>JAOSJK010000080.1 GCA_027494135.1 Acidimicrobiia bacterium | reverse complement strand
TCGCCGCCCTCCGGTCGCTTCCATGTCCTGTTCATGCGTGTTCTCGTGGATCTCTCCATGCGCCGCCTATGGTGCGGGCGACGGTGGCATTCGAGCCGCCGCCGCTGCGCGCGTCGAAGCCGCCCAAGGAGGTCGAGATGAACCGCCACCGCATCCTGGTCGCCTATGACGGATCGGAAGAATCGTTCTGGGCCCTTCAGCAGGCTGCCGATGCCGCCCAGAACGCCAACGCCGAACTGGGCATCGTGACGGTGATGCCCGAACTCCTTGACGCGCCCCACGATGCCCTCCGCTACCTGCGAAAGCGCGGCCTCGACGCCACTCTTCACGCACCAGTGGGCGACCCAGCAGCGGAGATCGCTAGGGTGGCGGACGACGGCGCGTACCACACCGTCTACCTCGGCACCCGCGACGGCGCGGTCGCCCGGGCTCTGGCTCCCAGCGTGTCCCATCAAGTCGCTCTACGGGCTCCGGCGAGCGTCGTCATCGCACGCTGACGCGGAGCAGGAGGCAAGCACGCGATGTCTCGTCGACCACCTCGGACAAGACTCGTCCATCGTCTCGTCTCACCAATCGCGGCGAGGATCCGGCGCCGGATCCCGAGGATTCGCCGCCGGTTCCCTCCGATGCCACTGCGTTGGTCGCTCGCGCGCCTGCGCGTGACCCGGCCGACGGCACGGACGGACCGAGGTCAAGGCTGATGCGCGCCCTGCTCGCGTACGACGCTTCGCCCGGAGCGGACGAAGCCGTCTCGCTCCTGACCACCATGCCGTGGCCGCCCGGCTCGGCAGTTCGTGTCGTGACCGTCGTCGAACCGTCGGCCGCGATGGTGCCCTCGGCTCCGTTCGCCCCTCCGGAGCCTGGTGCCTCGCCAGAGATTGAGGCGCAGATCCTCGATTACCGGGAGACTGAACTCGCCCGCGTACTCGGGGTTCTTCGGGCGTCGGGTCTCGATGCCGGCGGTGATGTGCTCCGCGGCCGACCGGCGACGATCTTGGTCGACGAGGCGAACCGATTCGCGGCTGATCTCATCGTCGCCGGATCTCGCGGCCATGGGCCGATCGCATCGCTCGTCCCGGGGTCCGTGTCCGCCGAGCTTGTCGATCACGCTCCGTGCCCGGTCCTCGTCGCGAGGCGCTCGGCAGCCCAGCGCGTCCTATTCGCTTCGGACGGCTCGCTCTCGGCAAGCGACGCGGAGGAGGTACTCGTCCAGTGGCCGATCTTCAACGGAACAACCATGCGCGTCGTCAGCGTCGCCGAGGTGATCCGCCCATGGCACACCGGGCTCGCGCCGACGATATATCGACAAGTCGTCGACGCCTACGCGAAGGACCTCGAGGCGGCGAAGAGTGAACACGCAGCCTTAGCTCGTGGCGCTGCCGGCCGTCTCCGAGCTGGCAGGCCGGACCGTCGATGACACGGTGCGGGTCGGGGACGCGGCAGCCGAGATCCTCGAGGAAGCTTCTACCTGGCGGGCCGATCTCATCGTGCTCGGGTCGCGGGGCCTGACCGGACTGTCCCGGCTGCTGCTCGGGAGCGTCGCTCGCAATGTACTCCAGGGGACCGAGAGTTCGGTCCTGATCGTGCACGACGCCGCGGAAACGCGAAGCGGCGGGGTTCAGCTGAAGTAGTCGAGGCCCATCGCGGCACGCACGGCGTCGATCGTCCGTCGAGCCTCGGCCCGGGCGCGCGTCTCCCCAGCGCGAAGAACGTCCTCGACGATCGTCGGGTTGTCCTGCAGGAGCGCTCTTCGTCGTGCCCGGATGGGGTGGAGGAACTCGTTCAGCGCGTGGGCGAGGCGGCGCTTGACCTCGACGTCGCCGACGCGGCCGGCGCGGTAACGCTCCTTGAGCTCGGCAACTTCGTCCGGGTTGGCGTTGAAGGCATCGTGATAGGCGAAGACCGGATTGCCTTCGACGCGGCCGGGGTCGGTCGCGTGGACCCGCCTCGGATCCGTGTACATCGCCATCACCTTGGAGTCGACCGCCGCCGGATCGTCGAAGAGGTCGATGGTGTTCCCGCGAGAGCGACCCATCTTCGGATCGCCGTCGGTGCCCGGGAGCAAGCCGTCCTCCGGGATCAGCGCGACCGGTTCTCGAAACGTGGGCCCGAACGCGGCGTTGAAGGAGCGGACGATCTCCCTGGCGAGCTCGACGTGTGATGCCTGATCACGCCCGACCGGCACAACCTCGCCGCCGACGAGCAGGATGTCGCTCGCCCGGAGGATCGGGTAACCGAGCAGGCCGAACGACGGTTCGGCCGCGTGGATCTCGGCAAGCTTGTCCTTCAGCGACGGTATCCGCCGTACGCGGGGCACAGACACCAGCATTCCCAGCAGGAGGAAGAGCTCGGCGGTCTCCGGGACCTGAGACTGCAGGTAGATCGTCGCCACTGGCGGGGTCGATGCCCACCGCGAGATTGCCGAGGACGTCATCGCGGATGTCCCGCTCGGTCTCGTCCCGACGACGTAGCCCGGTCGTGAGGAGGTGGTAGTCCGCCACCGGGACGAACGGCTCGAACTCGTCCCGGAGCCGAACCCGGTTGGCGAGCGTCCCCGTGTAATGCCCGAGGTGGAGCGCCCTGTCGGCCGATCGCCGGTGAGCATGCGCGGCCGGCCGACGCTCGCCGGCGGCGCGCCCGGCGCGATTGCAGCCACGGCTGGCCTAGCGGCAGCCTTCGCAGCCGGCTCCCGGGGCCGCGTCTCCCGAAATCGCTACGCAACACCGGCCCGGCTGCGGATCAAGACGCGCCGTGAGCCGGTCGTCGCCGAGTCCGTCGAGAATGCCGCTCGCGAGCGCAAGGTTCATGCCGCACACAAGATCGCGGTGATCGTCCACCAGAGCGTGGAACGGGCAATTCGCGAACCGGATCTCACCGGTCGGCGTATCGAGGGGTTCGTAGCCGCGCGCCTCGAGCGTCTCGCGTAGCTCAGCGCGCAGACGTTTGCGACTGGGCCGCGGGCCACTCCGCTTTCGGGCGGCCGCGCCGATGCCCTCGCCGAGCCGGTGGGCGGCCGAGCGCAGCGCCTCGATCGGTGTTGGACCGGCGATCTGCTCCAGCGCCGTAGCCAGAAGCCTGCAGGAACCTCGTATTGCCGCGCCGGCAGCGACACGGCGACTTCCCGGGCGCCGCGCAGGTAGAGCTTCGACGGTCGGCCGGCACCCGCCCGCTGCGACCCGATAGGCGCCGGTACTCAACCTCCGGGAGTCCAGCCTCGACGAGTTTGTCGAGGTGAAACGCCGCGAGGCGCGGCTAACGCCGGTCGCCGACGCGGCCTCGTCGCGGCTAGCGGCTGGCTGGCGCCCACGACAGCGTCATAGAGGCGCCCCTCGGGCGGGTTCGTCCAGCAAGGCAACGGCCTCGATGTCAGTCGGGTTCATCGGCATGGGTCCATTCTAAAGCAAAATCACGCTAGCACAACACTTGACAGCCTGCCTCCGGTGCTGTATCACTAGCAATGCTCGTCTTAGAACGCGTCCGCACCGAGGTCGTCAGCCTTCCAACACTCGCCCGCGTGGGCACGGGTGATCCTCGTCATCGGCGGGCTCGCTGACGTCGCCGCCCATCTCGAGGCGGCCGGCCATGCCGACGATCTGCACGAGCACACGACGTCGGAGCTTACGGCGCACCTGATCGGTTTCGTGGGCATGGTCGTGATCCTGCTCGGCGTCGTTCTGGACGGCGTTCGGCGGACCTATCGCGGCCGCCGGGACAACCGCTCGATCGCACCGACAGGTGCGCACCCCACCCCGAGGACATGAGGGGCGCACGGCAGCGCTCCTCGGAGGAACCAGGCATGGATGAGTTTCCAGCTCGAACGCCCAAGACCCTCCCGGAACGGGGCCAGCCCCGCGTCGCCGGGTGCGATATCTGCGGGCACCAGCACGCCTGCTACGTCGCAGATCGCCCAGGCCCGACCGGTCCGGACGGGCCATCGTGGCTTCCCTCCTTTGCGTGTCTTGGCTGCCTGATGCGGGCAGCCGACCCGGCCGCGCGGGCCGCCTGCGCGGAGTGCGTCTTTCCGGCCTGACGTCCGGTCTCGTCCCAACACGCCCATCGGGGCACAAGGAGAACAGAGGCGTGAACCGAAAGCTGGGTCTCGGCGCGATCGCCGGGACCCTCATCGCCAGCCTGGCCCTGGTGTTCGTCGTCACGGCGACGCCTGCCGTCGACGCCCATAGCGGGCAGGGCGCGGGTGCTGACAAGGCTGCCTTCCACGACGCGATGCGCAAACTGTGGGAAGACCACGTCGTGTGGACGCGTCAGTTCATCGTCAGCGCGGCGACCGAGTCCGGCAACCTCGCCGACATCGGCCCAACCACCGACCGGCTCCTCGACAACCAGACCGATATCGGCAACGCCCTTGGCCAGTTCTATGGCGAGGCGACGGGCGACGCCGTCGAGGCGCTGCTGCGAGACCACATCCTGACGGCGGCCGAGCTGGTTGCCGCGGCCAAGGCTGGCGATCAGGCAGCAGTCGAGGCTGCGTCCGCCGCGTGGTACCAGAACGCCGACGACATCGCGACGGCGCTGAACAGCCTCAACCCGAAGCACTGGCCACTCGACGAGATGAAGGCCCACATGAGGGACCACCTCGACCTCACCCTCGAGGAAGCGGTCGCCCGGCTCCGGGGTCGCTACGCCGACGACATCGCCGCGTACGACAAGATTCACGTCCAGATCCTCGGCATGGCCGACATGCTGAGTGACGGGATCGTCGCCCAGTTCCCCGCGAAGTTCACCCGCTAGCCAACCGAGCCCGGGAGAGGCGCCCGGTCGCCTCTCCCGGACCTCGCGTCGCACACGGTTCACGCCGTGTTCATGCCGCTTTGCCCCCTCGTTCAACACCACAGCCTAGGGTCGGTTGGGACGATCCCCGCCGAATCGCCCAACCGGGAGCCTCCGGACAGGCTCGATAGAGGAACCTCGATGACACAGACAACCAACGGCCACCACGCCGTCCAGTTCACGCCAGGCCCTGCTCGGAGCCTTTACCACGCACGACGCGCCGCTCCGCCAGCTGTCGCCGGCGGACTGGGAGCGGTACGAGGGCTACGCTGCCGAGATCCTCACTTCGTTCGGCCTTGACCTGTCCACGCCGGGCACCAAAGACACCCCCGCGGCGCTTCCTCCGGGCGATCTTCGATGCCACCGAGGGCTATGACGGCGACCCGAAGCTGATGACTGCGTTCCCGACCGAGTGCCGTGGCGGCGCGAACTGTGAGCTCGCCCAGGTCGTCGAAGGGCCGATCCCGTTCGTCGGCGTCTGTGAGCACCACGTACTGCCGTTCGTCGGCCGGGCATGGGTCGGCTATGTCGCGCACGACCACATCATCGGCATCAGCAAACTGACACGCCTCGTTCGCGTCCTGACGCGCAGGTTTGGCGTCCAAGAGCGGATGACGCACGACATCGCCGACTCCCTCGAGGCGATGGTGAATGCACATGGGACGGCCGTCTTACTAGAGGCACGCCACCTGTGCACGCAGATGCGGGGCGTCCGCGAGCACGAACCGTTGACGCGAACGACGGCCTACCGCGGCACCTACGTCGCCGAACCCTCCCTCCGGAGCGAGTTCTTCGACGTGATCCGGATGGGAGCCGCGAGCGCAGCATGACGGTCACGGGAACGCGCCCAGCGGTGGCCGAGCCTCGCCATGCCGGGCGCCTCGACCAGCGCTGGCCCGTCGAGTCTCTCTGGCGACCCGGCGTCGAGCCGCCCGCAGGGAGATTCGAGGAGGTGTCCTGCCTTTGGACCTCCGGGCGCGCTACGCGGCCCCACTCGCGATCGCGCTCCGGAGCGATCGGCCGACGATCGTGGCCAACTTTGTCTCGACCCTCGACGGCGTCGTCGCGCTCGATCGGATTGGCGCCTCGGGTGGCTGCGAGATCAGCGGTGGGTTCGAACCGGACCGCTTCGTCATGGGCCTCCTGCGAGCCACCGCGGATGCGGTCTGGTCGGTGCGCGCACCGTGCGGGCGAAGTCGGACGCATGGCTGGACGCCGGCCCCACGCGCACCCGCCCTCCGCCCGCGGATACGCCGCATGGCGGCGCCAGCTCGGCCTGACCGCTGCCTCACCCGTCACGGTGATCGTCACGGCGTCCGGCTCGCTCGAGCCCCGGCACGTCCCGATGGATCCCGGGACCTCGGTGATCGTCGTCACGACCGAATCGGGCGCCCGCCGACTGCGCCGCCTGCCACGAGCCGGTCACGTGGAGATCGCCTCGCTCGGCGAGGGCGACTCGATCGCGGTCGGACGCATCGTTGCCTTTCTCCACGCGCGTGGCTTCCGGCTTGTCGTCTCCGAAGGCGGGCCCGCCCTGTTCGGCGAGCTGCTCGCCGGGGGGATGGTCGACGAGGTCTTCCTCACCCTCGCCCCACAGCTCGCCGGCAGGAGCGCCGCGTCGGCAAGGCTGAGCCTCGTGGAGGACGTGTCGCTCGCGCCGGCGGCGCCGTGGGGCCGGATCCAGGGCGTAATGCGCTCGAACGACCACCTCTTTCTTCGCTACGAGCTATCCCACCCACACCGAGAGGACCTGTCATGAGCGCGATCGAACGCATCGTCATCGTCGGCGCAGGGCTGGCCGCCGCCCGGGCCGCCGAGGCACTCCGCAAGGACGGCTATGAGGGATGGCTCACGATCCTCGGCGACGAGCCGGAGCTGCCCTACCTGCGGCCACCGCTCTCGAAGGAGTACCTCCGCGGCGAGAGCGATCGCGAGAAGGTCTACGTCCACCCGGCGACCTTCTACACCGAGCAGCGGATCGATCTCCGGCCGTCGACCACGGTGACCGCGATCGAGCCTGCGGCCCGGGAGGTCGCCCTCGACGACGGGGGAGCGCGTGCCCTGTGACCGGCTCCTGATCGTGACCGGTGCACGGCCTCGGACGCTGCCGGTGCCGGGTGCGGAGCTTCTGGCGTGATGACGCTCCGCACGGTGGCCGATGCGGACGCGATCCGAACGGCCGCGACCGATGCCGAGCGGATCGTCGTGATCGGCGCGGGCTGGATCGGCAGCGAGGTCGCGGCCTCGCTCCGGATGCTCGGCCGACAGGTCGTCCTGATTGCCCCCGAGACGGTCCCGCTCGAGCGGGTCCCGGGGCCCGAAGTCGGCGGCGTCTACCGAGACCTGCACCTCGAGCACGGCGTCGACTGGCGGCCGGGCACGACCGTCAAACGGATCATCGGCGCTGATCGGGCCCATGGGCTCGAGACCGCGGGGGCGAGCGGATCGTCGCCGACCTCGTGATCGTCGGCGTCGGCGTTCAGCCGCGGGCGGAGCTGGCCGAGGCGGCGGGGCTGGCGGTGGGCGATGGGATCGAGGTCAGTGCCACCCTCGAGACCTCCGTGCCCGGCATCTTCGCCGCCGGCGACGTCGCCTCGGCGTGGCATCCCTTCTACGAGCGGCGGGTTCGAACGGAGCATTGGGCAAACGCGAAGTTCCAGGGTGCGGCGGCCGGCCGGGCGATGCTCGGCGAGACGGCCTCGTACGACCGGATCCCGTACTTCTACTCCGAT
Organism: Acidimicrobiia bacterium; assembly: GCA_027494135.1. Classification (GTDB taxonomy): domain Bacteria; phylum Actinomycetota; class Acidimicrobiia; order IMCC26256; family PALSA-610; genus JAOSJK01. The sequence continues at coordinate 30,340 of JAOSJK010000080.1, read as the reverse complement.
CAGTACGACCTCGGCATGGAGTACACCGGCTGGGCCACGGCGTCGGACCGGCTCGTCGTTCGCGGGAGCCTCCCCAAACGGGAGTTCATCGCCTTCTGGCTCCGTGACGGACGGGTCGTCGCCGGGATGAACGCGAACATCTGGGATGTGGCGAAGCCGATCGAGAGGCTCATCCGCTCGCGTGCCGTCGTCGACGCCGACGTGCTCGCTGATGCATCAGTCGCGATCGATGAGCTCGCCGGCATCGCCGCGCCTGCCTGATGTCGAGGTCGCGCCCAGCGGAGCCCGAAGGCCGGGTAACCACGTCGCCGACGGTAAGCCCACTGATCGACGCACTCGGCGAGCGCCTGTCTCCCGCCCTCCGGCTGCAGATCCTGACAACGGAGCACTGGAGCCTCCCTGTCGACGCGGGCCCTGACCCGGAACGAGGCCTTTAGCAGAGCGACGATGTTCCTGAGCGCTGTGACCGGCTCGGTCGTGGCGCTCGCCCTCGTCGCCGGCGTCGCGGGCTTTGACGATGGCTTCGTCGTCTTTGCGCTCCTCCTGCTGCCGGTCCTTCTGTTCGTCGGCGTCAGCACGTTCCGGCGCCTGATCGAGATCAATCGAGAGGACGTGCGCTGGGTGGTCGGCATGAACCGCCTGCGGCACGCCTATCTCGAAGCTGCGCCAGAGCTCCGGCCATACTTCGTGACTGGCTGGTCCGACGACGAGGGCGGGATCATGACTACCTTTGGCGCCCGACCCGGGGCCGGTTCGTTCGCACACGAGTTCGTGACGACCCCAGGCCTGATCGCGGTCGTCGACGGTGTCCTCGCCGGCGTGCTGGCCGCGATCCTCGGGCTTCGGATAGGGGCTGGGACGGCGATCGGCCTTGGCCGCCGTCGGCGCTTGCGTCGCGACGATCGCGCTACTCGCCATCCTCCAGTATGGGCTCGTGATCCGACCCCGCGGCACGGAACCGAGCTTCCCGGAGCCTCAGCGGGAGACGTCGGTCAGGAACCGGTAGCCCGGGCCACGTTCCGTCCGGATGTAGCGAGGGTTGTCCGGGTCGTCGCCCAGCTTTTCCCGCAGCCTCCGGATGTAGACCCGGATGTAATCGACCTCGTTGACATACTCGCGGCCCCAGACCCTCGCAAGCAGAGTCCCGTGCTGGAGGATGTGGTCCGCGTTTCGGACGAGGTGGTAGAGCAGCTTGTACTCGGTCGGCGTGAGATCAAGGCGGACGCCACGCAGGCGGGCCTCCTGGCGCGCGAAGTCGACCTCGAGCTCGCCTGCCTGGAATGACGGCGCGCGGCTGGCGGAGCCGGCATCTCCAGTCGCCGGAGGACGGCCTTGACCCGTGCCGTCAGCTCGAGGTGATTGAAGGGCTTCGTCACGTAATCGTCCGCCCCGAGCTCGAGGCCCTTGACCTTGTCCATCGAGTCGTCCCGGGAGGTGAGCATGAGCACGGGCACGTCAGAGAACGCGCGGATCTGGCGCAGGACCTCGAACCCGTCGAGATCTGGAAGTCCGACGTCGAGCAGAACGACATCGGGCTGATCCCGCTCGACTGCGTCGAGCCCGGCTTCGCCCGCCACGGCGCCGAGGACGTCGACCTCCCGCCATTGAAGCGTGAACCCCGGGCGCACTGATTCGATGAGGTCCGGGTCGTCGTCGACGATGAGGATCTTCATTCGCTCGGCGCCCCCTTGGGCCCGGCCGCGGGGACGATGATCCGGAACGTGCTGCCGCTGCCAATACGGCTTTCGACATCGATGCGGCCACCGTGGGCCTGGACGATCAGAAGGGCGATCGGGAGGCCGAGCCCGATGCCAGCGGTGGCGTCGGCGCGCGCGTGGGATGCCACGAAGTACCGCTCGAAGAGCCGCGCCTGGTCGTCGGGCGTGATCCCGTGGCCTCTGTCGGCGACCGACCAGGACACGTCGCCCCCCGAGGAGGCGACGGTGACACGAATCGGCGTACCGTCGGGTGAGTACTTCTCGGCATTCCCGAGCAGGTTGACGAGCGCCTGCTCGAGCCGTAGGAAGTCTCCGAAAACCGGCACCGGCTCCGAGGGTGCGACCAGATCGATCCGCTGACCCCGCGATGCGGCAAGCGGTGCGACCGACCCAATCGCCGATTGGGCGAGTTCTGCTGCGTCGAAGCGCCGCAGCTGAAGCTGCATGCGACCAGCCCGGAAACGAGCGATGTCGAGGACCTCACCGACGACCCGCTGCATCCGGCTCGCGTTGCGGTCGATCGTCTCGAGCAGGGTGCGCCGCTGCTCGGAATTGGGCTCAACGGTCGGGTCGAGGAGGAGGCCAACACTCGTCCGGACCGACGTGAGTGGGGTCCGCATCTCGTGAGCGATCGTCGAGAGGATCTCGGTCCGCATTTGCTCGATCTCCGCGAGGAGGTCGACGTGTCGAGGATCGGTCGCAAAGGACATGTGGAGCAGGCGCTCGCCGAGAGGCGTCACGTGATACATCGTCCCGGCCTCAGCCGGGACAGCCCGAGCTGTGCCGAGAGCACACAGCTCATCCAGGCGGGCTTGCGCGGCTCGTTCGTCCACGGCGGCCTCGTTGTCTGCCAGCCGAGCCACGGGGTCCGAGGCCGTCACGCCGGTACCCACGAGCGCGAGTGCCGCTCCGGCAAGGGGCGATAGTTTCGCCTGCGTTGGCATGGGACCGTCAGCATACGCTCGCCTTCGAGCATCCCCGCGAGCTGGGACTCGCGACAGCGCGTTGGGCCGGCGGTCACCGGTCGCCTGTCGCGTCAACGCGGTCCGAGCCGACGTCAAGCGACCCTCTCCACGATCTGGCTCGATGCCTCCTCGCGATCGGGCCACTTCCACGTCGAGACACTCGCGGACTCGCCAGTCGTTCGGCGATGTGTCGTATGAGCAGGTACACGGTCCACCGGCAACGCACCCAGCGCAGCAGAACGGCAAGCCGACATGGAACGTTGGATGGCCCGCGATTTCGATCTCGCAGGTTACGCAGGTGAACGGAAGGTCCGCGCTCAAACGGCCGCGCATGTCTGTCCTCGAGTGGGGCGCCCCAGATAACCGATCCAGTCGGAGCGCGAACGGCTGGCGGCGTGGTCCGCCATCGACTCGGAACATACGGACGTCGGCTGAACGCCGCGGCGATCCGGATGAACCCCGCATGAACATCACGGGTCGTCTCGAGCACTTGGAGGTGCGTAGCCTTCGCGGCGGCGCAACGCTGGCTCGGGCCACGTGAGCGCAGCGATGCTCACGCCCGCGCCGATTCTCCGGCGCGCCGAAGGACCGCCTCGAGCATCGATGGACTCAGCCGGCCGGTAAACGTGTTTCGCTGGCTCGGATGAAATGAGCCGACCAGCTGGTAACGCCCGACGACGGCCTCCGCTCCGTGTCCGAACTTCGGGCGCGGTCGAGCCATTTTCGTCGCATCGCCCGCCACGACCGCTCGAAGGGCCGCGTGCCGTGCGAAGGCCCCGAGTGCGACGATGACGCGGGCCCGAGCCAGCGCGGCGAGCTCGCGAACCAGGTACGGGAAGCAGTTGTCGCGTTCGACGACGGTCGGCCGATTCATCGGGGGCGCGCAACGAACGGCGGCGGCGAGGTAGGCGTCGGTCAGAACCAAGCCGTCCCCAGGCCGCGCGGACGTTGGCTGGCTGGCGAACCCGGTCGCGTACAGGGCCTTACAGAGGAAGTCCCCCGACCGGTCGCCCGTGAAGATGCGACCCGTCCGGTTCCCACCATGGGCAGCCGGTGCCGGGCCGAGGACGAACACCCGGGCGTCCGGTCGCCGAAACCGGGTAACGGTCGACCCCAGTAGGTGTCACCTGCGAAGCGCGCGACTTTCTCAACGGCCACCCCGCTCTCGCCACGCCACGAGTCGTGGACAGAGACGGCAGGCGACGATCTCGGCCGCCAGCTCAGCCCGGGATGAGGAGGAAGAGTCGTCGTCTGGTCGTGTGTCCAAGGAGACGATCTCCATCCCTGCCCGGCGGATGCCTGGGTCCGCGTCAGGACCTCCTCGACGAAAGGGTCGCCTTGTTAGGCGTTGCTGGCGTGGTCGCCAAGGCTCGCGCTGACACCCCGCGTCATGTTCACGCGTTCTTCATCTGAGTTCCCGACGGGATACACGGGTGGTGCGTGTAGCGTCGTGACCACCCTAGCGGACGCCCCCTTCGTTCCGCTACCTCAGCCGTGCAGCCGATGGACCCGCCCCATGAGGAGGAGGCCTGACCATGACCGAGCTCGCGATACGACAGCCTTCGCCCCCGTCGCGCTGGCCGATGACAGGGGAGGCCCGGCTTTCACTCGTCGATGAACTCGGGCGTCTGCGAAGCGACCTGGCTTCGCTATCCGGGGACGTGGCCGATGGCGTAGTCGACCTCGAGGCCATGAAGGCCGCACGGCGGCTGGACGTGCTCTCGGGAGTGCTCGACGCGCCGGAGCGAAACCATGAGTCGGATGCCGTGGTCATCGGTCGCCGAGTCACCATCCTCGAAGCCGACGGCGAGTCAGTCACCTATGCGCTGGTGTTCTCGGGTGATGGCGACCCGGCACAGGGCTGGATCTCCGCCGATCCGCCACTCGGGTCGGCCGTCTTGGGTTGCCTACCCGGCGACGAGGTCGAGGTCGCAGCGCCTGCGGGACGTCGAGTCGTCACGGTGGTCTCGGTCGAGTGAGAGCGGCACCACTCGGCAAGGAGTCAGAAATGCCTGACGATACTGAGAACCTGCAGTCAACTCGGATCCGTGGGCACCTTCGGACAGAGCTGGTGCCTTGGGATGACAGTGACTTCGTGACGAAGTACGAGAGATGTCACGAACAAGTCGTCCGTGAGGGCCTCCTGCGAAACGGCCCTCGAGCCGCGGCCGGGCTCGAAGAACTGATGCGTGCCGCAGGTTATCCGCGGGTCTCGGTAGAGGTCGAGCGCACGGTCGACGAGGCGCTCCGTCACGCCGCTCGGTGGACCGTGCGACGTGACGGTCCACCGGGGTCGGGCCGAGGCTAGACGACCTAACGGCCATCCACCTCACCGCTCGCGCCAGACGGAGCGACGCCGAGCCGTCGGGCGATCTCGTCCGCGATCACCTGGGCCTGATTGTGCTCTTGGTCGCGCGCGCCATACACGATCGTGACCCGGCCGCTCCGCGCAATCGTCGCGAGCGCGTCGAGAGCCTGTGCCCGTTCCGGTTGGGCAAGCTCCGCGCGATAGCGCCTCTGAAACTCGGTCCACCTCGCAGGTTGGTGCCCGAACCACTTCCGAAGGCCGCTGCTCGGGCCGAGGTCTCGCGCCCAGGCGTCCAGCCGTAGCTCGGCCTTCGTCCTGCCCCGGGGCCATACCCGGTCGACGAGCACGCGATGGCCGTCCTCAGGTTGTGGATCCTCGTAGGCGCGCTGCAATCGGATGTTGCTCGATGTCATCGGACGCTCCTGCTCGGCGAGTGAGCCCGACCAAGCTGTGTCATCGTCGCGCTTCCATCCTCCTGACGATTGATCGGAGCGTGCGGTCGCAGGCCGACCGCGGTGTTCAGAAGCAGCCGGCATCGTGTCGAGCCTCCGCTGCTTGGAGGCGCTGCAAGACCCGGGGAGGCGCGGCGGCAAGCTGGGCATCGAGCGTTTTGGCCAGCGCCGCCAGCGACGCGTCACAGACGGGTTTCACCGCGGCCTCGATGGCAGCCGCGAGCCATGCGGTGCAGTCGGTTGGAAGCTCTCCGTGCTGGCAACGTCCAAGCAAGTCGACGGCGAGTGCACGCATCTCAGTCTCGAGCCGGCCCCGCGCCTGCGCGCGCGCCAGAGATCTGGCCAGCCACGGTGATGGCTCCGGAGGCTTCTGATCCACCGCGGGCTGGATGACTGAACCGTCCCGCGCGGGTTCAGATGGCTGACGAAGCGATACGCGCTCACTTCGGTAGATGGGCGTACCAGTCTCTGGCATGCGTGTCCTCCCTTGGGGTCACTGGCCAGCCTAGGTCGCGCGTCTCGTGGCTCCGGCGAAATCGCGTGAACGTGACGTGTATATGCCGCCCGAACTCCGCGGCTGCCACCAGCCCACTCTCCGCGTCCACGTCGAGTCGCGCGTGGGCATCGAGCCGGTCGACTTCCGGATCGCTAGCCGGTGGAATCGACGCAAGCCCTGCCGAAATTCACACGCTGTTCACCCTGATTTCGGTCTCGGTAGAGGCCGCGGTCCTACGGTCCTGTAGATAGGCCATTCGGTGTCCCGGCAGCCCAACAGGAGAAGCTGATGTCAAGGGTCGCGGTTATCGAACGGGTGTCCGAGACAACGCATCAGGTGCCCCTCGGATCGAAGCTCGGATCTGCAGTCATGGTCCTCGGGATCGCGGCCGATCTGGTCGCCCACCCGGATCCGGCTCTCGCTAACCACCAGGGCGGCATGACCGGTCCGGAGCTGTCCGCGCACCGTCGTCGTCTTCGTCGGTATGGCCCTCCGTGCTCATCGGCGTTCTCGTCGACGGCGTGCGCTTGCGTCGCCGCCCCGGCGGCGACGCCCCCTGGGAGGTAATTCCAAATGCCATTCGGCGACTTCATCAACCAGATCCCGGCGTTGGGCTTTGGCCATCCATGCCACGGCATTTCTCATCGGCTCGTACTTCGCCCGGCGCTCATTTGGCGCCGGAGCGAGCGTCCTCGGCTGGGGCTTCAGCCTGTTCGCGCTCGCCGAGCTCAGCTACATGACCTATCACCTCGACTGGACCGTGTTCCTCTTCGCCCACACCGTCAGTGAGGTGCTCGACCTCCTCGCCTTCATCCTCATCTTCAGCTGGACTGCGCGTCGCGCGACCAGCGCGGTCGCGGCTCGCTAACCATGTCTCTCGTCCTCCCCGCGAGTGCCGGGCATCCCCTCCGCCCGGCACTCGCCGTCCTCTTTGCACTCGTGCTCGCCGCCTGCAGCGAAGCGGCCACGCTGGCGGCCCCCGTCGCCACGAATCAGGTCGATCTGCCCAGTCGTACCGCTTCGCGCCCGAAGACATCACCGTTGCGGCCGGCACCGAAGTCACCTGGACGAACCACGACAACTTCACGCACTCGGTCCGCCTGCTGGACACCGGCGAGGTCCAGATGATGAAGCCAGGGGAGAGCGTTTCTCTCACCTTCACCTCTCCTCGCCTCTTCCGTTACGACTGCTCGCTGCATCCGAAAGACATGCATGGAAGCGTGCTCGTCGGTGGCGGCGCCGGGTAGGTCTGCCTGCCTGATCGAAGCTCACCGAAATCGGAACGAATGGAGAGAACCATGTTTGGTAAAGATCGGCAACGCGAATGACGTCGCCGACGGGCAGATGCGCGTCTTCGTCGTCGACGGGACCAAGGTCAACGTGGCGAACGCGAGTGGACATCTGTACGCGTTCGACGACACGTGCACCCACATGGGCTGCTCTCTGGCGAACGGCGAACTCGAAGGAACGACCGTCACCTGCGCGTGCCACGGCAGCCAGTTCGACGTGACCTCTGGTGCGGTCCTTCGCGGGCCGGCGCAGCGGCCTGTCAGATCGCTGCCTTTGCAGGTCAACGGCGACGAGCTGCTCGCCGAAGCATGAGGAATCAGTCATGAAGATCTTTCTGGACACCGCCGGGATCGACGAGATCCGAACGGCGGCCCGCTGGGGTGTGCTTGACGGCGTTACCACCAACCCGTCCCTGTTCGCCAAGGTGGGCGGCAGCTACGACGACGTCCTCAAGCAGATCTGCGAGATCACGTCTGGGCCGGTCAGTGCGGAGGTCGTCGCAGACGACGTCGACGGGATGCTCCGCGAGGGTCGTCATTTCGCGAAGTTGGCCCCCAACATCTTCGTGAAGGTTCCCATGAGCGAGGACGGCCTCGAGGCCATCGCCCGCCTCGCCGCGGAAGGCATCAAGACCAACTGCACGCTGATCTTCAGCGCGAACCAGGCTGCTGGCCGCCAAGGCTGGGGCTTCTCTCTTGTCGCCGTTCGTGGGTCGCCTCGACGACATCAATCAGGACGGCATGGAAGTCGTCCGCGAGCTCGTCGCCATGGTCGAGACGTACGACCTCGATGCCGAGGTCCTGGCGGCGTCGATTCGCAGCCCGCGCCACATGACGGAGGCCGCGCTCGCGGGGTCCCACATCGCGACCGTCCCTCTGAAGGTCCTGACCCAGATGATCCATCACCCGCTGACGGACAAGGGCATCGTCCATTCCGCCGGGACTGGGAAGCAGCCCAGGCGAAACCCTCCTCGACCACGGCGGACAAGGAGCCGTCACATGTCTGACGCGACTGCCGCCGCGGCCGCTCGCCCCGGTGGACCGCGATTGACGCAGCTCCTCGCGGTCGACGCCATCCGTCTCGGTGAGACCGCAGCGGACTGGCGAGCTGCCGTACGCCTTGCCGGCGATGCCCTCGTCGCGAGTGGTGCGACGACACCGGCCTACACGGACGAGATGGTCGCGACGGTCGAGCAACTGGGACCGTACATCGTGCTCGCGCCCGGCATCGCCCTCGCCCATTCACGCCCGTCACCGGCGGTCCTCCGAGCCGGCATCAGCCTCGTAACGCTCGTCGAACCAGTTCGGTTCGGGCACCGCGAGAACGATCCTGTTCGCCTCGTCATCGGTCTCGCGGCCGTCGACGAAGAGGCTCACATCACCGCGCTCGCGACGCTCGCCGAGTTCCTGTCCGACGAGACACGCAGGGAAGAGCTCATCGGAGCCGCGGGCGCTCGCGACGTCGTCCAGCTGGTGCGTGCGTTCGAGCAGAGCCAGCAGCCGATCGATCGTCGGTCGGCACAGCCGTCCCGTCGACGGAGGGAGACGTCATGAAGATCCTCGCGGTCTGCGGGATGGGCCTCGGCACCAGCCTGATCCTCCGGATGAATGCCGAGAAGGCGCTGAAGCAGCTCGGCATCGAGGGCGATGTCGAGGTGTCCGACATGGGATCGGCGCGCGCATTGGCTGCGACGGCCGACCTGATTCTCACCTCCCAAGAACTGGCCGAACAGCTCGGCCCGGTGAAGCCGAGAGTCGTCACGATCTCCAACTTCATCGACTTCAACGAGATGGTTACGAAACTCAAAGCGGCGTTCGCGTAGTTCGTGCGCCGGACGCGTCCGGCATGTCACGTGGGCTGGCCGCGCCCAATGCGGCGACAACAGAAAGTGGTGTGTCGTGGATCAACTGAGTTACGTCGTCAACTGGATCGCCAAAGACATCTTCGGCGTTCCGGCCTATCTCGTCGGGCTGATGACCCTCATCGCCCTGATCGCTTCGCGGAAGGGCGCCGGCGACGTCGTCGGCGGAGCCCTCAAGGCGACGCTCGGCTTCATCATCCCGGGGATCGGCGCTGGCGCGGTCATCGGGGCCCTCACCCCGCTTGGCGCGCTCATCACCGGGTCCTTTGGCGTCGCGGGCGTCGTCCCCACGAACGAGGCAATCACCGCCATCGTCAACGACATCCCGGACGTCGCGCAGAACATCGCGTTCGCGATGTTCATCGGCGTCGTCGCATCGCTCGTCATCGCTCGACTGACGCCGCTGCGGTACGTGTTCCTGACCGGCCACCACATGCTGTTCATGGCCACCGTCCTGACCGTCGTTCTCTACAACGCGCACGTCGAGCCGGTCGTCCAGATCCTCGTGGCGGCCTTCGGGCTCGCCACGATGATGGTCATCATGCCGGCGTTCACGATGCCGTGGATGAAGAAGGTCACCGGCAATCAGCCGGTCGCCATGGGCCACTTCGGATCATTCGGCTACATCGCCGCCGGTGTGACCGGACAGGTGGTCGGCCGCGGATCGAAGAGCACCGAGGAGATGCAGTTCCCGCAGGGTCTCCGCTTCCTGCGCGACCCGATGGTCGGGACGGCGGTCGCGATGATTGTGATCTACCTGCTGTTGGCGACGATCTTCACCTTGCGCGTCGGTGAGTCTGCGGCCCTCAAGGCCGTGACCGACGCCGGATTCACCGGCGCCGCGGGCGCGGCCGGCGGCTTTCTTGGTTTCCTGAGCACGATGTTCAACCAGCGCTCATCTTCGGTGGTGGTGTGGCGGTCATCCTGCTCGGTGTCCGGACGATCCTCGGCGAGATCGTGCCGGCCTTCGCGGGCATCGCGGAACGGGTCATCCTGGGCGCGGTTCCTGCGCTCGACTGCCCGATCTCGTTCCCGTACGCGCCGAACGCGGTTCTCGTTGGCTTCCGCCAGCGTGGCCGGCGGCTTTGGTCGGGTTCGGCATCCTGTGGGCCGGGCTCGGTGCTGCCCTCGTCGTCCCGTTGATCCTGCCGGGGATGATCCCGCACTTCTTCACGGGTGGCACCGCAGGCGTGTTCGGCAACGCGACGGGCGGCCGCCGAGGTGCCGTCGCGGGCGGCTTCGTGAACGGGCTGATCATCACCCTGTTCGCCGCCTTCCTCATCCCGGTCATGGGTGCGATCGGGTTCCAGGGCACGACCTTCGGTGACGCCGACTTCCAGTGGTTCGGCTTCATCGTCGGCAACATCGCCCGGATCGAGGGCAACGTCGCTGCGCTCGGGATCGTGGCCCTGTGCGCCCTCCTGCTCGTGTTCGCGAGCTGGTTCCAGCGCCGCTTCGTCGACACCGGCTGGTTCCGGTGGGACGCCCTCAGAGGCCGCGGCCGCCAGACCGAGCAGGTCGCGCCCGGCGCGGCCTGATTCCGGGCAGTTGTCCTCGCGACCGCTCGGAGTCGATCCGGGCGGTCGCCATCCAACCGACACCATCCAGCGGAAGGGCGGGAGCGACCGGTGATTTCCAGAGAAGTCGTGTTCCACGACCGCTATGGCCTGCATCCGCGAGCCGCTCGCCGGATCCGGGCGAGTCTCGATGGTTTCACTGCGACAGTTTCGCTGACGAACCTCGACGGTGGCGAAGCCACGATCGACGCCCGGGGCATGCTCGCCCTCATCAGCTCAGGGATCCGGACGGGCGACCGGATTCGCGTCAGCGCAGACGGTGAGGACGAAGTCGCGGCACTGGCCGCGGTGGGCGATCTGATCCAGTCCGGCGTCGACCACCCGGACGTCAGACCATGAAACGGCTGCGCGGCCTCGCGGCCGCACCCGGTGTCGCGCGCGCGGGGTGGGTCGGATCGACCCGGCGCCTGCTCCGATGGGGGCCGGACGTCGGCTGCCGGAGTTGTCGGCGAAGTCAGGCGCCTCGCCGAGGCCTCGGCCTCCGCCGCGGTAGACCTCGAGGCGATCTCAAACGACGTCCGCAAGGAGGACATCCTGACGAGGCGGCGATCTTCGAGGCGCAGGCCGCGATCGCCCGCGATCCGCCCTCGCCGCGATAGCCACGGAACGGATCAGGGACGCCCATGACGACGCGATCGCCGCCGTTCTGCAGGCGGCGGGGGCGTTCGCCGACCAGCTCCGATCGCTCGAGGACGAACTGCTCGCGGCGCGCGCGGCCGACGTCATCGACGTCGGCGACCGGATCGCCCGCCAGATCGCCGGGATAGACCAGCCCACGGTCGGACTCGAACGGTCGGCGGTCGTCGTCGCCGACGACCTCCGCCGTCGGTCACCGCGACCCTTCCACGGGAACGTCTTCTCGGCATCGCCCTCGCGGGCTCGTCGCCCACGGCCCAGCGGCGATCCTCGCCCGGGCCTACGGCATTCCGGCGGTCGTCGCCGTGCGCGACCTGCTCGGGACACTCACTGCCGCGGCGGAGTCGGGCAACCAAAGCGAGCTAGCAATCGATGGTGCCACCCGGCGACGTCTTCGTCGACCCGGACGAGGCGACGATCAAACGCCTCAACCAGGCCGCGACGTCGGTCGGGAGCGTCACGAGCAGGACCTCGTCGAGGCCCGGTTTCCCGCAGTCACGCACGACGGGACCGCCGTCTCACTCGTTGCGAACATTGGCACGCCGGATGAGAGCGATGGCGCGATCGCCCTCGGCGCCGAGGGCGTCGGGCTGTTCCGGACCGAGTTTCTCTTCCTCGAGCGCACCAGCCCGCCGTCCGAGGACGAGCAGTGCGCGGCCTACGACGCGCGATCCGGGCGTTTACTCCGCATCCGGTCACGATCCGGCTGCTCGATGTCGGGGGCGACAAGCCCATCCCATATCTGCCGATTGCTTCGAGGCCAATCCGTTCTGGGCGTCCGAGCCCTCCGCCTCGCGAGAACCGCCCCTGACCTCTTCGTAACCCAGCTCCGCGCCTGCTATCGGGCCGCTGCGGCGGGCCCGTCAAGGTCATAGCGCCGATGGTCGCCGACCTCGGTGATGTCGAGCTGCTGCTCACGCTCGCAGAACGGGCTCGTACGGAGCTGACAGAGGAAGGCTGCCCGATCGGGGACGTGGCCCTCGGGGTCATGCTCGAGATTCCATCGGCGATTCTCGTCAGCGACACATACTTCCGGCAGGATCGCCTTCGCCAGCCTCGGGACGAACGATCTGGCGCAATACACCGCAGCGGTCGATCAGGGCAATCCCGCGCTCGAGCAGTATCGAGATGCTCTCCATCCGGCCGTCCTTTGCCTCATCGCGCAAGCCGTCGATGCGGCCACCCGGAGCGGGATCGAGTTGTCCGTGTGTGGCGAGATGGCCGGCGATCCCGCAGCCGCGCTCGCGCTCGTTGGACTTGGCCTGCGGTCGCTGAGCATGGCGGCACCGAGCCTGCCTGCGGTCCGTCCAGCGATCCGGGGCAGCGCGGCGGCGGAGCTCGCAAGCGCGGCCCGCGCCGCGCTCGACGAGGCATCGGCGACGGCCGCGCGCGCCCGATTTGACGCATTGCTCCCGGCAGGCGGTCGAGCATGAACCCGGCGCTCCGAGACACGCCGTCAGGCGGTGCCCGGTTCTCCCAGCCGGATTCGACGAGAGCGACGAGCGCGTCGATCGCGGCGTCCTCGTCAGCGCCGTCGGCGACGAGGCGGATCCGGTGATCCTTCGAAACGCCTGCGGTCAGCAGCATGAGCATCGATTTGGCGTCGACGGGGCCATTGCCGCGGGTGAGGTTCTCGACCGTGACCTTCGCGGCGAAGCCGGCGCCCGCCTCAGTGAACAGCGGTGGCCCGGCCGGGCATGGAGCCCGCTCGGGTTGCGCATCACGACCTCGACGGACCGCATCTCTTCCAGCCTAGACCACGCGCGAGGGACTGGGGCGAAAGGACCGACAGGACATGACCGACCGCGAAACCTGGAAGTCGCTCGGACGCCAGCTCCGGATCGATTCGATCCGCGCCAGCTCGGCCGCGGGCTCCGGCCATCCGACATCGTCGATGTCAGCCGCCGACCTGATGGCCGTCCTTCTCGAGCGGTACCTCCGCTACGACTTCGATGCGCCGGATCAACCGACCAACGACCACCTCGTGTTCAGCAAAGGGCCACGCGTCCCCGTTGCTGTACGCGATGTATCGCGCCGCCGGAGCGATCGATGACGAGGCGCTTCTCTCGTATCGGCGGCACGGCAGCCGCTTCGAGGGTCACCCGACGCCGGTCCTGCCATGGGTCGACGTCGCCACCGGGTCTCTTGGCGAGGGACTGCCGATCGCCGTCGGCATCGCGCTCGCCGGAAAGCGGCTCGATCGGCTGCCCTACCGGGTATGGGTCCTGACCGGGGACGGCGAGGCTCGCCGAGGGATCGATCTGGGAGGGCTTCGAACATGCGGCCTACGCAGGCCTCGACAACCTGACCGCCATCATCGACGTCAACCGCCTCGGTCAGACGCGCGAGACGATGCACGGCTGGGATCTCGACCTGTACTGCCGGCGGTTCACGGCATTCGGCTGGCACGTGATCGAGGTCGACGGGCACGACGTCGACGCGATCGCCGCCGCGTACGGGGAGGCCGTCGAGGTCACCGGTCGCCCCACGGCGATCGTCGCCCGGACGATCAAGGGAGCGGGGTCAGCGGCGTCGCGGATCAGAACGGGATGCACGGCAAGGCGCTCGATCCGGAGCACAACGAACGGGCGCTCGCGGAGCTGGGAGCAGCCACTCATCACCGGCTGGCCGTCGCCGTCCAGAAGCCGCAGGAAGACGGGAAGCCGCACCGCTTCCAAGTGGAGCACCTCCAATTGCCGCGATACGAGCGCGGCTCGACGGAGGCGACGCGGCGTGCGTACGCCGAGGCGCTGGTTGCTGTCGGTCGTGCGCGCGGAGACGTTGTCGCCCTCGACGGCGACGTGGACAACTCGACGTACACGGAGCTGTTCGAGGAAGCGCTCCCGGAGCGCTATTTCGAGATGTACATCGCCGAGCAGCAGATGGCCGCGGCCGCGGTCGGCCTCCGGGTTCGGGGGCTGGATCCCGTTCGCCTCGACATACGGGGCGTTCTGGAGCCGGGCGTTCGACTTCATCCGGATGGCCTCGGTCAGCCGGGCCAACATCCGGCTCGCGGGATCGCACGCCGGCGTCGCCATCGGCCCGGACGGGCCGAGCCAGATGGGTCTTGAGGACATCGCCAGCTTCCGAAGCATCTGGGGCAGCACCGTTCTCTACCCGGCGGATGCGAACCAGACCGCGCAGCTCGTTGCCGCGATCGTCGATCGGCCCGGCGTCGTCTACATTCGCACGACCCGCGGCAAGACCCCCGTCATCTACGGTCCCGACGAGACGTTCCCGATCGGGGGAAGCAAGGTCCTTCGATCAGGTCCAGCGGACGCCGTTACCCTGATCGGCGCAGGCGTCACCCTCCACGAGGCGATGACCGCCGCCGACCGCCTTATCGAGGACGGGATCGCGGCCCGCGTCATCGATCTCTATTCGATCAAGCCGATCGACCGGGCTACGATCGCCGCGGCGGCTCGCGAGACCGGCCGACTTGTGACGGTCGAGGACCACCGGCCCGAAGGCGGTCTCGGAGAGGCGGTCCTCGCCGCGCTCGCCGACGAGGGCGTGCCGGCCCGGGTCGTCCAGTTGGCGGTGTCCAACATGCCCGGCTCGGCGTCCCCGGAGGAACAGCTGGCCGACTCGGGGATCGACGCCGGAGCAATCGCGGCTGCGGCGAAGGAGCTGGTCAGCAGCTGAACGTCAGTCCGCCCGAACTTTAGGTGCCTCGGGTGACGACGACGCGTTGGATTCCGAGGAGGTTCGGGGGCCGAGCCAGGTGTCGCTGTCGAGCTGACGAGGACGACGGTGGCCCCGTCGCCGAGCAGCCGAGCCTCGCCCAGAGTGCATTCAGACGACCCAGCCTGTCCGACTCGTCAAGAGCCACCGACAGCCGCGGAACGACCCGTTGATGAGCGCCAGACGCGAACCCACCTCGGGATCCGGCGAGAAGGCGATGACCGGGACCCGGGGCCGGAGTGAGGCCAGCATCCGGGCTGTCCGGCCCGTCCGGGTATAGCAGGCGATCGCCGTGATCTCCTCGTGCGCCGCGGCAAGCGTCACCGCGGCATAGGCGAGTGCACCGGTGTCAGTTCCGGGCGGACGCGACATCCCGCTGGGGGAGATACGCGGCGCCCTCCATTTCGCACAGCGAGGCGATCCGGGCGGCGGTCTCTGCAGCCTCGAGCGGGTGGGCGCCGATCGCGGTCTCGCCGCTCAGCATGATCGCGTCGACTCCGTCGAAGACCGCGTTCGCGACGTCGCTGGCTTCGGCCCGGGTCGGTCGAGGAGCCGCGATCATCGATTCGAGCATCTGCGTGGCGACGATCGTCGGGACGCCGCGCTCGAGCGCCCGTCCGACGAGTTGCTTCTGGATGAGCGGCACCTGCTCGTACGGCAGCTCGACGCCGAGATCGCCGCGGGCGATCATCACGGCATCGGTGACGTCGAGGATCGCGTCGAACGACTCGATCGCCGGTCGGGTCTCGATCTTGGCAACGATCCACTGGGCCGTCGGTGCCGAGCAAGCGGCGAAGGTCGGCGATGTCCTCGGCTCCGCGGACGAACGACTGGCCCACGTAGGTTGCGCCCATCGAGATCGCCCGTGGGATGTCGGCACGGTCACGCGCGCTGAGCGCCGGAGCTGAGAGGCGCGCCGCCGGGACGGCCACGCCGGCGCCCGAACGAACCGTCCCGCCACGGACGACGTCGGTCCGGATCCCGTCCTCGTCATCGGTTCCGGTGACCCGGAGCTGGGCGGCTCCATCGGCAAGGAAGACCGGATCGCCGACCTTCACGTCGGCCGCCATCCGCTTGTACGAAACGCGGGCCCCCGTAGCGTCGCCGATGGCGGGTCCTTTGCCGGCAAGCCGCAAGACGAACGGCCGGCCGGCCTCGAGTTCGACAAGGCCGCCGGCCAGCGCACCGAGGCAGATCTTCCGGACCGGCGAGGTCCGTCTGGATCGCGAGCCGCCGATCGTTGGTCGCGGCAACTCGACGCACCGCTCGGGCCGCGGCCGCGTGCGATGCCCTCGTCCCGTGGGAGAAGTTGATCCGTGCGACATCCATACCGGCCGCCGCGAGCGCCGGGATCTGTCGCGCTGTCGCCGGTCCGATCGTGCAGATCAGCTTTGTCCGGCGGGTTGCTGCGAAGTCCCGGGGCGGGCTCATGAGCGGACTCTACCGACCGTCGCCACGGTTCGGTTAGGAGCCGCCGCGAGCTTCAGTTTCCATGGCCCGTTCATGGAAATTTTCGTTGATCGGTCGGACGGTCGACCTACCGTCCAGATCGAAAGCGAGGAGCAATCTCATGACAGTTCGGGTCGGGATCAATGGCTTCGGGCGGATCGGCCGTCAATCGCTCCGGGCACTCATCGAGCGCACCCGTGAAGTCGAAGTGGTCGCCGTCAACGACCTCGTTGACGCCGAGATGAATGCGCTCCTGTTCAAGCACGACTCCACCTACGGTGCGTATCGGGGCACCGTAGAACACGCCGAGAATGCGCTGGTCGTCGACGGCCGCGAGATCAAGGTCTTCAAGGAATTGGATCCCTCAGCCTTGCCATGGGGCGACCTCGGCGTCGCCATCGTCCTGGAGTCGACGGGCAAGTTCCGCGACCCGGGCAAAGCTCAGGCCCATCTCGACGCGGGCGCCCGGAAGGTGATCATCAGCGCTCCCGCAGCGGGCGCCGACTTCACCGTCGTCCTCGGGGTCAACGAGGACCAGTACGACCCCGAAACGCACCACATCATCAGCAACGCCTCGTGCACGACGAACTGTCTCGTCCCGGCGGTCAAGGTCGTTCATGACCTCGTCACGATCGAGCGCGGCCTCATGAACACCGTCCATTCCTACACGACGTCCCAGCGGCTGCTCGATACGGCCCACAAGGACGCGCGCCGGGCCCGGGCAGCCGGTATGAACATCGTCCCCACCACGAGCGGTGCGACGCGCAGCCTTGGCGTCGTCATGCCCGAGCTTGACGGCAAGTTCAACGGATTCAGCCTGCGCGTGCCAACACCCACCGTCAGCATCGTCGACTTCACCGCCGACGTCGCTCGTCCGACATCGGTCGAGGAGCTCAACGCTGCCTTCCGCGCGGCCGAAGCCGGTCCGATGAAGGGCATCCTCGGCGTCAGTGACGAGCCGCTCGTCTCGTCCGACTTCCGCGGCGACAGCCGCTCTTCGATCATCGACTCCTCGATGACGATGGTGATCGGCGGGACGTTGATCAAGGTTCTCGCCTGGTACGACAACGAGTGGGGCTTCAGCTGCCGTGTGGCCGATCTCATCGGCCGGTGGCCGCCAAGCTCCCGGTCGCCGCCCGGCCTTGATTCGCGGGTTCCCCGTCTGACGTTCACGCGCCGTTCAGCCGGCGTTCCGGGCATGTTCAGGGCTGGGCCCTACGGTCTCCCGGAGGTCAACACGGAACCCACGAGGAGCATGTCGATGGCAATCGCAGAAGTCCCGGTGATCGCGACCCGATCGGCTCGGACGATCTGGACGGGTCCCCTGGCGACGGGCCGAGGCACCATCAGATCGGCCAGCGGTGCCCTCGACGACCTGCCCGTGACGTGGGCGTCTCGGATCCAGCACCCCGAGGGCAAGACGAGCCCCGAGGAGCTGGCGGCCGCGGCCCACGCCTCCTGCTTCTCGATGGCGCTCGCGCTCCGGCTTGGCGAGCACAGCGTGCCGCCTCAGCGGCTCGACGTGACCGCGACGGTCTCGCTGGACCAGGTCGACGGTCGCCCGACCGTTGTTTCCTCCATCTTGCGGGTGATCGCACAGGTCATGGACGTCGACCGCGACTCATTCAACGCGATCGTCGACGAGGCCGTCGCGCTGTGCCCGATCTCCCGACTCTTCGCCGGCGCCGCGATTTCCGTCGACGCAGTCCTGGACGGGACGTGAGCGCGATGACCACAACCGCGGCCTGGCCGACATTCGAGGCCGCCACCTGGTCGGTCGCGAACTCGTCGCCGAGCGGACAATGGCGTTCCGCTTCGCGAAGCCCGTCGACTGGACCTACCGTGCCGGCCAGTTCATCGACATCACGCTCCTTGACCCGCCCGAGACCGACGCCGAGGGCAACACGCGCGGCTTCTCGATCTCGAGCGCGCCCAGCGAGGACGTGATCATGATCACGACGCGCCTCCGCGACACCGCATTCAAGCGTGTCCTCCAGGCGATGCCGCTCGGTACCCCCGGTCAAGATCGAAGGCCCGTTCGGGGATCTGCGCCTGCACCATGCCGACCGGCCCGCGGTCGTCCTCACCGGCGGGATCGGCATCACGCCGTTCAGGAGCATCCTCCTCGAGACGATCCGTGCCGGCGGCCTCGCGTACCCGGTCGTCGTGCTCTATGCCAACCGACGGCCGCAGGACGCAGCCTTTCTCGATGAGCTCCGCACGCTGGCGGAGCGGGACGCGAACCTCAGGTTCGTTCCGACGATGTCAGGACTGGACGCATCGGACGCCCGGGAGGGGGAACGAGGCCGCATCGATGTGTCGATGCTCGGTCGTCACCTTGCGGGTGTCACCAACGCCATCTACTACTTGACCGGCCCACCGGGGATGGTCCAGGACTTCGGGCGATGCTCATCGACGGTGGCGTCGATGAGGATGACATCCGCAGCGAGGAATTCACCGGATATTGAGGATTACGGCATGCGACTGGACTACCGACATGAGCTTCCCGAGGCGTCGAGGGCAATGAGCCAGCTCGAGCGCGTCGTGGAGGCAAGCACACTGGATCCAAAGATGCGAGAGCTGATCAAGCTCCGCGCGTCGCAGATCAACGGCTGCGCTTACTGCGTCGACATGCACACGAAGGACGCCCAAGCCATGGGCGAGGACGCGCAACGGCTCCACCTGGTCGCGGTCTGGCGAGAGGCACCGGTGTTCTCTCCACGGGAGCGGGCGGCACTCGCCTGGACCGAGGCGCTCACGCTCTTGCCGGAGACCGGGGCGCCCGACGACGTCTATGCCGAAGTGGCCCGCGAGTTCGGAGCCGAAGAGCAGGTCGCGCTGACGCTTGCGATCATCGCGATCAACGGCTGGAACCGGCTCGCCGTCGGCTTCCGGCAACCAGTCGGCGAGTACGTGTCACATCTCCACCCCGTGCCCGCCTGAGGCCTCCGCCATGGCCAAGCCCGTCGACCAAGAGAACGCGGTCCCGACTCTGGTGGAACCGCTTGCACCAGGGGGCCACCCATACGACCCCGAGATCGAGGCCGAGCGGGCCGGATGGTACGAGCTGCTCGAGCTCGTTGCTTCTCTCGATCCGGCCGAGATTGCCCGGCCTGGCTACTACCGCGACCCTGACTGGTCGGTTGCCGATCTCGTCGCGCATCTCGGAATGTGGCTGGCCGAGGCTGGGGTTCAACTCGAACGGATCCATGCCGGGACATACGAGCCGAGAGAAGTCGACATCGACGCCCTCAACGCAGAGTTTCTGTCCGGAATGCACGGTCAGCCATGGAGCCTCGTACTGACCCAGGCGCAGGCATCGCGCTCACGCATGCTCGAAGTCTGGTACTCACTTCCCTCCCGGGACGAGGCTGCAGCGTGGTGGTTGGCGAAGGCTGGGGCGGAGCACTATCGCGAGCACCTTGACCGCCTCCGCTCGTGGGTCGCGACGCTGCAACGAGGCCGCGATCGACCTGGATCTAGCGCCCTCCGCACGGCACCGAGCCGGTGCCGTACATGATCGCGCCCGGAGCTGCAATGGACGTCGCGGAACTGGCTAGCCACATCGAGCATACGGTCCTGCGGCCCGACGCCCGGCAAGTCGACGTGGAACGAGCCTGCCAGGTCGCGCGCGAACTTGGTTGCGCGGCCGTCTGTGTCAACTCGATTCACGTCGCACTCGCGAGCCAGCTGCTCGTTGGCTCGCCGGTCCTCGTCGTCGGCGTTGTCGGCTTTCCGTTCGGAGCGACCTACACGGCGGTCAAGGTGCTCGAAACCGAACTCGCCATTCAAGACGGGGCCGATGAGATCGACATGGTCGTTGCCATCGGCCAACTCAAGGATGAGGAGTTTGACCTCGTCGAGAGTGATATTGCCGCCGTCGTCCATGCGGCCGCCGGGCGGCCTGTCAAGGTGATCCTCGAATGTGGTCTCCTGACAGACGCGCAGAAGCAGCAAGGGCGGAGATCGCCGTCCTGGCTGGCGCGGCCTTTGTGAAGACCTCCACAGGCTTTCTGGGTTCGGGCGCGACGGTCCACGACGTCACGCTCCTCCATGAAACCGTCGGCACTCGGATGTCCGTCAAGG
The DNA here is from genome assembly GCA_027494135.1 of Acidimicrobiia bacterium. GTDB lineage: Bacteria > Actinomycetota > Acidimicrobiia > IMCC26256 > PALSA-610 > JAOSJK01. The sequence continues at coordinate 9,818 of JAOSJK010000080.1, read as the reverse complement.
CGACAGGTGGAATCCGGTACTTCGAAGACGCCGTCGCACTGCTTGAGGCGGGTGCGTCCGCCTCGGCGCGAGTCGCACGGAGGCCGTTCTCGCGTCGCGATTGGGTCGTTCGGAGCCTCCGCAAGCGTCCTCCTGATCGAAACGAACCTGGGCCGGTGTCCTGCCCAGTTTGTGATCCGTCGAGGTCTTCACGCGACGTTCATATCCATTTGGGCGGTCGTTCCGACTCGCTGACTACGGTCCGTGACGCACCCATTTCCGACGTGAGAGGAGCCGTCCCATCATGCGATCGAGTCATCTGGGCGTGCTGGTCGCCGCCCTCCTCACCATCAGCGCGTGTGCAGGCGGCTCGGGTCCGTCTTCGACTTCCGCCGCTTCGCTGAGCCCAAGCCAGGAACCCATGGGACCTGCCAGCAACGCGCCGTCCGGTGCGACCGTAGGGGTCACGATCAGCACCGATACGGACGCCGAGTTGAAGTTCGACCCGGCCGAGTTGACCGTTCAGGCCGGAGCCGATGTCCGGGTGACCTTCGAGAACCGAGCCTCGGTTCCGCACAACCTGACCTTCCAGGACCCGATCAACGTCGCCACGTCGACGGTGGTAGCGCCGGGAACGTCGGAGACGGTGCCGGTTCACGGCCCCCTGCGGTGGGCGAGTACCCATTCGTCTGCACTATCCATCAAGGTATGGCCGGGAAGCTCATCGTCGAGGCAGATTAAGCATCTCCGATAGAGGACCCGAAACCGCCGGGTGGGGGCCAACAGGGCCATCACCCGCGGTCCCGATAACGAGGGCTCGGCAGCGTCCCGTTGCAGGTTGGATCTTGGGTGACTCCCGGATTGGCTTGGCGGCCATGGGTGCCCGGCCCTGCAGACCTCGTCGGGGTGATCGCACCGCCGGCCGTCACGGTTCCCTAGGTCGACCGAGGGGTCGCGACCGCGAACTACCCACTTCGCGACCGTCGCTGATGACCTCGACATTCACGCGGCGTTCATGTCGTTTCCCGGGGGAACGCGCGACCCGTCCGTGAACATGAGGACATGACCGAGCAACGGCTCTCGTCCCGACGGAGGAGACCTTCAGCGGATCCCAGCTCCTACGCAATCAGGCGACTCTCGTCAATCCTGGTTGTGGGTTCCGCGATAGTCGCCGCTGTCTCGGCGGGCCTGCTACAGAGTGCCGGCGCGCCGATCCCGATCGCCATCGCGGTTGGGACCGGGCTGTTCGTCGCGGCGGCGACGTTCGCCACGAGCGGCTGCCGCCGGCGGTTCAAAGGTGTGGTCTGACGATGCTAGGCGAGCCAGTAAGGCCCGGGGCGCCTCTGACCTTGTCGGCGCCTGGCTACGCGACCTGGGTCAGGGGTCACAGCTGGGTCCCGACCCCGAGCAGGTCGTCGGACGCCACACAGGTGCGCGAACCTAGCTTCCGCGCCGCGACGCGCCAGTGAAACGGGACCGTCTACCAGAGGAGAGCGAGGCTTCCACCGTTGCGGTACCAGGGCCTGGCGGCGAGCACGGACCGCAACGACGGGTCCGATCGCTCCGCGTCAATCCGGAAGCACAGCACCGCTCGGCACCCAGTTCGCCGGCGTAGTGCATCACGTCTCGGTCCGTGAGCTCCTCGCTCAGGGCCTGCCGAACGCCGCGCCCGAGACCATCGAGTCGCTCGCTGGGGCTGCTCAACTTAGGGCGGTCGGACCCGGCGACATCGTCTACCGCCGGGGGGAGACGATTCCGCTCACGCTGGTAATCCGTGGATACGGGGCGCTTCGTCGTACGACGATCGCCGGAAGGCAGTTCGTCGTCGGCATCGCCAGCCCGGGCTTGCTGGTCGGTTACCCCGGGATCGCCGATCGCGCGGCCAGCGCGGATCTGATCGCGATCACCCCGGCTAAGGTCGCACGCTGGAGTGGGACCCAAATACGCGCGATGGTGCTTGCTGATCCGTGTCTCGCGGTCAGCGTGATCGATGCGATGGCGCGGCTGATCGGAATGACCACGGAGCGGATTGAGGGCTTCATGCACCGGGAGGCCCGCGGTCGCGTGCTGCGCGTCTTGGCCGAACATGCCGACCTGTTGTTCGGCGACCCGCCGGTGCTACCACGAACCCTGCTGCCGTGGCTGGTCGGTACCAGCCGGGAGATGACGGGCCGCGTCCTCAGGTCTCTGGAGGCAGAGGGCGTCGTCTCCCGGGTTGGGCGCCGCGGTCTCCGGCTCCTCGCGCCAGCCGCGCTCGAGGAGGCGGCGACCGCGACGCGCGACGCCTCCTGACGTCTCCGTGGACAGTGGGTCAAGGTTGCGCTTGAGCCGCCGCGGAACTTGATCCTCGAACGCGAGGGTCCGTTCGGACGATCGTCCTCTGGTGCACGGACCTCGCCAGATAGGTGACATCCTCCGGGCTGCCATCGATCAGGCCGCGGGTCCGATCGTGGTCGCGGATGCTCTTGGCCGGGATCACGTATGCCAACGATGCCGTCGCGACGCTCGTCGGTCTGTCGGCCGAACGGCTGCGTGGACGTCACTTCGCCAGTCTCATGGCGAGCGACGACTCGCTCGGCGACCTCGAGCAGATCGCCACTCGAGTCGCCGCGGGCAGACCCCGTCACGGCCCATCCTCGGCCGCCGGCGCGATGGCACCCGGTTCCACCTCGGTCCAGTCGTCTCGCCGGTGCGTAACGAGCACGGCGAAGTGACGCACTCCATCGCGTTGCTCCGGGACCTTAGTCAGGAACGCGAGATCGCCGAAATGCTGGGAGGCGAACTCCGCCAGCAGGCGGCGGTCGGAGCGGCGCTCGCCGCGCTTGATCCGACCGATCCAATCCCCGTGCTGGCAGGCGAAGTGGCAAGCGCCGTCCTCTTGCTGGACGGCGTGGACTCCTGCCGTGTGATCGGGCTCGGCGCACGGGAGCAGGGCTCGGTCCTCGCCGATCGCTCGCGAGGGGTCGCCATTCCGCGACAGCTGTGGATACCGCCAGCGCGCACCCGACATCTGCGCGACCGCGCAGCGGAGGGTGCCCGGGTCGAGACGTGGGTGGCGAGGCGGGCGTACGGCCGCTACGGCCAGGAACTTCGTGCAGCCGGCATTCGCGCAGTCGGCTTCGCGCCGCTGCGCCACGCCGGACGGTCAATCGGCGTGCTGGCGATCGGGACGCTCGACCCGCGCGGCGTACACGTGCTGGAGCGCCACCGGCGGTGCTCTCCCCACATCGGCGCGCTGGCCAGTGGGTTACTCGGTCCCGGCCTGGCGGCGCACCAACACGACGCCGACCTGCGCACGGAGATCGAGCGGATCATCGCCGAGCGGTCGTTCGCCTCGACATTCCAGCCGATCGTCCGCCTGGCGGATCGCGAGCCGATCGCGTATGAAGCCCTGACTCGCTTCGGCGACGGCAGCCCGCCCGAACGCCGCTTCGCGGACGCGGAGGTGATCGGGCTCGGCATCGAACTCGAGACGGCCACTCTCCCGGTGGCCGCAGAGTCGGCCGAGGCCCTTCCGCCCGAGACCCTCCTCAGCGTGAACGTGTCACCGGCGTTCGTCATCGGCCACGGCTCGGTGACCGAGCTCGTGGCGCGGGCGTCTCGGCCGATCGTGCTCGAGATCACAGAGCGCGAGCCGATCGAGGACTACGCCGCGTTTCGGGGAGGCGATCGCCGGGCTCCAGGTTGCCTGCGATTGGGCGGTCGACGACGCCGGGGCAGGGTACGCGAGCCTGCGGCACATCATCGAGCTCCGTCCGAGGTACGTGAAGCTTGATCGCGGTCTCATAGCTGGCATCAACGCGGACCCTATCCGTCAGGCACTGGTGGCGGGCATGCTCCACTTCGCGGGCTCGATCGGGGTCGAGATCATTGCGGAGGGCGTCGAAACCGAGGCTGAGCGGCTCACGCTGCAGCAACTCGGCGTAGGGCTCGGTCAGGGCTTCTTGTTCGGGCGACCTGCGCCGGCGGCGGCTGACTCTGTGAACGGTCCGATCTCAGGACTCTGACTCAGAGCGGCCACGTTGAGCGCGGCCACGAGCCATCGCTCGGCGGCTGCGGTCTCCCCAGGCTCCGTGCGACACGTCAGGCAGTGGCGCTGGACCGGCGAGGTCCGCTTGACGATCTGGTGGCAGGGACGCACTCGAGGAGGGCAACCGCCAGCCAGTCGCGAGAGCGCTCAAGACGTCGACATCGCGGGTCCCGACATACGCGGGCGTCTTCTCCCGAAGCCGAGTCCGCACGCCGAGGCGGAGGCACGATCGACCGGCGACGGCGGCGTTTTCACATCGCGTTCACGGACGTTGCCACGATTTGTCCCACGGGCGATCGATCCTCAAGGCGCCGTCCGATCGACGGAGACGAGAGTGGGCGAACCGCGCCGCCGCCGTCGACCCGCGGCGCTCGACCTGCAGCCAGCGGGTCGGCAGGTTCGTGACACGTCGAAATGGAAGTGTGATCAATGCGCAAGTTCAGGCTTCCCCGTCCCGGCTATTGCGCCGCGTGCGAGGGCGTGATCACCACCCGCCCGGTCTACCGCATGGACGAGGCGTACTGCTGCATCGGCTGCGCCGAGGGTGGTCCATGCGTCTGCAACTATGAAGCCGATCTGGCGGACGACGGCGTCGATCACCTGGGTCTGCTCGCTCCGGTTGAGGTCCTGCTGTCTGACCGTGATCGCGCCGCGGAGCCCGTCGGTTCGTCTCGCGGTCCGGCGGAGAGTGGGGCGAGCAGGCGATGACGCTCCAAAACGGCGTCCCCGACCGCCGGGAGAGGCCACGCCCGAGGCAACCGCCCGCACCGCGGGCGCCAGTGCTCTTGAAGCCGCCCTCCGGCAGTTCGACGCGGCGGCCGACCACCTCCGGGCTCGACGACGGTCTGCGTGCGATCCTCCGCGTCCCGCAGCGCGAATACACCGTCCACTTCCCGGTGCGGCTCGACGACGGGTCGATCCGCATCTTCACCGGCTACCGCGTCCAGCACAACGTGGCGCGGGGACCGGCCAAGGGCGGCCTGCGGTATCACCCCTCGACCGATCTCGACGACGTGCGCGCGCTGGCAATGTGGATGACCCGGAAGGCCGCGCTCGTGGGCGTGCCGTTCGGTGGTGCCAAGGGCGGCGTCACGCTCGATCCCGCGAAGTTGAGCTCGAGAGAGCTCGAGGCCGTGACGCGGCGGTTTGCGACCGAGCTGGAGGGCGTTATCGGCCCCGACTCGGACATCCCGGCGCCCGATGTCGGGACCAGCGCCCAGACGATGGCCCGGATCATGGACACGGTCTCGATGCACCGCGGCTTCGGTGCCGGGCGTCGCCACCGAAAGCCGCTCTCGATCGGCGGCTCGGCCGGCCGGGCCGACGCGACCGGCCAGGGGCGTTCTCTACACGATCGCCGATGCTACGCGCCGGGGAGGGTTCACGATCGAGGGTGCCCGCGTCGCAATCCGGGGCTTCGGCAACGTCGGCGAGGCGACCGCCCGGCTGCTCCACCAAGCCGGTGCTCGAGTCGTCGCCATCACCGACATCGGCGGCGGCGTGCACCGTCCGGACGGCCTCGACGTGCCGCTGCTGAGGCGCCACCTCGGGGAGCACGGAACGATCGCCGGCGCCCCGGCACGCGGCCCATCGACAACGAGGAGCTGTTCGCGCTGGACGTCGACGTGCTCGTGCTCGCGGCGCTCGAGGGCCAGATCACGGCCAACAACGCGGGCAGCGTCCGGGCGCGCATCTGGCCGAGGCCGCCAACGGCCCGACAACTCCGGATGCCGACCCGATCCTCGCCCGCAACGGCGTGGTTGTCATCCCCCGACATTCTGTGCAACGCGGGTGGCGTGGTCGTGAGCTACTTCCAGTGGGCCCAGAACCGGGCGGCCCTCGCCGGCGCGCCGACGAAGTCAACGAGCGCCTCCGGCGCCAGATCCTCGCCGCCGCTGACGCGGTCTGGCAGCGAGCGGGATCGGACAGTATCTCGCCGCGGCTGGCGGCGAATGCCATCGCTGTCGAGCGGGTCGCCGAGGCGGCACGACTGCGGGACCTGTACCCGTAGAACGAGGATGTCAGGAGCGGTCCTCTCTGCCAGGTGCGGATCGGCATCAACGGCTTTGGCCGAATCGGCCAATTAGGGCCAACAGCAGGCGCGGTCTTAGTAGAAGCGGACGGCGTTCGTCGTGATCCCCAGTTCCCGCGCGAGTTCGCCGATACGCTTGACGACACCGTAGACCTTCCAGCGGCGAGAATGTCAAGCCGCGCGGACGATCGAGGCTTCGCCGTGGTGGTGACGGACTCCGACGTGGCCGTCGCGGATGCAACCGTGCATCCGACAACGACACCTGCCGATCGGCCCTTGCATCAGCCGACCGCGATCACGCAAGGTCGGACCTTCATGGACCCACGGGCGCTCCGAGACGGGCCGGTGCATCTCGATGTTGACCGGAAGGTGGACGTCGATCCCAACCCGTGTCCGGCGAGCGCTCGCCGAACCCGGAATGGCTCGGACCGCTCATCAGTGCGACGACGGATGTCCTGCCGCCCGGCACGCGCCGCTTCGAATCGGATCTCGCGTTGTCCGTCGAGGCAGGTAAGCGTGTCCTCACGTTCCGCAAGGCTGCGCTCATCGACCTCGGCCCGGTGAAGTCAACCGCCGATGGCCTTGCGGCCGCGATCGCGTGGCAGGCGTCGTCGATGGCACCGCTCTTCCCGGTATTCGCCGGCCAGATCGTGGCCGATCGCGCCGGGCTGCACCTCCATGGCGTCTATCAGCCGCCCGGCGGCGGCATCGGTCTGGTCATCGACGCGGCGTTCATGCACTTCTTCGCCAGGAAAACCGCGAGCTGGTTCCTCGATCGGCTCGCGGAGCGCGCGAGCGGGCTGTCGCCCCGCTAGCGACCGTCGCCAACGTGATTACGCTCGCTCGCTCACGACCCGGGCGTGACGTCGAGCCGCTTGGCGAGGTCCCGCATGCGGTCGAGGCGCTCCGCGCGCGGCAGCGTGGCGAAGCTCAACCCGACCAGGTAGGTCGAGATCGGCGCGGCGGTTCGATGGCTCCGATGAGCGGCGATCCGGGCGAGGTCGAGCAGGACAGCCCGCTCCGACGTGCCGACCTCGTCGAGCGCACTCGGCGGGAGTTCCGTGGCCAGCTCGGACAGCCACTCGTCGACCGTGAGCTGGGCATCCGCGGCCGTAAGTCGCGTCCCGTATCCATCGCGCCTCCCATGCTGGGTCTTCTAGTGACCTGTTCGCTCGGCGGTGGCGGTGGCGGTGCCCGACGCCGTGGGCTCCGCCCGCCCGCATGCGGCGACCATCAGCCCGAGCAAGCTGGCGAGAACAAGCCCGCTGGCCGCCAGGCCATAGCCCGCGAGCAGCACGATACCGGCCCCGACAGCAGCGGACGGCGCACGTTGATGCAGCGAGGGCAGCCCGGCCAACGCGAGCCCCATCCCGAGCGCGACCGCGGGCACGGGGATGGCCCCTGTCAGGCCGAGGCTCCAGATCGAGAGGGCCCCCACGTGAGCGAGGCGCCCGCTCCGGCCACCACAACGGCCAAGGCCGCCACCGCGCCAGCCGCGGCCGCGGGTCGACGGAGGCTACCGGTCAAGATGGCCCGATGGAGGCCTGCGAGACCAACGAGCCCGGCCCCGGCCACGAACGACGCCTGCCCGACCACACCGAGCGCCGGGCCATCGACGCCATCCGGCGAGTGGCAAGCCCAAAGGCAGCGCCGAGGGCGCCCAGAGCACGCGACGCCGCCGCTGCGGCGACCGCCAGTGCGAGGAATGCGAGTCCCGCCCGGGCAGTCGCCGAAAGCCGGGGCGGAGGCCGATTTGGATGCCGGCCCAGCGCTGCTGGCGCTGCGGTCAGAACCCCGAGGACCGTCACCACGAACGGCGTCGGCGGGTACACGACGAGCGCCAGCCCTCCGAACGCGACGACCGTGACCGCGACGAGCACCGCTTGCTCGAGGCGCCTGCCGGTCCTTCCAGCCCGGACCAGGAGGGCACCCAGCAGGAGGATCCCCAAGATCGGGACGAGGACGTCGGTCGCCGCACCGATCCGCCCGAGGATGGCGCCGATCGTCGCGTAGGGCTCACCCTTCCGGAACGAAGATCGCGAGCCGGACGACGAACCGCGTCACGAGGAGGTCCAGCGCGACAGCCACGAGGAGCCAGCGGGCGAACTGATCGACCGCCTCGCCGGCGATTGGCATGGCGGCCGGTCGAACGCGCCTCAGTGCTCCGGAGGCTGCGACCATCTAGGCGCCTCTGCCGCCGTCCGGCCGGCCGTTTGGCCAGCCCAGCCCACCGCCGGCTGCCGGGCGCCGACCCAGATGACGAGCCCCGAGAGGCCCAGCGCCAGCAGGGGCAGCAGCATGAACGCCCACATGTCGAGGAACCCGATCGCCGGCTGGGGCAACGCGAGGGCCAGCCACGACGAGACCGACTTCTGGCCGTCCCGGTCGCCCTGGCTGCCATCCCAGACGGCGAAGGCCACGACCGCCGCGCTCCCGCGGGGGTCGAGGATCGCGTCGTTGGGATCGCCGTCTGACAGCGGCCGGGACATGACCACCCGCCAGACGCCTTCGCGGAACTCGGACGCGCCGTGGACGTTCTGGCCCTCGGGCACCTGCGGCGTCAGCGTCCCGAAGCCGATCGCATTGAGGTCCTCGACCGAGCTCGGTCGGACCGCGGCCGATCGAGGATTGCCCGCCGCCTGACCCGCCAGGGAAGCCGTCCGGGCCGAATGCGTCCGCGGTGCCGTCGTCCGGGAAGTGGACGTCGAGCGGCATGCCCGGATGGACGTCCTCGAGGTCGCGATAGGCGGCGAGGTCGGCGGCCCAGTCGGCCTTCCAGTGCCAGATGTTCAGGCCGCCGGCCTGCTGGCCCATGCAGATCGAGGTTCCATCTCCGAGCGCGATCTGCATGGCCGCCGCGTCGGCGAACGCGTCGACCGCGAGGACCGACTCGTCACGCGTCGGGTCGTCCCACTCGAGGAGCACCGCGATGCGGTCCTCGCTGACAAGGGCGCGGACGCGAATCGACGGGAATGCCGGTTCCATTCGCATGGGCGGGACGACCGGCTGCCCGCTCAGCGCGACCTCGGTCGGGCGGACCTCCTGCCGTGCCGGATCGAACGGTGCGTCGACCGGCAGCGCCCCGTCGACGCGGGCCGCGAAGAGCGTCTGGCCCTGCGCGCTGGTGATCGGGACGCCGGCCAGCGAGAGGAACGCGGCGAGCGCGACGGCGCCGAGGCCGACGAGACGGAGGAAGACTCGGCCGCGTCATGGGCGGCCTCCCATGCGCCCGGCGAGGAGATAGCGGTCGGTGCAGCGGCCGCAGAGCCCCTGCACGGGCCGCCACCTCGGGTACCTCCGCGACGACACGAGCGGCGACCTCCGGCTCGGGTGGGGCGACATCGTCGCTCGGGAAGGCGCAAAGCGGACAGCGGTCGGGCCGCCGCCATTCGGGTTCGTCCGGCGCCACAGCCCGGGCAAGTTCGAGCGGCCGGGTCGCCTGGGCGAGGAGCGCGGCGAAGGACGGCCGTGGCCCGACCCAGAGGCGAGCCGTGATGGCGTCGATCGCGCCGTCGGCGATGCCCGGCAGGGCCCGTGCGATGGCCGCCCGATGGCGTTGGCGGGCGGGCTCGGCGGCCAGCCGACCCGCGGCCGCCAGCCGGCCGTCCACCGACACGTCCCACAAGTCGTGGAGCCGCGCCTCGCCTGCGGCGCCACTGAGCCCGAGCCGGCTTCCTGCCAGCCCGGGAGGAACGCGAACTCAGGATCGAGCGTGTCCTCGGCGTGACCGAGCGCGTGTCGGGGCCGTGCGGAGCAGCGTTACAGGCCGGCGGGGTC
>JAOSJK010000079.1 GCA_027494135.1 Acidimicrobiia bacterium | reverse complement strand
ACCCGGCCTTCAGTATCGGCTGCTTCGGGAACGCTTCCCACTCCAGACAGTACTAACAACGCAGGAGTAGCGGCTTCGTGGCTCTTCTGCTGACGATCCACCGGCTCGCGGTAGTTAGCGGCGAACCTCGCGCGCACCGCACGGTCGGCTAGTTGCCGCTGGTCGTGATCCATCGCCCATGTGGCGATCTTGGCAGCGTCATCGCGACTCACCCACAGCCGCATTACTCTTCGTCCTCCCGCATCGATAGGGACTAGCTCGACGCGCTCGATGTCGGCCTGGCGCAGCATCAGGTTCGCCCCAATCTTCACCATCTTGGTCGGGTTATGGAGGATGCGAAGGACTGGCTGGATCCGCGTTCGAACTCCGCTCGGGCGACCTCCCAGACATTCCCTCGGTGGTGAGAACTTCGTAGTCCTTCAGGTGTACGGATGCACCAAGCTGGCGCGCTCATGGGACTTCCCTGGCCCGATGACTGATCCTGGAAGTGTCACACGAGGCCCTGCTGGCATTTGCTGGCACCACGACGGTACGGACCCCACGCAGTAAGCCTAAGCCCCGCCCTGAGAATGCGGCCTCGCCACGTGCTGGTCACGGGGCTGGGGCTCGACTAGCGTCAAAGCACTAGCGCAAGCCGCTGAGGTACTGCTCGATCGCTTGACGTGGATCAGCGTGCGACCGCCGTCCTTCACCCGCGGTAACTTCCGCGCTGACAGCAGGTTGTCGACCCGCTGGCGCGAGCAGCGAAGCAGGTCAGCCGCCTGCGGATCGTCAGGTACAGCGAGCCGGGCGCCTCCGTCCGTTCCCGTTCCATCCGCGCGAGCACGAGTTCGGCGCCCGCTCGGCGATCCGCTTCAGACTGCGTCGTCCGGGAGGCATGAGGCGCATCTCGTTCCCACGCGAACGGCTCCTCGTCCCCATCGAGCCAGTCCCAGCGTCCACTTCTGTCGCGCCCGGCCCCGCCCCCTTCTCGACCACGTATCCGAGCTTGCGCAGGTTGCGCGGATCCGGCCCAGATGGCCGGAGAGCGTGTTCGGCTGCTTCGGGAAACCCCTGGCGCCTCCCCGCAAGGTCGGGCGCCTCCTCTTCGAGCCGCGCGAGCAGCTGGACGCCGTCCCGAGAGAACCCCGCTTTGCGATGTTCTTGATCGGCTCGGCGGATCAGCGAGGCTTCGAGTCCGAGCCCGACCGCCGCGTCGCGGTTGCCGTTGTACGCGGCGAGGAACCGCGCCGGGCTGCCAGGGAAGTGCCGTCTCGGCGGCGACCACGAGCCTCGCGAAGTCGGCCATCCGTGGCGTCTGGTCGAGCCTGACTGAGCCGATGTTCGCGAGCGCGGTCGAGAGCGCGTCGAGGAGCGCTCCCAGGAGAAGGGGATGCAGGCGCTCGAAGTCGCTCCAAAATTCCGCCTCGCTCCGGCGTCTCCATCCGTGATCGGCGGCAACGTCAGCAGCAGCGCCCGGTCGAGCAGGTCGCCACGGGTAACCACGCCACCGATCCCGTTGAGGACGATCAGGCGCTGGGCGTCGAGGATCACTT
>JAOSJK010000078.1:40189-49120 GCA_027494135.1 Acidimicrobiia bacterium | reverse complement strand
GGTAATACTTCGTTCAAGGTTAACCTGGTAACTGGGACCTGAACTCAGCACCTCAGCTCTCCCAGGGGCCGCCGCCGGCGACCATACAGGTGCAATCCGCACAACCGCTGACGAAGCAGGAGGTCGCTGACCTGATCCAGCAGGCTCTCACGGGAGCAGGCGAAGCGGGCAACCTGAACCGGTGAAGCGCAGCCGCCTCGGCCCGAACTTCCCTCCTGAGCAACGCGCCACGGTCGCCGTCGCCGCCGTCGGCTTCCTCGTCAATATCTATCCCCGGTCTTCCGGAGGAGGCGAAGATCGAACGCGACCGACCTCGCGCTCAGGGTCGCCCCGACCCTCACGTTCGGAGGTGTCGCCGTCCGCGCGTCACGGGCGAAATGGCGCCGGCCAGGACTGCTCGTCGCTGACGATCCCCGGACGCCGTTCAACGAGAGCGGCTCCAGTCCGTCTGGCAGCTCGCCATGTTCCGTCGCCTGCATGGTCCGCAGCGCTGACGGGTGTCGCCGCGATCATCCTCTGGTTCTTCCTCCGGTAGCCAGGGGCGATACGATGCCTGCCGCGAACGAACGCACCGAAGACGACTTCGCCAGCGACGACGGGCGAAATCTCCTTTCACCGGCCGATGGGGCGGACGCGGCCGATGCCGGGTCTACAGACGCACCTGGCGCTCCAGACGGGGGTTGGACGTCAGGCCCGGCAGATGTCGATGCTGCGCAAACCAGCGACAAGGCACCGGCACGGTCGCAGCGGTCGCTGTGAGTACTCTTTCCGAACGCGGAGAACCAGGAATGGCTGGACGAACGAAGAAGATCAAGCTCCCCGACGGCCAGGAGATGGACGGTGAGGTCCCCACTTTCAGACTGGTGCTGAGCACTGGAACGAGTACTTGGTTGATGACGGCACCGTGATCCGAGTGAAGCTTGTCGCGACGGAGGTCGTCCGTGTCAACGACCTCTTCGACGCCGAGGGGGAGCCCGGTGTATCTTCGTTCAGTCGACGAACGTGCTAGCTGTCGACGCCCCAGAAAGTCTGGAACGTAAGGGCTAAGGTGAACCGATGGGGGACGATCGCATTCGAGCGTCATGTGACCCAGCGCGCGGGAGCGCGCGAAACGACGAACCCCTCGAGCTTCCAACGTGGATGCCTGAAGCACGCGTCTTCGTCGAACGTCCAGTCAATCAACTCCTCGCCCGGTACGTGGGGCGCCTCAGGGAAGTCGAGGATCCGCCAGCATAAATGACGGCGGCTGGTACGTCGAGGCCACCCTGTTCCCCGGCGTGTGGGCGAAGGCTGGTACCCTGAGCAGAGGCACCTGAGGCGCCGTCTGCAGGCACCGACTGGGTCATCCTCAAGATCATCGACGCAGACCCGATCTTCGATACTGGACGACATCAACCTGAACGTGCTCTAGTGCGGGCGCCGCGATGGCGCTCCCCCATCCAACCGCACGGCGCGTTCTGTTGAAGAAGCTTCGACGTCTCGGCTTCGAGGCCCGTCTCAACCGGCAAGCACGCCTTCATGCGCAAGGGGACGTTCAAGCTCGAGGTGCCGAACGAGCACGAGGAGACATCGACATCTCACTGCTTAAGGAGATCCTTCGGCAGGCTGGTATCTCCGACGAGGACTACATGAAGGCGTGAACTGAGTTTCCGGCGGTGTCGCTCGCGAGTTGGCTCCTCACGCGGCGGCCGAAACGGGCGAACGGGCTGCCGGACCCCGGGCCGACCTCCCGACAGACGGCAGACCCGAACGCCTACCCGGCAGGGATCGCCGCTGATCGCCCGCTCAACCAGCCGGCGCCCAGCGTTCATCGCCACGATCGCCTGCTCGAGCAACGCCCGAGTCACCGCTGTCGAGTCCCTGAGCGATCCGATGCGCGGCCAGGTTGTACTTCCCGCACGCAGCGGCGGATCAGACGGTACGCCTTGTGGGAGGCGGCTTCGTGGGCGGAGGCCGACCTCCTGTTTCAACGTCTTGCCGCACTGCATCAGTACGGCCAGGTGCGCGGCCATGAGGATCGTCGTCTGCTGGTCGCCGAGCAGGAGCCAGCGCCGCCGTTCCCGGATCCTGGGTCATGTCGCCGATCGCGCCGAACGAGGTCGCGATGTAGTCGCCCCAGTCCGAGAATCTTCCTACCCCAGGCGGCTTCTGCCTCAGCCCTTCTCGTCCGCGCCAGCATCGGCGATCGGCTCTATCTCCTCTGCCGGCGTCTCTTCGGCTGCGTCCTCCTCGGTGGCGACGGTCACGGTCTCCACGGCCTCGAGGCTCGTCCCATCCGAGGGATCGTTGGGGAACACGCACCGATCACAACGACGATCCCGAGGAACATTGCTCCGACGCTTAGGAGAACACGCGCATCTCCCCGTCCTCCCGCCTTACGAAGAGGTCTTAGACCCTCATCGCTTCCCCAGATCCGGACGAAATGCCGGCGGAAGTCGACCATCAGCGACACGTACCGGCTCGTGTACGGTTGCCCCGTTGGTCGATGACGCGGCCGCTCATCCGAACGTACGCGTCGATGGGCGACCACTTGCCGTGCCTCGGGTAGGTGCTGCAGGTGAACTTCCGGAGCCGGACGTCATGCGTCGTTGCGATCGCATGCGCCTCCGCGCGCATGTACCGGCATACCTGCCTCGGCGTGTCGATCGAGACGGGAACTGGTTACTCGCCTTCCACGTCTCCGCGGCGGCTGGCCTGCGAGGATGAGTATCAGACACCCACGACTCCCCCATAAGCGGATCTTCAGCGGTCACCCGCCCGGGGATATCTCTGCGATGAGCGGAAAGAAGTACCACCTCATGGCATCGACGTTCCGGCAGAAGTCTGGGGGAGATGCAGTGAACCTGAACGAGCGAATCGATCATATCGAGCAGCGCCTCGAGAGGTTAGAGATCATGCTGCGGCACCTGTCAGGCGGCGTAGCTGCGCCTCAATCGCATCGAGTCGCTCCTCTATCCGCTCGACCCTCGCTTCGACTCCTGACCGGGGACCCGACTCCCGCATCTTCGCATGACGCAGATGATCTGTCTCCTCTAGATTGAGCGGAATGGGGCTGCGCAACCTGCGCAGCCTTCGCCCGTGACGGAATCGCCCGGTCGCGCTCAGATCGAGCCAGCGCTGCAGATTCCGGCGCTCACGCTCGAGTTCCTGACGGTCAGGGTCGGGACCGTCAACCATTGCCCGCGCCAGTCTGCGCACGGGGCATACTCGCCCAGCGCTTCCCGTAGCAGCGCCGCGAAACGGGCTGCGGATTGGACGCCTCTGTCACAGCGTCAATGGTGTCACCGTCAGCAACGATGCGGAAGGCGTCACTGTGATATGACGCCTGTACAACAACAGCTTGACACAGAGCGTCACAAGTGTCATTCTCCCAACCCATGGAGAAACTTGGGACATTCGGCGGTTGGCTCCCGTGCTGCGATGACGGAGCGTGACCTTCTCCGCGCGGGCGCTCGGCCGACTCCTCGAACCCGACGCCCCGGAGCGCGGCAGGCGCAACGTCCTTCGCTACCTGAACACCGGCATCTCGCCCCGCAAAGAGATGCGAGCCAGGATCGCGAAGGCACTCGGGATCACCCGTCGGAGATGCCAGTGGATGACTCCGAGGAGGACGAGTGATCATCCGCATCGCGCTCGAGATCACGTCGATGGGGCATGAGCCTCGCCAGGGTTCGCGAGAAGCGAGAGCGGCGGAGCAACGGCGAGCGGGAGAACGCGTGACCGAGCGCGACCTCGCCGCCGAGACCGTCGCCGTCCTCAGCACGGGAGAGCACACGATGCTCGCGAACGCCCGCCACGGGGTCCGCGCGCGGAACACAGGACGTCATCGACCACGTCCGCGTCCTCGAGGCCGCTGGGCGCATCTACCAGGCGGAAGGCTCCAGACGGCCGGGTCGTCTACGGGCTAGCGTCAACGCCCGGGGAATCGGGTACGCGGGAACAGGCTCACGGACATAGACCGGCTGCCCGCCGTGCTCGCGGACGGCAGGCTGCATAACCATCTCGAGCTGTACGGGCTGAACATGATCGTTCACAGCCGGGTCGCGGACTCTCGGAAGCGCGGCCACGACGTGCAGACCTGGCACGAGTCGCATCCGAATGGACGCCCTTACTGGTACCAGCTGTTGCCGCCGCTGACGAAGGAGGACGCGGTTGTCCGGCCGGCTCCTCCTCCGTGAGCGGCCTCAGTGCTCAACGACAGGGCCCCATCCCCGGCGGTTCCCCTGCCTGCCATGGGGGGGCGCACGATGACGGCTCGACTGGGGAGGGCCAGGCCGCGAGCATTGAGCCGCCCAGCTTGATCGGAGAGGCAGCTTGACCGCGCATCGTGTCGAGCTCGCGTCCCCGTGGCGTCAGCTCGCGAAGGTCGTCCTCCTCCCGGTTGGCGTCGCGGTGATCGTCCTATGGGGGATAGGTCTCGATCGTGAAGTCTGCCGAGGCGCCGTTCCGGATCGCACTGTGGATCAGGGAGGGCCGGCCGGCGGGATGACGGTGTTGGCGGCCCGGCGGTTGACGAGGACGACGCAGCATGAGCGCCCTTCACGATCAGGAGCTTGCCGACGTGATCGAAGCCGAACGGATCAGGACGGAAGCGGAAGCCTGGCCCATCGACCTTCGACCTGATCCGCGAGGCGATCGCACCGAAGCCGGTATCCGTCGGGCCTGCCCGCTGCGTCTACTGCGGCAGCCCTGCCCACGACCTCGTCTGCCGCGCCCACGAAGACCTCCTCGGAAGCGCCGCGTCGTGAGCATCCTCGAGATCTCGGCCGACGGCTACCACGCCGACCAGGTCGCCGACGTTCCGTCGCTCTCACGGTCGATCGCGCACATCCTCGCACGCAGACGCCGCTCCACGCCTGGTACGCGCACCCGAAGCTGAACCTGACTGCGCGTCGAGGACGCGAAGTTCGACGTCGGCACCGCCGCCCATGCGCTGCTCTTCCACGGAGAGCCCGGCGTCGAGGTGGCGACTTCTCGGACTGGCGGACGAACGCGGCGAAGGAGCAGCGGGACGCGGCGAGGGCTGCTGGTCGGCTGCCGATGCTCCTGATCAGTGGGCGGAGACGCAGGCGATGGTCGCCGCCGCCCGCGAGCAGCTCGCCGAGCTCGATGTCGACCCGCTCCCATTCACCGAGGGAAAGCCGGAGCAGACGATCGTCTGGGAGGACGGTGGGGCGACATGCCGTGCTCGGATCGACTGGTTGCACACCGACGGGACGGCGATCGACGACTACAAGACGACGTCCAAGTCGGCTGACCCCGAGTCGTTCACGCGGACGCTGTTCTCGATGGGCTACGACGTCCAAGCTGCGTTCTACCTGCGCGGTCTGGAAGGCGATCAACGCGGTCGACTTCGACTGTGCCTGGCGGTTCGTCGTCCAGGAGACGTTCCCGCCGTACCTGCTGAGCGTCGTGGCGCTCGGGCCGGCGGCAATGACGATCGCCGAGAAGAAGGTCGCGCACGCGATCGGCGTGTGGCGCCGCTGCCTCCAGCGGGACGAGTGGCCTGGGTATCCCTCGCAGGTCTGCTACGCCGAGCCCCGGCGTGGGGAAGAGGCGCGCTGGTTGGAGCGCGAGCTGAGGAGGTCGCATGATCACGCAGGGCTTGCTCATGGTGATCGAGGTGCGGGCTGAAGCGGTCGAGGATCACCTGCGTCGGTACCTCTACCGGCGCGATGGAGACGTGCTCTACCACGCCCACTGGCACGCCCAGCGGCTGCAATCGGCATGCGAGAAGGCGCTCCGGGACACGTCAGCGATGACCCACCGCCTATGGGTCAGCGAGGAGCGCACGGTACTCGTCCGGCTGTGGAGAACGGGAAGGTCGAGGTCGCAACCCGCGCGCACGCATCGCACACGTGGGGGCCGCCGGTCGAGTCCTCGAGGAGGAGAAGGTCCCGTGACGTTTGCGTTCCGCCCAGCGAAGCGCGAAAGCGTCGGCCTCCTCATCGGCCTCGCCGGCGCGAGCGGCTCCGGGAAGACCATGAGCGCCCTCGGATCGCCACCGGCCTCGCTGGCGACAAGCCGTTCGCGCTCATCGACACCGAGAACGGCCGGGCGCTCCACTACGCCGACCAGTTCCGCTTCGACCACGGGGAGCTCCGAGCACCGTTCCGGCCCGCCGCCCACGCCGAAGCGATCGCCGCCGCCGACCAGGCCGGCTACCCTCGTGATCGTCGTCGATAGCGCATCGCGCGAGCATGCCGGCGACGGCGGCCTCCTCGACTGGCACGAAGAGGAGCTCCAGCGGATGGCCGGGGACGACTACCAGAAGCGGGAGCGGGTGAAGATGGCCGCCTGGATCCAGCCAAAGCTTGCGCACAAGCAGTTCGTGTCGAAGCTCCTCCAGATCCGCGCCCACCCTGATCCTCTGCTTCCGGGGCCGAGGAGAAGATCGAGATCGCGAAGGAGGCGGCAAGACCGTCGTCAGGCCGAAGGCGTCCGCTGTCGGCCTCGACGGGTGGATCCCGGTCTCCGAGAAGAACCTCCCGGCTACGAGCTCACGCTGAGCCTGCTCCTGACCGCGGACGCGCCGGGGCTGCCGAAGCCGATCCGGCTGCAGGAGCAGCTCGGGCGATGGTGCCGCTCGACCAGCCGTTGTCGGAGAGACCGGGCGCCTGCTCGGCGAGTGGGCGGCGGTGGCAGCGGCGGCGACGTCGACGAGCTCGTGCAACGGCTGCCTCGAAGCTCGCCACCCGGGCCGGGGAAGCTCGAGGCGACGAGCAAGGCGATCGAGGAGAAGCCTCGTGACGCAGCATGGGTGCGTCGGCAGATCAAGCCTCGAGGAGTCGCTGGCCGAGGAGGGAGGGGCCACGTCCGCGGGCGCGCCCGCTGGAGACGTCTTCCCGGAGCTCCCTCCTCGGCGAGCGACGACGAGCAGACGAGGTTCCCGATCCCGCAGGCGCCCGCATGGAAGACCAAGGATGAGCGTCCGGATCCTGCACGACACCGACCAAGGGATCGCGTGCCTCTACTGCTCCACATCAGGATTCCGCGTTCGGCCCGATCTTCGAGGGCCATGACGACGGCCGGACAGCGTTCGAGATGGCCGAGCTCTTCCTCAGCTCGCTGAGACGGGACGCGCGTTGCTACTCGCCCGAGGCGCTCGCGGACATGCATGCCGCCTGGGCGCGCACTGCGTACCAGGAGGTGGAGCTCGGATGAGCGGTAACGCGAAGGCCCGCCAGTTCCTCGAGGAGATCCTCACCGGCGTCCGGTTCGGCGTCCAGTTCGCCAGCAAGGCGACCGACGGCAAGCATGACTACTGGGAGGGTTCGCGGCGGCGATGCGGAC
Source organism: Acidimicrobiia bacterium (assembly GCA_027494135.1). Taxonomy (GTDB): domain Bacteria; phylum Actinomycetota; class Acidimicrobiia; order IMCC26256; family PALSA-610; genus JAOSJK01. The sequence continues at coordinate 41,827 of JAOSJK010000078.1, read as the reverse complement.
GGTCGAAGACCACGCGACCAGGCTGACCCTGATCCTCGATCGGCAAGACGCCGAAGAAGCCGCTGATCTCGTCAGCAACGTGATCGACCTTGCCGAACGGAGGCGCAGCTCATGATCGTCCTGTCGATCACCGCGATCTTCCTCGCCGGCGCGTTGCTCGCGCTGTTGCCAGGTCTGCCCGACCTGCCTCCGGAGCACCCCGGACCGGGCAAGCGGCGTCACGCCTGATGGTGAGGGCCGGGTTGCACCCCGGCCCCTGCGCCCTTCCCGTATGACCACCGGTGCTATCCGGGAAGCGTCTGATGCTGACGGAAGCGCAGTACGAATTGCTCCGCCGCTACGAGGACACCGGCCCCGGAGGCATCTACACCCGCTCGTGGAAGGCGCTCACGAACGCGCAGCAGCGGACGCTCGGCGTACTGCTCGGCCAGAACCTCCTCTCCTACGAGGGCGACGACATGCACGCGATCTCGGAGGGCGGACGGCAGGCGCTCGCGGAGTTCCGCATCCGTCACGGACTGCCGGTCGGAGCATGAGCGGCGAGGCACGCCACCCCGGCTCGCGCTCGCCATGGGCTCACATGACGGACGACGCCAGACGCCAGGTCGCCGAGGAGCTCCGAAACGTCGCCTCGATGGTGGCCGTCAACGCGTCCACCCGTCGGGAGCCGCAGCCGGCCTGATCCTCCTGCTCGTCTTCACCGCCATCGGATTCCTCGCCGGCTGGATCACCGGAACATGGCTCACATGACCGAGGTGCTCTTGACCGCCGACCAGTGGGCGGCGATGATCGCCGAACCCCTGAGGAACCGTGGCTACCGCCTCACGAAGGCCGGGAGCTTCGCCGAACCGTTCCTGGCCTTCAAGCAACTATCCGGGCGGGCGGAGCGAACACTCCGAAGATTACGAGTGGGTACTCGCACGCCTCTGCACCCTCAACCCGGCGAAGGAGCTTGACGAGATCACCTCGGACGACCTCCTCAAGGTGATCGCCAGCTACCCGCGCGCCCAGCACCGGAAAGTCAGGTCGCACCTCTCCGAGTTCTTCAAGTGGGCGCTCATCTGGGACCACATCACCGTTGACCCGATGGTGCGGATCCCGCCGATCCAGCCGGAGCCGCAGACGCTCATCGAGATCTTCAACGATGCGGAGGAAGGATCGCTCTGCGCGCTCTCTGAGACCCGGGATGAGGCACTCCAGCTTCTGCTGTTCGGCTCCGGGATCCGTGATGGGGAAGCCCGACGGGTGCAACGCCGCCACGTCGACCTCGAGCAGCGCACCCTGCAGGTACACGGAAAGGGTCGCCGGGAGCGGCTGATCCCTCTCCCCCGCCGAGTCTGCATCGCGCTCGCCGACCTCTTCATCCTCGACGGTGTCGACGATGGGGACTTCCTCTGGTATCGAACGAAGGCGAACGGTGTCTCACGCCGTGTGCTTCGCGATAAGCCGATCGTCTACTCCGGCCTTCACGGATGGTGGACACGCTGCCTGACCGAGGCTGGGGTTCGCTACCGCAAGCCGCACACGACGAGGCACACGTACGCGACGAAGTACCTGAGAGCCGGTGGTCGCCTTGAGCGGCTGTCCCGGATCCTCGGCCACGCGAACGTCGCGATCACCGAATCGTTCTACGCGCAC
>JAOSJK010000078.1:0-38375 GCA_027494135.1 Acidimicrobiia bacterium | reverse complement strand
TCGGTCGGGGTGCCGCTCGTGTTCGCGTTCGGAGGAGGCGCTGGAGGAGTTGCGGCGGTTGCGTGACCGGGTCGTGGTGTTGGAGCAGGAGCGGTTCGCGTGACCGCCGGCTCCTTGAAGGGGCAGGGCCGCGCTGTGAACGCGGCCCCAGGGGTGTTGCTGTGCCGCCGGAGGGACGGCCGGTTGAGCCTAGAGATGCCGTCGGTCGGCATCCTGCTCCCGGATCGTCACACGACATCGGAGACATGTAAGCGCACCCTAACAATCCTCTCTTTGACCATCTGTTTGGCCGGTATGGCATTCATGTCAAACGGGAATGCGGCGGTTCAAACACCGTCCATAACCTGCGGGAAGCACGAGCTCGGCTGGGGCAAGCAGTGCTGGCATGTCGTCCGCGAGCGTGCGCATTTCGCCCCGTGGTTGGACGACCGTGGTGTGCTCGACCAGTTCGCAGACAAGCACCGGCCGTTGGCGGAGCGGTTCGGCCCGTACTGGCCGCCCCGGAAGCCGGAGGCGCGTGCGGCGGTGCATGCGGTCTGGCCGCAACGGTTGTGGCCGATTGTCGATTGCATCGTCAGCCGGGAGGCCGGCTGGTACTGGCGGGCACACAACGACGTGTATCCGGACAATCCCTACGGGCTCTTCCAGATCAACCAACTGGCGTGGCGGCTGCCGGACCCGGTGCGTCTGTTCGACCCGGAGTTCAACGCGAGGGTCGCCTACGGGTTGTATCGGCGGGCGGGGTTCGCACCGTGGAGGGGCGGGAGGTAATCCTGCGGGTTCTGGAGCCTGACTGGCAGGCTGCTCGCCGCTGTGGGAGCTCGAGGAGGCGGCGTGATGTCGGCTCGGAAGCCGCGCAGTGGCGTCCCCACGAACCTCGACCGTGCGGTCGCTGTGACACGCGCCCTTCTCGAAGCCGGGTTAGAGTCTACGCTAGGAACGCGAACGTCCAGTCAGGAAACAATTGGCGTGAGGGCGAGTACGACGTCGTTATCGAGGGCTCCAGCCTGTACGGGGTCATCCATGAGGAGATCGTCGCAGCGCTCGCGATCGCGGAGGAGCACGGCGGCAGGCTCTGGCTCAGCTCACGCGCAATCGGCAGTGACGGGGAACTGGCGATCCTGTTCGACACAAGCACCCGCCGGGCCCGATTCCTGAGAGCCCGATGGAGACGACGCGCCGTCGATCACGGACGAAGGCGAAAGGGGCGGCGGCGTCGTGAGGGCGGCCTGCGTGTTGCACGAACGGAACGGCGGCTTCTACGACCGGTGCTTGGAATGCCACCGGAAGGAGATTCAGCGGCTGACCGAGGCGTTGGAGCGTGTGGTCGAAGTGAGGGGGTGGGCCAGGGATGCCGGGGTTGCCTGGTGCCCGCCGGGTCGCCGCCCGAGCGCTCGAGGAGGGCTCGTGATGCTTGGAAGACACGATCCGTGAGAAGGCGGACGCCTGGGTGCGCTCGCTGATCAAGCCGCGGACGGACGACTACGACCTGTCCCCGAGCGTGTGCGCGCCGCCATGGACGTGATCACAGCGGCCCGGAGCGTTCTTCGACCGTCAGCACGCGGCGCAGTACGTCCAGCTCCAGGAGGCGCTCGTCGCCTGGGATGCGTCCGGGAAGGGAGGAAGCGTGACCCTGCCGGAGCTTCGCCGCCTGCTCGCAGAGGCCGACCCCGGCCCGTGGAGCACCCCGGCCATCTGATCATCAGCGAGCCTCGACGAGGTGATCGCTGACGCCTATAACGAGTGTGACGCCGCCCTGATCGTCGCTCTGCGCAACCACGCGACGCCCTACCTCGACGTGGTGGAGGCGTGCCGAGCACGTGAGCGCTGAGGACGAGAGTGAGGGCTCTGCGGTAAGGGATGGGCCGAGTATGTCCCGTACCGGGAGGCGATGGAGGCGGCGAAGCAACAGCTCCAGGGCTGCTCCGCCCGTCTCGACCCGAAGGAGTCACCGTGACCGACCCGCGCCCAGGAGACGAGGTATTCGTCGTGACCGCCGACGGCGCGGGTCCTGCAGAGGTCGCCGTCACGGGCTGCATCGACGGTCGAGATTTCCCCTGTTGTCCGAGTCGTGCGTCCTGGAGTCGGAGACGGATTGGATGCCTTGGCCGTGAGGACGTGTTCTTGACCGAGCGTCCGCCGAAGAAAGGGCAGGCTGTGGATGACACGCCGCTCACGGAACGGCTCCGAGAGCACCGGGCACGCCACGGCGAGGTCAGCCTGTCCGCCTGGGCGTCGCATGCGAAGCACCTGATCGCGGGACGGCGGAAGCTGTAGCGCTCCTGGAGGCTGCGAAGGCGCGGGTGAAGGAGCTGGAGGCCAAGCAGCGGATCGACGAGGCGCAGTGCGACGAGATGACCGGACCGGGCAGGACGGTACTCCGCAGCGGGCGCAGGCTGCGGAAGCCACCGTCGCGACGCTCCGCGACCAGCATCGGAACGGGGAAGCAAGCAGAAGCCGTGGAAACCGCTGCCATAAGCAACGGAGCGTGAGGGCTGCGGAGGCGCGGGTGGCTGTGCTGGAGCGAACGCTCAGGGGGTTCGCCAGGCTCGACTTCCAGCTCCGTGACGCCGAGAAAGTTCGAGCGCCGGTACGGCATCCACATCGGCGGGGACAGCGCGCTCGGCGCCGTGTTCGCCTGGGTGGACGAGCTGTGCAGCCAGGCCCGTAAGCCGTGCTCGACCGCCGGGACGGGGGCGAGGAGGCTCATGCAGGGAGCATGAGTGGTACGGCGCGTACTGCTCACGCTGGGCGGCGCCGACGAGGCAGGCAGTTCACGGCGGAACCGTGCGGGGGCGAAGGGGAACCGATGAGACGGCCGGGACCCCGCTCACCTACTACGGCGGCAAAGCAGAAGCTGGCTCGTCAGATCGTCCGCTGATGCCCGCTTACAAGATGTACCATGGAACCGTTCGCCGGTGGCTGGGACGCCGCATCCACTTCGCGAAACCGCGCGCGACAGTGGGAGACACCTGAACGACGCAGACGGACGTGTATGCGGTTCTGGCGGGCCTCACGCGACCGGCCCGACGAGCTCCCGCCCGCGCGATCGCGTGACCCCGTACAGCCGCACGGAATGGGAAACCTGCAAGGCCGAGCTGGACCACACGGATGACGTGGAGGCCGCCCGCCGGTTCCTCGCGTCCACTCAGACCGTCGTTCTCACGTGAAGGCACCGGATGGTCGCCACCATCGATCCTGTTCTCGACCGGCGCGGACGCTGGCAAGCCGGAGTCTGGGCGAACCTGCCGCCGAAACTGATCGCCGCCGCCGAACGGGCTCAACGGGGGTCACGCTCAATCCACGGACGCGCTCGACCTGATCCCACGGTACGACCAGCCCGACGCGCTCATCTACTGCGATCCCCCGTACCCGTCCGGCCACCAGGCTCGACGGCAACAAGGGCTACCGCCACGACGACGACGGCACCCTCTCTGGCCCCGCCTCGCCGAGACGCTGGGGGGTCCGCCGCGCCGCCGTGATCCTCAGCGGCTAGCCCCCTGCTTTGACCTCCGCGCTCGGCGGCGATCCCGCTTGCTAAAAAAACGCCCCCGCGGTGCAGGCCGGCCGGCTCCACGTTGACCGCAGCCCCCGAGATTGTCTGGCCCAGCCCGAACGTGGGCCGAGCAGGGGTGCCAATGTTGTTCGAGGATGAGGTCGACGAGCTGGTCTGCGCTCCCCCCCAATCTGCACACTAGAGGACATGCACCCTACGAATGCGACTGACCCCGGACACTGCCGCCACTGCGATCGCCGCAAGACCGCCACCACGACCCCGCAACCTGCCCGCTCTGCGACCCCGCATACGACCACGGGCCCGTGGCCGCCCGAACAGGGAAGGCATCGAAGCCGAGCGGCCCGAAGACCTACCCATCCCGCCAAACGCTGACAAACATTACTGCGAAATGGACGGCGGCTAACCAACAAGAAAGGAACCCGAAATGAGACGCGTAATCCTGCTATTCGCAATCATCGCAGCATTCACGTACGCCGCTACCGCCAACGCCGGTCAAGGCGTGCAAACACCATGCCCCATCATCCAGCCCCGTCGTTGACTGCCAGGCGATCACCGTCGGCGACCTCGACACCGCCACCGTGACCATGACCATTTCGCCGCATCTGACGACCGCGTTCGCGATCGGCGTCTGGGGATCCAACGAGGTCGCAGCACCCGTCCAGATCAACTACCACGTCACCTGCGAACACCCCGGCAACAACCGCAGCGGATCCTTCCAACTGCTCGCGGGACGGTACGTCTCAGACGCCGCCTACATCTGGGTCGGAAGCCCAACGATCGCCGGACCGTTCTACGGCTGGGACACCTGCGGGGCCACGGTCACCGTCACCCAGCCTGGGAACGGGCCGCGGACCCTCGATCCAGTCCTGAGTCGCGTCGCACCGGTAGGAAGGAACAGTCAGATGGCCGCCTGGAAGCAGTTAGAGGAGAAGGGTCGCCCACGCCCTGGGTGGCACCCGCACCGGCCCCACTGGCCAGGCGGTCTCCGACATCACCGGCACACGTTGGGAGCATCGAAGTCAAGCGTTCCAAACGCGACTGCGTCCTCGCATCCTGGCTCGCCCAAGCCCGCGCCCAGGGCAAAGCCGAACGGGAAACCATGGCTGCTCATCGTCGGACGACACAACGACCGGCAACCCATCTGCGTCATGCCATTCCACGACTTCCTCGACCTCGCACAAGCCGCCGGACGGGTCACCAGCCCACATACCCCCAGCCGACGAGGAGGAGGCCGCCTAATGGAACCCGGAACCTTTCGGAGTCTGGGACGGCGAACGCTGGGCACCCGCCGAACACGCTGTCCGCCCCGGCTGCGGCAAGACTATCGTCCTCGGGCACGGGGCAGATCACACGGACTGCCTCGAAGCGAAGGAGGACCCAACGTGACTGGACAACGATTCATCTGGCCCGACCTCTGGACGGACCCACCATCGGCCGACTCGAACCCTCGAGCGGCTCCTCACTTCATCGGCCTCTTCAGCAACGCGCCGACGACGACGACCCATCCTCGGAGACCAGCCGGACTCCGCTCCACGATCTTCCCCTACGACGACTTCACGGAACGACCAGATCCGCGATGTTCGGGACGCACTCGTAATGAAAAAGAGCGGAAACGTACTGGTCTACAGCGTCGATGACGTTGAACACATCGTCCTCACGAAGTGGGAGCAAATACCAGCGGCCGAAGTATCCCAAGCCGTCCAAGCTACCGCCGCCGCCGGGCCCAAACCCGCATCACCAAACGGAAACATTCCCCCACTCGTGGGGAAGCACTGGAAACGTTCCCCCAGGAATGGAGGAAAGATGGGGGAAGCTTCCCAGACTTTCATGAAACGGATCCTGGGCAGGGTAGGGATGGGTATGGGTAAGAGCAGTACAGGCACTAAGCCCTCGGAGGGACCACGGGAACGGCCTGCCACGAACACGAACGGCAACCTCGACAACGAGCCCACGCCTTCCGACTCGCATCGATCCTCACCGACAAGGACGAAGGCACCATGACCGTCCTCCGAGCCATCGCCTGCGACCTCCCCCAGGCAGCGTTCGAGACCGTCTACGAAGGTGCGACATGCGCCGAAGCGCCCAGCAGCCTACGCGGTTGCCGAGCTAGCGGATGCTGCGGGAAGGCCAGTACGCATGAGCGAGACCGCCTACGACGGAATCCCCTGGGACTCTCTCGACCCGACTTCCGGCAGCTCGTCGAGAAGCAGCTGACCGCCCAGCTCCGGGCGTACAGGCTTCGGCAGGGGAACATGTCGCAGCAGCAGATCGCGGTGCACATGGGCCTGGCGCTCGCGACCGTCCGCGGTCACTTGGACAGGGCGGATCAGAAGATCGACATCGCACTCCGAGCACGAAGAGGCCGCAGCGTGATCGCGCAGACGATCGCCGGCTTCCGTGACGGGTTCCTTGACATCGCACGGTTCCTGAACCAGACGATCGTGCAGCCGATCAGCGACATCCTCCAGGTGATCGACCGTCATGCGGGCCCCGCCGCCGTCGGCGTCTTCGTCCTCACACCGACTCCCTATCCTGATCGTGTCACGCCGCTGCTGATCCTGCTGATCCTGGTCGGCGCGCTCGCACTCCGGCTCACCGGCACGACGACCAGAAGGAGGACGCTCCCACGATGAAGGACGAGAAGACCCGGCATCTCCTCCTCGGTTCGTCGCCGTCACGGAGCTCGAGCGTGCGCAGACGACCACGGTCGGCGACCTGATCCTCGAGACCGGGCAGCGGCTTCCGTCCGCTGCGGATCAGCTGTGGTCGATGCGTGACGAGTCGTACCTGCGGGGGATCCCGGCGGTCGGGAGGAACGCGCCGGGCGTGATCTGCGGAACGATGCCGGGCGACACGGGGCTGGGCCGAGGGTGTCAGGACGGTGATCGTGGAGCAGTGAGCCCAGGCAGTCCATGGAAGCTTTGAGCGGTTCGCAGGCCGCGGCAGCTCAGGCGTTCCGACCGCTGAGTCACGGCGATGGTCACGGCGATGGGCACGTTCGCGGGTTCAGCTCGACCGCGCGCTCTGGGATGCCTACCGCAAGGCCGGCCAACCGCACGGGACGACGATAGAGGGTCGCAATCGCTGGCTCGAAGAGATGCGCCCGACGACGCGCGAGCGGCACCTGCCACTGCCTGTGCGCTCGCTGGGATCACCTTGGCGTTTGCATCGGCGTGGCTGAGACCGAGGTGATGTTCACGACAGAGCTGCTCGGGGTGCGGAACCTCCGATGTGCCAGCCGTGCGCCGACCCGTGCTCGAGCAGACGGCGGCCTCGATCCCCGCATGAGCGACGACGTGCGCAAACCGGACAGCTGCAAGGACTGCGGCTCCGCGCGTATCGCGCTCGAGCACCGCTGGCGTGACCATCGGGGCGTCTGCATCTGGACGTGCGTCGACTGCGGATGGCCCCAGCCCTAAGACCCCCGGCGAGCGCAAAGGATGGGTCCGGATGAAGAAGGTCGGCGACCACGAAGTCCAGACGTGAAGTGATTCGAGGGGAGGCCGCGTGAGCCCGATCACGATCACCGAGAAGCAGCGCGCGCCCGCCAGGTCTGGCATGAGTCGCGTCCCCGCGGACGGGAGCGGCGGGGTGCACGAGGATCCCGCCGTCGTCGAGCTTCCGTCCTCGCGGTTCGTGCGCTCAACGAACCCCCAGAGATGCCGATCGACCCAGGGAAGGCGCAGCTCGCCGCAGCCCACGCCTGGCAGCGCGTCCTCGAGGCCGCCGACAACGTGCCGATCGCCGAGCTCTGGCCGATCGCCGTCACTGACTGGCCGCCACAACCGTCGGTCGTCATCACCGACGAGGACGCGGATTCTCCCGACGCCTAGAAGCTCCGTCCGACGCTCGCTGATACCCTCACGGCGATCGCTTCGGCGGTCGTCACCGCTCCGCCAGATCCCGGGCCGGCTCGTCACCGGCCCGCTGGCATTTCTAGGCCGCTGTCCGAGCGCTCCCTGATACTCTCACGCACGGAGCTGCGGGGGCACATACCCTCCCGCGCACGCTCCCTCCCGCACAGGCGATAGCTATGTGCTCAGCCGCCCACGAAGGCGGCTTCTTCATGTCCCAACCAGCCTCATAGCCGAGGTTCCGGCCTGGGCCGAATACGCACGCCGCCAGACCGACCAGCCGCCGCCGGCTGGACCGAACGCAGCCAAACCCTCCGCTTCCAAGCCGCCCTCCACCACCTCCAACCCCGGCCAGGCGAAACGCTCGTCGACTACGGCTGCGGACCAGGCCGGCTCTCCGAGTTCCTCGACCACCGGATCCGCTACATAGGCATCGACCGCAACCCCACGATGATCGACCGGGCCGAGGCCAACCACGCCGGGCCGGGCCGGCACTTCCAGACCACAGACGAACCGCTCCCCTCCTGCGACCTGATCGCCTGCGTCGGCGTCTGGAACCTCCAACGGGACGGTTCCACCTACGACGACATCGCACAGCTCTGGACAACCGCAACCAACGCTCGAGCCCTGGTCGCGCTCGCCTACCGCGGCCACGACCACCGGTGCGTCATCCACGACCCGGGCGAACTCGCTGACTTCGCCGGCTACCTCGGCGTCGCCCGGTTCGCGATCGACGCCACATACCTGACCATGACGTTCTGCTCGCCCTTCACCGGGACGTCCGATGATCACCGCCGCACCCGCCAGCTTCTACGACGCCGACCTCGCCACCCCCGACAGCCTCGCGCTGATCCCGCTCGAACAATCCCCATGGCTGGCGCTCTACGAGGAAGTGCTCCGCTGGCTACCCCGCGGATGGCCGATCGTCGATCTCGGCTGCGGCACCGGCAGGCTCGCACGGCTCCTCGCAAACCACGGGTGGGCCGACTACCAAGGCCACGACTTCTCGCCGATGGCGATCCAGACGGCAACAGCCTAGTCCAAGACGACGGCTTCTCCTTCCAGGTCACCGATCTCACCGAATGGGAGCCAGGGCCGGTCGCGAGCAGGACAAGCTTCATCTGCCCTCGAGACGCTCGAACACCTCGACGACGACCTTGACCTGATCCGCCGGATCCCGAACGGCCGCCAGCTCCTACTCAGCGTCCGTCCTACGACTCCGCCGGCCATGTCCGCACGTTCCCGCACGTCTCCGACGTCTTTGACCGGTACCAGCCGCTGCTCGACTTCCACGCCTGGCGGGCCCTCGACATGGGCCCGGTCGGCCGGCGCATCCACCTCTGCGACACCACTCGACGAACGGACTCATGGGCGTGATCATCACCGCCCACCAGGCGAATCTTCTACCGGGGCTCAGCGTCATGAGCAAGGTCGCCGCAGCCGACACGGTCATCTGGTGCGACGGCCTCGAGTTCACCCGCTACGGCTGGATCAACCGCAACCGCCTCGCCGACGACACGCCGCTCCTGATCCCCGTCGACCACCGCGACCTCAACCAGCCGATCAACCGAGTCCGGATCGCCGACCGGCCCGCACGCTGGCGGCGGAAACTCGCCGGCACCCTCCGCAACCGGCTCGGCACGAGCGGCGAACCATACGCCGCCGAGATCGAGAGGCCCTACCGGCTCCTCGTCGGCCTCAACGTCGCCCTCCTCCGGCTCCTCTGCCACGACCTCGAGATCCGAACCGAATGGATCTTCATGTCGCACCTCGACGCCGGCACCACCGTCCCGATCATCGCCGACGACCCGCACGACCTGATCCGATCTCCCGGCGGCTTGCACTGATGGTCGCCGAAGTCGAGGCACCACCTTCCTCGCAGGCCCGTCCGCCCGCAACTACCTCGACGAAACCCCATTCCACCAGCTCGGCCTGACCGTCCAGTACTGGCACCACGAAGGGCCGAACCGTCGGCTATCTCGCTGATCCGCCACCCCGAGCCGCTCACCCATCGAGCTCGCGATCGCCGTAACACGCGACTTCGCGATCTCGAGCTGCGAGATGTGATCGTACGCCGACACCTGAGACCAGCCGGGGCCGGAAGCATGACCAACATCTGGCTCGTCATCCCCGCTTCAGCCGCCACGAACTCACCGACATCACCCTCCAGCAGAAACGGATCATGGCCGACGAGCTCCGGGCCGAAGGGATCGAAGTCAACGCCGTCATCGTTGCCGACGACGAAAACCTCGACATCGCCAAAGCCCACCGGTTCGACACGATCGAGATGCCGAACCACCTCGGCGCCCGCTACAACGCCGGCATCCACCACGCCTACCAACACGGCGCCGACTACATCTGCCCCGACGGATCCGACGACTGGATCCACCCCGACTACCTCACCAACCTCCCCACCGACGGAACCGTCCGCACCGCCCGCGCCTGCTGGATCATCGACGAAACCGGACACCGGATCGCCCACCTCAAGATCGGCTACGACGGCGGGAGCCGGCTGCCGCGTCTACCCCCGCCAGATCTTCGAGGGCCGCCCGCACAACCAGGCCCGCCCCACGACAGACGGGCCCCAGGGATCGACACGTCAATCCTCACCAACCTCGAAGCAGCACTCGGACATCCCGTCCGCTGGCAACCCACCGACGACCCCGACCTGATCGCCGAGTTCAAGACCCGGGGCCACCAACTCAACAGCTACCGCGACTGCCTCCTCCCGGCTTCGGCGTCAAGGAATACGCGGAACCGTACCTCCGGCTGGAAAAGCTCTACCCCGCCACCTGCATCAGACGGATCATGCGCCACTACGGGCACGCATCCCGCACCCGCGCCGCACAGCGGAAGGTCGCAGCCTGATGCCGATCGTCCGAGCGTGCGCCGGCGCAGGCGGCCACCGCTGCCACACCCACCATCCCACCACACCGCACCCGCTGCGACCCGTGCGCCGCAGCCCGCACGCCCTTACCCGACAAAGCCAGCCAACGTCGACACCAAGCAGCTAGCGCAAGGACGCAACAGCCCAGCATGGCACGCGCTTCGCAAAGCCAGGCTCACCATCGACGGCTACCAGTGCGCCGACTGCCTCGGACCCCGCGACCACCGTCCACCTGACCCCCACGCCTCCAAGGCCGACACGACCTCATAACACTCGACGACCTCACCTCACTCTGCGTCGCTGCCACGGCTCGAGAGACGCCAAACGCGCACACACAACCGTCGACGACCCATCCGAGCCCGGAGTAGGGGGGCACCCCACCGCGAGACAGGCGCCCCCACCCCTTCCACGCCCCCGCACCTCTTCGCGTGAGAGACCCGTTGGTGGCGTGAGAAATGGCTCAACCAAGCCGTTTCGTTGATCCCGCTGGGAGGCGGTGTCTGAGGTGGCGGTCGCGGTCGCGGATCCTGTTGCCGAGCGGGACGACGTGGACGGTGGGTTCGAAGTCGAGCCGTGCAAGTGTCCGGGTTGCCGTGCGCGGATGCGGCCGTTCACGGTCAGGCATTTCGAGCGGTGGTCGTCACGGCTGACGTTGGACTCGGGCGCGCGGTGGGAGATCGAGCCGTTCCAGCTGATGATCGTCGGGAAGGTGTTCGAGCGGAAGCCGGAGGTCTGGATCCCTGATCCCGGAGGGGAACGCGAAGACGACTCTGCTCGCGGCGGTCGCGCTCTACCACTGCGAGCACACGCCGGCTCCATGGGTGCCGCTCGGGGCTGCGTCTCGTGATCAGGCGGAGATCCTGTTCGCGCAGGCGGCCGGCTTCGTTGATCGGTCGCGCAGGTTGCGGTCGCTGTTCGTTGTGCAGCGTGGCTACCGGCGGATCAAGTCCTTGCGGACTGGTGGCGAGGGGATCAAGGTGTACGCGGCGGCGGTCGACACCGGTGACGGTGTGATCCCGACGCTCGCGCTCGTGGACGAGCTGCACCGGCATCCCGATCTGAAGCTCTACCGGCTGTGGAAGGGCAAGCTGCGGAAGCGTCGCGGGCAGATCCTGACGATCTCGACGGCCGGGGAGCCGGGGTCGGAGTTCGAGGAGATGCGAGAGACGATCCGCGGGGCCGCCGAGGTGAAGGAACGGACGGGCGGGTTCCTGTTCGCGGAGACCGAGAGCCTCGCCTATCTGGAGTGGATGGTGCAGGATCGGCGGCTCGCCCGTGACATCGGGTTCGTGAAGGACGCGAATCCGCTCGCGGCGATCACCCGGGAGGATCTCGAGGAGAAGCTCGCGTCGGTCACGCTCGACTTCGGCGAGGACTGGTTGCGGCTGACGTCAACATCCCGACCCGGTCGTCGCAGGTCGCGATCCCGGAACCGGACTGGGACGGCTGCTACGACTCGGACACGATCCCGAGGGTGTGCCGATCGCTGTCGGCGCCGACTTCGCCTGGTTGCAGGACACGACAGCGCTCGTCCCCTACCTGCGGGTCGACGAGAGCCATCAGTATTTTGGTGACCTGGAGATCCTGACGCCGCCTCGTGACGGGACGATGCCGCCGGCGTCGGAAGTGAAGGCGGCGTTCCTCGCGATCCACGAGCGGAATCCGATCGACACCGTCGTGATGGACATGTCGAAGGCGAACGAGATCGCCCAGTGGCTATCTGACGATCTCGGCGTGACCGTCGTCGACCGGCCGCAGACGAACTCGTTCGCGCAGGACGACTACGACTTCATGGTGCAGGCGGTGTCGCGGCGGTGGATTCATCACACGGGGCACCGGGAGCTGCGCCGGCACGTGCTGAACGCGATCGCCCGGCGGCTGCCCGGTGATAAGCATCGGTCCGACCGGCCGTCGACGTCGCGGAACGTGAAGAAGCAGGACCGCCGGGTGATCGACGCGTTGACGGCGGCGTCGATGGTGCTCGCGCACTTCTCGACGGTCGAGGAGCAGAAGCCGAAGGTGCCGCTCGCCGCATGGTGACAGGAGGGTCTCAGGTGGGGTGTGATCGGCCGGGCGTTGGCGCGGATGGCCGGGGTGCCGAACGCGGAGGCGCGCGCGACGGATGTTGTGCCGTTGTCGCTGGCGGAATGGGGGCGGCGTTCCAGTATCAGGGGGTACCAGCTACCCGTTCGCGAACCGGAACTCGTCGCTCGAAGTGGAACCAGGAGCCGATTCCAGGATTTCGTCGGTCTCGGGCCCGAGGCCTACCGCGGAACGGCGTCGTCTTCCGTGCATGCTGCTGGCCAGGTTGCCGCTGTTCACGGAGGCGCGGTTCCAGTCTCGCCGAATGCGCTCGGGAACACCTGGGAAGTTGTTCGGGACGCCGGCGCTTGACCGCTCGAGGGCCGTGGCCAGGCGGCGACACCGGGGCTTTGCTGACCCAAGCGATCGTCGACGTCGACCTGGCCGGCAACCACTTCGGGATCCGCCGCGGCAGCGAGCTGCGCCGGCTGCGGCCGGACTGGATGACGATCGTGCCCGGCTCCACCACCGACGACCCGGATGCCTGGTCGGTTGATGCGGAGGTGATCGGGTAGCGCGTACACGCCGGGCGGCCCGGGTCGGGTGCGTCACCGCAGATCCTGCAGCTTCCGAGGTCGCGCACTGGGCGCCGATCCCCGACCCCGAGGCCGGCTACCGCGGCATGTCGTGGCTCTACCCGATCCTCCAGGAGACCCAGGCCGACCTCGCCGCGACCGCGCATAAGCTGAAGTTCTTCGAGATGTGGCGCGACCCCGTCAATGGTCATCGAGACCGACCCCACGACCGAGCGCGAGGCGTTCGAGGAGTGGGTGAAGCGATGCGCGCCGGCTACGAGGGCGTCGCGAACGCGTACAAGCTCCTTTCCTCGGCGGCGGCGCGAAGGCGACGGTCGTCGGCGCGAACCTCCGGCAGATGGACTTCAAGCTCACCCAGGGCGCCGGGGAGACGAGGATCGCCGCCGCATCCGGGGTGCCGCCGATCATCGTCGGCCTCTCCGAAGGGCTGCAGGCGGCGACCTATGCGAACTACGGGCAAGCGCGCCGGCGGTTCGCCGATCTGACGATGCGACCGCTCTGGCGGTCGTTCTGCGCCACGTACGGTCGGATCCTCGACGTCCCCTGCCGACGCGGAGCTCTGGTACTCTGACCGTGAGATCCCGTTCCTCCAGGAGGACGCGAAGACGACGCGAGATCATGCAGATGAAAGCCGCGGCTGTCCGCCAGCTGGTGGACGCCGGTTACACGCCCGTGTCGGCGATGCAGGCCGTCCAGGATGGAGACCTGACGATCCTCGAGCACTCGGGCCTCTACTCCGTGCAGTTGCAACCACCGCAGCCGAACGGTCCCGCGCCCGTCGGCGAACGGCGGCGGCCCCCAGGGTGGGGAGACGGCGCCGAATCCGACCGGGTCGCGGCGACCAGCGGCACTCAACGCTTAGACGAGAGGTGCATCCGATGACTCAGACGCTTCTGCGGAAGCGGCGCTTGAGCCTGCGCCGCCTCCGAGGACAGATCTCTTCCGAGCGCGTTCCCCGGCCTCGAAGTCCGGTCGGCTGAAGGTGACGATCGAGGCGATTTCCTCGCGATCCTCGCCGGGCACCTCGCGGTGTTCGACGAGTGGACGGAGATCCGTCTGAGTATGAGGGGCACTTCTGAGCGGGTCTGCCGTGGAGCGTTCCTTAAGACGTTCCCAGAGCAGGCGCAGCGGATGAAGGTGCTGTTCCAGCACGGGTCTCGACCCGTCCGTCGGCCGGAAGCCGCTCGGGCCGATCCTCAGGCTCGAGGAGGATGACGTTGGCGCCTACTACGAGGTCGCCTGATCGATACCGGCTACAACCGTGACCTCTTGCCCGGGTTGCGGACGGACGGCCTGTACGGGGCGAGCTTCCGGTTCTCGATGATCCAGGAGGCGTTCGTGCGCCGGCCGCCGGCATCAGCCCGAAATCCGGAGCGGCTGCCTGAGCGATCGTTGCGCGAGGTGAAGGTCGTCGAGTTCGGCCCGGTCACGTTCCCCGCCTACCTGGGCGCGACCGCCGGAGCGCTCGGTGACCGACGAGATCCGGTCGTTCGCCGCCAGCCGGCCGGGATCCGACCGTGAGGTGGCCGTGACGGTCGAAGGTTCTGATCGACGAGAAGGATCTGTCGCAGGCGGTGCGCGATCGGATCGTGCTCGGCGAGCGCCGGGAGGCGCGCCGGTACGACCGGATCGTCGCGGCGATCAGCACGGCGGTCTGGGTGATGGAGCCGAACGCGCTCCAGACCCTCCTGGACATCGTCGCCGAACGCCACGGCGGCTACCGGGCCTCCCGGGAGGAGATCCAGGAGCGGATCGGCATCCGCCAGGAGCCCGACCTTATCCCGGCCGAGTCGAAGGTCGCCGTCATCCGTGTCCACGGGACGATCGCCCCGCGCGCCGAGGACATCGAGAACTCGTCGAGCACAGGTGTCGGCATCGACCGTGTCCTCTCCGAGTTCCGGGCGGCGCTGGCCGACCCCGAGAAGACAGCGGTGATGCTCGATATTGATTCGCCGGGCGGCGCCGCCCAGGGGATCCCCGAGGCGTTCGCGGAGATCCGGGCTGCGAAGGGCAAGCCGGTCGTCGCCCAGGTGACCGGGATGGCCCCGCCCCGGCGCCCTATGGCTCGCCGCCGCCGCCGACGAGATCATCACGACCCCGTCCGGGCAGCTCGGCTCCGTCGGCGCGTATGTCGCCCACCGGGATCTCTCCGAGCAGATGGCGATGAAGGGGGATCAAGACGACGTTCGTCTACGCCGGGAAGTACAAGGTCGAGCGGAACCCGTTCGAACCGCTGTCCGAGGAGGCGCAGGCGGACATGCAGGAGCGGGTCGACGAGGTCTACGACGACTTCGTCGGCGCGCTCGCGAAGGGACGAGACACCAAGGTTGCGACGGTCCGGTCTGACTTCGGTCAGGCCGGATGCTCACCGCGAGGAAGGCGGTTGCCGTCGGGATGGCTGATACGATCGCTACCTTTCAGGAGACCGTCGCACGGCTCGAGAGAATCCGTCACCCGCTCCGAGCGGGGCCGATGGCGAGCCAGAGGATGCACTGGCCCCAGTGGCCGCGGGAGACCGAGACCCGCACCTGACGAGCCCGGCCGCTCCGTTCCCACCAACCCTCTTACCGAGGAGGAATGGAGAGCATGGATCTCCCGGATCTGAACACGTTCCGGTCGATCCGCGAGCTGCAGGCTCATCAGGCCGAGATCAGACAGCGGATCACTCAGATGCACACGGACGCTGCAGGCGTCCCGTTCAACGAGGAGCAGCGCGCCGACTTCAAGGCGCTCGTCGACCGTGACGGCGAGAGCTCCGCACGGATCACGGAGTTCGAGGGTCGCGAGGCGATCGTCGAGCGAACATCGTCAACGGCCCGACCGCGGACCGTGACACGGAGCGGCCCGCCGGCGCGGCGTGGTCTCGTGACCCGGTTCGTGAGCCGTCCCCGGCGTATCTGGGTGGGGCGCCGGCCACACGGCGGGTCGCTGACCCGTACGACCTGGCCGACCTGCGGATGGACCCGTTCAACCCCGGTGCCGGCCTGCACGTCCTGCGCGACCGGGCGATGATGGCCGCCGACCGGGCCGCCTACCCGGGTGTCGATTCGGCTGCGGCGAAGGAGAGGATCGAGTACCTCCTCTCCCGCCATTCCGAGGATGCCGAGGTCGCAACGCTGATCCTGCGGACCGGCCGGCCCGAGTACCAGCGGGCGTTCGGGCATACGTGACCGGGACCGAGTTGGCCGGTGAGGAGCGGGACAGCGCTCGACCGGTGCGGGGGCGCAGGGCGGCTACGCTGTCCTGTT
This sequence comes from Acidimicrobiia bacterium, assembly GCA_027494135.1. Lineage (GTDB taxonomy): Bacteria > Actinomycetota > Acidimicrobiia > IMCC26256 > PALSA-610 > JAOSJK01. The sequence continues at coordinate 22,251 of JAOSJK010000078.1, read as the reverse complement.
CGTGCTCGACCTGACGGTGATCCTGACCTCGGACGGGTCGATCAACCCGTTCCGCAGATCGCCCGGGTCGAGACGATCACGTCGAACGAGTGGCGCGGCATCACCTCCGCCGGCGTCACTGTGGCCCGTGCGTCCGAGGCGGCGGAGGCGTCCGACAACGCGCCCGAGTTGGCCAGCCGTCGGTGAAGCCCGACCGGGTGCAGGGGGTTCATCCCGTTCCTGATCGAGATCGGCAGGACTGGCCGTCGCTGCAGGCGGAGATCACCCGGATGCTGCAGGACGCCAAGGACGACGAGGAGACGACCGCGTACACGACCCAGACGGGGTGGCCCCGAACTCTGAAGGGCTCCTGTACGCGCTCGACAACCCGGACGACGACACGGTGATCGTCGACACGGCGACCATCGCGACGTTCGCGGTTGCCGACCTGTACACGGTATCGGCGGCCCTGCCGCCGCGGTGGCGGGCGCGGGCGTCGTGGATGTTGAACCTGTCGCAGTTGAACCGGATCCGCCAGTTCGACACGGCCGGCGGGGCGAACCTGTGGGTGCAGCTCGGTGAGGGGAACCCGGATCGTCTGCTCGGCAAGCCGGTCTACGAGAACTCGGCGATGGACTCCGGGTGGCTGCGAACCAGAAGATCGCGGTGTACGGCGACTTCTCGCAGTACATCATCGTCGACCGGGTCGGCATGTCGGTCGAGGTGATCCAGCATCTGTTCGGGCCTGCAACCGGTTCCCGACCGGGCAGCGTGGGTTCTACGCGTACTGGCGCAACCGCGGCGAGGTGCTCGCCGAGGCGGCGTTCCGTGTCCTCGAGTCGAAGGCGTCGTGAGGCCGGCGGCTCAACGGATCGGTGAATGCTGGGGCCGCCCGAGCGTGTGGGCGGCCCCAGCTCGTTCCAAAGAGGAGAGTGCAGGAGATGGCAGGGCGGAAGCGGCTTACGTCGCGAACACCACGTTCGTCTGTGAGCACGACGGGGCGGACTTCGTGGTGCGCGCGGATGATGACCGGTTCGAAGAGGGGCATCCGGTGCTCAGGGGCCGGGAGAGCCTCTTCGACGTGATCGGCGAGGTTCGGACGTCGAGGCGGCCACGGCCGCTCCGGGGTGGAGGCCTACACGGCGAGCTCTCCCACGCGTCCCGAGGGATGGCGATGGCGAACTTTACCCCGGCGAAGAGCAAGCTGCTATCCGCCGACCTTGACCTGAACTCGCACGACATCCGTGTCGCGTCGTGATGACGAACACGACCGGACACGGAGCAGGACGCTGGTCATGTAGCGACTTCACGACGCTCGACGAGTACGACGGCGCGAACTACGCGCGTCAGCAGATCGCGAACGAGGCGGTCAACACGGACCCGGCGAACAACCGTGGCGAGTTCGACGGTGACGACATCCAGTTCGCGTCGCTTGGTGCCGGCACCCGCCAGGCGGCAGCCCTTCTGCTGTACCGGCATGTGGATGGGACGGCGGCGGCGGATCAGCCGATCGCCTACATCGACACGACATCGCCGTCCGTCTTCCCGTTCTCCGGCAACGGCGGCAACGTCGACGTGGCGTGGAATGCCGAGGGGATCTTCAGCTGACATGAGACGCATATCGGAGATACGACGGGTGCTGGGGGCCGCGGCAGCGGCCTTCTTCTGCTCCTCGTCCTGGCCGGTGTCGCTTCGGCGGGATCCGGTCAGACGCTGGTCCGTGATAACGCCGGTTGGACGTGCAACACGACCGTCGATTACGACCTGGTTCGGATCACGACGCCGCCCGGGGATGCTCTCAGGGTCGGCCCGGGCTGCTCAGGGCGTATCGGCCGGCTCGAGATCACAGGTGTGGTCAACGGTGACGGGGTCAAGATCCAGAATCCGCGCGGGGCGAGCTCGACCGCGCATGATCTTGTCGTCGAGGGCGGGTTCGTCTCCTGCTCCGGGTCCCATCCAACGGGACGCTATCAGGACGGGTTGCAGGCGATGGGCGGCCGGAACATCACGTTCCGTAACGTGGTGTTCGACTGCTACGGCGGTGGGGGCGGCAACTTCTTCGTGCAACGCGCGGTGGGGTCGTTCACTCCGACGAACGTCGTCTGCGTTCACTGCGCGATCGGGCCTCGGCATCCGAACACGGTGAATCTCGGCCGGTCGCTCAGCTCGGGGCTGCGGGATTCGCTGATCTGCCGGCCGTTGTCGGGACGGAATCCGTTCATGACCGATGCGGGGGCCCAGTCACCGGTGAACGCTGGCAACCTCCTGGTCGCCGGGTCGGATCCGCGGTGCGCGAACGTGGAGACGCTGGCCGCCTGGGCATCCGGCGGGCCAACAACCGAACCTGAACCGGAGCCGGAGCCGGAGCCGGAGCCGGGCGTGTGCGATCAGGCGTGCGTCGATGCGTTCATGAGCTGGAGATCGCCCACCTGCGGGCCGAACTCGACGCCGCCGGTGTCAACGAAGCCGGAGCTGCTCGGCGAGATCGCCCGGCTCGAGGGTCTGCTCGCGGAGATCAGGAGCTCGCAGAGGCCGCCTAGATGGCGATCGCTTTCCGATCCCTGGCCGGCATCGGTGGTGGCAACACCGCCGCCATCGTCACGATGTCCGCCCCTGCGGGGCTGCCGAGGGCGATGTCGTCCTGTTCGTCACCATCTCCGGTGGCAGGCTTGGGAGTCCGTCGAGGACAACAACGGGGTCGCCGCGACGAGATCGGGGATCCGTCGCCGTCCGGGAACCTACCGTGTCGTTCTGGTGGTACCGGTGCCCGGCCACGGTGCCAACCTCGTTCACGGGTGACCGTGGCGGCGGCGGCGGCCAGCCGCTCTTGGTCGGCTGGGCGTTCTCCGGGTGCATCGACACCGGGCACCCCGTTCGAGGACGCGACCCGTGCCGACGAGCTGACGACGGCGGAGACGACGCCGGACACGGCGGAGATCACGACGACCGGGACGAACCGGATGGCCGTCGCGCTCGTCGGCGTCGACGACGACCCGGACTACTCGTCCGGGATGCCACCGGACGGGTGGACGGCTGCGGGCGGCTTCTCAGACACCGGCGGCTCCGACGCCCGCGCCGACCTGATCTACCAGACGGTCGCCTCAGCGGCACCGTCTCCGCCGCGGTGGTCGGCACACTGCCCGGCGCGGAGTTCTGGGCGTCGGTGACGCTCGCGCTGCTCCCGGCCGCGGTCGGCGCGCTGACCGTGAACCCGACGCCGGTCGCCGCACCCACCGTCGTCCCGGCGCCCGCCGTCGGCCGAGGTTCTCACCGTTGCCGCCTCGGCCGCGGCGATCCCGGCGATCGTGCCGGAACCTGCCGTGGAGCTGACGCTCGAGCTCGCGCCCGTAGCGGCCGCGGTGGCCCTGACCGTGCCGACGCCGACAGTGACCCTCGGCGCGCTCACGGTCAGCCCGGATCCGACCGTGCTCGCCGCCGCCGCCGCAGGGCCGACGATCGCCCGGACACTCGCGACGGAAGCGTCGCCGGCGGTCGCCACCGCCGTGCTGCCCGAGCCGACGGTCACGCCGGGGCGCTCGCGTTCACCGCCGACCCGGGCGGAGCTCACCGCTGGCAGTGGCCCCACCCCGGCGCTCGAGCGGACGCTCGACGTCGCGCCCGACCCGATCACCATGACCGTCGCACCGGTCGCGCCGGCGATCGCGCCACACGCTCGCGGCCACCGCTGCGCCGGTGGAAGCAGCACTTGCCGTCCCAGCTCCGGCCGTGACGCTCGCGCTCGAGGCGGTGCCCGACCCGGTCGAAGCCGAGCTCGTTGTGCCCGCCCCGACGGGTCGCGCGCACGCTGTCGGCGACCGCGGAGCCGATCGAGGCGCAGCTGGTCGTCCCTGCCCCGACGGTCACCCTGTCGCTCGCGGCGGCCGCCGATCCCGTCGACGCGGAGCTCGTCGTCCCGGCGCCCACGGTCACGGTGCAGGGCGGGGCGCTCGCGGTGCTGCCAGTGCCGGCCGTGGCGACGTTCGTCGTTCCCACGCCCGCGGTGTCGCTGGGTGCGATCACGCTGCGCCCCGACCCGGTCGAGCTCGCGATCGCGGCCGGACAGCCGGCCGTCGAGCTCGCGATGCGCACGGAGGCGGGCCCGGTCGTGACCGTGCTCGCGGTGCCGGCACCGGCGGGTCACGTTCGGCGTGGGTCAGATCACGATCGAGCCTCAGCCGATCGTTCTCACGCTCGTCGCGTCGGCGCCGCGCGTGACGTCAGCGCGTGTGCGGATCACGAAGGAAGCGCTCTTCGACCGGGCGTGGGCGTCCGCCCAGGTGCGGCGGCCCGCGCGGATCTCGCGACGAACGGCAGGAGTCTAGACGGCGGCCACGGGCCGCCGGGAACTCGAACAGAGGAGGAGACGTGCTCAGGATCATCGACCTCGAGGCCAACGCGGAGGCGACGGAGAGGGCGGCAGGTGGCGGCGGCGACGGCGGCGGCGCGAGGAGAAGCCCGACGACAAGGGCAAGCGGCGACGGCGGCCAGGCGCAGACGTTCACCCAGGAGCACGTCGACCGGATCGTGAAGGAGCGGCTCGCCCGCGAGCGCGCGAAGTACGAGGACTACGACGACCTGAAGAAGAAGGCCGAGCAGTACGACCAGCTCCAGGACGAGCAGAAGTCCGAGCTCGAGCGCGAGCGCGCCGCACGCGAGAAGGCCGAGGCCGAAGCCGAAAAGGCCCGGCAGCAGCGCGCGGGAGACGACCATCCGCTCGGCTATCATCGCCGAGGCCGCCCGCAGCGACCGCGAGCACAAGGTCGCCGACCCGGAAGGAGCGCTCGCGCACCTGACCGGGATCGACAGCGACCTGCTCGAGCTCGACGCGGACGGCAACCCGAAGGACATCGCGAAGGCGATGGATTCACTCCTCGAGAAGCGGCCCTACCTGGTCGCTTCGCAGGGGAGGCGGACGCCAGGGAACTGGCGGCTCGGCGGATCAGGGCGCCAGAGGGCGCCCTGAGCCGACCGACTTCGAGAAGCTCGACGACCCCCGGAAGGTCAGGGAGACCGTCGGGAAACTCCGCTAACCCGAGGAGCGAACGATGGCGAACACCTTCATCACGCCGGACGTGATCGCGCGTCTGGCGTACGCCAACCTCTACGAGAACCGGGTCATGGCCGGGCTCGTCCACCGCGACTACTCGGCGGACTTCGCCGGCGCCGTCGGTGACACGATCACGATCCGCAAGCCCGCCGTCTTCGAGGCGGACGAGTACGATCCGCACCACGGGCATCGTCGTTGCAGGACGCGACGGAGTCCGGGATCCCGGTCGTCTCGACACGCTCCTGGACGTGTCGTTCAAGGTCACCGCGGAGCAGCGGACGCTCGAGCTCTCCGACTTCAACGAGCAGCTCGTCGCGCCCGCGACCGAGGCGATCCAGCAGGCGATCGACCGGAAGATCCTCACCCTGCGCGACGACATCACGCAGGAGACGGGCGGCACCGGTGACACGTACGCGCTCACGGATCCCGAGGTGCTGATCGAGGCCCGGAAGATCCTCAACCAGGCGAACGTGCCGCTCACGACCCGGTACGCGGTCGTCGGCCCCGAGATCGAGGCGGCGTGGCTCGGCGATCCGCTCTTCCACCAGGCCGACCAGCGTGGCGACACCGACGGTCTGAAGGAGGCGTCGCTCGGCCGGAAGTTCGGCGCCGACATCTACACGACGCAGAACATCACCGGGCCCGGCGCCACTATCGACCAGGGCGAGTCGACGACCGAGGTCGGGGTGCTGTTCCACCGGACCGCGTTCGCGCTCGTCGCCCGAACGCTCGCGCTCCCCTTCGGGCGCGGCGAACGCTGCCGTGTTCGGTGACGAGTCGTTCGGGATCCGGGTCGTCATGGACTACGACATCGACCAGAAGGAAGACGTCGTGTCGATGGACGTGCTGATCGGCGTGAAGACGCTCGACGCGAACCGCGCCGTACTGATCAAGGGCGACGACGGCACCTAGGCCGACCCGTGGTCTACTACCGCAACCGACAGACCGGCCAGGTCGTCGAGCGCGCTGCCCCGTGGCCGCGGCTCGAGCGCCTGGACGGCTGGGAGCGGGTCGAGATGACAGAGCAGGGCGCCGTCGGCACCGTGGCGGCGCCCAGCTTCACCCGACGGCCCATCGTCTGGCTCTCCAGCCCAGCGCACGGCCGGCTCGCCGTCTCCGAGCTCGTGTTCGCACAGCGGGCCGACCTGATCCGCCGCCTCGACGGGATGGGGATCACGGCGCACGCAGTGATCGTCGCCGACGACGAGAACCTCGACCTTGCCCGCGAGCACAAGTTCGCGACCGTCGAGATGAGCAACGCGTACCTGGGCCGGAAGACGAACGCCGGGTTCAGATACGCCTGCGTCGAAGGTGACGCCGACTTCGTCGTCGCGCTCGGCTCCGACGACTGGCTGCACGAGTCCGTGTTCGAGAAGCTGCCCGGGCCGACGACGATCGTCGGCGGCCGGAAGCTCGCGGTCGTCGATCTCGAGCACGGCCGGATGCGTGGCACCGTGATTCGTCACCGGTACGGGGTCATCCCGTGGATCCTGCCGCGGTTCCTGCTCGAGACACGGAAGTTCGAGCCGATCAAGCCGGAGAAGCGCCGAGGCCTCGACGGCAGCCTCGTCCGTGGCGTCACCGGGCCCGGCCGGCCCCGCTGGCTGTTCCACGACCCGCACGAGCTCGCCCGCGTCGACTTCAAGACGCGGTGGAACATCACGCCCTATCGGCAGACCGTGCAGCTCGTCGGCGTCGGCCCAGAGTACACGGATCCTTGGCGGCGGCTCGCCGAGCTCTACCCGGCCGAGCTATGCGAGCTGGCGCGCGCGACGCACGAGCGGATCGCCCGGGAGGAGCTGGTCGCGTGATCCACCGACCGCTGTGATCGGCGAGCCGCCCGAGAGCCGCGCCTACCGGCACACAATCCCGGGGATCCCACCCGAGATCGCGGCGACGGCAACGGTCGAGGCGCTCGTCACGATCGATGCTGGCATCGAACGGGCGACCACCATCGGGGAGCGCTCGTGGTGCATGAAACGGTGCCACGTCGGACACGACGCGCTCATCGGCGCGGGTTGCGAGCTCGCCCCCGGCGTCGTCATCGGCGGCTACGTCGAGATCGACGACTACGTCCGAGTCGGTATCGGCGCGATGATCCTGCCCAGGAAGACGATCGGCAAGGGCGCACGCATCGGCGCCGGCGCGGTCGTCACGAAAGACGTCCCCGCCGGCGAAGTCTGGTCGGCAACCCAGCCCGACCGTTGTACCGGGCGACCGGGGAGCGGCTCACCCCGCTCGAGGAGGAGGGCTGGGAGCAGTTCGCCGAGGCCTCCCCTCGACGGGTACGCCGAATACGCCGACTGGTTCGACAGGAGAGGAGCCGCAGCATGATCCGCTACCGCAACAAGCGGACCGGCCAGATCGTCAGGTTCGAGAAGCCGAGCGGCCGCCTCGACCGGCTCCCCCACGTGTGGGAGCGCCTCGACGATCCGCCCGCCCAGAAGAAGCGGTCACGCCGCAAGCCGTCGAAAGACGACGAGTAGATGCCGCAGTTCGCAACATCGGAAGAGCTCGAGGCCCGGCTCGGCGTCGAGTTCAACAGCCTCGAAGAGCAACGGGCGGACACGCTGTCGAGCTCGCATCCGGGCTGATCGTCGACGAGACCGGCCAGCAGTTCGGAGCTCGTCACGGGCGACGTGCTCGAGCGGCGCGGCACCAGCGACGACCGGATCACGCTCCCAGAGCCGGCCCGTCGTCTCGGTCGCATCCGTCGCCCTCGACGGCGGCCCTCTGATCGAGATCAGGACTGGTACCGGGACGGAGACACGCTCGTCGCGCTCCGCACGGTCAGGCCGCCCGGCTACGTCGGCGGGTTCGGCTACCCATGGCAGGAGCTCGTCGTCACCTACACGCACGGCTACGAGACCGTTCCTCGATCGTCCGAGGCGTCTGCCTCTGAGATGGTCGTCCGGATCTGGGTCAACCTCGGCAGCGTCGAACGCGAGGGTACAGGCCCGAGCAGGTCGGCTACGCCGACCGGGGCCTCCTGCTCACCGACAGCGAGAAGCAGGCGCTCCGCCGTCTGCTCACCGGCCGCAACGGGACGGTGAAGCTCAGGTGAGCCTTGTCGCGACCCCGTGTCGGGCTCCGCCACCGCTGCACGATCGGGCGGGACGCGAACGCCGCGAGCCTCGGACCCTGGGGGCAACCGGAAGCTCCGGACTGGCAGATGCACCCTCGAGGACGTCCCTGCAGGGCCTGGACGGACGCCGCCCGCGAGCCGATCGACGTCGACCGGACGGCGGTGCTCGTTGACCGTAGGATCCTGGTCGCACCGGGCGTCGACGTCACCGAGGCCGACCGGATCACGGCCGTCCTGGACGAGCACGGAGACGAGCTCATGGACGGCCCGATGGGCATCGAAGGCGTTATCCGCCGCTCGTCGAACGTCGAGCTGCTCGTCAGGAGGATCCGCTGATGGCCAGCCGGATCGTCGACTGGCGGGCACAGCAGATCGTCGGATCGGCTGCTCGAGGCGGCGCGCGAGGCGATCGACGAGACGACCGCGGATGCGGCGCAGCAGGCGGCCCAGGCGGCGCCGCGGCGCACAGGCCGCCTCGCGGAGGAGACGGTCAGCGAACCAGCTGTCATCGCGGCCGGCAAGGCGCGCGGGAAGTTCGGCTCAACCCAGCGGCGCGGCTTCTACGGGCTCTTCCTCCGAGCGCCGCCGTCCGTTCCTGCGGCCCGCCGCTGACATCGCGTTCCCGGACGCTCGCCCGCCGGATCAGGGGCGATTCCAGTGACTGCCCTCGTCGATCCGATCGACGCGCTCGTCAGCTGGCTACGCCTCGACAGCGACCTCGTGGCGCTCGTCGGAGGGCGCGTCTACGGCGGGCAGGTGCCGCAGTTCGAGAACGCGAGCATGCCGCGTCCGCTCGTCACCGTGAACCCGGCAGGCGGAGGCTTCCTCGGCCGCTCCCAGGACTACGGTGACCGTCGCATCGATGTCGACTGCTACGGGCAGACCAGGCCGGAGTCCTGGGCGGTCTACCTGGCGAGCCGCGGGCGCGCCTCAAGCATCTCCAACGCATCGTCTCCGACGGGGTGCTCCTGGCATTGGGCGAACGAGGCGTCCCGGGGCACCAGCGGCGTCGAGCCCGACACGGACTGGCCGGTCACCTACTCGTCATGGCAGCTGCTCGCGAGCGACGTGCTGGCCGCATAGGGAGGGAGAGATGGCACGACTCAGGTACGAAGGGCCCGGCCACCGGGTGAACGTGGCCGGCGAGATCCATGATCGAGGCGACGAGTTCACCGTCGACGATGCGACAGCCACGAGGCTGCTCGCCGACCGGCGGCTGAGGTTCGTCGCGATCGAAGACGCCCCCTCGTACGAGCGGCGGGGCGGCAGGCGACGGGCGGAGCGCGAGGCGACGGACCCGGAGACGGCCGACGAGAGGCCGGGAGGTTGGAATCGACGAGCTTGACGATTCGGAGGCTCAGGACACGTGACGACCAGTTCTTACGACTTCACTCGAAGATGCGTTTCTCGGACGAGCCACCCGCACGGAGCAGGCGAATCGCTCGGACCTTCTCGGGCGTCAGCTTGGCGACGCTGTTCCTCCCCTTAACGTGAACCATGGCGCGCTGATTGCCGAGGGAGATGAGCAGGGAGCAGGTGTCGTGTGAAGCCCTCCCCCCATCGGAATCGGCCGTCGTGAGACGCCGGCTGGGCCCTCCTGAGGCGATCTCCCACACTCGCCGAAGGTCGGCCCCTCCATCGACCAGCTTCCTGAACTCGACGACTCCGAGGCCTCGTTCCCCGTCGGCGGACGAAGCTCGGGAACCAACGGCGCCGCAACTACGACGACGCCGGCGTCGACATCACCCACGACGAGGAAGTCTCCGACTCTCACCCCGGCCGGCTCCACGATGAGCGTCAAGCGGTTCCGCACCGGGGAGACGTTCGAGGCGACTCTCAACCTCGTCGACCTCAGCCCCGACATGTACGCGCTCGCCATGAACAACGCAACCGTCACCGCCACACCGCGGCAGGCCCGGGCGTACCTGGCTCGTCGCTGTTCTCGCTCTTCCGCGGCGACCAGGTCAACGCGTTCAGCGTCCTGCTCCGCGGCCAGTCCACGGTCGACAACGAGCTCAACATGGACTACCGGTTCACCCGGGCGTTCGTGTCGGCGTCGGGTTCCGTCAACTTCAACAAGGGCGAGCCGGCCCGGCTGGCCGTGGTGATCCACGCCGTCAAGGTACCAGGACGCGGACGTCATCGAGGTCGAGATCCAGACCGCAGAGGCGTCCTAGCCGTGAGTCTCCGCGCTGTCACAGCAATCGCACAGGCAGCCGCGCTGACTCGATGAGGCCGCCCGGTCGAGCAAGACATCGAGGGCCGACAGCGCAGGCAAGCTCGTCGGCTCAGGCAGGCATACGACCTGCTTCCAGCAGGCCAGCCCGGAGCTCGGGATCGACCTCAGATCACCGCGACACACAGGACCCCGAGGAGGACTCACAGTCATGGCAGACGAGAACGTGCTCGACCTCGGCGCGATAGCGCCATCCCGAACCAAGATCACATTCGACGGTGAGATGATCGGGAGCTCGCCGTCCGCGAGGACTTCGGGCTGCTTCGAGTACCAACGGATGGCCCGCCTCGCCGAAGAAATGGACAAGATCATCGCGAACGCCAGGCCGTCCCAGGCGCAGAGCAAGGTGTCGCGCGCTCATCGTCGACGAGATCGCCGGGAAGCTGATCGTCGGGGTCAGCCCCGAGATGCTCCAGCGGATCTCGGAGATGGCGAAGGTCGACGTGATCAGCCGTTTTTTCGCGTTCGTGAAGGCGAAGCAGCTCGCGCAGATCGCGGCGGCCGCGGAGTTGCTGCCGGGGAGCTCATCGCCCGACTCCAACGGTTCTACGGAGGCGACCCCGAACGATGGCTCGACCTTGCCGTCAGGGATCCTGCACGCCTACACGACGATGCTGCCACGGCTGGAGGCGGAGGAACGCCGGGCGGCGGTCAGCACGATCGCTGTCGGCACCGGTTCCGTGAAGAAGTCCGATCGGACCGGTTCATGCGTGAGCTCGAGCGGGCCGCGAAGGGCGGCGAGAAGGCGACGAGGGTGGAGACGATCGACGATCTGCGCCAGCTCGGACCCCTCGTGAAGCTCACACCGAAGAGGAAGGCTGATTGATGGCCGAGTCGCTCGGCGTGAGCCGTTCTCGAGCTTGAAGCGGACACGACCAAGGCTGACCGGCAGCTCGAGACGTTCCGGTCGTCGATGACACAGAAGGTCGGTGCGCTCGGCGCCGGCCTGACCGCAACGTTAACCCCTGTCGCCGCCGGGATCGCCGTCCTCGGCAAGCAGGCGTTCGATCAGTGGGACACGGCGATCGACGGGATCCGCGCGAACACCGGCAAGACCGGGAAGGAGCTGGAGGCGCTCGGCGACGTCGTCAAACGGGTCGGCGCCACCTCGAACCAGCCGCTCTCCCAGATCGGCGACACCGTCGCCCAGCTCGAATCAGCGGCTCGGAGCGACCGGGCAGCCGCTCGAAACGCTCCACCCGGCAGTTCTCGAACCTGCAGCACCTCGGGATCGACGCGAGCGTCGAGACTGTCACCCGTGTCTTCGGCGACTGGTCGGTGAAGACGAAGGATCAGTCGGAGGCGCTGGATGGGCTGTTCCGCGCGTCCCAGGTGACCGGGTCGAGCGTCGAGTCGCTCGGCAGCCTGATGGTCCGCTTCGGTGCGCCGATGCGCCAGTTCGGCTTCTCGATCGACGAGGCGGCCGCGCTGCTCGGGTCGTTCGAGAAGAACGGTGTGAACACCGAGCTCGTGATGGGGTCGCTGCGGATCGCGATGGGGGAAGTTCGCGAAGGCCGGGGTGCCGATGAAGGAGGGGCTGACCGACGTCATCGACCGGATCCAGAAGCTCGGGCCCGGTGCGGAGGCGACTGCTTTGGCGATGGAGACGTTCGGCGCCCGGGCGGGCCCGAATGGCCGCCGCGATCCTCGAGGGCCGGTTCGAGATCGACGGGCTCCTCGACACGCTCTCGAACTCGCACGACACGATCAACAAGGCTGCCGCCGATACGTTCGATCTCGGCGACAAGCTGTCGATGCTGAAGAACCGGGTCGTCGGGCGGTCGGCCCGTACGGTGAGCTGATCGCGATGATCGGCGGCGGCCTGGCCGCGGTCGGCCCGGCGATGATGGGGTTCTCGGCGCTCGGCCCGGCGATCGGCGCGCTCGTCTCCCCGGCCGGCCTCGTCGTTGCCGCGGTCGCAGCATTGGTCGCCGGTTTCGTGGTCGCCTACCAGAAGTCGGAGACGTTTCGGGAGATCGTCGGCAAGGTCGTCGATTTCCTCCGCGACACGTTCGCGCCGGTTTTGATTTCGTCCGCGATACCGCGGTCGGCGTCTGGGAGTCGATCAAGCGCACACGGACGAGATGAAGGCGACGCTCGAGACCGCGATGAACGGGAGTGCGGGCGATCTTCGAGGAGGTCTGGCCGTACCTGAAGGTTCGGTCGTCGAGAACGCGTGGAACACGATCAAGACCGTGGTGCAGGCGGCGATCGACGTGGTCGGCGGGATCATCAAGACCGTGATGGCGCTGATCCGCGGTGACTGGTCAGGCGCGTGGGATGGGATCGCAGAATCTTTCCGGCGTCTGGGATGGGATCGAGGGGATCGTCCGGGGCTCGCTCGAGAGCCTGAAGACCGTTCTCTCCGCCGCCTGGGGTGTGATCAAGACCGTGGCCGGGGCCGCCTGGGACGGGATCAAGTCGCTACTCTCTCAGCGTGGGATGGGATCAAGACGCTCGTCCAGAATGGGATCGACGCGGTCGTCGATTTCGTCCGCGGGATGGGCGACCGGCTCGCCGGTCTCGCCTCAGGTTCGTGACGAAGGCGAAGGGGAGATCGGGCAGGGATCTGGGATGGGATCAAGGAAGGGATCGGCACCTCGCCGACAAGATTCGCGATCTTCTCCGGGCTGGTGGGCCTCGCCGCAGACCTGGCCGGCAAGGCGCTCGACTGGTTCAAGGGATCGGCTCCGCGATCGTCGACGGGATCAAGAAGCGGCATCACCGGCGCCTGGGACTCGTTCACGAGCTGGCTCGGCGGCAAGCTCGGCAGCTGAAGGACAGCATCCTCGGGTTCTTCGGGATCGGCTCACCGTCGAAGCTGATGGCGGACGAGGTCGGCGCTCCGATCATGCAGGGGATCGCCGTCGGGATCGAGAACGCCAGCGGCGAGGCTCCGGGGCACGGCGGTCGGCGCGATCCGACGAGTCGGGTCCATCCGTCAGGTCGAGGGAGCGGCGCGTGGATGGACCTGCGGGCGCTCGGCGGCAGCGGCCTGCAGATCGACTATCTCGGCTTGCGGATCCCAGGGTTCGCCAGGGCGGCCGGATCACCGGCGGCTCCGGCCGCGGCGACGACGTCCTCGCCCCTGCTCGCCCGCAACGAAGCGGTCGTCACCCCCGCGCAGATCAGCCGGCTGGCGGCCCAGGCGCGCGTTCGCCCGTGCAGGCGTCCCCGGCTCCAGGACCGCGGCGCCGTCGACCCAGCAACCCAGACAGAGCTCGGCGTCGCCGGTGTCCCCACCGGCTCGACCCGGACGGAGTCGGCGAGGGGATCATGTTCGGCACCTTCTGGAACGCCGGCGGGCACTGGTCGCCGATCGCCGAGAAGCTCTTCGAGATCTTCTACCCGTCGACGAAAGAACGGTCGACGATCAACGCCGTCCGCCGACGACGACCGGTTACCCGCACGTCGGGCCGGGCCGGTGCGGGAGGCGAAGGGCATCCGCTCGCGTTTCCGTGGTGGGAGCAGTGGTGGCAGGCGGCGCAGGCCGACCGTTCATGCGTGGAGTACTTCGGAAACGGTGCGGCAAGGGCCGACCCGAGTTCCTCAAGCGGTGGGTCGCCGAGCACGAGATCGCCGCGACTCTGCTTACCGTCGACCGGCCGGACGTGCAGACCTGGGAGCATTGGCCGTGGAGCGCACGTCCCGTCCGGCGGGCTGCAGGGGGCCTCCCCCACGGATCGTCCCGCTCGTGAACACGAAGGCCGCCCGGGTCGCCCGGGCCCGTGCCTACGCCGCCCAGATCTCCGGGATGGGCCAGGACTACGTCTTTGGCGGCGGGCACGGCGGATGGGACTTCGACGGGCCGTTCGACTGCTCCGGGTTCGTGAGCGCGATCCTCCACTTCGGGCTCGGCCTGCTCTCCGGGCCAACGTCGACGCCGGTCTGCTACCCGGCCTGAACGGGCTGGTCGGCGGTGGCTGGTCAGCTCATCACCGGGTATACGAAGCAGACGGGTAACCCGCACGTCGCACACGTTCATCTCGATCGGCGGCCAGCAGTACGAATCCGGCGGTCAGCGCCCGGAGCCGAACGGGGGCCGGGCGGACCGATCCGCCGCCGGGTTCACCCCGTGGCATCCAGGGGCTACGACGCCCGGCGGGATCGTCGGCCTCGACGGGCGCCGTCCCACGGTTCGTGATGTGATCCCGATCCTCGCCCGTCGCGGCGAGATGATCGTCACCCCGAGAGCAGCTCGCAGCGGGAGGCGTGCGGTGGGCTCACGCTGAACTTCCCGAATTACGTCGGTGACAAGCGCGGAGCTCCAGGCGGCGGTCGTCGACGCCTTGACCGAGTACGAGAAGCGCAACGGGAGCTACGCGGTCCGATGAGCCCGCAGTCGCTCGGACAGACCCGGCCGATCCTGCATGTGCGGGCCGCGTTCGATGATGACCCCGGAGACGCGGTCACCATCTGGCACGACATCACCGGCAACTGGGATCGGATCGTCGACGAGTTCGACGGGAGCACGGTCGACACGGCGCTGTGGACGTTGACGGAGGATCCGGATACGCCGGTCACGGTTTCCGGTGGGATGTTGCGGTTCACGAACGACGGCGACGCCGGTGCTTCCTTCATCACATCGAAGGCCACGTATGACCTGACCGATGGGCAGGTAACGATGCACGCGCCGACGCTCGCCACGATGGCCGGGAACACGCAACTCTGCGACATCCAGATCGGGATCGACGGGAACAACCTGTTGCGTTGCTTCATCGACGTGTCCGGCAGCACCCGCCGGCTACGGGTCACCGCAGAGCGTCGCCGGCAGCGTGACGAACCTCGCGGTCGTCAACACGACCGAACTATGGGAGTGCCTGCGGATCCGGTTCCGTAACGGCCGAAGCCTACTCGACGCGTCGATGGACGGTGTCGCCTGGCAGACCATCACCGAGACTGCCGATCCGATCGCGATCACCGCCCTGACCGTCCGTGTCCTGGCCGGCCCGTCCGGCGCATCAACCGCGTACACCCACCAGGGTCAACTGGGTTGAGATCGCGCAGTACATCGATGTTCCACGGATCGAGACCTGTGAGATCCACCGGGGCCGGCAGAACGAGCTCGCCGCGACGACGCCGGTGCCGCGATCGTCGTGCTCGAGAACCAAGACCGTGATCTCGACCCGCTGAACGAGGACGGTATCTACTACCCGAACGTCGATCTGCTCCGCCGCGTCCAGATCAGCCTCGAATGGGACTCGGTCGAGTACAAGCTGTACCAGGGGTTCATCGATAGCCCCGACCCGGACTTCCGTGACAACGGGACCGTGACGTTTCTCAGCCTCGCCTGCTCGGACGGTCTCTCCAGTCTCAACCTCTTCCCCGTCATCCACATCGGCGTACCCGGCTGAGTTGAGCGGCGCCCCGGATCGGCCGGATCCTCCGGGACGCGATCGGCTGGCCGGCCGGGGAACGCCGGATCGACGCTGGGATTCCACACGGTCCGGGCCGAGACGCCGGAGGAGCTGCCGGACGGGACGATGCGGCTTGACCTCGGCGACGCGAAGAGCTACCTGCAGAAGATCACCGGACGCGGAAGGCGGACGGTTCTTCATCGGTGGTGACGGTTACGCCGTCTTCCAGGATCGCCGGCACCGCGTCGATGACGAGACCGTCTCCCAGGCGTCCTTCACCGACGCGGAGGATCCGACCGGCATCAGTACGAGAACACGCCGATCGTCTCGGACACCGGGAGCCTTACAACGACGTCACCTACAAGCTCGACGATGGCAACGTCGAGCATTGCGAAGACCGCGTCCGTTACCAGGTACCGGCGACGGAACCTCGGCCTATCCGGCCCGTTGCAACGTCCGGGTGAAGCGTCCGACCGCGTCGCTCCGAGCTGCTCGGCAAGACCCGCTGGTCGGGCTGCCGTAGATCACGATGATGCCGGCCGGGGATGAATGGGCGACGATCCTGCCGCTGCTCGGGGACCTCTCGAAAGCGGGTGACCGTCCGTCGCGCCCAGTTCGCGGGGACACCGGTCGAGATCGACTGTTACGTCGAAGGGTTCCGTTCAACGGCAGGGATGAAGTGACGGTCAGTCTTGACCTCGAGCTCCTATCCAGGCTCCGCTCGACGAGTGGGTGCTCGGCACTCGGCGCTCAGCGTCGACACGTTCATCGGCGATCGACTGCCGTTGCTTCGACGACGTGACCCCGGAGGAGGTCGCGGAGCTCCGGATGCCCGCCGGGCTGCCGGCACGCAGGCCGAACGATTGTCCTGCCCGGCCAGCCGCCGATCTTCCGTGAGGCATGGGACCGCGCGTGGCCGGGCGCTGGTGATCGTCGTGGGAGGTCGCTGGCTGATCCAGTGTCCGACCTGCCCCAACGGGTACCGGCGCAACACCGGCCGGCGGCCGGGTCGGCTATTCCGGTGCCCGTTGTGTCATAACTCGGCGGCGGGGCGGCGGCCGTTCCCGGTGCTGTGGCCGACCAGGGGCAGGCGGATCGGATCGCCACTGATTCTCTCCGCTGCCGGCCCCGACCCTCAGACGCGCAACTGGGTTCCCGGCGAGTCGCTGCACATGCTCGCCGCCGAGAACATTCCAGCACGGTTGCGCCGTCCCGCCCTGGCCGAGGCCTGAGCCGTGTGGACGACCCGCATGACTGGACGAACGGGGAGAAGGGTGACCGCCACCCTGATGAACCTTGTTCGGGACAACCTGCGTGTCCTGTATCAGCCGCCGGGTGCCGGGTCGCCAGGCTGGGATCGTCGAAGCAGATGACCGACACGAACGGGCCAGACCTGGTCGATGATCGATTTCCCCAACACGGTGGCCGACAACGACGGGATGCGCACCCTGTCCGGCGCCGGGCAGAACGAGCCGGCTACCGGGCTGATCGAAATCCAGACGGCCGGGCATTACCTGGCCTCGGCGGTGGTCGCGTTCGCCGATGGGGGCCAGCAGACGCTCGCCGCGGCGTCCGTGCCAGCTACACGTCCGGATACCGTATGTTGGTTACGCGTCCGGCAGCCCGAGAACCGGCGGGTCACCCGTGTCGGTTATCCCGGTTGTCGGCAGCTACCCGTACTCAGCCGGCTACCAGTGGTTCATCGACTTCTACGCGCCACGGTGATCTCAGCAAGATGGTTCTGATCCGGGACGAGAATCCCGTACGCTACGTCACCTGGATCGGCGGCAGCTAAGTGGCGTGGACTGACCCTACAGACTGGCCGGTCGGAACCCTGGTCAACGCGGCATTCATGAACACGCATATCCGCGACAACCTCAACTACCTGTACGGGGCGCCCGCCTGCCAGCTCACCCATTCGGCAACGCAGACTGCCGGGGCAGCGGCGAGATCCACGTTGATTTCGACACGGAAGTCAGGGGCCCGGACGGGATGCATTCCGAGTCGGACGACCACATCATCCTGTCCCGGACCGGAATGTGGTGGCTGTCCGGCACCGTCAAGTTCGACTCGTCGCTCACCGCCGTCCGACGTGTGGGGGCGCGGATCTACACGCTCCTCCGCGCTGTCTCAGTGGTCGGCACGGCCGGCGACTACGGCATCACGCTGGGGGGCACCGAATGCCACCCAGCGTCGACGGACATCCCTTCCAGGTCAACCATCACACCGGCGTCGCCGAAACACTCGCGGCCGGCCCGGAGTACGGCGTCCAATGGTTGCTGGATGAGCGGGGGGCGCTGACCGTTGGCCTGGACGACACCCCTGACCTGGGCTGATTCGACCGTCTACACGCAGACGCACTTCGACCAGCAGCTCAAAGACAACCTCAAGCTTCCTCTACTCGCCCCGCCATCCTGCCTGACCCGCAGCAACGCCAGCAGAACCTGAGCCATAACACGAACAGAGCCTCAGCATGCAAACCGAGGACTGGGACACGGACAGCATCCCAGCGCCGCCCAACCGGCACCGACATCAACACCGCCGGCACCTACCTGCAGGTCGGCAGCAGTCTCTTCTCGATCCGTCCACCGCCGGCGGACGCTCCGTCTACCTCCAGCAGAACGGGACGACACGCACCGGCGAGATATTAGATTCGGGTGTCCCGACGATCACCAACACCGGACTCCAGGCCTCCCACACCGGCCTCATGACGACGTCCGACCTACGTAGACCTCGTCCCGGATATCAGAACTCCGGTGGGACACTCCGTCCTCTCCGGCACCGTCTGGATGCTCACCCACTGGTGCGGCAACCCATGACCACCCTTACACTCCCCGCCATCGAACGCGACGAACTCTTCGACCTCGCGAGCGAGCACGCCACCCGGTCGTCTCATGCGACGTAGACGGCATCCGCTTTCTCGTGCGACCACGGACCGAAACGGACGCGCTCTCTTCCCGCGTCTGGGGCGCGAGGACACGTCGCCACCCTGCCGGCAGCGCTCGACTTGCTGGCGCATCGAGGCGTTAGCCGCCGAGGCCACTTCGTTGACGTCGGAGCGAACATCAGGACCACCACGCTGTCGGCGGTGATGACGTGCGGCTTCTCGTCCGCCACAGCCGTCGAGCCCGACGAGACGAACGTCAGGCTCCTGTCGGCCTCGGCAGCGTTGAACAGGGTCGCTGAGCGCATCCAAGTCGTACGGGCAGCGGCTCTCGATCACGACCGCGGCGCCATGCTCCGCCGCCGTGACTCGCGCTCCAGCCGCCACCACCATCTCCGCTGATGGTCATGAGCACGTCCCGAGCGTCACGCTCGACGGGCTATACCTCCCGCATGTCGGGCTTCTCTGGGTTGATGCTGAGGGCTCGGAGGGGCAGGTATTCGCCGGCGCGCGAGACCTGTTGCGGTCACGCCCTCCTATCGTCATGGAGTTCAAGCCCGAGTCCCTTCGCGCGCACGGCGGGCTCGAGACCGTGATGAACGTCGCGTCGATGTACGCCGAACGCGTCTACACGCACGGACGGGCGAGCCGCTCGACCTTGAGCGCCTCGCGGTCGAGCTCGACGGCGGTGGCAAGGGCCACCGTCGCGTCGACGTCCTGCTGATCCGTAGCCGCCTGATGAGCCGAACCCTCCAGCCCCACACGGGGCACGCAGCCACGGACCACTGAGGCGAGGAGAGGAGGAACGATGAACCCGCCAGACGGGGGCGTCAGCCTGCGACGAGGAGGCCGACGATGAAGTTCATCCAGGGTCGCGTCACCGCCGGCGGGCCACATCCAACGAGCGGCCTCCCCCGGCTCTGGCGCGCGATTACATGGCCGCCGGCGGCAGCCTCGCCCGATCGCCGATCAAAGGGAAGGTCTACGAGCAGCCGACCGTTCGGACGGCTCGCCACCCAGAACCCCGCCGCCGGCTTCGGAGGCGCCCGCCTCTATCTCGAACCGCCGAACGGGAAAGAGATCTACATCGCCCACTTCGGCCTCGGACCCAACGATCTCCTCTCTCAAGCCCGCCAGCACGTCGACGTCGGCACACCGCTCGGCCGTGTCTGGGACTGGCCAGGCCAACCCAGGCGCTCCCATCTTCACGCGGGGCGACGGGCAGGCGACCCGCTACACACCCTCGTCACGACGCGGACAGCGACATCCTCGCCGCCACCCAGAAACCCAAGGGTGAAGCTTCTGATCCTCCAGAAGGTCGACGAAAGCCTGCGTCGGACAGGCCCGACATGCCGGCCGCTGGCAGGTCGTCCGTGCCGGGAAGGTGCTCTTTCAGGGAAGTACCAGGAGGCCCGGGAGTTCCGAGGAGAAGCGGGTCATGGAAGCGGCAGGCGGCGAAGCAGTAGGCCCCGGTGCCGCCGTACGACATCTACCGAGGCCGTGCTCCCAGCCATGGTCGCCGTCGCCACCGTCACAATGAACGTGCTCGGCTTTCCGTGACCGCACCCGACGCAACGTCAAGGAGGGAACAGGACGAGCTGCTCGCCGAGAACCTGCGAGATCACGGTCGGGAGATCACCGACCTCAAGCAGGAACGCGACAAGCTGGAAGCCCGCACCGATCTGACCACGCTGGCGCGGGATGATCGAACGTCACGAGAAGACCGCCGCGGAGATGATCGAACACCATGACAGCGAGGCCCGCGGAACCCGGCAGCACGAGCCGCCGAACGGGACGAGCGGTTCCTCGCGGTGCTCGAGCGGATCGCCCGGGAGCTCGAAATCAACGCCGGAAAGGATGACCATGAGAACGTCGGTCGGGCCGCGGAATCAGTCGGTCAACACTTGCCGAGCTTTATCGCGCTGACCGGCCTGCGAAATGCCGGAATATTCGGTAGCGATTAGCTGACTCGAGGACGAGACGCCTCCATCGTGCGTGTGATCTTCGCTCGTTTTCCTCGCCCATGTTCTCAGCGTGCGATACGGATTGAGGTGATCTGGGGTTGTCCTCTGGCCTCGACAAAGATGATCCAGTTCCATCCCTACCTGAGCTCCCCATGTCTTTGCTCCCATCCGATGCGCGGGCGCACCTCCACCAGCTGACCGACCGTAACCGTTCATTGCTCGGTGAAGCTGCCAGACCGCAGGGCGCAGGCCCCTTTTCCAGTATGTAATCGACACTCCGCAATCCCAGGGCGGCGGGTGTGGCGCGCATATGTACGGATCGTCCCCGTGGAGTCAGGACTACGAACCTCCCCAACCACTAAACGAACCTGGAACACGCAGGACCTTTGCTGGCGATGCCAAGGTAAATCGCACACCGGCACCTCCCCGGGACGGCAGCCTCGACGTCGTGTTGCTCGGCATGCTGATCGGCGTGGATCCTCGGTGTTGCGATCCGCCGCCGGCCGGATGAACTTTGCTTGCCCGCCACCCGAGACGATGGACGAGAAGCAATCCTGGTTCGAGACCCAGGTGCAGGTCGTCGTCCGCGCCCTGCTCGCCGTCGTCCTGGTCGTCGCCACATCGCGTTCCTCGCGTTCGGCGTTGACGTCCCCGAGTTCTTCGCCGGCCTGGTCGTCTGGCAGCCAGGTTCTCGTCGGCGAGCCATCCGGCTGCTGATGCCGGTCAAAACCCCGGACCGGACGACCTCGGATTACGCGACCTGGGTGATCGCCGCCGCCGACCTCGCAGCCCAGTTCACCGGGATGAGCGACGCCGCGAAAGACAACGTCACCACGATCGCCCTCGCGGTCTCCGGGTTCCTCGTCGCCGGCGACACCATGCGCCGGTTCGGCCGCGCCAGTACCTATCCGCGATCCTCAGAGACCGCGACAAAGACGGGATCCCCGACTGGGCGGAGAACGCACCGCTCGCCTGGATCATCGCGTTCGGCAGCCTCGGGTTGGCAGCCGCGTACCTGATCGCCCTGCTCGTCCTCATCCTCGTCTGATGCCCGCCGCCGGTGAACGCACCGAAGACGACTTCGACTCCGAAGACGCCCGCCTCTTCCGCCACCGTTTGCACCGCTTCGAGCAACTGGGGTTCCTCGAGGACGAGGCGCGCCAGCTCGCCCGAGGCGGACGTGGACTGGCGGGAAGCCGCCCGGATGATCGCCGACGGTTGCACCCGCCGCAACGTGATCCGAATCCTGCTACTAACAGGTTCGGCCGGGCTTCCTCCTTTCACCGGCCGGACACGGGCGGACAGGCTGCCCATTGGGGTCAACCCTCTCCCCGACGGGCAGCCCAGCCACGTGATCGCTTCCCACATCCGAACGAGAGGCCGCGGCGGAGTCAGCCCGGTACTCGACATACCGGCTCGTATACGGATTGCCATGCGAGTCGACGACCTCTCCACTCATCCACCACATACGCAAATGTCGGCGTCCACCGCCCGTAATACTTCGGATACGACTGGCACCGAAACTTCCAGGAGCCGCACGTCGTGCAGAGCCGCCAGGCGGCCGCCTCCAGCCCCGGCGTACCTGCAGGCCTGCCGTGGCTTGTTGATTGACGCCGGGAAGCGGTTTGCTCGCCTTCCACGTCTCGGCGGTGCTGGAGTCTTGTGTCCCAGTTACCAGGTTAACCTTAGCAATACGTAA
>JAOSJK010000077.1 GCA_027494135.1 Acidimicrobiia bacterium | reverse complement strand
GCGTTGGAGCCGCTCGGCGAGGCGTGTCCAAAGCGGTGATCCAGCTTGCTCGGTGCCGTCTTCGAGCCGGGCGTAGACTCCGAGGATTTCCCTGCCGAGGTCGGTCATCCCGTATTGCTGGAGGCCCAACAGGTGCTTGGCCAGGCGTCGGTCATCAGGCCATCGGCGAACCTGATCGAGGCCCAGTGTCGCCCGCTCGGCGGGCTGTCTCCGAACGCGACAGCCGCCGCTGGTAGGGGAGGCTCGCCTACAGTTGTTGCGCCGCCATTGCAGTCCTCGTTTCTGTGTCGATCCTCGATGGTCGGGTCAGGGACCCGAGCGCGGCGGTGTCGGCGAACGCAACGACGATGCCGAGCTCAGGCGCTGGAGGCACGCGCCCCGGGTGGACGCGTTACGTTGCCGCCCCGGCGCTGGCGGACCTCGAGGCGGCGGCCATGTCGGGTCAACCCGCGCAGTTTGTAGATGTTCAGACCATGATCCCTGTGAGCTGATGATGCTGGCGATGGTGGGGCAGTCGGCCCTGCCGTCGTTGGCGTCGAGGGTGCCGTCGGAGACCTGTCGGGTGAGCTCGGCGACGTCGCCGAAGATGTGGGAGATCACGATGAAGACGGCGATGAGGGTCAGCCATAGGCTGGCGGGCACCCAGCGTGGGTGAGGCAGGCCTCACGGGTGCTGAGTCCCAGCGCGATGCCGCGACAGGGTGATGATTCCCATCGGGGTGATGCAGTAGCGGAGGATCGGGTCGAGGAGCAGGTACGCCTCGCGTGGCGGTAACCGGCTGAGCTGGTCAGCGTGACGATGTTGATGGCCAGGTAAGCCAGCACGGCGCTGATCCAGCTGATGGAGAAGACGATGTGGACGGTGAGCAGTGCCTTTGCGGGCGGACCGCGACATCACTGCGTGTCCGGCGTGTCGAAGGTTGCGGTCCTATGTGACTCAAAACGCGTGGTCTGGCTCAACGCTTCGGACGGGCTCGGGGCCGGAGGCGGCTTGGAGTCGAGCAGGCCGGTCGAGGCTGAAGCTGAACGGTGGTCGCTCTGACGAGGAGCTCTCCCGTGATCTTGGTGGGCGGAGGTCACGAGCGGATGTCCTTCCGGCTGAACCAGTGGATGGCTGCGCCGCCGAACACGACGAGGTACCCGACCTGAACGAGGATCCCGGCGACCATGTCCGGGGAGAACTCATTGGCGGTGAACATCGTCGTCCAGCTGGTGAGGTAGTGGACGGGAAACGCGTAGCGGACCGGGCCCAGCGCGCTGATGGAGTCGAGCAGCACGGTGAGGATGCCGGAGGCCGACCGTGGCGCTGATGGCGCTGGCAGCGATGTCGGTCAGCGTGGAGAAGAACACGCCGAGCGCCAGCAGACCGGGAACCTGAACGCGACGCAGCGGTCAGATCGCCAGGCGAGCGGAGAGCTCGCCGATCGAGAGGTGGAATGCGTCAACGAGGGCGCCGTCGGGGCCTGCGACCAGCACCTCGCCTCGTCGGCGACATAGTGGCCGAACAGGATGTTCATCAGCGTCGTCTTGCCGGCGCCGTTCTCTCAGAGCAGTGCCAGGGATCTCGCCAC
>JAOSJK010000076.1 GCA_027494135.1 Acidimicrobiia bacterium | reverse complement strand
GGCGACTGCCGCCTGGTGATCGAGGAGATGGTGAAGGCCACCCGGGCCGACCGGGCCAAGCGCGACTGGCCCGATCTGTCGCCCTGGTGGCAGCAGGTCCGCGGCTGGCAGGAGCGCTTCCCGCTCCGGTACGAGCAGCACGACGACGGGCCGCTGAAGGCCCAGTACTGCGGTGGAGGCGCTGCGCGACAACACACCCGACGACACGATCGTGGTGGCGGGCGTCGGCCAGCACCAGATGTTCGCCAGCCAGTACTGGCACTTCGACCATCCCTACACCTTCGTGAACTCGGGCGGCCTCGGCACCATGGGCTTCGCGGTGCCCGCCGCGGTCGGCGCCAAGGTGGGCCGGCCCGAGTCCATGGTGTGGGCGATCGACGGCGACGGGTGCTTCCAGATGACGGCCCAGGAGCTCGTGGACCGCGAGCGCCGAGCGCATCCCCCGTCAAGGTGGCGATCCTCAACAACGCCTATCTGGGGATGGTGCGCCAGTGGCAGGAGCTCTTCTACGAGGAGCGCTACAGCGAGGTCACCTGTCCCCGGACCTGCCCGACTACGTGAAGTGGTCCGAGGCGATGGGATGCGTGGCGTTCCGCGCCGAGGACTCGTCCGACGTGGTGCCCACGATCGAGAAGGCCAACGAGGTCGACGACCGTCCGGTGGTGGTCGACTTCCGGGTCGACTACCGGGAGAAGGTGTACCCGATGGTCCGGCCGGCGCGACCAACGACGACGTGATCGTCGGGCCCGAGGTCGGAGAGGGAGGTCGCTGACATGGGAGGCGAGCTGGGCTCCACCCACCACATCCTGAGCGTCCTGGTCGAGAACCGCTTCGGCGTTCTCTCCAGGGTCGCGGGGCTGTTCTCCCCGCCGGGGGTACAACATCTACTCCCTGGCGGTGAGCCCCACCGAGGACGAGCGGTTCAGCCGGATGACGATCGTCGTCGACACCGAGTCGGCACCCATCGAGCAGATCACCAAGCAGCTCAACAAGCTCGTGCCGGTGGTGAAGATCCTCGAGCTGGCCGACGCCGACGCCGTGGAGCGCGAGATGCTCCTCGCCACGGTGAAGGCGTCGGCCGAGCTCCGGTCGCACGTGACCGAGCTGGTCTCGATCTTCGAGGCCAAGATCCTCGACGTCGGTCACGAGGCGATGACGATCATGGCCTCCGGTACGCCCGGCAAGCTCGACGCGTTCTCGGAGCTGCTGGCGCCGTTCGGGATAGTCGAGCTCCAGCGGATCGGCCGCATCGCGCTGCCGAAGCTGGCCCGCCGGCCCAAGGCGCGCCGCCTGCGGGCGGTGTCCGGCGGCTCCTGAGCCGTAAGCTGCCGCGTGCGCGCCGTCTCCCAGGAGGACCCAATGCCCGCGACCGTCTACTACGACAACGACGCCGACCTCGGCCTGCTGCACGACCGCAAGGTGGCCGTCCTGGGCTACGGGCTCGCAGGGCCACGCCCACGCTCTGAACCTGCGTGACTCCGGTGTCGACGTCAGGATCGGGCTGCGCGAGGGATCGGCGTCGAAGGCGAAGGCCGAGGAGGCGGGCCTGCGCGTGCTGCCCACCGCGGCGGCCGTCGCCGAGGCCGA
>JAOSJK010000075.1 GCA_027494135.1 Acidimicrobiia bacterium | reverse complement strand
CGGAGCGTCGTCGACGGGAGCCGAGTTCGGCCGGCGACGCGACGGGCAGGCTCTGGAGGATCGCGCGGTAGAGGCCCCGTGCCGGGCTCCCATCTGCTCCAGCGAGAACTCAGCGAGCACGCGCTCCCGTCCGCGCAGCCCGATCGCCCGGCACTCCACCGGATCGTCGAGAACGCGACAGAGTCGCTCGACGTAGGCGTCGACATCCGTGCGATCCTCGACGAGCAGGCCGCCGCATTCTTCCCCCATAGCTCGACGTTGCCCGGCAGCGCGGGTGCCACGAGGGAGTCGCCATCGCCATCGCTTCGTACGCGACGTACGGAACGCCTTCGAACCGGCTCGTCATGAGCACGGCGTCGCACGCGGCGTACCACGGTGCGAGGTCCCGCGTCGGAGGATGGAACCGCAGCGCGTCGCCGAGGTCGAGGGCTGCGGCTCGCTCCCGTAGCTCGCCTTCGAGCTCGCCGTCCCCCACGACCTGGATCTGCACCTCCGGTCCGTGGCGGCGAAGCAGCGCCGCCACAACGTCCGCCATCAGCAACGGATCCTTCTGTTCGGTCAGCCTGCCGGCGAAGAGGATGTGCCTCGGCCCCTTCGGGAGCCGGCACGGCTGCACCCGCGACGGATTGAACTCACACTCGGCGTCGACTCCGGTCTGGATGACCGAGATCCTGTCCTGGGCGATGCCGTAGCCCTGACCGCTCGAGCCAGGTGCTGGCTGGTCACCGAAAACGCGTCGACGAGGTTTCCGAAACGGGTCGTGACGTAGCGGACGTACCCGCTTCGATTTGGCTCCTCGACGTGGAGCTGGACGACGACGGCCGGTCGGGGCTGGAGCGAGGCGAGCTCCGGCAGCAGGCAGAACCCCAGGCGGGAGTTCATCAGATGGACGAGCCGGATCCGCCGGCTCTCGATGAAGTCGAGAATGAACGACCGGAACGAGGAACCTTCGAGGAGGTCGGGAAGGCCCCACACCTCGTCGGCGAACGGAACGACCTCAGACAGCCGCCGGTTCGGGGACGGCTGAGTCGTGATCAACGAGGGCGCGAACTGCGAGCGATCGATCCACCTGAACCAGTCGATCGTGCCCTTGTCCGAGCCTCCGTAGTCGACCCACGGCGCCAGATAGAGGATCGGCGTGCGGGGGTCGCGAGCTACGGACGCGTGCACGTGACCTCGTAGCCGAGCGGCAGGATCCACCTGCTGTCGAGGCGAGCCAGCTCGCCAACCTGCTCGGAGAGGTCGAAGAGCGTCGCGGCGGCCGTTCGCCGGTGCTCGTCGAGACCGTCCGCGGCCGAGCCCCATGATCGAACCGATGTTGCGAAGCAGTTGGGCGAGGGTCGTGAAGCAATCCGACCGGGACGAACGTCGATCTCGGCGAACCCGGCTTCGGCAAGGAGGGAACCTCGAGACCAGCAGGCGTGTAGCGGTAGTAGTCGTTGGGAAGCTTCGTGCAGCTCCCAGACGAGCGGTGCGGAGAGATACAGGGTTCCCTGGTGCTTGAGAACGCGCTGGATCTCGGCAAGGATCGCGTGCGGACGTGCCACGTGTCGAGAACCTGGATCAGCAAGACGACGTCGACGCTGGCATCGTCCAGGGAATCCTCTCCGCCGACGTCACGATGTCGATGTCGGTGCTCCCC
>JAOSJK010000074.1 GCA_027494135.1 Acidimicrobiia bacterium | reverse complement strand
AAGATTGCCAGCGTGGGGCCGCCCGACCAGGACGGGCGCTGCACGTTCGAGACCTTCTGGTACGGCGAGCACCAGTTCCGCCGCTACCTGTGCCCACCGCTGCGCTTTGAGAGCGTGCGGGGCAACCTCCGGCAGATCTACCTGTGCAACAAGGACTACCGCGAGGGCGGCTGTCCGCTCCAGCTCTTCTCGCTGACGCCGACGGGCGACCGGGACGTCGTCCCGATGACGCCCGCCGATCAGGGCACGACCGAACCGGGCCCGGAATCTCCGGGCCCTGGTTCTCAAGGGAGGCGAAGGGTGAATCGCGCGATGTTCAGGGCGGCGATCGGTCTGGTGGCGCTGCTGATCAGGGCGGCGCCGGCCGCGGCCCAGTCGTTCAAGACCCGGCTGAGCTTCTCCTTCGCCGACGACAACCTGCTGCGGGACGCCGGCGAGACGCGCATCAGCAGCCCGACGGCGTACTTCCGGGCAGTCGCCGGAGACGCAGATCGGCCTCACGGACAGCGACTCGGGCTTCTCGTCGTCGAAGCTGCACCTGTTCGTCTACGGCGCCGTCGACGAGGTCTCGCGCTACTTCCTGCCCGAGGGCGCGGTGGTGCTGGCGCTCGACCCGGCCGCCGGGTCGTTCCGCGACGACGGCACGCCTACCTGCGGGCGACCTACTTCTTCGAGCCCGACCGCAAGCGCGGCCTCCAGCCTGACGATGTTCCCCATCGACTCGGACGGATGCGGCTCGGCTTCCACCTGATCCTCTCGTGGGGGCTCCGACACGTTCCCGAAGCACTTCCGCAAGGGCCGTGCCGGGCGCCAAGCTCGAGCTGGACATGCAGCGCTGGTACACGTTCCTCGCGGTGAAGACGGCGCTCGTCCCAGTCCGACCGAGGACATCCTCGACAACCCGGGCGGCAACACCAACAAGATCGTGGAGCGCACGGCCTACCGGCTTCCTGGGCGGCCTGGGCGTCGACCTGTACGCCGCCCCGCGCGCGGCCGCTGCGCTTCGAGGTGAACGGCGGCTACTTCCGCAAGGGGCACGAACACCCGCGAGAACGTCCTGGGTGAGCCGATCCACGCCGGCGGCTTCTCGGGCCAGCTCTCCCTACCACAGCGGGCTGCCCATCGGCCGCCGCATCGACCTGCAGCTCTACATCGAGGACCCGCTGCGCTACGACTCCCTGACGCCGGAGGTCTACGGCCAGGGCTCTCGTGGAACTTCGCCATCGAGGGCACGGGCACCCATGCAGACGCTGGAGGACCCGGACCAGGTCCACTCGACCCTGAACGAGTGGGGGCTGGGCCGCGATGCTGAGCTCGCAGCTCAAGTACAACCACTTCCGGCTGCACCCTCGAGGGCGTGGCCCGCTCGCTCACCTACATCACGTTCGACGTGCCGGGCATCGTGCCGTACCAGGCGCTCCAGGAGAACGTCGAGACGACGCCCGAGGCCTACGCCCAGCTCTCGGCGGACTACCACATCGAGAGCATCAACCTGACCGTCGCGGCGACCTTCGGTCTGCTCTTCCCGGCGACCTACAAGGGCGTCGTCCCGTCCGGCCAGTTCGCGCCGGCGACGACCCTGCAGGGCGAGCACGTCGTCGTGGTGCAGGGCACCGACTCCGGCAGCGACTGGGACATCCTGCCCGCTGGGGAGGGACGTCCTG
>JAOSJK010000073.1 GCA_027494135.1 Acidimicrobiia bacterium | reverse complement strand
TAAGGTAGTCCTTGATGCCGGTCACGTCGGCCTGGCCGATCGCCGCCGGTGCCGTCGAGGCGACCGTGGACGTGGGCGCAGACTCGCTCCCGCCGCCGCAGGCGGCCAGCGAGATCGCCACCGCCGGCACGGACACCAGCGCCGCCGCAATTCGCATCAACATCGTCACGCTCCCTTCCCTCCTGCCGGGATTCCGGGTTGAACAGTGGTTCGTTGGGCCCGCCAGCGGCTGTAGGCGAACGTGGCCGCGACGAGCAGTAGGAACAGCGCCTGTGCGAGCGTGGTCTCGACCGTGGGGAAGATGCCGAGCGCCTCCATCAGGAGCGCGTTCTCCGGCACCCACTCGAGCAGGGGTGGCGTTGACCACTCCGGCTTCCTGCAGCTCCCGGATTCCCGCTCCCGTGAGGCTGAACGCGAGCACCAGCAAGAGCAGCC
Source organism: Acidimicrobiia bacterium (assembly GCA_027494135.1). Classification (GTDB taxonomy): domain Bacteria; phylum Actinomycetota; class Acidimicrobiia; order IMCC26256; family PALSA-610; genus JAOSJK01. The sequence goes on along the minus strand of JAOSJK010000073.1, from coordinate 1,278 downwards.
CGGTGACCGTGAAGAACGCCTTCAGCGGCGAGCCGTACGCTCAGGCGCAGGATGGCGTAGGCGATGGCCAGGACCACCGCCGAGCCGACCAGGAAGCCGAGCAGGACCGGCATCGGCTCGGCGTCGAAGAGCAGCGCCTGATAGAACAGCGCCGTCTCGAACCCTTCCCGGTAGACGACCGTGAAACCGAGCCCGGCCAGGGCCAGCGCCGACCCGCTCGTGACGGCCTTGCCGACCTTTCCCTTGATGAAGGTCATCCAGTCCAGGACGTAGACCTTGTGGAAGAGCCAGTTGGTCACGTAGAAGAGGACGGCGACGGCGAGCAGGGAGGCGATGCCCTCGACCAGCTCACGGTTGGAGACGCTGATCGAGATCAGGCTCTGCGCGGCCCACCAGGTCAGCACGCTGAGCAGGATCGCGGCCAGCACTCCGGCGTAGATCCAGGCGGTGTACCTCCGGGGGCCTCGCGTGGCCCGCAGGTAGCCGAGGATCGCTCCGACGATCAGGACCGCCTCCAGCCCCTCGCGGAGGATGATCACGGCGGACTGGGTCGCTGCCGAGATACCGCTCACGCCCTCGGCCAGGAGACCTTCCGCGTCGGCCAGTTTCGCCTTCAGGACCGCGGCGCTGGCCTCGATCTCACCGGGCGTGGCCTCCTCCCGCAGCAGCGTCGCCAGGCCCTTGTGACCGCCGGCTCCTTCCCAGAACAGACCCTCCAGCTCGCGGCTCGTGACCGGGGCACGGTGGACGAGGCTCAGCTCGGGCCCGCTCTCGAACACGGCGTAGGCCTCCACTCGCGCTCGCTCCGCCTCCTCGTAGCGACCCTGCCGCGCTGCCGCCAGCAGCTCGTCGAGCAGCGTGTCGATGATCGTGAAGTCCGCCGCCGACCCGCCGGTCTCGGCCTCGACCCCGAACGTCGTCTCGACCAGGAGCAGCGCTTCCCCGACCAGCTGCTCGACCCGCTCGGTCTCGCCCAGGTCGGCCAGCACTGCCTGGAGCTCGGCCAGCAGCTCCTCGAGGCGCTCCGCCGCGCGGCTGTCCCTGGCCACCAGGACGGAGCGCAACTCCTCGAAAATGCCCTGTGCCTGGTCGCGGAACGTCGTCGCTTCCTGGTATTCGATCGGGATCGTGATCTCGCCGTCCCGCACGCCGTCCCGGTACTCGACGTAGACCAGGTCGAGGAACGTGTGGAGCAGGGTCGCGCGCTCGGCGAGCTCGGCGTCCGTCAGGTCGACCGGCTGGTAGTCGGCGAGCAGCGAACGGGCCTCGGCGACGCCT
>JAOSJK010000072.1 GCA_027494135.1 Acidimicrobiia bacterium | reverse complement strand
CCCATGACGTCACGCGGCTGATCCCCGAACCGTGCCCGTGCGGCCGGACGCTGCGCCGCATCGAACGCATCCGCCTGCGGACCGACGACATGCTCGTGATCCGCGGCGTGAACGTCTTCCTGTCCCAGATCGAGACCGCGCTGCTGGCGGTCGAGGGCACGCTCCCGCACTATCAGATCATCCTCACCACCGACCGTGGCCTCGACCGCCTCGAGGTCCAGGTCGAGGTCACCAGCGCGCTCTTCTCGACGAGACTGGCGCCTGAGGGCCTCGCCCGCCGGGTCGAGCACGACATCAAGGGACCTGCTCTGGCGTCTCCTGTGCCGGGTCAAGCTCGTCGAGCCGAAGACGATCCAGCGCAGCGAGGGGAAGGCGAAGCAGGATCGACAAGAGGAAGCTGTGAACCCCCTTCCGGGCAGTGACCGGATGTTCCTGTCCGCCCGGAGGGGGTCATCCTGCCGTAGCGGTGCGGGAGAGGCGAAGAGTAAAGAGGTAACCCGGCGGATCGAAGCGATCGCCGGACGGCGAAGGAAAGGACGCGAAGGCGGATGGGGGCGAGTTGATCGGCAGTTCAGAGCGGGAAACGACATCCCGCCCGCTCGCCCTCGCAGACGGAGAGCCGGGCGCTTGGCGCTACGGCGGGGCGCGAGTTGATCGCAACAGGAAACGCCGAGATCAACCTCGAGGAGCGATCATGAAGGTCGAGCAGATTTGCAGTTCCCGGAGAACAAGTCAGGCGCCTCTGCCGAGGTGACGAACATCCTCTGGGGGGCGGGGGTCAACATCCGGGCGCTCTCCCCTCGCCGACACGGCCGACTTCGGGGATCTCTGCGGCTCATCGTCAACAAGTCCTGACAAGGCCCGGAGGTCCTCACAAAGAACGGCTTCACGGTGGGCAAGACGGAGGTCGTTCTCGTGGTCCCCGACCGCCCCGGGGCTGGCGGGGATCCTCCAGGTGCTGGAGGCCGCCTCCATCAACGTGTGGAAAGTACATGTACGCGTTCGTCCAGCGGTCGGGGGACAACGCGATCATCACATCCGTTCGACGAGACCGTACGCGCAGATCGACGTCCCCTGACGCGCGGGCGTCCGGGTTCTCAAGGGGGAGGAAGTCTACTCCCTGTGACGCCGGCGCGACACTACGAAGCACAAGGAGGAAGGGTATGAAGGGGGGAAGGACACTGGGAATGGCCGTCCTGCTGCTCGCCCTGCTGGGGAGCGGGCCGGCGCAGGCGGCGGAGCCGATCAAGATCGGGGCGATCCTGTCGGTGACCGGGCCGGCGTCGTTCCTGGGAGCGCCCGAGGCGAAGACCCTCGAGATGCTCGTCGAGGAGCAGAACAAGAAGGGCGGCCTCGCGGGGCGGAAGATCGAGCTCATCGTCAAGGACTCCGGCGCCTCGCCGGAGAAGGCCATCTCCTTCGCCAAGCAGCTCATCGAGGAGGACAAGGTGTTCGCGATCATCGGCCCCTCGACGAGCGGCGAGACGATGAAGATCAAGGGACTCGCCGAGGAGGCGAAGACGATCCTCCTGTCGTGCGCCGCGGCCGAGGTCATCGTCAACCCGGTCGCCCGGTACGTGTTCAAGACGCCGCAGAAGGACAGCGACGCGATCATCATGATCTTCAACCAGATGAAGAAGATGAAGGTCTCCAGGGTCGGCGTCCTCTCGAGCAACACCGGCTTCGGGAAGGCGGGGAAGGAGCAGATC
>JAOSJK010000071.1 GCA_027494135.1 Acidimicrobiia bacterium | reverse complement strand
GTGCTCAAGCGCAACGAACTCGCCGAGCTCTCGACGCGGCTGGAGTTCGAGTTCGTCGCCCCACGAGCTCCGGCCAGGAGCACGACGGGCTGGTGGAGCATGCGGCGGTTCAGCAGGTGCCGGGCACTCGCCGTCGGGTCGAGTGCCGCCCGGCACGGGTTCGTCGACGAAGTCCTCCCCCCGCGACACCGATCGAAGGATCGATGGGATCGCCACCATACCCCTACATCGCAGCGGCATCGCTGTCAATGTCCCAGAGCACCTCGCCCTCCCGGAGAAGGTATCCCACATCGCCGTCGCGCACTGAGAGCACCCTGACCCTGTCCGAGGTAGTGCACGCGTCACGGAACGCGCGCCAAGCTTGCGGATAGGTCCGGTCGAGTCGAGCATGAGCCGCTCGTCACCCCGGGCCAGATTGGTGATGCGGCTGAGCAGCCCGAGGCAACCCCACCGTGGCAGGTTGCTCGAGTGCGATCAGGTCAGGCACAGGTAGACGTAGCCCCACCGCCCAGATGCCGGGCGTTGCGCTCGATGAACGCACCTCTGGTGTCGGTGGTGGACGCGGGCCAGTCGGAGCAGCCGTGCGGCCGACCTGCTTCACGTCCAGCGGTAGCCGAGCTTCTGGCCGACTCGTTGCGAGGACGGTCTCCCACTTGAGGACAAGCCGGAGCTCGTCGTCGTGAGCGGTGAGAAGCGGTGACGCGCACCGTGCCGCCCGCTGGAGCTCGGGTAGCTGGTGCGGAGGAAGGTGAACGGCGAGGCGGGCGCTCATGCTGCACGGACCTCGATCCTGCAGCGGTGCAGCACCACCGAACCGGCAGGTGCGAGCAGCCGGGTGTCGTGCTCGGCCGACTCGAGCCGCACGACGGCGTCGGTCGTCCGCACCGTGGCGGAGAAGTCAGGACCGGCTCCCGCGCTGCGAGCGCCTCATCCGGGAGCCGTAGGAGCGTGGGCCATTCCTGCCGGCCGATGCGACTACGGGACAGGTCGAGCGACACCAGTCGGGCGGCCGCATCCGCGCGGCGGTTGGCCTCAGCGGCTCGCTCGTACTCGATGATCGCCTTCGCAGCGGAGTAGTCCCGACGCTTCCCCGTCGCACCTCTTGCCGGTCGCCGTCCGTACATTCGCAGTGACAACGCGACGTCGACCGGATCCACGTCCACCAGCTCGCGAAGGGGCCGTCGGACTCGACGTCGGGCACGACAAGGCCGAGATGGTCGGTCGGAGCCAAGCCGAACGCCGCGTCGAAGAGAGTGTGGGCGTCGCCGTCGGATTCGCATCGAGCGAACCACGCCGCCATCTCGCGAAGCTCCGACGCTCGGTTCACCGGGCGGGTGGCGTGCTCGGTCAGTCGGCGCAGGAGGGTCGGGCAACTGCGTATCGCAACGGTGGTGGCGCCGGCGAGCGCGTCGACCTCGGGCTGCGCGGCCCTCCCGACAGGAACCAGTCGAGCATGCCGTCCCAACGCTGCCGCCAGTCCGAGCCTGGGCCGAACAGGCCGACTGAGTCGTCTCCCTGCGCAGCCAGCGCCAACAGGGATGACCGGTGCTGTGCGTCCAGTTCCGACAGCTTCCCGGCGATGAGCGTCCGGTTGCGGACGAGATCGTCGTGGAACTCTGGATGCATGCGATGAGCTGGTTCATGAGAGGAGGAAGACATGGTCCTCGAGGCGCTCCTCTCGCGATCCGGTTGATCGTGGCGTAGAACTCACGCGCTTCGAAGCGAGTTGCCCGAGGTGCAGGTCGAGATCACGTAGCTGAGGTACACC
>JAOSJK010000070.1 GCA_027494135.1 Acidimicrobiia bacterium | reverse complement strand
CCGGCCGCGGTCGTCGCGCGCGTCGATGTCGAGGATGCTCGCGGTCCCGGCGCGCTCGGCCGGCTCCTCGTAGGAGAGCGCGACGACGAAACCGTCCCGGTAGCGTTCGACCGAAGCCACCGTCAGCTCGCGACCGGCTGCCTCGACGCTCGCGCCGATCGGGACAACGTCGACGAGTGTCGCGCTGTCGAAGCGGTACGGCACGGATCAGTTCGACGACATGTCCCGCCTCTCACACGAATCGAGGTGTCCTCAGGATGGCGGCTGATCTGCGATCCTGTCTTCTGAGCGAGCTGGTCTACGGCGATAGTCCCGCGCATCCCTGCTCCCGATAGCCGGCGTCGCTGCGGTAAAGTCGAACTTCCCCGCGCGCGGGATAAGACGTCACCTGGACGGACTCATCCGCTGTCAGCAACCAGTCGGACGGTACCGGGTGGGAGCGTGGACACGCCGAGCTCTGGGCCTGGCTGCCCCTGATCCACGCATCGACCGGGCTGTCGATGACGTTGATTCCTTCGATCGTGACATCGTGGCGGGCGGCGCCGTCGTTGACGAACTCCAACACTACTGGCACCCCGCCTTCAGCGTGAGGTCGTACGGCTCGAAATACTCAGCCTTTGCGGTGATCGTAGCCGACTGGGTTGCCGAGGCGATTCCGACTGGGCCGGACCGAGGTACGCGCCGCGCCGCCGGCAGCCGCCAACGCCGCGATGATCCCCAACGCGATCACGGTTGCGAACAGACGAAAGCGACGCCGCTGGAACTCGACCACGTTCTCCTCCTCATCACTGCGCTCCGGCCCGACCGTGATCGGGTATTGCCAGGAGGGAGACACGGGTGCTTGACGCGACACTGCTCGGCTAATCGACGCCAGATGACGCGACGTTGACCGGCGTAGCGAAGGGACATCCTGGTCCCCCACGTCCCACGAGGCGCTTCCGGCATGCGGAAACACCGCCGGACCGATCGCCAAGTCAGCGCTCCGGACGGCGAGCAGCCAGCCGAGGGCTCCTCGGCGATACCGTGCCAATACGGCTGCTTCGAATCACTCGGGCCCAGCCCGATCTGGACTGCTACGTCGAGTGGCCAACGAATGACGGGGTCACGGTCTACTCGTCAAACGAACTCAATTACGGTGTTCGCCAGTCTATCACGAGGCGATGGGCTGAGCGAGGTGCTGTTCTGGGACGAGCGCGGGTCCCGTATCTTCGGGCTTCGGCGGCCTCTGGTCGTTGGACGTGCGGCAGGCCGGAGCCCACGCCCCCCGGCTTCTCACGTCCCTGGCGTCGACCGGATCAGCCAGCGGGCTCCCGGAACGAGAGGAGGCCGGTGGCGCGGTCGTCGATCGCTCAGCGCCGAGATTGCACTCGACCCGCTTCAGCAGGACCGCATTGGTCGCGACAATGATCGACGAGATCTCATCAGCAGCGCCGACCACTCCGGGCCGGAGCATGATACCCCAGTTGAGGGTAAACACTCCGGCCGCGACCGGTCGACGAGACGTTGTGACGCTGGCCGGGCAGATTCTGCACATCTTGCGGACCATCGCCTTCGACGGTTCGATCGCCCGCAGGACGTCCTCCGGGTCGCTGCGCATCAGCTCAACCCGCGCCGTCTCGATCGCCACATCGGTGCCGGCCCCAATAGCGATGCCGATATCGGCGGTCTTAGCGCCGGGGCGTCGTTCACACAATCACCGACCATCGCGACGCGCTTGCCTTCGGCCTGCAGCCGCTCGGCGGGCTCGCCTTCTCCCCCCGGCAGGACATCGGCTTAGGCCCGCTCGATACCCAACTCTCGGGCGACCGCGCTGGCGGTCCGCTCGTTGTCGCCCCGTCGGCATCACGGCGTCGATGTCC
>JAOSJK010000069.1 GCA_027494135.1 Acidimicrobiia bacterium | reverse complement strand
GCACCTGTCCGAAAGCCTGCTCGCGGACGGTCATGAGGTCGTCATCCTCGACAACTTCATCACCGGTCGTCGGCTGAACCTGCAATCATTCATCGAACACCCACGACTCACGCTGATCGAGCACGACATCATCGAGCCGATCGCGGTCGGCGAGGTCGACCAGGTCTTCCATCTGGCCAGCCCGGCGAGCCCGGTCGGCTACATGCGCCACCCGATCGAGACGCACCTGGTGAACTCGGTCGGTACGCTGAACATGCTGCGCCTCGCCCAGGCATCCGGCGCGTCGTTCCTCTTCACTTCGACGAGCGAGGCGTACGGCAACCCGACCGTCCACCCGCAGACCGAGGACTACTTCGGCAACGTCAACCCGGTCGGTCCGCGCTCCTGTTACGACGAGAGCAAGCGCTTCGGCGAGTCGATCACGATGGAGTTCGTCCGCCAGTGGGGATTCGACGCGCGTATCGTCCGCATATTCAACACCTACGGACCGCGCACCGATCCTGATGACGGCCGGGTGATCCCGAGCTTCATCTCGCTCGCCGAGGAGCGCCGGCCGCTGGTCGTCTTCGGCGATGGATCCCAGACGCGCTCGCTCTGCTATGTCTCGGACCTCGTGCGTGGCTTGCGGCTGGCGATGGACGCCTGGCACGACCGGCGAGGTGATCAATCTCGGCAACCCAGACGAGCGGACGGTGCTGGAGATCGCCACGATCATCAACGAGCTCTGCGGCTCCGACGCCGGCGTGCGCTACGAGCCGGCCCGCCAGGACGACCCCGATCGACGGCGACCGGACATCTCCAAGGCGATCCGACTCACTGGGGTGGAGTCCCGAAGTGCCGCTCGACGCTGGTCTGCGCCAGACCGTCGACTACTTCCGGTCCGTCGAACGCGTCGCGGGGTGATCGGGTGATCTTGACTCGCGCGGCGATCTGGCGGCCAGCTATTAGCGTCCCGGCCGCTCTCCGCGCTGGCGCTGCCGCCCCTGGTCGTCGCCAGCTCGTGGTATCGCCTCTCCTGATGCCGGTCGTCGCCGGATTGATCCTGCTGGTCGTGGTGACACTGCGCCATCCGTGGCTCGGCCTCGCGCTCCTCGTCGCAAGCGTCCCCGTCCAGCAGATCGGCGCTGTCGCGGGGTGACGGCGACGCGAGTCGCGCTGATCGTCGCGCTCGCCGTCTGGGCGGCGTCGCTTCTGGCCGGCCGCAATCCGGTTCGCGGGACAAGACTGACGATCCTGTTCGTCGTCCTGATCGCCTGGATGGTCGCCACCGTTCTCGTCGCCCGCGATCTGCTGGCCAGCGGCGCGGAGGGGTGTTTCGCTGGACGACCGCGCTGGTCGCCTTCGTCCTGGCCGTGCATTTTCTGTCCGAGAATCCGCGGCGACGGGTGATGGCGTTTGTCGTCGTCATCGCCGTCGCCGGGGCGTTCGAGGCGCTCGTCGGCACGGTCCTCGGGCTGGTCGGATTCGGACCCGAGAGCTTCGCGGTGGCCGGGTCGATTTCGCGGGCCTACGGCTCGTTCCGGGCGACCAAACTCGTTCGCCGGCTATCTGGAGATGTCGGTCTTTCCGGCCCCTCTGGCTCCGGAATCTACCAGGCTGTCGCATCGTGGGGTCGCTTTCGCGATTACCAGCGGGTGAGGCTGAAGGGATTCGCCGCCAGTCGCGCCGAGCGTGAGGCGCTGGTGAGATCGGCTGTCCTCCTTATGGTCCTCGGCGGGTCAACGGGCGTGATGATGCTCGGCATACTGATCAGCTTCTCGCGCGGCGCCTGGCTGGGCGTTGCGGCGGGCCTCGCCCTGTCGAGTCTGCTGGCGTTGCGCGGCCGGGATCGTCGTCGCGTTGGCGCTTGCGCCGGCCGCCGTGCTGCTAGTGGTGATCGCGCTCGCCACCGTCGCGCCGAGCACGCTTACCGAGCGGCTGACCTCGA
>JAOSJK010000068.1 GCA_027494135.1 Acidimicrobiia bacterium | reverse complement strand
ACGAGCTCCGGCGAGCGCGGCGAGGCGTTCCTGGCGGGATCGCCGCCGGCGGTTGGGTCCAGCCGTTCGACTGGATGACCCGGTTGGCGACACCCGACGGGCAGGCCCTCGCCAATGACCCAGGGCGGATGGAGCGCGCCACCCCCGAGGACCCGGCCACATCCTGACGGCCATCGTTCGGAAGCGAGCGCTTCGGCGACGGCAACCTCGAGGGCGCGGTGACATCCGGGCTGTTCCTGCGGATCGTGCGCCGGGCTGCCGTGCTGCTCGAGGCCGAGCGGGGTCGGGGCTGACGTCGGCGCTCCGCCGGGCGCAGGCGCAGCTCACCGGTTCGAACCCAAAGTTCCTCCTCCTCTGTTCACTCCCGGCGCGTTAGTCACGGAACTCGACGGCGGAGTCCCTTGCTGGGCAGGCGTTTGCCGAAACTTCTCCCGGGGCGAGCGCGGGACGGGATGAATCGCGAGCCGACACGAGAAGCGATGAACCCAGAACCGGTCTGATCCAGTGTCCAATGCGCCCCCCACGCGCGTTGGAGAGGAACGCGATCGGCGGGCTCCGGGACTTCCAGCTCCCGTCGACCATCGGGCGGACCTCGTTGATCCAGCGTTCGAACGTCTCGTCGTCGTACGGGAAGGCGCACTCGGCGATCCAGGTGGAAGCCGAGGGCCGCCCGCGACGCCATCTGCTCAGCCACGAACTCCGGGGTCCCGACCCAGAAGGTGTCGTCGTCCTCGACCTCGGACATCGGCGTGCGATCTGCCGCCATCTGGGCTTGCCAGACACGGCGCGCCTCCTCCATCGACGATCGAATGATGGCTTGCAGCCGCCGGTGAACTCGATCTCGGCGATGTTCCGGCCGGCGTCCTCGCAGTGGCGCGCGAGGACGTCGATCTTGCGGCGCAGGAACTCGACCGGGCCCATGGCGTTCCACATGTCGGCGTGGCGGGCGACCGTCCGCAGCGTCTTCTTTTCTCGCCCGAGCCGCCGATCATGATCGGCAGCCGCTTCTGGACCGGCAGAGGCAGCAGCCGCAGCTCCCGAAACGCGTAGTGGTCGCCGGGCGCCGAGCTGACCGTCTCGCCCGCGAAGAGGGCTCGAGTGCCGTCGTGGCCTCCTCCAGCCAGTCGAGCCGCTGGCCGAAGCCCGCGCCGAAATCGATGCCGTGGGCCGCGTGTTCGAGCTCGAACCGGTGCCGCCCAGCCCGCAGATCGCCCGACCGCCGCTGATGTGGTCGATCGTGGTCATCGACTTCGCGACGAGCCCCGGGTTCCGCAGCGGATTCTGCGCCCACGAGCAGGCCGAGGCGGACCCGCTCGGTGGCCTTCGCCCACGCCGCCAGCGTCGTGTAGCCCTCGAAGATCGGCTGGTACGGGTCGCCGAAGATCGCGTACAGGTGGTCCCACGTCCAGACGTGGTCGTAGCCGAGGTCCTCGACGCGGCGAGCGGCGGCCCTCGAACGACGGCCAGTCGGTGGCCTGCGGCAGGCAGGATCCTGAGCTTCGTTTCAGCCATGGCTGCCCTCCTGTCCGACGATATCGACCGAGATCTCGATCGCCGTCGTCGATCCTCGGTTCTCGAGCCAGTGGGTCGTGTTCCGATCCTCGGGCCAGCCCACGCCCGGTCCGTAGTCGGTCGCGACCCCGTCTCGATGGTCCGTGATCACGCCCTGCAGGACGTAGACGAGTCCCGGTCTGCCGCGATGGTCGTGGATCGGGCCGAAGACGGCCCCCGGCTCCATCGTGAACATCCGCATTCGAAGCTGGCGCCCGGCCATGCCCTCGAGCTCGCGGCCGAGATCAACGGTCGCCGGAGGTCCACCGAGACCCCCTTCGAACCAAATGCCACCTGCTTGTCGATCATGGCGCTCCTCGTCGCGCAGTTCCGGGGCGGGCCGGGGGCCAACCTGCAGGCCCGTCCAATTTCTGTCCAATGCCCGTTCCACGGACGTTCGTCGAGACGATGTCGTCTTGTGCCCACCTGCCG
>JAOSJK010000067.1 GCA_027494135.1 Acidimicrobiia bacterium | reverse complement strand
TATGCTTTGATTTCAGTTACGTATTGCTTAGGTTAACCTGGTAGCTGGGACACAAGACTCCAGCACCTTCATCGTCGAAGCTCGCGACTCGATGGACGCCGAGTCGGAGCATCACCGCGAAGCTGGTTCGATCCACCAGCGAGAAGTCCCGATCGGGAACTCCTGGCCGATCGACCAAGCCCGTTCGAGGTCGCCCGGGCCAACCGGTTCCAGCTCCCGCCGCCCCGCTTCGAGCCCCTCCCAGAGCGCTCGGCAGCCGGCCGGCCGAGCCGCGCGTTCAGCAGCAGCCACGTCTCCGCGAGCACATGGTCGGTGGTGACGAGCGACTCTGACTTCAGGAGCGCGGCGGCGGACGTGTGGCTGGAGTCGCCCCGGTCGGCGCCGGCGTAGAAGACGGAGCTGTCGACGAAGAGGGTCACCGGTTCCGGTGAGACCGGACCCTGTCGATCGCTTCGGCCGGTACTGATCCTGAGGTGCCGGACGTCGGAGCCACCGGTGTCGCCGAGGTCGAGGATGGAGCTCACGTCTCCAGCGGCTCGACCTTCGCCGAGGTCGTGGGGCGACCAGCCCACGCCCATACTGGCCAGCGAGACGCCGAGCTCGGCGGCGCGTCGCCGGGCCCGCCGGTGCTGCTCGGGCTGAAGCGTGATCTGCGTTCGCTGCACCATGATGACGCCATCATAGCACCTCGGCTGGACCACCGGGCTCGCCGCCCGACGTCACCCTTGATGGAACGCGATGTTCCCACATACCGGGGAACATGAAGACGGTCGGCATTCGCGATCTGAAGGACAACCCGAGCCGGGCCGTGCGCGCTGCCCGAGAGCACGCCGTGCTGATCACGAGCCGCGACGATCCGGAGGCGCTGCTGCTGTCCCTGCGGAACCCGGGCGAGCACGAGGCCGATGCCCGCATCACGATCGCCGCCACGCTCTACGACGAGGCCGGCATGTCACTCGGCCGCGCGGCCCGCCTGGCCGGCACGGACGTCGCGGCTTTCATCGAGTACTGCCAGCCGCGGCATCCCGATCTTCCGCGGCGCGCGCGACGAGCTCGAGCGCGACCTTCGGGCCCTCGGTGGGTGAGTCCCGAGCTCGTCCTCGACACGACCGCGCTGATCGCCCCGGCGCGGCTCGATCTCCTTGAGGCGGTCGGCGATCGCCCCGGCAGGCTCGTCGTGCCCGCGGCTGTATTCGAGGAAGCCTGGCCGGCGATCGACCGGGCGCGGCACCGGTCAGGAGAGCCGTCGACGCGCGGGTCCGTGCGCGTAGCAGCGCCTGCCGAGACCGCGTCGGCGGGCGAGCTCCGACTTGGTCCCGGCGAGGCCGCGGCGATCGCGCTCGCCACGACCCTCGACGCCATCATCGTGCTGGATGACCGTGATGCTCGGCGCGTCGCCGGTCGTCGAGGCGTCCCCCTCCACCGGGACGGTGGCAATCCTCGTCCGGCTGAAGCAGCTCGGCGCGATCCCGTCGGTACGCGCACACTTGGACGCCCCCGATGGATCCGGCTTTCGTGTCGGAGCCGAGGTGCGCGCGTGGGCGTTAGAGACATCCGGCGAGGCGTAAGAACTGGGCCGGTTCGAGACCGAGGGCCACGTTCACGCGTGCGGTAGAATTCGCGGCGGCCGCTGGCGCGTGGCTCAACGGTAGAGCACCTGACTCTGGATCAGGGGGTTCCAGGTTCGAATCCTCGCGCGCCAGCCAACTCCTCAGGAGTGTGGTGCGCCGATGATCCCCGAAACGACCGCCCCGGAGCGGCTTGACTTCATCCGCGAGATCGTCGCCGCCGCGACATCGCCGGGTGGGGCGGATCAGGCACCGATCACCCGCTTCCCGCCGGAGCCGAACGGCTACCTCCACATCGGGCACGCCAAGTCGATCGCGCTCAACTTCGGGATTGCCGCCGAGTTCGGCGGTCATTGCAATCTCCGGTTCGACGACACCAACCCGGTCAAGGAGGAGCGGGCCTATATCGACGCCATCGAGCGCGATATTCGATGGCTCGGCTACGACTGGGGCGGGCGACCCTCCACGCGTCCGATTACTTCGAGCAGATCTACGACTGGGCCCGATCCACCTGATTCGAACCGGCGACGCGTTCGTCGACGACCAGAGCGCCGACCAGATCCGGCGAAACCCGCGGGACGCTGACCGAGCCGGGCACGCAACTCGCCGTACCGGGATCGATCGGTCGAGGAGAACCTGGACCTGTTCGCTCGAATGCGGGCCGGCGAGTTCCCCAACGGCGCCCGGGTGCTGCGCGCCAGGATCGACATGACCTCGCCCAACATCAACCTGCGCGACCCGGTGCTGTACCGGATCGTCCATGCCACGCACCCGCGGACCGGGGATGCGTGGTGCATCTACCCGACGTACGACATGGCCCACGGCCAGTCGGACGCCATCGAGGGCGTCAGCCACTCGCTGTGCACCCTCGAGTTCGAGAACAACGCGCCCTGTACGACTGGCTGATCGAGCACCTGCCCGTGCCGTCGCGACCGCGCCAGATCGAGTTCGCCCGCCTCAGCCTGACGTACACGGTCCTTTCGAAGCGGGTCCTGCTGCGGCTCGTCAACGAGGGCCACGTTCGAGGCTGGGACGATCCTCGAATGCCGACGATCTCGGGTCTTCGGCGGCGCGGCTTCCCGCCCGAGGGCATCCGCGACTTCGCCGCGATGGTCGGGGTCGCCCGGACGGATTCGGTCATCGAATACGGCCAGCTCGAATACGCCGTCCGGCGGTGCTGAACCGGACCGCCCAGCGGCGGTTCGGCGTCCTCGATCCGATCAAGGTCGTCATCGAGAACTACCCCGAGGGCCAGGTCGAGACGGTCGAGGTCGTCAACAACCCTGAGGACTCGGCTGCCGGGACCCGGTCGGTCGAGTTCGGGCGGGAGCTGTGGATCGAGCGCGACGACTTCGCCGAGGACCCGCCGCCGAGTTCTTCCGGCTCGCTCCGGGGCGCGAGGTCCGGCTCCGGAACGCCTACTTCATCACGTGCACGGGGGTGGTGAAGGACGCGGCCGGGCGGGTCGTGGAGCCTGCGCTGGCTTAGACCCGGCCGCGCGCGGCGGAGATGCGCCCGATGGCGCCGGCCCAAGGCGACCTTCACTGGGTGTCGGCGTCTCACGCCGTCCCGGCCGAGGTCCGCCTCTACGACCATCTCTTCAGGCGCCCTGATCCCGGCGCCGAGGGCGACCTGTTCGCTGACCTCAACCCCGATTCGGAGCGAATCGTGCGCGGGGGCGATGCTGGAGCCGTCGCTCGTCGACGTCGGGCTCGGCGAAACCGTCCAGTTCGAACGGCTCGGCTACTTCACCCCGGACACCGACTCCCGGCCCGGGGCGTTGGTCTTCAAACCGGACACTCACGCTCCAAGCGACACCGGCCAAGGTCCAAGCAGAAGGGCTGTCGCGACTGCCCAGGGGCCACCCAGCAACCCTCCCTCCCGTCGGCGCTGTGACCCGGAGGCTCAGCCTCACCCCGACCGACCCGACCCTGCGCGCTCCGCCGCCTCCTCATCCGGGCGAATCCGATCGTCGATCTCGCCCGGGTAGGCGGCGTAGTAGCTGGCAGCGAGTTCGAGGCGATTCCGCGGGAGCCCTGTCGCCTCGGCAATGACCTCGATCGGATTGGCCGGTGACTGGGCGACGGCGCCCTTCAGGGCGCGGACGATCTCCCACACACATCGGGCCCCGGCCGCGAGGCCGCCCCGCCGCTCCGTGGGGCCGGTCCGGAAGACGATGCCGGGGAACTCCTCGGCCCGGAAGCCTTCGTCGGTCAGGCGCTCCGCAATTCGATCCTCGACTGCCCAGTCCGACGGCCACGAGTCTCCATCCGCTCCATCACCCCTGCTCGACAGCCGCGCTGCGAACGACCGACTCCGCCTCGAGCGCTCCTGTTGTGTCATGTCGTGCATCGTAGAACGCGATCAGCTCGAGGCGACTCGAATGGTGCCCTGTAGAATCGGGCTCCGCGACCGCTGGCGAGTGGCCAAACGGTAAGGCACCTGACTCTGGATCAGGGGATTCGAGGTTCCAGATCCCGGCTCGCCAGCCAAACCACAAGATGTGGCACTCGCCAACGGCAGAAGCCCCAACATCTTGTGGTCTGACGGGTCCGGGCCTCGGCGGCAAGGAGGCCGCACGATGGTTTGGGCACCTGACTCTACTGATCTTTGGGCACCTGATTCGCAGGACCCTGATCTCTGGGCGCCTGATTCGCGACGTCATCTGACGTTGGGTCAGGCGACGAATCTGTTCCTCGCGGCTAAGGCGGCCGAGGGGCTCTCGCCACGGACGCTCGAGTGGTACCGGATGATCACGACCCGGCTCGTCCGGGCACTAGGCGCCGAGCGGGCGGTCGATGGCCTCAACCCGGCCGAGCTGCGAGCCTGGCTGGTCGAGCTCCCGGACGACCCTCGCCCCGGTCAGCGTCGCCGGCTACGTCCGCACCATGCGGGTGCTCGGCAACTGGCTCGCGGCCGAGGGCCTCGCCTCGGCTGCCGCGCTCCGCGAGCTCGGCCGGCCACGGGTGCCGCACAAAGGTCATCGAGCCGGTGGCCCGACGACGTCCTGCGCCGTCTGCTCGCGGTTTGCTCCGTGCGGGACCGGGCGATCCTGCTGCTGATGATCGACACCGGGCTGCGGGTGTCGGAGGTGGCCGCCCTCCGGCTCGGCGATCTCCGGCCCGACGGGACGCTCAAGGTCCAGGGCAAGGGCTCGAAGGGAGCGAATCGTGCCGGTCGGCTCGACCGCTCGACGGGCGATCGTCCACTACCTCGGCCAGCGCGGCCGGGGACGACCCGACGACGCGCTGTGGCTCGGTCGGAAGGGCGAGATCAGCCCCCGCGGTCTGCAGCACATGGTCCGGCGGCTCAAGGGCCGGGTTGGGGGTGACGGGGCGGTTGAGCCCGCACTCGCTGCGGCACACGTTCGCCCGCAGCTACCTAGTCAACGGCGGCGACGTGTTCACCCCTCCAGCGGATCTCGGGGCACACCAGCCTCGACATGGTCAAACGCTACGTGGCGCTCGCCGATGTCGACCTCGTGACCCGCCACGCAGCCGCCTCGCCGGCGGATCGGCTCACGGATTCGAGGAGGCGATGATAGGAACGTGTCGGATCCGCCGGTCGCAACGTTTCAACTTGGCTCAAGTCCCGCGGACGGCCCGTGCGAGACGCCTCAGGAGCCGAACGAGCCGGCCGCTCGCCGGCTCCATACCGCTGCTCGCCCGCGGCGTCGCGAGGCTCGAGGTCCACGGCGCACGGGCGAGTTCGCGGGCCCCGCCGATCTGGGCGGCCGACCAGCGAGGCGCCCACTCGATACGGTTCTGCCGGATCCAGTAGTGCGATTGGCAGGCGAAGCTCCAGTTGCCGATGGACGGTGACAGCGAGACCGTCTCGCCGTCGAAGCGGAGCTCCCAGTCTTTCAGCGTCAAGGGCGTGACAACGCGCGCTCGGCATCCGCAAGCGCATGAATGAACCGCGGTCGCGTACTCAATCGTGATGTAGAGGACGCCCGGTTCGAGGTCGGGAGGAATCCAATCGACGAAACGATGGTCCAGCCTCTCGAGGCGGGTCACGAACCGCCCTCGTTGTCGATCGTGTTCCCGTCGATCGTATAGAGCATGTGCTGCTCGTCTTCGAGGTCGCGGTAGAACCTGAACAGCTTCTTCCAGCGAATGACCGCGAGTGCGGCGGCCAGCGCGTTGAGATCCGCGACCTGGATGTTCGGCGCGTACTCGTTGGCCGCCGCCGCATCGCCAAACGAGATCCACCGCCGGCCGCTGACCGGTCGTCCGGGAAGGCCCGTCGTCACCCGTACTATCCCGCCGAGCATGTCCTGGGCGACGTTCACGCCGATCCCCGTGTCGACGAACAGAATGCCGCGACCCTCGAGGTGCTCGATGATTGCTCGCTTCGCAGGCGTCGGATCGATCGCCAGGGAACACGAACTGCATGTCGCTCAACTCGGCGCAGTTGACGGCGTCGACCGGGTACGGGTGTGGGACGACGCCGTCGCGCATCACCGCATACACCCGCGAATAGTGCTCTGCCTTGTTGGGCCCGCCGTCGAGGTCGACAGCTGCCGTCGCGCCGACGCCGCGAAAGGCGTTGTGATCAAGCATTCGGTCACCGTCGAAGAGGTGGATCTCGTCGACCGGGGTCTTGGCGACGAGATCGAGCACGTGCGATCCCGTTCCACCCGGGCCCACGATCGCGACCTTCGCGAGCGAGAGCTTCTCGTTGATGGCTGTGATGCCAGCCCGCGCGCTCGCGGTGTCCGGGTACCGGAACGGCGAGCCCTCATCGCGCTCTTCTCGGACGTGATAGGTCCGGGCGGTGGCGTTCGGGTCGACGGCCGCCGCGTGCCGACCGAGGATCGCGACGTAGGTAGTGACCTTCGCGTGGTAGTCGGTGTAGCGACCGCTCCCGACCGGCTTGTGGGAGAAGGACGTCTCGACGATCAGGCCGCCGCCGAGGTCCGTGCGCGTACTGTCGTTGATGAGTCTGTCGAGCCGTCTGCCCTCCGCGTCGCACGGGGTGGCGGTGAAGCGGATCGTGTGGGGATCGGGCGGGACCGTTATTCCGTTTGCAAGATTGAGCTCGGACACGAGGGTTCCGTACGCCGCCCCCTTCGCGACGGTGACGTACGGAACGTGATGGACCAGGAGGTAGCCACCGCGGATCTCGAGGTCGTATCCCTCGTCGAGCAGCAGGCGGAGGTCCGGGCTACGACTTATCAGTCGCCGTGACATTGAAGATCATGCCGTCCTTCACCTTGACCTCTCCGCCCGGGAGAAGCGTTCCCTCGGGCTTCTGACCATGCCCGCGGCGATAGGTCACCGAGATCTCGATATAGGGGCCCGTCGGAGGGTTTGGGAAGGCGAGGGCCACCACCTCGTCGTAGGTGATGTCCGGCTTCGGGAACTCGTGCTCCTGTCCGTTGACGATGATCGTCACGGTCTTCGCCGAGTCGGGGCGATCTTCCTGCACGGCCTGCGCGGCTTGCTCGTTCATCGTTCACTCCGTTTCGCGTGGGCCGGTTGCCCGGCTTCTTGAACTGTCGCGTCGACCCGTGACAGGTTCACTGTCCGGGGTGCTCCTCGGCGTGTGCCGCGGACCGACCAACGCGGGACACGACCCGCGTCCAGGCTGCCCGTGGCCAACCGGCTACTCCGAGCCGGTGCTCTCGCGGCGCACGCCCTTGAAGCGAGTGCCGTCGCTCTTCACGTCGAGGATTCGGCCGGTCCTGGCGTCCCGCTTTGCCCAGTCGCCCGACGGCGTGCGGAACTGGGACCGGTCGCGGACGGCGCCTTCGCGGTGGCCGTCGTGGCGGTTCTTATTCGTGGCCAACGTAGTCTCCTGTGATGGTCCGAAGAGGGGTTTCATGGACGGACCCGTGCGCTACGCTGGCTCCCGGCGGCGAGGACTCTGAAGTGGGTGTCCGCTGCCACGGAGACGCGGCACCTGCAAAGGCGCCGCGTCTCCAGTTCTCCGGGCGGCTATTGCCGGCCACCTCCGTGCGATGTTCCTGCGCGGACAGGTGCCCGCGCAGGGATACTAGCCAATTTGACCATCGCCGTCAAATCGGCTGGTCTAGTGCCGTATTCGTCAGGGAGGCGGACTCATGGCAATTTCGCCGACCGGGGACATCGGCGCCAATCTCCAACGGCTGCGTGGGATGCGGGGGCTGACCCAGGACGCAGCGGCAGAGGCGGCGGGTCTATCGAGAGCGGCATACCGGAACCTCGAGGCCGGGCTCAGTGAACCTAGGGCATCGACCCTAGTGGCGCTCGCCGAAGGCGCTCGAAGTGTCGCCCGGCGACCTTCTGCGTCCGGCGCCATCCCCGCCGCGTGCGCGCTTTCGGTCAAAGCGAAGACTCAAGGATCGGGCGCGGGTCCTCCACGACGTCGGGCGACAGCTCGACGACTACGGCTCGCTCGAGCGCCTTGTCGACGAGCAGCGCCCGTACCTGTTCGCTCATCTCCGCATGCCCAGAGGGGCGGACCGCGCACGGCGGTCCGCTGAGGTCGTCCGCGAGAAGCTGGAACTCGACGACGAGCCGATCTTCGACATCTCCGGTCTGCTCGAGGACAAGATCGGCATCAAGGTCCTGTGGCTGGAGATGGCCTCGGAGGGGTTCTTCGGCCTGTCCGTGGCCGAGGACGGCGCCGGGCCCGCGATCGTCGTCAACAGCTGGGATCGCATCAGCGTTGAGCGACAGATCTTCACCGCGGCGCATGAGCTCGGGCATCTGCTTCTGCACCGCGACGAATTCAACCCCGACGAGACCGCCGAGGATCTCGATGCCGAACGCGAGGCGGATGTCTTCGCCGCCCACCTCCTCATGCCCGAGCGACGGTTCCAGAAGGAATGGCAGGAGGTTCGCGGCCTTCCACTGTTCGACGCCGTGATGAAGGTGAAGCGGATCTTTCGAGTGAGCTACAGGACCGTGTTGTATCGGCTGGACGAGCGAGGGGTCCCGGACGTCTGGCGCCGCTTTCTGGCTCAGGCGAGACTCCGCCTTGGCCGATCGCTGACCAGAACCGACGAGCCCGATCCTCTGGCCCCGGCTGCGCGCGGATCGGCGGCTCCGGAGCCACTCCGCGGGCGCGAACCGGTTGAGCTTGCACCGAGCGACTTCCGACCAGACCGTCGGGTGCGACTAGTGCGTGCCGCGTTGGAGGAACGCCGCATTTCGCTGAGTCGAGCTGCCGAGATCCTCGGCCTCGATCTTCGGAAGATGCGCGAGCTCCACCAAGCCTGGGCCTAGGAGGATGGCAGAGACGTCCCCACTTGGGCTCGTTGGGGACGCCTCTGTGCTCATCGATATCGTCGACGCCAACGAGCCAGTCCTCGCGCTGATCGTCCGGCACGTCGCGCCGGTCATCATTCCCACACCTGTGCTCGCCGAAATCGAGACGCTCGATGAAGTCAGGTGTGCCGCCCTCGGTCTAGAGGTCGTCGAGCCCACGATCGATCAACTCCGTGAAGCCGCAATCCCGCACCCGGCTCTTTCTTTCGCTGACAAGGTCTGCCTGATCGTCGCGCGTGACGGTGGGTACACCTACTGGACCAATGACGGACCACTTGGGGATGCGTGCGCGTCCAGTGGCGTTCCAAGGATGCGGGGCTTGCGTCCACTCCTCTACCTCGTCGAGGACGGCGCGCTATCCATCGCAGCGGCTGTTGGCACGGTCGAGGTCATTCAGACCATCAACCCGTACATCACACAGGCCATCGTTGACGACTTCCGAAGGCTTGCCCACGAAGCCGACAGAAGGCGAACCCGTAGATCTTGAACACGGGGGAGTGAGGCCCGCGGCTTGGTGCCCGAGCGGTCCTCAGGACGCCGACCCTCAAGGCAGCCGATCGACCGGGAAACGCGCCGATGAACGGCGCGTAGGTCGTCGTCAACGAGTTCGACGTATCGACGGGTAACTTGGATCGACCGCGGGCTGTGGCCGAGGATGCGCTGCAGGCTGAAGACGTCACCGCCGTTCGTCAGGAAGGCGCGGGCAAACGAATGGCGCAGCACGTGGGGCGAGCATCGGGTCTCGATGCCCGCCCGTCGCGCCAGGCGGCGGACGAGCTGATGGATGCCACGCGCGGACAGCCTCGAGCCGTGGCGGCCCACGAACAGAGGTGAGCTGCCGGCTGGAGACGGACGCCTCACTGGTATCCAAGCGCGGAGCGCTTTGCGGGTCCGCCGTCCGATCGGCGCGATCCGCTCACGGCTCCCCTTTCCCATCACACGGCAGCGACCTTCGATGAGGTCGATGTCGGCCACGTTGAGCGAGGCGACCTCGCTAAGACGCATCCCGGTGTCGATCATCAGCAACACAAGTGCAAGGTCTCGGTGCGGATGACGCGACTCGGCGGCCGCCTGGATGAGGCGTGCAGTCTCGTGGTCGCGGAGGCTCGGGACGAGCTGGTCCGGAACGCGAGGGATAGGAACGCCGCGTACCGGGTTCGCCGGCAGATCGAGCTCGGCGGCAATCCAGGTCCCGAATGCCTTGATCGTGCGGACGCGGCCGGCGAGACTGCTTGGAGCGAGCGCTGTCGGGCGGGCGTTGAGGGCGATAAGCCAACGGCAGACTGCGGCCGGCTGCAGGTCTGCGGCCGACGCGGATCGTCCATCGCGCTCGAGGAACCGGATGAACTCGGCGAGATTCGCGCGATACCACTCGATCGTCCGCGGGCTTCGGCCGGCAGCCCGGAGGGCGGCGAGATACTCCTCGACGACGTTCCGCAGCCCGTACTGGTCGAGCGCGGGCGTCGGAGAGGCCACGGCTACCGCTGGCACGCCTGGATCTCAAGGTATCGCCTGAAGAGGCGATCGTTGACCGCGTAGCGTCCACGCTGGCCATTCGCCAGACGGTCGATGTGCCCGCGGGCAGCCAGCCGTCGCAGGGCCTGCCGTGTGGCGGCTGGCGATATTCCGAGATGCCTGGCCTCACGCTCGATCTCGCCGGACGGGCGGGCGGTGGTTGCAGAGGCGACGACGGTAACCACCCGGCGCTCGACCGGTGCCATCGCCGACCAGCGAGCCGCGAAGATCTCTGGCTGACCGCCGCGAAGGCGCGCTCGAAGGCCGCCGCGAATTCCGCCCTGTCAACGTGTGCCCCTCGGCGGCATCGAAGGCAAAGTAGGCGAGCTTCTGCACGTAGTATGGGCGGCCGCCGGACAGCTCGACGATCTCGTTCACGACCTCGTCGTCGAACGTGACGTCGGTCTCGGCGAGCGGGCTCGTGATCGCCGCCATGGCGGACGCCACGTTCCAGCGATCCAAGCGTGATGGGTTCGAAGAAGCGCACGAGCGGCTCGTGAGCAGCGCGGATCGAGCCGAAGAGACCCGGCGATGCCGAGACTACGAAGGAAAGGGCGACGTCCGAGGCGTACAGCTCCAGAGCGATCGCCCGGAGCTGAAGCAGGGCGTCGCCGGGCGTGGCGACCAGATCGATGTCGTCGACCATGACGACCAACGTCTTGCCGTCGCTCGCACCTGCAGCGCGCCGAAAGCGCGGCGCGAAGCTCCTTCTCGACTTCCCGTGCCGGCTTTCCGGAGGCGCGCCTCAGCCACGCCGACATCGAGCCCAACCTCGAGGTCGAGCTTCGCGGTCCAGCCGCCGTCCGTCTCGGCCGCGACGGCGCCCGTCAGCCGAGCGAGCAAATCCTCCCGCGACTGGGGGTACGCCATCGTCAGCACTGACACGGTCGCCGGCGGCCTCAACCGACGGCGCCAATGCATCAGCAGCGTCGTCTTGCCGATCGCCCACTCACCGAGCAGCGCGGTGTGCTGCGGGTGGCCCTCGCGGGTCCGCGCGACGCGTGCCTCGAGCATGGCGGTCTCCGGCTCACGACCTGACAGCAGCGGCGGGAAAATGCCGCTGCCCGGGCGGAACTGGTTCGCCAATCGTGTTTGTGACAACTGTGACAACTCCCAGTCACAAAGCTCCATGAGATAGTTCCGGCCGAGGAAGCGCCGCTGGCGCCGCCTCGGCCGGGTTGTGCACCTTCTGAAGACCACACAGCCCTACTGCTCGCCCGGCCTCAGTCGGAACCAGCGTCGCGGTCGCGCGATGTTCTGGATCACGTCGAGGAAGACCTCGCTGTAGGGGACGCTGCCGGACTCGACGACCTGCCAGAGGGCGTTGAGCATCGCGCTGGCGACCATCAGGTTCGTCACGGAGCTGCGGCCGCTCGGCCGCCAGCACTGGCAACCGGGCTCCCGCTGCTCCTCTTCGTCGGCCGCCTCGCCGATCTCCGGATGGATCTCGAGAGATGGCCGTCGATCGACCAGCCGTCGCGGCGGCGGGACGAGCTGGACGTTGCCGTCCGTCTCGTCGTTGCCGCCGCTGATGAGGGTGGCGTTGTCGAGCGATGCGACATGGCGGTCGACAAGGGGCCCGCGTCCGGTGGTTGTCGACCGCGAGGAGGACGATGTCCCCCTCGCGGACGATCTGCTGGACGTTGGACTCGTCGACGCGCTCGCCGATCGCCTGACACGCGATTCCGTACTCGCGGGCGACCCGGGCCAAGGCCTCGGCCTTGTTCGTGCCCAGGTCGCCGACCGCGCAGGCCTGCCGATTGAGGTTCGAGACCTCGAACGCATCCCCGTCCACGAGGACGAGGAGCGGACGAGGCGCGGGCCGGTGCGCGAGGTACCGCACCAGCGGTCCCGCGAGCTGACTTCCGATCCCACCGCAGCCGATGAGGACGACACGCTCAGCCATCGTCGGAGCCCTCCGGCAGGAGCGCGTGGGTTCACCGGCACCAGCCAGTACGACATGCGATAGCCGAGCGCCGTTGCCATCTTGCCGGCGCGGTCGAGGGCATCCTCGAGCTCGCGACGGCTCGGCTTCGAGATCTCGTCCGAGGGCTTGAACCCCGGGCGACGTACTCCGAGATCGACGGCTTGCCCTTCGAACGCCGCGGGGGCGGCGGCGCCAGCTTCACCTTTCGGAGCCAGTCGGCGGGCGGCTCGACGAGACGCCGAGGCCGCTCGATGAGCTGGCCGGTCTTGAGGTGGAACCGGATGCCGTCGACGACGATCGCGGCCGAATAGCCAGCCGCCGCCGGTCGAAGTCGCCGACGACGACGTGGAGCCCGTCGAGCTCCGCCCTGTCGTCCTCGGGTCGGTCGAGCTCGCATAGGCGCCGAAGCCCCATGCGAGTGGATCGTCCCGACGAGCCGTGACCCGGACGGCAGCTCGCCAGTCCGAGACGTCGGAACTTGACCGAGACCGACGACACCTTCTGATCCGGCACGGCGAGGTCGAATGACCCGTCGCGCCATGTCAGGAGGACCGCCGCCTCGGCCTTGTGAAGCCGATACACGGCCCGGAAGAAGCCGACGGCGCGAGCCATCAGATCCGCGGCAGGACCTTGGGGCAACGCGTAGTCGACGAATTCCTTGCCTTCCGGCAGGTGAGCGACTCGCCCGACCTTCGTCTGGCTCAACCCCAGGAGGCTTCGCTTCCGCAGGTAGAGCCTGTCGCGAGCGACGAGAAGGCCGGCAGGGACGCTGTTTCGACCGAGGGTCCCGCCGAGGATCGGGAACATCACCGACCTCCTCCCTCTCGGGCAGGCGGTGGATGAGTTGCACGAGTCGTTCGAAGCAGCGCCGCTCGAGATGAGCGCCTCGCGGATGGGACCTGACTCCCGGGAAGACGTGGGCGAGCACTGTGAGCGCGGCCTCCTCGAAGAACCGAGGGGCCATCGGTGTAGCCCGCTCCCCGAGCGCCGGGGCCATCCAGGCGGCGAGGTTCCGACTCCTGACCTCCGGCGTCCGATTGAGGTGATCACGAAGCGAGTGCATCGGTCTCACCTCCGACCTCGGGGTCCAGGGTCAGATCGACCACGACACCCGGGCCATCAGCCGCCGGTGGGTCCGGCGTCAGGACCTCGGACTCTGCCGGTTCCTCCTGGTCGGGCGTCGCGGCCGGCAGTTCCGTGATCGCGAGCCCGGCCATCTGCGCGACGACCTGACGGAGGGTCCGCCAGTACGGGTCGTACTGCAGCGACAGGGCGGCGAGCGGATCGCGCCGCGAGCGTGATGCCCGTGCCCGGAATCCGCCGCTGAAGGGCAGCGGGTGCCGGCGGAGGTCCTGGTTGAAGCGACTTCCCCAGAACGCCCCGATCAATGCGTCGACCTGTTCACCGACGCTCCTGCCAGCGACCCGGACCGAACCCAAGCAGACGACGCCGTCGTCGCTGGTGTTCGGCAGGGTCGAGCACAGAGGGTCGCGTCGAGCGACGCGATCGGCTGCGTCCGGAAGTACGTGGACAGCCCCTCGATCTGGTCGCCGATCGTCGAGACCACGAAGACGACGTATGGCACGGCGAGCCGATAGGTGGTCGGTTCGCTGTCCCGGCGTCGGTTGGCGTGGTACTCGAGCGTCCGCCGCGACGGGGACTGCTCGACGACGAAGACCGATCGATCGGTCGTCCCCGAGCGGATCCAGAAGCGGCAGCCCGTCGGCAGCCGAGGGGTAGTGGTAACGGAGGCGGTCGTGAGCTCGGTCAGGAGGTCCGGAAGGTCACCTCTCGGTCGATCACCTCGGTGACCGGGCTCACGAGGTCGCCCTCGATGCGAAGGAACGTGCGCGACTGCATGGCGTTGAGCTCCCTTCTGCTGGGGAGCCCGGAGCCTGTGTGGGAGGGTCCACCGGCTCCGGGCATCCGCGTTGGCTGGCGGCTGGGCTCAGCGGCCCTTCACGCCCGCCTGCTTCTGGAACTCGATCTCGTCGCCCGGGCGGACGACGTAGTCGTCCTCTGCCCGTTCGCCGTTGACCGACACCGCCGCGTCGCGCGGGATGTTCAGGACCGCTGAGGGCCTGCCAGATCCCGCGGACGGTCTTGCCGGCGAGATCGAGGTCGAGCTCGTTCACGCCGTAGATGACCTTCGTCGGGGCGGTCATTGCCTCTGTTGCCTGCATGGCTCAGTTGCCTCCGTGGTCGGGATGCCGCTCACCGGGCGGAACCGGGCAGGCAAGGCAGTCGCGGCACGCTGCCTCTGAAGCGATCGACGAGGATCGGCCCGGGTCCGCGCGCAACAGCTGTTGAGCACCGGCGGGCGCGCTCGCCGCCGGCTCAGAAGTCGTCCTTTCCTGGACATCACCTCCGTTCCGGCGCGGACGTAGGTCCGCCACCCGAACGAGCGAACCCCGGATCGGACGAGCAACTGGCCGCCGACGACGAGCCCGAACGAATCCCGAGCCGGTCACGCCACCGCCTACCAGGAGCGGAGCGCCGACCGGCGTTCGGATCGTTCGAGGAGTCGTCCTCAAAAACGGTCGTCACAGGTCCGGCCGGAGCTCCGCCCGCTCGAAGTGAGCGATTCGGCGCGCCTCGCCGTCGATCGCGCATCGAGAGGAGCGCGATTAGCAGCGTCTGTGTGGTTGGAAAGGTGCGGCTGTCGCCCCCGGTCGACATCGACCGCGGCGCCGGCGCTCGATGGTGTCGCGGATTGGTCCGCGGGAGCCCGTGCCGGGGGGCTCCGCCACTGCCCGACTTGGGCGATGGCGGCGGCCCGGCCGTCCCGAGGTACGAACTCTTGTTGGCCTCCGCCGCCTGCCCAGACACTATCGCGGCGGTCGGCTCGTGTGAAGTAGGCTTAAGTGTAATGTTATGTGTATCGACCACCCGAGAAGACGTCGAGTCGGAGTCCCTCGGAGCGCCCTACGGCACGGCTACCACGAGGCTTCTGCCTCCCAGCCCCCGCGATCCGGCCCGGGGGATCAGCCGGGCAACGGACCGGCGTGAAGGCCAGCCCTTGCCGCGTAGCTGTCGCTATCGGCGCTCGTAGCTGCTGAGTGACGAGATCCGGAGCGCCGCCAGCCGCGCCCATGGCCGCCTCATCGGACTCGACAAGGCGGATCATCAGCTCGATAAGCTGCGGGTCGAACTGCCCACCGGCGTGGTCGCGCAGCTCCTAGTCTCGCGAGGCGCGAGTTCGGCACTCAACTTTGCCCAAGTCCAGCCAGAATGCGCCAAAGGCTGCCGCCCGCTCTACCAACGAAGACTGCGTTACGAACTCCTCCTGCTTGTGTGGTAGCCACCCCCCGACGGCTCCCAGGGCGTCGAGCGTCGGAACGCCGAGGGCGCTGGTGAACGCCCCGTCGGAGCCACCCCCAGTCGCGGTCGCCTCGAGGTGGTAGCCGAGTTGCCGAGCAGCCTCCTGAAGCTGAGCAACCACGGAGTCAACATCAGGGGATTGAGGCACCATCGGTGGACGTTCATTCAGCAGAATCCACCGCGCGCTGCACCCGTCGACATGATTGTTGACTACCGCGGCCTCGATGGCCGCGTGGATCTCCTCGCCCGCCGAGGCATCAGGGATCCGCACATCGACATCGATCTCAGCATGCGCCGGGACAGTGTTGATGCGCATTCCGCCCCCTAATCAGGGCGACCGTCACAGAAATGGATCGTTCCCGATCGTTTAGCGCCTGGAGGACTGGGATCTTGTACGCCAGTTCCTCGATTGCGTTCGCGCCCCGCCCAAGGGGCAACTCCGGTATGGGCAGCGCGTCCTCGACCTCGACTCGGTAGCGACGTGCGCCTCGGCGGCGGGTGACGATTGAGCCGTCCGGGCGACCAGGTTCGAAGACGAGCGCAAGATCCGCGCCCCGTGCGGCCTGCTCGATCAATGGACGTGATTGGACGGAACCTGCCTCCTCATCAGTGTTGGCGAGGACTCGCAGGTTCGCTTCAAGCTGGCCCCTCGGTCGCGGCGATAGCAGCCGAGATGCCGAGCCAGGCGGTGACCGCAGCACCCTTGGCGTCTGCTACGCCGGGCCCCGTCGCCTTCCCCATCCGCGGTCAGGCGGAACGGTCTCTCATTGGCGGTGCCTCGTGGAAAGACCGTGTCCAGATGGGCCAGCACCAGCACATTCGGGTCAGCGGACTGGGCGGCACGGCGGGCATCCACGATCGGCAGACCGTCGCGCGTGCGCAGCGTCGAAACCTCAAACCCCAAATCCAGCCATGATGCCTCCATGATTTCGATTACCCGTTCGAGGCCATCGTGGTCCTCGGGGCTGGAGTCGATGTTCACCAAGGTCTCGATCAGGCGCCATGCCGCAGCCTCGGACGCCGCGCAATGCTCTCGAACAGCCTCCGCCAATGCGGGGCGGAGGTTGATGTCCATGTCGTTATCGCTGGCCTCCTCTTAGTCTCCGCTCAGCGCATGATGCCGAAGAAACCTGATCGCCCATTGTCTCCGCCATACCAAGCCGGCGCGGCCGCAGCGACCGCAGCGACGCGCCCCACTCGTCCGACTGAGAGAAGGCGCTAGGAGGCCCGCCTTCCCCAAGATCATCCGCGCGACGAGCCCGGAGCCGCGGGGGAGCGCACCACTCTTTAGGTTGTCGGGCGGGCCATCCGGCCCCATCCGGGCTCACCCACCAGATGCCTATTGCGGTAGACGAGATCGTCCGCGGACCGTGGTGTGAATCGGTACGCCGTGCGCGGTTTGGCCGTGATAGGGAGTCCAGCCGCACTTCGACAACGCCGCCTCATCGCGGAACTCGATTTCTGCCTCGGGATCGACGAGCACGAGATCTGCGTCAGCTCCGATTTCGATCGTTCCTTTGCGAGGGTAAAGGCCGAAGACGCGGGCCGGCTGGTAGAGAGCCGGGCGAACAGCCTGATCCGTGTTTAGCTCACCGCCTCGAACCCCTACGTCCAGCAACTTACGGAGGTAGTCCTGCAATTGCGGCACGGCAGACGGTGCTTTCCACATGTCCTGCCACCCGGGCAGTTTCTCCTCGAGAGTGTGCGGCCCATGGTCCGTACCTGAGGACATCAATCGTGCCGTCTCGAATACCGGCCCACAGCGACTCCTTCACATCCGGTGGCACCCAGCGGCCAAGCGCTCGAGGACCATTTCGCTCGATTGTTTCCCAGTCACCCAGAAAGAGGGAGAAGCCGTTCACCTCGGAGGTCACCTGCCGCCCCTCGGCCTTGGCGCGCCGCACCATCTCTACGCTCTGGCGAGTGACCAGATGCAGGACGTGCAGCCAGGTTCCGACTGCCTCCTGCAATTGAAGCAGGAACTGGATGGCAGTGTTCCAGACAAGTCCGTCGTACTCTCGCTGAGCAGCGGCGTAGGCGAGCGGACCATGCTTTCACCCCGAGCCCAGTAGCGTTGCTCGAATCGGTCCATTAACTCCTGGTTGTGCGGGTGGACCATCACCGGGCGCCCAGTCGGCTTGACCGCCTCGAAGATCTCAAGCATCTCGCCGGCGTTGGTGACGCCGAGCCCCGGCATGTGCGGGTAGGAGCGCTTTGTGTCGACGATCTGGAAGACCTTGAAGCCCAATGCTCCCGCACTAGCGAGTCTCGGCACTTCCGAGACGACTGTAGGGGCGGGGTGGAGATTGAAGTCGACCAGGGCCTTCCGCGCATACAGTTGAAGGACGCCCTCGTAGTGCTCGAGAGTCGTGACCGGAGGATTGACGTTTGGCATCCCTACCGTCGTCGTCACGCCGCCAGCGGCTGCCGCTCGAGTGGCGGTGCCGATGTCCTCCTTGTGGGTGAAACCGGGTTCCCGGTGATGCGAGTGCGTGTCAATAAATCCCGGCAGCACGAGAAGGCCCCGGGCATCCAACGACTCTCCTGTTGCTTCGCTGCCTCGCTCACCAACCGCCGCGATCCGCTCGCCTTCCACGACGACTGACGCATCTTCAAGGATGCCAGCGGGGGTCCAGACGCGACCATGTTCGATGGTTAGCCGGTCGTATGGTCCCTCCATAACGTCTTGGTTCCTCCCTAGCAGTCCATGCTTCGCCAAGATGCCGAGTAACAGTCCGTCTTGTCCCTCGCACTCTAAGCTTGCCCGGGGCGTCAAGCGCAACCCTAATCACGCTCTCGACCCAGATCGACGCGGGTGCTGGGGCGCTAATTCGCATACCGAGCTTCACCAAAGCCTGCCGGTTTGCCGGACAACTCCTGCAGTTGAGCTCGGGGATCCTCGGACAGCCGCTCTAAGCTCCGCTGAGGCCTCTTCGAGGAGTGCCGGAACGTCAATCGATACCAGTTCGCCTTCATCAACGACATGACGCCCATCCACGAACACGTGGCGAACGTTCCGTCCAGTCGCGAAGTAGGCTAGTTGCTGCACGGGACTACCGACAGGCCAGAGATTGGGACTGAACAGGTCCACGACGATCAGGTCGGCTAGCTTTCCGTGCTCGATCGAACCAACTCGATCATCAAGGCCGAGTGCCTGATAACCGTCGATGGTGGCCATCTCCAATGCTTTTGCCTGTTGGCAGGAACGCAGGCGACTGAAAACGATCCCGCTGGTGTCGCATTGCTGCATGCATCGTCAGCCACGGATCGCATGCACGGTCTGGGGCTGGCCCATCGCTCCCGAGGCCAACCACTACGCCCGCTTCGATCATCTCGACAACGCGACAATGTTCGCCGAACTCGTAAAGCCTTCGCGGCTCGGGGATTGTGACAAACGCTCGTTCCTGTCTCAGCCAAAATCTCGATCGCTCGGTCATTCAATCCGGTGCCATGGGAGAGAATTGATTTTGGTGAGAGTAGGCCTAGGCGTTCGTCATACGCGAACTCGACAGCGTTCCCATAGGCGTTGGAGAAGAACCCTACGTCATAGGTGTCCATGATGTGGCACAGTCGCTCTGCCTGAAGCCGAAGATATCGACTCTGATCTCGACTGTACATCGGATCCATAGGATTGACGTTACCGATCCTACGGAACTCCCGGTACAATAATCGACGAGGGGACTCGGATTCCTCTTCGATTCGGCAATGATGGATTCGATGTTGTCGGGATTCCTCGAAGGTGACGGCCCGTTCTCCGCGAACCACCAGAGTAGTCAGCGTGCTGTTGGGGCCACGGCGCGCGTCCGATTCCGGCGATCATCCGGGTACGAAGCCCGATGTGCTCCATCGCCTGTTGTGCTTGCTTCACGTATGCCAAGCTACCCATTCGCGACTGTGCTGCACCAGGGGAGGAAACCACAGCAGTACATCCGTTTAGCAGCTTCTCGGCGGCGCCGAGCTGCGCATCGACGTAGAAGAACCGTTCGGTTGCAAATCTCAGCGCGACATCATCCCATAGGTTACGCAACGACGGACCATCGAGATGCTCGCCCATTGAACGAAGGACGGCGTGGCCGACCTGGCATGAAGATCAACAAACCCGGGAAGTACTACGCTCCGGCTTCCATCGATGACTCTGGTGTCTGGACCTATGTGAACATCCGCCGCTGAGCCAACTGCAGCAATTCTATCCCCGTCTATTGCCACTGCCCCATCCCGAACAACCTTGCGGCCGGGGTCCATCGTGACTAGGGTCGCCCCTGCTAATTACGACGTTAGTCATTTCGCCCTCTACCTGCGCTGATGCTGCCAGAACTCTCGGAGGGAACTCGCTCACGAATTGAACGCGGGAATTACCTCTCTTGCGAAGAGTTCAAGCTGTGCCCTCAGCTCGGCCATGCTACGGTAAATGAATTTCATCTCGAAGTAGGTGACGCCTACGTCAATGAACCGCTGGATCTTGGTGATCACATCCGATGGCATGCCGACAAGAGATGACTCCCGGCGTCAGCCTCGGACTGAACAGTGAAGCCTGAGCTGAACGTTGCCATCGTGCGTTGTGCTATGTCGCGCACGGCATTGTCGGTCTCCGCGATCACCGTATAACATTCCCTACCGATGGTGAACCCCTCAAGCGACCGACCCCGTTCTTTCAGGTGCCCCTCAATAACGGGCAGTAGTTCCTCGTATTTCGCTGGGACGAGCCACGTCGGCAGCCACCCGTGTGCAAGTTCAGCCGCGAGCTTTAGGGCCATGGGGCCCCTTCCCCCAAACCAGAGCGGGAGCGGCTGCTGCGTTGGCTTCGGATACATGGTTGTAGGAGCAAACCGATAGTAGTTGCCTGAATACCGGGGTTCGGGCTCAGTCCAGAGTTCGAGCATTGCCGCCGAGCACTTCCCTGGATCGTTGGAAGAATTCCTTGCGATGCTTCATCGGCGTCGGCAGATACTCGTAGTCCAAAGTATACCTTCCACCGATCCCTGTAACCGAAGATCATGCGACCCTTGGAGAGGGTGATCTAAAGTCGAAATCTGCTTGGCGGTTACGACTGGATCACGATACGGAAGTGCCATTACGGCGGTGCCGATCTTGACACGCTTCGTCGCCCCGGCGACATAAGCGAGAGTTGTGAGGGACTCCAGGACCCGGGGCTCGGTGTCGTCCTGAATGAGCTCAATCGCTCCAGACGAAACGTGAATCCTGTCCTGCATCTTCGTCCAGATCAAAAATCGTGCACCCACACTGAGTCGAACCCGAGGTCCTCAGCCCACACAGCTGCATCTCGGACATTGTCGGGAACCGCGAGCGGCCCACTGATTGGAAGCCGAACCCCAAAACCGATAGCCACGTCAACTACCCTCTCCGCTCAAACCTACTTCCTTGCCTCTGTGGGCTGATACCGATAACGGGCCAACAACCACCTCTCAACCCGTTCGAACAGCCAAATCGACCCGACCCCGGTGATGACTACTAGAACAATGACTGCGTCGAGCCGCTCGAACGCGAACTGGCTGCCGTATAGCATGATGAGGCCGCCAAGCCCTACGAGTAGGATCAGCATCTCACCGAACACCGCTCCATTGAATGCCCTGCCGATCCCCAGACGCATACCGGTGAGCAGGAGCGGCAACGCAGCAGGGAGCAAGACCCGCCGCAGCGTGAGGAACTCGGACGCGCGGTAGGACCGCGCCATTTCCAAGAGCTCCTTGTCGACCTGTTTGAAGCCGGAATAGGCATTGATCGTTACGACAAAGAAGACGGACAGCACAACCGTTGCTACGATGGCGCTGGGGGACGTGCCGAACAGGACGACCAAGACAGGGACAATGGCCGAAACGGGGGCACTTAGCAGGATGTCCCACGTAGATGTCGAACATCGACTCGACGCGACGGAACCGCGCCATTCCATAACCAAGCGTCAAGCCTGATAGAACGGCAATGGTTCCACCCGTCAGGAAGTGAACGAAGCGTTCCAGCAAGTTCGGCAGGAATATTCCGCCGACAACTAGCTCAATGCCAGCAGAAACGACGGCCGTAAACGGTGGCAGAACGAACAACAGGTCAAGTCGGCCGGCCACCTCCCATGCGATCAGGAGAGGCAGCAGACCGAGCAGTCCGGGGATACGCTGGTAAAGAACACGCACCAATAGCACCAGTTCACTCCGTCGCAATGCCAGCCTGGGAATCTGGATCGCCCATCATCAGAGTGGACAGCTCTGCCGGATGTGTCCCGCCATTTCCACGAAGCGCGGGTCATCGCGGACGTCAGCGGTTCGCGGACGGTCAAGTGTGGAAGTCGACACCTCGGCCACGCGCCCGGGTCTCGGGGTCAACGACGACCTTTGTCCGACAGGATAGACGGCCCTTATCGATGCTGTGAGTCACGAAGACCACCGTCTTCTCGTCACTCGCCCACAACTTCAGCAGTTCATCCTGCATGAACGTTCGTGTCAGCGCATCGAGCGCGCCAAAGGGGTTCATCCATTAGGAGCACGTCAGGGCGAGCTACGAGGGGCCCTCGCAAGCCCCACCCTTTGCTGCATTCCCCCAGACAACGCGACCGGGTAAAAGCCTTCGAATCCATTCAGGCCCACGAGTCCGAGTAGATCGGTGGCCAACTCCCGTCTCTTCGACTTCTGTACACCCTGCGCCCTCAAGCGGAAAGGCAACGTTATCAAGCACCGTCGCCCAAGGGAGAAAGGGCGAAATGTTGGAACACCATCGCTCGGTCCGGTCCCGGCCGGACCACCGGTTGGCCTCTGACTGACTTCATTGCCCGCGTCGTACGGTATCAGACCATCGATGATCCTCAAGAGCGTGCTCTTGCCGCAGCCGCTTGGCCCAATAATGCTCACAAATTCGCCACGTTCTATGCGTAGGGAGACGTCACGCAACGCAACCAGCTGCTCAGACCCCGAGCGATACGTCTTCTGAACGCCGTCAAGCTCAATGTACGCCATGCGGTCGTTGGCCTCTAACTACTTTCGTTGCCAATGTAGCATCCGGTTCTCGGCAAGCCGGACCGATCGAAGAATGAGGACTCTGAGGACTAGGAGAACGACAACGACGCCAAACATTTCTGCCGCGTGAAACTGGGCTCGGTACCGCACGATCAACCTACCCAATCCCGACGGGGAGATGATTAGTTCGGCAACGACCATGCCCACCACACCGCGGCCAGCTCCGTGCGCAGCCCCGCCATGATGGAAGGGATCGCGGCTGGAAGGCGAACGCGCAAGAAAGTCAACGTCGGACTGGCGTAAAACGATCGAGCCATCTCGGTGAGTTGTGGCGACGCTGATCGCAGGCCGGTGGCAGTGTTGACAGTGACCACGCCCACGACGAACAACACCACCAGCGCGACCCTCGAGCCGAGTCCAAGACCAAGCAAGGCTATCGCGATCGGGACAACCGATGACATCGGCATCGTCAATAGCAATCTGACGTAGAAACCAGACAGTCGAGCCACGACGGGCGACAGGGCAATGACAACGCCGAAAGGATGCCGATCGCGACGCCGATCGGGAAGCCGAGCAGAAAGGACTGAAGGGTCGTCCACGTCGCCTGCCACAGCTCAGGGCTCTGAACCAGTTCACCCAGCGCGACGGCAACTGCGCTGAAGGCCGGGAAGGTTAACGGAGATCCTTCGATTCGTGCGTAGACCTCCCAGACGGACAGTACGACCACAAGTGTCAGTAGCCGATATGGCCAGACGGACTCCGGAAGAGAGAGGGATCGGGCTGACGTGACCGAACGCTGCATCTGCCCGTTCACCATTCTCGAAATATCTGCAGGGTCGGTGGAAACTGCCGGTCAGGAATATCTGTAATGGAGTGGAGACAACCGATTGCCTTGTTGCCTTGGACGAACCAGAGGCAACAAGGCAGCTTCGGGTGTGGCGTCACCAGCGGAGCTCGGGAGAGCTAGCGCTGCAATGCTGCGTCCATTGCACGCAGGTCAACATACGTGGATGGATCGTCGGAAGCATCCGCCGGGATGCTTCCAGTGCTCTTCAGCAACTCGATGGCGGCGACAAACTCATCCCCGAGGAATGCAGCGCCGCCGTCGGTAGGCCACAATCCGCGAGAGAGGTACTCCTCCGCCGTAGACGCAAGGTAGTCTCGGCTGCTATCGGGGGAACTGCTCCACGAGGAAATCGGTAGCGAGTGACGGATCGGCCTTCCAGGCTGTGTTGGTAGCAATCATCCGGCGCACCAACTCGGTAGCGGCATCGAGGTTCGCTTCGTACCAGTCTCGCTTCGCCGCGAGCACGCCAGAGGCCAAAGGAATATCCGCCCAATCCACCAAGACGTGGAATTTGCCCGGAGCCTCCTCCAAGATCGTCCCGACATCCTGCAACAGCAGAGGCGTTGCGTCTAGTTGCCCTTGCAGAATTGCCTGTGCTCGGTTGGCCGAACCCGGGACAATGAGCGTATTGATGGTCCCTGGGTCGATCCCGTTATCCTGATAGGTCTTGGCCAGCATCGCCGTGGCCGTTGACGTTTCGCTGTGGATTCCGACGTTCTTTCCAGCCAGATCCCGGGGCGTTGCGATTTCGTTCTCAGCAACAAGGACCCAGTCGTTACCTACGTCGACCGCGAAGATGACGAGATCGGCGCCGCCAAGGATAGCATTGATTGGCGTAAGCACGCCGATGTGCAGGACTTCGATGTCGTCTTGCAGCAAAGCTTGCGCGGCGAGCTCTGACTGTTGAAAGAATTCTTGGGTGGCAACGACGTTCGAGTCACCCTGTGCCTGCATTGCGGCGGAAAATGCGCCTGTTGCGACCGCTGGCTGCGATGCGTTGCCAATAGTGACATCGACCACGGCCGCTGGGGTCGCCGTAGCGTCCGGCTCAGCAGTGGGCGATGTAGTTGGCGGCGGCGCGGTGCTTGACGGTGAAGCGCAAGCCCCTAGGGCAAGAGTCAGCACGAGGAGTACTGCAAATGGGAACCGGGCCCGGGTGCCGATGCTCATGTCTCCTCCTTCACGGAACCTTGGCGACCAGGCAACTTCTTGCATCCGCCTCGTCGACGGCCGATCAGCGATCTGCCACCGGCGTGCCCTCGATGGACTTGGGAGGCCAGGACCAGACTCGATCCTAGCGCCTGATGGAGGTCCGCGTCCAACCAGCCAAGGGTTTCGCTTGGCAGGAGGGTGAAATGCCGCCACCTCGGAGGCCACCCCGCTTCGACGCCCTGCGGAGCCGCTCACGGGCCTCGTCGTCGTTGCTCCGTCATCGCAGGCGGGCGGCAACACCTGCTGCCGGCGGTCATCGGCAGCGCAGTCTGTCTCCCGGTCGGCCGGCTCACATGACCTGGACCCGCTTGCCGACGTCGCCACCCCGGGGCCAGCTCGATACATGGAGCGTCTTCACCCGCCCTCACGAAGGCAGATCTCGACGGCCATCGTGGCCTATCCGTCTGTCGCTTTCAGGGGAGAGGACAGGGGCCTACTCCCGCGGGTGGCCGAAGTAGGTGGTAGGCCGTGCTGCGTTGGTAGGCAGCTCCGACTGCCAGCAGGAGACCGTCTGAGCCGCGTGGCCCCAATAGCTGCAAAGCCACAGGTAAGCCCTCACGCGAGAGCCCGGAGGGCAGCGTGACCGCGGGGACTCCAGCGAGGTTCCCGGCGGTCCTCAGAACCTCAGTCACTCCCGGTGAACTACCCTTCGGTCGCGGCGAGCTAAGGAGCGGGGCGACGCGAGGTCGTGTCACCGACAACAAGATATCGACCCTCGAAAAGAGTGAACGGAACATCTGTTGTGCCGCTCTCATTGGAACTCGAGCCGCCTTCAATGACTCAACCTTCGTGCTCGTGTGCGTCGCCGCTCTTAGTGACTCGAGTTGCTGGGAGTCCGTCATGTCAAAGTCCGGCCTATCAAGCTCCTGCTTCAGTGCCTTCGCTCCTTCGATGAGCTCGAGTGTCTCAATTGCGTCTGTATAGCCAAACGTGCCGTCTACGTCGACACTCACGAAGGTCGAGAAGATCCGGCGGAACTCCTCAATCCCCGTCGTTAGGGCTCGGACCATTGTGTGCGGGATCTCCGCAAGTTCACGGTCAACCACGCCCACTCGGACACATCCAAGCTCATCCCGATACTGGTGGGGTGTGCGAGACGTGATCGCCTCTCGGACGATCGCACAATCGTCGGCAGAGCGAGCTATCACCCCAACTTTATCTAATGAGGGGCGAGGGTCATCACCGCCGCCCCGCGGGATTGTCCCAAGCGTCGGGCGATAGCCCGTCACACCACAGTAGGCGGCTGGGCCGAGAACAGATCCGCTTGTCTCCGTGCCGAGCGAGAAGGGCAGGGCCCCGGTTGCCACGACGACTGCGGAACCGCCAGAGGAGCCGCCTGCATAGCGCGACGGATTCCATGGATTACGAGCTTGTCCGTGAAGCGAGGCGCCAGCACGTGAGGCCCGGCCAAGACCTCCAAGTTCCGACATGGACAGCTTCGCGGTGAGCACGGCCCCAGACTTCGTTAGCCGCCGTATTGCAGTCGCATCTCGGTCGAAGACACGCTCCGAAAACGCGGCGGCGCCCCGGTCGTTGGAGCCCCCGCGCCGAGAAGGCGTCCTTTACGCCGTATGGAATACCGCAGAGGGTAGTCGGATCACGTTGTGAGAGTCGGATATCGGCTGCTCGCGCGTCGTCGTACGCTCGCTCACTCAAGAGGTTGGCGAGCGCGTTGTATCGCGGCCCAAGTTCCGTTAGCAGGATTAGTGACGACTCAAGCATCTCAACGGCAGACACCGACCGGTCGCGAAGCAATGCAGCGAGCTCGTTTGCGGTTGAATAACGGATTGCGATCTCCATCATCTTGTATGGCACCAAGCATATAGGGACGCCCAGCGGGCCCATCCAGTCGACTGCACGATCGACGGCTGCCCGTGGTGCGCTAAGCAGCATCCAGGACCTCCGCCGCAACGTCGACCCTTACCGACGCCGGCATCGGGAAGCCGCCCGGCCGTACGGGGGAGCCATGAGGTTGTTGCACCGCGCCGGACGCCCTCCGGGCGCGCCAGACCAACAACCGCACTGGACGGCATAAGCGGCGTGGGCGAGGCCGCGCTAACGGGCTCTGGCGGGAGCTCGACGCCGAGCTGACGCCGATGGGCGTTCGAGTTGTCAGTCTGGGTTAATCCGGAGTGCCGGAAGGAGCTTCGCCGCTCGGTCATCGAGAGCGTCGAGGCTCGCGGGATCCTGCAGACAGTCCCGGGCGAGGACCTGCCAGTCGGGTGGCGCCAGCACCGTAGCCAGCTGCCGGATTGAGTGGTGTCGCTCCCCATCGAACCACCCGGCCCCCAGCGGATCGGCCTCGACGTCCTCGGCGACCGCGGCAATGAGCGGCACTCCCTCCCCAACCGACCGGCCATATCGAGGATCGCGCGGGCCCGGCGGGGCGACGGGACAACAAAGCCGACGCGGACGCCGTCGGGCCCGATCCGTGAGATGATCGATCGGTACCGGCGCAGCTTGTCGGCCAACGCCTCGCCGCGCTCTGTGCCGAGATCGCGCTCCACGAACAGCGTCAGCGCCCGGTCACCGACGCGGATCCCGGCGACGGCGTCGGGGCGCAGCAGGCCGCCGAACAGGTAGCCACAGGCGCGCTCCGGAATCCAGATGGCGAGGCCCTCGGCGATGCGCGGGTCACCGGCTCGGAGGAACGCAACGAGCAGGTCGAGGGTCGCGAGCTGGTGCACGGGAGCGGATGCGGGAGTGTCGACCGGACGGTCTGACCGACCCTCTGGCCAGGCGAGCCGCTCGATCTCGCTTCGGGCGGCTCTCGTTAGGACGTAGGCGTAGCGGCCGCGCGGACGCTGGGCTCCGGCGGCCCAGAACCCGCGCAGGAGCCCGAGCTCTACGAGCCGGCTCAGCCGACGCTGGGCGATCCGCAACTGCCCGTACACGAGCAGTGCGGCCAGCCGAGAGGTCACGATGTCGGCGCTCAGCAGCCACAGCAGCAGGTGCTGATCCCGAGCCGGGAGCGCGGTCCAGATGGCGTCGGCGCGCAGGGAGTGAAGCGAGTCGCGGTTCGGCCTCCGCGCCGGCCCAGCATGGCGGCCTGTCACGCTCATCGTCACCTTGCCGTCGCCAAGCGCGTCTCGGATCGCGTCCCGGACCGCGCTCGGCGTCGCGTCAGGAGCGTGACCGTCAACGCCGATCCTCGCCGGTCCCCCGACGCGCGTCGCGGGCATCGGAGTGTCGACGGACGACAGCCGCCGAGCCCAGCCGCGCCGCCTCGGGCAGGATGTCGGCCGTGAGTACGCGCGGATCGCCGTCGATCTCCGTCCGAACGGCCATGCGGAAGCGGGGCAGGTTGACGAGATCACGCTCTGTGAGCGGCGCCATAACGTCGCGGAGAAGGCGCGCGTCCTCGGCCGAGGGCTGAAGAAGCATGATCGTCGCGACGTTGGCCCGGATCGAGCGCTGGAGCTCGCGGCCTAGGCTTTCGAGGTACTGGGTCGCCATGACGAGGCGCAGCGCGAACTTGCGGCCCTGTGCCGGGATGTCGCGGAGCGCCGTGGTGTCAAAGTTCTGGACCTCGTCGACGTAGAGCGTGTGCGGGACCCGGCGGTCGGGGGCTGCCCCTGCCGTCCGAGGGCGTCGACGTAGTAGCGCGCGATCACGAGGCCGCCGAAGAGCCGGGCGTTGTCGCCGCCGGTCCGGGAGAGGTCGACGAGCAGCACCTCGCTGCCGTCCATGATCCGCCGCGGGCGGATGGTGGAGACGGGCGCGGAGACTATGGCCCGGATGGACGGATAGGACAGGAACGCGCTCAGCTTGCTGATCAGGGCGTCGGCCGATGCGTCCGTCGAGCCGCGACCCTTCTGCGGCCACTGGTGGGTCCAGAAGGCCGTCAGCATCGGATCGTCCACCCCGAGCAGGATCGTCTCGCGGAAGCGCGGGTCGACGAACAGGCGATTCAGCGATTCGAGCGTCCGGGGGCTGCCGGCATCCGGCGGCTGTGTCAGGAGCGTCATCAGCGCCGAGCGCAGGTACTGCAGCTGGCGGTGGGGCGGCGAGGAGAGCCGCGCGAAGTACAGGTCGCGCATGGTGTCGACGAACTGGGCCGCGACGAGCTCGGGATCGGCACCGTCGAGCTCGATCGGATTGAAGCCGCGCGGCTTGTCCTTCTCGGCCAACTCAAGAAGGTGGACGCGATCGGTTTGGCCGTCCGGTACGGCGTCGAGCAGTCGGGCGACGGCGTCACCGTGCGGGTCTATGAACGTGAAGCCCCGGCCGGCCCGCAGGTCGTCTGCCGCAAGCGCGACCATCTCGGTGCTCTTGCCGGACCCGGTGCGTCCCAGGAGCAGAGCGTGGCGGGCGAGGAGGCCATCTGGGACGTGCACCGGACGCGCGCCGTTGCGACCGATCGCGCGGGGGTCCGAGGCCGGATCGGCTGCCGGCGCGGGCAGCCGGCGGCTCCGCACGATCTCGACCGGGCGCGCGTCGGAGGCGGCGCCGGCCAGCCCCCAGAGCTCCGCTACGTCCGTCGCGTCGACCTGCATGGGGACTGGTCGCGCACCGACCCGTGCCTGGATCCGCCAGCCCGAGGTATGCAGCGCGCCGATGACGGCGACCGCGTCGAACAGCCAGGCTCGCATAGTCGACGGCGGGGCCGACGACACCTCGAGCGACGCCGTGACCGTAAATCTCGGACTGACGGGCACACGAAGCTCCAACGTCCGCGTCGGGCTTCGCGACCGCCTGTTGAGGAAGGATCGAGGAGAGTCTCTGCCCAGCCACCTCCATCAGCGGACCGCGTCGCCACCCCGTCCGGTAGCGGCGCAAGGCGCAGCGTCCAGGCGGCCTCGGCGCCTGGCGGCAGCCGCGCCAGCACCTCGGCAAGCAGCGTGCCAAACCCTGACACTCGCCGACCTTCGCCTGTAGGCGCCTCGCCGCGGACGCCAAGGACCTGCCGCGGCTTCACCCTCTCCGGCCGGACGACCGCCTCGAATTCCGACGTCGGCAAGGCCGCCGCCACGGCCGCCTGGACCCCAC
Organism: Acidimicrobiia bacterium; assembly: GCA_027494135.1. Lineage (GTDB taxonomy): Bacteria > Actinomycetota > Acidimicrobiia > IMCC26256 > PALSA-610 > JAOSJK01. The sequence goes on along the minus strand of JAOSJK010000067.1, from coordinate 17,959 downwards.
GCTCCAGCTGCCGAGGTGCTTCGATCTCCCAGCGCGCCCGTTGGCCAGTCCAGGTCATCGCGACTGTCAGCGGCGGCCAGCCGCTCGCCCAGCGCGACACGCCGCGGCGGGCAGCGGGATGCAATGCGGCGACGAGCCTCCGAATGGCGTCCGGATCGTTCGCCTCGTTCGGATCCGGCCGAAGCACCCAGCGAAGGCGGTCCCGCTCGGTCGCCCGCTCGTAGCTCCGCTGGCGGACCAGCCCGACGACACGCGGGAGCACGGCGATCGTTGCGCCGGTGGCGAGAACGCCGCCGCCGACCAGGGCGATGAGGTTGAAGGTCTCGAGCATCGGTCCGAGGAGCGTCTCAGGCACGACGCGACCCCTTCATGACCGAGGCGGCAGGACGAGCAGCGGGTCGACGGGCCTACCCGAGGCGTAGATCTCGAAGTGCAGGTGCGGCCCGGTCGTCAGCCCGGTCAGGCCGATCGAGCCCAAGACACTGCCGGCGGAGACCGACTGGCCGAGCCGGACGCGGAGCTCGGGCTTCAGGTGGCGTAGCGCGAGACGAGGCCGGGCGAGTGCTCCACCTCGACGATGACCGCACCGTCACTGACGCGGCCGGCGATCGTCACGCGACCCGCCGCGATCGTGAGGACCGGCGTGCCGAGCGGCGCCGCAATGTCGATGCCGTCGTGGAAGTGCGGATAGCACCTGCCCTCGAAGCAGCCGGCCGGCTCGAGGGCGAAGGACGTCGGCCCGAACCCCTGACTGATCCGGCCGCCGTCGACCGGCCCAGACGACACGGGCGCCGTAGCCGTAGCGCTCGGCCCAGCCCATGACGAGCGGGGGTACCAGTCGACCGAGTTATAGCGGTAGAGGGCACGCTGCCAGTCGTCGGGCGCCCCGTTCGACTTGAGGTACGCGGCGGCGGCCGGGATCGCGTCGGCCGGGTCGCAGATGTCGGCGTCGTCGAGCTTGGCGAGCTCCGCCGCATGGGCGAACGTCGGCTCGAGGAACTGCATCGGCCCGCGAGCCCCGGCTCGGTTTGGCTCTGAGTCGGAGCCTGTCCGGCCGTGGTTCGTCTCGACCTTCCCGACCGCCGCGAGGACCGGCCAGTCAATCCCGAACCGGGCCCCCGCAGCGCGGTACAGCGCGAGGTACGCGACCGGGATGTCGGCGACCGCCGGGGGTGCGTCGGGCAGGTCGGGCGCCGCGAGCGCCGCCCAGCGGCCGCTGAGGATCCCAACCGCGCCGAACAGGATGACGATGCAGACGAGGGGCACCGCGCAGCCTGAAGCCGCGCAGCCAACCGCGGCCAACCTCACGAGCTGTTCGGAGCGTCGTACCTCGAGCGGGACTGGCCGAGGAGATCGGCAGGACGGGTCGTCAGCCACTCATACTCGCGCTTGGAGACCTTGGCCTCGAACGCGACGTGGCTCTGACCGACAAAGAGCAGGCCCTCGCCGGGCCGGGCGTGAAGGAGCGAGCGCCGCTCGGCGGTGGTCAGGTCGAAGTAGCGGCCGAGGACGTCGACGCCCTCGGGCGTCTGGCCTAGCAGGACGCGGATGTCGCACTGCTTGACGATCGCCTCGCCGAAGTCGGAGCGGAGGAACTCGGCGATGTCCTGCGTCGAGAGCTGGAGCCCGGCGTGGTAGTGGCGCGCCGAGCGAGCGAGCTCTTCCACGAACTCGGCACCCGACGGCTGGCGCATTACCTTCCAGGCCTCGTCGACGACGACGAGCTTGCGCTCCTTGTCGCGCCGGATCGCGTCCCACAACACGGACAGGGCGGCGAGCTGGGCGACGGCCCGGACATCAGGGTCGCCGATCGCATCTAGCCCGACAAGCAGCAGCCGGGCGTCCACCGGCAGGGGCTCGTCGGCGGTGAAGATCGAGGCGAGCGATCCCGTCGCCCAGCGCTCGAGGCGCTGCGCGAGCACCTGGCCACCGCGGAGTATGGCGAGCTGCTCGACGAGGCCGGCGAGGCTCGGCGGGCGGCGATCGTGGGTCGAGGGGTCGGGCCCGATCCCGGCCGCGTCGTACGTCGACCGAAGGGCCCGGTCGAGCGCAGGCCGCTCGTCTCGTGATAGGCCGCCGGCCATCGCCACGACCAGCCGCCCCACCAGCGTGAGCTTGCCGACGAACGCTGCCTCGGTCCTCGTGGCGCCAAGGGCGAAGGGGTTGATGCCGTTGCCACCACCGAGCTCGACATACCTGCCACCAAGCGCCTTGACGAGCCGGCGATAGTCGCCGAGCGGGTCGACGCCGGAGACGCGGATTCCACGCATGAAGCAGCGCGCCATCTCGGCGCCGGTGAACATGGTCTTGCCCTTGCCCGTCTGGCCGAGAACGATCGCGTTGTGGCTCTCGTGGGCGAACCGATCGAGGACGATCGGCGCACCGGTCGCCCGCGCCCGCCCGTAGAGGTGGCCCACCGGCTCGTACAGGTCGAGGCCGAGTGCAGGAGCGAGGCAGCGAGGCTGCCGCTGTCGAGGTTACGCTCGCAGACTGGTCGCGCAGCGCCTCCCGGCAGCACCGACGCCCATGCCTCGCCGATCCGAAGGGTCGCCACCTCGATTTCCACGCCGTGGCTCCGGGCCTCCAGCCGCAGTGTGTCGAGCCGCTCGGCCAAGATCTCCCGGTCCAGCCCTTCGAGGAGAAGGACGGTGTCGACGAAATAGACGCGTCCCGCGCCGGCGGCGAGGAGCGTCGAGCGGCGACCGCGGTCGCGTCAAGACGCTCTCGTTCGACGTCGCTCACGTCGCCCCTCTCGGTCGCCGGCGATCGCTGGCTCGAGCGACCCGGAGGCGCGTCGTCATGAACGCCATCGCCTCGGCTCTTGGTAGCGGCCGCACTCGCATCGACGCGGCCGCAAGCCCGTCGACCGACAGCAGGGCGGCGAGCCAGCCGGGCGTGACCCGGGCGGGCCAGCGGCGCCGCAGGTGGAGAGCGGTCACAAGATCAGGCCCCCTCGGCATATCCCGTCCGGATCGTGTATCCCACGCCAGCTCGGGCGAGGTCGGACCACAGGGTCGAGATCCCCGGCCCATCGAGCGATCGGACCGCCAATCCCCGCTCCTCGGCAACGCGTCGCACGAGGTCGAGCGTCCGCGCGAGCTCGGGCCGGGCCACTGCGGCGACGAGCAGTACCGTCCGCCGCGACGGCCCGGACGGGGAGCTCGAGATCTCGTGGTAGTTGGCGGCGTAGGGTCGGAAGACGCGCTCGCCGAGCGCATCGACCGCGGGCCGGATCGCTTCGAGGTGCTCGACAGGCCGTCGGCCCGTCGGCACCGAGAGCAGCTGGAAGGATCCCGGGATCGCATCGTACAGCGCCGCGAGGTTCTCGAGCGTCGCTTCCCGCTGGGCCTCGGCCATGAGCTCGAGGTTCAGCGGCGCAAGCTCGAGGCCGCCGCACAATCGGTCGCGAACTCGAAAGGTCTGATCATCGAGCACGGCCATCGGCCAGGCGGACCGCGCCGCTGCCTCGTCCGAGTTGAGCGGCGCGTCTTCACGAGGTTTGTCTCGAAGGGGCCGACTTGGGAGGCGCAGAGACAGCACGTGCCGACCATACGCTCACCGTCGGGAAGGCTCAACCTCTTTATGTGTATTGTTTGGTGTACTTGTGGACTGCCCGTTCACGCTTCTACCAAGTCAGCAGGTCGCTGTCTGCGCCCGCGTACACCAAACCCTCATTTCGTGTAGGCCGTGGGAGGACCGACCACTGCCCGCGTCCTGCGACCTCGACCTCCCGCGACGGCTACCCGCGTAGGCCTTCAAACCCTTCTGCCCGCCACTCCCTCGAGTTCTTACTATGCGGTCATCTCCGGCCTGAGGTCCACATGGACTGTGCCAGGGGCGCGGTCCGTCAGAGTCTGGAGGACCTCGCCGGACGACAAGCTGGCGGGAATGGGCCCGAAGGCGCGGAAATCGCGAGATTCGCTGTGGTGATCGCCGAGCACAAAGATGTGTCCGGGCGGCACACGGATCGTTGCTTGGTCCGACGACTGCGTCTTGCCCCTGCCCGTCGAGGTAAGGGTTCAGATATGCGTCGACCGCTATGAAATACTGCGCCGTCACGAATCGCGATGAAGTCGGCGGGAAGAGCGATTATCCGTTTCACCAATGGCGGCCCTCCGCCCCACGGCGACTCGAAGACGACCAGATCGCCGCGGTGGTACTCGGTTCGAGCGGCCAGCCCGTTCACCAGGAGCAGGCCATCCGGACGAAGGCCCGGTTCCGTGCTTCCGTGATCCACGAGGACCTCGCTGGCGAGCAGGCCGCCGATGACCAGTCTCCTGCGCCGAGCCAAAGCCATCGCGTGGCAGCCTTGCCGATTTCAGCTGGGCCGTCGCCCCTCCCCGCCTTGAGCGCTCGACGGTCGATGGGACGAGACTGTCGCGTCAGACCGGCTGCTCAACTGTCGTGGTCTTCCGAACGAGGCGCGGCGAGGGATGAGCCGTGCTCCGAGACACTCATCGAGGGATCAGTCACTCGGGAGTCGAGGAACGCGGCCACCTCAGGCGCTAGCCGATCAGGAGCGACGTAGTACATCTCATGAGTGAGATCGGGGAAGCGGATCCGCTTCGCGTTCGGGACCAAATCGACAATTTTCTGCTGATCGGCTTCGGTCGTCCCGAAGCTGGCGCCGGGTGAGAGCAACAGAGTCCGGGCAGCGATCTTCGGCAGGAGTGGTTCAATGTCGACGCCGGAGGCGTTGATCAGCTCCCAGAACGCTTGGCCGATGTGCGGAGGTGTCATGGCGAAGAGGCTGGCGAAGTACTCGTCTCGAGATCGATCGCCCGTCAACTGACCTCCCCTACCTCGCGACTGTAGCCAGTACTCCTTCATTCCTAACGCCGCAATGGCCTGTTGGGCGCCTGAGTAGCCGGCGCTCTTCACTTCGTTGTTGTGTCCCTTGAGTCGAAGAGGCGTAGAAACGAGAATCAAGGTCGAAACGCGGTGAGGGTAGTGCGCCGCTATCCACGCGGAAATCACACCTCCGCTCGACTCCCCGATAAGCGAGATCCGGTCGATGCCCAAGACATCGAGGAGGGCGACTGCATCGCCGGCGAGATCATCGATCTGGTACTGGTATCCGGGACCGGGGTCGGCACTGCGGCCACAACCGCGCTGGTCGATGCGAATTACTCGGTGGTTTCGCGCCGGTACGGGACCCAGGCGCGCCAGAAGCCTCCATTTCGGGCGAATCCGTGAATCATCAGGATTGGCGATGTCGGCTTCCGGGGATCCGAAAAGTCGTCGTCGTAGTAGTGAAACTGCAGCCCGCTAAGGGGGCGCTGTAGCCATGCGCCAATACTCCCCGTAGCTTCCGTGAGGGCGGCCGCGGCGCGCCGCGGCCGCCCTCGTCGCTAATCGGCTAGCTGAAGCGCATCAAGCCAGAGCTCAATGAGCTCGCCCCGATGCTCCTCGGCTTCCAGCTCGGAGTACCCGACAATCATTTCGGGACTGAACTCTCCGAGTTCGGCCGGCCACCAATCGGTCGGCGGGTTCGGTCCGAGCGGTGTAGATCCGTGCGATGCGAACGCGCCCTGACGGCGGCGACAGCAAGAATTCAACGAATGCCTTGGCGGCCGCCTCGCTGACGAATCTGAGCGGACACCCCAATCATGGAAGTGTTGGGGATCATGCCGCTTGTCGGTGTCACCCACTCGACAGGCGCACCCCCTTCGGTAGCCGTGCCATAGTTCAGGAAGGGAATCTGGAAGAGGATTCCGCACCTGCCCGTGGTGATCCACTCAACGGCCTGTGGTGCACCTGTGTACAGGGTGGGCGTCGTTTCCCCGACGCCCTCGTAGATGGCGCGCGTCTGCTCTTCACCCAACACCGAGTAGAGGCCAAAGAGAGTGGTGTAAGAGTGTGAAAGACCACGAGCATCGCCGAGGCAGATCTTGCCCTGCCATTCAGGCCGCGGGTCGGCGAAGTCAGTCAATCGGCCGGCCAAGTGGTCTCGTCCGGCAGCACGTCGCCGTTGATCATGATCCCGTTGATCGTTTGCTTTACTCCGACATAGCTGTCGGAGCGTTGCGACTCCGGCATGCCAGCTGCGACGTCGGGCACCCACTCCATCAGGTACCCGTCCTGGCTCAGCGCTTCCATCAGCGGCCCGTCCATGCTGATCACGTCCGCGATGTACTGGCCAGCGTCCTGTTCGGCGCGGAAACGCTCGTTGATCGTCGGCCCGCCTTCGCGGTAGAGAATTACGTTCACGTCGGGATACTGGGCCGAGAAGGCTTCAACCAACGCCTCGGCCTCGCTCGTGACAAAGAACGTGTAGAACGTGAGATCCCCGGTCACGTCCTGCCGGGGAGATTCCGTCGCTTCAGCGGGTGGACTTCCGACCGGCGACGGGCCGGCGCTCGTGGCAGACGGTGACGCTTGTCCCCCTCCGCATGCGGCGAGGATCAGTGCGATCGATGTCGCAAGAGCTAGCGGCGCGACGTTCCGGTGACGTGTACTCATGGTTTGGATGCCTCCCTCGTAGCCGTGTCTTCAGGTTCGCGGTCAACGGAGTACTGGTAGACGTACGTTCTGTTCGCCAGTTCAGGGACTGAAATCCCCGATGCAATGTCGGCGTGACGCTGTCGCTCCCCGTCAACGATCTCTTCGCATCGGGTGACGACGCTTTCAAGCGCGTCGAGCGGAATGAAGCACACGCCCGTCGAATCGGCCACGACCACGTCCCCGGGAGAAACCCTTACGCCCCCGATCTCGACGCTCCCGTTGACCTCGACGGTTTCGATTCGCCACTTACCCGTAATCGGGCTTACTTCCCTCGCCCAGACGGGAAACCCAAGCTCCCGCGAGCGCGAAACATCGCGAATGCCCCCGTCCACGACTGCGCCAAGCTCGCCTTTGGCGGGAGGCAATGGTCGCCGATATCCCACCCATATTGGATACGCCCGCGACGCCTTGAATAACCAGGACGTCGCTTGGCCGCGCCTGGTTGTGACCTTCGATTTCAGCCAGCCTCGATTCGCGGCGGCTCGCGAGCACGAATGGCTCGCTTCGTTGGACGACGTTGCGAACCGTGATCGCCGCTCCAACAACGCAAGCATCCGCGATGGTTGGCCTGAAGTCGGAAGCCAAGAGAGCTCCTCGGATACCGAATTCATCGAGGGCATCAGAGACGGTCCCTGTGGGATCGGTCAGCACCCGTAGGCGTCCGAGCAACTCCTCGCTGGGACGACGTTGAAGCTGATGGACTGCTTCCGCTGGGACCTTGCCCGTGAGCGCGTTGCCGTTGGTTGCCGTTGTCATCACCTCCTACCCCATGACTTCCTGGAATGCACGACGAAAGTTGTCTCCCATGAACTTCTCAACTGTGCGCTCGCTGTATCCGCGCGAAGCAATGGCTTCGGCAAGGCGAGGCATTTCTTGGATGCCGCCGAGTGGGTAGACCAGATTGTCCATGTCGTACATGGACTTCTGCTGGCGCAGCGCGGAGTAACGGTCTCCGTGATCCTGATTGGTGATGAAGTCGCTGCCGAATGCGACCGAGTCCTCCCCCGACCACTCTGTAGACGTGCTCGAAGTGGTCGAGCACGTTGCTGATAGTGGGCGTCCCATCATTCGTGAGCAGCGGTGGGAAGAAGCACAGGCCGACGACCCCGCCGGATTCCGCTACGGCACGCAGCGCCTCGTCTGACTTGTTTCGCCGGTGACTCGTTACGGCCTTGGCATTCGCATGCGTGATCAAGACCGGCCGCGATGAAGCTCGAGCGGCATCAACGGTGGTCCGATCGCCCGTATGCGCGAAATCAAGCGCCATGCCAATCCGGTTGCAGGTTTCGACGAATTCACGGCCCAAGTCCGTTAGCCCTTCATCCCTGTCTGACGCACATCCGGACCCGAACTGGTTGACTCCGTTGTGGGTCAACTGCATGACCCTAACGTCAAGGTCGTGCAGCACCTCGAGGAGATCGAGCGACTCCCCGACGAAGTTGGAGTTCTGATATCCGAGGATGAGACCGATGGCGCCGTCGTTCCCTACGTCATCAGTCGTCGCTCTGCCGGATAACCGATACTCGGGTGTCGTTGCTGCGAATGAAGCGCCTCCATGCTGCCAAGTCAACAAGAGCGTCCTCAAGCTTGGGTCAGGAATGATTCGGCGCAGGTTGTTTACCGTCACGTGCAGCACAAGCGGCGTTGGCCCGCTTTCCGCCACCTCCGCTAGATATGCGGTGTCGATCTTCGAGCCGTTGAGTCCATCCACTACGAGCGTCACGCGTGCTCCCTTCTGAGTGCAAAGATCCGCTCTCCGCGGACAGCCAGGCATAGCCGATCACCGACCTCGAACTCGTCGTTCGAGAGGACGTCCAGGGTCCGACACCGTCCTCGAGTGCGAGGCTGTACTGGAAGAAGCCCTGCGAGTGCTTTCGGGCGGCGACTTTCGCCGGCCCGTCTTGGCTGGTCCGCATCTCAAACCCAGTCCGAGCAATACCGAAGAGGCCCTCCTCGACCGAGAGGTGGGTGGGCGTGATTCCGTTGGCGAACGGGATCCGGAGCGTCGATCCAGCCGGCTCGAACGCGCCCCTCCGTACAGCGGCCGCGCACGATGATTGCATCCAGCAGGAAGTCAGCCGTGAACGGCGATGCTGGCCTAGTGAGCACCTGATCCGCTTGGCCGATCTCTTCAATCGCGCCGCGTCGCATCACTACGAGGGTATCGGCAAGCTCTTCAGCCTCAGCTCGGTCATGGGTGACGTAAACCATGGTCGTCTGTAGGCCCTCCTGCATGCTTCGAATCTCGCGCCTCATCTGGGCCCGAATCGGCGCGTCGAGGCTCGAAAGCGGCTCGTCAAAGAGGAGAACCAGAGGCTCGTACACGAGCGCCCTTGCGAGCGATACGCGTTGAGACTCTCCACCCGACAACTGACCGGGATACCTAGTCTCAGATCCTTCGAGGCCGACCATGTTCAAGACGCGAGCCGCCCGGACGTGGGCTTCCGCGCGGTCAACACGGCGTTGCCGTAGTGGGAACATGACGTTCTCGAGCACGTTCATGTGCGGCCACAGAGCGTGACTTTGGAACACCATCCCGAGCTGACGTTGCTCGGGCGGCACGTTCAAACGTCGTGACGCATCGAACATGACCCTGTCACCCACCCGGATGGTGCCGGTCGTCGGCTCAACAAGACCCGCGACGGAGCGCAAGAGGGTGGACTTCCCGGAACCGCTCGGACCCAAGATCACGGTGATGCGGTCTGAGGGCACGCGGAGCGTGACCCGACGGACGGCCTCGGTGCTCCCGAACCGGACGGAGAGTTCTTCGACAGTGACGTCAGGCACCCGCGCGCTCCTTCCAAATGGACTTGCGCACCTGAGCAGCCACTAACAGCACGCCGATCGTGAGTAGGGTTTGGATGATCCCGATTGCGGCCAGATCGCGATACGTACCCTCTCGCCAAACCGTGAACATCAAGACGGGGAGGGTGATCGTCACCGAGTTCCAAAGGAGAAGGATCGCGGCGAGTTCACGCGAGGACAGGACGAGGGTCAGCACCCAAGTGTCATAGATATGCCTGCCCAGTGGGGGAACGAAAATTCGCGTTAGCCGCGTAAACCAAGACGCACCAGCGACGCTCGCCGCATCGAACATTTCCCCGCCCAGTTGCCCCGCACCCGCGACGAGTGCCCGGACCGTCACAGCGAGGTGCTGAATGACGCACGCCACGACTAGGATTCCCGGGGTGCCGTAGAGAGCCACTGCGCCGGGAACACTGGAGATACATCCACAGCAGGCCCGCGCCAAGGACTACTCCGGGGATGGCGAGCGGGTACGCGACGACGTAATCGAGCACTACAGTCGCTCTACCCAGCAACCGGAACTTGAGGGTGTAGGCCACCGCGATTCCCAAGAGGACCGTCAGGAGGACGCCGCGCCGGCCACGATCAACGTATTGGCGGCAGCCGTCACGAACGACCGCGAGTTCATTACACTCGCGAAAGCCTCCAGCCCGACCCAACGACCAGCGAAGTCCGTCGTCGCTATAGCGAAAAGAGTACCGAGCGGTATTCCGATTGCGAGGATTAGGTAAACCGCTAAGTAGGCAGCACCGAAGTACCTGCCGCGCCCTCGCGCTGGACGAGCGTGCAGCGCGGCTCCGCGGATGGTTTCGTATCTGTGACCGTGACGAGTCGCGATGTAGTAGCCGATCAGAAGGATTGTAGTGATGAACAGCGTTACAACCGACATCACCGGGCCACTGCCATAGTTCACGGGCGGAACTGACAGCGAGAAGTAGACCTCGAGTGGCAGGAGCCGGAAGTTGACCGGCCATCCTAGAACCGCCGAAATCGAGAACAGGCCGGTCGAGAGCACCACAACGAGGATGCCGACTGCTAGTAGGCTCGGCGCGATGAGGGACCGGTAACCCGGCGAATTACGGTGAACGGTGGTGCACCTGTGATGCGCGCCGCATCCTCGAGATTGGCGTCGAGTGTGGCGAACGACGGCGCAGCGTACAGGTACACATAGGTGGAGAAGTAGATACCCATGACCGCTGCGATCCCGACCGGGCCATAAAGATCCCAGCCAGCAAAAGGCGCCATCAGTCAGTCGCACGAGATAGCCGGTAGAGGGGTTGAGGAGGGTGTCCCACCCGACCGCCACCACGAGTGGAGAGACGTATAGAGGCGTAGGTGCTAAGGAACGCCATATCCGGTTCCCCAACGGCTGGTAGCGGGTGGTGAGCGGGGCCACAGGAATACCCAGCCCGAAGGCGATGACGACCGATCCCAGCGAGACAAGCAGCGTCGCTCCGACCACACCCCAATACCGTGGCTCGCGAAGGACCTCGAAGTAGTTTCCCAGGGTGAGCGCTTCGATTGATCCCGGTCTCCCGACCGCGAAGCTCGCGACGATGAGAAAGACGATTGGTAGCGCGACGAGGAGCGCGACAGCTATGGCAGTGGCAGAGACAAACAGGATCCGACCCGGACCCGCGTGGAAGTACCGCGCGATGATGCCCCGTTCTCGACCTGACGGGGGCGAGCCAAAGTCTATTGCTCGACCCGGGCCTTGGTCCGACGCCGTCATTCGGGGATCCGGCCCGTGGTAGCGGGACCGTCGTTGATGGCCCCAAAGGCTTCGGTGATCGCTTGGCCAGCTTCGATCACATTTGGCAGGAATTCGTCGACCCGGGCCGGCGGGGAGGCGGTGGTTTGCGGCGAGGATGCCCAGGCTACCTACAACTTGGCCGCCGACACCCGCAAAGACTGGGCTCGCACATGCCGTTCCGCCTGGGTCGGATTCCCCGCGAGTGACCTCCCCAACCGCGCTGACGAATAGCCCGGAGCTGGTCTTCAAGGGCGTCGCGGTCGACGCACGTCTGGGGTGTCAGAGCCGGTAGGCCATGCAGCGCGATGGCGGCTTGCCGCTCCCCCTCCGACATGAGGCGAGGATCACCTTGCGCGTCGCCCCGGCATGGAGGAGCCCGACGCGCCCGAGATGCATGCTAAAGCGCATACGGTCGAGCCCCTCAACGCTCTCCACGCACACCGCGACCCAACGCATCCGGTCGAGCAGGTTCAGGTTGACCAGAACACCGCGTCGTTCGGGCCAGCTCGACCATGTGTGGTAGGGCCAGCCGATTCACTCCGAGAGCATTGCGACCCGCGGCACTCAAGCGAACCGTCTGGAGACCGAGAGCGTAGCGGCCGGGAGCCAACCGAACCGCGTAGCCCTCCGCGGTGAGCGTCTTCAGAAGGCGCAAGGCCACCGTCTTGGGAAGGTCGACCTGGCGCACAAGATCCGCGAGGGTCGTGGGCCCATCTTGCGCTAACGCTTCAAGGACACGAAGTCCTCGTATGAGCGTCTGCGGGTGACTCCTCGGTCCGATAATCGGACTAGCGGATCCATATGCGGACCATCCTACGACGGCCGTCAAGCTTCGCGGACCGCCCGGTCGCCTCGACGGGGGCGTGACGGGCGTCGGACGGGCCCTGCTTGGTGATCCGACCGTGCCACGCCTTCGGAGCCCGACTGGTGGACGCGTGCCGGGCCGTCGGGAAGCGACGGATGTCGCCGACCGCCGCCATGAACCCGGCGGCGCTGACCGAGTTGACTACCGGGCAGAGTCAGGGGCCGCATCTCCGGCGAGGCAGAACCGCCGCGGCGAGCTGTGTCTCGAGCTCGGCGCTCTCGTGATCGAGAAACGCGATGTGGCAAAGACAGGCATCGATCGTCTCGCGCTCGTCGACCCGGCAGCTCCAGCGCTGCGAGCCACGCCAGCCCCGGACCCCGAACAGGTCGCTGACCGGGACGCGCTTCATATTCCGGATGAGTGTTGCGTGGATTTGATTGTTGACCTTCGTCCTGGTCTTGGACGAGGTGCGCTCGCCGACTGACCCACCAGCGCAGCACGCGGTCGCCTCGTCGACGATCTACACATCCGGCAGGAAACCTCCGGCGAGCAGAGTGGCGAGGGTGCGGGCGTCAATCTTGTCCGTCCTTCGTCCGAATCGCCGTCGCACCCCTTAACCGCCTTCGGGTTGGCGAGGACGACCGTGCGAACGGCTCGATGAGCCGGGCGATCGCGAGCGCGTTGCCGGTCGCCTCGAGGGTCACCACGTAGTCGGACCGCATCTCGCCCGCCCAGCGCGTCACCGACGCTGGATCGGTCGCGAACCGACCGGCGGAGCGCGCCACTCTGCCCCTCGGCTATCTGAGGACCGCTCGAGTTCGAGAGGGGTTACCGTTCGCAGATCACACAGGCTGCCTAACGGTCAACCGTCCCACGGGAGCGGGGCAACTCACTGGCGTCCATGGGATCGCATGATTAAGCAGCCCGATCAATCGTGGGGCGTGTCTGGTGATCACTCCCCGTACACCAAATGGACGTTTGCTGGCCAACGCTGCGGTCGCTCCCCTTGCGGACTCGCTGGCCAACTCCTACAGCTCGCCGACAAGGGGCCGGCTGCTTGAAGTTGTCGGGCTAATCTGCTGCGATCGGCCGGCGGCGTAGGGCGGCGATTTCCACAACGTCGTCAGACTCTGACGAGAGGTTTGCGAACCCTGCCTAGGCCGCCCGCTTCCGCGGCCTCGCGTTCGGGAAGTCCTCGGGTCCCGTGCCGCTGTATCCACTTCCGCGCCGCGGCATCTGAGAATCCACGATCCCGGAGTGCCTCGAGGAGGTCCGACCTGACGGCTCGTGCGCGGTCAAGGAGGTCGAGGTACTCCCGCATCTGGCTGACGATGACATCGCGATCGCCGACGTATCGCCCGTCAACCTTCGGCGCAAAATAGCGCAGCAGCTTGTAGTAGCGCCGCTCGCTGATCCCGACGCGCGTCCAAGGCTGCTTGTCCACGTGCTCGCGCTTCCGGTGCTCCATGATCGCGATGCTGGCCTTCCGCGCGACATACCTGCGGTTCGCCTCCGCGCCTCGGGCGGGATCGAACCCCGGGTACAGCAGTCCTTCGAGCAACGTCGCTGCTGCGGCCTCGGTCGTCGCCGCCTTTGTGCCGGTCCTCACGCGCTCTACCTGTCGTGGGTAGGCCAGTGCGATTGCGGCAGCGAGGCCCGGTTCGTCGTTACCGATATACCCATGCCAATATGCCTTCAACAGCACCTGGCACGCGATCTCCATGCGCGTAGTCGCCTTGTCGAGCGTGACGACCGGAATCCCAAAACCGCGGATCGCCTTCGCGATCATCCGCCAAGGTCGGACGGCGGGGCGCTTCACGTCCTCGGTCCAGATGCGCGTGCTGAACGCCCAGTCGATTGGCTGTCTGGTCAGTCGCGCGGCGATGAGGATCGCCTCCACGGCACACAGCGCCGGCAGGCGATGAGCCTTCACCTCATCCATGTCGAATAGCGGTTCAATCATCCTGCCTTCGTCGGGGGTCTCGTTGGTGATCCACACGAGACGCCGGGTGATCTGGAACCACCATCCGCCGATCTGCGCGCCAAGGATGGGTACGTTGAACCGGTAGTTCGGGTCCATGACGCGACGGAGCAGCGCCTTGCGCTCGTCGCCCTCCATCGCATGTCCGAGCCACTTAAGCACGTAGTCACCGTCGAGGCGTCCGTCGCGTCGCGCGTCGTCAATCAGCTGACCTGCGACGAACAGCGCGTCACCGGGCGCGATCGCCAGAGGCGTCGGGTCCATCAGTGGAGCGAGTTGGAGGACGGTCGTCATCTGCTTGTTGACGGGGTCAGGGACCTCGTTAATCTGGTTCTCGCTGTCCAAGGACCCGCGCTGCATGTCGGGCACTTCGACCAGCGGAAACCCGCGCGAGTCGAGCCCTACCGACTTACGGCCGCCGCCGCCGAACGAGCGCCCTGCGAGGATGTCGATTTCCTGCCCCGTCTCCCTGAGCAGTTGCCGCAAGCGGTCGCGGTCAGGGTTCCCGCCGATCGTCGCGGCGGCCTCATCAACGAGCGATTCCGACCAATGTCCCACGTGGGCAGTATATCTGGGTGTGGACAAGGTTCCGGCAGGCTGGGTCAAGCGCCGATCCGGGTTGCTCGTTCCGCGCGGGCGGCGGATCCGACGCGCGCACGTGCTGGCGGGCATCGTGCTGGCTATCGCCACCTTCTCATCCCCGGTCGCCGGTGCCGTGTCATCCTGGTCGAAGGCCATCTCGGACGTCGTGACCGCAGTCCGCATGATCCTCGACGGGGACGATGCCGGACATGAGGTCTGCGGGTCGCGCCGCCCTGACTGCGCTGGTCGGGACGCGCCCGAGATCGTGCGTCAGGGCGCGGGCGCGACCCGCGCCGGCCCTATGCCGTCCGGCTACTCCCTTACTTCCCCGTCGTCGTCCTCATCGTCGCCCCACCACTGAGCGCGAGGCTGGGATCAAGATCCGTCTCGACGATGAGATTGAAGGCGCTCCGGTCGTGAGGGTTGTCGCCCTCTGGACTGTTCGTCGGGCATGGTGCCGCCCGCGAAGACGTGCACCAGCCACGACGCTCGGAGCGCGCGCTGTAGGCCTCGTCACAGCCGATGACGACATCCGCGTCGCCGAGTTCAGCCAGTGCCACTCGCGTTTCACACCAAACCCCATGCCGTACTCGCTGTGCTTCTCGTCGAGCATTACCCCCGTCCACGTGGGCCGTATAGCGCAACAGCGCCTCGGAGTACCAGTCGTTCGGAATGTCGCCCGTCACCACGAGTTTCATCTTGCGCCAACAGAATAGGCCGGACTCGGTCTTACTCGACTGGTTGAGCATCCGCTCGTGTACGGCGAAGTTTCGAGAGTCGATCACACTTGATGACCGGAACTTTCTCGAGTTCGGCGTCGGCTGACTCGTACCGGACCTTGAAGCCGTCACGCTTGCCGGGTTCCGAATGGGCGAGGTACAGGATCGATCGACACGTCTGCAGGAAGGCGTTGAGGTTCCACCTGAACTCGTCGGGATGGTGGATGGTGAACAGCAGCGAGTGGAGGAAGTAGTGCGCTTCCTCAAGTTTGTCGTGCGTGAGGGGATCGGGCATTCCTCACCGCGGCGGTACGCCTCGCGGGGACCACGCGGCTCGTTCCACGACCGCATTCGCGCGTCCGCTTCGGCGAAGCGCTCCTTCAACTCGCTGCTGTAGTCGTGCGACGTGCATCCTGCCGCGAACAGGCGCGCGTTCTCGTCGGGCGTGGAGGCACTAATCGTATGTCGAACGGTCCCTGCTGTGACGCGCAGAACAAGCTCACCCGCCTCGTTCCGGCCTACCTCTGCACCCTGCTCGCGATACACCTCATCTGCCCTCTCCCACCGCGGGTCCGTGCCAGCCAGAGGTCGAGCTGGGCACGCCGAGATCGGGCCAAATCGCCAGCCCGTAGCCGCTCTTCCTACGTCCGCCGTAGCTCCCGCTCCCGGATGTGCGGCATGTACCGGTTGAAGAAAAGCGCGGACGTGCGGTCGACTTGCCCGTCCGCGAACCAGGGTCCGCGTCGTACCTGCGCTCTGCGAGCGCCCACGCACGCACGGTGCCAGCGAAGAGTCGGCGAGGCGCAGCGGCGCACAGTGAGTTGCGTCAGCCTCCCGGATGAAGTCGTGGAGGCCCGCCGCCTTCGGTGTCCTGCCGTGCGGGACGTAGTCGAACGCCTCGCGGTAGGCATCGTGAAAGGCGGTCTGATGCCTCCTGTCCGGAAACCTATCGGCCGTCACGTCGTGCGATCCGGGCTCGGTGGGTGCGCCCACATCGCCGAGGAAGTTGGTCACGTGGGTAATCGAGCGGAGGAACGCCCACGACAGCGGCTTCAGCGAACCTGCCTTCTGGTCGCTGGTTGGGTCAAGGATGATCGAAGCGAAAGCGTGACGCCACCAACCTGAGCGGGCACCTTCGCCATCGCCTCTCGAGCGTCGCTCGCATCCTTGCCACGCTTCGACAGGAGCGCCCTCGACGCGGCATCGTCGACGTACTTCAACTCGGCGTTCTTGTCGCCGACGAGGTCTTGGACACCTGCTTGACGGCATCCGACAGGGCTGCAACCCGATCGGATGGAACGATCACCACCAACGACGTAGACGTCGGCTGCGTCACGTAGCTCTCGTCAGGAAGACGCTGTACTGGTCCATCGCGCAATGCCTCGGCTCCCTTCTGCACCCCGCCAGCCGGGCTCAAACGCGACGGACTCGATCCTCCTTCTGAGGGCTCTTCGGTTGCCGTAGATTGTGCCCACGCGCAGGGCGCGAGTCAATCCCAAACCACAAGATGTAGTAGCCGTTCCTGCACTGAGGTCCAATATGTGGTGGCTGCGTCGCCCTTGGATCCGCCACTTTCCGGGCCTGACGCAGAACCGGGCAGCGGCGCTCGCCGGATGGCATCCCGTGACCCTCTGGTCGTCAACCATGGGATCGTCTTGCGGTGGTCTGCGGCCACCCGGGCAAGGGCCAGCGGGTCGCAATCAAGGGCTGCCTCCCGGACTCGGACGTGGGATTACGACGGGATTGCCCCGTGCAAAGGAGTACTTCGCGTTCGTGACCGAGCTCCGCCCTCAAGTTCGCTCCTCTAGGCCGCTCGTCTGCGATCGCGCCTGATACGGCAGGCCGAAGCCGGACGCGCCAGAGACCGTACCCGACCTTAGGTGCGACCATGGGGCTGAGGGCCGGGTAGAACGTCGAGCTCACGGCGGCCGCGGCGAATTCGGGCAGCCGGGCAGCTGGGATGGCGAGGACCACCGAGCCGAGCCTCGGCGGGATGCCGGCGCGGGCGGTGCCCGCCGCGGCAGCCTCGTCGCTCAGCTGCTGGCCCTCGGGTGTCCGGATCGTCCAGGACCACCAGCCCCAGGACCGAGGACGACCGCCGCCGGCGAGTCGGTGCCGGAGACCTGCGTCTTGAGCGCGTTCGGGACGGCGACGACGTCCACCCGCGCCCCCGGAACGAGCGCGCCGCCGACGGCTGGCCGGAGCTCGACGGGGACGGCGAACGCGACTGGCCGGCCTCGAGCGGCGCGCCAAACCCGAACGCCAGCTGGCCCGGGTTCGTCTCGAGGATCCGGACGTCGGCATCCTGGCCGGCGGGATCGGGACTGACGCGTATCGACCGATGACGGCATCAGACTGCGCGCGGCGTTCGGCGGCGCATCTGGCCGGACCGACGCTGACGATCTCGACCATGTCGGCCGTGATCGGCGTGAGGCACGGCGATGTCGGTCGTCGCCCGAACGGTACCGTTGCGCGGCCTGGCCGAGGTGAACGAGCGCGCTCGCGCCGGGGCAGCGACGAGGGGAAGAGGGGCGAGGTAGATGCCGCGTGGCGCTCTCATCTCGGTCCTCCTTCGCTGTCAGTGGCTGATCGCGGAAAGACGACGGTCGCGGCGATCGAGCGCGGGGCCAACGTCCGGACCGTCCCGTCGTCGTACGTCGTCTCGACGGTAAGCTGGACGCGGACGGGGGTACGAGCGTTTGTCGGCAGTGCGCGTATTCACTGGATCCGGATCGGCTCGTCGGCCTCGTACTCGCCCTGTGGCGAGGCGCGAGGGTGCTGGAGTCTTGTGTCCCAGTTGGGGTGGCAAT
>JAOSJK010000066.1 GCA_027494135.1 Acidimicrobiia bacterium | reverse complement strand
GAAGTACTGGGTGAGGGTCCGCTTCGGACCGCCCTGAACGCCCCGGACCCTTGGCTGCCCGCGAGGCCCAGCCCTGGGTGTACTTCTGCCAGGAGCCGGGAAGGCCGGCTCGACGTTGCTGAAGTCGAGGAAGTACTCGCTGACGGCCGGGCCGACACAGCCGTCCTCCCAGAGGAGGCCGGTGGCCTGGTCGATCTGCTTCTCGACGTGGATGTCGCTGCGACGGGTCGGCTGGGTGCCGTCGATGAACCACTCCTGGACGGTCCGAAC
The DNA here is from genome assembly GCA_027494135.1 of Acidimicrobiia bacterium. Taxonomy (GTDB): domain Bacteria; phylum Actinomycetota; class Acidimicrobiia; order IMCC26256; family PALSA-610; genus JAOSJK01. The sequence goes on along the minus strand of JAOSJK010000066.1, from coordinate 1,769 downwards.
CGTGCCGGGGCCCGGCAGCAGCCCGCTGTAGGCATCGACCTCGACCCGCTTCAGGCCCTTCGGGCGCTCGAAGTCGGTGATCGGCATGCCCTTCGAGACGTCGCGCATGATGTTCGACCACAGCCCCGCCGAGCTCGCGACCGAGCTGATCGTCTTGATCTCGTCGGCGTTGGAGTTACCCATCCAGACCCCGACCGCGAGGGCGGGCAGGTCGGGGTCCTCCGGCGGCGCGATGTAGCCGAACGCGTCGATGTCCTTGTTGAGATCGGTGGTGCCGGTCTTGTAGGCCGCCGGCCGCCGCTCGCCGCCCTCGGTGATCGACCACGTCGCCCAGTAAGCATTGACGCCCCGGAGCGTTGTTGCCCTCGAGGATGTCGGTGATCAGCCACGATGCCTGCTCGGAGGCGACCCGGGTCCCGACGGGCGTGTCGCCCTCGGCCGGATAGACGATGTTGCCCTCGGGTTATCGCGGACCTCGAGGATCAGCTGGCGCGGCATCAGACGCCGCCGTTGGCGATGCCGCCATAGGCCTCCAGCAGCTCGAGCATGTGGACCTCGAGCGTGCCGATGGCCATCGCGGGCGAGGGCACCGCATCGGCCCGGAACTCCGTGCCCCACTTCTGGAATTGCGAGAACAGGTGCTCGTGGCCGTTGATGTAGCCGGCCTTGATCGACGGGATGTTCAGAGAGAACTGCAGCGGCCGGGCGGAGTCGAACGGGGCCGCGCTCGTAGGGGTCCGGCATCCGGCGCCCAGCCCTTCTGGAACTCGGGTGACGACGTCCATGAACACGTCGCACGCGGTCATCGTCCGGTCCTCGAGGGCCGGTGACGTAGTTGAGCGGTTTGATCGACGACCCGGGCTGCCGCCGGGCGTCGAACATCACGTCGTGCTGCGGCGCGAACTTGTCGTCCTTGACGTTGAGGTAGTAGCCGGCACTGCCGGCCGAGGCGAGGACCTGGCCCGTTCGGTAATCGATGACCGAGCCGGCGGCGTTGTGGATGTTCTTGCCCCTGAGGCCGAGGACCCAGTCCCACTGGTTCTTCGGGATGCCGGATATCCTTCAAGATCGCCCGAATCTCGTCGTTGCGATCGCCGTTGCCATCGGCGTCCTGCCAGCTGCGCGCGACCCGCGGCGAAGACCCACTTCTCGACGATCTGCTGCATCTTCCAGTCGAGGGTCGTGGTGACTTAAGTAGCCCCCGGTGTCGACCTGCTCGCAGATCTCGGCGTTCTCGGGGCCCACAGCAGCCGGCCGAGCTCCTCGCGGACCTCGTCCACGAAGTGGGGTGCCTTCCACTGCGGCGTTGTCGGCGGGGTGAGGATGACCTCTTCGTCCTTGGCCGCCTCGTAGTCCGCGGGGAGTGGTTCGAGCCCGACAGGACGCTGCGGGTCTTCATCAGCTCCAGGACGTGGTTGCGGCGCTGGACGATCTCGGTGGTTGCCGGGACGACCAGCCGAACCTGGTCGGCCGGACAGTCGCCGCCGCTCTCCTCGTCGACCGGGACGAGGCACTCGGTGACGGCGCTGCGCATCAGGTCGAACTTCGTCGGCGACTGCGGGATCGCAGCGAGGATCGCGTACTGGGCGAGGCTCAGCTCGGCGAGGTCGGTGTTGAAGTAGCCGATCGCGGCGGCCTTCACACCGTAGCTCTGGTTCCCGTAGAAGTTCTGGTTGAGGTAGGCCTCCATGATCTTCTTCTTGCCCTCCTCGCCCGGGAAGGCCCGGGGGTCAGCCGGATCGACTGGATAATCTCGTAGATCTTGCGGT
>JAOSJK010000065.1 GCA_027494135.1 Acidimicrobiia bacterium | reverse complement strand
CAGGGCCCGCGGTAGAACGCCGAACCTACGCCGAGCTCGAACCCGAGCACGATCGCGGGGAGGATCAGGCTCGGGACCAGCAGCTCGACGGTCGCCGGAACAGAAGCGGGCCAGGTCCTCGCGGATGGGCGTCCTGCCCACGATCGAGTTCCCCAGGTCGCCGCGAGCCACCGCGGCCACGTAGCGGACGTACTGGACGACCAGCGGCTGATCGAGGCCCCGTTCCCCTCCGGTAGTTCTGGACCTGCGCCTCGGTGGCGTCCGGGGCCGAGCGCGGCGCGCGCCGGGTCCGCCGGCACCAGGTTGGCGAGGACGAACGTCATCGTTACGCGCCCAGCACCGTAAGGACCATGAAGAGGATGCGCCAGACGATGAAGCTGGTCATGGGCCCTCGTGGCTACCGGGGGTTGCCGGAAGAGCGGTCGGGGGCCCGCTCTTCCCCCACGAAGCGGCCGGGTCATACTGGGCCCGGTAGAGGGGGTACACGCGGATGGCCGGGTACCAGGTGGGGTGCATGTAGAAGCCGCCGACGTCGGCCCGCAGCGTGTAGATGATGCGCTGCGTGCCCACGAACACCTGGGGAGCATCCTCGACGATGATGTCGACGGCGCGCCGGTAGGGCGTCGAGACGCGACTCGGGGTCGGCCGCGAGCGCGCCCTCGGTGATGAGCGCGTCGACCTCGGGGTTACTCGTAGAAGCCCTGGTTACGGCCGAGGCCGCCCCTGCGCGTCCGAGTGGTACATGTACCAGAGGTACGCGTACGCGTCGGGCATGCGCGGCGGCGTGTAGAGGAAGTTCGCCATGCGGTAGTTCGGGTCGGGGAGGCGCTACGGTCCCCTTCGCCCCACGCCGTGATGGCACGGACGAACGCGGGGAAGTCCTGCGCGATGATGTTCACCGTGACGCCGATCTGCGACAGGTACGCCTGTAGCACCTGGGCGGCCAGTTCCTGCGGTTGGTCGCCAGTAGGTGAAGTAGGACGTCCAGCGTCAGGATTCGATTGCCCCGCCTCGGCCAGCAGACGCGGGCCCGTAGAGTCGACCTGACCGTAGGCATCTCGGGCTTGTACCGCCAGGAACAGCTCGGCACGGGTCCGTCGGACGGGCGAACGCCGCCGGTGCTTTCGAAGTAGGCGGCGTGGTCGACAGGTTGATCCTTACGCGTACGTCGGCGGTCCGGGCCAGCGGCGGTTGAGGTTGAGGTACAGCACCCGCACACCGTCGTCGCGCTCGATCACCTGGATGTCGGGGTTGGCGCGCAGCGACTCGAGAGCTTCGGTGGGCACCTGCTCGGCGATGTCGACGTCGCCGCGCTCCAGCATCAGCTGCGCGGTGGCGAACTCGGGCACGAGCAGCATGACCGAGCGCTGGAAGTGCGGGCCTTCCCAGCCGCCCCAGTAGCCGTCGAACGCCTCGAGGACGAAGCGGTCGCCTCGCACCAACTCGGCCAGGACGTACGGGCCCGTGCCGGCGGTGTTGGTGGACGCCCACGTCTCCACCCACGGGTCGTCGTTGGTGGAGGCGGCGCGGAACGCGTCCTCGCTCACGATGCCGACCATCGAGACGGCCTGCAGGAACGGAGGGCCGCCCGGCCGGATGGTCATCCGGACCGTGAGGTCATCCACCGCCTCGGCGGTCTCGAGGTACGCGATCGCCCAGTACGGGCCCTTCTGGATCGCCTTGACGCGCTCGAAGGTGTACAGCACGTCGGCCGAGGGCAGCGCCGTGCCGGCGTGGAACTGCACGCCGGGACGGAGAGGTAACGTGTAGACCGTCTGATCGTCCGAGACGTCCACCGACTCGGCGACGACCGGGGAGAGCTCGAACGTCGGTCCTTGCAGGCCCACCAGCGGCTCGTAGACGTTCTCGAGGAACGGCACCGCGCGCGAGGAGGCCGTGTGCGGGTCGACGGTCTCGACGTTGCCGGAGAGGGCGACGGTGAGCGTCGTGGGGTCGCCTTGGGCGTGGGCGAAGCAGCCCACGGCCACGGCGATGGCGAGTACGGCTCGGCGAAGGG
>JAOSJK010000064.1 GCA_027494135.1 Acidimicrobiia bacterium | reverse complement strand
CACTGCTCCCGAGTTGCTCGAGGTCGGCGCCCCACTGACCGGTGCGGAGGCGGCTTGACGCCGCGCCACTCGAACTGGGTCGATACCTTCGGACCGTCGAGAAGGTGAGGTCGGCGCGCCGTGTAGCGCCGGCCGTCTTCGTCGGTCCGGTAGCGCGCTTCATCTGCGCCGGCCCGTAGTCCGTGTACACCCCGTTGAACGTGAACGTCGGTCCCTTGGTGTAGAACAGGATCGAGTCGTTGACGCGCGGCCATCCCCTGATCCTCATGTTGTGCGCGCCCGCTCGCTCCCACACGATCTCCGCCCGGAAGAACCGCGCGCCGAAGATCGAGTCGAGCAGCAGCTTGAGGTAGTGGCTCGCCGTCGGGTCGCAATGAGGTACAGGCTCCCGTCGACTGGAGGACCCGTCGGAGCTCCACCAGGCGAGGCGCCATCATCGAGAGGTACGCGAGCATGTCCGACGGTCCGAGCATCGTCCGAACGCGCGCATCGCGTCCGCCACCCGACCCCCGCCCCCCAACGATCTCCTCGTACGACAGCCGAGCGTCGGTGTTCCATTCCCAGGTGTCGGTGAACGCCTCGATCTGCGCCGCAGCCTTCTCGCCGTGCTCGGCAAACGGCACGTTGTAGTCCGCGTTCGAGTTGAACGGCGGGTCGAGGTACACGAGGTCGACGGTCTCGTCCTTGACGTGCCGGCGGAGCACGTCGAGGTTGTCGCCGTAGTAGAGGACGTTCCCTCGGTCGTCACCGGTCGAGACTAGCAGCCCCGACGAGCGGTCGACACGCCGGGCACGACCGTCACGGACGCGGCGGCCACGTGACGCCCGGCGGCAACGATCTGTAGACGATCTCGGGGATGCCCTGCTCTGATCGCCGACAACGCATCGGCCAGATCCGGTCGCCGCGGGGCCGGTTGCCTGCAGACCGACCACCACCACGCCAAGCGCGAGGATCAACACGGCTGCCGCGAGCAACGTAACCGTGACGGAAAGACTCGAACGGGACTCATGGACGCCTCACGGTTGAGTCGCAGCTAAGCGAGCTCAGGGCACCACTAGGGCGGCCCCGGCTCCGCGCGACGGCTGCGTCGGGTGACAGCCAGACCTTCGGCGTCCGGGGCTTACCACGTTGCGAACCGCCGACCTGTACTCGCTCGCTCGCGCAGATTGAACTCGCGCCATCCTGCACCCCGACGCGCAGGTCACGGATGGCGCAGATAAGGACGTCCTCGAGCATGACGCGCCCAGAGGGGGAAGTGCATGTCCCTCAGCCCGGGGACATCTTCGTGGGCTGCACTGAACGTGAAGGTGTGGCTCGGGGCGCACGGGATCAACATTCGGATGCCAGTGCCAGGCGACGACCTCGCTCGATGGATCCTGGTCCACCTGTAGGCTGTAGATGTACTGATGTGTCACGACCTTCGTGCCACCCTCGTGGCCAGGTCGGTTGTCTTTCTCAAAACCGAAGGTGACTGAGGTGGCCAGGTAGTAGGTCCGGCCCGTCGTACACGTCAGCGGCGCCACGTCGGCGCGGGTCATCAAACACGAGACGCTATGGGTCAGTCATCCGAGCGACCCCGACGGCACGAAAGCGCGCGTGGCGCGTGACGTACGCCAGAGATTGGTTCATCCACCGCGTGAACTGTTCCTCGCCTCGCTGCGGTTTCGCGCCGTTATTCGTTGAGAGTCAGCGACTCCCCACGGCAGCCTCACCGGCGAGGATGGCAAGCGAGTGAACGACGGACGTGTCGGGGAGCTCGCGCGCTCGGAACTGGCGAATGAACTCTGTCGCCCGAAATCCGTAGGTATGCGCCGCGCGCGCTCGTCGAGCAGAGCCAGCGCCTCTGGCTCCGTCATGGGCGGGGCGTACTGCGCTGTCGTCGTCCTTGGAACGCCTCCTCGAGAAGGTTCGAGAGACGCGACAGCCGTCGTCCGGCCACAACGAGGTGCTTCGGCATCGGTATCCCCTTGTTCCGGTGCAGACGATCCGCAGTCTCGCATGTCTAGCCCATCCCCGTTCGTACTGCGTCGGGGCGGCGGCGCAACGTGTCACACGGCTGTGACAGGTTACGTGTCGGGAACGCAGGTAT
>JAOSJK010000063.1 GCA_027494135.1 Acidimicrobiia bacterium | reverse complement strand
CTCGAGCGGTACGGAATCAACTGGTCGCAGACGGAGCACGACAAGGTCATCTTCGCGAACTGCAAAGGGTCGGGAAGCCGATCACGACGCTCATCACGCCACTGCACTTCCACAAGCTGAACTGCTGGGTGCTCACCGACCAGGATCCCGCCGGAGTACAAGGTGCGAGTGATCGTCCTCCGCTCCAGCTACCGGATCAGGTTCCTCAGGTACACGCCCGGCTACTGGCTCTCGTAGACGATGCGCCTCGCATTCGCGGTCGCGATTCTGTGTGCAACGCTGGTCGTTGTCAGCCCAGCCTCCGGCTGGAGCCCGCAGCAGGTCGGCAACAGCCAGCAGGCTTACGGGCAGTTCGACCCCTACCAGCTGAACATCGTCCAGCGCGGACGCGACTTCCTGCGCTACGACAGCCAAGGGCAACCTCTACGGCGTGGCCCTCAACGAGCTCGTGCACGCCTACGCCGACCTGTACGTGGCGAGCAAGAAGCGCAACCGGGCCACCGCCAAGCTGGTGGGTGACATCTTCGATCCCGTCAGCGCATTTCCGCTGTGCACCGGAGTTCGTGTCACGAAGTGGCTCAAGCGCCTCGTCGACGCCTACTCCAATGCCGAGACGACGCTCGACGAGTTCCAGCTCGTGGCGCTCGACGAGCGGATCAAGCAGGACCTGCGCTACATCGACTATCTGCACCACTGGATCGATCGCTACGACCTGCGCGCCGGCAGGTTCACCGACAGTCAGAACCCGAACAACCTGGGCTCGAGGGCTGTCCACTCGTACTTCGAGCAGATGCGCCGCGACGTCAAGGCGGAGGCGAAAGGGTGCGGCGGCCTGCAGGCCGGTCTCGGTCAGCCTGAGGCTGTTCGCGAGGGGGCCCGCCGCTCAGGGAACGGTCACAGCAACCGGGCCGGGGCTCTCCGTCAGCACCGCCAGCGGCGGGTCGCTCGAGCTCTCGCTCCCGGTCGGCACGACGGTCACGCTCACGGCGATCCCGGCAGCCGGAACGATCTTCGCCGGCTGGCACGCCGCACGCTGCCGGATGGCCCTACGCGAACAACGAGGTGCCCGGCGTACACATGCAACGTCAAAGCTCGTGGACGTGCACGATCACGGCCGCCAACCCGCCCGTTCCCGGGCAGGGGCAGGGCCGTTCGTGATCGTCGCGGACGCATTCTTCTGCGATCCCAATAACACCCGGCCCGGGGTTCTGCGACTCCCTGCCGAGGGAGGTGTCGGTATCGCCGCGGTGAACGCAGAGCCGTATCGCCTCGACGGCATGCTCGGCGAGGGCTCGTTCTCGAGGGTCTTCCGCGCAACCCGTCGGGACGAGGGCGGAGCTCGGGCGATCAAGCTCGCCAAGCCTCCGGACGAGCTCGGGCCCGCGGCGACCCCGACCGGCGTCGTCGAGACCGGGGTCTTCGCCTGGGTGACCGGAGCGCTGCTCGACGTCGAGCCCGACGCGAGCGAGATCCTCCGGGTCCAGTTCGACACGCTGAAAGCGATCGACTCGCCCGACCTCGTCGGTGTCCGGGAGCTCGGCGCCGACGCCGACCAGGCCTGGTATGCGATGGACCTCGTCGAGGGAAGACCGTTGAGGAGGCCCTGCACGAAGGCGAGCTCGGACCGACAGGAGACCGTGACGCCTCGGCCCGGATCGCAGTCGAGCTCGTTGCGGGCCTGCGCCGTCTCGAGGAAGACCCGTCGTTTCCCTACCACGGTGACCTGAAGCCCGAGAACATCCTCGTCGCCGGGGAGCGAGTCATCCTGATCGACCCCGGCTACGTCGGGCCGCTCGCCGACGTCCGCGGCCGCATCGCGGACTGCATCGTCACGACGCCCGTCTACTATCCGTGGCTCGACCCGCACGAGGACGTGCTCGCGCTCGGGCTGATCCTGTGGGAGCTCCTGTTCGGGCTCCACCCGCTCAGCCGCTACCGGCCCCGGGGCCGAGCTCGGGCCGAGACGCATCGGCGCCAACTTCGCCGGGCTGGCGGCAACGATCCACTTCGGGCGCTCCTACGTGACCCCGGCAGCCCGATCTCCCGCTCCCGGGCGAGCTCGATCCGGCACTGCCGAGGGGACTCCAGGAGACGCTGCTCAGGGCGATCAGGCTCGGCTTCGAGGACGGCGTGCTCGACCTCGCACCGGGCTTCCGCACGATCGCCGAGCTCGCCGACGCGCTCGCCCACGATCTCGGCGAGCCACACGCCGTCGCCAACCGGCGGACATAGGCGTCC
>JAOSJK010000062.1 GCA_027494135.1 Acidimicrobiia bacterium | reverse complement strand
TGCGGGAGGGTGCGGTTAACCGGACGGATACGGTCGCACCGCTCGAAGCACCATGAGCACCAGCCTCGTCGAGCCGTCTTCTTCCGCGCCATCTTGCGCTCGACGTTCCAGTCGTCGATGGTGCCGTCGCACTTCGCGCAGCGCTCATCGTCGATCCCCGCGTGGCCGCGGGCCATTGCCAGCTCGCAGGTGCGACACGGAAGCGTTCGACGACTGCAGGCCTCACACTCGTAGACGTCGCGCCGCAGCGGAGTGGAGTTCTGCTCGACGATGCGGTGCTGCGTGAAGTCGAAGCACCATGAACAGCGGGCGTACTTCGACTGCGGTCGCTTTGCCCAGTTGGGGATGAGGCCGGAGTGAACCGCGCAGCGCTCGTCGTCGTAGCCCGCGTGCCCGCGCGCCATGTCGTCGCAGGTCGGGATGCGGCAAACGAGCGTCCGTCCCAGGCACGTACGGCACTGGTAGGCGTTCCGCCGCAAGTAGTTCTGCTCGACCAGGTCGTGGCGCGTGTGCGCGAAGCACCAAGAGCACCTCCCGGCGTGCGCCTCCTTCGCGGCCATGTCTACCCCTCCAGGATCTTCGTCGGGTCGTCCGTGACCTTGTGGCGGGAGGCCTCGGAACTGAATGTACAGGAGCGTCTCGGCCATCAGCCGGAGCACCTCCTGACGCTCGGCGTGAGGCAGCAGGTGCCGATACTTCTCGTAGAAGGCGTCGGCCCGCTCGACCCGCTCCCGATTGGCGCGGCAGATGGCGACGAGCTCGCGGGCGATGGACTGGACGCGTACGCGTTCGACACGCGCCTGCTCGACGTCGACCCACGCCCGGAGAGCAGCCTCGACCCAGTCGAAGCGCAGAGGTCGGTCGAAGAGCGCATCCACTCGCCTACTCCACGCCGAGCTGCTTCTTGATGATCAGCGGGATCACCTCGGCGGCGACGCGGCTCCGGGTCTCCGGGTCGAGGTACTGCTGCAGCGCCTCGAAGATCTCGACCGACTGCTCGGCGCGCGCGGTATCGGTCCGGAGCTCCGCCATCATCACCCTGATCCTTTGGTCGGTCGCCGCTTGGATCAGCCCCGCTTTAGCTCGCGCCTCGACGACCTTGGCCACGGTGTCGAGCACCATCGTGACGTGCTCGGGGGTGATCTTGTCGCTCGTGAGAAGATCCTTCCACGTCGTGGCCCCGGCGTCCGTGGGCATGTCCCGCGCGGGTTTGGCCAGATCGTCGTCAGCCATCGACGGCGCCCTCCCGGATCAGCTCCTCGAAGATGGCCCGCACCTGCTCGTCCATGTCGCCGCGGTGCTTGCGGTAGAGAAGCTCCGCGAGCTGTCGGCTCTTGAGGAACTCCAGCTTGATTCGAGCACGGGCTCGCTCGATGTCTCCTCGCAGCACCATCTGGTTCCACTCTCGCACGGCAACGACGACCGCACGTGGGCCGAGCTTGGTCGCGAGGTCGACTCCGGCCCGGAGCAGGCTCTTCTCGATGCCCATGTGCTCGATGCTATCGCAAGTCTCGGCTCGAAGCTGCGGTGCTCGCCGACGACCCGGGCATCCGCCCCGGCGGGCGGACCGCGCCGCCCTCAGCTGAGAGAGGAGATCGAGCTTCGGGAGGGCAGCGACGATCTTCAGGGTTTCGAGGCTGACGGTGATTCGACGTCTGGGGTGCGATCGCCGAAATGGGAGCACGTCAGCTTCGGTGATGCTGGTTCCGTAGACGCTCAGCCACACGAGGAGCGGCAGCTCGCTCAGGTAGTGCAAGCCCGCTGCGCTGATCCCGGTCTCGTGGAGGGCCAGCGTGCGAAGCCTTCGAAGGCCCGCCAGGTGGCGCACGCCGGCGTCGGTGATGCCAGCGTTCCCTCCGAGGTCGAGCATCTCCAGCTGGTGCAGCCCCGCGAGCACCCGCAGGCCTTCGCTGGTCAACCGGGTCCGCGAGATCTGCAGCATGCGAAGCCTGCGCAATCCCGTGAGGCTCTGGACTCCCGCGTCCGTGATCTCCCCGCCGGTCAGGTTCAACACCGTCAGGCCTGGCATGTCGGCCAGATACGGAAGTCCTTCGTCCGAAGGCGAGGCGGCGGCCATGTCGATCCCGATCTCGTAGCGTTCCGACAACCGCTCCGTCGTCTCGACCCACCGCGGCCGCGGGGATCACACGCGATCAGCCTCACTGAGCGGACGTTCTTTGAAGAAAATCAGTCGAACAAATCGCTTGATGTTTGTTCAGGTGCGTCGTAGAGAAGGGCCATGCGGGCGGGGG
>JAOSJK010000061.1 GCA_027494135.1 Acidimicrobiia bacterium | reverse complement strand
GGCCGCGTCCGGGCGCCGTCGGCTTCCGCCTCTCGGACGAGTTGCGCGCAGAGGCGCTCCGCCTCGCTGGCGAAGGGGACTGAAACTGCGCGCGGATCTCCTCCCGCGCCAAAGAGACATCCCGCACCTGATTGCGACGGCCCGGCCTTCCGCCCAACGTGCTGCCGATGAGCCGCAGCCGCCCCGTCCAGGCGATCGAAGGTTCAACTCGCTCCCTCATCTGCGAAAAGCACAGATGCCGCATGGGGCGGCTGTCAGGTCGATCGGCGTGTTCGGCCGCTCCTCCGGACGGCTTGTTGCCCCGAAGGCGGCCGACGCGTCGGAGTGCGTTCCCAGGGGGGCTACGGTCGCGGCCGAAGGCCGCCTCGAAACCGTGTTCGCGTCGTGCCGTGGCTCCCGAACCGTCACGATGCGTGGTGTGCTCGTTCGGCGGGCAGCCCTCGTGGCAGGTGCCGTCATGGCTCACAGAGTGGTGCCGGAGCTTGATATCGACGACCTCCCGCAGAACCTCGAACAGGGCTCCTGGTCGCTGACGTCAACGTAGTAGTGGCGACCGCCGCCGTGCTAGGCGATCCGCACGCTCGTGTCGGACTCGCCAGAGACGTTGACCACGTAGGTAGTGAGCTGGATCGGCGAACCGTCCGGCGCCCGCAGCAGGTCCGCTCCCTCGCCCTCGGTGTAGCGGAATGTCCAGGGTACGCAGCGCGCCCCGCCCTCGCAGACTAACGTCCCGTCTGTTCGGCAGGAAGCGAGGCTGTCCCTGCACCCCCTCCATCGGTGACCATTCAATGTCGGGGGGTGGTCGCAGGCGCCGGCGACGCAGGTCGCACCTCCGATGCAGTCGGCGTCGGAGTCGCATCCCAGACCGTAGCGGAAGCGGCGCGCCTGACGACGGGGGTTGAAGAAGTCGTCCGGTCGCGGGTGTTCCGACTCGTAGCCGTCTGTGAAGACGATGAGTACGTTCTCTCGGCAATGGCAAGGGGGGTCGGTGCAGGCGCCGTCGCGGCACTCGTAGTCGAGGCTGCCGCAGTCGGCATCGGCCTCGCACGGCCTTCCCGCCACAACTACAAACTGACGCAAGTACTCGCCGGCGTAGAACATCGTCTTACCGGATCGGCGTCCAGCCGTCCGCCCGCAGTTCGGGATCGATAGTCGAGCGCTTTCTTGAAGTCGACCCAGGAGACGAGGCGCTGCTGGTCCTCCGCGGTCGCCGCCCAAGTCCGGGAGAAACGGAACCGGACGACCTCCTCGAGGGAACGATGGAACCAACCGTCCTCGCTGTCCGGGGGCGATGTGGCTGTCGTCGTCCCCCGTGACCTGCGTCTGGCCCGCGTAGTAGCCCCGGATGCAGTTCGGCTCGGCGTCCCGGGAGAGTGCTGCGGGAAACTGAGGAGCGCGAAGCGCACGTAGCGGGCCGCGTCGCTGGTGAAGAGGCGCTGGAACACCAGCTTGCTGAGTCCGGAGCCGGGTGAACGTCCAGTCGGCCGTCTCACAGTCGGGCCAGATCCTGGGGCAGCTGCCGTCGCAACAGTCGAGGGCGCCGCCCGGCACTATCGACGCAGTTGTCCATCGAGCCCGACGTGTCGAACAGCACGAGGACGTTGCTGAGGACCGCTCGGCAGCGCCCTTCGATGCACCGGGCGCCCCCGTTGCAGATCTGAGAGGTCTCCCAGGTCCCGCGTTCGGAGCAGACGGTCTCGATCGCCCTCGCAGACCGCTCGCGCCCCGGGGCACACGATCGGTGCAGCGGTCCAGCTCGCAGGCCTCGCCCGCGGCGCACGGCCGGTCGAGCCAAACGTCGCCATCCGGTGCGCAGACCCGCTCAACGGACGGGCTCGCCCAGAGCTCGCTGGTCCCGCTCGCAGCCCAGGAGGAACGCGCGGTCGTCCGAGTCGCCGCTCGGCGCGTCATCCGACGCGAAGCCCGGGTCCGCGGCCATCCCGACGTCTGGGACCCCGGCATCGTCGGAGGCATCTGGGAGGTCGCCGCCAGTCGGGCGAACGTCGTCAGTGACCGGCGAGAAGGCGTCCTCAAGGTCACCCGCGCTGTCCGGATGGCGTCCTGACACGACCTCGCGCGAGACGAACGGCTGGGTGGCATCTCGCCCGCCACACGCGAGAAGCAGAACGCAAGCGACGACGGCGGCCGGCTTCATCTCTCGCCTCCTGCGAAGGGTCATGGCCTGGTAGGCAGACGTCCCTCTCTTCGGAAAGCTTCGCGTGCGTCCGTTTGTAACCATGTCGCGGAAAAGCGCGCAGGTCAAGGCTCTCGAGATGGGCCCGCTACCGCCGAAGGCGGTCAAGACGACGGAGTTCCGTCGCACCGGTTGCGGCCGAAGCCCG
>JAOSJK010000060.1 GCA_027494135.1 Acidimicrobiia bacterium | reverse complement strand
GGTCTACGTGGTCGGCCTGACCGCCCGCAGCCGCGACGGCAAGCGGCTGGCCGAGACCTCGAGCGCTTCGGCGACCGAGGTCATCCCGGCGCTGTCCGCCTAGTCCGAAGTTCCAGCGCTCCGTGAGCGTGACCGAGCACGGCCCGATCGTCGCGTTCTGACTACACGCTCGAGGGCGTGAGGCCCAGGAGCGTCAGGGCACGGGCCTGCAGCGTGGTGGGTGTGGCGGTGATGTCGAAGGCGGCCTCGTCAGGGCCACCGACCGGCACGACCCGGTTGCGCGTGAGCGTGGCCAGCTCGGCGAGCAGGGTACGGAAGCTGTGGACCGGGCCGCCATCGGGCAGTCGCTGCGTGCGGGCCTTCGCGAGGGCGGCCGCGGAGCGCTCGGCGGGTGCCACCGGGTCATCGAGCTCGGGACGGTCCTCGTCACGGAAGAGCAGGGATGCCCAGGCCCGTTCGAGGTGCCACTGCACGTAGTAGGCGAGCAGGCACAGGAAGACGTGGGCACGCACCCGCGGCTCGGTGTGGTGGTGGATGGGCCGGACCGCGAGATCGACCGCCTTGAGGCCCCGGAAGGCACGCTCGACGTGACCGAGGCGCTTGTAGGCGCGCACCACGTCGACGCTGCCGAGGCGCTCCCGCCGACACGCTCGTGCGCAGCACGTAGAGGCCATCGAGCGCGGCCTCCTCGTCGATGGCGTCCTGCTTGCGGGTCACGACCAGGCGGTCGTCAGCGATGTCGAGCGCGAGGTGCTTGGCGACGCGGTAGCGGTCGATGACCCGACCGACCGCGAGGCCGATGCGGTCCGCGCCCCGCAGCCTGCCGGCCGTCACCCTCGCGACGATGGGCGCGAGCCTCGCCTCGGTGGCGGCCAGCAGGTCCTCCCGCTTGCGTGCCCGTTCGGCGGCCAGGAGCGGGTTGCGGCAGACCACGAGGCGCTCCCCGGGATACGCCGGGTCCGTGACCTCGACGAGGCCGCGCTCGTCGAAGAGCCCGAGCTGCAGCGTGCCACCATCGGCGAGCGCCCGGATGGCGGGGGCCCGCAGCGAGCTGACCCAGCCGAGGCCCGCCGCACGCAGACCCTCGATGCGCGCCGACGTGAGCATGCCCCGGTCACCCACGAGCACGACGTCGGCCAGGCCGAAGCGACCGCGCAGCCTCTCGATGATCGCGGGCACGGTGGCGGGGTCGGCGGTATCGCCCGCCACGACCTCGACCGCCACCGGGCGGCCCTCCGCGTCGGTCACGAGGCCGTACTCGACCTGCAGCGTGCCGGGCCGCCCGTCGCGGCTGTGGCCGCGCCTCGCGAGCGGGCAGTGCCGTCCCTCGACGACGGTGCTGGTGAGGTCGTACAGGACGAGGCCGCCGGGCTCGAGGTGGCGAGCCGCGAGCGCGGCCTCGATGCGCTCCTGGCGTGCCAGCAGCCAGTCCATCGCGCCATACAGCCCGTCCTCGTCGGCGTCGGCCACGCCCAGCGTGTCGGCGAGCGTGGACTGCGTCCAGCGTCGGGTGGTGGCGAGCTTCGAGCCGGGTGCGAGGAGGCGCGCACAGATCATCGCCACGACGAGGTCCCGCTCGCGGGAGCGGCGCCGGTCGAGGAGCCGGTCGAGCCCGAGCGAGCGGAGCATCCCGAGCACCGCCACCACGCCACCATGGGGCAGGCTGCGGGTGATCGCGAAGCCGTCAGCGGGGACGAGGCGCTCGCCCTGAGCGACCGCTCGATGACATCGATCGTGGCGGCTGGCAGGTGCGACAGGTTGGCGAGCGTCTGCTTCTTGACCTTGCCATCCTCGCGATACGAGTTGCGCAGCAGCACGCTCGTGTACTCGCGGCCTCTCTGGCGGCTCACCACCCTGACTACGTGCATCGCATGAGTGCGGGGCTTCACCATGCGCGGATGCTAGCACACACTCAGGGTCCATGCAACGACATTACTGACTACCGTTGACTGCCCGTCCCGCCCGTCTTCCACGCTCGGACCGGAGGTCTGTCACGCTCAGGAGAGCGGTGTCGGGCGGAGGAACTTCCGCCCCAGCGCGCCTCGTCCCGCGCAACCTGGCGGGATCCGGCCGGGTTCCGCTGGAGCTTCCGGCTGGCGGTTCGGCAGGCTCATGATGCCGGTCGATCGGCGCTTGCCGACCACCTGTGGCTGGAGGAACTTGCCCCGGTCGTTCTTCGCCTTGAGCGGTTCCACCCGGGCATCGGGTTCTGGCGTGCCACAGCGGTCCGGGCGCGCCGGGGACCTGCCCGATGAGACGAGTCTGGGGTGCCGCCTGCGATCCGGAAGCGATCGCCATCGACCTCGTCGAGCTTCACGCGGCCGCTGCAGACGTTGAGCATCTCCGGCGATTCCACGAACGAATGCACTCGCCCCCATCCCATGATCCTGTACCCGGAGGTCGACGATCCGACGGCTCCCGCGTCGGTTGGCCATGGGTCCCCGGCGTCACGAGCGCAAGACAGGAACCGGAGACGTCGTCAGCCCAGCGGCACCACCTTCGTGGTGGGCACGTGTTCGTAGCGGTCGGGCTGGCAGGTGAGCACGACGATCGGGCACCGCTCGCCGGCGACCGCGGGGACCTGGCCCATGGCCCGGAGACGTGCGCGGATCCGAG
>JAOSJK010000059.1 GCA_027494135.1 Acidimicrobiia bacterium | reverse complement strand
GAGCTCCGTCGCTCGGCCGGGGCTCAGAGGTCGGGGTTCGAGATGACGGCCGCAGCGCGTCGATCGCGCTTCGGAATGTGTGCTCGGGGGCGGCGGCGCTAACCGACGATCAGGCCAGCGGGCCGTGCCTTCGTAGTATGCCGTCTCTGGCGAGCCCTCCCAGGGGCGACGCCGGCCGCTGCCGCCGCGGTCAGGGCCTCCCGTTCGGCCACCGCTGTCCGGGAGGGGGATGAGGAGGTTGAGGACCTGCTGGCGGTACCGGCGATCTCGACGTCCGGCTTGCACTCCCTCAGTGTCGCGACCAACCTGTCGCGACGGTTTGCGGTAGCGCAGTCGGAGCTTGCGAATGTGCCGGTCGTAGCCCGTACTCCGCAGGGACTCCGCGAAGGCGACCTGGTCGCGGGCGCCGCTGTGCCAGTCGGCGAGCTGCTTCTCGCGGCTGATCAACGGGTGGATCGACCCGGGGAGCGCGAGCCAGCCCAAGCGGAGCCCCGCGGCCAGGGTCTTGGAGGCGGTGCCTGCGTGGATGACGGCAGTCGGGTCGAGCCCCTGCAGCGGGCCGATGGCGCCTCCGTCGTAGCGAAACTCGCCGTCGTAGTCGTCCTCGATCACGAAGGCTCCGGTCGTCCGCGCCCACTCGATCAAGCGGGATCGTCGCTGCGGTGAGAGGAGGGGCGCCGGTTGGGTGCTGGCGGTTGGGCGTCAGGACGACGGCTCCGGCGTCCATGTGCTCGAGCTCCTCGACGCGGGCTCCGTGGCCCGTCGACGGTGAGGAGGACGGCGCTCGTGTCCGGCAGCGCGCACGATCTCACGGTGCAGCTGCATGCTCGGCTCTTCCATGGCGATCCGGCGGACTCCGGCAGCCGCAAGGGCACGTGCCACCAGGCCGAGCGCCTGCGTGAAGCCCGTCGTGACGAGCAGCTGCTCGGGCCCGACTCGCCAGACCGCGGGCTCGCGCGAGGTAGCCCGCGAGCTCGGTCCGCAGCTCGAGCTGTCCGTCCGGATTGCCGTAGCCGAATGCGTCGTCGGACGTACCAGGGAGCGCGCGTCGCAGCGCGCGCAGCCATTCGTTCCGGGGGAAGGAACTCCGGATCGGGCGGCCGGGGCGCAGGTCGAACCGCCACCGGGTCTGTCGCTCCCGTGCCGGCTGGAGCGATCGGAGGTGCTCGGGTGGACGGCTACACGCGTCGCCGATCCCTGCCGCGCGCTGATCAGCCCTCGGCGAGTTGCGCATACGCCCCCATGACCGTGCCCCTGGAGACACCGGAGGTCGTTTGCGAGCGTCCGTGTCGGCGGCAGCCGCGCACCATGGCTCAGCCGTCCCGAGCGGATCGCCTCACGCAAGCCGTCCTCGATGTGACGACGCGTGCCCCGACGCCCTCGTGGTCCGGGCTCGAGCAACAGGTCGATGCCCGAAGTGGACCATTCTCGCGTTCCTTCATTGGCCATTGTCTTTGTTCCATTATCGCGGTAGCGTGACCGCCTGACAACCAACCCGAGCACGTTCGAACAGCCACGGCTCGAGCTCTCCGCTTCGCGAGCGCTACCCACCGCGCGATGGTCGCCCTCGACGGTGCCATCGAGCTCGACTCCGCGTTGCGAGACCTCGTCAGCCTCCGCGCGTCGGTACTCAACGGCTGCGCCTACTGCGTCGACATGCACACCCTCGACGCGCGCTCCCGTGGTGAGACCGAGCAGCGACTCTTCGCGGTCGCGGCCTGGCACGAGGCGCCGTTCTTCACCGAGCGGGAGCGATGCGGCGCTCGCGCTCACCGACGCGATCACGCTCGTCGTCGATACGCACGTCCCGCGCGAGGGTCTTCGACGCAGCGCGCGGGAGCACTTCGACGACGAGGCTCGTGCAGCTCCTGTGGGCGATCACGGCGATCAACGCCTGGAACCGGCTTGCGATCAGCACGCGGATGCTTCCAGTACCTACGAGCCCGCCGGGACATGACGGTCGCGATCTCGAAGTCCACCCACGCACGGGTCCACAGGGCGGAGATGGCCTACCTAGAGTCGGGCGCCGGCGATCCCATCGTGTTCCTGCACGGCAATCCGACCTCCTCCTTCCTCTGGCGGAACGTCGTCCCTCACCTCGACGGGCTCGGCCGCTGCATCGCCCCCGACCTGATCGGCATGGGCGACTCCGACCCGGCCCCGGACGGCCTGTACACGTTCGCAGAGCACCGCAGGTATCTCGACGAGCTGCTGGCCCAGGTCGGAGCGACGAGCCAGGTCACGCTCGTCCTCCACGACTGGGGTGGCGCGCTCGGTTTCGACTGGGCACGGCGGCACCCCGCCGCGATCAAGGGCATCGCCTACATGGAGACGATCGTCCGCCCCTTCTCCCTCAGCGAGCTCCCCGCACCCGTGCAACCGGTCTTCGCCGCCCTTCGCTCGCCCGCCGGCGAAAAGCTGATCCTCGACGAGAACCTCTTCGTCGAGAAGATTCTCCCTGAAGCGATCATCCGGGGAGCTCTCCCGAGGAGCACGACGAGTACCGCCGCCCGTTTCGGGAGCCGGGGCGGCGCCTGCCCCCCCTCGTCTGGCCACGTGAGCTGCCGATCGACGGCGAGCCCGCCGATGCTGTCGCCGCGGTCACCGGCTACGGCGGCTGGCTCGCCGGTTCGACGATCCCAAGCTGCTCATTCGGGCCGGATCCCGGAGTTCTCGTCACCGGCGCCTCCCTCGGGATTCTGCCGTAGCTGGCCGAACCAGACGGAGGTCACCGTCCCCGGACGCCACTACATCCAGGAAGACTCACCGCACTGGATCCGCTGCGCGATCGCGGCCTGGTACGCGCACCTCGAGGATCAG
>JAOSJK010000058.1 GCA_027494135.1 Acidimicrobiia bacterium | reverse complement strand
GGAGGAGAGCGACCTAGCGGGAGCGCTCGATGAGTTTGACCGCGTGAATGCAAACGTCTCCAAACTTGAGCGGATCTGGAAGGAGATTCAGGAGGTCACTCCGTCAGACGTCGTGTTCGGGCTGGACTCACCCGAGAGTGAGGATCTCGTCCGGTCGTTTGCGCACATTGCCGACCAGCTCCCGCGATTGATCGCTTTCGGGTCGGCGCGGTACCGATGTCGCCAGGACGAGATCGCGCAGAATCGCTTCGATGCGGAAAGAGGTTGGTGAGGTCGACGCCTCTGTTGCTGTTGAGCGAGAGATCGAGGAACCAGGGCGTCAGCTCGCCGAGTATCGCTTTCGGCTTGAACGGGCCCGTCGCGTGCTCGTCCGCGATCACGTCCTCGAGGTCGTAACGCATATTGATCAGGTCCTGCGAGACGTGGCAGCGGCCGATGGCCTGGGGCAGTGGCGAGGGAAGGACAGGTGGGGCGAGCTGTCTGCCCTTGTGTCTGAGCTGGACCGGCTTGTGGGGGACACGGTGCCCGGACGAGCGAGGTGGAATGATCTCCGCCGCCATCTTCGTTTCGGTCAAGACAACGATCTCAGCGACATCGCCACGATGGACTGGCCGTCCGTGAAGGACGAGGTCGAAGCCAGTCTGTACGACGACCGGGAGCCGATCCCTGTCGCTGTCGACGACCTCGGAGAGCTCGTGCGGGCGCGGCCAACAGGGCCGGTGAGCACACGTCTCGACTGGAAGAGGCTTGCGGACGATGACTTCGAAGGCCTCGTGTTTGCCCTCGTTCGCCAGGCGTCCGGGTACGAGAACGTCAACTGGTTGATGAAGACTCGCGCCCCAGATCGAGGCCGTGATATCGAGGCCTATCGAGTGGTGTCTGATCCACTGGCAGATCACGCCGCTATCGCGTGATCATTCAGTGCAAGCACTGGCTTGAGCGGTCGGTGGGTCGACACGATCTGATCGACTGTGTCGAGGCCGTGAAACTCTGGGAGCCGCCCCCGGTCGACGTGCTTGTCATCGCCACATCGGGCCGCTTTTTCGCAAGATGCTGTCGCGATCGCTGAGAAGCGTGAGAGGGAGCGCGAGTTTCCGGCTGTTGAACTGTGGCCCGACAGCCACCTCGAGACTCTGCTCGCGCGCCGTCCTTCGCTGACAGCGACTTATGTCCTTAGGTAGGTCCCCGCCGCTCCTTCTGCGGAACCAGCACTTCTCAGGTGCGTAATGGGTTGGCTCTCAGTCACGGGGTCTAGCCCAGCTGCGTCGCTTACCGCGATGGCGATCCGCTGAGCGGCCTCGGCCTGCATTCCGGGGATGACGTGGGCGTACTGCTTCAGCGTGAACGCCGGGCTCTCGTGGCCGAGGCGTTCGCTGATGACCTTGACCGGTACGCCGGCACGAAGGGCGATGGTGGCGTGCGTGTGCCGGAGATCGTGGAGACGGGATCTTTTTGAGCTCGGCGCGGGCGATCTCGCGCTCGAAGAGCTGCGTAATGCTGTCGGGGTGGACGGGTGAGCCGTCTTCGCGGGCGAACACGAGGTCTCCGTCTCCGTAGTCGTCGGCCCACTCGTTCCTGTCAGCATCCTGCAGTGTCCTGTGGGACCGCAGCCTGTCGAGCGTGCTCTGGTCGAGGTCGATGACTCGGGCTTGGTGGGTCTTCGGTGTCGACTCCTGGACTACGTATCCGACCGAGATGATCGTGTGGCGAACGGATAGTCGAGCGTTGTCGAAGTCGATGTCCGACCAACGCAGCCCGAGCACTTCGCCTCGACGCATGCCCGTCATCCCGAGCAGTCGCCAGAGCGCAGCGAGTCGGCTGCCGGCGACGTGGTTGAGGAACCGTGCGAGTTCGTCAGGCTCCCAGAAGCGAAGATCCTTCGTGGTCGACGCGCGGGGCCGTGGCGGCTTCGCTCGCTCCGCCGGATTCCGAGCAATCAACTCCGCGTCGACCGCGTCACCGAGTGCCTTGCGCACGGTCGTGTGGATGTACCGGACGGTCTTGGCGCTTAGCCCGCCCTTCTCCCGGTGATTCCCGCGCTCCAGCAGGTCGGCGTAGAGACGGTCGAGCATCGCGGGTTTGATCTGCTGGAGCGGCCGCTGCCCGAGCACGGGAAGAACGTGGAGTTCCAGGTTCCGGCGGTACGAGTCCCAGGTGCTCGGCTTGACCCGCGACTTGGTGACGGGAAGCCAGGTGTCTCGAACCCATTGCTCGAGGGTGGTTCCCGTCGGGGCGACGTAGGAGCCGCCGTTGAGGTCGGCGACGATCTTGGCTCGTGCGGCTTCTGCCTCCTTGCGGGTTCGGAAGCCGCCGTGCCACTTCTGGCAGCGCTTGCCGTTTCGATCACGGCCGATGTCGATTACGACGTACCAGGCCGTGGTCGTTCGCCCGTCGGCCATCGAATGAACGCGTTTGTGAATGTGCCCTTGCATGACGATCGTTCGCGCTCAGGCGGCTTCGGTGGCGCCGAGCCACGTCATCAAGGCGGGGACGGGAACGAGGAGGCGTCGGCCGAGTCGGCGGCTCGGGAGGTCCCTCGCCGTACCGCCTCGTATGCGGCGCTGCGCCCGAGGCCAAGGAGCTCGGCGGTCTCTTCGACTGTGAGGGTCGGGCGCCCGTTTAGTGAGGGCAGCGACGGTCGCGTCGCGGTCGTAGGCTCGTGCATGTCGGGACCTCCTTGGGGTCTCGGCCAGGCCCCGGGGTGTGTCCGCACCGCCGGGGCCACCACTATGTGTACAAGCGTAGGCTACGTCGTGCCGCGCTCCATGTCAACCGTTGTAGGCTGTTTTCTGTGGGCAAGAGAATCAACACCGACGACGTCATCGACGCGCAAGGAGTGG
>JAOSJK010000057.1 GCA_027494135.1 Acidimicrobiia bacterium | reverse complement strand
CCTCCTTTCGGGACGATGGCTGGCTCCTACACGCCCGACCGGCCGATCGTGTCAGGAATGGCAGTCCTGCGCCCCCAAGTCCGCTGGCAAATCTGGCGGGGGTGGGTGACGCCCGAACAGGCCCGGCGACCGTGCGGCCTCGCCGATGTCAGGCTAACCAGCAGCCCCGGTGGGAGAACTCCATTCCTCGCCGGCGCTGCTGCTGCGTATCGTCGCGCGCTGACCCCGGTTGATCCCTTCGAAAAGGTAACATGCACGCCAGCCACGCCCGCAGCCACACCGGTCGACGCGGGCCAGGGCGGCGCGTCGACGCGGACACCCTCCGGGCGGAGATCCGTGTGAAGTACGCCGAAGTCGCCATCAATCCGCGACGGCGCGTTCGCCCCCCCACCGGTCGTCCGCTTACTTTACCAGGCTCGGCTACCCGACGTCCGCCCTCGGGTCGCTGCCCGACCTCGGCAATCGCCAGCTTCGCCGGCGTCGACAACCCCTTCGGGCGGGGCGCATCCCCGTTGGGGCCCGCGTCCTCGATCTGGGCTCCGGCGGTAGGCTTCGACTTTGCTTCGTCGCGGCGGTGGTCGGCCCCACCGGCCAGGTTGTCGGTGTCGACATGACTCCCGAGATGGTCGACGGAGTCGACGCGAAACGTCCGGGCTGAACCTGTGCAGCGTCGAGGTTCCGCGCGCTTGCCTCAGGCAACCCCTGTCGAGGACGGCTGGGCAGATGTGGTGACCAGCAACGGTTCTGAACCTCGTCGCCGACAAGGTGCTGGTGCTACGCGGGCGTTCCGCGCCCTGCGCCGCGGAGGTCGCCGGTTCGCCGACATCGCCGTCTAGAAAAGGCGTCCCGGCGCGGCCGCCCGCTGCGACATCGAGCTGTGGACGAGCCACCATCGCCGGCGGACTCTCCGCTCGACGAGTGGGCCGACCATCGCCCTCACCGGTTCGTCTCCTTGCCATCGGCTTCCCGACCGACACCTTCGCAGGAGCCGCCGGCGGGAACCCGGGCGCGCAGGTACCCGCATGTACGGCCACACGTTCGGGCGGTCAAAGCCGTGACCACGCAGATCACAACCTCGACGCACCCGGTCTGGCGTGCGCGCCGATCACCCCCTCATCGCCACGACCATGAGAGACCTCAACCCGGCGAGGTGGCTCGCAGTCCACACCGACGACCTCGCCGCCCGCGTCGGCGTGCCGGCCTGGTGTCGCCTCACCGGCAGCCGTCTCGTCCGCGCCGATACCGACCGGCCAACCTCCCCAGACGACCTTCACATCAGCCGAGAAGGAGGCTGAGCATGAGCACCAACGACACGACCCAGACTCCCGGCTGTTGGTTCGGGGCACCCACGGGCCGACAACGCGGAGAAGGCCACGCTGCCCTTCATCCGTCGGCAACGTCTCGGTCACCGCCGACCAGGACACGGTCGTCTTCCTCACCTCCGACGCCGTCTGGCTCGCCACCCACGGATACGCCGACGACATCACGTTAGCCGATCACCCGCCGGCAGGAAGATCCTCGCCGACTTCGTCGCCAACGGCGGCCGCGTCTGGAGCCTGCGGTGCTGCACCGGCCGCGGGCCTCCGCTCCGACGACCTCGTCGACAGCGCTGCCATCGTGACCGCCGCCAGCCTTGCCGAAGCCCTCGTCGCGGGCGCTACGGTAATGGCGTTCTGACGAACGCGAACCGCGATCGACCACGCGCTTCAGCACGAACCCTTGTCCCGTCTGGGCCCGTCTTGACGGCAGGCCCGAACGACCCCGTCGACTCTGGTCGTCGCAAGAAAGGAGTTCCACGCCTTGCTCGACACGGTTCCGACCGTCGCCCGGCGCGTCGGCGAGATCGCCGACGTGCCGAGAAGCACAGTGCAGCCAACGCCGAAGGGGAGACACCATGACCTGGACGAACAGCTCGGAGCACCCGCCGGTTCCCTACGGCCCTACGCGGTCGGAGAGGCGCTCGCCATGGTCAGCAGGATCATCCAGGCCGTCAAAGGACAGCCTGTGGCGCAGCAGGGCGTGCGGCTCGACCGCACGGAGCTTCCAGTGAGCTCCGCCGCAGTCCTTACAGATCGGCTGATTCTCGGTGCCACCGTGTTCGCTGTCAAAAACCCCGGAGCTCGTGACCGGCGTTAGGTATGGACGTTCGCAAGCCGGGCAGCCGTCGAGAGCTCTCCTGACGCGGCAAGGCCCGCTCGGACAGCAGCTGCCATCGTCGTGGCAGCGGTGCTGCAGGACGCCGATGGTGACGGGTGGGCCGACCGGGTGCGAGGTGACGTACTCGGAGTCCGCCCGCCACCGCGCTGACAGGCTGGGGCTCCCGTTCCGGGTTGCCGGCTGCCGGGTGCGGCCGGTCGGTCGGGCCGGCGGGAAGACCGTCGTCGTCATGCTCTCGTCGCGAGGGCGGGGCGGCGCGCCCGTCGGTGCGCTACCGGCCCGGACGAGGTTGGATCGGTCGCGGACGGCAGAGTCGGAAGCGCGGGCGAGCGCTCTGCAGGACACGGCCGTTCGGGTCGCGCGCAGCGACGGTCGGTAACGCCTGGGCCGACGCCGGATATCGAGCGGATCCGACGTCGGTCGATCGTGACGGTGACGGGACGCCGAAGGGGCAGGATGACGCGCCGGATGATCGGCGCGTCATACGAAAAGGTCGATCCACGCCACGCTTTCGGCGCGAGCGCCAGCGTGACGCGAACGTCGCGAGGCCGACGCCGAGCTGGGGCTTCGAAGTAGCGCCCGAGGCGCAGCAGCAGGAGCCGGCCGGATCAGGGCGGCGACGGCGACGGCGATTCCGGCGAGCACTGGCCCCGGAGGTGACCCCGGAGGAAACCCCGGAGGTGACCCCGGAGGTGACCCCGGAGGTGACCCCGGAGGTGACCCCGGAGGTGACCCCGGAGG
>JAOSJK010000056.1 GCA_027494135.1 Acidimicrobiia bacterium | reverse complement strand
GTTACTTCGTTCGTTACGTATTGCTAAGATTAACCTGGTAACTGGGACACAGACTCCAGCACCTCACCTCGCCCTAGTCGTCGCCGACCTATCCGATCTACGATCAGCTGCTTTGAGCAATGCCCGATCGTCCGCACAGACCACTTCCGGCGTCTGGATCCCGACCCGCTACGACGACCTCACAGCGAACGCCCCTGACCACCACCGGTTCTCGTCGCGGACCATCACCTCATCACGGATCGGCCCGAGTAGCCGACCGACCCTCAGTTCCACGCTCCCCCGATCACCGAGGACCCGCCGTACCACCGCCATCCGGCACGTCGCTTCTGCCCCTGTTCTGCTCGACGGTCTCGCCGCCTACGAACCGTCACCAGGGTGATCTCCTCCGAGCTGATCGACCGCTTCATCGGGGACGACATCTGCACGCTGCGACCGCGCCGTACAGCACGTTCCGATCAAGGTCATCACCCGGATGTCGGAATCCCCGACAACGACTCCCGCGAGTTCGCGACTGGATCCACCGGCTGATCGAACGGAGCCCCCTCACCAGCGACAGCACCTACGACGCCATCATCGAGATCGGCGGCTACCTCTCCGACCACATCGAACAGCACCGTCAACGACACCGACGACGTCATCTCCACCCTCCTCAGGCTCGCCTGCCCGACGGGCGTACCTTGCGTAGCGACGAGATCCTCGGCGTGTGCGTCCTCCTGCTCCTCGCCAGCATCGACACGGCGTGGTCCGCCATCGGATCGGCCCTGCACCACCTCGCCACACCCCAGCGCACCAGCATCGGCTCCGCGCCGAACCCGGCTCATCCACACCGCCACCGAGGGAGTTCCTCCGAGCATTCGCACCCGTCACGATGGCCCGAGAGGTCCTCCACGACACCGAGTACGACCGATGCCTCGTGGCGCGGGCGACCGAGTGCTGCTCCCTTCCCCGCCGCCAACCCGAGACCCCGGCGCGTTCGACGACCGCAGAAGAGGTCATCCTGGATCGGCGAGTGAACCGCCACTTCGCCTTCGGCGTCGGGATCCACCGATGTCTCGGATCGAACCTGGCCGGATGGAACTCGAGGTGGCCATCCAGACGTGGCTCGACCGCATCCCCGACTTCGAACTCGATGACTCCGCCGCAGTCACTTGGTCCACCGGCCGTGCGGGCCCGTCACCTTCCTATCCGGCTCTCAACGGGCCATCGCTCATCTGACGAGCGGCGGGGGCTCGCAATCTGCTGTCCCCGTCGACGCACGGAACCGGTCTCCGCTCAGACATGGGAGCCCGGCGTGTCGAGACGGACTGGTCACTGCAGTCGAGCTGCCGACTCGGTCAGTCGTCGCCGTCGATTCGAACGGTCTCATGCTCGGTGAGCTCGTCCACAGCTGGCTCCCCGCCAGCGATCTCAGCCACCGTGATCTCTGCGCCTTCCAGAGTGGCGCCGATGTGAGCCGTGTCCTTCAGCGGCAGCTCAGGCATCAGCATCGCCAGCCCGATGCCCAGAACCAGCAAGGGCACCACCAGCAGGAACACCGTCGTGATCGGAGTCGGCCATCGCCATGCTCACCGGACCCAGCACCTCAGGTGGCAACGCACCGGATCTGATCTGGGAACTCGCGGTCAGGGATTCCGGGTTCAGCCCGCACCGCCGAGCGCCCCTGCCGGCACCAACTTCGTCAAGCGGTCTTCAAGCCACCATGGCGAACACGACCCGAACACCGACACGCCGAAGGACCCGCCGAGGCTGCGGAAGAAGTTCACCGACGACGTGACCACTCCCAGATCGGAGAACTCGGCGCCGTTTTGCACTGCCAACACCAGGACCTGCATCACCATGCCCAGGCCGACACCGACCACGAGCATGTACAAGGAACTGGTGAGCCGTGAGGTTTCCGGTTCCATTGTCGAGAGCAGGAACATCCCCACCGCCGCGATTGCCATCCCTGCGATCGGCCACCTCTTCTAGCGGCCGGTGCGGGCGATCACCCGACCTGAGGTGATGGAGGTCGTCATCAAACCGGCCATGAGCGGAGCAGCAACAGCCCTGAGTTCGTCGCCGGCACGCCGGTCGCAACCTGCAGGAACAGCGGCAGGAACACTATCGCCCCCGAACATCGCCCCCACCCAGCAGGAACGACAACGACCCCCGTCGAGAAGACCCGGCCCCCGAACAGACGCAGCGGGAAGAATCGGCTCTTCGATGCGCTGCTCCCACCAGAGGAACAACCCTGTGAGCACCGCCGACGCAGCGAACAGCCCCAGGATCGTCGAGGATCCCCACGGGTACTCGCTGCCGCCCCACACCAACGCCAGCAACAACGTCGACACTGCCGCCACCAACAAGGCGGCGCCCGCGAAATCGATGGCGTGGTCGCGGCGCACGAACGGCAACCGCAGCACCGAACTGGTGATCACCAGCGCAGCCACCCCGATCGGGACGTTCACGTAGAACACCCACCGCCAAGTCAGGTTGTCCACGAAGAAGCCGCCGAGCAACGGGCCCGCTACCGACGCGACAGCGAACACCGCCCCAGATACCCGTGTAGCGGCCCCGTTCCCGAGGCGAGACGATGTCCCCGATGATCGCGAAAGCCATCGCCATCAACCCGCCCGCCCCGACGCCCTGGATGCCACGAAACACGATCAACTGGAGCATGCCCTGGGACAGCCGCACAGCACCGAGCCGATCACGAAGATCACGATCGCCGACTGGAACATCAGCCGCCGCCCGTAGATGTCCGACAGCTTCCCGTACAGGGGCGTACTAGCAGTCGTCGTCAGCAGATACGCCGTCACCACCCACGACAGGTGGTCCAGTCCTCCCAGCTCACCGACGATCGTCGGCAATGCCGTCGACACGATCGTCTGGTCGAGCGCCGCCAGCAACATGCCGGCCATGAGGCCACTGAACACGACCAGGATCTGACGATGCGTAAGCGGCGCGGGCGCCGGAGCAGCGGAACCAGACATACTTGCACCCTACAAGCGTTCCCTTGCAGAGTGCAAGTGATACCCTTCTGACATGGGCCCTCCCGCCGACAAGCCGGCAGTCATCGCCGAACGGATCCGCTCGGCTTGGCGCGATCTACGGCGAGCAGGATCCACAGGAGCAGTCCGGGCGTACCTCCCTATGCACCCGACGCGCCCCTTGACGTCGCCCAGGCCGACGCCCTCGACCTCATCGTGACCAACGCACCGGTCCGCATGAACGAGGTGGCGCACTCCTGCGCGTCGACCCATCCAGCGCCACGCGCGCCATCGCCAAGCTGCACGATCGCGGGCTGGTCATACGAGATCCCGACCCCCACGACGCACGAGCGATACGGGGTCACGCCCAGCCCCAACGGCACCGAGCTCCACTCCCGAGTCCGATCACGAGCAAATACTTTGCTCGCCGAGACCCTCGACTCCTTCCGACCACACTGAACGCGAAGCCCTGGCGGCACTCATGGAGCGGCTGGTCACCGCCATCGATGAGCGTGAGCTCATCGATGGCCAGGACGATCGGACACTGCCGACGCTGTGAAGCGCCCCAGGTTCGGGACTGCCGCGCGGCGAGGTGACAGGTGGGGTTAGGCGACCCCGGGTCGGTCGACCGGGCCATCCGTTCCCTTCGAAGAGGGCGCGCACGAGGATCCTCGCCAAGAACGGCCGTCGAGCTGGAGGCCTGCCGAGCCGCGCTTCACCGCTGCAGCCCCGAACCGCTCCTGAGTAATGGACTTCACCTACGTGCGCACCTGGGCCGGGGGCGGGCGGAGGAGCGGCCCGCGCCGCTACTCCTCCAGGGCGGCGCCCGTTGTTAGGAACCGGTGGTGTGCTGATCGGGCTGTCTCCGGGACCTTCTCCAACGCCCGCGAACTCAGCGGGGGTATCGCCACTCGCACGCCGAGGGTCCGGTCCCCCAGCCGGGCGACAACGTGATCGTGGGCGAGGCGGTCGATCGCGTGCGCCAGGTTCGACCTCTTCCCGAGCGGCTCAACGCCACTTGCGCGGATACCGATCTCCATGGCGAGTTCGAGCGGACAAACGGTCACCGACCCCCCGGCGGCATCCAGATGCCGCCGCAACGCTCGAGCCAGAGTACAGCTGTGGGGACCGACCAGCGGTGCATAGACGATCTCGAAGTAGGCATGGTCGAGCGGAAAGGCGCGCTCGGACGCGGCAGGCAGCGCACGGAGCCGCAAGCCCTCGCTGGGATCCGGCTCGCTCGCACGTCGGCTAGGCGGGCTACCGCTGATCTCCGCAGACATGGGTCACCGGTATCGGCGTGGTGGTGGACGTTCGCCAGTTCACGGGAGCCGCGCTTGGGCGACACGGCGACAAGCAGATGGATCGCGCCAAGCGACCGGCGGTCGCTCGGATACATCTGCGCTGAGCCTCGTATCGCCTGTCTCCATGCGATCAGGGTACGTTCGGCCATCCGAGATCCCACCTAGCGCGGTCACATCTCGACTCCCGGTGACTCAGCGCGCGATCGGTTCTGAAGGGCGTCGAGCCGTGCCGTGATCCCTGCGGCAGCCGCGGCATCGGCAGTGGAGCTTCCCGCAGCCGGCGCCGCCCGCTGCGGCTCGACCGGCGTCGATGAGTCCAGCATCGACTCCGACACCAGGTCCGTGGAGTGCTGATCTGGAACCGGTTCAGCGGTTGCGGCGAGCTGGTCCTCGATCTCCTTCTGGCGGTTCCGCAGGCCGGTGAGTTCATCGGCGCGCTGCCACGGTGCGCCGATGCGTACCTCCGCTTCGCTGTGCCTCAGCTCGAGCATCGGACGCCTCGCACCCAGTTCGGCGATCGTGTCCGGGAAGTCGGTGGAGGTGGCGTTCGAGGCGGGTGATGAGGTTGGCGGGGTCGCTTCGGGTGAGGTCGTTGGAGAGGAAGCTGACTTCGACGTGCGCGTCGGGGAGGGCGACTCGGACCTCGTCCTCGATGGTGGTGATGGCTTGGGCGGTGACGGTCAGTCCGCCGAGCCTGCCGATCTCGACGGTTGGTCCGCTGGTCTCGGGTGCGGTGCGTCGCAGCTGCCCGCCCAGGAGGCGCTGGAGGTGTTCGCCCGCGTCGACACGCTTCGTGTGGCTCCGGCCGTCGATGGTCATGGCGAAGCGGTCGCCTCGGGTGTCGGTGATCCGTCCGACCACGGCTTCGAGGCCGAGGATTCGGTGCTCGGCCTTCTCGGCGCGATGTGTGGCGGTGTCGTAGGTGCGTCGGAGTCGGTGCTGGTCGTCGTGGTGGGCACGTTCGAGGCGGGTGAGCCGGGCGACGTCAGCGTCGACGGCAGCCTTCTCCAGCACCAGGGGGTCGCCAGTGGCGAGTGCTTTGACCTCGGCGAAGGACAGGGCTTGGTCGCCGATGTCGTCGACATCGCGATCAGGGAGGTCGCCACGGGTGACCTGCGCGATGAACGCCGCCTTCCTTTCCAACGTCTGCCACATGTAGGTGTCGAAGCTGCCCTCGGTGACGTAGCGCAGCACGCGGACCTCGGGGTTCTGGTTGCCCTGGCGAAGGATGCGGCCGTCTCGCTGTTCGATGTCCGCGGGTCGCCACGGAGCGTCGAGGTGGTGCATGGCGATAGCGCGGGTCTGCACGTTGGTGCCGACACCCATGGTCTCGGTGGAGCCGACGAGCACCGCCACGGTGCCGTCCCGGCAGCGGCGAAGAGCTTGGCCTTGGCGATGTCGGTCTTGGCGTCTTGCATGTAGCGGATCGAGCCGTGGTCGACACCGCGGCGGACGAGCTGAGCACGGAGTTCGTCGTACGCGTTCCATCCCTCGGCCGCGGGGGTGGAGACGTCGCAGAACACGAGCTGCAGGGCGCCTGGGCGGAGGGTGAGTTGGTTGCTGTCGTCGGTGTAGCGGTGGTCGCGTGTGGCGTGGTGGATTGCGGCGATCCGCTGGGCGGCCACGGTCAACTTGCCGCCCTCGGAGGGTGGCGCTTCGCCGACGAGTCGGAGGTCGAGCGCCGCTCGTCTGCCGTCGCCGGTGACCTTCAGCATGTTGTCCTCGCTGGGATCGACGGCCCGGTTGCGGATGCGCTCTGCGCGGGATGCGAGGTCGGCGACGTAGTCGACGAGAACGTCGCTGGGTTCGACGACGACGGTCTCGGCCTGGCCGTCGGCGAGGGCCGGGACAGGGGAGGTCGAGGTCGTCGTTGGTGCGGACATCGGCGACTTGCCGGTAGAGGGTGAGCAGCTCGGGGACGTTCTGGAACCGGGCGAACCGGGTCTGCATCCGGTAGCTCGCGCCGTCGGGTGCGAGCTCCAGGGCGGTGTGGGTGCGACCGAAGTTCGCAGCCCACGCGTCGAAGGCTCGGAGGTCGACGCTGGCGAGCAGGTCGGGGTGCAGGTACGACTGCATGACCCACAGCTCGGCCATCGAGTTCGCGACTGGGGTCGCGGTCGCGAAGGTGACGACGCGGGGACCGTGCATCCGGCGCAGCGCCCACAGCTTGGAGTCGAGGTCTTGAGCGCGTTGTGAACCAGTGTTGGCGACGCCGTCGATGCTGGAGTCGACGCGTCGGTTCTTGTAGGCGTGGGCTTCGTCGACGAAGAGGTAGTCGATGCCGGTCTCCTCGAAGCGGACGCCGTCGTCCTCGGTGTGCTCGGAGAGGAGCCGCCTGTAGGTCTCTTCCATCTGGGCGATGCGCCGCTCCAGCTTCTTGACCGACAGCCCCTTGCCGTCCTTCGAGCCGTCGAGGGCGGTGCGAGCAGTGGCGATCTCCTCGCCGAGGTAGTCGGTCATCAGTTCGCGGCCGAGAGGAAGCCGGGCGAACCCGGATTGGGTGAACACGATGCCGTCCCAGTCGCCGGTCGCAGCCCTGGCAACGAACTCCTTGCGCCGGGCCTTGGAGAGCCGGTCCCGGTCGGCGACGAGGATGCGTGCGGTCGGGTAGAGCTGGAGCCACTCGCGGGAGAACTGGTCGAGCATGTGGTTCGGGACGACCACTGCCGGCTTGGACGCGGAACCGAGTCGGCGTAGCTCCATCGCGGCCATGACCATGGTGGCGGTCTTCCCGGCGCCGACCGCGTGGGCGAGCAGCGCGCGGCCGTCGGTGAGGATTCGCGCGACTGCGGCGCGCTGGTGGTGGCGGGGGTGAAGGTTCCGGCGAGGCCGGGGGAGGGTCAGGTGGTCGCCGTCGTGGTTCGGCAAGACGGTGGAGGAGAACAGCTCGTTGTAGCGGCCCGCGAGACGGCTGGACCGTTCAGGTTCCTCCCACACCCACGTCGAGAACCTGGAGGTGAGGGCCTCTTGCTTGTCGCGCCGCGAGGGTCTCGGCGTCGTTGCGGACCCGTTTGCCGTCGTCGGTGGCGTCGGTGACGGTGTGGAGCCGTTGGTTGAGCGCGGCGTCGAGCAGCGTGACCGCATCGGCGCGGCCGGTGCCCCATTCCGAGGACAGGGCGACGCTGCGCCGGCTGCCGTCGCGCAGCCGCGCGGACCAGTTGCCGAGTTGTGGGAGGTGCTCGACGTCGACGCTGGCATCCAGGACCTCGCGGCAGAACTGTTCGATGTCGCGGCTCGGTATCCACGGTGCGCCGAGCCGGGCGGTGATCTCGGTCGGCTCGAGCTGGCGAGGCAGCACCCGTTCCAGCGCTGCGATGTTGGGGCGGTAGCGGCCGTCGGGGTCATCGACGGTGCGGCAGGTGTCGAGCTTGGCCCTGACGTTGCCGGACAGGTACTCCGATGCCGGGAGCAGCCGATTCGTGGCGGGGTCGTCGTAGACCAGTTCACCGAGCTGGCGGCGCGCTGTCTTGGGATCGGTGCCCAACAGTTCGGCGACGCGTTCGACGGTGACCGTTCCGGTCTCGTCCAGGCACACCGCGATTGCCTCGTCGGGGCTGTCGACACCGTGGCGTTCATGGGGCGGGTCGATGACCCGTTCGTGGAAGATCGCCGCGGGTCGAGCTTGTTGGCTCTCTTCGTCGAACGCTTCCAGCGCGGCGACGAGCGGCCAGTCGGGGTCCTCGCGGAACCCGCCCATTCGCGGCCGGACGCGACGCATGATCTCCTCGCCGGTCTCGGGGTTACGGCGGCCGGTGCGGGCCTCGGTGGACCGGTTGATCGGTCCGTAGACGCGCACGTAGGTCCGGTACAGCTCGCCGAGAACGTGTTGCGCGGCGTCGAGTCGTTCGTCGCTGCCGCCGTCGATCTGTACCTCCAACACCCGCCGCGCTGCGTCACGCAGGCCGACGAGCCGGACGAGTTCGGCCTTGTCCTTCGCGACGCGTGGCTTGTAGGTGACCGGGGTGCCGCCCTGGAGCTGTGCGACGTCGCCGCGCTGGTTGACGACGAAGCTGCCGTCCTGCGCGTGCTCGAGGTAGAAGTCGCCTGGTGCGGCACGCCGTTCCGGGCGGGATGCCTCGGTGTCGCGGCTCGCCGCGACGTAGGTGAGACCGTGTTTGGTCGCACCGGCAGCAAGGTCTGCCAGCGCGGCGGGGAGTTGTTCGTCGAGGTCGCCGGTCGGGGTGACGGTCAGCTCGTGGTCGCGGTACATGCCCCGTGTCGCGGCGAGGTCACCGAGGACGTGTTCGGGGTGGGCGAGGTAGTACTCGTTGACCTCCAGCGGCGGCGCGTCGTCGGTTGCCTCGATGGGCGCGGCGCCGACGCGCTCCCATGCGGGGCCGGACGGTTCGGCTCCCGGTGGGCGACGGCGCAGGATCACCATGTCGACGACGACATCGGTGCCCGACGAGCGGGCGAAGGCTCGTTCGGGGAGTCGGATCGCGCCGACGAGATCGGCCATCGAGGCCATCTCTCGGCGGGCCGCGGGGTTGCGGGCGTCGAGGGTGTAGCGGGAGGTGAGCGCGACGACGAGTCCGCCGGGTCGGGTCAGGTGCAGCGACTTGATGAGGAAGTAGTTGTGCAGTGCGTGGCGTCCGCGGTTGTGCCGCGGGTCGTGCGGGGTGACCTTGGCGAACGGGACGTTGCCGATCACCATGTCGAACGCGCCGTCTTCGACGCGCAGCTCCTCGAACGCGGTGGCCTCGATGGTGGCCCGCGCTCCGTAGAGGTGCTGGGCGATTTCGGCGGTGGTCTTGTCGAGCTCGACGCCGGTCAAGGCGGTGCCCTCGGGCGCGAAGCCGATGAAGTTGCCCGATCCGCAGCCGGGCTCCAACACGCGCACGCCGTTGCCGTCGAGTCCGAGCTGCTGGGCGGCGTGCCACATGGCCTGCACGACCGGCGCGGATGTGTAGTGGGCGTTGAGCGTTGTGCGCCGGGCCTGTGCCCAACCCGTCTCGGTGCGGAGCAGTTGTCGTAGCTCGGCGCGTTCCTCTGCGTAGCGCTCATCCGCGGGATCGAAGACCTGCGGGATCGCTCCCCAACCCGACCAGCGAGCAAGGACCGCTTGCTCCTCCGCGCTCGCCCATCGTCCGCCCTCGTCTCTGCACCGGTTCAAGACGGTGAGCGCGTCGAGGTTCGCTCGCAGCTTCGCCGCTGCGCCCGGCGGGGCGAGGTCGTCAGGGCCAGAAGGTCGGAACGGCTCGGGCCGGGCCGTGGATGGGGATGGCTCGCTAGCTACAGCGGGGTGCTGATCGTCTCGTTGATCTCCGCCAGATCCTGGTAGCGGCGGGCCAGGTCCGGATCGTCGCTCCAGTCCTCGGTCTCCTCGGAGTCCTCCGGTTGGAGCAGCTGGTGGTCCGCCAGCGTCAGCTCCTCGGCCGTTGCCAACGCCTGGTAGCTGCGGAGCCGGTAGTCCTCCGGTGTCTCGCCCGCGTTGGGTGGTCCGAGGATCTCGTCGCGAAGCTGGCTCACCGCCGCCGCGATCTGCTCCCCGGCCTCGGCGAAGAAGCCGGCGGGGTCCGGGATCTGCGAATAGGCGTCCGGCCGGTGCTTGCGATTGTGGTCCAGCGCCATCTGACCGTAACGGTTCATTGGTCACCTCCTGGGTCGATGCCGCGTCGGCATCCTCGGGAGGGAGCGCTATGTCGAACAGCGAGAGCTGTTCGGAGGGATTGCTGCGAGCGCTCCGAGCGCGTGCCATCACGCTACCCCCGCCATCTCCCAGCCACCGAGCACCACGTCACAGTCCCCGACCCTGGGCTTGGACTGCCTTGGAGGTCGCGTCGATCGACACGACACGACCGGGGGTCTGCTGCGCGGCCTCCGCCGCGCGGTTGCGCACCCACATCTCCTGCTGCCCGTCGACGGCCAGGCGACGGAAGCCCTCGCCTGCGAGAACCGCGCGGGTCGTGTCACCCGGTTCGTTGCGGACCATCACGATCTGGTGCTGCCGTGGATCGAAGACGACCTCGACCTGGCGGCCCGCCCAGGTGCCCGCCGCCTCGGAGACCCATCCCACCGGGGCGAGGCGGGCGCGGTCGGTCGCCCGGAGGAACGGCTTCACGTCGCCCGCTCCTCGTCGCAGAGGCCCATCGCGGCCCGCTTCGCCAGGTGCGCGCTGCGGTAGAAGGGCCGAGTCCGGACGTGCGCCGGCGGCAGGGTGCCGTGCACCAGCAGCGCGTCGCCGGGGCGCATCTGGCGCAGCACGTGCGCGGGTGCGAGCGGGACACGGGTCGTGGAGAACTGGTCCGAGCCGCCGCTGGCCCGCTCCGCAGCCGAGTGCGATCGCGTGTCGACCTCGGCCTCGCCGAGCACTCGGTCGACGTACTGGATCGACGCCGGGTCCGACAGACCCGCGTAGAACACCTTCGTCAGGTGGTTGGTGAGGATCGTGTCCGACGCCTTGCCGTAGGCGACCTCGAGCTGCGCGAGCGACTGCCAGATCGTCACCAACAACACGCCGAGCCCCGCGAGGGTCGAGGCGTACTCCGGCAACGATCGCAGCGGCGTGTTTCCCGCCTCATCGATCACGACAAGCAACGGCGGGTCAAGGGGCTTGCCGGTCGCGGCGACGTGGCGATACGCCTGGTTGATGAGGTCGTTCAGCAGCCCGCCGAACGCGGGGGCCAACCGGCGCTGGTCCTCGATCGGCGAGCACAGGTAGACGGTGTTCGCCCCCGACAACAACCACGGCAGATCGACCCCGACGAAGCCGTTCTTCGCGTGCTTGCCCTTGGGTGACCGCGCGGAGGCGGCCACGCCAGGATCGGTCCACGGCCAGATCACCGTTTGGGCCGTCGCGTAGATAGACGAACGTGTCCTCTCCTCCATCTCCCACACCGACACCAGGCCCTTGGCGACCTCGATCGCGCCGCGGGAGACCGCCGCGTTGTTCTTCAGGGCCAGAGCGTCGAGTGCCGTGCGCACCTCACCCGGACCCAGCTCGCCCGGCCGGTCCTGGGTGAGCACCCACTCGCAGACAGCGTCCATGTCCCGATGGGCGTTGTGCGCGACGAACAGCAGACCCGACAGAAGGATCTCGGCCTGGGCCAGCCAGAAGTCCATCCCGCCCTCGACCCCGCCTCGTGGCGCGGCATCGCACAGCGCCCTCGCTGCCCGCTGCGCCCCGACGACCGTCCCGGCTTGCTGCAACGGCGACCACAGGGCCGAGGTGCCCTTCGGTGTCGTCGAAGACGTGGGGTCGTAGACCCGGACGTCGCCGAGGGTCGAGCGCCACCCCTGAGTCGTGGCCAGCAGGTCGGCCTTGACCGAGGACAGCACGGCGGGGCCGTCCCACTCGAGGATGCCCGCGACAGCCGCAGTGGTCTTGCCTGACCTCGATGGTCCGACCAGCGCCACCGCGCCGCGGTCACCCCGGCGGGAGCGACGCGCCGCCCGGCCAACCTTGCCCCTGTGTGTGAGCTGGTGGGGACTCGGTGGCGACCAGGCGTCGACCGAAACGAGCGAGGATCAGCCGCCCCGGCGTCGGACCCGATACCAGTACCGGCTCAAGATCCCGACCCTTCGCGAACCTCGTCCTCCCCTCGACGCCGAGAGGGCGGCGTTTGGCGGTCCCCACCTTCGAACGGGTCAACCAGCGGACGACGAGCGCTGCCGCGCCGCCGATGACCGTGATCGCGATTGCGGTGCACAGCCAGTAGAGCGGCGCACCGGGAAGCGCCTCGGCGTAAGGCTCGGCCCACGCCCCGGCAGGTGTGCTCAGGTTGGCCGGGAGTCGCGGCGCAGCATCCGCCGCCGCACCGAACGGGAGGTTCCCGCCGCCCGACAGGGCTAGCGCCAGCCACGCTCCCGCCCACACCGCTCCGACCAACGCCAGCCCGAGACCAGCGATGACGACCACGAGCAGTTCGAAGCCGCCCAGACCTTCGCGTTCCATACCCACGTAGGCCCCTCGGCGAGGCGAAACTTCGCGGACCGATCGCGTTCGGTCCGATGACGGGGGCTCAGCGCACGGTGCGGTTCAGCTCGTTGAGGAGTTGTCGGACCTCGCCGAAGCTCTCGGGCAGCCGAGCGAGGACGACTCGGATGCGCTTGCGCTCCTCGATGAGGTTGCTTGTGATCGCGATCATCTCGCTGATCTGCTCGCGGTTCAGCTGGGCGCAGGCGGCGCTTCGCCGAAAGGTCCTCGAAGCGTTCCTCCAGGTTCCGCATGCCCGCGACCGTATCGAACGTTTGTTCGTCGTGCGAGGGGCTGCATCTGTCATGGGGCGGGCGTACGCTTGGCTGCATGGATGCGACGTGGAGTCGCGGCGACATCGGCACCGGGGGGACTGCCGCGACCGACCTGGCTGAGCACATCGCCGCTGGTGGGGAGTTGCCGAGCATTCCGAGTCCAGTGCTGCTGGATGCGGGAGAGGTGCTCCACGCTGACCTTCCTGCGCAGGGTTGGCGGTTCCACGGGGCAGACGTCTCCTACGTCGCGCCGCGCGTCGTTGCGATCGGTGGTCCGCTCATGTTCGGGTTGACCGCAGCGGGCAGCGCCGTGGCTCGTCGCCGTGCGTCATGAGGCTGAGGCGTTGGCGGCGCCGCAGTGGCGACCGTTGGGTGCGCTGCGCATCCTGGTGACCGACCGGCGTTTGCTCGTGTGGCACAAGGGCGCGTGGGCGTCGGTCTGGTACGGCGTGATCCGTGAGTTCCGACCGGACCTGGCGGCGGGTCGTCTCGACATGACCTTCGAGAGCGACCCGCCCTACTGCCTCGCGGGGCCATGGGTGCCGTACCTGACGGTGGTCGTGACGACACTTCTCGCTGGTGATCGCGGCGTTGGAGCAGTCGAGGACGCCCTCGCCGCGCCGCTCGGCGTCTGATCAGCGGCTCACGCTCACGCCCGCAGGGACGCCATTGTGTTGCATCGCGTGGGCGACGGTCCGCGCCATCTGGTCCGGCCAGTTGTTGGCTCGTCGCATGGTGTCGTTGAGGTCGCCGCGTTCGAGGTCGATGACGACGGGCGGACGCTGGCGCGCCTCGAGCAGCGACGCCAAGCGGTGCGCTCCGGCACGACCTGCTTCGTCAGCATCGAACGCGATGACGAGTGGATGCGGCAGCTTGGCGAGGGAGGTGGCGACGGCCGCGTCGCCGTAGGTGGCGCTGAGCACGGCGACAGCGCGGTAGCCGGCGGCCGCGGCCGATAGCGCGTCGATCGCACCCTCGGTCACGATGATCTCGCGGTGGCGTGTCTCGACCGGCCGGGCTCGGGAGAGGCGGGGGTTGGTGGCGAGGTCCGAGGTCGGGTTGAGGTAGCGAGGCCGATCGGGTTTCGGGTGGGGAACCCGGATCTGGGCGTAGACGGCGTGGCCGTTCTCGATCGCCGGGAGCACGATGCCGGCGGTGCGGGGCATGCCGTCGGGCCGGGGTTGGGAGCGCGGGCCGAAGTCCGCTCCGACTCGGTTCTCGACGAGCACGTCGCGCGGTAGGCCGCGGATGTTGGTCAGCCACCGTCGCCAGCCTCGGGCCTGGGGTGTCCAGAGGCGCTCCGCGCACTCGTCGACGTAGCGGTCGAGTCCTTCGGGGTCACGACATCCAGCCGGGGGCAGCGTCCGCGGTACCGCAGGGCGTGGGGTGGGAAGCCAGTTCTCGGGCTGTTCACGGTGACCTGCGCGTTCAGCGAGGTAGGTCATGGCGTCGCGTGGGGTGCAACCCCGGACCGCGAGCACGAGGTCGATGGCGGTTCCGCCGTCACCGCAGCCGTGGCAGCGCCACCGTTGCTCGCCGCGGCGGCTGTTGAAGATGCTGACCGGCGGGGTGCGTCCGCTCTGGGCGTGCTGGGTGTTCGGGCAGGGCCACATCGGGGACCGGCCACCGCCGGACCGATGACCGAGGAGGTCGTCGGCGAGGGCCCGGAGGTCGACGGCGGCCAGGAGTGCGTCGCGGTCGTACATGGCTCATGCCGCCTCGGTCCGCTCAGCCGTCGCTGTTGTTCCGTGCATCCGGGCGTCGGTGTCGACGATGGGCTGCTCGCCGGAACCGAGGACGTGTTGGACGACCGCGGTGCGGCCTCCGAGCTTCCACAACGCGCGGCCTCGGGTGAGCTGGCCGACGATCGACGCTTCGGGTGCGCTGAGCCCGAAGTGGGCGACCGCGGCGTCGAGCTGGTCGGGGGCCTGGCGAAGGATGATCTTGGTGGCCGAGTCGGCGAGGAGCCCGGCCGCGATCTTGCTGGTGGCGGTGCCGTCATCGGCCTGGGCGACGAGGTCCGAGGCGCGGTGGGTGATGCAGAGGTTGGCGACGCCATAGGTGCGGCCGAGCTTGAAGCTCGTCTGGAGGTAGCCGGCGGTGTGGCGGTTGCCGAGGAGCGCCCAGGCTTCGTCGAGGATCTGGACCCGTTGGGGACCGGGGCAGGCCATGAGCTGTTGGAACCAGCCTGCGGCGGCGACCATGACGAGCGGCAGCGCGTCGGAGTCGAGCGGCACCGCGGAGAGGTCGAGCACGACGCCGGGTCCGTCCCATCGCAGCGGGACGGTGGAGGTGCCGTCGAACATGCCGCGCAGCGATCGGGACAGGAGCTTGTCGAGGGCGTAGGCGACCGTCGCAGTGTCCACGGCGAGATCGCGGTCGGTGCTGCGGAGCCGTTCGGCCATCGCCTCGGTCGGGTTGGCGACGAGGCGAGCGACGTCGGTGAGGGTGGGTTCGTCGAGGGGTGCGGTGGTGAGTTGGTCAACCGCGGCGAACACGACGGCGTCCTCGAGCTGGGTGAGGCTGCGTTCGAGCACGGTGCCGACGAGCGCGGTGCACATCTCGGCGCGTCGAAGGATCTGCTTGTCGGCGGGTTCGTGGTCGGCTGCGGGTCCGGGGGCGAGTGGGTTGATGGTGGCCGTACCGCCGGGGCTCAGCTTCACGACGGTGAGCCCCAGGTGCTCGGCGAGGGTGGCGTACTCCCCTTTGGGATCCGCGATGGCGGTCCAGCGCCCGCCCGGACCGGTGCCGTAGATCGCGGCTTGGCGCCACAGGAGGCACTTCACGAGCGCGGACTTGCCGTTGCCGGGCTCTCCGAGGATCCAGCCATTGGGGTTGGTGACGAGTCCCGTGGCGTACGCCTCGAAAGGGTCCCAGCAGAACTCTCCTCCCCCGGCGAGGAGGTCGAGGCCGACGTAGGTTCCTCGGTGCCCGAACGACCCCTGGACCGAGAACGGATAGATGCTCGACACGTGGGCGGTGGTGCCCTGGTGGTAGCGGACTCGCAGCGACGGCCGGGTCATGACGCGAGGAGGGTCGAAGGGGCGAGGCCGAGCGGGAGAGCGGCGGCCCAGCCGAGGTCTTGGCGGGCGTCGAGGACGCGCAGGTCCATGCCGCTCTCGCGTGCGAGTTGCTCGATGATCTCGGAGTGTTCGTCGAGGTCGTCAAGGTTCCGGGCCGAGACGGTGACGAGCCCGGCGTAGCCCATCTCGGGGTAGCCGGCGACGAGCTCCTCCTCGCGGTCGAGCAGCGCTTGGG
This sequence comes from Acidimicrobiia bacterium, assembly GCA_027494135.1. GTDB lineage: Bacteria > Actinomycetota > Acidimicrobiia > IMCC26256 > PALSA-610 > JAOSJK01. The sequence continues at coordinate 31,980 of JAOSJK010000056.1, read as the reverse complement.
TGGCACGGCGGTGGCGGGCATCGATGCGCCGTCCCTTCTCCTCCTTCGTGACGGCGTCGGAGTCGAGCTTCACCAGGTCGCGCTCGATACGGCGCCGGGACTGGTGGGTGGAGACCGGCTGGAAGTAGACGGTCATCGACCGAGTGACCCCGCCGCTGGAAAGGAACGGTTCCAGCCAGGCCGGTGGCACCGCGAGGCGAGGCCAGGTGCCGACCCACCAGGTTCGGTGGAACGCTCCGTCGACGCGGAGGTGCCGCCAGTCGGTGTCCAAGGCGAGCGGACCCGCCGTTCCGGCGCGGACGAGCGCGAGGCGTTCGACGAGACGTCCTCGACGGGGACGGGGCCGTTCCCCGACGGGATCGATGCGGGACCGGACGAGGCGCTGCAGCCCGGTCGGGTCGAGCGGGTCGGACGCGGCGAGGTCTGCCGATCGCAGGCCACGAAGGAGCGCTTCGATCGACGTGACGAGCGCCCGACGGAGCTGCTCGTCGACACTTCCTCTCCCGGCGCGGCGCCGCGAGAGGCGTTCGCGGGCGACGGTGATGGTGACGACTGCCTCGTGGTTGATGGCCGACGCGGTGCCGACCTCGAGCAGGTCGCGGTACGACGCCGCCGCCGTGTGGTTGGGGGTACCTCGTTCGTCGGAGCTGAGCCAGGCGATGTGGTCCGCCATGCCGGAGGATTGGGCGAGGTCGGACCACGACAGGTGGGAGACGACGCCACGTTCGACCGCGTACTGGCCGAGGAGGTCGCCCCATCCAGCGAGGAGCCGCTCTTGTTCGCCGCGAGGTTCGACCACGAACTGCGGGCCTGACGCGGGGACCACCGCGGTGAGGGTGTGGCGGTGCCGGTCGCGCACCGCTCCGAGCGACGCACCGGCGTGCCAGTCGATGCCCACGATGTCGAGCCCGTCGAGGCACGGCGGCATGGGTGCTGGCCCCTCGTTCGATGTCCACAGCGGGAGCGGAGCCGTCCAGCGTCGACCGCGACGCAGTCGCGCCCAGGTCCAACCCGACAGCAGGGGCACCCACTCCCAGGTGGCGTGGCCGCCGATCCGCGTGAAGCTCACCGCCGTGCCGACGAACACCGGGACTGCGGCGACCGGCAGCGGGGCGCCTGCGCTGAGGGTCGCGACGGCCAGGGCGATGCCACCGCCGAGCAGGATGCACTGCACCAAGCCGAGGCCGAGGAAGATTCCCGAGGCGTCGAGTGGTTCGAGCCGGTAGGACCGGTCCACTCGTTCAGCTGACATCGTCCGGCCCCTTCGGGGGTTCCGGGTCGGAGCTGCCAGGCGGGCGCGATGGCCCCGACGGCCGCTCCGGTGCCGGGGGCGGATCCGATGCCGGGCGACTGCCCGCCGGGTGGGCAGCTCGGCCAGGCTCTGCGCCTTCGGTCGCTTCGCGGGCGGTCTCACCGGCGACACGGGCACCTGTGTCGATGCCCTTCTTGGTCGTCTCGACGACCTTGGCCGCGGCCACCACCGCGACGCCCACCCCCCGTCGCGGCCGCTCCAGCACCAGCTGCCCCAGCTCCGGCTCCGCCAGCACCTCCGGCGCCGGTGGCTCCACCCGCGCCACCGGCCGACGGCGCGCCCGATCCCGGCGGCGGAGCACCGCCCGGTGGTGGGGCGCCGCCCTGCGGTCCGGCACCGGCGCCTCCGGCTTCGCCGCTCCCGGCTCGTCCGCTCGCGAGCTGGCTGTAGCGGCGGCCGGTGACCATCTGGAGGGTGTTGGCCATCATCAGGCCCTGGTGCCCGGCCCTCACGGGTGAGCCCGGTATGCCTTGTGCGACGAGTGCGGCCTCGGTGATCGGAAGCAGCCGTGCGACGAGCAACGGGGAGAACGCGGCGACGCCGAACGCTGCTGCTGCGGTCAGCAGAATGCCCACGGCCTGCGTGACGCTTCCCCCGGATCCTCTGCGAAGACCTCCGGTTCGGGCAGCGACGTCACTTCGCCGCCTGACCCGGTGCCGACGGCCGCGGCTGCGGCGACCGAGAGTGCGACGGCGATGACGAGCTTGGAGACGATCAGCGCGACGAGCAGGTCCAGCAGCTTGCGACTCGCCCCCTTCGTGGCGGGCCACAAGCGCGTGGCGAAGACGATCGGGGCCAGCGCGACCACGATGTAGATGAGCGCGGAGCGAACGACGAGCACCGCGCACCAGGACGAGCCCGGCGAGCACAGCGACGAGCCCGAGGACGAAGACCACGAACGCGGTGGCGACTCCGCCCCGAGGTGGCTGAGGGTGAGGACCACCGCGGTGAAGTCGGAGATGTCGTCCTGGAAGTTGCCGATGATCTGACCGGAGAGCGCGTCGGTGAGCCGGATCAACACTTGGATGATGGTGACGAGGCCGACCATGCCGAGGACTGAGACCGGCAGTTCGAGCGCCATGCGTCGCAACATCCCGCCGACGTCGCCGCTCAGGGTGCCTTGGCCGATCCCGGCCAGAACGAACAGCAGCAGCAGGGTGGCGCCGATGCTGACGGTGGTGGCGTAGGGGCCGGTGCCGGTGATGAACCAGTCGGCCTGGACGTTCGGGTCGGTCGAGTCGATGAAGAAGTTGAAGACGCCGCCGACGACCCAGATCACGGCGTCGACGACCCACGCCACCAGGCCGCCGATGATGACCTCGAAGCCGGCGGTGGCGACGTCGCCGACGAAGCCGGTGACCTTGTCGATCACCCAGCCGATCGGGTTCGGGAAGCTGATGCCGAGGATCACGAGACCGGCTCCCCGTCCATGCGGGTGAACCCGTCGAGCGCCTGGTCGAACGGCTCCGCGTCCCACGGTTGGTCGTGCGGGCCGGTGATCGGTGTCGGTCCGGGCGTGTCGCGCACACCGTCGACGCGCCAGTCCCCATCGACCCACGAGAGGTCCAAGGTGACCGTGAGGAACTCCGACTGCGGTGCGCGACGCTCGCCGCGGAAAGGATCGTGACGGTCCACACCGACACCCGAGCTTGGGTGTCGCGGAAGTCGTCGACGCGCCACGCGAGCGGCCGGACGAGCCACCAGATCGGCCCCGACGACTGCGCGAGCTGCTCGCGTGCCATCGCAACATCGGCAACGACGTCCTCGGCCAGGCGAGGTGCGGCGACCGGGGTGGCGATCTCGGCGATCGCCGCTTCGATCTCCTCATCGGTGAAGTAGAGCCACCGCTGCGACGCCGTCGAGTACGCGACCGCCGCAGCGACCGCGCCCGGTTCGTCCGCGGAGAACCCGACCGGGACTCCAGCGGCATCACCGGCTGGTCCGGCGGCGCCACTGGCAACGGTGGGTCGAGCTGCCGTCACCTCGGGTCGCGAGTCGTTGCGGTCGCTTCCAGAGCTGCTGTCCTGGTCGAACCGGATGAGCAGGACACCAGCGACGAGCGCGACGACCACGGCAGCGGCGATGATCGCGGTCCGACGGGACGGGGGCGTGTTCTGGCCGGACATCAGCTCGCCGCCTCGAACAGCATGTTCACCGCAGTCGGAGCGACCCCGGCCAGGATCGCCCCCACGACGCCGCCCAGCGCGAGGGTCTTGCCGCGGCTGGCGCCGCCGTAGCTGCCGCCCTCACGAGCCAGCCCGTACATGGCAGCCCCGATCAGCAGCGCGGCGAGGCTGCCCCACAGGGCGAGCATCTGCGCCCAGTTCAAGAGCTGCTGGATCAGGTCGGCGCCGGGCATGCCATCGGTGCTCGGGTCGACCGAGACCTGGGCGAGGACACCGGGGATTCGGATCATGAGGGGACCTCCTCGGGAGCGGTGAGACGAAAGTCGTCACCCCCGTAGGCCCCTCGACGATCGAAAACTCTCCACGCGTCCGCGAAGAATCCGCGCCCGTGGGGCCTACCTGGTCATGAAGCTCCCTGCTGCGGCCGCACTCGCCTGTCTCGTGACCATCGGAGGACTCACCTCCCTGCCGATCCTCGCCATCGGCGTCGGCGGCTCATCACCGCCCGGCTGCGGCGAGATCGGCGAGGTCGCCGACGACGGCACACCGAGCATCCTCGGCCCATCGGCCCTGACCGTGAGCGACCTGCGCGCCTGGTGGAACAGCACCGGCCGCGGCCAACCCGCTCGCCTCGGGATCGCCATCGACGATCTCATCGCGCTCTACCTCAGCGAGGGCGACGCCGAAGGAGTCCGAGGTGACATGGCGCTCGCGCAGGCCGTGCTCGAGACGGGCCACTTCACCAACAGCGATACCGCCATCAACAACTTCGCCGGTATCGCCCACTACGACGGCGCAGCATCCGGGTCGGCGTTCGTCGATCCGATCATCGGCGTGCGCGCGCAGATCCAGCTGCTCAAGAAGTACGCCCTGGGCAACGACGCTCCGCTGGCCAACCCGAACGTCGCACCACGGGCCGGCGCGTCAGCGACGACGTGGGGTGGGCTCGCCGGAACCTGGGCATCGGCCACGACGTACTGGACTTCGCTCAGCTCCGTGTACGACTCGATGCTCGCTCACGCTGGCACGACGCCCGCCCCGGCCGATCCGTTCGCCACGCTCGGCGCGCTCGCTTGCCCCGGCGGGGACCTCGCCGTCAGCGGCGACTACGCCCTACCGGTCGAACGGCACTGGTACGACGACAACCCGCGCTGGTTCACCAAGCCCCACCACGACTACCCCGCAGCCGACATCCCTGTCCCGACTGGCACGCCCCTGTTCGCCGTCACCAACGGCGTCGTCGTCGGCACCCCGACAAGCGGGAAGTGCGGAATCGGCGTCATCTTCAACGGCGACGATGGCGCTCAGTACACCTACTGCCACGGCAACCCCGGAACCCAAGCCGTCGCGATCGGCGACCGCGTCAGCGTTGGACAGCACATCCTCGACAGCGCATCCACGGGCAACAGCACCGGACCGCACCTCCACTTCGGCATCCGCGTCGACGGCACCCAGCGATGCCCGCAGCCGTTCTTCGTCGCCATCGCAGATGGCGAACCCCTCGCACCCCGGGACCTCCCGACGAGCGGCTGCTCCTACTGACCTAGGTTCGTCTCATGGCCTCGTTCCACGCCGTGTACTACCGGGCACCTGACGGGGCCGAACCTGTACGTGCGTTCCTCGACGACGTCGACGACGAGATCGCCGCCGTGCTGGCTCTCCAGATCGAGCGCCTCAACCTGCTCAGCGACCAGGTTCCCCACCTGCCGTTTCCGCACAGCTCACAAGTCGATGGCGAACTGCGCGAGCTTCGGTGCCACTACGGGCGACAGCTCTACCGCGTCCTCTACCGCCGTTCGGACCGACTGCTCGTGCTACTCCACATCTTCTCGAAGCGGACCGCGAAGATCCCTGCCTCGGAGATCCAGATCGCCAAGGACCGCTGGGACGACTTCAAGGAGCGGATGGACGCCGACCCGCGCACCCCTCCTCGAGCCGCCGGCCACGACGCACCCTGATGTCACGGTTCGCAGAACTGCTAACCTGATCCGAGAGGTGACCGCCATGGCGAAGAACAACAGTCGCATCGGAACCAGCGTCGAGGCGCACAACGAGCAGCGCCGCGCCCGCAGCCGCAAGTTCCAGGAGACCCAGGACCGGCTGCGTCCCTTCGAGGAGATCGCGCGTCGTCATCATGCGGCGAGCCCAGCTCGGGTTGACCCAGCAGGAGCTCGCCGAACGGATGAGCACCACCAAGTCGGTGGTCTCCGCATCGAGAGCGGCCAACACCGCAGCGGCACCGACACCTTGCGCCGCCTCGCCGAAGCTCTCGATGGCCACGCCGTGATCGGTTTCGAGTTCGACTCAACGCAGGCTGTCGCGCCAGAGCTCGTCAGGCTGTAGGAGCCTTCCCGGTCAAGCCCGCGCCAAGCGTCACCCTCCCCCCGACCGCAGAACATCGAGGCGGAGTTCTTCGATCGAGTCAGCGGGATCGCCGAGCTTGGCTTGGGCGAGAGCGGCGGCGTGTTCCTTGTAGACCTTCTCGGCTCCAGCGCGGTCGTCGGCGGCGATGTGCGCCCGCATCAGGGATTCGACCACCCCACTGTTGAGCGGGATCGCATGAGCGATCCCGCGGAGCATGGAGATCGCCTCGGCCGCCTCACCGAGGTCGAGTTGGATCGCAGAGCACGCTTGCGCGATCCCGGCAACTCGTTGCTCCCAGGTTGTCGCGTAGTGCTCGAAGTCGACCCAGCCGTAGGAGTTGCGGGCGACGTTCGCGTACGTGAACGGCTTGCCGGTGACCAGGTCGAGCGCGGCTCGGTAGTGGACGATCGCCTCAGCGGGTTCGAGGTTCGCTGCGCGATGGACGTGCCAGTCAAAGACCTCGAGGTCGGTGCGTAGACGCGGTCCGGCGACGTAGGTGCCCTTGCGGTTGGCCGGGAGGTGCTGAGACCCGATCGCTGCCCGCGCCTCGGTCATCGTGTCGTGGAGTCGCTTGATGTGGGAGACGCCGTCAGAGCCGAACCAGCACGCTTCTTCGAGCCGCTCGGTGCTGACCGACCTCTTCAGCGCGATGTAGGCGACTACCGCGGTCGCCTTCGGCTTGAGCGGCCGGTCACCGTCCACGGTGATGTCGCCGAGCAGCCGCACGAGGACGTCGTAGTCCGGTGGCGTGTCGTCCTGCTCCTCGTCGTCGGGGCCGCTGGGTTGGGGCGGCGAGGTCGTGGAACCGTTGGACGACATGATGCTCTCGTACTCGCCGAGCAGCTCCTCCATCACGAGTTGCTCTTCCGGGCTGTCAGCAGCGACGACGATCCGGCTGAGGTCGGCGAGCTCGTCGCCGTCGAGGACCTGGGGTGTGCAGGCGAGGTCGACGGAATCGAAGTTGAGCGTGTCGGGCTCGCAGCGCAGGGTTGCTACGGCCGCGTCGAAGTCTCCGACGACCACCACGGCGACGGCGGATGGCTGGCTGGCCCGCAGTGCCTCGGCGAGTTCCTGTGGTGGCGGACGGTCGGCCACGACGGCGATGGGAACGAGCGCGTCGTGGTCAGGGTCGTGTCCACGGCCGATGAAGGCGTTGGGCCAGGCCTGATCGGTCAACGCTTCGTGCGATTGGGTGGTCCATGCCCGGACGTCCTCGGCGATGCCGTCCCAGGAGTCGACCACGGTGAGGTGTTCCAGCACCTTGGCGTCCTCATCCACCACGTCTCCGATGCCGATGACGCGCAGTGTCTCGGCGAGGGGGCTGAGCGTCAGTTCGGTGAGGATGGAACGCGCGAGGTCTTTGGCGACCGTCTGGTCGCCGGTTAGGGCGGTGAGTCCGTCTGCTTCGAGGTCGAGGTACAGCTGGGCGTCGTCCTCTGGTTGGCCGATGGTCACGAGGAGCGGGGCGGGGCTGAGCGGCCCTTCGTAGAGGTCGTCTGGGTCGGGTAGCTCGGTGAGGCTCCAGACGGTGCCGTCGTCGGAGCTGGTCCAGCCGGGAGGTGCGTTGGTGTCGGGCTGGTCGAGGAGGACTTCGAGGCTGTCGGCGGCGTGGCGGACCATGCGTGGGCGCCTGTCGGAGGCGGCTGCGGCGAGGATGGCGGCGAGGTGTCCGAGCGCTCCTTGTAGGTCGTCGATGCGTTCCTCGTCGGCCTGGGCGACGATCGCCTGGTGCAGCTCTCGTTGGTCGTCGGGTGTGCGGCTGGGGAGTTGACCGTCGTGGTTCTGGATGTAGTGCCGTCGGCGGCGATCGATGAGTCGTTTGAGCCCGACGGCGAGGGCGATGCTGGTGAGCCCTCCCAGCGCCAACGCGACGGGCAGGGAGTCGGACGACTCCTGTTCGTCTGCACCGTCGACCGCGGTCGGTGCCGATGTCGTGGTCGGCGCCGACGTGGGTGTGGACGTGGTGGTCGGTGTCGACGTGGTCGATGAGACGGGTGGTGCCGGTGCATGCGTGTCGGGTTCGACCTCTGTCGGCGGCTCGACGGGAACCGGTGTGTCCTCGGCCTCCGGGGGAGGCCCTGTCGGCGATGGCGGGGCGGGCGGTTCGTGGCCCGTGGGAGGGAGGTCGATGACCTGGCCGGGAAGAATCAAGCTGGGGTTGCCGGGTTGGACGTAGCGGTCCTCGTTGGTGTCGATCACCTGTTGCCAGTACGGGGCCACCTCGGCGTCCGTCGCCTCTCGACCGAGGTCGGCCTCGAGCCGGTCTTCGGAGATGTCCCAAAGGTTGTCGCCCCGCTCCACCACGACGCTCGAAGTCTCGGTGGCTGCCGATGTCGGCTGTCCAGGGTCGGTCGCCGGGACCGCGGCCGCGGGATCGCCGGTCGCGTCGACGGGGAGCAGGAGAACCCAGCCGGTGTGGAGGGTGTCATCTCCGGCTGCGATGACGGTGCCATCGGGAAGGGTGCGCCCCGCGTTGAGGTCGAGGATCTCCTGCCAGCGGAACCCGTCGCCCAGTGTGCGTTCCGCGATGGCCCAGTAGCTGTCGTGGCGTTGCACGGTGACGGTCGGGTGCCCTGTCGGCGGTGTGGACACCGGGGTGTCGTCGGTGAAACCGATGAGCCTGATCTGTTGCCCGTCATCGCTGTTCAGGAACGGGTGCTCGACGGGAGTTGCGGAGTCGACGACCGCTTCGGCGACGACCGGTATCGGCTGGGGCGCAACGGCATGAGCGCGGCCGGGTTGCACGGGGGCCGTGATCATCAGCACACCGGCGACGAGTCGCGCAGCGGTGAGCTGGAAGCCGGGAATGACCGGAAGGCGGATCGGCTGACGTCCTCGGGCGACGGCGAGGATCTCGACCATGAGCGCGAGGGCGAGCTGTGCCCAGGCGAGCCATGCGATGACGGCGAGGGTGTTGACGACGACCTGGTCGCTGATGCCGGTGCGCGCAGCGTTCTCCAGGGAGTCGACGCTCGGGAGGGTGGTGGGGAGCGGCCAGCCCACGAGTGTCGCGAGCAGGACGGGCACGCCGACGAGCAGGAGGAGGGTCGCCACCAGCGAGGTGATGCCTCGTAGGAGACGAGCGGATCGGCGGGCGGTCATGGTTGGGCCTCGTCGACGGCAGTGGCGGTCTCGCGAACGACGATGGTCCGGTCTGCGCCGGGGATGATCCGCATGGGTTGGACTCGCGTGACCGTCACGGTGATCGAGGCGTCGGTGACGGTTGCGGAGCCGGTAGCGCCGGCTCGTTGGAGGTAGGCGACCGCAGCGGCTTCGGCGGCGACGGGGTCGAGTCGTGGTTCGTTCGTGGAGCGGAGGTGGTCGAGGTCGATCTGTTGGGCTCCGGCTCGGGCGGCCCGTTCGGCGTCGTTGCGCGCTGCGTTGTGGGCGGCGATGACCTGTCCGCCGTCGTAGGCCATGCCGGCGACCAGGACCAGTGCGGTGGCGACGACCGCGACGAAGGCGGTGATGCTGCCTCGTTCGTCGCGGGGGTTCACGATCCGCTCCGGTAGGTGTCGATGACCTCGGTGGCTGTGGCGGTGAAGGTGCGGCGTCCGGGGACGCCGAGCAGCGTGACGTCGGCCATGGACGCCTCGCAGCGGACGGTGACAGTGACGGTGCCGCCTGGGGCGAAGTCGGTGGTGTCGACGGTTGTGGTGATGGTGAGGCACGGCACGCCGGCCGAGGCGAGGTTGGCGGTGGCGGAGGCCTGCGCGTCGTCGGTTGCGTCGCCGGGGTGCTGGCGAAGGGACGCGGCGCGGGCGGCGTCGGAGGCGGCGCGCTCGACGTTGCCGTCGGCCTCGCTGACCTTGCCCGCGTAGACGACGAGGAGCATGAGGAACAACAGCGCGGGTGCGATGACCGCGACCTCGACGGCGATGGATCCTCGTTCGTCGCGCAGGCGAGCCGGGAGGATCATCGTTCTGGCTCGGGGATGAAGCGTTCGACCGGTGCGGTGCTGCGGGCGGTGACCGACCATGCGAACCCGGGGACGAGTTGCGGTGCTTCGCCGCGGACTTCGACGGTGACCACGGTCGGTTCGCGCGACACGGTGACGGTGATGTTGTCGAGGTTCCCGGACTGCGCGAGGTAGGACGCGGCGGCGTCTTCGCCGTCGCGGGCGCTGCCGGTCGAGACCTGGGCGGCGTCGACCGCCTCGGCGGCGGCAGCGTTGGCGACCTGTTTGGCGTGCCACCACAGCCCGTACTGGACGATGAGCATGATCCAGAACAGGACGACCGGGAAGAGGATGGCGACCTGGATGGTCGTCATCCCTCGTTCGTCACGCACCCTGCGGCCCATCGTGGCCTCAGCCGCCGGGCTGCTCGGGCGTGGGGATGTTGTCGGCGTTGCCCTTCGCGGCGTTGTAGATGATGCCGAGCACGACGATGGCCGCGCCGACGAGGAGGAAAGTGATGACGGCGACCTCGGTCGTGGTCATCCCTCGTTCGTCGTGCGGGTCGATGCCGAGCCTCGCGCAGCAGTAGGCGAAGAGCAGTTGTGGGTCGGGCATGGTGGCCTCCTTGTGGTGTTGGCTCCGTTCAGGGCTGGGGTCCGCTGACCGAGGTGATCTGGACGACCGCCGGATAGGCGATGAACACGAGGAACCCGAACAGCAACACGGCGACGGGGACCGTCATGCGTTCTGTGGCGGCCTCGGCCGCGGCTTCGGTCTCCGCGACCTGGTGACCTCGGAGCGTGTCGGCCTTCGCTGCGAGCGAGGCGCGGATGCGCGCGCCGTGCGATCCGGCGAGCGACACGCTGGCGGCGAGTTCGGCGAGCTCGTTGATGCCGAGGCGCGCGTCGAGCTGAGCGAACGTGTCCCATGGGGACTGGCCGGTGAGCCGGGCGCGTCGCAGCTCAGCTCGGATGGTCTGGTAACCCCAACCATCCCCGGCGTCCGCCGCCGCGTGGAGCGCGGTCTCGATGCCCGCCCCGCCAGCGAGCAGCACGTTCACGAGGTCCAGGTAAGAGGACAGGGTGTGGCGGAACGCGCGCCTGCGCTTGTCCGCTTCGTCTCGCAGCAGCATGTCGGGCATGAGGAACCCAGCAACGGCGGTGACCACCGAGAAGATGGCGATGAGTCCGAGGGGAGCAGGGATCCCCATGACGACCAGAGCAGTGGCGGCGAGGTTCGGCACGAGGAGCCCGGCGACCGCTCCGAGGAGCTTGTCGAACGCGTGCCGTTCCGGTGTGCGCCCGACCAGCTCGAGCTCCTGGTGATGGCGTTCGGCGTCGTAGCCAAGCGCCTCGACCACGCGGCGCGCCGTGCTACCGATCCGATCGAACTGGTCGTGCGTTGCGGCGGCCGTGGTGTCGATCGCGATGCCAGGACGGGCCAGTCCGGCGAGGACCGCGTCGATGCTCGGAGGCCGGGGGCGAGTGCTCGCCACGTGAGCAACACGCCGAGCCCGACACCGGCGCCGAGCAGGACCATGACCACGGCGGTCATGTCTCGGCTCCGATGCGGCCGGGGCCTCCAGCGCGTGCCGTGAACCGTTCGGGCAGCTCGATGTCGGCCATGCGGGTGAGGAGCCAGCCGCCGGCAGCGAAGATGCCGCCGACGATCGCCAACATGATCTGGCCCCCGGCGCTGTCGTAGACGGTGAGGTAGTCGCGGTTGGCGATGGCGAGGAACAGCACCGCGGCGATCACGACGCCGACGATCACCTTCGTGGCGGTTCGGACGCGGGTCCTGCCGACCTCCACTCGGATGCGCATCCGAGCGTCCCCACGGGTGGCCTCCGCGAGGCGGGACAGGAGCCCGGAGAGATCGGCGGCTTCCATGCGGGAGGCGATCACGAGGGCCGCGACGACCAGGTCGCCGGAGGGGTGGTTGAGGTCCTCGCCGAAGGCGACCAGCGCCTCGGGGAGTCGTTCGTGGTCGAGACGTCGCACCATCGTGCGCACCTCGCTGGAGATCGGAGGTGGCGCGACTGGCGCGGTGGCGACGATCGCTTCTTCGAGGCCGGAGGCGGCGACGATCGAGTCGCGGATCATCTCGGTCCACGACGCAATGGCCTCGGTGCGGTCGATGGCCTGCTGCCGCGCGGCCTTCCCGCCGAGGATGCCGGGCAACACGAGCACCGCCACCGCGGCCAGGATCCCGCCGACGAGCCATCCCGTCGCGGCCATGGCCAAGAGCGCGGCGACGGCTGCGATCGCCACCTTCGGCAGGAGCGAGCTGGATCGCGCGCGGTGGAGGTAGCCGGAGGGGGCGTCGAAGAGCTGGCGGCCAGTGAGCCCGGCGAGGATCAACAGCAGCCCGAGGGCGGTGCCCGCGGCGAGTGCGGCGAAGACGACGGTGCTCATCGCCACCACCCCTGGGCGGCGGCGTGGGCGGTCGCGTCGAAGCCGTGCACCTCGAGCTGCGCGGCGAACTCCGGTGTGGGTGGTGCGGCCGGGACACCGGAGCCGGATGCGTCAGGTCGCCACAGTTCGTTGGAGACGACCTGGCCGCCCTCGACGCTGCCCACGACCTGTCGCACGCTGGTCACGCGGCGTTCGCCGTTGACCCACCCGAGGTGCACGATCAGATCGACGGCGTTGGCGACCAGCAGGTTGGTGACGTCCGGGACCAGTCGCTCGGGGGTCATGGCTGCGTACATGGCGAGACGCCCGAACACCCCCTTCGAGGAGTCCGCGTGGATCGAGCACATGGAGCCGTCGTTGCCCTGGCTCATGGCGAGCAGCATCGGGAGGACCTCGGCGCCACGAACCTCACCGACGATGACCCGTTGCGGGTCCATACGCAGCGCGGAGCGGACGAGCTCCGCGAGCGTGAACGAGCCGACGCCTTCGGTGTTGGCCTCGCGGGCTTCGAGCGTCTCGTGGTCCGGGTGCAGGTCTTCGAACCGCTCGAGGCCGATCTCCAAGGAGTCCTCGACGGTGATGAGGCGCTCGTCGGCTGGGATCTCGTTGATGAGACACCGCAACGTGGTGGTCTTCCCGTGCCGGTGCCGCCCGCCACGATGATGTTGGCCCGAGCCCGCACCGCTGCGGACAGGAAGCTGGCCGTCAGGTCGTCGCACACGCCACGGTCGACGAGCTGGGACACGCGGTGGATGTCGAAGTCGTGGCGGCGGATCGTCACCGTCGGGCGACCCGACACCGCCATGAGGGCATGAAGGCGGTCACCGTTCGGCAGCTGCAAGTTCAGCTCCGGATGCGCGTGGTCCCAGCGACGCTCGCTGCGACCGATGCGCCGCGCCGCGGTGGAGATCAGCTCGACCAGGTCCTCATCGGAGTCCGCCACGGCCGGACCACGGACCTTCGTGCCATCTCGCAGGTTGAGCCACACCCGCTGCGCGCCCGAGATGTGGATGTCCCGGATGTCCGGGTCATCCAGCAATGGTTGGAGGCGGGCGAGCCCGTGGATGCGGTCGAGCACCGCCGCGGTGACCTTCGCTTCGGTGGCCTCATCGAGGGGCTCCCGCCCGCCTGCGTACGCGGAGGCTGCCAGCTTGCGCAGCTCGTCGGTCACCAACTTGCGGGCCAGCGCACGTTCATCGGCTGGAGAGAACCGCCCACGGCCTGCTTCCTCATGCGCCACATGCGCCGCGGTCAACGCCTCGCCGACGCGGTGATGCAGAGCCGCGACAAGCGCCGGGTCGACGCCGTCGCGCTGCCACGGGTCCGAGCCGTTCAGCATCGTGGTCATGACGCCGCCCCCGCTGTGGTCAGCTCGAGCAGCGCTGAACTCAGCTCGCCGCCAAGGGCACCCACCGCACGGGCGAGGCGGGAACGGGCCAGACGGGAACGGGAGCCGCCCACCCGCAGCGCTTCCGCGGCATCGGGGTCGTTCGGCAGTTGACCGATGACCGGCACTCCGACGGACCGCTCGACGTCGCCCACCCCGTAGGGGCCGTCACCGACGAGCACAACCGCCACCCGCCCCGGACCTCCTGGCGCAGTGTCGGCACGAGATGGGTCAACGCAACGAGCTGATCGGCGACCGGGTTCGCGAGGACGGCCAGGAGATCGGAGGCGGCCACGATCGGCACCGGTGAGCGGAGCCGCCCCGCATCGACGACCACGACCCCGTCGGCGGCGACGAGCTTGTGCGTGATCCGCTCCCCAGCGGTCCGCCACATCGACGTGCTCGCACCTGGAGCGTCGGGACCCACCAGCACCGGGACGCCACCGGCATCCTGCGCGTGTGCTCGCCACCCGCCGTCAGCGTCGGGCCCGCCGGCGGCGAACGTCGTCAGCCCAGGTTCACGACCGAGCCCATAGCGGACCGCGAGCACGCCGCCGTCGAGGTCAGCCTCGACCAGCAGGCCATCGGTGAACGTCGACGCGAGCAAGATCGCCGTGGTCGTCACCCCTGGCGCACCCCGGACAGACGCGAGGCTGACGACCTTCATGGCGACACCAGCACCAGCCGTAGGCCCCCGGCGCTCGCCGCGGCGGCGACTGCCTCAGCATCAGCCTCGGGTGCCAGCACCGATACGAGGAGCCGGTCGCTGGCCAGCTCATCGACGGCGAACACGGTCGCGTTGCCAGCGATGACCGCCGGGTCCGCGTCGAGGTCGGCGACGTCGGCTGAACGAACGACGTTGACGCGATCACCCGGGGCGAGTCCACGTGCGGGGTAGGCACCAGGGTCGAGGGAGAGGCCGACCACTCCATCGCCGTCCTGGACCGTGGCAGCATCGGCGATCACCGAGGTCGTGAGCAGCGTTCCCTCAGCCAGATCGACCAGGGCGACGCGGCCCACCACTCGGTCGATCTGTGAGCCGTCGAGGCGGGCCAGGGCATCGTCGCTCGACACGTACGCGACCCGGACGTCGCTCGCGTCGATCACCTCGCCCCGTTCGACACTCGACGCCACGACGAGTGCAGGAACCTTCTCGACGGCGCTCAAGTGCCACAGTACTGCTCCCAGCGCGAACACGGCCATGACCAAGACACCGATCGCAAGCTCAGGAACTCGCACTCGCCGGCCCGGCGGGCGAACGTCAACACCGCGTCGAGCACCCTGCCCGTTGGACGACGGGGTATCGGACCGAGGCGCGGTTCGTGGAGCGGTCACCGCTACCCGTCTCCCCCGTGTTCCGATCGCTTGGATCTCACCAACCTCGACCGCGAGCGTCGACGAGCGCGTGATCGCGGGGAGCGTGCCGCCACCAGTGGCGTTCGACGTCCACGACACCTCGAGCGTCACCGTCGCCTCAAGGCTGAAGGTGCCACCCGGCCGCGATGCTGAAGAGCTGCGGTAGGTGTGGGTGCACGACGACGCGTCCTCCGACAAACCGCGTCGCCACGGGGTGCCCGGTCCTCGGCACGACACCGACCGGCCGTCACCGAGTTCCCACGTCGTCGCTACCGGTGTCGCTCGTACCGTGGACCAGACACGACCGGTGTTCGCCGTTGCTTCGTAGGTCTGCCACCACGTCGAGTCGAGCCACAGCCATGTCGGCACCTTCACGTACAGGCGACCGTTCTCCGACGGGCTCGTGCGGATCGCCGGCGGTGCGATCTGGACCGAGGCCAGCGCGTCGAGCGCGAGCTGGTACGGATCGGCTAGTCCGCCCTCGGGTACGGCGAAGTACTCCCCCGGTTGCGACTGCGCCGATGCCGTCGCACCACCGCTCCAACCACCGACCCGTGGCCGAGTGCATCGTCTCGAGCGAGTCAACGTCGTAGATCGCGAACTGGAAGTCGTCCTCGATGACGACTCGCCAGTAGCAGCCATCGTCGGACCCTCCGCCGCCACCCGACCCTCCGCCGCCGCCGCCCGACCCGCCCTCCTCGGCGACTGCGGTCGGATCTCCGCCAGGGTCGACGAATGCTCCGCCGTCACCGTCCGGTCGCTCTCCTGCCCAAGCCTGACCACCCGAGGCGACCACGATTGAGAGCGCTGTGAGTAGCGCGACTACGAGGCGTGTGCGCATCCCGCGACTCCTTCCCACTGTTGGATGAGACGGGCAGCGGACACCCGCCAGGCACCGTCGACGTGTTGCAGTTCTCCTCTGATGTTCTGCGTGTAGACCTCGCCGTCCACGACCTCGCCTGTATCCCGGCGGTAGATCACGCCGTCGGTGACGACGCACTCCTGCACCACCGCGTGATCGCCTTCCAGCTGGATGACATCGACGCGCTGGATGTCGCTCGGGTTGGCCGCAGGCCGGAACGCGAGGCCGTTCTCGAGGTTGGCCCGGGTCTCAGCGATGACTGCGTCGAGCTGGGCGCCGGTGGCAAGGTCCCGAAGCGCTGGGTCGTCCGGGTTGGGGGTGCCGCTGTTGGCGGCGAAGCGAGCGTCCCAGTAAGCGATGTAGCGGGCGACGATCTCTTCCTCGGTGGACTCGCCTGGCGGAGTCGATCCCGAGGTGGTGGTCGTCGATTCGGTGGTCGACGCTGGACCCGTCGTCTCGGTCGTGGTCGATGACCGCCTCGCCTCGGTGGTGGAGGTTGATGGCGTGGCTCCGTCGTCACCGGAACATCCGAGGGTGCCAATCCCCAGGAGCACAGTGAGCGCGACCAAGCCGCCGCGGGTGCGTCGATGTGCACCTGCTTGAGCGATGCGATCGAACCTGGGCATGGTCGCGCCTCCTCGTTCGGGACGACCCCTACCAGCATCACCGAGTTGGCTACCCAGCGACTCCCGCGATTCCACGCCAGAGCGACGACCGCGCCGCGGGCCAGGGAGAGGAGGTCCGCCCCGTAACGGTCAGGCAGACGAGACCGGGCATCGACGAGTCGATGTCGCCTACGACGGTAGCGAACCGGTGAGAAGGCTGCTCGGCGCCCTTGAATTCTGCTCGGAGCGTTCGACATGACCGGGTGGCTCAGCTCGCCAGCGGAAGTTCACGGAGACGGGCTTCGGCTCGCCACCGTCGGTGCCACAGCACCTTGAGCGTGACCTGCTGTTCGGCAGCGAGATCGGCCATGGACTCGCCGCCGACTCTGCTGCGCAGGATCGTGGCGAGGACGTCCTCGGAGATCCCCGACGATGAACTGGCCGACACGATCTCCTCGAGGAAGGCGTGGCTCACGAACTGCTCCTCGGCTGACGGCGCCTCGGTTGCCGCCGCACGGCGCGATCTGACGCCGGGCCTTGTCCTGTTCGCGGCGGTAGCGCTTGCGGACGTCGAGCATGACGTTGGCGGACACCGATCCCGGTCGGCTGGCGGGGTAGGTGCGGATTCGCTCCCAGGCGAGTCGCACGATGTCGTCGACCGCGTCATCGTCTCGCCCGACTCGGTGGGCGAGGTTGCACAGGCCACCGAGCAACCCCTGGAGGAGGGTCCGGGCGGCGAGATGGTCGGTGGGCGCCATGAGGGCGAGCGCCCGGCGGACCTCAGGTCCGTCGTCTGGGTCGAAGCCGAGGACGATCACGCCGTCGAGGTCCTGTGCTGACGTGAGCACGGGGTATGCGGAAGACCAGCGCATGAGCGCTCGTCGAGCTGACGGGGAGTCGGCGATCGCCGACCACTCTCTGTTCAGGGATCGCAGGATCTCTGCCATCGGAAGCCTCCTGGTGTCGTTGAGCACCAGCAGGGTCCGCGGGGCACCTCCCGGCAGACCTCCCGTTCGGTCTCCCGTTTCGAAGATTTCTTGCCGGTCGCCTCCCGTTTGAGCGGCTCGACCTCCCGATGGACCTCCCGTTCACCAGATTTCGCGTCCGTCACCGCGCTACGGCCCTCGCCGAGGGCCTACGGGGGCATGGAACGTGATCGGATCCTGCGCTTCACGCCGGTCGACCATCCCGACAGCCGCGTCCAGCGCGTCGGCTTCGACCTGCGCGACCCCTACGTCGAGCAATGCTGGTCGGCGGTCGTCGGCCCGAGTTCGACCTTGCTACTCCGCCGGATGCAGGAACTTTGGGACGTCGACAGGCCCGGCGAGATCGGGGCCGTCGAGCTGTCTCGTTCTCTGGGCCTCGGCCTGGGGGTGGGCGAGCGCAGCCGGCTGATGACCACCATGAGCCGCCTCGGCCAGTACCGGCTTGCTCGACCAGTTCCGGACGGAGCGGGGCTGGAGGTCTTCCGCCAAGTTCCCCCGCTCACCCCCCACCAACTTGACCGGGTGCCGCAATGGACCCGTGACACGCATGAGCGACTCCTCGACGCCCACCTCGAGCAGTTCGACGACCTCGCCCAGCACCAGGCGAACGTCGCCTCGATCACCGCTCGCCTCGACCGGATCCAGAGCGGCGCCAGTCGATCCACCAACGGCGTAGCGGCCCGTGGCCAGGCGCTCGAGCGATGATCTTCACTCGCCGGAACGGCTCTCCCGGAACACCCGTCGTCCCGGCCCCGCTCATCGGTGCCGAACAGCAGATCCGGCGCGCACACATTTGCAGGTTTCCCTCCGGGAAACCTGCTGCGCCTCCCGTTGGCGGTCTCCGGTGAGGTTCACGGTGACCCCGCTCGGCGGTGGCCGAGGCGACGCCGCTCGTGTCGTGGATGCGATCGTCCGCTACCTCCAACCGCCGCCGAAGGCCGCTCCGTCGAACCCGTCGCCCGGTGCCGGTGGTGGCGGTCCGGAGCGGTACTACGCCGACCACGGCGAGGAACCCGGGCGGTGGCTCGGTCGCGCTGCCAGCGGTGCCGGACTCACGGGAGTGGTGCAACGACCGGACTTCGCTGTGGTTCTGGCTGGTCGGGACCCGCACACCGACGAGCGGCTCATCACCGCTCAGGGCTCGGCTGGACGTCGGCCCACGTTGGGCGCGGGCGCTCACACCAAGGTCAGCGCCGATGGGGAGCAGCTCTACGACGTGGCGGACGCGGCTGCGGCCCTCGGGTTGTCGCACCGGGAGGTCGAGCGGATGCTCGACGTTGGAACGGCGCTCGCCCTCGGCCACCTGTCGCAAGCCGTGAGCCCTCAGTCCCCGACAGGAGACGAGGCGGGACCTCCCGTTGGACCTCCCGTTGCGTCTCCCGAACCGGACGCACCTCCCGCTGGACCTCCCGCGCGACCTCCCGTTCGACCTCCCGCTGGCGCTGTGACCAGGCAGTTCAGCCAGCCGGGAGGTGCCTACCTCGTGCCGCTGGTCGAGGACGACGGTTCTCGCTGGGTGAGGGCCAGTGAGCTGGCCCGCTGCTCCCATGCCCGAGACGCGGGAGTCGATCCGGGAGAGATCCGGTCGCTCGGTGCGCCCGACGATCAGCTGAGCCTGGCCGAAGCTGCCCGGCTGATCGGTCTCACCAAGCAGTACCTGCGCGGCCTCGCCCGCTACCACGACGAACACCACGTCGAGATCGAGCGGTCCCTCGCTGCGGGGCGTCACCCACGTCGGGCGTTCCTGGTCGCCCACCGCGGCACCAAAGGCCGGTGGCTGGTCACCCGCGAGCACCTGGCCAAGTTCGTGGAGCGCCGCCGACCCCCGGCAGTACGCGTCGGCTACGACCTCACCCTGACCACCGAGAAGTCCCTCGGGGTGCTCGCCCTCCTCGGCGACGCACCAACACGCACGGCAGTGTTGGGGTCGATCCAGGCCGGGAACGATTGGGCGCTCGGATGGCTCGAAGACCACGCCGCGGTCGGACGGGTCGAGGGCCGACCGGTGAACGGTGAGGGGTGGATGGTGGCGTCGTTCCGGCACCTGACCTCACGGGCGCTCGATCCGTTCCCCCACCACCACAACGTGATCGCCAACACCGTTCGCCTCGCCGACGGCTCCAGCCGGGCGCTCGACGCCCGCGCCCTGTACCGCCACGCTCAGGCGGCCTCGGCGCTCGCGACCGCTGAGATGCGCCGTCAGCTCACCGACGAACTCGGGGTGCGGTGGCGGCCGGGACGCAAGTCCGGCTGGGAGATCGACGGCATCGGCAACCAAGTGGTCGGTGAGTTCTCCAAACGCCGCAACGAGATCGACGACGCCCTCCGGGAACTGGAAGAGGAGATCGGTCGGGGGCGCGCATCCCGGCGAGGTCGAACACATCGTGTTGCGGACCCGTCCGGCCAAGAACCACACCCCCGCCGACGCGCTGATCGCCTCGTGGCGTGAGCGCGCTGCTCGCCACGGCCTGACGCCCGACGCCCTTGCCGCCGTCACCGGCCACGAGCCGAAGGGCCAGGAGGTTGATGAGGCGGCGCTGTTCGCGTCGCTCGCCGGTGCGGAGGGCATCTGCTCGGGTGGCTCTGTGTTCTCGCGGTCCGAGGCGCTCGCCGCCCTCGCCAACCACCCCGTGCCCGCCGCCGACGACGACCAACACCCGCAGCCGTTGCTGTGCGGCGCCGCCCGGCTGATCGAGCTGACGGACCGGTTCCTCGCCTCCGAACACGTGGTCGCGCTCACCGATGCCGACGAGCCGCTTTACACGACCGTGGAGATGCTCGGCGTGCAGGACCGCATCGCGGCCCGGTTCGCCAAGGGGCTCCACCGAGGCGCGCACCTCGTCACAGACGCCCACGTCGAGGCTGCGCTCGAGCAGCACTCGCACCTAACCGGCGAGCAGCGGCGCCTGGTGACCGAGTGGTGCCAACGTGGGCATCGCTTCCAGGCCGCGATCGGGCGTGCCGGGGCGGGTAAGACAACGACGGTCGCCGCCTGCGCGGATGCTTGGACCGCGGCCGGCTACCGGGTGCTCGGTGCCGCGGTGAAGGGCGAAGCGACGCGGACGCTGGCTGCGGAGACCGGGATCGAGTGCGAGACCGTGGCGTGGTACCTCGTCCAGACCGACCCTCAATCGCTGCCGCTCGACTCGCGAACGATCCTCGTCGTCGACGAAGCCTCCACCCTGTCCGATCGTGACCTCGACACCCTCATGGACATGGCCGCCACCACCGGAGCGAGCCTCCGACTCATCGGCGACCCCGCCCAACACGGCGCCATCTCCGCCGGGGGGAATGTTCCGCGTCCTATGCGAACGCCACGAACGTGACACCCCCGAGCTGACCACCACCCACCGCCTCCAGGACCCCCACGACCGCGCCGCTGCCCAAGCACTCCGCGAAGGCCGGATCGACGAAGCCTTCGACGAGCTCGCCGCAGCCGGGCACCTCCACGTCGTCGCCGATGACCTCGCCATGTACCGAGAAGTCCTCGGTCGTTGGTGGGACGCCCACCGCGACGGCCTCGACCACCCCCATGGTCGACCGGCGCAACAGCACCCGCCGCCAACTCAACCGCCTCGCCCACCTCCTCCGACGCGTGAACGGTGAACTCGACGGCGAAGACATCGCTGCCAGCGGCGACCGGGCGTTCGCCGTCGGTGATCGCGTAACCGCACGCGCCCCCAACCGCGACCTCCACGTCGAAGGCGACCGGAAGGCGTACGTCCGTAACGGCGCCCTCGGCACCATCGTCGCCGTCAGTCCCGACCGACGCGGCCCCGCAGAGGACTCTGTGGCCGTCGACTTCGACGGGATCGGCCGCATCGACATCCCCCGCTCGTTCTTCGACCACCACCGCACCCCCGCCGGACGGCCCGAGGTCGGCATCGACCACGCCTACGCCCTCACCTCCTACGCAGTCCAAGGCTCCACGCGGGACGTGTCCACCAGCCGTGTCGATGCCACCGCCACCCGCTCGGAGACCTACGTCGACATCACCCGCGGCCGCCACGCCAACCACCTCTACCTCACCACCGCCGTCGACCCCCTCGACGGCGAAGCCCTCCCACGCGTCCCTCCCGCACCGGCCGACGTGGCCGTCGCCGAACGGCTCCACCGATCCACCGGCGAACTCACCGCATGGGAACTCGCCCACCCCACCGACCAACTACAGCCGGCGGCAGAGCAGGCGGTCGGAATCTGAGATTCCCCGCGAAGTCCTGGCCCGCCAAAGGGCCTACGTAGGTCAGAGAACAACACCGACCGAGGAGAACCCGATGTCCACCACAGAGACCGACGCCCCGGCCGAAGTCCTCACCATCGACGAGGCCGCCACCATCCTGCGCATCAGCCGCAACGCCGCCTACGCCGCGGCTCGCGAGTGGCGAGCCACCGGCGGGAAGACGGGCATCCCGTGCATCGAGATCGGCCGCACCCTCCGGGTCCCCCGCGCCGAACTCGAACGACTGCTCGGCCGCTCTGCTTGAGAGACTTGGGCCACCGCAACTTGGGCAACTGGTTCGGCTGAACTTTACCGAAAGCGGTAAAGTTCAGCCATGGCCCCGGATACGTACCGACGTCGAGCGTGGGAGCTGGCGATGGGCCAGTACGGCTACGTGACCGCCGCTGACGCCCGCACGCTCGGTATCCCGATGGTCGAGTTGGGCAAGCTCGCGGCTCGCGGCCAGATCCGCCACGTCGCCTACGGCCTCTACCGCTTCGATGACCTTCCCCCGACTCGCTATGACCAGTTCTTCGAGGCCGTCGCCCGCGTCGGCGACGACGCACATCTGACCGGCGACGCCGTGCTCGCCCTCCACAACCTGGCCCTCGTCAATCCCCGCCACGTCCGAGTCGGCACGACACGGCGGTGCGCGCCGAGTTGCCCGACTGGATCAAGGTCGTGAACGAGACGGTCGACCCTGACGACCTCACCCGCTACGAGCTGATCCCCTCGACCACCGTCGCCCACGCGATCCGTGCCTGCCGCGACACGGTCATGTCGGACCGTCTGCTCACCGCCGTCGACGAAGCCCGCCGCGAGGGCCTCGTCACCGCGACCGAGGAACGCCAACTCCGCCAGGAACTCCGGAACTCCCCATGACCGACCCCGCCTACCCGACACCGCCGATCCATCGGGCCGCTCTCGAACAACGCCTCCGCAACATCTGCGGCTCGCTCGGCGTCAACGAGCTGCGCACCCGCACATCGCTCGCGCCCACCGTCGACGCGCAGATGCTCCCCGCCGGGGTCGTCAAGGGCGGCGCCGCGATCAAGCTCCGCGTCGGCGACCAGGCCAGCCGGCTCACCACCGACCTCGACGCCGCGCGCGCCGCCACCCACACCATCGAGAGCTACACCGCGGAGCTCTCGGCCCGCCTCGCTGCGGGGTGGAACGGCTTCACCGGACGACTCGTGGACCGCGAGCCCGCCGATCCGCCGGACGTGCCAGCCGAGTACGTGATGCAGCCCTTCGACGTGAAGCTGTCCTACGCAGGCCAGTCCTACGTCACGGTTCCGCTCGAGCTGGGCCACGACGAGGTCGGCTCCACCGACCAACCCCGGCTCGCGCTCGACGCTGGTATCGCCGAGGTGATCGAACGGCTCGGGTTCCCGACACCTGCGCCAGTGCCCGTCCTCGCGGTGGAGCACCAGATCGCGCAGAAGCTGCACGCCTGCACCACGCCAGACCGCCACGGCGGCAACGAACGCGCTCACGACCTCGTGGACCTCCAGATCCTCGTCGCCGCCGAGCCACCCGACCTCCGCGAACTCGCGACGGTCGGACGACGCCTGTTCGCCGCCCGCCGCGTCGCACCATGGCCACCGACGGTCCAAGCGTGGCCCGGCTGGGACGAGCGCTACATCGATGCCGCGGAAGGTCTCGACGTGCTCCCGCTTACCGATGCCGTCGCGTGGCTGAACGACCTGATCGACGCGGCCGAGCGAGCCGCCGGGGATCGTTCCTAGTCCACGACCCAGGTGTGCCAGTCGACCGGACCGGGGGTGGAGTCCGGATCACGCGGAGGCACCGCGTCCGGTCCGCTGGTGATGCGCTCGATCGCGGAGGTTCCGCTGGTGCGGATCTCGGCTGGGTCGAGCGCGTCGTAGGCGTCGTCGGACCACACGTGGACGACGCCATCGACGACCCTCGTACTGGAACGGAACCCATCGGAGCGCAGCGCCTTGCGGATCGCGGCGCGCGTCGCCTCGACGTGTTGGACCGGGACGCCGGTGACATAGGTGGAGCTGAACCGGGTGACCTCCTCGGCCACCACCGAGGCGAGCAGCCACACACCCGGCGGCGTGTCTGCGGTAGGGAACCACGCGTCGAGGAGGCGCAGGCATCTGCGACAGGTCGGAGCGAACGCCGGGTCGCGCCACAGCGGCAACAGCTCGTCGGCGCCGGCAGCCATCCGGTTCCAGGTCCGGCCGCACAGCGTCGAGTGGCTCCAGCGTCCAGGGGAGTGGGGCATCCTCGTTGCCCTGGTGTCGCGCGGACCGGCCCTGGCCGTCGGCGACCTCGGCCAGGTGCGTTTCGGCGCCGCCGCCGACGTCGACGAGCAGCAGGTCCCGGCCCAGCACCGAGATCAGGTTCTCGTCGGTTGCGTCCATCGGTGGCTCCTCGCGCGGCTGACCGTTCCAGTTTCGCCGCCGCGCCAAGGCTCGTTGTGCCACTCCTTCCGCTGGCTCCGGGGCCTGATGACCCCGGAGCCAGTCCGGCCTATGCGTGGAGGTGCGCTACTGCCGACAGGGCCTCGTTGAGGTGTTCACCGGTGCGGGACGCGCATCGCTCGGCGTCGTCGAGGGCCAGCACCGCGGAAGCGACCACGACCGAGGAGGGCGCGTCGGCCATGGCGTCGACCTCGTAGGCACGACCTGTTGCGGGTCGTTCGAGGTGCCGGGCGAGTTGGCTGCACGCTTGGGGTAGGCGCTCGGCCAGGACCCGCAGCTCGCCGAGCACCCGGTAGAGATCGCCGACCTCCTCCCAGCCCGGTGTCCCTGGAGAAGGTGCGCGAAGGGTGAGGTGGTTCACCGCTCGCACCGACTCGGCTGCCCGCTCGGCGGCGTCGACCGGGCCGATCACTGATCGTCCTCCTCGCTCGTCCGACGTCAGCCTCGCCGTCAACCTCGGCCTCGGTGTCGGTATCGGCGTCATCGTCGTCGGGCTCGGCTTCCAATGCCGTCTTGTTGCGCTGGTTGCGCAGCAGCAACGAGAACGTGTCCGCCGCGGCGGCCTGCATGCCCGGCAGGACGTGCTGGTACACGTTCATCGTGAACGCGACGTTGGCGTGGCCGAGCCGTTCGCTGACCACCTTCACGTGCACGCCCGCCTTCAACAGGAGCGTGGCGTGGGTGTGGCGCAGGTCGTGCAACGAGATCACCGGCACCTTGGCCCTGGCGACGGTCCGGTCGAAGAGCTGGCTGAAGGTGTCGGGGTGCAGCCACGACCCGTCGTCCTTGGTGAACACCAGATCGTCCGCCGCGGGCTCGGCCCCGTCGCGTTCCTCGGTACGGGCCTTGAACCAGTCACGCAGCACCTGCACGACATCGGCGTCGATGTCGATCGTGCGGCGGCTCGTCCCCGTCTTCACGTCCGAGATCGACACCTCGTACGCGACCGACACCAGCGCCTGGCGGACCGCGACCCGGTTCGCGTCGACGTCGAGGTCACGCCACCGCAGCCCGAGCACCTCACCTCGGCGCATCCCGGTGTGCGCGGCCAGGAAGAACGCCGGCGACAAGCGGTGCGGGGCGATCGCGTCGAGGAACTCGACGAGCTGGTCGACGTCCCACGCCTTGATCTCGGCGCGCTTGCGGGCCTGCAACGACGGCGCGTCGGCCAACGCGACGACGTTGCGGACCACCGTGCCCTTGCGGGCCGCGTCGCTCAGCGCCTTGTTCAACATCACGTGGATGTTGTGCACCGTCTTCGGCGACAGTCCCTTCGGCTCGGCCTGCTCGCCCTCGGGCGTCTTGCCAGTCCGCTTCTTGCTGCCGCTCTTGAGCAGCGAGGCGTAGAACAAGTCGATGTCCTCCGCCGTGAGCCGGTCGAGGAGCCGTTCCCCCAACGCCGGGATGACGTGCAGGTCGATGTTCCGCCGGTACGAGTCATACGTGCTCGCCCGCAGCCGGTTCTCCTGGACCGGCAGCCAGCGAGTCGTCAGGTACTGGCCCAGCGTCAGCTTCTCGCTCACCACCGTCTCGCCGCGGTGGCTCCGCTTGGTCAGCTCGGTCACGAGCTTGTCGGCGTCATCACGCCGACTGCCCGCGGCGACCCAACGCCGCTTCTCCTTGCCCGTCGCCGGGTCGATGCCGTCGTAGATGACGGCGTAGTACTTCTTGCCCTTCTTGGTCACGTAGCCGCGCATGGTGCGGGGTCCCTTCGAATCACAGGTTCAGAAGGGACGCCGACGCAGCCACGAAGGCCGGACCCGGGGCGTCAACGGGGTGTACCAGCGCTGCACGACCACTCTAACCCCGGCGAACCCGAAGGTCGAGGGCCCCACCCAGGGTGACACCATGAGCGACAAGCCACGCTCCCGGGTCGAAGGGATGTCTAGGCACTTGGTCGTGGAAGCCCAGGTTGGAGAGGAAGCTGCTCTAGTTCAATTGCGACCGACTGCCATCGGCTCCCCGGCACATCCTCCGGTAGTAGGTCGTCGATGTCGGCACGCTGGCACCAGCCCACGACCTCTCCGCTGCGATTGAGGACGTCTCGCACAGAGCACACGACGAGCGCCCAGTCGTTGAGGCGTGACCCCGAGTCGGCTTCTCCTCTGCTGAGGAAGACCAGCGGCGCGGAGGTAGCAGCCGTGGCCTTCACTTCGAGAAGCCTCGGCGGCGCGCCAACGCGAGGGGCAACCACGTCGTAGCCGAGCTGGTCTGAGACCAGGCTGGTTCGGCGGACCGCACGAGCGAGGTCGGCGTGCCCGAGAGCAGCCAGTTCCTCTTTGGCGTACGCGACGACGATCTCCTCGCCGATGGCACCGATCTCGCGGCGGAGACGGTCGTCCCAGCGCCGTCCGAGCGCGAGCAGTAGCGCCTCACGGCGTGCAGGGTCCTGCACGAGTGCTTCGAGGGTGTCTTCGATTTCGTCACGGTCTGCGGCGCCGGGACCCTGTTCGCCGAGCAGCGAGACAGTGAGCACCTCGATGGCGTCGTCTTCATCGGCGTCGATGAGCGTGTCCAGCAGCGGAGTGAGCGTGAGAACGTCACCGGCGCGCCTGATGAAGCCAGCGGCGACAAGCACGTCCTCGGCAGCGATGAGGTCTGCTACCGAGAACGTGCCGCCGGTGGCTCTTCGCCAGTAGCTCTCGCGGACGACCACGATCGAGCTGGGTTCGCGTCCGAGGATCGCCGCGACGTGAAGCGCTGCTCTTGCGATGTGGCGCGTGAGGCGCGGCTCAGGAGGCATCGCCGAGATGTTGAAGTAGCACGTCGAGGTCATCAGGCTCCACCCACTCGCCATAGGCCTCCTCGTCGGGCAGCGCCATCGTTACCAGGCTCGTATCCGAGAGCATGACGGCCAACCGCTCAGCCTTGATCCTGATCCGTTCGTCCACGGTCTCGTCAACTGTCTCCCGGCACACCAAGAAGCGGATCCTGGTCTGGGTGCCAGGGCGAGCCCGAGTCGGTGGATCCGGTCGATCGACTGGAGGTACTGGCCAGCGTTGAATGTGCGGTCGACGTAGATCGCATCGTGGCAGTGATGGTGCAGGCTCACTCCCTCGGACATCGCTGCGGGGTTGGCCAGGAGTACGAAGCAGTTCGGGTCGTCGCGGAAGCGCCGGAGTTCACCTTCCCGCGTCGTGTAGTCCACGTCCTCGGCGACGGAGGGCACCGCTCCGTGAACGACAGCCGGTTGGTATGGCGCAAGGAGCTGGTCCGCCAGAGTCGTGATCGTGCCGACGAAGTTCGACCACACGAGGGTCTTGCGGCCATCGGACGCGTTGGCCGCCACCATCGTGACGAGCTTCTCGAACTTCGCGGGGATCTCGTGCTGTCCGAAGTGCAGGACCTTCTCGCCGAGGTCGGAGTTCGGAGGATCGCGAGAGATGGCCACTGGAGGGCCACGCCGTCGGCGCCCGTGACAGCGCGGGCGAGAAGCGCTGGGTTCGACGCCGCCTCGAGGAGGTACATGACGACCTCGCCCATCTGACCCCACTGGGCACGCTCGCGCGGGCGAACATTCGTGGCGTGGCGCATCTTGGTTCGGAGAGCCTCGTAGATCTCCGCCTGGAGGGGCTTCATGGTGACGAGCTCGGCACGGCGATCAGGAGGCTCAAGCTCGAGCTCGGCCTTGGTCGTGCGGGTGAACAACGGGGCAAGCCGCGCAGACACCTCGCGCATCGCCGCCGGGGGAGGGTCGGATCGACGGGCTGAGTCCGGGAGAATGCGGTTCGACTGGTTCGGCCAGACGAAGTCGACGAGAGCGACGAAGTCGTTCGGGTGCTGTGGCGCTGGCGTTCCCGTGAGGATGTCCCGGCGCGTGGCGAGGTGTGCCAGGTCAAGGCAGGCGCGGCCCCACTCTCCCGCCTTGCCTCGTTTCATCCGGTGCGCCTCATCCAGGATCACATGCGTCGATGAGTCGACCACCCAACTGATGATCTGGTCGTAGCTCGCGGCGAGGCGCTGATAGTTGACCAGGACTACATCTGCGCTGAGCGCGCCGCGCTCGGTCAACCTGGCGACACGCAACGGCTCGTCGAAGCACTCCTGCACCTCATCGGCCCAGGCAGCGAATGCTGACAGGGGGGCGACAACGAGGAGTCGATCGACTCGACCGCGGGCACGTTCGAGAGCGTGGAGGGCGTAGGCCACGGTGGTCTTGCCAGCACCGGGTACGGAGAAGTTGGCGCCGTGGCTTAGGGCGAGGAGGTGTCCGAGGTCTCGAAGTTGAAAGGGCTTGAGGTCACGCTTGAAGCCGGCTGCTGCGAGATCGCTGACCAGTGAGGCGGGAGACAACGAGGCCGGTGCCGCGCCGAGGAGTGAGTCGATCTCGGATCGCTCCGCGTTGCCGCGCTCAAGTAGGGCGGCAAGTGCGGGAGCGATGTCAACGGCGCACGCATGCGTGGTGAGCGCTTGGCCAAGCCAGTTGCGAGATGCGAGGAAACGGCCGATGGGCACACGGAGGCTGCCGTCGATCTCAGTGTGTGCCTGGCCCGGGGCGATGTTGCGGCCGAGGGAGTTCCACAGCGCAGCTGGCGCATCCACGCTGCGCAAGAGCACCTCGGTGCCGCTGGGCGACAGCGAGGCCATCAGCAGGCTCACCCGTCGATCACGCCGGCCTTGACGAGTTCGGCCTCGAGAGAGCGAAAGTTCTTCCGCAGCCGCTTGAACGCAACCTCTAGGGTCTTGCGTCGGCTGTCGCCAAACTCGTCGGTGCCGATCACCCCGTTGCATGCCTCCTTGCACTTGTCGACTTGTTTGGCGGTCGTGCGCACGCGGTCAATGGGTGCTTGGAGGCGATCCGATGCGCTGTCGTCTCGCCTCTTCTCGGTGACTCCGTTGATGATCGCCGTCTTGACGGCGTCCTTGACATCGTCACGTTCGAGCACGAAGTTCGTGCCTGGGACGGGAACCTTGTGGTCGCGCTGAGTCACGATGTCGATCAACCCACGGACGTTCACTTCGGTGGCGTCGCCGTCGCCGTCACCAGTGAGAAGCGCACCGACGCCGGTCGGCTTCGTGATCTCCTCGGCGGGGAGGGCGGCGAGCTTCGCGGCGTGCGCGCCAATCATCTCATCCTCTTCCAACTGCGGAAGCATGTACTCGGGGATGAAGTCCGGGTCGATGCGGCGCAACTGGTGAACGGGCGTGACGCCAACCGACACGGACAACAAGAAGGCGTCGAGGATGCTTGCTGCTCTCGCCGGATCGTTGTCCACGATGGCGCTGTAGGCGCGGTGGAGATCGCGCAGCTGCTCGTAGCCAAGCGTGTCGAAGAAGGTCAGGCGGAGTCCGTTCTTCGGGAGCTGCTGCATCGTTCTCAACAGATCGAGCAGCTTGAGACGGAGGACCACCTCGCTCTCACCCTTCTTGGCGGTGTCACCGATACGAAGCTCCTTCGCGATCTGCGCCGGTGGCATGGACCGCTCTACGGATAGCTCCTCGATGAACAGCAGCTCGTTGGTCAACGAGTACTCGACCTTGAGCTCCTTCTGCATCTGCAGCCGGAGTTCGAGCAGCGCGAGTTCGTCCTCCTGCATCGTGTCCGGGAGGACCGCGACGCGGATGTAGCGCTTGTTCGGGTCATCCAGCTCTCGCAGCGCTACAACCCGCGTGTTCGCATTGATCAGCACGCCCTTTGAGGTGACGACCCCGGGTTCCGTCTGTCCCTCGTTCGCAAGGGAGTCCTTCAGCGAGGCGAACTCTTCGCGGGTGCGCGCCTCGCGGACCTGTCGCTGAATGACGGCCTGGGCGGCCTCGCTGAACGGATCGTCCTTGTGGTCGGCCCACTCCGGATCGTCCTCGAGCTGCGCGCGTACGCGGTGCGAACGTGGGTTGAGGACGACCTCGTCGACGTGGATGTTGATGACCTGGCAGTGCCGCGGCTCGTTGCCAGGACCGGGGACGCGAACCACCTCGTGCTTCTCCGGCGGCACCTTGTTCAGATCGGCGAGGAGCTCCTTGATCCGCTGGACCCGCTGCGGTTCAGTCACGATCGGCACGTCTTTCCCTTCCAGCCGACGGAACGACGACATTCCCCAGGCGCAACGAGGGTACCGGGTGGGTGTGACAGTGGACCGGAGGTCGGACCGTGACTTCGATGGCAATGCCCGAGAGACTGGCACAATCGAGGTCATGACCGAGGTGGAGGCGTGGCTAGCGGATGCGAAGTGCTCCCCGCTTGTGCAGCGCCTCGTGCCCGGTGCCGACAGCAACGAGCGTCGACGGCTCGCCGCGCTCGGGGCCTGGTTCGCTGCCTGCTCGATGACATCCCCGGCGACTGGCCCGAGGCGCTTCGCATCTGGGCCGAGCAGGGCCCGATGCCTCCTGCTGATGTCATCCACGATGCCCGCACGCTCATGGACGGCAACGGTGACTGGTTCGCGACGGTGTACGAACACATCGTCGCCGGACCGAACCGCCGCCGGCTCGGCACGTTCTTCACGCCGCCGAGCGTGGTTGACCTCATGCTCGAACGTGCGAGCGTTGTCCTGCCCACTCCGACGACCATCGTCGATCCGGGAGCAGGAGTCGGCGCGTTCAGTGTCGCTGCGGCCCAGCGCTGGCCCGAGGCCAAGGTGCAGGCCGTGGACGTCAACGTGGTCACCCTCGGCTTGCTCGCGGCACGCCTGAGGAGCCGCGGCCAGTCCAGTCGTGTCGAGCTGATCCTCGAAGACTTCATCGCCTGGGTGCAAGGCGCCGGCAGCGTTGGCGGTGGACGCCTCTTCCTCGGGAACCCGCCATACACCCGACACCAGGAGCTGACGCGGGCGACCAAGAACCGCGCCCTGAAGGCCACAAGCGACCTCGTAGAGAGCGGCCTCTCAGGACTGGCTGCCTACTTCCTCGGTGCCTCGATCGCGCACCTCGCCGACGACGACGCCTTGTGCTTCGTACTCCCTGGCTCATGGACCGAGGCGCGACACGGGGCAGGACTCCGCAGGTGGATGTGGGAGTCCGTCAAGCGACCAATCGAACTCCTGGCGTTCCCCCGGACGTCGAGATCTTCCCAGGCACCCGCGTCAACGCAGTCGTCGCGACCATCGGTCCGACCACCACTACCGAAGCCGCCCTTTCCGCCGGGCACATCTCCACCGGCCAACACCTCACGATCAAGGCGAAGCCCATCGACCGCCACGGAGATCCGCCCTCCTCCTTCGGACCGCTGTTCTGGCCGACCCAGGGTGGAGACCATGCCGACACCGTCGCGCTCTCCACCCTGGGACGCGTCCGACGAGGCGTCGCCACCGGCGCCAACCACTTCTTCTTCCTCACCGACGACGAAGCCAAGTCGATCCCGAATCGACTACTGCGCCCCGGCATCCGTCGCCTGCGGGAACTCGACGGAGAAGTGCTCGACCAGAGCGCCCACGACACCCTCGGCCAGTCGGGCCGTCGCCGGTGGCTGCTGACGCTCAGTGGCCCCAAAGACATCAAGGCGAAGGCAGTTCGCTCCCTGGTCGACTCGGGGGAGGCGGAGGGCTACCACGATCGCTACCTGACCCGCATTCGCAAGCACTGGTACGTCGTCGAGCCCGCAGACGCACCACACATCATCGTGTCCCTCATGTCCAAGGACGGCTTCCGTTCGGTGCTCAATCCCCTCGGCGCGATCCCGTCGAACTCGATGTACGGCATCCATCTCGATGATCCATCGGTGGCAGCCGAACTGTGCACCTGGCTGAACAGCACGGCGGGCCAGAAGGCGATCCAGTCCCGGGCGCGCCACTACAGCGACGGGCTCCTGAAGCTGGAACCTCGTGACTACATGGCCGTGCAGATACCCGCGGCCTTCCGACCGGCCAAGTGATCATCGCTCCTGCGAGGCCGTGAGCGCACCCACCCCCCTGGAAGTCGGAAGGGGCTCGAACCCGAAGGTCACCTCGCGGCGTTGCGTCACGAGCCGTCGTCGGCTGTCCCAGACGATCCGGTAGAAAACCCGGTAGAAGAATCGTCGAAAACGTAGGAACGGCCCCTTCCGAATCTCTCGAAAAGGGCCGT
>JAOSJK010000055.1 GCA_027494135.1 Acidimicrobiia bacterium | reverse complement strand
GGAGGTGGCGCTCCTCCGTCCAGGAGCCGTTCGACTGCTGGACCCGAGACGAGCCAGTCGAGGGTGCGCTGGACGACCGCGGTGTCCACGAAGGTCACGGGGCTGGCGTCCGTGAGCTGCATCGCGACCAGGGCCGAGAGCACCGCGTTGCCCGGATCGTCGCCCTCCCACCAGTTGAAGCCGCCCGAGGCGACTCGAAGGTGAGGATGCGCTGGTAGCCGAGGTTCAGGAACTGCTGGGCCTTCAGCTCGATCTCGGGTGTCATGGTCTCCGTCTCGATCATGTAGTCCGTGACGAGGACGTTCGGCCAGGCGGTCGACGTGGTCTGCTCGAGGCAGCCGCTCGGCATCTGGAACATCGAGTCGAGGCCCTCGACCGCCTGCGAGAAGAAGCCCGGGTAGACCTTGATCAGCAGCTTCTGCGCGCCGTCGATGTTCGCGTCGGGGATGGAGAGGTGACCTTCGACCGTCTCGGTCAAGACCTGGGTCCGCCGGGGCCTGGGTGTGGAAGCGGGCGGAGACGTGTCCACGAACTCCTTGCCGTCCGGCTCGACGAGCACCGAGCGCTCGATGGCGTCCGACAGGGCCGTGCCCATCGCGACGACCGTGAAGGGCGTGCGGGCCGACCTTCTGCACCTCGACGTCGAAGTAGATGGGTCGTACATGGCCCGGCTCGAGCGGGATCGTCACCTCCGAGCCGTTCAGGAAGGTGAGCCAGTCGGCGTCACTGCGCCGTGGAGGGTCACCGTCTGCGGGATGTCGAGGTAGTTTTGTAGATCGCCACCGGCACCACACGACGTCGCCGCGCGTGGGGCGTCGCCGGGAAGACGATGTCCACGAAGAGAAGTCCTGGAAGACCGTGAGGCCGCCGTCATCCCGAGGCAGGCCGTCGGCGCTGTTGGCGAAGCGCCGTCATGCGCCGACGTGATGGAGTCGGCCATCGTGAGCGCGGATCTCGCCTGGCCGCTGCCGTCCTGATCACCGCCGGGGTCGACGAACAGCGTCTCCGGAAGAACCGCCGCACGCGCGGGGCGTTGCCGTTTCCGCCGTCGCCGGGCTCTTCGTCGGCCCCGCCCGGCTCGGGCCGTCGGGTCGCCGCCGCCGGCAGGCTTGGGCGAACCGCGCGCGTCGGCGTCGTCCGCCGCCCTCGCCCCAGCCGCCGTCGCCGTTGCGGGCGTAGCCGTAGTAGAGCTGGAACGTGTCGGACCTCGACGACGATGTCGTCGGCCGTGCCGGAGCCCCTCGTCCGGGCCGTCCCGACGTCATATCCCCAGATATGGTTCTCGCCCTCGGACCACCACAACCGCCCTCCTCAGGCGTCTGGACGTCCAGCTCCTTGACGAACGGTAGGGCGGAACCACGGGTCCCTTCATCGTCAGCGTCGACGCCAGGGCCGGCACGTCGTCACACCGATCGGCGCCTTCGTCGAGCGACTGCTGCGCGTCACTGGACGCGCGTGCGGTACCTCGACAGTCGGCTTCAGCAGCGTCGCCACGTCCTTCAGGCCAGGCGGTGTTTCAGGTCGACGCCGTAGGATGACTGGCCCGCCGGCCTGGGCCGCGAAGGCCACCGTCGGCGCGCCGCGCCCGCGCGGCCTTCCACGGTACCGTCATACGCCGCCGACCCCGTCTCCTCGGGCGGCTCGAGACGTTTCGTCCGGGCCGAGATCCCGCCAGCGAACTGAGAACTTCCGCATGGTCAGGCATCCCCTCCAGCTCGAAGTAGACCTTCCGCATGCCCGGGCTGGACCTCC
Organism: Acidimicrobiia bacterium; assembly: GCA_027494135.1. Lineage (GTDB taxonomy): Bacteria > Actinomycetota > Acidimicrobiia > IMCC26256 > PALSA-610 > JAOSJK01. The sequence goes on along the minus strand of JAOSJK010000055.1, from coordinate 1,209 downwards.
CTGCAGCGCGGGAACGACGGCCTGTCGACCACCTGCACGCCCAGCGCGGCTGGCTCTGGGCGTGCCCTCGGCGTCGGTCACCTCGACCGCGACCCGCGCCTCGTCGCCCGGCGGGAGTAGACCTCGCGGTCGGCCGTAAGCCGCACCGACAGCGCGTCCGCCGGGTCGGCATAGTTGAGCCGCTCGTCCCGCACGATCTCAGGCTCTCGCCCAGGAAGTAGGCGTGGAGCTGGAGCGCGCCCCCGGAGGCGTTGTCCGCGTCGAAGTGCCAGCGGCCGACGCCGTTCGGTACGTCGATCGCCTCGATCGCGACCGTCCGCCCCCGCGTGCACCACGTCGAGGAAACACGCGCGCCCGCGGCGTGGTCAGCAGCACCGTCACCTGCACCGTGTCACCGACTGGTGAGGGCCGCGTCGGTCCCGCAGCAGGATCGTCTGGCCCTACCCTTCGCCGCCGCCCAGCGACTCCGTGAGACCGTCTCGGCCGCGTCGTCGTGGTGACGGTCACCACCGCCTCGACTCGGCACCGCCTGCGGCGCGTGAACACCCAGGCGCCGAGCCCTGCAGGCGTCCAGCGCGACGTCCCACGTCGCGCCCTCGCCCACCGTCACGGCGCCGTCCACCGCGCCGCCCATCGGGCTCCTCACGACCGTGGACGACGTTTCCCGACGCCTGGGGACTTCAGAGCGCGCCGTTCTCGGCACCAGCGTCACCTCGACGTCGGCGCGCGACACCACCGTCGTGCGCGCGATGGTTACTGCTTTCCCGGTGTCCGCCGTGTCGACGACCGTGACGTCGAGCTTCACGAGACCGTTGCCCTGCTCCAGCGGCTGGCCGACCACGTACTGCGGCATGGTGAACTCGAAGGTGAACAGACCCTCGTCGTTGGTGAAGCCCGTGAGGTTGGCGAACGCCGTGAAGCCGATGTCGTAGGTGGACGCCGTGACCGTCACCTGCCCGCCGGCGACCGACTGCCCGAAGAAGTACTGCGCCGACACCGTGCCGTGGACGACCTCGCCCGGCAGGTAGTACGGCTTGTCCAGCGTGGCTTCGACCTTGAACTTCGGCAGCGTGTAGCGCCCGACCGTGACCTCTTTCTCGATCCTCCGCTTCGCCCGTCAGCGCCTTCACGCGGAACTGGCCCATGTTCACCTGGGTCGCCAGCTTGAACGTCGTCGCCGCGATGCCGTACTCGTCGGCGACCTGGCGC
>JAOSJK010000054.1 GCA_027494135.1 Acidimicrobiia bacterium | reverse complement strand
GTGCACGCTCGACCAGTGCGACGAGTCGGGCACCTGCACGTATCCGCCCAAGCCGGATACGTGTCAGAGCAACTGAGGACTGCACCTCGCCCGACCCCTGCCAGCGCGCCCGCTGCCAGGCGTGTTCCTGCGTGCTCGAGCCGATCCCGGACTGCTGCACCGAGGACGAGCAGTGCGACGACGGCGACGACACGTGCACGAACGACAGCTGCGTCGACAACCGCTGCTCGTACGCACTCACGGGCGCGGCCAACTGCTGCCTGACGCCGGCCGACTGCAACGACGCCGATTTCTGCACGACCGACGTCTGCACCGACCACCAGTGCAGCCACGACGACATCCCGGGCTGCTGCTACGAGGACGAGGACTGCAGCCTCGACGACGCGACGTGCTGGGAGGACTTCTGCGTCGAGGGCGTCTGCGTCCACCAGGCACGGGCGCGGCCGACTGCTGTACGGCCGACGCCGACTGCGGCCACACGGACCCGTGCCTGACGGGTGACTGCGCGGCGGGCGGGGCGTGCGAGTACACGCCGATCCCGGCGCCGGCCTGCTGCCACGAGGGACGTCGACTGTGACGACGACGACGACGTCTGCACGACGGACCGCTGCGTGGACAACGTCTGCGACTACGAGCCGACCGGCGCCGAGGGCTGCTGCACGCCGTTCGAGTGGGTCGACGCCATCCCGGACCCGAGCCCGAGCTGGACGTTCGTGAACACGGCCGGGGGGCGATATCGGGATCGGCGAGGTCGGCTGGCAGGTGCGCGCGGCCGAAGGGGGCATTCCGGGCCTGCCGGCGTCCGGGCAGGCGGTGAGCCCGCCAGCCGCGATCTTCTACGGCAACACGCTCTCCAACAGCTACGTGACGGCTGCGTTCGAGTTCCCGCCGTTCCTGGTCGACACCCCGAACAGCGGCACGGCCACCTCGCCCGCGCTGGCGCTCCCGGACGTGCAGGAGCACGAGCTGAGCTTCCAGTGCTGGATCGACATCGAGGCCGAGCCGACCCGCGACCTCTTCACGATCTCCGTGAAGACCGCGGACGGCACGCTCACGAGGGTGTGGAGCAAGGAAGAGGCCCCGAACTTCGGCCCGAGCTGGGAAGAGTGCGTCGTCGACCTGGACGGCTTCGAGGGCCAGACGGTCCACCTGGTCTTCGCGTTCGACACGGTCGACACGACGAACAACCAGGGCTCCGGCATCTACCTCGACGACTTCCGCGTCATCGACACCTGCTCGCCGCACTGACGACGGCGCGCGCCCGGGCCCGAGCCCGACTCCGGATCAGACCTTCGCTTCCTCCAGGGAAATGTCCCGCTCCGAGCGCCCCGGCACCCGGATGAGGTCCGCCCGGCGAACGCGCCGGTAGGCCGCCCACGCGCGCGTCGCGGGCATGTCCGGGAACATCTCCGGAGAGGACCGTCAGCCGGTTGGCCGAGTGCGGGTAGAGCTCGGGCGCGTCGCGGACCACGCAGATGGCGAGGACGGCGGCGACGTCGGAGTCCGTCAGGCCCTCGGTGGTGAGCCCCTCCTCCTCCAGCGCCTTGCGCAGCTCGGAGGACGGAGGTGCGGCCCAGGGTCGTGTTGACGATCCGGTGCGCCAGCAGGCCGAAGTCTCCCGGATGGATTGCAGCGTCATCGTTCCTTCGCTCCGATCGGATTGCGGTTCACCTTCCCCTCGCGGGGGACGGACCCCCTACAGGGTACGGAGCGAGCGTCGCCAGACCAGGGCAAGGGGCAGCGTTCCCCCGGCCGGCTCAGGGGCTGAGTGCGGGGGTGGCGGCGGGATCCGGCGGCGTCGGTTCGCCCGGCTCCTCCGACGGAACGGCGGCCGGCGGCGGCACGACCTGCTCCTGCCGTTCCTGCATGTGCTGGTCGTAGAGGTCCCGCTTCCGCTCCCGCTGATCGGCCCGCAGCAGCGGGATCGCGGCGACCAGCACGGCGTAGGTCACCACGTTCATGACGACGGTGGCGCCCGCGAGGCGTCCCGGCGAGCGATCCCGGTAGAGCCAGACGCGCAGCAGCCCGTACTCGACCACCACCGTCAGCGCGAACGACAGCACGAGCCAGGGGCGTCCGTCACGCCGAGCTCCACGGACAGCACGCCCAGCAGCGCGCCGAGCAGCGCCGATGCGGCGTTGACCGCGACGGAGGCCATCAGCGCCCGCCCGTAGCGGTCTCCGAGCAGTCCGGCGAGGACGATCGCCTCCAGGAAGAGGGCGGGGATCAGGAGGGGCAGCGCCACCGCGCCGAGGTCCCAGAGGAGTGGCATCACCACGTCCGCGGCGGCGGGCGCCGCCGCAAACGCCCCGGCGACGGCGCACACGGTCGCCAGGGTGCGGGGGGCTGCGGGGCGGCTGCGGCGCATCGGCTCCCTCTCTCTCACAGGCCGGCTCGCTCGCGCGCGGCGGCCCGTACCGGCGCGGCTGCGGGCTGCTGCGGCGCGACGGATGGCGGTGGTTCGTCCTATCCTCGCGCGCTGTACCGTGACCGCCAAGCGTCGAGCCCTCGAACGGGCCCGCCAGCCGGGGCCGTGACCGGCCGGCGGGAGGGGCGGCCCCGGGGACATCGCAGGGAATTCCCGTACGCCCGCAGATCGATGCGGCAAACCGTTGACGGGCGCGGGCCGGGCGTGATACAGGACCCCTGGAAAACGGGACAATATTTCCGAACAATGCTTCCGATCAAGCACCGATCGAATTCTTCGGACCGGACGGGAGAGGCACACCATGTCTACGCGGCGAAAGAGTGTCATGCGGGCGGCGTCCGCGCTGCTCCTGGCTCTGGCTCTGGTGATTCCCGTCGCCTGCGAGAGCGACGACGGGAACGGCAACGGGAACGGTGGCGCCGACACCGCTGGCGGCGACGACACGAGCGGCGCGCCCACCGACATCACCGTCATCACCGACGTCGGCGAGGTCGAGCGCACCCTGTTCCGCGCGACGGTCAAGGACTTCCAGACGCGGATCGAGCACCCCGACGCGGTCTGCTACCTGCTGTTCAACCCCTACCCCGAGGACTACAACCAGTTCGTGGCCGACGACAGCGGC
>JAOSJK010000053.1 GCA_027494135.1 Acidimicrobiia bacterium | reverse complement strand
GCGGTGCGGTATCTGGAGGACGAGGCGTGCGTGTCCGCCGGGGCCGGGTGGTGCCACCCCGTCTTCAGGGCGGCGGTCTGTCTCGGCGGCGTTCCGGCATCGGACGAGCCGGGAGGCGGACCCGAACCTGCACACGCATCTGGTCACGGCGAACATGACCCTCGGCCCGGACGGCCGGTGGAGCGCGTTGCACACGGCGGCGATCTACCAGCACGGCAAGACCGCTGGGTTCGTCTACTAGGCGGTCCTCCGCCGCGAGCTGGCGGAGCGGATCGGTGTCGGGTTCGAGCCCCCGGCACCGGGGGTGGGGAGCTCGTCGGGATCTCCCGACAGCTCCGGCGAGCGTTCAGCCGTCGGCGGATCGAGATCGAAGCGGTGATGGCCGAACACGGCGCCCACTCGGCTCGCGGCGGCGTAGGCCCACCTCGACAGCCGCCCGGCGAAACCCGGAGCCGGTCGACGAGGACACGCTGCGACGAGTTTGACTCGCCGGGCGGCCAACATCGGGTTCACCGGCAAAAATCCCCACCGGCAACACGGCCCCGGTCCTCGCGAGCGATGACCAACCTCGGGTTGCTGCTGACCGAGCAGGACGCGACCTTCGACCGCCGCCAGGTGTTCCGGGCCGGGCGGAGACGGCCACCCAGGGCCTGGACTGCGAGCGCATCCGCCAACGCGCCGATGGCTACCTGGCGAGCGACCCGGTCCGGAGGTCACGGCCGGGCTGTTGGACCACCCCGGAGATGCTGGCTCTGGAGGCCGACGCCCCCGGCGTGCCATCGAGGGACCGACCACAGTCCCGGTCGATCCCCGGGACCTGGCGTTGGCGGGCGGTCCCGGGCCATCGATCAGCACAGAACAGGCCATGGCCGTCAAGCGGGTGACCGTCACGGACGCACCGGTGGCCGTGATCGTCGGCCAGGCAGGCACCGGCAAGACCTTCGCCCTCGACGCTGCCCGAGACGCCTGGCACCGCACCGGCCTCCGCGCCCGCGGCGCTGCCCTCGCTGCCAAAGCGGCCTGGGAGCTCCAGGCCGGGTCCGGGATCCTGAGCCAGACCATCGCCCCGCTGCTCCAGAACCTCGACAACGGCCGGGACCGGCTGTACTGACCGACGTGCTGGTCCTCGACGAGGCCGGGATGGTCGCATCCGCCAACTTCACCGGCTCATCGAGCACACCACGAAGGTCGGGGCGAAGCTCGTGCTGATCGGTGACCGAAGCAACTCGCCGAGATCGAAGCCGGCGGCCTGTTCGCCTCGCTCGCCCGACGCCTCGGTCACGCCGAGCTGACCGAGAACCGACGGCTCACCGACCGAGCCCAACGGGCGACCGCTAGCGCGCTGCGCGACGGGCACACCGACCGGGCCCTGCAGCGCATGGAACAGAGCGGCTCGCTCACCATCGGCGACAACGCCGATCGTGCACGCCCGGATGGCCGAGGACTGGTACCTCAGCCACGCCACCGGCCGCGATGCCGTGATGTTGGCGCTGCACCGGAAGCGACGTCGCCGACCTCAACCAACGAGCACGGGTCCACCTCATCGCCAACGACCACCTCGGTTCCCGTCGTCCTCCGCCTCCCGAGGACCTTGAGCTACGGGTCGGCGATCGGGTTCTGGCGCTACGCAACGACCACAAGGTCGGCATCGTCAACGGCACCATCGGCACCGTCACCGGAGCCGACACCGACGGCGTCCATGTCGAGACGAGCGACGGCGACCGTCTGGCCATCCCGATCCGCTACGTGGCGGCGGGACACCTGACCCACGGCTACGCCATGACCATCCACAAGAGCTAGGGCATGACCTGGACGTCGCCCTCGTGCTCGGCGACGACACCCTCCACAAGGAAGCCGGCTACACCTCGATCACCCGAGGCCGGGGACCGCAACCACGTCTACGCCGTCGCCACCCAGGAACCAGCAGCCCGACCCACCGACGACCTCCGTCGGGCCCTCGCGGTCAGCACCGCCAAGCAGACCGCCCACTGACAGCGGAGGCCTCGGGCTGTGACCCCCCGCTGTGGCCTCCGGGACGACGAGGCTCAGCTCGTCCCTCGGCCTGGAGGCGACAGCACCCGCGGTCGAGCACGCCCGCGGGTTCGTGCGGAAGCGGGCCTCCCGGAGTCCCTGACGGCCCCCGAAGTTCTGGTTCTAGTGCGGGCGATCCTCGATGTCGACCGGCACGCCGACCGTCATCGAGGTCACACGCTCGATAAGAAGGCGAGCTAGCCGAGACCGCTGCTTTCGGCCGGCCCGCGTTAGCCGTCGCCGTCGGCGAGAGCCGCGGCGGCGGCGGCGATCTTTGCGGCAACGTCGTCCAGCGACGACTCCGCGGTGTCCAACCCGGCGTGGGACGCGAAGGCATGGGGCTGACGTCGCGCAAGGGCCTCGAAGGTGGTCCCGTGTGCGACAGGGATCACCCGGCCGCTTGCGAGCAACACGGAGAGCTCCTTCTCTGCGATGCCCTCAGCCTCGATGCTCTTGAGCAGCGCCGGGCTAACCAAGACGATCCCGACGCGAGAGTTCCTCAGTCCCTTGTCGATCTCACGGATGAGCTGCTTGCCGAGGGACGTCCTTCTCGCTGAACCAGACCGTTGCGCCTGTCCGACTTCAGTCGGTCGTACAGGTCGAGGCGCTGGCCTCTCGGTCATCCCAGGCATGACAGAGGAAGAGACGCGACGCTCGGGGCATCGCGCGCCTGTTCAGCGGCTTTGCGGGCGAGAGGGCCCAACGGAGCGCCATTCCGAGTCGGTGTACGAGACCGAGCCGCCGGCCTGGTCCGGACGGGACCTGCCAAACCCAGGACGACCCAGCGCGAGTTGACCCACCGAGGCCACTCGACGCACCGCTGGCGGTACGACGCAGGCGGGCGGATGTAGCTATACGAGGAGCGGTAGTAGGACCGTCACTCTGTCAGGGCAACCGTGCAGCCGCCGTTGACGAGCTGTGCCCGTAGACGGGTGCTGTGCATCGTGCCATCTCTGTAGAACGTAAGGGGCCAGTGACACCCCGGAGTAACGCTGGCAGACGAGAGGGCATGCTGTATTGCGCCCGCGCCATGTCACGCCTTCGGCACGACCTCCAGCCGGCCGGATCGAAGGCCCAGGTGCTGGAGTCTTGTGTCTGATTACCAAGTTAACCCATAGCAATACGTAACT
>JAOSJK010000052.1 GCA_027494135.1 Acidimicrobiia bacterium | reverse complement strand
GGGCACGGGAACGAACCCCAGATCAGGTGCCTTCCGGGGCAAGTCTCGCGGGTCGCGAGTCATCTCGGCGACGGAGGCTTACGAAAGACAGGGCTCCGCCGGGTACGAGCATCGGCTGCTTGTCGAGGTCGAGTTCGACTAAGCCCGGGCCCTGAGGACCGGTGCCCGGCCAGACTCGATCACGGCGACTCACCAAGCCGTCAGCTGCTCCCAGAAGAGGCACATCGGCGCCGAAGCAGAACTCCAGACAGAGATGATTGGGAAGTGCGGCACAGACGTGTTGAACCGCCGCCGTGAACAGGCGGGCTCGCGTGCAGTGCGGTGCGAAGGGAACGTAACGCCGTTCAAGCAGCCTCACCGATCAGGAGCGACTCCGCATGCCGCCTGCCTTCGCATCAGGCGTGATGATGTGGGCTGCGCCGTCTCGCATGAGCTCATCGGAATCCTTCGAGCTAGGCGCGTGTTCTACCAGTCGCGATCGAGAGGGCGGCGAGCGCGACCGCCGCGAGCGCCACCGGATCAGGAGGCACCGGATCCTCGAGCCAGAGAGGTCGGCCAGGCGCGACCGCATCTGCCACGGCGAGGCTGTCTGCACGTCGAAGCGCCAGTGGCAGTCAAACGCGAGCTCACGTTCAGGGCCAATTGCATCGCGTACGGCGAGAGCGAGCGCGGCCAATACGCGCAAGATCGACGCACGGATGCATTTCGACTCGACACTTCTCGTTCCGTCGGGAAGACGTCGAGATCGAGCTTGAGCGCGCGGAAGCCCGGCCGATCGGCTGCGTCGCGGCAGCGGGCGACCGTCTCGTCGATCGAGCTACCCTGGAACTCGGCTTCCTCCCAATAGGAGCCGCCGATCTCGGTAGCTCCATCTGTCGTTGTCCAGAACGGCTTTCCGGTATTGCATCAGCGGCGTCAAGCTGTGGAGACTCCGATCCTGTGTGGAGATCGACGTAGACGTCGACGAAGTCACGGTAGGCGCCTCCCAGGAGCCGGACGACAGGCTCGCCAAGACGCTTCCCCGTGGAGATCCCAGAGTGCGGTCTCGAGACCCGAGATCGCGTTGCAGGCGATTCCGGCAGCAGACGTCGAGCCCGAGCCGGAAACGGCTGCCACTCGCGCTTCCAGAGCGGTACCGGATGACGAGCGTCCCGACCTATGAGCAGTTCTCCGAACTCTGAGACGAGGCGCGGGAGTGCGGGTGCCGGGAAACACTCCCCGGTTCCGAAGAGGCCTTCATCGGTGTCGATACGGACGAAGGTGTAGTCGAAGTTCGCCTGGACGACCGCGGTCGAAACCGCTGTGATCTTCATAGGCCTCCTGCCCTGCTGCTCCATGTCCGCTATACACATTATCCCTAAGAGAGTCTCGTTCTACTCCCAGCTACTCAGAATATCGAGGTAGGTGTTCACGACCGTCGCGCCCGCGCGCGCGTCTCGACCATTGCGCGGACGTTCTCGAACGGCGTGTACCGAGGGACGACGCAGCCGGAACCGAGCACGTAGCGGCCGTCGGACGCGACCTCCGCCGGCAGCTGGTCGCCGCGGCGCGAACGGTATCCGGTGTGCCCTGCAACAGGACGGTGACGGGATCGACGATTCGATCACGCACGCCCGATCGCCGATGATGGAGCGCGCGTACGCGAGATCGACCTTGTGGTCGACCTCGATGACGTCGACACCCGTCTCGGCGTAGAGGTCGAGCACCTTCGACGAATCACCGCAGATGTGGAGGAGCGTCCTGGCTCCGTGCTCCTTCCACGCCTGGATCACCTTCCGCTCGTAGGGAAACGCCCAACGCTCGCGAAGTCCGCGGGCGAGGATCACATCACAGGACGCGAGCGAGTCACCGCAGTGGAGCAGGTCGGCGCCGGCGTCGAAGCACGCCTTCCCGAAGGCGATCAGCGCGTCAGCAGCGAGATCGAGCGCATGGTGGATCGCGTCCGGGTCGCTACCCGGCGACTCCGGCGTTCGCCAGCCTGACCTCGACGAGGAAGTTCTGCGTGATAGACGAAGTAGGACGTGAGCGCGAACGGGGCCGGTACCAGGCGTCCGGATCGCCACCTCGTCCCCAACTGCGGCCCGCACGAGCCGGGTCGCCTCGATCATCACCGGCATCCGCCCGTCCCTGAGCGGATCGGGCACGCGTAAGTCGTAGACGTCGCTCAGCTGTCGAGCGGTGGCTGCTCGAGGTGGGCGTCTCGTCACGAGGCCGCGCGGAAACGCAACCGAAGCCCTCGGCGATGTAGTAGTTGTCGGAGCCGACGAAGATGATGTCCTGGCCGACCTGCTCATGAAGCGCGAGCTGACCTCGCGCCATCACATCAGGGTCGGTGCAGAAATCGCCCACGGCAGCGCCGATCGCGGTCGCGCCGATGTCGAGCATCATCGGCCCGACCGGAACCCGGTCCGCCGGCTGCCGCTCCAGGACCTGCAGGACAATACTCGCGGGACGTCATCGGCAATCAGATCCAGCCATGGAGGCTGCATGTATTGCTTCTGTCCTGTCAAGGGCTTCTTGATACATGCCGACGCGCCCCGGCGGCGGCGTCGCTGCCGATTCAACAGCCAGTCGCATCCAGGAGCGCACGGCAGGCCTGTGCCATGAATGGGCCGGCGAGAGCTCGGCGACGGGCGGCGAAACGCTTCTTTCGCGATCGTGTGGACGTTGTCGTGTTGACTACACAATCGGTCGGTACGCCGTCCTCCGCGACCGTGAGAGCCAGCCTCGAGACGAGGCCTTCCGGGTGCGAGTCAACGCCGCGACGACGACGGCCGAGATTCGCTCCGCGACCGGATCCCTGGTCAGGACGAGCACCGGACTGGTCTCCGCCTGGCACCGCCGCGAACCAGATCTCACCTCGCCGCATCGAGCCAGTCCGTCCAGTCTTCGGCGGGGCCCCAGTCGGCGATCTCCGAGAGGCGCAACTCGCCGTCCTCGAGCGGAAGGCGCTCCATGCATCCGCATCCGCCTCGCTTGTGAGGCGCGCAAGGTGACGCCGCAGCGCTTCGCGGAGCAGCTCCGAGCGATCGACGCCGAGCCGTTCTGCCCACCGCTGCGTCTCCAGCGCGTCCCGTTCGTCGACGCGGAAGCTCAGCATCGTCATACAGCAAGCATAGCTCGTATGACAGGGTGTGATCGCGGCACTGGCCGCTCAGCCTTCGGGCCGGGGCACAGGCCCGGCGGCCCTGTACGCCGAGTACCCGCCGTCGACGATCAGCGTCTGGGCCGTGATGAACGCCGAC
>JAOSJK010000051.1 GCA_027494135.1 Acidimicrobiia bacterium | reverse complement strand
CAGGCGCTCGCCTCGTCACTCGCCTGCATGCGGGGGCTACGATAAGGTGCACCGATACCGGCTTTGAGTGCCCGCGAGGGTCACGTCCCCAACTCTGTGGGGATGGGTCTGAGGCGAAGGCTCCTCGCGCACGATCCTGCCTGGACGGGCGATGGATGTCCAGTTGGCTTTCGCCGATGTGGAGAGTTGGCGTCGAGCAGATCTGCAGGTACGTAGTTCGACCACACGAGGCGCGAGTTCGCTCACGCGCCAGCGATGAAGATCGACGACTTCGACGAGAGCGATCTCTCCTGAGAAGGCGGGTCGACGTTCCTGTTTACCGGCGGGCCAGCGGGGGGTGATTACGCGAGAGAAGGTGCAGCTCGCCTGCGAGCTGGTCCCTCGCCTCGCGGTAGGTCTTGCCCAGGGCCGTGGCTGCGAGATGGATCGCGTTGCCCTGACCACACCCCGCCCAGCACCGCCACGCGTGACCGGTGACCTGAAACGATCGGCCGCCCTGCCCCTCGTGGAAGGGGCAGGGCTGGCGGCCCTCGTGCAGGGACAGGCCGAGCAGGTTCGCCGCGCCGAGGACGCCTCCGAGACGGAGGAGGACGGCCTCGGTGAGCGGCGAGGCTCGGCCCAGGACGAGCTGCCCGCCGGTGGAGCGAGCGCTGCATTCTGGCCGCTGCATGGAGGTCTCCTGCTCGAGCCCCAGCCAAGCTCGTATGGGCGCGAGTGGGAGAAGATCGCGTTCGACAGACCGCTCGACGACGGCAGCGGGGCAGCGCACGATCGACGTGGCGTCCTCCGCGCGCCAGCCTCGGACGACGAGCACCGCCGCGATCGCGAGCCGAGCCACCGCCGTCTTGAGAACTCGGCGCAGTCGACCGTCGCGGGCTCCCCCAGCGCTCCCAGCGGAGGGTCTCCCCGCTCGGGTGAACGCTAGGAGGCACGACGGTCTGCGCGCCAGCTCCCCGCAGCTCCACGATCGTGGTCTTGCGGGTGAAGACGGGCTCGACACGGAACACGGCGGTCCTCGCGCCGGGCGCGCGATACCACCAATGGCAGTGCGGGCTGCTCGGTCGTCCGTGGACCAGCGCCGTCGAAGGCAGGAGCTCGCGCGCGAGCTCTGCAGCCTCCGGCCAGTCGCAGTCCACGTCGACCAAGCCCTCGCTCGCGCTGCCCAGGAGCAGGCCGACGTTGCGGCCCTCGAAGTTCTCCAGGTCGCCCTCCCCGAGCCGGCTCTCCGGCCAGCGCGAGAGGAGCGGGCGCTTGCCCCGCGCTTCCACGAGGATGGGCGCCCAGCCGCGAGCGAGGTACGTCCTCGCCGCCCGAGTCGTCGCCGACGGTCCGTTGGTCACCGGTCGCCTCGCCGCTACTGATCGAGGAGTGACATGTCCAAGTAGCGGCGCTTGCTCCACGTCTCGGTCACGTCGACCGCGACGGCGGTGATCAAGCGGAGCGCGCTTGCGCGATCGGGGAAGGCACCGACCTTCTTCGTCCGGCGCTTGATCTCACGGTTCAAGCGCTCGAGGCCGTTGTTGGAGCGGATCCGCGCCCAGTGCGCCTTCGGGAATGCGAAGAACTCTGCTGCCGCCTTGAAGCCCGTCTTGAGGCACTCCACCGCCTCGGGCAGGTCCTTCGACCAGCACTCGACGAACTTCTCGAGGCGCTTCTTCGCGTCGGCGGGGTTCTTCGCCGCGAAGATCGACGACACCTGCCCGAGCACGCGCTTGCGCAGCCTGTGCGGCACGTTCGAGCCGACGTTGCGCATGAGGTGCACGACGCACCGCTGGTGGGCCACCTCAGGAAAGTGGCGCCGCGCAGCAGCCCACAGCCCCTTGTGGGCGTCCGAGATGATCAGCCGCACTCCGTCCAGTCCGCGCTCGACGAGTCCCGCGAGTAGTTTGCTCCACGAGTCTTCGTCCTCGGCGACACTCATTTCGACGGCCAGCGACGCCGCTTGCCGTCCTCGTCGACCCCGTAGGCGACGAGCGCCGAGACGCTCTCGACCGCGCGCGCCCAACGCGCGGGGACGAACGTGGCGTCGAGGAAGAGGTAGGCGAACCGGCTCTCGATCTTGCCGTTCCGTAGGTCCTCGACCTTCTTCTCCAGCCTCTGCGTGACGCGGCTCACGGTTGAGCGGCCCACGTTCGCGCCCGCCAGAGCGCCTCGGTGACCTTACCCATGCCCCGCGTCGAGACACCGTTCACATACGCGGACACGATCGCGTCGTTGACCTCGTCAAGGCGCCGCGCGTAGCGGCCGATGACGTCCACCGGCGAGCCCGAACTCCGCGAACGCGGGACAGCGACCTCGATGTGGCCCAACGAGGTGAGCAGACCTCGCATGAAGCTGCCGTTGCGCGAGTCCACGCGGGTCGCGGAGCGCGCACTAGCGCCCCGCCCCGACGATCTCGCGCAACTCCTCCTCGAGCACGACGGCCAAGGCTGCCTTCACGGCTCCGCGGAACAGCGTCCCGAGGTCGACGTGCTTCACCTGCTCTGTCAAACCGACGAGGGGTCTGCGTCCGCCTGGTCTGGGGCCAGATCAACGTCGAAGGCCTCTGGGACGTCTTGCGCCGCGCCCTCAATCAGGTCAATGTCACGAGCCATAGGAATGCTCCTCTGCCCCTTTCGGGGACGTCTTTGGGAAGACGAGGAGCCTTCCTTCCACCACCGACATTTCCCGCCGCGCGAGACCCGCGAACTGAAAGGCCCGGGGGAAACCTGGTGGAGTTCGTGGGGATTACCGACGTGGTAGACCCCTTACGCCACCCGACTCTCCACCGGCCGCCTCAGGGCCATCTCCCACAACGATGGGGACACGACCTTCTGGAGACCCTGAGCAGCCAGCAACACGACCCGCGCCCTCTGCACGTCGCGCTGACTCGACTTGCCGGCGCGAAGCAGGCGTTCGAGCGCCTCGCGTTCGCACGTCCGCAGCACGATCTCGGGCGCACGTCGTCCACCCCGACGGCCTTCGAGAGCGGTCGCCGCATACTCCAGGCTGCAGTTCGAGCCCTTACAGTAGGGACAGCGCCGCCCTGGCGCCAACGCCTCCTCGAGTTCGCGCGTTGTCGCCTCGCGCTCGAGGATCGCCTGAGCGCTCTCCAGACCGACGCCACGAACCGGCTCGTACTCTCCAACTCCAAGGCTCAGCACGCCCGTCGCAACCCATCGGGCGTGCCAAGCCGCTACGCGATCGATCCCTGCTCAATCCTCAGGATCGCAGCCAGCGCTCGTCAGCCGCGACGCCACTGCCCGAGCGGTCTGCGCGTCGCCGCAGCTCGAACGAGCCCGCCGCACGGGGCCCCGCGACTGCGCATCAGATCGGTTACTCCGGAGACGCATCTGATGCGCAGGACACGGATTTGAACCGGAGGCTATCTCCCCGAACTTCCGCACCGCAGTACTCGGAGGACTCCCGCTGATCAACCGCTTCCTGGAGCGGCTGGGATTGGTCGCGCTCTTCGAGAAGCACGTCCGCTCCGATCCGCGCGCGAAGGTGGCGAACCGCGCTTGCTGGTCGTGCTCGTGCGGAACCTGGTCATGGCGCGTGCCGATCTATGGCCTCGGTGAGTGGGCTGAGGGCTGGGTGCCCAGCTGCTCGGGCTCGAACCGGACGAGCTCGAGCTCCTCAACGACGACCGCGTCGGCCGAGGTCTGGACCGGCTCTTCGACGCCGATCGAGGCGCGCTGCTCACGGATCTGGTCGTCGGCGCCGGTCAAGGAATTCAAGATCGACCTCGAGCAGTTCCACAACGACTCGACCAGCCTCACGCTCCATGGTGAGTATCCGGACGCGACGGGCGAAGCTGGTCCGAGGAAGCCGTCTCTCAAGATCACCCACGGCCACAACAAGGATCATCGACCAGACCTCGCTAAGCTGGTCTGGATCCTCACGATCAGCGCGGACGGCGCGGTCCCCGTGCACTTCAAGGGTCTCGGACGGGAACACGGAGGACAGCACCACGCACCAGGAGACGTGGGACGTCCTCCGCCGGCTGGTCGGCTCGTCGAAGTTCCTCTACGTGGCCGACAGCAAGCTGTCGCACGCGCGCGAACCTTCGGCACATTCACGAACAGGGCGGCACGTTCGTCACGCGATCATGCCGCACACGAGGAAGGAGGACGAGCAGTTCCGCGACTGGCTGCAGCTTCAACACGCCGGATCTGGGAGGAGATCGCCCGCAAGCCGCATGCTCGACTCAGGGACGGCCCCGAGGACGTGTTCCATGCGTGCGCCTCCTCCCCGAGTCGGACGGCTACCGGCTGCTCTGGGCATTGGGCTCGCACAAGATCGAGAGGGACGCGCGGGCTCGCAGCGACGCGATCGAGTCGGCGTGGAAGAAGCTGATCGAGCGCTCCAGGCGCGGGTCGCGGGGCCACGCGCTCGCTTCCAGTCGGCCGCGACCGTCTCCCAGGCGGTCGACGAGATCCTGAAGAAGACCGGCGCCGAGCGTTGGATCGCCTATCAGGTCCAGGAGCACGACGAGGAGGAGTTCCGCCAGGAGAAGCGTGGACGACCCGGCAATGACACTCGCTATCGTCGCCACCTCAAGAAGCGCTTCCGTTTCACCTGGGAGCTGCGCAAGGCGCTGGTCGAGCATTACGACGCGCGCTGCGACGGGATCTTCCCCTGTTGACCAACAGCGACCTGACCTCTCTTCAGGTCCTCGACACCTACAAGTCGAAGCAGCCGGCGATCGAGAGGCGGCACCACCTGTTGAAGAACGTCCAGGCCGCCACGCCCGTCTGCCTGAAGTCCGTCAGTCGCGTCGAGGCGCTCCTCTTCCTCCTGTTCGTCGCGCTCCTCGTCAGCGCGTTGATCGAGCGGGAGCTGCGGGCCGCGATGGCAGCGACAGGGCCGAGTCGCTGCCCCTCTACCCCGAGGAGCGGGACTGCAAGGCGCCCACGACCGCCCGGATCCTCGAGGTGCTCGAGCCGCTGCAGCGGAGCGTGCTCGGCAAGGGCGGTCAGGTGGTCCAGCGCTTCGAGCCCGAGCTGACCAAGCTCCAGCGTCAGGTCGTCTCTCTCTCCTGGGCATGCGGCCGCAGGCCTTCGCCGGCCACTGACTGGCGAGCGCTCAGGGTCGTCGTCCGCACCTGCGTGAAGGAGCGAATGTCGTCGTCAGCGCTCACGTGAGCGCCGGTCGAGAGTCCGTCGGCGTCTGCGCTCCCGTGAGCGCCGGTCGAGGTCCGTCGGCGTCTGCGCTCACGTGAGCGCCGGTCGAGGTCGTCGTCGTCTTCGCTCTCGTGAGCGCTCGCCGTCGAGGTCGTCGTCGTCTTCGCTC
>JAOSJK010000050.1 GCA_027494135.1 Acidimicrobiia bacterium | reverse complement strand
GCCTGGTCACGGCGTTGCGGGCGACACCGCCGGCGGCGATTGACGCCCACCAGCGATTCCCAACGGTTCGTCTTGCCCAACGTCGGGCGACACGAACGAAGGGAGTCCTACCAATGAATCTCGACAACGGCAGCGACGACGAAGGGCGTCGTGCGCTCTCCTCAGAGGAAGAGCTGGAAATGCTCTTCGAACTCTGCGCAATCCTCAAGAGGCTCGACGTTCACGTGCGGACCACGCACTTCGGTTGACGCGATTGTCGCATCTTTGTTGGGTGTCGGCCCGTTGACGCATGGCTCCTCCATTTCACTACGAACGCGTCCTGCCGTCGACCTGGACGTCCACTTCGACTCACCGGAGTACGTCAATCGCCGCGGCAACGATGGCGATACCAGTCGCTTCCCAGTTGTGCTCGTCGTTACCGACGTGACCTGGCCGACTACATCGGCGCGTTGACCGTCTGCTGACGCGGACTCCTGGACCCCGACTGGACAGCGCCGGACCCGCGTGGAAGGAGGAACGGACATGTACAAGACAATGCATGCGACGGGGGAAGGTGCGAGCGTCGGCCGGCCCGGCCGGCTCTCGAACGTCTGCGAAGCGCTGCGCGACCGGGGTTATGCGCGTGTGGTTGGCACGGTACGGGTGGCGCAGTGCCGGATCGTGGTCGAAGGCGTCGGCGCTCGCCGCGCTGCTGCTGGATTGCGAGAACGACTTGCCGTCGTATCCGAGGTTCGCTTCGACCACTGCGCTGGGCGAACTACGGACGACCAGCCGCTGATGGCGACTCGTTCCCGTCGTGCTCATGCTGCCCGCGCGACCTCGTCGAGTACCGCGAGGCGTTCTCGCGGCGTTGATGTGTCAGCACCTGCGGGCACGCCCCTGTGCCGGACGCCGGCCTTGAACCGCCGAACCTCGACACGATCGGCGGTCGCCACCTCAGACGAGGAGCGAGGGCAGGCACGGCAGGAGCTGCCCGCTGACGAAGAGATCGACCGATGAATGCTCGCAGAGATCGTCGTGGGGATCGTTCCACTCGAGCGCGGCTCGCTCACACAGACGGCGTCGTGCCAGCCCACCCACTCACACGGTGATCGCGGCGGCGGCAGCCGATTGCGCACTCGACGCGCCGGTTCACGGTCCGTGTCGAGGTGCGAAGGTCGTGCCCGAGAGGAACGAGAACCATGTTGCAGTCGATCCACGTGAAGCCGGCAGGGGTCAAGTCGATGGCGGGTCAGACGATCGGTTCTCTGGAGCTTGAGCGCGTCGACCTTGACGAACACGCCTACGTCCTGCGCGGGCAGCTCGCCGGGTCCCGCGCCGACAGGCTGTTCCGATCACATCGCGCAGACTGCGCGATGGCGGCAGGAGTACATCAACTGCTGCGGCCGCAAGGCGCAGCCGCGGCTCTCAACGTGGTTCGGTCTCGGTTTCTCCGCAGAGGGCAGGTACCGAGATCCGCTCGATGCGCAGCCGTGGACCCCGGAACTGGTGACGCTACGCGACGAGCTCGGCCAAGTGGTCAACACGTCCTTCAACGCGCTCCTCGTGAACCGCTACCGGTCCGGACGGGACTACGTCTGCTGGCACAGCGACGACGAGCGCCGTCTCGGCGTCGACCCGCTCATCGCGTCGGTGTCGCTCGGCCCTGCGCGGCAGTTCTGTCTCCGCCGAAGAGTCGATGGGCTGAGGGTCGACTTCGAGCTGAGGGCACGGCGATGTGCTCGTCATGGCCGGACGCTGCCAGAGCAAGTGGGAACACCGCTGACCAAGACCACGCTCGCCAGGGGAGAGGTTCAACCTCACCCTCCGATGCTACGAACTCCCGTGAAGGTCGCTTGCAGTGCTCCCGGTCGGTGACGTCGCGCGACCTCTTCGCGCTGGCGAATGCAGCCGCCATGACGGCGAGCACCATCCCAGGCGGCACCGGCGTGCCGGCCCTGGAGGTGTGTTGCATGCTCGTCGTGAAGGTGGAGCTCTGGCCGGACAGGTCGAACGCGCGCGCTCGTGAGATCAGGCGCGCTCAGTGCGCGAACGTGAGCGGACTCACGCCGACATCGGACCATGTCGCGATCATCGTCGACGAGCATGGACGGCGAGCGTCCGTCGTCACGACCGCGCGAGCGGGTGGCGCCTTGCGCCAGTGCGCATTCCAGTGGTTGCGGGACGGCCAAGGGTGTCGCTGGGGCGCGGCCTGATCTGCGCGGTTCGGCGCGTGAGCGTCAGGCGCGCACTTCCGAATTGCGGTTCGCTGCCGGCCGGTGATCCGAGGTTGCTGTCGCACCGCGGCGATGGTGCACGCATGACGGACCCGGGGCTGCAGAGGCTGTCGTTGGAGGAGCTCGCGCGCATCACGCCGAGGCGGCCGCACTCGTCGACCTGCTCGAGGATCCGGCCGTGCGCGCGTGTGCTGGAACACCTTCTTGCTCCTCGACGAGATCGACCGGCTCGCTTCGGCGTTCGATGACGGAACACGAGAGCCGACAGCTTGCGCTGCGCTTCCATGACTGCGAACGGCGCTGGCTCGCGGCTCGCGACGAGGCGCTCGCCGACCAGGTCGTCGCACTGAAGGACGACAACTGGGAGTGGGTACGGGCGATCGTGCGCCAGCGCATGGGATGCGCATCCGTTCGCATCTCCGAGCAGCGTGCCGACGTCCGATCCTGATCGACGCACTCCCACGCTTGGGCGGCACGATCGGAGAGCCGAGGTATTGGGCTCCTGGCGGTGTCTGAGCGGCGAGCGCAGGCGCGCGTTCACATCGATGGTGGCCCAGCGGATGAAGCCCGTGACCTCGAGGCCGCGAGCTGCGGAGCGCCATGTGCGCTGCCGACGGGGCTGGAACGGCAGGTGGGACGATTGGCTGGTGGCGCAGAGGAAGACGTTGACGCAACGCCAGGTCGACGTGTTGCGGTGGATCTGCGACAGTTGCCCCGACGGCGTGATGACCGGCGAGGCGTATTCGAACGGATCACTGCGGGTGCGCTCCGCAACCGCGGTCTGCGTATCACACGGGGCTCGGGAGCGTTGGTCGGCATCGATCACCGAGGCGGGCGTCGAGTACCTCGCGCAGGTCGACGGGTCGAACCCGCCGATCGCTCGGGAACCGAACAAGCCCGCGTCTGAGCGGCTCGTCGACGGCGTTGTCGCCGCGGGAGGTTCGCTTCGTGTTCCGCGCCGATCCGGCTATGGCCGTTCAGGGCAACCGGACTACGAACGCCGCGTTGCCGTCGCTGAACAGCGAGGTGTCGTGCCGTCCGGCAAGCGTCTCGTCGTCACCTACGAACGCGATGCGCTTCGCATCGACCTTCTGGACCTCCCCGAAGGCACTCCGACCCAGACGTTCCCGGTCCCCGTGCCTACCAAGGTCGCTCACTACCACGCCATCGTTGCCGAGGGGTTCCGCGACGAGCGCGACCGTCAGGAGGTCAGCCGCGCTCAACTGCCGCGC
>JAOSJK010000049.1 GCA_027494135.1 Acidimicrobiia bacterium | reverse complement strand
CCATGACCCCCGAGATGCCCACCAGAGCGACCGCGACCGCCATCGAGCTCGACCTGGACCACGTTCCGTTCCGGCACGGGTACGCCGAAGGCCTCCCCGTCGACGACGACTGGGCCGACACCGTGATCTCCAACGAGGTCATCAACCTGTGCGCCGACAAACGCGCCGTGTTCGACGAGATCCGCCGCGCCCTGCGCCCGGGCGGCACTCCAGTTCGCCGACATCGCCAACGGCCGCCCCGTCCCGATCAAGGCGATCCGCGACGTCGACCTGTGGACCGGTTGAATTGCCGGTGGGCTGCCCCGTGAGGCTGTCGCCAGAAGCTCACCGAATCCGGGTTCGTCGACATCGAGATCCGGCCGGCCGTCGACACGTTCGCCGGCGCCGGCGGTAAGAACAACGCCCGCCGCTTCGACGTGTACGGCTACGCGTTCCTTGCTCGCAGACCCCGGTGACCGACCTCCGGCCCGAAGCCGGCCAGACCACGACGGCTCACGGTGTCAGGTCGCGCGCTCGAGGATCTCGATCGACAGGTCTCCGACGGTCTTGGGACAGAGCGCGGCGCGCTCCGGCGGGCGAGTCGAGTTCGTCGGCCCCGATCGGCCGATCGTTCTCATCGACACGGGGCTGCACGCCGGCTGCGAGGAGGTGTCGGTGGGCGTCGGCGAGGTCGGGGGTGCGAGGCGCCCGGTAGATCGTGCCCTCGCCCTTGCGGTCGAGTAGGTCGACCAGGTCACCCGGAGATCGGCTGCACGAAGATGAACTGCTGCCACCGGTTCGACACCGCCTGGTAGCGGACGTGAGCCGTCCGCGTTCCAGTGGCGGACGGGGCCGGCGGTCAGCCCGAGGGCGGTGCGGGGGGTAGTCGACGGCCGCGTCGAGTGCGGACGACGATGTCGACGTGGCTGTGGGTGAGCTTCATCGAGGTCCCCCCGCGGGGGTGTGGGGCGGGTGGAGCCGGTCACGGACGGCCTGCCGGGCGTGGTCGAGCGCGCCAGGTCGTCGAACAGCGCGAACGGCGCGTGCCCGCCGAGCATCAGCGAGTCGATCTCGAAGGCGAGTTGGTCCGCGTCGAGCACGGGATCCAGGCCTCGCCGGCTGCCTGCGCCGCCCGCACCTGGGTCACCAGGTTCTCCCAAACTGGCTCGGTTCAGGTCGCGGATCCGGTCGGCGACCGGGCCGTCACGTCCGGCGAACTCGCCGCCGGTGGCCGCGAAGAAGCACCCGCCCGGGAAGACCCGGCGCTCCGGGTAGGAGCAGAACGCGCCGGTCAACGCGACGATCCGGCGAACTCCCGGCGGATGCTGCTCGGCGGGTTCCAGAACCTCGCGGGTGAAGATCCGCTCGGCGACGTCGATCGTCGCCAGCTGCAACTCCTGTTTGGATCCGAAGTGGGCGTACAGGCCGCTCTTGCTGATCCCGACCTGTTGAGCGAGCCGCCCGATCGAGAGGCCTTCGGAGACCTTCCACGGTCGCCAGCGCCGGGGCCGTGTCGAGGATCGCCTGCCGGGACCGCTCCCCGTCGGACCGCTTCCGGATCGCTGGTCGAGGCGGTGGATACGACATGAGAACAGTCTAGCACGACCGGTCGTTCTGTAGTACAGTACGATCGATCGTTCTACTGCCTCGTGACCCACCGTCGTGGACGACGGGCGATCGCATGAACACCACTCGACGCCCCATGAAAGGAACCCCACATGACGAGAACGACCAGCCCCACACGAGCCGCCGACCATCACGCCGCGCTCGGCGGGGTCGAATTCCACTGGCGCGACATCGGACACCCGAGCGCCCCACCGGTGGTGATGCTGCACGGCATCATGGGCCATTCGAGGAATGGGACTCCTCTTCGCCCGGATGGTCCCCGACCATCGGGTCATCGCCCTCGACCAGCGCGGGCACGGGGCGTCAGAATGGGCTCCCCCTACTACCGCGGCCCGCATGGCCGGCGATGCGATCGCTCTGATCGAACACCTCGGCTTCACCTCGACGACGCTGATCGGCCACTCGATGGGCGGCATGGCGGCCATGTTGGCCTCGCGGCGCGCCGACGTTGATCGACCACCTTGTGATCATCGACATCGGACCTGGACGCGTTCCGCCAGAACTTCGCCGCCGAGGCCCCGATCTGGATGCGGCAGATGGCTGACACCATCTACGACAACGTCGACCAGGCGGTGGAGGAATGGCGGTCGGGCAATCCCCTCGCCCGCGACGACCTGCTGCGGCATTACGTGACCCACTGCCTGGTGCCGGTTGCCGGCGGCGGGCTGCGATAGCGGTTCGACGCACTCGGACTCATCTCGTTCTTCACCGACGGGACGACCGAGACCGAGCTCTGGCAGGCACTCGACCACATCGTGTGCCCGACCCTGGTGCTGCGGGGTGAGCACAGCTACATGCTGAGCGAACAACGCAAGCATTGATGGTCGATCGCCTCGCCGACCCGGCGACCGTGGTGATTCCCGGCGGTGGCCACGACCTCGGAGTCGAACAACCCGAAGCCGTCGCCGACGCCATACGCATTCCTCGACCGCCACCACTGACGCCGCCGGTTCAGCCTCGCACACCGGCCCCGGGAGGCCACCCCCCAGGTCGGGTGACGCGCGGTCGCCCTACCTGGGGGTCGCCCGGCAGGAGGTGACTCATGGCGGCCGATCGCCAACGCAACGGCGTGCTGCCGGCGGTCCACGGTCAACGCTCCGCGTCGCACGCCTTGCAGGTTGCAGCGATCTGGGCTCTTCGCAGTTGGTAGACGATCTCCCGAACCCGGTGGAACGCTCCCAGGAAGGCGAAAGCCCAGGTCAGCGACCTGGGCTTTCGCATCGTCGATGGTGTCGTTTCCATAAGGGTTGACCTGGAGCGACGCGGGGATCTCGGGAGCCCCACACAAAACCCCCTGGCAAACCCACGCATAACTTTGGGCCTGTGACCTTGGGTTTCAGCTTCGAGGAACGCGGAGACGCGAGCACTCGTGTGCTCGCGAAGCGGCCGGGCTGAGGAGTAGCCCGGCCGCTTGCGACTGAAGACGACGGTCGGAGCGCCCCTACTTCGGCACGCTCTTGCCGCTGTTGTACGACGGTGTGACGTTTTGGCCCGCGCCGCGGACGAAGTGAACTTCGTGTTCCTGCGTCACGACGTGGCCAGCCTTCTCACCGGCGGGACCGAAGTAGATGTCGTTCCGTCCCGTCTCCGGGTTGTACGTCACCTGGTGTACGGGACCCGTCTTGCCGTAGTTGGCCATCGGCACTTGTTCCTTTCCGAACCGCACTCCGGCAGGATGGACTTGCCGTTGGTGGTTCTCACCCGGCGGCTTACGCCGTCGGTGCCGACAACATGACCGGGACGGGCCATGGACCCGGGTTCGGCCAGGGCTCGTTCGGAAAGGGAACGGGCCACGGACCGAACGGAGGAGGAGCCGGACGAGTCGCAATCGGCCTTGGCCTCGCCGGTATCGGAGACGACACTCCCCGTCGCTTCCGATTCGCTCCCGATCCGTCGCCGGTCATACAGAGGTTCCTTGCTTCGCGCAACGCGTGCGTTGCGTTGCTACGAGCATGAACGGAACCGTCGCGGTTGCCCAGATCACATGCGTCGCGA
>JAOSJK010000048.1 GCA_027494135.1 Acidimicrobiia bacterium | reverse complement strand
CACTGCTGAAGTGCCTGGACGGTCTGATCCGTTTCGACACCGGCGAGATCCGTGTTTCGGGCAAGCCGATCACGGGCCCGGGTCGCGATCGGGCGTTCGTCTTCCAGAACTTCGGTCTCTTCCCGTGGCGGACGGTCTTCGGCAACGTCGTCTTTCCGCTCGAGGCGGCCGGCCGTCCGAAGGAGGAGCGCGAGGCAATCGCCCGGCGCAACATCGAGATGGTCGGGCTGTCGAAGTTCATCGACCACCATCCGCATGAGCTGTCGGGCGGGATGCAGCAGCGGGTCGGCATTGCGCGAGCGCTGTCGGTCGATCCCGAGATCCTGCTCGTGGACGAGCCCTTCGGGGCGCTCGATGCCCAGACGCGCGAGCTGATGCAGATCGAGCTCCTGCAGATCTGGGAGCGGACCCGCAAGACGATCGTGTTCGTGACCCACAGCGTGGACGAGGCGATCTTCCTGTCCAGCCGCATCGCGATCTTCTCGGCCCACCCGGGCACGATCCTGGAGGTGTTGACGGTTCCCTTCGGGTACCCGCGCAGCCAGGACGTGAAGCTGGATCCGGCGTTTGCGGAGCTTCGTCATCGCATCTGGGAGATGCTGCGCGGCTCCCAGTCAGCGACCTTCGACGAGTGACCCAGGGCCCTCCCGGTCCGCCGCGCGGAGCGCAGGGTCTGCATACGAATCGAAAGAACTCGTATACATTCCACTCCGACTCGGGTACAGTTCGGCACCTGCCCCGACCGACCGGTCCGCAGTCAATCGAAATGGTGATGGAGGAGCGCCATGCGAAGGTCCGGAAGCCGTCTGCTCGTCCTCGGGTCCCTGATCGCACTGATCGCCGCCGCCTGTGGTGGCTCGACGCCGAGCAGCGCCCCCCACCAGCGCCGCGACCGCGCCGACCGGTGGGTCCGCCGATCCGAGCGCCGGAGCCGCCGACCCGATCGCTGATCTTCGGAGCCGGCTCGAAGGAACGTCGTTGCGCATCGGGAGCTCGGCCAGCTCGAACCCCCGCGATCACCGGCGCCGTGCACACCTCCCGACTCCTCGAGGAGATGTTCGGGGTCCAGGTGGAGTTCCGGCAGCTCGACTCGACCCGCTCGTCGCCGCCGTGATCAGCGGCAGCGTCGACGTCGGCCAGCTCTCGCCCGCCGGCACCGCGGCCGGTCGTGCGCGGGGCGCAGGAGTTCATCGCGTTCGCCGGCGACGACCAGCCCAACCCGTACTACGTCGTCGGCCGCAGCGACATCACGAGCCTCGACCAGGTTGCCGGGCAGGCGTTCGGCGCCACGGAGAACCTGACGCAGATCACCGGTCAGACAGCGACCGCCTGCCTCGATCCTGTTGGCCTCGATATCTCGGAGGACGTCCAGCTCCTCCAGCTCGCCAACCACCGGCGCCATCGCCGAAGCGCTCCGATCCGGGCAGGTCGTCGCCGGCCTGACCGCGCCGCATCGCATGGCCCCGATCATCGCCGAGGAGGGCGCCGACGCGTACAACGTCCTGTGCCTCGGCCGCGAGGTGGCGCCACAGCTCAACAACGTCTGGATGGCGCAGGAGAGCTGGGTCGCCGAGAACGAGGATCTCGCGCTCGCCTTCGCGATCGCGTCGATCGAGACCGGTCGCTGGGCGCACGCCGAGCGCGAGGAGTGGATCGAGCTCGCGCTGGAGGTTGCCCCGACTACGAGCGCGCTGCGGTCGAGTCGATCTACGAGACCTATGTCACCGACATGAACCTGTGGCCGGAGAACGGCAGCCTCGACCGGGAGCTGTGCGAGGCGACCCTCCAGTCGTCCCTCGACTCGGGTGCGCTCGAGGAGGCCATGAGCTGCGACGAGGTCATCCGGTTCGAGTTCGAGGAGCAGGCGCTCGAGATCCTCGGCGAGGTGTGATCAGGCCCACCATCGCGACGTCTGCGCCACCGCTGCCCCGGATGTCCGGGGCAGCGTCGCACTGGCACCCAGTCCACCCGATCGGTGAGAATCCACCAACCGAGCCTGGGGTCCGAATGACACGGACGAGCGGCGCCTTGAGACGGGCATTCACAGCAATCGCGAGTACAGGAACGATCGCCGCTCAAGGCGATCCTCGGTTCCGATTGGAGCGTGCGGCTCCTGGCGGTGATCGGCCTGCTCGCCGCCTGGCAGATTGCGTCCGGCCTCATGGGCCGGCTGCTCATGCCGTCACCGGCGGTGACCGTCGAGTCGTTCATCGAGCTGATCGAGAGCGGCGAGCTGCTCGACGCATGGCTGGAGACCCTCTCTCATCCTCGGGGTCGGGCTCGGCGGCATCGCCGTCGTCGGCATCTCGCTCGGGATCATCCTCGGCCGGTTCCGGATCGCGGACACTTTCCTCGACCCGATCCTGACCGGCCTGTTCATGCTGCCGAAGCTCGCGCTGCTGCCGATCGTCGCGCTCTGGCTCGGCTACCAGGAGCCGGCCAAGATCGTCTACATCTTCCTGTTCGGGTTCTTCGAGGTCCTGTTCACGGTCCGCAGCGGGGTCCGGGCGATGGAGGCGGAGTTCGTCGAGGTCGCGCGCTTGTATGCGGTTCCCGAGGCGGGTCATGTTGCGATCGATCATCCTGCCGGCCTCGTTGCCGTTCGTCGTGACCGGGCTCCGGCTCGGCCTGCTCCGCGGGATCGAGGGGGCGGTCATCGCCGGGTTCCTCCTGGAGTCGAAACGGAATCCGGCGGCCTGATCTTCAACGCGGGCGTGAGCTTCCAGCCGGAGATCCTGTTCGCGGGCCTGGCGACCGTGGCGGTCGTCGGGATCTCGATCAACGTGGCCCTGCACGCGATGGAACGTCGCGTGGCGCCGTGAACCGTGGAGAAGCCGGCATGACGGTCGCCGGCCGCACGTTGACGACGGCCACGATCCTCTCCAGCACGTCGGCTGTCCGCGCACTGAAGCTGACCGGGCTGCTGACGTTCCTCGTCGTCTGGCAGATCAGGGGCTCTGCCGCGCCCGCGTTCTATTCGACGCCGACCCGGGTCGTGGCCGAGCTGCAGGTCCTGCTGTTCGAGGACAGCTCGTCCAGCTCACGGCGGAGACCGGCCCTGACCATGCTCATTGGACTCGGGCTGTCGATCGTCATCGGCGTGACGCTGGGATTCATGCTCGGCGCCTTCCGTCGCTTCTCGGTGGCCTTCGAGCCGTGGCTGGCGGCGTTCTATGCCGTGCCAACCGCCCCCCTGGATCCCGCTCATGGTCGTGTGGTTCGGGATCGATCGCGAGTTCGCGATCGCCGTGGTGGTCATCGGCACGGCCGTCCTGCTCGCCTTCTCGACGGCGACCGGTGTGCGTGAGACCAATCGCGAGTTCCACGAGGTGGCCGAGTCGCTCCAGATCACCGGCTGGCAGAAGTTCGCCAAGATCCTCCTGCCGGGTTCGATCCCGTTCATCGGGGCGGATGCGGCTCTCGATCACGCGCTCGTTCACCGCCGTCCTGATCGCCGAGTACCTGGCCGGCCTGCCGGGGCTGGGACTGATCATCCGGGGTGCCCGCGAGAGCCTCGCCACCGACCGGGCGTTCGCGTCCGCGGTCGCCGCGCTCATCGTCGGCGTCGCGCTGATCGCGATCTCGGTCTGGCTCGAGCGCCGCTTCTCGAGGTGGCGCCCCGTCACGTTCTGGAGGCGACTGCTCAGCCCGACCTGCCCAATCCCAGGAGCAGGATCAACCTGAGGCCCCGATGGCGAGACCGGACGCAGACACGGTGGCGAGCGCGAGTGGTCGAGGTCCGACACGCGCGAGCGCGCGGACGTCGGTCTGGAGCCCGACGCCGGCAAGCGCCACGAGGATCGCCGCTGC
>JAOSJK010000047.1 GCA_027494135.1 Acidimicrobiia bacterium | reverse complement strand
CGTATTGCTAAGGTTAACCTGGTAACTGGGACACAAGACTCAGCACCAGACCGGCCGCGATCCCCGGCCGATCCGGCACGCCGACGATCGTCACCTTCGCTCGACGTAGCCGTGCGCGACGCCCGGAGATGATCGTTCGCTCCATGCGCTCGTCCTGAACTCCACGTCCCTCGGCGTCCGTGAACGACAAGCGGACGTGACGACGACACTGCGTGTTTCGCGCGAACTCGACCGAGCGCGTCATCAGCACCTTCGCTCCCGATGCCGCGGGCCCAGCATCTCCTCGTACGGAGACGGCGTCGAGCGGAGGGCGCCCGCGACGATGCGCGGATCGGCAGTGTAGACGCCGCGACGCCGGTGTAGATCTCACAGACGTCGGCGCGAGGCTCCGCGGCCAGGCGCGACGGCCGTCGCATCGAGCCGCCGCGTCCGAGCGTCGTCACCTCGTCCTCGCCGAGACGCCCCTAAACCGGCGACGTCGCGATCCTCCGGCTCGGCAGCTCGTCCGAGCACCCGCGCCGGGCGCGCTCTGACGATGCGGGCGGCGGCCGTGCGACGCATCCGTGAGGATACCCGCCTGGGAGCCGGTGAACGACACCGCCCGGCGGCCCCGGGGTCGAGTAGATCGCCCCATCGAGAGCAGCGCCATCGAGATCCGCTCATACCCGCCGTGAGCAGCATGTCCGGGGCTCGCGCGGATCGGCGCCTCCGACATCCGGCCGGCCAGCCTAGGGGGAAATTGTCGTCGATTCCCCATCGCAGATTCGACGACGCACACTCGTTGCCGGCCTCGGCGGTCGATGACCAGCTCGGCGACCCGAGCGATCCGCTCCGGGGCTGCCGACCGACAATCCCGTACTTCTGGACGATCAGGGCCACACTCTGGAAGCTATCCGAACGGGCGTACTCGATCTCGCCTGCTGCGATCACCCGATTCAGCCTGGGAGCCGCCGTCGGTCTCGGAGTCGTCCGGATCACGGGGCGACGCTCCCAGCCAACCGTAAGGAGAGAGCGACGGCCTCGTCAGGCCGCGCTCGGAGTTCCGGCGGGGATCCCGGTACGCGCCGTCGTCGACCTCGTTGTAGAGCTGCATCCAGCCCGATCTGGCGCTCGGGGGCAGATCTCCTGGCGCCGGGCGATCAGGCGACGTGAGAGGTCGGCGATCACCTCACGATGGTCGTCCGTGGGGTCTGGCCAAGCGAAGGTCTCGAACGCCGACGTAGGTGCATAGCGGATCCGATCCTCTGCGTCGAGGACTGGGCCCTCGCCCACTGATGTGGGTTCCCGAGCAGAGGATGCCCATCGAATGATCGTCGTCGAACGCGAAGACGTTCATCGCGTTGCTCGGGCACGTCGTGGGATCGCACCAGCAGAACAGAACACGCTTGCCTGTGGCCGTCCCGCCGACGTACCGTTCGAGCGCGGCGATCGCGGCGCGTAATGCTGGCACGAGTTCGCCGAGTAGCCACCACTTCTCGTGCGGATCTTCCGGCGATTCTGGTCACGGACGGGCTTGACTCGTGTCCGAACGATCTCGAGCGCTACCGGATATTCCCTTGCAGCCCTCGGGGGTCCGCGCCCCGGAAGTCGATGATGTAGCGCGTTGGTCTCTGCCGGGTCGTTGGCGATGTCATCTCCGACAAGGTACGGACGAACGACCTCGTGGTACGGCGCATCCGATAGATCGAGGATGTGGAGCGCTTCCTCCTCGGAGAGGAGGAAGCCACCGCCGACGAAGGCTGCGGTCCCTGGAATGACCGGTCCGCGGTTCGATCCCAACCTCGCGGCCGACGCGAGATCAGCTGCCGTCGCCCGAAGGGCGCTGGTGAGTGGCCAGTACCTCTTGCCCGTCGAGAAACACGTGCGCACCGGTGCGGGAGGTCGCTTTACCCAGCTTGACGATGCTCACATCAACCGCTGCGGCGCCTGACCAATCCTGGCTCGAGACCGCGTTCGTGATTGCACCGCCGTTCTGGACGATGTAGTCGAGGCTTGCGCCACGCGCGCGGTTCTGAGCGATCGAGTTCGTTCCGACGAGACTTGCGCGTCCTCCCGCCGGGAGCGCATCATGCGCCTTGCGGAACCAGGGTACACGCGGTAAATCCTTCAATCTGATCCCGAAGGTCGCCTTGAGCCACTCGGCGTAATCGTCGCCGAGCTCGCGGCGGATCTGCTGGGACCCGTGGTACGGGGATTTCAACGATTGCGTCCGCGTGCGGCCACTGACTCTGGCGCGTCGCGGTTCCAGATTCCGGAGAGGTCCGCGAGCGGCAGCACGGGTTCGGCGATCTCCAGTTCGTCCACAGCCAGCTTGTGGCCCATCCAGAGCGTCACGCGGGCGAGCAGGACGGCGAACGGCTCGATCTCGATCCCGCGCAGATTTGTCAGCGGATAGAAGACTCGCTTCCGGGTCACGCAAGCCTTGCAGCCGCACGGATGGCGTGCGCTCGCGCTCAGCGCAGCGAGGCCTCGAGCCGCCGCAGGTTCCGGTAGGCGACGTGAGGAAGTTCCCCGAGCCGCACGCGGGATCGAGCACGACGTCCGCTGAAGTCCTGCTCGGCGGCCTCGACCTCCGGCAATGTCTCGAGGAAGATCGATTCGTTCTCGCCAGGGCTCGATGATGGTCGGCAGGACGCACTTGAGAATGTCGGCCTGGACGTGTAGTGCGCACCGAGGGCCCACTGGCGCTCGGGCCCGAGCGTCCCTTCGAGCAGGGCGCCGAAGATCGCCGGCTCCACGCGCGTCCACTCGAAGGCGGCAGCCTCGCGCAGGAGCCGCAGCCCTCGGCCTCGAGGCAGCGCCGCCGGACGTTCGAACAGGCCACCGTCGACGGCATGGCGTGCCGGCGTAGAGCCCATGGCTTGGACGCTCGCCGGGGTCGCGAGATAGCGGAAAGAGCTGCCCGAGATCGTCGACGCTCGATCGGCGCGGATCTGCGAGCAACTCGTCCAGCAAGTCGGTGAAGGCTCTGCCCCTGCAGCAGGTCGAGATCCTCGGCGAAGAGCGTCCAGACGCACTGCAGGACGAAGTCGCGAACGACAACGACCTCATCCGGAAGGCGTTCCTCCAGGCGGTGATGCAGATCGGTAATCCGCGCCACCGCATCTCGCGTGAGAACGGCCTGGCTCTCGAACGAAGGACGGCGGCCAGCCAGGAAGGCGAGAGCCTCTATGGTGCTCAGGAGCTCGGGAGAGCTCGAAGTCGGCTTGCGCTCGGTCCCAGCCTTCTGTCCGGCTTGTAGACCTGGAAGCGGGTGGAACGCGCAGACGACGACAAACGGGGGCGCCTGGGCGGGTTACCTCCGGCCGCCCGACGCTCTTCCAGTACTCGAAGGCCTGCTCCCGGTGCTCGTCGAGGCGGGGCGCCTCCTGCTGGGGCCTTTCATCTCGACGAGGCAAACCCCGGGCCAAAGCATGTCCATGAATCCGCTACCGGCACGATCCTCGGAACCGCGCCCCCACCCTGGCGATCGATCCCGTGCACGCGAGCAGCTGCGTCAGGGGAACGTCTGTGTTCAGCACGCCCGGAGCCGCGTAGCCGCTAACGCGACGCGAACTCGCCGAGACGCCGGCGGATCTCGTCGCCGCTCAGTGCCACCTGCCGCTACAGGGAGAGCTGGCGCCTTCGGGACGGCAAAGAGCGTCCCCTGCATCAGCTTGCGTCGTACGTCGACGACGTCGTCGCGCGCCTGAGTCAGCGCCTCGACCAGGTGTTCCTCCGCGCCGTCCAGCCCGAGTCGCGCAATCGCCTTGTCGATCCGGCGTGTCGCGCTGTCGGGAAAGAGCAGCGCGGCATCGACCTCGGGATAAGTGCTGCTCGTTCCAGTCGGTCCGAGACGCTCCACCGTGGGCAGCAGCCCTCCGGGTGGATGTCATTACGGCGCTCGCCATACCTCGAACGTACCGGGCGGGCGTCCCGACTCCGTGCAGGCTTGAGCCGAGACGCTCCACGAGGCACCTGCCTCGGTCTCCACCTCTGGGCCTCTCGAGGAACCTCGATCTCGGGCTGCTCGACGGCGGATCGAC
>JAOSJK010000046.1 GCA_027494135.1 Acidimicrobiia bacterium | reverse complement strand
GTGAACCCGGCGACCGGCTGGTTGCGGTAGATGCGCAGCGTGGCCGTGTCGGTGCGGGTGGCCCCGAACTCGTCGGTCACACGTACCCGGATCGTGTGCTTCGGCGAATCGGTGAGCGGGTTCGTCCGGCGCGCCAGCCCCTGGAGTTGGGCCCAGCCGACGAAGAACGTGAGGGATGTCCCGGCGTTGTGCTCGTACGTCCCGTCGTCGTTCAGGTCCCACTCCACCTGGCGATGCTGTCGCCGCAGACCGTATCCGGGTCGGACGAGCCGGTCGCGTCGAGCGTGACGCCGTGGTTCTCCTCGATGTCGTAGGGGCCGT
Organism: Acidimicrobiia bacterium; assembly: GCA_027494135.1. GTDB lineage: Bacteria > Actinomycetota > Acidimicrobiia > IMCC26256 > PALSA-610 > JAOSJK01. Next base: position 3,726 of record JAOSJK010000046.1, on the reverse strand, counting down.
TGGCTTCGGCGATGGGCAGGCGGTTGCCACGGTTCACGTTGACGACGACGGTCGCCGTGGTCGTCTTGACCGGCGAGTTGTCGTCCATGACCCGGAAGCCACCGTAGGTCCCGAAATTGCGAGAAGATGTGCGGCTGGGAGACGCCGGTCTCGTCAGGTCCCGTCGTTCGTCCGTACCCACTCCCACAGCGTGAGGTTGTGGAACGCCACGAGCCGTGGTGGACGCGCTAGCCGTCGAAGGCGATCGTTCCTGGGCTCCAGGCCGCCGGGTCTGGACGCCGTAACGAGGCGATCGGTCATCGGTAGATGGCCACGCGTCGTCGCCGTGTACGAGCCCCAGCGAGTCCCCGACGCAGCGTCACCGTGTTGATGGGGCGCCCGTTTGACCGGATCGTGCCGCGCTGGTAGTCCTCCATGAGAGCTGCGCCCTTGTGTGAGCGCCTCGTTGACGTCGAGCCGATGAGGTCGTAGGTGCCGTTCGAGCCGAGGTCCCAGGCGTACTCGACGATGGTGTCTCCGCACGCCCCGTCGAAGTCCGAGGACGCTCGCGTCGAGCGTCAGCCCGTTTCCTCGATGGCGTAGGGTCCGCCGGTGTCGGCCGTCGGTGCAGGTGGTTACACTAATGACGACGAAACGTTCAGGTCCTCGGTGTCGGTCTTGGCCGGCGAGTTATTTTCGGCGACAGTGAGCTTCACCGATACGTCCTGAATGCGTCGAAGACGTGCACCGAAGTCGCGCCGAAGTCGTCGTCGACGCTGATCGTCGTCCCAGTCCCAGGCGTACAGATGATGGCGTGGTCCGGGTGCCCGTGGAGGAACCGCCGGCGCTGAAGCCCACCTGCTGGCTGCAAGCCGCGGGGTTGGGCGCGTCACCGAGACTGCGGCCGTCGGCCGGTTGTCGTAGACAACCAGAGGTCGCGCGCGGCGACGTGGACAGCGCCCTCACAGTCGGTCACCTGCAGCCGGATGGTGTTCCGACGGCTTGCCCGTCGCCGGGCTGGCCACGACCACGAACGGCTGAGCGTGGCCCACGCGACGGCGGGGGGCGCGACAACGGTCGCGTCGTCGAAGGCCCCGTCGTTGTCCAGGTCCCAGGCGTAGGATGCGACGGCGTCGCCGCACACCGTGTCCGGTCCCGGTGAGCCGCTGCCGTCCGCGTGGTGAACCCCACGCCCAGGTCGGTGACGTGAGGGCCCGCCCGCGTCGGCCACCGGGGTTGCGGTTGTCGGACGCCTTTCGATGACCCTTCGGTCTCGGTGTCCGTCACCCGGCGTGCCGGCGTTGTCGGAGACCCGCAGGACGACCGTATGGTTGCCGAAGCCTCGTGAACGATCGCGTCTGGGGTTCCCGGATCGTGTCGATTTGGTCTCGTAGCTCCCGTTGTTGTCCCAATCCCACTCCCACTTGACGATGTCGCGGCTCCGGGTGCGGGTGGCTGCCGCAGTCCGCGTCGAAGACGATCCTCCTCGCCGCAGGTGGAGGCCAGCGCACGGCGGTGAAGCACGCAACCGTCCCGGTCGAATGATGAACGAGGTCGTACGGTGGCCGAGTTCCCGCCGGCCGGCCCGCCGTCCTTGACCCGGGAGGCGGACGCTGTACTGCGCGCTGAGCTGCGGCCGTACCCTATCACCTGGAGCTCGGACTCCACGTGACCGTCTTCGTCGCGGCGGTGCCGACGTACCTGAAGCTCCCGGTGGACCCGACGGCCACGAAGTCCCAGGCGTACTCCACGACGGGTCGCCGCAGGCGACGCCGTTGGAGTGACGACCCGGCGGCGTTCAGGACCTAGCGACGTGCCTCGTCGATGCTGGTACGGGCCAGCACGGCGGTCGGCAGGCGGTTCGCCGGCCCAGCGTGCGTCACCGGCCGTGGCGCCCTGATCGTCGGTCACCTGCAGCTTGTACGCGACGGCCGCCATGGCGTCGATCGGGCGGCCGAGCGATCTGGCCGAGGCCCGCCCCGGAGTGTTCGTAAGACCTGTTGCCGTCCAGGTCCCACTCGTAGTTGGCGATCGAGCGCCCCGGTTCCGCCTGGCTGGCGAGCCGGCGTTGAACGTGGGCTGGCCGCCGCAGCGGAACGGGTCGGGCGTGACCGAGAAGCAGGCGGTCGGCCGCGAACGCTCCGGGAGGACAGCCCGAGAGCCGCCCCTGAAGGACGCGACGACGGCGATGCACGGAGCCAGGCAACGCGCACGGTGCTCACAGTGACGACCCGCCCGCCCCTCGACACGAAGAACGTCGGGGCGGCGCAAGGTCCCGCTGGTCGCAGGGCAGATGACGCCGTCTCGTCCGGACATCGGGATCTGGGTAATTGGGACCGGGACGCGGCACGGTGGCGTCCGGCCGCCCATTGTAGCAGAGCGGAAATACGGGTCCAACCCGACGGGGGAGGCGCGTGGGGTGCCGACGAGGCCGGTCGGCCCCGTGAGACACTTCGCGCCCTGGTCCCTGGGGTCGGCAGGAGGCTCATCGCGTGGGAAAGTCGGGCACGGGCCTGGGCACGACGGGCCCGGCGCCGCCCCCGCGGTTGCAGGCCCGGTGTCCATCCTCGAACCGCGGACGGACACCGGCCCACATCACGGCGCGGGCGCGCGGCGATGATCGCGTAAACTCGATGCGCCGGTTGTTCGCGCGGCCTTCCTCGGTCGCGTTGTCGTCGATCGGCATCATCTCGCCGGTAGCCCTTGGCGGCCAAGCGGGCCGGGTCGACATGGCCGCGCTTTGGACCAGGTAGTCGCGGACGGCCTTCGCGCGGGCGTCCGACAGCTTCATGTTGTAGCGGTCGCCGCCGCGGTCGTCCGTGTGTGGCCCTGGATCTCGAGGAGCTGGATCTCCGGGTGCGCGTTGATGACCATCGCGATCTCGTCCAGGAGCGGGTAGCTGATATCGCGGATCTTCGCGCGGTTCGTCTGGAAGTAGATACGGTCGGAGATGACCAGCTTCTCCTCCGTCACGCAGATGTTGCCGGGCCCGGGCAGCCGTCCTGTCCTGGCAGTTGTCGAAGTCCTCCGGCTCCATCGGCACTGGTCGGACGCGTCGGCGATGCCGTCGCCGTCGTTGTCGACGTCCGGGCAGCCGTCCTCGTCCTGGTAGCCGTCCTTGTCCTCCGGCTCCATCGGGCAGCCGTCGTCGCGGTCGAGGATGCCGTCGCCGTCGTTGTCCAAGCTCGGGGCAGCCGTCCGAGTCCTCGAAGCCGTCCATGTCCTCCGGATCGAGCGGGCAGCCGTCGCGGAGGTCCGGGGTGCCGTCGGCGTCATTGTCGAGGTCCGGGGCAGCCGTCCCTTGCCGTCGTAGCCGTCGAAGTCCTCGGGCTCGAGCGGGCAGGCGTCGATGTCGTCGAGGATGCCGTCGCCGTCCTGATCGTAGACCGGGGGCGGCGCGAACGTCGCCGGCATGTAGCCCACCGAGACGAAGAAGCGCCACTGACGGTCGCCCCAGCCGTCGAGCCATGCCGCCGCCGCCGCCGATCTGGGAGGCCGAGGCCGTTCTCGAAGCGGTAGCGCACGCCGCCGTGCATCGTGAGGCGCGTGGTCTCGTCCTCGAAGAAGCGGTTCACGCGCGACGCGAGCTCCGTCTCGAGGATGAAGATCATACCCGGCACGCCGGGCGTCAGGCCCAGGCCGAGCTTGAAGATCATCTCGTCCTCGATCTTCACGGAGCCGCCCGCCGTGCCCAGGACGGCCGTGTCGACGCGCTTGACGTACGCGACGTTCACGTTCGCCTGGAAC
>JAOSJK010000045.1 GCA_027494135.1 Acidimicrobiia bacterium | reverse complement strand
GACCGCGTCAACCTGCCGGCGCGAAGGCGCAGGAGCACCGCGATCAGGTCAACAGGCTCAGGACGAGCCTTGAGAAGAAGATCGCCGAGGATCCCGACTACGCCCTGGTGAAGATGCTCCATGCGGGAAGCGTGGCGAAGGGGACGGCCCTGAAGACCGTCAACGACCTCGACGTGGCGGTCTACGTCAAGCAGGCCGCCGCGCCCGTCAACGGCGACGCAGCTGGTCCCGTGGCTTGCGGACCGCTTGTTCGAGGGCGCCGCCCAACATGACACAGGGACCAGTTCGTAGCGGAAGCCCACTGCGTCACCGTGTCGTACAAGGGCAGCGGTCTCGACGTCGACGTCGTGCCCGTGCTGTACGAGGGCGAGTCCGACGACGTCGGAAGCCTCGTCAACCGCCACGACGGAAGCCGCCTGCTCACGAGCATCACTCTGCACCTGCGCTTCATCCGGGACCGGAAGAAGAAGTACGGAACGAACTTCGCCGAACTGATCCGGCTCACCAAGTGGTGGCGCCGGCAGGCGACGAACCAGGGCCACCCCGAGCCTGAAGTTCAAGTCGTTCATGATCGAGCTGCTCTGGGCTCACCTCGCCGATCAGGGACTCGACCTTTCCGACTACCCCACGGCGCTCGAGTCGTTCTTCCAGTACATCGTGCAGACGGAGTTCGACGACATCGTGACGTTCACCGACTTCACGAAGGCCGCCGATCTCCCGCCTCGCAACGTCTCCGTCCCGATCGAGGTGATCGACCCCGTGAACCCGGCCAACAACGTCGCTACCCGCTACGACCAGGCCGCCAAGGGCCTGATCGTCGCTGCCTGCGCCGACGCGTTCGACGCGCTCTCAGAGGCGCGTTTCGCGACGACGAAGACACGTGCGGTGGACTGCTGGCAGACCGTCCTCGGCCCGGCGTTCCGAGGCTGAGGATGAGCACCCTCGCTGCATCGCAGTCATTCACTAGGACGCCGCGAAGTACCTCGGTCCAAAGTCGTCGCCGACCTGTACCAGTGCGCCCGGCTCTACGGACGACCGAGCACCGACAGCATCCCCGACTACGAGGCCGAGCTGGTCGAGTTGCTCGTGGGCGGCTACGTGCGCGAAAGTACGAGTTCGGGTTCAAGCTGGCCGGCGAGCGTGTCGTCTCCTGGCAGTACTCCGTGTCTGCCGGTGGAGACCTCGTCGGTGGCGGCACCGACGACAGCGCCGGCGGCGTCTACGCCCGAGCCAGGTGGCGGACGCCGACTACTTCAACTTTCTGTCCTACAGCCAGAAGTGGTTCGGCCTGGGGTCATCGGAACGCGATCGGATGGAGGCGACGCTGCCCTTCTCCCGCTCCACCGGCACGCTCCCGGCGGACGGGAACGGGTACTGGGTGCAGGGACAGGACCTACTCGAGCAGCGGCACGTCGGTTGCTGCTGAAGGACGTTTCGGCCCTCATGACCTCCGAACTGTTCGGCCACGTCCAGGAGTTCCCCGATCCTGATTCCGGCGATCGTTTCAATGCGCTCGTCGGCCTCGACCACGTGAAGCGGCGATTGGTGGACGAGGCTGCCGTCCTGCTCGACCCGCGCTGCCTCGACACCTGGGCCAAGACCCATCACGACGGCCCCATAGCAGCGGTTCGGGCCGTCGGCGAACGAGTGCCACTCATCGTTCTTGCGGGCGACGTCGGCACCGGCAAGACCGAGGTCGCCGAGACCGTCGGTCACCCGATAGCGCAGAGGCTGAAGGTCGACGTGACGCTCTACCCGCTCAGCTTGAACGCGGGGAGCGGACTCGTCGGCCAGATGACGACCCTCATCACGAACGCGCTGACCGGGGAGTGCGCAACATGGCGGAGAGAGGCGCGTGACGAGCAGCGGGGAGCTGAACCGAGCGCTGATCCTCCTCGTCGACGAAGCCGATTCGGTAGCGCAGTCGCGAGAACTCGACCAGATGCATCACGAGGACCGAGCCGGAGTCAACGCTGATCCAGGGAATCGACGGGTTCCGACGCGATCGGCTGCCGGTGCTGACGATCATGTGCACGAACCGCCCGGACTCGATTGATCCGGCAGTGTCCCGTCGCGCCGCTCACATCTTCGTGTTCGAACGTCCTAATGACGAGCAGCGCCGCAGCGTCCTGATGGCCGCGTTCGCCGACGCCGGCATCGACCCCAACTCGATCGACGAGCTTGTTCGGCTGCTGGGGGCGACTGGCGATCGGTCGTTCGGCGTGACGTACCCGGACCCTTCGGCAGCGGTTCGGTTCCGGACGCGGTGCTTGACGCCTTCGGAGACGGACGACCCCCGAGGGGTGCTCGGCTGGTCGAGCTCGCCACCTCTTTCGTTCCAACCCGTCCATTCGCTCGCCAGACCGATGGCTGAGCCGACCGCCCCCGCCCCGCGCCGCTCGAGGCGTTCGACATCCACGGCGCGCATGCGGCCAAGGAGAAGGAGCCGTCCGCTCGGCTCGGGCTTGGGGGCAGCTCACCGACCACGGAACCATCGTCGGCACCGGCACCGAGCACGGCTGGTACGGATTCCTCACCGGCTTCTTGCCGCCCGCCGCTACGGGGTCGCGACAGGGCAAGGTCGTCGACAGTCGCGGACACCAGAGCGAGCAGATCGATCTCATCGTCTACGACGCCTTCTACTCACCCCTGCTGTTCGTCGTCGGCGATGCAACGTTCTGTCCCAGCCGAGAGCGTCTACGCCGTCTTCGAGGTCAAGCAGACCCTCAGCAAAGAGCACCTGGACGCAGCGGCCTCGAAGGCCGAATCCGTCCGACGCTTGTATCGAACGTCCGCGCTCATCCCGAATCAGTTCGGGAGGAAGGACCTCCGCAAGGACCTCGACGACCTGCCGATCCTTGCCGGCATCTTGCCTCGGGAAGCGAGTGGAAGACGCCGTACCACGACGTGCTCCGCGGCCACCTGGAAGCGCAGTCACTCGCCGGCTCGGTAGACCTCGGCTGCGCGCTCGGAGACGGATCCTTCGATACCGACCGCGATACGGCGTCGGCTGGTCGTGGCCTTCGAGAACTGAGCGTCAGCGTCCCGACCGCTCGCTCAGCTACTTCACGATGCGGCTGCTCCACAAGCTCCAACAGCTGGGGAGCGTCGGGGCGATCGACTACGAGGCATACGCCGAAACGCTCACCGAGGATGGCGGGACGGAGGTGTCGGCGTGAGTGCTTGACGCGGCCCCCGGTGGAGACTCGCCCCGGGCGCTGGAGCGGGTCGAGATCGGTGGCACCTCGCGTCGCGTTCCGCATGACATGGTGTTTCCATGGCTGTGCAGTCCGTCAAGTACAAGGACGACGATGAAGTCTGGGTGCCGGTCGCCGACGTCCTTGGCGCGCGACCGGACTACTCAGCGCCGGCAGACGCCGCGATGGTTTGGGGAAAGCTTGCGGGGCGGGTCGCCAACCAGAACGAGGTGCCCGGCGTTCCGCGAACCTGGCACGTGAATATTGCTGGCCTGAAGGATGCCCATGGGATTCAAGACTCGATTCCGCTGTCGTCGAGGCGCTTCCACCGGTACGCGAAGATCCTAATCATCCGAATCGGCGATTGGGATACCGAACAACCGGTGCTGAATCCACTCGCCGCGTCGCTCAAGGCCCAGCTTTCGCTGCTTCTTCCACCAGGCGACGTAGACGTGGGTACATCCGAACCCTCGAGGAGATGAAGGCAGCGCTTCGGGTCCACGGAGGCGGACCTGGAACCGGTGTACGGGCACCGTGGGGGTACGCCGTGCTGGTCGGGCATGGTCGGGTGGCAACCATCCAGGTATCAACTTTGGCGGCAACTGGGTTTCGCCAGGACAGCTGTCAACTGCAATCGCTGGACTTGGGCCCGGACGCAAGTCGTTTTCGAGGCACATCATCTCGCTGTGCTGTGAAACTGGCGAATGGGTTCGCAGAGCCGTTCTCGGATGCGCTCGGGACGACCTTTGTCGGGCCGGCGGCGAGCGTTCACTCCTACGAGGCGGCGGGGTTCGTACTGCGATTGTTCTACGAGCACTTCCTAAAGGGCGGACGTGGTCTGACGCTTTCCGCCACACTCGCGTTGCGAGCGAGACCTACTCCACGGACTTCTCGTGTTGGATGGATGGCGAACTGAAGGGCACCGGGTAGAGAGGGTCAACTCGAAGTTCCATAGCCTCGCAGGCACCGCTGCGGTCAGAGCATGGTGGCGCCGCCGTCGGTGAGTTCACCGGTCCATGTGTGCACCGACGAGGCAACAACGGACGCAACGAGAACGCCGAGGCCGCCTCGCCAGAGCCTGACAAGCTTCGAACCCGACGATCCCCAGCGCAGATCGGGCGCATGGCGCGGTGGCCGGCGTCGCGGTGCTCGCGGAGCCGCCGAGCGGCCCGTCAGGCTGCGATGGGATGAGCCGAGTTTCTACTGCTTTCTTCTACCGTGCGGCTTGGTACGGGGGTGTACGGATTGGCACGAGCGGCGTAGACTGACTCGCGAAACGCCAGGTCAAGGGCACGATTTGCTACGCAGTGGTACAGGCCGAGATTCCGATCCGAAATCTCATCAACCTGAAGGTCGCAGGTTCAAATCCTGCCCCCGCCACCAACTGCGAGTGAAGGCCCAGGTCAGCGACCTGGGCCTTCCTCGTTACCAGGCGTTTCCTCCGGATCAGGCCGCCTCCGCCGGCCGTTCCCACGACGATCTACCGACGACCTGCCGGGCTTGGTCGTCTTGGCGGCCAGGCACGGGCGGCGGGCGCTCGGCAGTGCGGGCCGCGTCGGCCTGCATGCCGGGCAGGACGTGCTGGTAGGTCTGGAGGTGTGTGGGCGATGTGGGCGTGGCCGAGCCGCTCCGGACACCACCTTCACGGGGACGCCTTCGGCGATGAGCGGGCTCCCGTGGGTGTGGCGCAGGTCGTGGAACCGCATCGCCGGGACGCCGGCGTTGGCCACGATCCGCCGGAACCCTTCGTAGACGGCGTGGGGATGGATGGGCTCGCCGCCGCCGCCGGTGAACACCCACTCGTCGCCCGGGTCGATCCCGACCGCGGCGAACTCCGGCGGCCTGGCTGGCACGCCAGCCTTCGAGCACGGCGAGGGTGGTGTCGTCGAGCTCGATGGCGCGGCGGGCGGTCTTGGTCTTGCCACGGGTCTGGTGGACCTCGTAGCCGACCGCGACGAGTCCTCGGTTGAGGTTCAGCCGCTTGCGGGCAGAAGTCGATGTCGGACCACTTCAGGCCGAGGACCTCGTTGCGGCGCATCCCCGTCATAGCCGTCAGCCGGAAGATGGAGGAAGAACCGGTGCCCGCGGCGGTGCGCAGCAGGTGGCGGAGTTCGTCCTCGGTCAGTGACACGCCCTCGATCCGCTGCAGCGTCCGCTGCTTGGGGGCTCGGGCCACGAGGGCGACGTTGCGGGTCACGAGCCGCGGCGGTGGGCGTCGGTGAGTGCGCCGCGGATGAGGAGGTGGATCTCATAGACGGTCTTCGGGGCGAGGCCACGGCCCGTCTCCGGGTGCAGGAGGGCGTCGTAGAGCGCCTCGATCTGCTGGAACCGCAGCCGCCGGATGCTGATCCGTCCGAGCGCCGGGAGGATGTGGCGCCCACGTTGCGCTCATAGCCCGGTAGGTGCTGATGCGAGCTGCAACCTCTTGGCCGGCAGCCACTGGCTCGTGAGATACGCGCCGAAGGTCGGGGACCGCCGGCATCGACCCTTGGTTTCGGCGGCCGCCAACCGCGGCGAGCCTCTCGGCCTTTGCCCGGTCGGTGCCGGCCGGGTGCCACATACGGCGTTCCTTGCCGGTCACGGAGTCGCGGCCTTCGTAGATGACGGCGTAGAACCGGCCGCGGCGCTGTGCGACGTATCCCTTCATGGTGTGCCTCCTTCGGGCGTGGCCCCGTGGTCGGGACCTCGGAGGAACAATCGGTAGAACGCCGGGGGAGGAGCTAGTCGATGCCGAGGTCGGCAGTGGTGGCCAGGCGCATGATCCCGTCGTCGTTGATCACGATCTCGAGGCCGTTCTTGGCGAAGCGGTCGAAGAGCTCGGTGGTGGAGGCGTCGAGGGTGTCGGGGAGGGCGTAGTACTCGTCGAGGATCGGGCGAGCGATCGGGTCGTCGACCACCGAGGCATCCCAGGTGATCTCCTCGCCGTGCTCGCGGATGTCGAAGTCGAAGCGGCGCGCAACACGCCTTCTCCCGAGCAGCGAGGTCGCGGATCTTGTCGGCGAGTCCGGGGCGGGCGGCGAACCGGAACCGGATGCCTTCCTCGGTCCGTTCGCGGCCGATCGGATCGCTGCCGAAGAGCCGGCGGTACTCGGCGAGTCGTTCCTCGGTGGTGTCGGGCGCGTCGGTCATGTCACAGACGATCGGGACGGGTTGGCTGGTCATGGTGGTCTCCTCGGTGCCGGGCTTGTGTGCCAGCCTGAGGAACGTAAGGTCTTGACTTAGGTCCAGAGTCAAGAGAATGTTCCGAGCATGAAGATCGGCCAGGTCGCGGAGTCGTCGGGTGTGAGCGTGGACACGGTGCGGTTCTATGAACGCCGCAGCGTCCTCCCGACGCCCGAACGCATGCCCTCGGGCTACCGCACCTACACGTCGGCGACCGTCGAACGGATCCGACTCGCGCGGCGGCGTGCAGGCGCTTGGGCTCACCCTCGACGAGGTCGTCGATGCGTTGCACGCCACCGATCAGGGCGGCGCGACCTGTGCGTCGGAGCGGTGGCGACTCGAAGCAGTGCTCGAGCGCATCGACGCCAAGATCGCCGAGCTGCGCCGTGCGCCGTGAGGTCACCAAGGTGATCGGTGCGTGTGATCGTGGCGCGTGCGTGTTCGCCGACGGTGAGATCGGTGCTTGACCTTCGACTCGGGTGCTGACCATACGGTCCGAGCAGCGCCGCCAACCGGGTGGCCGACCGCCACGGAGGGCCCCTCATGACCACCATCAACACCTCGCCGGACCAGACGACCGAAGCCTGCGCCGTGGACCGATCCTGTGCGGACTCGGGCTGCGGGTGCAACGCACCTGCAGGATCCGGTCCGGGATGCCACGACAGCTCGGGAAGGGCCTCAAGGCCGGGTTGCTGGCCGCGGCCTGCGTGATCGGATGCCTCGCCGTTCCGCTTCGCGTTGGGTGGTGTCGCAGCGTTGTCGGGTGCGCTGGCCGGCGAGGCATGGCTGCTGGTCGGCCTCGCTGTCGCGGCGGTTGTCGTCGGGGGAGCCGTCTTGCGTCGGCGCCGCACCGGCAAGCTCTGCTGAGAAACCTTCATGCAGGACTTGACCTTCGAGCCGAGTCGAACCTTTACGGTGGTTGACATGGATGGCTATTCGATCTCCCAGGCCGCCGAACGCACCGGGTTCCCGCCGACGACGCTGCGGTTCTACGAGCAGTCCGGGTTGGTGCGACCTGCCCGCACCCCGGCCGGGTACCGCTGCTATGACGACAGCCACATCCGGCTGCTGTCGTTCATCGGACGGGCGAAGGGCTTCGGGCTGTCCCTCGACGAGATCACCGAACTCCTCGCCTTGTTGGGTGACGACGAGTGCGCCCCCGTCCAAGGGCGCCTCCGTGACCTGGTCGACGCCAAGATCGCCGGCACGCAGGCCAAGATCGCCGAGCTCGAAGGGTTCACGACCGAGCTTCGGCGGGTCGCCGCCGCACTGGGCACCCACACTCCGGCCGGGCCGTGCGACGAGACGTGCGGCTGCACCGGCGACGAGCCCGACGCCTTCCATCAACCTGTCGCGCTCGGCGTGCGGCGCGACGACCGAGCCGCGCCAACGATCGCCTGCCGCTGTCTGCTCACGAGGTAGGTGACCGCCTCGCCCAATGGAGAGCGACGGTGGCCGATGCCATCGGACGCTAAGCAATCGACGGCGGCACCCGGCTCCAGCTTCGGGCGACGTCGACGTCGCTGGCATCGCCACGCTCGTCGCCGCGGAGCAGGACTGCTGTCGCTTCTTCACCTTCACGCTCATAGTTGGTGTCGACGGCGTCGTTCTGGACATCGTCGGCCCCGACGACGCACAGCCCGTGATCGGCGCGCTGATCGGGGCTGCGTCGTGAACCTCCGTCAAGCCTTCGGTCGGGGAGGCTTCGTCGCCGCAGCGTGCGTTGCTTGTTGCGCGCCGCCGATCATCGCCGCACTCGGACTGACCGCCGGCTCGCAGCCACTGCCGGAATCTTCCTGGGTCTCGCCGCGGCCATCGCCGTCGTTCTGATCGGCAGCGCCTGGATCCTCCGCCAGACACGCCGGGCCACGGGCGCGCCGACGGTGCGATACCGGGGCGAACCAGTGCCGGTCTCGGCGCCGACCCGTCTCCGCGTGCCGTGAGCCCGCCACGGTCACCGACGAACCATCACGCATACATCGTCGGAACCAACGGGCCTGTCAGGGTGGTGTCGCCCAGGCCGTCGCCCTGTTCATCATCACCGCGGTCATCGAGATTGGCGGTGCGTGGCTCATCTGGCAAGGCGCCCGCGGCACCGCGGCGTGGCATCGTCAGCGCCGGGATCGCTGCACTCGCCGCCTGGCTTCGTCGCCACCCTCAAGACGACAACAACTTCGGGCTATACTCGCCGCCTACGGCGGCATCTTCGTCGCGGCTCCCTCGCCTGGGGCATCGTCATGGACGGCTTCAAACCCGACCGCTACGACTACCTCGGCGCCACCATCTGCCTCATCGGCGTCGCCGTCATCATGTTCGCCCGCCCCGGCCTGACCGCCTCGAGATCAGATGCTCGTGCCAGGCCGGGCCCGATAGTGGCACCCGGCCCGCGGCCGCATCGGTAGCTTCCCGACGAACCGGAGATTCGGGCCGATGGCAGTCGAGACACTAAGTGCTCGCCTCGGTTCCACGGAAGCCGCGGGTGGTGTGGTGGAGGCCGGTCAGAGCATGGAGCCGAGGTCGCTGCCGACGGTGGGGTACGCGGCGTTCATGGACTTGAGCTGTCGGGTAGTGAGGCCGAGCTTGATGGCGAGCGCGCAGATATTGATCAGCTCGCCGTACTCGGGTCCGAGCATGTGGGCGCCGACGATCGTGTCAGTGGCGCGGTCGATGAGAATCTTGGCGGCGGCGGCGGTCTCGCCGATGCGGTAGTTGGAGTACCAGCCGCTGGTGTCGGTGTAGCGGACGTCGAGGTCGATGCCGGCGTCGAGGGCCTCGGTCTCGAGCAGGCCGACTCGGGTGAGTTCAGGGATGGTGAACACGGCGGTGGCGATCCCGCTGTAGTTGGGGGATGGTGGCGGCCGCCTTGAGCATGTTGGATGCGGCGACTCTTGCCTTCGAACACTGCGACGGGGGTGAGCGGGGCACCGGGGGTGTCGGCGGCGTCGCCGGCGGCGTAGATGCGGGGTTGGTGGTGCTCTGGAGGTGGCTGGCGACCTGGACGCCGTGCGTGCCGTGGGCGATGCCGGCGGCGTCGAGGTCGAGGCGGCCCAGTTCGGGTTGGCGGCCGGCGCCGTGCACGACGAGATCGGTGGTGATCGTGGTGCGGCTGCCGCGATGATCGTCGAGGGTGACCTGGTAGCCGTCGTCGGCTGCGGTGCAGGCGACGATCTCGGTCTGCGGCGCACGTCGATGTCGATGGTGTCGGCTGCGGGTGACCAGGAGGTCGACGAGGTCGGGGTCGAAGTGACGCAGCGGGCGGGGCCCGTGGTCGACGATCGTTGCGGTGGTGCCGGCCCGGCGCGGCGATGTGGGCGAACTCGAAGGAGATGAACCCGCCGCCGACGAAGAGGACCCGGGGAGGCAGCTGTTCGAGGTAGAGGAAGCCGGTGGAGTCGAGGAGGTTCTCGGCGCCGGGGAAGTCGAGTGGTCGTGGTCGGGCGCCGGTGGCGATCAAGGCGTGACGGAACCGATGGTCGGCCCCGGCGATGTCGAGTCGGTCCGGGCCGAGTGAACGTGGCGGTGCCGTGGAGGGTGTCGACTCCTGGCGGGCGAGGCCGGCTTCCATGTTGGCGGGCACTGGGTCGGTGAAGCCGTGCATGTGGGCGCTGAGTGCGGTCCAATCGATGGCGAGTCCGGCTGGGTCGATGCCTTTGCCCGTGAGGAGCTGAGTGCTGCGTCGACGATCTCGGCGCCGCGGCGCAGGATCTTCTTCGGGTCACATCCCCGCAGCGCGAGGTGCCGCCGTAGGGGAGGTCGTCGACGATCCCTACCCGCCATCCGGCGGGCGCGCACTTCTCCGCGGCGGCGCTCCCGGCCATGCCGGCGCCGATCACGATCAGGTCGTAGGGGTCCGCGGCACTCATGTCGTTGCCGCCGACTCGGTCCTCGGCCATGTCCGGTCAGGAGCCGTGGTCACGATGTGGCACCGTCCGTGGCGGCGTCGGGGAGCTCGACGCCACAGCAGCCGTGGGCGTCGCGCCCAGGCGACAACGAGCGCGCCGGACGAGAAGCCCCGCTACCACGCCGAGCCCGATCGATCCGCCCATCCAGCTGACGGTTACCGACAGGGTTCCAGTCGTGGCGAGGGCGGTCAACGAGCAAACACAGCGCCATGCCCATCGCGGACACGGCACCGAACCGAACCGCTTCCGGGCGCTCTCACCGGCCCATTGCCTCGCGCAGCTGTTCGGTGGACGGCGCCCTTGGACGCCGTCGGCCGACACGAACACCCGACATGCCCACGATGTCTCGGTGCCGGGCTCGACGAACGGGTCGACACCGTCGATGAGAATCGTCGGCGAGCCGTGAAATCCTGCGGCTTCCCGCGCCCGCCGGGTCGGCGACGGCGTTGGCGGATGACACGGATCTCGGGATCACCGGCGGCGAGGGTCGCGTACGCGTTGCTCCGGCGAGGCCGACGTTGGGGCAGTCCTCGAAGTACAGGATGCGAACCTCCATGTGGCCACCCTAAACCTTCCCGTGCACTGAAGGTCAAGGGGTCTAGGGTTCGGTCGTGCATCGGTGAGCTGAGCGAACGCAGTGGCGTGCCGACCAAGACCATCAGGTACTGGGAGCAATCTGGGCTCGTCGCCGAACCTGCCCGCACCGGTTCCGGCTATCGCGACTTACCACGACGACACGCTCTCGGTGTTGCGCTTCGTGCGATCCGCGCAGGCGGCAGGCTTCACGGTCGCCGAGATCGCGCAGATCATCGACATCCGCTCCCCGTGGCGAGGCGCCATGCGAACACGTCACCACCTTGATCGAACGGCACCTCGCCGACATCGACCACCGCATGGCCGAGCTGCGCCAAGTCCGCACCCAACTGCGAGCACTCGCCGCCAACGCCGACGCGCTCGACCCGGCGCGCTGCACCGACGCCCCCGTGTGCCAGATCATCGACAGCACCTGACCAACCGCGCCTGCCAGGAGAGGACGACCATGGACGCCGCTGCAACCGATACCTCGTCGCGTGCGTGCTGCGGAGGCGACTTCGCCGAAACCGACCTGGTGTCCCTCAGATGCCACAGCGACATCGGCCTGTGCAGTGGGTGCATCGGGTGGCTGGCCGCGCCACCGGCAAGTTCATCCGAGCGGTCCCGATGCTCGCCACCGAGGACGTTGCCGCGTCAGCAGCGTTCTGGGCCGAGGCCGGCTTCGACGTCGGAGACCTATGACGAAGGGTTCGCGCCTCGCATTGCGACGGCATCGAACTGCACCTGGCCAACCCAACCGCCGATGGCCGTGACCGCGGCGAGGCCTACCTGCACGCCGGCGATGGACGCCTGCAGGCGACATGGCAAGCCGCCGGCCTCGATGTCTCGAGTGGCGGACCAGCCGGGGGGATGCGCGAGTTCAGCGTCCTCGACCCTGGCGGAAACCGTGTGCGGATCGGTCACACCAGCCGAACTGCACTCGGGTGTCACCAGCGATCGGTGGGTGTACTCACCGAGCCGCTCCGCGATGATGAGAACCATGGACGGCCCATCCCGCCGCTTCACGGCAACCGTTGTCAGCAACGCAAAGCGGCGCGTCCTCGTACCGCTTCCGTTCGCGCCCGACGACGCCTGGGGCCACAAGCCCTCGCATCCAGTGGCCGGCTCCGTGAACGGTATGGGTGTCGAGCCGTCGTCGAAGCGATCGACGACGGATGGGGGATCGTGCTCGGACCGGCGTGGCGGTAGCGACTGTGGGATCGCCCCGGTGACCACGTCGACGTCGTTCTCTACCCCGAAGGGCCCCAACGCGACGACCTTGCCGATGACATCGCCGCAGCTCTTGCGGCCGAACCCACTGCCGCGGCGTTCTTCGACGGGCTCGCAGTTCTACCGCCGCGCCTACACTCCGGTGGATCGACGCCACCAAGCGTCGACCAGACCTTCGCGCCGAGCGCATCGCCCTAGTCGTCGACCTTCTCAAGGACGGCATCAGGGAACATCCTCGGTGAGAGGCAACTGCGACGGACGCTCGAACGCGTCGCATGTCGACGACGGCCAATCCCGCCGGCTCGTCGAACGAGCTCAACCGCTGAACACCACCCAGGCGACGAACAACGGGTAGGTGGCGAGCAGCACCGCTCCCGATCGGTGCCGAAGCTCCTTGTGCGGGAACGCGAGGGACGAGGACAAGCGCGAGGCTGGCGAGCATGGCGACCCACGGCACGTGCAGCGACACCGCATCGGTGATGACCAGCGGTCGAGCGAGGGCGCCCGCGCCCAAGGTCATGGTGACGTTGTAGGTGAACGATCCAACGACAGCCGCTACGACGGCGGTGCTGATGCCGCGGCGCGCGCTCGACCACGCCAGCGCGACCAGCTCGAACGCGGTCGCGTAACCCGACCACGGTCAACCCGAGGACCGTCTGGGTTGACTCCACGTCGCTGATGCGTCGGATGCCTTCGACGAGAGCGATGGCACCGACCGCCATCGCGGCGACACCGGCGAAGACGAGCACCAACTCGATCCCGACCCGGCCACGGATCTCGCCATGCGCTGCCTCTTCCAGTTCGGCGGTCTCGCCCAGGGTCGGAGGGCGACGCTCAAGCACCCAGATCACGGCGACGAACACGACGTACGCCCCGATCAGCACCAGCCCGCCGGCGCGGCTGATCGTCCCCGTCCCACGACAGGTAGGCCGCAGCGCGCCTGCCGCCAGTCCGCCCAGCCCGTAGCGAAGCACGCCCCTGTCGAACGGAAGCGGTGCGATCAGCGCTCCGACGCCGAGCGCGACAAGACAGATCGCGACGTTCGCGCCGATCACATCACCGAACGCGATCGCCGGCGCGTCGCAGCGACGCCGTCACCGCAGTCGCCAGCTCCTCAGGCTCCGCGCCGGCGAGGAGAAGTGCCAGAGCGAACGCGCTCACCCCGAGCCGCGTCGACGCGACCGCGAGGTGCTCAGCGAACGTCTCGGCGCCCCCACGATGGCCGCGACGCCTGCGAGCGCCACCCCCAGCCAACCGACAGTTCCCACATCTCGAGTCTGGCCCACTCCGCATGAGGTGGCGGTACGGTCGGCTGGGTGGAGATGACCTGTGCCGAGTGCGGCTGCCGCGTCGACACGGCGTGATCGTGCAACGGTGTGAGAGTCACCCGACCTGCTGCTGTCGCGACCTCCCAGTGCGAGACGACGAGCCGTCGTAAGGCGTCGCTCCCGCCACGCCGAACCGCTGGCGATTACCTTGTTGGACCTCCCACCCAGTGGTGCGGTGGGGGAGACGCTTCGTTGCGTGACCCAGCGGGAGTCGGTGCCAAGTCGGCGATCGCCGGTCGGAGCAGACCTGAGGGATGCACAACGACATCGACACCCGCTCATGTGCGACGACCGCCGTCGACCGGACTCCGCCGTGGCCATCGCCGGTCCCGTCTCGCAGACACCACCCTGGTCACCTGTCGGGCGGGTGCCGGCCTCGCCGTTCTTCTACACTCTCTTCTACACCGCGGGCTGGGATCTGCTGGTCCGCAGTGGTACAGATCGGCACGTCGAATGCGAAACCCCACCTCAGAGGTACTGGAACGCACAGGACAGGACGGGAACTCATAACCCGAAGGTCGCAGGTTCAAATCCTGCCCCCGCCACCAACTAGATGAGTGAAGGCCCAGGTCAGCGACTTGGGCCTTGCTCGTTGTCGGGACGTTCTACCGGGTTCGGGGTTCGTTCTCCCGGGTGTTCAACCGGCTTTGGCGAGCTTGGGGTTTTCGGTGGCGCGTGGGGTGAGGAGTGCTTCGATGACGCGGGCGGCGTCGGTGTGCATCCCTGGGAAGGTGTGCTGGTAGCTCTGGACGGTGAACACGAACTCGCTGTGTCCGAGGCGTTCGGGCGCGACCTTGGCGTCGACGTCGTTGGCGATGAGCAGGCTGGCGTGGGTGTGGCGCAGACCGTGGAACGGGATGACGGGGACCGGGGCGCGTCGCACGATCCGGTCGAAGGTCTGGCTGATCGAGTGGGGGTGCACGGGCCCGCCCGGCGCGGAGGTGAACATCCAGCCAGGGTCGTCGATGCCGACGGCGGCGAACTCGGCGGCTTGGAGTGTCCGCCAACCTGCCAGGACCGCGAGGTGGTCTGGTCGAGGTCGATGCAGCGCCGGGAGTTGTCGGTCTTGCCGCGTGATTCGTGGAGCTCGTAGCCGACTGCGACCAGTCCGCGGTTGATCGACAGGCGCTTCTTCGCCACGTCGAGGTCGGACCACTTCAGCCCGAGGAGCTCGGAGCGCCGCATCCCGGTGTTGGCCGACAGCCACAGGGCTGGGAACAGCCGGTGACCGGCCGCAGCCCCGCAGGAACGCCTGGAGCTCGTCGGCGGTCCAGGTCTTCTGCTCGGTCTTGGGGATCGCCCGCAGCTTGGGTGCAGAAGCGGCCAGCGCGACGTTGCGGGTCACGAGCCCTCGGCGCAACGCGTGGTCGAGGGCGCCACGGATGATCAGGTGCACCTCGTAGACGGTCTTCGGGGCGAGGGCCCGGTGCCGTCTTTGGGCTGCAGCATCGAGTTGTAGAGCCGTTCGAGGTCTTCGGGCCGCAGCCGGCGGAGCCGCTTGCGGCCCAGGACGGGGAGGATGTGGCGCTGGGTCTTGTGGACGTAGCTGCGATGAGTGCTGACGCGCAGCTCGAGGCGCTTGGCGGGGAAGCCAATGGTGGGTGAGGTAGGCCCCGAAGGTGAGCGAGCGGACCTCGTCGTTGCGGCCGTCGCGCTCGGCGGCGAGGCGCGCAACGAGCGCTGCGGCTTCGGGTGCGGTCGGTGCCGGCGGGATGCCAGCTGCGCCGTTCCTTGCCGGTGACCGGGTCGAGCCCTTCATAGATGACGGCGTAGTAGCGATCGCGCTTGCGGGCGACGTGTCCTTGCATGGCGGATCCTCCTGTTCTTCCGGATCCGGGCGCTCCGGAACCCGGTAGAACGATCGTGAGAACGTCCCGCTCTGATGTCGAGCAGAACGGCTCATCTCGCGAACCCGCAGGTCAACGACATGGAGTCCGCATCGACCTGCCCGGTAGAACGCCGCACGAACTCCTCGACCGGTTGCGAACTGTCGAATGTCCGCAGGGCTGGCTGGTCGTGGCTCCACCTGCGCCGATCACAGCCAGGTGGCCCTACTTCTTGGCCATGCGGGTGCCGTTGAGGATGACGACGAGCTCGGAGAGCTCGTGGGCGAGGACGGCGGCGGCCAGTCCGATGACTCCGAACAGGGCGGCGGGGACCAGGGCGGCGAGGATGATCAGCGAGAGGATGAGGTTCTGGGTGACGACGCGGCGGGTGCGCCGTCCGATGGTGATGGCGGTGACGAGTCGGGTGAGGTCGTCGGCCATGAGGGCGACATCCGCGGTCTCGAGGGCGATGTCGCTGCCGGCGGTGCCCATGGCGATACCGACGCTGGCGGCGGCGAGCGGTGGGGCGTCGTTGATGCCGTCGCCGACCATGGCGACGTGGTGGTGCTCGTCGACGAGTTGGCGGATGCGGGCGGCCTTGTCTTCGGGTTTGAGGCTGGCGTCGACGTGGTCGATGCCGGCTCGGGTGGCGATAGCTCGGGCGGTGCGGGGGTTGTCGCCGGTGAGCATGGTGATGTGTTTGACGCCGAGTGCTCGGAGCCGGTGGATGGTGTCGGCGGCTTGGGGGCGGATGGTGTCGGCGACGGCGAGCACGGCGAGGGGTCCGGTGGGGTCGGCCATCACGACGGTGGTGTTGCCGTTGGACTCGAGGTCTTCGATCACCGTGGTCACGGCCGGGTTGAGGTCGTGGCCCTGGCTGGTGGTGTAGTCGGGGCTGGCGATGGTGAGGTCGGTGCCGTCGATGCGGGCGTGGATGCCGCCGCCGACGGCGGCGTGGAAGGTGTCGGGTTCGCCGATGGTGAGGTTCCGGGCATCGGCGGCGCGACGATGGCTCGGGCGATGGGGTGTTCGGGCGGCGCTCGGCGGTGGCGGCGAAGGTGAGGAGCTGGTCGGGTCGCGGCCGTCGAGGGGTGGATCTCGGTGAGCTCGGGTCGGCCGTGGGTGAGGGTGCCGGTCTTGTCCAAGGCGATGGCGCGAAGCCGGCCGAGCTCCTCGAGGTAGATGCCGCCCTTGATGAGCACGCCGTCGCGGCTGGCGCGTCCCATGGCGGCGACGTAGGTGACCGGGATCGAGATGACCAGCGCACAGGGCGCGGCGGCGACGAGCACGGTCGCGGCCCGCAGCGCCCATTCGGACCAGTCGCCACTCACCCCACCACCGACGAGGAGGACGCCGGCGCCGAGGGCGAGCACGGCGGGGGAGTAGATGCGGGCGAAGCGCTCCATGAACTGCTGGCCCCGGCCCTTCTGTTCCTGGGCCTCGCTGACGAGGTCGACGACCCGGGCCAGGGTGTTGGTGGAGGCGGTGGCCGTCGCTTCGGCGACGAGGGCCCCGTGGCCGTTCGCAGTGCCGGCGATAACCGGGTCGCCTGGGGTCTTGTCGATGGGGATCGACTCGCCGGTGACGGCAGACTCGTCGACCGCAGAGGTGCCGTCGATGGCGCGACCGTCGGTGGCGACGTTCTGTCCGGGGCGGATCAGGAACCGGTCGCCGACCGCCACGGTGTCGATGTCGACGTCGCGTTCGGTGCCATCGGGCGCGACGACGGTGACCGTTCGAGGGGCGAGGTCCAACAGCTTGCGGATGGCATCGCGGGTGCGGTCCTCGGTGAACTCCTCGAGGGCCTCGCTGATCGAGTACAGGAACGCCAACGCGGCGGCTTCGGACCAGGCGCCGAGCGCGCCGGCGATCACCGCCGCGACGGTCATCAACAGCTCGATGCCGATCTCACGCTCGGACACGAGCTCCTCGACCGCCTCGGCGGCGAAGAACCGGGCGCCGACCACCGCCGCCGCCACGAACAGCGCTGTCGACACGACACCCGGCGCGCCCAGCAGCCCGGCCAGGTAGCCGGCTGCGATGAGCAGGCCGCTGGTCGCGGACCACCGCACCTCTTGCGGCGCGACCAGCCCCGGGAGCAGCCGGTCGGGGCCGTGGGTCTGGTGGGTGTCGGGGGTGGCCGGGGCGCTCATCGCGGCATCCGGTGGTTGCGGCACAGCGCCACGTTCTCGCCGATCTCACCGAGCAGGACCTCGGCCTGGCGCAGCAGGTCCACGACCGCTGGGCTGGCCAGCCGGTAGTGCACGGCGCGGCCTTGGGGGCGGTCCAGCACCAGGCCGCACTCCTTGAGGCACGCCAGGTGGCCGGACACGTTCGACTGCGACCCACCCACCGCGGCGACGAGATCGACCACGCGCTGCTCCCCGGCGAGCAGCTCGGTGAGGATCGCCAGGCGGGTCGGATCGCCGAACCCTCGGAACATCTGGGCGGCGACATCGATGTCGCTGCGCTCATCGGCGCTGACCGCACCACTTTGCATCGGCATAGACCGATGATACCGTCCGAGGCCGATGAGACAAGTCGTTCGGGACGGAGATTGGTGATGACGGTGTTGGCGCTCGTGCTCTACGTGGCGTTCGCGGCGATCGCGTTCGGTTGGCGGACCTGGGTGCAGTGGCGCCAGACCGGCGACACCGGGCTGCGTCTCCACGCCGAGGCCGGTACCACCCAGTGGTGGGCGAAGCTCGGCTTCGTCGCCGCCCTGGTCGCCGGGTTCGCCGCACCGATCGCCGGGCTCGCCGGGCTGGACCCGATCGCGCCGCTGGACGACGCCACGGTGCAGGTCGTCGGCCTGGCGCTCGCCGTCGCAGGGGATCGTGGCGACGACTGCCGCACAGATGCGGATGGGGGCGTCGTGGCGCATCGGCGTCGATCCCGCAGAACGCACCGGCCTGGTCACCGGCGGGGCCTTCGCGCTGGTCCGCAACCCGATCTTCACCGCCATGCTCGTCATCGCCCTCGGTCTCACCCTCATGGTCGGCAACGTCATCTCCTCGCCGGACTGGCCGCCCTGTTCGCCGCGCTGGAGGTCCAGGTCCGCCTCGTGGAGGAGCCCTACCTGCGCACCGTCCACGGCCCCGACTACGAGCGCTACACCGCCACCGCCGGCCGGTTCCTGCCTGGCCTCGGCCGCAGCCGGGCCGTCTGACCGCTCAGCGGGCCCGTTCCCACAAACCCCCGGTCAGCGCCCCGCGCAAGGGCCCAAGGTCCCTTGTGCCCCGCCGCCACCCGGGAGGATCGTGGATCCATGGAAGACCTCGACGTGGAACCCGCCGAGCAGGGAGCCCACCGGCCCGACGGCCTCGAACCGCACCGCCCGCCGATGGATCGTGCTGGCGGTCGTCGTCACCGTCCTCGCCGTCGGCGGCGTCGCCGCCGGCGGTCATCGCCAACCGTGATGACGGCCCCGCCTACGGCACCGCCCAGATCGGCTGGATGCCCAAGGGGTGCCAACGGTGGGCCGACAGCTACCAGGGGCGCCGACGGTCCTGGCGACGGTGGTGCAGCTCCATGACCGACTGGATGAACGGCCGGATGGGCCAGCGCCAAGACGGAATGATGATGGGGTCGATGATGTGGCGGGACCCCGACTCGATGCGCGACACCTGCCAGCGGTGGATGGCCGACAACCCCACTGCCACGAACGGCGGCGCCGAGTGGTGCGACCAGATGGTCGACTGGATGGGCGACCACATGGGCGACTGGGACCAGTGGATGCGACGGTCCGATGATGGGCGGGTCCTGAGCCTTTGGTCCGTGAAGCGCCTCACCGCGGCAGGTAAGGGCTCGAGGCCGTGGAGCTCCTGTTGCTGGCGGACGTAGGCGATCACCAGGTCGATCTCCTCATCGCTGAGGCCCCCGACCGGTGCCATGTCACCGAACTCCCAGTGGTGGGCCCGGGAGCCCTGGGTGATCGCGGCTCGGAACGCCTCGTCGGGATGGTGATCCGGCGCGTACACCTGGAGAGATGGGGTGGTCCCAGGTCGGTGCCCGCAGATCACTGCCGTGGCAGGACGCACATGACTGTGCGTAGGGAGCTCCGCCGGCTCCGCCGTCGCTCGCCGCTGGGGGCGAGTCGTCGCCCGAGCAGGATGCGGTCACTGCGAGGGCCGCCAGAACGGCCACTGCCACCCGCCATACAGGCAGCGTTTTCATGCGCAGTGACGTCAGCTCCATCGCGGCAACGTAGCGGTCGAACCCCGATCCTGTGAGCCCCGGCTCCTCCCGTCGACGACAGGGCGTAGTAGTGCGGACCGGCGGACGACACGTCCCTGCATCCGGGATGTCACCGCTTCAGGGAGGGCCGTTCGATCGCGCTTGACAAAGGTACCTAGGGGGTATGGTATGACGCTACCGGCGGCCCCCGGCTGCTCTGGCGAAGGAACGACCCATGACCACGACGATGTCTGCCGATTCGATCGCAGTGCGCCCGGCGGTCGACCCTCCGCCATCTCCGCAACGGGGTGTGGCTGCTCCCGGTGTTCGGGCTGCTCACGTTGTGGGCGACGGATGACCCACCAGCCCGACCCGACGACGGAGTTCACGTCGTGGGCACGGTTCGTGATCACCGACGAGTTCCTCGCCAAGCACCTCGTGGGGAGCATCCTCGGCCTCGCACTGAACACCATCGGCGTGCGGCGCTCGCCGGAGCGATCCTCACCACGGGCCACCGAATCCGCCCAGCAGTGTGGGGCTTCGCTCTCACGGTCCTGGGCTCGGCAGGGTTGATCGCCGGGTTCAGGTGTCGCCGCCTTCGCCCAGCCCCCATCCGGCCATCTCGAGCTCCAAGGCGACGCGGAGCTTCGGCCGTCTACGACGACGTCTACGGCATCCCCACCTTCGTCACCCTGATCGGCGGCGCTGTGCTGTTCTCGGTCGCTCGATCCTGCTCGCCCGAGCCGCAGCGGCGATCGACGGAGCGCCGCGCTGGGCCCGCTTCGCCTATGGGGCGTCCGGTCCGCTGATCGGGTTCCTGGGCGTCGTGTTCGGTCCGTTCCAGACGCTCGGCTCTGCTTCGCTGCGATCGCAGGCGGCGCGGGGATCGCCTCGCCGTGCGCCGAACCACCACCACCAACCGCACGGCCACGCCGTGAACCACCACACAGGAGAGACCACCATGGCAACCACCTCCACCTTCCAGGTCGCGGGGATGACCTGCGGGCACTGCGTCGGCTCGGTCCAGGCCGAGGTGTCGAGCATCGACGGGTCACCGCCGTCGATGTCGACCTCGCCTCCGGCCGGCTCACCGTCACCTCCGACACGCCTGTCGACCCCGACGCCAATCCGCTCGGCGGTCGAGGAAGCCGGCTACGAGGTCGTCACATGACCGCCCCGGCCCGGCTGGCGGCCTTCGGCCTCGCCGCCGTGGTCGCCCTCGGCGGAGGCGCCGCCCTCGGCGCCGCCGCCGGCCCGGCCCCCCCCAACCCCACTCCGATCACGAGGAGACCCCCATGCCTTCCACCCTCACTCCGACCACCCACGCCGGCCACGGCGACCAGCCCTGCGCCGCAGCGGACTACCGGATCGACGCCCCCACGACCGTCGTCTCGCCGCCGGGCAGGCCTCAGCAGTTCACCTTCCGGGTGCTCGACCCGGCTGGGGCCACGGTCACCGACTTCGAGGACCGCCACGACCGGCCCATGCACCTCATCGTGGCGTCTCGAACGACCCTGAGGCTACGCCCACCTGCACCCCTTGGCTCGCCGACGACGGACCTGGACTGTCAGCGCTCCTGCCCTCGTGCCGGGTGGGTACCGGGTCATCGCCGACACTGTCCCTCCGAGGGCCCTGACCTGGTCCTCACCGTCGACCTCGTCGTACCCGGGACGGCGACCGGACGCACCCTGCCCGACCCGGCCGGTACCACGACCGTCGACGACCTGTCCGTCACCTCGACTGACCCCGACAACCGCCGGCCTCACGGCGTCTCTGTCGGTTCGCCGTGACGGCGCCGTCGTGGAGCCCGATCCCTACCTCGGCGCTCGCGACCACCCGTGGCCATCGACGCCGCCGATCTCGGCTACCTCCACGTCCACCCCACCGACGGGACCGGCCGGTCTCCTTCGGCATCGCCGAGCCGGCCCCGGGGTCGCTACCGGCTGTTCTTCGACTTCTCCGTCGACGGAGCAGGTCCGCACGGCCGCCTTCACCCCGACTTGGATACCGACGCGACGACGACCCCGACCGCCGCCGCCGACCACGGCAACACCGATGGCGAGGGCCACTGATGAGCACCATCACCACCACCACCCCGGAGAGACCGGCGGACCCGCAGATCAGCGGATCGACCTGGCCATCGAGGGCATGACCTGCGCGTCGTGCGCCAACCGCATCGAGCGGCGCTCAACAAGGTCGACGGCGTGACCGCCACCGTGAACTACGCCACCGAGCAGGCCGCGGTCACGATCGACGGCGACGGGACGCGACCCCTGCCGAGTTCGTCGCCGAGGTCGAGGCGGCTGGCTACACCGCCCAGCTGCCCCAGGCGCCGGGTGGCGAAGGTGAACGCGAGGCAGGTGCTGCAACGATCGATCCGACCCGCCGCGCTGCGCACCCTTGCCATCTCGACCGCCCTGACCATCCCGGTCCTGTTGATGTCGATGATCCCGGCGCTGCAGTTCGACCACTGGCAGTGGCTATCCTCACCCTCGCTGCGCCAGTCGTCGTGTGGGGTGCGTTCCCGTTCCACCGGGCCGCGTGGCTAACCTCCGTCACGGCACAGCCACGATGGACACGCTCATCTCGATCGGCACCATCGCCGCGCTGGGATGGTCCATCTACGCCCTGTTCATCGGCGACGCCGGGGTGACGTCGGCATGAGGATGCCCTTCGAGCTCACCATCGAACGCAGGCTGCGGCCCGGCACGAGATCTACCTCGAGTCGCCGCCGGCGTCACCGTGTTCATCCTCGCCGGCCGCTACTTCGAAGCGAAGTCCAAGCGCCGCACCGGCGCCGCCCTCAAGGCCCTGCTCGAGCTCGGCGCAAGGGACGTCGCCGTCCTCCGCGACGACGTCGAGGTGCGGGTCCCGATCGATCAGCTCCAGGTCGGCGACCGGTTCGTGGTCCGGCCCGGCGAGAAAGGTCGCCACCGACGGCATCGTCGAGGACGGCACCTCCGCGAGTCGATGCGTCGCTGCTCACCGGCGAGAGCGTCCCCGTCGAGGTCGGACCGGCGACGACGTCACCGGCGCCACCGTCAACGCCGGCGGCCGGCTGGTGATGCGCGCGACCCGGGTCGGGGCCGACACCGCCCTCGCCCAGATCGCCCGGCTCGTCACCGAGGCCCAGAACGGCAAGGCCCCGGTGCAACGCCTCGCCGACCGGGTCTCCGCCGTGTTCGTCCCGATCGTGATCCTGCTGGCGATCGCCACGCTCGGGTTCTGGCTCCGGCGCCGGTACGGGTGCGACCGAGGCGTTCACCGCCGCCGTCGCCGTGCTGATCATCGCCTGCCCCTGCGCCCTCGGGCTCGCCACCCCGTCGCCCTCATGGTCGGCACCGGCCGGGCGCCCAGCTCGGCATCCTCATCAAGGGCCCCGAGGTCCTCGAGTCCACCCGCCAGGTCGACACCATCGTGCTCGACAAGACCGGCACCGTCACCACCGGCCACGATGAGCCTCGCCGACGTCGTCGTCGAGCCCGGCACGACCGACGAGCCGAGCTGCTGTTCGTCGGCGGGACCTCGAGGACGCCAGCGAGCACCCCATCGCCCGGGCCGTGGCCGACGGCGCCCGCCGACGAGGCATCGAGCTGCGCCGGTCGAGTCGTTCGCCAGCACCGAGGGCCTCGGCGTCCAGGGCGTCATCGAGGGGCACGGTGTGATCGCCGGTCGCCCAGCGTTGCTCGCCGACTGGTCCCAGCACCTCCCCGCGGACTCGTGCTCGCCGTCAAGGCCGAGGCCGAGGACGCAGGCCGGACCGCCATCGTCGTCGGCTGGGACGGCCAGGCCCGCGCGCTGTTCTGGTGGTCGCCGACACCGTGAAGGACAGCTCTGCCGACGCCATCGCAGCAGCTGCGCGACCTCGGGTTCACCCCGATGCTGCTCACCGGCGACAACCACCGCCGCCGCCCGGGCCGTCGCCGCCCAGGTCGGCATCAACGAGGTCATCGCCGAGGTCCTCCCCGCCGACAAGGTCGACGTCGTCCAGCGCCTCCAGGACGAGGGTCGGGTGGTGTCGCCATGGTCGGCGACGGCGTCAACGACGCCGCCGCCCTCGCCCAGGCCGACCTCGGCCTCGCCATGGGCACCGGCACCGACGTCGCCATCGAGGCCTCCGACCTCACCCTCGTCACCGGCGACCTCCGCGCCGCCGCCGACGCCATCCGCCTGCCGCGCCGGACGCTCGCCACGATCAAGGGCAACCTGTTCTGGGCCTTCGCCTACAACGTCGCCGCCCTTCCACTCGCCGCCGCCGGGCTCTGAACCCGATCATCGCCGGCGCCGCCATGGCGTTCTCCAGCGTGTTCGTCGTCACCAACAGCCTCCGGCTCCGCCGGTTCAAGGCCAACCGCCAGGGGCACCGATGACCCGACCCCGTACCACCACCGACGGCCGCTTCACCTTCGACGTCCTGCGCCGCCGACCCGGTCCTCGTCGACTTCCACGCCGACTGGTGCCGGCCCTGCCAGCTGCTCGACCCGGTCCTCGACGAGCTCGCCGAGGTGTGGGGCGACCGCATCCGAATCGTGAAGCTCGACGTCGAGACCAATCCGCACACCGCGGCCCGCTACGGGGTGCGGAGCATCCCCACCCTCGTGCTCTTCCACGGCGGCGAGGAACGAGACCGGCTGGTCAACGTCATCCGCCGCCAGGCCATCGAAGACCGCATCGGGAACCTGGTGCCATGACCACCACGACGTGGCTGGGAGCCAGGATGGAACGACAGCGCCGACACCAGGAGGACCGATGCGCGGCTACTCGATAGGCAAGGACGACTACCAGGCCCGCCTGCGCCGCATCGAAGGCCAGGTCCGAGGGCTGCAGCGCATGATCGACGAGGACACCTACTGCATCGACGTCCTCACCCAGATCTCGGCTGGTCACCAAAGCGCTCCAGAGCGTCGCCCTCGGACTCCTCGACGAGCACGTCCGCCACTGCGTCACCCACGCCGAAGGGCGAGACGGCACCGAATCGCCTGACGACATGGTCAACGAGGCCATGACCGCCTTCGAACGGCTGCTGCGCTCATGACCTCCACCGCTCGCCGACACGGCGACCGGACCGGCGACCCCCACGGGCAGTACGGTCGATCGTGATGCCGACGCGCCTGCCCCGCTGGACCTGGCTCCTGGTCCTGCCCATGCTGGTCGGCGCGCTCCTGCTGATGCACGGCCTCGACGCAGGCGCCGGAGATCACCACAGCCCGGCCGCTGCGACGGCGGCGCCCGCGGTCGACGCCCACGCCCACACCGAGCCCGGCGTGCACCTCGATGCCTCCGCGTCGCCGTCCGAGGACGATCACTGCCTCGACTGCCTGGCCGGGCACGTGATGGCCGCGTGCATGGCCATCATCACCACCATCGTCGGCATCGGCCTGGCCCGACGCCGCCTCGGCAGCGGGCCGATCACCGCCCTCGCCGCCACCCTCGAACGGGCCGCCAGTGGCCTGGTCGAGTCGCAACGACCGCCAGAGCCGGCGTGGGTCCGGCTGTCGGTCATGCGCTGTTGAAGCGCCCTTTCACCTGAACACCCCGGTGCGCCCGCGCACCGCCACATCCGTTCTCTCGAGAAGGAGCGCGCTCATGCGCCGATCCCTCACTGCTGTTGTTCTGTCCCTGCTCACCCTCTCCCTGGTCCTCGCCGCCTGCGGCGACGACGACGCCTCCACCGACGCACCGATGGGCTCCATGCCCGGTCAGATGGACGACGACATGGGCGGCATGGACGGCCACGACGAGTCCACCCCCGTCGCGCCCGGCGCCCGACGCATCGAGGTCGAGGCCACGTCCTTCGAGTTCGACCCCGACGAGATCACCGTCACTGCCGGTGAAGACATCGCCATCGTGTTGACCTCCGACGACCTGCTGCACGACTTCACCATCGACGACATCGACGTGCACGTCGCCGCCGACCGCGGCGAGACCGCCGAAGGCGGACTGCGAGCCGAAGAACCGGGCGAATACACCTTCTACTGCCGTCGCCGGGCACCTGGAGGCCGGCATGGAGGGCACCTTGGTGGTGGAGGAGCCGTGAGCGTCGCCCTCCTGGTGGGGGCGATTCCCAGCCCGCCGGAGAACGCCATCGGCATCGGACCGCTGCAGCTGCGGGCCTACGGGCTCGCCATCGCGGCCCGGCGTGTTGGTGGCAGTGTGGGTCGCCCAGCGTCGCTGGGCGGCCCGCGGCGGTGACCCCTCCGGCATCTCCTACCTGGCGACGTGGTCGGTGATCGCCGGCCTGATCGGCGCCCGGGCCTCCACGTGCTCACCGACTACCACCGGTTCCAGGGCCGCTGGCTCCACGCCTTGCGGTGTGGGAGGGCAGCCTCCGGATCCCCGGCGGACTCCTGGTCGGCGTGGCCACCGGGGTGGTCCTGGCTCGCCGCCGAGGGCTCCCCCGCCGCGCAGCTGCTCGACGTGGTCGCCCCCGCCATCCCACTCGCCCAGGCCATCGGCCGGCTCGGCAACTGGTTCAACCAGGAGCTCTTCGGGCGGCCCACCGACCTGCCCTGGGGGCTGCAGAT
Organism: Acidimicrobiia bacterium; assembly: GCA_027494135.1. GTDB lineage: Bacteria > Actinomycetota > Acidimicrobiia > IMCC26256 > PALSA-610 > JAOSJK01. Next base: position 32,747 of record JAOSJK010000045.1, on the reverse strand, counting down.
CGACGCTGCGCACCGCCCGGACGGCTACGAGCGGTTCGCCACCTTCCACCCCACGTTCCTCTACGAGGCGCTGCGGAACCTCGCCCTCGCCGGGCTCCTGGTGCTCTATGAGCGCCGCCGTCCACGCCGCACCCCGGACACTGTTCGCCCCTGTACGTGGGCGGCTACGGCCTCGGTCGACTGTGGGTCGAGGCGCTGCGCATCGACGACGCCACCCGCCTCGCCGGGCTGCGGGTGAACATCTGGGTCAGCCTCCTGGCCATCGCCGCCTCGATCGTGGCGTTGGCCGTGCTGCGCCGCCGGCAACCACGCCGAGCCGCTCCACCGACCAACGACGACGAGCCGCACCTTGCGGCATCGCGAACCAACAGCGGAGGCCCCGACATGGCAACCGAACAGCACGACACCCAATCCACAGCGACGCCGCCCCCGATCACACCAGCGGCGACGGACGCCGACCGGACCACGCCGGTCACGAAGGAAACACGGCCACGATCGACACGGCGGGCACACCACCGGCAAGCACGCCGGGCACCACACCGAGGGCCTTCCGCCGTCGGTTCTGGTAGTGCCTGCTCATGACCATCCCGGTCGTGGCGACCAGCCACATGGTCATGGACTGGTTCAGCTCGAGCTCGGCTTCCCCGGCATGGAGTGGGTCGGCCCGGTGCTCGGCTCGGTGATCTTCTTCTGGGGCGGCTGGCCGTTCCTCGAAGGCGGCCGGCGTGAACTGAAGGACCGTCAACCGGGGATGATGCTGCTGATCGCCATGGCGATCACCGTCGCCTACACATCGCCTCGATGGCCACCTCCCCTCGACGCCTTCGGCCTGGACTTCTGGTGGGAGCTCGCTGCCCTCGTCACGATCATGCTCTTGGGTCACTGGCAGGAGATGCGCGCCCTCGGCCAGGCCCAAGACGCCCTCGCCGCCCTCGCTGCGCTGCTCCCCGACGAGGCCGAACGCATCGGACCCGACGGTGCTGTCGAATCCGTCCCGATCGACGACCTGGAGCCTGGCGATGTGGTGCTGGTGCGATCCGGGCACGAGTGCCGGCGGACGGGGAGATCGTCGACGGCTCCGCGGAGCTGGACGAATCGATGATCACAGGCGAGTCAAAGCCGGTCTCGAAGGACCTCGGAGACCGGGTCGTAGCAGGCACGGTGTCGACCGACTCCGCGATCCGGGTCCGGGTCGACGCCGTGGGAGGAGACCGCCCTGGCCGGCATCCAACGGCTGGTCGCCGAGGCCCAGTCCTCGCAGTCCCGGCCCAGGTCCTGGCCGATCGGGCCGCCGCGCTGCTGTTCTACGTCGCCACCGGCGCCGCCGCGATCACCGGCGTGGTGTGGTTTGCCCTCGGTGACACCGATGAGGCGGTCACCCGCGTTGTCACCGTGCTGGTCATCTCCTGCCCCCACGCCCTCGGTCTGGCGATCCCGCTGACCACCTCGATCTCCTCGGCGATGGCCGCCCGCAACCAGGATCCTGGTGAAGGACCGACTCGCGCTCGAGCAGAGCCGCACCGTCGATGCGTTCCTGTTCGACAAGACCGGCACCCTCACCAAGGGTGCCCACACCGTCGTCGGCGTGGCCGGCGCCGGTGTCGACGACGACGAGGTCCTACGCCTCGCCGGTGGCGTCGAGTCCGACAGCGAGCACCCCCTCGCCCGGGCCATCGTGACCGCCGCCCGCGACCGCGGCGACATCGCCTCGGCGCGCGACTTCCGGTCGATCACCGGTCGTGGCGTCGAGGCCAGCATCGACAGCGACACCTACACCGTCGGTGGCCCCAACATATGCGCGAGCTGTCGCTCACCGAACCGGACGAACTGACCGACTGGTCGACGACCTGGAAGGACCGCAGGTCGTCGGTGCTGTACCTCAGCCCGCGGTGACATCATCATCGGTGGCATCGCGCTGGAGGACGAGGTCCGCCCCGAGGCGAAATGGCCGTCGCCGAGTTGCAGGCCATGAACCGGCGCGTGGTGATGATCACCGGCGACGCCCGACAGGTCGCCGACGCCGTCGGCGCCGACCTCGGCGTCGACGAGGTCATGGCCGAGTGCTCCCGAGGACAAGGGGACGCCAAGGTCGCCGAGCTCCAGGCCCGACGCCTCAAGGTGGCCATGGTCGGCGACGGCGTCAACGACGCCCCCGCCCTGGCCCGCGCCGATGTCGGCATCGCCATCGGGGCCGGCACCGACGTCGCCATCGAATCCGCCCGGCCTCATCTCCGCCAGCTCAGACCCACGAGCTGGTGGCGCTATCCGGCTCTCCAGCCGCCTACCGCGAGGCCTCTCCAGAACCTGTGGTGGCCGCCGGGTACAACGTGCTCGCCATCCCGATCGCCGCCGGTGCCCTCAGCGTGGGCGGGCATCAACATGCCGCCGGCGCTCGCAGCCGTGTTGATGAGCGTCTCCACCATCGTCGTGGCCCTCAACGCCCAGCTCCTCCGCCGCGTCGAGCTCCGCCCACCGGAACTCGTCGACTAACCGCCCCCACAGCCCGCGAGAAGGCGGTGGGCGTCATGACCGACCCAACCGGGGCCGGGACGGATCGATCCGATCGCGGCCTGCTGGTGCGTTGGCCGTCTGTTGTGCCGGGGCCGATGCTGCTCATCGTCTGCTCACCACGGTCCTCGGCGTCGCAGTCGGTCCTGCCGCCGCCATCGCCCTCGGCACCGTCGCCGCCGGTGTCTGCATCGTGGTCACTGGCCTAACACCGGCGACACTGGATCCGATCGGATCAGCCCGTGGGTAGGGGGTCGAGTCCGTGGATCTCCTGCTGCTCGCGCATGTGCTTGATGATCAGGTCGATCTCCTGCTCACTGAGTCCCTCGACCGGCGGCATGTCCCCGAAGTCCCAGTGATGGGCCCTCGACCCCTGGGGTCACCGCAGCTCGGAACGGCGCGTCGGGGTGGTGGTCAGGCGCGGTAGACCGCCACAGGTGCGGCGGCCTGGACGATGCCACAAAGGTCGGCGCCGTGGCAGGGCGCGCACGACTGTCCGTACAGCTCCGCGCCACCCGAGGAATCTCCGCCTCGGGCGGTCGAATAGTCGCTGGAGCACGCTCCAGCAACAGCGCCAACAGCACCCACACCGCAACGGTCGATGTCGGCGAACGCCGACGGATCAGTACCCTGGTCCACCCGTTCGACCGTAGCGTCAGCCGCCGTTGCACTCCCGCTCAGCGGCCACCTCGAAGTCCGGGGGACCTCGCGCTGCCGAGCCTCGTCCGGGTGTCGTGGCCGCCCCCGTTCTCGTTGATGTCGTCGATCAGCCACTCCATCTCGAGGATCTCACGGCGCTGCCCCTCGCTGATCTCGACCGCCAGCTCGCGGCGACTCGGATGTCGTCGTTGTTGAACCGTTCCGAGCGGGTGATGGCCAGCGAGTGGTGCGGGATCATCGCTCGCAGGAACGACACGTCACCGACGGTGGCCTGGCTCCGATCCAAGGCGATGCCGCCGCCGAGCATCAGCAGGCTGACCACGACGATGGCGATGTTGCCCCTTGACGTTGCTGTACATGTTCAACATCCAGGCCAGCATGACCAAGCCCATGGTGCCGCCCATGGTGATGGCCATGAAGACCCGACTCTGGCTGAAGCGGACGTGGCTCAGCTCCCCCACGACCCGGTGAACATCACGAAGTACATAAGGCACCATTGACGTGAGGATCATGGCCCCGAACCGCAGGTGTGCTGCTCTCGTCAGTCAAGCCACCCGATGTGGACTGCTCGTCGCCGTGATCGCCGGATCCGTCTGTCGTCTTGGTCGTGGCGCGTCGATGACTTCGTCGATGTCGGGGTGTTCATGGTTCCGCTCCTGTCGGGTAGAGGGTCGATGGACCCTCTACCCGCGATCGGTTCGCCCGCAACGATGGGGCGACCGTGGTGCGCCCGGCAGCAGCCGAAAGCAGACTCAGGCGGAGCGCATCTGCCGGAAGCGGCGCCGCCAGGTCGCAGTCGAGGTGCTTGCTGCGGACCGACGACCGGTTGAGCCGCTCCGCGATGATGAGGCATTACGTCGGCCCCTCCCCGTCGCTTCACGGCAATACGTTGTCAGCAACGCAAGCGGCAGTCTCGTGCCGCTTCCCGCGTCGCCGACGACGCCTGAGGCCACAAGCCCTCGCATCCATGGCCGGTCCGTGACAGCATGGGTAAATCGAGGCCGTCGTCACACGATCGACGACGGATGGGGATCGTGCTCGGACCGGCGTGGCGAGCGACTGCGGGATACCGCCCCGGTGACGAGGAAGGTCGACGTTGTCTTCTATCCCGAAGGGCTCCCAACGCGACGACCTTGCCGAGGACATCGCGCCGCGGCGCTGCGGCCGAAACCGATGCCGCTGCGTTCTTCGACGGACTCGCCAGTTCTACCGCCGCCTTACCTCTCCGCTGGATCGCGCCACCAAGCGTCGACCAGACCTTCGTTGAGCGCATCGCCGTAGTCGTCGACCTTCTCTGGGTCGGGCATCAAGGAACGTCCCCGGTGAGAGACGACTGCGACGGTGCTCGGCGAACGACGAGCGAACCCAAAAGGAAGGGACTCCGCAGGCAACTCGAGGCTTCTACACTCGCTTCTCACCGCTGGCTGGGAGCTGGCTGGTCCGCAGTGGCACGGACTGGCAGTCGAATGCCCGAAAAGCCCACCTCAGAGGAGTACTGGACGGTACGGAGCGGGACGCCAGGAGAGGCTTGGAATCGGGCCCACAACCCGAAGGTCGCAGGTTCAATCCTGCCCGCCACCATCGGTGCGTTTCCCGAAGTGGAGCGCATGCTTTCCCGGAACCCCCTGTTTCGAGGGGGTTCGGCGTGCCTGGGGGCGTTTCGGGGTGGGTGGCGGAGGCGAGTGAGCCCGCCGGGGTGTGGCGGGCTCCAGGGCGGCTGATGCTGGTCGGTGGGCGGGATGTCCGGGCTTTGATGCCGGCCCGGTTGATCGGCCGGCTTGCGGCGGGGATGGGGTCGCCTACGGCGGGCTGTGCGCGGTGGCGATGGTGGTGGGGCGGGGAGGTATTGCTCGAGGCCTGGGCTGCGGGGCGTCCGCCGCGGTTGGGGTTAGGTCGAGTTCGACGATCTCCCTGTTCTCGAGCTGTTCGAGGTTGACGATGGCGATGGCGAGCGCGGCGATGATGGATTTCTGGAAGGCGCGGCTGCGGTAGTGGTGGCTGTCCTGTTTGCCCCAGCGGACGATGTCGGTGTTCTTGACGAGCGAGTTCGCGCCTTCGACGCGGTTGCGCAAACACGTCGCGGTCACGCCAGGCGGGGGTTCCGTAGCGCGGGTATTGCGCCCAGGCGAGGTGCTCGGCGGCGAAGCACGTAGCTGCGCTTGGTGCAGCAGCGGGGTTTGGGGCTGTTTGCTGGTGGGGTCGATGGTGGGGTTGCCGGCGGCGTCGACGCAGAACTCGCAGCCGCCGGGGCTGCCGGGCCGGTCGGAGTCGTAGTGAGGCGCCAGGAGGTGTCGTGACCCATCGGCGCGAACATCACCGTTGGAGCGGTAGCCGAAGGAGCCTGAAGCGCTGCTCGACGTCGCGCTGAACTGGAGGTGGAGGTCGTCACTGGCGCCGGGGCGCAGGTAGCGGATCTTGGTGAGGTCGTGGCCGATGCAGCATTCGCAGACGGGTTCACCGTCGCAGAACGGGACTTTGGGGGTGGCGGTTGTGGATGCCGGCCTGGTTCTGGGAGTGGAGCCGGTAGATCGGGTTCCCGCCGAGCGCGCGGATGGGCAGATGCCAGTTGCGCGGGTTGGCCTGCGAGTATCCGCAGTCGGTGCCGATGTCGCCGAGTTTGCGGGCGGTGCCGGCGGCGATGCCGGCTTTCAAGGTCGGGTCGTTGGCGCGGTCGTGCGCGAGTTGCGCGATGACGGGCAGCAGCGATCGGGCGGGGTCGGCGGTCACGGCGGTGAGCCGTCCGGTCTCGATGAGCAGCGGCATATCGTGCCGACCCGCACACGAGATGCAGCATGTAGCCGAACACGTGCTTGGGGGGTTTTCAGGCCGAGGTAGGTGGCGTCGGGTCGTGCCTGCTCGCCACGGTTCGTGGCTTGCGTTCGGGGTGGTCGTCGTCGTCGAAGCCCGCCTCCGCAGCGTGTCGTCCTCGACGAGGTCTGCGATCGTGACCACGTCTCCGCGGTCGTTGCCGGGCGGGCGTTGCATGAAGTCGAACTAGGTCGCGAGTACGCCCACTTGGTGGTTCCGTCACCGACGTAGTCGCCGGAGTCGTGACGCATCCAGGTCGGGATGGACGCCTTGCAGATGAGATGGAACACGTGTTGCAGCGCGGCTTCCCGCTCGCTGGTTTCTTCGTCGGTGAAGGTCTTGGCTGCTTGCGGGGTACTTCTTCGCCGGGCGCTGATCGCAGTTGACGTGCCGGTCGGGTCGAGCGACTCGACGACCAGATGGAAGAAACCCCAGTACTGCCTGTAGGTGTACGGCTTGCCGTCCCTGCGCACCAGGCCGAGGCGGCGTCTGAGCTCGGGTGGGGCGGTGAGGATCAGGTCGTCGATGTCGGTCAGATGGAGCCGCTGGCGGATCCGCATCACGACCATCAACGCCAAGAACAGCTGGCGGAGGTCATCTCGCGGGCGGCTCGACGGGCAGGCGTTCCTCGATGAACTCGAACAGCTCGGTGCAGCGGCCGAGCATCCCTTCGACGTCCCTGATCAGGCGTTCGCTGGGCAGGATCTCGACGCGGCGGATCCCGCCGGCGCCGCAGTTGCTGGCGGCTCTGGAACGTCTTCTTCTTCGAGCTCATCGTCGGGCCGCCCGTTCGAGCACCGCTGGCCAGATGCGGTCGAGCGCACCTGGCCACGACAGCCCGGCCGCCGTGAGGAGTTGGGGCAGCCCGGATGCGACGCACGCGCCGGCGAGCCAGGTGTCGCGCATCGCGCGCAGGTCGAAGTCGACGCCGTCCTTGCGGGCGTCATCGGCGATGTCGGACGCGCGCGGTTGCGGCGTGGCGCTCCCGCCGATCAGCCAACCGTCGGGTGTTGACGCGCCGCGCACGCACGCGGCGAGCAGCGGCGCCCACTTGGCGGCGGCGCGCACGATCCGCCGAGTACCGTCGCTGCCCGTCAGCGCGACGTCGATCGTCGTCGCGCCGTGGACGACGACGTCCGTACCGAGCTCGACGCGGCCGGCTTCGGCGCCGTCGCAGCCCGTCCCCATGAGCAGCGCGATCAGCGCCAGCGACGCGCGGCTCGTCTCACGCTGTGGGCGCATGTGGCCACCGCACCAGGCGCGCCGTCGTGTCGTCATCGAGGACCCGGCCGCGCTTGTGGCTGCGGGCACGTCGCGTGCCGTTTCCCCGGCGGCCTTCGCCAGCAGCTGTTCCTGGAGGGCGTACAGGATCGACGCGTAACTCGCCTGCGACTTCAGGCTGCCGCCCGCACCCGTCAGGTACTGCTCGATCGTCGTGGTCGCGAACACGACATCGATGCGCAGCGGACGGTGTTGCGCTTCGACCATCGCGATGAGGCGGCGACGTTGCGTACCACTGTGCGCAAGGCGCCGAGGTTCGAGACCTCGACGCGGCGTGCAACGTCGCGCACGAACTCGCGGCCGTCGTCGGACAGGCGCGAACCGGCCGGCGCGTACTCGCCCAGCGCAGCCTCGAGCTCGGCCGACAACCTCTGAACCGTGGGCAGGACCGTCGGCGCAACGGCCGGCACCGATGCAGCCGCTGGCGTGGAGACCGTGGCCGGAGCGGCCGGCGCGAGCCGCACCAGGTACGAGCGCACGGCGTCAGCGCGTGCCCTGCTTCGCGAACGCCCGCGCCTTCAGGTACGCGTCGATGTGCGCGACCGTGAACGCCGACTGCTCGAGTGCCCTGCCGTTCGCGGCCAGCCAGCCCGTGTAGGCCCAAGCATGGGTCATCGCGGTGCGGGCGTGCTTGGGTGTCTTCCAGCTGACGGCCGCGACCGTTGCGACGACGAACGCGAGCCGCGCCTCGCCGTCCTCGACGGTGCCGAGGCCGCGGGGCCGGTACGCCTTGATGGCAGTCGTGATGGCGTCCATGGCTTCGTCAGGCACGCGCGGAAAGTCCGCCGCCCGCTCAGAGGCGCAATCAGGCCACCGCCAGGCGCCCGGCGCCGGGAAAGCCCCGGACGGGGCCGTCCGCTCAGTCGGCGCCGGGTCAGGGGCCGCTGCGAGCCAGGACGGCCTCGGTCAGCGCTGCGAACGCGGTCTCGCCCGCCCACCGCTGGCCGAGCACCACCCGGCTCCACACCTGCTTGCTGATGCCGTAACGGCGGCACAGCTCTGCGGCGGTGGGCTGGCGTCCCCGGCGGGTCCACTCGCGTGCGAGCGCATGCTGCAACAGCGCCACGCGTTGGGAGACCGGATCACCGCCGGGCGGATCGGTCGGCGCGACGTCGTCGCGCCGACCGAACCCGAACGGGTCCGACAGGTAGTCGCACGGCCGCAGCCGCCGCCGCCGATCCACGTGCCGGACACCGACGTTGCGCATCGCATCCCGAACGTGCCGGGTTCACCGCGCGCTGCACACGCGCGCGCGCGTCGGTCATGCGGATAGTGGCGGCATCGGATCGATCGTCGCCCGCTCGTGCCCGCTGCGCAGCCCTGGGGCCCAATAGATCGCGAGCGCCTGGTCGAGATCGAGCGCGACCCACACTCTGAACGCGCGCTCGAACGGTGTGGATGCGCGCGATCGATGTACGACGGGTCGCCCGTGCCCGAGTACAGCGCGAGGATCCGCAACGCGGCCTCGCCATCCATCGTGAAACGAGCCTCACGCGTCGGGAAGTGCACGATCAACTCGCCCACGACACCGCGGTTCATGTCCGCGACCGAATAGCGCGCCGCCGGTCGCTCCTCGCGCGCGGGCTCATCGCCGGGTGCCGGCTCATCCTCCGAATCCGTGCCGGGTTCGCCGTCCGCGTCCTCGATGTCGTCGACATCCACAGCGTCGTCGTCCGGGTCAGGGTTCTGCGGTTGCTTCGGTGGTCTCGTCTGCCATTTCGGGTGTACCTCCGTGACGGCCGCCGGCCGGGTGCCGGCGGGCCGCACGATTGGCTCGTACACCCGCCCGCATGTCCAGCGATCCGAGCGAATGTCCCCATCCATGAATGGAGACAGTCGGGTCCGCCGTCGGCCCCTGTGTGGGGCCAGGTCCGAGGGGCGATCCGGCCCCTGATGTCACAGCATCGTCGTACGATGCCTGGCTGGAACGGATGCGGGGGAGCGTGGCCCGTCTCGAAGAGCTCACCAAGGGCACCCGGGTGCGCGGGATCAGTGCGGCTGGTGTCGTGACGGTGATCGACGCGGAGTGGATCGGCTCCGACGTGGTGAACCTCACCTACGAGGACCCCTCCGGGACCGTGGAGCGCGAGCTCGTGTACCGCACCAGCGAGCCGTCCCTCGAGCTCGACGGTGAGGGGCGTCCGTGGTCGCTGGATGCCGATCCGGAGCTGTTCATGCTGGTCTCGGAGGCGAAGCGCATCCAGCTCGCCTACCTCTTCGATCCGTACCTGGCGGCCGAGACCTCCGACGTCGACCCGCTTCCGCACCAGATCGAAGCGGTGTACGAGGAGATGCTCACCCGCCAGCCGCTGCGGTTCCTGCTCGCCGACGACCCCGGTGCCGGCAAGACGATCATGGCGGGCCTGCTGATCAAGGAGCTCATCGTCCGCGGCGACCTCGAGCGGTGTCTGGTGGTGAGCGCCCGGCGGGCTGGTGGAGCAGTGGCAGGACGAGCTGGGCGAGAAGTTCGGGCTCGAGTTCGACCTGCTGGCACGCGATCTCGTCGAGCGCAGCCGCACGGGTAACCCGTTCGGCGCAGTACCCGTTGCTGATCAGCCGGCTCGACATGCTGGCGCGCAACGAGGACCTGGTCGAGAAGCTGATGCAGACGGAGTGGGATCTCGTCGTCGTCGACGAGGCTCACAAGATGTCCGCGAGTTACTTCTCGAACGAGGTGAAGGAGACGAAGCGCTACCGGCTAGGCAAGCGGCTCGGGGAGGTTGCGCGCAACCTGTTGTTGATGACGGCGACGCCGCACAACGGCCGGCCCGAGGACTTCCAGTTGTTCATGGCCCTCATCGACGGGGACCGCTTCGCGGGCAAGTTCCGCAAGGGTGTGCACGGCGACCAGCCGCCCCGAGACCTCATGCGCCGTATGGTCAAGGAAGAACTGTTGCGGTTCGACGGCACGAAGCTGTTCCCGGAGCGCTATGCGGAGACCGCAGAAGTACCCGCTGTCGCCGCTCGAAGCGAAGCTGTACGAGCGGGTCAGCGAATACGTGCGCGAAGGCATGAACCGCGCCGACCGGCTCCAAGACGGCGGGCGCAAGAACGTCGTCGGGTTCGCGCTCACCACACTGCAGCGACGGCTCGCCGTCGTCGCCGCTCGCGATCCTACGGTCGCTGGAACGTCGGCATCGACGCCTCACCGACCGACTGGGCGAAGCCCGAGTGGTGCGCCGCGCCGAGGACGCCCCGATCGACCTGGTCACGGCGCCGGCGGGAACCGCACTGGGCGACTTCGACGACTTCGACCCCGACGACCTGCTCGATTCCGAGGTCGAAGACATCGAGGAGGAAGTTGTCGACGCCGCGTCCGCGGCCCGCACGATCGCCGAGCTCGAAGCCGAGATCGTGGAGCTCACCGAGCTGCAGGAGCTCGCCCGCAAGGTGCTCGCCTCCGGTGAGGACCGCAAGTGGGACGAGCTGGCACGACTCCCGGAGAACACACCCGAGCTGCTCGACGGCGACGGCCGCCTGCAGAAGCTGATCGTGTTCACCGAGCATCGAGACACACCTCGAATACCTGGTCGACAAGCTCCGGCGGCTGCTCGGCCGCGATGACGCGTCGTCGCGATCCACGGCGGCGTCCACCGTGAGGAGCGCCGCAAGCGTGCAAGAGCAGTTCACCAGCCTCGAAGACGTCTCGATCCTCGTCGCGACCGACGCCGCGGGTGAAGGCCTCAACCTGCAACGCGCGCACCTGATGGTCAACTACGACCTGCCGTGGAACCCGAACCGGATCGAACAGCGCTTCGGTCGCATCCACCGGATCGGCCAGCGGACATCTGCCGGCTGTGGAACCTCGTCGCCGAAGACACCCGTGAGGGTCAGGTGTTCGAACGGCTGCTCACCAAGCTCGACGAGCAACGCCGCGACCTCGGCGGCAAGGTCTTCGACGTGCTCGGTGAGGCGTTCAGCGACAAGTCGCTGCGCGACCTGCTCATCGACGCGATCCGAGCCGACGACCCGAAGCTCCAACAGGCACGCGCCGCCGCGGTCATCGACCACACCATCGGCGACCGGATGCGAGAGCTCATCGACGCCCAAGCGCTGCTCACCGACATCCTCGCGCCCGAGCACGTCGACGAGATCCACGAACAGATGCTGCGCCCCAGGCCCGCAAGCTCCAGCCTTCCTCACGTCCGGCGCTTCTTCCTCGAGGCGTTCGGACGACTCGGGGGCCGCTCGTACGACGCGAAGGCAGCCGCTACCAGGTAAACCGTCCCCGGTGCGCTGCGCCAGTACGACACCACGGCCGGTCTCGGACGTCTGCTCCCGGGATACGAGCGGATCTGCTTCGATCGCAGCGAGATCAACGAGGCCGGCCGCCCGACCGCCCCCGCTCGTCGCTCCCGGACACCCGCTGCTCGACGCGACGATCGGCGTGCTGCTGTTGCGCCACGGACAACTCCTGCAGCAGGGCGCCATCCTCGTCGACCCCAACGACCCCGGCACCCAACCGCGTGCGCTCGTCTACCTCGAACACGAGATCGTCGACGGCACGACCGTCGCGTCGGGACGGCGTGCGTCTCCAAGCGGTTCGAGTACGTCGAGATCGACGCCGCCGGCAACGTCTCCAGCGCCGGTCATCACCCCCTACATCGACTACCGCCCGCCCAGCGACGACGAACGGCAAGCCCTGACCGACGTCTCCCAGCAGGAATGGATCCGCGCCAGCCTTTCCGACATCGCGCTCCGGCACGCGATCGAACGCAACGCGCCCGCCCACCTCGCCGAGGTCGAAGCCCGCGTGCACACCCGGGTCGACGCCACCCTCGCCGCCGTCGAACAACGCCTCACCGAAGAGATCCGCTACTGGGACGCGCAGGCCCTCAAGCTCAAAGACCAGGAACTCGCCGGGAAGCGCAACGCCAAGCTCAACTCGGCCCGGGCCCGTCAACGCGCCGACGACGCCGCCGAACGGCTCGAACGTCGCCGCAGCGAGCTCGCCCTCGAACGCAAGCTCTCGGCCCCGCCAGCCCCGCGTCGTCGGCGGCGCCTTGGTCGTCCCGATCGGCCTCGTCGCCGCACGAACTGGCACACCCGTTCCGATCCACGCCGCCGACACCACCCGCACCGACAAGCTCGCCGTCGCCGCGGTCCTCGCCGCCGAACACGCGCTGGGCCGCACTGCGCACGAGATGCCGCACAACAACAAGGGCTACGACATCGAAACCAAACCCGCGCACGGCGAGCTCATCTTCATCGAGGTCAAAGGCCGCGTGCAGGGAGCCGCCGAGTTCTCCATCACGGCATCGGAGATCCTGTGCGGCCTCAACAACGCCGAACGGCACATCACTCGCCCTCGTCAAGTCGCCGACGACGACTCCACCGCACGTCCGCTACCTCTACGACCCCTTCACCGGCCGCGCCCCAGACCCGGCTTCAGCGAGCACACCCGAGGTCCTGAGCTGGTCCGACTACTGGACGCTCGCGTCCCCACCCCACTGAGAGACCGATGCCGCACAAGAAGAAGCTGATCGAAGTCGCCCTGCCCCTCGACGCCATCAACCGCGAAGCGGCACGAGAGAAGTCGATCCGTCACGGCCATCCATCGACGCTGCACCTCTGGTGGGCGCGCCGTCCGCTCGCGGCGTGCCGAGCAGTGCTGTTCGCATCACTGGTCGACGATCCCTCCACGCGCATCCCGACCGCTTCCGACGAGTCACAGGCCAAGGAACGCCAACGCCTTTTCGAGATCATCGAGGCACTCGTCAAGTGGGAGAACTCCAACAACGAAGAAGTGCTCACCGCTGCGCGCGACGAGATCATGGCCTCATGCGACGGCAACCCGCCGCCCGTGCTCGACCCGTTCGCCGGCGGGGGGTCCATCCCGCTCGAGGCGCAGCGACTCGGCCTCGAGGGCCCACGCGAGCGACCTCAACCCCGTCGCCGTGCTCATCAACAAGGCCTTGATCGAGATCCCGCCGCTGTTTGCTGATCGTCCGCCCGTGCATCCCGACCAGTCCGGGGACGCGGCTCAAGACGTGGCGCGGCGCGCAAGGCCTCGCCGACGACGTCCGCTACTACGGCAAATGGATGTGGACGAAGCCGAACGCCGCATAAGCCATCTCTACCCGAAGGTGAAGCTGCCAGCCGAGCACGGCGGTGGCGAAGCAACCGTGATCGCGTGGATCTGGGCCCGTACCGTCAAGTCACCCAACCCCGCCTGGAACGGGCACGTTCCGCTCGTGCGTTCGTTCGCGCTCTCCACCAAGAAAGGCAAGGAGACCTCGGTCGAGCCGATCGTCGACTCCGAGAACCAGACGATCCGCTACGAGATCCGGACCGGTAAGGGCGAAATCCGGGAAGGAACGGTCGAGCGATCAGGCGCGCGATGCATCGCTACTGAATCACCGATCCCGTTCGAGTACGTCCGTGCGGAAGCCAAGGCCGGTCGGATGGGGCAGCAGCTCATGGCGATCGTCGCCGAGGGTGATCAAACGCGTGTGTATCTGTCGCCGACCGCGAAGCACGAGGAGGCCGCGCGCGGTGCGGTTCGATCGACCCTCCGGAGACCGCTCTGCCCGACAAGGCCCTCGGATTCCGGGTGCAGGCCTATGGGATGGAGCACCACCGTGATCTCTTCACGGATCGGCAGTTGGTCGCGCTGACGACGTTCTCGGACCTCGTCGCCGAAGCGCGCGACAAGATCCGCCGGCACGCTCGCAGCCGGACTGCACGACGACTCCACGCCGCTGCTGCACCACGGCACCGGCGCCGCCGCCTACGCCGAAGGTGTAAGCGTGTACCTCTCCTTCATCGTCAGTCGACTGAGCGACTATCTATCGACCATTACGACGTGGGCGAGCAACCCGCAGATGGAGATCCTTCGGAATACGTTTGCTCGACAGGCGATACCCATGACGTGGGACTTCGCAGAAGGCAACCCGTTTGCGTCTTCCAGTGGATCCTTAGAGCTCATGACTGATCGCGTGTGTCGCGTTATCGATGTGCTGTGCGGTGTGGGCGGAGTCGCGGCACAACGAGATGCACAGGCGATTGAGGTTGACGAACCCGTCGTCGTCTGCACCGACCCGCCGTACTACGACAACATCGGGTACGCGGATCTGTCCGACTTTTTCTATGTATGGCTACGACGGATGGTCGCAGGTGTATATCCCTAGGAGTGCTCGACTCTGCTCGTACCGAAATCACAGGAGCTGGTCGCCACGCCGTACCGGTTCGAAGGAGACAAGAAGAAGGCAGAGGAGTTCTTTGAGGGTTGGACTCGGTGTCGCGTTCAAGCGGATGCACGAGCTACAGGATCCTCGGTACCCGTTCACGGTGTTCTATGCCTTCAGCAGGCGGAAGATTCGAGCGGTGGTACCGCGTCTACCGGCTGGCAGACGATGCTCGAAGGTCTGCTCGACAGTGGATTCGCGATCGACGGCACATGGCCCATGCGGGTGAGCGCGGGGGTCGGATGATCTCGATCGGCACTAACGCGTTGGCTTCGAGCATTGTGTTGGTGTGTCGTCCGCGTGATGTGACTGCTGCGCTGGCGACGCGCAAGGAGTTCGTCGCGACTCTGAAGGCGGAGTTGCCGTCTGCGGTGCGGACGATGCAGCAGGGCAACATCGCGCCGGTCGATTTGGCGCAGGCGTCGATTGGGCCCGGGATGGCGGTGTTCTCGCGCTATTCGAAGGTGGGTCGAGGCCGATGGTCAGCCGATGCGGGTGCGCACGGCGTTGGAGTTGATCAATCAGGTGCTTGACGAGACGATCGCTGGTACCGACGCGGATTTCGATGCGGATACGCGGTGGGCGACGACGTGGTTCGAGGATTGCGGGATGAACGAGGGCGACTTCGGCCGCGCGAGCAGTTGTCGAAGTCGCGCCAACACGTCGGTGGAGGGCTGGCGAAGGCGGGGATCATCGGGCAGCGGCCGGGGAAGGTGTGGCTGGTCGCGCGTGAGGATCTGCCGGCGGATTGGGATCCGGCGGCTGATGACCGGATGACGGTGTGGGAGATCGCGCAGCATCTGATCCGCCGGCTGGACAACGATGGTGAGGAGGCCGCGGCGTCGTTGTTGCGGCAGGTCGGTTCGGGGTTGGGCGAGACTGCGAAGGAGCTCGCGTACCGGCTGTATCTGATCTGTGACCGCAAAGGGTTGGGCGAAGGAGGGCGACGTCGTACAACGGGCTGGTCACTGCGTGGCCGGAGCTGACGCGCCTCTCGCGGCGCTTGAGCCGGCGAGGCCGGTCGATGCTTCGGGCGGCGACGCTCTTCGAGGAGTAGGCGGTGGCGGTCACGAATCACCAGCGGGTCGGTCAGGGGCTCCAGGAGCTCGCTGCGGGGGTGCGTCCGTTCGTAGAGCGGGAGCTGCGCGCGAAGTTCGGTGACGCATGGCTCGAACACGGGCTTGCGGGGCCGGGTCAGGCGCAGGGTGATGTCAACGCCGATGATCCGGCGATCCTGTTGAAGCTGCTGGCCGACAACTGGCGCAACGTGTTCGAGGCGAAGCTGTCGCGCGCGGATCGCAACTACGTCTACGAGGCACGCGACGCGCGCAACAAGTGGGCGCACAACGACACGTTCTCGACCGACGACGCGTTGCGGGTGCTCGACACGTTCCACCGGTTGCTGCAGGCGGTGTCGGCGGGGAGCAGGCCAACGCGGTCGATCGGATGCGCCAGGACCTGCTGCGGGTGAAGTTCGACGAACAGGCTCGGCGTACCCGCCGCACGGCCGGGCAGCGCAGTTACCCGACATCGACGTGTCGACGACGGGGTTGCCGGGGTGGCGGCAGGTCGCGGAGCCGCATGACGACGTCGCGTCGGGACGGTTCGAGCTCGCGCAGTTCGCCGCGGACCTTCATCAGGTGTGCGTGGTGAGGCGGCGAGCGAGTACGGCGATCCGGAGGAGTTCTTCCGCCGGACCTACATCACCGAGGGGCTGCGGGAGCTGCTGTTGACCGCGGTTCGTCGCTTCAGCGGGGCGGGCGGCGATCCGGTCATCAAGTTGCAGACGAACTTCGGTGGTGGCAAGACGCACTCGCTCATCGCGCTGTACCACCTCGCGTCGGGTCGGAGCGCGACGGAGCTTCCGGGTGTGGAGGGGATGCTCGCCGACGCGTCGCTGTCGCTGCCGACGGAGACGGTGCGCCGTGCGGTGCTGGTCGGTCAGCAGCTGCAGCCGAGCACGGTCGGCAAGACCGGACGGCACCGAGGTCCGCACGATCTGGGGTGAGCTGGCGTGGCAGCTCGGCGGCGCCGACGGGTATGCGCTCGTGGCCGATGCTGACCGGGCGGGTGTCAATCCGGGTGAGGCGCTGACGACGTTGCTGCGTCAGGAGCGCGCCGTGTCTGATCCTGATCGACGAGTGGGTGGCGTACGC
This sequence comes from Acidimicrobiia bacterium, assembly GCA_027494135.1. Lineage (GTDB taxonomy): Bacteria > Actinomycetota > Acidimicrobiia > IMCC26256 > PALSA-610 > JAOSJK01. Next base: position 16,147 of record JAOSJK010000045.1, on the reverse strand, counting down.
GCGGAATCTCTACGGGGTATCGGGGGCTGCCGGCGGGGTCGTTCGACGCGCAGTTCACGTTCGCGCAGGCGCTCACCGACGCGGCGCGCAACGAGCCGCGTGCGTTGCTGGTGGCGACGATCCCGGCTTCGGACATCGAGGTGGGTGGCGAGGGCGGCCGGGCGGCGTTGGAGCGGTTGGAGAACGTGATCGGGCGCATGGAGGCGACCTGGCGCACCGCGTCGACCGAGGGAGAGCTACGAGATCGTCCGCCGCCGGCTGTTCAAGGACCTGCCGCCGGAGAAGGCCCGGCAACGCGGCACGCGGCCGTCAAGGCGTTCAGTGAGATGTACGCCGGCGCGGCGAGCGAGTTCCCGTCGGAGTGCAAGGAGGCGGAGTACGCGCGGCGGATGCGCGCGGCGTACCCGATCCATCCCGGAGCTGTTCGACCGGCTGTTCGGCGACTGGTCGGAGCTCGAGCGGTTCCAGCGCACTCGCGGTGTGTTGCGGCTGATGGCGAAGGTGATCCATGCGTTGTGGATGCGGGGGAGGACCCGAGCCTGATGATCATGCCGGGCACGATCCCGATCGCCGACGAGGAGGTCGCCGGTGAGCTGACCCGGTATCTCGACGGGTCGTGGACGCCCGTCATCGAGACCGATATCGACGGCCCGAACTCGCTGCCGTTCCATCTCGATCGGGAGAACACGTCGACGTTCGGCAGGATCGCCGCCGCGCGGCGTGTCGCGCGAACCATCTACTTCGGCTCCGCGCCGTCGCAGCATGCCGCGAACAAGGGGCTCGACGACCGGCACGTGAAGCTCGGCTGCGTGCAGCCCGGTGAGCGGTCCCCGATCTTCGGTGACGCGTTGCGACGCCTGTCCGACCAGGCGATGCACCTGTACCGCGACGGCGTGCGCTACTGGTACGGCCTCAAGGCCACGGTCACCCGCCTCGCGCAGGACCGGGCCGCGTCGCAGCGTGACGACGAGGTCGACGAGCAGATCCGCAAGCGGCTCGATCCGCTCAAGCAGCGACCCGGTCAGTTCGCTGCGGTGCACCTTCGTCGCCGCAGGCGCCCGGCGACGTGCCCGATGACGACACCGCCCGGCTTTGGTGCTCGGCCCTGAGCACGCGCGACCCCAAGAGCGCCGGCGGCGAGGCGCAAGCGTTCTGCGAGCGCGTGCTCGCGGAACGTTCCGGCGGCGCGCCCGGTGTCGCAACATGCTCGTGTTCCTCGCCCCTGACGCTGCCCGCTGGCCGATCTCCGGCAGGCCGTGCGGCGGTGGCTCGCGTGGTCGTCGATCCGAGCGGGACCGCGACACGCTCGGGCTCGACCCGTTCCAGATCCGTCAGGTCGAGGAACGGCTGCGCGAGGCGAACGAGACCGTCGACCTGCGCGTCGCCGGCACGTACCAATGGGTGCTGAACCCGACCCAGTCGCGTGACGACCCCCACTGGCCCGGTGACCTGGGACGTGATCCGCGTGTCGGGATCTGAGCCGCTCGCGGAGCGGGTAGCGAAGAAGCTCGTCGGCGAGGTCGCTCATCCCGGCCTACTCGGGGATGCGGTTGCGGCTCGACATCGACCGGGTCCCATTGTGGCGTGGCGATCACGTGTCGGTGTCGCAGCTGTGGGACGACTACTGCCAGGTACCTCTACCTGCCACGCCTCACGAGCCGCAGCGTGCTCGACGGCGCCATCGAGGACGGTGTCTCGTCGCTCAGCTGGTCGACCGACGGCTTCGCGTACGCCGACACGATCGCCGACGGCCGCTACGGCGGACTCGTTGCCGGCAGCCGACCGGCCGCGATCGCGCCATCAGGGCTGCTCGTCAACAGCGACGTGGCGCAGCAGCGGCTCGCAACCGAGACCGAAGCACGTGAGAGCGGAGGCGTCGGGCTAGGTGCGGATCATCGCGGCGTGGTCGCGGCCGGGAGCGAGGGCAGCACCGACGGCACGACCGCGACCGCGCCGAGTCGGTACTACGGCCGCATCACCCTCGACTCGATGCGCTGGGCTCGGACCATCGCAGATATCGCCGACGCTGTCGTGACCCAGCTCGAAAAGGGCGCCGGCGCCAAGGTCCGTATCACCCTCGAGGTCGAAGCCGAGTCCGACGGCTTCAACGACGCCGTGCAGCGTACCGTCAACGAGAACGCAGCAACGCTGAAGTTCGAGACCAGCGAATTCGAGAGCTGACGCGCCGGCGCGGGCGCCTCGCCTTCCGGACGCGCGGAACACCTGTCGCGAGGCGTGCTGCCATGACGAAGCGCGGACAGGCTGACTCCGCACTTTGTCCGTTGGTCTCAATCTTCCGCCACGGAGCCCGATAGCCAGCGGGCGACTGCGATCTGCGGTCGTTGCCCACGAGGAACGCGGGCAGCTGAGACGAGCTGCCCGTTGACGAAGGGATCGAGGATGACGGGCTACGCCGATGAGGGCCGGACAGCGAAGATGACTGACGAGGTCGATGTTCAGGCGCGCGAAGGTGAGGTCGCCGGACGCAGCTCGGTCGAGGAGGACCTCGACGAGTGTCGGACACATCAAGTTCTTCGGCGCCGTGGGAGTGCGGACGAGCCAGAACGGGAAACGGTCACGAACACTTCGAGTGCATCATGGCCCTGCAGCGAGCTCGCGCTGGTGACGTGGCAGGAGGCGGGTGAACTGGCCGCGCTCCTTCTCGAGGTCGTGGACCGGTTCCGTGAGCACCGCTGGCTCGAACCGCCAACGTTGAACGCAGTTCCCGAACTGCCTGGTACGCGCACGAGCGACCAGACGTCGCCTTGCGACCGTCCCGACGCGTGAGCGGCCTACATATAGCCGCGGTGACTCCGAACCATGGGCTTCCAGAGTTCTCGGCGCCGCGCGAGCCGAGCGGAGGGGTGGATGACACTCAAAACCGATGGTGAGGTCGAGGTCATCGCGGCGATTGCCGCCGACACCTGCGATTACCTCAACGAGGTCGATGCGGTCGTCCGGTGGCATGAGGTCGACGGCCGGCATTGTCGCGTTGCCTTCGAGAGCCTCGAAGCGGTCATGTTCATCATCTGGAGTATGCGCGACGAACCGATCGACGTTCGGCTCGAGGTCGACATCGACGAATACCTAGTACGCAGAGAATCCGACACGCTCTTGGGTACGCCCGTGATCATGCACCTCGACATCGAGGAACTTCTCCGCTTCGCATTCGCCGCGTTGCTGATGTGAAGGTCGTCGCGTCGCCACAGTTGGCGTGATGGCCGGGGCGACGCGCTATCCCGCATGATGGAATCCCGAGTCAACGTGGCGACCAGCGCTCAAATCAGAGTGTCGTACGCCGACACCGAACCAGCCGGTCGGCATGGACGCCGCTGTCGAAGAGGGCGCCGTCCGCGTATCTCGTCCAGCGCGAGCCCTGCCAAGGAACTGAACCCGGCCGCGTTAGCGTGAGCCTTAGCCTCCACTGGGGATGTGAGCCGGCTCAGGTAGTCGTCGATCGCCGTCACGGCGAGAGGTTGTTACCACCCTGGCGATCCGCTGCCGCCTCCTTCAGACGATCGTGGCCGCACCTTCGGTATTCGCAGCTGCGGTCGCAAACCCGCTCTCGTGGTAGAACCGGGTGCGGTATGTGCTGACGATATGGGGCCGGAGCGCAAAGGTGGTGGATATCGCGCGAGATAACAGGCACTACACGTCCGGAATGAGGTTTCCGGACAGCCGGTATCCGCGGCTCGGTGACCACGGAGGTGCGTACCGTGATGGTGGAGGTAGCGGATGCCTGCCGTGGCGGGGGGACTGCGGGAGTTCATGGTGAGATGCGACTGCGGCTCGGGCCACGGGTGTCCGTCGTCGCGATTACCCGCGGGTAAACGGAGCCATGAGCCGAACTGCTGGAGCAACACTCGAACTGTGGTCCGACGAACCTTCGGCGGTCGACCTTCTCGCGTTCCGCAGCTGTCGCGGACACGGTTGTAGGCGCGGTCCTCGACGGACAGCCTCGATCCCTCGCTCCGCGTGTCTGGATCATGGGGCAGCGGCAAGACAACCGTGCTGCGGCTCGTTGAGGGCGGTCGTCAGCACGGTTCCAGATGCGGGGAAGGATCGGTACTTGCCGTCCCCACGGACCCTTGGCGATACGACCCAACTGTCGGTGTAAGGAGAATCTGATCGCCGCAGTACTCGGCGCGCTTCACGTCAGAATCACCGACATTCGTGGCCCTGAGGCTGAATCTCTGGCGCTGATCCGGCGGCTTGCGGCGTGTCGACTGGGCGAAGGCCATCAAGGTCGCAGCCAGGCATCGCTGGCGTTCCAGTTGCCAAAGTCTCGACGACCTCACGGGCCTCGTGAGGACCGATGCTGACGACGCTGCGGACAGTGAGCCTCGAGGGCTAGAGGCGTTCCGCGACGAGTTCTCGAGATTGATGGGGTCCGAGGACTTGCGCGACGTTCGTCGAGTCGTCGTGCTCGTGGACGATCTTGATCGATGTCTACCGGATACCGTCGTGGAGACGCTCGAGACCATCCGCTTGTTCCTCGCTGTACCAAAGATGGCGTTCGTGATAGCCGCCGACGAGGACCGCGTCGCCGAGGCAATCCGCCAGCGGTATCCGGGCGCGGCTGACGACCGAGAGGAGCCAGCGAGGCTCTACCTGCACAAGATCGTTCAGACGACAATCCCGTTGCCGAGCCTCAGCCGCTTCGATACCGAGGCGTATCTGCTGCTCCTCCAACTCGCGATCCGGCTGGACGCGGACCAGCTCGCTGTTCTCGTCGACCAGTGTGAGCAACTTCGGCTTCGGTCGGCAACGCTTGACGACCTTCCCGGCATCGACGATGTGGAGATCGCCGCCGAGTTGGCGTTTGCCGCTCGGCTCACGCCGATGCTGTACGAGAAGCTGCGGGGAAATCCGCGGCGTATCAAGCGGTTCCTCAATGACCTGCGCATCCGACAGTCCGTCGCCAGTCGTCGAGGCATCGCGCTCGCCCCGGACGTCGTTGCGAAGCTGATGGTGCTCGAGGTGCTTCTCGAGACGCAGTTCAAGCAGATCCTCGACTGGTTGGCGACCGGGAATCTGCGAGCGGAGATCCAGCGCCTCGAGGTTGCGGCCGGCCGGACGAGGCCACCTCAACCGGCTGAGACCGAGACGCCCACGCCGGCGGCGGACGAGCAGAGTTCCGGTGACGGCGAAGAGGCGAGTCGAGGTTTTTCCGACGATCTGCTTCGGTGGGCGAAGCTCCCCGGAACTGTCGACCGTCGACCTGGCGCCGTACCTGTATCTCGCAGCGTCGGTTGCGGGCGTCGAGCTCCACGACACCGGCCTGCCGGGTCGATTGCGCGATATCACGACAAACCTCGCATCCAGTGTCAGGGCCGAGCAGAAGTCGGTGAGTAATCTCGACCTTCAGGGGACTCACCGAATCGGATGCGTCAGCGTTGGTCCAGCACCTGGCGCAGGTAGCCCGTGACCGGCCCTCGGAGCAGGTGGCGGCGATCACTGGCCTGCTTCGAGTGTGCCGACTTCATCCGGATGCGATGGAAGCGGCAGCGCAGGTCCTTCGGTCGATCCCGGCGGATGACCTTGAGCCAGCCAGCATCTTGTTGTTCAGTGGCGCCGCTGGCTTGGATGCCGTAGTCGAGAAGTGGCGTAATGGGGCCACCAAGGCGCCGAATCGCAACAACGCGTTGCAGACCCTCGAACGAGCCTGACGTGGGCACCAAAGGCTCGTACACCGGGGAGGCGGAGCGGCAGGAAGAGACCTCCGCGAGGAAGTAACGACCTGGCTCGATGGCCCGCCGGGTCCGCGTCCAGATCACGAGCGCCCGCCTCCACCTGACGGACAGCCTCCCGGGGAGCGCCCGGATCGTCCCCAGCTCCGTCCCGAAGCATTGCTACCGACGATCGGACTCTTCCGGCCCCGGTCCGTAGGTGGCGGTGACGGTCCGGGCGGCGTGGCGGGTAGCGGGCGCGGTCGCTCCGAGATCGGCGGCGGTGGTGGTCCTCAACGTGGCGGCGGAGTGCAACGCACCACGGCACGCGCATCAGCACGGTCGGGCAGAGCTGCCGCCGCCGCATACGCCTACAGAACAGGAAACGCCGAGGTCCTCGCCGAGCTCGGCCTCGACTATGGCGAACTTCGAGCCAGCGAGGACCCGATCGACGTCACGCGCCAGATCGTGAGTGCAGTCTGCGGGCCACTCCCCGACGGGACGATCGAGGATGAAGAGGAGCGCCGCGCGCCGCGCTGAGATCGCCCAGTGGGTGCTCGAGGCTAATGAGGGTGGTGCGCCTCCGGATCCCGCCGAGATCGTTCGCGAAGCGATCGCATCGATCATCTTCGAGGCCGCCACGACCGAGACAGCGGCGACATTGAGGAACTCGGATCGGCCAGTGGCGCTGACGCTCGAAACCGAACGTCAGATGCGGAACGCAGCCCGCGTTCTCGCTCAGCGCCCGAACTGTCGGATACAGGTCCGACGCCGTCAGAGCTCGAACGAGCGATCGAAGACGGTCTCGCGATACTGCGCGCGATCTGGCAGGGCGAGTAGTGCCCGCGTACCGGCTGCGCCTGTCGCTTCCCGCGCGGCTCTCCCGGGCCGACGCAGCCCGTACGTTCTTGTGGGCGAACGATGGCCGAGACTCCTTCGTGACTCGTCTTGGACCCTCGCTGGGTGAACTCGGTCCTGTTCCCAAGCCCAACATCGATCTTGTGCGACTCGCGGCCGGAGTGCTCGCCGCCCGACCGGTCCACGCCGCGCCGTGTGCGCCGGTTCAACTGGTCACAACGTGAAATCAGGCTCACTGTGCCGGTTTCCGACGTCGCACCGTGGGATTCGATCAGCGATCGGTTGTCCGCGCTACTCGGGTTCCTCAGCGGCGATGACTGGGCGCTTCACTTCGTGAAGGGCGTGCACCGAGGAGCCGGTCGCCACCGCAGAGCCACGCAGTGAAAGCGTCGTGTTGCTGAGTGGAGGAGCGGACTCTGCGATCGGGGCGCTTGTCGCTCGAAATGAACTGGGGGGTGCTCGTTACACACTCGTGTCGCACGTCAGCGCCACCAATCTGTCGCCGATCCAGGCACATGTCGCGAAGGAAGTGGAGCGATTCATCTCGGGGTGGCGAACAACTCCATCGACGGATTCGGCTCGGCCGCGGTCGACGGCGCGTGGACGGAAGTGCCTTTCCGAACGAATTCACGGCGCGTACCAGGTCGCTCTTGTTCCTGTCGCTCGGACTCGCCATAGCATCTGTCGATGAGGTCGAGCTGTGGATACCGGGAGAACGCTTCGCTTCGCTGAACCCGCCGCTTGGTGCGGACCAGCGTGGGAGCATCTCGACCCGGACGACTCACCCGGCGTTTCTTTCGACGCTCAATAGCCTTCTCGCGAGATCGGCGTCCATGCGGACATTCGTAATCCGTTCGAACGGATGACCAAGGGAGAGATGTTCCGGGTGGCGGCGGAACCTGATCGGAACCGACACTGCCACCTTCCCTGGCTTCCACCCACTCGTGTGCACACACCGGTCATAGAACATTTCGACTGCCGGTGGCAACGCATACGGCGTGTGTTTCGGGTGTCTCGTCCGGCGCTCAGCGTTTGCCGCCTCCGTGACCACCGATCGCACGTCCTACCTGGTCTCCCTCAACCGCGCGGACCTTCGCCGATACCTCACCGAGAAATCCATGGAGCGCGCCGTTCGGGAGTTCGTCGCACGAGGCGTGAATGAGCGCGATATCGCGGCGATGGCCCTTCCAACGACGTACTCGGCGCGCGAAGCGATGAATCTCATTCAGCGCTCGATCAGTGAACTTGCGCTGTTGCCGTGACGACATCACTCGCTCCGCTGGATATGCATGCTCACATCGGGCCGAGCATTCCATCCCCCGATATCGACGCTCTGAGCGCGGTGATCTTCTGCGTGACTCGCTCGCTGGACGAGGCCGCTTCCGCGCTGCTGCGCGAGGACGCGCTGGCTGTGTGGGGCGTGGGCTGCCACCCGGGCGTCGCCACTGCCCAGAAGCAGTTCTCCGAGGAGCGGTTCGCGGAACTGATCCAGAGGACCTGCTTCGCCGGCGAGCTTGGGCTCGACGGAGCACGCGCGAATCTGCACCGTCAGCAGGTGACGCTTCGTGGCGCGCTCCAGGTTCTCAAGCTCATCCCCGGGTCACAAGCCTTCAGCGCTGGCGCAACAAGGCCACTCCTCGACGAACTAGCACGGACTCCCATCCGCGGCGCCGTGGCTTCATTGGTGGCTCGGTGATGAGCACGAAACCGCTCGCGCCGTCGAACTCGGGTGTTACTTCTCCGTAAACCGGGCCGGTGTCGGCCGCAACAACATACTCACCCATGTCCCGCTCGAACGCCTGCTAACGGAGACCGACCACCCCTTCGGTGATCGCCGATCGCCAGCCACATCGACCAGGCAACGTCGAGTTCGTCAGAGGCAGCCATCGCACGCCATCATGGTCTTGCACCGCATGAGTGTCGGCGTCAGCTTTGGGTGAACCTGGCTACTCTCGTTCAGGAGACCCGTTCTGGCCAGCTCGTCCCGCAAGCGATCAGGCGTCGCCTCGCTACCGTCCCGACCAACGCGTAAGCGGCCACGGCCGCAAAACGTCCGACGTCATTACTCAGGACGACTGTTCTACGACCGCACGCAAGCTGCATACGCAAGCGCCATCATTGTGTTGCCGTCGCGACGATGGCGGAAGGCGAGCAAGATCCGATCCGTGGGGTCCTACAAAATCGAGCTGTGCCTGCCTGGAACTCGAGGGCGGCAGACCTAGTGCTCGTCGTCAATCGCCGCCGTGTCGTTCTACGTCGATCCCATCGCCGCTGTGAAGATCACGCGTGACGACTTCCAGCCTGGATGTCGCGCCGAGTTCCGACGCGCGACCCACGGTCGTAATCGGCAGGTCGACACCCCTCGCTTCGGCGGTGACAGCGAGTTCGGCAGGGCACGTGTGACTATGTCGATGATCGTCGCTTCCTGCTCGACGGGATAGCCGCGTTCGAGGCACGCGGTCGCGAGGTCGCGGGCGCGACCGTGGAGCGCTCGTTGAAGCTCGGCGGTCGCCGATCCATCGGGTTGCCAACGTGGCCGTGGCGGGGTGGGGTACCGAGCCGGGATCGAGGACCACTGCGGTGGGAACCGCGCCGAGGCGCCGGCGATGCGCACGCCGCCGGCGTCGGCGTCGGTGCAGATGAACGTCGTCGTCGCTCTCGTCGCGAGGGAACGAACGAGGCGGAGTGCGGCGGGCCCTGGCATGCCGCGATGTACACGACTGCGTCGTCGAACGGTCGGCGACCGCGTCAGCGGCTTGCAGGTTTTCCACGATGACCAAGGCAACGGGTCGGAGTCAGTTCGATGCGCAGATCAGCCGATCTGTACGAAGAAGTACCGGCCCGTCGAGCTTCTCCAGCGGCACTGTGTGGTTCCCGATGTGAAGATCGATCGGACCCGCCAATCCGATACGGGCACTGCGCCGTAACCCGAGCGCGACGAGGACGTCGTCGGGCACGCCGGTGCGACGGAGGCGGCTGCGGGATCGCGACGAGCTTTGGTGTTGCCGAAGTGCTGCTGCACGACGCCGCGCGGGCCGTCGTGGACAATGCCCGAGAGGTAGTCCTCGGCCGCGTGGACGACGACCGGCAGCGACGCCGGCGAGTCCACCGCGTTCCGCAGCGCTGCGAAGAACACTGGGTGCACGCCGTCGAGCGATGCTCGCGAGGCTACACGTGCCGCGACTGCCATGCTTTAAGTTGCATCGCTTCGTGTGCCGCCCGTGCCCGCCGCGCGGATAGCGGTGTCGGTCAGTCGCCAACCGATCGGCTTCCGAGTCGCGCCCCGGTTCGACCGTGCACCGAAGCACGACGTGCCCGGCGCGCACCAAGCGGGCGCGTTGCTCCATGCATCAGCGTGATAGCGCGTCGTCAATGGTCCTCCATTGCCGGCGGCGGGCGCCGAGCACGAACGCCAGGTCGTCGGGATCGAGGGGGGCCGCTGAGCTGCCTTCGGCCCGCAGCTCGACCTCGTCGAGCTTCAGGCGTCCGCGCCGGGTGCGGACCGGTTCCGGCGATGCTCCTTCGCTCTTGCGCCAGTCGTCGACGGGGTATGCCTTGATTCCGTCAGGCACCCCACGGAGCTCGATCGCGCGATCAGCAGCCCTGCGCATCGTCACACGGGCGGGCGCGACGCCACAAGAGCCTCACGGGTCAACTCGGCGCGGTCGCCTTGGTCGAATCCGAACATCCGAGTTGGACGGTTCCAGCGCCTCCGTATCGGCGACATGCTCGAAGTAGAGGATCTCGCCGCAGTGCGTCGCCGCGTCCGAGAGCACTGAGTCCTGGCAGGTTCCCAACACTGTGATGCCCGTGCGCTCGGCCGTGGTGCGGATGGCCTCGAGGACGTGGCGGCGGTGTTCGTCGCCGAGGCTGTCACCGAGCTCATCGAGAATGAGTACGCGTCCGCGCGGGTCGGGTGCCGCGAGCAGCGCCGCGAGCACAAGGTGCACGGTGAATAGCTTCTCTTGGGCGGTGTTCGAACGTGTGTCGTACCGCGTGAAGGGACCGCCGTGCACGCGTTGCCACAGTGGCGTGACCTTCCACTCCCAGAGTGCGTCGGGGCGGTCGGGACGCACGGCTTCGACTTCGAGCTTGGCCCCGTACAGGCCGGCTGCGCGCCGGATCTCGTCGAGTTGGTTGCCGATCTGGTGCAGGGATCCTTCGAGGAGCGTCGCAGTCGCATCCTGGATGCGTTCGAGACCCTCGCCCGCCTCGCCGACGGCGGCTTCGAGGGCCTTGCGTTCCCGGTAGCCCGATGCTCGCGATCGTCGCTGATCGTGGCCTCGATGATGCGGTCGCTGTCGGACCAACCGTCGAGGTGGTCGCCAATGGCCATGGACGTCTCCCTGGAAGGTCGCGGCTTGCGTGTTCTCATCCTCGTCGCGGCGGGCGTCGCGACTGCGGAGCGCAGCGGCGATCTGCTCTGTTGGAGCCGCGTCCGGACTTTCGCGTCAAGCTCCCATGCGGCGCGTTCAGCGCCTCGGTTGCGATGCGTCGGAACGTCACCGCGCGACGGTCGTCGTTGTCGAGAAGGGGCGCGCGCGTCGTCGACCGGACGTGCCCCAACCGTTGCTCCAGTAGTCAAGCGGCAGGGTCGCGCGTTCGCGTTCGAGCCCTCCGAGATCGCGGGCCGCCGCGTCGCAGGCGCTGCGCCGGAGTTCCACTCCGGCCTCGGCGGCGGTAATGAGTTGCTCATGGTTCTGGTGCTCGGCTGCGACCTCGACCCATGCCTTGTGAAGGGCCTTGGCGTCGTCCGCGAGCGGCCGCAGCGTCTCGCTCTCGCGTTGGATCTCGTCATCGAGCATGGGGATCTCTCGTTGGATCTCGAGGATGCGCGCGACGGCTCGGCTGCGTGCGAGCTCCTGATTGGCGTCCTCGACTTCTCGCTTGGCGAGCTCGAGCGCCTGTTCGGCTTCGTTCAGCTGTTGCAGCGCGTACTCGAAGTCCGCACGTGCCTGCGCGCGGCGCGCGTCACGACCGACGATCGGTGTCGTGAAGTCTCCGATTACGTGCACGCCGTGGTGCAGTTCGTGTACCGAGGCGGCACTGCGGCCTCGGTGAACTGCGCGGCAGAGATGGCGGAGCAGGCCGAGTGCTCCGGGCGGGCAGGACGTGATGCCATCGGGGAGGGCGCCTCGGTGGTCGGTTGCGACGAGCACGGCACCGGGCAGGTCGGCTGCCGCGGCGAGCGCGTCGTTGACATCGCCCTGGGGCGGGGGACGACGGCGTCACCCCACCGTGACAGGATCGGCTCCCAGAAGGAGCGGCGGTCGTCGTTGATGGTGGTGCTGTCGAGCAGCACCACCGCGTCGATGCCGGCGTGGCGCAGTGCCGCGAGGGTTGCGCCGGCCAGGCCGGCGCCGCCGGCCTCTGTCGCGCAGGTGCTGTTCGGCTTCGTTGGCGCGCTCACGGGCGGCACCAGCGGTACCGATGATCCGATCTCGCTCTTCGCACGTGCGGTCGAACTCGACCTGAGCGGCGTCTGGGTCCCGCGATGGCGCGCCCGGCGCGATGGTACGGAGCGCACTGAGCTCGTGTTCAAGGCAGTTCGCTTGTCGACGCGGCGTTGTTGTCTGACCCGTGCGTCCTCCAGGTAGCTGTTCTTCCGTTCATACGCGCGTTCAGCGTCGGCGACACGTTGTTCGAGGTTGGTGTGCGACCGGAGCTCTTCCAGTGCCGCGGCAGCTTCCGCGAGGTCGGCGTCGAGCTCGGCGTGTCTCGCCTGCGCCTCTGCGATCGCAGCATCCAGGTCGGCGACGCGCTCCAGTGTCTCGAGCAGGCCTGCGGCGAAGTGCCGATGCCAGGCGTCTGCGGCGTCCGCCAAATGGGCGCGGGCGCGGTCGCGGCGACGGACGCTCTCAAGCTGCAGCTCTTCTCGCGAAACGTCCGATCGTGGTGTGTGGCCATCTCGTCGCGCCGGTGTACCTGGTTCGCGAAGTAGCCGTCGCTGTTCTAGTTCCGTGTCGAGCAGGTGCCGCTGCCCGGTAAGGCGGATCAGAGACTCGCCGATCTGCGCGGATGTGAACGCACCCGCGTTCATCTGCAGCAGTGATGGCTTGTTCGGTGTCGCACCGCGCTGCTGCACGTAGGCGAGGGCAGCGGGGCGCATCCCCGCAGAGGACGCGCGTACGAGTCGAAGCCGTGGTCGCTGCGGGGGAGAGCCTGCCAAGTCGCGCCAGCCACATCGTGCGCTTCACGGTCGGACGATGCGACCACCAGTGCATTGCCGTCCGTCCAACGTACGGTTACGTAGGGCGGTGCTGTGTCGATTCGAAGCCAGACGGTGCGGGCGTCGTCGTAGGGGCGACTCGGTCGTGTGAACAGGCCCACGATGTAACCGGTGGCTCGCGGAGGCCGTAGTTCCCACGGCGCCGCCGGCGGCGCGAGCGTCGAACAGGAGCGCAGTGGGCGCCTTGGCGCCGCCGGCGAGGCGCCATTCGCAGTCGCCGAGGAGCAGTGACACCGCCGCGAGAAAGCTGGTCTTGCCCGATCCGTTCGAATCGCCGCGCGGTCCGCGGCCGGTAACGGCGATGAAGGTACCGGGGACGAGCACTACTGGATGCGAAGTGAGGCGTGAGACGAAGAACGTCTGCACGGCCACAAGTTGCCGATCACCGATCACCGAATCCCGATCGGTGTCGACGCCGAGCGTCAATGTTTCGGTCACGTGGGCTCCTCGCTCCGTGCCTCCTCGGCGTGACGCCGTCGACGAATCACCTCGGCAAGCATCCCGTCGGGTCGGCATGCGAGGACGAGGTCTTCCCAGAGCCGTTGCGCGCGTTTCGGTGTCAGCCGCTGAAACTGCGGACCGGGTACGAGCAGCGCACGGTGGCCAGGCCGGAGTATCCCGGCGGTCTTGAGCCGGCGGACCGCAGCGTGGATGCGCGACTTGGTGAGATGCCGATTGAGGGCGAGCTCGTCGACGGATGTGGGTTCCGCTTCGCACCAGTCGGTGCCCTCGACGCGACCGAGCGCCCGGGGAACGGCGACGGTGCGCAGCAGCACGAGCGCGAGCACCGCGCGATCGTCGGGCCGGAGCACGCCGATCCCCTCGTCGGCAAGCCGATCCGCGATCGTGTCGTCGTAGCCTGACGACCAGCCGTCGCCGTTGGGCAACAGCACGCGTCCGGCTGCCCCGAGCGCCCGTTGGACCAGCGCGCAGACCGGGATCGCCCAACGCCTCGAAGCGAGCGCCGTCGACCGGTGCCTCGGCGAGTTCGAGCGCTGCGACGGCTTCGAGCACCGCGTGGCGTTGGAAGGAATCGGCCAGCATTGTCACCGTCGGTCCTCTCGGGGAAGGGCAGCGTGCTCGCGGCGCAGCATCGAGACTTCCGGTGCGAGCGAGCGCTGCGATCGCGGGACCGAGCCGAATTTCGTCGCCGTCGCGAGTGATGCAACCGAGCTCTTCGAGGTCATGCAGTGCGCCCTTGGCCCACCGCTCGTCGGTGTTTCGCGACGTAAGCACACGCAACACCGTCGTTGCTGACGTCGGGTGCCCGGGATAGGGCTCGGTCGCGGCGTCGGGCCAGCAGCAACCGAGGCACGTGGCGAGTGTCAACAACACCGTCGGCGACAGCTCCCGGCGTGCGATCGGCCATGTCTCGGGGCTCAGGTCGGCGTCGTCGGCCCAGGCGAGAGTCACGACCGTGCGGGAGCCGTCGGTTCCGACCGGAACGACCCTTCGCGCGGCGAGCTCGGCCGCTTCCAGGACCGTCGCGGCGTCGACAACGGCGCGTGGCCCACCGGCCCGTAGCCGGGCAAGCATGAGGGCTTGGTCATCCATCGACGCTCGCTTTGCTCCGCACGGCCTCGCTCGGTTTCGCCGCGTCGCTGCGACGCAGCTCGACGGGAGAGACATAGGTCGTCGCCGCGTCGGGGTCGACGAACGTGGCCTCGCCCACGTGCACCCGCAGCTCCCTCGCGGTCGTCGAGATCGACGCCGAAGAGGTCGGCGAGCAGGCGCGCCGCCGAGGGGCCAGGGCAGGCTCTGGACCATTGACGTGAGATCGCGAATGTCGGCCCCCTGAAGAAGGCGCTCGGCGGCGAGGCGCGGCGGCGACGCATCGCTTCCGCGGCCTCGAGTAGTGGCCGCACCGGGTCGGTGTCGGAGGAGGGGAGCAGGTTCGGGAGGTCGCCGCTCTCGGTCCGAGGTACCACGTCGCCCTGTTGCCGCCAAGATGTCGGACGCGCCTATCCATGCGGCGGGCGCGTCAAAGACGACGCGTTCGAACACCGCGGCGAGGTCCTCAGGCGGCGTGTCGATGGCAGCAGTCAAGTAGTCGTCGGCGGACAGGATCGAGAAGTCGCGAGCGCGACCGCCTTCGTCCAGGATGCGGGCCATCATCGCCTGCACGGCGCCGAGGTAGCGCTGGGCCTCCTCGACGACGTCGCTGGCGAGCGTCTGCAACTTGGGGAACCGCTCGACGACGTGCACGGCGAGTGGCTCAAGCTCGTCCAGGGCATTGGCGCGGTCGTGGTCGGCGCGTTGCGCGATGAGCTCTCGCAGCGGAGCAGTTGCAACAAGCCGATCGAGCCTCGTTCGCATATGCACTCAGGATTGCGCGGATCTCCCGAAGATGGGACGTGAGCTGCTGCAGGTCGGGCTGCGACTCGAGCAGCGAGCGCGTGCGGACAGCGCAAGCAACTCGTCGACGCCACCGTGTCGGCTGATCCGCTCGAAGACCTCCTGACCAACGAGGCTGGTCGGCTCGATCGTGTAGCGCTGCTGATGCTTCTTGTCGAGATACGTGCGTAGGAAGCCGAGCTTCTCGAACACCGTGAGGCGGCGTTCGAGAGCTCGCAGTCGACGCGATCGCCGATGCGGGCGATGATCTGTGCCTTCGTGAGCCCACCCGCTGCGCCTCCTCCTGAACGAAGGCGTCGCAGACCGCCGGGCGACCTCCAGCGTCAGGGTCGTCGACGACCGCCCCGGCGTCGGCGGCGACCGGAGCGACGAGCGCCCGAAGTCGCCCCAAACGACGCCGCGCTCCGGCCCCTGCTCGCTCAGGCCTGGCAGCTGCCGCGCGCTATCGGCATTGGATCCCGACACAGGCCAAATCGTCGCGGCGGTGTGACAACCATCGCGAGTCCGAAGTTGCGCGTCGATCGCGGGGTCTGTGGGGGCTTGGGGACGATTGCGCCGCGTCGCCGCAGGTCAACCCTCATCGAAGCGGCTACTGAAGAAACCGCAGGTCAGGGCCGGTGCGAGAGTACGGCGGCTCCTGCTGAGTTCTGCCGGATGGATCGGCGCAGGGATGGCGCTCGTTCGGTCCCAGGCGTTCTGTACGGTGTCGGTCGTCGCGAATGAGAGGACCGTTCTCGTCGAGAGCAGGGGCAGCGGTTCTCCCGTTCGCTGGAGATTGCGGCGGCTCATCGATCCTTCTGAGATCTTCAGGCGTTCGTGATCGACATTGCGGCATCTCGTGACGGTTGCGGCAACGCAGGGTGTTGGTATGAGCCGCAGAGATGAGGTGTTACGGCTCCTGGCCGACGTGGGTGTTGCGCTCGACGACGATGAGATCGCCGAGCGATTGATGATGAACCGGCACTACGTGAACGCAGTCTGTCGGGTTGCAGCACGACGGCTTGATCCTCGTGAGCACGGTCCGGCCAGCAAGCTC
>JAOSJK010000044.1 GCA_027494135.1 Acidimicrobiia bacterium | reverse complement strand
ACGCCATGGCGCTGCTGCAAGTGCCCGGCCAAGCCGGCGGCGGCGCGTGGTGCCGTAGCTCTCGCCGGCCAGGAACTTCGGGCTGCCCCACCTGCCGTAGCGGCTGGTGTAGAGGCGGGATGAAGGCGCCGACGCTCTCGATGTCCTTGTCGACGTTGTGGAAGTCCTTCGCCTTCACCCCCTCGACGGGGCGGCTGTAGCCGGTGCTGACGGGGTCGATGAACACCAGGTCGGTGACGTCCAGCAGCGACGCGTCGTTCGGCACCAGCCGGTACGGCGGCCTCGATGGGAAGCCGTCATCGTCGAGCGCCACGCGTTTCGGGCCGAACAGCCCGAGGTGCATCCACACCGACGACGAGCCAGGGCCACCGTTGAAGCTGAAGGTGAGGGGCCGCTTGCTCACGTCGTCCACGCCGTCTTTCGCGTAGGCCACGAAGAAGACCTCGGCCTTGGGTTGCACGCCTTCGAACTTCCCCGCGCGCTCGCCCTCGCCCACCGCCTCCTCGCGCAGCACCATGGTGCCGGTGGTGACGGTGTACGCCACCTCGATGCCTGGATCGTCACGCGGTGGTGCGTGACGACCATGTTGTCCTGCAGGACGCGGGCCGGGGCGGCGGCTGCGATGGCCTGTGGTGCGGTCGTGGAGGTCGCGCTCGTGGACTCGGGACGCTTCGGCATCGTTCGGCATGGCCGAATCGTACGTCGCCGCGCAGGTGACGGGGAGCTAGCGGTCGGGTCGGTCGGTGGGGTGAGGCCTGCCCGGGTCGTCTTGCGAGGCATCGACGCCCGGCCGCGCTTGCTCGCGGTCGGGCAACGGCGATGGCCGTCAGTCCGCCGCCGCGACGCCTCCCCGCACCACCCCATCGCCTCGGTCCAACGCGCCAGCTCGTCGAGCAACGCGGTGGCGCCCTTGCGCGTCGCTTCGTTCGGCTCCGAACACGCGCTGGTCGTTCAGGAAGTTCGCGACGAACGGGATGTTCACCGACGTCGGCACCATCGGCATGCCAAGCACCGCCAGCACTGGGCGCAACGCCACCAGCGCCCTCGTGCCCGCCGACACGCCGCCGTACGTGACGAGGCCGGCCGGCTTGTCCTTCCACTCCCGGCTCAGGTAGTCCAGCGCGTTCTTCAGCGCCGCGCCGAACGAGTGGTTGTACTCGGGCGTGACGAAAACGAACGCGTCGCCTTCGCTCACGATGGCGCTCCAGCGTTTGGTGTGCTCGTGCTCGTACTGCTGCAGCCGCGGATGCTTCGGCTCGTCGTGCAGGGGTAGGTTCACCTCGGCCAGGTCGATGAGGCGCACGCCGAACGCGCCATGCTGCTCGGCGTGCTCCACGAACCAACGGCCCACGGGAAACCCGACCCGGCCAGGACGGACGCTGGCGATGACGACGTGGAGGACGGGACGATGACGGGAAGTCTTGCTCACGAGTACCTCGCGTAGGGAAGACACGGGACGGCGACGACGTTCGTACTTCAACTCTACTCCCGTCGCCGGTGCGGAGACCGTAGTCGCGGGCGCGCTCCGGGAGGCGATCTCATCCCGACCGGTGCGCCGGACGTGAACGGCCCTGCGGCGGCGCGCCCGCCGGCGCCGCACGAACGAACGGTGCACGACGACACGCGGGTATCCTGCGCGGGTGAGGTCTGCCATCACCGGCTTCGTCCAGACGAGGAGGGGCACTGGGTTGCCCCTGCTCGCTTGCGGTCACCGCCAGCACGTGCGGCACGACCCGCCGCTCACGAACCGGCCCTGGTCCTGACCGACGATGGCCGAGCCCGTCTCCTGGGCGTGGAGCTCGACTGCCGAACGTGCGACGACCCGGCAGCCAACGAAGGCGCCGCGAGCCCGGAACCGTAACACGCTGACTCCTGCCCTTGGGCTGGCCCCCATACTGCTCCGTGCACCAGGGCGAAGACGACCGCGAATACCACTGCGAACGCGACCGGGACTCGGACCGCGCAGCCGAGCACCCAAGCGATGACCATCGGGCAGTTCGCGCGCCGGACGCGACTGTCGTGGCTAGGCGCTACGCCTGTACGACGCGATGGGGCTCCTTCAACCCGCGTTCGTCGACGCCGACAACGGGTACCGGTACTACCGCGAAGAACAGGTGGAGCAGGCCCGGCTGATCGGGCTGCTCCAAGGCTCGAGATGCCCTTGGAGCGCATCCCGCGACGTCCTGGCGCTACCCCGCGATCAGGCGTCCCGCGCCATCTCGGCCTACTGGCAGGAGCAAGAAGCGGACGCCAACGAGAAGCGCAGGCTCGTTCGCTTCCTCGAGTCCTACTTAGGAGGCGAAGGAGCCACCATGTTCCAGATCGAGACCGGCCGTGCCCGAGCAGAAGGTGGCCAGCATCGAAACGAACGTCACCGCCGAAGACCTACCGAAGTTCATCCAAGACGGGATGAACCGTCTCTTCCAGGCTCTAGCCGAAGGCGGCGCCACTGCCTCAGCCGCACCCGTTCGTGACCTACCACGGCCAGGTCGACATGGACAGCGACGGCCCCGTCGAGGTGTGCGTGCCGTTCCAAGGCAGCCTCGACCCCGTGGGTGACGTGCGCGTCCGTGTGGAGCCGGCCCACCAGGCCGCGTTCACGCGCATCACCAAGGCCCAAGTCGCCTTCCCCGCCATCCTCGGGCGTTCCATGCCGTGGAGAAGCACCTTGAGGCGCAAGGCGAGCAGATCGCCGGTTCCCCCCGCGAGGTCTACTTCGCGGACTGGAGCAAGCTGCAAGACGACGACCCGGCGTGCGACATCGTGTTCCCGTACACGGGCTGAGGTAACGACGCGCCGTTCACTTCGGGCGGCGACGGACGCGACGCTGTGGATCCGCAGGAGACGACGAGGATGAGGACGCCGGAACGGTTCCGGCGTCCTTATCGCCGCACAGGGCACCGGGTCGAGGGCTCCCGCGGAGACAAGAGAGCTGGACACTGTCCTATTCCTAGGACATGTGTGCTATATTGGCACACCTGAACCTGTCGGCCCCTCACGAAGCGGTCCTCGATCGAAACCTAGGACGTACCTGGCGGTTCTGTGGGCACCACCCGCCCGTTGAGCGGCCGTGAGGTGGCGACTCTGAGCCGCGCATCGAAGTTCGACCACGTGGCGGGTACCGCAACGACTTCGCTGACCATGGCATCGTTCGCGTTCAGGAGGCGGGATCTGGCGCTGCGCTGCTGTACTCGCTCAACCCTGAACATCCGCGGCCGAGCCCGTCATCGCCCTATTCGGACATGAGGCAGCGCCTGTTCGAGCGACTCGCCATGAGTTCCGCTCGTGGTCAGCGCAGCCTGTCCACGCCTCGGTGTTCGGTTCGGCTGCCAGAGGTGACGGCAGTACTTTCGAAGCGACATCGACATCTTCGTCGTCGGCCCCGAGCTCGACGAGGACGAAGCCGCCTGGCGGGCACACCTCGACCGGCTGTCGGAACTCGTGTTCGCGTGGACGGGCAACCATGCGGGCATCTCGGATGTCTCGGCCACCGAACTGGAGACGGCTGCTGGCGACGCGTCCGCTCGTGATCCACGACCTCGAGCGCGACGCCGTGGTCGTTGCTGGCCGCCGCTCGACCAGATGATCCCGGCCAGAAGCCCATTACGGCGCGCCGCTGACGCCGTCCCCGCGTGTGGGGAACAGATTGGGTGGTCGTGCAACTCCCTCTTCGGCATGGCACCGATCGTGGCACTGCGCCGCCGACGCGCGCACGCACGCATGTATACTCGCATAATGACTTCAAATCACAATCTCGCCATCGAACTCGAGGGCGTGACCAAGGCATACGGCGAACGTCAAGCCCTGGACGGGCTGACCCTGACGGTAGCCGAAGGGCATACGTCTTCGGGTTCCTCGGCCCGAACGGGGCAGGCAAGACGACGACGATCAATGTCCTGTTGGGCCTGCTGCGCCCCGATAGCGGCTCCGGTCCGGGTCCTCGGGCTGGACCCATCGCACCAGGCCGACGCCATCCGTTCCCGCGTCGGCGTGCTGCTCGATCAGACCGGGCTGTACCAGCAGTTGACGACGCACGAGAACCTCGAGGTTCTAC
>JAOSJK010000043.1 GCA_027494135.1 Acidimicrobiia bacterium | reverse complement strand
TGCTGGCCTGGTCTCGGGCTTGTGGTGGGAGGCGATGGTCGAGACCCTCGCGGGCGAGGTCGGCGCGGCCGAGGATCTGCTCCGGCGAGAACTTCAGCGGCTCATGCAGCTAGGCGAGCACGCGTGGCTTCCCGGGTCCGCAATCGATCTCGCATCGGTGCTGTGCGATCAAGGACGTTACAGAGAAGCTGGTCCCCTCTGTGATCTCGCCGAGCAGCACGCCGGTAGCTCTGACCTCTTCGCGAAGACTGCTCTTTGGCGCACAAAGGCAAGGATCCTTGTGCAGCAAGGCAGGCGGGAACGGGCAGAGGCGCTTGCGCGCCGCGCCGTGAAACTCGCCGATCAGACCGACCTTCTGGTGGAACGTGCCGAGGCGCGCGCGAGTCTCTTCCTCGCGCTCAGGGCACTCGGCCGGACGGACGAAGCTCACGATGTCGCGGCGGAGGCGATCGGCCTCAGCGAATCGAAAGGCAGCGTCGCAACGTGGCGCAGATTGCGGAGGGCTTTTCGACCACCGCGAGTAGAGAGTCATCGAGACCAAGGACAGGAGTAGGGGATGCTTCCGATGTTCGACAATCCATTGCAGATCTACCCCGACAAGAAGCGAGTCTGCCTCAAGGGTCCGATTCAGTGGCACGAGCCGAAGGCAGACCCCGCGGAGCAGGGAGTCGTCATGTACTCCTACCTGCAGCAAGACGACGTCGTCGCGGCTGTCGCTCCCTCGAGCGACATGTACTTGTGCCCGCAACACCGGAGTGAGCTGACGCCGGACGGAGAGGTAAGCGAGCAGTGGTGGGCAGTCGCGACCGTCGTGGGTGACGGAGGAGCTTCACGAGGGCGAGGCCAGGGCAATCGCGAACGCCATGATCTGGACGCCGGCCGGCTGGAAGAACTACGAGTGGGAAGGCGAGGAGGACGGCCGGATTCTGACGGTGAACCTGGAGTTCCCCGCTGACGGAGAAGACCCCTATTGCGGCTGACGGGCCCAGGACGTGCGAGACCGTCGATGAAGCGCCTGTTCGACCTGGAGGCGATGGAGCCGCTCGACGACGCTGCACTTCACGCGCTCGAGGAGGCGATGCGGGAATCCGAAGAGGAGCCGCACGACAACGACGCGATCGCGGCCGGGTACACGTACCTCGGCCAGTTCATCGACCACGACATCACGCATGCCTCCACGCCAACGCATGGCACCCAGGCATTCGAGGCGCGGGAGGGCCCTCGGTCTCCGCAGCTCGATCTCGATCTCCCTGTACGGCGGCGGCCCCGGCGTCTGGCGGACCTCTACGAGCCGACGAACGAGAAGCTCTTCCGGTGGGAAAACCGAAACTCCACGACCCACGACCTTCTTCGGGACGCCGAAGGCATCGCGATAGCAGCTGATCCGCGCAACGACGAGAACGTGATCATCGGTCAGCTCACGTTGAGCCTTCTCAAGCTGCACAACAAGATCGTTGCCGACCTTCCCGACGATGCAACCCTTCGAGGAGGCTCAGAAACGCGTTCAGTGGCATTACCAATGGATCGTCGTCGAGGACTTCCTTCGTGCGGTTACCGATCCCGCCGTATTCACAAATCGCTACAGCTCGGAAAACGGGAAGGCCCAGATCAAGCTCTGCCACTACCGGCCTGACGATGGTGCGCTGTACGTCCTGGATCGAGTTCTCCGTAGCTGGGTTTCGGTTCGGCCATAGTACGGTGCGGTCGCGATACGATCTCAATCACCGGGTCGAGCAGATCCGGATCTTCGACACGACGGGGCTGCCCGACCTGCGTGGGAGAACGCCGCCTCACGAACGGCTGGAAGATCGACTGGCCAGAGCTCTTTGGCGAGACGCGCAGCGGTCACACCTGATCGACGGGCTGCTCTCACCGCGTCTCTTCGACCTCCCGGTGAGGAGGGCTCGCTTCCGTACCGTGACCTCGTCAGCGGGCAGGGAAGCCGGTCTCCCGTCCGGCCAGGACGTGGCCAAGGCCGTCGGCTCCCCCCAGCTGTCCGACGAGGAGCTCGGCGGAGCGCCCAACCCGACGCCGCTCTGGTTCTACCTCCTCAAGGAGTCCGAGATGCGGGCCGAAGGCCGACGCCCTCGGCGTCGTCGGCAGCACGATCGTCGCCGAGGTGCTGCTCGGGCTGCTCGCGCACGACCCGCAGAGCTGGTACTCGCAAGACCCGAGCTGGACGCCGACGATCGGGTACGACGATGGCGGAGCTCGCCGCGTACGCGACCGGCTGACCACTTCCGGCCAGGATCACGACCATCGGAGCATCGAGGCGGGACGGGCTCCCGACAGATCGGCGCAGCAGCCGATCTTTCCGAACCCGGCGTAGCCGATGAGCCTGACGAGCTCGGTCGCCGTGTAGATCCGCTGCGAATACGTCCGCTCGGGACGTGACCGCACCCGGCTCGCTGCGGGTCTCGCGAACGGTCAGCACGCCGCTCACGACGTCGAACTCGGACTCGGCAACGCTGACGCTGCCGTCAGGCAGCTCGAGGCTCGGAGCGGGGACGAAACGCCTGCGCGAGCCGGTCGCGGTGGTAGACCTCAGCACGAGCCGGGCCACCCGCGGCGCAGCACCCGCCGGAGCTCCCGCAGCGTCTGCAGATCGCCTTCCTCGCCGTGGTAGCCGAGCGAGTTGTAGAGACAGAGGACGGTCGAAGCTCGCCTCTGCGAACGGGAGCGCCCGGAGATCGCCGTGGACGAGCTCCGGTCCGGCGCGGCCCATCCGCCGGCGCGCCTCGGCCAGGAGCGACTCGGAGAAGTCGAGCCCCACGACGTCGAAGCCGGCCTCGGCAAGCGGGATCGCGTGGCGGCCGAACCCGCACGGCGCATCGAGGATCCGCGCCCCTGGCGAGACGCCGGCCAGCCGCACGGCGACGAACGCCTCCGCGCGCGAGCCGTCTTCTGTGTGCGACTGCCCGTGGGTCAGCAGGTAGTGCTGGTCGAAGTACGACGTCATCGCCTCGCGGAATGAATGACGCAGATTCCCGATGTCGTCACCGAGCGCCGGGCGTACGGTCCCGTGGTGGCAGCGCCCCCGCAGGCGGGGAACGGCTCCGGCAAGGACCCGAATCACCGTTCGCGAGCGAGAGGTGCTCGCGTGCGTCGGCCGGGGGTTGAGCAGCCGGGAGATCGCCCGTGAGCTCGGCCTCGCGCCGTCGACCGTCGACACGCACGTGCGAGCCGCGATGGCGAAGCTCGGCGCCCGCTCGCACCCAGGCCGCCCCTCCTCGCGGGGGCCGGTGCCGGCCCAGCGTCCGCGCACGTGCTCCTGACCGCCGACCAGCGCCGGCTCCTCTGGCTGCTCGGCAACGGGATGTCGCGTTCGGCGGCCGGTCGCGCTCGGCGTCTCGCGCCGCACCGTCGACCGGCGCCTCAGCGAGATCCGCCGCTTGCTCGCCGTGCGCACGTCCACCGAGGCAGTCGTCCTGAACGCCCGCCGGTCGCAGGCCCTTAGGGGGCCTGTTCGAGAACCCCACCACGCCCGGCGGCGGCGCGTAGCGCGAGTCCCGAACGCACCTGGTTCTCGAGCTGGGCCCACCCCTGGCGAACCCGGGTGGCCTGAGCCTCTGCAGGCGCCTGCTGCGCTACTGCTCGGACGGATCGACCGCGACGTGCGCGAGCGCGGCCTCGCCCATGAACTGGTCGTACGCGTACTGCGTCACCGCCGGCCCGAGGATGTCCGTGGCGTTCTCCCACAGGGTAGGGAACCCACGGGACGACCTCCTCCATCAGCTTGCGATCGAGGTCGGCCCAGCACCCGACGCGCTCGTCGCCGATCAGCTCGGTGCACGCGTCGATGTCCGCGTCGACGTTCGGGATCCCCCTCGAGTTGCCGGTGATCCCCTTCAGCGTCCCCGCCTGCTCGGGAGTGAGCCCGACGAGCGAGTAGTTGATGTTCCCCTGCGGGATCGTGCTGCGGCTGTCGAAGAGCACGGCGAACGTCGAGGCGTCGGAGAAGTCCTTGAACCAGCCGGGCGCCGACGTGATCGGGATGTTCCTGTCAACCGTCGAGATCACCGTGTACACGTCGTCGTTCTGGCGGGTCTCGAGCGTGATCCCG
>JAOSJK010000042.1 GCA_027494135.1 Acidimicrobiia bacterium | reverse complement strand
GGTCGCTGATATTGCTGACGAAGTAGTCGTCGACGCCGTTCGGATCTATCGGGGCGGCTTGGTCGTTGGGATGCCGACGGGCGTCAATGTCGTTCCGTGGGACGCGGCAGCTGACGCTGTTGTCCGGTCATCTGACAAGCTTCGCGCGGAGCCGCGGTTCCGGCAGACGATCGCCAAGGGCGTTACTCCGTCCGAGGCGTTTCGCCGCGTTGGCGTCCTGTGAATCGGGTGGGTGTTCCATCTCGGCGAACCAGCAGCGGTGCGATGGTGCGTCCAAGTTGTGCAGTATTCTCCGCGAATGACCGACGCGCTCACGGATCCTGCCCGGTCGCGTAGCGTGCGCGACGACGTCAAGCCTGGTCGTCGCGCCCTCGCAGACTGGCGCTGTCGCGCCTCTACGAGATGATCTTTGATGGCGAGCTGTCGCCAGGCGACTCGCTCGGGGAGATCGAGATCACCAAACTCCTCGGAGTTAGTCGTTCGCCGGTTCGGGACGCGCTCCGCCAGCTTGAGGAGAGTGGTCTCGTCGAGGTCGTGGCCACGAGTGGCAGGCGGTCGTTCGCAGCTTCGGGGTGGAAGACATCTACGAGCTGTACACGATACGTATCGCCTTGGAATCGCTGTCCGTCCGGCAGGCCGCAAGCTCGGATGACGGCCAACGAACTCTCGGTCCTCGAGCGACTGTTGGAGCAGATGCGCCGTAACGTCCGCCACCCCAGGACCACCGCGCGGGACTTCTGAGTCAGACCTCCGGTTCCACGAGACCATCGGCCGTGCTTCCGGCCTGCCATGACTGTTTCGCCATCTATCTGGGCTAATGGCTCCAGACTCGCGCCCTCCTTCGCCACCTTGACGCAGCGCACATTTAGCCCCACTGGAGACGAGGTCTGGGGTCGTTGAGGATCAGGCGCGGTCCTCGCCGCGTTGAGGAGACACGACGCCCAGGAGGCTGAGGCCGGCACTGAGTCGTCACCTGGAAGTTCGGCGCGACCACCTGATTGACGCGGTACGAGTCCGTGGCGGGCTAACTCGGCCCGGAGAGATGGGGGATCCCCAAGCTCCCTGCGTGCGCGATGGCATTTCGGGCGGTCGGAAACGTGGTCCCGGTGGTCACGTGATCGACCCAGCCACCGCGATCACACTCCCGGTACCGCCCTCGGTGAGCGCGATCTCAACCAAACGCAGAATCGCCAGGATCAGGTCCTGCAGGGCAGCGCAGCCGCCCGGGGCTAGCACGAACCTGCCGTCCCAGCGAGGAGCCGGAGGTCCTCGCGAGCCGCGGCTCGCACCTGGTCCGGGGTCCCCAACGCCATGACCTGCTCGGGCCAACTGGTCCCGATCAGAGTCGTAGCGGCCACGTCAGCACGCTTTATGACCATCCGGTCAGATCTGTGGTCGACTTGAGGAAGCGCGCGCCGGTCTCCACACATGTCATCGATGATGCGCGTCGTATTTCCGCAGATATGCAGGCCGATCGCCTTGCCCTCCGCATGCAGCGCGTATCAATGACTCGCCGCCGTCGTAGGGCAAGGCAAAGGTCGGCATAGGCCCGGCGCGCAGACGTCAGGGCCGGCAATGCTCGCCCATCACCGTCAGGGTGTGCCCCGGCGTCGATGAGCGCGCGCTCCGGTACGTGATGACCTGCTCGGTCGTGTACTTGCGGAGGCGCCGCACCAGCTCGGTCCGGCCTGAATCCATCAGCGATCAGGAACTCGATACCGACGATCTGGGTGGCCAGACTGAACGGCCCCCGATCAGCCTCCGCGAGGGAGGCATCGCGACGCGGTCGCCCAACTCCCGCGAGATGAGTCGCGTCGCGGTTGCATCGCAGCCATGGTGGCGCTGGACGACAGGTCGATCGGGCGGAGCTGGTCGACATCTAGATGCCGGCCAGCGCGGGCGCATGCCATATAGGGTGGGAGTGGTGTCCCCCGTACCCTCACGGTGCAGCTGACTACGCTGGC
Organism: Acidimicrobiia bacterium; assembly: GCA_027494135.1. Lineage (GTDB taxonomy): Bacteria > Actinomycetota > Acidimicrobiia > IMCC26256 > PALSA-610 > JAOSJK01. The sequence goes on along the minus strand of JAOSJK010000042.1, from coordinate 2,732 downwards.
CAGGGCCGTGACCCCGTTCTCAAGGTCGACTATGTCGTGCCCGAAGCGCCCCCAGGCCGCGATACGCGCCGCAATCATCGTGGCGCCGTCGGAGCAGTAGTCGCTGAGCGAAACCTCGCGAGTAGCAGCCCATGCATGAAGTTCAACAGACAGACTCGGCACGGTGGGTCGGGGACGCCGCCCCTGGGGACGGTCTGGCAGCGCTGGAGAGAGGTCATCGCAGACACGATCGACGCCCTACGCTCGCTAGTAGGCGCGACCAGCACGTCGGCCGCCGCCGCGAGACGGTGCGTCACGTCCCGCGCGGACGATCCCCACGGGCTGACCCAGATCTCGACGGCGGTCGCAACAGTGATCCGCGAGGGGCTCCGCGACCCTCGCCGCCGGGCCATCGGCGTCCCCGGAGACGACAGTTCCGCTCGTCGACTCATGGTGAATGCAGGATACAGTATGCTGATTTGAGGCGCGGATCCGTCAGGTTCTCACGGCACGACTGAACATCGAGTAGCGCGAAAGGAGCGCGGACGATGGCGGATCTTGGGAAGTTGGAAAGCGGCGATCGAGGCCGACGACCGGACGGGCGCGGCCGGATCACAACCGAGGCGACGGCCGAGGGAGCCGACCCTCAGGCGATCCTCGATGTGATGACGGCGGCGATGGAGGTCATCGGCCACAGGTTCGCCTGCAACGAGATCTACATCCCTGAGATGCCTCATCAGCGCCCGGGCGATGAAGGAGCGATGGCGATCCTCGAGCCCACCCTCACCGCCTCCGGCATCCAGCCCGAACACACGGCGGTCATCGGGACGATCATATGACCTCCACGACATCGGCAAGAACCTCGTCGGGATGATGGGAAGGGCGCCAACATCAAGGTCGTCGACCTGGGCACGGACGTGAGTCCCGGTTCCTTCGTGGCCGCTGCACGGGAGCACCGCGCGTCGCTCGTCGGCGTCCTCGCCTCCTGACGACGACGATGTATCGGCATGAAGGACGTCGTGGCCGCCGTCCGGGCGACCTCCCTGATGTCAAGATCATGGTGGGCGGGGCTCCCCGTTACCGCCGACTACGCCGCGTCGATCGGCGCCGACGGCTATGTTCCCGACGCCGCCACGGCGGTAGCGGTGGCGAAGGCCGCCGTCGGAATGGGCGTATGCGGCGGGGATGGAGCGTGGAAGGCCGAGATCTGAGTCAGCCGGTCGCCGCGCCTCAGACGTCGCTGGGCGATGCGGGTGGAGCATCGGCTGAGGCGGGCGATCTTCTCGAGTAGCACGTAGGTCGAGTCGGAATTCAGCAGCACCAGTACCAGTGGATGTCCGACCGCACCATCGAGGTAACGGCCCGCCAGCTGCACAGAGTCAGGACCGCCCCGATTGAGGAGCCGGTCGAGGGTCCTTCGCTGGGATGCCCGATCAACGGCCACGCCGAGATCGGCCGGGTGTGCGACGGCGAGCGGATCGAGGTCGGCGAGTGCCAGGGTCGCGAGACCCGCGATGGCAGGGGGTGGACCAGCCCCCACCTCTGCGACCGGATCCGACGTCCGCTCGCCGATCGGGGAGTGCGAGTGGTCGAGGTGTATCCACCGGTGACCTCCACCACGATGACGGCAGGACGGGCCCGAGGGATGGCCACCGCCGAGTCGGTGGCCGAACGGATCGTGGCCGGTCTCAGCGCCGACGCCGATCGGATCGTGATCGGGAACGTGCGAGCACTGAGACTCATCCACCGAATCTCACCACAACTGGCCGAGTCGATCGTGGCTCGAGAGAAGTGACAGCGAAGACGCGGAGACGAAATGTCCGCCGCTCCCCGGATCCAGCGGACACGGACGGCACGCGCCACGCTCAGATGCCGGCTCGCGAGGCGTGATTCAGGCAACAGGACTCTGGATCAGGCGACCGCCCGCCCACGACCCCGCTACGAACCGACACCTCAGCGCGATTGGTTCGGCGGGATTGCGGTAATCTTGGCGTCGAGGTACGACGAGCGTCCGGAGGCCATCATGGCTCGTCAAGACCTCTGTCCCTGCGGCCCTTCGACCGGGTCCTTCACCGAATTGCCCGACGGCGCTCGAGTTGCTGCGCGCACGGCGGAGTACCCCGATGAAAATCCCGGTGAGGTTCTCACGGCATCGTCTATGTCCGTGTCTCGACCGCGCACCAGGCTGAGGACGAGCTGCCGATCGAGTCTCAGATCGCCGAGCTGACCGCCGCTGTCGAACGCGCCGGTGCCACCTGCGAGGTGGTCAAGGACGCCGGTATCAGCGGTACCGACTACCGGGGCAGACCGGGCCTACAGTCGATCGCGTCGCGAGCTCGAGAAGCGAAGCCTGGCTTCGCGTGGGTGCTCGTTTGGAAGCTCAGCCGGTTCGGACGAGACCTCGAGGAGGGCCTCGTTTACCGGGCCCTCTTGCGCAGACGCGGGATCGAGCTCATCAGCCACAAGGAACCGATCCCGGAGGGACCACTCGGCACCCTGATCACTCACGTCCTCATGGCGGTCGACCAGTTCTATGCCGCTGCGACTGCGGCGGACGTGCTGCGCTCGCAGGAAGGAGCTGGCCCGCCAGGGTTTTTCAGCTGGCGGCCGACCGCCCGTGGGTTACCGTCGCGAGCCTGTCGTGTTGGGTGCCCGATACGATGGCTCTCCGTTGACGCGGGTGCGCTTCGTGCCCGACCCGGAGATGGCTCCCACGGGTCGTCCAGGCCTTCCAGATGGCAGCAGACGGGGTC
>JAOSJK010000041.1 GCA_027494135.1 Acidimicrobiia bacterium | reverse complement strand
AACCGCTATTCGGGAAAGTTGATGATTGCGAACGCGCGAGCGGGTATTCCCGCGTGCGAGGCTCCGGTCTTGGTAGACGTCCCTGGTCGAACGTCCCGCTCAGGTAGTCGTCGGTATCGACGATCGCCTGTCGTGAGACCTGTCCGTCGTAGGCGAAGCGGTCGATGAGGTAGGGGACCGCGTTACTACCCAGGATCGACGCGCCGTCCATGAGGTGGAAGTGGAGGTGCGAGACGTTGGCGTTGCCCGTGTTGCCGAGGCGGGCGATCACCTGACCCTTCCTCACCCGGTCTCCTTCCTCGACGGCGATCGTGCCCTTCTGCAGGTGCGCGTAGAAGGCATAGACGTGCGGGGCGAGCCGAGGCACGATGTGGTTGCCGTCGACCGTGTCGAAGGTGAGCTGTGCGGCGAGCACCGGATCGTTGGCGGGTAGAAGCCCCGGTGCGTTCGGCTCGAGCTCGTCGAGCGTGGAGACGACGATTCCGTCGGCCACGGCAGGATCGGCTCTCCATAGTCGACGTAGCTGTCATTGCTCGTCCTGTCACCCTCGTAGAAGGCGCCGCGGTCGTTCATGCGCTTCCAGTCGATCGCGAACAGCTGAGCGTTGTTGAGCTTGCCGTTCCAGGGCCCGGGTGCGCTGCGATGCGGGAACCCGGGCTCGCAGCAGCCGTTCATGGCCATCCAACCGTCGCCGCGGACAGGCGGCCCGATCACAAGCGGCTTCCCGGCCGAGATGTCGTACGGTGCGGCCAGATAGTCGAGCGCCGTAGGCTCCCTGGCGCCCGGCTTCGCCTCGCCGTGTACGAAGACGCGATGAATGACTCGCTTTGGGGTCTGCCGGAGCTTGTCGAAGGCGAAGTCGACAAACAGCAGGCGTCCCTCCTGGGGCGGGATGGTCGTGTCGTCGACCCGGGCGGCGAGACCGATCCGGCGCAAGCGGTTGCAGTTCCCGAAGGAACAGCTCGGGTTGGACGAGCGCCGTGCCGGAGAACGAGACGACGATTCTCGAAGGCTTCGCTGCGTCCAGGACTTCGAGCTTGTCGATCGTCGCAGGTACGGTGGCCGAGGCGTTCTGGGCTCGAGGTCGTACACGATGTGGTACCGCCCGTCGCGGTGCCCTTGAACAGGAACGTCGGCGGCTCGAGCACGCGGACCACGACCGGCGTATAGGCATCCGGGATCGTCACGGCCGCCGCGGTGGAACTCGACAACGCGACCAGAACGGCGGCTGCGCAAGCGACGAGCGCGGGTCGGCACGAGCCTCTACGCATTCGTGGGCGGTGGCTCGTCGGGCGCGAGGTACGCGCCGATTGCCTTGAAGACGTCCATTGCGCGGTTCGCGACGTTGCCGTGCTCGTCGAAGCTCCCCCTCGCCGAAGGTCGTCACCACCGCGATCGCGATCCGCTTCGACGGCAGGTATGCCTCGACCGCCCCGTATCCGCCGAAGAGCGGGTTCTGCAGGATCCACGGGCCGCTCAGAACGACGCCGAGCCCGTAGTTGTACGTCTCGTCCAGCGTGTGGCATGCGCGACAGCCTTCGAGAGGCGCTCCGAAGCCGAGCAGGCTCGGCCCGACCTGGGCTCGATGCGCCGCGCGCGACAGGAGCGCACCCTCGCCCCACGGCGACCGCGGTCGCCGCCATGTCGCGGATGTCGGTCGTCTGGACCGCCCCCTCGGCGAGCGTCCAGGAGGATTCCAGAACGTCGACTCCTCGTAGAACCGAACGGATGGATCGATCCCGAGCGACTCACGGCGTTCCGAGCTGTACGCGTGGAGGGCGGGGGGCGGGGGATCGCCCTGTCGCGGCGCTGCGCGTGTTCCTGAGATCGAGTGGTCGCAGGATCCGGTCCCGGACCAGCGTTACCAGAGGTTGCCCGGTGATCCGTTCGAGCACCTGGCCGAGGATCACGTAGTTCGTGTGCGAGTAGTCCCAGTTGGTTCCGGGCTCGAACGAGCGCGGCCGCGAGAGGCCGATGTCGATGAGCTCCTCCGGCGTCCAGGCGCGGAATGGGTTCGCGTAGACGGCCGAGGAGGAATCCCTCGTCGGGCACGTAGTCGGGATAGCCGGCCGTCATGTTCGCGAGCATTCGCAACGTCACCTGATCGGCCTGAGGCAGACCGGGTAGCCACCTCGACACGGTGTCGTCGAGGCTGACCCTCTTCTCGTCCACGAGCTGCAGCAGAACGGTGGACATGTACGAGATCGCGACGGCCCCGTTCCTGAAGTGCATTCGCGTCGTTGCCGGCACGCCGGTCATCGACTCGCCCAGCGCACGGGTGACGACATTCCTGCCGTCGACAGTCACCCGGAGGATGACCGCTCTCAGATCGTGCTTCGCCATCGCGTCGCGGGCAGTGCGACGATCGCCGCCGCGTCGGTTCGTGTCCGGGTGGTTGCCGCCGCGGCGGTGGGCGGCACCGCCGGGCTTGCCGCCGCGATCAGGCCAACTACGAGCACAAGGCCAACGAGCCGTCCGCCGGTGAGCACACGACCAGCGTAGGCCGGGCGAGACCGCCGCCACAATGAGCCTGGGTGGCCTCGTGGAGGGCAGCTGGCTGCGGCGTGTCCTTCTCCCGTGTGAGAGCTACGCTTCGCCTGTCAGCGCCGACGTCGGCCAGCGAGGATCGGTATGTCGGTCCGTGTCCCAACCTCTGTCGTGACTCGCGCGCGTGCGCGTCCGGCTTCTCGGACGCTCGCTCTCGCCCTGGGCGAGCTTGCAGCCGCCGCCCTGCTTGCCGGCGCCGTCGAGCTCGCGCTCCTGTACCCGGGGGACGCTGGCACCCCGCCCTGGGTTGTCGCTCTGTTCCCTGTTGTCGGCTGGATCTACGTCAGCGCCGGCGTCGTGGCCTGGTTGCGGCGGTCGAGCAACACGATGGGCGCTTTGATGGTGGCTGCGGGCCTTGCCTGGCTTGTTGCGGGACTTGCGAACACGTCCGTGCCGGCCCTGATCGCCGTGGGCCTGATCGTCGCGACCGTTCCGCTGGCAATGGTCGTCCATCTGCTCCACGCGTTCCCGTCGGGACGGCTTCGCGGGCGCCTCAGCCGGGTCACCGTCGTAGCCGGGTACTTCGTGTGCGTCGTGCTGCAGGGCGCCGGTGTACCTGTTCGGGCCAGGATCCGGGCCTGGCACGGTGTTGCAGATCTCCGACCGGCCCGACCTCGACCGGATCGGGTTCTGGATCCAGACGGGAGCAGGGCAGCGGTCATGGCCGTGACGGTCGTGATTCTCGGAGCACGCCTCCGGGACACGCCGCGAACGCAGCGGCTCGTCGTCGGGCCGCTCTTCGGGTATGGCATCTTCGCCGTCGTCTTCGTGGTCGCGGCAGGGAGTGCGAAGGAGCTGTTTCCCGGGGGACGCTCGAGCTCGCTGCTCTCCAGCTCTCATTGCTCGCGCTCGTCCCGGTCGCATTCGCCGTTGCCATGGTACGCGGGGGATTCCGTCGCACATGGGAGATCGAGGAGCTCAGCGCCTGGCTCGGCGAGGCCGATGGGCGTCGCAGCTAGAGACGCGCTCGCCCAGGCGCTCAGGCGACCCATCCGTCGAGCTTCTGTTCTGGGCCGCGAACATCGAGGCTACGTCGACGGAGCCGGAACGCGACTCGAGCTTCCCGCGACGGGCTCCGGCCGTGCGGCGATGGAAGTCCTGAGCGCTGACGGGCGCGTCGGCGCGATCGTGTACGACGCGAAGCTTCTCGCCGACCCCGGCGTCGTTCGGGCAGCCGCCAGGGTCATTGCGCTCGCCCTCGACCGTGAGCGGCTCACCGCCGAGCTACGGAAGTCAGCCGTGAGGGCCTGCGGCAATCGCGCGCCCGCGTCGTGGAAGCCGCCGACAGCGAGCGCCGCAGGATCGCACGCGACCTGCACGACGGGCTCCAGACACGCCTGATCCTGCTCGCGATCGCCGCTGAGCGCATCCGGACGGACGCGCCGGACGGCTCCGCGGCTGCCGCCGAAGAGCTCCAGACAGGCCTCCAGGCGGCGATCGGCGAACTGCGCGAGCTCGTGACCGGAGTGGTTCCCGCCGCACTCACACAGGGCGGTCTCTACGCCGCGGCCGAGGATCTGGCCGACCGCGCCCCGATCCCGATCGAGCTGACGCTCGAGCCCGCGCAGACACGACTCCCCGCCGCGGTCGAAAGCACAGGGTATTTCGTCCTCTCGGAGGCGCTCACGAACGCGTTCAAGCATGCCGGCGCGCGCGAGCTGCGCGTCTACCTCGGACAGAGGAACGGGCATCTGCGGATCGAGGTCCACGACGACGGCGTCGGCGGCGCCGAGCTTGCGAACGGCGCCGGCTTGCGGAGCATGGCTGACCGTGTCGAAGCCCACGAAGGCAGCCTCCTGATCGAGAGCTCGCCGGTGGGCGGGACACGCATCACCGTGGAGGTCCCATGCGCGTCGTGATCGGCGAAGACCAGACGCTGATGCGCGACGGGCTTGCTCTTCTCCTCGAGCGCGACGGATTCGAGGTCGTCACCACGTGCGCCGATGCAGACGATCTCGAACGCGACGTGCACCGGCACAGGCCCGACCTCGTCATCGCGGACATCCAGATGCCGCCCACCAGCACCGACGACGGCCTCCAGGCGACGCTCCGTATTCGGGCCGCCCTACCCGATACCGCGATCCTCGTCCTCTCCCAGCACGTACAACGCCGTTACGCCACCACGCTGCTCGAGAATGGCGCCCGTGGCGTCGGCTACCTCCTCAAGCAACGCATCGCCGACACCACCACGTTCTGCAGGACGCGCGGCGACTCTGCGACGGTGAAACGGTGCTCGATCCGGAAATCGTCGAGACGATGCTCTCCCGTCCGCGTCATCAGGATCCGCTCGAACGTCCACCCCCGCCAACGCGAGGTTCTCGCGCTCATGGCGGAAGGTCGCAGCAATGCCGGAATAGCCGAGCGACTCGTCGTTACCGAACAAGCCGTCGTCAAGCACGCCGCTCACATCTACCAGGAGCTCGGCCCTCACCCCCGTGCCCCGAAGACCACCGCCGCGTCCTCGCCGTCATCCGGTACCTCACACGTTAGACGTGGTCGGGCCGTTCAGGCCC
>JAOSJK010000040.1 GCA_027494135.1 Acidimicrobiia bacterium | reverse complement strand
GGTCGGCCGCAGACGGACAACCACGTCATCCGCGACCTGACGTATGAACCCATCATCCGCGATCGAATTCGGCAGCTTTGCCCTGGCGTGCGCGACGTCTATGCCATCGAGGGCAGCGCGGGCAAGCACATCGCGGTCTCGATCAAGCCGACCTTCGCTTCCCGGGCGCGTGACGTCATGATGGCCGCCCTGACGACTGAGCGGATCCGTCCCAAGCTCGTCGTGGTCGTCGAGGATGACATCGACGTCCGCGACCCTGCGCAGCTTCAGTGGGCGATGACGTTCCGTGTCCGGGCAGATCGGGACGTGCTGATCATCCCGGGCATGGTCGGCCCGGCGCTCGATCCCTCGACGCCGAAGCCCGGCGTCGGAACGGTCATGGCCATCGATGCGACGCGACCGTACGGCGAGCCGTTCTGGGAAGTGACGGACGTCCCGGGCGCCGAGTCATTCGAGATCCCACTGCCTGCTCGATCGTGATGGTTCGTGAGCCACCCACGCCCGTGCGCTACGTAAGGACCGCCTCGTCCTGAGACACCTTCGGCAGAACATCCCCGGCAAGCATCTCGATCTGCTCCAACCAATCTGGGAAGCGCATCCGGAAGTCGAAGACGAGAAGATCGCAGCCGATCTGCTGGTAACGCCGAACCCCACGGATGATGTCCTCCGGGGTTCCGGTAAGGATCGAGCCATCCAGCTCGTCGATCCTCGTGAACTCGCCACCCTGCGGCCGAGCCAGAACTTCTGGGCGTTGGCGTTCTTGATCAAGCCGGGGACGTTCAGGCGGTCGAGGGCAGCCTGGGCAGAATCGCCGATGCTCGTCACCGGCACAGCGCCGGTCATGATCATCGGTTTACCCTGCTCCGCGCACATCTCCCGGATCTTCGCTACCCGCGCCTCATAGGTCGGAAAGGTGATCCGACCGGGCAGCCATCCCTCGCAGAAGTCGACGGCGAGCCGGGCGGACGCAGTGTGGCACCACCCCGCCAGACCGGAACCGGGAACAGCGGCTGAGGCTGAAGGTCGACGTCGGTAAAGTCATAGGTCTCCGAGTGCCAGTCGACCGTCTCCCCTGTCCACAGGCGCCGCGCGATCAAGGTCTGTTCGCGCATCAGCTCCGGCCGCTTGAGATCGCCCTGTCCGATCACGTCGAACTCGTGCTGGAAGGTGCCAGAGCCGATCCCGAGGTCGAACGGGCGCCGAGTGGCCCACGACAGCGACGCGACACTGTAGGCCATGAGGATGGGGTGCCGGAAGGGGATGATCGTCGCTGCCCCAAGGCCAATCCGGTCCGTCTTTGCGGCCAATAGCGTCAGCGTGATGAACGGCTCGATGAACGTTCGATCTGTCCCCTCCATGCCGTGGGGGTGGAAGACGAGATGGTCGCGCACCCATAGAGAGTCGAAGCCGAGGCGGTCGGCCAGCTGGGCACCCTCGATCAGCAGATCCTGGTCAGCGTCCTCGCCGAAATGCGGCACGAGGAGCCCGAAACGGGTGGGCATCGACGTCCTACTCCTTGCTGCTCGTGGGTGGCTGCTCGCGCTTTCCGATGCCCTCGGGCGCGCCCGGCGGCCCCACCCGGGCTGGCCGACGACGTGTCCGTCTTGGTAGACGACCCGGCCACGGACGATCGTAGTCTCGACGACGCCGCGTACGCGGCTCCCTGCGTATGGCGTCCAGCCGATCTTGCTGAGGACGATGTCATCGCTGATCTCGAAATCGGCTTCGAGGTCGACGATCGCGATATCGGCGTCGCAGCCGACCTCGAGGCGGCCCTTCCTCGGCGAGGCCGAAGACGCGCGCCGGCGCCGTGGCGACGAGCTCGACCACGCGCTCGATTGAGATCAGCCCGCGGTGCGCGTCGAGCAGCAGTGGCACGTAGAACTGCGTGGACGGCGTGCCGGTATGGGCCTTCCAACCATCGGTCCACCCCGGCTCCTTCTCGTCGCGCGTGTGGGGTGCATGGTCCGTCGAGACGAGGTCGATCGTTCCATCGTTGAGGGCTGTCCATAGCGGCTCGGTATTGTGCTCCGGGCACGTAGTAGCTGAGCGCGTACGAGCCGAGCCGCTCGATCGTCGCCCAGTCATTCCCAAGGAACAGAGCCTGTGGTTTTACTCTCCGCGGTCACCCCGCTGCCCTGCCGCCTTTGCCCGCCGCAGCTGCTCAATGACCCCACTCGACTGAGTGTGCAGGTGGAGCGGCGTGCCCGTCGCCTGCTGGATACGCAGCAGGACGGCGACGGCTGTGTCCCAGATGATCCCGTCGTACGCACTGTAGGCCCGCGCGTACGCGCGCGCGTCGCGTTCGCCGCGCTGCCAATACCCCTGTTCGATGTGGCTCATCAGGCCACTGGTCATGGGGATGGACCATCAACGGCAGCCCGGTCTCCCCCAACCGCCTCGGAAGATCCCGAGCAGCTCGCCGTGGTCGTGGACGCCGATCCCGGGCATATGAGGGTAGTCACGGCCTGTGTCGACGACCATGAAGACCTTGAATGCGGCAATCCCACGACTGGCCATGCTCGGGAACTGATCGGGTATCGTCGCGGCCGCGTTGACGTTCCAGTCAACGATCGAGCGCTGGTCGTAAAGCGCCAGCATCCCGTCCAGTCGCTCGAGGGTGTTCGGCGGTGGCTGGACGTTTGGCATGGCAAAGGAGGTCGTCACGCCCCTGGCCGCTGCGGCCGATGTCGCCGTGACGATGTCCTCCTTGTGCGTGGAAGCCCGGCTCGCGATGGTGGGAGTGGACGTCGATCGCCCCCGGCAGGACGTGCCGCCCGGTCGCGTCGATGGTTCGCTTCGCGCTGGCGTCCGCACCCGATTTGAGAAGCGCGGCAATGCGAGTGTCGATGATGGCGAGGTCCGCGAGCGTTCGTCCAGATGCGGTAACGAGCGTTCCCCTCGGATGACGAGGTCGTAGGTCGTCATGCGATGGCCGAGGATCTCGGAGCTTGCGGGTCGGGATAGGCGGAGCGTGACCGCCGATGCATCGTCCTCGCGAACGATGACCTCCCCGACGTCCGGGTAGCGCTGAAACCACTCGACGATCAGCGGGCTGACGAGGTCCCGGTAGTCAGCGTAGGCGGCATAGTGAGTCGTGCCGGTCTGGATCACGAGTCGCTTTGGTGACCCAGCGCGTTCGTACAACGCGGCGGCATGATCCTCGGGCGTTGTCGCATCTTTCTCCACGCAGATGAGCATCAGCGCGCGTGGAGCGATCCGATCGACAAGGTCGAGCGGCCCGATACGCCATGATTGCCTCTGCGCTCGCGAGCTGCACGTCTGTCGGAACGCGGCCATCGACGTCCGCCTTGACAGTCGTCGTCCGTCGCTCGGGCGTAGGCACCATGATCTCCTCGCGCACGGAGACGAGGCGTGACTCGCCGGTCGCGGCGCGTTGTCGGCGGTCATCCTCGACCTGCTGGAGGAAATCCAGCCATTCATGCTCACGGCGCATCCGCCTGAGCCATTCCCGCCCGTCCGCGATCGGCACCTGGCTCACCACGGCCTTGACCCGCGAGTCGAGCGCCGCGACGCAGACGGCATTGCCGCCGCCTGTACCGCCAGAGCCGAACGCGCCAATTCGTTGTGAGTCGATCTCAGGCCGCGTTTCGAGAAAGGAGTTGGCGGCCCGCCAGTCCTCGACCTGTGCCATCGGATCCAGATAGCTGGCATCGCCAGCCGAGCCACCAAAGCCGCGATAGTCGAACACCAGGACGGCGATGCCGGCGGCAAGAAGGGCCTGATGATATGGCTCGTACAGCTTCGCTCCCACGAAGGCCAAGCCATCCTGGACCCTGGACCACGGCCGGAACCGGCCGCGGTCGCGCAGGCAGCTTCAGCGTGCCTGCGAGCGCCAAGCCCCGGCTATGGAAAGAAACCTCCTCGACCGTCATGGCATCCCCGTGAAGCAGTATCCAACGGGCCACAGGTTTTCGTCTCCGGGCTCGCCCCGGCGGCTACGAGCAAGCGGCGGCGAAATCTTACCAAGTTAGGTATTTGTGGTGTCAGTCACACTGCAGCTGAACACAAGAGACAGTCGGACGTATACAAGCGACCGTTCCGCGGTCGGCCGGCAATTAGGTCCTTGTGGCCGTGCTGATCAGGGTCATTTGGCTCGCGAGTGGCGACCCGCGTCGCGCACGATCTTTGTCATCATCTCACCGAGGCGGGAGGCGTCCAATGCAATGCCGACGTTTGGTGCGATCGCGACGAGTCGCACGGGTCAGGCCACCGTGTCGGGGTCGGATACAGTGTCCGATCCGGGGTGACATCGACGTGGACCACTGCGACGGCTGCGGAGTGGCTGCGGTTGGCAAGTCGGGGGGGGCAGAGGTGCGCTGCGCCCGGAACCGTTCGGTGCTCGATCCCGGTCTCATGGCCGAGATCGTCAGCTAAGTCATCCGGGTCAGGCGCCCGACCTAGCCGCGTCAGGCTACTGCCCGGGAGTCGACCCGTCTCCCCGTGGCCGCTCCGTCGTGGCTGCGATCGGGGCATCTTTCGCGTGCTCTGCCTGTCGGAGGAATCGCCGGATCAGCGCAGCGACCTTCCGGTAATGCTGCGTCAACTCCGCGACCGCTGCGTCGGCATCGCCCCGTCGCACAGCATCGTAGAAGCTGTCGTGGTGAACCGGTGAGTGCTGGACGAGCTTCCAGCGGAGTGAGCGAGCGACTTCCTGGTGGAGCCGTGCGATCAGGCCAACGAGCCGCGGACGAGCCGTGACCGAGTACAGCCGCATGTAGAACCGCTCTCGCTTTTCGAGTTGGTCCTCGGGATCCGTGGCACGCCCCATTTCCGCGTGGAGCTGGTCGAGCTCGGCCGTGTCGCCCTCGGTCAGTAGTGGGATGGCCTGTCGAATCGCATGTGCCTCGAGCACGATCCGCAGTTCGTAGATCTCCTCGACCTGATCCGCATCGAGGGCGGTTACGGCGAACCCCCGATGCGGCTCAGACCGAACGAGGCCCTCGTGCTCGAGGACGCGGAGTGCCTCCCGAACAGGGATCCGACTCGTCCCGAAGATGGCTGCCGTGTCCTCCTGTCGAAGCTTTACGCCGGGCTCGACGACTCCGGAGAGCACCGCTCGCCGGACGACCGCGAGGATCAACTCCTGCACGAAGTCTCAGCCTGCGGCCTGGAGCTCGATGGCAAGAGCCTTGAGCTGGCCGCTGTCGAATGTCTCGGTCTTCATCTTGACCGCCGTCGCGCCGCTACGTCCGAACACGCCATCTACTGACCTCCTCGAGTGCCTCGTCGTGCAATGTACTCGACGGGACGCAAGGAATTGCAGGCGGGTTCAATTGATCGACCTCATCGGAGCGACACGTTGATGCTCTTGATGAGCGAGTAGGCCTGCAGCTCATCGGCCGAGTACTCGGTGCTCGTGCCGCTGTCCTTGAACCCCCCAAACGGGACTCCGATCCAGCGTCACTCCACCGTGTTGATCCAGACGTAACCTGACTCGACGAGGGCGGCGAGCCGATGGGCCATCACGAGGTCCCGGGTGAAGATCAACGCTGTGAGCCCGAATCGGACATCATTCACTGCCCTCA
>JAOSJK010000039.1 GCA_027494135.1 Acidimicrobiia bacterium | reverse complement strand
GCTGGCCGCGCCACCCGCGTCCTCCTGAAGGAGATCCGAACAGCCCTGGAGCACGGAGGCGCGCTCGCTCCTCGCCGGGCAGTCCGAGCAGGCGCAGCCGATCGGGCAACGACCCGACCTTCTCCATCAGGGACGGCACCTTGGCACGCACGGCGCGGCTGATGTGGTCTTCGAGCGGCAGCACCTCGACGGCGAACAGACCCTCGAGCTGCCGGGCGGCCCGGTCCAGCACGTCGATCGGCGGGCGTGACCCGCGCAGCAGGCCCCACGCGGTTGAAGGACGCCGTGTTGCGGAAGGCCTCGACGGCGCTTGGCCCGAGGGTGCGGAGCACGCCTGCTGGGGTGTGCACCTCGATCTTGCCGTCCGCGAGCAGCGCCGCGAAGAGATAGCCGGTGGTGTCCCTGACCAGCCGTAGGGCGGTGCCGCGAAGTAGTCCTGGACGAACAGCCCTGTAGCCGCCCCGTACCAGCCAGATCGACCTTCTCCTCGGGCGCGGAGGGCCTCGGAGAGGGCGGCTCGTTGGACCGCACCTCAGGCCGACCGGCGCGCCTCACGAGCAGGCAGGTCGCGGTCGCGGGAGCATCGGTCGAGGTGCTCCCACTCGAGGAAGCGCTCGGCCTGGTTGGTCTTCGCGGCGAGCGGCGCGTGCCGGAACGCGGGGAACACCTCGGCGGCGGCCTTCTCCAGCATCGCGTTGCAGGCAGCCAGCAGCTCGGTCAGGTGGAACTCGCGCGCCGGGCGCGCGAGGCCGCGGAAGACGGGCCAGCCGTCCTGCAGCGCGCGGGCGAGACGGCCGCGGGTGGCCTCGCGCAGTCGATCGAGGCGGCGCTTCTCCGGGCGGACGTACTGCGCGACGTCGCGGTCGGCGTCGTGCTCGGACGTCGTGCGGGTGACGTGCGCCGAGCGACAGGACTCTTCGAGAAGCTCCTCGACCTCGGGGGAAGCTGGCCAGCCAGACGATTGACGCCTGCCAGTCGGTCCGCGTCCTCGTCTCGTTCTTCCAGCTCGTCGAGGCGCTGGTCGATGGTCGGAGCGGAGGTCGGCTCGACCAGGAAGCGGACGTCAGCCCCCTCTCCGGCGACAGCCGTACTCCCGAGCGATAGCCCCGCACGGACCGGCTTGGCGTTGTCGAGCCGCGATTCGGGCTGCGGGTCGAACAAGCTGCGAAGCAACTCCACCTGGAGCTGGCGCTTCTCGGCCCCCCGTCGGATGGTGCGCTTCGCGCCCCTGCTGGAGCGGACGAACCTTGTCGCTCCAGGTACAGATAGCCTGTCCCGCCGACGTTCTCGGGGTCCTGCTCGCCACGGATCTCGACGATTCCGAGCTCGCGCGTCTCGACAAGCTGTCCGGAACCTCGCGAGAACCTCCTCGACGACCGGCGCGTCGCCCACGGCCCGGTAGAGCACCGCGGCGAGGTTCTCCGGCGTCCGTGGAAGTCGTCGAGCGGCTGCAGGCCGCGATCGACTTCGCCACCCGAACGGCCAGCGGGTTCCGACCGAAGACGCGGTGCGCGATGACCCGGTCGACGCCGTCGACGACGTGCGAACTCCTTGGCGATGTCGGCGCGCAGCGTGTCGAAGAGGTCGTCGGCGCAGGCGAGGGTCGGCACCGGGCGGTCGGCGATCGGCACGATGTCGCGAGGGAGGGGCATCCGAGGCGTCGACGAGGGGATCCTGCCCACGCGGATTGCCGAACGCAGGCCTGTCCCGCCGGTGCGGCGGGCGAGACGCCGGATGAGCGCCATCACCACGTCGAAGTGGAGGGCAGGAACGGGTACATCTTGGCGAAGGTGTCGGCGTCGAGCTCGGTGGACGTCGCGGACGCGTATCCGGCGACGCGCGTCTGGAGCTTCACGACCTCGCCGTTCGCCCGGAACATCTTCCGCAGCTCGCCCTCGCCCGCCGACTGCTTCGTGAGAAGACGCCGGTGCGTGATCTCGCGGATGTCGGCCGCGTCGAGCGTGATCGGCGGCAGAAAGCGATCGCGGAGCCGATACAGCTCGGCGGGTTGATGACCGCCTTGTCGACCACTTCGTCGAGCGTCTGCTGCGCCGTCGCTACGGACAGATCTTGCCCCGGCCGAGTTCCTTGAAGCTGCGGACCAGCCCGTCGAGGTTCAGCATCAGGTCGGTGCGCGGGGCGACGGGTACTGCCCGACCTCGTCCACCAGGAAGACGATCTGCTCCTTGCCGGTCTTGCGCCGGAGGAGACGGACCATCCGCCCGCGATCTCAGAGGAGACCGGCAGTCGCTCCTGGTAGTGCTGCTGGCGAAAGCTCTCCGGCGTGGAAAAGTCGAATCCGAGAAAGGCGGTGACGATCTGCGAGGCCGGGCGGGGCCGATGAGCGGATCGTCGTGCGTCCTCCCACTCCCCTTTCTTGGGGAACCGCTCGCGGTAGGCCTGCCGGAAGTCGTCCAGACGACCCGCCTCGTCGAGGCGCACTTCGACATCGGCCAGCTTCGGAACGCGCGAGTAGCCGACGTGCTGGAGGACCTTCGCGTAGAGCACGTTGGTGATGGGAGTCGCGGTGCTCTCCACGAGCTGGTCGCGCGCGAGATCGAGCATCACGACGGCGGCGGGGAAGTTTCTCTGCGGTCGCCCGGAAGATCTGGCGGAGATCCGAGGCCTGGAAGTGCGTGATCACCGGTCCAGGAAGGGCCGATCCCCCACTTTCCGGTTCGGATCCAGCGCGAACCCCAGGTACCCCGTGAAGGAGCTCTTGCCGGAACCGTAGAAGCCCGACACCCAAACTCCGACCTGGCTGAAGTCGCCCAGGCGAACACAGCCTCGTACACCTCGACGAAGCGCCGGAACGACTCCTCGAGTCGCTCGGTCACGACGTACTCGCTGATCTCCCGCTCGAGTCGCAGGGTCGTCCGCCGTTAGTCGATCACCTTCTCGATCGGGCGGTCGATCGGCCTCTCTTTCGAGAAGAGCTCGCGGATCGTCTTCACGGGTCGCCCCCGATAATGCTCGAACGGTAGTTGGGATCCTCGGAGTAGAACCCGAGGAATCGCAGCCCGTACTGTCCTACGCGAGTACCCGGGTAGAACAGCACGGTGGCGCAGCCTACGCGGTCGTGGACCAGCGACTCGATGGTGCGCACCCGGAAGAACGGGTGGAGCAACAGGGCGTCGGTGAGGAACAGCAGCCGGTTCGGCTCGGGACGGCGACCAGATCGAGGATGGTGGGCGCCAGGCCCGGCTGGCCCGACCCCTCCTGGTGCGCAGGGCGTCCCGCACCGCGCCCACGATCTCGTCGGTCGAGCTTCCGGCTCCAGCTCGAGCCACGTCTCCCACCGACCGCTGGCGTCGATGACGTGCCACATCACTTCGGCGAGAGACCGATGTCGACCGTCCACCTGTCTTCCTCGAGCGCGCGCGCCAACGGGGAGCTTGCGCATGAGCTCGTGCGTGTCCTCGGGTCGATGGACGAAGTGATATAGGGGTCCGGTGCGTCGGCGTCATCCGATCCACGGTCCCGAGGCGCGTCCGGAGCCCAGGAAGTTCGTTTCGAGCGAGGACATCGACCGCCTCCTCCATGGTTCTGCACGCCCACGTGAACTGCACGACCGAAACCCGCTGCCTGGAACTCCCACAGCCCCGGTCCGCCAGTGCCGCGTATGCGTGCGCGCGTCCGCGCCTGTCCAGGGTCCAGACCTCCCAATCCGGGTCAGCGCGACTCACGCGCTGGTCCGGAGAGGTTATGGAAGTGAAGTCGTACGCGAGCCGCTACGGCCAGGCCGGTCGGTTCTGAAGTCCAGGATCTCGCGGACCGCCGCGTCATGAGGGCCCCAGAGCCCATACTAGCTGAGCTGTCATAGTGCACGTGCTGCGCCACGCTTTCCCTGACGGAGCGCACCACGGGGGCGCTCCATCCGGCCGCGCGCCTCCTGATCCGATGGAAGGATCAGGCTGGGCGTAAACCAAATGTAGGTGCGCCACTGGCGCGACGGCTGACATAAACGGTGATGGTCTCGCGGGAGAACGACGTCCGCCCTGCTCGCGTAACAGCAGGGAGAGGCCGGTGAACCAGCGGTCGGAGCGGCGTGCTGGAGCAGTCGCCGAAGGTGCGGTGCCGCAGGTGCGGGCGGCGCCATGAATCGGTGGTTGAAGGCGTGCCCTGACCACGTCGTCGCCCGGCTGGCGGTCGACTTGCCGAGCAGCGCCTCCTCGTGCGCGCGGCGGGCGGATGTCGGCCGCGGTCTCTCCTCGGCCGGAGTGTCGGCAGGAGCGCCTCGT
The DNA here is from genome assembly GCA_027494135.1 of Acidimicrobiia bacterium. Classification (GTDB taxonomy): domain Bacteria; phylum Actinomycetota; class Acidimicrobiia; order IMCC26256; family PALSA-610; genus JAOSJK01. Next base: position 1,311 of record JAOSJK010000039.1, on the reverse strand, counting down.
CTCCTCCAACAGGCCGTTGCCTGATCGCCCGGGCCGCAGCGCGGGAGCTGCCTCCTGAGCCCTGCGTCATCCGGCCATCGGGAAGTAGAACGTCCGTTGAGACGAAAGCGCGGCGGCCGCGGAGTGCCGGGCGAGGTCGCCTCACGGCTGCGTTCTGCCTCGTACGCTGCGCCTTGCCGAGACAGACCGGCCCGGGCGATACCGCTGCTCGGTCGTGCCGCCCATGACGTTGAGCGCAACAGAGATCAAGACGTCGACGGAGGCGCGGCGAGCACCGCGCTTCCCGGGCGAGATGGTGCGCGCGATCGTATCCCCTTTCTTCCGGTCCACTGAGATGGAACAGGTGAACGTCACGGGATTGAGCTGTCCGTGATCCGCTTCGGGCGGCCACCGTCACTGACTCCGAGCGCGGCCTGCAAACGCCGTCCGCGGGAACGAACGCCATCCGGCGGAGGCCGATCCCGTCGGTGTAGCCGACCGGCCACCATACGCGAGGGCTCCCGAGGGCTCCCACGAGAAGCCCACTGAACCATCTGACCAACACGGGTGATTGTCGCGCTATCGGGCCTCCTACCCGTCCCCGGTCCTGCCGACCGGTCCACGCCGGAGCGGGAGTGGTTCCGGCGACGGGCCCGTCACCCGCACCACGGTGAGACTCGACACCACATCTCCAGCCTGCACTCCACTCGTGACCTCGGTCAGCTTGAACTTCCACAGGCGTCCCACGCGATGCGCTGGTAGTCCGCGGCCCTCGATCCACCACGATAGATGGAGTCCATTGTCCACACTGAGGTGACTGAGCCACCTCGTCCACGGAAACCCAGGGTTCACTCACCTCGGCAAAGCCCTCCGCGCGCAGCGGGGTCGTCGCCGAGTGGAGCCGACGAACGGCGTCGTCCGAGTTCGCGCGACAGTATCACGGCCCTCCATCGCTCAACGCCGACGAGGATTGGAAGAACCTGACGAGAAGCGATCTGGCGCGGTCCGGCGGCGCCGTGCTCGCCAGGTCGCGGCTTGAGGCCTTCGCGGCAGCCCTCGCCTGTCTTCACATTTTGGGCGTAGCGTCCGATCCCTTTGTCAGCGGCGACTTGCTCGCGCTTAGGTGCGCGTGAGATGACGTTTGATATCCCATGTGAACCCGTGGTCTTCTCGGATCAGCGGCACCAACACGTCCGCGAAGGAGGAGACTGATGAAGCCCACGCCCTGCTGTTGACCGAGTACCTGAGAGCCCCTGCGCCCGGGATCCGAGGGAGCTGCTCGAGTCCCTCATCGGGGTCTCCGCTCTTCGCCAGGCCGGACGCCTCCGATGA
>JAOSJK010000038.1 GCA_027494135.1 Acidimicrobiia bacterium | reverse complement strand
CCCATCAGGCGTGTCGCGAAGGACGACCTCACCAGACACGAGTGAAGTCTCCGGAAGGCGTCCACTGCTCCAAGGCCTCCCGATCACGTGCGGAGCCCGTGAGGTCGAGCGCACAGAAGAGCGGGTGCGCGAGGGGCCAGACCAGGGTTCCGCCGTCGAAGCGCCGGGACGTGATGAGACCGATGGGGTCCACGGACAGCCGTGCCTCGTCGCCTGTCCCCTCGCCATGGAGAATCTGGGCGCGGCGAACGAGCTGTGCGTCGGGGACGTAGAGGGTGACGGGGTAGTCGGCTGTCGCTGCCAGAGGCGCTCCCCACGCGAGCGCACCGCTCACGCCGGCCGCCGCCCAGCCCGGAGCGCTGAGGTCGCCTCGATTGAAACCGAGCTGGTCGTCGTCTTCGGGTGGGATCGCCCATCTGATCGACGTGCCGTCACGTGGCCACTCGTCGGCGAGGGCCCAGAACAGGTCGGGCACGATGGGGCGGTAGTCGCCGCGGCCCCGTCGCTCGGCGAGATGTCCCGCGACCAGCGCCGACATCGCGCGTGTGATCGAACTCGGGTTCAACCGGGCGGTCCGGGCGATGTCTGAGCCGCGCATGGGATCGTCCGGGTCCATCAAGAGCGCTGCGGCGGCGGCGAGCCCGGACCGCCCGACGACCGGTCGGGTCGACTCGGGTGTCTCTTCCCTGCGGCGTATCGGCGTGGTGTCGGAATCGACGTACAGGCCCTCCGCCACGAGCCTGAGATGACCGCGGCGGTCGAGCCAGCCGATCCCGGTAGCGTCGAGCAGCTCGCGTGCCGGCGGCGAGAGTTGGTCGGCCACGACAACGGTGGGGCGGCCCGGGTGGCGGGTTGCCGCGAGACTCCGGAGCTTGTCGAGCGTCGGTATGGAGGCCGCCTTCACCTCGACGACGAAGGTCGTACCGTCCGGCGCGGTGATGGCAAGGTCTTCGACGGTTCCCGACGTTCGTTCCACCCGCAGACCGACATCCTCCGCAGCCCGGTGAAGTGCCGCCACGGCGTCGAGCTCGAGCTGGCGGGGGTGAACTCGTGTCCTCATTGCGTATTGCATAATAACACAAAAGGCAATTGTTCGGGTCCGAAGCGGTGGCGGCGATCGAGCAGCTTTGCCCAGGTTCCTCCCCGAGCGACGCCGGTGCTGCTCGTCGCGACCGGATGTGACCTCTTGGATGGTGACTCCGGCAGCTCGCGTCCGTCCGTACTCATCGAGGTGGAGCCCGACGAGGGACCCGCACCGCTCGAGGTGGCGTTCTCGGCGCTGCCCCGCGACGACGTGGGCGACGACCCCGAGTTCACCTACACCACGTTCGTCGACGTCTTCGGGCCCGACGACGACGGCACGTCGACTCCCGTGGAGTTCGAGGAATGGCAGAGCGTGATCAACGCCGCGTGCGCGACGTCGTCGGAGGATGCAGCCGCGGTCCCCGGCGATCCCACCAGTCCCGAAGCACTCGCCGCGCTGGTGGAGATCGACAACGCCGAGACCGAGGCCGTCGAGTCCGCCGGAATCCCCCGGCATCGCCGCGACGAAGCCCTCGATTGGCTCGCTCTGCGCAACCGCGCTTCGAACCTGTTCGTCGACCTCGCCGAGAACCCGCCGACCACCACCGACGACCCGCGCCCCGCCGAGCTCCAGGCCCTCGGCCAGGAGCTCTCAGATCTGTCGGAGCAACTCGGCCTCACCGACTGCGTGGCGGATCAGTAGCGCCTGGCTCGTTGGCACGATCGGTCACCGCCGTGGGTCGCGCTGGCTCGTGTGTGCCCCGACGACCACCTGGAGGGCCGGTCAGCTGCACCACGGCACTCGTGTCCCAGCCGTTTCCTACGGTCGTAGCCATGAACGACGAACGACACCCGGTCGTCACCTTCATCGCAGTCTTGGGCGCGATCGCAGCGGCCGTGTTCACCTCCTGGTGCACGGTCATCGCGTTCGTCGGCGGGACCATGCCGATCATCGGCTACGAGGCCGAGGGTGGCTTCTTCTCCGGGATCTTCTGGGTCTTCGTGGTCGACCCGATCGTGATCACGGTCGCCTACTGGATCGCGATGGTCGTCGTACTCCCGTTCGCTGCGCTCGCATCGGCTCGAGACGCGTGGCGGGATCGGCACCGATGATGGTCCTGGGGATCGGGCAGGTGGTCGAAACGGTCGCGAGCGTGGCGATCTTCCTCGTCCTGATCTACCTGTTGTTCCTCACCGGGTGGTGATCCCGTAGAAGGTCGGTGCGGGTGATTCGTGCCGCCCAAGGCGCGCCCCAGAGTTTCGAGGCGTCACTCGCCGAGCTGACCCTGCTCGGGATCGACGTCGGCTGCTCCCGAGCAGCAGGGCGTGTCCCAGCCCCTCACTACGTTGGGGACATGAGAACGACGTCGGACCTTCGCTTGTGCCGAACCTGTTGGCTGCCGCGCGGCCCGATCGACGAGGACGGCCTCGTCCAGCGTTGCCGCTGTGAGACGGCGACCCTGAAGAGGAAGGGTCTGCCGGACGAGTGGTTGTCGAGCGGAAGCATCGAGGACGCTGGTTTCAAGCTGTGCGCGGTGTGCGTATCGGAGCCTGTCAACGTTGGCTCTCGCTACTCGCTCATCGTGTGTGATGCGTGCAAGGAAGTGGTCGTCGAGCTCAACGAGGCCGCCCACACCTGCGTCGTGCCGATCAGCCGTCATTCGATCGTGAACGGCCGCTTACGCAGGAACCGGCGACCTCGCAAGGCCATCGCCGAACTGGTCGACGCCCTGCGCGACCTGGGATGGAAGTCAGACCTGATGGACACGTGGAAGAAGGGTCGGGTCGAGGAGATCTGTACCACGGCCGGTCTCGACGACGCCGACGACATTGCACTCGAGGACTATCTCGCCGCCGCGTCGGGGCGCTGGGCAAGCAGCCAGGAGGCACTCGACGCCATGCTCGCCTCCTGGCTCGCCGATCGTGAGGCCACCCAGTGACGGCATCGACGGTTGTCGTCTACGGTCGAACGAGGCAAGCAACGTGCTGGGAGGGTCACGGTGGCTGATTCGACACCGACTCTCGTCCACGACTGGCCCTGGTCGCGTCAGAAGGCGGACACGTGGGCAATGCCCGGCCGCACCGCACATCGCGGGCTGTGCGGCTGGAACGATGAGGAGGACGAGAACGTCCGGGCCAAGCGCCTCGTCGTGATCGGCGAACTCGACGGCTCCCAGAGCGTGTGGGCCTGCTGCGACGACTGCTACCCGGCCGTGAAGAAGTACGTCGGCGAATCCGAGTAGCCGACCGACGGGTACACGGCACATGAGCGACACGAGGGAGCCGGTGTCACGCACGAAGCACTCGCCATTCCTGGGCGTTGATCTCGCGTGGAGTGGGAAGAATGAGACGGGCCTCGTCGCCCTTCAGGAAGACGGCAGAATCTCGGACGCCCGGCTGGCTCGCGAACACGCAGGACGTTGCCGACTGGATCAACGAGCATGCGGGCGAGAACTCGTTCACTTTCATCGACGCTCCGCTTGTGATCAAGAATCCGGAGGGTATGCGGGAGTGCGAGAAGGAGGTTGGCCGCCGCTACGGATCATGGAAGGTCTTCGCGAACGCCTCGAACCTGTCCAGCACCGGGCAGGAGGGGGTGGCGCTGCGGAGACTCCTCGAAGAGCGTGGATTTCGCTACGACGACGGCACCGAGGGAAACGAAGGTGGTGGACGGCGGATCTTCGAGTGCTACCCGTACACGACGATCGTCGGTGTCCCTGCGCTCGGTTACGACCACGAGCGACCGCGCTACAAGCGCAAGCCTCCGAAGATGCCGGCGGCCTCGTGGAGGGAACTGCGCGCCTCTGAAACGGACGAGCTGATTCGGCGCGTGAGCGACTTCGTGACCGAGGACCCACCGATGGATCTCACCTCACATCCGGAGACGCTCCGTCTTGTCGACTTCCCCACGCCGCAGAGCAATGTCGAAGCCAAGCATCGTGAGGACCTTCTCGACGCTGCGCTGTGTGCGTGGACCGCCGCGTTGTGGGGCCGCTACGGAACGCAGCGCTGCCAGGTGCTCGGAGAGAACGACGCGCAGGTCAACGGGTACCGCGCCACGATCATCGCCCCGGCCCGCGAATCTCAGCGCCGCCGCTAGCTCGCCGGGCGCGGTCCCGCGATGCCGAGTTAATCAGGCGGCGCCGGCGGTCCAGGTGCTGTCGGCGTTGCGACTGAGCTCAACGTAGCCAGGCTGGGCTGGCTCGCCCAGCTTGGGGAGGAGTTCGTTGTCTGTGATGGTGGCGAGCTTGTTCAAGACGTCGAGGAAGTCGTCATGTCCTCGGAGCTCACCGAAAAGGCCCGCCTCCCAACGCGAGAGCCCTCGCAGCGTCCGGCCGTACTCCGTGAGGTCGGCGTAGATCGACAGGCGAGTCGCCTCCACGAGGTCCATGGCATCGGCGATGTCGCCACCGGCGGACATCACGTGGGCCAGCGTCGTGGTGAGCCGGGCGCGTACGACAGAAGCCTCGAGGAAGAGGACCGCTTCGGACTCGAAGACCGCCGCATCACCCCCGAGGGCTTCCTTGATGGCGCGCGAAAGCTTCGGGGGAGCGTTGCCGCCGGTGGCCTCGTCGAGCTCTGGACCCAACCGGTCCGTGATCCGTGCCAGATAGCGCCGACGGGAGAAGTAGACGGCGTCAACGTCGCGCCGGGCAATCGCAAGCTCAGTCGTCAGGGTCGACGGGATCCTGCGTTCGTTGAGAAAGCCGTCGATCTGGTCGGCGAGTACCCACGCCCTCCACGCGGCCATGATCGGTGTCCTGGAGGCGTTCGAGGACCGTGCCCAGCTTCGACTCGATGGAGCGAAGGGCCTGTTCGAGCCACTGCTGTTGCGCGATGACGGCGACGGATGCGCCGACGGTCGCCAGGAGGAGAGCGCTCGCCGACGCGGCACTGATGCCTCGGATCAACGTGCCGTGTTCGCGCCAGTTTCCCCGTGGCGTCGGCGACGCTTGACATGGTCGAACCGTTGGAACGAACCATCAGACGCCACTCCCCCGAGCGCAGAGCTGCCATGGCGTGCGGGGAGAACGCGATGCGCATGCCCTGGGCATCGCGAAGGTGTCCGGCGGTATCGGGAAGCTGTCGGAAGACCTCGACGGCCGCCCCTGACAACCAAGGTGGTAGTCCGTGAGTCTCGGTACCCCCGGAGGTTCGGCGAGCAACTCCAAGACGGCGAGGAGTCGCCTCTGTCCGTGGTTCTGAGTTCGAATGCTTCGACGCCACTCCCCGGCTGATCGATCGGAATCGCGGCGAGCACGGGGAGGCGGCGTCTGTGACGGCAGCGTCGCGGGCGTTCGGTAGCTCCGGGCGTGGAGGCTCGACGGTCGTCAGGGCAGCGGTGCTGCCCGAATCTTCGTCACCAGCGGTCCGGCGGAGAAGAACGAGGCCGACGGCCAATGCGCCGAGTGCAGAAATCGCTGCAACCAGAGCGAGGGCTGCAGTCACGTGGCTACCGAGCGACCGATGGGCCCGTGGATCGGCATCTCTACCTCACTTCTGCGCGAACAGCTCAACGTAGCGGACTCGGTCGAGATCGCTAGAGGTCCTTCATCGACCCTTGCGGCGCTTCATCTCTTCCATGCGCATTCTCTTGCGCTGAATCGGGCTGTAACGCTGTTCGCGCATCGCCTGCGCGTGGCCGAAGAGAAGTTCCGTTTCCTCTGCGAAGTCTTCGGCCCGGTCCGCGCTAGGCGACACCTGGGACAGCAAAGCATGGGTGGACTCGATGCGGCCAGCAGCGCTGTCGAAGTCGCCACGATCGGCCAGATCGATCGCCTCTT
>JAOSJK010000037.1 GCA_027494135.1 Acidimicrobiia bacterium | reverse complement strand
CCTCTCGACACCACCCCGCCCAGGGCAAACGCCCTGGGCAGCGCCATTGGGGCTCACGGTCGGAGCACCGATCTGTACCACTTGTGAGCGATTGTCAGCGAAATCCTCACAGCCAGTCGGGATTGTCATTCGTCCTCATCTTGTGGCTCAGCCGATGGGAAGGCGCGCCCCTGCGTTATGCCGAGACCATCCCGATAGAACATCGGGACCTTGAAGGTGGACCCGGTCTGCTCCAGGAAGCCGATACCTCGGAGGAACAGAATGCGGGCGTCGAGGTCGTCTCCGCGGCAGCTGGGACGGTTCCTCAACGTCTCCACGTTGTGTTCTGCCTTCCCATCGAAACCGCTCGACGAGTACGGCTTCCGAGCCTGCTTCGGCGAGCAAGGTGTCCTCGACGCGCTGTTTGCTGAGTGCGGACAATGCGGACTTTATCGAATCCGGTACCAATAGCGGCTGACCCCGTTCGAACTCGTTCCTCTCGCGCTCCTCCCGCCGGAGCTGTGCCTCTTGGCCTTTCTTCACGAGATCGATGAGGTTGCGGAGGAGGTTTGACGTCGTTTCCGTCGCGTATGCGGCTCATCATCCACCGCCAGGTCGTTGGCTTCCGGTTGCCCTGGTCCACTTGGTGAGGAAACAGACTTCGGAACACGGCGTCCGAATCATCGGGGTCGACGCCTACGTGCCGGAGGAACTCGCGATTCTCCCGGATGCGCAGTTGGAGCAGGTGGTACAGGGAGTCTTCGTCCCACACGATCTCTTTGCTTCTTGGCGTTGACGTGAGTGAGGTTGACGAACCCGCCGGCGATGATACGCCCGAATAGGTCCTTTCGAACAAACAGCTTCAGGCGGACGTGCTCGTATGGCACCAGATCCAAGTAAGTGCGGAAGCAGGGCGTGGAGAGCTGGGACCTCGGCAGCCGGAAGGCCCGCAATGCCCTCGTCTAGGCGGTCGAGCACGAGCCACAGCTGCAGGCCGGTCTCGGCGAGCACCGCCCAGCAGTGCGAGAGCGTCGTCGTGGCGGATCGCCTCTTCGGTTGCACCGGCGGAATCGCCGAACTCAACCCTCCCGCCGACAACTGGAAGGCCTTCGGGCGTGATGGCTACGGTTCCCTCGAGTGAGGCAGGGTTCATGAGTCGTCGGAACAGGTTGACAATCGATGAGGAAGATCGTGTTGCGGGGGAATCGTCCTGCGACCTAAAGCCGGTCCTTTGGAGTAGGTTGTCGAGGCCGAACATACGGTCGGTGAACGCGTCTTCGTACATCTGGAGCACCCAGTTCCCGGCGAGCGAGATGATGAACGCCTTCCACATCGTTGAGTACTGCCCTTCGGACAGCACGTCACCTTCGTTGATTCGCTGGAAGATCGGGCTCCCGGCGATGTTGAACGCGGCACGACCTCGACGTTCGATAGGCGCTCGATCTCGGCGTATCGCCGATGGAGGATTCGGAAGAGGGCGGTCTTCCCCGTCCCCTTGTCCCCGGCGACGATGTCGACCTCGCCAGCGACGAGATTGCGTAAAGAGTCCGTCTCGACGAAGTACCTTCCGAGTGCATCATCGAACTCGGCTATTGAGTTACCGAGTTCCAGCTCTCGGAGCAAATCGAGCTTGTGCACGCCGCCCTCCTCCAGAAGAGTTTTCGGGGGTGCCGAAGCCTACCGCAGCCATCGAGCGCGGCCGGCTCGATATGTGGCCGTCGGCGGACGAATCTGGGAGTCAGGTGTTGCGCGGCCTCTGGCGACGGAAGATTGGCGACGTGGTCTGCGGCGCTGGGCATGGGCGGGGTCACGTGCGTGTAGAACTCCCGGTGATGTGATGCTCCCCTCGAGCGTCGGTGGCCGCTGGTCGGCAGCCACTCGTCGACGAGGAAGTCGCGCACGAGCCGCTCGGGGCGCACCCAGGTGCCGTTGGACATGGCGGCGACCGCCTCGACCCTCGCGGCCTCGGCTTCGCGGCGGGTGGCGAACCCACCCTTGAGATCTGGCGGCGCCTCCCGGCGCCGTCGGTGACATAGGCGTAGTAGGTCCAGGTCGCTCGCGCTTGCAGGACGTTGTTGCGGCTCGCGTTATCGCTGCCTCCCACGGCAGTCGATCCGAAGGGCGCGACCGCGCCAGTCGGAGAGCTGGGAGGCCGGCGTTCCCTGTCGACGAGGGCCGGCGCTCCGGCGAGTGCCGCCGAGCGGAACCGGAATGCGCACATCGTCGCGCCGAACACGAGTGAGAGCCAGGACCATGCCGAGGCGGCCCGCGGGTCTCCCCACGACCCGAGCTCGGCAACGCCGGGCGACGGTCACGAACTGACCTCGGAACGGCAGGTCCGGCGCGCACACTTTACAGGTTTCCTTCGGGCAACCTGCTGGGCCTCCGCCGCGCATCCCGGTCACGCGATTCCTGAGGGAGACCGCGCCCCCGGCGCGGGGATCGTGAGGCGCGGCCTGACAGGTCACGGCGCTCGGACGAGGCGGCGCAACGGGGTTGCAGGTCCGTGATGCCGCCCTGTGCTGCCGCGTGCGTTCGCGTGTAGCGGGCGGGAGGCCCCGCACCTCCCGCCGGACCTCCGCGGCATCCCGCTGAACATCCCGGGGCCTGGCAGGTGGTGTCGAGGGGACCGGTCACGTCGAGATGTCACTGGTCGTCGCTATCCTCGCCCGGGACGTTCCCGTGTCGTCGGACACGAAGGGTCGGCGCTGCGCCGGCCTGCTCTCGAGCAGCAGCACGAGGAACGTCGGGCCGCTCCACCGGCTCCGCGCACGTCCCGGTGCCGGGTCCGCGAGCGTCGCTCGGTGCTGCCATACCTTTGGTGTCCATGAGCGAGTGGCGCTGCCGGGCGCCGGAGTGCACTAGTATCGAACAGGTGTTCGTAAAGGGGTGGACTCTGTGTCTCAGGCTCGCCAGCTCCCGTTGATCGAGGCCGCAATGACCCTCGTTGACGTTGCCCGGGACCCCGGGGCCGGCTACGGAGAGGTCTTCACCCGCCGATGGGTTGTCGATCTCATCCTCGATCTTGTCGGCTACACGCCCGAGAAGGATCTCGGAGCTCAGACGCTGATCGAGCCGTCATGCGGGATCGGTGCGTTCCTCGTGCCGATCGTGCAGCGGCTCGTCGAGTCGAGCGAGGCTCATGGTGCGACCTCCGCTCGCTGTCCTCGGCCGTGAGAGCCTTCGATCTGCTTGAGGCCAACGCGGAACGGGCGCGCAAGGCCCTCGTGGAGCTGCTGACGGACCGTGGGGTCGGGCGGGGGTGAGGCCGAGGCGTTGGTGGGGAGTGGGTCACGACCGGTGACTTCCTGCTTCACCCGCACGATCCGCTGAGCGCTGACTACGTCGTGGGGAATCCGCCGTACATCAGGCTGGAGAACGTGTCCCGTCGAACGATGGACGCCTACCGTCGGGTCTGTCCGACGATGCGCGGACGAGCCGACATCTACGTCGGGTTCATCGAGCGGGGACTCGATGTGCTCAAGCCCGGTGGGGCGCTCTCGTTCATCTGCGCTGACCGTTGGATGCGGAATCAGTACGGCGCCGACCTTCGCGCGCTGATCACGTCCGCGTACTCGGTCGAGGCCGTCATCGCGATGCACGACGTCGACGCGTTCGAGGACGACGTCTCCGCGTACCCGGCCGTCGTCGTGCTCCGCAACGGTCGCCAGGGCAAGGCCGCCGTGGTCGATGCCAACGGCTCGTTCAAAGAGCCACAGGCGCGCCGGCTGTCGTCCTGGGTTCGGGGTGGCCGCAAGCCGTCGATCGGCGACGGATCCTTCGAGGCCACCCGCGTCGATGGATGGTTCGAGGGCCGCGACCTGTGGCCGGCCGGCTCGCCGGCCAACCTGGCGCTGCTGGCCGATCTCGAAGCTCGCTTCCCGTCACTGGAGGACGAGTCGACCGGGACCGTGGTTGGCATCGGCCTCGCGAGCGGGTGCGACGAGGTGTACCTGACGAGAGATCCCGATGCGGTGGAACCGGATCGGCTACTTCCGATGCTGGAGTCTTGCGACATCGCGAGCGGCGCCGTCACGTGGTCGGGGACGCAGCTCATCAATCCCTGGGACGACGATGGGCTGGTCGATCTCGCCGAGTACCCGAGGTTGCGGGCGTACTTCGGCGCGAACGAGGGCGACTCCGAGGACGCTTCGTCGCCCGGCGTCGTCCGGATGCCTGGTACCGGACCATCGACAGGGTGAACCCCGGGCTCGCCGAGCGGCCGAAACTGCTGCTGCCGGACTTGAAGGCGACGGCACACCCGGTGCTCGACGAGGGCGGGTACTACCCGCACCACAACCTCTACTTCGTCGTCTCCGATGCCTGGGATCTCGAAGTGCTCGGCGGGCTGCTCCTGTCGGACTTCGCAAACCTGTTCGTCGGCGCCTACTGCGTGAAGATGCGCGGCGGCTGCTATCGCTTCCAAGCTCAGTACCTCCGGCGCATCCGGGTGCCTGAACCGACGACACTGAGCGCGGCTGATCGGCGGCGGCTGACCAGGGCGTTCGGCGACCGAGACGTCGAGATGGCGACGGCAGCTGCCATGCGGCTCTATGGCGTGGACGAGTTGCCGCGATCACCTCGGTGATTGCTGCAAGGCTCATGGAGTGACCTCCACCGCCAAGCCTCGGACGCCCTACGTCGTCAAGAGCAAGACTCTGTCGAAGAACCCGGCGTGCGCGCCTCTCAGGGACATGCTCACCGAGGCTCACGAGCAGGATCCGAAGAGCTGGCTCAACGTCGAGGACCCGTTCCTCCGTGCGATGGAGAAGTTCGACAGCTTCGTGGCCGATGGCACGGCGGACCAGGGTGCACGCCGAAACGGCAAGGGCGAGTTCTTCAACGACCTCCTTGCGATGGTCCTCAGCAACTGCTCGGGCCTGGACCTCGTGAGTCGTCCCGGAGTTCCTGGCCTGATCTTCCCCAAGCACAACCTCGACATCACCTACCCGGGCGGGAAGGACGTGGTCATCGAGTTCCTGCTGGAGGCGAAGACGATCGGCACCCCTAAGCACCCCGGCAATACGTCGCAGGCAAACCCGCTGGGTCGACCGGGCAAGTCCGACCTTCCGAAGCGCGTGAAGGAAGCAGGGTTCAAGACCATCGACCTGAAGGCGGAGTACGGCAGGCTGATGGCGGCTCACGGTCGGAGCCCGTCAGGTGGTCCGTCGGGGGACGTGACGTCGTGGCTGAGGGCGCAGATGCCGCGGTCGTACCTCTTCGTCGCCGCTCGGCTCGTCGACAGCGAGAACGACCTCAAGCAGGTCGTCCAGCTCTGCAACCAGGCGGCTCTCGTGATGGATGTGGTGGGTCTCTACTGCTTCATGCCCATGAGTTCAGCGACTCCGACGCACTACAAGCGGGTCGATGTCCCGAACCATCTCGCGATCGACCGAGTCCTGCACCGAACATGCCTCGACTTGCAGGGGCTCGCTGGCAAAGCTCCCACGCCGCTCCGCGGCGTGCCCGCCCCTCGCCGACGCGGCAGAGGACGCTGAGGTTGGGGACGAGGACGATGCGGACAGCGAGGATGACGGCTGAGTCTGATCGCTCGCCGGATCCACCGATGCTCGGGCGTCGCGCTCGAGAATGGCCTCCCTGGTGCCACGAGCTAGGAGAGGATTGTGTCCGTCTACGTGCAGTACATGGTTCCCGTGCTGGTCGAGGTCGATCTCGACAGGAAAGCGGTCTCGGACGTCTACGTCCTCGATGAGGAGATCGGCCACCGACCCACCGAGGTGCTCTCGGTCGAGCAAGGAGACGTCCGCGCAGAGGACGCGCGCCGAGCCGTCGAACTCTGCGAGACCGAGGAGTGGCCAGCGTGGCGCTTCGGCCTGGAGCGCCCCTCAGGTGGATGCCGGCCCCTCGCCCGGCGCGCCGTGCCCGGTGGGAGGAGCAGCCTGCAACGGCTGGCGGCGTCGGACCGCGGTCGCCTGATGACAAGCGATGACAACCCCTCATCATGGGCGGTTGACGCTCGCCCGGCCCATGCCCAGCTGCATCGCCATCAGTATTGGACCGTGTCCGAGCGGCTTCTCGCCGCGGCCCCAGGCCACCAGACGATCTCGAACGAGACGACCTCCGTCTCCGCTTCC
>JAOSJK010000036.1 GCA_027494135.1 Acidimicrobiia bacterium | reverse complement strand
CCGTGCGGATCAAGCGCATCAAGGTTGCCAACCATCGTTCAGTCCCGGACCTCGACATCGAGGTTCACCATCACCTCGTGCTCGTCGGACCGAACGAGTGCGGCAAGACATCACTGCTCGGACTACTCGACGCCGTCCTCTGCGGCTCGCAGGCGCAGCTCTACGGATCCTTCGGCCCTGAGGTGCTCCGAGACGCATTGCTGCCGGTCGAGGTCACCGTCGTGTTTGTCGGGTTCAGCACCGAAGAACAGGCCGCGTTCGCTGATCAGATCCTGGTTCCGAGCGACCCGGACGAAGACCCGACCCTGACCCTTCGTCTCGTCGTGCGTGCCGAACCGGGGAGCGATGAGGTGGTCCTCGAGCGCGGGTTCCTGAAGCCCGGCCTGCCGCTGAAGGCAATGCATGACCAGCTCCAGTGGATCGGGTGGGCGTACCTTCCTGCCGGCCGCTCGCCCGATCGCGAGTTGGGACCGAACCGGCGGTCAGCGGTCCGGGTGCTCCTCGCCGGTATCGACCTCGGTGACTCGGAGGAGCAGATCCGGGAAGCAGTGGAGGCGCTGCATGGTGTCATCGATTCGGCCGAGGCGCTCGGCTCGCTTCGGAGCGAGATCGCCCAGGCTCTCGCAGGTCTTCTCCCACGTTCGGTCGTCGATGAGGACGTTGTGCTCCGACTCCCGAACGCCGACGAGGTCGACCCCCTCGCTGATGTCGACCTGCACCTCCAGGATGCGGATGGACGCAAGCGGTCACTTCGTCAGCAGAGCGACGGCGTGCGAGCGGTGTCAACAGTCGCGGTGCAGCTCCTCACGAGAGGGGCAGCGTCGATCATCGCTGTCGACGAACCAGAGATCCATCTTCACCCACGGGCACAGGCACAGCTCGCTCGTCGACTGAATGGCGCCGCAGGCCAGCGAGTTGTCGCCACGCACTCTCCGGCGGTGCTCGAGCGATTCTCTCCGCTCGAGGTCGTGGCCTTCGTGCCGGGGCGTAGCCCGCGGCAGCTCGGAAGCCATCCCTTCGCGGACGAGCCGAAGCTGGCCGAACACTGGTGGACCGCTGCAACTCTCGAGCCGGTGACGAGCAGGGCAGCCATCCTCGTTGAGGGGATCGCTGACCGTGTGCTGATCGAAGCAGTCGCGGGGGCGTGTGGCTATGACCTCGATCGGCTCGGGATCTTCGTCATGGAGCTCGGGGGATCTGGTGCATTCGGGCCGTCGATCCGCCTCTTCGGAGCCGGCGGGTTCGGGGTGCCGTTGGCCGGCTTGGTCGATGAGGCCGAGGCAGGTGACGTGGCTTCCGCCTTGGGCGTGGGCGAGGCGGACATTGGTTCGCATCGCTTCCAGGTCGCCACGCCTGACCTGGAGGGCGAGTGTCTCGCTGGCCTCGGCGTCGCTAACCATCTCGCACTGCTGGTGGCGTCTGGTCACTACGAGGAGAAGTACGTCGTGAAGCAATGCGGCGCGAGTTCTGCTGCGGCGATCGATCCCGTCGCCTACCTCACGTGGTGCGGTCGGAAGCGGAACAAGGTGCGCGTCGCGGTTGCCCTTGCTGCCGCGATGACCGAGCCGGCAGCTCGCTCACTTCGCCCGCTTCTTCAGGTGGTCGAGGATGCCGTCGAGGCAGCGCAGGATGCCTGACGAAGAGCCGTCCGACTGGTACCTCACCCACCCCATCGCTGAGACCCTGCTGACCGCGCCACCGGGCTGCGGCAAGACGGAAGGCATTGCGCGATGGCTGCGAGTGCTGGTCGAGCGCGGAGACCTGGTGCCTCCGCGCCGGGCGCTCGGTCTGACGTTCTCCAACAAGGCGAAGGCCAATCTCCGATCCCGTCTCCGGCGGGAAGTGGGACCGCGCTGGTGGCGATGGGCCACGGTCACGAACTTCCACGGCTGGGCCTTCCACCTCTACCAGCACCACTGCACGTCGGTTGGACTCGAGCCGCTGAAGATCGCACCGCAGCGCGGATGGCAGGCGACGATCACAAGAGCGATCTGCCGCGAGTACGGGTGCGAGGAGGAGGACCTCCAGCGAGCACTTCGCGCCTGCAAGCTCGGTGCCTACAGCGATGACACGGTCATCGAGCGTCTCGATAGCTGCGGTATGCACGCGGCGCTCGCCTACGAGCACCGAATCCGCGAGGAAGGCCGGCGTGACTTCGATGACCTCATCCGCCTCGGGCTCCTCGTCCTTGAGCACCCTGGTGTGGTGTCGCTCTACCGCGAGCGCTTCACCGTGGTCGTCGTCGACGAAGTGCAGGATATGTCAGTGGCCCAGTTCGACTTGGCGTCGCCGATTGCCCCCGGCCGGACACTCTGGGCCGGTGACGCGGCGCAAGGGATCTATGGCTTCGCCGGTGCCCAACCAGACCTCGTGGTCGAGCGAATCCGCGGGCGCGATGCGTGCGGGATCGAGCTGACAGCCTCGTACCGGTCGAGCCCGCCGGTACTCCGAGCAGTGAGCGCGCTGAGCAAGGCCCTGGGTGGTCAGGACCTGCGCGCTGCATCCGAGGACGAATGGGAAGGGCGCGGACGCCTGCTCGCCCTTCGGACCAGGTATGCCCATCAGGAAGCCGCGTGGGTCGCGACCACCGTCCAGGAGTGGCTCGAGGAGGACGCAGCGCTCAGTGTTGGCGTCATCGCACGGGCGAAAGGGCGGCGCAAGTGGGTGGACGAGGAGATCCAGCGACGGGGTGTTCTCGCGGAGATCTGGGACTTCCCTGCGCACAAGCCGCTGATCGTCGAGCTACTCGTCCGGCACCTGCCGATGGTCGATCCCGCGCTCGGCAGACGCGAGGCCGTTGAGGACCTCTACCTTCGCTGCTTCGTCGACATCGGGGACCTCGACCTCGACTCGCAGGACGAGCTGACCGAGGCGTTCGACACGATCCGTGAGCTCATCGCCGAGATGCCCTTGGCCGACATCGTCAATGGGATCCGCATTTCATCGAGCCCCGAGGACCCCGTCGGACCCGGCCTCCACCTACTGAACGGCCATGTTGGGAAGGGCCAGCAGTTCGACCGCGTCATCATCGTCGGCCTTGAGGAGGCATTCCTTCCGCACTACTTCGCGCTGAAGTCTGGGCGAGCCGAAGACCTCGCCGCCGAGCTCGCATTGCTGCACGTGATGGCCTCGCGGGCGCGGGAGCAGCTCGTCGTTGCAGCGTGCGATGTCGTCCCCACCTGGAAGGGTGATGATCTCGGGCGCGAGCCGAGCCGATGGTTCGGTCTCATCGAGGCCGAGGTAGACGAGGTGGTCGACCTCCGCTGATTCCCTATGGAGGATCGGCTGTCAAGCGGTTCGTCGGTTGACGCGATCGGTGGCGGCCGTGGACGATGCCTGTTGGGGAAGGTCGCCCCGTGTGCCTACGCCTTGAGCGTCCGGCTTCGAATGTCCCACGAGGACTTTCTGGGGGGCCTTCCCCACTTTCTTGCTGCGTCGGCGGGCCCGGACGTCGGCTGGCACAGTCCAGTGGGGGGCGATGATAGTTTTGGCGTCGTCGTGGGGGACGGGGTGGCCGTCGGTGTCGCAGATGACATAGGGCATGCGGCGGTGCAGCACGGCCCAGGCGCGTTCGGCGAGGTTGGCGGCGACGACGCAGAGGGCGCCGAGGTGGTCCTTGCCTCGTTCGACCATCTGGATGTAGTAGATGCGGGCGAGCTGGGGGTCGACCTTGCGGGCGTTGTCGGCGGCGCGGACCATCGTCGTGCGCAGCAGCGACGATCCGGCCTTGGACATGGGCTGGCCTTTGCGGTCGGTGTCACCGGTTTCGGAGGCCTTGGGGACCAGCCCGGTGTAGGACCGGAACTGGCTGCCGTGGCGGAACCGGGCGGGGTCGCCCATGGCGGCGACCAGCGCGGGGCCGCCGATTTCGGCGAGGCCGGGAAGGCTGCGGGCCAGGCCGGCGGGGTCGACCCAGCGATAGCAGTTCTCGCGTTCGGCGGCGTGGGTAGCGAACTCGGCCTGGGTGGCCCGCAGAAGACGGACTTCGGTGGCGACCTCCGCGGCCAGGTCGGCGAAAGCGACGGCGGGATGGCCGGCGTAGAGCTCGATCGAAGCTTCAGCGGCGGCCAGCCACTGGTAGGCCCGCTCGGTGCCTTGGTGGTTCTTGGAGGCCTTGGCGATCACGGCGGTGAGCCGCGTGAGCCCTGCTTTGACCAGCAGGTTCGGGTCGGCGAAGCGTTCCAGGCGACACGCCCGGACCACGGCTGTTCAAGTCCCCCCCGACACAATCTGGCCAGGGCACGTGCCCTGGCCAGGCAGTCCTAGGTACACGAGGAGCGCCTCCAACCTCTGCGCGGTCGGGTGCCAATCCTAGAGTCACTCGCCGATAGGCCAGCGGCCGGCTGGGCCGGGTCTCAGCGCAGCCGGACCCGGGCGGGAGGACGACGGTCGATCTCGACCACGCCCGCGTGCTCGAGGACGACGGCGACCCATCCCGCGGTTGCTCGCTTGAGGCATCCCTTCAGGTAGCCGTCGAGCGTTCCGACATCGGCTGCCGTCTCGTACTTGCTGCCGATCGGGACCCACTCGCGGGCGGCCAGGAAGGTGCCCACTCCCTCGATGCATGCCCACGACAGCGGAGTCCAAGCCTCTTTGGCGCCCAGCAGAAGGACGACTCCATCTGCGTCGATTCGGGCGATGGAGAACTCGCCACGACCGGTAGGCGTCGGCATCCTCATCCCCGCCGCGCAGGTCGTCCGGATGGCGTTCTCAATAGGTCCCACGGGCGAGATCGTACCGAAGGGGACGGGTCAGCCGCCCTCGGCCGAATCCGGTGTGTGCCCGCGCCCCGGGGACCCGCGAAGCCACGCGGTCGGCGGCGTCGGACTGCATGAGCCTCGTGACGTGCGTAGCTGGCTGGTGATGTAGGTGCTGCTGTGGTCGAGGCGGTCGCTCACGACGTGGATGTCGATGCCCTCCTCCAGGGCGAGGGTCGCCGAGGTGTGGCGGAGGCCGTGGAGCTTCAACCGCGGGAGCGGCTCGTCGGCGTAGGTCTTGTTGTGGGCCTCCTGCTTGCGGAGGAACTCGCGGCTGAACCGCTCAGGGTGGATCGGGGTGCCGTCCGGGCGGGGAAGATCCAGCCGTCGTCGTGGTCGCCGGTGCCGAGAAGGCGCTTGACCTCGGCCTGGCGCTCGCGGTGGTTGCGGAGCATCTCGACGGTGCCGGCGTCGAGGGCGATCATGTGCCCGCGCTTGGTCTTCGGCAGGTCCTTCGCGCGCATCCGACCATCGACGAGGGCGACCTGGCGGGAACTGAGCGCCGTAGCGACGTAGAGGTCGAGATCGTCCCACTTGAGTACGGCGGTGGTCGCAGCGCTCGGATCGGCTGCCCGTCATCGGCTCGCATGAAGCTCCTATTGATGTCAAGCGCCTCGTTCGATGAGCCAGGTGCAGCATCGGCGGGCGAGGCGGGTGTCGTGGACGAGGCCTCGTTCGAGCTTGGAGAGGCGGATGGGCGCGGTGCCGACGGCGCTGGCGACGGCGGTGAGGGAGAGCTGCTGGTGTTGGCGGAGTGCGCGCAGCTCGGCGCCGGTGGGCAGGTCCTCGGGCGGGTTGGTGAGCGCCTGGTGGACCTCGCGGGCGACGAGCCGCTTGAGGCAGCGGATGATCTCCTTGCCGGTCTTGCCCTCCGCGCTGCGCCGGGCGACGTAGGCGCGTGTGGTGGGGTCGTGTCGCATGCGGACCAGCACGATCGTGAACAGGGCGTTGTTGGCGCGCCGGTCGCCGCCGCGGTTGAGCCGGTGACGGGTGGTCTTGCCCGACGACGCCGGGATGGGGCAGGCGCCGCACAGCTTGGCGAACGCGGCCTCGCTGGTCATGCGGTGCGGGTTGTCGCCGGCGGCGGCGAGCAGCTGGGCGGCGACGTGGGGGCCGACGCCGGAGAGGCCGACCAGCGCGGGGGACGCCTGGGCGGTGAGCTCGCCGATGCGGGCCTCGAGCCGGTCGCACTGGGCGTCGAGGAACTTGATCTTGCCGGCGAGCTCCCGCAGCGCCAGGCGGGTCTCGGCCTCGACGATGTCGTCGACCGGGCCGAGGCGGCGGGCCCGGGCCAGCTGTGCGCTGAAGGCGAGCGGCCGCAGGTTGGCCCGCAGGGCTTCGGGGGCGGTGACCAGCAGCGCCTTGAACTGGTTGATCGCACGCGTCCGGTCCTTCACCGCGCCGTGGTAGACGACCTCCAGCGCCCGGATCGCCTCGACGAGGCCGTCTCTGGTCTTGGCCGCGCCGGTGGCCCGACCCGACAGCACCGCCCGAGCGGCGGCGACGGCGTCGGTCGGATCCGACTTGCCCTCGAAGCGGCGGGCCTTGCGGTCCGGGCGATCGACCTCGATCACCTCGACGTCTTCGGCCCGCAGGTGCCGGGCCAGCCCGGCGCCCCACGAGCCGGTCGACTCCACCCCAACCCGCTCGATTTCACCGAAGGCCTGCAGCCAGACGAGCAGCGCCGCGTAGCCGGCCGCCGTCGTCGAGAACGACTCGGTGCCCAGCAGCCGCCCGGTGGCCGAGTCCAACGCCGCGGCCACATGCACATCCGCGTGCGTGTCGACCCCTCCGGTGACGCGACGGGGTTCTGCTGTCATGATGGTTCCGGTCCTTCCAGCTCGAGACGATGGGGTGCCAAGGGCCACGACCGGAGGCGGACAGGACAGCCAAGAGTCTGCGCCAACAGGCTCCTATGAGGTCACGCATCCGGCCGAGCAAGCCCGAGTGCGGTGGTCCCGCGTGAAGGGCCGACAGTTCACCAACAGGACACCGTCGGTCAGTCACAC
>JAOSJK010000035.1 GCA_027494135.1 Acidimicrobiia bacterium | reverse complement strand
GGTGACCGTCAACGGTTGCCCGCCGAAGAGTGATGTCGGTTGTGGTTTCGTCACAGACCGAACCCTGGATGCGCACGCCAACGCCACGAAGGCGGCAACGACGGACGGGATTAAGCGCGCTTTCCGGCAGTTCGGCCAACAGTTCGGGAACAGCCTGAACGAGCGCCGTCCGGGCACCCTCACGAGCCCGGCGAAGCTGGACGACATGCGTCAGCGCGTCGTCGCCCTCTCGGAAAGGCTCGGAGTCGACGAAGCGCGCACGCGCTCCTGGTTCCAGGAACGGTGCGGACTGGACCTCGATGACGCTGCGGAGCGCGAACTCTCCAGCGCCATCAAGGCGCTCGCGAGCGAGCTGAACGAGCGCGGAGCCCAGCGACGGAAGGCGGCCTGAGGTGGGCTTCCTTCGCCGCCAGCCGATCCGGGTCATCGAGACCCGTGCAGGCAAACGTCAGATCGTCCAGGTGCGACAGCTTTCGCCTGCCGTTCCTGGCTGGCGCACCTACGCGGTCACCGCTCTTGGCCCGGGCCGAGATGACGAGCCGCTCCACCTGACCGTCTACGACCGCATCGACGAGTTGCCGGATGGCCCGCTCGCCGCATAGCGCGCCAGTGCGGTCCTTGCGGGAGGGTGGCGATGCCGCCCTCCTCCACCTCGTCGAGGAGAACCTGCGTTTCCTTGCCGAGCTGCGCTCCAACGGACGATCCGTCGCGCGTGGCGGCCCCCTCGGGCGCTGCGTGTCCCGGCCGGCCGACATCTATGAGCTGGTGCGGCCCGAGATGGAGCACCTCCTCCAGGAGCAGGTGCGGGTCGTCCTTCTGGACACCCGTTGCCGCGTCCTCGACGTGGTCCTTGTCTATCAGGGCAACGTCAGCTCGGTGAACTTCCGCGCGGCAGAGGTGCTCCGCGAAGCGGTCATCACCAACGCGCCTTCGGTGGTGCTCGTCCACAACCATCCCTCGGGCGACCCCGAGCCAAGTCCGCCCGACATCGTGCTCACAAAGGAGCTCGTGAAGGCGGGAGAGATCCTCGGCATCGAGGTCGCCGACCACGTCATCGTTGGCCGCGACGCCTTCGTCAGCCTCAAGGAACGGAAGCTCCTGGGGTGATGCCGATGCCACGCTTCTACGTGTCCATCCCCTACGGCTGGTTGGAGGCCGAGAGTCCCAGCCGATGCCGTGCGCCGGGTCATCGCTGACGACCCGCGAACCGACCACGAGGGCGTCACGTTCCTCGTCCGCGAGGAGGGCGCCGATCGGCTCCTCGTGATCGTCGTCGGGGACGATGACGAGCCGATACCCCGTGACGCAGGACGTCATGGACGACTGGGGAGTACCTGTTCGAGTAGTCCCTGAAAACCCGACAATGCCGGACTCGCGTCCCACCAGTCCGCTCTCACTACCTGAGAACCGGATATCCACCACCGACCGCCCGGCAACCACGCCGGGCCTTCTCTTCTGGAGAACATCAAATGGCACACAACCTCGAAATCACCAACGGCAAGGCATCCTTCGCCTACGCCGGACGCCCTGGCTGGCACGGCCTCGGCCAGGCCATTCCCCCGGGAATGGAGGACTCCGAGACCGTCAGCGAACTCGCCGGCCTCAACCGCACCGTCGCGCTGGTCCCGCTCTACACCATGGTCGGCGGCGAGCCCGTCGCCGTGCCGGAGAAGTTCGCGACGGTGTACGCCGACACCGGCTTCGTCCTCGGCGTGGTCGGCACCCGCTATACCGTCGTCCAGAACGTGACCGCCTTCAAAGCCATCGACCGCTGGCTCGCGGACGGTCGCGTCCGCTACGAGACCGCCGGCGCGCTCGACGAAGGGCGCAAGGTCTTCATCCTCGTCCGCATCGGAGAGGACTTCACGATCGCGGGCACGGACCCGGTTACGCCCTACGCCCTCGTCACCAACAGCCACGACGGTTCCAGCGGCCTCGGCGTGAAGCTCGTCTCCACCCGCGTCGTCTGCCAGAACACGCTCAACGTCTCCCTCCGCGAGAAGGGCGAGCGGATCGGCATCCGGCACACGGCCTCGGCCGAGGCGAACATCGAGTCCGCTGCCCAAGCGCTCGGGCTGGTGTCCCGGCAGCAGGCGGAGATGATGCAGCGCTTCGAACAGCTCGCCCAGATGAACGCCGGCCAGACGCTGGTCGAACAGGTGGTGGAGCTGGTCGCGCCGACCCGGCAAAGGTCGAAGTCGGCCTCACGGAGCGCCAGCGCAACCGCGCCATCCGGCGTCACGACAGCTTCATGACCTTCCTGCAGCACGCGGAGGACCTGCCGACGATCGTGAGCGCCGGTGGCCTCGAGAACCGTTGGGGACTCTTCAACGCCACGACGGAGTGGATGGAGTGGGTCGATCCAACGAAGAGCACGCAAATCCTCGAACGCCGGATGGTCGGCTCTCTCGAAGGGCCCGTGTCCGATGCCCGGCAGCGCGTCTACGACCTCATCGCGGCGGTCTGAGACCGCGACGCTGAACACGATCGTGCTCAGGCTCACCTTCGCGGGCGAAGTGTCGGCGGAGTCGGTCATCCAGCACCTGCTGGAGACCTTCAACGACGACGGCTCCCACGTCGACGCTGCCGCCGTCCCATCGACCAACACGACCGGCCGATAGCAACCGGTCCTTCACACCAGCACGACGCAGGGAAGCCCGGCCACAGCCGGGCTTTCTGCCCTGCTGCGTTTCACGCCCTCCAAACAACCAAGGAGGCACAGCATGAGCAACCACACCTACGAAGCGAGCCCCTACCTGACGGGGCCTCCCTATATCTACATCACGTCGGCGGACGGCCTGCCGTCTCCCCAGCAGGCGGGCGATGACTCCGACGCTATCGCCCGCGTGAAGCTGTTCGACCCGAACGGCGCCTGGACGTGGTACGTCGCCGGATACAACCCGGAGACCCGGATCGCCTGGGGCCTGGTCGATGGCTTCGAGCAGGAATACGGCAGCATCGACATGGCCGAGCTGGTCGCCGTCCGCGGCGCGCTCGGTCTGCCGGTAGAGCGCGACCTCTACTGGCAGCCACGTCCGCTGGCGGAGTGCCTGCGGTGATCGCCACTCCCTACCCGCCCGGCGAAGGGCCGGTCTTCCGCTGCGGGCGGCAAGGCGCGGGCGGCATCTCGTGCGACTGGCTCGGCTTCCCGGCCGAGTCGGACCGTTGCCCGCAGCACCCGCAGCACGGCAGGCATCGCTACGAGGCGGCGAACTTCAACCCGCGGAGCTTCCAGCCCCTCTGGAATTACGCCAGCGCCTGCGGGTTCTGGCTCTACCCCGCCGACTTCATGGCGATGGGCTGCCGCGCACGCTACATCGATGGCGCGGAAGTGGTGCTCTTCGCCTACAAGGACCGCCACTCGCGCAACTACCTCCACCTCGACGACCACGGCTACTCGGCCTGGACAACGGGAGTTCACCCGGAACCGCTTCCAGCTACGCGTGCTATCGAACACGCGACGGGCTGGACCACCGTCACGGCGACGGCTGTCTCAACGGCTCCCGCGTCGTGACCATCGAACGCCGGCGGAAGGCGGGATAGCGATGAGCTCGCCCACTCCCGACCGCCGCCATGTCGACGCGGCACGAGAGGTCGCGCTGCGGTTCCGGGCACTGACCGGGATCGGGGATGACCCCAACCCGGTCGCCGGCTGGACCGACACGCTTGCCGAGCTGATCGCCGCGCTCCACCACCTCGCCGACCAGGAGATCGGCGAGGACGGCTTCGACGTCTGCTTGGGCCGTGCCGCCTTCAACTACACCTACGCCCTCAGACCGGACGCGGACGGCGAAGCGTGAGGGCCGAGCCGATCGTCCGCCTCATCCCCCACGGCGAGGACGGCCACTTCGAAGCGCGGCTCTGTCAGCAGTGCCGGGCGTTTCTCGACGAGCTCGAGTACCTGGACCACCAGATGCTCGGCCTCTGTGCCCTCGGTCTCGCCGAGGTCGTGAGCACCGACCACCGCGGCGAGCGGAGCTACCCGCTCACCCCCGCTGGCCGCCGCTGGCTCGAACGCCAGAAGGCACCCCGCGGCGAGAGCCGCTGAACGACGGAGTGGGCCGGACCTTCGGGATCGGTCCATTCCTCCCGAGCCCGTGAACGACCACCCGACCTCGCGCCGGCCTCGACGGCCAGCTCTCGCTCTTCCAGGACGAGGGCACGCTGCCGGTATCCGGCTGGCGTGGCAAGACGCCACCGGAGATGCGAGCTGATGCGCCCCATGGCTATCGGCTCGACCTCTCCGGTGACGAACCGCTCTACGTGCTCGACGACGAGGCCCATCCCACCCGAGTCGGAGGTGACAGCTCCTCGATGAGGACACCGAACCGGAGGGCGGCGATAACGACGGCGCCGAGGAAGACGACGACGCCGTCAACCCGATCTCAGCCGGTGGTCTGCGCCGCGCGAATGGGCGCCTTACTGCGCAGACACGATCGCCATGAAGGGCACCATCCGAAAGCCTGCCAGCCGCCTGGGCGCTCTCTGGGTCTGCACCGGCGGCAGTGGTCGGGCGATCGACCGGGGTCAGCGAGGCATGAGCGTCTACCGCGTGGTGCCTCTGGACGCCTATCGCGCTCCGCACCCCGACCTGCCACTCAGCTACCGGGAGCACAACGCGCTCCCGGATGACCACCCGTTCCGCTGGGGCTACGAAGGGATGCTCGTCACCTGGCAGAAGAAGCCGCACGTGCTCACGGACGAGCACATGGTGTTCAGCCACCCATACATCCCCGACCCCGATGGGCATGGCTACCTGCCCGACGCGGACTGGCATCCCCATGACGAAGACGCGGTCCGGAGCGAACGCAACCCGTGGCGGGACGACCCCACGCATGGCAACCGACAAGGAGGGTTGATCTAAATGGAACGAACACGAACTGCTGCGCCGCGCCGCTCTGGCGGTCGTCCGCAGCATCGACCACGAAGCGAGCTTCTACGAGGCCCAGTCGCCCGTCGAGGATTGGGCGCTCGACGCGCTCGAGGCAGCTGTCGCCGGCGACCTCGACGGAGCCGCATCCCTGCTCGATCGCTTCGAATGTGCGGAGTGGGACGAGCGCCGCGCCTACGCAATCTCGGATTGGGACGAGGCATGTCCGGCTGCTGCCCGCGCTGCGAACGCCCGCTGACCGAGGACGGCCACCTGCGCTACTGCGACCGCTGCGGCTACGAACCACCGGAAAGCGCAGCGCTGCCCGTCACGCCGCCCCTCTTCGAGGACGCGGACGACAACAACCCGCGACCTGCCAGGACAGATGATGCCCGGGCAGCCTCGCCGCGAGGCCGATGATGGACCTCCTGACGATCAGGGCCGGAGGCTTCACGGCGACTGTCGACGGCTGTGCCCGCGGCGGGAATGAACTCTGGTTCCTCTCGATGCTCGGCCACCAGCAGGCTGTGCGCGCGATCTGGGCGCGGCTCGTCAAAGGCGAGGCCGCATTCCTCAGCAGCACGGAGTTGGGCGGCGAACCAACGCCGCTCGCGCGGGAGGTCTGGGGGACCTGGCGCTTCACCGGGATGCGCCTGCCGTCAGGTTCCGCCTACCACGGGATGCTCATCCCTGAGATCGCTGCCTACGCGGCCGACCGCCTCGACTTCCTCCTCCTCGTCCGGGAGCAGGACGACGCGGCTCAACTTCACTTCCGCTTCCTGGCCCGTCGGCTCGACCTGCCGCTGCACCCTTCGTGGGCGGAATGGCTCTGGCGGCGCGGGTTGGGCAGCGGCGACGTGGAGCAGCTCGAATCGGTTGGCCTGCAGGCCTACCGCTGCCGGCCCCAGCCGGAAGCGCTTCGAGCCGACATCAGCGACGCTGTTCGCCGTCGCGCGCTTGTCGTGGAAACGACCGCCGTTACGGACACAAGACCGAAGGCGGCCTGATGATGGCCGAAGCCCTCCGATCCGAACACCTATCGAGCGGCCGTCGCGGCTTTCGAGACGAAGGCTGCTACCGCTGGCCTCCGTGCCGTCCCGGTGGCGGGGATCAGCCTCGGCGGCTGCGCCGAAGCGATTGGCACGCCACGGCGCGGTGCGTTTCGCCGGCGGGCGCACGCCCACAACAATCCACGCGATCCTAGCTTCGGCTGGATCTGCATCCTCAGCACCTGGGCCGGGCGAGTCGTCACCCCAACGGGACGGCCGTCGGCCCTGCTCGCCCACGAGTACGCCCACCTTCTCGCGCCGAACAGCGGCCACGGGGAACGCTGGCGAGCGGCCGTCGCGGCCCTCGGACATCCAGCCGAAGCGAAACCTCGACGTGGCCGATAGGCAGCTGGACATCTTCGGCGAGATGGTGCCCGATCCCCCGGCCATCGTCTCGCCGCGAGGGCTGGTCGAAGCGGGAGACCCACGCCCCTCGCGCCACGTCACGTTCGTGGCTGCGGACGACGGCTCCCGACCGACCGGCGATGACTCCTCGCTGCGGGTGGAGCCCTACTGTTTTTCGCTCACCGATCCCGCGGGGCGTTGGCTCATTACCGCGACCCACGAGGACGAAATGAAACGCGGAAAGGTCACGCGCCGCATGGTCGGGAGATGCTCATGTGGATGGGTGTCGGGGTTCCGCCTGCATCCCTGCGGAAACAGCGGGCCCGACCTGCTCGTCGCGCACCTGCGGTCGCACGAGCTCGAAACTCGGCCGCCCGCGTGGCGGGTCGAGGCCGAACGGGACGGCTGGCGGCAGGTACACCTGCTCGCCGGGCGCGTGCATTGCGGGTCGGCGGACTGCCATCGCCTTGGACCGCCTCCTGGAAAGCGGCGTCCGGAAGCCGGTCAGGAGTACCGCCTCGCAGCGGGGTTCGGCGAGCCGTGCCCCGGACACAACGGCGCTCTGTACGATCGTCCGTACCACTGGGAGGAGCATGACCCGGAAGATCACTCCGGCGAACCGAAGCAGGCGCACGCGGGCGGGCTTCTCGATCCGGACGGGACGTTCTGGCACTACTGGTGCGCGCCCCTCGAAGGAAGGGGACTGTTCGGGTTCCTCCGTCAGGAGGAGCTCGCAGACACTGCCGACCGGGTGGTAGGCGGCTCGGCGCCGCATGTATCCTGATGAAGGAGGCCGACGATGGCCAACGTCATGGTGGGGATCCCCCAGGAGCTCATCGACCAGCTCGGGCAGTCTGCCCTCGCTTCGCTCGATGAGGCCGAACGCGTGCGCGTCGCGCTCGCCATCCACCTCTTCACGTCCGAGCAGGTGTCGCTCGGCCGTGCCGCCAAGCTGCGGGCTACCCGCTGGTCGATTTCAGGACCTCCTGCGGAGCCTCCGGCATCCCCGTCGTCATCTATGATCGCGACGAATACGCCCCGCGACCAGAAAGCAGTGGACCTCCTGCGCCTCGCCGCACGGTAGGGCGTATGCCCACAAGGAGTTCTGATGGCCAAACGGCTTCCTGCTCGCGAACCGCAATCGGACGTCGACGAACGAGGGGACGAGTTCACTCGTCTGGCGG
>JAOSJK010000034.1 GCA_027494135.1 Acidimicrobiia bacterium | reverse complement strand
ACCCCAGGTCAGAGGCCCTTTTCCGAGTCATCGGGGAGGGCCTCGCTGGCGTCTCAGGGGCGGATTTCTACACCGTTTTCTACACCGCGGGGTGGGACGCGCTGCGACGGACCGGTCCGAGACGCCACGCGTCGGGAGAAGCACCTCCCCGCGCCCGACGGAC
Organism: Acidimicrobiia bacterium; assembly: GCA_027494135.1. Taxonomy (GTDB): domain Bacteria; phylum Actinomycetota; class Acidimicrobiia; order IMCC26256; family PALSA-610; genus JAOSJK01. The sequence continues at coordinate 71,100 of JAOSJK010000034.1, read as the reverse complement.
CGCAGACCTGCCGACCACGCGTCGGCTGCCTCGACGAGCCAAGCCTCGACCTTCGGGTTGGTGGCCGGTATCGTGGCGGCCAGCAGCGCTGCGTCCCGTCAGGCGCCCTGGGACCGGCCTCCACAGCTGCGTGGCGTCTCTTTCGGATTCGAGTTCGAAGGAGCGCGCACACATGCGTGGAGGCATCCAGAAGAAGGGCAAGAACTACTACGCCGTCATCTACGACGGCATCGACCCTGGCACCGGTCGCAAGATTCGGCGGTGGGTCCCAGCGGGCACACGCCGGGCCGACGCCGAGAAGGTCCTGGCCGACCTGATCCGGCGCAAGTACGACGGCGAACCCGTCCCCACCGAGAAGCTCACCCTCGCCGAGTACCTCGTCGAGCGGTGGTTGCCGATCCAGAGGTCGCGGCTACGTCCCAGCACCTACGACTCGTACCGGCGGAACATCGAGCTGCACGTGATCCCGGCGCTCGGGAAGCGGCAGCTCGACAAGCTCTCCGCCGAGGACATCGACCTGTTCTACGCGACGCTCCTCACGAGCGGCGACAGGAGGACGCGCCGCGGTGGCAAGGGCGCGTCGAAGGGGCTCGCGCCGAAGACGGTGCGCAACGTCCACGGGATGCTGAACAAGGCGCTGGGCGACGCGCAGCGGAAGGGCACCGTGGTCCGCAACGTCGTCGCGCTCGCGGATGCACCGTCGCCGCAGGCCCGCAAGCGGTCCGGAAGTCAAGGCATGGGAAGTCGACCAGCTCGTCCAGTTCCTCGACGCGATCGACTCCCACCGGATGGCTCCGGCCTTCCATTTTGCAGCTCACACCGGGATGCGTCGAGGCGAGGTGCTGGGTGTGCGGTGGCGGGACCTCGACCTGCACGCCGGTCGCGTGTCGGTTCGCCAAGCGTTGGTGTCAGTCGCCTACGACGTGTCGATCTCGGACGTGAAGACCGGCACGAGTCGTCGCACGATCAACGTCGACGAGGACGTTGTGCAGGTGCTGCGCGACTGGTCCAAGACTCGTACGGAGGAGCGCGACGGCGTCGCGCCGACCGACGACGACCTCGTGTTCGTCAAGTCCGACGGCTCGTGGGTCCACCCCGACATCTTCAGCCAGATCTTCGACAACACGGTGGCCAAGCTCGACCTGCCGGCGATCTCGCTGCACGATCTGCGCCATACGCACGCGACCCTGCTGCTCAAGGCCGGGGTGCACGTGAAGGTGGTCAGCGAGCGGCTCGGGCACGCCAACGTCGCGTTCACGATGAACGTGTACCAGCACGTCCTGCCCGGCATGCAGGCCGAAGCTGCCGACACGTTCTCTCGGCTCATCCACAACGAGCGCGCCCAGCGGAGCGGCGACCAGGTTGCTGCGCGCGGACGACGCTGACGACGAGCCGTCCGATGAGGCAGCCCAGTGACCGGCGCACGCGCTGCATTCGACGATCTGTCGGCGGTGCGCGACCCGGGCGCGGCCGCCGGGATGGCTGCGGAGGCGCTGCGGGCGGTCAACCGCCTCACCATCGCCGCGCCGTCGCCCGGTACGCCCGGCTGGAAGGAGGTCGGTGACTTGTACCGGGTCTTGGGCGAGCTGTGCCTGGTGGTCGACCGCCTTCCCCAGGCGGTGGACCAGCTCCGCCGTCACCTCGAGCGTTCCGCCGCGGCGGGCCGCTTCCGCGCCGATGCTGGAACCCGAGACAATCCCGAGAGGCTGGTGGCGAGCGCGGCGGCGTCGCTCGGTGCCGCGCAGGCTGATGCCCGGCAGGTCGGCAGCCAACTCGCCGCTGCCCACTCGGCAGTCGCCCACCTGGCTCCGGCACACTCGCACCGACGGGCTTGACCAGTGCTACCGCGCGCTGGCCGACACGACCCAGCGCTGACGTGGAACGATGGCCGATCGAGGAACCCACGATGCTCGGTGAACGCGTGAACGCGATCTCGGTGCTCGGCCGCGAGCTGCTTCTGGTCGATGTCGGCGGCGGGACCGAGACGCACCTGGCCGGGACCGCGGACGAGCCGGCCGCCCGCGCCGCGGTCGCGGCCGGGAGGGCAATGCCGTCGCGGGCTGGTGATGCTCCGGCCGCTGGCTATGACGAGGCCGCGCTGCTGGAGCCTCGGTGGGCAGTATCGACGTTGTGCGGCCGGGCCTGGCAGGAGATGGCCGCTGGCGAGGGCGGGGTGTTCCGCCGCTGGCAGGAGGTCTCCCTGGCGCCGACGTGTCGCTCCTGCCTACGGGTGGTCGACACGTGGTTCCCGAAGGCGGATGCACCTGCGGGCATCGAGCTGCTCGCCTCGGTCGTCGCCGAGAAGGTCGAAGCGTTGGGTTCTGCCTACGTGACCGGCGTACCTGCTGAGCACCTCGAGGCCGTGCGTCGGGCAGTGCGCAAGTGCCTTCGAGCGAAGGGCTTCCAGTCCGAAACCCATGTGGCCAACGCGGTCCTACACGTGTTCTCTCACGACGCGTACGCGGCCATCGACCCTGCGCTCACCAGGTCGTGGATCAACCAGGCCATCTCGCGAATCGAGTCGGGCGAGTCAGGCGACCAGCAGATGCTCGAGCCGGACCGAGACGCGGTCGACTGGAGAACGTGGGTCGTTGACGGCTGAGAGGGCGTCCACGACTGGACGCCTCGACGTGACAGCACGTGCGCGTTCTGGGACGCGGATCAGGTCACACCACCAGCGCCCGGAACGTCGAATCTGTCGCAGCGGGACCTCGTCCGTCGGCGGGGCGTTGCTCGGGCTAGTCCAGCGGCACTCTCGATCGGTACCGACGAGTAGCCACGGGCCAGCATCAGCCAGGACCACCCCACAGGACAGCCCAGGACGGCGGCGACACTGGGTCGACGACCACTTCATGCTGAGGTGCCTGCTCAAGCTCGACGAGCAGGTGGCGGCCATCGGGTAGTTCGAACGTCGCGTCATACGCGGCGCGGTCCGGGAAGTTCGCACGAAGCTCGGTCAAGATCGCCAATGCATCAACGAGCACCGCTCCGCCGCTCATTCGCGCCGGAGCGATTCCAAGCGGAGCGGGAGCCATCTCGTTCCTCCGAGCGGTTGCTCGCCGTGCAAGTGCGAGAGCTGATCAAGATTCCACGCGAGGTCCGATCGTTCGCGTGGCGTCAGCAAGCCGGTGAGCGTCGCATGTGCAGCGCGTTGTACTGCTCTGCAGAAGCCCTCCTGCTGCTCTGCGCTGATCGGCGGAAGTTGGTTGCCGTGACGATCGCGACCGGTGAGCACGCCCGACGACCGGTCGACCTCGGCGTGACGGTGCACGAGCGAGTGCCGGATCTCCTCCGTGCTCGCATACGTCGCTGCGAGGGTTCGCCACAGCGCAGCATCGCTTGTGAGCGGCGGGCACTGCCCTGCGGCCGTACGGGCCTGTTTGACCTTCTCCGTGATCGTCACCCGGCTGGCGGAAGGGAAGCCGGACTGGGAGAGCGCAAGTTCGACGAGGAGGTCGAGAACCTTCCACGCAGCGCCGAATGCGAGCGGCCGAAGGTCGACGTGGACCTCCCTGACGCCCCCGGCGTAGACGCGGACGACGGCTGTCCCCGCCATCACGCGCACCGCGTTGTGCTCGATGTCCTTCACGGCTGAGTGCGGTCGCGCCGCAGGTAACGGCACGAGACCTTCGAGGGCCCAGCGCTCGAACGCGGTCGCGTCGTCGAACTCCGAGTGTGAGCCGATCATGACGCCAGTCTCGTCGCGCCTCGTACGTTGCCGCACCACATGATCGACGAGACACGCGCCTCTACGATCTTCACGTGCTCGACTTCGACCCTTCCTGGGCTGCCGACCAGGTCGGTCGGCTGATGAATGCAGTGGAGGAACTCGGACGCCCACTGGCGACCGCGAAGATGCGCAAGTGGAGGGGCGGCGAACACGTTGAGCACAGCTTCGGTCTGACACGTCCCGACGACCCAACGGGCCGAGTCGGCGTCGGTGTGGGATGGACTGCCAAGATGCCGAGCGGGCGCCATATCGCCGTTCAGCAGGAGCTCGTCGTCGCGGTGCCCGCGTCCACCTCACCGGAGGGACGCGACGAGATATGTGGCGAACTTCGACCCGTCGCTGAAGGGGAAGTGACGAGGGCGCTCGACGTCATGGCCGATGTCACCTATGGCGGCAACATCAAGATCCTCACTGACGCGACGTTCTACAAGCAGCTCGAGGTCGACCTCGCCGGAGCAACTTCGTCCGTGTTGGTCCTCGCGCCCTTCGTTGGTTATCGAATCGACGATGTTGTTCCGTGGCTGAAGGCTGCCAAGGAGAGGGGCGTTGCGGTCACAGTCGTGACGCGGCCGCCTACGGAGCCCTGGATGTCGAAGTTCCTCGCGAAGCTCACAAGTACTGACCTCGATGTGGTCGAGTCCACGAGCGGGATGCACGAGAAGCTGGTCGTCGTCGACAAGCGGGTAGTGATGCACGGCTCGCTGAATCCGCTATCACACAAGGACACAACCGAGACGATGTTCCGCTTTGAGTCGTCAGCGCTCGGTGCGACCATGACCACCCTCTATGACCCGGATGCCGGGCAGACGTTTGCGGAGCGAGTCGAGGCTCGCATCGATGACGGCACGAGAAGATCCACGCGGTGGGCGTGGGGTTCTCCAGGTGAAGGACCGCCTCTCGACTGGCTCATCGACTAGAGCGCAGCCACTCAGGCGCCTACCGGCTGAAGTCGCTCGACGCACTTCTCCCACGACAGATCGCTTCGTATCGGCGATCGCCCCCACCGCTTCCACGCGTGGACGGCGCTCCCGGGCGAGGCGGCGCCGACCCTAACGACGGTGACGTGCGCCGTCGGCCGCGCCAGATCGCTCGATGGGCCCTGCGCTCTACGACGCAGATCGCGCGATTCGTTCGTGAATAGTTCAGGTCTGCCTGTATCGTGTTTGTCGTGGCTGTCCTTGTCGAGATCGACGTCGACACGCTGTCGCGAGTGGGCGAAGCGCTCGCCGATCCGACGCGTCGCGCGGTCCTGGCGCGCCTGCTCGCCGGGCCGGGGTATCCGGCCGAGCTGGCCGAGGCGATCTGCGTCAGTCGCTCGACGATGTCGAATCACCTTGCCTGCCTGCGGGGCTGCGGCTTCGTCACGGCCACCTACGAAGGCCGGCGTGTTCGCTACGCCCTCGCCGACCCGGCGATCGCCGATGCCCTGACGGCGCTCGCTGCGCTGCCCCTGGGGCCCTGCCCCCAGGACGTCGCGTCGTGACTTCGGCGGTCGTCGTCCGGGGCGCTCTGGTGCGCCGAGGTGTGGCGCTCGCCTGGTTCACCATCGCCTGGAACAGCATCGAAGGGATCGCGGGCATCGTCTCTGGGATCGTTGCCGGCTCGATCGCGCTGGTGGGCTTCGGCGTCGACTCCTACGTCGAGGTGTTCGCCGGCTCGGTCATCCTGTGGCGGCTCGGACGGGAACGTCACGGCGCCGAGCTGTCGGACGCGGCGGAGCGTCGCGCCGTTCGCCTGATCGCCATCACGTTCCTTGTTCTCGCCGTCGGTGTCGGCGTTGAGTCGATCCGCAAGCTCGCCGTGCGCGCCCACCCCGACGAGAGCCTGTTTGGGATCGGCCTGGCGATCGTCTCGCTCGTCGTGATGCCACTCCTCGCTCACGCTAAGCGCCAGGTTGGCGAACAGCTGGCAAGCCGCGCCGTCACCGCGGACGCCACCGAGACCACGCTGTGTGTCTGGCTCTCGGCGATCTTGCTCACCGGGCTCGCAGCCAACGCCGCCTTCGGCTGGTGGTGGGCAGACCCGCTCGCAGGACTGGGCATCGTCTACGTCGCAGGGCGCGAAGGCATCGAGCACTGGCGAGCCGACGAGCTGGACGACTGCTGCACATGAACTGGTGGACGTGGCTGGCGGTCGGCCTGGCGGTGATCGCAGCAACGTGGGCGCTGCTGGTGCTGCTCGCGTCCCGACTGCCCGACGGGACGCTCAAGGACCTGGCCGCCTTCCTCCCCGCCTGCGTCACCACCGCGCGCGTTCTGCGTGCCGATCCGAGGGTGCCCCGGCGCGCCAAGCTCGCCGTGGGGCTGGCGCTCATCTGGGTCCTGTCGCCGATCGACCTGGTTCCCGAGTTCCTTCCCGTCATCGGACCGCTCGATGACGTTCTCGTCGTCGCGCTCGCGTTCCGCTACGCCGCCCGCCAGGTGCCGCGACCCGTTGTCCTCGCGGCCTGGCCCGCCAACCCAGCTGTCATCAACCGACTCCTCGGCTCGCCCGCCTGACGCGCACCGGACGACGGCTCGGGTTGCACCCGACGACGACACGGTTGTCCAGACTGCGCGCCCAGAACGCGCGATGCATGACGGCATCGCGTGGGGACAACGTGCCCGGCAGGTCGTGGGCAGGTAGCGCTGGGATGCAGCGTGCCGAGCACGAGTGCGCTCCATGCGGGAGGGCGTGACTGCGCAATCTCGGCTGCCACCCGCAGGGCAGATCCTGGCGGCGGCCCGCAGAGGGGCGACAGTGCGCCCGTGATCTCATGTCCCGCGAGCCGGCGGACCTGGGTGGGCATGAAGCCATGCGCGCAGTTCGTCATCTGTCCATCGCTCGACGATCTTGGGCACTCGCCCGTAGTAGGCGTGGGCTGGGTTGATCCGCCCGCCTTCAGCGGCCGCCTTGTAGCTCGGAAGGTCGTTGAACATCGCGAACGTTCGTCGTGTCGGGTGGAACGTGATGATCGCCGGGTCATGTCCTGCGACTCTGACGGGAAAGTCCTCGCCCGGTGCCAGCGCGAGTTCCTCGGCACGCTGGAGCACCGAGTCGACCAGCTGTTGATGGTGTGCGTTCATGCGCCGCTGTCGTCGATGAGCTACTACCTGCTTCCCATGGTCGACCCACCTTGCTGGGGTGTGTCGGCGTAACCAGGCTGCCTTGGATGCTGCGAGGACCACGGCGACGACGATGCCTCCGACGACGGTGGCCAGAACGGCGGACACATCACCCAGCATCGCGCCCGGGCTTGCGCGGGTCGTGCACACTCGTCACGCGGTTGAGCGCGTAGGGACTCCGAGCATGCGCCGCAGGCCCTCGCGGGGAACGCGCAGAGTGCGGCCGATCTCGATGCAGGGGAGCCCGTCCTTGCCGCCGGTTGCGCGCCACTGCCGCGCGGCGGCGTAGGCAGCGTTGCGGCTGATGCGCAGGATGGCAGCGGCTTCCTCGATGGTGAGCACTTCGTTCGAGGTGTCGATCTCGGTGAGGGACATCGGGTCTCCTTGCGGTGGGTCGGTCAAGTTGCCTACGTAGGCCCGAAGTAGGGCTCCAACCGCGAGCCGCTCAGAACCCGATCGCTCGATCGGTTTCTGCTCGGTTGGCAGGGTGAGCGAGTTCCCATGCGGTCATCTCGCCCGTCGAGCGGTGCAGGCGCTCCGCGACCGCGAGGTCCGCGGGCGCAGGTGGCACGCGGGGTAGTGCTTCGCCGTCGAGGGGGTCGGTCGCCGCGGTGAGGTAGAGGTGGTTGGCCTGGCGGCCGCGTGTGATGTCGACGTAGGTCTCAGCGCGCGTGGCGGTTGCGTCGGCGCGGCTCGTTGAGACGTCTCGGGTCGAGCCTTGGACCGCGTAGCTCGTGAGCGCGTAGGCGTGGTCGATGCCGACCTCGGGTCGCCCGGCGGGGGTGCGGTGATGATCGAAGAAGCTGCGGGGGATGTCGATGCGGCCGATCCCGTCGAACGCCACAGTGAGCGCCTCGCGAGCGCGGTCTCGCCAGTCGACATGGATGGCGACGACAGTGCCGAGCGCACCGTTGCGCACGTAGGCGTGCCGGTCGCCATCTACATGCAGGTCGCGGTTTGGGGCGCGGGCGGTGACGCGGTCGCCGACAGCGAACGTGCGGTCACCGCTGGCCGCGATCTCGTCCACCCCAAGTTCGCCGTTCACGCGGCGTAGGAGGTGAGCGAGCCGGTTGAGCTGGCGGCGCGTGCTGTTGCGCCGGTCGACCATCGGGTGGTCGAGGCCTTCCCGGTGGGCATCCCACCAGCGGCCGAGGACGTGGCGGTACATGGTGAGGTCGTCGCCGACGACGTGCAGGTGCCGTGCGGCGGCGAGCTGATCGAACGCTTCGTCGATCCGCCCCTCGCGCAGAGCCTGGGCGGCCGCGCGGTCGTGGGGGTCTTGGAGCCGGTGGGTGGTGGTCAGCTCGGGCGTGTAGCGCGGATGGCGGTCGCAGAGCACTCGGAACATGCCGCCCGCTGCGATGGCGCCGTGCTGGGCGGGGTCGCCGATGAGCCGGAGGCTCGCACCCGTGGTAGCAGCCATGGTCATGAGCGCGTCGAGGTCGCGGTCCGACAACGTGGACGCCTCGTCGATCACGAGGACCGTGCGCGCATCGAGCGGGAGGTTGTGCGGATCGGTGTGGGCGAGGTACCAGGCGACGGTCTCGCACTCGATCCCGATCGTCGCGGCGAGGGTGCGGGTGGCTTCGCCCTTCACGGCCGCTCCGACGACCCGGTAACCGGCGGCGGTCCACGCATCAGCGCAGGCGGCGACGGTGGTGGTCTTGCCGGCACCGGCGCGGCCGATCGCGGCCTGGAACCGGTGGCCGCGCTGGCACCACTCGGTCACAAGACGTCGTTGCTCGTCGGTCAGGTGCGAGTGACGCGAGGCGTGGCGTCGACGTGAGTGTCGGCGACGAGGTGAGCGCCCCGATGCAAGCCCTTGATGAACCGGGCGGCGATGCGGTCCTGAACGTCGAGCATCTCGACGGTCGTGTAGAGCGGATCGTCCGCGTCGGTGAGCGCGACGACATGCTGCGACGCGAGGAACCGGTCGGTCAGCTCCAAGAGTTGCTGCGCGCCGCACAGCAACGGCTGCGGATCGTCGCCAGGGACGGGATGGCTGGCCGTCGCGGCGAGCGCGTCGGAGCGGGAGAACACCGACCCTCCCGCGCAGATGCCATCCGGCGCAGCAAGCGACGCAAACAGGGCCGCTGTGTCGACGCTCTGCTCGAAGGATTCGTGGCCGGTGAGCGCGGCGAGCGCTTCGGCCGTGAGGCCGTGTCGGGCGGCGCGGTCGCGCCACGAGGCAACGAGCTCGTCGGCGGGGGTGTGGTTCTTGGCCGGGCGCGTGCGCAGCACGATGTGCTCGATCTCGTTGGGGTGCGCCCCGCGACCGATCTCCTCTTCGAGTTCGCGGAGGGCGTCGTCGATCTCGTTGCGTCGCTTGGAGAACTCCCCCACGACGCGGTTGGTGATGCCGTCGATCTCCCAACCGGAGTTGCGGCCGGGCCGCCACCGCACGCCGAGCTGCCTGGAGAGCTGGTGGCGCATCTCGGCCGTGGCGAGCGCAGAGGCCGCTTGGGCGTGCTGGTAGAGGGCGCGGGCGTCGAGTGCCCGGTGGGTGCCGTCGGGGAGACGAACGGTGTTGGCGATGACGTTGTGGTGGTGCGGGAACGGGTCGAGCGCGCGCGAGGTGAGGTGCCGGAACGACGCCACCACCCACCCCTCGCCCGGCACCTGGCGACCGTCGACACGGCCGACAGCCGCGTGGTCCTCGAGCCAGCCGAGCGCCCAGTCGTTGCCAGCCTGTATCGACCCGAGCACCGCCTTGCGCGTGGTTGTGTCGCCGAGGAGGGCGAGCACGCCGAGGGACTTCTCGGTGGTCAACGTGAGGTCGTAGCCGACGCGCACCGCTGGTGGTCGGCGGCGCTCCAGGAACTCGGCCAGGTGCTCGCGGGTGACCAGCCAGCGGCCGTTGGTGCCCCGGTGGGCGGCGAGGAATGCCCGTCGTGGATGGCGACCGGCGGTGAGCGACCGAGCGATCTCGTCGCAGTGCTCGTCGTGGTAGCGGGCGAGGCCTCGCAGGTACTGCTTGGTGAGGCCGACAAGTCGAGCGGCTTCGCCCAGCGGGATCTGGTCATCTGGGTGACCGAAGGCGCGGATGTCGTCGGGATCGACCCCGACGTCCCGCGCCTGGGCGCAGCGTTCCAGCTCGCCGGCCCGGACCAACCGGGAACCGTCGTCCTCGACGAGGGGGAGGAGGTAGGAACCTCCTGGTTGGCGGAACATGCTGGTCACAGGGTCAGCGGGAGGTCCAACGGGAGGTCTCGCGGGAGGTCCAACGGGATGTCCCTGCGGGTCGGGGACCGGGGAGGGTGGTCCCTCGGGAGGTCTCACCGGCGCTACCGGGCGCGTTGTCGCTGTCAGGCCGCCGAGCGCCAGGGCGGTGCCTACGTCGAGCATTCGCTCCACGTCCCGGTGCGACACCCCGAGTACTGCCGCGGCGTCGGCCACGCCGTAGAGCCGCTCGCCGTCCACGCCGATGCGCGTGTGGGTGCCAGAGCCGAGCGTCGGGCGGCGGCCGGCAGAACCCTGCGCCGTGATCAGCCGCTCGTCGGTGTGTGGGTCGCGGCCAGCGAGCACTGCGGCGAAGTCGGGGCGCTGCACCATGCCGACCAGCCCGGCGAGCTGTGCCGCTCGGCCGAGCCACCGGCCGGGCTCCTCGCCACCATCGGCGTAGTACCGCTCGGGCCCGCCGGCTGCCGACGGTGGAGTCGGGCCTGGAGCCGGGGCTTTCGGGCGTGGCTGGAGGTAGCGGACGATGGCGTCGACGACGCGGGCGGTGTCGGCCCGCCCCCCGCCGAGCGGGGGTCACCGTGAACTTCACCGCGGACCGCCAGCGGAGGTCCAGCAGGTTTCCCGCAGGGAAACCTGCAAATGTGTGCGCGCCGGACCTGCTGTTCAGCAGCGACGTGAGCGGGCGGGGACTCGGGTGTTCCGGGGGAGCCGTGCCGGCGTGTGAGGGTCATCGGCCGAGTGCGTGACCGTGCGGGGTCACGCTGTTGGCTGCGTGGCCTGCTCCGTGTTGCAGGCGGTCCAGCCGCGCGGTGATCGACGCGACGTTCACCTGGTGACGGGCGAGGTGGTCGATCTGCTCGAGGTGGGCACCGAAGAGCCGTTCGTGGGTGTCACGGGTCCACTCCGGCACCCGCGCGAGCTGCCGCGGGTTGAGTGGGGGCACCTGGCGGAACACGTCGAGCCCAGCGCCATCGGGCGCCGGTCGGGCCAGACCGAATCGGACGAGCCGCTCCAGAGTGTTCACCAAGCGGCTGTGCTCGCCCACGCCGGCGCCGAGGCCCAGCGACTGCGACAGCTCACTGGCACCAATCTCGGCGGGCACTCGCGTAACCCACAGGGCGGGAAGACGGCGAAGCAGCAGGGTCGAGCTCGGCCCGATCACAGCGGACCAGCACTGCTCGACGTACGGGTCGGTCAGGTCGAACCCGATGCGCTGCACGCGCGGATCGGGGTGGTCGACCGGGGTGAAGCACAGCGTTCGATCTCGTTCCATGCCCTCGTAGGCCCGTGACAAGGCCCGCAGCGCGCGGCGAAGGACCGCATCGACGGCGCGGTGGCGCTGAGCGGGCGCGGAAACGGGAGGTCCGCCAGGTGATTCCGGCGGCGCGGATCAAGAAATCCTTCGAGCGGGAGGTCGGGACTGCCGCGCGCGGGGGTGACATCTGAGCTGTGGTGCTGGGAGGCACCGCTGAGAGGATGTTCACCATGCCGAAGCCGTATCCGAGGGAGTTTCGCGACGACGTGGTCCGGGTTGCTCGTGGCCGGGAGCCCGGTGTCCGGATCAAGGATGTCGCCGCCGATTTCGGGATCACCGAGTCGTGCCTCCGGAACTGGTTGGCCCGTGCCGACCGGGACGAAGGACTCCGACCGGGCCCGACCACGTCCGGAGCTCGCTGAGCTGCGTGAGCTCAAGAAGCGCAACCGGCTCCTCGAGCAGGAGAACGAGGTACTGCGCCGTGCTGCGGCGTATCTGTCCCAGGCGAACTTGCCGGGAAAATGATGTTCCCGCTCGTCCGTGAGTTGGCCGTCGACGGGATCCCCGTCACGGTGACGTGCCGGGTCCTCAACCTCTGCCGCCAGCAGTACTACCGGTGGCTCGACGAGCCGGTCACCGACAGCCAGTTCGAGGAGGCGTGGCTGGCCAACGCGATCTTCGACGCACATCGCGACGATCCAGAGTTCGGGTATCGGTTCCTCGCGGATGAGGTCCGTCTCGGTGATCACCCGGATGTGTCGGACCGGGTGGTGTGGCGGATCTGCCGGGACAACGGCTGGTGGTCCCGGTTCGGCAAGCCCAAGCGTGGCAAGCGGTCCAAGCCCGGTACGCCATCCCATGACGATCTGGTGCGCCGGAGGTTCACCGCGGATGCCCCGAATCAGACCTGGGTCGCGGACATCACCGAGCACTGGACCGACCAAGGCAAGCTCTACTGCTGCGCGATCAAGGACCTGTTCTCGAACCGGATCGTCGGGTGGGCCATCGATTCCCGCATGAAGGCCCGACTCGTGGTCGCCGCCATCGAGATGGCCGTCGCCCGCCGAGGCGGTCTTGTCGCGGGTTGCATCCTGCATTCGGACAGGGGCAGTCAATTTCGCGCTCGGAAGGTGCACCGGGCTCTGGCCCGCCACGGCCTGGTCGGCTCGATGGGCCAGGTCGGCTCCGCCAGCGACAACGCAGCGATGGAATCGTTCTTCGCGCTGCTCCAGAAGAACGTGCTCGACCGCCGCCACCGCTGGGCCACCCGCGACGAGCTCCGCATCGCCATCGTCACCTGGATCGAACGCACCTACCACCAGCGCCGCCGTCAAGCCGCCCTCGGCCGATTGACCCCGATCGAGTACGAGACGATCATGACCCCAACGACGGCAGCCGCCGCCTAACCCAACTTGTCACCTCAACGCGCGGCAGTCCCTGTTGGTCACCGTGGTGTTCGCACTTGGTGCGGTGTTGTGGCACCTGAGCTCGGTGGAGAAGGTCCCGGCCTTGGCCGCTGCGTCGGGGATCGAGCGCGGCGAGGTCATCGACTCGAGCGACGTTCGGATCGTGTACGTGTCGAGCGACGGCACCCTGGCCCGGCTCGACAGCTCCCAGCTCAGTCGGCTCGTCGGCCACGTGGCACTGGTGGACCTGGCCGAAGGCACGCTGTTCACATCGTCGGTGGTGGCGGAGGCTGCCGCGGTCAACGCCGGCGACGGCGTCGTCGGGCTCGCGCTCGACCCGGGTGCCTACCCGGCGCGGGGGCTCGCCCCTGGGGACCGGGTGAACGTGGTGCGCACCGCTGACGTGGCCGACCTCGAGGCGGAGCCGACCGTGGTTGCCCGCAACGCCACGGTGTTCGCCGTCGAGGAGTTGTCGAGCGACCGCCTGCTCGTGTCGATCCTGACCAGCGAAGGGGACGCCGAAGCGGTCGCCGCCTCCACGGGGGCCGGTGGCCTCCGGCTCGTCTTGGTGGCGCCATGAGGATCGTCACGCTCACATCGGTGCGCGGCGCTCCCGGCGTGACCACCACCGCGCTCCTGCTGGCCTCGACCTTCGACGACGCCCCCGTGGTCGAAGCCGACCTCGACGGCGGGGTGCTCGCCGTCCGCTACGGCCTGGGCCGAGAGCCAGGGCTCACGACGTTCGCCGCGTCCAGCCCGGAGGACGCGGAGGGGTGGCGGGGTCATGCGCAAGACGCTGGCGGGGTGCCTGTGTTAGTCGGACCGGACGCGCCCGGCGCGAGTGCGTCGCTGTGGCGCACCGGGGGCGAGCGGATCACCCACACGCTCCTCGCCGCTAACGGCGTGGCCGTGGTCGACGCGGGTCGTCTCCGGACACCAGTGCCGATCGTGATGGCCTCGGACCTTGTCGCCGTGCTGGTGTGCCCGGTCGCCGAGCAGCTCGTCGCGCTGGCCCACCTTCTGCCCACACTCCGCCAAGCGATCCGAGGGCACGTGACGGTGGTCCTGGTCGGCGACGGCCCGTATAGCCGCGCGGACGTCGAACGCTCCCTCGAGGTCTCGGTTCTCGGGGAACTACCCGACGACCGAGCCGCCGCGGACGCGCTGCGCGACGGGGGAACGTCAAGGGCACGGCTGGCTCGGTCACGGCTCGCTCGCGCGGTCGCTGCCCTGGGCGCAGACGTGAACGCGGCGCTCGCTGCGCCGATGGAGCTGGCCGCGTCATGAGCACGATGCTGAGCGGACCCGCAGCCTGGCAGAGCGACGGCATCGACCCGCGCTCGTCGCCAACCCTCCACCACAGCGTCGGCGAAGCCCTGACCGCGGCGCACGTCGCACATGAGGAAGCAGGGCGCGGCCGGCTGTCGCCCGGCGACGAGCGGGCACTGGCCCGCAAGCTCCTCGCCGACGAGCTCCGTCGCCTCGCTGCGAGCGCCTACGCCGATGGGAGAACGCCGCTCGACGAGTCCACCGAGGCCAAGGTCACCGCCGCGGTGCTCGACCGCATCCACGGCCTCGCCCGCCTCCAACCGCTCCTCGACGATCCGCACGTTCGAGACATCCACATCTCCGGCGCCCGGCGGGTGTGGCTCAACCTGCGCGACGGCACCAAGGTCCGTGGCCCGGCCGTCGCCGATTCCGATGACGACCTGGTCGAGCTCATCGCCACCGCCGCCCGCCGCCTCGGTCGTAGCGAACGCCGTTGGGACCACGCCCACCCCGAGCTGAACCTGCAGCTCCCCAACGGCGACCGCCTCCACGCGCTCATGGCAGTGTCGGGCCGGCCAACGGTGACCATCCGCCGCCACGACTTCGACATCCACCGCGTCGCGCAGCTCGTCGACCGTGGCGTCTGCGACGACCTGCTGGCCAACTTCCTGTCCACGGCGGTTCGCGCGCGGGCGAACATCATCGTCGCCGGCGGCACTGGCACGGGAAAGACCACGACCCTGCGGTGCCTCATCAACGAGATCCCCGCGGACGAGCGCCTCATCACCGTCGAGGACTCGTTGGAGATCGGCCTCGAACGCTTCGAGGATCTCCACCCCGACCACGAGACGCTCGAAGCCCGCGAAGCCAACACCGAAGGGGTCGGCGCGTTCACGCTCGCCGCGCTAGTTCGTTCCGCGCTGCGCATGGACCCGCAACGCGTGATCGTCGGCGAGGTCCGGGGAGCGGAGGTTCTCCCGATGCTGCTGGCCATGAGCCAAGGCAACGACGGCTCGATGTGCTCCATCCACGCCGACTCTTCCAAGGGCGTGTTCGGACGGCTCGCCATGTACGCGGCGATGACCCCCGAGCGGCTCATCCCCGATGTCACCAACCTCCTGGTGGCCAACGCTTTGGATCTCATCGTCCACCTCGGCTGGGTGTCCGGGCAGCGGCGCGTCACAAGCGTCCGGCAGGTCACCGGCGCGGTCGAGGGCGGCCAGGTCGTCTCGAACGAGCTGTGGCGACCCGACAGCAGTGGTGCAGGTGTTCCCGCCGCCGCCCACCCCCGAGTTCGCCGCGCAGCTCGAGGCTCACGGCTTCGATGCCACCACGTACGCGGCCGCGCAAGGGTGGTGGCGGTGAGCGCGCTGATCCTCGCCGCGCTCGCCGCCGGCGCCGCGCTCGGCCTGCTGCTGATCGTCGCCGGGCTCACCGGCCGCCAGGTCTTCGACGCGCCGGCGGCCTCCACGCGACGCATCGCGCGCAGCTCGATGCTGCCCCGCGCCTCCGCCGCCGCCGCAGCGGGGCTGGTGGTCCTCGCCGCAACCGGGTGGCTTGTCGGCGGGATCATGGCGGCCGTCGCCGCCCTGGTGCTGCCAGGGATCCTCGGCGGGAAGGCGGCGCGGCAACGAGCGATCGACCGCACCGAAGCCATCGCGTCGTGGACCGAGATGATCCGCGACTCGATCGTTGCCGCGTCCGGGCTCGAGGAAGCCATCGTCGCCACCGCACCCGTCGCGCCGGCACCGATCGCATCGGAGGTGCGGACCCTGGTCCGCCGCCTCGACCACCAACGACTGCCGGATGCGCTCGTCGCGTTCGGCGAGGACCTCAACCATCCCTCCGGCGACCTCGTCGTGGCCGCGCTCGTGATCGCCTCGCGCATGGAATCGTCCGACCTCTCCGGGCTCTTGTCGAGACTCGCCGACGCCACCCGTGGCGAAGCAAGAATGCGCATCCGCGTCGAGGTCGGCCGCACCCGCGTCCGCACCGCGACCAAGGTCATCGTCGGCGTCGTCGTCGCCGCGGTGGTGTTCCTCGCCATCGTCAACCGCAGCTACCTCGCTGTCTACGACAGCGTCGGCGGCCAGCTCATGCTGGCCATCGTTGCCGGCATCTTCGCCCTCGGCGGATGGCTGCTCACGCGCATGGCCGAGATCGAGCTGCCGGAACGGTTCACCGCCCGCGCCGGCGGACCCACCAGCGTCGGAGCCGAAACATGACCACCGTGGTGATGGTCATCCTCGGTGCCGGGGTCGGCGCCGGTGTCGTGCTCACCTGGCGCGCCCTCGCACCCCGCCCGCCGAGCATCGACGCAGTCCTCGCCGGGCTGGCCCGGCCCGGAATCGCCATCGACGGCGGCGCATCATCCCGCACGTCTGCCTTCGATCTGGTCGGCTCGACAGCCCGTCGTGTCGTCGAGGCGCTGGGTTACGACGCGCAACGCCATCACCAGGAGCTCGAGTTGGTCGGGCGGACCTCTGAGCGTCACGCGTTCGACAAGCTGCTTGGTGCGATCGCGGGGCTGCTCGTCCCGAACCTCGCTGCCAGCGCGCTCGTCTTCATTGGCGTGCCGGTCCCGCTCGGCGCCGTCGCGATGTTCTCGCTCGCCACCGGCGCGGCGGGGTTCGTCATGCCTGACTTCCTGCTGCGGGACGAGGCCGAGAAGCGACGGCGGGCGTTCCGCCACACCCTCTCGTCCTACCTCGACCTGGTCAACGTGCTGCTCGCCGGCGGCGCGGGCATCGAGACCGCGCTGCACGCGGCCGCGGACGCCGGTGACGGCTGGGGCTACCAGACCATCCGCGGCGAGTTGCGCCGGGCGCGGCTGACCGGCCAATCGCCCTGGGACACCTTCGCCCGACTCGACGAACGGCTCGGCATCAACGAGCTTGCCGAACTCGCAGCCAGCGTGTCGCTCGCCGGGTCCCACGGTGCCCGCATACGCGCCTCGCTTGCAGCCAAGGCCGACACGCTCCGCGGCCACCAGGTCGCCGAGACCGAAGCGGCCGCCGAAGCCGCGACCGAGCGCATGACCATTCCCGTCGCCGTCCTGCTGTTCGGGTTCCTCGTCTTCATTGCGTACCCCGCCGTCATCCAGATCACCTCGGTGAGCGGACCTCAACCCTGAACGGAGCTGTCAACACACTCGAAGGAGGCCACCATGTCCATACCCGACCCCCGGCTGCTATTCGCCTACTGCTGCGCCCGCCTCGGCATCGACCCCAAGACGAACGCGGGATGACCACCACCGAGGTCGCTGTCATCACGTTCCTCCTCGTCGGCGCCGCGATCGTGGTGGTCGGCATCATCTATGCCGCTGCGAAGGGCAACGCCGACAACATTCCGACTCCCGAGCAGCCCGCCGGCTGAATCCGATGGGCTGGCGGCTCCGCGACGAGCGCGGGATGACGACCATCCAGGTCGCCATCCTCTTCCCCGTCGTCCTGTTCTGGATCATGCTCATCGTCCAGTACGGGCTGTGGTGGCATGCCAAGCAGGTCGCCAACGCGGCCACCGCCGAGGCTGTCGACGCCGCCCAGGTCTCCGCCGGCACGGCGCGCGACGGCGAGGACGCGGCCGCGTCCTACCTCGCCCAGTCCGGGAACCTCTCCAACGTCACGATCACCGTGACCCGCGAGCCAACAGCCGTTACCGCGGAGATCCACGGTGACGCCCCTCGCCTCGTGCCCGGCTTCGAATGGTCCGTCACCGCTCGGAGCGCCGCTCCGGTCGAACGGTTCGTCCCCGAGCCAGAACGATGAAGCTCCCGCAGCGCATCCACGACGAACGAGGATCAATCGCCGTCGAGGTGGCCGTCATCGCCCCCGCGCTCCTGTTCCTGATGCTCCTCGTCGTCTTCGCAGGCAAGGTCTCCGAAGCCGATGGCAACGTGGAGCGAGCCGCCTCCGACGCCGCCCGCGCCGCATCGCTTCGCCAACACCCCGGTGACGCCACGACCGACGCCCAGGAGACAGCGGCCGAGAACCTCGCTGTGGCCGGCGTGCCCTGCCTCAGCCTCACCACCACCGTCGACACAGAGAACTTCGGCCCCGGCGGCACCGTCACCGTCACGGTCCGCTGCGAAGCCTCTATGGCCGACGTCACGCTCCTCGGCGTCCCCGGCCGGCGAACCTTCACCGCCACCGCCGTCGAGGTCATCGACACCTACCGGGGGATCGGCGACAGCTCATGAGTTGGCGGGACGAACGAGGCAGCATCACAGCGTTTGTCGCGGTCGTCGCCACCGCGCTCGTGCTGGTCGCGGGCATGGCCTACGACGGCGGTCAGGTCATCGCGGCACACAACGCCGCCCGCAACGACGCGGAGCGCGCAGCGCGCGCCGGCGCCCAACTGATTGACCTCGACCACCTCCGCGCGACCAACGAACCCCGCCTCGACCCCGCTGCAGCCGAGGCCGCCGCCATCCAGTACCTCGAGCGCACTGGAGCCACCGGGACCGCCACCGTCTCTGATGCCTCGATCACCGTGACGGTCACGCGCACGCAGCCGATGCTCATACTCCCGGGTCCAGATCGCGTCATCACCGTCCGCGAAACCGCCACCGCGGTCGACGAGGCGCAGCCATGAACGGCCACCGCGCGGTCCGCATGCTCCGAGGTGTCGTCTCGCTCCTCGCGACACTCGCGTTGCTCCTCGGCGTCCCTCTCCTGCTGACGACCTGGGTTGGGTGGCCGCTGCCGACGAGCATGCCGAGCCTCGACGCACTCGAGCAGGCCGCCCGGTCCGGCATCAGCGACGAAGTCGTCGTCAAGACCCTTGCCGTCATCGCATGGATTGCCTGGGCCCAGCTCGCACTCGCGCTCCTCGTCGAGACGATCGCAGTCGCCCGGGGCCGCCAGGCAATCCATCTCCCCGTGCTCCCGGGATTCCAGGTCACCGCCGCACGTCTTGTCGGCGGCATCCTCATGATCGCCTCGACCGTGCAGCCCGCCCGCGCCTACGCCGCACCGCTACCGATCCCCGCCGTCGCCGAGGCGACTGTCGAGGCCTCCGCAGCGACGACGACCGTTCACAGCTTCCTGTACGGCGTCGGCAACGGCGATGTGTCGCCGCCCAGCCTCCATACCGATCCTGGGATGGCGGTCGCGCCCGCTGATCACCCGACCGTCACCGTGCAACGGCACGACAGTTACTGGGCGATCGCGGAGCGAACCCTCGGCGACGGCCTCCGATGGCGAGAGATCCTCGACCTCAACGTCGGGCGTACGCTCCCCGATGGCACCACCATCACGGCAGGCGACGACACCCTGCACGCCGGCTGGGTCCTCCTGCTCCCAGCGGACGCCACCGGCGACGCCGTCGCCGCAGAGCCCACGAGCGCGAGCGACCTGCCGCCGCAAGCAACGGAGACCCGGGACTACTCCTCGGTCATCGTCGAGCGCGGCGACAACCTCTGGACGATCTCCGAAGACAGGCTTGAGGTCGACCTCGGACGCGAACCTGCTGACTCCGAGGTCGTCCCCTACTGGCGCGAGGTCATCGACGCGAACCAGGGCCGCTACGTCCAGCCCGGCAACCCCAACCTGATCCTCCCGGGCCAGGTGCTCGTCCTCCCGCCCACCGGCCACGAACCGCCAGCGACGCCGCCCGTCGAGGCGGAACCTGCGCCGCCCCCTGAGCCGGCGCAGCCGCGGCCGGAACCGGAAGAACGTGGCGAACCTGCGGAGGCGCCGATCACCTCGACCACGACGGTGACGCCGTCCGAGTCCGAGGCGACACCTCCTCCCACCGAGGAAACGGCGCCGGCTTCCGCCGACGACGCCGAAGGTGGAGCGGGGCTCGATGTGGCCGGACCGGTGGCCGTGGCGGTCGGCGGGTTGTCGAGCATCGCGCTCGCCGTCGGGCTCAAGCGCCTGCTCGACCGCCGGCGTCGACGCTTCGCCAACGAGCACGATGGGCAACTACCGGGGCGCACCCCGCTCGAGCAACGAGACCTGCACCACGCTGTCGTCGCACAAGCCGACGAGGAGCGCATCGACGACCTGCAAGGTGTGCTCGGATGGCTCGCTGCGTCCCTCGCCGCGACGTCCTCCGCTCGACGACCACGGATGATCCGCCACTCCGCCGAGAGCGTCGAGATCCTCCTCGACCAACCCGACCCGAACCCGCCCGCCGGGTGGGCGGGCACCGACGACGGCGCCGTCTGGACCCTCGAAGAACCGCCCGACCCCGACGACCCCTACGACGGACCGCTGAGCCCGGCACCGCTCATCGTCACCATCGGCCAACCCGAAGACGACGCGCAGCTCTACCTCGACCTCGAAGCCGACTCCCTCCTCGCGTTGACGGGCGACCCGGATGTTGCGACCAACCTGGCCCGCTCGATCGTCGCCGAACTTGCGCTAAGCCCGCTTGCTGAAACCCTCCGGGTGATCGCTGTCGGCGATGTAGTCGACCCCGATGCCAAGGTGCTGGAGCACCTCACCGTCGTGGACTGCTGGGAGGGCATTGCCGAGGACCTCCTGGCGTGGGCCAGCCAGTCACACGAGGCGCTTGCGGAGAACGACTGGCCCAACGCGTTCGTCGGCCGCGGGCACGAACCCGACCACGACGCTCTCGTGCCCCTTGCTGTCGTCGCCGATCGACCGCCACCTATCGAGGTGGTCGACTCGCTGCGGACCAGCCTGCCATCGGCGGTCGCGGTGGTCGTCGTCGGCGCATTCGATGGTGCCGTTGCCACCGTGCGATGCGAAGTGGACGCGCTCAACTTCGAGATGGTCGACCTCGCGTGCACGCCCCAGGAGGTCGCGGCCGACGAGCTCGCTGCGATGTGCCGACTCCTCGTCGCAACCGACAGCCCCGAGGAGCAACAGCTCATGGACGAGCTGCGTGCCGAGCATGCGGCGGCCGCGTCCACGAACGGCTCGGAACCGGTCGCCGACAGTGGGCATGCGGGGGATCGTGAGACCGCGGCGCCCGTCCTGAGCGAGCCACCGACCTACGACGTGCTCGTTCGGCTGCTGGGCGACATCACCGTGGAGGGAGGCAAACCACTGAAGCCGAAGGCGAGCGCCGTCGTCTCGTACCTCGCTCTTCATCGCACCGTGACGACCGAACGGCTCGAGGAAGCCTGCTGGTTTGGCTCCGACGGCAGCTCGCACCGCAAGCGACTCCGCGACGTCATGACCGAGATCCGCGACGCGCTCGGCTCTCAGCACTTCCCGGCGAACCGCAGCGGCGCCTACGTCGCCGGGCCACAGGTCCGCACCGACCTCGACCTGTTCGAGTGGCACGTCCAGCGCGCCGCTGACGTCGAGCCCGGCGAGGCGATCAGTCAGTACCGCGCCGCGCTCGACCTCGTAACCGGCAAGCCGTTCTCCTACCCCAACGCCGCCCGCGCCTCCTACGGCTGGGTCGACTTCGAGCACCACTCGACGACCTGGGAGTACCGAGTCGCCAGCGTCGCGCAGGCCTGTGCCGAGCTGTGCCTCGATGCCGGCGAGCCGGGGGAGTCGATCACCATGTTGCGCCGTGTCGTCCAAGCCATCCCGCTGAACGGCCCCGTCGTCGAGGCCCTGATGCGAGCCCACCTCGCCAGCGACGACCGCGCCGGAGCCGACCGCGTCTACCAGGAACACGCGAACGCGCTGCAGCAGGCCAAGCTCGGCGATCCCGAGGACACCATCGAGCAACTCCGGCTCGACCTCCAGTCGCGTCGGTGAAGGGCAACTGCCGAAGCGAGAAGGCTTGGTCTCGGTTGGGGACCACGTATGTCTGGCCCGCGCGCGCTGAAGCAATGCCGGTACCGTCAACTGCCTGGCCCGTGCACAGCACGTAGGCGTAGTCCTCACGGGAGAGGTGTGAGTCAGGCGAACCTGCAGTGGTCGAGGTGGAACGTGTCCTGGATCAGGTGTCGCTGAGTCAGCACGGCATCGAGGTCACGCTGCATCTGCGTGGGATGGACGGCCGCGGGATCGCCTGCAAGGAAACGCTCGAGCGCGTCGCCGACAGCGCTTGCCGCGAGGTCCTCGGCGAGCTCGAACGGCGCCATCCCACACAGGAACCGGCCGAAGTTGCGAACCTGAGCCTTCTCGAACAGCCAAAGTCCATCCTTGACCCTGAGCCAGGCCCACGCCTCCGACCAACCGCTTCGCCACGAGAAGTGCACGGACTCGATGACACATCCCGGTATCCGGTGCTGTTCGAAGAGCGCGAAGGCGTGTCGGCGCGCTGGCTCGGAGAGATGGTTCACGAAAGTCAGTCGACCGTCGTCACCTCGGCCGATGATGCTGCGGTAGTCGGGATCGAAGTACGGGTCTGACTCGGCATAGCTGCTAGCCCAGGCTGCTTCCATGAACTGGCGGGCGTCGATGAGGTACTCGATGAGGCGGCGACCGCGGGGCCCGATGTCGAGATTCTCCACGCCGACGCGCAGTAGCTCGAAGCCGGATGCTTCGACGAGCCGGTCCTTCATGCGGTCGCGCTTCTGTGCTTCCGGATCTGCGTGACTCAATCCGTCGATCTCCACGGCGAAGACCGGGCGTGTGTCTTCATCCACGACGAGGAAGTCAAAGTGGGCGCGGGTCGCGTAAGACCAGGTCGCTGTGTCGACTCCTTCGGGTGGCTCGTCGATGACGTCGGAGAGCTTGACGTGGGGACAAACCGTCCAACCGCTGCGTCCGGCGATCTCGCGGAGCTGTGGGTCAGCTCGAAGCTCAGCTCGAGAGAGCAAGGGCTCGCGCATGCGATCAACCATACGCAGGGCGTGTGACACCCAACGGCTACCCGGACCGGGACGGTCGGACAACGGGTACCCGGACCGGGACGGTCGGGCGCATCCTGCCCGTCAGCATCAGCCGGGGAGGCGGCTGAGGAGGAAGCGGGCGTAGCCGGTGAGAGTAAGCAGCCGGAAGCGAGACTCGTCCTGGTCGCTCAGACCCGGGTGGGAGCCCCCGGGATGGAGCAACTTCCAGAGCGCCTTGCCGAAGCCGGCCTCATCGGCGATCAAGTGCCCTGCCGAGTCAAGTGCGTCGAGTGCTGCCTGGACCTGGCCGCTCCCGCCAGTGCCGGTGTTTTAGGCCGCGGTACGGAGCAGTTCCTCGCAGAAGCTGCGGAGCTGGCTGTTGGCCGCAGCCCAGTTGCCGTCGGCGAAGTTGTCGACGGCTTGGCGGTAGTGTCCAGCGGCCGTCGTCCACCCGCGGCGGCGGAGCTCGTCCTCGATCCAGCTCGTCTCGTGGGCCATGGGAGCGCCGGGGACCAGCGGCACGAAGCTGTCAGAGTTCTCATCAAACTCCCAGCCGTCGGCGGCAACAGCGTCTCGCAGCGGCGTCCACCATCTGGCGGGCTCGTCCCACGCTCCGCCCTTGCCGTGCGCGAGTACGAGCCGGGCGAGCTCGAAGGCGCCCTCACAAGCCGTCCGGCCTCCGTCGTCGCGTAGGTTCCGGAGTAGGTCGTGGACCACGGCAGCCTTGCTGCCACTCACACGACTCCACCCGTCGACCTCGGCCTTGAGAAACAGCGTGTCCATGCCGGTCGCGCTGTAGCCCGAAGAAATGGCGTCCACCAGGTAGCCGAGAGTCCGTGACGAAAACGGGAACGACATCTGCACGAGGATGCCATCTGCCCTGTCGGGCAGCCACGTGGTTCGCCCGCGGCACGCAGGGGGTTGTGTTGACCGCTGCAATGAACGGCGGTCCGAGAGGCCGGCGAACGCGGCCTTTGGTCGTGCTGGGTGTCCTACAGGCGAACGAGTTCCGGCTGGACCTGCTGATCGGAATCGAACTCGAAGCCGATGACGGCGTGGCCGTCGAGGGCTTCGGCGAGGCGGCGGAGCGTGTCCGTGCTGGTGCGGTGCTGACCGCTCTCGATCCGGGAGATCACCGACTTCGTCGTGCCCATCCGCTCGGCCAGTTCCTGCTGCGTGAGACCTAGCTGCGCTCGGCGCATGATCACGACGCGGGCGATCTCCTCGAACGGGCGAAGCCGATCCTGCGTCTCGCGGTACTTGGCGCTGCGGGCGCGCCGCTGGCTGATGTGGTCCTCGACACTGCTGCCGACGGGGCTCTGGTTCTTCGCCATGGCGCTCACCTCACGGCCAGGTTAGCAGTTCTGCGAACTAGGGCGGTCACGGGGCGTCGTGGCCGGCTGCTCGCGGCGGTCTGCGGGGCTGGGCGTCCATCCGGTCCTTGAAGTTCAGCCAGCGCTCATGGGCGAGGTTCATCTCGGCGGCAGGGATCTTGGCGGTCCGCTTGGCGAAGATGTGCAGCAGCACGAGCAGGCGGTCGGAGCGGCGGTACAAGACCCGGTAGAGCTGCCGCCCGTAGTGGCACCGCAGCTCGCGCAGCTCGCCGTCAACCTGGGAGCTATGGGGGAACGGCAGGTGGGGGACCTCGTCGCTGAGCAGGTTCAAGCGATCGATCTGCTGAGCCAGCACGGCGCCTATCCCATCGTCGAGGTCGTCGAGGTAGGCACGCACCGGCTCGGAGCCGTTGGCCTCTCGGTAGTAGACGGCGTGGAACGCGGCCATGGATCGAACGTAGGTCAGCTGATGCAGCCGGTCGCTGGGAGCCCCTGGGGTGCTAGGGGCTGACCTTCGGCGATGGAGACGAGAAAGGTCTGAGGGCAACGCCTTGCACCGCCGGTCTCGATGCTGAAGTGGAGGTGTGGGCCGGTGCTGTTGCCGGTGGACGCGCTGTCCATCAGGTGCTGCCCGACCGTGATCCGCTCGCCGATCGCGACGGCCTGCGTGCCGGGTTGGCCGTGGCAGTAGGCGTACTGCGCGTCGTCGTCGCCGTTGAAGACGACGCCGATGCCGCACTTCCCACTTGTCGGGGTGCCGACGACGACGCCGTTGGTCACCGCGTAGAGCGGCGTGCCGACCGGGACTGGGATGTCGATGGCGGGGTAGTCGTGGTGTGGCCGCGTCAACCACTCCGGGTGCTCGTCGTACCAGCGCCGCTCGAGGGGGAGCCCGTAGTCGCCAGCGATGGCCAGCTCACCGGCCGCAGCACGAGGCCTCCCCAACGCGGACTGGAGAGCGAGCCTCGCCGGCTGCCGTTCCTGCGTGGCTGAGCATCGACTCGTAGATGGTGCTGAGCGCGTTCCAGTAGTTCGTGGTCGTAGCCCAGGTGCCGGCCAGCCCGCCCCAGGTCGTGGCTGACGCTCCCGCGCTCGGCGCGACGTCGGGGTTCGCGAACGGGGCGTGGTTGCCGAGCGCGTACTTCTTGAGCAGCTGGATCTGCGCCCGCACGCCGATGATCGGGTTCGGGAACGGCGAGCCGGACGGGGGCTCCGTCGTAGTGGCCGATGCCCGCGAAGTTGTTGATCGCGGTGTCGCTGTTACTGAAGTAGCCGGTCTCCAGCACGGCCTGCGCGAACGCAATGTCGCCGCGGACACCTTCGGCGTCGCCTTCGGAGAGGTAGAGCGCGATCAGGTCGGCGATCGCGATGCGCAGCCGTGCGGGTTGCCCTCGCCCGGTGTTGTCCCACCAGATGCGCAGGTCGGCGACGGTCAGGGTGGACGGGCCGAGGATTCTCGGGGTGCCGTCGTCGGCGACTTCGCCGGCCAGCCCGCAGCTGGTCGGTGACGCGCTGCCGATGCCGACCGCGAGGATCGGCAGTGCTGTGACTCCGCCGATCGTGCCGAGGCAGGCGAGCGCGATCGCCGCGCCCAGCTTCCGTCGCTCCATGGCGAGGTAGGCCTCGCGCCGCGCGGATTCTTCGCGACGCGGTGGAGAGTTTTCGCCGCTTCAGCGGCCTACGGGGATGGCGCACTCCGCGCCACCGCCCAAGGAGGTCGCCTGATGATCCGAGTTCCCGGCGTGCTCGCCCAGGTCGACGTCGACCCGAGCACCGACGGCATGCCTGGTGCCGAGCTGATCCAGCAGCTCCTCAACTGGGCACAGATGCTCGCCCTCTGGGGAAGCCTGGCCGCGCTGCTGATCGGCGCCGCGATGTACGGCCTGGCCCGCGAGGGCGGGAGCTACGGCGGCGCGAGCCGCGGCAAGACCCTCGCCCTTGGAGGCGTGGTCGGGGCGATCCTCGCCGGGGTTGCCCCGACGGCGGTCAACATGCTGTTCGAGGCGGCGAGCTGATGGCCGGCCAGCCGATGCTTCCCTCCCGACGCGCCGCGATCGTCGCCGCCGTCGCGGTTGTGGTGCTCATAGCGGGCGTGTTCCTAGTCCGGCTGACCCGTGATGACACGACCAGTAGCGACCGGCACGACTCTCCGCCCGCTGAGGTGTCGCCGCGACCGACGGTCCCAGCCGGCGCCACCGGCCCGGCGGGTGAAGCGGCCCGCGTGCCGGTCGGGTTCGCGGCCGACGAACCGGGTGCGGTCGCTGCCGCCGTTGCGTACGCGACGGCGTCGCAGCGGTGGTTGTACTTCACCGACGCCGAGATCGAGGCCGCAATCGGCGAGATCGCCACCCCGGTCGCTGCACCCCGCCTCGCGGAGGACGTCGTCGCCGACATCGCGATGGCCCGCGAGCAGCTCGCACGCTCGTCGGGACGGATCTGGTGGCTGGTGCGCCCGCTCGCCTGGCGCGTCGACAGCTTCCGCGACACCCAAGCGCGCGTGTCCGTGTGGACCGTCACGATCCTGTCCGCCGCGGGCGTCGCCGCACCGCAGTCGGAGTTCCTCACCGTCACCTTGGACCTCGCGTGGGTTGACGGCGACTGGCGAGTCGACGGAGTGCGCGACACGCCGGGACCGACCCCGATCACCGGCCCCCACGACCAACCATGGGACGCGGAGCCCTTCGACCGTGCACTCGACGGGTTCACGCGCATGGACGGCGAGCCGGTCTCGTGATCCTCGGCATCGGCTTCCCCAACCCGATCGGCTGGGTGATCGACAAGGTCACCGGCTTCGTCGGTGACGTCGCCACCGCCGGCTTCGAGGTCATCATCGGCGGGCTCACCGCCTGGATCGTCGACGCCGTCGTGTGGGTCGTCGGCGGCGTGTTCAACTTCTTCCTCGACTCGACCGACCCCAACGTCCAAGCCGACTGGTTCCTCACAGGCGACGGTCCCTACGCCACCACCGTCACCATCGGCGCCAGCCTCCTGCTGCTGTTCGTCCTCGCCGGCATCATCCAGGGAACCCTGAGTGGCGACGTCGGCGGGATGCTGCGGCGCATCGCGCTCGAGCTGCCCGTCTCGATCCTCGGGATGGTCGGCCTGGTCACGATCACCCAGGTCCTCATCCGGCTCACCGACGCCCTCTCCGGACAGGTCCTCGGCAACTTCCAGGACGACATCTCGGAGTTCGGTGCTGTAGTGGCCAGCCTCAGCACGCTGTCCGGCGGCACCGCCACTGCGTTCGTCGTGTTTGTCCTCGGTCTTGTGACCGTCCTCGCCGGCCTCGTGCTCGTCGCCGAGCTCGTCGTGCGCGCCGCACTGATCTACATCGTCGTCGCACTCCGCACCGCTCGTGTTCGCGGCCCGGCTCTGGCCCGCCACCAAGGGAGCGAGCCGCAAGCTGCTGGATCTGCTCGTGGCGCTGATCGTCTCCAAGCTCGTCATCGCGATCGCCCTCGCCGTCGCCGCCGCGGCGGCGGTCGGTGCCGGGTCAGGTGGTGAGGTGACCGCGCTGCCTGAACCGGAGGTGTTCGCCGAGGATCCCGCCGGATCGGTCACGCAAGCGGTCGGCATCCTCCTCACCGCAGCCGCCGCGTTCGGTGTGTCGGCGTTCTCGCCGCTCTTGATCGCCCGGCTGCTGCCGGTCACCGAAGCGGCTGTCGTCGCCCAGGGCGTCAAGGGTGGGCCCGTCCGCGCCGGGCATCAGGGGATGATGATGGCCAACACGGTGCAGATGGTCTCCGGGCGGCGGTACAGCCAGATCGCCAACGGGGGAGCTGCCGCAGGCGCCGGAACCGGGCCACCACCCGCCGCCGTGGGTGGGGGAGGCGCCGCCGGAGCGGGAGGCGCGGCCGCGATCGCGGGTCCGCTCGCCGTAGCCGTCGCTGCCGAGGGCACCAAGAAGGCGGCCGCCAGCGGTGCGCGGGCCGCGACGGGCACCGCTCATGCAGTCAGCGACGCCCGGCCGGCTTCGCCGCCCGGCGACCAACCGCTGCGCTCGGGAGGCGGGCGCGCATCGGTGCCATCACCGCGACCGGACCGCGACCCTCCGGGCCCGCCGGGCTCCGCCCCATCGAGGCCGCCGCGACCACAGCGAGGCACGGATGGCAAGTGAACGCACCGAGCGCACCTACCGGCTCGAACCGCTCGGCGCGTCGGGCATCTTCCTCGGCCTCGGCATCGTGCAGTGCGCGCTCCTCGGGGGTGGGATCGCCCTTGGAGTCGCGATCCTCACCGCGGGAGCGCCGCTGCCGATCGCCGCCGCGCCGATCATCGCTGCCGCGGCGGCGAGCTTCACCCGGGTCGGCGGCCATGCCACCTGGGAGTGGTACCGCTGCTCACCGGATGGGTCTGGTCACGCCTTCGTCGCGGCCGCCGATGGGTCGCACCGCTGCCGTTGTGGTCGTCTGCCGAGGGGCCGGCGCCGATGCCGCCATGCCTCGACGGGCTCGACATCGTTGCTGTCGACTGGCGCGCCCCGCGCCGCTCGGCGCGGTGCGCGACCGCCACCGCCACACCCTGACCGCGATCGTCCCCGTTACGGGCCCGCAGTTCGTGGTCGAACCCCGCGCCGAGCAGGAGCGGCTGCTCGGCGGGTGGGGCGACCTGCTCGGCCAGTACGCCGTCGAGCGCGGCGTCGTCTCGCACCTGTCCTGGTCGGACCTCGCCCGGCCCTCCGGCATGGGCGACCACATCGCGTGGCTCGGCTCCAAGGAGCGGGGCACTCCCAACGAGACCGCCACTGCTTCGTACCGGGAGCTGCTGGACGTCGGGACTGCGTCGGCGATCAACCACGAAGCGGTCGTCGCCATCACGGTCGCCCGGGAGCGCCTCTCGCGACACCGCACCGCGAAGGGCCGCCCCGACGAACTGCTCGGCCGCGCGCTCGTCACCTCGGTCGAGGCGCTCCTGCGCGGGCTGCGCTCGGCCGACCTCGCAGCATCTGATCCGCTCGACCCTGCCGGCCTCCAACGTCTCATCCGTTCTCGGATCGACCCGGTCGGCGCGCGACCCCGGCCCCGCAAGGGCCGGCTCGTCGAGCGCCTCGCTCTCGTCCGCTCATCCACGGCTGGGCCCCTCGCGCTGGAGGTCGACTGGCGGCACGTGCGGGTCGACGGCGCGTTCCACCGCACCTGGTGGGTCGGCACCTGGCCCCGCCTCGCGGTGCCTCCGGCGTGGCTGGAACCGTTCCTTGCCGGCGGCGGCGTCACCCGGTCGATGACCGTCTACTTCCAACCGGTGTCCACCTACCAGAGCCGACGGCGCATCGAACGCGACCTGGTGAAGCTCGAGTCCGACGCGGTCACCAAGGAAGAGAAGGGACGGCGCATCGATGCCCGCCACCGGCGTGCCACCCAAGCCCTTCTCGACCGCGAAGAGGAGCTCGTCGCCGGCTATCCCGAGATGGGCTACGCCGGGCTCGTCACCCTCTCGGCGCGCACCCTCGACGACCTCGATGAGCACTCCGAGATCATCGAGCAACTCGCACGCGAGAACGGCATGGACCTGCGTGTGCTCGATGCCCGCCAAGACCTCGGCTGGGCCGCGGCGCTCCCCCTCGGCCTCGCCCCCGCGACCCTCCTCGCCTCATGACCCGGCCATCGCTGCGGCTCCGCTACCACCAGGGGACCACCGCCCACGTGGCCAGCATCTACCCCTTCTCCGTACAGAGCTCGTTCGGGCATCGAGGCACCTACATCGGTCTCGACCTACTCGCCGGCGGCGGTGAGTTCTGCTGGGACCCATTCGAGGCCTACGCGTCCGGCATCGTCACGAACCCCAACGGATGGATCCTCGGCGAACCCGGCAACGGCAAGTCCGCCCTCGTCAAGTGCGTGCTGTGGCGTCAAGCCGCCATCTACGGCACCGGCCCCGGCGGCCGTTGGACCGCGATCGCCGACCCGAAGGGCGAGTACGCCGCCCTTGCGGAGCACCTCGGTCTCACCACCGTGAAGCTCAGCCCCGGCGGCAGCGCCACCATCAACCCTCTCGCCCCCGGGCCCGCCGCAGAGCACGAGCCCGAGGACAGGCAGGTCCTGCGCCGCGCCGAGATGTGCACAGCGCTGGTCGGCACCGTGCTGGAACGCACTCTCACCCAGCTCGAGGACGCAGTCGTGTTCGCCGCCGTCGAGCAACTCACCACCGCGCCACTGCGGGAGCCGACGCTGGCGGACGTCGCCCGGCTCGTCGCCAACCCCACCGAGACGATGGTCGCCCGGTTGCGCAGCAGCGAACGCGACCTTGTCGCCGAGACGGCAACGGTCGCGTACGCGCTCGACAAGCTGCTCTCGCGCTCGCTGCGCGGCATGTTCGACGGGCGCTCAACCGTGCCGCTGCGTTGGGACGGTCCCGGCGTCGTCCTCGACCTCTCCGCGGTGCCGCTCGACTCCGACGCCCTGCCGCTCGTCATGGTCGCCGCTGCCGGCTGGTTCCAGCAGCTCATGGCCTGCCCCGGCCCCCAGCGCGTGCAGATCCTCGACGAAGCCTGGGCGCTGCTCGGCAACCGCCACACTGCCGGCTACCTCCAGACCTCCTTCAAGCTCGGCCGCACCTACGGCGTCGCCAACCTCTGCATCACCCACCGGGCCTCCGACCTCGTCGCCCAGGCCGACGACGGCACCGCCACCAGCAAGATCGCCGCAGGGCTCCTTGCCGACTCGGCCACCAAGATCATCCTCCGCCAAGCGCCCGACCAACTCGACGCCGCCGTCGCACACTTCGGGCTCACAGCACCCGAAGCCAGCATCGTCGGCCAGCTCGGCCGCGGCCGCGCGCTCTGGAAGCTTGGTGGGCGAACTGCCGTCGTTCAGCACGTCCTCGGACCCGGCGAGATTGAGATCACCGACACCGATGCCCGGATGCATGGCGACGCGGGCGGGTTCAGCCGGACTGAGGCGGCATGAGCCGTGTACGACCGCGACGCCCTCCTCGCTGCCGTCGACCTCCGGGCGCTCGCCGACGACCTGCTCGGCCCCGCCCGAACCAGTGGCCGCACGCGCATGTGGCCTTGCCCCAACAGTCGCCACGCACAGACCGGGCGCACTCCACCGGTCAGCATCTTCACGAGCCGGCGGGGCGACCAGCGCTGGCGATGCCACGGCTGCGGTGACGGCGGCACCGCCATCGACCTCGTGCTCGCGTGTCGAGGCGGCACCCCGCGCGACGCCATGACCTACCTCGCCAAGCGCGCCGGCCACCGCGAGCAACCCGACGACTGGCGGCCCGCGCGCCGGCCGGAGCGCGCCCGGTCACTCCCTCCTGCGGGGTGCCGTGACCCAGAGGGGCTCGATCGATACGTGCACGAGTGCGCCGAGCGACTCTGGAAACCCGAAGGTCGTGCACTGCGCCGCTGGCTCACCAACATCCGCGGCCTCCCGCGCGACGTCCTCATCGAGAACCACGTCGGCGCCGACCTCGGCCCACGCGTGCAGGCGCGGCCCGACGGGATGCCTCGGGGCATTGGTGTCGTGCTGCCCGTGCTGCACGACGGTCGCGCCGTGTACGCGCAGCTCCGCGTTCCGCACCCGCTTCCCGATCGGCCTCGCTACCTCAACCCGACCGCCGACCTCGCGACGAACCCCCGCGTCGCGCGACTCCGGCCCGCCGAAGTACGTCACCCCGAGGTGGTCATTACCGAAGGCACCATCGGCGCGCTGTCCGCCGCCGCGGCCGGCTACCGAGCCGTCGCCGTGCTCAGCGCCACCTATGGCGACGAAGCCGTCGCTGTCGCGCTGGCCAAGCTCCCGCATCCCCTCGTCATCGCCTTCGACGCCGACGACGCAGGACGAGCCGGAGCGGACCGACTCGCACCACTCCTCGAAGCCCGACAGCGCCCGCCCGTCGTCCTCGACCTCGGCGACGGAGACCTCAACGACGCCATGCGTCGCTCGGACGACTGGTCGGCGCAGATGACGCGCGCCGTCGGTCGCGCGATGGCCGAGAGCGCCGGGTCGATCGGCGTAAGCGTCAGCCGCTGACCCTGTGCTCGCAGCGTCATTGAGGAGGGCGGCGGTTCGGCTGACTGAGACCCACGCGTAGTCAAGGCTGCTCAGCCACCCACTTGGCTAGCTCACGGAGAATGCCGTCGCCTTCCGAACCGAGCATCGTGACGACCAGGGAAGCCAATCCACATGCAGCCTCGATCGAGTCCCGCGCATCGAACTCGTGGGCGAGCTGGTCGACCGCAGCACTTGCTGAGGCCTTGTCGCCGTGCGCGGTGGCTGTGATTGCTGCGAGTGCCGTCTGGAAGATCTCGTGCGTCGCCACAGTCAGACCATGTTCGCCTCGACGGTGTGACGCACGGGGTTGACGCCAAGCCGCCTGGCCAAGGTGCTGGTCAGCACCACGGCCAGGTACGGAACCCACGGCCCAGCGAGACAGTAAGGCGGGTCGTTCTCGAACGTCACGTCGAGCCGTCCGACCTCGAGGTCAGGACGCAGCTCACGGATCGCGTCGTACCAGACCGATGCCCACGTGGCTTCATGCCACACGAGGAGCCGGCGGTCGGTCGCCAGAACGCGCAGCCCACCGAGCGGACGCCACTGCGGTGCGGCAACCGCTTCGGCCTCTCGACGGGCTCGGCGTCGCGCCACGGCGCTACTGGCTGCAACGAGTCCGAAGATGACGGGACCACCAATCGCGACCGCGCGAGGTGCTGTGTAGCTGACGTCTACAGCGTGGAACCGCCAGCCCTGTGCGGTGATGTCAGCGTGGAGCACCTCGTTGGTGTCCAGCAGCACCGGGCTCGCGAGGTTCGGCAGTTCGTCGCCCGCCGCCACCCGATTCGCAAGCTCAACCGCGAGGTCCCACTCGCTGCCGCCGGCCACGCGACTCCAAGTCGCATCCATCGACCCGATCGTACGCCCGACCTGTGACGGACGCGCGGAGGGTGACGAACCTGTGCTTGACCTATCGCGCAGGGACCTGAGCCCGGGCCCGGTCGCGAAGAACCGCTTGGACCCGGGCGCGAACCTCAGCGTGCAGATCGACGGTGACACTGGTGGCGACTTCGAGAGACGCTGCGAGCGCATAGCGGACCGGGTTCTTGAGGCTTCCAGCGTCGACACGGCAGTCGACGTCGATTGCAAGGCTCGACCCGGTTACGTACCCGGCTGCCGCAGTCCCCTCGAGCACCTGATGCTGGACAGTGCCCTTGAACACGGCGTTGGCGTCCGCCTCGACCGGGGAGACTCGCAACTCGTCCTTGGCCGGCGTGAACATCAGCCGCGCCATTCGGTACTTCTGCGAATGGACGTTGACCGGCGAGAGCCACGCCAACGTGATGGTGAGGCGGCGCCACTCCGTAGTAGCTGCAAGCGACGGTGGGAGAGGGAAGCCGAACGTGTGGCGCTGATCTTTGCCGATCGATCCAGCACCGAGCAGTACGACGCGAGTGCGCTCCGCCGTGCCGACGCGCTCGCCGCGGAGCGCCCGTAACCCAGAATCCTGGTCAGCTCGCGACGGACGTCCTGACCCGACAGGCCCAGCAAGTCGCGCATCTTGGCTAGCGAGTCGTGCCACCCTGCAGCGTGAACAAGGAGCGTCTTGGCGAGCACCGGGTAGTACTGGGCATCCGCTATCGGCGCTTCGCCGTCCTCGCTTCGGGCGGCCTCGAGCACGTCCATGATCTCACTGAGCGATCGGGACGCGAGCGCAGCAGCGTTGCTCGTTCCGCACGAGTAGGTGATGGCATCGAGTTCGCCCGCCATGCCAGGCGCTGCCGCTCCGAGACCGGGTCCCTTCTGGGGGCTCTCGACCGGCTGGACCTCGACCTCGCCGGTGCCCTGACCGGGCGGTGGCGCCGAGAAGACCTGGCGTCCGCCCGGAAGGAGTACCTCCGGTTTCACCGAGCGCCGGAACCCGAAGCCTACGGGCGAGTAGCTCGCCGGCGACCCCGCGGGGACGGGATCGATCACCGTGTCAGGAAGCTCGATATCAAGTCCGTCGGCATGGAGTGCCCCGACCGTGATCACGTTCACGGCCTCCGCTGGTGACAGCAGTCGGCGATGTCGTGCTGCGTCGAAGAGCGAGCGGACCGCGTCGGCGGCAACCGCATCCGGGTTGTCCAAGGTCGCGGTGTTCAGCACCGGCTTCGTGGCGCCGTGGTTGCCGCCGCTCACGACCACGACCACGTTGTAGAGGTGTGACAGCCAGTCGAGGAGCCGAGCAAGGGGGCTCAGTCTGCGGACAAAGACCCGTGCAGGGTCACCGACGGCGAGGGTGACGATGCGAACGCTTGGCGCCGCGGGCGCGTGGGTGCCGTCTCCTCGAAGATCCGGTGGAAACAGCGATGGATGAGGTCAACGAGCAGCTCGTGCTCGGGGACGACCTCCGCCCGCGTCAGGACAGGATGTGGTTCGAAGATCGGCCGAACGTAGATCGGCTGCAGCAGCGGTGACCCGGGATCGGAGAGGTCACCGTGCGAGATGAGCGAAGCCATCGCCGTCCCGTGTCGACGTCGGCCCGTGCCGTACTTGGTGGTCCAATCGTCGGGGTCGTCAATTCTCAGCCGGCCGTCGAGAGCGGCGTGGTTGGCAAACGGAACGCCGTCTAGCAGGGCTACGCGTGGCGGTCCCGAGGGAACGGACGCGCCGTCGAACTGGGCGAGGACGGTGACGGGATCCGATGTCTCGACGATCATGGCGCGACTGGTGCTCACCATCATCACAGACTCGGTCCTGAGCAGGTCAATGGCGTGTGGGCCATCTGCCAGGACTCGTTCAACTTCAGACATCGGCACGTTCGCCAGCACGGCGTGGTACGCGATCTCCGGTCGCTCTGCCGACGCGAGTACCTCCGCACCGGCCTCTCTCAGGATGCGACGCACCTCGTCTTCGGCGGCGCGGCGGGCCGTCACATCCCTGCGGTACCAGAGCTCGATCTCGACTCGTGTGACTCCTTGAGCGCCCACGACCTCGAGGTCCTCGCGCCACTGATCAAGCAGCCCCGTCTCACGAACCCGGTCCTCGGGACCCCAGCGACGTATGCCTCGGAGGAGCCCGAAGACGTCCTTGAGCGGGTTCAGCCCTCTCGCGAACTTCACCTTCGGGTCTTGTTGCCACAGCTCGAACAGCCGGATCAGCTCAGTCACGGCCTGTGCGTTGGTCATGACCATGTACAGCGACTGCGGCACGTTGTCGTCCGAACGCTCGCCGCCCTTGTCCTCGTAGAAGAAGTCGTCGTCGGATTCGATGTAGTCCTCCTGCAACTCCGACAGGAACTCCAGACCTTCGACCTGCCCTGCCGCCCTTAGGAAGCCATCCACGGGGCCTGCGAGATCGAACACGGCCACCAGCTCGGGATCTGGGGCGGTCGTCGCCTCGGCGAGCTGTGCCCTGCCGCCTTCGAGGGCTTCGCGCAGCGCTGTGAACTGGGGAGTGATTCGCGTCCCTTGCCGACCGGGGCCGGGACGCTTGACCGGCCTGAACCGGTTCGGCTGATCCGATGGCGGGATCTTGCCGGTGACTGGGGCAGGGAACGCGAGGAGCGGTCTCAGCTCTCCTACGGGTGGGCCTGCGTTCGCCACTGTTCGATCCTCGTTCGCGCGATATCAGCCAGGTCGCCATCGGGCAGCGCGAGCACATACCGGCGCCGGATGTCCACCGCGGCCTGCTCGAGCTCTGCGTAGCTCGCCCCTCTGAGCTTGTCTGCCAGCGTCCGGGGCGAGGCCGAGATCACCGCCGAGTCGGGCTTGCATGGAATCGAGGAACGCCGTCGCCTCGGACCGAGTTGGCGAATCCAGTTCGAGGCGTAGCTGGAAGCGACGCCAGGCCGCACGGTCGAGCAGTTCCGAATGGTTCGTCGAACACACGACAACGACATGTGCCGGAAGGCGATCGATCTGGAGCAGCAGGGTCGACACGACCCGCTTGATCTCACCCGTCTCGTTGGTGTCGGCCCGCTCTTTCGCGATCGAGTCGAACTCGTCGAAGAACAGCACGCAGCGCCTCGTGCGCGCGAACTCGAAGACAGCATCGAGCCTGGATGCCGTCTCCCCGAGGAAGCTCGACACCACACCCTCGTAACGCACGACATAGAACGGGAGCATCGTCTCGGTGGCGATCGCCTCTGCGAGGCTTGTCTTGCCGTTGCCGGGTGGACCGTCGAGAAGGATGCGGTTGCGCGGCTCGAGGCCATGACTTCGTAGTAGGTCGCAGCGTCTGTGTTCCTCGATGACCTCTTCGACCGCGGACCGCACAACCGGTCGGAGGTGCAATGAGGCCAGTGTTCGAGACGGGACGATCTCCAAAACGAGGTCGCTCACCCTCGTCGCGGCTGCATCCCGTGCGAGGAGGTCCGAGGAGCCCACCGTCGTGATGAGCTCGGAGAGCCGATCCGCGACCAGGTGGTGCTGGTTCGCGCGCTCCTCGGCAATGATCGCCTCGACCAGCGCCTTGAACCGCTGCTTGTCGCCACGGCGCTCGGCTTCAACCAGGTCGATCAGCAGATCTGAGCGCGCCACGACTCCAACACCTCCTTCTCCTCGATCCTACGATGCCCTGCCTCGCCAGGCCGGCACCCGTGAGGTGGTCGGCGGATGCCTCAGCATCGTACGGACCTCCTGTGACAGTCGAGCCGGGGCCGGGCGGGAGGCGAGCGCACGAATCCGCCCGCGAAGTTCCGGGCAGCTCAGCGGCCTACGTGGGCATGGAACGCGAAGGCCTGGGTGGGTTCGAGTTGCTCGTCATCGTCGTCGCTGGCGTCGCGCTCGCCGTCGTTGGCGTGGTCTGGGCGGGCGCGTGGCTCGCCTCGCGGTGTCGGGCGAGGCGCAAGGGGTTCCGTTCTCCGCTGCAGGCTGACGCCGCCTCACGTCTCCCAGCGAACCTAGGCGCGCCCGCGTCCGCCTGGCCGGAGCCGTACGCCACGCGCTGCCCTCCGCGCCGCTCTACTGGTTCTGCACCGCGCTGACCACGGCGGCGCTCGTCGCCGTGGTGGCCATGGTGATCCGGTGGCTGGGCCGGTCGAGGGTGGGCACGGCGCGGCGTCGACCGCTCGGCGTCGATGCTCGAACCCGGTTCGCGAAGCGCCGCGACCTGGAGCCGTTGCTGGTGTCCGGTCCGAGGCCGGGTCGGTTCGTCATCGCCCAGTTCGGTCGACGCCTGGTCGCGACGGAAGCTCCGCCGCTGTGGTCATCAGCGCGCCCTCGCCGCGCCAACGCCGGACCCGCCGGGGCGACCGAGGCGCGGTCGCGTTGGTGGGTCCGTCGCGCTCGGGCAAGACCACTGCCGCGGTGGCGGGAATCCTCGAGTGGGACGGCCCCGCGGTGTTGTCGTCGGTGAAGGCGGACCTGCTCGCGACCACGCACGGCTGGCGCTCTCGACTCGGTGAGGTCCGCGTCTACGACCCGACGTCGTCGACGGTCCCGAGGGGCGCCTCGGCGCTGTGGTCGCCGCTGCAGCAGGCGGGAACCGTCGTCGGCGCGCAGCGCGCCGCCCGCGCCTTGTGCGACGCGGCACCTCGGGGCGGGGTCGAGGGCGGGATGGACTTCTGGCTGGCCCAGGCAGAGATCCTGCTGTCCGGACTTCTGTTCGTTGCCCACCACGCATCGCGACATGGACGCGGTGTGCGAGTGGGTGCTCACGCAGGACCGGCCCGGCGAGCTCGGTCCCGGCGAGGTCCGTGAAGCGCTCGACGCGCTGAACCGCTCGAACAACGCCGCGGTCGCCAGGGGAGCGGTCGAGGTCGCCAAGGGATTGGTGTCGGTGTGGGAGATGGAGGAGCGCACGCGCTCGTCGATCTACGCCACGGCCCAGACGGTGATCTGGCCGTGGACCGACCCAGGTGTTGCGGCGTCGGCCCGCTCGCCGAAGCGCAAGGGCCGCCGCGGCCGAGGCTTCGTCGGGGTCGATCTGCCGTGGCTGTTGTCGGGGCCGAACACGGTGTACCTGTGTTCGCCGATCGAGGACCAGCGTCGCCTGGCTCCGGCGTTCGGCGGCCTATTGAACGACCTGATCAACCAGGCGTACCGCCATGTCGCCGCGACCGGTCGACCGCTGGATCCGCCTCTGTTGGTGGTGATCGACGAGGCCGGGAACACGCCGCTGCGATCGTTGCCAGAGTACGCGCCAACCCTGGCCGGAATTGGCGTGCTGCTGGTGACGATCTGGCAGTCCCTCGCCCAGCTCGAGGTGGCCTACGGCAAGGCCGCCGACACCATCCTGACTAACCACCTCACGAAGGTGTTCTACGCGGGCCTGTCGGACCCGGCGTCGCTCCGCTACGTCGACCACGTGCTCGGCGAGGCCGAGGTCGACACCCGCTCCCGCTCGGCCACTGAGCGAATGAACGGCGGCTCGGACCAGTTCTCCACTGTCCGTGTCCCGCTTGCCCCGGCCCATGTGCTGCGGCAGATGCGGCCGGGCGACGCGCTGCTGGTGCACGGCACCCTCCCACCGGCGC
Organism: Acidimicrobiia bacterium; assembly: GCA_027494135.1. Classification (GTDB taxonomy): domain Bacteria; phylum Actinomycetota; class Acidimicrobiia; order IMCC26256; family PALSA-610; genus JAOSJK01. The sequence continues at coordinate 32,712 of JAOSJK010000034.1, read as the reverse complement.
ACGTCCGGACCCGGCCCTTCTACCGGAGCGCACACCTGGCGCGCCGCTCCGCCATGCCCGTCGGAGCGAGGAGCGCGGCATGAAGCCGTTCCTTCGCGCGACCGACCGCGCCCGGCTGGCCCCGGTCGGGTGGATCTCGGAACCAGCAGGGGTGTGGGCCGGCCGCCAAGTCGAGGTCGTGTACGACCCTCGGCAGCACCAGATCGTCATGGCCCGCAACGACCCCGGCGACACGACTCGCGCTGCGCTCGCCGCCGAGGGGTTCCGGCGCCTCGCGGTCGACGGCCGACAGGAGATGTGGGTCCGCAACCGCGCCACCGCCGCGGAGCAGACCTCGGCGCGGGTCACCGCGATCGGGTCGAAGTCGGCGGCGAAGGTCGTCGGGATCGAAGGCCGTGGCCTGTGACTTGCACAGTACGGTCCTCGGCCGCTGGTCGGGGGCGGCGGTAGCGTGGTGGCGAGCGATCGGAGCGCTCGCCGCGAACGGTCCGGGCAGCTTTCGCTGTTCGATGCTGCGCTCCCTCCCGACGATGCCGACGCATCGACACAGGAGGCGAACCATGAATCGCTACGGGCAGATGGCGCTCGACCACAACCGGCGGCACCGGCCGGCCGCCTATTCGCAGATCCCCGATCCAGAGGCCTTCTTCGCCGCCGCCGGGGAGGAGATCGCAGCGGAGGTGACCCGGCTGCGCGACGAGATCCTCGGCCCGATGCGCCCCGGCGAGAACCCCGAGGCCTACCGACTCCGGAGCTACCAGGCATTGGCGACGGCCGAGGAGCTGACCCTGGCGGACCATCACCTCTTCCAGCCCGATCCCTCGATCGACACGCAGGAGGACTGGGGCGACGACCCGGACCTGGACCGCCGCTACCGGACCCTCGCCGAGATCAATCAGGCCATCAACACCCCGCTGTAGACGACCCTGCGTCGACCGCATCGGCGCGGCCTGCTTCCTTCCGGCTCTCCGGTCAGGAGGACCTCGCCCCTGCCGGCGCCGCGGCGAAACTGCGGGCGAACCTCGACGCGCTCAAGGTCCTGAACCGTTGCCGCGACGAGGGCGGCCGCTGGGCGAACGCCGACGAGCAGGCAGCGCTGGCCCGCTGGTCGGGGTGGGGTTCGATCCCACAAGTCTTCGACGAGAGCGACGACCGCTACGTCGGCGAGCGCGCCGAGCTTCGACGGTTGCTGCGCACCGACGACGGCTGGGCGCAAGCCCGGCGCACGACCCTCAACGCCCACTACACGTCCGCCTCTGTCGTGCAGGCGATGTGGAACGCGACCAACGCGCTCGGCGTCGACGGCGACGCGCGAGTGCTGGAGCCCGGCTGCGGGTCGGGCAACTTCATCGGCTTCGCCCCAACCGACGCGCGGCTGACCGGAGTTGAACTCGACGAGACCACCGCCGAGATCGCCAAGCATCTCTACGGCGCTCGGGCGACCATCCACGCGACCGCGTTCGAGGAACTGCGGGTGGAGGACGGCGCGTTCGATCTGGTGATCGGCAACGTGCCCTTCGCCAAGGTGACTCCGCACGACCCGCGTCACAACCGCGGCCGGCACGCCCTGCACAACTACTTCCTCATCAAGAGCCTGCACCTGACCCGTCCGGGCGGGCTCGTCGTCGCGCTGACCTCCCGCTACACGCTCGATGCCCGCAACCCCGCAGTGCGGCGGGAGATCACAACGCTCGCCGATCTGGTCGGCGCGATCCGACTCCCCGAGCGGGCCTTCGCCCGATCCTCGGGCACCGACGTGGTGGTCGACATGGTGGTGCTGCGTCGCCGGCCACCCGGCGCGGAGCCCACCGGACCGGCATGGGAACGCGCCGGGCGCGCCCCAATCGAGGCCAGCGACGGCGCGGCGCCGTTGGAGGTCAACGAGTACTACCTCGCCCACCCCGAACGAGTCCTCGGCGAGCTGGCTGCGGCTCGTGGCATGTACCGAGACCACGAGCTAACCGTCACGCCGACCGGCGACATCGACGAGCAGCTCCCCGCCGCGCTCGCCGCGCTCGTCGCCGACGCCCACGCGAGGACTCGTCTACGTCCCGGCCGACCGCACGCACGAGCAGCGTCACCCGTCTGGCCGCGCGGCGCGAGGCGACTTCGACCTCACGCACGCGAGGACGGCAGCTTCGTGGTCAACGAGCGCGGCGAGGTCGCCCAGCTCCAGGGGTGGCACGCCCATCGCCTACACGCCCCGAGTCGCCAAAGACCGCAGTGAGCTCGCCCGCCTCGTCGGCCTGCGCGACGCGGCCCGAAGCGTGCTCGCAGTGCAGGTCGACGGTGGAACCGACGACGAGCTCGCCGTGGCCCAGGCGACCCTCGCCGACCGCTACCGCGCCTACACACGGCTCTGCGGGCCGATCAACCGATCCAGCCAAGCCCGCACCGGCCGACGCGACCCCGAGACAGGCGAGGAGATCATGCGCCGAGTCCGGCCCCGCATGGGCGGCTTCCGCGAGGACCCTGACTGGCCCCTCGTCGCGGCACTGGAAGTGTTCGACGAGGAGACCCAAGAGGCCCGGCCCGCGGCGATCTTCCACGAACGGGTCATCGACCCACCCCATGAGCGCCACGGGGTCGACACCCCCGACGAGGCCGTCGCCGTCTGCCTCGACGAGACCGGCACCGTCACCCTGGACCGAGTCGCGGAGCTGCTGGGCACCGACCCGGCCGCCGCCCGCCAGCAGCTCGGGGAGCTCGTCTACGACGAACCCGGCACCGACCGGCTCGTCCCCGCGTCCGAGTACCTATCGGGCAACGTCCGCACCAAGCTCGACGCCTGCCGGGCCGCCGACGAGGTAGATGGCAGCTACCGGTTCAACATCGCCGCGCTCGAACGCGTGCTGCCGCGCCAGCTCGAGCCTGCAGAGATCACCGCCCGCCTCGGCGCCCCGTGGATCCCGAGCCCGGACATCGAGCAGTTCTGTACCGAGGTGCTCGACGCCACCGTCGACGTGGAGCACCTCCCGCAGCTCGGCCACTGGTCCGCTCGCCTACGCGACGGCAGCCGCCGCGGCGTCGCTCTCTCGTCCGAATGGGGAACCTCCCGCGCCGATGCGATCACGCTGCTGGAAGCGGCGTTGAACCAGCGGCTCCACACCGTCACCGACGCCACCGACGACGGACGGCGAGTCCGCAACGACGCCGAAACCCTCGCGGCGCGCGACAAGCAGGAAGCCCTCACCGCTCGGTTCTCGACATGGGTGTGGGAAGACCCCAAACGCGCCACGCGGCTCACAGCTCGGTACAACGAGCTGTTCTCCTCGACCGTCCTCCCCACGTTCGACGGCGGCCACCTCACGCTCCCTGGGCTCGCGGGGACCTTCACGCCGCGCACCCACCAGCGTGCTGCGGTCGCGCGCATCCTCACTGACGGCCGCGTCCTGCTCGCTCACGCGGTCGGCGCGGGTAAGACCGCGACGATGGTCATGGCCGCGATGGAGCTTCGCCGCCTCGGCTCCGCGTCGAAGCCCGCGGTCGTGGTGCCGAACCACATGCTGGACCAGTTCTCGCGCGAGTGGCTCCAGCTCTACCCGACCGCCCGCATCCTCGTTGCCGACCGTGAGCGGCTGTCCAAGGACCGGCGCAAGGAGTTCGTCGCCCGAGCTGCCACCGGCGACTGGGACGGCATCATCTTCACCCAATCCGGGTTCGCCCGACTCCCGCTCGGCAGGGACCTGATGAGCAGCTACCTCGGCGAGGAGATCGAGACCGCCTGCTCCGCGCTCGCTGGCTCCAAGGAGGGCAAGGGGCTGTCGGTCAAGCGGCTGGAGCGGCGCATCGCCCAGCTCGAGGAGACCTACAAGCGGCTCCTCGCCGAGCACACGAAGGACGACGGAGTTCGGTTCGAGGAGACGGGCATCGACTACCTCTTCGTTGACGAAGCCCACGCCTATAAGAACCGACGTGTTGACTCCAGCATCGACGGCGTCGCCAATGTCGGCTCTCAGCGCGCAGGACCTCGACTCCAAGCTGTGGGCGCTACGGCGGATGCACGGCCCGCGCGTCGTCACCTTCGCGACCGCGACACCGGTAGCGAACTCGATGGCCGAGCTGTGGGTCATGCAGAGCTACCTCCACCCCGACCTGCTCGCCAGCGTCGACCTGCGCGCCTTCGACGCGTGGGCTGCGACCTTCGGACGCACCCACACCGCGCTCGAGCTCGCACCCGACGGCGCCTCCTATCGGATGCAAACGCGATTCGCCCGGTTCCAGAACGTTCCCGAGCTGCTCACCCTCTACCGGCAAGTCGCCGACGTGCGCACCAACGACGACCTTGACCTCCCCGTCCCCGCGCTCGCGGGAGGGCAAGCCGAGACGATCGTCGTCGAACCCACCGACGCGCTCGTCGACTACGTCGCCAACCTCGCGGCACGCGCCGAAGTGATCCGCAACCGCGCCGTCGACCCCAGCGAGGACAACATGCTGAAGGTAACCGGCGACGGCCGGCGCGCGGCGCTGGACCTTCGCCTCGTCGGTGAGGACTCAACCGTCGACGGCGGGAAGCTCACCGTCGCTGCGCAACGGATCGCCGCGATCCATCACGCCACCCGTGACCTTCGCTACGCCGACGAGCACGGCCAGCTCACGCTCCGACCAGGCGCACTGCAACTCGTGTTCTGCGACGTGTCCACCCCCGCCGCAGCCGGATGGAACGCCTACGGCGAACTCCGGACGCTCCTTGTACGCCGCGGGATCGACCCGGCCTCGATCCGCTACATGCAAGACGCCCGAACCGACGTCGGCAAGGCCAAGCTCTTCGCCGCCTGTCGCGACGGCACCGTGTCGGTCCTCATCGGATCCACCGAGACCATGGGCGTCGGCACCAACGTGCAGACCCGCGCCATCGCCATGCACCACCTCGACGCGCCCTGGCGTCCTGCCGACATCGAACAGCGCGACGGCCGAATCCTCCGCCAGGGCAACCAGAACGCCGAAGTCCGAGTGCTGCGCTACGTCACCGAGGGCAGCTTCGACACCTACATGTGGCAGACCCTCGAACGGAAGGCCGCGTTCATCGCCCAAGTCACCTGTGGCGACCTACCTGACCGTGACGTCGACGACATCGGCGATCAAGCCCTCTCCTTCGCCGAAGTCAAAGCACTCGCGACAGGCAACCCCCTCGTGCTGGAGAAGGCAGCGGGACTGCCGCGCGCGGGGGTGACATCTGAGCTGTGGTGCTGGGAGGCACCGCTGAGAGGATGTTCACCATGCCGAAGCCGTATCCGAGGGAGTTTCGCGACGACGTGGTCCGGGTTGCTCGTGGCCGGGAGCCCGGTGTCCGGATCAAGGATGTCGCCGCCGATTTCGGGATCACCGAGTCGTGCCTCCGGAACTGGTTGGCCCGTGCCGACCGGGACGAAGGACTCCGACCGGGCCCGACCACGTCCGAGCTCGCTGAGCTGCGTGAGCTCAAGAAGCGCAACCGGCTCCTCGAGCAGGAGAACGAGGTACTGCGCCGTGCTGCGGCGTATCTGTCCCAGGCGAACTTGCCGGGAAAATGATGTTCCCGCTCGTCCGTGAGTTGGCCGTCGACGGGATCCCCGTCACGGTGACGTGCCGGGTCCTCAACCTCTGCCGCCAGCAGTACTACCGGTGGCTCGACGAGCCGGTCACCGACAGCCAGTTCGAGGAGGCGTGGCTGGCCAACGCGATCTTCGACGCACATCGCGACGATCCAGAGTTCGGGTATCGGTTCCTCGCGGATGAGGTCCGTCTCGGTGATCACCCGGATGTGTCGGACCGGGTGGTGTGGCGGATCTGCCGGGACAACGGCTGGTGGTCCCGGTTCGGCAAGCCCAAGCGTGGCAAGCGGTCCAAGCCCGGTACGCCATCCCATGACGATCTGGTGCGCCGGAGGTTCACCGCGGATGCCCCGAATCAGACCTGGGTCGCGGACATCACCGAGCACTGGACCGACCAAGGCAAGCTCTACTGCTGCGCGATCAAGGACCTGTTCTCGAACCGGATCGTCGGGTGGGCCATCGATTCCCGCATGAAGGCCCGACTCGTGGTCGCCGCCATCGAGATGGCCGTCGCCCGCCGAGGCGGTCTTGTCGCGGGTTGCATCCTGCATTCGGACAGGGGCAGTCAATTTCGCGCTCGGAAGGTGCACCGGGCTCTGGCCCGCCACGGCCTGGTCGGCTCGATGGGCCAGGTCGGCTCCGCCAGCGACAACGCAGCGATGGAATCGTTCTTCGCGCTGCTCCAGAAGAACGTGCTCGACCGCCGCCACCGCTGGGCCACCCGCGACGAGCTCCGCATCGCCATCGTCACCTGGATCGAACGCACCTACCACCAGCGCCGCCGTCAAGCCGCCCTCGGCCGATTGACCCCGATCGAGTACGAGACGATCATGACCCCAACGACGGCAGCCGCCGCCTAACCCAACTTGTCACCTCAACGCGCGGCAGTCCCAGCCGTCGATGCCGACGTTGCCCGACTCGCTCGCCTGGAACGCGCGTACCACGACGACCAACACCGCCTCCGCCGCACCCTCGATGCCGCCATCCACCGAGCAGAGAAGGCCGAACACCGTGCCGCCGACCTCGAAGCCATCGTCGGCAAGGTGACCGACACCCGCGGGGAGCGCTTCACGATGACCGTCGACGGACAGACACACGCCAAGCGGGTCGACGCGGGAGAGCACGTCCAACGCCTCCTCCAGCACCGCCTCGACCACACCCCCGCCCGAGACCAGCGGCCCCGCCACGGAGGTCGGCACCCTCGGCGGACTTCCGGTGACTGCGCAGGCGATCACCACCATCGAGGACGAGGTGCGCGTTGCCATCTCCGATGCCCACATCGAAGTCACTTTCCTCGCCTACGACCTCTGCCGCAGCGACCCTGCCAACCTCGTCACCCGCCTTGAACGTCACCTCCACCGGCTCCCCGACACCGTGGCCGAGCTGCACCAGGAGGCGGCGGCCGCCCGAGCCGAGGCCGAACGCGCCACCGCCCGCATCGGAGTGCCCTGGGACCGTGGCGAGGAACTCGCCGGACTCCACCGGCGTCAGAAGGACATCGACGAAGCCCTCGCCGCGAGCACCGAACCAGCGCAGGAGCAGCAGCCGGTGCCGTCATCGGCCGTGCCGCACGCCCGATCATCCTCGGCGTTCCCCGACCGGTCGCCCGCCGACGTCGCGGGTGCAGCGCGGATGGCGGCCCGCCTGGATGCTCTCCAACGCAGGTCCCGGAGCGAACAGCAGGGAGTCGGCCTGTGATGTCCGCTGCTCACCGCCTCGGCAGTACCACGTATCCTCAATGTGTGACGGAAACGGTCGATACGAACGCTATGAGTGGCAAGTGCCTGCGGGCCGGCCGCGCCGGCGTGTGTCGCACCGGAGTCGGGACACTGAGCGGGGGAACGCCGGAGGGCCAACGTCACCGGCCACCACCTCTCGCGACAGCGGTGTCCCGTGGCGGGTACCGCAGGTAACGGGGCACGCCCATCTCCTCGCAGGCCGGAGCCCATCGCCGGCTTGCGTCTCCGAGCGCTGCCCGCCGCCAGCGAGCCGGCGTTCCCCCTCGAGCACGCGTACTTCGAGATTGTCTACGCGCCGCTGCTTGGCCCCACCGCCGTGCTTCTCGCGCGAGCGATGGCAAGGCACCTCGACGCCGCCGGTGGCCCGACCACGGTGTGCCCGGTCGAACTCGCCTTGCAGGTCGGCATTCGAGCGAGCAGCACCGACCCGCTCGGCCGCAAGTCCCACCTCGTCCACGCCATCGACCGCCTCGCCCACGACCGTATCGTGAGCCGGCTCAGTGACCGAGTCCTCGGCGTCCACCTTGCTGTGCCGACACTGAGCGATCGAGCGCTCGCCAAGCTGCCAATGCCGGTTCGTCAGGCGCACGATCGCTACGCCCTGCACCGGGGTCGTGAGCAGTCGGAGTAGTCGCTGTGTTGCCATGTGCATCCCTGCATCCCGTCGGCTGGGGGTGCGCGCCGCCTGCCGGGCCCGTTCGTGTCACAGGGGTGCGTATCGTCCGACTTGGGCGCCGCCATCCGCGCCCGCCACCTACACCGATCTATCCACTCACTCGTTTGGTCGTCGACCCTGCTCTTGACCAGCGGGCCCCCTGGCCGTCGAGGCTCCTCTGCCGCATCGCGAGTGGGACAATCGGTGGAACCCGGTCGCGGCGTCCCTGCGACCGTCACATCGCTCTCGTACTGTGGAACCAGCGGATGGAAGTGATCACGGCTCATGGCGAAACCCGCATACGCGATAACTGGTGCACTCTGCCGTCCTGCTTCGATCACCCGCGTGCAGCCACGAAACTCGGGCGACGGCAGAACTGTCGGCACCGCCAGGCGTAGCAGGGTTCCCGGGGCGTCCTTCCAGCTCGCGGCACCCGTGAGGACGGCGTGTGACTAGCACGGCCCACCGCACGGAGGTCGACGAGACTCTGCGTCTCGTGCTGGCGGTCGCCCGCTTGGGGGAGGTTGACCTCAAGGGCTGGTGGCGTAGCCACGGAGTCGACCGGTCAGGCAGTTTCGTCTTGCGCCGAGCGTTCCCGAGGTCATGGGCGGCGGCGGGGCTGGAGCTGGACCTGCTGTCAGCAACCCGACGACATGCCGACGCCCTCTCCCGCCGAAGTACTGCCTTGCATCTCTTCTCGGACGAGCTGCCGTTCCGGCACTGGGCATCCGCAGGTGTCGTGCGCCAGCTCGATGGGACCACCCGAGCGCCAGTGGCATGGGACCACTTCGTCGGGGTGTCATCGTCGGCGGCGGGATGATCGCGGGGTGGGTGGGGTGGGGTCAAGGGCGTTGGTGACGGTGGGCTTCTGGCGTTGCCGGTAGGAGTCGCCGTCGAGGATGAGTTCGTGGGCGGCGGACTGGAGCCGGTCGATGGCGGACTGGGCGAGGAGGGGATCGGCCATGTAGCCGAGCCACTCGATCGGTTCCCGGTTCGAGGTGATGACCGTCGCTGCGGCGCGGTGCCGTTCGACGATGAGCTCGTAGATGTCGGCGGTGTCGAGCGCGTCGAGGGCTTGGAGGGCGAAGTCGTCGATCACGAGCAGATCGGCGCGCAGGAGCTTGCGCATCTCGACTTCGTGGCTGTTGTCGAGCCGGCTGGCGCGGAGTCGTTTGAGGAGCCGGTCGCAGCGTTCGAAGTGGACGCTGTAACGGCGCCGGATGGCGGCGTGGCCGAGGGCGGTAGCGAGGAAGGTCTTGCCGACGCCGACGGGGCCCATGATCACGGCGTTGTGGCCGCCGTCGATGAACCGCAGCGAGCACAGCTCGGTCCAGGTGGCTCGGTCGTAGGTGACCTTGGCGGTGTCGTCCCATCGGTCCAGGGTCATCGTCGGGTCGAGCCCGGCGGCCCGTGCCCGCCGGTCCGCGGAGGTCGTCTCGCGTCGGGTGACTTCGTCGGCGAGGACGAGTTCGAGGAACTCGGCGTGACCGAGGCCGCCGGTCTGGGCGAGTGCGAGGCGCTCGGGAAGGGTGTCGAGACAGCGTCCGAGCTTGACCCGGCGCAGCAACGCCTTGAGCTCAGGGGTGACCGTCGGCGCGGTCATCGGCCGGCCTCGGCGGTGCGGGCGATGGCGAAGTGGACGGGGTCCCTGGCGAACCGGCCAGCGACGACGACCTCGGGCTGTGCCGGTGGCGCCGGTGTTGTTGCTTGCTCGGTGCCGCGTTCGAGCATGCGGCTGATGAGCCCGACGTTGACCTGCTCGTGGGCGAGCGCCGACGCGCACGCCATGTCGACCCGGTCCGCGCCCACTTCTTGACCAGCCCGAGCAGGGCGTAGACCTGGCGCATCTTGGTCCAGGGCAGCGGGATGTCGAGCAGCGCCGACGCGTAGGCCCCGACGTTCGGGCCGTGCTCGGCGGCCATGCGCTGCAGCTTGTCGAGGTCCCGCATCGCGTAGACCGTCTTGGCTGCCGGCAGGTCCTCGGGATCGGTCGATCGTCGGCCCGGTTCTTGGCGGGGATGGACCTTGATGAGCTGGCCCCGGTGGAAGATCCGCACCAGCGTGCGATCGGCGCGAACCTCGACCCGAGCGCCGATCAGCGCGCCGGGGATCGAGTAGAGCGACCGGGCCACCTCGATGTGATGGTCGCGATGCACCTTCGCCGTGACGTAGATCGGCACGTCGTAGAGCGAGGTCGGCGCCAGCAGCAGTCGGGGTGCTTCCTCGGCGGCGAACACTTCGGCGGGGCGTTGCTGGGTCGTCCCGTGGACCCGCAGCCCGGCCCGTTCCCGGCACCACGCCTCGGCCCGGCGCTGCGCGTCGGCGAGATCGATGAAGGTCTCACCGGCGAAGAACGACCCCCGCACGAACTGCACTTGGCGCTCGACGCGAGGCTTGTCCTGCGGGGACCGCACCCGGGCCGGGTCGATGAGGAACCCGCGGGCCTGGGCGTACTCGACGAAGGCCTGGTTGAAGCGGGGCTCGAGCGCATCGGCGCCCTCCACGACAGCGGAGAGGTTGTCGGGGATCAGGGTCCGGAACACGCCGCCGAAGAACACCCATGCCGCCTCGCACCCGACGATCACCGCGTCGGTGGTCTGACGGTGGGTGAGCCACACGAAGCAGTGCCGGCTGAAGCACGCCGTGAAGATCAACGCGTGCACCACCCGGTCCCGGCCCGTCGCCGGGTCGAAGACCAAGCCCATGCGACCGAAGTCGACTTGGAGCTCGTCACCCGGCTCGCCGTCGTTGACCCGGACCGTCGAGCCCCGGCCCCGCCGCCGGCCCAAGACATCAGCGACGTAGCGCTGCACCGTCCGGCACGGCACGCTCACGCCGCGCCGCTCGAGCAGCTCGTGGATCTTCACCGCGGTCAGATCCTCCTTGACCCACCCGGCGATCTCGCCGTGGTGGACCTGCAGCAGCCGCCACGGCGCGCCGTGACCGTCGGTGCGGTGCGGTCGAACCGCTTCGACCACCTGACCGATGAACACGTCGCTCAACTGCCCGTCGCCGCCGTCGCGGACCAGACCGAGCCCGACGGCGGCCTCCACGTAGCGGCGGACCGTCTTGCGGTCGAAGCCGACCAGCCGTTCCGTCGCCCGGATCCCCTCACCGGCCAGCCACAGCCGTAGCACCTCTCGAACCTCGAACACTCGGACCTCCCTGAACGCCATCGCCGCCTCCGGCTCGCTGATCGACGGCGGCGAGTCGACCCTCAGCGAGACCGACGAAGGTGGACCCCAAGTGGTCCCATCACTGGCGGCGGGGTGGTCCCATCACTGGCGCTGGGGTGGTCCCATGCGCCTGGCGTTCAACGCTCCCAAGTGGTCCCATACGGCTGGCGGGCGACAGCATGGCTGTCCGAGCAGAAGACCACCGCAGCTATCGATCCGCTCATCGACGAACTCATTAGCTGGACCATCGACGGCGGCGCCGAACGGCTCCAGGAGTGGACTGATCCCTCAGCTGACGGCGAAGAGATCGGTGACGGACTTCTGCTCGGCACAATCACCAGCAGCGAGCTGGAAGACGACGAAACGGTTCGCCGAACCGCACGCCAGCTCGCAGGCGCCTACCTCAACCTCGGTGAGAGGTTCAGGGCTCCCTACTTCGATCGGGCGGGCTGAGCATGGGAGACGTCTTCACCTCCCGGCTCTTGAAGGGCGGAGCGGCGCTCGACGACACCCGGCGCGTCGTGGAGTTGTGGGACCGAGACGGAGCCCCCGAGGCGAACCTCCGCCGTCTCGCGAGCGAGAACCTCCTCGGCAAGGCATCGCGGTCGCGCCTCGAGGACCTCCTGTACTGGGTGATCCAGCGCAGGTTCGTGGAACCCGGACCGCACCTGATCCCAGCCCTCAAGGGCCTACTTCCGGACCACCAGGCCTTTCGCGACGCGTGCTACTACGAGACATCCCGCGCCGACGACCTGCTCGCCGCCTTTGCTGAGGGACCGTTGTGGGAGTGGTGGGAACAAGGCCGGTTGGCGGTCGATGTTGAGGACGCCATCGGCTGGCTTGAAGACTTGGCTCGCGCTGGCAAGGTACCGACCTGGACGGACAGCGTCCGTCGTCGGACGGCACAGGGCCTCCTCTCGACGCTCCGCGACTTCGGAGTCCTCCACGGGGCCGCCAAGGGGCAACGGAAGGAGATCGCCCCGCCTTCCATCACCCCACGCGGGTTCGCATATGTGGCATGGCGGGAGCACGAGCAGGGAGCTTCGTCCCGAGCGCTCGCTTCCAGCGTCGTGTGGCGGCGATGGCTGTTGGACGACGCCATGATCGATGAGATGTTCAGGCAGACAGCCCGGCTCGGCGTGCTGAGGTTCTCGCGGGCCGGCTCGGCAGTGCGGGTCGACTGGCTGGTGGGCGACCTGGCGGAGGTCACTGGTGCCGCTGCGTGAGGAGCTTCGGGGTATCGGCGAGCGAATCGCTGCCCACTTCGCTACTGGCGGCGACCCGCCGTTCACGCTGTACCAGTACCTGCCGACCGAGGAGTGGCAGGTACGGAGGGACTTGGGCGAGCTTCGGCGGTGGCTGGAAGCGCCTTCTCGACAGATCGTGTGCGCATCGATATCGCTCGCCGATCTGTTCTGGAGAGCGCTCGAGGAATCCGGCTACCTCGACGAACTTATCGCCCAGGAGATCGAGGCGAACGACGCGGCGGACTCAGGCGCCCTGCAAGAGGTCTACTCCGCGGTCGGCGAGATACTCCGGCAGCCACCGACGTTGCCGGACCGGGTGATCGCCGAGGTGGCGGATCATGACGGGCGGACCGCTGTCTTCCTGTACCGAGCGGGTGCTCTCTATCCCGCGTACCGCACGTCGACCCTCCTCGATGACTTGCGCGGCCGGCTGCCCCGTCCCGTCACGCTCCTGTATCCCGGTCGCCTCGTAGGCGACTACGGCCTGTCGTTCATGGACCGGACCGAGCCGGCCTACGGCTACCGAGCCCTGATCGTGCCGAGGGAGGCACCTGTATGAAGATCGCCGAGCTGTTCCGGCGGGACATCCACCGGACCATCGAAGAGGTCGTCAAGGTCGATCTGGCCGACGAGCAGGTCATCGCCGGAGAGCTGGACGAGTACGTCGCCACCGACCACATCCTCGACGAGCTCGAACGAGTCTTCGACGCGTACCAGGAGTCGATCAACAATCCCAACGAGACCTGCACCGTGTGGGTGTCTGGGTTCTTCGGATCCGGCAAGTCGAGCTGGGCCAAGGTTCTCGGCTACCTCCTGTGGAACCCCACGGTCCTCGGCCAACCCGCCATGCAGCGGTTCCTCGGGCGCACCCATGCCCCCACGCTGCAGGCGCTCCTGAACACGATCCATGCCCAGACGCCCACGCTCTCGGTGCTGCTCAACTTGGCCACCGGCTCCAACGTCGTGGCCAAGGAGGGCGAGTCCGTCGTGCTGCCGGTCTACCGGGCGCTTCTCGACCGGCTCGGCTACTCCCGCAACTTCACGCTGGCCGAGCTCGAGTACACCCTCGAGGGCGACGGCAAGCTCGAGGAGTTCGAGGCCGCGTTTGCCGACATCGTGGGCCAGCCGTGGCAGGAGCGACGCTTCACCGCGCTGGCGAAGCGTGATGCGATGCGGGCGCTCGACGCGGTGTACGGGGGCGGCAGCGGGCTGCCCAAGTGGGCACTCGAGCTCGACGCCCCAGACATCGACGCCGATTGGTTCGCCGCCCGAGCATTGGAGCTGCTTCAGCGTCGTGGTAGCGGCTCACAGCGGCTCGTGTTTGTGGTTGACGAAGCGGGTCAGTACGTCGCCCGGTCGGTGCAGCGAATGCTCGATCTTCAGGGGCTTGCCGAAGCATTCCAGAAGCTCCGGGGAAGGCTGTGGCTCGTCGTCACGTCGCAGGAGAAGCTCAACGACGTCGTCGACAGCCTGGAGTCCAAGCAGGTCGAGCTGGCCCGCGCCCAGGCGCGATTCCCGCTCCGCGTCGACCTCCTCCCGTCCGACATCGATGAGGTCACCGGCAAACGGGTCCTCGACAAGACCGACGACGGGCAGCGCGCCGTCCGTGCGGTCATCTCCCCACACCGCAACAAGCTGACCGCCAACGTTCGCCTCGCGTCTCCCACTCGGTTGGCCGAGCCCGGGGAGGACGAACTGGTTCGCCTCTACCCGCTGCTGCCGTACCAGATCCAGCTGCTAATCGACGCGGTGTCGGTGCGCCGTACCCAGGGCGGAGCGTCCCCGACGGTGGGCGGGTCGAATCGAACCCTGATCAAGCACGCGCAGCAGCTGATCACCCACCCCGAGCATGGCCTCGGCGCTGCGGAGGTTGGCACGCTCGTCACCCTCGACCGTTCCTACGAGTTGCTGGAGGAATTGATCCCGACCTCGTGGCGTGCGGAGGTCGACCAGGTCGCCAGCCAGTACGGGCCCGACAGCACCGAAGCACAGGTCATGAAGGTCGTGGCGCTGTGCGTGGAGGTGCCGGCGCTGCCGCTCACGGTCGACAACATCGCCTCCTTGCTCCACCCCGCCGTCGCCGCGGAGAGCAGGCGTGAAGAGATCAGCGATGCGCTCGGCCGTCTCGTTGGCGACGACCGGCTGCGAGAGACCGACGACGGCTACAAGCTGCAGTCACCCGAGCAGAAGGACTGGGAGCAGACCCGGCGTGGGATCGACCTCACCCAAGGCCCCTCCATCCGCGTCCGCCGGCTACTGCTCAAGCAAGCGCTGTCCGGCCTCACCGTCAGCCATGGCCGCGCGTTCAAGGTCGACGTGACCGTGGACGGCGAGAGCGTCGTGTCCGGCGACCTGCCGCTGCAGATCGAAGAGGCTGACGCCGCCCGACGCGACGCGCTACGAACCGCCTCGCGTGAGTCGGCGAACGAGAACGTCGTGACGTGGGTCTACGAACTCGAGCGGGACACGTGGGACGCGCTCGTCGAGCTTCACCGCAGCAGAACGATGATCGAGCGGCGCGACACGCCGAACAAGACCGCCACCGAGGTCGAGCTCCTCGGCGAGGAGCGCGAGCGCGAACGCCGCCACGAGGCCACCGCCCTCAAGCGCCTTGCTCGCGACCTGGGCGCCGGACAGGTCATCTTTCGCGGCCGAATCGACGAGGTCGACGGCGCCGAGCTGCGATCGACGGCGCTGCGCCTTCTCACCGATCGGCTTGAGGAGATCTATCCGCAGCTCGACCAGTTCACCGCCAACCTGCGCCGCGACGATGTCATGCACGTCCTTCGTACGGCCGACCTCTCCGCTCTGCCCGAGGGCCTCCGTGAGGATGGCATCGGTCTTGTGCGGGTCACCCCCGGCGGCTACGAGCTGGTGACCGAGCACGGACCGCTCGCCGCGCTCGTCAATGAGATCCGCACGCGGGCGTCCTACGGACACGAAGCGACTGGCGGCTATCTCGAATCGCACTTCGCAAAGCCGCCCTTCGGCGCCCAGGTGGAGGTCGTCCAAGCCCTCTGCGCCGCCGCGCTGCGCGCCGGTCTCGTCGAGGTCATCTACCAGGGCCAGCGGATCTCCAATGCCGGCGACGCTCGCCTGGACCAGGTCTTCGGGGCCTTGCCTCGATTCCGGGCGGCTGCATTTCGGCCACCCGCCCACACCGACGTGCCGCTGGAGGTGCGGGTGGACCTTGCCGAGAGGCTTGAGCACCTGGGGCAGAAGCTCACCGGCCACTCGACCGATGCACTCGCGACCGCAGTCCGCCGCGTTCGGACCGGACCGCGAGGCGACCGTCCGGGTCGCGTCGGCGCTGAGCGGCCTCGGGATTCCAGTTTCCGAGCCCGTCACCCGGACGCGCGAGATCATCGAGCGGCTTGGCAGTGACGACGACGCCGACGTTGTCACCACCGCGCACGACACGTGGGCGGACCTCGTAGCCGGGCGCACAACCACCGAGCGGCTCGACCAGTTCCTTGCCGACCACATCGACGATCTCAGAGACGCCCAGCGTGAGGCAGGCCGGTCACCCCGAGGCCTTGGCGACGAGCTCCAGGCAGCCCACGGCGAGCTGCGAGAGCTGCTCGCCAGTGGCGACCTCGTGAGCCACGCCGCTCGCATCACCTCGTTGACCAAGCAGCTCATCGAGGCCCGTAGCGCGGCGGCGCGCGATGCCGCGCAACGCCTCGCGACGACCGTCGAGGAGCTCCGGGAACGGTTGCAGCGCGAGTACAAGGACGACGATGACGTTGCGCTTGCCGAAGCGCTGCGACCGCTGGAGGCCCTCCTGCCTCCGGAGGACCTGACCGGTGCCGACCCGGCCGCGCTCGAAGCACGGATCGACAGCGCACGAGCCCGGGCCCAAGAAGCAGCCCAACAGCTCGACGAGCTACGCGCCGCGGGACAGCTCGCCTGGGTCCGCGTCAGTGAGATCGTCACCGAACCCATCGCCGCCGAAGACGAGATTGGCCCGGTCCTCGAACGGATCCGGGAAGCCATCGCCACCGAGTTGGCCGACGGTAAGCAGGTCCGGCTGCAATGACTGACGCCCTCACAGCCGAACAGCGAACCAAACTCGAGCGACTCGTCGGGCGAGCCCGAACCCTGCTCGAGGACGACCTGGCCGCCCAGGCCGCGGGCAGGTACGGCATCGATACGGACGGGACGATCGCCGACGAGGTCACGTTGCGGCTCGACCCCAGCGGGCTGGCGGAGCGCCGAGAGATCGTCGAGGTGGTCGAGCACCTCCGGAGCGAAGGCGACGCGCCCCCGGAGGCCGTCGCCCGGCTCATCCGCGAGGCCGTCTTCACTCACCTCAACCGTCTCGTCGCAATCCGCATCGCGGAAGCCTTGGGCTTGCTGCCCGAATCGCTTGCCCGAGGCGACCGGTCCCAGGGCTACCGCGATGTCAAGGAACTGGCTCCCCTGCTCGCGGCCGATGAGACCAACGGCTACTGGACCTACCTCCAACTCTGCGGCGATGAGCCCGCCGGCGATGTCCCCAACCTCTTCGACCCACGCAACCCGCTCCTCGCGCTGGCCCCAAGCCCCGCCGCGCTGCGGGACCTCGTCGAGCTCTTCGCAGATCCCGGCTCGTCGGGACTCTGGATTGCACCCGATTGTCTCGGCTGGACGTACCAGTTCTTCAACACTGGCGAAGAACGGCGGGCCATGCGGGAAGCCTCGTCCGCTCCTCGCAACAGCCGCGAGCTCGCGGTGCGCAACCAGTTCTTCACCCCCGCTATGTCGTCGACTTCCTGGTCCAGAACAGCCTCGGCCGGCGCCTACTCGACGCTGACACGAGTTCCGCACTGATCGACGACCTTCCCTGCTCGTCGACCCGCCAACCGAACGGGGGCGAGCCGGTCGAGCTCGCCGACGTCCGCGTCCTCGACCCGGCATGCGGTTCGGGGCACTTCCTCCTCGCCGCCTACGACCTCCTGGAGCGAGCGTGGGAGCACGCTGGCGTGGAACCGTCAGATGCGGCGCCACACGTCGTTGCGTCTCTGTGGGGGATCGAGATCGACCCCCCGCTGCACACAGGTCGCGTCCGCAGCCATCCTGTTCCGGGCCCGCCGCTCATGCCCGACAGGTGATCTGCCCCGACCGAACGTCATCTGCGCGCGATCCCTGCCGGCCACCGCCACCGGTTTCGATGAAGTACTCGCGCAGCTCGATCCAACACCGCGGGGCCTTATCAACGCGCTGACTGACGCCCTGCAAGACGCACCGATCCTCGGACCGCTCCTCCGGATCGAGGAACGAATCGAGTCCGAGATCCGCACAGCGATTACGGGTGCCCCCAAAGGGGGGTTCGCGGACGTCGTAGAACCTGAGCTCATCGCGCAGCTGCAGGAGCAGGTTCTCTCAGGCCTCCAAGCTGTCGCCGACGTCGCCACCTCCACACCGGCCGAGCGGATGCTCGCCGCCGAGGCCGATGACGCAGTCCGCTTCGTCGTCGCCATGCTCCAGCGGTACGACGCGGTACTGCAGAATCCGCCCTTCGGCGAACCGGTCCCAGAATCCAAGCCCTACCTCCGGGCTGCCTACTCTTGGATCCCGACACGGGACTACAACCTGCTCGCCGCCTTTGTCGGTAGAAGTCTCGAGCTGTGTCGGCCCGGCGTCGGCTACGTCGGCGCCATCACTTCTCGCGCCGGCATGTTCCTCAAGACCTTCGAGGACTGGCGACACGAGATCCTTCTCGGACACCACGTTGTCGCCCTAGCCGACCTCGGTTACGGCGTGATGGAACAAGCGCTCGTCGAAGCCGCCGCCTACGTCCTCGGAGACGTGCCCGCAGCGACCGACCAACAGGCCACCTTCATCAGGTTGCTGAAGGACACCGACCGGCCAGGCGGCCTCGCCGCCGCCATCAACGCACATCGACGAGGCGAGCCGGACGACCGGGTGTTCCACATCACGCTCAACGACCTCCACGCCGTGCCGGGTTCACCTGTCGCCTACTGGATGAGCCCCTCCATCCGGCGTCTCTTCACTGACCACCCGCCCCTCGAAGGCCACGGCGCCGAGGCGCGTCAAGGCCTCGCAACCGGCGACGACTTCCGCTTCGTGCGAGCGTTCTGGGAGATCGATCCCTCCCGTATCGCTCGCACCCGGGAGGAAACCAAGGCTGGCAAGCGGTGGGTCCCGTTTGCCAAAGGCGGGGAATACAGCCCGTACTGGGCGGACATACACCTCGTCGTCAATTTCGAGAACGACGGCGATTCACTCCGGCAATACGACGGCTCGGTCATTCGGAATCCGCAGTACTACTTTCGTTCCGGCTTGACTTGGCCGGAACGGACGACGAGTGGCTTCGGTCCCCGGGTACTGCCTGCGGGAGGGGTCTTCTCCCACGTCGGGCACGGTGCCTTTCCGTTAGTCGAGTCGGGCGCGGTATTGGGACTACTCACTAGTCGAGTATGTGATGCGCTCCTTGCCGCCTCGCTGGGATCAGCCGAGAGCACGACTTCTGGTAGCCCCGCCAAGCGCTACTCCGTTGGCTCGGTCCAGAGGCTGCCATGGATGCCAGCGCTCGCTGAGGAGCCGAGAGTGGCCGAACTTGCGCTGCAGATCGCTGAGATCCGGCGGCGGGCGGACCTGAGTGATGAAACGAGTCGCCTGTTTCAGGCGCCAGCGGTGGTATTGCACCTGTCGCAGAGCGACGGGCTTGGCGCCGCAGCGATGACACAAAGCGATCTCTCCGGCACACGTCACCTGGAGGCACTCGAGCTCAGCTATGAACTCGAGCGGCGGCTACATGAATTGGCGCTGCTCGACTCGGAGGCTGAGCAGTACCTGGACGACGAAGTCGGGCGTCATCCCCTCGCGTACGGCGAAGGGTCATTGGACGAGAGCGAACTTCGGCGATACCTCACGCAGTCGATTGACGACGTCATCGACGAGTTGATTGAGCGAGGCGGCGGCTCAAGAGCGATCGCCAACCTGACCTTCGTCGCCGACCGTCGGTTGGAGGTCATCGCCCATGGTCTGCACCGTTCACCGAGGCAGATCGAGGCCTTCCGGCGGGACCAACGGATCCTCCCCTATGGCGAACCTGCTGCATCCGCGGCGGATGTCCTGAGCTACCTCGTGGGTGTTGCTGTCGGTCGATGGGATATCCGAGCGGCAGGCGTCGAACCAGCGCTCGGGGACCTGCTCGATCCGGTCCCTATCCACCCACCAGGGCTGCTTCTCGACGAGGGAAGACCAGCGCGGAGCACGCCTACGAACTACAGCCTGAGTCTCCCATCCGGGCAGATGTTGTTCGACCAGCCAGGTCATCCTTGGGACATCGTGGAGCGGCTGCATGCCGCGGCGGGCGCGCTGGTTGTTCACGGCGACCGTCTTCTGGCCGATCTGATGAAGCATCTAAAGGGCAACGACCCAAGGGATCACTTTCGGAAGCACTTCTTCAAGGATCACCTCTCCCGTTACTCGAAGTCCCGCCGCAAGGCCCCGATCTATTGGCCGCTGCAAGTTCCCTCGGGCAGCTGGGGTGTCTGGGTATATGCGCCGGCCTTCACGCGGGAGACGATCTTCGCTGTGGAGTCTGCGGCGACGGCGCGGCTCAACGCCTCAGAATCGGAGATCGGGCGCCTGCGGCGTGATCAGCAGAACGGCGGCGGCGGGCGCTCGTCGAGGGAGCTCGCCGCAGCGATGGAGGCGGAGGAGCGGCTGGCAGAGGAGCTGCGGCTCTTTGCTAGGGAGGCGGGACGAATCGCTGCACTCGGCTGGGAGCCAGATCTGGATGACGGGATCATCCTCTGCGCTGCGCCGCTTGCCTATCTGTTTCCTGCGTGGAAGGACCTCACGAAGGAACGCAAGAACATCAAGGCTGGCAAGTACCCGTGGGCGACGGTGTCGAAGTGGGCGGACGAGCTGTGACCGTGTTGCGCGAGCTGCTCGCCGATCAGCTGGCCCGGAAGGTGCAGGCCCACGGTCTAGTGGTGTGGGAGGACAGCGACGGCGAGTACACGGATGTCGCATCATCTCTCGCGCCAGACAATGTTCGCTTCGAGGCGTTCGAAGGGAGCTGGTACGAGCTGCGGCGGCGAATCGAGGGTGTCATCTCTGCGGAGCGACCACCCGCGCTGGTGGTGTATGCGCCAGCGGCACCCGAGGAGGACCCGCTAGCGGAGGTCCGAGCTGCTGCTGTCGAGTTCAAGCGAAAGCTGGCAACGCTCGTGCGGCAGGGCTTGGACGGCCAGCTCTCACCTGCCCGGATCACTCAGATCGCCAAGGACGCTCGGACACTTGCCGAAGCTGAGGCCGCAGTCGAGGGCGTCGGCGATGCAGACGTCCGGTTGGTTGGTGTACTCGGCCCCCGTGATGCGGTCGCAATGCTGGTCGGCGTTCTGGTGGGGTCGGCCGACGATCGGCTCACGGCAGCCGAAGCGTGGGACGCGGTGGCGTCGCTGGCGAAGGACACCGTCGGTGCGGACGTGGCCGGCGCAGGCGACGACATACGTGTCGGGCTCTTCCAGCACCTGTTGCTCTGCGACATGGCTCGGGCCATGGACGGAGCCATGCCCGACGCTCTGGCCGCCGCGTTTCCAGCAACCTCGGCCGCGCAACAGCGAGCGGCAGGCGAGGCGCTGGACCGGCTGCGAGCGGCACCTGACGGGCTGGCGGTGTACCGGCGGCTTGCCCAGACGGTCGACGAGCGACTCGCGCTGGCCTCGACTGTGGAGTGGCGTCCGGGCCTTGACGCGATTGCTGGGACTGCCGGCATCGAGGAGGTCGTGTTCACGCACGCGATCCGAGCCGTCGAGGACGATCGCCATTCGGAGGCGCTCTCGAT
This sequence comes from Acidimicrobiia bacterium, assembly GCA_027494135.1. Classification (GTDB taxonomy): domain Bacteria; phylum Actinomycetota; class Acidimicrobiia; order IMCC26256; family PALSA-610; genus JAOSJK01. The sequence goes on along the minus strand of JAOSJK010000034.1, from coordinate 11,558 downwards.
CGCCGAACGCCGCCTCACACGCAGCCCGTGGGCGTCGGATCCGCCGCCCGGTTGGGGCAGCCGGTGGCGTGCTGTGCAGGCAATTGCCCGACTGAACGCCGAACTCCAGACAGGCGGGCCTCCGCGGTCGGCGGCTCCCGGTGACCTGCTCGGCTGGTACGCCGAACGGGGATGGCAGGTCGATCGAGCGCATCGCCGCTTGGAGCTGGCTCGGACCGAGTTGGGCACGTTCGGTGACCTGGAGGACGCGCTCACTGCTGCGCGCACTGCGTATGACCGGTGGCTGGATGACCTGCTCGACCGCTTCGTCCGGTCGGTTGCCGATGAGACCCTTGATGTCGACGGTCTCGTTCGGCAGGGCGAGATTCACAGCCGTTTCCTGGCTTCGAGTCGTGGCCGCACTGCGTACGTGTGGGTCGACGCCCTTCGCTACGAGCTGGGGGTGGAACTGGCCGAAGCCCTCAGCCAGGTCTCCGATCGGGTCGAGGTCCACGGCGCGGTCGCCGCCGCACCCACGATCACGCCGGTGGGGATGGCGAACCTGCTTCCGGACGCGGCCACCGACCTGCGTGTCGGTCTCGATGGGGACCGCATCCAGGTCCTTGTCGGCGGGACCAAGGTGAGCACCGTCGCCGACCGCGTGGGTCTGCTGCGAGCGCGCCACGGGAGTGTCGCCGACCTCGATCTCAACGACGCTTCCCAGAAGGGCGAGAAGGCCCTCGGGAACGCGATCGGCGACGCCGATCTCGTGCTGATCCGCTCCCAGGAGGTCGACGCCGCGGGCGAATCCGGCCTGCTCTCCGTCGCCTGGACCCACTTCCAGACCGTCATCAACCTGTTGGCCAGCGTGATCGCTCGGCTGGCGCAGTGTGGCGTCGAGCGGGTCGTCATCTCCGCCGACCACGGGTTCATCGCCCTCAGCCAGGACCTCGGCACCCACCGCACCGTCGATGCCCCGGCCGGGGCGACCGGGACAACCAAGCGACGCGTGTTCATCGGCCGCGGCGGCACGCCGAACGACGCCACCGCCCGCGTGCCGCTGGCCGCCTGCGGGATCACCAGCGACCTCGACCTCATCGTTCCTCGAGGGCTGGCCGTGTTCCGGGCAGGAGGCGGCAGACAGTTCTTCCACGGCGGGCTCTCGCCGCAGGAGCTCGTCATCCCGGTGATCGTCGTCGAGCTCGCACAGGCGACGCAGTCCCAGAAGCTCACGGTTGACATCGGCGTTGCAGGCGGCCGGATCACCACCGGCGTGTTCGCAGCAAGCCTGGCGTTCCAAGGCGACCTGTTCACCAACGAGGTCACTGTCCGGGTCGTGGCCGGCGCCGGAAGTGGGGTGCCGGTCGCTCGTGTTGTCTCAGGTGATGGGTACGATCCGGAGACGGGGTCCGTGACGGTCACCGCAGGTCGACCAAGCGTCCTCACCTTCCAGGTCACCGAGAACCTCGGCGCCGATACCGAGGTCGATCTACAGGTCCTCGACGCTCGGACAGGCCGCAAGCTCGCATCGTCCGCGGTGCCAGTGTCATCGCCGATCCTTGTGGAGGACGAGCTTGACTGACGCAGAGATGCAGCTCGACCAGCTCGATGAAGTCGCGAACGAGACCTTCGGCGGTCGTGTCGTGCGGAAGGACCTCGTCCGCCAGGTCAAGGTCGGCGCCAACGTGCCGGTCTACGTCTTGGAGTTCTTGCTCGGCAAGTACTGCGCGTCGGACGACCCGTTCTCCATCGAGGCCGGATTGATGGTCGTCAACCAGACTCTCGAGGACAACTTCATCCGCCCCGACGAGTCCGAGTTGGCCAAGGCCCGGGTCAAGCAGAAGGGCCAGTACCGGCTCATCGACAAGGTCGACGTACGGCTCGTCGCCAGCGAGGACAAGTTCTGGGCCCACCTCCAGAACTTCAACGACAAGTACGTCCACATCCCCGAGGACCTCGTCTACAAGTACGACCGTCTCCTGCAGGGCGGCGCCTGGTGCCAGCTCGACCTCCTCTACAACGCCGACGACGACGTCGCGCAGAAGCGGCCCTTCTACATCCGTGCTCTCAAGCCGATCCAGGTGGCCGCGTTCGACCTCGACGAGTTCGTCGCAGGCCGCCGACTCTTCAGCCGCGACGCGTGGCTAGACCTCGTGATGCGCACCATCGGCCTCGAGCCGGCCGAGTACGACCTGCGAGGGAAGCTGCTCGCGCTCTGCCGGCTCATCCCCATGGCCGAGCGCAACTACAACCTCATCGAGCTCGGCCCTTGGGGGACTGGTAAGAGCTTCGTCTACCGGGAGTCGAACCCAAACGCCATCCTCATCTCCGGCGGCAAGGTCACCGTCGCCCAGCTGTTCGTCAACATGTCGACCGGCAGGGTCGGGCTTCTCGGGACCTGGGACGTCGTCGCTTTCGACGAGGTTGCCGGCCTGCAGATGTCGGACTCCACCGTGATCAACATGCTCAAGGACTACATGGAGTCCGGATCCTTCGCCCGAGGCAAGGAGGAGGTGCCCGCCGAAGCGTCGGTCGTGCTCGTCGGCAACACCAGCCGCCCTCACGGTGACCTGGTGCGGAAAGCGCACCTGTTCGCCGATCTGCCACCCGCCATGGTCGACCCCGCATTTCTGGACCGGCTGCACTACTACCTGCCCGGCTGGGAAGCACCGAAGCTCGAGACTCGGCTGTTCACCAGCCACTTCGGGTTCGTGTCCGACTACTTTGCCGAGGCGCTGCGCCAGGTGCGCAAGCAAAGCTTCGTGCGCGCCATCGATGACGAATTCGCCCTCGGTACCCATCTCTCCGCTCGCGACGAGAAGGCCGTCCGCAAGACCGTCTCCGGCCTGTTGAAGATCCTGCACCCCCATGGCGAGTGGACGCGGTCCGATGTTCGCGAGTACCTCGAGTTCGCATTGGAAGGCCGCCGGCGGGTCAAGGAACAGCTCAAGAAGCTCGCCGCCCACGACTACGCCAAGACCGCGTTCAGCTACATCGAGCGCGACACCGGCCATGAGTACTGGGTCGAGGTGCCCGAACAGCCCGACGACATCGATGCAGACCTGGACGCCGAGGCCGAAAGCGCGGCGGGCGTTCAAGCATCAGGCCCGCCGAGCGGGGATGGCCGCGTGCCGACGACAGAACTCATCGCCCAAGGCGAGTCCAAGCGCGTGGAGTTCAAGCAGACGGGTCGAGTGAACCTCCACACGAAGCAGCGCGACCCTGTGATCGAGCAGATGGTCATCAAGTCCATCGCGGGCTTCATGAACGCCGAGGGCGGCACCCTCCTCATCGGCGTAACCGACGGTGGCGAAGTGTTCGGAATCGAGACCGACTTCAAGACCCTCGGCAAGAAGCAAGATCCCGATGGCTTCGCCCTGTGGCTCAATGGGTTGCTCGACAACGTGGTCGGCCCCACCGCAGCCTCGAACGTGCAGGTGGACTTCGAGCAGCTGGCCGACGGCACCGTGTGCCGCGTCGAGGTGACCCCAGGCAAGGGCCCGACCTTCGTGCAAGGCAGCAAGGGAGAGGCCGACCTCTACGTGCGGCTCAACAACGCCACCCGCCTCCTCAACACCGCGGAGGCGTTGGAGTACGTGCGCACGCGCTGGCGTTGACATGCCCCGCCCGCTCGCGACCTCCATAGCGGGAACCGCCTGAAGTGAGCGACTCAGAGCCGGGCAGTGCGTTGACTGTGCTCACCGAAGACGAGGTGATCGACGCCGTGCAATCGTTCCCTTGTCGACAGGTCCTGGCGCATCGTTACCCGCGCGACCGTGGTGCAGCGCGGAGACGACCTTGTTGCCGAGCGCGACGGAGAGCGGCTCGTCATCGAAGCCAAGGGCGCCGGGAGCTCAAAGGTCGGCACCGCCCGGTACGGCAAGAGCTTCAACAAGGGCCAGGTCTTCGACCACGTTGGGAAAGCCGTCCTGAAGGCAATGCGCGTGGTCTCAGCGGGTGAGCATCGAGCGGGGATAGCGCTTCCCGGCGATGCTGCTCACCGCGCGGAAGTGGCGAAGGTCCGGGTTGCGCTCGACCGCGTCGGCGTCGCGGTGTTCTGGGTCGATGAGAGCCGGACGGTGACGGTCGATTCCCCGTGGGAGCCGTGATGGAGTCCGCCCTTGAGCGTGCGCTGCATGACGACGGCGCGTGGGCGCATCTCGTCGAGACCCGGCAGGAGAGGCTCCGCCGGTTCCTGCGATGGGCAGCCGCATGCGAGGCCGGGACTCGCGAGATGTCGCTGCGTCTCGAGAACCGCGACGACATCGTTCGCTGCCGGGAGGTCGTCGACATGTTCGACGAGCCGTGGTGGGCCGTCGTTGTCTACTCGTGCTTCGACTCAACGACGGGGACGCGAGTCGCCGCGCCGCACTTCCGCACCCCCATGTCGCGCGTCGACGCCGAGCGCGCGCTTGCTGGTCTCGACTTTCCGCGTGGCTCGGTGCAGCACCACCGTGCGCAGTCCACGCTGACAGGTGCGCGCCGGTCGTTGGCCTCAGCGTGCGACAAGGCCGACGACATCGAGCACGTCCTGTGCCAGACCGGCGTCTCCTTCGACGAGCGGTTCGCGCAGCTCATGAAGCTCGACGTGAGCTGGTGGGGTCGAACGACTTGCTTCGACGTCCTCATGCGCGCTGGTGCTCTTGCCGTGAGCGGTCAGACCTACCGTCCCGTCAAGGCGTACTTGCGAGGATCACAGGGGCCGTCCGCCGGGTTCGAGCGTCTCTGGGGCGTCCGTGTCACGGCGTCGAATGCTGATCTCTGTGAGGAACTGCTTCGCAGATGGACGCAGCGATGGGATGAAGTGGCCGCGGCGGTGAGTCTCGGCTGGGAGGGTCAGCCGTACGACAGCGCCGACTTCGAGAACGCTCTGTGTGTGTTCCAGGAGCCTCACTGCGCCGGGCTTCCAGACCCCCGCACGGTTCAGGGCGATACCCAATGAGGGGACTACAGCGGGGCTCTCGAGCGACGACCAGCTTGGGTGAGAGCCCAAACATATGTTCTTCCTGGAGCGCCGGCCTGAGGTAGACTTACGGCAGTCACCCGACCGGTGACGTCTATATCGACATCTGAATGACTGGAGGTCGCCGTGGCGACTCCGAGTTCTCGGGCGGATCTTCCCGAACCCGAGCGCAATCTTCTCTACGCCGACTCCGGCAACGAGTGTTCATTTCCGGGCTGCGGAACCGTCCTGGTGAAGCCCGGTGAGGACGCTGGCAAGGCCGTGAATATCGGCAAAGCAGCGCACATTGTTGCTGCAAGCCGGCAGGGTCCGAGGGGCGGTGTCGCGCTCGGAGACGAGGAGCGGGACCGCCGCGCCTCCAATCGCATCCTGCTTTGCCCGACTCATCACGACGAGGTCGACAAGCAGCCGCTCGTCTACACGGTGGCAGTACTCCGGCAAATGAAGGAGGACCACGAGGGGCGGCATCACAAGCGAACGGCCCGAGCCACGCTCGCGATCGCCACCGAGCCGGAGCGGCTGCAGTCGAGCCTGCTCCCAGTGGCTGGCCTGCCGGTCGTCGTCGAGTCCGCATCAGTGCGCGACCCGAAGTTGACCGAGGGCGAGATCGCCGGATCACTCAGGTATCCGAAGGGCTCGCGGGGGATCGCCTTTCCGTTCATCATCCGTGATGGCCGGCTGTGGAGCTTCTCTCACCTCCGGCAGAACCAGCACCCGTTCCGGCCGTTCATCGACACGGACGTCGAGGAGATCGACCTCGAAGACCTGGCCGCAACGGATGAAGGTCACCGACGGGTCGTCGCTCTTCTCAACCGGGCCATCGGTCGTCACCTCGGCATGCAGGGCGTGCGCTTCGACCGCGAGCACCAGCGCTACTGGTTCGTCGCGAATCGCGACCACGAAACCGGGGAGATCTTCGACCGCTCGCACCGGTACACCACCAAGACGGGACGGAGCCAGGACAAGCCGGTCGTTCACCATGCCCACCGCCGGAGTGGCGAACCGAAGAACGAGTGGTATCACGAGGCTGCCCGGCTTCGGTTCGAACGGTTCGGGCCGGCCTGGTTCCTCGCGGTGCGTCCCGAGTTCCACATCACGCTCGATGGCGTGGAACCAATGCCGTCGCACCGCGTCGGGCGGAAGGTCACGCGAAAGAAGAGTCACATCTACAACGACGGGTACCTGGATCGGCTCTGGTTCTGGAAGGACTTCCTGTCCAACGGCGGACCTCGCCTCACGATCAAGACCGGGGAGCAGTCGATCCTCGTCGATTCGGTCTACGCCACCACCGAGGTCTGTTGGCCCGGAGTTCCCGGCGACTCGCTTGACGTTAGGAACGAGCCCACCGAGGAGAACCTCTTCACGATCCTCGACTTGATGGACGAGGACGGCGACGAGGACTGGTGGGACGATGACGACGAGGACGAAGACTGATGGCCGGTCGCCCCCGCTTCGTTGCTCCGCCCACCATCGACATCGTCACGCAGTGGCTTGACGAGCCACAACTCTCGTTCCATGACGACGGGACGCACGACGACCCCAAGACCGGCGTCACTCTCTACGGGCCAGTAGGGATGTCGAACGGTACCCACCGCGAGCAAGTGCACGTCGGCTTCATCGGAACCGAAACGGGCACGCGTCGGGCGCGCGAGCTGCTGGAGCAGTACGCCGCCGGCGTCGCCGGTGACGAGAACATCACGCCGTTCCCCGGCTGCGACAAGGCGACTGGATACCGCTGCGAGCTGGAGTTCTCCGACAAGACCACGCAAGCCGTCACCACGAACGAGCTTCGCGACGTGGTCGACACGAGGAAGTCCCGCGATCGGTTCGAGGCGGCACTTGCACTACTCGACGACAAGTTCCGCATAGTCACCAGTCGCGACGCCCCACTCGACTACGTCATGGTCGTCATCCCCGACGAGCTCTACCGACGAGCGCGCGCGGCCGACTATCGCGACGGTGGCCCTGTGCATCGCGACCTCCGCCGCGCGTTTAAGTCTCACGCAATGGTCAGGGAACGTCCGACACAGCTCATTCGGGAATCGACGATCCTTCGTCCAGACGCCGCCGCTCGCAGCCTCGACCATCCGGCGACTGTCGCGTGGAACCTCTTCACCGGCCTTTACTTCAAGGCTGGCTGCACCCCTTGGGCGCCCACTGGGATCGCGTCGGGATCCTGCTTCATCGGCGTCAGCTTCTACCGCCCCCTGGGAGACGCCCGACACATGCGCGCCGCCGTCGCTCAAGCCTTCGACGAGCTGGGCAACGGTTGGGTGCTACGCGGCGACGAGTTCCCCTGGAACGAGAACCGAGACGGGCGCCAACCCCATCTACCCGCCGAGCTTGCCGCGGATCTGATCGAGCGGTCGGTGCGCCGCTACCGCGACGAGGTCAACACGCTGCCCAGCCGGATCGTGATCCACAAGCAAAGCCACTACTCAGAGGAAGAGCGACGAGGCTTCGCCGATGCCATCCGGGCCCAGCTTGGGAACAGCGCGTCGTTCGACCTCGTGGGACTACGACGTACAAGCGACGTTCGTCTCCTGCGCGAAGGCACATACCCGCCTCTGCGCGGGACTCTGGCGCAGATAGCCGGGCGCTCCTTCCTCTACTCGACGGGGTTCCTGCCGCATGTCGGCAAGTACCCCCACGGACATGTCCCCGCGCCGATCGAGATCATCGACCACCACGGCGACTCGGACCCGCGCCGAATCTTCGAAGAGGTGCTGGCACTCACGAAGCTCAACTGGAACTCGGCCGGCTACGCCGAGACCATGCCGATCACGCTTCGCTTCTCGGGTCTCGTTGGCGACGTGCTGCGCGAAGTCCCCTCCGATCGAATCCCGCACCCTCGCTACGCCTTCTACATGTGAGCGCGAGATGGCCGACCTCCAGAACATCTCGGCATTCCGTCCTGGCAACGAGCGCGACGACCTTCGGCTAACTCGGAAGGAGATCAGCCGCATCGTCTACAACTGGATCGGCGTCGATGGCGGCTACCTCGGCTCCTTCAGCTACGCGAGCCACGACCGGTTCTGGCTAGAGGTCTGCGACCAGGCTGTCAGCACCGGCTCCTTTTCGGGAACAACCCGCGAGTGCTTCGAGGCGACGCTGCTCACGGCGTCGGCGAAAGACCAGGTCCTGGTGCTGCGCGCCATCCTCGATGACTACCCGCCGCTCGACGCCCCAGATCCAAGCCAGCCACGCTTCCGAACGGAGAAGCTTCACCGCGAGATCCTCTCCTGGATCAGCCGGATTGAGACCGGCACCACCTCGGTCGAAGTGGGCTTGCGGGACTGCCGCGCGTGGAGGTGACAGGTTGGTTCAGGCGGCGGTTGCCGTCGTTGGGGTCATGATCGTCTCGTACTCGATGGGGTCAATCGGCCGAGGGCGGGTTGGCGTCGGCGCTGGTGGTAGGTGCGTTCGATCCAGGTCACGATCTCGATGCGGAGCTCGTCGCGGGTGGCCCAGCGGTGGCGGCGGTCCAGGACGTTGTTCTGCAGGAGCGCGAAGAACGATTCCATCGCCGCGTTGTCGCCGGCGGAGCCGACCTGGCCCATCGAGCCGACCAGTCCGTGGCGGGCCAGGGCCCGGTGCACCTTCCGAGCGCGAAATTGACTGCCCCTGTCCGAATGCAGGATGCAGCCGGCGACGTCGCCGCCTCGCCGGGCGACGGCCATCTCGATGGCGGCGACCACGAGGCGGGCCTTCATGCGGGTGTCGATGGCCCACCCGACGATCCGGTTCGAGAACAGGTCCTTGATCGCGCAGCAGTAGAGCTTGCCTTGGTCGGTCCAGTGCTCGGTGATGTCGGTGACCCAGACCTGGTTCGGGGCCGCCGCGGTGAAGCACCGGCGGACCAGGTCGTCATGGGACGCCGTGCCGGGCTTGGACCGCTTGCCGCCCTTGGGCTTGCCGAACCGGGACCACCAGCGGTGGTCCCGGCAGATCCGCCACACCACCCGGTCCGACACATCCGGGTGATCGCCGAGGCGGACCTCATCCGCGAGGAACCGATACCCGAACTCTGGATCGTCGCGGTGCGCGTCGAAGATCGCGTTCGCCAGCCACGCCTCCTCGAACTGGCTGTCGGTGACCGGCTCAGCGATCCACCGGTAGTACTGCTGGCGACAGAGGTTGAGGACCCGGCACGTCACCGTGACGGGGATCCCGTCGACGGCAAGCTCACGGACGAGCGGGAACATCATTTTCCCGGCAGGTTCGCCTGGGACAGATACGCCGCGGCACGGCGCAGCACCTCGTTCTCCTGCTCGAGGAGCCGGTTGCGCTTCTTCAGCTCGCGCAACTCGGCGAACTCGGACGTGGTCGGGCCCGGTCGGAGTCCTTCGTCCCGGTCGGCACGGGCCAACCAGTTCCGGAGGCACGACTCGGTGATCCCGAAATCGGCGGCGACATCCTTGATCCGGACACCCCGCTCGCGACTCCTCGCGACCCGGACCACATCGTCGCGAAACTCCCTCGGATACGGCTTGGGCATGGTGAACATCCTCTCAGCAGCGCCTCCCAGCGCCACAGCTCAGATGTCACCCCCGCGCGCGGCAGTCCCTCTCGTCGATGGCATGAACGACCTCCTGGCCACGATCCGCACGGCATCCGGCGGCGTTGCCGTGTCGCTGCGCTGGGAAGTCTCCGACCAGGTTGACGATCAAGACACCCTCACCAAGATCAAGAACCTGCTGCTCCAGGACCACCACACCGATACCGAACGGTCCACCTTGTTCGAGTTCCTCGCTCGCCGCATTGACCTCGTCCGCAGCGACGACCGCGCCGCGGGCTCCTGGAAGGACGCCCTCGAGCAGCTGTTCGACTACCGGCGCTGGCACCGTTTCCGGCTCATGGTGCGCCACGACCGCTTCGGTGACCGACCCGTCGCATTCGGCTCCCGCAACGTGTCCCTCTCCGCCGGTGAGAAGTCCCTCGTGCTCTCCCTGCCGCTGTTCGCCGCGATCGCATCGCACTACATGCCCCGCGACAGCGACGGAGACGCACCAGCATGCCCGCGGCTGCTGCTCCTCGACGAGGTGTTCCCCAAGAACGACCGACCCAACAAGCGCCAGATCCTCCGGCTGCTCACCGACCTCGACCTGGACTGCGTCCTCACCTCCGACAAGGACATGTGCGACTACGACACCGTCGACGGGATCGCCATTGCCGTGATTGCCAAGGACGGCGACGCGTCGTTCGCAACCCGGCTCGTGTGGAACGGCACCGAGACGATCCCGGAACCTCCCAGCATCGAGCCATGAACGAACAGGCCGCCGCCGCGCTGTCCAGGCCCGAGCTGGCGCCGCTGGTCGCCGAGCTGACTCGCCGCATGGGTGCATCCGACCGCGCCGTCGTGTCGGTACAGGTCCAACTCGACCACGCCGGTCGAGAAGCGCTCGCTGGTCTCCTCGGCGCCACTCGGGTCCCACCGAGCCCCGCACGAGTCAAGGTCGCCGACCTCACTCGCAGGCTCGACACCGACACCGATGGGCTTCGCCGCGCGCTCGAGAACATCAGTGGTCCGATCGGCAACCGAGCCGCGGAACGACAGACCCATCGCGACGCTGTCGCCGTCGCATCCGATGACGCCGCAGCGGCGGCCGAGCCGCTGGGACCCTCTGTCCAGGCCTGGACGCGCGTGACGGTGTCGTCGTTGACCGGTCCAGTGGACAGGCGTCTCAACGACGTCAGGTGTGTCCTTGCCGTCGTCGCCGAACCCCGAGACAGGCCCCAGCCATTGCCCGTCGTGGCGGCCAGAACCTCCTCGACGCTCACGCCTTCGACTACGGCACCCGCCTGGGGAGACATCCTCGCTTCGTGCTGCGCCGCGGCTGCGGGTCTCCCGGCACCGACAAGCGCACGCCTGGCAGCGGCGGGTCGCAACCAGCGGCATCGTCGCCGACGAGCTCTCATCCTCGGTGACGACCTGGAACCTTCACCCCGGCGCCGGTCATCCCCTCGCCGGATCCGTGGCCGCCATCGCCGCCCGCGACGAACCCGCCGTCTGGACGCTGTCCATGCTTCGGCGCTGGCCCCTGACCAACGCTCCCACCCGGGTGCTCGTCGTAGAGAACCCCCTCGGTGCTCGCCGTCGCCGCAGCCAACAGTTACGACGGCGCCCTCGTCTGCTGCTCGGGCCGACCGACCGTCGCCACCACCCTGCTCCTCAAGCAGCTCGCGATCGCCGGCGCCAACATCGACACACGCAGACTTCGACGAGGCGGGGCTCGGCATCATCGCCAGTTTCGCCGAGGCGGGCTACCGGCCCTGGCGGATGACCGCAGCGAGCTACCTCGCGCACCTGGACAGCGCCGGACCAGCCCGGGACCTCGGCGCCGTCCCCCCCACGCCGTGGGACCCCGAACTCTCTGCGACGTTCGCGCAGCACTCGGCGACCGCTGTTTGAGGAGCTCCTCATCGAGGAGATCCTCAGCTAACACGGCGTGAGCGCTGACCGGAAGGTCAGGCGACGGCGGAGTGAACGCAGGATCGGGACCCACGCCGGAACGACCTCTGACGACGCCAACCCGAAGAGCTGGCCCTCCGATGAGCGTCGATGGAAGCAGCGTCAGGCGGCGGCGAGGACGAGCGCGATGAAGGCGGGGTAGGC
>JAOSJK010000033.1 GCA_027494135.1 Acidimicrobiia bacterium | reverse complement strand
GCGAGACGCCGCGGCCTCGAAGCTCTGCTCGCCGTTCACCCGCACTCAGCCCGTCGCTCGAACGAGACGGTCATCGCTGCCGGCTATGTGTACTGGCAGACCGCTGACTGGCTGATCCGCGAGGGATTGGCCGAGTGGCAGTCGGGGTCGGGGCGGACATACCTGCATCTCAGCGACCGCGGGCTCGAGCTCGCCGAGGGGCGGTCGTGACCTGGTCTGCTGACCTGGCCGCACTGGCGGAGAGGGCGGCGCGTTGGAACACGCCGCAGGCGCGTGCCGAGTTCCGCTCGTCATCCGTGGCGAGGATGCGTGAGTACCAGGAGCACGCAGCATTCGCCGCCGCGTGTTCCCCGGAGCGGATCAAGGCTCTCTGCGAGCTGGCCGAGGCGGCCCGGGCGTACGTGTATGCCTGCGATCGCCGCACTTGGAACGCGCTCGGAGGGTTCGGAGCGCTCGGAGATGCCCTTGCCGCCGTGGAAGCGCTGGAGAAGGAGGAGGCGTGAATATGACCGTCGTGTCGGGGTTGCGCCGCCTGCTCGCAGAAGCGGCACCTGCCCCATGGTCGTGCGCCAAGCATCTCATCATCGCTGACACGCGCGACGAGGTCATCGCTGACTCGTACGGCGCGTGTGACGCCGCCTTGATCGTCGCTCTGCGCAATCACGCGGCCGCCCTGCTCGACGTGGTGGAGGCAGCCGAAGGGCTGCAGGCGGGATTGTGGGCCGGGGATGGCACGCGGCCACGCCTCATAGGGTGGGGAGGTCGTCGCCCCCTTCGCGACGCTCTCGCCCGCCTCGACGCGAAGGAGACACCGTGAGCCCGATGGAGATCGTCTTCCCTCGTCGGCGTCGGGGCGCTCGCCTGGGCGCTCGTGATGGCGTGCGTCGCGATCGTGCTCCACCTGCTGCTAACGGTCTGGCGGCACCGTGACTGACGCGCCGCTCACGGAACGGCTCGAGCGGCGCGACCCGCCATGGCCGCCCGAGCAGGAAGGCGCCGAAGCCGCCCGGCCCGAAGAGCTACCCGTCCCGCCGAACGCGGACAAACGTTGGCAGGAGCTTGACGGAGGCTGACGTGCATCCAAACCAGAAAAAACCCGAACGAAAGGAACAGGGAAATGAGGAAGACAATCACACTACTCGCAACCATCACCGCATTCACGTTCGCGGGAATCGCCGGGGCGGACATCGTCGCCGAAGGACAGGACACCGCTGGCACCGGTGAGACCGCCACTCACCCTCAGCGACGTCAGCCGCACGACCGCGTTCCGCCGTCGGCGTCTGGTCCTCAGCCGAGGTCGCAGCACCCGTCCACGTCACCTACAACGTCGTCTGCTCCACGCCAGGCAACAACGCCTCCGGCAGCTTCAACCTGCTCGCCGGACGGTTCGTCAGCGACGCCGCCTACATCTGGATCGGATCGCCGAACATCGCTGATCCATGGTTCGGATGGTCGACGTCAATGCGACGGTGACGTTGTCGCAGACCGCCGCTAGCAACGACATCACGCTGCTCGGCTGGCTGAGCTCGCACAACTAGCGTGGTTACGCTCTGCGGAGATCGCACATGAGGCCGAGAACCGGCGGATCGAGCTCGTCGTCTACGGGCAACCCGCACCCGCCGGGTCCAAGACCGCCGGCCGCACGAACGACGGACGCGTGTTCCTCCGCGACGCGTCGAAAGGGGCGGCCGCCTGGAAACGAGCGGTCGCCCAGGCCGCCGGCGAACGCATGCACGGCCGCGAGCTCCTCGACGGGCCCCTGACGATCGCCGTTGACTTCTACCTGCCCCGGCCGAAAGGCCACATCGGCGGCCTGTGGCTCCGCCCCTCAGCGCCGGAGCATCACACCGTCAAGCCGGACTCCACGAAGCTCCTCCGGGCCGTCGAGGACGCCCTCCAAGGCGTCGCTCTACCGCAACGACTCGCAGATCGTAAAGCAGTCAGTCACGAAAGGCTACGGGGAGCCGGCCCGGGTCCGAGATCCGCATCTACGAAGGAGCGTGGTGATGGCTGTGAAACAGGACGACCAGACCGCGATCGACGAGCGCGTCTTCGACAGCACCGAGCTCGAACGAGCGCTCGAGGAACGCGAGAAGCGCAACCACAGCCTCAAGGCCGTCCGGAACCAGTTCAAGGAGGCCGACGAGAAGGTGAAGACGATGTTGCACGAGTTCCAGCTCGCCGTCGGCGAAGTCGGCCGCTGCGGCCGGTTCCGGATCGAGCACAAGCCGGTCGCGCCCCGGGAGGTCGCGTGGGAGACCCCGGCGACATCGCGGCTCACGATCCGAGCGGACGACTAATGGACCCCGGGACGCCTGGTACCTGGGACGGAGAGAAGTGGATCCCGCTCGACCACGAGCAGCTCCGAGCGATGGTCGTTGACATCCTCATCCGCGACGTCTCACCCGTTCTCGAACTCCCTCGGGTACGACAGATCGTCCGGGGCGAGCTCGCCACACACATGGCCGCGGCACTCGCCGACCCCGACGTCGGCAAGCTCAAAGGCAAGGCAGACATCCAGCGGCTCGTCGATGCCGGGTTCGAGCGTCGGCAGCTCTACGCCCTCGACGAGCAGCTCCAGAGCGTCGCAAAGGCATTCGCAGGATTCCTACTCGAGCGGCTCACCGAGACCAAGGACGAGACGACCTGATGATGACCACCGAGCCGCAACGGTGGATCGTCGTCGTCGACTGGCAGCGGTTCCAGCACTACAAAGGACCGATGGCCGCCATGGATCAAGAACTACTGCGAGCTCCTGCACGATCCGGGGTACCTTGACCTGCCCGAGGGCACCCGCTCGCTACTCCATGGGCTCTGGCTCATCTACGCCTCGTCACACGCTCGCGTTCCGCTCGACACACGCTCGCTCTCACGTCAACTTCAACTCAGAGTCACCATGGCGCAACTAGAACGGCTCAAGGATGCGGGTTTATCGGGTTCTCTGCTAGCGCGCCGCTAGCAGACCGTGCAACACGACGCTAGCCCTCACGCGCTCGCGAGAGCAGAGCAGAGAGAAGTACAAGATCAAGACCTTGTCTCCGTCAGGGACCAGACCGCCGGCGAGCCCGCCGAGCAAGAGCCTGCCACTCACGAAACCCAGACGAACGGACTGCACGTCGAACGCGAGCTCCACGCCTTCCGACTCGCATCCATCCTCACCGACAAAGACGGAGGCACCCTATTGGAAATCCTCCGAGCGCTCGCCCGCGACCTCCCCCAGGCAGCATTCAGGACCGTCTACGAGAAGGTACGCGACTCAGCGCCGAAGAGCCCGTCCGCATATGCCGTTGCCGAGCTCAACCGGATGAAGAAGGAAGGCCAGTACGCATGACCGATCAGCTCGCCCGCGAGCGCCGGAAGACGACAGCCGCCGCATGACCGACCGCCCCTTCGACCGCGTCCCCTGGAAAGACCTCCCCGACTGGTACCGCGACCTCGTCGTCGAGACGCTCCATCCAGAGTCCCGCCAGCTCACCGCCCTACCAGCTCCGGCAAAGGCGGCATGAAGCAGCGCGACATCTCCCCTACGATGGATCTCGCCCTCTCGACCGTGCAGACGATGCTCGCCCGAGCCGACCAACGAATCGACATCGCGCTCCGAGCGAACCCACACGACGAAGCAGCAGCATGAGCCACCACCTCCTACCCCGATACCGCCAGCCGATCCGCACCAGCCAAGCCCGGGTCGCAGCCGAAGCGATCCTCAGACCGGGGAACGCCTCCCCTCCGCAGACGACCAGCTCTACACCGTGACCCGGGGGCAGGGATGAGAGCTACCCGAGGAATCCCCGCCGTCGGACGCAATCGCTCAGGCGTTAGACCCAGCACCATGCCCGGCAGCCCAGCCGAGCTCGCCACCGCCCTCGCGACGGCGATCGTCTGAGCTCCATCCGAGACGCGCTACACTCAGCGACGGACTGAACGACAGGCGAAGTCAGGACCTGTCGGTCGGTCGGTCGTACATGCGACAGCTATGCCAGAGCCGCCCACCGAGGCGGCCTCAGCCGTTCCCGAACCAGATCCCAACCACGCAGGAGACACGAGTCTGCGCCGAACCAGGCTGCCCCGATCTGACCCTCGGCACCTACTGCCCCGAGGCACCGGCGCCCGAGACCGAGACACGAGGCTCAAGCCACGCCCGAGGCTGACGCGGACATCAGGCCAAACGCCGCGACCTCGAACCGCTCATCGCGACCGGCACCGTCAACTGCGCCCCGATGCGGCGAGCCGATCCGACCCGACGAGCCATGGGATCTCGGGCACGACGACCGCGACCGCGACCTCCACGTTGGGCCCGAGCACGCGCTGCGCTGCAACCGAGCGACGAAGACCTGGGGTAGATCCACTGGCGGGGGCCGAAGACCGCTGGGTCAGGGCTCGGGAGAGAAACTCGGGACTGGCGGGCTCGGAGGGCGGCTGCGTGATGGCAGTCCTCGCGCCTGGAGCTCGCGCCCAGTCGCGATCGACGGGTTCGCTGGCTTCTGCTCCGACCTCGTGCTGGAGAACAAGCAGCCGATGCAGCTTGGCCGTTTCAGCGGCTGATGCTCGCCGACTACTTCGCCGGCACACGGGGGTCGCTCGTGCTGATCCCGAAGAACGGGGAAGACGGCGCTGCTCGCGGCGCTCGGCCTCTTCCATCTGCTGAGCGTGGATGACGCGGATATCTGCATCGTGGCGGCGTCGCGTGATCAGGCGATGCGGCTGTTCGAGGGCGGCGCGCGGGTTCATCAGCGAAGCCCTGCGGTGAAGGATCGGCTGCGGGTGCTGCGCGGCTACCGGGAAGATCCGCCGGCCTGATCCGGAGGACCAGCGGAACCCGAAGGCGTTCCGGGGATCATGAAGGTGTACGCGGCGGACGCCGACACGTTCGACGGGTGGCTCGGGACGCTCGGCCTGATCGACGAAGCTCCACCGGCATCAGTCGTCGGACACGTACGGGCTCGTCCGCGATGGTTGGGCCCGCGGGACGGGCAGATGATCACGATCTCGACTGCCGGCGACGATGAGGATTCGCCGCTCGGCGAGCTGCGCGCGATGGCGTACGGGCTCGGCGACGTCGAGCGTGAAGGAGCGCACCGGCACGTGCGGGCGACAGGGGTTCGCTCTGCACGAGTGGGCGCTCGACGCTGGCCAGGATCTCGGAAGACCTGGAGCTCGTGAAGCTCGCGAATCCGGCGTCGTGGCAGACGCCCGAGGCGCTGCGGGAGCGGTTCGATTCGCCGTCGACGAAGTGGCAGTGGGCCCGGTTCGCGTGCGGCGTCTGGGGAATCGGGAGCAGGCCGGCTCGACTCGGACGCATGGGATGCGCTCGCGAAGCGTGGCGTCGGGATCGATGCTGGGGGCTGATCACCGCTCGGGTTCGACGGGTCGCGCCGGCGAGACGCGACGGTCCGCAGGTCGCAACGGACGTCGAGCTCGGCCATCAGATCGTCGTCGGCGCCTGGGAGCGCCGCCGAACGCCGGTGACGACTGGGAAGTGCCGGAGTCCGAGGTCGATCAGGCCGTCGCGGAGGCGTTCGCCACCTGGGACGTATGGCGGATGTACGCCGATCCGCCGTATTGGGAAATGTCACTCGACCGGTGGGCAGCGCAGTACGGGAAGGACCGGATCGTCCCGTGGTGGACGAATCGGATCAAGGTGATGGCGTTCGCGCTCCGCGCGTTCCAGACGGATATGCGCCCGGAGGCGATGTCGCACGACGGTGACCCGCTGCTTCCCGGCACATCGCGAACGCTGTTCGGCAGCGCACGCGGATGCGCGACGGTGACGAGGAGCTCTGGGTGATCCGGAAGGACAGCTCGAAGAGCGTCCGGAAGATCGACGGGGCGATGACCGCCCTCCTGGGAGGCCCGGGTGACGACGCGATCGCGGCCGGCGCGCTGAAGCGGCGTTCTGGACGGACGGTGGGGTTCCGGTAGGGCGATGGCGACCGTCCTTCCTCTCCCGACGTCGCAGGCTGAGCCCGGCTCGCCCGAGTGGTGGCTCCACGCGCTGCAGCCGAAGCTTGAGAAGCGCCGCGACGACATGCTGATGTTCGACGACTACTACGCCGGACGGCATCCGCTGCCGTTCCTGACGAACGCCGCACCTCGTCGAAGATCCGGAGCGAGTTCCGGCTGCTGCTTCGAGCAGGCCCGGTCGAACTTCATGCGCCCGGTCGTCGACGCCGCCGAGGAGCGGCTGAAGGTGGAGGGATTCCGGCTGTCCGCGAGCGCCGATGAGGCTGCTGACGAGCGGTCGTGGGAGATCTGGCAGGCGAACCAGCTCGACGCGGAGTCGCAGACCGGGATCGTCGAGGCGATGGTAAAGGGGCTCTGCTACCTGAGCGTGTGGGCGGCCGATGAGGATGGCGGCTACCCGGTGATCGCCGTCGAGGATCCGACTGAGACGATCGTCGCGTACACGCCGGGCTCGAACTACCGGAGGCGCGACGCCGCGCCGAAGGTGTGGGAAGGACGAGCTCGCGGGGTCGTCCGCGCGAACGTTTACCTGCCGGACGGGATCTCGAAGTTCGTCGCCGACGAGGCTGGTGGTGGCAGCCGATCGGACTGGCGGGAGTGGACTGACGAGCCGTTCGTCGAGAACCCGCTCCGGGATCGTCCCGATGGTGCCGCTGAGGAACCGGTCACGGCTGACCGTCGAGGGCGAGTCGGAGCTCGTCGACGTCGTCGCGACCCAGGATCGGATCAACGGGCAGCTGTTCCTCCGCGCGCTCGCCGGCTACTTCGGTGCGCACCGGCAGCGGTGGGCGACCGGGATCACGCTTCGAGGAGGACGAGTCGGGAACTTCCGCGAGCCGTTCGACGTCGCGATCGACCGGCTCTTGGGCCTCGGAGGGCGAGAACGTGAAGTTCGGCGAGTTCGAGCAGACCGACCTCGGCGGCTACATCAGCGCGATCGAGCAGGACGTCCTGCACATCGCCGTGACGTCGCGGACACCGCGGCACTACCTGATCGAGCAGGGCCAGTCGCCATCCGGCGACGCGATCCGGTCCGCGGAGGCTGGGCTCGTCGCGAAGGTGCGGCGGAAGATGCGTCCGTTCGGCGAGTGCTTTGAGGAGGTGCTCCGCCTCGCCCGCCGGTTCGACGGGCTCGGGGAGCCGCCGCCCGACTCGGAGATCATCTGGGCTGATCCGCAGACCCGGACGGAGGCGGAGACCACCGACGCGGTGATCAAGAAGTTCCAGGCGGGCCTGATTCCCTGGCGGACGGCGGTCGAAGATCTCGGCTACACACAAACCGAGATCGCGCGGATGGCTGGCATGAGAACCCTCGATCAGGTTCTGCAGCCCACGCCGTCGCTGGCGGGAGAGGAGGATGCGGTCGCATGAGCCCGATCGTTGATCCAGAGCGCCGACGCGAGTCAGGACGTAACGCAGCACGGCGCTATGCCGCTACGCCTCACGGTCGCGAGAAGATCCGCCAGTACCGCCGTCGGCGGATAGAAGCCGTACAGGCGATCAAGATCGAATGCGGATGTATCGACTGTGGCTACCGAGAGCATCCGGCGGCGCTTCACTTCGATCACCGAGATCCAGATACGAAGCAGTTCCAAGTGATGAAGGCCATTGCGGCCGGACGGGCATGGGACGACGTCATGGCCGAGAT
>JAOSJK010000032.1 GCA_027494135.1 Acidimicrobiia bacterium | reverse complement strand
GTCAAGACGCAGTCAAGGAACCCCGACGGAGGAGTCGCACGATGGCGAGACGAGGACGCGGCGAAGGCACCATCAGCTACGACCCCGACCGCAAACGCTGGCAAGGTCGCATCACTGTCGATATCGACGAGCGCGGCTAGGCGGTCCGCAAGAAGGTCGTCGGCCGCACCCGCAACGAGGTCGTCGCACGCCTCCGCGAGTTGCGGCGCCACGACAGACTCAGGCCAGGAGCCAGTAGCGAAAGACCTCACCGTCGCGACGTACATGACGCAGTGGCTCAACGACGTGCTGCCGGGAACCGTCGCCGCGACCACCGAGACCCAGTACCGCGACGTGGTGCGGCTCTACATCATCCCGAAGCTGGGCCGTAAGCGTCTGCGGACACTCACCGCCCGAGATGTAGCGCGCATGGGCCTCGACCTCGAAGCCGACGGCAAGAGCGGCGAACACGCGCAGGCTCGCACGCTCCATCCTGCGGCGCGCTCTACGGTTCGCCGAATCCGAGGTGCAGTCGCCCGCAACGTCGCCGCTATCGCCCCAGGCGTCCGCATGGACGCTCCCGAGGGGGAACGCGCTCACGATCGAGCAGGCTCGCACGTTCCTCGACTCGATCCACGGCCACCGGCTCGAGGCAGCGTTCACCGTCGCCCTCGCTCTCGGCCTCCGACGAGGAGAGCTCCTCGGCCTCACCTGGGACGGGGTCGACCTCGACGCTGACCCTCCTCGGCTCACCGTCACCCGGTCGCTGAAACGGATCAGGAGCAACAACGGGGACCCATCGACGCTCGCTCTCGCTGACACGAAGACCGCACGCTCACGGCGCACAATCCCCCTACCCGCACGGGTCGCCGCGACCTTCGAGCGCACCGTCGCCGCCAGGTCGAGGAGCGTCTCGCCGCCGGCCCCGAATGGGTCGCGCTCCCCCTCGGCGCAGATCTCGTGTTCCGAGCCGAGTTCGGCACCCCCTCGACCCTGACGGATTCCGACAGGCCACCTACCGCCTCACCGAGGCTGCGGGGATCGGCAGATGGTCCCCTCACGCGTTCCGGCACTCCGCAGCCACCATGCTCCTCGCGGAAGGCGTGGACCTGAAGACGATCTCAGGGACACTCGGTCACTCGTCACTCCGGGTCACCGCCGACGTGTACGCGCACCTCGGGGAGCCAGCGAAGAACGAGGCCGCGGACGCGATCGGCCGCGCACTATGGGGTGAGCGGTGACCGCCCGGCCGACGTGGCCGCGCAGCCTCTCCCGGCCGCTCGTGCCAGAGCAGGAAGCGGACGTACTCACCTGGAACCTCGCCGGGGATCTCGTCGCTACCCTCGCCCATGTTCGGTGCAAGCGGTGCCGGGAGATCGTCGCGAGCGTCACAGAGCACGCCGTCGCCGACGAGGACGACGGTGCGCTACCTGTCGAGATCCGCCCGTCAGGTGCTGCCGGATTCCATCCCCTCGGCGCGGTACTGCGGGTAAACACCTTCGACGCGGACCGGCCACCCGCGCTCCGGCGTGAGCAGCGCCGAGACCAGCGCGACGACCAGCGGCTCGCACTCCTCGAGATCCCATCGGCCCGACATCTCCCGCCGGTACTGCCCGCATGGTGCTCGAGGCACGGCGACCTCGAGATCCCCCGCTCAGCGCTTGAGCGCAGCGTCGCCACCAGTCGCCGCGAGGGTCGAACCGTCGCCGTGGAGGCATCCCCGTCTCGGCCGTCGGAGCGTGGTACGGTCCAGTAGACATCAGATGTGCTCGTGGCCCCATTGGCCCGAAGTCCCCGCTTAGCCGCCGGGTTGCTCGAAGGAGCAGCTTGTGCGTGCAGCGACAGCACCGAAGCCAGCGACCATCAGGGTCGCGTACTCGCCCGCCGAAGCCGCCGAAGCTCTCGGCCTCTCACGCGCCACCGTTCATAACCTGATCCGTGCCGGCGAGATCGCGTCGACGAAGATCGGCCGCTCACGCCGCATCCCCCGCAGCGGAGCTCCAGCGGATCGCACTCGAAGGCGCGGACCGATGCCGAGGGTGACGCGACGAGGCCGGGCGGTGGGGTCGCCCGGCGCTCGTCTAGGGACCGCACTTGCGAGTGGATCCGACAGCAAGCGTACCCGCCCCGGCGACCGACGTACACCCCCCGGTACGAGTACCGGGTGACATGCGGCGGCCGCTCCTGGTCGCCGACCACCTACTCGAACACCCGCACGATCCAGCGCGTCGAGGCCGTGCACCGCTTCATTGCGAAGCTCGAAGCGTTCGACGGTGCCGACGTTCTCAAGGTGCGAGTCGACCGTCGCGAGGTCGGCCCCGGGGCACCGTGCGAGGTGCAGCCATGACGGCCGCAACGTCGCCAGTCGACCTACTCCTCGGCCGCCTCGACCACCCGAAACGGCACGGCAAAGAATGGTCAGCCCGATGCCCCGCCCACGACGACCGCACAGCGTCCTCTCGATCACCGAAGGTGACGACGGCCGCGCACTCCTCCACTGCCACGCCGGCTGCCAGTTCGCCGACATCGTGAAAGCGTTCGACCTGAAACCCGCCGACCTGTACCCGCCAAAGGCGAACGGCACGAGACCCGAGATCGTCGCGACCTACCCATACGACGGCGCGGATGGCGAGTTGCTGTACGAGGTCGTCAGGTTCTCACCCAGGACTTCAGGCAGCGCCGGCCAGACGGCCACGGCGGCTGGATCTGGAAGCTCGCCAACACCCGCCGCGTCCTCTACCGGCTCCCCGAGCTCCTCGCCAGCATCGCCAACGACTCGACGATCTTCATCGTCGAAGGCGAGCGTGACGTCGACACCTCCGCCGCCTCGGACACGCCGCCACCTGCAATCCAGGCGGAGCAGGCAAATGCGCGCACACCTACTCCAAGACGCTCCACGGTGCCGAGGTAGTGGTCGTCGCCGACGCCGACACCCCAGGCCGCAAGCACGCCCAGGAGGTCGCAGCGAGCCTCCAGGGTATCGCCCGCACCGTCACCATCGCCGAACCTGCGGACGGCTGCAAGGACATCACGGAGCACGTCTCGAAGGGGCACTCGATCGAGGAGCTCGAGGTCATCGACACCGACCCCGCCGCTTCCCAAGTTTCGGATGTTTCGGCACCTAAGGCGACGGTACCGCTCGACGTGATCCTCGACGAGATCGACGCCTTCCTCGGCCGCTACGTCGCCTTCCCCTCACCCGAGGCACGCTAGGCCGTCGCCGCCTGGGTAGTCCACTGCCACGCCCTGGAAGCGTTCGAAAGCACCCCCCGCCTCGCCCTCGTCAGCCCCGAGAAGCAATGCGGGAAAACCCGCGCCTGGAAGTGATCGACCTACTCACCCCGAACCCGCTCCGCACCGTGAACCTGAGCGCAGCCGCACTCTTCCGCAAGGTCTCCGAAGGCTCCTGCACCCTCCTCCTCGACGAGGCCGACACCTACTTATCCCCGAAGGTCGCAACCCAGCACGAAGACCTGCGGGGACTCGTGAACGCCGGCCACCGGCGCGGCGCAGTCGCCTACCGCTGCGTAGTGGAGAAAGGCGTCAAGGTCGAGGCGTTCCCCGCCTTCGCACCCGTAGCCATCGCCGCCATCGGCGACCTACCCGACACGATCCTCGACCGGGCCGTCATCATCGCCATGAAACGACGCCGCAATGACGAGGCGGTCGAGCCGTTCCGGGCACGTCGCGCTATCCCCATCGGGGCAGCAATCAGAGACCAGGCCGCAGCCTGGGCGGCAACGAACACCGCCACCCTCGCCACCTTCGAGCCCGACATGCCCGAAGGGATCACCGACCGGCCCGCCGATGTATGGGAGGCGCTGGTGATGATCGGTGACAGCGCCGGCGACGAGTGGTCTACCCGGATCCGTCAGGCCGCGACCCTCATCGAAGGTGAACGCTCCGACGCCGACGTGAGCCTCGGCGTCCGCCTCCTGGTCGACATCCGCACGGCGTTCGACGGCACCCCCGACACCGACCGGCTCTCCACCGTCGACCTCCTCCAGAAGCTGAACGAGATGGACGGCGCACCCTGGGGAGACCTGCGGGGTAAGCCGCTCGACGCTCGAGGTCTCGCCTGGCGCCTCCGCCGCCACAAGGTCAAGTCCAGCCAGCTCGGCGGCCTCAACGTAAAGGGGTACCTCCGCTCCGACTTCCACGACGCGTGGGCCAGGTACCTACCGTCGCCTATGGATCCGAAACAAGCGAAACAAGAGGAACACGACGGCGACCTCGGAGCCGGCCAATGAACCTCCCCCCGCTGGTCGCCGACCTTCTCGCCGCCCGATCCTGCGAAGCGCGCGGCTGCACCTGCGCCCACGAAGTCGAGCACACCATCGACCGTGACGGCACCGGCCGGCTCACCATCCGCCACGACGACTGGTGCCCCGCACTCCAGTCGCGAGGCGTGATCGTCCTCACCGGAGGGAACCCATGACCCGCCTCGCCGACCGCCTCGGCAGGCGCCTCGCACGCTGGCTCGGCGCCGGCATCGAGCAGCGCCTCGCCGCACGCCGTCTCGCCGACGCCGCAAGAGCCACCGACGCCGTCTGCACGAGCAGCACGAGGTCGGCCATGAACCCGATGGCGCGGAGATCGAGAAGATGAGCACCATCACGATCACCCCCACCGTCGTCGAGCTGGACCCCACCGTCGAGGAACCGGCACCCGTCGACTATCACCACCTCAACCCGGACCCCTCACCCGTCTGGGGCACCCCATGAGCGGGCACGTCGACCTCGCCCGGCCGAAGTCGGACCTCGTCCGCCAGGCCAGGCAACGAGAGGCCCGGAATCGGGCTCCTGAGGGCGCCGCCAGCGCCGCACCGGTACCACAACCCGAACCGCTCACGAACACGGCAGACGGCAACGTGACGCCTCTGAGAGCATCCTGTCACCGTCGAGCAGGCCGTCTACAACCTGCGACACAACCTGCCGCAACCCCCGGCAGCCCGGGGGGGGATGAGAGAGCCGGAGCCAACAAGCGGGGCCTTCGATCCTCAAGACTCGGACAAGTCGGGCCTTTCAGGATCAGACACCACCTCCCGAGCTCCTCGCTGTCGGATTATCCGTGCTCACCATCCCTACTTGCGAAAGGTGCATTGTGGACATTGACGCAGATGCTACTCACGCCGACGCTGCGCTGCGGACCTGGCGGAGCTCGAGGCGTCGGGCCGTCTCGACGCTGCCGATCCGGGTTTGGCGCACGCCTACTTGAGGCTGGCCGGCGTCCTGGATCTCGGCCAGTTGCCGAAGGCTGACCTGCTCAGGGAGTTCAGGTTGCTGCATCTGGCTCTGTGTCGGAGTGACGACGACGACGGCGACGACGGGCCGACCCTCATCGAGATCATCGAGGCGGACCGGGCGGCGGCGAAGGCGAAGCCGTGAGCGGTGAGGATGATCTCTCGGTGCTGCTCGATCCCCGGCGGCTCTCGGATGACGCTCTGATTGCTGCGGCTGATGCGTGGAGGCAGTTGGCCGAGATGTTTCATCGGTCGATGGTTGCGGAGACGTGTGAATCGACGGCGTACATGGCTGCGGTGACGGCGAGCTTCGCCACGTACTTCTCGGATTTCGTGACTGAGCGGCTGGGCGACGAGGCTGATCGTCTGCTCGACGGTGAGGGCGCTTGAAATGTTGCACGGCCGGTGCAACAATGCTGGGAGACGCCTCGACGCCGGAGCTCACGAACACGGGCCACCACCTCGAGGCGGACAGGTTGACAGTCGGTTGCGCCGAGCCTGGCCACCACCTCACGGGACGTATGCGCCCGTGACGCCGGAGCCTGGGATTTCACCCGGCCGACTGTGTGCGAGTCGACGAGGAACCGGCGACGGCCGGCGACCCGAGCTCGCACAGTTCTTGCCAGGCGCACTTCGACGTGCGCCGGCATCCACTTCGAGCTCATGGAGGAGCCGAGATGTATCGAGCACAACTGAAGGATTTGAACGATCAGCGCCGCCACGCGGGAGAGCATGAAGGCGCTCCTCGACCGTGCGACCGCCGAGAAGCGTTCGCTTACCGCCGAGGAGACCGCTGCCTACGACCGCGCCGAGGATGACCTGAACGCCCTCGCCCGACGGTATCCGGCAGGTCGGCGAGGCGGCCGAGCGTGGCCGGACGATGGAGGGCGTCCGCTCGGAGTACGAGCGGCTCGCGACTCCGGACACGCTGACCGAGGTTGACCGGCGTGAGCGGGAGACGCTCGCGCAGTTCTTCACGCCGCGTTCGTCGGTGACGGCGCTGAACGTCGACCTCCGTGCCGCTACTGCCGCGCAGAACGCGTGGCGCGATGGTGCTCGGGGCGACGAGTTCCGGGTCGTGATGGGTGACGGCGGTTCGTCTGGCGGGAGCCTCACGATCCCGAGCCTGGTCGCCAGTGAGATCGTCGGGTATCTGACGGCGTCGACGGCGATGCGCAGGATGCGGACGACTCAGATCACGACCGAAGGCGGCCACCCGTACACGATCCCGACGGTGACAACCCACGGGATCGCGACGCAGGTCGCAACCCAGGACACCGCGTTCGCGGGCAGCGACCCGGTCCTCGGGAAGGTGACGTTGAACGCGTACGACGCCGGGCAGCTTGCGGTCATCTCCGGTGATCTGCTCGAGGATGCCGGACCGGACATGGCGTCATGGCTCGGTTCGAACATCGCCCGTGCGGTCGGCGAATACACGTCGGCGTGGTTCGTCAACGGGTCTGGCAGCGGTGAGCCGCAAGGTGTGATGACGGCGATAAGCGGTGCCGGGACGATCGCCACCGGCGGCTCACTGATCGACCCGTCGATCGAGAAGCTACTGGACCTCGTCTATTCGGTGCCGGATTCGTACCGTGCGCGCGGTGCCGAGTTCCTGATGCGCGATCAGACGGCCGGTGTTCTCCGCAAGATCCGTGACGGTGCCGGTGGCACGGTCGGCGCCTATGTCTGGTCGCCGTCGAGCACCGCCGGTCAGCCTGACCAGTTGCTCGGTCATCGTGCGTACACGGACGGGTCGGTAGCGTCGCTCGCTTCAAACGCGAAGGTGGTCGCGTTCGGCGACTTCTCGTGTTACTGGCTGCGTGATGTTGGCGGCCTTCGTCTGGAGCGCAGCGACGACCTGCTCTTCAACAAGCGGCAGGTCGCTTTCCGTGGCTTGCTTCGCACGGATGGCCGGGTGGTCGATGCGGCCGGGCTGAACATCATGAAGCGTTCCGTCTGAGCTAGTTGCTGAGTCTGCGTTACGGCGGCTCCTTGACGTCGTGGCGCTCGGGGTCCGGGTCGGTCGTGGTACGTCGTACTCCCACGGCCGGCCCGGTCCCATCAAGCGGTCGGAGGTGTGGCGCTGGATCACGACGCTCTCGCCGCGTTCGCTGCATCGCCGCCGTTCGCTGACTTCCTCGACGTCGAGCAGCTCGTCACGAGGCCGGCGTGATGCGTGATGCGTTGTGCATCGAGTACCAGGCGCTCGACTGGTTCCCGGGCCGTGGTGCTCGCATCGACGCTCAGCGGGACGTGTGCCGGCGCTGTCGTGTGAAACGTGAGTGTCTACGGTTCGCTCTCGACGACACGCTCACGGCCGGAGTGTGGGCGGGGACGACCGCCGACGACCGGCGCAAGCTCCGACGCGAGCACGACTGGTAGTCGAGCTGAGTCGCGCGGATCTGCACGAGTGCGAGGGTCGCTGCGACCTGCTCGGCGGTGGCGACGCCGGCGTCGATGAGTTCACGGCCGGCGTCGAGGGCCGCCTCGAGGTCGCCGGTCCTGGCGTAGGTGTCTGCGACGAGGTCGAGCTCGGGGTGCTCCGGGTCGTCGGAGTCGTCGGAGTCGTCGTCGGGGTCCGGGTCTGGCTCGAGGCGCTCCGGCCGCTGACCGAGGAGCGTGCTGACCCACACCGGGAGTGGCGCTACCTCGAGCGCCGGATCGTCCCACCGGTACACCGTGCCGGACGGGTGCACCGAGGGTGCTGCGATCACGTACCCGCCGTCGCCTCGTATGTCGATACCCTCGCCGAGCCTGCCGGTCGAGCACCCGATCACGGCACCCGCGGGGAGCCTGTAGACGTGGTGCGCACCTCTACCCGTCCGTGCGGTGAGCGTGGCAGGGAGAGGCCCGTGGGAGTGCTCGAGGGCCTCGAGGG
>JAOSJK010000031.1 GCA_027494135.1 Acidimicrobiia bacterium | reverse complement strand
GGACAAACAAGACAAAGCGGCTGCTGGCTGCAGAAGACGGGTCATACGAGTGGGTCGACCCGTCCGATTACCGGGTCGCCGAGGTCCGCCTGCTCGAGGACGTCGGGGTGATCGGCGACGTCGGTCGTGAGCGGGCGGCCGACAACCTGCTGATCCGCGGCGACGCCTTGAACGCCCTCCGGAGCCTCGCCCGTCTACCAGAGTTCGCGAGGCACTACCTCGGCCAGGTCAAGCTCGCCTACCTCGACCCTCCCTTCAACACGCAGCAGAGCTTCCTGCACTACGACGACAACCTCGAGCACTCGGTCTGGCTGACCATGATGCGAGACCGCCTGATGCAAATCCACGATCTCCTATCGCCCGATGGGTCCGTGTGGGTTCATCTTGATGACTCGGAGATCGGGTACTGCCGGGTCATGATGGACGAGGTCTTCGGTCCCAAAGCTTCGTCGCCACGGTGCTCTGGGAAGGCCGGTATTCACGCTCAAGCGACGCGGCCTTCTCGACATCACACAACTTTCTCTTGGTCTATGCGCGCGACCCGCAGACCTGGCGCCGCATCCGCAATCGCCTGCCTCGAGCCGACGAACAAGCGAAGCAGTATCGCAATCCCGACGACGATCCATTGGGCCCCTGGCGGATCATCCCGCTCGATGCGCCACAGATTCGCGCCAATCTCCAGTACCCCATCACTACCCCATCCGGCGACACTCGTCTCCCACCGCCAAGGACGCCATTGGTCTATGACGGAGGATAGGTGGAACGACGTGGTTGCGTCCGGTCGTGCCTACTTCGGCAAGGGTGGCGGTGGGTCACCGGGCATCAAGCGCTACCTGTCCGAGGTTGACGACATCGTTCCGAACACGTGGTGGTCGCACG
Organism: Acidimicrobiia bacterium; assembly: GCA_027494135.1. Taxonomy (GTDB): domain Bacteria; phylum Actinomycetota; class Acidimicrobiia; order IMCC26256; family PALSA-610; genus JAOSJK01. Next base: position 7,221 of record JAOSJK010000031.1, on the reverse strand, counting down.
AGGAATGCGGCCACACCGACGAAGCAAAGAAGGAGCTGATGGCGCTCTTCCCCCGGCGTGGAGCCCTTCTCAACCCCAAAACCGGAACGGCTGATGCACCGGATCATCCACATCGCATCGAACCCAGACGACATTGTCCTCGACCCGTTTGTTGGCCCGGGCACCACGGCGGCGGTCGCGCACAAGATGGGCCGTCGATGGATCGGGATTGAGCGTGAGGTGGCGACTATCGATACCTTCGCCATCCCGCGGCTCACGAAAGTCGTCCAGGGCAAGGACCCGGTGGCGTTACCGAGGTCACAGGTTGGCGAGTCGGCGGAGGCTACCGTGTCATGTCGGTCGCGCCCTCGATGTTCGAAACTGACGACGGCCTCATCTTCCTCGCCGACTCGATGACCAACGGGCGACTCGCTGAGGCGACGGCGGGCTCAGCTTGGCTTCGCCTTCGAGCCAAGCGCACCTTTCGCAGGTCGGAAGGGCCGTACGAGGCTGGCCGTGATTGACGGCGTGGTCAATGACGACGTCGTCCGGATCCTCGGGTTTCGGCATTGAACATGGGCGAGCGGGTCGTGATCTGCGGAACCGGCATCGATCCTGACGCTCGAACGGTCCCTTCGGGAACTTCGGGCCGGATCCAGCCTGCGGAAGATCCTCGGCACTCCTCGCGGAATACCGAACGGGACAGCAGCTACAGCTGGAGCTGGCCGAGACCATCGCGATGGTGACGGACGGCGACGGTTCGACGACCGCCGAGCCAACAGGCACGGTCGAGGTCGCGACCCCCGATGGCTGACCTGCGCCTGTTCCGGGACGCGCGATCACCGAGATCGCGGCCCGCCTCGACCTCCGCGACCCGAACGCCGAGGCGGTGCAGAGCCTCGCCGCCGAGGTCTCCCAGCACTACGACGTCGATGGCCGAGCCGCCGTTCGAGTGCGTTGTCGACTCGGCCACGGGGGTCGGCAAGACGTACATCTGGCTGGCTCGATGGAGCTGTTCGCCACCGCCTACGGGGTGCGGGACTTCGCGATCGTGACGCCCGGCCGAACGATTCTCGAGAAGACCCGCGACAACCTGACGCCCGGTCATCGCAAGAGTCTGCTCGGCCCGATGAGCTTCACGCCGGTCGTCGTCACCGCCGAGAACTTCGCGACGCCGGTCATGCGCGCGGCGATGGACGACCCAACCCGTGTGAAGGTCTACCTGTTCACCGTCCAGTCGCTGATCAAGCCCGAGGCGAAGACCGGCCGGAAGACCCGCGAGTTCCGGTGAAGGCTTGGGCACGGGAACTCTACGGCCACCTGCAGTCGATCTCCGATCTCGTCGTGTTCGCCGACGAGCACCACTGCTACTACGGCCCCGCCTTCTCGAACGCGATCCGCGATTTGCACCCCCGGGTGCTCGTGGGTCTGACCGCAACGCCCGACAAGAAGACGCCGAAGGACCAGTGATCTTCCGCTACCCGCTCGCGGCGGCGATCGCGGATCGCCTCGTCAAGACTCCGGTCATCGTCGGCCGGAAGGACGATCGCAAGGACCCACTAACGAAACTGACCGATGGTGTCGTCCTGCTCAAGGCGAAGCGGGACGCGCTGGCCGCATACGCGCAGGCGTCGGGGAAGCCGATCGTCAATCCCGTAATGCTTGTCGTCGCCAAGGACATCGCGGACGCCGACGAGTACGGCGCCATCCTGCGCTCCCCGACTTCTTCGCCGGCGAGTTCGCGGACCACGAGGCTGGGAAGCCTGTCCTCGTGGTCCACTCGGAAGGCGCCTGACGAGGCGTTGGCGGCCCTCGCGACCGTAGAAGATCCCGAGTCCCCGGTTCGCTTGATCATCAGCGTTGGCATGCTCAAGGAGGGCTGGGACGTCCGGAACGTCTACGTGATCGCCTCGATGCGCTCGTCGGTGTCCGGAGATCCTCACCGAGCAGACGCTTGGCCGCGGGATGCGGCTGCCATTCGTGCCTACACCGGCATCGAGATCCTGGACACCCTCGAGGTGGTCGCTCACGAGCGCTACGAGGAGCTGTTGCGGCGCGCCGGCGTCCTCAACGAGGCCTTCGTCGACTTCCGGACGCGGGCTGCCATCCGCCTGAACGCCCGGGGTCAGCAGGTGGTCGTGAAGGAGACGATCCGGCACAGAGCCAGCCACTCATCGCCTCCGACGGCGGGGCTGAGGGTGCCGGACCCGCAGTCGCGGACGACCAGCCGACCCCGTCGTTACGACCGTCGAGGACCGAACGAGCCGGTGGCCGCCGCGGCGCTCGCGATCCGGCAGCAGATCCTGCCGCGACCCGATGCCCCACGGATCATCGTCCCGATCCTTCGGATGTCGACGATCGAGAGCTCGTTCAGCCTCGCCGACATAACCGACACCTCGCGATTTCGCCGTCTCGGTGAGTCGCTCGCGGCCGATCCTGAGGCGGAGCTGGCACGGACCGTGGTTGCGGCCCGCGTCGTCACGGGTCCAGATGGGATGAGGCGAACGGAGTTGGTGACGTCGGCCGCCGTCGATCGCGTCGTGACGCAGCAATCCCTCTTCGACGGTGACCAACTACGGGCAAGGCTCACCGATCTGGTCCTCGCGTCGCCTTCTGTCCCGGCTCGCCGCGACCAACGAGCCGCGCTCGCGCCCATCCTGGATGCGTTCCTCGGCGGCCTGGGCACGAAGGGCTCCGAGATCCTCTCCGCGAACCTCGACCGTGCTGGCGCGCGGCTCGTGCGCATGGTCGCGGAGGAGCAGCGGGTGTACATGGCGAAGCCCTGGTTCGAGGAGGTCGTGGAGCTTCGAGACTTCGCTCCAGTCCGAGCGACAGATCGCGCTGTTTCAAGGGATCGGTTCGGGACCTTCAGTCGCTCGGCGGCGTACGACGGCTGGAAGCGATCGCTGTTCCCGGTTGAGTGGTTCGACTCCCGCCCGGAGCGCTCGGCCGCCAACGTCCTCGATGGGGCCGACGAGATCACCTGCTGGGTCCGGCTCCACACCGGCGAGCTGCCCATCCTCTGGAATGGCTTCGGCCAGCTGTACAACCCCGACTTTCTTGCCGTTGAGACTGACGGCCGTCACTGGGTCATCGAGATCAAGATGGACAAGGAGATGACCTCTTCCGACGTCGCCGGCAAACGCGAGGCAGCCCAAAGATGGGCCAACCACGTCAACGCGGATGAGCGCGTCGAGGCCAAGTGGGGATACTCTTGCTTTCGGAGACCGATGTTGAGGCGGCGCGCGGTTCGTGGCCCGCTCTCAGGGCAATGAGCGGCGCTCAGGCATAGGCGTAAGGGAGGGGAAGAGCTTGGCCATCGAACTGGACCACAACGAACCACGTGCAACCGCTGACGCTAGCCCGGCTAAGCGCTTCTTCATCTACATGCTCGTCAAGGACATCGAGCTCGTGCCATCGGTCGTCGACCTCGTCGATAACTCGGTCGACGCGGCGCGTTTGCTCATCGCGAGTAGGGACCGCTGCGGCCGGTGCGCCCGATGGCGGCGGACCCGAGCTGACGTCGGCTGTCGGCTCCGATGGGTTTGATGGCAGGTCGACGGACGTGGACTTGTCTGAGTTCTGGGTTCAGGTGACGGCGACGCCGGATCGGTTTGAGATCAAGGACAACAGCGGTGGGATCCCGCTGGACATCGCCGAGCGATACGCTTTCCGATCTGGTCGACCTGAAGACTTCCTGGCTCGCCTCTGGCCGTTGGTCAGTTCGGCGTCGGCATGAAGCGCGCTCTGTTCAAGCTCGGCACCCGCTTCAAAGTCGCATCGATAACGAGCGATTCTCGATTCGAGCTTCCGGTCGATGTCGACGAATGGGCCCGGGACCTCGATCCAAGATGGCAATTCACATTCTCGGAGGCCGATGCCGCGTATCGCCCATCTCCGAATGACGTACTTGGCACCACGATCGAAGTCGATCGTCTTCACGACAGTGTTCGAGAAGACTTCGGCGCGAGGTCGGTCCTCGGCAGACTCCGTCTGGACCTTGAGCTTCGCCACCAGTCCGCGCTAGCAGCGGGACTAGCCATCAGCCTCAATGGCGATCCGCTCAGGCCATCACGCCCTGAGCTCGCGCTGTCCGATGTAATCGCGCCGGTGCACACAACTCAGTTGCTTCGTGCGAATGGCGAGACGGTCCAGATGGAGCTGTACGCGGGCGTTGCTAAGGCGTCGGATGGCGCGATGCGTGCCCCAGACGTGAGCGACGAGGTGGAGCCCGAGGAGTTCCTGGCAGCGCCCGAGGCTGGGTGGTACTTGTTCTGCAACAATCGGCTGCTTCTCGCGGCAGACACGTCAGAGTTGACCGGTTGGGGTGACGGCGCCAACGCGTTCCACCCCCAATACCGGAGCTTCCGCGGATATGTCTACCTGTACGGTGACTCGGCGTTGCTTCCACGGAACACGACCAAGACAGGCGTGGATCGCGACAGCCGCATCTTCCGGGCGACCCGAGCGCAGATGGTCCAAGCGCTTCGCAGCGTCCAGAACTTCCTCAACAAGGCGAAGAACGAAGGCCAGCGCATTCCGGCGTCCGATCGGATCATCGCGCCGGCGATCGCGTCAACCCGCTCCGTGCCTCTTGCGGAGGTTCCCCTGTCCGAGGTGATGCGGTTTCCGGATCCGCCCGACAGGCGCGCCGCAGACACCATCAAGCGTATCGCTTACGCCGTACCGAAGGACGACTTCGATGCCGTCGCCGAGACGCTGGAAACGGAGGCGGCGTCGGAGGTAGGTAGGCGAACCTTCCAGTTCTTTCTCGACACGCAGGTCGACCGATGAGCCTAAGGAGCTACCTGAACCGCCCGGCCAAATCGATTGAGCGCCTCATGCTCGTCGACGCTTTCGAAGGCTCTCGGCGTTCGGCTCACTCGCGGAGTACTCGTACATCGGCTTCGGTGCCCACGAATTCGTCGATTTCGAACTCCTTTGGCGAACCACCGGCATCACCGAGATGATCTCGATCGAGAAGGAGACACCGGTCGAACGGTTCCAGTTCAACCGGCCATTCGGGTCGATTGTGGTCGAGCCTGGCAGCAGCGCGACGGTGCTGCCGAAACTGACGTTCCGGCCCCATACAATCATGTGGCTCGACTACACCGCCAAACTCAGCACCGCCGTGATTAACGATCTCATCCCGGCGGCAAGCCGGCTCGGATCGGGGAGCGCCCTCGTGGTTACAGTGAACGCTGAGCCAGAGAAGGCGTTCCACGAGCGACGCCGCGCGGTTGTTTCGAGAGTCGGGGAAAGGAGAGTTCCCGCGACCGTGACCGATGGTTCGCTCGCCAAATGGGGTTTGGCCGAGCTCTCTCGACCGGGAGATACTGTCGGACGAGGTCGCGCAGACGATGCGCACACGGGCCGATCGCGCCGCGTTCGAGCAGCTCTTCCACTTCAGGTACGCGGACGGCGCGCGCATGCTCACCCGGGCGGTGTCATCGTCGCAGACAGCGACCGACGAGCCTTCCTCGACGCGGATTTCGACGAGCTCGACTTCATTCGGCGAGGAGCCGCCGCGCTACGAGTTGGCCCCACCCGCCCTCACCCCTTCGCGAGATGCTTCGACTCAATGACGAGCTTCCGCTTGATGCTGCTCCCCAGGACCTCTAGCTTCCGGCTCTCCCGGAATGAGGTCGAGGCATACGCTGCGGCTGCATCGCTGGTACCCATCGCCGCCATGACTCGCACACTCAAATCGCCGCCCGCTAGCAGCAGCCGGGCGCGTGCCGTCATGCGTGGAAACAGGCGACGGGATACGTCGCTGAGCGCCGCGTGCGATCACGACTGCATGCGACCGGCCTTCGGTACCGAGTCGACTACAGGGTGGACTGCGAGGGATCTCGCGTCCATGTCGACATTGCCTTCACGCGTCGCCGCCATCGCCGTTCCGTCGACGGTTGCTTCTTGGCATGGATGCGATCGGCATCCCGGTCCCCGAAAACCAACCTTGACACTGGATTCCCAAAGATCGATCGCAACCGTGCTCGCGACGCTACGAACACGATCGCTCTGCGGCAGGCCGGTTGGACCGTGATCCGTGGCTGGGAGCAGAGCCCGTCGATCAGATCGCCGACAGAGTGACGGCGCGGTGGTCAATCAGTCATCTATGCGTCTCGACGCCGTGGCGGCGGGAGTTGCGATGCGGGTACGTTCAGCTCTCGAGCCGCTTCGCCAAGCGACAGCTTGAGGCGTTCCGCGTCGCCGAGTTCGACGGCCCCGTGGCCACAGGCGTCACGCCAAGCGACGGCGACCAACGCCGACGCTACCGCTCGCCCCAAAGGCGGAGGGGGACTGAATTCCAATCTGCCGGAGGGCATGCCATCTCGTCGAGTGAAACCGAACCAATCTGGGAATGCATGCAGGCGGGCGGCCTCGCGAACGGTGATCACGCGGGGCAACGAGTAGTGCACGGGCCGCACTGGCGTGTGACTGCCGTGCTCCCGTCCCGTTCCAGCTCGCAGAGTAGGGCTGGGCTTCTTCGGATCGAGTTTGGGTAAACGAGACTGCGGCTCCCGCTTCCCTAAAGGGAATCGACCCGAGTCGTGAACGGACGCCGTCGCTGGTGGACTGTTCCTGACACGCCCGTGAGAGCGCCGGATCCCATCTTCGCGGCGCCGAGAGATCGTGAGGCGTGGTTGCGCCGCGGGAAGGCGCTTTGGCAAAGGGGCTCGCGGCGTCCTCAAGTGCTGCTAGTTCGGCGCTCGACAAGACAAGCTCGTCGTCATTCGACTGCGTCGGGGAAACGACGAACCGCGAGAAAGGTCGCCAATGGCGTCCGCCGCGGTGAGGTGCTCAGCGCCCGCCGGCATGACTGGACGAGCGAGATCGCCTCTTAACCCCCACGAGGAAGACTCGACGCCGGCGCTGTGGAACTCCGAAGTCGTAGGCATCGAGGATCCAGGGTCGTCATCGAACGAGAATCCCGAGTCGCGCAACGTGGAAAGCGGTCGTCCACGGATCGCGTCGTACGCAGGCCTGAGCAGCCCCGGAACGTTCTCCAAGACGAAGCACCGTGGCTGCACTCGGCGACGATGCGGGCGAACTCTCAAGACGAGAGAATTGCGCGGGTCATCTGGATCGCGGCCGCCGATTGCGGAGAAGCCTTGGCAACTCGGGCCTCCGGCGACCAGTCCACCTCGCCGGACCAGGAGCCCCCCTGAGCATCGAGATGGCTGCGAGCCGCATCCACCGAGTCCGCGCCTCGCACGAACGAGACATCATGACACAGGA
>JAOSJK010000030.1 GCA_027494135.1 Acidimicrobiia bacterium | reverse complement strand
AAGAGAAGCACCAGGTCAGGGGCACTGTTGGTGCTTTTGTTTCGCGTTCAGGCTTTCCAAAATATCGGCCTCGTGACACGAGAATGACACGGAGCCGTTCCGCCGCTGCCGCTCGGTACGTCGCGTAGAAGGTCCGTCCGCGAGCTCGGCGCCGCCTGCGGAACAGGTGCCCATATCGGTCGAGTCACCCGGATCGAAAGAGAACGGTACGCCTTCACCTCTTCGATGTGCCGCCGTTCGCTATCAGGAGCGCCGCGGCCACGTGTGTCGCAGGTCGTGGAACCTGAGCCCGGCGGGGAAGCCCCGCAGCATCGACCGCAGGCCGGTGAGTGGCGGCGCATGATTGCGATGGCGGACCGGCCGCCCTCCACACAGCCGGGAGAATAGGAAGCCATCCGTGGACGGGTAGCGGCGGTGCGCCGCCAATCATCTCGGCGAGGTTCGCGGGACCGTGATCGAGCGACGCTTCGCGTCTTCGTCGGCCCTGACTACTGCCCGCGAATCTCGGCCAGCGGCTCCACGAGCGTCACGGCGTGCGCGCGAGGACGTTCCGCGATCGAGTCGCAGCGCCCACAACTCACCAGCACGCAGCCCGCCATACGCTACGACGTACACCACGACCCGTAGCGGTCGTCGATATGCAGGCAAGCGCGTTCACCTCAAGCCGGCATCGAGGAAGTGCATCTCCTCCCGGTGACGCTCCGGCGGGACTCGAGGTCCACGAAGGGGAGCGCGCCACGATTCCATCACGTACCGCCTGCGCGAACACCTGCCCCGTGGTGAGGGTGATCGCCTTCACGGTCGACGGCGCAAGGCCGCCCACGAGATCGGCAACGAAGGACCGCGTGCATCGGCCGCACGCTCGCTATCTGCATCTTCCCCGAAGTACGACCGCGCATGGTTCTTGATGCGCCCCTCGACGTTGATGAGCGTTCGAGCGCCGACGCCTGCCTTAGTCGCAGAGCCACTCGTCGGCATAGTCGCCGAACCGTCGCTTCCGAGAGCAGGGTCGACGTACGCCGCGACGCTTGGCGTGCTCGACCTCGGTCACGAACGCCTCAGCATCGACACGCCGCAGGAACGTCTGGCAGCGGCTCCCACCCTCCAGGGTCCGGTAACGCACCCTCCACCGGCTCGCCTTGCCGTGCCTAGCTTCAGAATGCTCGCCATCCCTTACCCCCTTCGAGACGCCCGCATCACGAGCAGCCCGGACCCAACGAAACGCTGTCGCCATCGAGACGCATTCCTCGTCTGCGACACGGGCAGCACCGCCCGCCCGGTACAGCTCAGCGGCGCGCTCATGATCGATGGCGTTGCGCGTTTGCGCCGTCGCCGCCCATGCTCCGCAGTGCGCGCTCGCGAACCTCGACGGGAGCGGCATTCAATGCCCCGGCAGGCGACATCGGCACCGTCCCATCGAAGACGGAGAACATCATCGTGAGCATGTCGCGCATCGCGGGCACGCCCTGCCTCTCGAACTCGTCCGAGAACCCGCGGGCCTGACTTCCCTCAATGTCGACCCGGCCGTCGACCACGCGAAGCCAGGCACCACCTCGCCCCCGAAGGCGCCTGCTCGCCGCCGTCGCCATCCTCGTGATATCGCCACCAGCCGCCGAACCGTGACGGCAACCTGAACTCGCCGACCTCCGCGAACGTCGGCGTCACGCCTGCCGGCGTACTCCAACGGCACGACTGTCCAGCCCCGCAGCCCGCCGACCAGACCTGACTCTCGTTTCCCTCGCTCGTACATGAGAGCGACACTATCGCAGTGACAGTGCGAGGTCAAGCGGCGCACGCTGCACCGTATGGAACCCACATGCACGACTACAGACCTAATCGACCCCAGCACCCTCTCGCGAGCTCGGCATCCCCGAGCGCACCCTCAGCCAGTGGAGATACCTCGGACGCGGACCCCGCTACGTGCGCGTCGGCAAGTACGTCAGGTACTCGCGCCCAGACGTGACGTCATGGCTCGCCTCGCAGACCGTCGACCCGGCCAGCGCCCGCGCCGTTGGCCGATGACCCCCGAACGCGACGACGCCCGGCCGGGCAGCCGGGCGAAGTCAACATCTCCTCGGCGGGAGGCAGTACCCCCAGGGTACCGGATCAGAGGCACCGCTGCGGTTGTTCGACTGCACACCTCCGACCCCGCCGGCGCTACACCCCGCCCGGTACTCGGACGCTCTCCTACCCGTCTTCGCCGAGCTCCTCGCCGGCCACGCTCGGGTACTAGATCCGTTCGCAGGGACCGGCCGTATCCACGAGCTGCGCCAGCTCATGCCGGGTCTGGTGACCGTCGGCATAGAGCTCGAGCGGGAGTGGGCGGACCTCTCCCCCGCACACGATGCAAGGCGACGCGCTCCGGCTCCCCTTCGGCGATGACACCTTCGACGCTATCTGCACGTCGCCTACGTATGGGAACCGCTTCGCGGATCACCACGACGCGCGAGACGGCAGCACTCGGCGTTCGTACACTCACGACCTGGGGCGCACACTGCACCCGCACAACAGCGGCCAGATGCAGTGGGGACCGGCGTATCGGGACTTCCACGAGGCAGCGTGGGCGGAGGCCGCCCGAGTCCTCGCACCCGGCGGCAGGTTCGTCCTCAACATCAAGGACCACGTCCGCCGAGGTCGGTGGGTCGACTGCGCCGGCTTCCACATCGCCACGTTGCAGGCGCTCGGCCTCCGGGTCGTCGCCATCCGCCCCGTCGCCACGCCATCGCTCCGGTACGGAGAGAACGGCGAGAAGCGGGTCGACGCCGAGCTAGTCGTCGCACTGGAGGTGACCCGGTGAGCGCCCTCGACGTAGCGCGCCTCTGGGCCTCCTGGCGGCGTGCCGGCGTTCGCGGCGGCCATCGGCCCGGACGGGACGAGCACGGCGAAGCGGCCCCTCACGGCGAACGGTCACCACGGCGCGACGAACGACCCCGGCGCGCTCCGGGCGATGTTCACCTCGCCACCCCTGCGGCTGCACGGCGGCGAGGTTCTCGTCGCCGCCCTCCACCCCGGCGGCGGCGGCTACACCGTGATCGACATCGACAACAAGCACGGCAAGAACGGCTACCCGCGGCCGACAACCTCGGGCTCCGCGACACCTACGGAGCCACGACCCCATCGGGCGGTGAGCACCGTTGGTACCGGAACCCGCCCGGCGTCGAGATCGGCAACCGCTCCCCCTGGGAAGGCATCGACATACGCGCCGACGACGGCTGGGTGATCGCACCCGGCACGACGACCCCCTCGGGGCGTGGACCGAGCTCGACGGCCACGACTTCACCGCCGACGTGGAACCGCTCCCCACGGAGGTCCTCGACCGCCTCGACCGGCGCGCCGCCGGCACGCCTCCACCGGCCGGGTGGCGGAGGCTCACCGACGACGACCGGGCGACCCTCGACCCGGCGACCCTCGAAGCCGTCGGCGCGCTCCTCGAGCTCGGCGGCCACGACCCGATCCTCCCGCACCGCCAACGGCCGCGAGCCATGGGTCGAGATCACCCGGCCAGGGAAACGGCACGGCACCTCCGCCAGCGTGGGCAGGATCGGCCCCGGCGCCGTGAAGGCGTTCACCCCCAATTGGCCGGGACTCCCCGAGGGAGTCCACGACATCGCCGACAACGGGCAGCTCATCGACCGGGCCGGCGCCCGCGCAGCACGCGACGCCCGCCAGCTCGAAGAGTGGGCCGGCGACCCCGCCGACCCCGGCGACACCCTGACGGCCGGATGGTCGACCCTGCTCTGGGCCGACCTCACCAGCCCCGACGACAGACCCGATGAGACGCCCGCACTCGTCGCCGCCGGCGACGGCCACGTGTTCTACCAGGGCCGCCACAACGACCTGCACGCCCCGCCAGGCGCCGGCAAGACGTGGCTCCTCTACTCGGTGTTCGCGCACGCACTAGACGACGGCCACTCAATCCCTCGCCATCGACTACGAGGACACCCCCGGACATTCCGGCAACGGCTCGCCGCCCTCGGCGTACCCGCCGACGTGATCTCCGACCCGACCCGAGTCCGCTACGTCAACGTCCCCGCCCGCATCGGCCCCGACGAAACCGACGACATCGACCAGGCCGTGACCGCCCTCTCCACCGGCGGCCGCCACGTCGTCGTCGGCATCGACGCGATGGCCGACGCCCTCGCAAACGACGGCGCCGACGAAAGCTCCAACGTCGACGTGACCAGATGGCACCGGCGAGTCATCGCCCACCTACTCCGCTCCGGCTGCACCGTCGTCACCCTCGACCACATCGCGAAGGCCGCCGACCGGCCAAGCAACGGAGCCCGAGGCGCCGGCGCCAAACTCGGCCTAGTCGACGGCGTCTCCTACGAGCTGAAGCTCCTCGAAGGGTTCTCAGTCGGCCACGCCGGCAAGATCGCCCTCAAGATCGTCAAGGACCGCCACGGCGCCATCGGACCCCCACGCACCCACGCATTCACCGCCCACATCAACCCGGACACCGACGGCCACCTCGCGATCCGCTGGGAGCCGGCCAGCACCACCGACCGGGCACCGTTCCGGCCCACCGGGTACATGGAGCGCGTATCGACCTGGGTAGCGGCACAGGACGCCCCGCCATCGCAGCGGCAAGTCGACGAATCTGTACCCGGCGGGAGCCACTACATCCGAGACGCCCTCGCGCACCTCGTCTCCGAGGGGTACCTGAAACTCACCCTCGGGCCGCGCAACGCGAAGAACTACGAACACGTGCGCCCGTACTCGGAGGCCACCGATCCCCTCACCGCGGCACCGCGGCACGACCGCGGCACCACCGCGGCGGAAACGCGGTGCGATGACCGCGGCACCGCGGCACCCCCCCTTATAAGGGGTGCCGGTGCCGCGGTCGCACTACCCCGGACCCCGACGACCGCGGCGAACCCGAAACGCTCGACATCGGAGCCGGCCAATGAACCTCCCCCCGCTCGTCGCCGACCTCCTCGCCGCCCGATCCTGCGAGGCCCGAGGTGCACCTGCGCCCACGAGGTCGAGCACACCATCGACCGTGACGGCACCGGCCGGCTCACCATCCGCCACGACGACTGGTGCCCCGCACTCCAGAGCACCGGCACCATCGTCCTCATCGGAGGGAACCCATGAGCCTCGCCGACCGTCTCGGCCGGTGCCTCGGCCGATGGCTCGGCACGGGCATCGAGCAGCGCCTCGCAGCCCGCCACCTCGCCGACGCCGCCAGAGCCACCGGAGCCGTCGCACGAGCAGCACGAGGCCCGGCGACCCGGGGAGCCGACAACAAGGTGGGGCGGCCTAGGGGTTCGGAGTCCGAACACCTACCGGTGTCTCTCGCCGACCTCGGGATTGCTGCACCCCGCCTCCACGAGGCCCGAATCATCCGCGACACATACACCGACGACGACCGTGGGGCGTCCCCCCGGTGACGGCCGTGGTGGTGGGTTCGGCGCTCGAGCGTGCGCATCTCGCCCGCGCGCTCGCCGACCACGTCGGCCGCCACGGCCGGGATCATGTTCCCGAGTCGCTCGCCGCACTCTCCGACGCCTTATCTCGCCAGTCGCCGCCAGATGCCGCCACTGCGATTGACTCACTCGACGGCGACGCCGAATCTGGCCTCGTGACCTACACCGACGCCGCTGGGATGCTCGGCATCAGCGCCCGCACCGTCTCCCGCCGCGTCGCGGACGGGCAGCTCGACACGGTCGGCCGCAGGATCACCCGCTCATCACTCGAGGCACTGTCGAAAGGCCGGCGATGACCAGCACGCAAGAGCGGATCGAGAACGATCTCCGCCGGCCTCTTCCGCAAGCTGTCGGCCCCGACCGGTACTGCTCAGTCCGCGAGCTCGTCGCCGCTGGGATCCCCCGCTCTCCTGCCGAGACGCTCAGCCGCGAAACCCGGCGCATCGCCAGCCGCGATGACGCCGACCAGCTCGCCGCGGAGTGGGCACCGCGCCTCGACGTGCAAATCGAGCGGTCGGTCGACCCGGCGAAGCTCGCCGCCTCCGTACCCCGAACTTAGAGGAGACCGACGTGGCATTCACGCCGAATCAGCTCACGGCAGTCGCGGACTCCTGGGCGGCCGCCGGCCTCCCGGCCGATCCGGTGGGGCGCTATCGCTTCGACGGCCGCCAGCCGGCTCCACGACCTCGCCGACGAGTACCGCCAGCTTCGCGCCGACGACAACGAGCGCGACATCGTTCGACGTCTCGCTTCAGGTGAGATCACCCTCGCCGGCGCCGTGACCGAGCACCCACGCCTCCGCATCAGGCCACCACCAGGCCCACCGGGCGGCAGCTCCGCCGTGCCGCCATCGAGACGGTCTGCAACACCTGCGCACCGCCAGCTCTGCGGCGCTCGGCGACAAGCTCATCACCGGCCACCTCGCCCCCGCTCACGCCGAGATCATCGCCCTCGTCGCCAAGCACGCCCCGAAGTCGAAGGTATCGGCACCGACATCGACGTGGTGCGAGCCGGCGGTAAGGCCCGTTCGGCGTGGGGCTTCTCGCAGACGCGCCGTCGAGCAGCGCTCACAGGTCACCAAGGCGCTCCGGCGCTCACCGCCGCCGGCGTCCTCCCGCCACTGCGCGGACAGCATCGACCCCGCCCACCGGACCTACGGCCGGCCCGACCCTCAAGCCCCGTGGCCTCGCCCGGTCCCACCCGGATCCGCCATCTCGTCACCCTCGTCGCCGCCGGGATGGAGCCAGGCGTCTACACCGCCGACGAGGCCGCCGAGCGCGCCGCCATCGTCGCCTCGCGCTCAACGCGAGACGCTGCAGCATGACGGTGTTCATTTGACACGCTCACTGGCCGTCGCTTCGACCTCGACCCGCGACGGTCCCGGATCATCGAGCAGGCGCTCCTCACCGGCCAGCCGCCCGAGCTCGCCGGCCGGATCGGAGTCGGCGTCGAAGCGACCTGGCGGCAGGACGTCGCCAGGTCCGCAGCCCGCATGGAGCGCACACCGTGACCGCCGCCACGACGGCGGCCGGGAGCGCGCGCGGGAAGGGACGGCAGTCGTCGCCGTAGCACCGCGCGCTCCATCGGCCCCCTGGGGGATGTCCCCCCTCGGAGCTCGCGGCGAGACGGGAGGCATAGCGCCGGAGCCCGGCGTGCTGGCATCGACGCCGTTTTTCGAGCCGGAGGTGAGCGGTGACCGCTCGTAGGAAGCCTGCCGGGCTCGGCGCGGCGGGCGGCGCCCTTGTGGCGGTCGGTCGTCAGTTACTCGACGGATGGGGCGACGGTTGAGTTCCGCCCTGGGATGAATCGCGATTCTTGTGACGGCGTGCCGGACCGCTGACACGGTCGCGGCGATCGAGCGACGCTCTCGTCGGCGAGCCTCTGACCGTGGAGGGCAGCGCCGGTCCGCCAGTGCTCAACCGGTGGTCTCGGAGGGTTCGTTTCAGCGTGCTGCGCTCGCTCAACTGCTCAGGCGTCCCGTCTGCCGGATGCCGCGGCTGATGGTGGGTGGATGGGTTGACGGCGTCACGCGTGCGAGGAAGGCCGCACGGTCACGGTGGAGTGCGTAGGTGGCCCGCTGGGCGAGCGCCACCATGCCGGCGGTACTCGGCTTGTACGAGCGTCTGCTTTCGCAAGGGTGTCGCGGCACGCCGGCTGGTTGGAGCGCCTGGCGTCGAGCAGGCTGCCGCGCGGCGCATGGTGGGGTGAGCTGTTCGAGTGTTAAGGTGGGAGCTACGGGTAGCCCATCCGACTATTGGGCCACTTCGGCGCGGCGCGCGGTGAGCGTTCTAACCCGGATGGCCGGGTCGAGGTAGAGGGGATCGTGACGCCGGCGACGGCGAGCCTTGCTCGTCGTGGCGTTGTATGGGCGATGGCCCGCTGGCCGAGTAGCCTCGGACGGCGTGCATGACCGTGATCTGCCTGATGGCTGATGCGGTCGGCACCGCACGCGCCCCCGAGGTCGCCGAGCTCTTCACGAGGCTGGCGCTGTCGCGAAGCCCGAATGCCTCGACGCTGCTCGCTGACCCAAGCTGACGTGTGGCGTCTGGTGCGGCACGTCTCAGCTCGACCGGCGGCGGCTCCGACGACGGCACGGGCGTAGGTCGAAGCGCTGCCGCGACTCCGGCGGCTCTAGGAATCCCGGCACGTCTGCCATTTTTCCTAGCCAGTTGGAGACGGTCTTCCTGGTCGACGTCGAGCGGTGGGAACGCCGCACAGGCCGGCTCCGAGTAGCCCCCACCGGCATCCCCTCGTGACACGCGTGACACAGCACGACGAGAAACGACGTGATGCGACGTGATGCGAGGAGAGGTGTTGCCCTGGTCAGAGCTCTTTCGAAAGCATCGGCGCAGGTCACCACGTCGGCCGTGT
>JAOSJK010000029.1 GCA_027494135.1 Acidimicrobiia bacterium | reverse complement strand
GAGCCGCGCTCGGCGCGCGTGGCGCCGCTGAGCGCGAGCTCGTAGCCGCTCGGCGCGCCGTCGGCGACGGGGTGGGCCTGCTGGGCGCGCGCGCTCGGCGCGAGCGCGAGGCAGGCGAGGAGACAACCGAACGCTCGCGACGGGTGCATGCGGCTCCTTCGGACGGGGACCCGCCCTCAGACGGCTCGAGGCGGGCGGAGTTTTGCTCGCCGCTCATACCACGGGGCGGGCGCCCCCTGGGCGCGCCCCGCCAACGGGCGCCGCGCAGCCCCTCGACGTCGAGCTCGACGAGCGCGATCGGCGAAGGCTCGCCGATCGGCGGCGGCTCGACCGTGCGTGCCGGCGCCCGCCGCGCGAGCCGCGGCGCGGCGCTGCTCGATCGGCGGAGACTCGATCGGCGGAGACTCTGCCGATCGGCGGAGACTTCGCCGATCGGCGGAGACTTCGCCGATCGGCGGAGACTTCGCCGATCTCGCGCTCACCACGGCGAGACTCGCGCGCGACCGAGCGGCGGCACGCGGGCTGCTCTCGGCCGGCGCGCCCGTGCCCGCGCCTGCTCTGCCACGAACCGACCAAAGCCCGCGCGACCCCGAGCGCGGCGCGCTGCACACCCTTCTTCGCGTGCACCTGGCGACCTTCGTGGCGGAGCGCGAGCGCCTCGGCGCGCCGCTGCCGCGCTTCGTGGTGGAGGAGCTCGAGGGCTACCTCGACTGTGGCCGCCTCTTGGCGGGCTGCGCACGCTTCGAGTGCGAGGGCTGCGGCCTGACCCGCGTGACGGCGCTGTCGTGCAAGGGCCGCGGATTTTGCCCTCGCTGCTGCGGCCGGCGCATGACCGAGCGCGCCCGCCACCTCGCCGAGCGCGTCTTTCCCGAGGGCGTGCGGGTGAGGCAGTGGGTCCTCTCGCTGCCCTTCGACCTGCGCTGGAGGGCCGCCTTCGACCACGAGCTGGCCCGCACCCTCGCGCGCACCGCCGTGGACGCCATCGAGGCGCGCTACCGCCGGCTCGCCATCGAGAGCGGCCTGCGTGCCCCGCGCGGCGGCTCGGTCGTCGTGATGCAGAGGTTTGGCTCCGACTTGCGGACGAACCTGCACCTCCACGGCCTCTTCCTGGACGGCGCCTACGGCCAGGACGAGCACGGCGCGCGACGCTTCGCGCGGGCGGCGGCGCCGAGCCCCGCCGAGGTGGAGGCGGTCCTCGCGGGCATCGTGACCAAGGCGCGGGCGTGGCTCGAGGAGCAGGGCGGCGAGGGCGCCCTCGACGACGACGAGCTCGCGCTCGCGCAGAGCCACCACGCCTCCAGCCGCCCGAGCGGCGCCGAGGCCCACCGGCCCGACGACGAGCTCCTCGAGCAAGGCCGGCTCGTGCTCCTGCCCACGCGCCGCAAGGCCCGCATCGACGGCTTCGATCTCGACGCCGAGGTGGCCGTCCACGAGCACGAGCGCGAGCGACTCGAGTACCTCTGCCGCTACGTCCTGCGCCCGCCCCTCGCCCTCGACAGGCTGAAGATCCTCGCCGACGACCTCGTCTGCATCCAGCTCGAGCATCCGTGGAGCGACGGCACCACCCACGTCTCGATGACCCCGAGCGTCTTGCTCGCTCGCCTCGCCTCCCTCGTCCCGCGCCCTCGAGTCAACACCACCCTCTACTTCGGCGTGCTCGCTCCGCACTCGCGCGATCGCGCTCACGTCGTGCCCGCGCGCAAGGCCAGGATTTCGCGCGCCGAAGATTCGTCCTGGGCTGCGTTGATGCGGCACTCCTTCGGTCTCGACGTGCTCTCGTGCCCGCAGTGCAAGGGGCGCCTGCGCTTCGTCGCCGTCGTCTTCGACCGCGCCGAGGTCGAGCGACTGCTCGCTCACCTGCGCTTCTTCGGCGACCCGCTGCCCATCCACCCCCGCGCGCCCCCCGGAGCACGAAGAGACCCTCGACTTCCCCTGAACTGGACGCGCCTCGAGCCCGCCCGCGATGCACTCGTGCGCCTCGAACGCGCTCTGACACCCCAGGCACGGCCTCGATCGGCCCTCCCCACCCCGGTTCAGGCTCACTTGGCGGAACCTCTCCCTCGCCGACGCGCGCTGCGCTACCCTGACGCCGCAGTGCTACCGTCTCGCGGGACCGGCTCTGCCCTTAGCGGGGCCGATTATCCGGACTACACCCTGCGCGCTCGCGAGCGGCGCGTTTCGATCGACGCGCGGAACGCCGCGATCGTCGCGTCGCGATCGCGCCGCCGCGTCGCAGCCGCCCACGGCGCAGAGCAGCTCGCGCTAGATGATCACGGCTGCCGAGAGGTTGATGGGTGAGTGCTATGCTGCCGACAAGCCTCGAGACGGAGCGCCTCCGTCTGCGCCTCCCTCGCGCGGAAGACGTAGTTGTCGCGTACTCGACGTATTGCAGCGACCCGGGACGTCGTGCGCAATCTGACTTGGCTCAACACCGTTCCGTCGACGACACGCGCGTCTCCTCGCTCGCTGCGTCGAGCTGTGGGGCAAAAGGGCGCGGGCACCTGCCGTGGATCGTCGAGCGCAAGTCGGAGCGGGTGCACATCGCCCACGAGTTCGCCTAGGCGATCAGAACTCCGAAATGGCGATCGTTACGCCCTCGGCGACCTCCAGAATGGTGTCTACCATTTCCGCGATTACCGTCGCGCCGGTGCCCTGTGGCACTCGGATGTCAAGGATGCGCTCAGTGACGGCGACGCCGTCGACGGTGATGGTTGCATTAGCGAGTTCGTCGGCGTGGCTCGCGAGCTTCAGTAGACGATCGTCGTATGTCTTTGTCCAAGGGTCGATCGTCTTGAGACTGACGACGCTGCGTCCTCGTTGGAAGTCGATCAGCGGCCAGAAACCACGGTCCCAGGCGCCGATATGGGTCCACTTCGCGTACTGAGTAAGTCTAAGGATTAGCTCGATGAGCTGACCGCGTATGAAGGGAATGAGCCTCCACACTCGCGCCGAAAACTCCGGGGTGGCCGTTACGTAGCCCGCTCGAAGTCGGCTGGTCGTCGTCAGAAGCTTCAACCGCCCGATTAGCCAGGCGGGACCCGTGCGTATGCTCTGTGCCGCCATCCGAGCTTCGGTTAGACCTGTCATCAGCAGCACAAAGTTGAGCTCGTGAATCTCCTGATCACTCATTCCGAGCGCGCGCGCGACGTCCTCCGGAAGAGCAAGGATGTTGACGGCTGAGTTGAACATATACGCAGCGATGTTCGAGACGGATGCCCCCAGGGATACGGGAAGATCGGTGGCCCAACTCCCGGTATCGACCCACCGGGTGTAGTCGAAGACGTCGTGTCGCATGGGCGGCATCGGAAACATCGGCCGGCTGAAGATGCTACCCCCGTGCTGATTTCGGATTCGTGCTGGCTGATGAGGTGTACGTGGCGTGGCGTGGCTGGCGTCGGCGCGACGTCGGTCGGATCGAGGGGGATGGGGACGAGCGGCAGCTCCACGTCGAAGTCGGGATGAAGGCGTTCCATGCGAGCCCATACGTCGACCGCGGAAGACGGAAAACGATCCGCTTCGATTACGGCGCCGTCGAACTCGAAGAACAGCCTGGCTTCGTAGCATCCCTCGTAGCAGTACCCGTCCGGCTGTCTGACGGGATCGTCATTCATTTCGCTGCCCGTGGTAACTGCAGGCAGCTCGGCTCCGACGCGAAGCAGGAGGGAAAAGGGCATTGCTACTCCGTCCCGTACGAGAGCAGGCCGTCCACCGCTTTGATTTCGAGAAGGCTCAAGGCGTCACCACTGAAGGTCGCCACGAGCCGGTCGCGGTTCCGGCCCCGCAGCTGAGTTGAGATCGGGAGGTGCAACCAGGCGATGTCGTCGCCACGATATGCTGACCTCGCCGATGACCTGAGCTCACCCGCCGCTTCGATCAGGTCTCGGAGGCAGCGATACACACCGGCCTCCCGGCGTCCGAGCGATGGGTCGAAGGATCCCGAGCCGTCAGGGCTCGGTCGGATCCGGGAGTAGACGCCCAATCGGATGACGATTGGTGGGCGGCGCAGGAGATCCTCCACATGCGAGAGGACCGTCGCGTTCGGGTCCTTGAGGTCGAAGTACACGATGATACGCACCGAATCTGCGCCGGGGTCGACGTTGCCGAGGCTACGGGTCTGGGTGCGCATGGCAGATGCCACGGGCGTACCGAGGGAGCCGATGGGCGCGGGGACCGGTACCGTGACCGGGTCGACCGACGTGACCCCCTCCGTGTGCGTGAGCGAGTACGTGCGGTCGATGTGGGGCGAACGACGAAGGAACTGGATGTCGATCCTGTAGCGGTGCTGCTCGGCAAGGTGCTTGTCCACGGCGTCGGACACTTCCCATCCCACGTCCGAGACGCGGGCCCCGCGAACATCCATGGTGGCCGAGCGCCAGGCGATGACCCCGCCAAACGAGGTCGGAAGCTGGAAGGGGAAGAGTTCCAGCGCCTCCATGCCCAAGCCGGCGGTCCCCAGCGCCGAGGTCGTGATCGGTACGAGGTTGCCGACGCTCGGGGGCTTTCCGGCTTCGGTCAGCCTGGAATCCGACCGGGTGCCATCGAAGACGCCCTTCACCCAGTCCTCGTCGGTTCCGAGCCGGTGGACTCGCCCGGAGAGCCGATCCCACTGGACCCCGAGGTCGTCGGTCGTGAGCTGCGCGAGACGAAGCTCGCCGTCGTTCTTGCCGAAGCGATGGTAGTTGTCCAGAAGCTCAGGGCCGGCGATCGTGACCAGAAGGCTGGGGATGAAGTAGGACTCGATGGAGCGGGCAGGCCCCATCTCGAAGCGCTTCGTCGCGTCGCCGGCCGACATGTCGACGATCCCGTCGTAGGCCGATTGGGCTCCACCGAGGCGGAGGTACTTCTCGGGTTCGTCGAGGGGTCTTTCGTCGTACATGTGGCGCCTCACTGTCCGTCGCGGGGGTCGGAGTCCCGCGCATCGACCTCGCCCGCGGGGGAGCTGCTGCCACTCCCGTCTCCGGGAGTTCCCGGAGCGATCGGGCCCCCACCCGTGGGCAGCATCGGGGCGCCCACACCCGGGAATGCTGCCGTCAGCGCCTGGGGGGCAATCGGGTGGGCGGTACCCATGTAGGTGACATCGAGGGTGACGTCGGGAGGCAGGTGCCCCACCCGGATACGGAATGCGTCGGGGGGCACGGGTGCGGCCTGCGGTTGAAGGATCAGGCCGACTGGGATCGTAGCGAGCACTACATCGAGAGGCCGTCCGCCGTATCGCGCCTCCTTCCCTTTCCACACGTACTCTTCGTCGCGCTCGTGGAGGTGCTCGCGGATCGTCCAGCGCGACACGTCCGACGAAACGACCTCGGTGTCGCTCCAGGTCACGTTGTCCGGTCGGTAGTACGTGAGGGTGTCGTGGACCTGACCCTGTGAGCCCTTGCTCTGGACGGTGGACTTGCCCGCGTCCAGCTGCTGTGACAGGCCGATCGAACCGCCTCCGAAAAACTGCCCTCCGAAGGAGCCCGAGAGCGAAATGCTTGGTCTAAAGGGCAGATCGGGCAGGGGGTTTGCGGCGCCGAGGCCGTAGAAGCGTTCCTTGAAGACCGCGTGGAGATCGAGCGCGTCGTCGATCGCGATTCTGGGCACGGAGGGAAAAAAGGCGGAGCTGTCGCTTGTGCCGCTCCCGACACCGAACATCGCGAACGGGTTCAGCGCCTGAATTACGCGGCTCAAGAGCGACGTCACGTCCGTAATACCGAGGAGTTTGCCAAGCGAGCCCTTGCCGTTGAAGTGGCTGGCGAGCCCCGGGAGGCTGAGCAGTTGCGAGAGATTCGGGATGCCGAGCACGTCCCCGATCATCTGTAGGCTCGCAAGAAGCTGGAGGGATCGTTCAAGTTCGCATTTCGGTCTGTCGTGATGCCTTCGATGTTGCTGAGCAGGGCGGCCGGCTGACCCGTGCGCAGCCAGGACGGAAGGCTCGTGTCGGTTGCTGCGTTCAGCACCATCCGCTGTTTGCTCACGGTAACTGTGTGCTGGAGCGAAGCTGGATCGTAGACCTGCTTGGCCCGGGTCGTCGCACCGCCGCCCAGAGACGCGACCTCGGCATCGTTGATCGACTCTCCCTGGCGGGCTCGCTCGTGGAACTGCTGTCGAGATGCCCGGGTCTGGCGAGCGTTGGGGATGAGCTGGGCGCGGGTGCGCTCTCGCACATCCATCATGCTTCGCAGGGACAGCACCGGAGTCCACGGCTGGCCTCCGACGGCGCTCTCGAGCACGGGATCCATGATGTCCGCCCCGTCCACGAATGCTTGGTCGTCGAGGAGCGAGGGCCCGGATAGTCGGATCTGGATCTGCTCCAGCCGGAACCGCTCGGCCTTAGCTGCGACCAGGGTGCGATGGCGGGATCGCAGGAGCGACAGCCTCGTCAGGGCGAAACGCCGCGCGCCGGGCGTGCGCGGCTTGTCGAATACTACCTCAAGGCGGAAAAAGCGGGCGTTGACGGGGTGAGGAAGGGTGATTCGCCTGCCGAACGGCTCGAATGCGAACAGCAGCTCGACTTCGGCGACGAGGGTCCAGGCAGCCGGCATGCGTGGCGTGGCCATGGCCGTTTCGGGATCGTCGGTGTGATAGATGCGCAAGACGCGGCGGTCTCCGGCCCCTGCCGAGTTCTGGGATCCGCGCGGGTGCGCCTCCTCAAGCTCCACGGCATCGACATACGGCAGCTCCTCCTCGGTGACCTGGACGATCAGGTCGGTCCCGTTCGCGTCGAGAGAGGTGGCCTCCCCGAGTAGCCACGTGCGCTCACGAACTCGCTGCCGTGGCGATGCTTGGACGGGAGCCCAACGAGCGCGGAGGGAGGTGGTCGACCGGACCACTCTTGCCGCTGAAGTCGGAGAAGATGGACTGATGCTCGTCGGGCACCGGAGGATTCACTCCTCGCCAGGACCAGAAGGTGGAGCTGATGCCCGCCTCGTACGTCCCCCTGCCAGCTCGCGGCGGGCGCGTAGGATACCTCCCGGGCGTCGTGGATTCCGTACTCGTATCGCCAGACCGCGAGGCGCTGGATCGAGAGACCATGGACCGTTACGGGCTCGCCCGGCGCCGTGTGGCCGATCCGCTCCGTCGTTTCGAACAGGGGCGGCAGATCGCGCATGACCAGGACCAGGTGGCTGCAGTTGGTCGGGTGGACATCGATCGGGGTCCACCCCCAGAGCGCACGGAGGTCGGAGCTCGAGTAGATGCGACGCCAATCTCGCGGATGCGGGACCGTCGCCGCGATGTCGGGCGGCCACCCGTCGACGGCGTACACGTCGAGGTGTCTGGGGAGGCCGAAGTTGCTCCGCGGCCCACGCCCGTCGTGCACTGGATCCAGGAGCAGATTCCCGAGCAGGTTGATGCGCGACACGAAGGTCGGCGCGGGCAGCGCAAGCACGAGGAGGAGGGCGGGCCGCAGCGTGTGCGGATGCGGCAACGGCGCCTCGTGTGCTTCGATCCGCAGATACGCCCCGGCCGGCGCGGTCGGATAATCGATTTTCTTCACGCCAACGAAGAGATCGAGCGGGTTGGTGTCCTCCGGGCGCTGGATAAGGACGGGGTCGAGCAGCATCGGCTGTACGAAAGCGATCGCCGGATCGACGGCTCCGCTTGGAGAGTAGAGTTGGAGCGGAAACTCGGCCGAATAGCGGGCATCGGAGTTCTCACGGAACGAATACGCCCGCGTCTGGAGCCTGGCGACCCGAGTCGCCCCGATCACGAGCCGGCCCCTTCGTCCGACCGGGCCGTCCTCAGCGCTAGCGAGTGCCCCATTCCGACGATGCGAAGCTCACTGTGCGGCGATAGGTCGATGCTGAATGAGGCGCCGCGCGGGAGCCCGACCAACTCGGGAGGCTCTCCCGAGGCGCGCCGCTCGAGAAGGAAGGAGAGGGCGCCGGCGCGGTTCTGGGGGATGCTCGAGACATCGAACGTCAGCGAGGTCGGCTCGCTCCCCTCGTACCGCGCCGCGATGATCAACCCATGGGAGAGGTAGCTCCGCAGCTCATTATCTGCCCTATCCACATCCCTGAGGACCACCGGCTCGACCGCGAACTCCTCGGTCGGAGCCAGAACCTGCTCGTCCCGCCCGCTCGCCGAGATCGTGACGGAGCCTCGTCCACTGTTCACCACCCGGACGTGAGGGCGTCGGTCGGTAGCCTGCACGGCCGCACGCAGAATCTTCCGAGCGAGGGCGATCGTTTCGGGCTTGCTGAGGTTCGCGAGATCGCCGAGATCGATCCCCAGCTCCATCTTTTTATCGGTCATTCCTCGCCTCCGCTGACGTGGTCGTCCCGCTCGGGGCCAGGGCTCGTGCGTGTCCCCGAGAACGCGGAGGCGAAGCTCGCAGCTGGCTGATCAAGTTGCAACATCAGCTGGACGCGCAA
>JAOSJK010000028.1 GCA_027494135.1 Acidimicrobiia bacterium | reverse complement strand
GGTTAACCCGGTAACCGGGACACAAGACTCCAGCACCTTTCCGCACCGACCGCGGCGGTAACCTATCCGCATCAAGGACCGATGACCGTCCTCGCCATCACGACCGACGGAAGCCTCACCGTGTCGCAACGGACACGGGACCGCCACGCTGCCCGCCGGCTACGCACAGGAGCACGTGCGCTCGGGTGCTGCGACCGCCCACGGCGCAACCGGCAGGTGCTCGTCGCCGGGCTGCCCGGATCGCCACTCGTACAGGAGCTTGGCAACGGTGTCGGTCGGCATCCCGGCCTCGTCTCGCAGCACCTTGGCCGCCTTGCCGTGGGCGCAACACCGAACACGCGGGCCTGGTGTTGTTGCAGATCCTCGACGGCTCGGCGGAGGGTCGTGGTCTTCCCGGTGCCGGCGGGGCCGACGACGAGGACGAGCCGGTCGTGCCCGGCGACGGCTATCGCTGCCTCGGCTTGAGGGCATCGAGGCCCGCACGGTCCACGGTGTTCGACGGCGCGGCGGCTGATCGTGAGCGCCCATGGCAAAGGTGATGATGCGCTCTTCCTCGGCGAGCACCCGCTCGTGGGTGAGGTGCGGCTCGCTCGGGGCGAGCCAGATGGAGCGCCCGTCCGACGCCCCTTGTCGCGACGTCCGGGTCGGGCGGATCGAGGTCCACGCAGGTGGCGATCATGCGGTCGACGACGCCCTCGACTCCTGGCCCCAACCGCGTCCCGGAGCTGGGACACCGGGCGGGGCGAGGTCGCACACGGCCCGGGAGCACATCCGCGCGCGTCCAGGTGGAGCCGGCGCTCGAGAGGGGTGCTCCAGGACATCGGCGATGTCGATGGTTGTCCTTCGACGGGACACCGAGCGCCGCTGTGCGCATCGCGGCGGTGAGAACGCTCGGGTGTCCAGCCCAGTGCCGCTTTGACCTCATCGGACCAGCCGCCGTCCAGGTCGGCCGTCGAGGCGTGGGTCTTGTTCGCCCGTGAGTCCTGCGCCGCCTGCGGTGAGCGCAGCCCTTTCCCACTTCGTCGGGTCGCGACCTTCTCGCTCCCGGAACTCGCTGATCTTGGCCTCGAGTTCGGCCTCTGACCTGCTCGGTCCGCTTCGAGAACGTCTGATCAGTTCCTCGGGCATCCCCTCGATCTCGGCCTGACCCCTCGACGATCGGTTGCCAGGCGACCCCGTAGCGGTGGGTCAGCTCGGCGCGAGGACTGACTGGTACAGGCCGCCTGAGCGCACGTTGCTTGCGCTTGAGGTAGCGAGCATCCAGACGAGCCACCGCCCGTCGGCGGTCTGCACCTTGGTGGAGATCACCACGTGGCTATGGATCTGAGGGTCGTCCTCCCGCGAGGTGGCCTGCCGGAACGCGGCCATCACGAGGCCACCGACCTCGGGATGCTGGCGGGAGCCGCTGACGCCCACGCGGGTGGTGGCGCCGTAGCGCTCGAGGTGGTCGAGGACGGCTTGCACGGCGATGTCGTGAGCCTCGGAGTACGCCCGGGTCGCCGGTGAGACCCCACCACACCGACAGCGACTTTGGCGCGGAGAACGTGGCGTCGAAGCCGGCCACGGCGGGGATCAGGTTGCCCTTGGCGTCCCAGCGGTCGACGAGCGGGTTGCCGAGCCGTGTCTCTGCAACGGGGTCGTGGCCGGACAGAAGCGCCTCGAGGTCGTCCGTCGACACGGAGCCGACGAGGCCGAGCCCGGCAGCCTGACGCCCGCGCCACTGACCCTCGCCCTCCGGGCCCTCGTCGGCCAGGTAGTGGGTGTAGTAGCGCGCCGTCGGGCCGGCCGTGCTCGCGTGGGAGGGTCGTCACTCGGAGCATCGCGGTGTCCCGTTGCCGCCCGCGGGCACTTGTCTGTCGTGGTGATGCGTTTGGGGGTTCTCGGTGTCGAGGTACATGGGATCAGACCTGCGGAGGAGGCTGAGCTGCGCAGGATCGGCCGTGGTTCGAGCCGTTGTGCGCTGTCGGGTCCGCTTCGCAGGTGGGGTGGCGGTGATGCTGTCGAGGTGGGAGGCGGTAGGCACCGGGACGGAACTGCCCATCGGACCCGCGGTTCTGGACGGCCTCGACGACGCCGGCTCGCACGAGGGTGCCGATGGCCCGGTTGGCGGTGTTCTTCGCGACGCCGAGCTGGGCCGCGAGTGATCGCACGGATGCGACCGCGATGCCTTCCCGCCGGGCGCGCTCGATAAGGGCACTCCAGGGCACACCAGGCGGTGGGCCCGAGGTCGCGCCGCAGGGCATCGGCGCGGTCGCCTTTCATTCGGCGAGACATCACGCCGCCGGTGGCTCGAGTTGCTCGTCCACCCACCGCATCAGCGCGCCGAGCGGGATGCGTTTCTGGTTGCCGAACCATTACGAACGGGATGCCGGAGCGACCGCCGGTGCGGTCCCACTCGACGGTGAGCGCGTAGGTCTTCGACCGGCCGAGCTGGAGCAGCTTGCCGGCCTGCTCGACGGTCAGGAAGCGAGGCATCTCCGGCCACGGCGCACTCCTTGATGTTGTGGTCCAAAGCAGTGACCATTCTTCGCGCGTACGTGATACGGTTGTCAAGCACAACAGCAGCGATTGAGGAGGGTCGGCATGGTCCGCCCACGCAAACGGCAGTCGGAGCCGTCAGCGACGCCTGAGGCGCCAGGTCTCGACGTGAATGCCGTCGTCTCCTACAACGTGAAGGCGATCCGCGAGCGCCGGGGCCTGACCCAGCAGGCGGTCGCCGATCGACTCGCCGAGCTGACCGGCCACCAACTGCCGCAGGCCTCGATCTCGGCAATGGAGCGGGGGTTCGACGGTGAGCGTCGCCGCCGCTTCGATGCCCATGAGATGTATTTGCTCTCGGTCGTGTTCGATGTGCCGATCGCGTACTTCTTCATTCCGCCACCAGGGGCCACATCGACCGAGTTGGCTGACACCCGTCGGCCGGTCGCCGAGCTGTGGCGGGCGACGCTCGGCACCGACGCCCAGCTCGAGGCCGTCGACGCGCGGCTCGCCGAGATCCGCCAAGACGATCCCGACGCACCCGACGAGATGCTCGCCGCCATCTTCGGATCGGACGACAGCGCTACTGGGTGGCACGACGACTTCCGCACCTGGCGCAAGCGCCGACTGCGCGAGGTGGAGATGGAGTACGGCGACCAGCTCGACGAGGTCGCCGGAGTTCCTCGCTGAGTTCGCCTCGAAGGTGAAGGCACTCGGCCCCGCCGGCTACTTGCGATCCACGTCGCACCGAACGGGTGAGCCGGTCGATCTCCGAAGACGAGGAGGCATAGCCATGGCAAGTGGACGACGACGACAGCTCGGCGGCATCGACCGACTCCCGAGCGGACGCTGGCGAGCCCGGCTGATCGACCCCGCGACCGGGCGCCGGACCAGCCTCGGGACCTTCAAGACCAAGTGCGGACGCTGAGCGCGCGTTCGCGTCGGCGACGTCCGATCAACAGAAGGGCGCCTGGGTCGCACCCGACAAGGGACGGGTCACACTGGATGACTACGCGTGGCAGTGGATCGAGACTCGGCTGACCCGGAAGGGCGAGCGGCTGCGACCCAAGACGCGTCAGCTCTACGAGGGCTTCCTTCGACTCCACATCCTTCCGACGCTTGGGTCCGCGCCGCTCGCTCGGCTGACGACCTCAGGCATCCGCAGCTGGCATGCTGGACTCCTCTCCGACGGGCTCGGCGCGTCGTCGGTGGCCGAGTGCTATCGACTCCTCCGCACGATCCTCAACACCGCCGTCGAGGACGGCCTCATCGTGGCCAACCCGTGCACGATCAAGGGCGCCGGCGTCGAACCCGCCGACGAACGGCCTCTGCCGACCTTGGCGCAGGTGAGCGCGCTCGCCACCGAGGTGAAGCCGCAGTACCGAGCCCTCATCCTTCTCGCCGCCTTTGGGGGTCTCCGGCGGGGTGAGCTGCTGGGTCTCGAACGGCGAGACATCGACCTGCTCCACCGGACCGTCACCGTCAGGGTGCAACGAACGGAAGACGACGGCGGCCACCACCTGGTTGGGGCGCCGAAGACCGATGCCGGCCGACGCGCTCTCGTGCTTCCGCTGGCCCTGGTGCCCGAGATGGAAGCGCACCTCGCCGAGTGGACGCCACCCGAACCTGACGCTCCGGTGTTCGTCGGTCCTCGGGGTGGACCCTTCGCATCGCCACCTGGAAGCGGGAGTGGACGCAGTTCGGCGAGCGCTCGATCCGGAGGGCGTGCGACTGCACGATCTCCGTCACCTCGCCGGGACGATGGCGGCGGCGACCGGGGGCGAGCACCAAGGAGCTCATGCACCGCCTCGGCCACGCCAGCCCGCGAGCGGCGCTGCGTTACCAGCACGCCACGGCCGAGCGCGACGAGGCGATCGCCGACGGCATCGACCACATCCTCGAAGCGTCACAGCGCGACGGCGAAGCAGACACGAACGTCATCCGCTTCCGAAGTGCCGGCGGCTCCTGACGCCTCGGTGATTTCGCCGATCCGCGTCAGGCTTGCCGACCGCTACTCGGTGAATTCAGCGCTGGACCTGCCGTTGGGAGATGAAGTCCCGGGATGCCCATTACGGCGAGCTGTAATGAGCGGTAAGCGTCACACCCCTGCGCGATCATCGACGTAGGACTCACCAACCCACGAGGCTGCAATGGATCCATTCTCGATGTGGCTGCTCGGCAGCGTCGTGCTCCCAGACGCGTACTGAACGTGTCGTCAGCATGCTCGGTTCGAAGCCCGCCGAGGAACGTCTTGCGAAGGCGTTCGAGAGGACGTCGGCCGTTATCCCAAGAGAGTGTTCCGGAAGTGGTACTGGAAGGAGAGCAGCTGGCGTGCGCTCGTAGCGGGCGGATCTGGGTCATACGAGTCCCTCGTCGAGGACCTCGTGGAGTGTTCCAAGGATCGGCTCTTCGGCCGAGAGCTGTCGCGCGGCAAAGCCGAGGACATCGTTCGGGCTGTCGTTACCGCATTCATCGGCAGTCTCGACCCTCGGACGCTGTCGCAGTCGCGGACTACCGGTCAGCGGAACGAGATGCCCTCATCGACCGCAATGCAGAATCTCGCACCGGTGAGCTCAAGGATCACATCGACAGGCGCTTCGATTCGGTAGAGCAGCACCTAGATCTAGCGGGTGACCTCGACGGCCGGCTCTCGGCCTTGCCAGCGTTGGTTCGGCCGCTCCTTGCGGCAGTCGGACCAACCACGCAGGTGTTGCGACTCGTCGAGGTCACGACAGCAGAATCGCCCCGCGAGTCGCTGGTGGAACTGACGGCAGACATCCCGCCCTGGCTGCGCGAGGCGAACGGGGAGACACTGATTGCCGCGGCCGAACTGTGTCGCTGCTACGGCGTCCACCTCGGCGCTGGACGTCTATTCGAGCTTGCGGCAGATCGCTCAGCGGAGCGTGCCTACTGCCTATGCGCGCGGGCAGCCGTCGAGTTCGCGACAGCGGGTGAGTCTGACCAGTCACATGGCCTGATTGACCACGCGACGTCCTGAGCACGGCGCAGAGCGTTCACGCTATCGCGGCTGCGCTTGCCGAGAATCCCACCGAGGTCCTCGAGCTGCTTCCACAAGCCGCCGCTCTAGCTGATCCGTACCTCGTGTTGGTTCACCTCTACGCTCTGCGCCACGAGCCAGTACGAAGACGTGATCGACTTCCTGGGGTCTGCTCTCGAACGCACGCCCGAGTCACCTGGCCTCATGATCGAGCTTGCCTGGGCTCACCTTCAGCGGAGCCAGTCGCCAGCGACGACGAGCCGGACAGCTGACCGCCAGCGAGCGCTCGAACTCGGGCTCGAGGCGCGCCGCCTGCGTCGAACGTGGCGTGCAGACGCTGGCGACGCAGCACGCGTTGCCTGTCAGGCCGCTCTCGTGCTGCGCGTACGACCGCGTCATCGCAATCGGCATGACAGACCCCGATGGAGAGGCACTGCCTGCGGAGGCCGCCAACACGGAAGTCAGACTCTCCGTCGCTCAAGCGGCGATCGCGTCTGGCCGGGCCGACGTTGTGGAGAACCGTCGTCGATCTCATACCTGACGGCTTTCATCGAATGATCATCCAGTCCGAGTTCCTACTCAACACGGATGCGGACCGCACTGCGCTACAGGACGCCTACGACGCCGTTTGGCGCTCAGCGACGGAGGAGGAGCACAAGGTCCTCTACTGGCTCTCTGGTGCGGCAGCTGGCGTTGCCCTTCACGGCGAGGCTGAGCTGCGCGAGCGCACCGACGCTGTTCCTCTCATGGTCGGCGCGCGCTGCTTGCTGCCCAGGGGGGACCATGAAGGAGCGGTCGGCTCCTGCGCAGGAGTCGTCGAACAGAACAGACGACCCGACTTCTTGTTGGTTCGCTCACGGCGCTTGACGACATCGGTGGTGCCGTCGACGAGCTAGAGGCAGCGGCAACCCGATTCAACGACGGCCCATCTTGTCGCGCCGTCGAGCTACTCGGACGGCATGGCCGGCAGCGGCGCGTCGACGCTCGCTCGGGCGCGCTCCAGAAGGTGCCGCGAACCTCCACAGATGCAAGGGCCTTCCTCCACGAGGTTCTCGTGGAACACGAAGGCATGAGCGCTGCCTGGGGCGAGATGGCCGTCCGTGCTCAGGCGTGGATCGGGATCTTGGGCCCACCGCCCGGAACCGGTGGCATCTCGTGCTGGCCCAGCACAACAGCGGAATCACAGGGTGCGTGGCAGGTCCTTCCAAGCCGCCGGAACTGAACCGAACACAGCATTCGAGGCACGGCTGTGGATCGCACTCGCCGCGCACGAAGCCCCAAGCCCGGCGACGGCGGACCGGATCATCGGTTTCGTCGATGCCTACCCCGACGACAAAGCAGTCGCGGAAGCCGCCGTGGGATTGTTCTTCGGTCGCGGCGACGAGGTTTGAGGCGATGTTGACGGTGTGACGGTCAAGCGCTTCCAGGATCTCCTGAATCTGCATGCCGTCGACTACGGCTCCGATGAGCCGGGGGCGGTCCACGTGATCTCGGGCAGCGCGGAGGAGATGCTTGAGCAGATCCGTCCATCGCTCGAGGCCAACGCGGGGTGGTCAGTGAGATGACGGACAAGGTCCGGCAAGGCTGGCCCTATAGCTGTTGGCTGCAGCCGCGGGTCGCCCATACGCCGCCACCCTGATCCATCGGGCGGCCGGGTGTCTCCCTATTGCCACGATCGAGGCTGGTCGCGCCGATACCGAGCTCGACGCTGCGGCGAGCCCTTGGAGAGACCGTCGTGCTCGATGTGAGCCGATGGTCGTCATGGGCCACATCCGGAACGCCTGGCCCGATCTCCGGGCGCGTTTGCTCGGATGGAACTCCGCGTCCAGCGCAAGGGGACGTTCTGGAGGCGGTCGAGGAGTTCCGTAGGCCGAGTCACGGCAACCTCTACTTCGACCTTTCCGTCGAGGCCGTTCGTGGCTCAGACTCGGATCCTGAGGTCCAAGCTGAGCTGCTCGATCAAGGGGAATGGGTCGCGAGCGAGGTCGCTGACCTGATCATCGTTGATTGGCCCAGCCTGACCATGCTCAGCGGCGACCTCGACGATCGCTTTCTGCCGTGGCTCTCAGCCGTCGACCTCGCAGAAGTCGCGGGGTTTGCCGCTCTGGTGTGACGACATCGGCGTCAGGACGCTCGCCGCTGAACGACGGCGTATCCGCATTTGGCACAGTTGCGCTTCTCGAAGCGCTTGTTGAGAGTGACGCGATCGATCACGCGACGGCGCAAGGCCTTCTTCGCCAACTGCGCGAGGCATACGCCGTCGATCTGCCCACTCGACGACGAATGGCTGAGGCTATCTGCGGGGTCCGACGACTGGCGCCCGGGACCGAGCGTTCTACTTCGCACGACCTGCCGCGTGGGCCGACTTCGAGACGGCGTACTCGCTGTGGTCCGAGCTGGCGCAGGCGGCCGGTGATGCAGAGCCGATCCGAGTCGCTGGCTGGGTCCACGCGGCAGCCATTGGATTGGCGGCCGCTGTCGACGCCGGGCGTGCGCCCGACGTGCTCGCCAGCATCGCCGCCAAGGGCATCGTGTTAGCCGACTTCGACCCCGAGGCACTCGCAGCCTGCGCAGCGCGCGTTCGGGAGGTCACGCTTGCGGCCGGCGTCCAGAGCCCAGTACCGCGTCTGATGATGACCCTGCTCCAACATCTCACGTCGGCGATCGGGCCTGAGGCTGCGAGTCGTCTCATTCTCTCCGAGCACCTTGCAGATGAGGACCGGGCCGTCGTGCGCACTCGTGTTTGGAATCAGCCCCCCGCCCGGGGCGCCGGGACCCTGATCGCTGAGGTATCTGGTCAGAAGGCCCAGCACGCGCGGAGAGTGCTGGTCGTCAGGGCGATCGTGATGGACGGCGTCGATCCCTGCTGATCCGTTAGGTCACGTGGAGGTCACGCCGGCCCTCCGGCGAGATTGACGAACGCCGGCGCAACCCTCTGACCAGCACTTTCGGAGTGGAGCTGATGGGACTCGAACCCACGACCCCCTGCTTGC
>JAOSJK010000027.1 GCA_027494135.1 Acidimicrobiia bacterium | reverse complement strand
CTGCGGGTGATCGGCCGCAGCGCCGCCGAACACCTTGCCCGCACCGTTGCCCTGGTTGCCGTGGCGTTGCTGTGGGCGCCCGCGACGTTCGGACTCATCGCACTCGGTGGTGTTGACGTGACATGGGTCCTGCCGTTGTGGGTGTCGATCGTCCTCGGCGCCGTGGCACTCGTGGTGCCGGCACTCGAGGTGCGAGCCGAGGCCGCCGAGCGACGTCGCTCGTTCCGTCACGCACTCGGCTGCTTCCTCGATCTCGTCGCAGTGCGGCTCGCCGGCGGTGCCGGTGTCGACTCGGCACTCGCAGGCAGTGCTGCTGCCGGTGACGGATGGGCGTTCGCCGAGCTGCGCCAAGCACTCACGGACGCCCGTCTGCGCGGTGAGCCCTCATGGAACGGGCTCGCTCACCTCGGCGAGGCGATCGGTGTGGGTGAGCTGCAGGAGCTGGCCGCAACGGCCGGTCTCGCCGGTGACGAAGGTGCGAGAGTCCGAGTGTCGATCGCGGCGGAGCGCAGCGATCCGAATGCGTGGCCTCGCCGATGCCGAGGGCGCTGCTCAGTCCGCAAGCGAACGCATGTCGCTGCCGGTCGTTCTGTTGATGACGGGCTTCATCGTCTTCCTCGGCTACCCCGCGGTCGCCGCGGTCCTCAACGGTCTCTGACAAGGAAGGAACCAACAATGTCCATCATCCCCATCATGTGGGCCTTCTCGAAGGCCAGGATCGAACTCGCCAGGCACGATGAACGCGGTGAGATCACCGAGAAGGTCATCATCATCGCCGTGTTCGCCGCGCTCGCGATCGCCGTCGGAGCGATCGTCGTCAGCAAGGTGGTACCGGCAAGGCCGAGTCCATCAACCTCGACGGCTGACCGTGACTCGACGACGGGCCCGAGACGAACACGGTGATGCTTCGGTCGAAGTCGTGCTCGCCGTGCCCGTCCTGCTCTTCATGATCATGCTGGTCATCCAGGCGGGCCTGTGGTTCCACGGATCACAACTCGCCGAAGCTGCCGCCCGGAGGGCGTCCAGGCAGGACGAACCGAGAACGGCAACGCAGCGGCAGCCGAGGCACGCACGCGACTTCCTCGGCCGACTTTCTCCATCGGTGGCGTCGGCTCCAGGTGCTCGTGCGACGCACACCTGAGGTGACCAGGGTGGAGATCACCGGACGAGTTCAACAGGTCGTACTCGGGGCTTGCCCTCACCGTCTCCGGTGCTGCAGAAGCGCCGACCGAACGCTTTCGGGAGGACGGATGAGCTGTCGACGACACGAGCGCGGTTCGGCCAGCATCGAACTGGTGCTGCTCACACCCGTGCTCGTCGGGTTGCTGCTGCTCGTCGTGGCGTTCGGCCGCATCCAGAACGCTCGAGCCGACGTCGAGGCGGCCGCGAGAGGGCGGCGCCTCGTGCTGCGTCAACGGCCCGTGATGCCACATCGGCTCGAGCTGCAGGAGAACGCCGCGTTCATGGAGTTCGACCGCAGCGGATTCCGCTGCGACACGGTGAACTTCGATGTCGACACCGCCAGGTTCACCGCCGACGCAGCCGTGACAGCGACGGTCTCCTGTGGTGTCGCTCTCGGGGACGTGAGCGGCATGGGGCATTCCCGGCCGCCACACGATCACAGCCGTGTTCACCGAACCGCTCGACCGCTTCCGGGAACCCGATGAGCTGGCAACTTCGAAGTCGGCTCAACGAAGGTCACGAGCGAGGCACCGCCACCGTGTTCGTCGTGACAATGACCACCGCTCTGCTGCTGGTCGCAGGACTCGTCTTCGACGGAGGCCGAATGATCGCAGCGCATCGCGACGCCGATGCCGTCGCCAGCGCCGCCGCGCGCGAAGCGGAGCGGAGGGTCGACGAAGCGGGCCTGCGCCTGACCAACGGCGCTCCTGAACGCCAACGATGCGAGCGCACGAGTGCAGCGCTACTTGGACGCCACCGCCTACACCGGGACCGCGAGTCGTTGTCGACGACACGGTCACCGTGAACGTCCAGCGCGCCCAGGAACTCCACATCCTGTCGGCCGCAGGGCTGCACACCCCCCATCACCGGCTCGAGGAAGCGCCCGGCAGTCCGAGCCGTCACGGAGCAACCACAGCTTCACCACAACGATTGCCGTCACCCGACGCATCGTGTCGGCAGTCGCTTCGCTGGTGGCGATCGCTGCGCTCGTCGTCGGCGTTCCGTTCCACCTGTGGCGGCTCGGAGGGTGGCCACTTCCCGGGGACTCCCGAGCACCAGCGGGATCAGGCGGGCCTCACTCGCGACACCGTCTCGGACGCTGCGCTCGTCAAGAGCATCGCTCTCATCGGCTGGATCAGCTGGATCTTGCTGTGTTGGTCACTCGTCGTGGAGAGCTGGGCGACCCTGCGAGGCGTACCCGCAGCACGACTGCGGCTCGCAGGACCGTTCCAGGAGTCGCCCGGCGACTGGTCGCCTCGGTGTCGCTGGTTGCGGCCACCGGAGTCTCATCTTTCAACCCGGGTGCGATCGCTGCGCCGCACAACAGCCAGTCGTCATCGAGTTGCACGAACCGATCGTCGCTGGCAGTCAGCTCCCCCTGCGTCATTGCTCGAGCAGACGGCGCCGCCGACGCAGGCGGCCCCGCTCGCCAGCAGGCACGGCACGAGCGGGCGCACCGCCCGTTGCCGAGGCTGTTACCTCTCCGACCACGACGACGTACACGGTGCAGCGACGGGACTCGCTCTGGAGGATCGCCGAGTGCCAGCTCGGCGATCCTCTGCGATGGCGCGAGCTGTGGGAGCTGAATCGAGGGCGGGACTTTGGCGGGGTCACCTTCACAAATCCGAACCTCATCTACTCAGGCTGGGTGCTCACCGCCTCCACCCCAGCTCCTGCCCAGGTCCCCCCTGCTCCGACGCCACTCGTCGAAGCGCCGCAGCGCCCGACCACTCCAGTACCACGGAGGCGCCCGCCCCGGAGCCGAGCATCCGCCGGTCGGGCGATCCGCATCGACGACACCCGTGGCCGGAACTGCGGCGCCTTCGACCACAACCCCGTCGCCCGTCGACCCGACGACAGCGGCAAACCCGCACCGCCCAGCGGCACCGGCCGAGCCGTCAACAGACGACGCTGCGGACTCGACTCCGACGCGGGCGCCGCTATTCGCCGGAGGAGTGATGCTGGCCAGCGCCATCATCGCCGTCCTCGGCCGCCTGCGGCGCTCACAGGCTCGCCGACGCCCCGTCGGCGAGGCACCACATCTGCCTCCCGCCGCCACTACGCCGACCGAGACGTCAGTCCGCCGGGCCAGTGATCCACCACGCGTGCACCACGCGCTCGCTGCGACACGAGCGTTCGCCGCTGGACTCGGTGACGCTCCCCTCCCGCCACTCTCCGCCCTGCGCGTCAGCGACATTGAGGTCGAGGTACTCCTCGCCTCACCTGCCGCGGTCGTTCCGCCGGGATTCGACTGCGACCCGAGTCAGCAGGCCTTCAGCACCGAGCCCAACGGGACCACCACGACGCTCGAAGGGCTCGCCGGTGAGACGGCGCCACCATGTCCCGCCATCGTTGCTGCAGGTGTCGTCGGTGAGGACTCGTGCTGATCGACGTGGAGACCGCAGGACTGTTGACGATCCACGGCCCTGATGCAGCTGACACGGTGCGCCGCATCGCTGCAGAGCTGGCGACGTCGCCCGCGTCGGAGCTGATCGAGGTGCTCGTCGTCGGCGACGAGTTCGACATTGCAGGGAGCGAACGAGTCCGGCGGTCGCGACCGCCGGAGGCACGCGATCGAGGCGATCGCCGTCGCCAACCTCGGCGCAGGCGGCTCTCGATCCGCCTCGGCGATCCCAGCGCGGCCGATGCTCGGCGTGACCACTCTGCAGAGGGGGCTGGTGCGTCACCGTCCTGATCTGCTTGCACCCGCTGTCCGAGTCGCAGATGACGCGGCTCGCGAAGGTCGCTCGTCCCCGCTGCGGTGTCGCCGCCGTCGTCGTGAGCGAGCCGGTGGAGGGCGCGTGGTCGCTCGGCATCGCAGGCCGACCGCGGGCTCGACCCCACGGATTCGACCTCACGCCTGCCACGCTCTCGGCGGACGAGTTGGCCAAGATCGATGAGCTACTTGCGGACGCCGCCTGTGGTGACAGCGAAGAGCGGCTGCTCAGCGACGAGACTCCAGCCGACGCCGTCTTCCTTCCCCCGACCCCCCCAGCGTCGTCGCCATCCGACCTCCTCAGCCGAGATTGAGGTCAGAGTGCTCCGGACCGGTCGAAGTGCACGGCGTGCCACCGATCAACCGACGCCGAACCACCGGAGCTCATCACCTACCTCGCCGCCCCTCCACCCCGGCGGCGTTGTCAACGGGGCGACTGAAGACCGCGATCTGGCCCGATGCCGAACATCCACGGGACGTTCAACGTGACCGTCCACCGCGCCCGATCGGCGCTCGGCACCGATGCCGACGGCAACATTCCCTTCCGCACGCAGTCACCAACGGAGCAACTTACTCGGTCGGCCCGCACGTCGCCACTGACCTCCACCGATTCAACGAACTCGTGCGCCGCGCCCGCTCAACCGACGACAGCTCGGTCGAAGCAGACCTGTTGCGGGCGCGATCGGCTTGTTGCGGGCGCGGTGTTCGAGGGTCCGTGGCTACGAGTGGGCGTTCACCGAAGCGATCGTCGCCGAGGCGGAAGCCACCATCTCCGACGCCGCTCACCGACTCCCCCCCCCGCCCAGTTCGAGTTGTCCCGCGGCGACGCCGACGCAGCGAACTGGGCGGCGACACAGGGACTGAAGGCGGTTCCGGGAAGCGAGCCCCTGTTCCGCGACCGGATGGGGCTGCTCATCTCAATGGCGATCCCGCAGCGGTCGACCGCATCGTCGACGAGCTGTGCCGCTACATCGAGACGCTCGAACCTCTCGATGACCTCCACCCCCCTGACACCGTCGAGCTGTAGCGGCGCCTCGGTCGTCGCGTGGCGTAGCCGATACCGCTCGGCCGACCACCGTGGACACTCGCCGCTGACGAGCATCTCGGCGCGTTCCCTTCGCCCAGAGCGCCGAAGGCGACGCTGATACCCTCTTCAGTGCCTCGTCGCCGGGCTTCGGCGTCCTCCATCTCAGCTCAAGCGAGAGGAGCGACGTCATGGACGTACTAGAAGGCAAGTGTTGGGCATCGGGCCGGTCTGCGCCATTGCCACATCTGGCGCTGGAGCGCTTCAGGGCAGCAGGCGGAATGGGAGCGACAGACGGTGGTTGTTGGCAGCCTCTCGCCGCTTGGGCTCGTCGCCGCTGGTGCCTCCCGCTGCGGTCTCTGCGATCGGAAATCACCGCCGCCGCCGAGGCGGCGCTGCCGGGACGCTGGGCCGAGGTGGATGTACGTCTCGTCTGGCATGCCTGCGTCGGGGGGGGCCCGGCTTGCTCGTTCGGGAGGAGTCGGGGTCGAGAGATCGTTCGACCTCGTCACCGCTGGCGGGTCGAATCACCGGCCCAGGGTTGGCTCCGGGTTTCCGCCGGGGTCGAGCGCGCCGTGGGCGATCCAGGTCATGTAGCTCGCCGGCACAGCTGCGCGATCAGCGGGTAGGGAGTTGGCCGCAGCACCGCCAGCTGGGTGCATCTCGAAGTGCACGTGGGGGCTGTGGCGCGAGCGTTGCCGGTGTTGCCGAGCAGTGCGATCGGTTGCCCAGCGGTCGCAGCGGGCACCTCTAGCGACGAGGTTCCGAGCGTTGTGCGTAGTACCAGCGAGTGCCCGGTCACCACGCAACCAGACGGTGATGCCGCCGAGTCCGGACTCGGTGTCACTGCTGCGATCGATCACGCCGGCCTCGATCGCGACGAGGTCGAGCCGTAGGGCGCGAACACGTCGTTGCCACTGGTGTAGGCGCCCGCCAGGCGCGGCGTGCCAGTCGTTGCTGTGGCGAACCGGCGCGGCAACCGGGCAGGTCATCCCTCCGGAGTCGACCGTCGCGGTGGCAGCCCTTGCGGCAGCGTCGTACTCGGCAGCCTTGGCGAGGTCTGGTCGACGTAGCGGTTGCTGCGGTTGTAGGTGAGGATCGATGCTCGGAGGTCGTCGATCCGTCCGTCGGTTCCGCAAACCAGTGCGGCGGCGCTCCAGATGGCATCCCACGCGTTGTGCGGCTGACGGAACCGCACCTGCAGGGGCGGTTCGGCGCAGGCCGTCCCCAGGTCCGCCAGTGCTCGGCAGGAACTGCATCGGCCCCTGCGCGTGCGCCCAACCGTCGGGCGATGAGGGGTCGGGCACACGGGCGAACCCGGCGCGGCCGTCGAGTGCAGGTCCGAGGATCAGCGGCACGACGTCGCCGGTAGCTGGGTCAGCGCCCCTGGGCGTGGCGGCTCTCTGGTGGCCGATCGCTGCGAGAACGGACCAGGGAGACCGGGGCAGGAGCTCGCGGCGTACGCCGAGACGCTGACGAGTTCGCCGGGGATGTCGGCGATCGCTGCACCGAGGCGGCCGGTTGGCCTTCGACGGACGTGCTGCCACCTCCGGCAGTGCGGTCCCAACGATGCAGCTCAGAAGCAGCGCTGTCAGCGCGGCGATCACCTTCATGTCTCACCTCCGGTTGGTCCCACCTCCTAACAAGCGCGGTCGCAACAGCTCAGGAAGAAATCTCGGCGAGGCGCTTCGGGTGCGCCTAGGGCGCATCGAGGCCCTCGGTCTCGTCTCCATCCGAGGACCTTCGGGGGGCGGGCCGACCCTCCTCCTGCGGTCCGCCCCCCGAGGGAAAGGACCGGCGCAGTGTTGATCGCGATCCATTCACTGCTCGGTGACGTGAACGTCACTCCGACCACCAGCGGCATGCCCGGTGCAGAACTGGTGCAGAAGCTGCTCAACTGGCTGACGCAGATCGCGCTGTGGGGGTCGCTCGCCGAGCATCCTGTGCGGCGCTGCGATCTACGGCCTCTCCCAGCAGACGGGCAACTACTCCGGCGGGTACCTCGGCAAAAGCTGCGCGTTGGCCGGGGCGATCGGGTCGTGCCTTGCGGGTATCGCTCCGACGGCGATCAACCTCCTGTTCAAGGCGGCCAAAGTGACCGCGCGACGGGCCGCGGCCGCCTGCTCGTGGCGCTCAGCATCACGCTGTCCGCGTGTGGAGCTCGACAGCAAGAACTGAGCACACCGACGCCGGTCGAGCCGAGCGAGGAGCAACGCGACGACGCTGCCGCTGCCGACACCGACAGCGCCGTCGTCGCGGCGGTACGATTCGTGTGTTCGGGCCAGCGGCTTCTCGACACGTCGCCGACAGCATTGGGCGATGCGGTGCGGTCCATGTGGAGCGCAGAGTCGGCGGACGCCGCGCTCGACGCGACGCGATCGCCTCTCGGAGCTCCGCGACCGACTCGGCGGTGGCGTCGGCCCAACCCGGTTCCGCGGTCGCGCTCGCGGTCCGGGTCGACTCGGCTTCGGCCGCGCGCCGTGGTGTCGGTCGGTGGGGTCGGGTGCTGTCGCGCCGCCGACGCAGTGACAGGCGCAGTGGTCGATGTCGACAGTCACGATGGTGTCGGGTCTGGCCAGTGGAAAGTCGGCGCGGAATCGACCGAAACAGGCCCGCTGCCCGATCACAGCGTCGACAGCGAGCCGATCACCCACGCCGAGCTGGAACGGCGACTGACGGGCTTCGTCGACTGGAGTGGTCGGTGATCCCCGATCCGTGGTCCGTCATCTCCGGTGGTGCCGGCGTGGTCGCCGGTTGGAGTTGGGATCAGGTCGCCGCCGGCATCGCCCGGTGGGTGCTCGAGGCGTTGGCCGCGCCGATCGACGGTGTCCTCAACTTCCTGAAGACCTCGGCCCGACCCAACATGACCGCTTCGTGGTTCGCCGGGTCGGAGTCCCCGTTCGTCGCGGTGCGCAACCTGGGCGCAGTTCTCCTCGTCGGGTTCCTTCTTGCGGGAATCATCCAGGGGCTCATCGCGGGCGATGTCGCAGGAATGCTGCGCCGGGTAGCGCTCGACGCTCCGACTGCAGTGCTCGGCATGATCGGGGATCACCGTGGTTGTCGACCTGCTGTTGGATCTGACCGACGCGATGTCGACAGCCGTGCTCGGCGGTTCCGATGGCGACGCGCTGAAGTTCCTCGGAACGTTCGGCGTGCAGGCGCACGCAGCGACTGGCGGGTTCAACACCGTGGTGATGGGCATCGTCGCGCTCGTCGCCGCGTTCATGATCTGGATCGAGCTGCTGATCCGGGCGAGCCTCCTCTACCTCCTCGTCGCGATGTCCCCGCTGGTGTTCGCCGCGTCGGTGTGGCCCGCCGCGAAAGGGGCACTGCGGCGCCTACTCGAGCTGATGCTCGCGGTCATCGTGTCGAAGCTCGTCATCTCCATCGCGCTCGCCGTCGGAGTCGCTGCACTCGGCGGCGTGGTCGAGGCCGACCAGCAGGGACAGGGCGTCGGTGAGTTCGCGGCGCAGGGTCTCGGCAAGCTGGTGGTCGGCACGGCGATCCTGTGCATGGCCGCGTTCTCGCCGTTCATCGTGCTGCGGCTCATCCCGGTCGCCGAGGCAGCAGTCGTTGCGAACGGGATCTCACGGGCTCCGCTCAACACAGCGCGCTCGGCCA
Source organism: Acidimicrobiia bacterium (assembly GCA_027494135.1). GTDB lineage: Bacteria > Actinomycetota > Acidimicrobiia > IMCC26256 > PALSA-610 > JAOSJK01. The sequence goes on along the minus strand of JAOSJK010000027.1, from coordinate 64 downwards.
TGAACACCGCGTACTACGGGCGCTCCATCGGACGACTGGGTGGGGGCGACGCGGACGGCGAGGG
>JAOSJK010000026.1 GCA_027494135.1 Acidimicrobiia bacterium | reverse complement strand
TTGGCTGCATTACATATTAACTCTGGTAACTGGGACACAAGACTCCAGCACCTACCGACCGGAGGCGCATGGACTGCAGCCCGGCATCGACCTCGACGACAGCGCGGCGTTGCTCGACCTGATGGAGCTCGACCGACAACTGATCCTGTCCGACGTCAACGTTCTCGTCTACGCGTATCGAGAGGATGCCCACCGGCACGACGAGTACGCGGAGTGGCTCGAGACCACCGTCAACGGCGATGCCCGACTCGGCCTCTCGGATCTCGTCCTCAGCGGGTTCATCCGCGTCGTACGCACCCACGTGTCTTCAGAGAGCCGACCCTCCCCGAGGACGCGCTCGCATTCTGCGAGGCTGTTCGCTCGAGTCCGAACGCGGTCTCGCTCGCGCCCGGGCCTCGACACTGGGAGATCTTCACGCGATTGTGCGCTGAGAGCGGCGCCCGGGGGAATCTCGTGCCCGACGCGTTCCTGGTCGCGCTCGCGATCGAGACGGGCAGCGAGTGGATTACCACCGATCGCGACTACGCCCGCTTTCCGGGGTTGCGCATCAGGCACCCTCTCGTCAACGCGTTCTAGCTTGCGCGCCGAGCGGACGCGGTCGTGCGCAGCGTCCGCGAAACAGGCGAGCCGGCGATCGTGACCGCTCGCGGCCGCTCGGCGCCGCGGCAGGGCGAAGGTGGGAGCCTGCTTCAGATCGGCATCCGGTAGCCGTAGAACTCGTGATCCTCGTTGTAGCCGCCCCTGGCCGCCGCCGAGGTGCTCAGAAGTCGGCGACGAACTCGATCGCCCGGATCCACTTCACCATCTTGAAGCCGAGCTCGATCTCGTTGCGCAGGCGCAGCGGCGCACCGTGGAGGATGGTGAGCGGCTCGCCGTTCATGTCGTAGGCGAGGAGCGACAGCTCGTGGCGCATGCCCTCCAGCTTGTGGACGTCGTAGTAGGTGCCACCGTCGGACCCTTCCGCGAAGGAGTAGAACGCCACGTACCGCGCCTCGGGAAGCGGCTTGACCAGGTCGACGATCTCGCGCATCGGGACGCCACCCCACTTCGCCACGCCCGACCACCCCTGGATGCAGAAGTGCTGGGTGATCTGCTCCTGGGGTGTCAGCGCCCGCAGCTCGTCGAGAGTGAACTCCGGTGGGCTTCTCGACGAGGCCGTCGATCCGCAGCCGGTAGTCGCGGAAGCCGCTGGCCGCGAGCGAGGAGTACTCCTCGGAGTCGGGCATCCTCCCGTTGGGCCACAGGTGCGGGGAGATGTCCTTCTCCGTGTACTCGCCGGGCCTCGGGTCCAGGTGCTCCATGGCCCCCTTCAGCGGACCGATCAGCGCGCGGCCGACCCGCTGCACGACTCGTGGATGGCGGAGCGTCAACGGGGTGGCCGCGACCCAGGCGACCATGATGACCGCCATCCACAGGGCGTAGAGGAGCAAGCCCAGCCACGAGGTGCTGTCCTCTCCGATCGTGATGTGGTTGACGTTGCCTCGCAGGCCCGTGATCCAGATCATGAGCGTGTGGATCGCGATGAAGCCAACCATCCAGGTCAGCACGAACCAGTGGATGCAGCGTGCCGCCTGGCGGTTCACGACCCGGCCCGCGCGCTTGAACCGGTTCGCGAACGAGGGGCGCCTGCATCAGGCCGGTCACCAGCGCCAGCGGCGCTGCGATGAACACCGTGAGGAAGTAGGCGAGAAGCTGGAGGCCGTTGTACGCGATCCAGCCCTCGTTGGTCGGGAAGTCCAGCGACAGGTACTGGATCGCCGTCGAGATCGCGTTCGGAATCACGTCCCATGACGTCGGGACGATGCGTCCCCATTGCGAGGTCGTGAAGAGGAGGACGTAGAAGAGCACGCCGTTGCGGATCCAAAGCGTGTCGAAGCCGAAGTGCCACCAGCGGGCGAGGCCGATCGAGTGGCGGATGCCGGGGATCCCGAGCCAGCCCGGCAGCCGGACGGAGTCGTCCTTCGCAGTCCAGACCCGATCCGTCGGGACCGGCTTGTTGAACCGGAACCATTCCGTGCCCGGAGTCGAGTGGCGGTTCCAGTACAGGCGCGGATGGTCGGCCAGGATCTGGATCCCCGCCCGGATGATGAACATCATGAAGAACAGGTTGAAGAAGTGCTGCCAGCGCAACCAGCCGGGAAACCCGCTGTACGGGGGCGGGGGCGTCGTCGTCGTACCCGGGTAGTCGGCGATGAAGTCCTGGACGGGGCCCAACGTGCGCAACCCCTGGCACACGGCGATTCCGACGACGCCGAGGAACGACGCCGATCGGCAGCAGCCAGACGAGGTTGAACCAGCGACGGCGGAACCTGACGTGCGGCGCGGTGCCGTTCACCTGAGGCAACCCACCGGCCCACTCGGCCAGCTCCACGGAGTCGCGGCCAACCGTCAGCGAGTCCCTCAGCGGATCACGCATCGATCGCTCCCGGATCGTGGCACTGGCGTTGCGCCCACTCGCGGTCCACCGCCTGTCGTCTGTTTCGTACTCGAGGTCGGTCGCCCCACTATCCGAACCGCCGCACTACCGCACATCACCCGAACAGGATGAACTACGGCTCCCCGGGGCGCCATCCGACCCGGATCGGGCGATTTCATCCCATCGAGATGAGGAGCGACCGGGCGGGGACGCTCACTCTCGGCCGTACGAGACCCAGAGTCAGGAAATGATGTTCGGTGACGTCAAGCGGTCGATCGACGGCGGCTTCGCCGCGGCCGCGGCGTGAGCTCCATGCCGGCGGGTCTTCGGCGGTACCTGCCGATCTTCGAGTGGCTGCCGCGCTACGACCGCGGTCTGCTGGCCCGGGACGCCGTTGCCGGTCTGTCCGTGTGGGCACTCGTTGTCCCCTCGTCGATCGCGTACGCGGCAATCGCCGGTGTTCCGGCGCAATACGGCCTCTACGCCGTTCCGCTCGCGCTGATCGGATATCTCGTGTTCGGTGGCTGCCGGCAGCTCTTCGTCGGCCCGGCCGCGACGGTAGCGTCGATCTCGGCGGTGGCGGTGGCGAGTGCGACGACAACCGCGACGACCCCGAGCCAGGTCGTCGCGTCGACGGCGGTACTGAGCCTGATGGTGGGTGCGATCTATCTGCTGCTCGGCGTCGCGCGGATGGGGTTCCTGGCGCGGTTCTTCGCGAAGCCGGTGCTGGACGGATTCATTGCCGGGCTGGGTCTCTATATCGCGATCGGCCAGCTGCCGAAGCTCGTCGGCATCGAGAAGCCGTCGGGCGACACGGTCGCGATCGCCGTTCGTACGCTGGGCGACATCGGGAACTGGCAGTGGTGGACGGTCGCCGTCGGCGTCCTCTCGCTCGCCGGGCTGTTCGCCCTGGCGCGATTCGTGCCGAAGGTGCCGGCAGTCCTGGTTGTGGTCGCGCTTGCGATCGCGGCCGTCCACGCCCTCGATCTCGAGGGCAAGGGTGTCGCGGTCGTGGGGACGATCCCGACCGGATTCGACTTCGTTCCGTGGTCGGGTATCGGCTGGCACCAGCTGCTGGAGCTGTTGCCCGGCGCGTTCGCGATCGTGATCGTCGGGTTCGCACAATCGGTGGCGATCGCGAAGGCGTACGGAGCGAAGGCCGGGTACCGGGTCGACGCCAGCCAGGAGATGCTCGGCTACGGGGCCGCGAACCTCGGAGCGGGTGTGCTCCAGGGTTCGCGGTCACCGGCAGCCTCGGAAAGTCCGCGGCGGCCGAGAAGGCGGGCGGCAAGTCACCGGTCGTCTTTGCGGTCACCTCGGTCGCGGTCCTGCTGACGATCCTCTTCCTCGCCGGGCTCTTCGAGAGCCTGCCCGAGGCCGCGCTCGCCGCGATCATCATCCAGGCCGTGGCCGGGATGATCGACTTGACCAAGCTCGCGCACATCTGGCGCACTCACCGAAACGAGTTCGTGCTCGCCGCCGGAGCGCTCCTCGGAGTGATCGTGATCGGCATCTTCGCCGGCGTTGCGATCGGTGTGATCTTGAGCCTGGGCCTGCTTCTCCATCGGCTCGACCACCCGCACAGCGCGGTCCTCGGCCGGCGCCGGGGAGAAGAGGTGTTCATCGACGTCGCGGAGCACGCCGGCGCGACGACGATGCCCGGCGTCCTGATCCACCGCTTCGAGGCGCCGCTGATCTTCGCCAACGCCGAGGTGTTCACAGACGACGTGCTCGCGAAGGTGACTGCGGCCGACCCGCCGCCTGCCACGGTGATCCTCGACTTCGCGGCTGTCTCCGACGTGGACTCGACCGGCGACGCGGCTCTCGCAGACCTGAAGCGAACGCTCGGCGAACGCGGCGTACAGCTGCTGCTCGCCCGCACCACCGCAACGCTGCGGCGACTCATGCGGGCCGACGGCACCGTCGCGGCGATCGGATCGGACAATGTCTTCCCGACGGTGCGCGACGCCGTCGCCGCGCTCGAGACTGAGCAGAGTCAGACGTCGAGCCGCTCGAGCGCGTCGTCGACGTCGTAGCCGAGCACGAGCGCGATCTTCGGGGCGCACTGGACGACTCGTGCGGCCCCTGTGACCGGCGTTATCGCCTCCAGGGTGCCGACGATCTCGTCGGTCGTGGCGCCGGCTGCGAGGGCGAGCGTGACCACATGCTGGAACGAGGGGAGCGTCGCATCCATCGCGATCGTCGCGGCGACACGGGCGAGCGCCGCGGTCCTCTCGTCGATGAGCGGCCGCGCCGGCGGGCGGCCCCCGGCCGCCAGCGCCTCGAGGAGCTCACGGTCGTGGACGGCGAGCCGCCGGAGATGTTGTCGGTAGTCGTCCATCGACCGCACGTATGGAACCTCGTGCAGCCAGCTCGCGCATCATGCCTCCGGGATGAGATTCACGCGAGGCGGGAAGAGGCCGCTTTCCAGGAGCCCCACCTCGACGGCACGCTCGATCGCTTGACTGCGCGAGGAGGCTCCCAGCTTGCGGTAGATCGCGATCGCTTCGGTCTTGACGGTGTTGCGTGAGATGAACAGCCGCGTCGCGATCTCGGCGAACGTGAGGTGGGTGGCGAGGTACGGAAGCAGCCGCAGCTCCGCGCCCGTCAGGCTCATCGCCCAGGCGCCGGCCGCTCCAGAGGTGGCGTCCACGCGCTCGCGCAGCTCTCGTGCGTCGTCGACGAGGAAGCCCATGTCCGGGCGGAGCCTGAGCACGCGCTCGGTCTCGGTGAGGATCGTCCGGGCAGGGCCGGGCTCACCGAGCGCGAGATGAACGCGGGTGAGCTCGAGGCCCACCTCGACGGTCAGCCAGGGCATGCCGTGATCGAGGAGCGGCCGCAGACGGTGGGCGCGTGCGAGCGCCGCGCGGGCCCCCTCCGGGTTCGACTCGTGGTGTGCGACTCGTGCGGTCGCGACGTATGCGATCGAGCTCGTCGCGTAGCCGTCGAGACCGTGCTCGTCGACATAGGCGTGCGCCGCCCTGGCGCGTTCCCCGGCCTCCTCCCAGGAGCCGCGTCTGGCCGCGAGAAGCGCGAGCATCGCCTGTGCAAGGAAGACCTCCTCCGCGGGACCGAACGCCGGCGCCTGCTCGACGACGGTCACGAAGTCTTCCCTCGCCGGATCGAAGGCTCCAAGCAGCGCGTGTGCAACACCTCGCATGAAGAGCGTGCCAGGGATCCAGCCACTGCCCGGCGGAAGCTGATCGAGCGCCTGGCTGGCGTCGGCGAGCGCCCGCTCGACGCCGGTCGGCATCATGTACGCCCGCAGGCACGCGACCCAGGGCTCGATCGTGGCACTGCCGTCGGTGAGCGGAATCGCCGAGGTCGCGCCGTCGGCGAGAGCGAGCAAGCGCTCGGCGTCCTCGGGCCGGCCGGTGAGCACACGGATCCACGCTCCGTAGACGGCGAGAGCGGGGTATCGCGCCAACTCCTCGTCGTCGAACCACCCGAGCCACTCCTCCAGCGTCTCCATTCGACCGTCGTTGTAGAGCGGTAACGCCAGGTCGTCGAGCAGGCGGGCGACGGTGCTCGTCTCGCCCGCAGCCTGTCCGTAGGCGATCGCCTCCTCCGGCAGGTCGTTGGCGATGCACCAGGCCATCGCCCGGGCGTTGAGCGCGGGCACGACCTCCGGCTCGCTTCGCTCGAGCTCGTTTCGCAGGAGCTGGCCGAACAGGTGGTGATAGCGATACCACTCGCAGCGCCGATCGAGAGACACCAGGAAGCGGTTGGCGCGCTCGAGCGTCTCGAGCATTCTTGCCGAGCCCGTCGTCTGCAGCACGGCATCGCAGAGACCGCCGCACATCCGGTGCAGGATCGACGTGTGGGTCAGTGTCCTAGCCTCGTCTGCCGACAGCCGCGAGAGCAGCTCGAGGCGAAAGTAGTCGGACACGAACCGGTCGTCGCCGTCGAACCTCGCCACGCCGCCCGGGCTTGCCGCCCCCTGCCTGCATCGACAGCGCCGCCAGATACAGGCCTGCCGGCCACCCCTCCGTCCGCTCGGTCAGCTGCGAGACCTCGTCGGCGTCGAGGGCCACGCCGGCAGCCTCCAGGAGCAGTTCGGCCTGCGGCTCGTCCAATCGCAGCTCCGGAACGCCGACCTCGTACACCCTGCCCTGCGTCCGCCAGCGGGCAAGCGGTAGCGCCGGCTCTTCCCTGCTGGTGATCGCGATCTGCGAACCGGCCGGAACGTACTGCACCAGCTCCGCAAGCGCGTCGAGACAGGACGCGTTCGCGACGGTGTGCAGGTCGTCGAGAGCCAGCACCAGCGGGAGCTCGAGCGCAGCGAGCGCGCCCCCGACACGTGGGACGCACTTCGTCCAGGCGGAGGCGCCCGGGCCGGACAGCGCGTCGAACACCCTCCGGCGAGACGGGCTCGACCCGGTGAATCGCCGCTGCGACATAGCGCAGGAGCTCGACGGCGCTGTCGTCTCGCCCGTCGAGCGCGACCCACGCGAACGGACGCGGATCAGCCTCTGCCCACTGCGCCAGAAGGGTCGTCTTGCCGTAACCGGCGGGAGCGACGATGCTCGCGAGCGGCACCCTCGCCGACCGCAGTCGTCCGATCACGTCGGCTCGGCCCACCGTGCCAGGCCGGGTCAGCGGCGCGGCGAGCTTGACGTCTACGAGCTCGAACGGAATCCCGGCGACGCTCATCGACAAACGATGCTAGTCACTGTCCAGGCCTCGTCGCGACGGGAGAAACGAGTCGCCCCATCCGTGCCGAGCGGAGCAAATTTCATGCCATCGGTATGACGAGAGCCCGGGCGACGGCCAGCATGCTCCCGAAGCAGGCAAGAGGTGCCCCGGATCGGGAGGCGACGTGTGACGTTCGACTACGACGTGCTCGTGATCGGCTCCGGCTTCGGCGGGAGCGTGGCGGCGATGCGCGCCGTGGAGAAGGGCTACAGGACAGCAGTGCTGGAGGCGGGCATGCGCTGGCCTGACGAGGACGAGCTGGGACGTGCGGAAGTTCGCCTGGGGCGAGGACGACCCGCGGCCGCCGCTCGGCTCCGGCTACGAGCGTCTCGAGCCGGTCATGCCGCACGACCCGATCGTCTCCGCGGGCGCTCCCGGCGAGTACCGCCTCGACGCGACGGAAGTGTCCGATCTGACCGAGACCTGGGATCCCGAAGCCTGACCGTTGGAAAGGACGTGAAGACGTGAGTGACGCGATCGACCGCACCACCCTGCCGATCCGGCGCCCCTCGTTCGGCGGCGTCGTCAACCGGACGCTCGAGGGCTCGCAGCCCGACTGGGGGCAGATCAGCTCGATCGAGGCGCCGGAGGGCGCCCCGAACGTGCTGCTCGTGCTGATCGACGACGCTGGGTTCGGGAACCCGAGCGCGTTCGGTGGCCCCATCGACACGCCCGCCCTGGAGCGCGTGGCCGACGAGGGCGCACGCTACAACGCCTTCCACGTCACCGCCCTCTGCTCGCCCACCCGCGCGGCGCTGCTCACCGGTCGCAACCACCACGCCGTCGGGTTCGGCTCGATCGGCGAGCTCTCGACCGGCTTCCCCGGCTACTCGGCCTTCCTCCCGAAGGACTGCGCGCCGTTTCCGAAGGTCCTGCAAGAGAACGGGTACTCGACCGCCGCGTTCGGCAAGTGGCACCTGACGCCCGACCACCAGCAGGGCCCCGCCGGCCCGTTCGACCGCTGGCCGAACGCGTGGGGGTTCGACTACTTCTGGGGCTTCCTCGGCGGCGAGTCGGGTCAGTACGACCCGGTCCTGACCGAGAACAACGCCACGATCGGCCCGCCGGAGGACAAGGACTTCTACCTCCCGGACGCGATGGCCGAGAAGACGATCGAGTGGCTGCACGGCGTCCGTGCGCAGGAGCCCGGCAAGCCGTGGTTCGTCTACTTCTCGACCGGCTGCGCGCATGCGCCGCACCACGTGCCGAACGAGTGGAGCGCGAAGTACAAGGGCCGGTTCGACGAGGGCTGGGACGCCTACCGCGAGCAGACGTTCGCCCGCCAGAAGGAGCTCGGCGTCGTCCCCGCCGACGCGGAGCTGACGCCGCGCAACGACGCCTTCCCGGCCTGGGACTCGATCCCGGAGGAGCAGAAGGCGCTCTACCGGCGGCAGATGGAGGTCTACGCCGGCTACCAGGAGAACGCGGACTGGAACGTCGGCCGGGTCCTCGACGCGATCGAGGCGATGGGCGAGCTCGACGACACGCTCGTCATCTACATCTGGGGCGACAACGGCGCGAGCATGGAGGGGACGCTGACGGGCTCCTTCAACGAGCTGACGATGCAGAACGGCATCCCGCTGACGCCCGAGCAGCAGCTCGCGCTCGTCGAGCAGTACGGCGGCCTCGACGTCTGGGGCACCGAGCTGATCGCACCGCACTACGCCGCAGCCTGGGCCTGGGCCGGAAACTGCCCCTTCCAGTGGGGCAAGCAGGTGGCCTCCCATCTCGGCGGGACACGCGACGCCATGGCGATCCGCTGGCCCAGGCGGATCGCGGCGGGCGGCCTGCGATCGCAGTTCACGCACGTGATCGACGTCGGCCCGACCGTCCTCGAGGTCGCCGGCATCCCGCAGCCGACCCACGTCGACGGTATCGAGCAGGAGCCGCTGCACGGCACGAGCTTCGCCTACACGTTCGCCGACGCCGACGCGGCCGAGCACCACACGCAGCGGTACTTCGAG
>JAOSJK010000025.1 GCA_027494135.1 Acidimicrobiia bacterium | reverse complement strand
CGGCAGCGTGCCCGAATCCACGGAACCCCCGGATTCGCCGGATTGTGCCCCCGCTGCGTCGGATCCACCCGGAGCGCCTCCGGTTCCCGGACCGGGGCTTACCCGCCTCCACCGGGATCAGCGGGCGGACCGGGCGAACTGGGCGGCGGGGGCGGCGGGGGCGGCGGGGGGCGGAGGTTGTGCGTCGGGGGCGGGGCCGTGGCCGAGATCAGCTCGCCACCGTCGTGGTCGAACTCGAGCGGCCGGTCGAGCACCAGCGAGCCGAAACCGATGATCGTCCGATCTCCTCGTTTACCCCGCCGGGGTTGATGACCACCTCCTGGCCCACCTCAGAACAGTCGCTGCCCTCGGCCGCGGCCTGGGCCGAAGTCGATAGGTCGTGGATCGGCACGGACGACTCATGCCCGCTGGTGTCGACCGCCACCGGTCTGGAACAGGTCGAGCTGCGGGTCGGGCACGTCGAGGTCCTCCAATCGCTGCGGTCGCGAGGATGTCGAGGCCAGAACCGCATTGCCGCCGAGGCCGCAATAACTGCTGCTCGAGAGGCCGCCCTTGCCGTCGGGGCGCACGATCAACGACCCTTCGTCGTTGCGGAATCGGGATCACGCATCCGTCGCCCGGAGGTGTCGGTGCCCCGCTGCTTTCGCAGCTCTCCCCGCCGACGATCAACCGCCGGGGGATGAGCCCGGCCGCGAAGCCGGCCCGAAGGCGGCTGACGGGCGCGAGCGGCCCGGGTGAAGGGAACGGTGGCTTCGGGATCTTGTAACCACCGTCGAAGTAGATGTAGTGGTTGTTGCTGTTCGTCGAGAATAGCTGTGGTTCCGGTCGACGTGGGCGGCAGGCGACCCCATCGGGGCCGACCTGCTGACCGGGATGCCCACCGACGGAGTGGTCATTGTAACTCGCCCTTTTGCGTCGTGTGGCATTCTCGCCGTCCTTGATCCAGGGCCGTCGTCTCGCCGTGCTGGATCCCGGCGACCTCTTCGAGATTCTCGTAGATGTCGAGAACGTTCGGCGTCCGTGAGGGCGGCTCCCATCGGCCTTGCGGATGTCGAGCACGTCCACGTCGCCGGTGACGCAGCGGCACGCCGGCGTCATCGGTCATCTTTGAATCGCCGGGCTTGCCGGCTTCGCATCTCGAAGCCCTCGCTCCGAAGGCCGATGGCCGGTCGACGCCGTTCGCGGGCAGGTCGACCCCGGTCTTGATCCCACTTCTCTCGAACTTCTGGTACTGCGAGGTTGTCGTCCCACTCCTGTGCGCGCTTTTCCAGCGTTTCTGATGTACGACATACATGTCCTCGGTGACGTCGAAGTCGAGTGCCTTGATCTCGTCGAACCTGAGGCGCTGCAGCCTCGTCGGGAATCGTCGCCTTGACGTCCCTGGAACACCAGCGACGGACGGCGTCCGACACGTCGTAGCCGAGGAACTTGGTGTCGACCTCGTTGACCGTCTTGATCGCGAGGTGCTCGGGCTTCCAGCATCGCGTAGTGGGGGTCAGTCGAGCCACGCGAGCGACTTGGGCGAGCGCAAGCTGATGCTGATCGTGACACCGCCTTCTCGGCCACTTTCTTCAGGTTGTCGACCATCGTCTCCGCTCAGCCCGTAGAGGCGGAGCTGAGCGCGGTTGTCCGAGCACGTCGGCGGCCTTCAGTGCCCGCAGACGCCTGACGCACCCGGGCGGCGACGCCCGCCCTGTTGCGACATCGGCGAGCCGCACGACTTCGGCGACGCGCGGGGATGATGAACCCCGGTGCCGACCGAGGCCGACGGTCGCTGGCCTGCCCAGGCGTTGGCCAGCCCGGCTGGTGCCGCCCGTGGTAGTACGCGGTCGTGACCCGTTCCATCCAGTCGCGGAACAGTCCATCGATGAACGGCCTGTCGCGCCGGCGGATCGCTCGGGCGCCTGCGCCTCTTCGATCGCGGCCCACGTCTCGTCGATCGACGCCGCCGTTCGCCGCATCCGCGGCGTTCCATTCTGGCGATCTCACGATCAGTCGAGGCCACCATGTTCGATGAGCGCCGCCCAGACGATCGTGACCGGGTTCAGGTTCGGCAAGAACTGGATGATCGGAGACGATCCCCTGATGCCTGCTGGAACCAGAGTAAGTACGAGGCCTTCCTGAACCCGCCTGCGAACTCGGCCGCGATGGTGGCGATGTTGCCGTGGCGTGGGTGGCGGAATTGGAGCCGCCGATCGATATTCTGAAGCGACCCCGGGTCTTTCGCCGTGTAGGTACCGTCCTTGACCGGATCTTGTTCTGAACGTCGATCGGCGCGCCGTACCAGCCACCGGCTGCTTTGAAAACCGCAAAAGGCATGTACGTCGCCTTGACCCGGTGCCGAGGCCCTGCGCCGTACGGACCGGCGCACCGAAAGAATCCGCTGGTCGGCCCGAGCTCCGCCGATCCCGGCACGCACACCGGCGGTGACGTTCCGGCGTCGCAGGCGCGCCCACAGCCGCCGTTGCCGACGACACGCTCGAGGCGCCTGAGATCGATCAGCCTCGGTCGTGGTCGGTTCTCGATGTAGCCCGGGTCACGAAGATCGAGCTACCCGCCGCGAGCAGGCCGTTGGGGAGCACGTCCCACTCGGCGTCGGCCCCGAAGTAGAGCCACGCCGGGAGCGATCTTCACGTCGGTGCTCCTGAGCGCGCTCAGTGTCCTGATGCCGAGGGGTCCTGGAAGGACACCAGCGACTCGACGACGTAGTGGCCGTCGTCCTGGGCCTCGAGGGTGAAGCCGACCGTCTGCAGTGGTGTCGCCCGGCTCGATCCTGTCGAAGACCACGGCCCTCGGGCGCCGTCTTCGGCACCAGGTACTCTGGCCGGGACTGCCCGGATCGGGCTCGAACAGGCTGATGTCGAGTTCGTTGGGCACCGTCACGTTCTGGATCGGCACCGGGGATCCGTGAGGTTCGTGACCTCACCTGCACGGCCACGTCGCCTCGGGACGGCGCCGTCACCGCTCTCCCGAGCATGAAGTCGTCCGGCGTGGCGATGACCTCGACCTTCAGCAGGCTCCGCACCACGCAGGTCGAGCTCGGCGAGGTCGTCGACGACGACCCCGGTCTCGCCCGCCCTCGACCACCCTGACCGTGGACCGTTTTTCCGGTTCGGTCGCCTCGAAGCGGTAGGTGAAGTCGACCGGCGGGTCGTCGGCGCGAGCGCGACGCGACACCGCCGAATCGGGGCCATCGAGCCGACGACGTCACCGCCGCCCCGAGCTGGGGATCAGGTCCCGGGCGCGAGTTCACGTCGCTCAGGTCCTGGGTGCCGACATTGTCGACGCTCAGCACGAGATCAACTCTCGCCCAGCTCGACGCGCTTCCCCCGGCTCGGTGTTGCCGTCGACCGAGAGGGTGGCCTCGAGCCGCAGGGCCGGGCGCATCTGCACCGCCGTCATCGTCGCGGTGTTGCTCGACAAGGGGCCGCCGTCTGCGTTGCCGGTCGCTTGTCCGGAAAGCTGGAGCGTCCCGGCTGCGGTTCCTTCGTGGCGGTGTATGCGAACTCGACCTGCGCGCCGGGGCGAGCGTGCCGCCCGAGCCCGGTTCGGCCCTGCGGTGAGCTCAGCTTCGGCGCCCGTCGAGGCGAGGCGAGGTCCAACGTCGCCGGGGGGCGTCACGCCGTCGACCGGCGCGCTGCCGGTGTTCTCGATGGTGAGGGTGACGTCAGAGGGCTCGGGAAGCGATCGACCGGTCCGGGTGGTCCGGCGAGCGTGGCCCGTAGCTCGGGGGCGTTCACACCCACGAGAGCCGCACAAGCCGTTGGGGCCGTGTACCCGGCGCCGTTGATCACGCCCTCCTGGAGCGTCCCCAGATCACGCCGCCGGCCGGCGACCAGGATACGTAGAAGGAGCCGAAGGCGGAGTCGCCACCACGCTGCCGAGGCCACCCGCCGGAGTCGTGACCCGGACCGCCCCGCCGACAGCCGGGTCGGCGTGGTAGAAGACGATCTGCGTGCCATCGGGCGACCACTCGGGAGATTGGTTCAGATCGGGCAGCTCGCTCGACCAGTACGGGTCGCCCGTGAGACGCCGCTGGTTCGTGCCGTCGGCGTCCACGATCCACAGATCAGTGTGGAAATGCTGATTGTACGAGGACCCGTCGTCCTTGACGGTGAACGCGGACACCGTCCGCGTGAAGACGATCTCGTCGGACACCGGAGACCAGTTCGGCTGGCGATCACCGTGGACGAGCGCGAGTACTCGTCGCCGTTCGGTGCGACGCCGGTCTCCAACGGTGTGCCGGCGTTCACGGGATCCGGGACGGTGAGCTGGGTCGGTGCACCACCCGTCGAGCCTGAGACCCAAAGGCCCTGGCTCCAGGGTTGGCCTGGCTCGTTCCGCGCGAGAAGACCATCTGGGTCCCGTCGCGCGACCACGCCGGCCCGAACCCGATGTTGACGAGATCCTCGTCCGTCCCGTCGAGGTTGTTGGTGTACACCCGCATTGCGCTGGTACGCGATGCGTCGACCGTCCGGGAGAACTGCGGCTGGATCCCGGCTCCGACGGTGTTGACCTCGCCCGTGCCGGGGTCGACGGTCTTGACGTCGATGACGCCGAAGCTCTGTTGCAGTTCTGCGGTGTACGCGGCTCGGAGAACGCGAGCAAGCCTGGTTCGCCGGGAAACGCGGCTTCGGCGCCTCGGTGGATGACGGCGCCGCAGCCGCGAGCGCGCTTCGCGAGCAGGGTCAAACAGAGCCAGAGCGATACCACCGTTCGATGCGCACGGCGTCTGCGATGGAATCGCGATGTGCTCGCCGCCATTCCTGCGTCCTCCTGCCCGAAACGCCCACAAGAATCGTCCGCTCGCGCACAGGGTGGTGTCAATGGGCCGATCGGCCACCTTCCCGTGACGATTCGGACAGCGAAGATACAGCCGTGGAGCAGCTCGGCGTCCGGGACACCAAGGCGCTGCTCGATGCGATCCGGGCCGTCTCGGAGCTCGGAGACCTCGACACCTACGCCCGTCGCGTCCTACGCGAGGTCGGCTCGCTCGTGCCGAGCGACTACGTGTCGTACAACGAGGTCGATCCTCCGCGCTGGTGAACCACCAGCATCCCGACGCTCACGGCCGAACAGGCCGCGGTCTTCACGACCCATGTGCACGAACATCCGCTCGTCCAGCACCACGTTCGGACCGGTGATGGTGCCCCCGTGAAGTTCTCCGACTTCATGACTCGACGCGAGCTGCACCGGCTCGACATCTATGAGCACTTCTTCCACGAACTGGGCGTCGAATACCAGATCGCCGTCGGCTTGCCCGCGCCGCGCCCCATCGTGATCGGCCTCGCGCTCAGTCGCACCAAGCGCGACTACACCGAACGCGATCGAACGGTGCTCCAGCTGATGCGCCCGCACCTCGTCCAGGCTTACCGCAATGCCCAGCTCTACACCGCGCTGCACGACTCGTTCGAGGCGGTGACCGCCGCTCTTGCGTCTGAAGGGCGTTCGATGCTGCTCGTCCACGCGGGCGACCGCATAGAAGGGCTCCGACCCGGCGATACGAATCTCGTTGGTCGCTACTTTCCTCCCGCGACGAGGTAACGACGTCGCCGACGAGGTCATGGAATGGCTCGACGCCCACCGTCGGCGCCTGGGTGGGAGGGACCGGCTTCCACCGCTCGCCCGCCCGCTCGTCGCGGAACGCGCGGGTCGGCGACTCATACTGCGATACGTCCCGGGTGACGGAACCGACGTGATCCTCTGCGTCGAGAGGTCCCTCGAATCCGACGCCACCCCTCTTCTCGCCCTTGGGGCTCTCCCGACGCGAAGCCGAAGTGCTGTTCGCCGCCATGCAGGGCTCCACGAACGGCGAGATCGCCACCGAGCTGGATCTCTCGCTCGGAACTGTGAAAAAGCACCTCCGCAACGTGTATCGAAAGCTCGGCGTCCGAAGCCGGGCCGCCGCGACGGCACACGCCGTCGAGACGATTGCGCTTGCTCCACGCGTGGAGTGACACGTCGGGCGAGAAGCTCAAACGCTGCGGCGCCGGCGTCGGTGGGTGCGGTCGTGCGGCACGAGGAGCGTCCCGAGAAGGACGAGACCGAGGCCGGCGAAGAGCAGGAAGCGCACGAGTGCGGCGCCGGTGAAGGGCAGGGAGCCACCGGTGGCCTGTCCTGCACCCGACTGCACGCCCGCAACCGTCCCCGCTGCGGAGCCGCCACCTCCGGTTCCACTGCCCGTGGCTCCACCGTCGCCTCCCCCACCGCTTCCCGGACCTCCCGGGCCACCGGGACCACCGGGGCCGCCCGGGCCACCGGGACCGCCGGGTTCTGCGAGATCGACGACGGCGATCATCTCGCCCGGCGCGTGGTCGTGCCGGAGGGGCTGAGTGAAGACGAGCGAGCCGAACCCGCCGATCGTGGCGTACTCTTCGTTGTCGCCGCCCGGGTCGACCACGACACGGTCGCCGACCGCGAACCACTCGTCGGTACCGGAAACGAGGTCGAGATCCTCCGAACGACGCGATCTCGGACGCGGTCGTCGCCGGCGGCCGCCGCCCGCATGCTGACGCTCTGGGGCAGCAGGTGCAACGCGCCGTCGTCGAAGACGCCCGCGGCGGAGGGCGTGAGCGCCGAGGTGAGCGCGGAGCCGCCGACGGTGCCGGGCTCATAGGGCTGCCAGCCGTCCTCCTCGGTCCAGATCTCAAGGTCACCCACGTCGTTCTGGCGCAGGATGACCGACTCCGGATCACGGTCGAAGATCACCCGGCAGAGGTTCTCGTCCTGAGCGGCGCAACACGACCGACGACCCGCTCCCCGTCCCGGCGCCTTTACCTCCGCCACACTTCGGATCCACGAGGAAGATCGTCTTCGGGCCGAAGTAGCCGCCCGAGTCGTCCTCGGAATCGGGAATCGGTGTGAACGCGCCCGGATCCTCGGAGAGGAGCTTCACGTTCGCGCCGCGCATGTACAGCCGCCCGACGGTCTTGGTCGTGTCGGAGACGTCGAACCAGCTGTGCTGCGGGTCGAGCGCGTCGCGCGCGGCGCAGCCTTCGGCATGAACGTGTACATCGCCTCCGAGCCGGGGGTGTTGACTGAGTAGGCAATCATGTAGCCGTTGCGGCCCGCAGGGTCGTTCCAGGAGGACGCTTCGACGTGCTCGAAGCCGAGCTCGTGAGCCCGCTTGTAGAACTCGATGCGCCGCTCCTCGGACAGCAGCGAGAAATCCTCCTTGGCGACGAACATCATGTCCATGTCGCCGGTCTGGGGCTTGAAACCGTCGCCCCGGTCGATCTTGGCGATCCACTGCGCGCGGCCGTCGGGTGCGACAACAGTGTCGAAGTCGAAGGGCTTCCGTTCGTAGAGCGCGCTGTCCGGCGGCAATGAGCGGCCCTGGGCGACGTTGGTCGCGTAGTCGAGCGGCGCACCCTCTCTGGGCATCGGGATGCCCTTGCGCTGGAACTCGACCCACTTCGCCCGGTGGCTCGTGGCGAAGTTCCCCCCGTGCCCGTGAACATGTCGACACCCTTGCCGTACCACTCCTCCATCCGCACCGTGTGCTGGGCGATCACCTGGGCGCGCAGGTCCGGGCTCGCATCGATCGCGTCGAGCGCAGCGATCACCTCGCCGCGCAGCGGCGGGTCCTTGATGGCGACGGTGTCGAGGTCGTCGATAAAGCCCAGGAAGCCGACGTCGGGCTGGGACGTGTTCTTCGCCTTGAGGTGGAAGGGCTTCGGTCCGTGGGTGCCCGCCTCGATCTTGGCGATCGAGCCCGGACCCCGGCGGCGGACACCGATCGGGATTCCGAACTCGTCCACGAACGGCTGCACCTTGTTGTTCATGACCCGGTCGATGCCGTACGTGTTGCGGCCGTGGGTCTCGTAGACGAGTGGCGCGCCGGTCGGGATGTCGGCCGCACGGGGCGCAGGACCGAGCGCCTCGAGCTCGGCGATCAGCTGCGCCTCCTTCGCCGCGGCCACGCGGCGCGCCCACGGGGTGCTGCGGGCCAGGAGCTTGCACACGCCGTAGGCCTCGCTCAGGGCCTGCAACGCGACGTCGGGTAGAGCCCCCGTCTGTCGGCCCCACCACTGCGCCACGCTTGCGTAGTTTCCCGTCTCCCACGCCGTTGACAGCTCGGTCCACGACGCCGACAGGTGCGCGTCGACGGCCTCGCGTGCGTCGACCAGCGCCATGCCCGTCGACCACGCCAGCGCGGCGGCCTCAGTCGTTCAGCCAGTCTCGCGGTCGGTGGGTGAGAGGTGCTGGTACACCTCGTACACGTACTCGGCGATCTTGTCGTTCGCGGCCCGGAACGCCGGCAGCCACTGCCACGGTTGGAGGAGGAACGCCGTGGCCTGAATGACCATGAGCCCCATGCCGCCGGCGAGGTCGGCAAATGTGTTCAGTGTCGCTGCGCCGTAGGTCCAGACCACCTCACCCGCTGACGACTCGGGTACCCGGTCGCGGGTGTCGACCGAGACGGTGTGCTCATCGGCGCCGGTGGCGACGAGGATCTGCTCCTCGGTGAGTGGCGTCTTCGTGTCCTCGTCCTCGACGACCGCGCCCTTGGGCTCGTAGCGCACGGTCCCGCGTGTGCCTCCGTCGAGGATCGTCGCACCGGCGCCGCGAACTCGATCTCCTCTCCCGGGCCGAGCTGACGGAGCACCCCGATGCCGCACTCCTCGTCGGGCGGGACGGTGTTCTTCGGAATCGGCACCGCGTAGTGGGCGTTACCCGTCAGCAGGGGTAGCACCTTGATCTCGATCGTCTCGTCGGGGGTGCGGTTCTCCATCGTGCCGACGATCTTCCACTCCTGGCCGCCGACGACCCACAACCCGTCCTGCCCGCCGGGACCAGGGGCGACCGTGGCGCCGTCGATCTCCGCGCGCGAAGAACAGCTTGACGTCGGCACCGATCTCGAGGCGTCCTGTGTCGCCGCCGGTGACGTTGAGCGGCGGTCCGTCGTCCTGGGCGATCGATCCGGTGACCACTACGCCGAGGTCGACCGTGCCCGCGCTCAGCGCCCGGCCCGGCAGCTCGTGGGTGATGGTCTCACCCGCCGGGATCGGGTCGTCGAGCTCGATGTCGCCGGGGTCACCGGGCACCGGGTCGTCGGGGGTCGGGCGGATCCGAGCTCACGAGGTACGTGAACGCCTTGTAGCCCAGTGGCGGCTGGACGTCCGTGACGAGCTGGGGCTTCTCCACGCAGCGTCACGTCGTCGACCGGGGTGTCGAACGGGTTGGTGACCTCCACCGTCACGGTCACGTCCTGGGGCTCGGGCCCGGACTCGTCCTCCTTCTCCTCGAAGCGCGACCGTGTCGGGATCGGCGGTCACACTCACCTCGAGCGCGCCGACCTGCCCGTTGCGCTCGGCCTCCACGGGGCCGATGAGCCGGCTTGCCGCATCGGTCCCCGTCACCGAGGAGCTCACGCTGAACGCGCCCGGCTGTGCGGCCTCGAACTCGTAGTCGAAGCTCACCTCCTCGCCGGGCGCGAGCGTGAGCCCGTCGGGTCCCGGAAGGTCCTGCGGGTCCGGTCCCGAGACCAACGTCAACGCCGCATCCGGGGACACGTCGAGCGGATCGCCCACGAACGAATGTTGCCGAGATCTCCCACGCCGTCGCTCGCGCCAACGACACACGCACCGGAACGGTGTCGCCCGGTGCGAACAACGCCGAGTCCACCCCCGGGAACGACAACCCCACCACCGAGTTGCGGCGCCTCCGCCTCGTCACGGATCGCAGTCGACCGAATCGCTGTTGAAGTTGCCGTCGGTCACCGTCAGCGTCGCGGTGAAGCTGCCGGGCCGGGTGTAGGTGTGGTTGGTGAACTGCGGCGCGGGCGGCGGCTCGGTCGTTCCGTCACCGAAGTCCCACTCGTAGACCAGCCCGTTGCCGACCGGGTCGTCCGAGCTCGAGCCATCGAACTCCACGTACCCCGACACGGTGGATGACGGCAGCACCTCGCAGACCGCTGTCGGCTCGTCGCCCCCGGGTGTCTCGGCGACACCACGGGGGTTCGAGTAGTGCGACAG
>JAOSJK010000024.1 GCA_027494135.1 Acidimicrobiia bacterium | reverse complement strand
TAACACAGGTTGGTAACTGGGACACAAGACTCCAGCACCTATCAGGCTCCCAAGTCAAGGCCGCCTACTGGAGGCATCAGAGCAAGCTGTCTCCGAACTGATCGCTGAGGCGAGCAAGTCCACATCCGGCCCGGGCTGGTCTTCCACCCAGGACCTCGCGGATCGCACTCAGCATCCAAGCCGGCACCGTTGGGGTGGACACTCTGCTGCCTGCTGTACCGGCGCAGGAATGCGCCTTCCCTCGTTCCGCTTCCGCGACGTCGCCCACATGACCGGCATCGACGCGACCGAAAGCATGATCGACCTCGGAAGGCCAGCGCACCCGCAGGAGGGACTCGATAAACGCATCAGCTTCGTTCAGGCTGATGCTTGTGCAACTCTGGGACTCCGAGAGGGCGAGTGCCGACTTTGTCTGGGCGAAGACGCATGGTGCTATGTCGCCGACAAAGGGAAGCTGATCGGCGAAGCAGCGCGGATCGTTCGGCCCGCGGGCACCATCGCCTTCACCAACTGGCCGGGGTCCGTTCCCATGAGTCACCAGGAAGCCGAACGGCTCCTGCGGTTCATGACCTTCCCCAGCCTGCTCAACCTCGACGATTACAAGCAACTCCTCGGGAAGCGAATGACTCCAACTGCACACGGCGAAAGCCACAGGACGCTTCGCCCTCACATGGATCTCTACAGGCGAATGATCACGATGCAGCTCACCTACGACGCTCCTGCTGATCGGGTTCGACCAGGAACGGATGGAAGCACTCGAAGACGACCGGCGCTTCATGCAGCAACTCGCCCACGACAAGAAGCTCATCCAAGCAATCTTCGTGGGGCGGAAACGCTGACATCGTCGCCACTCTGCCGTCGGCTCGGCTGGTACCCCCCGTCTGCGACAGCTTCCACGCCACGCTCGAGAAAGAGCTGCTCCGCCGACAGTCGTTCCGGACCAGAGCAGGAGGCGAAGACGGCGATCTTCCGGGACTGGATCGAGGCTGAGTACAACCGCCATGGCACACTCCTCGAGTCTCGGCATGCCGACACCCATCGAATTTGAATTGAACAACATCAACACCACAGCCCAGGCAGCCTGAATCAAGAAACGCGACTCCACTGAACCCGGGGGTACACGGAGGGCCTCCAAGAAACCCAGGGTGCTTCGAGGGGCAGAACGACCGGCGAGCCGGTTACGGCCGTGTCGCCGAGCTGCTCCACCCCGACCAGGACCGGTACTTCCCCGAACCGCACCCACGCTCCGGCGAGCAACGGCTCACCCCGCCTGTTCGCGTTCGAACACTGCGAGCGTGTGATCGAGGCCCTACGGAACGCCCGCTGAAAGCGGAAGGCGAGGACGCGTTCGAGATCATCGCCGCCGACTGGGAATCCCAGCACGACCACGCCAGCGCCGCACTCCTATGCACGTGCCTCATCCGGCCCCGCACCCTCCGAGCCCGACTCACGCGGCACCACACCCGCGGAGACCAAATGCGAGCTGTACCGCGGATGATGGCCGGCGAAGACTCAGAAGACATGGGCTGGGACCTCGACCCTAGCGAAGACTATCACGACCAGTACGCACCCCTCTTCTAGCGGCATCTACGCGGCTGGTGTCCGCTGGGCGACACGGGCGCTGAGCTGCGACACTCGCGCAGCAACCGAGCAAGGAGGAGCGGAGTGCTGTCTCGCATCGAGAACGAGCTTGGGCTAAACGGCGGGCAGGTGCAAGTGTGCGGGCCGATCACCTGGGGAGAACGGCGAGCAAACCGCCGAGTTCGGCTTCTTCCTCCGCCAGGACGGAAAGCTACTGATCGGAAGCAGTAGTACGAGACGCGGCGACAGGATGTGGATGAGGGACGGCCCGCCACGCTGCCGGCGGCGACTTCGTCGCAGGGCCGGCCAACGGAACCGTGATCGTCGTCGTGCAACGCGAGGGAGTCGAGCCCTCGGCTACGAGCGCGAGCTGGACACCAGGACGTCCGCCTCGTCGAAGGCCGCCACTGGTAGGCGCCGGCCCGCTCAGCTTGATCTCGCGTTACCCGGCGGAGCGCCGTCCGGCGGGTCGGAATCAGGCATCTCAGCGGCAGCCTCGCGCCGCTGCGCCAGCGCCTCGGCGAGCTCACCGAGCGCCATTTGAGGTCTCTCTCTCTCACGTCGGGCTGCCACGTCCTCAGGCACGTCGCGAAAGTCCGCCAGGCGGCTCCGTGAACGGGCCCTCAAGAAGGCGATCATCACCGCTGGTTTGCTGGCTCGCCGACCTGGACGATCCGCCAGCGACGCGCTGTGATCCCGACTGCAGTTCGCTGTCCGCGATCGTTCCTCCTCGTTGAGGAGGCGGGGGCAGCCAGGATCGGAGGCGGCTCCATCATCGGGGCGCCCATCCTACGAACACGCCGCCAGTTCGCGCTGCGGCCGGACGGTGTGACGGCGCTCGCGCCGCGCCGGATAGCGCTTGCGTGAAGGCCCAGTCGGTCACACTGTGACTCAGTGGACCGCGTGACGATCGACGTGTCTGTCGTCCGGGACTACCCTCCGCGATGGGCGCCGGCAGGACCCGACCGCCAAGCACAGGCATAGGGCCGCCGTCGAACTTTTTCGATCTCTACCGGCGTGGCGAGGTCGAGCTCGCGATCGCGCCTCAGGGTTCCGTGACGATGCTGACGGAGGGCTCGGAGAGCGGCTGCGCGCCTGCCTCGAGCAGGGCGGATTTCCGAACTCCGGCAGTTGCCTATGTGTCGGAGGTCACCTATCCAGGCGAGGACTTTTACCCTGGCGAGGGTGTTCCGGGATTCCGCGAGGCGTGGAAGGCGATCGACGAGGCTGGCACACACACGAGGGCAAGCGGCCAGGGGACGAGGACTTGTGGCACGTCGAGACGCATCTCCACGAGAGCAGAGATGTGCTCCTGACCGACGACGGCGGCTTACTCGTCATGTGCCGTCGCCTGCGGGAAGAGCATGGGTTCCCGATAGTCGCCATGCGCCTGGCCGAGTACATAGGGCAGCGACGTACGTAGCACCCCTTCGCCGCTAGCGCGTTCGGCGGGCACCCGTCGACGGCGGACTCGGCGCGGGCGGTCACCCCTAGCCCGCAGCTGCGCCGGCGCGCCCTCTGCCCGGGCGCACACCTCGCAGTAGCCCTTGTTCCAGCTCGGCCCCGGCCGGTAGACGCGATCCAGGATCAGCAACTCAGCGCCACACCGTGAGCAGCTCACACCGCCACGCTTGATCTCGGCGACATCCCATCCGGGCGCAAGCGGCGTCCACTCGGAGAAGGGTCCAGCTTCACGGGCCCAGCCGCTCCCTTAGTTCAGCCAGGGCGTGCGTAGTCGCATCCGTTCGTGGTGATCCCCGTGACAACGAGAGCAGAGCACAACGAGGTCTCCGATCGGCCTCACGGCCGCGCCGCTCGTAGGTGTTGTGATGAACGTGAAGGTCTGCGTCCGCGTTGCACATCTGACACCTGCGCCACGCGCGCCGGAGAGCACGCTCGCGGGTACATCGCCAGTGATCGGTGGTCAGATACTCGGTGTAGGGGAGCGCCTGCAGTGCGTCCCGGCGCAGCCTCCCTTCTTCGAGATATGCCTCGAGAGCGAGGTCGTCCTCTTCGACAACCGTTGCCTCGCCTGTGTGCTCGTCGGACGGGTCGCTCCTGTCATCCATCTCGGGACAGCCTTTCCGGTTAATCACTTCGTTTCACGCAGTGTCGATGACGGGGAAGACGGCTTCGTGCCCAGAAACGGCCGACCGCGAGTGCTGCGGATGCTTCGCCGCGACGGAGCTCAGGGTGAGAGCGACGCGAGGATCGCGTTCGGCCGCACGCTTGGACGCTACCGCGATCGGCAATCGGTGAACAGTGACCGGAACGGGCAGGGGTGGCGGGCGACCAGGGGGCCGCCATCTCCCGAGATCTCTTGCCGATTCCGGGGTGGTCGCCCGCCTGACTCGTCGTAGTCGACGAATCGCAGTCCGTCCAGCGGCCCGAGCGGCCGAGCAGTCTCCTGGTGCGCGCTAAGAAGCGCCCGCCGCCGCTGGCGCACGGTGGCGAGCTACCTGCGTACTCGGATCCGCACCTTCGCCTTCCCGGCCTTGCCACAGTCGATCTGAATCGACCACCGGCCCGGCGTCGTGTTCGTTCCGACCCGCCACCGCCAGGTGACCGTCCCAGCCTTCGGGCGGCGTGGGGCCGAGTCCCTTCGCCTCAGACTTCGTCGTCTTGTGAAGACGCCGATCCGGCAGACCACGCTTCGCGGTCTGACCCGCACTTTGATGGACGCGTACTCACCTGGTGAGACCGGAGACGTCTTCGCGACAACCTTCACCCGTGACGCGGCGCCCTCGGCGGCGACCGCCGCGCTGGCCGACCCCAGAACGGTCGCGCTTACCAGCACGACGAGCACCAGGAACCAAACTCTCGACACGCTCTCCTCCTCCTACGTCGGGCCTGCAACCCGAGAGGAGGCTACGCCACCGGGATTAGCGGCACCTCAGTGAGCTGTTAAGAGATCCCCGGATCGGCGCAAGAGCGCTTTGGGCCGGGTTCTCGCACGGCTGTAGCCGGCTGCCGACCTCACCCGGGCTGAGCCCGCCCCGTCCGGGAGCGGAGAGGAGTTCTCCGATCTTGTCAAGACCCCCGGCCAGCCCCTCTCTTCTCGTTGCCGCCCGCCGGCCGGCTAAAGGGCGTCGCCGAAGTCAGGTTTGACGCCATCGATTGTGAGGGCGATCCGACGAGGCAGTTGCGGGGCATCAAGGTACTTCTGCACGACGCTGCGACCTTGGGTCTGCATCGCGCGTCGGCATTCGTCTGGGTATTCGTCGAACGGATGGTCACCGACGCGGTCAACACGAATCAGGTCCCGCTGTGCCGTCTGGCGTTCTTCGATATCGACGGACCAGGCTCGTGCGCCCTCAGCCCCTTCCGCGATCGAACGAGTATCGACAATCCGCCAGACGGCCACCCGGCTGACGCTACCCGATCCATCTGCACGGAAACTCGAGTCGAACGAGGCAGGGGAACGAGCGCCGAAGCCCGTCGGCTCGAAGGCACGAAGCGACACCCAGCGTGCCCGCCTCGGGAGGTCGTCGGGAAGAGATGCGAGGATGCCCTCCTGACATGTCGCTCGCGGCCTCTCGCGCCCACCGAGGGCCAGGCAAATGTCGGAGGCCGGGCGGGCAGGATGAGGGGCTGAGATCGGACCCCGACTCAGCGATGGCAGGGCGCGGAGCACGGCCCTCGAGCGGCTGCACGGGCGGTAGTGCTCGTTACGATCGTCAGGTGGGCCGGGGCTTGCGCGACAGACTCCACAATCCCTTCGACTGGACGTGCAACTGCGCGCCCGAGGTGCTGGTGCCGCACGAGCCGACTCGGGCGCATCTTCATGCGGTACATCCCGCCACGGTTCCACCGGTTCCCGCCCAAGGAGACGGAACGATGCTGACGATCTTCGGCGCCAGCGCGGTGAGCTTCATGATGCTCATGTACGCGCTTCGAGCGCCGCCACAGCGGCTTCATCCTCGCGTTCGCCTGCGGCTGCGCCCTCTCCAGCGCGTACGGGTTCCTCGCCGGGACCGGCCGTTCGGCGTCGTCGAGGCGATCTGGGCGCTCGTCGCCCTTCACCGCTATCGCGCGGTGCGACGGGCGCAACGCGGCGGGCTCGGTGCGGTGTCTCGGGTGAGCACCCCCGCGTAGTCGTCGAGCGCTCACGTGTCCAGCACGATCGTCACGGGGCCGTCGTTCTCGATCTCGACGACCATCCGGGCGCCGAAGACGCCAGGTCTCGACCGGCACGCCGTGCCCGCGGAGCGCCTCGCAGAAGAACTCGTAGAGCGGCTCGGCCTGCTCCCTTCCGCGCTGCGCCCGAGAAGTCCGGCCTAGTTCCCTTCTGACGTTTGCTATCTGCGAGCAACGTGAACTGGCTGACCACGAGCGCCGCGCCGGAGACGTCGAGCAGGCTGCGATCGAACTTCCCCGCCTCGTTCTCGAAGATGCGCAGCAACGCGACCTTCCGCGCCAGCTTCTCAGCCTCGGCGGCGCCGTCCCCGGCGGCGACTCCGAGCAGCACGCAGACGCCGCGGCCGACCTCGCCGACCGTGCGCCCCTCCACGAGCACACGCGCCGCGCGCACCCGCTGGACGAGCGCTTTCACCGGTACACGTATACGGTCTCGCCGACGGGGGACTGGTTGTAGAGCCAGTCCGCCGTCCAGATCGGGATCCGCACGCAGCCGTGGCTGGCCGGGTAGGCCGGCACCGACGACCAGCCGTGGATCGCGAAGCTGTTGCCGACGAAGGTCAGGGTTCGGTACAGGATGCCCGACCCGAGCCAGGTGGTGGTGGCGGGCGCCTTCCAGCCGAATCGCGTGGCGCCCCTCGGGCGTGTTGCCGGTCGCGCCGGTCGAGACCGGCAGGATGGCGGCGACCTTCCCCTGACGGACGACCAGCAGGATCTGGCGCGTCTTGTCGACCTCGATGTGCGGTGACGGACGCCTGTAGCGCGGTTTCAGGACGGCGGCCCGGTCGAGCTTGCGCCACGTCGCGCGGTCGACGACACCCCGTTCGCGGCAGGCCGTACGCCTTCTGGAAGGCGATCACGCTGTCGTAGAGCTCCGAGCCGAACGTGGTCGACGGTGCGGGCACGTGGAAGCGCAGCTCCGCGAGCCGGGCGCGCAGGCCGACCACGTCTCTCCCGGTCGAGCCCGCCTGGAGCGTCCGTCCGCGCGCCGTGACCTTGACACCGACCGTGCGGGAGGCGAGCCCCGACGCGGCCGGCAGCGTGAGCTCGACCCAGAACGTGCCGATCCCGGGCGTCGGGACGTCGAGCTGCAGTCGTCCGTGGCGAATACGACCCGCTGCCCGGGCGACGCGCTCACCGTCGCGTCGCACGACCGCCCGGGCCCGGCCCGCATACGTGCTCGGCGTGATCGCGGCGCGGAGCGTGGCGGTCCGGAACGCCGTCCCGGGCTTCGCCTTCACCCGCACGACGGGCGTGACCGGGAACGGGACGTTCGCACTGATCGCACCGCTGATCGTCGAGCGCGCCCGGAGCGTACCCGCGGCGAGCGCGTCGAAGGAGATCGTGTAGGAGCCGAACCCGTCGACCGGGGCACGGGCCATCGGCGCCCAGGCACCGTCACCGAGGTCGATCTCGAGTACGACCTCCTCACCGGGCGTCACCGGCTGGAGCGACCCGTGCACCTCCACCCGCTCGCCGTAGACCGGCGTGGACGTCGAGGACTCGAGCGACAGCGCGGCAGGCGCCGTTGGCGGTGCAGCCGTCGTCGCAGCAGGCTCGGCGGGCGGCGGCGCCTCGTCGGCCCCCGCCACGGCCGTGCCGAGGTAGAGCAGGGCGCCGAGGGCGACGAGGATGGTGAGCGTGCGGCGCATCGGGTGACGATCCACACATCGGCGGTTCGACGCGGGTGCCTGAGCTCCTCGTAGCTCACGTCACAACCCCATCCGAGCCGCGGCGGCGAGGACGGTCCGGGCGATCGCCGCCGCGCCGGCGTCGTTCGGATGCAGGCAGTCGGCCTGGATCCAGGTCGCGGCGGCCGGCGGCGGCGCGCTCCCACATTCCGGCCGCGCCGCCTCATGCCCGGTGAAGCGCCGGCCGATCGTCGCGACGCGGACTCGCGGACCGAGACCCGCGGCGGCTGCGCGGATCGAGCCGTTCAGCCGCTCGACGGCCTCGCGGACGCGAGCCCGGCAGCGCGCCGGGTCCGGGCAGACCGCGTACAGGGGGCTGCCGCGGTTGACCGGGTCGAAGTAGTCGGTGACGGCGACGGCGATGCGCGGCCGGGCGAGGAGCCGCCGCAGCTGACGCCGGAGCTCGACGCGCACGTCGCCGACCGTCTCCCGCACCCAGCGGTCGTAGGTCGCCCGATCACCGCGCAGGAGCTCCGCGACCCGGAACAGGTTCCACCACTCGAGGTCGTTGATTCCGATCGTGATCGAGACGAGCGCCGTACGGCGCCCGATCGCGTGCAGCGCCCGGCCGACCTGGGTCGCGAGCGAGCGGGGGCCGGGGCTCGACGAGGCGGCCGTCGCGCCGGAGCAGGCGAGGAAGACGAAGCGGACCCGTGTATGCCGGCGCTCGAGCCGCCGCTCGACGCGGGCCGGATACGACCGCGTGACGGACCTGGCGCACGCTGACTCGCTCGACCCGAGCCCGTACCCGGCCGCGACCGAGTCGCCGAGCGCCGCGTACGTCAGCGGGGTCGCGCCCTGCGCTGCGCCCGCGAGCACGAGCGCGCGCGACCTCGCTGCGGCTGCGGCCGCAGCACCTCAGCCGATTCCCAGCTGTCCCAGGATGTCGCCGAGCTTGTCGAGGTTCGGGATCTTGTCGAGGAGATCGTCGACGCGCTGCTCGAGCTCCCGCAACGACGACGTGTCCTGCTCGAGCTGGTCGATCTGCTTCTGCTGCGCCGCGACCTGCTGCTGCAGCTGGGCGATCTGCGCCTCGAGCTCGCCGGTGTCTCCCCCGCCACCGCATCCTGCCGCCGCGAGCGCGGCGACGATCACGACGGCCACGAGCGTCTTCCTCATCGGTCCTCCCTTCCTCATAACGACACGAAGCGTTTGAGCTTGCCCGTGATCGGGTTCCTCGTGCAGAGCCTCCACGCGCGAGACCCGGAACCACGGGCGGGCGACCAGGCCGGCCTCGAGCAGCCCCTGGCGGATCCGGACCGCGAGCGCCTCGCAATCGACTGCCGCGTCGGCGACGACGTCGATCTCCGCCCCGTTCTCGGTCTGACGAACCTGATACTCGGCGATCCGGGCGTCGGTGGCGAGCGGCCGCCCGAAGACCACGGGTGCCACGCGGACGGCGCCGTAGGCGAACGCGTCGAGCGTGCGACCCTCGATTCCGGCGAGCAGCCGGAAGGCGCTGCCGCACGGGCAGGCGGCGTCGGCGAAGGTCACGATGTCGTCCAGCTCGTAGCGGATGAACGGGAACGTGAGGTTCGCGAGGCCAGTGAGGAGCACGCGCGCTGCAGGCTCGTCGTCGGCGACCGGCCGGTCGTGCTCGTCGACTCGCTCGAGCACGACGGCGTCCTCGTGAACGTGGAGCCCCTGACCGTGGTCGCACTCGGCGGCGTGCATGCCGAGCTCCGTCGAGCCCCAGGCGTTGTTGACGGGGACGCCCCAGACACGCTGGATGAGGGCTCGCGTCTCCGGGAGCAGCGGCTCGGAGTTCGTCGCCACCCGGACTGGCGCGATGTCCAGGCGTCCTTCCGAGGCCTCGGCCGCGAGGTCGCCGATGACCGAGCTGTAGCCGATCAGGTGCGTCGGCTGGAGCTCGTTCATCGCCTCCACGGTCTCGGAGAGCGGCCGCGAGACCGGGAACACGACCGTCCGCATCGGCGGGTCGACGTCGACCGAGAAGAGCGGCGTCGACGCGTGCGGCGGCACGCCGGAGGTGACGACGCCCCGCAGGGGCGCCCGCCCCCCGGCCGCCGGGCGGGAGCGTGAGTCGCGGATCTCGTAGCGGAACGCCAGGTTCGCGATGCTGACGAAGAACTCCCAGTCCCACACGTAGATTCCCCGGACGCCCGACGATCCGCCCGATTCGAAGACCTGATAGCGGCCGGCGTAGTAGTCGAGCTCGGACTGCGCGGCGAGGTACTCCTCCAGCTGCGCCCGGCGGAGCGAAGGAGCCGTGACGACGTCGTCCCAGCGCGACATGAGGTCGGATTTCGTCGTCACCGGGAGTGCGCCGAGTTCGCCCGCCGTCGCCGAGTCGACGTCGAGTTCATCGAGCCGCTCGCGGTAGAACGCGGAGTGTGGCCGGGCATGACGCAGCAGGGCGCGCAACGCTCGCGTCTGCTCCGCGTCGATCTCGGCCCGGCTCCAGGCCAACCGGCGCTGATGCTCGGGCATCGCGGCGCGGACGGCCTCGACGTGCGCCCGGCGAGCTTCCGGCGAGCCGAACTCCGGCGGTCCGAACACCGGCTCATCATTGCAGGAGACGGGTGGCCGGGCGGCTGTCCCCTGGGCAGTCGGAGGAGTGCGTTCTCGGATCTGCTGGGCGCCGCCCGGCGTCTTCGTTATCGGCAACGAGAGCCGAAAGGTTGAGTGAATGACTCGACGCTTCGAGCGTTCCTGCGCCGTGCCCGCGCGCAGACGGACCGTCGTGCCGACGCCGCTCGGGACGAACGCGTCCGGCAGCGCTTCGGAGAGAGCACGCTGGGCCGCGAAGCCGGTGCAGTGCCCGGGCTCGAGCAGGTCCGGTGCGAATGCGGTGAGGGCCGCGACCGTCTCCGGGATGCGCGGCTCGTTCAGCGCGCCGCTCAG
>JAOSJK010000023.1 GCA_027494135.1 Acidimicrobiia bacterium | reverse complement strand
GGCATCAGGTTCCGGAACCCCTCGCGCATCACCGCCGCGGGGACCTGCGAGAGGTCGAGAGGAGGACCCCCTCCGAGCTGCTCGAGGATTGCCTTGGCCTGGGGATCGAGCGGCATCGACGCCTGCCTCCTGTCTACAGCACGTACACGGGAGGCGATCCTGAGACCGCGATGCGGCTTCCTGCGAGGCTCAACCCGGCCAGGCTCGGGAGCAGGGAAGGAGCGGCGTTCGCCACGATGCGCGTACCGTCGGAGAGCACGGCGATCACGGGGACACGCTCGACCGATCCGTCGCGCGCGTAGACGACCGATCCGGCGACCACCGTCGCCTCGCCCGACGCCTCCGACGCGACGGGAAGGGCGGCCGCGTCGATGGCGCTCTGCTCCTTCGACGTGTCCAGGCTCCGGAAGCCTCCCGGCGGCGGCTCGCTTCCGTAGATCCCCACCGAGTGCTTCGAAAGGAAGCCCCCGTTGCCGGCCACGTAGGCGAGGCGACCCGATTCGCGCAGCCTGAGGGCGGCCGAGATGATCGCATGGCTCGTGTAGTTGTTCCCGGGGCCCCCGAAGAACGGCATGCCGCCGGTCAGCGTGAGGCCGCGAGCATCGTCGGGGGAGAGGCAGATGGCCCTTGCGCCCACCTGGAATGCGGACGGGAAGCAGGAGTAGAGATCGATGAAGTCGATGTCGTCGATGCCCACGCCGCACGCGTCGAACGTCCTCCCGGCCGCCGCGCGGATGGCGGGTGAGTCGTCGAGGTGGCGCCGCATGGCGGGTGCCACGTCGGTGTTGGTGGCGCCCGCCCAGGGGAAGATGCACTGATCGGAGAGACCGGCGGCGCGGGCGAGGCTCGAGGGACGCGATCAGCAGGGCCGAACCCTGGTCGACGTTCGGGAAGGAGTTCATCCGCTTGGTGTAGGGCTCCGCGGTGAGGGGGTTCGTCTCGGACGGCTGCGAGACATCGCTGGCGGAGAGCTCGTCACGGAACCAGGCGAAGGGGTTCCCGGCCGCGACGCGGGTGAAGCAGGCCAGCAGCCGGCCGAGGTGCTGTCGCTGCTCGGCCGGCAGCCGGCCGGCGGACGCGGCCAGCGCATCCTCGAAGACCGGATACACTTCCGCCGGCCGGACCAGGCGGGCCGCTACCTCGGCTTCCGAGAGCACACCCTTCATCGAGGGACCGACGACCGGCTCTGGCTCTCCTTCGTCGGTCCCCTTGCCCCGTGAGGCACCCAGGAAGCTCGCGTCCGGGTCCGCCGCGCGCATCGACCGCGTCGCCTCCGCACCGACCACGAGCGTGGCACGCAACCTCCCCGCGGCGATCTCCTCGGCTGCGCGCGTGACCAGCCACTGCGGCGTGTTGCCGCCGGGAGTCGTCGTCTCGCAGCGGACGCCGGAGAGCCCAAGTCGAGGGGGCCAGATCCGTGGAAGGCGCCTTCCCGCTGGGCGAGAAGACCGCAGACACCGTGGTCAGTCGCTCGACGTGGTCTGCGAGCCCCGGTGCATCCTCGAAGGCGGCGCACGCCGCCCGCTCCGTCAGGTCGACGACGGAGACGAGTGCCTCGCGCTCGATCGACTGGCCCAGGCCCACGAGGACCGGCGTTCGTGCCGGATCGATCGCCACTCTCGAACCTCCCCTGCCCGACCCCTCATGGACCGCGACTGCGACGGCGATGTTCGATACTATCACATCGTTGCCGATCGGATATGGTGTTTCCCTACCGGGGGCCGCGATCGGAGAAGGAGGACGAGCGTGCGTGTCAACCTGATGAGCGGCCCTGGCGAGCTTCACGCGATCCAGCGCCTCGCCCGCGATGTCGAGCGCGCCGGGTTCGGCGGCATCACGTTCACCGAGGCCGGTCGCACGGCCTACCTCTCGGTGGCGGCGGCGGCCCTGGCCAGCGAACGTCTGGAGTTCTCCACCGGCATCGCCGTCGCCTTCCCGCGCAGCCCGACGATCACGGCGGCGACGGCCTGGGAGCTCCAGGACGCGAGCCGCGGCCGCTTCCGGCTCGGCATCGGCACCCAGGTCCGGGCGCACGTCACCCGGCGATACGGGGCGGAGTTCGACCCTCCTGGCCCCCGCATGCGCGACTACGTCGCCGCACTGCGAGCCCTCTTCCGCGCATTCCAGGGCGAAGCGCCTCTCGATCACCGCGGCCCGTACTACGAGTTGACATTGCTCAATCCGATGTGGTCGCCCGGGCCGATCGAGTATCCGGCTCCGGCGATCGACGTCGCTGCCGTGGGGCCCTACATGCTCCGCATGGCGGGCGAGCTGTGTGATGGAATCCACATCCACCCGCTTCACAGCATGAAGTACCTGACCGACATCGTGGAGCCCGCGGTGGCCGAGGGCGCGAAGCGCGCGGGACGCGATCGTGCCGAGGTCGAGCTGCTGGTGCCGGTGCTGACGGTCGTGGGTGACAACGAGGAGGAGCGGGCGGCGTCGCGGGCCTTGTGCCGCCAGCAAGTGGCCTTCTACGGCTCGACTCCCAACTACTCGCTGCAGTTCGACCTGCTCGGCTTCGAGGGCACCACCGCGCGACTCCGCGAGCGCCAGAAGGCCGGCGACATCCCGGGCATGTCCGGCGTGATCAGCGACGAGATGCTCCAGTACTACACGGTGGAAGCCCGCTGGGACGACCTCGCGGATCGGCTCGTGGAGCGCTACCGGGGCCGGGCGGGCCGGCTCATCATGTACAGCGCCGGGATGGACTTCGCCCGCGAACCGGCGTCGCTCGACCGCTGGGGCGCGGTCGCCAGGGCCGTGGCGCAGGGGTCCGCATAGGATCTGCGGGGTGGGCGGCCCCCCGCCCCGTCACGGCAGCGAGAGCAGCAGCTCCGCGACGCGGTCCGGAGCCTCCATGGGCAGGAGATGGCCGCCGTCGAGCTCCAGGTAGCGGCCGGCCGGAAGGTGGCGGCAGAGCTCCTCGAAGAGCTCGGCCGGGAGGTAGCCGCGGCCGGCGCGCACCACCCACGTCGGCGCCGCCACTCCCATGGCCGCTGCCATCACGTCCACCCCGCCGGTGTGCTCGAAGATTGCGGCTTCGATCTCGCCGGAACAGGCGAGCTCGACCCGGCCATCCTCCCGGTCCCGCAGGCCGTGCGACAGATACGACTCGAAGGCACGGGGATGCCAGTCCGCGAACATCGGCTTGTCGCGCCAGGCATCCCCAGCCGCTGCCCGGGAGGGCCAGACCTGGCAGCGCTGGCGCGCCTGCGCCGCCATCGGGAGCGGCGGAGGGAGTCCCCGCCATGACCCCCGAAGAGCCGCCGGGGCAGGGCCACCGGGTCGAGCAGGACCAGGCGCCGGTACCAATCGGGGCGCTCGGCGGCCGCAAGCAGGGCAACGGCCCCTCCCAAGGAGTTGCCCACGACCAGGTCCACCGCCGATCGTTTCGCCGAATGAAGCGCCCACCGGGTCACGGCCAACCAGTCGCGTGTGAGTTCGCGCCACTGATAGGCCGCATTCCCCTGCGGTCGAGAAGAGTTCCCGTGGCCGCGCGCGTCGATCGCGATCACGCGCCAGTGCGGGCGCAACCGTTCGGCGACGACTCCCCAGGTTGCCGCGCAGAAGCCATTGGCGTGGTGGAGCAGCGCGAGAGGACCGTCGTCCCCCATTCGAGAACCTGGATCTCGACACCGCCCTGCCCTACGGACACGCGATGAGAGCGAGGGGATCCCTGCTTGAGCACACGCCCCCCTCCGCTACGCGGTCATCTCGTAGTCGGCCAGATCCGGCGCGGCCATCCTTTCGCGGAAGCGATCGAACGCCCACGGCCACGCCGCCGGAACACCGCGGTCGTCGAGATACCAGCTCCGACACCCGCTCATCCAGATGGTGCGCTTGGCCGCCTCGGTGCGGTCCCGTTCGAAGCGCTCCGCGGCCTCCTCGCTGGCACAGAGGCCACAGCACCGACCGGCGACGACGACCTCGATCAGCTGCTGGATGTAGGCGAGCTGGAGCTCGGCCACGTCGATCAGGGAGAAGTTCCCCACCGGTCCGTTCGGTCCATTGAGCATGAAGAGGTTCGGGAAGCCGGGGATCGAGATCGACAGGTAGGCCCCCGGGCGCTCCGCCCACACCTGGTCGAGCTTCCGGCCGTCGAGGCCCGTCACCCGCATGGGCCGCAGGAACCGGTCGACGCGGAATCCCGTGGCGAGCGCGAGCACGTCGAGCTCGTGGAGACGGCCGTCGGCGGTGCGAACTCCGCGAGGCTCCACGCGCTCGATCCGCTCGGTCACCAGCTTCGCATTGGGCTGCTGGATTGCGCGATAGAAGTCCGGTGAGATGACGAGTCGCTTGCAGGCAGCCCGGTAGTCGGGACGGAGCTTCTCGCGCAGCACCGGATCGGTCACGCTGGTCTCGAGATTCTTCCGACACAGCTCCTCGACCATGGCCATCTGCGGTGAGTCGGCATCCACGACGGCGTTCGAGAAGTTCTCGGTGAACCCGCGCGACATCTCGTCGCGAAGCTCCCGCATCCGATCCGGGTGAAGGCGGAAATCCCGCTTCTCCTCCTCGGTGTAGCAAGGGTTCTCCTGCGGCATGATCCACTGGGCCGTCCGCTGGAAGAGCGCCAGGCTCCCGACACGGTCGACGACGTCCGAGACGATCTGGACACCGGACGACCCGGTGCCCACGACACCGACACGCTGGCCGTCGAGCTGCACCCCGTGGTCCCAACGCGCACTGTGGAAGCAGGCTCCCTCGAACGACTCGAGGCCCTCGATGTCGGGGTACTTCGGGTGGTGGAGAACGCCCGTCGCGGCGATCACGAAGTCGGCCCGCGCCCGCCGTCCGCTGGCGGTCGCGATCGTCCACGCCCGATCGTCGAACTCGCAGCTCGTGACCTCGTCTCCGAAGCGGATGTGCTCCATCACGTCGTGGGAGCGCGCGACGTCCTCGAGATATGCCTGGATCTCGTCTCCCGGCGAGAAGCGGTGGCTCCAGTCCGGATTCGGTGCGAACGAGTAGCTGTAGAGGTGGGAGGGGACGTCGCAGGCAATACCCGGGTAGGTGTTCTCGCGCCACGTGCCTCCGATCCGGTCGGCCTTCTCGTAGACCGTGACGTTGCGGAAGCCCGTCTCGCGGAGCTTGATGGCGCTGAGGATCCCGGCCATCCGGCCCCGATGATCGCGAAGCGAGTGTCCAAGGCGCCTGCCCCCTTCCCTGTCGTCACGGCCGGGCGGTGCTCGCCCGGCCGGTTCTTTTTCGGATAGGATATCATCGTTTCCGATCGTGGCACGAGCCGGGAGCTGCTCCGATGAAGGCAGGCGTTCTGCAGTTCTTCAGCTGGCCCAGGCGGACGGCCCCCTCGAGCAGGTCTACGAACGGGCGCTCGAGCGGATTGCCATCATGGACCGCTCCGGCTACGACGCAGTGTGGCTCGCGGAGCACCACTTCACCGGATACAGCGTCTGCCCCGCCGTCCACCTGATGGCGATGCGGGTGGCGGCCTGCACCGAGCGGCTGCGCATCGGCACCGCAGTGTCCCTCGCGGCGTTCTACCACCCGCTGCGCCTGGCCGAAGAGGTTGCGCTGCTGGACGTTCTCACCGGCGGACGCGTCAACTGGGGCGCGGGCCGCGGCTTCGACCCGACCGAGTTCGCGGCCTTCGGAGTGCCGATCGAGGAGAGCGCCGAACGCTTCCGCGAGGCCGTCGAGATCGTGCTCGCGGCGTGGACGCACGAGCAGCTCGACTTCCAGGGCAGGTACTGGGGCTTCGAAGGAGTCGAGGTGCTGCCGAAGCCGACGCAGAAGCCCCACCCGCCGACCTGGGTTGCCGCGACGTCGCCGGGCGCCATGGAGTGGGCCGCGAGCCGCGGCTACACCATCCTGATGGATCCGCACTCGCCGTGCACCCAGATCGCGCGCAAGCGCGAGCACTACAGGGAGCGACTCGAGGCGCACGGACACTCGATCGAGGGTCGCGAGATCCCGATGGCGCGGCTCCTCGCCGTGGCCGAGACCGAAGGCGAAGCGCTGGAGATCGCACGCCGCGGCGCGGCCTGGACGGTGGGCTCCTACGCGAACCCGACGAAGGCCGTCGGCATCGCCCCTGGCACCGTTGGCGCGGGAGACGTCTCGCGGCAGGATCCCGTGGTGCGCTACCTCGACGACGTGGTGCTCTACGGAACCCCCGATCGGCTGGTGGACCGCCTCGCGCAGCTCCAGGAGGAGATGTATCTGGACTACCTGCTCTGCGCGCCGCTCAGTCACTCCTCCTTCACACTCTTCACCGACAAGGTGCTGCCACGCATCGCGTGACGCGGCGCTCTCCGGCGCCCGCCCACCGGCGCGTTCTCAGCCCCAGCCCTTCTTCAGCGGAACCCAGTGGAACACGTGGAAGTCTCGCCTCGCGAACCTCCAGCTCCCATGCACGCGCCGATAGGTGTCCTCGTACCATCCCGCAGCCGTGTAGGCCTCGCCGTCCTGCACCAGGCGGATCTCCACCGAGCAGGTGCCACGCGCCCCGTCCCCCGCCACCTCGATCACGTGATTTTGGATGAAGGGAATGGGCGGAGACGCCGAGACCGCTCCGTAGAAGCCCTCGAGCTCCGCACGGCCACTGACTACGCGCGGCCCCATCTCGAAGATGCCGTCGTCCGTGAACATCGCGACGATGGCCGGCCCGTCGCCGCTCGCGACGGCGTGGCAGTAGCGGGCCGTGAGCTCCCGGATCGCTTCGCGGTCCTCGAGCTCCTGGAGCCGCTGCTCCGTACTCGCCATGCTCATGCACCTCCGATCGGCAGCCGCTCCACCTGGCGTGGCCGGAAACGGACCAGGGGAACGTCCTCGAGCGTCTCGAAGGTCGCCTCGACGGGCATCCCCACCCGAAGGTCGTCGAGGCCGCAGTCGACCATCCGCGCGGTCATGCGCGGGCCCTCCTCCAGCTCCACCACCGCGATCGCGAACGGGACGTCGCGGGTGAGGGCGGGATCGTGTCCCACCCGGTCCACCGTGAACGCGTGGAGCGATCCGCGACCGCTGACGTCCTCCCAGGACCAATCGTCGCCGAGACAGCCGGGGCAGCGGCTCCGCGGGTAGAAGAAGAGCCCGTCGCGCGGACAGCGCTGGAGGCGGAGCCGCCCTTCCCGCGCCGCATCGAAGAAGGGAGCGGTGGTGGGGTTCGGGACGGGCAACGGACGCCCGTCCTCGGACATGCGCGTTCCCATCTCAGGCGCCCTCCAGGATCAAGGCGACCTGCTCGGCCATCATGCCCCCCGTGCCGTTCACGTACGCGACGTCGCAGCTCCGCACCTGGCGCTCGCCGCCACGACCCTGGATCTGGAGCACGGCCTCGGTGACGTGCGACAGACCGCCGGCCAGCCCCGCCTGGCCCATGCCGAGCTGGCCGCCGTGGGTGTTGAGGGGAAAGTCGCCGTCGTGGCGCAGGTCGTGGTCCTCGAGGAAGACGCCGCCGTCCCCCTTCTTGCAGAAGCCCGCATCCTCGAGGGTGAGCAGAACGGTGATCGTGTAGCAGTCGTAGGGCAGCGCAACGTCCACGTCGCTCCGGGCCACGCCCGCCATCTGGAAGGCGCGCTCCGACGCGACGCGCGTGGGCGTCTCCACCAGGTCGGGGGCGTAGGTGATGCTCTTGTGGGTGAGCCGCTCACCGTAGCCCGAGACGAAGACGGGGCGGTGAGGACCTCGGCCCGCCCGGTCCGAACGAGTCACGATCACGGCGCCGCCGCCGAAGCAGGGCATCACGACCTCGAGGAGCTTGAGGGGATCCGCAACCATACGAGAGGAGAGCACGTCCTCGATCGTGATCGGCTCGTTGCGGAAGATCGCCTTGGGATTGTGCGCCGCGTTCTCCCGCTCGTGCACCGCGATCTTCGCCAGCGTCTCGGGCGCGGTGGGAAAGCGCGCCAGGTAGCGGCTCGCGATCAGCGCGAAGCTCGGCGTGGCGGCCACGAGGCCCGAGGGCAGCTCGAACTGCCCCTGGGGCGATCCCCATGCGTCGCCCCCAGGTAGGCGGGAATGCGCGCGGGGCCGCGATCCGCTCCGCCTCCACGCGAGGGCTGCGGCGGCTGGGGCACGGTCGTGCAGACGACGAGGACCGTGTCGCAGACTCCCACCTCGATGGCCGCCGCCGCTCTCCAGACCATGCCCGCCGGCGAGGCCCCTCCCCAGGTCGACGACCTCGGCGAAGTTCGCGCGCACGCCCAGGTACTCCGCGAGGGCCGAGGGCGCGAACATGGGTGACTCGAAGACGGGGCCCGTCACCAGGCCGTCCACCTCGCCGTGCTCGATGTCCGCGTCGGCGAGCGCCAGCGCGGCGAGCTCGGCGGCGGCCTCCATCGAGAACATCGGGCGGTCCCAGCGGCGCTGCGGCGCCCACTCGGCGAGCCCGGCGATCGCGGCCTCCCGCTTTCCCATCAGGCGAGCCCGTAGAGCGCCGCCGCGTTGTCGTGGAGCACCTTCTGGAGCGCCTCGTCCGGAAGATCGCCGAGGACGCGCTGGGCGTAGACCCGCGGGTGCTCGGCCGGCATCCGCGGACCCGGCGCCATGCAGGTCGGGTGCGGGAAGTCGGTCTCGTAGAGGACGTTTCCGGGGAAGCGCTCGATCGCCCGCCGAGCGCCCTCGTTCTCGAACCAGAAGCAGCCGTAGATCTGCCGCTCGAAGTACTCGCTGGGAAGCAGCTCGTACTCGGGATGCTCGTCGCGAATCCCGCTGTTCCGCCACTGCCAGTCGAACGCCTCCAGCAGTCCCAGCAGCCAGCCGACGTCGCTCTCGACGGAGACGAACTCGAGGTCCGGGAAGCGGTGGCAGACTCCGCCGAAGATCAGGTCGGCGATGCACTGGGCGTTCTCGACGAAGATCAGCGACGAGACGCGGCCGAAGTTGGCCTTGAAGCCCATGCCGACCTCGTCCCTCATGAGGCCGCTGATGTCGCCGCCGCCGATGTGGAAGCTGATCGGGAGGCCCGCCTCCTGTGCCGCCGCCCATACAGGATCCCAGTGCCGATCGGCGACCCGCGGCTGACCGTAGGTCTCGGGGACGTTGGGGAAGAGCACCGCGCGGTGACCCACATCGGCGCAGCGCTGGATCTCCTTCACCATCGCGGCCACGTCCCAGAAGGGCATCGCGGTCACCGGCAGCAGCCGCTCCGGGTCGGCACTCGTCCACTCCGTGAGGAAATCGTTGTAGGCGCGGACGCACTCGAGCATGAGCTCGGGCTCACCGAGCGAGAGGAACCGCCCGGAGCCGAAGCCTCCCACGTTCGGATAGAGCACCTGCGCGCGAATCCCCTCCCGGTCCATGTGCTCGAGCCGCGCGGCGGCGTCGAATGCGCTCGGAGGGCAGTCGTCGAGCGTGTCGCGGCACTCGGGCAGCGTCCCGTCGAAGCCCGCCATGGTGAAGGCGCCCGGGGCGCCCGCCACCTCGCCGTTCACGACCCAGACGTCCTTCTCGCCCAGGCGCACCAGTCGCGGGATCTTGTCGCCCCACTTCTTCGATACCCGCGAGGTCCAGGTGTCTGCGGGCTCGGTGACGTGGGTGTCCACGTCGATCACGGAGAACCGGTCGAAGAGATCGCTGCCCATGCTGGGATGCCTCCTGGGTGGATGATGTGGGATCGCCTGGCGCGACTCAGCGTTCGTGCCCTCGAAGTGTGTCGATCTCGGCCGTCGAGAATCCGAGCTCCCCGAAGACCTCCTGGTTGTGCTCACCGAGTCGGGGTGCCCGCCGCGAGATGCGCCACGGGGTCTTCTCGAACACGTAGGGTGCGCCGGGATAGGTGAAGGTCGCGCCGAGGCTCGGGATGCTCCACCGCGACGGGGAAGCCGCGGGCCCGGAAGTGCTCGTCTTCCATCGCCTCCTCGGGTGCGTAGATCACGCCTACGGTGATCCCCCGCTGCTGGGCGCCGGTGAAGAAGTCGTAGGCGGAGATCCGGGAGGCGATGAAGTTCAGCGCCTCGCGTCCAGCGGCGAAGATGGCGGTGACCTCGTCGTCGCTTCCGATCTGGGATAGGTCGATTCCATCCCGCTCGGCGCCCATGCGGAGGAAGATCGCCTCGGGATATTCCGCCTCCAGCCCCAGCTCGATGAGCCACTCATGGAGCCTCGCGAACTCGGGCGGCGTCCTGGGGGGCACCCCGGTCGTCGCGTGGCGCCCGTCTGCGCACTCGATCTGCGTCGGCAGCGTGGGATGCTCCATGGCGTGGCGCCCGGTCTGGCGCTGCACGGTCCCCCGCGACACCAGCCAGTGATAAGACGCCATCTCCGTCGTGACGTTGCAGGCCGCGTGGGCGCTCACGCCGACGTGCTGTCCCTCGCCCGTCGCCTCGCGCACGAGGATGGCGGTGAGTGCCGACATGACGGCGTAGTGGCAGGCGGTCTGATAGCCCTGGTTCCCACCGCCGCGGACGGGCGCGATCGAGTGGTCGTCGTAGCCGCAGCTCCAGACGGGCCCCCCACCGGCCAGCAGGGTGAGATCGGTGAGCAGCCAGTCCCTGCGCGGACCCTGCGAGCCGAACGGACTCAGGGAGACCGTGATCAGGTCCGAGCGCTCGCGAAGCAGCGCGTCGTGGTCCAGCCGCAGCCGCTCGAGACGGCCGGGCGGCTCGCACTCGAGCAGCAGGTCGGCGGTCGCGACGAGCCGCCGGAAGGCGTCGCGCCCCGAGGCCGTGTCGAGGTCCAGCGTCACGCCACGCTTGCTGGTGTTGTAGTGCCACCAGTAGAGGCTCCCCTCCGGGTCGGGGACGTCGCACCGGAAGGGCTCGTAGCCGCGCATCGGGCTCCCCTCCGGCGGCTCGACGCACACCACGTCCGCCCCCATGTCCGCGAGGAGCTTTCCCGCGAAGGCACCCAGCTCGCTCGAGAGCTCGACCACGCGGATGCCGTCGAGAGCGGTGGGGGCCGGGGCTGCGCTGCTCATATCACGCCCTCCCCGCGCAGCCCATCGATCTCGGACGGCGAGAGGCCGAGCAGACCCCCGTAGACGCGCTCGTTGTGCTCTCCCAGGCACGGGCCACCGTGCTCGATGTGCCAGTCGGTCTTCGAGAAGTGCACGGGGAGGCCGTCGACGCGTACGCGACCCATCTTGGAGTGGGTCGCCTCCGGGAAGAGACCCCAGGACGTGACGCTCGGATCCTCGTCGATCCTCTCCGCGGGCAGCTGTACGGCCGCCGCGGGTACGCCGGCCTTCTGGAGCTCCTCCTGGAGCGCGAAGCGGTCCTGACCCTGCGTCCAGACTGCGATGGACCGATCGAGCTCGTCCTCTTGCTCGATCCGACCGTCCCTCCCCGCGTAGCGGGAGTCGCGCGCCCACTCCGCGTCGATGCGCGCGGCGAGCGCCGCCCACTCGCGATCGTCGCGGCACGCAATGGCGATCCACCGGTCCTCGCCGGCTGTTGGGTACACGCCATGGGGCGCCATGCGCGGGCTCTGGCTGCGGTTGCTGTCGGGTATGCCCGGCCGACGCATGGGACGGCCGTTCACCGTGTAGTCGAGCAGGGCCGCTCCGTGGAGCGTCAGCCCCGCCTCGGTGCACGAGAGGTCCACCCACTGCCCCTCTCCCGTGCGCGCGCGGTGTACCAGGGCGAGCAGGATGGCGATGGCCTGGTAGTAGGCGCCCGTGTGGTCCATGTACGAGTAGCCCCAGCCCGCCGGCTCCCGTCCGGACAGGCCCGAGGTGAAGGTCAGGCCCGAGAGCGCCTGGACGATCGGCCCCCAGGTCTTGTAGGCGGCGTAGGGTCCGGTGTGGCCAAAGCCGCAGTTCGAGACGTAGATCACGTCCGGGCGGAGCTCCCTCAGCCGCTCGTAGCCGAAGCCGAGGCGCTCCATCACGCCGGACGCGAAGTTCTCGGCCACGACGTCCGAGCGCTTCACGATCTCGGCCAGCAGCTCGCGCCCCCGCTCGGTGCGGAGGTTCAAGGTGATGCCCAGCTTCTCCACGTTGTGGTTGTTGAAGCCACCTCCGAAGTCGTGGCCCCGGCGCTCGTCCACGAAGGGCGGCATGGCGCGCAGGATGTCCCACAGACCCTTGCGGACCGGATCCTCGATGCGGATCACCTCGGCGCCGAAGGCGGCGAGCCACTTGGTCGAGCCCGCACCCGCCAGCTGCCCCGTGAAGTCGCAGACGCGGATGTGCCGGAGGGCAGACGACTTCACGCGGGCTCCTCGAGTTCCGATAGGGTACAGTACTATCCTATCGGAAATGCGAGGCTGCGGTCGAGGATTCCTGGAGGGGCCCTCGCGGGCCTTTCGACGGGCCTCTTCACATCCGGGTCCTCGAGGACGCTCAGGAGTTCGGGAGAGAGACGATGGACACCACCCTTGCGCAGATGCCGATCATCGACATCGATACCCACCTGACCGAGCCTCCGAGCCTGTGGCTCGACCATGCTCCGGCCCGGCTCCGGGAACGCGCGCCCCGCGTGATCCAGAACAGCGCAGGCAACGAGCAGTGGATCGTCGACCGGGACACGGTGCTGGGCCCCCCGGGCTTCTGCGTCATCAAGAAGGACGGCGACAAGGTCTACGGGACCTTCTCGCTCCAGAGTTTCGCGGAGATGACCCCCGGCGCCTCCTACGCGAAGCCCCGGCTGGCACACATGGACGATCTCGGGCTCAGCGTCCAGATCCTCTATCCGAACATCCTCGGGTTCGCCGGCGCGGGGATCATGAAGATCCAGGACCTGGAGCTCCGGAACTTCTGCGTCACCGGATACAAC
The DNA here is from genome assembly GCA_027494135.1 of Acidimicrobiia bacterium. Taxonomy (GTDB): domain Bacteria; phylum Actinomycetota; class Acidimicrobiia; order IMCC26256; family PALSA-610; genus JAOSJK01. The sequence goes on along the minus strand of JAOSJK010000023.1, from coordinate 162,554 downwards.
GACGGCATGGGCGCGCTGCAGCAGGAGGGGCGCGGTCGCCTCTACCCGCAGGCGCTCCTGCCCTTCTGGGACATCCACCTCTGCGTGAAGGAGATCGAGCGCTGCAGAAAGGACCTCGGCCTGAGGGGCTTCACCATGACGGACTCGCCGGAGCTGTGGGGGCTTCCGGCACTCAGCGACCCGTACTGGGACCCGCTCTGGTCGCGCGCGCAGGAGTTCGGGATGCCCGTCAACTTCCACATCGGCTCGGGCGGACCGACCTCGGGCGGCGCCTCGATCTGGCCCGGCATGTCGACGGGCCGCGTGCTGGCGTCCATCTCCACGACCCTCTTCATGAACAACATGCGCTGTCTGATCAACCTGATCTTCAGCGGTCTGCTCGATCGCTACCCGCGCCTCAACTTCGTCTCCGTGGAGAGCGGCATAGGCTGGCTGCCGTTCCTGCTCGAGGCCTGCGAGTACCAGATGCGCGAGAACACGATCGACCGGGACGGGCTCGAGCTCACGCCGAAGGAGTACTTTCAGCGGCAGATCTACGCATCGTTCTGGTTCGAGAACGAGGACGTTCCCCACGCCATCGAGCGACTCGGGGCAGACAACATCATGTTCGAGACCGACTATCCGCACCCGACCTGTCTCTACCCGGGCGTGAAGGAGCAGGTGCAGACCTGCCTGGGGGGTCTCGACCGCACCGTTCAGCGCAAGATCCTCCACGAGAACGCGGCGCGCGTCTACGGGATCGAGCTCCCGTCGTGACGACGGCGGCACCGCTACCGCTCGACGAGCGCGTGGGGTTCGGGTTCATGGCGATCGCGCCGGACGTGACCGGCGCGCGCCACACGGCCGAGTTCGCCGAGACTCATGGCTTCGACTCGGTCTGGACGGGCGATCACATGGCGTTCCCCGTCCCGATCCTCGATCCGCTCCTCCAGCTCGAGCTGATCGCCGCCTTCAACGAGCGCATCACGGTGGGAACAGCCGTGTACCTGCTCCCACTTCGCCACCCCACCCCCGTGGCGAAGCAGGTGGCGACGCTCGACCGCATCCTGGGTGGCCGCTTCGTGTTCGGCGTCGGTGTGGGGGGAGTTTCCGCTGGAGTACGACGTCTGCGGCGTTCCCGTCCGCGAGCGCGGGGCGCGGCTCGGCGAGGGGATCGAGGTCCTGAAGAAGCTCTGGACCGGCAAGACCGTCTCCCACGACGGGCACTTCTACCCGTTTCCGGAGGTGCAGATGCTGCCGACGCCGCATCGGGCGGGGGGCCGCCGATCTGGTGCGGTGGGCGCTCCGAGGCGGCACTCACGCGGATCGGGCGCCTGGCCGACGGCTGGATCTCCTACGTCGTGACGCCGGAGCGCTACCGGCAGGGCCTCGAGACGATCGCGCGCTCGGCCGAACGCCACGGCCGAAGACCCGAGCGCCTCGGCACGGGGCACCTGCTCTTCGCCTGGATCGACGACGACTACGATCGGGCGCTCGACGCCGCGACCGAGCACCTGAGCATGCGCTACGCGATGGACTTCCGGAAGGCGGCGCGGCGCTACGCCGCCCTCGGCCCGCCCGCGGACGTGGCCACCCGTATCGCCCAGTTTCGCGACGCCGGTGTGCGTCACTTCGTGCTCGACATGACGGGGCCGTTCCAGGAGCGCGAGGCCCAGCTCGAGCGCTTCGCCACGGAGGTGAAGCCGCTGCTCTGATCCACCCGAAGGCAGCTTTCACGGCGGCAGCACCTTCCTGGGTGACGACCCGCCAGGGACTGCTCAGGCGTTCGGCGTGAGCACGACCCGCCCGTCCACGCCGCCCCCGAGCAGCCGCGCGAGGACATCGTTCACCGCTTCCAGCGGCTGCCGCTCGACCCGCGCACGCACGAGGCCCCGGGCGGCCAGACCGAGCAGCGCCTCGAGCTCGGAGCGGGTCCCCCAGGCGCTCGTCGTGAGCAGGCACTCGGGAGGGAGACCCGCGAACTTGAAGGGCAGCGACCCTCCCGCGATCCCAACCAGCACCACGATGCCACGCTGCGCCAACGACGCCGCGGCCGTGGCGAGGGAGGCGTCGGAGCCGACGAGATCGATCACCGCGTGCACCCCCTCCCCTCCCGTCAGATCGCGGATCCGATCGGCGGCGTCGCCGCCGGCCTCGACTGCCTCGTCGGCACCCAGCGCAAGGGCGGCCTCGAGCTTGTCCTTCGCGACATCGACCGCGATCACGCGAGGTGCGGAACCGATCGCGCGGGCGATCTGGATGGCCAGGTGCCCCAGGCCGCCGACGCCGACGACGGAGATCGCGCCGCCGGGAGGGACGTACGGAAGCGCGCGACGGATCGCCCTGTACGGCGTCAGCCCCGCGTCCGTGAGAGGTGCCGCCTCGACGGGATCCAAGTCTCCGAGCGGAATCAGATGGCGAACGTCCGGTACGGAGATCAGCTCCGCCCAACCACCATCCACCCCGATGCCGGGCCAGCCCAGCATGTTGCAGAGGTTCTCGTCACCGGCTCGGCACAGCGCGCAGCTGCCGCATCCCCAGGCTCCGAACACTGCCACGGCGTCGCCAGGCGCGACGTCGCTCACGCCCGAGCCGACGCTCTCGACGATGCCGGCATTCTCGTGCCCCAGGACCCGGGGTATGCGCGGCAGCGGGACTTCGCCCTGCGTGATGTGGAGGTCCGAGTGGCACACACCGGCGCCGCGCACCCGAACCACCGCGCCGCCCGCGGACGGCTCCGGATCGTCGACCTCCTCGATACGCAGGGCTTCACCGGGCCCGTAGAACCGCGCCGCCCTCATGCGACTCCTCCTCCTCGCTTCCGCCGTAGCTCTCGCGACGCTCGTGTCGTTGCGTTTCTGATCTGAAACAATGTAGCATTCCCCGAAACACGCGGAGCCGCTCGGCCGGCTGCTCGAGACCGCGGGGAGAGCGCCGGATGAAAGACTTCGACCGCTTCGAGAAGATCCGGGTCCGGCTCGACGGCCATGTGGCCCTCGTCGAGGCTCTGCGACCCGCCGCACAATTTCTTCAGCCTCGAGCTCGTCGGAGAGACCGCGGACGCCTATGAGGCGCTCGACGAGGTCCCCGAATGCCGCGCGATCGTTCTCGCCGCCAAGGGCAAGTCGTTCTCCGCCGGTGCCAACTTCTCCGTCGGGGGCTCCGGGAGAGCGAACGCTACAAGGGCCACCTCTACGAGCATGCGGTGCGCCTGTTCCGAACGAAGAAGCCCGTGGTGGCCGCTGTCCATGGAGCGGCAATCGGGGGCGGACTCGGGCTCGCCCTCGCGGCCGACTTCCGCGTGGCGTGCCCCGAGACCCGCTTCAGTGCAAACTTCGCACGGTTGGGCTTCCACGCGGGCTTCGGTCTCACCGAAACCTTGCCCCGCCTCGTCGGGCCCCAGCAGGCCGCGCACCTTTTCTACACCGGCCGACGTGTGAAGGGCGCCGAGGCCGTCGCTCTGGGGCTGGCCGACGTCTTCGTCGAGAAGCAGGAGGAGGTGAGCGACGCAGCGCTGGCGCTGGCCGCAGAGATCGCCGGATCCGCCCCTCTGGCAGTCCAGTCGATGCGCGCGACGCTCCGGGAGGGCCTCGCCGAACGGGTCGAGGCAGCCACCGTCCGCGAGGCCGTGGAACAGGCGTGGCTGATGAAGACGGAAGACACCCGCGAGGGGATCCGCGCCTATGCCGAGCGGCGCACGCCGTGCTTTCAGTGCCGCTGAATCCGGTCGGCGCCGCAGGGACACCGCCGTCGATCCGCTCGCCGGATCGGCGATCACGCCGCCCGTTCGAAGGGGAGCGCCTGGGGGCCGCGGATCACCCAGGAGGGAAGCCATTCGACGCGATCGCGGAGGCCTACCTCGTCGAGGATCGGAAGCAGGTGCTCGATCGCGACCCGCGCCTCGCGCCGCGCGAGATTGGCCCCCAGGCAGAAGTGGAGCCCCCAACCAAAGGCCACGTGGCCGCGGCAGTCGCGCGTGATGTCGAAGTCGTCGGGGTTCTCGAATCGGTCGGGGTCGCGGTTGGCGGACGCGTAGCAGACCCAGACCCGAGATCCGGCGGGGATCGTGACCCCGCTTAGCTCGGTGTGCTCGTGGACCCTGCGGAAGAGCCCCTGGACGGGCGAGCAGTAGCGGAGGCCCTCCTCGACCGCGTTCTTGATCAGGCCTGGATCCCTCCGCAGCAGAGCGAGCTGATCCGGGTTCTGGATCAGGGCATTCACCATGCCCCCGATCAGGTTCGTCGTGGTTTCGTTCCCGGCCGCGAGCAGGAGGATGCAGTACGAGAGCACCTCGCCGGGTGAGATCCGGCCAGGTTGGTTCTCTGCGGCCACCAGCGCTCCGATCAGGTCGTCGGCCGGCTCCCGGCGGCGCCTCTCTGCCATGCCTGCCAGGTAGGTCGCAAGCTCACCGACCTCGGCGATCGCCCCTGCCCTCTCCTCGCCCCGCGCGGCGTTCACGATCTTGACCAACGCGTTCGACCAGCGCTTGAAGTCGTCGACCCGGTCGGCCTCGACGCCCAGGAGCTCGGCGATCACGATCACGGGCAACGGCACCGTGTAGGAGGAGACCAGATCGAACTCGCGGCTTCCTGCGGTCTGCGCCAGCAGGTCGCGACTGAGCGTCTCCACCCGCCCCTGGAGCCTGGCGAGGTGCTTGGGCGTGAAGCGGCCCTGCATGATGTAGCGCAGGCGGTCGTGGGTCGGGTTGTCGGCCCCGATGATGTTCGGCCCGCCGAAGGCCTTCTCGAAGAGCTGCTCCCGGTCCCCCTCCCCCGGAGCCGACGAGAAGGCGTCGACCCGACGCAGCACCTGTACGACGTCCGAGAAGCGCGTGACCGCCCACATTCCCTCCGGATCCACCCGTACCGCGGGACCTTCGCGCCGAAGCTCGGCGTAGATCGGATAGGGATCCGAGACCACCTCCGGGGAAGAGAGATCGACGTACGACATGCAAGGCTCCTCCGAGTTCGGGTGCCGTTCAGGGACGCAGATCGAACCCCTCGTAGCCCCTGCGGGCCACCTCGTCGCAGCGCTCGCGGTAGGGCAGCAGGCCGCCGACGTAGGGCATGAAGACGCGCTTCTTGCCCGGGATGTTGGCGCCGAGGTACCAGGAGCTTGCGCGCGGGAAGAGCGTGAGGTCGGCGACCTGCCTCACGTGCTCGACCCATTCCTCCTCGGCCTTCTCGGTGGCCTCGATCCGCGTGGAGCCGTGCGCCCGCATGTACTCGATGCAGGCGGAGATCCACTCGACGTGCTGCTCGATCGACACCGGCATGTTGCTGAGAACCGACGGGCTGCCCGGCCCGGTGATCGTGAAGAAGTTGGGAAAGCCCGCGATCTGGAGGCCCAGGTACGTCTTGGGACCCTCGCTCCACTTCTCCCTCAGGCTCCGGCCCCCGACTCCGCGGATGTCCATCCGGAGCAGGGAGCCGGTCATGGCGTCGAAACCGGTGGCGAAGACGATGACGTCGAGCTCGTATTCCTTCGCCTCCGTCCGGATGCCCCGTGGCGTGATCTCCACGATCGGCGACTCGCGAAGGTCGACGAGGCTCACGTTGTCCCGGTTGAAGGTCTCGAAGTAGTCCGTGTCGATCGGGGGGCGCTTGGTCCCGAAGGGGTGGTCGGTGGGCGTGAGCCTGGCCGCGACATCCGGATCCTTCACGGTCTCCCGGATCTTGCGTCGGATGAATTCCGCGGCCGTGTCGTTGGCTTCCTTGTTGAAGAGCAGGTCGTTGAAGGAGCCCCACATGAACTTGAAGCCGCCGTCCTGCCAGAGCTGATCGTAGATCTGCTCGCGTTCCTCGTCGTCGACCTCGAAGGCCGAGCGCTCGACGCGCTGGTAGGGGAATCCGCCGAACGAATCGCGGGCGCGCTTCCAGATCTCCGCGTAGTGGGTCCTGATCTTGCGCAGCTCTTCTTCGGTGAGAGGGGCGTTCCGGGCGGGAACGCTGTAGTTGGGCGTCCGCTGGAACACCGTCAGGTGGTCGGCCTCGGCGGCAATGACCGGCGTGGCCTGGATGCCCGTCGAGCCGGTCCCGATCAGGCCCACCCGCTTGCCGCGGAAGTCGACGCGCTCGTGGGGCCACGCGCCGGTGTGGTACCAGTTGCCCTCGAAGCGGCCGAGGCCGGGGATCTCCGGCACGTTCGCGGAGGACAGGCAGCCCACCGCCGAGATCAGGAAGCGGGCGGAGACGCGATCGCCGCGGCTCGTCTCGACCTCCCAGCGGTCGGCAGCGTCGTCGAATCGGGCGCCGACGACACGCGTCCCGAGCTGGATGTCCCGACGCAGGTCGAAACGGTCGGCGACGTGCTCGAGATAGCGCAGGATCTCGGGCTGCTCGGGGTACTTGCTGGTCCAGGTCCACTCCTGCGAGAGCTCCTCGGAGAACGAGTAGCAATAGTAGAAGCTCTCGGAGTCGCAGCGGGCGCCGGGATAGCGGTTCCAGAACCAGGTGCCGCCGACCCCGTCCCCCGCCTCGAAGACGCACGCGCGGAGGCCGAGCACGTCTCGAGCGCGGTAGAGCATGTAGAGGCCCGAGAATCCCGCGCCGATGATGACCGCGTCGAGCGCCTCGACCGCCGGCTCCGTGGTTGCGCCCTGACTCGGATCGAACACCACGCCCTCCCTCCTTCTTCGCAGTCCTTCTTCTTCTCAGCCGGGCCCGAAGACGGCGGGACGGGCGCCCGGACGGCCCGTCGGGTAGACAACCGCCCCGGCCGCGCAGCCGGCGGCCTGCTCGTTTCGGAATCCCAGGTCGCGGACGCCCCAGGCCTGGGCTGCCGCGGCGATCGGGATCACCGGGATCTCCACGATTCCAAACATCGCGGCGACCCCCTGCTGCTTCGGACTGCGCGCGATGACCGTGGATCCTCAACGTCACTCATTGGTCGCCCCTTCGCCGTGCGACCGCGGGGAGCGACCGCCAAGACGGCTTCTGCCCGTCCGAGGTTACCCTCACCAACTGTCGATAGGCAAGGTATGATTCCAATTGGAAACAGTGCCGGCTCCGGGAGGGCATCCGATGGCCGAGAGGAAGCAGGGCGTGGGCGGACGGGGCGATTCCATGATCCGCGTGGACATGACGAGCGGGGAGGCGACGGTCGAGCCCTTCCCGGAAGCCTGGACCTTCCTGGGCGGGCGCGCGCTGACGGCCCGAATCCTGCTCGAGGAGTGCAACCCGCAGTGTGACCCGCTGGGCCCCGACAACCTGCTGATCTTCGCGCCCGGTGTTCTCGCGGGAACTGTTGCGCCCACCTCGGGCCGCATCTCCGTGGGCGCGAAGAGCCCGCTCACCGGTGGCATCAAGGAAGCGAACGCCGGGGGCAACCCCGGCCAGCACCTGACCAAGCTCGGCTACCGGGCCATCGTGGTGCGCGGGGCACGCGACGATCCCGAGGCGCGATTCGGCCTGGAAGTCGACGGCGACGGGGTCCGCCTGGTCCCCGCCGACGACCTGAAGGGTCTCTGGAACTATCCCACCTGCGAGCGCCTCGCCGCGCGCTACCCCAGGACGGCCTCCTTCATCACGTGCGGACCCGCAGGCGAGCTGCGCCTCCGAGGAGCCTCGGTGGCCTGCACGGACCAGGACAACCGCTACCCCGCCCGCCACGCGGCGCGCGGCGGCCTCGGCGCCGTCATGGGCGCGAAGGGTCTCAAGTACGTCTCGATCGACCCGGGCAGGACCCGCGCCCGCCAGCCCGCCGACGCCAAGGGATTCACCGGGCTGGTCAAGAGCTTCAGCAAGGGATACCTCGACGGGCCCCAGATGATGGCAAAGGGCACGGCCGCGTCCGTCGGCATGGCCAACGTGATGCACACATTCCCCTCCCGGAATCGCACCTCCGGGCAGTTCGAGCACGCAGACGCACTCGATGGCAGGCACATCCTCGAGAACTTCGAAAGGCGTGGCGGGGGTATGCACAACTGCCTGACGGGCTGCATCGTGCGCTGCAGCAACGTGGTGCACGATACCCAGGGTAGATACGTGACATCGGCCCTCGAGTTCGAGACGATCACGATGCTCGGCGCGAACTGTGCGATCGGGAAGCTCGACGACGTGGCAGAGCTCGATCGCCTGTGCGACGACGTAGGACTCGACACGATCGAAGCAGGCGCCGCGATCGGCGTGTTCATGGACGCCGGCAGGATGGAGTTCGGCGACGCCGAGGGCGCGAAGCGGCTGCTGCGCGAGACGGGCGAGGGGACGGAGCTCGGCAGGATGATCGGTCACGGCGCCGACGAGGTCGGTCGGGAGACCGGACACCACCGCATCCCGACTGTCCGCGGCCAGGCGATCCCCGCCTGGGATCCGCGGCCGCTGAAGGCAACCGGTGTCACCTACGCGAGCAGCGCGATGGGCGCCGACCACACGGCCGGACTGGTGATGAACCCGGGCCTGCCCGCCAAGAAGTGGGCCGCGGCATCGCAGAAAGCGCAGATCATCAACGCGATCTGCGACGCGTCGGGTTTCTGCATGTTCATCATGCCGACGGTCGACGACATCCGCTGCTTCTACTCCGCCTACTTCGGCGAGGAGTTCGATCCGCAGCGCATCGCAGACTACGGATGGCGGATCCTCGAGGACGAGTGGGAGTTCAATCGACGCGCCGGCTTCGAGGCCGCGGACGACGACCTCCCCGAGTGCATGAAGAAGGATGCCATCGGCCCCAACGGCGACCTGGTATTCGACGCCAGCCCCGAGATCATCGCGGCGGTCCGGACACGTTGCGTGTCGGCCGAGGAGCTGTGCGGAGCTACGGCGACGGGGTGAGGACGCCCGGCGCGGGTGACTCCTCCCCCGGCAAAGCCGGGGGCATCGTGTGCGCCGCTCAAAGCGGGACGGGATCGCTGCGCGGTCCCTTGCACCCCCTTCGGGGGCATCCCGTCAGCCGAACATCAGCTGATCTTGCTGCCGATCCTCGTTCTCCTGGTTCTGGATGTAGCGCCGGATCACTTGCTCGTCCCGACCCACCGTCGACACGAAGTAGCCTCGCGCCCAGAAGTGGTGCCCCACGAAGTTGCGGCGCCTCTCGCTGTGGTACCGCGCAATGTGGATCGCACTCTTCCCCTTGATGTACCCGACCACCTGCGCCACCGCGTACTTCGGTGGGATCGAGATCAGCATGTGCACGGGGTCCGGCATCAGATGGCCCTGAACCGCCCCGGGGTTCCCGGAGACTCCATTTCTTGGGAGAATGGAGTCCATGGGAAGCAGAAACCGGTTCTCACAGGAGGTCCGCGAGCGGGCCGTGCGGATGGTGCTCACCCACGAGGGCGAGCATGAGTTGGCGGGGCTCGAGGTCGAGTAGCTCTCAACCGACCGGCTGCGCTCCGAGGGCGTATTCCCGTAGCCGCTTGTAGTCGACCTTGCCGTTGGGAGCGCGGCCGATGCTCTCGATCCGCACGATGTGTCGAGGCGCCTTGTAGGCCGCCAGCCTGCCGCGAACGTGTTCGATAACGGCGTGGTCGTCGAGCGCCGCGCCCGGAGCCGGTTGAACGACACCGACCACCATCTCGCCGAACCGCTCGTGGGGCACCCCCACGACGACCGCGTCGGCCACGGCGGGATGGGTCTTCAAGACCTCCTCGACCTCCTCCGGGTAGATCTTCTCCCCGCCACTGTTGATGCACACCGATCCGCGGCCGAGCACACGGATCGTCCCGTCGGCCTCGATGGTCGCATAGTCGCCGGGGCAGGAGTAGCGCCTTCCTTCGACGGTGATGAAGGTCCGCGCCGACTTCTCCGGGTCCTTGTAGTACCCGATCGGCTGGCGACCCCCCACCGCGAGCCTGCCGATCGTCGGCGCCCCGGGCTCGACGCGATGGCCCCGCTCGTCGACGACGATCGTGTTCGCGCCCGCCTGGAACCGGGCGGTCTTCGCGGTGGCGCCGCCGCCCGATACCGATTGGCCCATCCCCAGGGCCTCTGATGAGGAGAATGCATCCATCAACAGCATCTTCGGCTGGTGCTCGAGCATCCCCTGCTTCGTCTCCTCGCTCCACATGACCCCGGAGGAGACGAATCCCACGACCGAGTCGAGCGTCCAGCGATCGGGCTGGGCGTTCAGGGCGGCCAGGATCGGCTTGGCGAACGCGTCTCCGACGATCGCCACGCTGCTGACCTTCTCCCGATCGATCGTGTCGAGCAGCTCGATGGGATCGAAGTGTCGCGACTCCAGAAGGACGACGCACCCGCCGGAGTTCAGCGTGCCGAACGCGGTGAGCGCACCCGTCCCGTGCATGAGCGGGCACGCCGGCAGTCCAGCCGGCCCTCTGCGGGTGAACGCCGATGCCAGGAATCCGGCGTCGTACTCCGCGGGAACGCTCAATCCGAGCCCGGAGCCGAGCGCCACGATCAGATCCTCCTGGCGCCACATCACACCCTTGGGCATGCCGGTCGTACCACCGGTGTAGAGCATGTAGAGGTCGTCTCCACTGCGTTCGACGCGGGTACGGGTCGGAGCGCCCGCAGTTTCGACGATGTCTTCGTAGGGGACGGCCCAGTCCGGGCACTTCCCCGACCCGTCATCGACCCAGATCCAAGTGCGCACCTTTGGCACACGACTGCGGATGGGCTCGATCGTGTCGACGAAGGTGCCGTGGAAGACCACCGCGATCGCGTCGGCGTTCTCCCAGAGATAGACCAGCTCATCGGCCGTGTAGCGGTAGTTCGTGTTGACGGGAACGAGTGACGCCTTGTAACACGCGAAGAACGTCTCCAGGTACTCCACCCCGTTGTAGAGGTACTGAGCCACCTTGTCCTGCTTCCTGGCTCGCCGGTCGAGCAGATGAGTCGCGATTCCCTCGGCGCGGCGGTCGGCCTGCGCCCAGCTCATGGTGCGCGCGCCCTGCTTGGCGAACGGAGCGTCGGAGAGCTGCGCTGCCGCGGTCTCCCAGATCTCCGCAAAGGTCCATCCCTGCCCTGCCATCAGCGATCCCCCACTCCTTTGCGGTCAGACTGCGGCCTGCGGGCCGCGCACCAGGCGCCCCGGGAGCGCCCCCGTCGGCTCCCCATCCTCGAAGGTCACCTCGCCGCTCTGGATCGTGGCGCGGTAGCCCGTGGCGCGCTGCACGAGCCTCTTTCCGCCGGCTGGAAGGTCATGGACGATCTCGGGGTGGCGCAGCCCGAGCTGGTCGAGCTCGATCAGGTTCAGGTCCGCCTTCAGGCTCGGCGCGATACGACCGCGGTCGCACAGGCCCACCAACGCGGCGGTGTCCGCCGTCTGGCTCTTCACGAGCCACTCGAGCGGGAGCCGCTCGCCGCGAGTCCGCGCCCTCCCCCAGTAGCCGAGCAGGTAGGTGGGAAAGCTTCCGTCGCAGATCAGCCCGCAGTGCGCTCCGGCGTCGCCCAGACCCGGGACGGTATGCTCGTGTAGCAGCATCTCCCGTACGGCGTCGAGGCTGTAGCCGCTGTAGTTGAGCAGCGGGCGGTAGAGGAGCGCGCGGCCCCCGTCTTCCAGCAGCAGGTCGTAGGCGAGCGCCTCGGGTCGCACTCCCCTGCGTGCGGCCTCGGCGGCGATGCTCGCATCCGCCGGCGGCTCGTAATCCGGGGGGTCGCCGAGAACGAAGATCCGGTCGAACTGCGCGACGAGGAAGGCGAGGGCCGGGGCAGGACGCTCCGCCAGGACGCGCCGCCGCAGCTCCGGATCCCGCAACCGCGCGACCCGGTCGGCCAGTGGCAGCCCGGCCACCTGCTGGTAGCTCGGATGGCTCGCGAACGGGTTCAGCGTCGCTTCGTAGCCGAGCAGGACACCGATGGCACGTGTCGCGACCTGTGCCTTCATGGGCAGACCCTGCGCATTCGCGTCGTCCAGGCTCGCGAGCGCGCGTCGCCAACCCTCGGGCGAAGCGTCGCTCTGCGCCAGCGAGATCGACATCGGCCGGCCCGACGTCTCGACCATCCGACGGAAGAGCGCCCACTCCCCCTCGCCGCCGACGAAGTCGGAGACGACCTCGAAGACCCCTCGGCCGGACTGGCCGACGGCATGGCTGATGCCGACCAGCTCAGCCTCTCCGGCGGTCAGGCTCGGCGTATAGCGTCCATCGCTCGTCCGGTGGTTCTTCGTGCGGGACGTGGAAAACCCCAGCGCGCCGGCCCGCAAGGCCTCGCGAACCAGCCGCCCCATCTCCTCGATCTCGCGATCACTGGGCGCCTGGGTGTGGTCGGCGCCACGCTCGCCCATCACGTAGAAGCGGAGCGCACCGTGGGGCACCTGCGCGCCCACGTCGAGTGCATGGGCCTTCCGCTCGATCGCGTCCAGGTACTCCGGAAAGCTCTCCCAGCTCCAGTCGATGCCCTCGGCGAGCGCCGTTCCGGGAATGTCCTCGACGCCCTCCATGAGTTTGATGAGATAGTCGTGGCTGCCGGGTCGCACCGGTGCGAAGCCCACGCCGCAGTTGCCCATGACGACCGTGGTGACCCCGTGCCAGCAGGAGGGCGTGAGCAGGGCGTCCCAGGTGACCTGCCCGTCGTAGTGGGTGTGCACGTCGACCCAACCCGGCGTGACGAGCAGACCGCCCGCATCGATCACTCGCGCTGCCGGCTCGTCCAGTCGGCCGACCGCGGCGATCCGGCCGTCCCGTATGCCGACGTCTCCCCGGCGCGCAGGCGACCCGCTCCCGTCCACGATGGTTCCGCCCCGGATGGCGAGGTCGAGCATCGGATTCCCTCCCGGTGTCAGTCCTTGTGGTAGTACGCCTCTCGTTCCCTGGAGGCCTTCACGATCGGGATGTCGCCGTCAGCGAGATCGGGTAGCCAGCGTTTGCGCGCCAGCGCCTTTTCGACGTGAGGAGCCAAGTCTTCCTCCTTCCGGGCATCGCGCGCCTCGCGCCCGGCAAGGAACTCGGGGAGGACGTCTCGCCCGAAGAGCTCGAGGCTCTCGCAGATGTGAGCGTGCCGGTTCTTCCCACTCTGCTGGAGCCAGATGATCTGATCCACACCCGCCTCCTCGAACTCACGAATGAACTCGCTGCACTGCGCGGGCGTTCCGATGCCGGGCGCGGGGATCGTCGGCAGCTCGCGGCCGCGCAGCTCCTCGAACTCCTCCCAGAGCCGACTCCTTCCGGGCCGGGCGTCGTTCGCGACGAGGGCATTGATCGCATACCGGAAGAACTCGAAGCCCTCCTGGCCGCGACGGCGCCCCTCCTCCGCGTCCCGATGGAGCGAGAAGCCTGCGACGACGGCGATGTTCGCGTTCACCCGATGTCCGAGCGGGACGCACTCCTCGGACTTGATGATCGAGTAGTAGGTGTCGGCCCAGTTCTTCGCCTCCTCCGGGTCGACGAAGGAGAAGGCCAGCGCGCCGAGACCGTTGCGGGCGGCGGTCTCGATGGTCTTGCGGTTCGTGCAGGCAAGCCACATGGGAGGATGTGGCTTCTGTACCGGCTTCGGGATCACGTTCCGGCACGGCATCGAGAAGCCTTCGCCCTCGAAACCGGGATACGGTTCCATCACCATCATGTTCGCGATCTGCTCCGCGGCCTCGAACGACAGGGCCTGCTTCCGCTTTGCGGGCACGCCGTAGCCGTGCAGCTCGAGGCGCGTCGCGCCCTCTCCGATGCCGAATTCGACTCTTCCGCCCGAGATCAGGTCGAGCATGGCGATCGACTCGGCCGTTCGTGACGGGTGGTTGTAGTGCGGAATGACCTGCCGGATGCCGAATCCGACCCGGATCTGCTCCGTCTTCGCGGCGAGCGCCGTCAGGAAGACGTCCGACGCCGAGCAATGCGAGTACTCCTCCAAGAAATGGTGCTCGACCGCCCAGGCGTGATCGATCCCGATGCGGTCGGCGATCTGGACCTGCTCGATCGCCTCCTGGATCAGCCGGCGCTCCGCGCCGGCCTCCCACGGTCTGGGCAGCTGCAGCTCGTAGAAGACACCGAAACGCATGCATCACCTCCCGCCCCCGACTGTGCGGCTCGGCTGCGAAGGCAGGATCGTATCAGATCGGAAATCTTGTGTAGCATCATATATCATACGCGGAGCGATTCCGCCGCGAGGACCGAGGTTCGGTCGGGATCGAGGATCCCGCCCCGGGAGCCGAGAGTCGCGCAGCGGTCGTGGTCGAGTGGGAGGAGGACCACGAGGAGCGTGCGATCTCGCCGTTCCAGCCGGCCTGAACCGCGAAACCTAGGAGCATCGACATGGGACGAAGCTGGAAGATTGGCGCCGTCGAAATCCACCAGGTGGTCGAGATCGTGGCGCCGACGCCGCTAGGCATGCTGTTCCCGGACGCCTCACCCGAGCGGCTCGAGCCGCTCTCGGACTGGCTCCGGCCCTACTTCCTCGACGACCAGGGGAACATGATCCTCTCGATTCACGCGTTCGCGATCCGCTCCGGCGACGCGCGCATCATTGTCGATACCTGCCTCGGCAACGGCAAGACGCGACCTATTCCGGACTGGTCGGATCTCGAGACGACGTTCCTCTCGGACCTCGAGGCGGCGGGCTTCCCGCCCGCGTCGGTCGACCGAGTCCTGTGCACCCACCTGCATTTCGACCACGTTGGGTGGAATACCGTGCGGCGCGATGGAAAGTGGGTGCCCACCTTCCCGAATGCGCGCTATCTGGTTGGCGAGCGCGAGTGGGCGCACTGGGAAGAGGAGGACGATCCCTTCGCGCCTCAGGCCAAGCAGGACTCGATCCTTCCGATCTTCGACGCGGGGCTCGTGGACCTCGTCCAGCCGGACCATCGCGTCAACGAGGAGATCGAGCTGATCCCCACCCCTGGCCATACGCCCGGCCATGTCAGCGTCTGGATCCGCTCCCAGGGTGCGGAAGCCGTCATCACGGGGGACATGTTCCACCATCCCTTCCAGCTCTCGCACCCGGATTGGACCGACGTCGCCGACGTGGACGGCGATCAGGCGCATCGCACGCGGATCGAGTTCTGCCGGCGTTTCGGCGATCGCCCAGTACTCATCCTCGGCACCCACTTCGCGCAGCCCACCGCCGGCCGGATCGTCAGCGACGGCGACCGCTGGCGCTTCGAGGTGTGAAGGCCGCCCATCCGTTCGAGCAGCGCGCGGAACCACGAATCAGGGCGCCGGGCCGGCCAGGCGGAAGGCCACAACACGGAAGTCGCCCCCGGGCAGGTCGACGATCTCGGCCCGCACCGCACGCCCCACGTCGACGCGCGCCGGATCCGCATCGAGCAGACGTCCAGGCAGCCTGAGCCCCTCCTGCTCGTCCAAGTCGACGATCGCGACGACGTAGGGAAGGTCCTCCAGGTAGCCAGGCACTGCGGGATGGCGAACCACGATGAAGCTCTTGATGCGCCCGCAGCCCGAGACCAGCTCGAACCCGGTGGCTCCGCCGCAAGCCGGGCAGCGCTCGAGAGGGGGCTGGTGCCAGCGCCGGCAGTCCGCACACCGACACAAACGCAGCTCGCCGGCGGCGGTCGCCGCCCAGAAGCCCGCCGAGTCGGCGTCGGGTACGGGCTGCGGAGGCGTCTGCAGGTCCATCAGGCTTCCCTCGAGTAGATGATCGCGCCTCCGTAGGGGCCGGC
This sequence comes from Acidimicrobiia bacterium, assembly GCA_027494135.1. Classification (GTDB taxonomy): domain Bacteria; phylum Actinomycetota; class Acidimicrobiia; order IMCC26256; family PALSA-610; genus JAOSJK01. The sequence goes on along the minus strand of JAOSJK010000023.1, from coordinate 147,068 downwards.
GCCCGCAGTAACGAGCGCGATCATCGCGTCCCGCACCTGGCGGCTCCCGGCCTGTCCGCGCAGCTGGAGGGCCGCCTCGTAGTGGTGGTTCAGCCCGTGGATGTAGCCCTCGGAGAGGAGCCCGCCGTGGGGGTTCACGACGACGTCTCCTCCGTAGGTGGCGCGCCCCTCGGCGAAGAAGCGACCCACTCCGCCGCGCTCGCAGAACCCGAACTCCTCGAGGGTCACCATCACCGTGTAGGTGAAGCAGTCGTACATGCACGCCACGTCGACGTCGTCGGGACCGAGGCCGGTCCGGGCCCACAGACGTGGCGCCGCATGGGCCGAGTACATCGAGGTGAACGTCGGCCAGGAGACCCACGAGCCGCCGTGGCCCGTGGATTCGGCGTGCCCCAGCAGCCGGACGGGCAGCTGTCGGAGATCCCTCGCGCGCTCGTGCGTCGTGAGGAGGAGTGCCACCGCTCCGTCGCACTCGAACGCGCAGTCGTAGACGCGAAGCGGCTCGTTGATCCAGCGGCCCGCGAGGTAGCCTTCCAGGTCGAGGGCTCGCCGGGCCAGGGCGTTACCGTTGGCTTTCGCATGCTCGCGCTGGGTGACGGCGATACGGCCCAGGTCTTCGCAGGAGCTGCCGTACTTCGACTGGTGCTCGCGCGCCCACATGGCCATCCACTGGGGCGGCGTGAGATAGCCGTGAGGGGCCGCGAACTGGTTCTCGCCGGACACGCGCACGGCGCCGTCGGCGCGGCCGAAGCGTCGTCCTGATCTCCCGTTGAGCGAGCGGAACACGAGGGCCGCCTCGCAGGCGCCGGCCTCGATGGCCATGGCGGTGTTCGCCACCACGCTGGTGGCGAAGTTGCCCCCGCCGACGAGATCGAGGTTCCAGGCCAGCTCGTCGATCCCGACAGCGTGGGCCACCGAAGCCCCCATCACGGAGTCCATCACCTGGAAGTTCGCGATGCCGTCGACGGCCGCGGCCGAGAGGCCCGCGTCGTCGAGCGCCGCCCGACACGCCTCGGCCGCCATGGCCAGCGTGCTCCGACCGGACTCCCGGCTGTACGCCGTCCGTCCGATGCCGACGAGCACCGCCCTGCGCTTCATCCGCCGCCTCCCCTGCCGTCTGGACCCCCGGACACCGTGCATGATAGGATAAGCCACTAGTCGATCGGCAACACGCGCCGGCGGCGCGAGGAGGCGCGAATGACGGCCCACGAGATCGCACCCCCCGGGCCGACGCGCCAGCGCCGGTGCGAGGCGGGCCCGGAGCGGGTGTGCAGCGCCGCGCAGCCGTAGTCGGCGTCGGGGAATCCGCCTACTACAAGCGGGGCGCGTCTCCGGACCCGGAGTTCGTCCTGGCTTGTACGGCGATCCGGCGCGCCGTGGAGGATGCGGGCCTCCCGCTGGCAGAGGTGGACGGACTGGTCTCGTTCATGGACACGAGAAACGACCCGCTGCGCGTCTCCACCGCGCTGGGCTTCCGCGAGCTGCGCTTCAGCGCACAGCCCTGGGGAGGAGGCGGGAACGGTATGGCCGCCGCCGTCGCCCTGGCGGACGCCGCCGTCACGGCCGGGTACGCGCGGCACGTCGTGGTGTTTCGCGCCCTCGCCCAGGGAGAGTTCGGTCGCTTCGGCCGGGCCGCCACCGGGTCCCGCATTCCCGGCGCCGCCGCCTACACCGCGACCTACGGACTGCTCTCCCCGGCGCAGATCTGCGCCATGCAGACGGTCCGCTTCATGCACGAGCACGGGATCGATCAGGAGGCGCTGGCCGAGATCGCCCTCGCCTGCTACGCCCACGCACAGAGCAATCCGCGCGCGATCCGCCACGGAACCCCGCTCACGAGGGAGCAGTACCACGCGTCGCGCTGGATCGTCGAGCCGTTCCACCTGTTCGACTGCTGTCCCGAGAACGACGGCTCCGCCGCAGTCGTCCTGACGAGCTTCGAGCGAGCCCGCGACCTGCGTCGCAAGCCCGTGCCGGTGCTCGCTGCGGCCCAGGGACTCGGCCATCGGGGCGGCACGGCCGCCTTCAACGAGCCCGGGTTCCCCACGGCTCACTACAAAGAGGTCGGACGTCAGATCTGGGAGCGGAGCGGTGTGAATCCCGAGGACGTAGACGTGGCCCAGTTCTACGAGAACTTCACGGGTCCGGTGTTGATGGCGATGAGCGAAATGGGGTTCGCGCCGCCCGACGGAATCGCGGAGTTCGTGGCGGATGGCGCGCTTCAGGGACCCGACGCAAGGCTCTGCTTCAATACGAGCGGTGGCAACCTCGCCGAGGCATACATCCACGGGCTCGAGCTCGTGAACGAGGCCGTTCGCCAGGTCCGTGGCGAATCGACGATGCAGGCGTCGAAGGTGGACCTCAGTCTCTGCGTGGCGGGCCCGGGCTTCGCGCCCGGCAGCGCCGTCCTGTTCAGCGCGCCATGACCGTCCGCGGCGAACGCACGAGGCGTCATCTGGGCGGTGGTTGGGCGCTTCCGGCGCTCGACGCATCCAACCGCGCCTTCTTCACCTCGGGCCGGATCGCCCTCCGCGCTTGTGTCGACTGCGAAGCCACACACCATCCGCCCCAGCTGCTCTGTCCCAAGTGCCTCGGCACCCGCTTCTCCACCTGCTACAGCACGGGCATGGGGACCGTGTACAGCCGCATCGTAGTGCACCACGCGGTCCACCCCGCGCTCGCGGACGCTGTGCCCTATTGCGTGGTACTGGTGAGCCTCGACGACTTCCCGGAGACGAGGATCGTGGGAAACGTGCTGGACCTCCCTCCCTCCGAGGTGCGAATCGGCCTGCGCGTGCGGGCCGTCTTCGAGCGGATCGACGGCGGCGGGGAGACGCTGCTGATTCCCCAATGGACGCCGCTCGTTCCGAACGACTGAGTGCAAGCCGTCAACCCCAGCCCGAGGAGCCTCCCATGCACCCTGGAATCCACGCTCGAAACCATCCCGAAAAGGCCGCTCACGTGATGGGCAGGAGCGGCGAGGTCGTCACCTACGCCGAGCTCGACTCGAGGGCCTGGCGGCTCTCCCGGCTGATGCGGAGCCGAGGCCTGAACCCCGGCGAGCACGTCTCGATCTTCATGGAGAACCACCCGCGCTACCCGGAGGTGTACTGGGCCGCGATCCGCGCCGGGCTGTACGTCACCACCGTCAACCAGCACCTCACCGCCGAGGAAGCCGCGTACATCGTCGACGATAGCGGCTCCCGGCTGGTCGTTACCTCCGCCGCGCTCGCCACGGAGGCGGAGGCCATGCTCGACGGGATCCCGTCCTGCCCGCATCGGCTGATGGCGGACGGGGCCGTCGACGGCTTCGAATCCTACGAGGAAGCGATCGGCGAACACTCCGACGCACCACTCGAGGACGCGATTCGCGGCGGGACGATGCTCTACAGCTCCGGAACCACCGGGCGCCCCAAGGGCATCAAGCGCCCGCTCTCGGGCAAGACGATCGACGAGCCGGAGGGCCTCGACGGCCTCCTCTCCGGGCTCTTCAAGTTCAGCGAGAGCAGTGTCTACCTCTGCCCCGCTCCGCTCTACCACTCCGCGCCGCTCGGCTTCTCGATGGCGACGCAGGCAATCGGCGGGACCGTCGTCATCATGGAGAAGTTCGACGCCGCTGAGGCGCTGCGCTGCATCGAGGCCTACCGCTGCACGCACAGTCAGTGGGTACCGACCATGTTCTCGCGGCTGCTCAGGCTTCCCGAGGAGGAGCGGTCCTGCTACGACGTCTCGAGCCTCGAGGTGGCGGTACACGCTGCGGCGCCCTGTCCACCTACGGTGAAGGAGCAGATGATCGGCTGGTGGGGCCCGGTGCTCTACGAGTACTACGCGGGTACGGAGGTGAACGGCTTCACCTTCATCGATTCGGGGGACTGGCTCGCCCACCGCGGATCCGTGGGCCGTTCGATCCTCGGCAAGATCCACATCTGCGCCGAGGACGGCACCGAGCTTCCCGCTGGAGAGGCGGGCACCATCTACTTCGAGTTGCCGCGGATGCCCTTCGAGTATCACAACGACTCGGAGAAGACGCGGTCGGCACAGCACCCCGACCACCCCAACTGGTCGACGCTGGGCGACGTCGGACGCGTCGACGACGAGGGCTACCTCTACCTGACCGACCGCAAGACCTACATGATCATCTCCGGCGGCGTGAACATCTACCCGGCCGAGATCGAGAACGTGCTCGTCGATCACCCGAAGGTCCTCGACGTGGCGGTCTTCGGCATCCCAGACGAGGAGTTCGGCGAGGAAGTCAAGGCCGTCGTGCAGCTCGTCGCAGGCACGGCGGCGACTCCTGCGCTCGAACAAGAGCTGCTCGAGTACTGTCGCGCGCACCTTGCCCACTACAAGTGCCCGCGATCGATCGACTTCGAGCCGGAGCTGCCACGGCTTCCCACAGGCAAGCTCTACAAACGGCTGCTCCGCGATCGCTACTGGGGAGAGCACGAGACTCGGATCGTGTGAGCGAAGTCCGACAGGGAGAAGCCAGGCCCGTGGTCGGAGAAACTGGGCCGTGCGAAACCGGGGCGAGTCGGGGGTGCGAGAGTCGCCAGTCAGGAATCCGGCGTATCGGTTGCCCCTTGCGGGCCCCTTGCGGGTGGGCAACCGCCCCTGCGAGCGCATCGGGCGGCCGAAGCACGGGCACCCCCTGCCGAGCCCGAAACTCGGCCACCACGTGTCGCCCCGGGCTGACCCAGCACTCGAACGTGCACCTCATCCTCGTCCTGCTGGGTATGCACCCGAACCCGCCTCCGCCGTCTTGCCCGCCGGAGACGCCGCGGCGCTGGAAGCCGGTCACCTGCCCGGCCATGGATCTCCTTCGCTACCGCCTCGAGCCGCCACCGGCTCGCGCGGCTCAGCGGCTGGGCTCGCCTGCGCCCGTCTCCGGGTGCAGCGAGAGAGACGGCCCTTCCGCGAACGCCTCGCCGAAGTGGCGGAGCGGCTCGGGAGAGCCCTCGCGGGCGGCGACCCCGCCGGCGTTCCACCCCGGGTCATCGCGCGGCGCTTCGCCGCTTCAATGGAGCCGCTGCACGTGTGCCGCGGAAACGATTCGCTGAGGCCGAGGCGGGAATCTACGCGCAGCCGCTTCAATGGAGCCGCTGCACGTGTGCCGCGGAAACCACGCCCTTATAGGCGGTCGGATGCAAAGGGGAAATTCCGTCGCGTGCGAGAGGTGTGAAGCCGAGTTGCCTCGTCGCGGGAACTTCCGGTGTGAGGGCACGCAATTCTGGCCCCAATCTTCGAGGGCAACTACGGAACCTCTGCTTCGAGTGGTGCCTGTATCCCGCTGCCAGCAGGACCGCTCGCGGACCGACGGCGATTCTCAAAATATCTTGGGACCGCGCTCGTTGCCACTCGGACCCGGTCGGCCCACGTAGTCGATCGAGTGAGAGCGCCCGTGGAGCCTCGCCGTCGAAGGGCGTAGTGGCGAAGCGGTGGAGGTCGTAGAGATCGCGCACCTTGGCGCGCTGGTAGGCTGCCCGGACCTTCTCGGCGATCATCTCGATGGGTTCGAGCGAACGCACGTCGAAGAGCTCGAACTCGACCTGCTGCAGGTGGAAGCGACCCGCTTCGTTCCAGGCGTGCCGGTATCGGACGTCGCCGCCGAAGGAGAGGTCGTCCTCGGTCTTGTGGTAGTCGTCGAAGGAGAAGGTGATCCCGTAGTGCTCGCGGTTGAAGGTCTCGACGACTTGCTCGAGCACGTCGTCCTCGGGTCCGTCGCTGTCGACCGTGAAGTCCAGGTCCTCGGAGAACCGCCCCGCGGAGCCGAAGACGATCTTCCGGAGGCAGGTCCCGCCCTTGAAGGCCAGGTGGTCCATCGCGCCGGCGTCGAAGAGTGCGCGCAGCGCGTAGGTCAGGACGATGTCGCGCTCGGCCACGAGCTTGTCGCGCAGGCCGCTGTTGCGCGCGTAGAGGTCGACGAACTTGTCCTCGATCATCGCCGACCCCGCTTGCCTTCGAAGACGACGCGGCGCCGGGGCTTCTCGCTGGGCGGCAACAGGACCTCGCGAGGGACGTTCTCGACGACGTTCCAGGGTCGGACGAGCTTCCCCGTGGTGCCCCACCGTCGGCGCGAGCCGAGCTGGATCTTGCTCTGCGGGCGCACGAGCTCGAGCAGCGCCGACCGCGCGCTGGCGGGCACCTCGGCCCGGTGCAGGTCGAGGAAGTAGCCGAGGCGCTGGGCGAGCGCAGAAGAGCACCAGCGGCGCACGAGCTCGAGTAGCTCGTCCCACGAGACCCTCGTGGCCGCGCGCGCGGCGATGCCCGAGACCTCGCCGATCCCGCCCGCGTAGCGGGGGCGGTCGATCGCATCGAGGAGCGCGCGCTCGAGCGTGGCCATCTGGACCGGTTCCCCGAGCGCGGTGGCCTCCCCGAACCCGAAGAACCGCTTCTTCGCCACGTGGACGAAGACGTAGCGCGTTCCGCGGACCATCTCGGGTCGGCGGCGCTCCTGGCAGGCGATGTAGACCTCGGCGAACGCCTGCTCCGTCAGCCCATGGTGGGTGCACGCCGTTCCGAACGAGAAGAAGTACGGCGAGACGAGCACCGCGCCGGCGGCCAGGGGGTTGGTGTCGGGCACCCCCTCCCTCCCGCGCGCGGCGGGGACGAGCCGGTAGAGCCCCGGGCGCAGGCGCTCGAGCCACCCCTTCTTGACGAGGCGGTGGGCCACGTACCGGGCGTAGCTCTCCGACGCCCCCAGGGCCTCGCGGAGGCTGGCCAGGGTGACAGTCTTCTGGCATCGCCACTCGAGGTCCAGGATGACCTTGGCCTCGTTCTGGGAGAGGGTCCGCTCCAGGGTTTCCGTCCTCGCTTGCCGTTTGGTATTTACTAACGGAATGAGAGTAGCGAAACCCACCCCCCAGGGCGCTGGGCGTTAGCGATATGCTAACGAATCGCACTACTCTGCAACCGTGGCAACTAGAGCCGCCCTCACAGGCGCTCGCGGAGTCGCTCTCGTGAAGTCCCTCCTGGCGGCCTTCCAAGGGGGCGTGTTCGGGCTCGTCTCGGCCCGGCTGATCGGGAGCCCCGGGCTGGAGCCCGTGCTCATCGGCGCCCTCGCCTTCCCGCTCGCCGCCATGGCCCTGAGCCACGCCGTCCCGCGCGTTGCGGCCGGGGTCGGGCTGCTCCTCGCGCTCACCTGGACGGGCACGTGCGGGTACGCCGCCTACGAGGATCCCTCCCTCGAGGCTTGGCCCTGGGTCCCGGTGCTCGCGCTCGGAGGCTTCCTGTTCGGTGTCCTCGCCAACGCGGTCTTCTTCGTGAACTCCGAGGCCTTCGAGGGAGACACGGGGATCCCATCTGAACGCGCAGGCCATCCGCGGGGCGGCCGCGAGACACCACCGCGCGGCGAGGCGCCCTCCCCTCCCCCGCCGCCGGCTCCCGAACCCGATCCGTGGGCTGTCCTCGGCGTCGCACCCACGGCGTCACCAGGCGAGATCGCTCGCGCCTTCCGCGCCCGCATGGCGGCGTACCACCCGGACAAGGTCGCGACGATGGGACCCGAGATCCGCGCGCTCGCCGAGGAGAAGTCCAAGGCGATCACGCTCGCCTACGCACGCGCGCGACGAGCAAGACCGTGACGAGCCCTCGCCCGCGCCCGCTATGGCATGGCCGCCCTCACAGCTCGGCACCCAGCGCGCGGACTCCGATCCGCGCATTCCGCGGATCGGCGAGTTCGGGTGTCTCCTCGAGCATCGACTGTGCAAGAGAGAAGTCGCTGTCCATCGAGTAGAGGAAGCGGTACGGGTGCCGGACCTGCCAGTGGTTGTAGTAGACGACGTTCTCCGGAGACCCGAGCGTCGTTAGCCGGCCATCGATTCTCGCGGCATGCGGGAATGCCCGCCTCTCGACGATTAGCAGCAGGTACCTCGGCGAGAGCGGGAACAGGATCTCCGCGCCGGTCGACGCGAGCCCTTGCATGCTGCGAACGGGGTGGCTGAGGGTGCCGTGGTTGCACGCTGGGTGATCCGACGTGACGAACGGAGAGGAGAAGGGATTCTCCAGAACGACCCAGTAGTGCTGGTAGAGGATCTCGGCGATTCGATCGCGCTGCTCGTGGTCGAGCAGAGTACGGGCCTGCGTCCGGATCTGTTCGTCCTCGGTCATCTCGAGTCCGAACGTTTCCCGCGCCGTGGCAGCGAGCTCGGGCTCTCGGTCTTGGAGCCAAGCGAGAAACGCCTCCTTGTGTAGTGCCAGGCTGAGCTGGACGGAGTGCTCGCGCGACTCGGGAGTTCGAAGCATCTGGAGGGCGAGGAAGAGCGAGAGGTCGATCCTCTGGTCCCGCGTGATCGCGACGAAGTCCCCTCCGTGCAGCGAAGCTCGCAAGCTCTTGAGAACGGCGGCGGCAGCCTGCTCGAAGGGATGGAAGAACTTCTCGAGGGCCTGCGCGACTCCAGCGGCGCGGTCGAGCTCGGGCAGGTCGTAGAAGAATCGCTGGGAGGCAACGTCGCGCAGGCTCGACCAGAACATCTTCCCTGACGTCTTGTCGAAGACGCAGACACGCCCGCCCCGGGCGAAGGACTCGAGATAGAGCCGCGGAACGTAGTGCTGCTTCTTTGCCCTCGACTCCATCTCCGCCCCCCGAATCCCGATGGAGGATACAAGCACCTGCGAGCGCTCGATGGACGAGCGGGCGAACGAACTGCCGCGACTGCCGAAGAGGTCGAGGCGGTCGCGCTAGGCGCCCTCCCCCTTCCCTCACGCGTCTCGGCCTGGAGGACCGTGGGCTCGGAAGCCCATGGGCCTCGAGGGCCAAGGGCCCGCGGACCCTTGGCACCGTGGGCCTCCGAGCCTGAAGGCCTATGAACCCAAAAACCCGAAGGCCCAAGAGACCACGGGCCCACGGGCCTACGGTCCGCGATGGACGCCGAGGCCGTCGGCGAGGCGACGGAGACGAACGAGCACCGCGTCGAGACGCTTCGCACGTTGATCGCTGGTGGCCGTCACGCAGTCGCTCGGTCCGCATGCCGGCGCGCCAGTCAACCGCGAACGCGCTCGCATACCAAGCTCGCCTGGTCCTGGCCGGCACGTTCGCGCGCGGGAGACCATGGTCCCGCGGTCGTGCGGAGCTACGGGCCCACGAGCGCATAAGCCCGAAGGCCTTTGGGCCTACGGGCTTTCAGGACCACGGGCCTATAACCCCGAAGGTCTACGGGGCTACAGTCGTACGGGTCTACAGGTCCACAGGCTCACAGGCCTACGGGGCTGTGGGCCTTCGGGCGTGAGGGCCCATGGTCTTATGGGCTCACCGTCCCGTGGGCCCCCGGTACCGAGCGGCTCGATCGCTTGGGCCCGCGGACCCGCGGTCTCACAGTCCCACGGACTCGAAACGCATGGGCCCACGGGCCCGATCGTGATTCCGCGGAGTTGTAAACGCTCTTGCGAGAATCTTTCGACCGTGCAAAAGTGCGTTTGGGCCCACGGGCCCGCGAGCCATCAATCACGGGGGTGAGTTGATGAGCGATTCGTCCACCAGTCCGCTTCGGGCTGGATACGTGCTCAGCATTGGCATGCAGAAGGGCGGCGTTTCGAAGACCACGAACGCCTGCCACTTGGCCGTCGCGCTCGGCGAAGCCGGGCGGCGCGTTCTCCTCTGGGACGTCGACGAGAACTACGGCGCCACCAAGGTCTTCCAGATCCCGCCGGACGCCTTCTTCACCACGATGTCGATCCTAACGGGCGACAGCACGGCGGAGGAGGCCGTCCTCAGCTTCGACGATCGCGAGCTGGACGTCGAGCTGCCGCAGAATGTCGACGTCATCCCGTCGTCGCGCGCCCTCCAGGGCGTCGACCGGGCGCTCTCGGCGAAGGACAAGTTCTACAACCCGAACGACTGCCTGAGTCCGGCCGTGGAGGAGCTCAAGGCGCTGGGGCGCTACGACTACATCATCATCGACACGGGGCCCCAGGCGTCGCCGACCACGCGCAGCGCGTACATGGTCTCGGACTACTTCGTGCTCTCGCTGGTCCCGGAGAAGCTCGCGGTCGACTCGCTCCCGGACGCCCTCGAGGACATCGCGAACGCGCGGCGACCTGGGCGCAACCCGGATCTCCATCTCCTGGGGCTCATCCTCTCGTGCATGGACCGGCGCGTCACGCTCGCCAAGCGCTACGAGGACGCCATCACCGAGCGCTTCCGCCAGGCGAACCAGGAGCCGGTGAAGTTCAAGACCACGATCGGGCGCGCGGCCGCGATCGACCGGGCGGCGCATCGCGGCCAGACGCTGCTCCAGGCCGAGCCCGCCCACAAGGTGAGCGACCAGTACCGCAAGCTCGCCCGGGAGGTGGAACAGCGGATCCTCGCCCACCGGGCGACGCTCACCAAGTCGGAGCAGCGGCCCGCGCTGGCCCCGCTGCCGGCCGCCGCGCAGGGGGTGACGGCCAATGCCTAAGCGACGACCCAGCAGCGCCACGGAGCCGCTCGATATCTTCCAGAACCCCCGGCTGAGCAGCGCCATGGCCGCTGCCACCAGCCCCGAACCGCTCCCGCCGCCGGCCTCTCCGGCGCGGGAATCGGCCCCGGAAGAGGAGGACTCCGCACCGGCGACCGGCCTCCGAAGCGTCCCTCGAACGCCCGAATCGGCGCCCGTGGAGCCGGCCAAGGAACCCTCCGTCACCACCGAATCGGCTCCGAAGGAGGCCGGAACGAAGGCCGCCAAGAGCCGGAAGGGGAGGGCGGAAGCCGCGGAGGAGCCCGAGCCCGAGGAGCTTCCCGAGCCCAACGTCCCGCTCAAGTTCCGGGTTCCGCAGACCCTCCGCTCGGAATTTCAGACCTTCAAGGCGGAGCTCAGCGCGGCCCTCGGCGGCGTCGTGCTCGACGACTCGAACCTCGGCCGGCCCCTCCTCGAGCACTTCCTGGTGGAGCAGCGGGAGCGGATCATCGAGACCGCAGCGGCCTTCAAGGGCAAGCTCCGGCGGCCTGCGAACGGCGACGCCGTGGGCATGGCCGAGTTCGACCACACGCTGGGCGAGATCTTCGGCGAGGCGCGGAAGCGGCGGCGCTCCGCGCCCTCGGCGAGCGACGCGTGATGGCCTCGGGTTTTCAGGTACCTGGTTCAGGTTTTCGGGTAGCGGGCTCGGGTCTTCGGGTTCGGCCGGGAACGGGTGCTCGGGTTTTCGGGTACGGGCTTTCGGGTTTTCGGGTACGCGGTGCGGGTTTTCAGGTCGTTCGTGGCGCGCAAGTGCACGAATCGACACGCCAATCCGAGCCGGAAACGTTCTCTAAATCCTAACGATGAAATTCAAACGCGTTAAACGAACGCGAGTTGAAGATTGAGTTCAGAAGAGACCAGAGCACGCACCTCAGGTGCCCTTCGCGAGGAGCTCCAGCAGCTTCGCCAGGAGGGTGCGCGCGGACGTCCGGCGCGCGCACAGCGGGCACCCGCCGGTGCGGCGCCGACGCAGCCGCCGGCCGACGAGGGCGGTGCCGATCACGCCCGCTACGACCACAGCCTGGCCGAGTTTCCGGCCTTCCGGTTCGGCAAGCGGCGGCTCCAGTCGGACGACCTGATCCGCTTCGCCGACAGCATCTCGGGCCCGCGCGGGCAGCGCCTCGAGCGGTCCTGGACCGTGTTCCCGAGTGCCAAGTGGGGCTACGGCGGGGCGACGACCCAGGCGCTCCTCTTCGACCTCCACCAGATCTGGAAGGACCAGGGCTTCCGCGGCGGCCGGATCTACTTCGGGACGCTCCGCAAGCTCTACCGGCGCCAGCACCCGGGCAAGAACCCGGCGCCGCTCGACTACGCGCGGCTGCGGCGCGATCTCGACATCCTGTGCGGCTACGAGTTCGACTGCGACAACGCCTTCTGGGACCCGGTGAGCCGGACCTACGGGAACATGCGCGCCTGGCACCTCTTCACCGGCTGGTACGAGGCGCGCCGGGCCCGCTCGGGCGACCTCCAGGAGGAGCCTCCCGTTCGGCTTCATCGAGGTGAGCGACACCTTCGCGCGAGTCGCCCAGGAGCGGGGCTTCTTCGTGACCGGCTTCGACAGCGCCTTCTTCCACGGCCTGCGCCCGGTCGAGCAGCGGCTCGCGCTCTACCTCTCGAAGATGTTCGCCTCGCAGCAGGTCCACCGGCGCTTCGAGGATGACATCTACGGCGCGCTCCCGATCGAAGGCGCGGCCGCCAACAAGCGCCGCCAGACGCTGCGCGAGGCGGCGGATGGCCTCCTCCAGAAGGGCTTTCCGAACCTCGCGCGATTCGACCTCCAGCGATCCCCGAAGACGGGCCGCTGGCTCGCGACCTTCTACCGCGTGGGGAAGGTGGCGCAGGAGGCCCCCGTCCGGGCGCCCTCGATAGACCGGATCCCGGAGCAGATTCGGCCCCTGGTCGAGGACATCGTGGCGCAGACGGACGACCCCGGAAGCATCCCGATGTGGGTGCGGGCGATCCGCGGGCTTGGCGAGGAGGCCGTGCGCTTCGCGCTGGCCGACCTCCGGGCCGAGCAGCTCCAGCGGCGCGCGGGGAGCGAAGGGTCGATCAAGAACCCCGGGGCCTGGCTCACCACGAAGCTCATGGCGATGGCCAAGGAGCGCGGGATCCTCATCACCCGCCACCAGGGCGAGACCCGGCGGCCGTGATGCGCGGGAGTCGCTGCGCCGAGCCCATCGCCAGCGACTCGCCGCGGTTCGGTTCAGTCCGAAGACCGCTCCCGGCAGGGCAGGGCGGGGCCGTCATTCCGTGGTGGAAACGACCCGTGAACCGCCAGGAGCCGCTGAGAGGGCGCTTGGGGGCTCTCGCGCACTCCGGTGAGTCTCGGGGCCGAGAACGCGCCAGAGGGCGCTGCCACGGGCTCCAGGTTGTCGGTGTAGCGGCGAGCTCGAGCGCTTCGAGCCAACACCGCGGCCAGGCGGCGATCCGATTCGCTCTCCCCCTTGGCCCAGCTTCGGTCGGATGGTCAACACCGGGAGGTGTTGCGTGACGGCTCTCAGTCCATGCCGATCGCCGGCAAGTGGCGGTGCCAGGGAGCAGCGGGTTGGAGTCGAAAAATCGTAACGCAAGATAAAGGAGTTGGAGTCTTCGCTGAGTTCGTTAGGCGCGCGTTGGGCTTACGGGGTGGAGACCTCCGCTGCGCCGCGTGATCGACTCCAACTGGATCGCGCGCGATCCGGGGAGGGCCAAGCGGGTGCGCCTCGTGCTCGCCATCTTCGCGTCGAGTGCGCTTCTCGTCGGCGCCGCGAGCGCGTTCGATCTCCGCGTGAACTGGACGGAGTCGATGCCCCGTGGCATCTACCAGCGCATGGAGCCGACTCTCGAGCGAGGAGCCTGGGTCGCGGTCTGCCTCGACGGCGCGGCCGCGGACCTCGCGCGCGAGCGCGGCTACGTGATCGACGGCTCCTGCGCGAGCGGCCTTGCGCCGATCTTCAAGCGCCTGGTCGGCGTTCCCGGTGATCGCATCGCGGTCGCGATCGACGGTGTGGCGGTGAACGGCGCGGCCGTTCCGCACAGCGAGCTCACCGAAGTCGATTCACGAGGGAGGCCTCTCGAGCACGCCGACGAAGGCGAGAGCGTGCTCCCGGAGGGCCGCTTCTTCGTCATGGGAATGAACCCTTCGCGGAGCTGGGACAGCCGCTATTTCGGCACCGTCTCCGCGGATCAGATCGTCGCCGGAGCGAGACCTCTGTGGACGTTCTGAAGCGGCGAGACACGTGAGCTTGGCGGCGGTCTGAAGCGACGTCTGGGCCGACCGGGGGGACGGCGATGAGCGCAGCAGAAACGGGCGTTCTCCACACGCGGGAGCAGGGCAAGCGCGTCCACGTCCTGGCCAACCTGGGTGGGCTCGTGGCGATCGCGGGCATGGAGCGGGTGGAGCCGGATCTCCTGCTGGGTGCGCTCCTGGAGGTCGCCGATCGACTCCCGAAGATGAAGGCCGAGCGGCTCGAGGCAATGCGGCAGCGGGGCGCCTCGGCGCTCGACGAGCGCGGCACCAGCAAGCGCGCGTGGAGCGCACGGCAATCGGCGCTCGACCTGCACAACGTGCATCTCACGAGCGACCAGATTCGGGGGCTCCTGCGCCGGCTCGGAGAGCGCGTTCCGGGCGAGCGGACGGCGCTTCCCCAGGCTCTCTCGGACGCGCTGCAGGAGCTCTGATCAAATGGCCGATCCCTACGAGCTTCGACCCCCGCCGCGGCGCTCCGAGTCCGAGCAGACGGCTACGCGGAAGGCGCGCCGGCTCGGGCGCCGCTTCCTCCGCTACGGCCGGCGGGGGAGGGTGCGCGCGAGTCGCCCGCAGGTCCACCGGCTCTCCCAGCGGAGCACCGTCAAGGTCTCGTACCGGCGCAACGAGGGGAACGGGAAGTGGCGCGCGCACGGCCGCTACATCGCCCGCGAGAAGGGACGCCCGGACCCCGAGAACCGAGGCCTCGGCTTCGATGCCAAGCGCGAGGACGTCCCGGTCGCCGAGACGCTGGCCGGCTGGGAGAAGGCCGGCGACGGGCGCCTCTGGAAGCTCGTCGTCTCGCCCGAGAACGGCGACCGGATGAACCTCCCGCAGCACGCGCGCGACCTCATGGGCGCGCTCGGCCAGGAGCTCGGCACGAAGCTCACCTGGGTCGCCGTCGAGCACGACCACAACGACCGGCCGCACCTCCACATCGCCGTCCGCGGCGTGCGCGAGGACGGGGCGGAGCTGCGGATCGCGCGCGACACCATCCGCCATGGCCTCCGGCACCGGAGCCAGGAGCTTGCGACCCGAGAGCTCGGGCCGCGCACCCTCCGCGACGTCGAGCGCGCCCGCGAGGCGGGGGTCAAGGCTCGCTACGTGGGAGCCCTCGACCTCGAGATCGAGCGGCGGGCAGGCGGGAGCCGAAGAGTCCGCTTCCGGCGGGAGCCCGCGGTCGGGACGCCGCGCCACCACCTCTGGCGCCGCCTCGAGCACCTCGAGTCGCTGGGTGTCGCCGTTCGCGAGAGCCCGCGCGGCTGGCGGGTGCCGGAGCACTTCCGTGCCGACCTCCGCGCCCTCCAGCGGCTCGAGGACATTCACCGCGCGCTTCACGATCCGGCGGTGTCGCTGACCGAGCCGCCGCGGAAGGTCGAGATCACCGAGCTCCAGCCGAGCCAGGTCCTCACGGGCCGACTGGCAGGCGCGGTCCACGACGAGGCCACGGACCAGGTCCACGTGATCCTGGAAGCGCCCGACGGCGTCGTTCACGCCGTGCGCCAGACGCCGCGGCTGGAGCGCGAGCGCGCGGCCGGCGGGCTGCGGAAGGGGTCGATCGTGACCCTCGCCGGCCGGGTGTTCGAAGCGGACGGAGCCGCCCGGCCGTGGGTTCTCCCGCACGACCACGGGACGCTCGAATCCATGCGCTCGGAGACGCGCCCCACGACCGCGCTGGACCGCGAGGCCCTGCGCCGCGTTTGGGCCCACGGGACCATGGGCCCCGAGAGGCCGGCTGTGTCGGGGTTCGGCCGGCAGTGGGACGAGGCCGTGCGCGCGCGGCGCGAGCGGTTGGTCCGAGCCGGGCTCCTGGTCGAGGAGGAGCGCGAGCAGGGGAGGGCGCTACGCCTTTCCCAGAAGGCGGAGGCGATGATGGAAGACCGAGGCCACGAGCGGACGCCGCTCAACCTGGAGGAGGTCCAGAAGCACTCGCGGAAGCCCGTCCATCCGGCACCGGACGTTCCCGGCCAGCGCCTGTCCGGCCGCTTGGAGGCCGTAGCCTACGACCGAGAGAACCAGCAGCACGCTGTGCTCGACACGGGCCGCGAGCTCACCACGATCCGCACCGACCAGAACGACCTCCAGATCGGCCACGAGTACGAGGCGCAGTCGCGGGCGGAGCGGAGCGCAGAGCGTCGGCGCCTGGTCGCCTGGCAGCTCGACGACCTGGAAAGGACGTGGGAACACGGCCGCAACCACGAGCGATAGAGGCACGCTTCCGCAATCTCAACAGGAGGGCGAATGGCCTGAAGCAGGTGATCACGTTCCTCGCAGGGAGACTGCACCGTGTTGCTGAGCAAGGTTCAAGTAAGGAACTTTCGGGGCTTCGAGAGCATCGATGTGGAACTCGATCCCCTCACAGTACTGATTGGCGAAAACAACTCAGGAAAGACAAGCTTTCTCGAGGCCATCAGGCTTTGTCTATCGCGCAACATCGCTAGGCGTGGATCTCCGCTAGATGACTATGACTATCACCTTTCGACAGCGGCTGCGCAGCCCCAGGACGCACATCCGCTAAGCATCACGCTTGACTTCCTAGCGCCTGACGATCTCCCGGATGAGGTCATCCAGACCTTGGGTGACATCCGTGTGTTCGATGGTGAGGGTAGGGGTCACGTGTTGCTCCGACTGAACAGCGCGTTCGACGAAGGTCTCAAAGATTTCGTTTCGGACTGGGCCTTCCTCGATTGCGAGGAGAACTCTCTGCCACCAAAGACCAAACGCCCACAGGTCCTAGCGGCCTTCCTTCAGTTGAAGCCCGTGTTCTTTCTTTCTGCCCTCCGCGATGCGGCACGCGAGTTCGCTGGCCGTTCCACGTTCTGGGCGCCCTTCATGCGCCACACAGGTATCCCTCAGGAGCTGCGAGAGAAGCTGGCGGCCGAGCTGGCGGCTCTCAATGACGAGGTTCTCAAGGCTCACGAACCCCTTCAGGCGATCAAGACGCACTTGGCGAAGTGTCGCGACATTCTCTCCTCGGGCAAGGCGGGAGTCGTCGATATCGAGGCTCTCCCGGGGCGCGTTTCAGACCTACTGGCTAGGGCACAGGTGAGCATCTCGGCGCAGACGGGCGCGAAGCTCCCCTTGACCCGGCACGGCTCCGGAACGCAGAGCCTGTCCGTCCTGTTTCTCTTCGAGGCGTTTCTCGCCACTATGCTCACAGAGCAGTATGACGAGTACAGCGAGCCGATGCTGACCCTCGAAGAGCCTGAAGCTCACCTGCATCCCTCCGCGATTCGCTCCCTGTGGTCAGCACTTGAGGCGATCCCAGGTCAGAAGCTCGTGGCCACCCATTCCGGGGATCTACTGGCGCGAGTACCGGTTGCACGCATTCGCAGATTCGCGCGCCGCGAGGGCAAGGTGCATGTGTTTAGAGTTAGCCCCGCGACGCTCAGTGCTGAAGAGCAGCGAAAAATCGACTTCCACGTTCGGAGCAGCCGTGGAGATCTGTTCTTCGCGCGTTGCTGGCTACTTGTCGAGGGTGAATCGGAGTATTGGGCGCTCTCTGAGCTCGCGATCCTCATGGACCTGGACCTGGATCGACTTGGCATCCGGATCGTGAACCACAAGAATTCCGGCGTCGAGCCACTGGTGAAGCTGGCCAACGCTCTTGGCATCGAGTGGTTCCTTCTTGCAGACGGAGACGCAGCGGGGAAGCAAGACGAAGTGATCTGCTCCGCGCATCTGCAAGGTCGCCAGGCGCAAAGACACATCCGTGTGCTAGATCACGCCAACATCGAAGTGATGCTCTGCGAAGCGGGATTCGGTGATGTGTTTAAGAGTCATATTTCGCAACAGAAGGCGAACACCATAACGCTGGGCGAGGGGGATGCCGGCTACTGGGATCAGGTGCTGCGAGCTCTAGATCGGACACCGAAGCCACAAGTTATTCGTGAGGTGATGGACCGAGTCCAGCAGGGCGGGTTGGACTCAGCTCCGGAATCTTTACGGGAGGCCCTCCAGGCAGCGAAAGCCTTGGCGGATGGGCAGTCATGAAACTGGACCTAGACAGCCTGAACGAGAACCAGCGCCTCGCCGTGGAGTGGCAAGGGAGCCCGTTGCTTGTCCTGGCTGGGCCGGGGTCCGGCAAGACGCGCGTTCTCACGATGCGCGCCGCGAAGCTTCTAGCGGACTCTCCGAGGAAGCGATTTCGAGTACTCGGTCTGACTTTCACCAACAAGGCCGCCTCAGAAATGCGTTCTCGCGTTGAGGAGATGGTCCCTGAATGTCAAGACCGCGTCCTACTGACGACGTTCCACTCTTTTTGTGCCGACATTCTCAGGCAACATGGCATCCACGTCGGCATCCGCCCTGACTTCACCATTCTGAATCAGGACGCCGATCGGGAGGCCGTGCTCGAAGACGCCTTAGCCGCGCTGGAGACCACCGGTGATGAAACGTCCGATGCCGATGCACGTTTGTTGCCAGCCATTGATCGCCTCCTCGCCAACTGTGTGCACGAATCGGAGGCAGCATCAAAGTTCCGAGACGCGGAGTTCGGCGCTCGAATTGGTAGAGTCTATTCTGAGTATCGGCGGCAGCTGTCCAGCCAGAATCGGCTTGACTTCGCGTCTCTATTGATCCTAGCGGGCGAGCTCCTGGGCGCGCGGCCGCCGATCGCCCAACAACTTCGACGAGTCTATCGGCACGTATGCGTCGATGAGTTCCAGGACACAAACTACGCTCAGTATCGAATCCTGAGGCTTCTCCTCGGTAATGATCCAGGCGACCTGTTCGTGGTCGCTGATGATGACCAGATCATCTACCAATGGAACGGTGCGAGTCCTGAGCGACTTCGTGAGCTGCAGGATGATTTCCAGATGAGGGTCGTTCAGCTCCCTGCTAACTACCGGTGTCCCGCTGGTGTGATCGAGCTGGCGAATCGCCTCATTTCTCACAATCTGGATCGTGCGGCGGGGAAGGAACCTCTCTTCGCAATCAAGCGTGGCGGCACCGAGTTGGTTCGCGTTAGCAGGTTCGAGTCGTACAGCGAAGAACTTGAGTGGGTTGCCCAGGACATCCGGGAGCGCCACGAGAGCGAGACAGGTGGATGCGCGGTGCTTGCACGCACCCGTCGGGTACTGGAGTGCGCCGTGGACGCTCTGGAGCGGAATGGACTCGAAGCATCGCTGGCTGTGAGGAAGACCGAGTTCACAAGCGCCCCGGTGCGGTGGATGCATGCGGTTCTTAGGTTGGCAAACTCCCGGTCAGATCGGGAGCAGCTTCGGCGCATCTGCAAGTCGTTCTACGAGATCGAGGGAGTGGAGATGGAGGTCCGGCAACTGATCGCCGAGGCAGCTCAGTTTGGGGGAGACTATCTGCGGGCTTGGTTCGAGACCGCGCAGAATCGAGAGGGTGTTGAGGACGTCACGCGGGCGTTTCTTTCGGCGGGGGGAAAGCGGATCCTCGATCGCTTGGATGTACTGAGCTTCACCGATGCGGCTCTAACCTGGGTGTCGAGCAAGGAGGATATCATGGCGGGGGAGAATCCAGAGGGCTTCGCGGACTTTGTCTCGGAGCGGGAAGCGTGGAAGAACCTACAGGCGGGCATCGTTCAGAAGTACGGCAGAGATAACTTGACGCTAAACGTCTTCCTCCAGGAGTTGGACCTATCTGAGAAATCGCCGCCTCCCTCGCCGAGCTCGGTGCGTTGCTTGACTATCCATAGCGCCAAGGGGATGGAGTTCGACCATGTCTACCTAGTCGGGCTCGTGGAGGATCAACTCCCGTCCTTCCAAAGCATCAAAAGGGGGCCAGATAGTCGCGAGATGCAAGAGGAGCGGCGTAATTGCTTTGTGGCGATCACGCGTTGTCAAGAATCGCTGAACCTCAGCTACGCGCGGGAGTACTTCGGCTGGCCAAAGCGGCCTTCACGGTTCCTCAAGGAGATGGGTTTGGAGGACGAGGCCGAGTCGTGAAGCTGAGTCGCGATTGAAGCGATGAGCGACGCGGAGGCTAGGCGCTCATGCTCGCGGCTCGGTGCGAGCAGAGCCGCGCAGGTTCGATCTCGGGCACCGCACAATACTCGGAGTGAGCAGCCGACTTCCGAGCGGCCGAACTCCAGCGAGACTACGCGCGCTCGAAGCGAGCCGGCCATCTTGTGTCCCGACCGGAATGATCTTCGGGTCGCCGAGGCCACGGGCTCCCTGAGGCTTCGTGACGTCGTGACGTCGACACGGCCCCAGCTAGAAAGAGGTTGCGTAGGCTGGAGGATGTCGCGTAGATTCCCGGTGCCACCTGGATGCCCGGTGTTCCCGCCTGGGAAGGCCGGCATTGTCCTCACACGCTCCGATCTACGATCTCGGTGAGGACCACCCGAACGCTCGGATCGGCATCTACCTGACCCCGATCCTCGCCGTGGTCGGCACGGCGGTGCTGCTGGTCTGGGGCGTCACGGAATGGGTCGCCTGGAAGTTCGCCTTCCACGCGAACCTCGGCCCACCGCTCCTCGAGCCCACCGGCGCGGTCCGAGTCGGAGGCCTCGTCCTCGCGCTCGCCTGCCTCGGACTCGCGGCGCTGAGCATCCGGGTGGAGAGGCTGCGGCGCGCCCTCGGTAGGCTGCTGTGCTTCGGAACGATCGCCCTGGCCGCCGCGGCGCTTCCGCTGTACGCGCCGTGGTCCGTCTTCGCGTGGGCGCTCCGCTTCGGGGACGCGCCCGGCGCCGAGCCGATCTTCAGCACCGCCTGGCATGCGATCGCGATCCCCGCGCACTTCCTCTTCCTCGTCGGGATGTACGTGGCCTGGCGGCGGGCACGCGAGAACGCGAAGAACACCGACGCGTACGGGTCAGCGCGCTGGGCCACGATGCCCGAGATCGACAAGACGGGGCTCCTCGACGGCGACGGCGTCTTCCTCGGGCTCGTGCGCGAGCGCGCCCGCGACAAGGGCGCGTACCTCCGGCACAGCGGTCCGCAGCACGTCCTGGGCTTCGCCCCCACGCGCTCGGGGAAGGGCGTCGGCTGGGTGGTCCCGACGCTCCTGACGTGGCGCGGGAGCGTCCTGGTCCACGACATCAAGGGCGAGAACTGGGCGCTCACGGCCGGCTGGCGCGGCGCCCGCATGGGGAACCGCTGCCTCAAGTTCGATCCCACCTGCTCGGACGAGAGCGGCGCTCGCTACAACCCGCTCCTCGAGGTGCGTCGCGGCGCGCTCGAGATCCGCGACGCACAGAACATCGCCGACATGCTCGTCGACCCCGACGGCCGCGGCGTGAAGGACCACTGGGACCTGACGGCCGAGGAGGTCCTCGTCGCGGCGATCCTCCACGTGCTCTACGCCGGCCGGCGCAAGACGCTTCGCGGCTGCCTCGATCTCCTCACCGATCCTCAGACCGACATCAAGAACACGCTCTCGCGGATGAAGACGACGGTGCACGACCCGGCGGGCGAGCCTCGACTGGCGCGATCCCGTCACCGGCGACGCCACGCGGACCCATCCGGTGGTGGCCGGCACGGCCCAGGCGCTCCTCAACAAGAGCGACAACGAGCGCTCTTCGGTGATCTCGTCGGCCGTGAAGTGCCTCTCGCTCTTCCGGGACGACATCGTGGCTCGCAACACGGAGGCCTCGGACTTCGCGATCGAGGACCTGGTCGCGCACCAAGAACCCGTGAGCCTCTACCTGGTCGTGCCGCCCTCGGACCTGAGCCGCACGAAGCCGCTGATGCGGCTGCTCATCAACCAAGTCGGCCGACGGCTCACCGAGTCGCTGCATCCGCGGGAAGGGCAGGGCGCCGGGAGGCACCAGCTGCTGCTGATGATGGACGAGTTTCCCGCACTCGGGCGGCTCGACTTCTTCCAGTCGCAGCTCGCCTACCTCGCCGGCTACGGGATCAAGGCCTTCCTGGTCGTCCAGGACCTGTCGCAGCTCTACGCCGCCTACGGCCAGACGGAGAGCATCGTGTCGAACTGCCACGTTCGCGTGGCGTTCGCGCCGAACAAGGTGGAGACCGCCCAGCTCCTCTCGACCATGGCCGGCCTGGCCACGGTGCGGAAGGGCCGCCGGATGTACTCGGGCAACCGGCTCGCGCCCTGGCTCTCGCACGTGATGGAGTCGGAGGAGGAGATGCAGCGGCCGCTCATCACGCCCGACGAGGTGATGCGCCTTCCCGAGGAGAACGCACTCGTCTTCGTCGCCGGCGAGCGGCCCATCTGGGCGATGAAGGGGCGCTACTTCGAGGATCCGCGCCTCGAGCGACGGACCCGGCTTCGGCCGCCGAGCCGCTGCGAACCCATCCCGCACGCGTGGGACACGTGGTCGCACGTGGGGGCGACCGACCGCGAGGAGAGCGGCGCCGCCGGAGCACCGGAGGTGCGCGACGTCGACGCCGAGCTGGCGGCGCGGGCGTCGGAAGGGGAGGGCGGGTACGACGATCTCCTTCCCGACGACGGAGACGAAGAGGAGAGCAGCGCCGCGGCGCTGGCGTAGCAGCGGATGAAGGAGTCGACCGTGGACGATCGACCGGCAGTCGAAGCTCCCTACCCGATTCGGAGGAACGCACCGGAGGTCCGGGCGAAGCTCACTCCGGATCTCTACCGCGCGCTCCACCGCGAGGCGGCGGCCGAGGATGTGACCGTCGCGGAGCTGCTCCGGCGCATCGTCACGCGGCATTACGAGCCGATGCGGGCGGCGACAATCGAGCAGGTGCATGCAGCCCTGGCCGAGGCCTCGGCTGAGCGGCAGCTCCTCGTCGGAATGCTCGACCTCATGTACCAGGGCCTGCTCGTTCGCCTCGACAAGCCAGAGGCCGACGAGCTCGCGGCGCGGGTCGTGGACGCCACGGAGGGGCACAGGAAGTGGCGCGCGGAGCTGGCGCGGCGCCTCGCGGACGGGGCGACCGATGCGTTCCTCGCGCTCATCCGGGACATCGGGAAGTCCGAGCCGGAGCCAGCGGGGGCCGGCAACGGCTCCGCGAGGGAGGCATCGGCATGAGGTCGAGCCGCGGTCGGTGCGTGGCCATCGTGGTGTTCGGTCTCCTGGTGGCTGCTGCGGCGTCAGCCGACCCAGGTTGGGAGGACGACCCCCCTCCGCTTCTCCAGGAGGACCGGACCCAGGCGGTCCATCGGCGCACGAGCATCGTGCGGGCCCGGCGCGCCGAGTTCGAGGCCCTCGTGAACGAAGCAGCCCGGCGACATCGCGTCCGTGCCGACCTCCTCCACGCGGTCATCGAGGTCGAGTCTGCCTACGACCCCGCGGCCGTCTCGCCGGCCGGTGCCGTCGGCCTCATGCAGCTAATGCCGGCCACGGCTGCGCGCTACGGCGTCGCCGACTCGACGGACCCCAGCCAGAACGTCGCGGGCGGTGCTGCCTACCTCCGCGACCTCCAGGCCCAGTTCGGGGGCAACCTCCGCCTCGTCCTGGCCGCCTACAACGCCGGCGAGGACGCCGTCGAGCGCTTCCAGCGCCAAGTCCCGCCCTACGCCGAGACACGCGCCTACGTCCGGCGGGTCGTCGAGCTGCTCCGGCGCCGGAGCTGGATGGTGATCCGCCGCGACCAACTGCCAGTCGGCCCGCTCGACGATCCCACCTTATAGGGGCTCCTGGCACCTCGCCCCCAAGCAGGTCGGGGACGTCCGTCCCGTGACCCCGGACTGCGTCTGGGCGCGTTCGGATCGGCCGAAGAGCTCCGATTTTGGGGGCGAGATCCTGCGCTCCATGCGTTAGCATGGACTGGCTTGGACAGGATTCCCGTGCGCGAGCAATCCGAGACCCCGGCGATGACGGTCCGCCAGGTGGCCGCCTACTTGAACGTGAACGAAAAGACCGTGTATCGGCTTGCACAGCGCCGCGACCTGCCAGCGTTCAAGGTCGCCGGCGCGTGGCGATTCAAGCGGGAGGACATCGATCTGTGGATCGAGCGCCAGAAATCAGACGGCGCCAAGCGGGGCGACCCTTGATGGACGCGGCAAAGGAATTGCGGGAAGGGCAGATCCTCACCGGGTCACTCTTCAGCGAGCCGATGCGCGTCGAGACGGTCCGGGTCGGGGGAGACGGTGCCTGGACCGTGGGTCTGGTCGGCACCGCGACCGAACGGTTCCGCAAGGTCACCCTCACCGTGAGCGACTTACGCGAGCTGTCGATCCTGGAGCCTGGCTTCCGCTACGACGGCGATCCACGTCTCCTGCGCCTGGGCCTCCAGGCGTACTCCCTCGGGATCGCCTGGGAGTTCGACCCTTACTTCGGTCTCTCGATCTCGCGGGTCGACCCGTTGCCGCACCAGCTCGAGGCGGTCTACGACTACCTCCTCAAGCTTGCGCGCGTCCGGTTCCTACTCGCGGACGACGCCGGCGCCGGGAAGACGATCATGGCCGGCCTATTGATCCGCGAGCTGCAGCTGCGTGGATTGGCCGAGCGGATTCTCATCGTGGCGCCGGCGAACCTGGCGTTCCAGTGGCAGCGAGAGCTGAAGGAGAAGTTCGACGAGAAGTTCCTGGTCCTGAAGGGCAGCGACCTGCGGGACCAGTTCGGCGTCAACCAGTGGCTTCAGCAGAGGAGGGTCATCACCTCGCTCGACCTCGCGAAGCGGGAAGAGATACTGCCGGGACTTCGCCAGGTTCACTGGGATCTTGTCATCGTCGACGAAGCGCATCGCATGTCCGCGAGAGACGAGTCCCACAAGAGCCAGCGCTACAAGCTGGGTGAGCTACTCCGCGATACGTCCGATCACGTCCTCTTGCTCACCGCGACGCCTCACAAGGGAGACCCGGTCAACTTCACGCTCTTCCTTCAGCTCCTCGACGCAGACGCCTACGCGGACGTCCGCTCGATCCAGGAGGCGATGGACCGCCAGCGCGCCCCGTTCTACCTGCGGCGCACGAAGGAGGCGATGGTCTACTTCCCCGAGCGGCGAGATGATGGCAGCTGGGCAGCGGAGAAGATCTTCACCAAGCGGATTCCTCACACCGTCGACTTCTTGATCGACGGAGACGAGTTCGAGCTCTATCGGGAGATCACGCGCTTCGTGAAGCGCCAGAGTGCCAGGGCTGCCGCGATCGACGATCCGCGCGCTCGCGCTGTGGGCTTCTTGATGGCCCTTTACCAGCGCCGGCTCGCGTCGAGCACGCGGGCCGTCCGCAGCAGCCTCCAGAATCGAGCACGGCGGCTCGAGCAGGGCCTGAAGCGCGCGCAGGAGCTGGCCCGAATCGCGCCTCCCGACCTCCCTGATTGGGAGGAGCTCGAAGAGATGGAAGAGGGAGAGCGCGAGCGGCTCGAGCAGATGCTCGAGGCCGTCACCCTCGCCGGGAACGCAGACCAGGTGCGCGAAGAGATCGCAGAGCTCCTGGAGCTCGCCGAGCAGGCCCGTGCGGTGGAGGACGCCAACGCTGAAGCGAAGCTTTCGAAACTGAAGGATCTACTCCAAAAGGAGGGTTTCTTCGACCATGCCGACAAGCGCCTGCTTCTCTTCACCGAGTTCAAGGACACGCTCGACTACTTGGTCGAGAGGCTCGAACAGTGGGGCTTCCGAGTCGGCTGCATCCACGGCGGGATGAAGCCCGGCTCCCGCGACGAGCCCGGGACACGACTGCATGCAGAGCAGCAGTTCCGAGAGGGAGAGATTCAGATCCTGGTGGCCACGGAAGCGGCGGGGGAAGGGATCAACCTCCAGGTCTGCAACATCCTCTTTAACTACGACATCCCCTGGAACCCGAACCGCCTCGAGCAGCGAATGGGCCGCATCCACCGCTACGGCCAGCGTAAGGACTGTCTGATCTTCAACTTCGTGGCGACGAATACCATCGAGGGCCGCGTGCTCCAGCGGCTTCTCGAGAAGCTCCAGGAGATCCGAGACGCGCTCGACGACGACGCGGTCTTCAACGTTGTAGGAGAGGTCCTCCCGTCGGCACACGTCGAGCGCGTGCTGCGCGACTACTACGCGGGGAAGCTGGGAGATGCCGATCTCGAGGAGCGTCTCCTCGAAGACGTCGATGAGGGTCGCTTCCGTGGGATCTGCCAGAACGCGCTCGAGGGGCTGGCCGCGAAGAAGCTGAACCTGGAGATGCTAATCGAGCGCCGCGCGCGGGCAAGGGAGCGGCGCGTGGTGCCGGAGACCATCGCGCGCTTCATCCGCGAGGCCGCCGAGTTCGTTCCTGTCAAGCTACGTGTGATCGAAAGTCTACCTCACACCTTCGAGCCCGCTCGCACCCCTACGATCCTTCGCCGATATGAACGCGAGGCCGACTGGAAGCTCCCGGAGCTCGCGAATCGCTATCCGCGTTGCTCGACTGACCGAGATACCGCCGAGGAGAACAGTCTGGAATGGGTGACGCCTGGGCATCCGCTGTTCGAGGCGATTCGACGGCACACCCGGGAGCGCGCACTTGATCCGTTCGGCCGGGGTGCATGTTTCTATTCGCTTCAGCACGATGCCCCCGCGCGGCTCGACTTCTACCGCGCGCGAGTCGTCGACGGGCTTGGGCAGGTCGTGCACGAGCGGCTGTTCGCCGTCGAGCTTCGTGAGGGCGGTCCCCCCCAACTTCGTGAGCCCAGCATGCTTGGCAACTTCACGGCGGGAGTGCTCCCCGAGGATCGGCCGGCCGTCGCAGAGCTGGCGGAGCCCACCGCGTGGCTTCACGAGAACGCGCTCGCTGCGTTCCTCGAAGAGACACGGTCGGAGCGCTTGGCCGAGGTGGAGCGGATCTCGCAGCACGTTGAACTTTCGTTGACCGAGCTGCTCCAACGGGCCGACGAGGAGATTGGGCGTGCGGCAGCGATGGTTGAGGAGAAGAGGCCGGGTGCGGAGGGGCGGCTCGCGCAAGCGGAGACGCGACATGCCGAGCTTCTAGCGCGGCGCGACCAACGACGTCGGGACCTTGAGCGTCAGCGCTCTCTGTCTCTACAAGGCGTGGAATGCATGACGAGCGTGATGGTCCTTCCCCACCCAGAGAGTGATGCGCCGGAGGTCCGGAACCTTCGCCCGAACCTCGAGACCGAGGCGGTCGCCATGCGCGTGGCCATGGAGCACGAGCGGGAACTCGGGCACCAAGTGTATGACGTGAGCGCGAAGAACTTGGGATACGACGTTACCAGTCTCGACTTGACGTCTGGCGAGCTGCGTCTCATCGAAGTAAAGGGTCTTGCCGCTGCGACGGGCACAATCCTTTTGACGCCCAACGAACGTCGCGTCGCCGAGGATCGTCGAGACTGCTACTGGCTCTACGTGGTAACCGATTGCGCCAGCGCGCCACGACTCCAGGACCCAATACAGGACCCAGCGCGCCTCGAATGGCACGAAGTATCGAAAGTCGCGCATTACTATTTGTCAGTAGATGCCGTGAGGGGTGCCGTGCATGTCCGTGAGGACGGTCCCCGTTACGGGGGAGACTCTCGTTCGTGACAGCCCGCCTGCCCTTACCCACGGTCGCGGAGCTCGCGACGACGGTCTTGGCTTGCATCAAGGCGCACGATGGAATGGCGACCATCCAGGAGATCGAGGAGTGCGTCGCCGAACGGTTGCGTCTGACCAAGGCGCAGTGCGCGATTCCGCATAAGGGACGAGAGAAGCGGAGCGAGCTGGACTACAGGCTAGCGTGGGCTCGTACCAAGTTGCGGGCGGCGGGCCTCATCAGGAATGAAGGCAGGGGTATTTGGGCAGTGGCGAAACAACACACGGATCAAATGAGCTCATGATTCCCAATGAGTGCAAGCGGCTCGCGGAGGTGGACTTCCCGATCGCGGAGGTTTCTCGGCACGCGGCGCGAGAGAAGTCGATTCGGCACGGGCTGCCTACCTCGCTGCACCTATGGTGGGCGAGGCGGCCGCTCGCCTCAAGTCGAGCGGTATTGCTTGGGCTGCTCTGGCCGGACCCTTGTGACCCTCTATGCCCCGCCGAGTTTAAGCGTGAGGCCCGGAGGCGATTGCGCGAGGTGCCGGAGTGCAATCCCGGAAGGACCGACGAGGACCTGCGCAAGGCGTTGCTCGGCTTTATCGGTGATTTCGCGAACTGGAACCTCGCGAGGAATCGCACCTATCTGGATGTAGGTCGCGCGCTAGTCGAAGCGGCGCACGCGCCCGGTGGCCGCGCTGAGAGTTATGAGGCTCCTCTCGTCGTAGACCCCTTTGCAGGTGGGGGATCAATTCCACTAGAAGCGCTGCGACTTGGCTGTGAAGCGTTCGCAAGTGATCTCAACCCCGTCGCGTGCCTAATCCTTAACCCGCATTATTCCTGAAGCGCTGCCGGTTGCCCAGATCGGGTCGCAAGAACGTCTGGCGGTGTCTCTCTACGGAGCGGTTCTTGGCTCGAACCGCTGCGATGAAGGGACAGAGAGCGCTCGTTCGTGAGCTTGGCCGCTCGCAGTCGCCTGCGTGGCGACGACGGCGCGAGGTTGTCCCTTTGCTCGTCAGCGAGCATGGCGTGCGGTGTCGCTGAAGTCCGGGCGAGCGGGGTTTAGCCAGGCGCTGCGTGCAGACGCGCGGCGATGCGCAGCCAGCACGGCTTCCAGGCGAACGAGCGCGGGAGGTGGACGACGATGCGTCGGGTCGAGACTTCGAACCAGGCGGCAAGCCTGAAGAGGCGCTCGCGGAGCGTCGTCACCTGCGCCGCCGCCAGGCTCGTGCCCTTCGCGCGTCGTCGAAGCTCTTGCATCCACACGTAGGCCGCCGCGGTCATCAGCACGCGGAGCTGGTTGGCGAGAAAGCGATGGCAGCTCGTGCGGTCGAGCTCGAGTCCGTAGTGAAGCTCCTTGATTCGATTCTCGTCGTCGCCGCGCTGCCGGTAGAGATCATAGATGCGCTCGGGGCGGTGCGGAAGGTTCGTCACCACGAAGCGCAGATTGTCGAGCGGCGCGCGCCCGGCGAGGCAGACCACCTCCGCTTTGTAGATCACGCGCCGCTTGCCGCGCGTCCATTTGCGGGCGGCGTAGCGGGTCTCTCCGAAGAAGGCCGCGCTCTGGCCGGTCCTCTTCGCCTCTGCGCGGGCGCGCCCGAGCAAACGCGCTCCCTGGGGCCCGAGACGCTTGTTCTTGGCCATTGCCACCAAGTACTCGATCCTCTCGTCTTCGAGAAAGTCGAAGATCTCCGGCGTCG
This sequence comes from Acidimicrobiia bacterium, assembly GCA_027494135.1. GTDB lineage: Bacteria > Actinomycetota > Acidimicrobiia > IMCC26256 > PALSA-610 > JAOSJK01. Next base: position 118,396 of record JAOSJK010000023.1, on the reverse strand, counting down.
CGAAGCCGCCGTCGAGGCGTACCCGCAGCCGCGCCTTCGGGAAGGCGGTGCGGAGCTTGCGGATCAGCCGCCGCAGGATCCCGATCGCGCCCAGCGAGGAGTGTGCGTTGCCCGGCCGCAGGACGGCGGCCACGAGGTACTGCTCCGACTCGTCGCCGAACGTCACGTTCGCCACCATGGGCAAGTAACACCAACTGTCGTAGTGGCCGTTGTAGAAGGCGAGCTCCTGCTGGCCGTGCGTCGGATCGTCGGTCGGGTCCATGTCAATCGTGATCCGGCGCGCTTTGCCGCGCAGACGACGGCGGTGATGCGCGATCACGGTGTCGGCGAGCGCGTCAGCCATGCGGAACAGATCGGCGCGCCGCACCCGGTTCTCGAAGCGAGAGAGCGTCGGCTGTGAGGCCAATGCCTCGCCCGCGATCGGATCGCGATCCGCCAGCAGCTTGTGCATCGGGTCGTCGGCGATCCGCGCCGCATCGTTCGCGTCGGCGTAGCCTGCAGGCGATCCCGAACATCCGCTGCCGTAGCAGCTCCTCGAGCTCGTGGCGAATCTTGCCCGGCTGGCGAGCATCGTCGATGCACGCCGCCAAACGGCGAGACAGGCCCAACTGGTCGTCGACGGCCTTCAGCAGCAGCGCCCCGCCCTCGGAGCTGCTGTGCTCCTGGTCGAGCTTTGCGACGACGGTCTTGCCACCAACGAGTTCGGGAAACAGGACAGACTGTATGGTAGAGTGGGTGCTCACGAAGGCCTCTGGATGGGTGAGAAACGGGTGCGACAACCGGTTTCTAGCGCATCCGGGGCCTTCGTTCTTTCAGCCTTCGCGCATAATCCGGGTTAAGGTGATGCTGGAGGACATTCAACGGAACGGCGCCAAGCTGCCTGAGGAGGTGAGACGTATCGGGGCGGAGATTAAGACTCGGGCGTCGCGGCAGCTGTCTGGCCTGTATCCGAAGGACGCGGATGGTGGGAGACCGATCGCGTATCTGTGGGCGCGTACAGTGCGTTGCGAGGCGCCAAAGTGCGGGGCTGAGATTCCGCTCGTGCGTTCGCTCTGGTTGTGCAAGAAGGCAAGCCGCCGGCGGGCGCTCCGCTGCCATGTGGAAAGGCCTAAGGGGCAATTCCCGCGCGTCGAGTTCGAGATTTTTGAGCCGAAGACGGAGAAGGAGGTGCGCGGCGGCACGGTGTCGCGCGCGAAGGCGAAGTGCGTCTGCTGCGGAACTGTTCTCGTTCCCGAGCGGGTCCGCGCGCAGATCGCGAGCCAGCATGGTGGGGCGGATGTCACGTTCGACGCAAATGGCGGGCGTAACGGTGGCGCGCGGCTTCTTGCAGTAGCTCTCCTGAGGCCCGGCGAGACAGGTCGCCACTACCGCTTGGCGATTGATGGCGATTACGAAGTAGTTAGAAACGCTCAGTCGCAAGTTGGTAGGTTGATCAAAGAGTGGGAAACCGGAGGAAGGCGGGGACTCTGCCCAGTGCCGGATGAGCCGCTTCCGCCGATCGGGACGCTAGGTTTCCGTGTTCAGCGCTACGGAATGCTGCATTGGGGTGACCTCTTCACCGCGCGCCAGAAGTTGTCGCTTGCTGCGTTGGCCGCTGCGACGGCATCTAGCCCGTCCGCGACATCTGATGTGTCCATGCTAGCGATCGGAAAACTCGTAGATCTTGGCAACGCTCTTTGTGCTTGGATGCCGGGGCAGGAGTGTCCGTCTGCAGTATTCAAGCTAGGTCGCGTAAAAATGGCGTGGGATTTCGTCGAAGGAATGCCGTTGAGCGAATCGAGCGGATCCTACGAGAAGTGTACGGACAACCTCGCAGCTGGTGTCGGTGCTGCCAACGTCATGGGGTCTCACGCCGGTCAGGTCGTTCAAGGGATGGCGCAAAGGTCAGATCTGCCGGACGACTCAGCCTCAGTATGGTTTACGGATCCGCCGTACTACGACGCGATACCGTATGCTGATTTAGCGGACTTCTTTCTTATCTGGCTAAAGCGAGTCAATCCAAACCACCCGCTGCTTCGCGATCCTTTTGATTCGAATAACCGCCTCTCGCCGAAGGACGCCGAAGCGGTTCAGGACAAAACGAAACTGGTAGATGGAAAACCTAAGGACGCAAAGTTCTTTGATACGGCGATGGGAGAAGCGTTCGCGGAGGGGGTGCGTGTTTTGCACCCCGATGGGATTGGAGCGGTTGTCTTCGCCCATAAGACCACTGAGGGCTGGGAAGCCCTCCTATCCGGGATGATTAGAGGCGGATGGACAATCACCGGATCTTGGCCGATCGCCACTGAGATGGCTCACCGCATTCGCGCCCGCGAATCCGCCGCACTCGCGACGAGCGTCCACCTGATCTGCCGTCCTCGAGCAGCCGCTGCCGCGACTGGAGACTGGGCGAACGTGTTGCAGGAGCTCCCGCGGCGTGTTGGGAGCTGGATGGAACGGCTGGAAGGTGAGGGAGTGCGGGGTGCGGACCTCGTCTTTGCCTGTGTCGGACCAGCGCTTGAGATCTTTAGCCGCTACGCGAAGGTAGAGACGGCCGAGGGGCGGGAGGTGAAGCTCGACGAATACCTGGAGAAAGTTTGGGAGGTCGTGGGCCGCACTGCACTCGAGAACGTGCTTGGTACTGCGGAGGCTAGTGCTCGCAACGGGTTGGCGGGGGCACTCGAAGAGGATGCGCGGCTGACAGCGCTGTTCCTGTGGACTTTGCAAGCCACAACGGGCGAGGTTACGGATAGCAAAGCGTCGGATGACGCCGACGTTGAAGAATCAGAGGATGACGCCGACATTGAAGAATCAGGGGATGACGAGGACGATGAAGAACGGCCCCGAAGCAAGAGCAAGGGATTCACGCTGGTGTTCGATGTGGTGCGCCGCTTCGCTCAGCCGCTCGGAATCGAGCTTCCGAGATGGGAGCTGCGAGTAATCGAGACGACGAAGGGCGTTGTAAGGCTGCTTCCGATAGCAGAGCGCGCGAGGCAGCTGTTCGGCGATGAGGGCGCGCAGGCTGTTGCAACGAGACTCGAACAGGAAAGCTCTTTAGGCCCCAATCCGCTTCAGGGTATGCTGTTCCCTGAACTCGAGGCGACGGTTCGACCGCGCGGACGCCGGGCGCGTGGCCGTGGAAGACGACCCGCTGTGGATCTCACCGATGAGCAGCTCGCCGCCGCACGGGAGGCAACGACCCTCGACCGAGTGCATGCGGCCATGCTGCTCCAGGCTAGTGGCCGCACAAATGCGCTTCGGGCTCTTGTCAAGGCCGAACAGGAGCGCGGGCCAGATTTCTTGCGTCTAGCGAACGCACTCTCGCCGCTGTACCCAAGAGGCAGCGAGGAGAAGCGACTTCTCGACGCGATGCTCCTAGCGGTGCCGAGGTGAGTCCGGCGGGCGTGACCGAGGTGCCGCCCGCGGTCTGGCAAGTTTCAGCCGGGCCGGCCGCTCGCTCCTATGCTGACGTTCTTCTGAAGCACGGCGTCGCCTTGATCGGTCCAGGCGACGCGGGGCCGTGGGCGCCCGAGCGTGGAGACGGGGATTTCGATGGGAGCTTCGTCCGACGCTTCGCCAGCGAGATAGCGCAGGGCGACGTGCTTCTCCTTCGAACCGGCATTGCAACCGTGATCGCTGTCGGGTTGGTGGCGAGCGAATACGTCTATCTGAACGCATTCGACGATGTGAACGGCTGGGATTTACAGCACGGCCGGCGCGTTCGATGGTGCCGCCTGCCAGCGGATCACACCTTTGCGGGATCGGCGTTTGGTGCGAACCCGACGCGCTGCTCGCGTGTGTGGAATGAAGAGGTCGTTGACTTTGCCGAGCGATTTTTGAACTCGCCGCCGCACTACTGGCAGAGGGCTCCTCTTCCGGATCTGCCAGCGGAGGAGCCAGCGCTGGAGCCGGTGCCCGAGGCGCTCGCCGAAATCGTGGCCGAGGCTGCGGATCTCCTGCCGCTGTTCCTGGATGACCAGGCTTTCGGCGAGCCTCCGAGTGAAGACGAGCTGCTCGTCCACGGTATCGTACCGTTCCTGCGGGCGCTTGGTTGGCCGCGCGAGTGTATTGCGGTGAAGTGGCGGTACATCGATGTAACGGTCTTCAAGGCGCTCCCGCGGACTCCTGAAAATGTCCGATTCGTGATTGAGGCGAAGCGTCTGGGAGCGGGCGTCGAAGGAGCGCTCGACCAGGCCCGCGGCTACATCGAGGCGCTCGGCGTGTTGTGCGATGCGGTGGTCACCGACGGGGTTCGGTACCGGGTCTACGATGGTGCCCGAGGATTCGAACCCGTTGCCTATGCCAATCTCGCAAGGCTGAAGCGCCCCGCCGCGGAGCTGTTCAAACGCCTGCGGAGACCCTAGGAGGTCATGCCATGGAGCCGTGGTACAAAGTCGCGACACCGCGGAAAGAGGTGCGCGAGGGACGCTCGTTCAACCCCGACGAATTTGCGATTGCGCTGGAGCAGGTCGTCGCCGGAACGGCCCCCGAGGATTACCGCAAGCCCGATCAGTTCTTTGCCCGAACGTGCTTCACACGCGCGCTGCGCGAGCATGCAGGGATGGTTCTGCGGCGGCTCTCCGGTCGAACGGACAACACTGCCCCGGTGCTCACGCTCATCACGCAGTTCGGTGGTGGCAAGACCCACACGTTGACGACGCTCTATCACCTCGCAACCAACGGCAACAAGGCGGCGGATTACAACGGCGTTTCGGATTTGGTGCGAGAGGCGGGCATCGCCTCAGTTCCGAAGGCGCGGGTCGCTGTGTTCGTTGGCAATGCCTGGGACCCGCGACCCGGGTACGAGACACCATGGATTGACGTCGCGCGCCAGCTTGGCGGGGACGCTGCTGTAGAGGCCCTAGGGGTGGCGGCAAAGTCCACGCCACCGGGCACGGACGCGATAGGCCGAGTGTTCGAGGCCGCTGGGGCTCCCGTGCTGCTGCTGTTCGACGAGGTGCTGAACTACCTGAACCGACATCGCAGCGGGGCCGAGGCCTTCCATGCTTTTATCCAGAACCTAACGGTGGCCACGACTGGAACTACCCACGGTGCCTGCGTCATCTCGCTCCCGCGGAGTCAGGTCGAGATGACGGACTGGGACATGCAGTGGCAGGAGAAGATCTCCCGGGTCGTCCGGCGAGTAGCCAAGGATCTGATCGCGAACGACGAGACCGAGATCAGCGAGGTGGTACGGCGGAGGCTCTTCCAGGACCTCGGCAGCGAGAAGGTGCGCCGGAACGTTTCGAAGGCGTTCGCGGATTGGTGCTTTGAGCGGCGAGCGCAGCTCCCCGCCGGAGTGGACCGCCGTGGATTCCGCGGCGACAGAGGCGAAGGCCCGCGAGTACCTGCAGCGCCGCTTCGAAGCCTGCTACCCGTTCCATCCGGCGACGCTTTCGGTCTTTCAGCGCAAGTGGCAAGCGCTGGCGCAGTATCAGCAAACGCGCGGCACGCTAGCGATGCTTGCCCAGTGGATTTCGATTGCGGCCGCTGATGCTTTCCGCAAGGCTCGGACGGAGCCGCTGCTTACGCTGGGTTCTGCGCCGCTCAGCGAGCCCGGATTCCGTAGTGTTGTGCTCGGGCAGCTCGGTGAGTCCCGGCTAGTTGCGGCTATCGACACTGATATCGCCGGGGACCAGGCGCACAGCAGGGCGCTCGATGCGGATACCAAGGGCCCGCTCCGGGGCATCCACCAGCGCGTGGCAACGGCCATCCTCTTCGAGTCGTCCGGCGGCCAGACCGACAAGGTGGCGCACCTTCCGGAACTTCGTTTTGCGCTGGGTGAGCCGGATGTCGATACGACCTCGGTCGACAACGCGGCTCTCTCCCTCGAAGATCGCGCCTACTTCATCCGTCGCATTGGTTCCGATGGCTTCCGAATAGGCTACCAGCCGACGATGAAGAAGGTTGTGAGCGACCGGCGCGCATCTCTCGATGAGGAGACGGAGATCAAGCCAGCGCTTCGCAAGCTAGTCGAAGAGGAGTTCCGACGCGGGGCGAGCATCCCGGTCGTTCCCTTCCCGAGCGATGGAGCGGAGATCCCTGACACGCCGCGGCTGACCCTGGTGGTCGCGGATCCCGAAGTAGAATGGTCGGCGAGTGGGGGGCTGCGCACCCAGCTTGCGGAGTGGACGCGACAGCGCGGCAAATCCCCACGTCTCTACCCGGGTGCGCTGGTCTGGTGTGTCAAGAAGCCGGGGCGCGAGCTGCGGGAGAAGGTCGAGCTATCGCTGGCGTGGAAGCGCGTGGCGCGAGAAGTGGCTGATGGAACGCTCGGTGGGGACTTCGACCGCGAGGATCGCACGGCCCTGCAGACCAAGGTTCGGGACGCGGATGGGGTCGCCAAGGATGAGGTGTGGGGCGACTACCGATTCGCCATCCTGGCCGACGCCCGGGAGCCAGATGGCCTCAAGGTGATCGACCTCGGGGCTGGGCATTCCTCGAGCGGCGAGACGCTCTGCGGCAGGGTGATCGGTGCCCTCAAGTCGGAAGCTCTTCTCAACGAGTCCGTGGGAGTCGGCTACATCGAGCGGAACTGGCCGCCTGCACTCAAGGAGTCTGGCGTGTGGCCACTTGCCAGCTTGCGGCAGAGCTTCCTCAATGGGTCGCTGACGCGCCTCGTCGATCCAGATTCCGTGTTGCGGGCGAAACTCGCGGAGTTCGTTGGCAATGGAGAGCCTCGGCTTGGCCTCAGGCAAGCGCGCGGATGGAAGCTACGAACGGGTGTGGTTTGGAGAGCCGGTTGCACCCGACGAAGTGACGTTCGAATCCGACGTGTTCCTACTCCAGAAGGCGAAGGCCGAGGCATTGCGAAGGGAACCGGAGCCTGCCCCCGGCACGCCGACTCCGGAGCCGGGTCCCGGGCCCGTCGTAACTCCCCCTTCCCCGGACCCGAGCCCGCGCCCGAACCGGGCCCTGCCTCGGTCGTCCTGCGAGTGAAGGGGAAGATTCCACCCGAGACGTGGAATCGACTGGGTACGAAACTCTTGCCGAAGCTTCGGTCTGGATCGCAGCTTCAGGTCGGGGTCGACTTCTCCGTCACTGTCGGCGCCGGCGCGGCGAAGAGCCTCTCGGAGGACCTCCAGCAGATTCTGGCGGATCTCAATCTGACGAATGATGTTTCGATCAGCGACGAGTGAGGTATCGCGCGTGCTTTGAGGTCCTTTGGCGCGTCGCTACTCGCTACGCCGAGAAGCCAGGCCTTTGAAAGCGTGGATTTCGAACGATTCATAGGTATTGACTACTCGGGTGCCAAGACCCCGACGTCGAGCCTCAAGGGGCTCCGGATCTACGCTGCAGGGCGAGACTCTGAGCCCAGGGAAGTCCTGCCGCCGTCGAGTCCGCGTAAGTACTGGACGCGGCGGGGAGTCGCGGAGTGGCTCGTCGGGGAGCTTCAGGGCGAGGAGCGCGTGCTGGTCGGCATCGATCACGGCTTCTCGTTCCCGCTTCGCTACTTCGAGGCACATCAGCTGGCACTCGACTGGCCGGCGTTCTTGGACGACTTCCAGCGCCACTGGCCGACCGATGGCGACCACGTCTATGTCGACTTCGTGCGCGACGGCGCGGTCGGGCATGGCGCCAAACGCACCGGCAACCCCCGGTGGCGGCGGCTCACCGAAGAGCGGGCGGGCTCCGCGAAGTCGGTCTTCCGCTTCGACGTGCAGGGCTCCGTCGCCAAGTCGACCCACTCCGGCCTTCCTTGGCTTCGCTACCTGCGCGAACGGGCCGGCGACCGGGTCCATTTCTGGCCCTTCGACGGGTGGGCCGTGCCGGCGGGACGTTCAGCGGTCGTCGAGGTGTACCCGTCCTTGTGGAGCCGGTCCTTCCCGCGCGAGGATCGGACGGGCGATCAGCACGACGCCTTCTCGGTGGCTGCTTGGCTCCGCCAAGCGGATAACGACGGCAGCCTTGCCGACTTCCTGAACCCCCGCTGACGCCGTCCGAACGCAAAGTGGCAGAGATCGAGGGCTGGATTCTTGGGATCCGATGAGTCACTTACGATGCATGTATTTCAGTGGCTTAGGGCGCTCCTATTGAGCGACTTCTTAGCTTCCGCGGGTAGCGGATGAAGCACGAGGGCGGGGCGCTTCATCTCTCTGCCACCGACCTGGCCGGCCATCTGGGTTGCCAGCACTTGAGCCAGCTCGACCGCCTCGTCGCCCTCGGGAAGCTGAAACCGCCTGTCTGGCGAGACCCGATGCTCGATGTGCTCCGGGCGCGAGGCCTGGCGCACGAGCAGGCATATCTCGAGTACCTCCGGACCGAGCAAGGGCTCGATGTGCTCGAGCTCGAGGATGTCGGGATCAGCGAGGAGGGCTTCGAGCGCACGCGCACCGCGATGCGGGAGGGCGTCGGGGCGATCGCACAGGGCACCCTGATCGACGGGCGATGGCGGGGAAGGGCCGACGTCCTGTTGCGGACGAATCGGCCGAGCGAACTCGGGCCCTGGTCCTACGAGGTCGCCGACACCAAGCTCGCCGCCGAGACGCGGGGCGGGACGGTCCTGCAGCTCTGCCTCTACTCGGATCTCCTCGGAGGTCTCCAGGGCGCCCTCCCGGAGCAGATGTTCGTGGTATCGCCGGGGCGATACGCGGATCCGGAGCGCTTCCGAACGCGCGATTTTCTCGCGTTCTACCGCTGGGTACGGGGCCGGCTCGAGAATGCGGTCGAGATGGGCGACGAGGGTTCTATCACGTATCCGGAGCCCGTTTCCCACTGTGACGTCTGCCGCTGGTGGACGGCCTGCGATCGGCGGCGTCGGGACGACGATCACCTCTCGCTCGTGGCAGGCGCCACACGGCTCCAGCAGCGGGAGCTTGCTTCCGGGGGCATCGACACGCTCACGCGCTTCGCCAAGGCGAGTCTTCCTCTCAACCCACGCCCGAAGCGCGGCTCCGACGAGAGCTATCTGCGCGCGCACGCACAAGCGAAGATCCAGCTCGTCTCGCGGGGCGAACCGAGGCCCCGATTTGAAGTGCTGGAGCCGATCGAGCCTGGGCGGGGTCTGGCCCGGCTGCCCGCTCCCTCGCCGGGAGACGTGTTCCTCGACTTCGAGGGAGACCCCTTCGTCGAAGGGGGAGGGCGCGAGTACCTCTTCGGCTGGGTCGTCCTGGACGAGAAGGGCGAACCCGAGTACCGAAGTCGCTGGGCGCCCACGGCCGCGGACGAGCGGGCGGCGTTCGAGGCGTTCATCGATGAGGTCATGGCGCGCTGGGAGCGCCATCCGGACCTGCACGTCTACCACTTCGCGCCCTATGAGCCCGCCGCCCTGAAGCGGCTCATGGGTCGCCACGGCACGCGAGAGGACGAGCTCGACCGCCTGCTGCGCGCCGAGCGATTCGTGGATCTCCACGGGGCGGTCCGACAGGGGCTACGCGTGGGGGTCGAGCGGTACTCGCTGAAGGACCTCGAGTCCCTGCACGACTTCGAGCGTGCACTCGATCTACGCGAGGCTTCGGCTTACCTGCGCGGAGTCGAACGTGCCCTCGAGCTGGGTGACGAGGACGCGATTCCCGACGACGCCCGCGCGGCCGTCGAGGCCTACAACCGCGACGATTGCCTATCGACCTGGAGCCTTCGGGGCTGGCTGGAGGGGGTGCGTGCCGACGCCGTGAGCTCGGGGACGCCGATTCGTAGGCCCGAGGCGGGCTCTGGGGATCCGCCCGAGGAGCTCGATGAACGAACCCGGAGGATCCAGGCCCTGTTCGAACGGCTGACGCGCGACGTGGCTGCCGACCCCGAGTCGCGCAGCGAGGACGAGCGCGCGCGGTGGCTGCTGGCCCATCTCCTCGAATGGCACCGCCGCGAGGACAAGGCCTCGTGGTGGGAATACTTCCGACTCCGAGGGCTGTCCGACGACCAGCTCCTGGACGAGAAGGCAGGGCTTTCCGGGCTCGAGTTCGCCGGGCGTTTCGGTGGGACGGACGCGTGCCCGATCCATCGCTACCGCTTCCCGGCACAGGACCACGACGTGCGCCGGGGCCAGACGCTCCACCACGCGACCGAGGGCGCAGGGCAGGAAGTGGGCGACGTCGCCGACATCGACCCCGGTTCCGGGTCGATCGACATCAAGAAGCGCAAGGCGTCGCGAGAGCTGCACCCGCGCGCCGTCTTCGTCCACGACAACGTCCGCCCGGGGCCCCTTCCCGACTCGCTCGAACGACTCGCGCGCTGGGTTTCGGAGCACGGCCTCGATGCCCAGGGGCCGTTTCGTGCGGGCCGCGACCTCGTGTCGCGAAACGCGCCTCGCCTCTATCCGCGGCCCGGTGACCGGCTCTACCACGAGGGGGAAGAGCTCCTCGCAGCGGCGCGGCGCCTGGTGCTCGAGCTCGACGGAGGCGTCCTCCCGGTCCAGGGCCCGCCCGGCGCCGGCAAGACCTACATGGGTGCGCGCATGATCTGCGAGCTCGTGCGGACTGGCAGGAAGGTCGGCGTCACCGCCGTCAGCCACAAGGTCATCCGGAACCTCCTCGAAGCCGTGATCGAGGCGGCCGAGGAGGAGGGGCTGGACGTCCAGTGCCTGCACAAGGTGAAGGACCGGAGTGACGACGCGCCGGAGGGGATCGCGGAGACGACCACGAACCCGGGACTCCTGAACGGCCTGATGAACGGCGACGCGCAGGTCGGCGCGGGCACGGTCTGGGCGTGGGCGCGGCCCGAGTTCGAGGGTGCGGTCGACGTCCTGGTCGTCGACGAGGCCGGGCAGATGTCGCTCGCCAACACGTTGGCCGCCTCTCAGGCTGCGCGCAGCCTCGTCCTGCTGGGCGATCCGCAGCAACTCGAGCAGCCCATCCAGGGGAGCCATCCGGAGGGAGCGGACGTTTCGGCCCTTGAACATCTCCTCGAGGGCCACGAGACGATCTCGGACGAGCGCGGTCTCTTCTTGTCCGAGACCTGGCGCCTCCATCCTACGATCTGCGAGTTCACCTCGGAGCTCTTCTACGAGGGGCGCCTCGGGTCGCGCCCCGGCTGCGAGATCCAGAGGCTCGTCGGTCCCACGCCCTTTGCCGGGGCCGGGCTGTGGTTCGCGCCGGTCGGGCACGAGGGCAATCAGAGCAGCTCGCCCGAGGAGGTCGATCGCGTCGCGGACCTCTACGCTTCGCTCCTCGCCGGCGGTGCCACCTGGGTCGACCCCGACGGCCTGGAGGTTCCGCTGTCACCCGCCGACGTCTTGATCGTCGCACCGTACAACGCCCAGGTCGGTGCTCTCTCCGAGCGGCTGCCCGAGGCTCGCGTCGGCACGGTCGACAAGTTCCAGGGCCAGGAAGCGCCCGTCGTGATCTACTCGATGGCGACCTCCGCCCCGGAAGATGCACCGCGTGGGATGGAGTTCCTCTACAGCCTCCACCGCCTCAACGTCGCGACCTCACGCGCGCGCTGCGTGTGCATCGTCGTCGCCAGCCCGCGTCTGCTCGAGCCGGATTGCAGGACGCCCCACCAGATGCGACTGGCGAACGCCCTCTGTCGATTCCGGGAGCTCGCGAAGGAGAGCATGTAAAGGAGGTTGTCCTGGAAGGCCCCTTGGCTACGCCATCGGGCGGTTCACGAGCCAGATCCTGCCGCCGTACATGCGCAAGAGCCCCGTCGTTCTCGATTCTTGGTGGGTCTGCGTCAGTCATCGGCTCCCTCCTGTTGCGTTTCAAACGGTTCACCCCGTGTTGACCGTTCTGACGTACTGAAACGCGGCAGGAGGAGAGGCGACGCGACGAGGTGTCAGCGCAAGAGCGCAGAACAGCGAATCTAGAGTACGTCCTTTAGGCGAATTGCCATCGCTTGTGCACTGACGCCGAACTTCTCTGCCAAGGCTCGAAGGTCGTCACCGTCGTCTGCGAGGTCGAAGCGGTGGGTCTTGAACGCCGACTTGACCATGTCGGCGGGCATCAGAAGTGCTGCGGCAAAGGCGTTGGCTTGAATCTCTTCGCGCTTCTTGCCGGAGCCGGACTCAAGGTCGCGAAAGTTGACGCTGAAGCCCTTGTCTACATAGGTCTCGCCTTCGTGGAGCACGAAGTGACCTATTTCATGGGCGATCGTGAACCTTTGACGGTTCGAATGGTGCGCCCAATTTACGCCAATGACTGCGCGGTCTCCCTCACGAACGAGCACCCCGGAGCAATCCTCGCCCAGGTCCGACATCTCGACCTTGATTCCGAGGTAGTCAGCGACGCGTTCGACGGGAACGGGCACTGCGTCCACGCCCGCTCTCGCCAGCAGCTGCTTTGCTTGACTCTCGATGTCTGCCATCTCCGGCTACCTCCTGTCGGGTCGAGGCGATGAAGGAGGCAACCTTGCTTCGGCTTTCCCCCTGCAGCCTTTTTCGACCCGGCTACTCATTGCGGATTCGGCAGACCCTGCATCTCGCTGAAGCAGCTCGTCACGAGCAGGCAGGAGCGAGCGCATGTCGACGTCGAGCGCCTCGGCGAGAGTTGAGAGCGTGAGCAGCGTTGGACGCTGGTTGCCAAGCTCGATGTTCGCGATGGAGCCGCGCGTAAGGCCGCAGAGCTTCGCGAGCTTGGTCTGGGAGAGCTTCGCCTCTCGCCGGCGCCGCCCCACGTTCTTTCCAACGAGCTCGTAGAGCTTCTCGGAGTCGGGTGGCCGCCGCATTGCGTGGGATGGTAGGCACTTGGGCCGGCCTGTCAAGCAGCACAAAGCATCGGGGGCTTGGCGTCGGCCCGCCCCGGGCCGCGTGTGTGGGTGTACAGAGCAACGCTCACCGCGGATTTCATACTGCTTTTGGTTGCTGTACAATCTTGTGCTGTGTGTTGACTGGCATCAGCGGTCTCGGCCGCCTACGCTCTCCGTCGGGAAGCTCCTCGGGGTGAGGGGCGCGCAGCTACGACAGCAGAAGGAGGCCCGACGGTGGCCAACGAAGACACGGAGCGAGTGGAAGTGGAGGAGGTCGTCGACCTCGAGGAGTGGGCCGCGGCAGGGCGGCAGGTGCCGCGCCACTGCGGCGGGTTCCGAATCCGAGTGAACGGCGAGCGACACGTCGTGAGGGAGCCCACGGTGGCCTTCGAGCGCATCGTGGAGCTGGCCGGCTTCGAGCCAGGCGCGCTGGCCTGCGTGCGAGTGCGCGTGCGCGGGAAGAAGCCGCGGGTGCTGGCGCCCGGCGAGGACGTGGACCTGACCAGCCCGGGCATCGAACGGTTCCAGGTGAGCGAGCACTGTGTGGTGGAGGTGAAGCTCAACAAGACCGAGTTCGAGCTCGCCGTGCCGAGCACGGGCGCGAAGGTGAAGGCCGCGGCCATCGCCGCCGGCGCCCGCATCAAGCCGGACTTCGTCCTGTTCCTCGTGCTCGAGGACGGCCACACCGAGCAGGTGGGCGACGACGAGGTCGTCTACGTCGACAAGGGCGCCTGCTTCAAGGCGGTCGACAGCGACGACAACTCATAGACGATGGCGCTCAAGGACTCGGTCACGGAGGCCATCGCGGATCTCCGCGTCGGATTTCCTGGCGCGGAGGTCCACGTGGTCGAGGATGGGCAGGGTGGGGCCCACGTGACGCTGGACCCGGTAGCCCTGGACGGGAACGTGTTCGTTCAGGAAGAGACCTGGGTCGGCTTTCACCTCTGCCACCTTCTTCCCAACGCGGATGTCTATCCGATTCATGTGCGGCCCGACCTGACGCGCCGGGACGGGACCGAGCTGAAGGAGAACGCGGTGAACCCGGGAAACAACTTCCAGGGGCGAGCCTCGATGATGCTCTCGCGACGCTCCAACCGCCGGGACGCGGAGGTCGACACGCCGGTGCTCAAAGTGCTCCGGGTGCTCGACTGGCTCACGAACCGGTGGCCACAGCCGTGAAGGTGTTCGACTTGACCCTGCCGGCGCTTCTCAAGCGCGACCTGTTCGGGCACCTCTTCCCGGGCGATGCGGACGAGCACGGGGCCGTGATTGGGTGTGGTGTGGTCGAGACCGAGCGCGGCCTGCGGCTGCTCGCGCGAGACTTGATGCTCGCGAAAGATGGCGTGGACTATGTGCCGGGCAAGGCCGGCTACCGGATGCTCACCGCCCAGTTCGTGATGAAGTGTGCCGACCGTTGCAGCAGACTAGGGCTCGCCTACCTCGCTGTGCACAACCACGGTGGCACCACGAGCGTGGACTTCAGCGGCCCGGACATGGCGTCTCACGAGCGTGGCTACCCGGCGCTCCTGGACGTCGTCGACGGCCCGCCCGTCGGCGCCCTCGTGTTCGCCACGCGGGCCGTGGCGGGCGACCTCTGGCTGCCCGACGGCAGCCGTCGGGAACTTCGCGAGGCGAAGGTGGTGGGAACGACCGTCGGACGGCTCTATCCGAAGCTTCCGCCGCGGCCGGCCGTGGCGGACGAGACCTATGACCGGCAGGCGAGGCTGTTTGGGGACCGTGGCCAGGCGCTTCTTCGGGAGTCGAAGGTGGGTGTGATTGGCGCCGGTGGGGTAGGGGCGCTTGTTGGACTCTACATGGCGCGGCTCGGCGTAGGACGCCTGGTCGTCGTCGAGCCGGAGCGGGTGGATATCACGAACCTCCCACGGCTTCCGGGTGCGACTCGCTTCGATGCGCGCACGTGGCTGACTGCCGAAGGCCGTCCTGAGTGGCTTAGGCGACTTGGCGAGCGAATCGCGGCGCGCAAGCTTGACATTGTCCGTCGCGAGGTGCGCCGCACCGGCATGGGCACGGTGTTCGAAGGCATCTGTGCCGATGTCTCTCAAAACGACGTAGCGATGCGCCTTCGCGACTGCGACTACCTCTTTCTGGCAGCTGACACCGCGACGGCGCGGTTGGTCTTCAACGCGCTCGCGCACCAATACCTGATTCCCGGCGTCCAGGTCGGGTCGAAGGTCCCGGTCGATGAAGAGAGCGGCGAAGTTGGGGATGTGTTCTCAGTCGTGCGACCGGTGCTTCCGGACTCGGGGTGCCTGTGGTGCGCGAAGCTCATCAACCCGACGCGGCTCGCGGAAGAGGCGCAGTCGCCCGAGGAGCGAGAACGCCATCGCTATCTCGAGGAGATCCCGGCGCCGAGCGTCATCACGCTAAACGCAATCGGGGCGGGCCACGCGGCGAACGAGTTTTTGTTCTCGCTCACCGGACTTCGCGAGCCGGGCTGGCACGAGCGGTACTTCCGCTACCACCCTCGCCCGCGGGACCTGTCGATGGACACACCGCTTCGCGAACCCGAGTGCGCAGAGTGCGGGCTTGGCCCAAAGAGCCGGCGCGCGATGGGTGACGCCCGCGAGCTTCCGACGCGCGTGGGCTGACGCTGGAGCCACTGGAAGGAGGATGGTTCCAGGAGGAACGAGAATCCGAAGGCCGCGGCCGCCGAAGCCGCCGGACCGACCTCAGAACCCGAGAACGCTGCGTCCGGTAGGAAAGAGGCGGTGGGTGCTCACCGTCCGCTTCTTGGAGGTCTGGTCGAGCAGTCCGACGTAGGCGGCCACGTGGAGGGGCTCGACGTAGTCGAGGTCCTCAAGGCCTTGCTCCTGGCACCAGAAGAAGAAGCGGCCCACGGCACGGAGCGCCTCCACCAGAGATGCCTTCGACATCGGAGGAACCGCTCGTCGCACTACGCGGACCTGCACCTGCTCCCCGCCTGGATGGTCAGGCAGGAGCCGACGCGCGCGAGCGCGCTCGTTGCCCATCAATTCAACTGCTCTCAGACATTTTGATCGCGGCCGCAACCAAAGCTCTGGCCCAAGAAGGCGTCTGCCGGAGTTCGGAGATGTCAGGACCGGCGATCGTGCCACTCTGAACGTGAAGCACCAACCGCGGATTGGGTGCCCGTCCCGCTTGGGGATCGCCCTCGTCGCTGTTGTCGAAGACACGGAGCTCGCTGAGCTTGGGCAGGAGACGAACGAGGTTCTCAAGGCTCCGGGTGTAGCGGCGACGGATGTCCGACTCGGGAATGTCGTGGCCGCCGCGGGCGACACGGGCCCGCACTCGCTCGATGTGCTGTTCGGGAGTCTGGAGTCCGACGTACCAGATCTTCACCTCGAATCCGGCGTCTGCCGCTCGCTCGAGTAGCGCGGCCATCGTGTGCCCACCGAGCGTTGTCTCGAACGAGAACGATTTCCGCTCCTCGATGGCTCGGTCGAGGAGGCGCTTTCCTTCGCGCCATGCGCGGCTGTTGGCTTCGCGCTGGCTGAGGGAGGGGTCGGCCTCACGGATGCGGCGGGCGGCTTCGTCGGGGTTGAAGTAGTCACCACCCGCCTGGCGAAGCATCGCGCCACCGATGCTGCTCTTGCCGGCGCCGTTCGTTCCAGCGAGGACGGTGATGCGGGGAGGCGCTTCGGGCTCAGCCACGCTCGGGCGACCGCGTGTCGCCGCGGGCCTCAGCCCTTGCAGCCTCCCCGAGCTCGGCCGGCGACGCGGCAAAGAGCGCGTCACTCGCGGCGCGCGCCGCAGGCGCCTGCATGCCCTCGAGCAGCTCGTCGAACTCGCGGCTCAGGGCCTCGAGGTCCGGCGAGTCTTCGCTCGTGAGCTCCCGGTACTCGTCGTAGGAGAGGATTACAGCGCTCGGAGCATCGTGCCTGGTGATGACCACGCGCTCCCCTTGCATGGCCGCCCCGAGGAGCTGGCCGAACTGGTTCTTCGCAGCCGTGGCTGCAACGGCTTCGGTGATCTCCGTGACCCGGCGCCGCGCACGGCGCTTCGTTCCCGATTCGCTCCGGAGCCGGCGAAGTACCGTGTCGAGCAGAGCCCCGATCTCAATCGGCTTCTGCAGGCAGTACGCACCGAGCTGCGCCGCCTCGAGCAGGGGCTGCTGAGCGTCGCAAAGCAGGAAGGCCGGGACACCCACCTCGCGATCGCGCAACGCACGCAGCAGATCCAGCCCGCTTCCGCGCGGCAACGAGAGATCGCAGATCACCAGGTCGAACCTTGTCTCCTTCGCCTGCCGCAAAGCCGCTCTACCGGTGGCGGCGATGCTGACCTCCAAGCCGCGGGCGGTGAACACCCGCGCGAGCTCGGCCGCCACCTCAGCGAGGCTGGGGGCCGCGAGGAGGAGCCGACCCGAAACGTGGCCGATGGGTTCGATCTGCATATTGGCCATAATAGCTAAGATCGGCGGCGCCAGCCGGGCCTTGAGTTCGCTGAGGCCGCTCCGCGAGGCCGCCCGGCGGGGGAGGAGAGGATTCTACGACTCCAGCCAGGCTCCAAGCCGCCCTGGAACGGCCGGAGAACGACGTTCGCCGGGTCTCCAGCCCCGAGTGACCCGTCTGGCGCGAAACTCCAATCGCGGAGGGTATACGTAGGACGGGATCACAACCTGCTGATTTCAATACAGTTTTTCGGTCTATTCGGATCGGAGGGTTCGGCCGTGTTGGATGCTCCGAATCCATCTCGATCGGTGTATTTCACTGAAAATTCTGTGATTTATAGATACGCATAATGTATCTTATGAGAAGTCTGGTCATACTCCTCGACGTTTGTTGTGGGCGTATGGATCCTCCGATACGGTTACCCGTATGAAGACCACCGTGGAAATCTCTGACGCGTTGGCCAGGGAAGCCAAGACCGTCGCCCGGCGCGAGAAGACCACGCTGCGGGCGCTGATCGAATCGGGTCTACGGCAGCTGCTGCGCGAGCGGCGCCGCGGCGCCGCGTTTCGCCTGCGCGATGCGAGCTTCGAGGGAGGCGGCCTGCAGCCGGAATTTCGCGACGCCGACTGGCAGCGCTTCCGCGACGCCGCCTACGAGGAGCGCGGTGCGTGATCGCGGTCGACACCAACGTGCTCGTCTACGCGCACCGGCGCGAGGCAGAATGGCACAAGCGCGCCGCCGACCGCGTCCGCGAGCCTCGCCGAAGGCCGCTCGCCGTGGGCGATCCCGTGGCCCTGCATCCACGAGTTCCTCGCGATCGCGACGCACCCGCGCATCTGGGACCCGCCCTCCCCTCTCGAGGCCGCCGTCGCCCAGGTGGAGGCCTGGCTCGAGTCGCCGAGCGTGGAGCTGCTCGCCGAGGGCGAGGACCACTGGCCCACCCTTCGGGAGCTCCTGATCGGTGGACGCGTCGCGGGACCGCGCATCCACGACGCACGCATCGCCGCGCTCTGCCTCGCCCACGGTGTGCGCGAGCTGTGGACCGCCGACCGTGACTTCAGCCGCTTCCCGTCCCTCGTCACCTCGAACCCGCTGACGGCCTGATGGTGTCCGCTGCAAGACCGACGCCCCGGCGACCGAGCCGAAACACGAAGGCCCGGCACACGATCGAGGCCTTCACGCCGATCCGCGACCGGCTCCGGATCGACCAGGCCTTCGACTACGAGTCCCAAGGGCTCCCCTGTCCCGCCCAGGCCTACCTCGACTCCTTCGAATCTGACGATTCCCGGCGCAACATGGGCTACGCGCTCGACATCTTCGCGGCGTTCCTGTCTGGCGGGAAGCTCGCCCGCGACGAGATCCCCTGGCACACCCTGACGGCCGAGCATCGCGACGCCGTTCGCGGGCACCTGATGGAGCGCTATGAGGAGGGCGCTCAGCGACGCGGCCGACGGCGCTCGAATCCGGAAAGCGTGAACAACCGGCTCACCGCTTGGCGCCAGGTCTTGAAGCACGCCTGGGACAAGGGCCTCATGTTGGCCGAGGACTACCAGCGCGCCGCAAACGTGCGCCAGGTGAAGGGCGAGCGCCAGAAGAAGCGGCGCTTCATACCCGAGGAGAACCTGGCGAAGGTGTTCCGTTGCTGCGCCCTCGATCCGAACCGCGCCGCCGGCGCGCGAGACGCCGCCCTTCTCGCCCTGCTCTTCGGCTGTGGCCTCCGGCGCTTCGAGGCGATCGGGCTCTGGCTCGACGACATCGACATGCGATCTGACGGCTGGCTCGTCACGGTCGTGGGTAAGCGCAACAAGGAGCGAACCGTCGGCGTCCCCATCGGCACGGCTGCCTTCGTACGCGACTGGCTCGAGCTCCGGGGCCGGGACCCTGGACCCCTCTTCTACCCGGTCCGGAAGAACGGCACCGTCGTTCCCCAGGAGCAGCCCATGACGACGAAGGTCGGGAACAACATCGTCGACCGTCGCCTGCTCGCGGCAGGGGTTCCGAAGTTCTCGCCGCACGATCTCCGGGCGACGAGCACGACCATCCTGGCTGGGTTGCTCGATCTCTTCCAGACGATGGACTGGGCCGGCCACGAAGACGCGAACACCACGCGGGGCTACGTCGTCGCCGCGAACAACCTCGCACAAGAGATCGCCGCGAGGCTGAACGTCCCGCACTTCAGGGGAGGCGGCCCGGCGAGCAAGCTCACGTGGGAAGATCTCGCATAGACGAGATCGAGGCCGGGTCCGCAGGGCGATAGCGCCCCCCATCGCTCCTTCTCGAACCGCGCGCCCGCGCGCTCCGCGGCGCCCCGTCGTCACAAGCCCGCGCCCTCCCCTCCGCAGACTTCGCTCCGTTCACGGCCTTTGCCTCGGGCCTGGCTCCGCCTGCGTGGGCGCGCGTGACCCTCCTCGGCCGCTCTCCTCGCGGGTGAGAGAGCGGCCCCACAGAGGGCCTCACCATGAAGGAGCCGACATGTTTCACAATCGCCGCATCTGGACCCTCGCCGACATCGACTCACCCTGCGAGCCTCGCCGAGAAGCTCACCCAGCAGACTCTCGTGCTCTGCCAGGGCTTCCGCTGGCACGGGCTCCTGCTGCTCAACGACTCGCTCTCGGAGGACGGCGCGCAGGAGTACGCCGTCGTCGACGAGGCCACCGGATTCCAGCTCGATTCGCTCACGGTGTCGTGGATGACACCGGAACGTCTTCTCGTCTGTCTGGAGGAGATCGCGAAGCGGCCGGTGGCCGAGACAGCCTTCGGTCGCTTGGATCTCGCCGCCCGGACCGACGCGCACGGCTACGGAAGCCCCGACGGTCCCTGCCCGCTCTGCGCGTAGGCTTGTCGGGTGAGACCGCGTGCAGGCCCGGAGCGCTGTCGTCGCTCGCCTCAGCCGCCGCTCACGAAGGCCCGCGCAGCGGAGAGGATCTGCGGGCCGACCTCGTCGAGGTCTCCCTCGCGCAGCAGGCGCGCGGCCGAGCGATCGTCGAGCTGTGGATTCAGGCCCTGGAACCAGGCGCGGGCAACAGAGGCACTGTCGTGCTGCGCGATCAGCGAAGCGACCTGGAACGCCAGACGCAGGCGGTCGGGGACGGGTGCCCGCACGTCGCACTCGGCGACGATCCACTGCCGCACGGTGCGGGCTTCTTGAACGCCGGCGATGTACGCCACGAGCTTGGGGCCCAAGAGCTCGTTCAGCTCGTCCACGAGCGTTGAGAAGTCGAGCCGCGCCGAGCGCTCATAGGCTTCGAGGTCCGGGCGGGGTGCGTGAGAGACTGACGACATGAAGGTCAGGCTTCAGAGCTGCGCCGCGAGCCTCGGCCGGTTCCTCCGGATCGAGGCCCAGCCTAAGCCACGCGATGGGGGAGACGGGCTCGTCGTGGGTTTCCGCCGAGGCGAGGTCGGGGTTCGGCGTCGTGAACCAATGGAAGACCGCGACCGCCGAGAGGTTCTCGTCCAGCCGCGGCAGGACTCGATCGATGTTCGGGACCAGCCCGTGCCTCTCCTTGAACTGGAAAACGGGCAGTCGCCACTCGTCGTCGACCTTGAGGCCGTAGAGCGTCCGCTCGGTCAACCGCTGCTGGATCCGTTCCTCGTTCACATCGAGGCGCGCGGCGGCTTCGTTCGTAGTGAGTGCAGTCACTCTTAGGGCCGCGTACTCAAGCGCTCCGCGGAGCACGGGATCGCGGAGTCCCAGGTCCGACCCCTGCAGATCGAATCCTCCCCTGGCCAGCAGCTCGACCTGGTCGGCTCCGAGCGTCTCGGATGGCGTCGGGTATGGAGGCACTCCTCCGGCGGCCGCCAGCGCATCCTCGACGGCGCGGGCCAGCTCCTCGGGATCCACGCTGACCCTCCGGCGCTCGAGCATCGCCCGGATCGGCTCGGTCACGACCTCGTCTCCCTCCGTTTCACGACCCGCCTCGTCCAGGACAAGGGTTCTCCTACTTTACGCCCCTGCCAAACCACTCGCGCGCCTGCTCCCTCATGTCCTCGCGGCTGAGTCCCAGGATCTCGGCCGCGCGCCCGAGCGAGATCTCCTCGCGCTCGAGGGCTCGCCTCACCAACAGTAGCTCGCGCTCTGCGGGGGTGGATTTGCCCATTGGTCGTCCTCCCACTGGCTCCTGCCAATGTGCCCCGCCCTACGTCTCTCCGAGCACCTCTGCCCTCGGTCACGATATCGGCCGGGTCTCCCTACGCCAGGACCTTCACCGGCACGCCGATCTGCGCCGCAACCGGGGTGTAGATGTCGACGTCGACCTCAGGGACTTCGATCGAGACGACGAGCGCATAGCGGCAGGTGCTGGGCGGGCCCTTTCGTTCCTTCCACCACCCGGACACTGGGTAGACAGCCAGGCAGCCTCGATCGGCGAGCTCGGCGGCGGTTCCGGTCCACAGGTCGTTGTGGAGCGAGCCCTTCCCGCGGAGTAGGGATCCCAGGAACCAGTCCGCCGAATCGCTCTCTGTCGAGGCCTTCTCGCCGCTCTCGTCGATGGCGATCTGATTGATCCGGCGGCGGAACTCCTCGACTGACTCGGTCGGGGTCTTCACCTCGAAGCGGAGGCCGTGAGAGGCGTACTGATGCCGCCGACGCCAACCTCGGCTTCCGGGGTTGGGCTCGATGAAGTACGAGAGGGTGACGCGCAGCTGCGTCTCCGCGTCCCCGAGCCCCCGGAGCACGTCGAGCGGCCACGGGAGCGGGTGCAGGTGCATCTCGTTCATCCTGCCGTCCACGAAGGGGCAGATCTCCTCCTGCGCGACGAGGGTGAGTGCGTTTGCGGCGCTGCGGAGGGCGATGCCCTCGTCGGGAACCCCGAAGCCGTAGCGCCTCAGGTACTGACCTCGAGCGGTCTTGCTCGTCGTTCCTTCGAGCCGCTCCCTCATGGGCCTCGTCCAGCGGGCGCTGTGGACGACGAGGGCGCGGATCGTCTCGTCCCACCAATCGGGATAGGCCGCTCGAACGTTGGCGGCGATGCGCGCAGCCTGCGCCGTGGCAGCGCTGGTCTCGCCCGTCGCAGCGAAGGCCCGCTCATCCGGTCGATGGTGGGTCGTGAGGAGTGAGAGGCTCTCGGGGCAGTCCGTGTCCTTGCCGTTCGGCGAGAGAGCCCAGTTGCCTCCCTCGAGGACGATCTCCGGCTTGAGGGGCCATTGACCGTCCCATGTCAGGGACGTCGTGCTCGAGGGTGAGAGCTCCCCGGGCTTGGCCAGTGGCGTCCATCCGGCGAACCCAGACTCCATGATGCCGAACCGCTCCGTACAGGCTCCGACCGTGATCGCGTTCCACGCCTGGCCGGGGTCGTGGATGCTTTCGGTGTCGCTGGCGGCCAGGTGATCAGCCTGCGGCTGCTCACGAAGGTTGCCGGCGCACACGAAGAAGAGGCGCCTGTGGCCTTCCTCCTCGCCCGAGCCCGCGGCGAGCTGGTCGATCGCGGAGGACCACGACGACGGGCGGCCGCGGTCGCGCCAGTCCTCGGCCGCGACAGACAGCGAGAACACGCGCGCGCGGTCCGGAGCACCGACCTCCGTGCGCGCAGCAGCCTCGGTGGTTACGTGGCCGTACAGCTCCGGCGGGTTGCTCCCCTGGTCCGGCAGGATCTTCACGGACTCGAGCACGTGTGCGAGGGAGATCGGGCCGCCGCTCGAAAGCACCTGGGCGAGGTCGCCCAACAGGGCGAGGCCAGCCATCTGAGTGCCGTGGCCGTGGCGGTCGTCAACGCCCCAGGTCGGGTCGTAGGCGTGCCGATCCGCGTCTCTCATGGAGCCGGACAGAACTGGGTGGCCGTGGTTCACCCCGGTGTCCAAGATGCAGACCGCGGGGGCATCCGCCGGCGCGGTGACGAGACGGCCGGCCAGCTCCTGGGCGAGCGCGGCCTGCTGAGGAGGCGCAAGGTCCAGGAAGTCCGAGGCCGGGACCTTCGCTCGCCGCAGCTCGGCGATGTCGTTCATCACGTCGAGAGAGGCTGCGAGCGCCGAGGCTGGCCCGTGGCCCAGGGCTACCTCCCGGTCTGGGAAGGAGACGGTTCGAGGTCGCAGCGTGAGCCCTGCCTGCTCCGCGTACGCGCGAAGCCGTTCCACCTCACGACCATCCGTCCGCCGAAGCCAGATCTCCCACCAGATCGATTCCTTCGCGTGGGGGTAGAGCGAGTCCTCGTCGGTCCAGAGCGCCCGCAGCGTGGCCAGGCGCACTGCCCCGATGCTCTCGATCAGGGGCTTGTGCTTGGGCTCCCCCTTTCCTGTGGTCTCCCCGAGGTACTGCTCGATCCGACGCAGGAAGTACTTCAGCTGGCCGTCGGGAACGAAGACGGCGGCGCGCTGCACCCCCTCCTCCTCCCGGACGACGACGACTTCGATGCCTGCGCGAGTGGACTCGAGGCTCTCCACCCGCAGCGGGACAGGACTGTCCGTGAAGCTCTCGAATTCGAAGTACAAACCCGGATGCGCACCCTCCACGCGCACCTCGATCGTATCGCGACGAGCCCGTCCCTCGTCTGCTGCAGCGTTCAGCTCGCGCCGGAGCCGGCGTCCGTGCTCCCTGCGGCTGCGCCGTGGATACTCGATCGGCGGGATCTTCTGGCGCCGCCGCTGGTAGGACTCCGATCGCGCGGAATCCGGTACGAACAGGTGGCGTCTGTCACGATCCGCCATCGATCAGGACCGGATCAGCTGCGGCCCACGTGCGATGCCGCACGCTCCCTCAGAGCGCTCGCCAGATCCTCTGGGTCGATCCGGGTCCGTTCGTCGAGCACCGCGAGCTTGGCGGCGTGCTCGCAGGCCCCGACGATGTCCGCGTAGCTCAGACTCCGGCACTCCTTCGCGAGCTCCTCCCATGGAGTTGACTTCGTATCGAATAGAGCCAGGCGGCTCTGCATCGTCTCCACGGCCCGGCCCGGCGACGGCAGCTCGAACCGGATCACGTCATCGAAGCGTCGCCACAGCGCGCGGTCGAGGAGCTGTGGATGGTTCGTTGCCGCCACGATCAGGCTCTCCGAGTCGTCCTGTTCGAGGAACTGGAGGAAGGAGTTCAGAACGCGGCGGATCTCGCCGACGTCGTTCTCGGCGGAGCGGTCGCCGCCGACGGCGTCGAACTCGTCGAACAGGTAGACGGCACGGGTCTCCGAGATGGCGTCGAATATGAGCCTTAGCTTCGCCGCTGTCTCCCCCATGAACTTCGTTATCAGCCCGTGCAAGAGGATCGTGAAGAGCGGGAAGTGGAGCTCCCCCGCGAGAGCCGCGGCGCTCATCGTCTTGCCGGTACCGGGAGGTCCGATCAAGAGGAGCTTTCGCCGGGGAGCGAGGCCGTGCGCGCGCAGGCGCTCCTGCTGACGGTGCTCCAGCACCACCCGCTCGAGCTTCTTGCGAACGACGTCGTCTAGGACCATGTCCGGGAGGCGGGTACCCGGATATCCGGCGCTGAGCAGGCCGCTCAGCTCTCCGCGCGGCTGGACCATCGGCACTGGCTTGGTCCTGCGCCGCAAGCCAGCCTGGTCGGACTTCGCCCGATCCACGAGCTGTTTCAGCTCCTCAGCGAAGCGCGACTTGCCCTGACGGGCCGCGTGAGCGGCCATCTGCATCGCCACGGCGAAGAAGCGAGCGTCGTCCCCCTCCGCGTGGCTCTTGATCAGGGCCTTGATCTGGTCGGCCGTAGCCATTGTCGCATCCTACCGCCGGGTCGCCTCGCCCGGCCATCAGCCCGTTCACTCACCGGTCGTATCGGCGGTCCGCTCCGCGCTGAACTGCCTGATCCGGACCTCGGCGCGCGGAAAGCGTGCGATCAGCTCGAGCTCGCCCCCTAGCGCGTGTACGTAGCCGGCCAGCTTGCTCAGCAGCACGTCGTGGCGCTTCTCCAGCTGCGAGATCGCTCCCTGCGTCACCTTCATCAACTGGGCGAGGCTCCGTCTGCGTAACTCCCGCGACTTGCTGGCGAAGCTCCTGAAGGCTCATCTCGACGAGGGTCTCTCGCGCGCGCCGATCCGCTCGCTGGCGTGCCGCCGGCGCCATGCGCTCTCGGAGCTCCCTGAACGACCGCGCCACGCAGGCTCCCTTCGCGGCTCATCTCGGTCTCGGGCCGCAGCGCGCGATATTAGCCGAGCCTGATTATTAGTCCAGCCTACTGGAAATTCTGTGTACGAAGAGTGCGATTCGTGTGGCTGAGTCTGCGCGGCCGCAGGCCCGGCGGCCTCTTCTGCGGCGTGACCAAGGGCGGGAAGCTGACCTACCGCGACGTCTCCCCGCAGCTCGTCTACCGGGTCGTGCAGTAGCGGCACCTCGAGGCCGGGAACGCCGAGTTCACGCCGCACGACCTTCGCCGGAGCCACATCTCGGACCTGCTCGACGACGGGGGCGACCTGGCCCCGATCGCGCGCCAGGTTTGTCACTCGAATGTGCCGACAACGGCACGCTACGACCGGCGCTGGCGGCGGGCTCAGCGTGTCGCGGCCGAGCGGCTCGACGTCCCGTTCGGAACCACCCGGTGACGGAAATCACGCCGACTAACCGGCGCCGTTCGGTAAGATACCCACGTCACTGACACGGGCGCGATCCGCCTCCCCCACGTCGCGTCGCACAGGCATCCTCCGAGAAGGGTTCGGATGAACGAACTCGAGCCGAGATGCCAGCGCGCGATCCGCGCACGACGATGCGCCCTCGAGCGGCGTGCTCGACACTCCGCGGCGCGATACTCCCGCCCGGCATCTCGCTCGACCGCTTCTTCGCGATGGGCCCTCGTCGTCCAGGTCTGCTCGCGGTCGCCACCGCGCGAAGATGCGTGCGCGAGCAACGCATGATCCCCCTCATGCAGGCGAGCCGCGCTGGACCTCGAAACCTGAGAAGGAGCAACCGAAGCACCACGCTGCACGAGGACGGCACCCCCGATGAAGACCAGCTCAGTTCTGCTCGTTCACCCGGAACCGCACCAGCTCGATCGGATCCAGACGCTCCTACAGCCGCTCGCCCTCGAGATTCATCGCGCGCACGACTTCTTGAGCGGCATCGTCGTCCTGGAGAAGCAGCCGATCGACCTCGTCGTCGGCGCCGACATCGAGATCCCGGAGCACGACCCTCGGATCGTCGAGGGTGTTCGGCGCGTCACCAGCCGCACTCCGGTCCTCGTCCTCATCCGCGATCGCTCCCAGAAGGAGTGCCCGCGAGCCACGCGGCTCCTGACCGGGCTCCAGCAGTACATCGTGTGGCCGCAGGAGGCGGCCGATCTCCCGGCCGTCGCGCGCGCCCTCCTGCGGACGTCCCGCTACCTGAACGGTGCGCACCACGACCAACTCGCGGCGATGCGCAACGAGCGCGATGCCCGGCGGCTGCGCGAGACTCTGAACGCCCTCCGCGCCACCGGTGGCAACGTCTCGCAGGCTGCCGAGATCCTGAAGATGTCGCGGAGCGGTCTGAACTACCGGCTGAAGCAGCTGGGCCTCCGGTAGAGGTGCTACCGGGCCGACGTGCGCGCTCGGCGTTCCGCGTAGTAGGCTCGGAGCAGTGCTGACCGATCTTCTGGAATGGCGCGAGCGGGCACCGCGAACAGCTCATCTCCCTCGGAGACCCAATCCGTGTCCGTCCACACGTCGGAGAGAATGCATACCAATTCAGCGTCGGCGCGTCCGATCCCACGAGCCTTCCCCGTGGCCTCCCACTCCGTTCGTTCCGGGTACGGTTCGCGAGGCGTGAAGACCTTGAGGACGAACCTCGTTCCAGGCTCAAAGCTACGGATGTCTCCGTCTTCCACGTAATCCGCGGTCGTTACTACCAGCTCGAGCGCCGCGCTGATCGCCTGGTGTCTGGGCGCGTAGAAGATGCTCGGCTTGCGACTCACGCGTGGGCCCTCCCGTGCGAACCCATCGACTAGCCGAGGGGGCCGCTTTAGGCGCTCGCGAATCGATCACCCCTATCTGGCGGCGGTCTACGATTCGCGAGCTCGACCCACGAGCGACTGCACACTCACTGGACACCTTCCGCCACCCGCTGGACGTGTCTCGCCGCAATTCGGACGCGGACTGCCACGTTCCTTCGTTGAAGGCCCCGGACCGCGGCTCGTATCGTCGCCCTCGATGGGAGATGAGAGCGTTGGAGGCGCGCGCAACGACGCGCTGAACGTCCGGGAGGAGCGGCTCCGGCGGAAGCTCCACCGCGAGCTCGGGCCCGTCGTCCTCGAGGCGCTCGGCGACGAGAAGACCATCGAGGTCATGGTGAACCCGGACGGCCGCGTCTGGTGGGACCGGCTCGGAGACGGCCAGTCGCTCCTCCCGGACGAGTTCTCCGCCGAGCGCGCGGAGAGCCTCGTGGGCACCGTTGCGGCGCTCCTCGACACCGTGGCGAACCAGGGGCACCCGATCGTCGAGGGGGAGCTCCCGTTCTTCGGCTTCCGCTTCGAGGGCATCGTTCCGCCCGTCGCTCCGCGCGCGACCGCGACCATCCGCAAGCACAGCTCCCAGGTCCGCACGCTCGACGACTACGTCGCCGAGCAGCGGCTCTCCGCCTTCCACGCGGACACCCTGCGGGAGGCCGTTCGCGAGCGCCTGAACATCATCGTCACCGGCGGCACGGCCAGCGGGAAGACCACCTTCGTGAACGCGCTGCTCCAGGAGAAGGTGAAGCTCTCCCATCCGAACCACCGCTTCGTGATCCTCGAGGACACGATCGAGCTCCGCTGCGCGGCGCCGAACCGCGTCGCCCTCCGCACCTCCGAGGTCGCGGACCTGACACGTCTCGTGCGGGCCACGATGCGGCTCCGTCCCGACGCGATCATCGTTGGCGAAGTACGAGGGAGGGAGGCCCTCGACATGCTCAAGGCGTGGAACACCGGGCATCCAGGAGGCATGTGCACGGTCCACGCGAACAGCGCGAGGGCCGCCCTCTCTCGTCTCGACCAGCTCGTCCAGGAGGCCGGCGTTCCGAGCCAGCCGTTCCTGCTCGCTGACGCCGTCGACCTGGTCGTCGCGCTCCGGGAGCGCCACGTCCGCGAGGTTCTCCGCGTCCAGGGCTACGACCCGACCCGCGGATTCGAGCTCGAGGAGCTCGCCCAGCCAACCACCAGGAGTGAGGGGACGCCATGAAGGATCTCGACCGTCATCGTGCGAAGCCGAGGAACGCGCTCTGGATTGCGGGCCTCGCCATGCTGTTCGTTCTCGCCGGCGCGGACCCGGCGTTCGCCACGCCGGCCGGGACGGCGATGCCGTGGGACACGCCGCTCACGAACCTCCTGAACAACCTCCAGGGCACCGTGGCCCGCATCGCCATCACCGTCGCGATCGTGGTCACCGGGCTCGTCTTCGCCTTCGGCGAGGCCGGAAGCGGCCTCCGCCGGGTCGCGGCCATCGCCTTCGGCGGCGCGCTGGCGCTCGGCGCGCTGGCCTTCATGACCGCGCTCGGCTGGGTCGGCGCGAGCTTCTAGGGAGGCGACCCTGGTGGCGGAAGCGATCCTGGCCCAGCTGCGCAGTGTCCCGGTAGCCGCGACGAGCGCAATCGCCGTCGCCGTCGCGGCCCTCGGGTTCGTCCTCGTCACGGGACGCGCCCAGCGGCCAGTCGCCATGGCCTTCGGTGCCGCCGTCGCGCTCGCCGCCCTCACCGTCTTGAGCCAGCTCTCCTGGCTCGGCGAGCGCTTCTAGGAGGAGCTGGTGAACGACCCGAACGAGCACGCTGCAGACCTCGCCAGCTCGCGCGGGCTGCGCACCGTGCCGATCCACGTCTCGTTGACGCGGCCGATCCTCCTGGCCGGGGCAGACCGGGAGCTCACGCTCATCAACCTGATCGTGATCTTCGCGCTGATCTTCGGGATCGGCTTCTCGCGCTGGACCTTCGGGGTCTGCTTCCTCCTGGCGACCGTCGGCCAGTGGGCCCTCGGGCGGGTGACCCGCTACGACCCGGACTTCCGCCGGATCTACACGCGCCACGTCCAGCTCCAGCCGTTCTATCCCGCCCGCGCCTCCCTCCACGCACCGCGGCCGATCGTCCACCCCTCGGTGCCGTACTCGGACTGAAGGAGCGCTGCATGCTGCCCGAGTTCCGCCGCGAGCCCAAAGGTCTCCCCGATCTCCTGAACTACTACGCCCTGGTCGACGAAGGCGTGCTCTTCAACAAGGACGGCTCGCTGCTCGCCGGCTGGTGGTACGCGGGCCCGGACATGGAGTCGGCCACGCCGAACGAGATGGCGGTGCTGGCCGAGCAGGTGAACGGCGCCCTTCGCGACCTCGGGAACGGCTGGATGATCCAGGCGGACGCGATCCGCAAGCCGGCTCCCGGCTACCCGGAGGCGGGCCACTTCCCGGACCCTACGTCCCGGCTGATCGACGAAGAGCGGAGGCGGGTCTACGAGAGCGGTGAGGCCACGTTCGAGAGCCTGTACGCCTTCACCGCGAGCTACCTGCCTCCGCCCGAGATGCAGAACCGGCTGAGCGCTCTCTTCATCGACACCGACGAGACCGATCGCGCGCCGAGCTGGCAGACCGCGCTCCGCCACTTCCAGCGCGCCACGACCCACCTGGAGGACGCGCTCTCGGACCGGCTGAGCATCGAGCGGATGGATTCCGGGGATCTCCTCAGCTTCCTCTGCTCCTGTGCCTCGGGCATCACCCACCCGGTCCGGGTTCCCCATCCGCCGCTCGATCTCGACGCGATCGTCGGCTCGCAGGACCTGGTCGGCGGCTTCGAGCTCCGGGTGGGCCGCCTCTGGGTGCGGCCGATCGCAATCTGCGGCTTCCCGAGCGACTCCTTCCCGGGGATCCTCGACTTCCTCAACCGGCTCTCGCTCGAGTACCGCTGGTCGAACCGCTTCATCTCGGTCGAGCCCACGACGGCGGAGCAGCTCCTCAAGCGCACCCGCCGCAACTGGTTCCAGAAGCGCTACGGCCTGGCCGGCCTCATCCGCGAGGCGATGCAGATGGGCGGGCAGACCTTCGCCAACCAGGACGCCGTGATGATGGCCGAGGACGCGGACGCCGCGATCGCCGAGGCGTCGCGCATGCACGTGCGCTTCGGCCACTACACGAGCGTTCTCCTGCTCCACGGCGAGGACAAGGAGCAGCTCGACTCGCACTGCCGCCAGGTGGAGCGCGAGCTGCAGCACAACGGCTTCAAGACGCGCGTCGAGACGATCAACGCCGTCGAGGCCTTCCTCGGCACGCTGCCCGGCCACGGCTTCCGCAACGTCCGCCGGCCGCTGCTGCACACCCTGAACTTCGCCGACCTGATCCCGACCACGTCGATCTTCCCGGGGCTCGAGCACAACCCGTGCCCCTTCTACCCGCCCAGCTCCCCCCCTGCTCTACGCGAACACGGCCGGCGCTACGCCCTTCCGGTTCAACCTCCACGTCTCCGACGTCGGTCACACGATGGTGATCGGGCCGACCGGCGCAGGTAAGTCCACGCTGATCGGGCTCATCGCCGCGCAGTTCCTGCGCTACCCCGGTGCCCAGGTCTTCGCGTTCGACAAGGGCTACAGCTCCTTCGCCCTCTGCAACGCCGTGGGCGGCATCCACTACGACATCGCCGGCGACCACCACGACGAGCTGGCCTTCTGCCCCTTGGCCGACATCGGCCAGGCTCCGATCCGGATGTGGGCGTCCGAATGGATCGAGCACCTGCTGGCCCTCCAGCAGGTCGACGTGAGCCCGCAGCAGCGCAAGCAGATCCACGCGGCGCTCGAGCGTCTCGTCGAGAGCCCCGACCGCACGCTCACCCACTTCGTCAGCACGGTCCAGGACGAGGCCGTCCGCAGCGGGCTCCGCCACTACACGCTCGAGGGCGCGATGGGGCACCTGCTGGACGCCGAGCAGGACGGCCTCCAGGCCGCCCGCTTCCAGGTCTTCGAGGTGGAGCACCTGATGAACAAGGGCGAGCAGAACGCCGTCCCCGTCCTGCTCTACCTCTTCCACCAGATCGAGCGGCGCCTCTCCGGTCAGCCGAGCCTGCTGATCCTCGAGGAGGCCTGGCTGCTCCTGAACCATCCCGTCTTCTCCTCGAAGATCGAGGAGTGGCTGCGGGTGCTGCGCAAGCGCAACTGCGCGGTGGTCTTCGTGAGCCAGAGCCTCACCGAGGTCTTCAACTCACCCCAGCGCGACCTCCTGCTCGAGTCCTGCCGGACGAAGGTCTTCCTGCCGAACCCGGAGGCCCGCAGCAGCCAGACGAGCCAGCTCTACCGGAAGCTCGGCCTCAACGAGACCCAGGTCGAGCTCGTCGCGCACGCGATCCCGAAGCGCCACTACTACTACGTCTCCGAGCTCGGCCGCCGCCTGCTCGACCTCGGCCTCGGACCCGAGACGCTGAGCTTCATTGGCATCTCGGGGAGCGAGGAGATCGAGCAGATCCGCAAGCTCCGTCACCAGCACGGCGCGGCCTGGCCTGCTCTATGGCTCGAGCAGCGCGGCCTCGACGAGGCTGCGCTCCGCTGGCGAACCCTCAACAGGGAGTACACCCATGCGTCGTAGAGGCGATTCTCGATTCCGACCCGCACTGACGGCAGCGCTCGCGTTTCTCGCCGGCGTGGCCCTCATGCTCGCCCCTCAGCCGCGCGCCCGCGCGCAGTCGATCGTCCTCGATCCGACGAACCTCGTGCAGAACATCATCGCCGCCGTCCAGAACATCACCGAGGTGGCGCAGCAGGTTCAGCAGCTCACGAACGAGGCGACCCAGATCGCCAACCAGATCCAGCAGCTCCAAGACATGGCGAACCAGGCTTCGCAGCTCGGCTCGCCCAGCTGGGGCCAGGTGCAGGCCTGGATCAACAACCTGGCGACCGCCGCGCAGATCGGGAACTCGCTCGTCTACAACATGCCGAACATCGCCGGCCAGCTGCAGACGCAGTTCCCTGGCTACGTCTCGCCCACGAATTGGAACACGCAGTACCAGCAGTGGTCGACGACGACCCTCGACACCCTGCGCGGCACGCTCCAGTCGGCGGGTCTCAACATCAGCGACGTCAACACCGTGGACGCAGCGCTCCAGACGCTCCGCTCCGCCAACGACTCCGCCACGGGACGGAACGAGCTCATGCAGGTCGCCAACTCGCTGGCCAGCCTCCAGGTGGAGGAGATGGCGAAGGTGCGCCAGCTGCTAGCGCTGGAGATCAACGCCGCGAACGTGTGGAAGACGAACTCGACCAATGCTAGTGCCGCCTCAGAGGCGGCCCTCCAGGAGTTTATTGGCGCGCCGGGTGCAGTGGCCAACCCGGCGGCCTCCGGGGCCGGCTTCAACCCCTGAGCCACCACGAGGCAGGCAATGAATCGAAACGTGACGCTGGTCACTCTCGCAACCGTTCTCGGATCCCTGGCCGCAGCGTGCGGGCCCACGCAGGAAGAGATCGCCAACGGCGACGATCCCATCGCCGCCTTGGAGTCCACGGTCAAGTCGAGCCGCTACGGCGCAACGTATTGGACCGAGCAGATGAAGGGGGATACGGACGTCTGGAACGACGCGCTCGCGTACTGCGAGCCCGCCGAGCATGCCAACTACCCCAACTGCGAAGTCGTCCGTTCGACGAAGTTCGTCGGAGTGCCGGGCCAGATCGAGAACCCTGCCCTCTCCGACGAGGGGTTCAACCCGTAGGAGGCGCTCGAACGCATGGCCAACTCTCTGGTAGCGCAGTTCCAGGCGGCGATCGCCGGTATCTACGGAGCGATCCTCCCGATCGCGCAGAATCTCTTCATCTTTCTTGCCGCGATTCACATCACCTGGGCGCTGATCTGGTGGGTGATCGAGAAGGACGACCCCGTTCCGCTCTTCGTTTCTCTCCTGAAGAACCTGATGCGGATCGCCTTCTTCTGGTTCGTCCTCCTCAACGCAAACACCCTGAGCCAAACGGTCATCACGAGCTTCCGCTTGGCCGGGCAGGCCGCGGCATCCGCCGCCGGCTCGCCCACCGCCTCACTGGATCCCGCCGCCATGGTGGGAACCGGTGCCGACCTCGCAGACCAGCTGCTCAGCAACGTCAACGTCGCAGGAATTCTCGGCACGATCGCCGGCGCCCTGATCGGCGGGATCCTCGCTCTCGTCATGTTCGTGGCCTTCCTCTTCATCGCTGCTCAGATGGCGATCGCTCTGGTAGAGGCCTTCATCATCCTCGGTGCGGGGGTGCTCTTGCTGGGCTTCCTGGGCTCTCCCTGGACCGCTGGCTTCGGCATGACGTACTTCGGTGCGCTCGTCGGCTCCGGCGTGAAGCTCTTCCTCATCTACATCATTGCCGGGATCGGAAGCGCCCTCGTGCCCGGGTGGAGCGCCTTCCTGGCCGGCGGCGTGACCTTCGGCGGAGCGCTCACAGTTCTCGGCGCGGCCACGATCTTCGCCCTCGCCACGTGGATGATCCCCAACTACTCGCAGGCGCTGAGCTCGGGCGCTGTGACTTCCAGCCTGCACACGGCGGTCTCGGCCACCGCAGGCTTCGCCGCCACGGCGGCGGGTCTGCGAGTGCCGCTGGCCCTCGGCGCGCGGGCGAGCGCCGCACTCGGGCAGGGCGCCGGCATCGCTCGCGACCGCTATCGGGCGGGTGCCGGCGCCGCGCGCGCCCTCGGCGCCGGCGTCGGGCAGACGGCCCTGTCGCCGTTCCGAGCTGCCGGCCACAACCTGGCGACGCGCAATCCCCACCACCGCATGACCGCCGCCGACGCGCTGCGCCGGAAGCGCGGACTCTGACGAGGAGGCTTCACTTGGGCACCGCCGCCGAGACGTCGAACCCGTACCACGAGGCCCGCGGCATCTGGAACGAGCGCTACCAGAACCTGGTCCGCGCGCGCTGGAACTGGCAGCTGATCGCCTTCGGCGAGCTCTTCGTGATCGTCGTCTTCGCGCTGGCCCTGGTCTGGCACGCCTCGCAGAGCAAGGTCGTGCCCTACGTGGTCCGTGTCGACGACGCGGGCCAGAGCCTCGTGATCGGCCCAGCCCAAGCATCCAGGACGACGGACCCGAGGATCGTCGGCTGGCAGCTCCAGAACTTCGTGCGCCAGGTGCGCCAGGTCACCGCCGACCGCACGGCCCAGAAGCAGCTCCTCGACCAGGCCTACCAGCAGGCCGCGGGGCCTGCGATCGCCTTCCTCAACGCCCACTTCCGCGACGAGGCCACGAACCCGTTCGTGCGCAGCCGCACGCAGATCGTGATGCCCACCGTGCGGAACACGCTCCAGATCGGAGAGCGGACGTGGCAGGTGGAGTGGGTCGAAGCGAAGCACACGCTCGAGGGCAAGGACGCGGGCCAGGAGACGTGGAAGGGCCAGTTCGAGGTCCTGATCGATCCCCCGAAACCCCCGAGGAGATCGTGGTCAACCCGCTCGGCTTCAAGGTCACGAGGATCTCGTGGAGCCGGACGTTCTGAGAGGAGGTTCCCCGTGAAGCGATTCCTGCGTTCTCTCGCCGGCGCCGCAGGCGCGCTGGCCGTGACCGCCATGCTCAGCGCCTGCAACTCCTTCCCGAAGGCTCCCCGCATGGGACCCGACGACTTCCCGAACGCGCGCGCCCCCCTGTCCCGGGCGCCCGCCTCCAACGCCGGCGTCGATCTCCCTGTGAGCCCCGACGTCGAGTTCCTCCAGGTCGACAGTCCCGAGATGAACAAGGCCATGGAGAAATTCGTCGAGTCGGGGAGCGCGCCGGTGATCCGCGACAAGCGGCGCGGCTTCGTGCGCTTCCCGTACGGCCAGTCCTATCCCCTCCTCTACTGCAAGCCGCTGCGGGTCTGCGACCTCCAGCTCCAGCCGGGCGAGAGCGTGCTCGACGTGGCGCTCGGGGACACCGAGTTCTGGCATGCGCAGAAGATGGAGAGCGGCCCCGCTGGCGCGCGAGCGCCCCACGTGATCTTCAAGCCGGTCGAGGAGAAGATCTCGACGAACGCCATCATCACGACGGACCGGCGCACCTACCACGTGGGCCTCATCTCAGTCGACGATCCAGACGGGCGGCGGAGCTACTTCCGGCACGCCGGCTTCTACTACCCCAACGAAACCGTCACCGCCTGGATGTCCGAGAAGCAGCGCACCGAGCAGGCACGGCTCGCTGCGGCGGCGGCAGCCGAGGAGGCCCTCGAGCCGGGCGTCCCGCCCGAGCTCTACTACGGCTACGACATCTCGGGAGACACGGTCCCCTGGCGCCCCGAGAAGGTCTTCGACGACGGGACGCGCGTCTACATCAAGATGCCGATGGCCATGCACGTGACGGAGGCTCCCGGCCTCTGGGTCGTCGACGAGCACGGCCAGCAGAACCTCGTCAACTACCGCATCCGCGACGGGCATTACATCGTCGACAAGCTCTTCTCGAAGGCGCGCATGGCGGTGGGCGTGGGCCGGCGGGCAGACGAGGTCTACATCACTCGCCAGAAGCCGAGCGAGGAGAACGTCGCGGGGCACGGCGAAGGCACCGGCCAGGAACTGGCGAAGGTCCGCTGAGGGAGTGCTCTGATGTCCGACTCGCCCTACGACCTGGGCAGCGGCGGACCCGACGGCCTCGACCTTCGGCCGCGGCCGCGCACGACCCGGCTCAACCGCAACGCCCTCCTGGTGGGCGCGCTCCTGATGGGAGCGGTGCTCGTCGCCGCGGCCGTGACCCTGGTCGAGAACCGCAATCCCATCGAGGCCCCAGACTCGGCGGGCCTCGCGGGCGACGGGAACGCCGATGCGTTCTGGCGATCCCAGCCCGACGGGGTGCCGCTCCCCGAGGTCTCGGCGGGGCCGGCCGAGGCTGCGGTGCCTCCTCCGGGCGATCCCGCGGTCGTCCCCGTCGCGAGCGGAGGGGTGGACGAGGAAGAGCGCCAGCGCATTGCCCGGGCCCGGCGCGCCCTCGACGCGGCGCCGATCGTGGCGGGCTTCCGAGGCCAGGCGGTCTCCGCCTCGCTCGGTGGGGCGCCGGCCGGTGCGAACCGTTCCCAGCCCCACCCGCCGATGCTGGGCGCCCTGGCCGACGCTCTCGCGCCGAAGGACCCGACGCTCCTGCAGAACAACCAAGCCGGGAAGAAGGCCTTCCTCGACTCCGCCGGTATCGGCGAGGCCGAGGAGACGAACCCACACATGGTGCGCGAGGCGATCTCCACCTACGAGGTCACGGCCGGGATGATCGTGCCCGCGGTCCTGGTGACACAGGGGGACTCGGACCTTCCGGGAGTCATGACCGCGCGCGTCCGCGAGAACGTCCGCGACTCGGCAACGGGGCGACACCTCCTGATTCCGCAGGGCACGACCCTCGTCGGGGTCTACGACAGCGTGGTGACCTTCGGCCAGCGGCGCCTACTCGTCGCCTGGCAGCGGCTCATCTTCCCGGACGGAACGAAGCTCAACATCGGCGGCATGCCCGGCACCGACCTGATCGGAGCCGCGGGCTTCCAGGACCAGGTCGACCGCCACTACACGCGCGTATTCGGCAGCGCGCTGCTGCTCTCGGTCCTCACCGCCGGCATCACGCTCAGCCAGGACAACAACACGAACGGTGACTCCGGCGACGAGCGCTCGACCCGCGACCAGGTGAAGGACACGCTCGCCACCGCGCTCGGCCAGAACCTCGGCGAGGTCTCCAGCGAGATGATCCGCCGCGAGATGAGCGTGCAGCCCACGATCAAGATCCGGCCGGGCTACCGCTTCAACGTGCTCGTCAACCGGGACCTCATCTTCGAGGGCCCGTATCTCAACACCTTCGTCGGAGGAGGACTCGTCCCGTGAAGCTCAAGCCCGCCCCGAAGCCAGCGACCCCTCGCGAGCTGAAGCTCCGCCTCGAGGCCGACACCTACGGCGAGCTCGAGGCCTACGCCGAACTCTACGAAGCCGAGTACGGGGACGCGATCGACGTCCCGAAGCTCGCGGCGGAGATCCTGCGCCAGTTCCTCGAGACCGACCGCGCCTTCCGTTCCTGGAAGAGGCGACAGCGACGCGAGGGCGCGCGCGCCCGACGCGCCAACGGTCCCGAGCCGGGCGCCGCGGCCGAGGAGGCCCGCGCGTGACCGACTTCCGCGACGAGGAGCAGCACCGCGCTGTCTGCAATCGGCTCCTCGAGCTCGCCCACTACGACCAGGAGCGCGGCGAGTACACCCAGCCCAGCTTCTCGGAGCCGGCCCGCGTGCGGCGCGCTCGCACGCTCTTCGACCTGGCTCTCGCCATCTGGAACGGCGACAGCCAGCTCCCTCAGGGGATGCTCGTGCAGCTCGACAAGGACACGCGGACGATGGTGGGCGACCTCCTGGCGGATCTCGGAGCAGCCGACCCCGCGCACGTAGATCGCTGGCTCGAGAACACCCACGCCTTCTTCGGGACCGAGGGCGGCCCTTGACCAGCGAGCGGCCCTCCCTCGTCGAGTACCTGGAGGAGGTGGTCCAGCCCGTGCTCTTCGAGAAGCTCGACGCGGCCTTCCCGGAGTTTGGGTGGCGCAGGACGGCGGCGGGTTGGGTCGCCACGAATCGCGCCTTCACCAAGGAGCGCTTCGGCGTCCGCCCGGACCGGGTGATCTGCCATCGGCCCTTCGGCTTCCTGATCCACGGTGAGCGCGCGCAGACGTGGTGTGCCTACGTGCACGGAGGAACGCCGCCGCAGCGGCACGCCTTCCGGGAGGCGGTTGCCGCGCTCGCGGAGCGGGCCGGCGTTGCGCCGCCGGCTGCTTCTGCGCCGGCGCGCGCTCGCGACGAGCGAACCGAGGTCCTGGAGCACTTCATCGAGACCGCTCGCTGGCGCCTTCTGGACGCTGACGATCCAGACGCCCGCAGAGCGCGCTCCGCCCTCGAGCGCCGCGGCCTCGGCCGGGAGACATGGGCCGAGTTCGAGCTCGGCCTGGCGCCGCCCATCGGAAGCGGCGCCGGCGTCGACCTGTCCGAGCTCCGCCTGGTCGGCCTGGCCGACGCCCACTGGGCGAGCCGGATCGTGGGTGCCTGGCGCGACTCGCGCGGCACCCTCGTCGCGGTCTTCGGCCGCCGGCTCCGGGGTGGCGGGCCCAAGTACCTCTGCTCGACGGGCCCGCGGCCTCCCCTGTTCGGCCTCTCACTTCCCGCGGCCGCTCCGGCACTCGTGCTGGTCGAGGGCATCTTCGACGCCCTCGCCCTGCGGGCCGCTGGCGTTCGCAACGTGGTCGCCGCGGCGGGCACGACGATCTCGCAGGGCGCCTGGAGCGCCCTGGAGGCCCTCGGCTGTCGCGATCTCACGCTCTGGTTCGACAGCGACGCGCCCGGTCGGAAGGCGCTGCTGCAGGCCATCCAGGGAGCCCCGAGCGTCGGCGAGAGCAGACCGCAGCTCTTCGTGATCCACCCGGACGAGGTTCGGCGCCTCTCCGGCGCTGTGGCCCCCCGGAAGCTCGACCCGAACTCCGTCGTCCTCGCGGCCGGGCGGCGCGCGGTCCTCGAGCTTCTCGCCCGGCGCTGGCCAGCCCGGATCTACGCCGCGCTCAACGGCGCCGAGGAGGACCTCGACCAGGCCCTCCTCGGCTCGCTCGGCGCCACCGATTGGGACCTCGAGCCCATTCTGAGAACTGTCTCCCATCTATCAGGGGACGCTCGTGAAATCGCTCGCGGCATCCGGGAATGTGATGCTCTTCTTGAAAGCTGGCTCGAAGCCGGGAGGGCGCTCCGGCGCGCGGGAGTGCCCGCCGCCCACGTCGCCGCCGAGATCGCTCCGCGCCTGGCGCAGCTCGCCCGCGA
The DNA here is from genome assembly GCA_027494135.1 of Acidimicrobiia bacterium. Lineage (GTDB taxonomy): Bacteria > Actinomycetota > Acidimicrobiia > IMCC26256 > PALSA-610 > JAOSJK01. Next base: position 79,828 of record JAOSJK010000023.1, on the reverse strand, counting down.
GGCCGGACCGTGATCGGCGCCAAGCAAGGCCCGAACGCGGCCGACCCGCGAGCCGGGCCCATGGTCCCGTGGGCCCACACGACTTCGAGGATCGCCGTCCACCCGTCGCTCCCACTGCGACCGAGCCGACGCGGCGCTGGAAGCCGGTCGCCTGCCTGGCCACGGATCTCCTTCGCTACCGCCTGGAGCCGTCGCCGGCTCGGGGAGGCTCGGCCACAAGGCCGCGCCCGCGGCTCCGCGGACTCCGCCGCGTTCACGTCCTTTGCCTCGTCCCCCGCTCGCGCTGCCGCCGGCTTGCGCGGCTCTGCGGCTGGGCCCGCCTGCGGCCGTCTCTCCGGGTGGGGCGAGAGAGACGGCCCTACGGGGGCCTACACAAAAGGAGATCATCATGGCCAAGAAGAACACCGTCGACCTCAGCGCGCACGAGCGCCTCGGCGTCTACAGCGTGCGCAACTACGAGAAGGACGGCGAGGAGAAGTCGAAGTGGACCCAGATCGGGACCGCCTTCGGCTGCAAGGACGGCTCGCTGAACGTCGTCCTCGACCACGTGCCGCTGGGCGGCGGCACGATCAACATCCGGCCCTTCCGCGAGCGCCCCGCCGAGTAGCGGAGCGGCTCGGGCGAGCCAGCGCGGGCGGGGGCGACCCCGCCCGCGTTCTTGCGCTCGCCCTCCCCTCTTGACCCCGAGGCACCGTCCACTGAGACGACCCTTCCCGCGTGTGTGGCGTCGTCGCCCGAGGCTCGGTCCACGGGCATCGATCGCGCTGCACGTCGGCGTCATGTTGCTCTGCGCGATTGCGATCCACGCAGACACGGCACCGACGCTCGCCTGGATCCTCTTCTGGTTGAACGCGTTGGGCGCTGCCCTCGTCGGTCTCGCGCTCTGGATCGGTGAGCTGCCGGAGGATCGGAAGCCCTTCGGTCCCTTCACCGACGCCGCCGAGTTCCTGGGCTTCCTCGACGAGCGCACACCGCAGGGCCGCTTCGTCGCCTGGCTGCGCCAGCGCGGGTTCCTGGAGTAGTCGTCGAGCGTTCGGACGCTCCTGGGCGGACTGAATGCCCGCTTCGGCTTCAGCTGCCGAAGTCGACCGGCAGACTGTTGATCGCGTTGAACATCCCGAAGCGGATCCACTCGATCTGGTCTTCCAGGAGCCGCGCCTCGGCCGGCAGGAGGTTCAGGACGGCCTCGAACATGCACGCGAGCTCGGTGCGGGCGAGGTTCGCTCCGAGGCAGTAGTGCGGGCCGTGGCCGAAGATCGTGAGCCGGCTGGTGTCGCGGCGAACGTCGAAGCGGTCCGGGTCGCGAAACACCTCCGGGTCGCGATGCGCGCCCATGAAGCTCAGCAGGAGCAGCTCGCCCTTGCGGATCTTCTTGCCCCGAAGCTCGAAGTCCTGCAGCGCGTAGCGCGGCAGCCCGAGCGAGCCGAAGTCGAAGCGCAGCAGCTCGTTCACGGCGTTCGGCATGAGAGAAGGGTCCGAGCGCAACTGCTCCATCTGCTCTGGATGCTGAAGAAGGGTGCGGATCCCGCGTGTCCCCCCGATCGTCGTCGTCTCCGTCCCGGCGGCGACCAACCCGGAGACCATCAGCATGATCTCGTCGTTCGTCATGCGGTCGCTCGCGTCGTGGGCTTGGACGAGATCGGAGACGAGATCCTCGCGCGGCTCCCGGCGCCGCTCGGCGGCCAGTTCGCGGACGTACTCGCAGATCTCGACCATGGAGGCTTCCGATTGGCGTCGCTCCTCGGGCGAGAGGAAGGGGCTCACCCCGCGCACGGCGTCGCGCCCGAGCTGCCGCCACCGCAGCTCGTCGCTGCCTTTCGGCGGGACCCCGGTAATGCGTCCGATGACGGTGTTGGGGATGGGCTCGGTGAACTCGGCGAAGAGATCCACCACTCCCCTTCGTCCGCGGAGCGGGGCGGCGAACTGTTCGACCACCTCGCGCACCTGGCCCTCCATACGCATGACCGCGCGCGGGGTCAGGGCGGCGGACACGAGCCGGCGCATGCGGGCGTGCTGCTCGGGAGGCGCGGCGAAGGGGCTGTTGGCGGCGATCCACTGTGCCATCGCGTCTTCCGGCGGCCGGTGGTGCTCGTACTGCCGGCGGTCGTTCGTAGTGTCCGGGTGCGTGAAGAGCGCCCGTACGTCGTCGTAGCGTGTCACCATCCAGGCGCCGATCCCGGGGATCTGGTGGACCGGATCCTCGTCGCGCATTCGCGCGATGACGGATGCCGGGTCTCCTTGGAATTCCTCCGAGAGGAAGGGATCGACGGGGGTCTCCGCGCTGGCGGCACTCATACTTCCTCCTCGCCTCAGACTCGATCGGCTGCGAGCCGGAGCTGGCGCGGCCCACGCAGGAGGAACGAGTCGACGTACTCGACCTCCGGGTCCAGACGCTGCAGCTTCGACACCCGCTTGAAGAGCTCCTCGAAGCCGACCCTCGCCTCGAGGCGAGCGAGCGAGGCGCCGAGACAGAAGTGGATGCCGAAGCCGAAGCCCAGATGGCCGCGTGTGTCGCGGTCGACATCGAAGCGATCGGGCTCGACGAACTGAGCGGCGTCGCGGTTCGCGGAGGCAAAGATCGGCAGGACGATCGAGCCCTTTGGGATGGACGTCCCCGCGATCTCGGCGTCCTGGGTCGTCTCGCGGAAGAGCATCTGGACGGGCCCGTCGTAGCGCAGCGCCTCCTCGACGAACGGCGGCACGAGCGCGGGGTCGGTGCGCACGCGGTCGAACTGCTCAGGTTCCTCCAGCAGCGCCAGGAGCCCGTTGCCCATCAGGTTCGTGGTGGTCTCGTTGCCGGCCACGAGCAGGAGGACCGCGAACATCAGCGTCTCCATCGGCGTGAGCGCCGCGTCTCCACCTTCTGCCGCGACCAACGCGCTGATGAGATCGTCCTTCGGGTCGCGACGGCGGCGCTCGATCTGCTCCATGAAGTAGGCGTTGAACTCCTGGAAGGCCGCCAGGAGCAGCGCCGGCTGGGTCCCCGACGCGGATCCCGTGGCTCCGGAGATCAGCGTGTCCGACCAGCGCTTGAAGTCGGCGTAGCGGTCCGGCTCGACGCCCAGGACTTCGGCGATCACCGTGACAGGCAGGGGGATCGTGAACTCGGACACCAGGTCGAACGCGTCCTTCTGGAGCATCCGGTCGAGCGCTTCGCGCGCAATCTGCCGGACCCTCGGCTCGAGGGCTGCGATGCGGCGCGGCGTGAAGCCGCGGTTCACGATGCCACGGAGGCGTTCGTGTCTCGGAGGATCCGACGCGATCACCGAGGGCGTCATCATCAGCTCGACCGGATTGAAGCCGAGGCTCTTCGAGAGCTCGGTAAGCACCTGGACGGCCTTCGGATCGAAGTCCTGGCTGGGGTCCATGTTCTGGATGCCGACACCCATCCCGGACATGATCATCCGCTGCATGGCCTTGGACGAGAAGAGCTCGGGGTGCTTGAGGACGAAGAGCACGTCCTCGTAGCGCGACACCAGATGGAACCCAGCCCCCTCGAGCCGGTGCACGGGTGCACTCTGCCGGAGCTCGGCATAGTGCGGGTACGGATTGGCACGGGTCTCGGTGGAGAACGGGTCGTAGCTCACCGTCATGCCTTCCTCCGATCGGTCGACTCACCCGGATCACCCACGGCGCGCGGGCCGCGGATCCCGAGCAGGCGGCGGGTGATGTCGAGAAGGTCGCGTTTGTGCGCCGCGAGCGGCTCCTCGGCGAGCGGGTCGTAGGGCAGCTCGCCCACGAAGGTCGGCAACGCCGCCACGTAGAAGAGCGTGGCTCCGGCGATCGTGCTCACGAAGTGGAGGGGATCCGAGCGCAGCGGTCGGAAGACGCCGCTGCGCTCGCCTTCCTCGAAGATCATCTCCAGCAGGATCAGGAAGGGTCGCGCCTGTGTCTGGATCACCTGTCGGATCTTCGGGTCCGTATTCACGGACTCCCGCACCGCGAGCCGTGCGGCGGTCGGGTGGCGCCCCATGTAGTCGGCGAAGGCGCAGACCGCGGCCTCGATGCGCTCGGCGAGCGTTCCCGCCGCGGTCAGGGCGGAACGAAGCTCCGCGAGCAGGCCGCCGAACAGATCCTCGAGCACTGCGCGGTAGAGCAGCCGCTTGTCCTTGAAGTGGTAGAGCACGGCCGAGCGGCCGATCCCGACGTGTTCGCCGACGTCTTCGAGACGGGTCTCGTTGAAGCCGCGGTCCGCGAAGTGCTGCGCCGCAGCCTCCAGGATGCTCCCCCGCGTCTCCTCGGCCTTCCGTTGTCGCCTCTGCTGTGCTGCCATGCCGAAGGTGCGATAGCATCGACTGTCTTGTCAGTCAATCATCTGGTCACTTGAACGGTGATACGAAGCGACAGGACATGGGTTGGATCGAGCTATATCCGTGTAGATCCAGTTATTTATATGATCTTGTTGCCTTTTCAATGTGCCTCGCCATCTGGCTGCCATCTGGCTGACTGATGAAACAGGAATCGAATTAGTTAGTCTGACAGACAGAATCAATATTCTGGAAGAGGCGGATGTCCGAGTCGCTCCGAGAGCAGCGCCGGCAGCTGGAGCGGGACCAGCGACGCGCCGACATCGTGTCGGCGGCCTCGCGCCTGTTCGGCGAGAAGGGCTACGACGGCACCCAGATCGCCGAGATCGCCACCGCGGCCGAGGTGTCCCTGGCTTCGCTCTACTCCCTCTTCGAGGGGAAGGAGGAGATCTACCAGGCCGCCATCGAGTCGGCGGCGGAGTCGATCGAGGAGGCCGCGCGCGACAAGGTCGAGCCCCTCGACGACCCCGCAGAGCGGCTCCTGACCCTCGTCGACTCCCTCTTCGACTGCTTCGAGCAGAACCGCGACCTCTTGCGCATCTACACGCGCAGCACCGGCGGGCTTCCCTGGCGCCTGCGGCACACCATGGGCGACTCCTCGGTCGCCATCTTCCAGCGCTTCACCGGCTGGGTCGTGGCGCTCTCCCGGCAGGCGCAGACCGCCGGCTACCTGCAGGGTCTCGATGCCGAGGTCTTCTCCCTGACATTGATCGGATCGGTCACCACCACGGCCGCCTTCGCCATCGAGCGGGCACCGGAGGAGCCCCTCTCCCGCGCGGCCCCTGCCGCCCGGGCGATCTGCAAGCGGCTGCTCCTCGGGGAGGCGGCCGGGTGAAGCGCGTTGGATCGGCAGCGCTGCTGCTGATGATGACGGCGGGCTGCGGGGACGGAGCTCCCCAGCCCGCGCCGGCCGCCGGGCGCCCTCCCCTGGTCATCGAAACGCTCCCGGTCACCCGGGAGGAGATCCTCGAGCCCGTCGTGGGCACGGGCACGATCGCAGCCGACAAGACCACGGACATCGGGCCGCGCGTCGACGGCATCGTCGAGGAGATCTTCGTCCGGGTCGGCGACCGGGTGGACGCGGGCGATCCCCTCTTCCGCACCCGGCCGATCGACTACGAGCTTCGCGTGCGCGAAGCCGAGCACGCGCTCCAGCTCGCCCGTGCCGAATCCGAGAAGGCTCGCCGCCACCTGACCCGCGTCGAGAGCCTCCACCAGCAGGCCGTTGCCTCGGACGAACAGCTCGACGAGGTGCGCACGGCGGCCAGGATCGCGAAGGCACGCCTCGAGGTGGCGAGGACGGCCCTCGAGAAGGCGAAGCAGGATCTCGCGGACACGACGGTTCGCGCACCCTACGCCGGCGTAGTCACGCAGCGGTACGTCGACGAGGGGACGATGATGCGCACCATGCTGAGCGCCAGCTCCCAGGTGGTGCAGCTCATGAAGACGGATCTCGTCGCGGCCATCGTCCTGATCCCGGAGATCCATCTCCGGCGCATCCGGATCGGCACCCCGGCGAAGGTCCGGGTCGACGGCCTCGGAGCGGAGTTCGAGAGCGAGGTCTTCATCGTGAACGATCGCGTCGAGATGGCGTCGCGTTCGATCGAGGTGCGCCTTCCGATCCACAACCCCGATCTCGCCATCAAGCCCGGGCTCTTCGCGAGAGCCGAGCTCTTCCCGGACTCGAGGCCGGCGACGGTCATCGATCGGCGGGGGGTCCTCGGTTCGAGCTCCGACCGCTACGTGTTCGTCCCCGAGAACGGCCGCGCCGTCCGGCGCCCGGTCCGCGTGCGCGATCTCGACGCGCTGCGCCTCGAGGTGCTCGAGGGTCTCGAGGCGGGGGAGTCGGTGCTCGTTCCGCCGCCCGGGAAGATCATCGAGGAGGGCGCGCCCGTGCGCGTGGATGTGGCCGATGTGGCTGGCTGACGTCTCGATCCGGCGCCCGGTCTTCGCCGTGATGTTGATCGGGGCCCTCGTGACGCTCGGATGGGTCGCCCTCGACCGCGTCCCGCTCGACCTCTTCCCGAGGATCGAGTTCCCGGTGGTGACCGTGACGACGGTTCTCGAGGGAGCCACGCCGCAGACCGTCGAGACCGAGGTCACGGAGGTTCTCGAGGAGGAGATCAGCAATCTGGCCGGACTCGACCATCTGCTCTCCCAGAGCTCGGAGGGCCTGTCGACGATCTTCGTCTGGTTCGAGCTCGAGGTGGATGCCGAGGCGGCGGTGCAGAACGTGCGGGACAAGGTGGCCCTCGCGCGCAGGCACCTGCCGCCGGAGATCGAGCCTCCCATCGTGGACCGCATCGACCCCGACGCGGCGCCGATCCTCTCCGTCATGATCGCCGGCGACCGGTCCGTGCGCGAGCTGACCCACTTCGCCGAGGACGTCGTCAAGGACCGGCTGCAACGCGTGCAGGGAGTCGGGTCGGTGAAGCTCGTCGGAGGGCGCGACCGGGAGATCCGGATCTGGCTCGACGCCTACCGGCTGCGCTCCTACGCCTTGAGCGCCGAGGACGTGATCCGAGCCGTCCAGACCGAGCACGCCGAGCTCCCGGGCGGGCGCCTCGAGGCCGCGGACCGCACCGCGGAGTTCTCGTTCCGCACCCTCGGAGAGGTGGAGAGCCCCGAGGAGTTCGGAGAGATCATCGTCGCGCAGCGGCAGGGGGGGCCCATCCGCATCCGGGACGTGGCGCGCGTGGAGGACGGCCTCGAGGACGAGCGCACCTACGCCGAGCTCGACGGCGTGCCCGGTGTATCGCTCGAGGTGCGGCGCCAGTCCGGCGAGAACACGGTCGAGGTCGCGCGAGCGGTCAAGGCCGAGGTCGAGGGGCTCGCCGGGTCCCTGCCCCCGGGCATCCGCATGGGCTTCGCGCGGGACGTGTCCCGCTTCATCGAGTCCTCCGTCCGCGACGTGTACGTCGACATCGTGCTCGGCGCCTTTCTCGCCATGCTCGTGACGTTGGCCTTCCTGCGCAACCTGCGCTCGACGTTGATCGTCGCGACCGCGATCCCGACCTCGATCGTCGCCACCTTCTTCCTCTTCTACACGGCCGGCTTCACGATCAACATCATCAGTCTCATGGCGGTTTCGATCTCGATCGGCCTCCTGATCGACGATGCGATCGTCGTGCTCGAGGCGATCCACCGCCGGATCGAGGCGGGCGAGAGGCCGCTCGAGGCGGCTGCGCGGGGCACCCAGGAGGTGGGCCTCGCCGTGATCGCAGCGACCGCCGCGATCGCCGCCGTCTTCGTCCCGATCGCCTTCATGCGGGGCATGATCGGACGCTTCTTCTACGAGTACGGCCTCACGGTGACCTTCGCCGTGGCGGTCTCCCTGCTGGTGGCCTTCACGCTGACGCCGATGCTCTCCTCGCGCCTGCTCCGCCGCGAGGAGCACCACGGCAGGACCTTCGAGCTTCTGGAGCAGGCCTACACGAGACTCGAGGAGATCTACGCACGCATGCTCCGCCTCGCTCTGGTGCATCGCGCTGCGGTCGTCGCCCTGGGCATCGCGACGATCGTCGCCGGCGTACTCCTGGCTCGGGCCGTTCCGCTCGCCTTCGACACCCACTCCGACCGGAGCGAGGTCGAGGCAATCATCGAGCTTCCCCTCGGCACCGGGATCGAGCGCACGAAGGCGGTGGTCCACGAGGTGCAGCAGGCCCTCCGCAGCGTCGAGCAAGTGACCTCGGTCTTCGCCACCGTGGGGGGCGGCAGCCAGGGTCGCATCGACGAGGCCTCCTTCTACGTGCGTCTGACCCCGAAGCAGGAGCGGGACGTGGGCATGCAGGAGGTGATGGAAGAGCTGCGCGGCGTGCTGCGCGGGGCTGCGCCGGACGCCAAGCGCGTCGGCGTGAACGAGATCCCGTGGATCGCCAGCGGAGGCTTCTCGGCCTTCAACGTCCAGTACACACTCCAGGGGCCGGAGCTCGATCGGCTCGAGGCGCTGAGCCACGCGCTGGCGGACGCCATGCGGGCCAGCGGCACCTTCGTCGACACGATGATCAGCTACGAGACTGGGCGCCCCGAGGTGCAGGCCTCGGTGGACCGGCGCCGCGCAGCCGACCAGGGCGTCTCCCTCCGGACGCTGGCGCAGACGCTGCGCGCGACGGTGGGCGGAGTCGATGTCGCGACCTACGAAGAGGGCGGCGATCGCTACGACGTGCGCGTCCGCCTGGAGGAGGAGCAGCGCGACGACCTCGCGGAGCTGGGGCTCATCCAGGTGCGCGCCCGGGACGGGCGCCTGACGGACCTCGAGAACGTGGCGTCGCTCGGCGTGGCGTCGGGGCCGGTCCAGATCGACCGCGAGGACCGCAACCGCAAGGTCGACGTCTTCGCGAACACCCGGCCGGGCGTCGCGCTGGGAGACGCGGTGAAGACCATCGATTCGCTCGTCGCGCAGATCGCGCTGCCGCCGGGCTACGTCGGGCGGCACCGAGGCTGGGGCGAGCGCATGCAGGACTCCTTCGAGTCCGTGAAGTTCGCCTTCGGGCTGGCCCTGCTCTCGATCTACATGATCCTCGCGAGCCAGTTCAACAGCTTCACCCAGCCGGCGGTGATCATGCTGACCGCACCGCTCTCCTTCGCAGGGGCCTTCGCCGCGCTCGCCGCCACGGGCGCCCACATGAGCCTCTTCGCCCAGATCGCGTTCCTCGCCCTCATGGGACTCGTCATGAAGAACGGGATCCTCCTCGTGGACTACGCGAACCAGCTGCGGTCGCTCGGTCAGCCGTCGAAGGAGGCAATGCTGCAGGCCGGGCCCGTGCGGCTGCGCCCAGTGCTGATGACCGCCCTCTCGACCGTCTTCGGAATGCTTCCGGTGGCGCTCTCGCGGGCGGACGGCGCCGAGTGGCGCAACCCCATGGGCATCCTCGCGGTGGGCGGAATGCTCTCCTCGACCTTCCTCACGCTTCTCATCGTTCCCGTCGTGTACACGCTGGTCGACGACCTGCGACCCCTTCCTGCCCGAATCGGGACCCGCTCCCTCGAGCTCTGGCGCACCAGGCGGCGGCCCGCCGGGTCCCCGGCCCCGAGCGATACCGCTCTCGAGCCGGGTGCGAGCCTACGAGAGGACCCGCGGTGATCGAGTGGACCCCGGTGGCGAGCGATCGCGGGGGCTCCGGATCTACCGGATCGACGCCCGGTCGAGCGGGATCCCGGGATCGGGTCCCGGAGAGCGCCGGGTGCCGAACCCGCTGGAGCTGATCCTCGCCCGTTTCGACACCCCGACCACGCGCGCACTGCGCGACGACTTCACGGGCGCGGGGGCCGCCGTCGGGGCCAGCTCGTTCTCGGTAGCCTGCCACGTCGTCTCGCTTCCGGACGCCGTTCTCGTCGTGGACTCGACCTATCGCACGACGGCCGGCGAGGTCTTTCCGCACGTGCTCGAGCAGATCGCGAAGGACGAGGAGCGTTCCATCGACGAGCGACCGATCCAGGTCCTCTACACGCACGCGCACTTCGATCATGCAGGAGGCCATGCGGCGGTGGAGGCGCTGGGCGACGCGGTGGAGATCCTCGCGCACCCCGCGACCGCTGCGCTCGCCCCTCTCGTGAGCCGGCGGGAATCGTTCCTCCGCACGCGCGCGCTCTTCCTCCGCGACTGCGGCATCCGGGCGGAGCTCGACGAGCTGGCCGACGGGATCCGCGCCGACTTCCTCGCCCTGGCGGAGAAGGCGGGCGTCGACCTGAATCGGGCGCCCTGGGGCAGCGTGGAGGATGGGCCGCTGCGGATCGACCACCCGATCGAGCCCGGCGCCGGCAAGGTCTCCCTCGCGGACGGGCGCGTGGAGGTGCTCCAGTTCGAGGGGCACATCCCCGGACACCTGTGCGTCCGCGTCGACCGTCGGCACTTCGTGACCGGCGACATGTGGCTCCCCGCGACGACCTCCCTCGTCACGCCTGGTACGACCGCCCGGGAGGCAGGAATCGCGGCGGAGCGCTGCGGTGTGCAGCGCTACCTCGAATCGAGCCAGCGGCTCCTGGGTCTCGACGTCGACGAGGACATTGCCTACCCGAGCCACGAGATCGTCTACCGGAATCCGAAGCGGATGGCGGTCCGGGACCTCGAGATCCTCGCCGAGCGGATTCCGCTGGTGGAGGCGGTCCTCGAGCAGCACGCGTCGCAGCCGATGCGCGTCCTCGATCTGGCCTGGGGCGGGCGGGAGCGGCTGCCGATCTGGAAGGTCGAGGGAAGCGTCCTCCGGCTCGTCGTGGCCCACGACGAGGCCACCGCCTGGATCCAGGACCTGGTGGAGGCAGGCGACCTTCGCGAGGTCGAGCCGGAGCGATACGTGGCGACGGGTGGCCGAGCCTTCTTCTCTCTCATCGAGGCAGCTCTCGAGCAGGCTCGAGCGGGCTTCGGACATCTCGAGTTCCGCAGCCGCGGTCGCATCTAACCCGCAAGGAGGAGTGTCATGACGGCAACGACACCGCAGTCGACGATGGGAGAGCCGGGCGCACGTGACTTCAGCCTGCTGGCCCCCGAAGTCCGTGAGAACCCCTACCCCTACTACGCCGCCTTGAGGCGCGAGTCGCCGATTCACCAGCTCGCGGAGGGGATGCCCCTGTACGCGATCACCCGCTACGCGGACGTGCTGCACGCGCTCCACCACCCGGAGCTGTTCTCGTCGACCGCACTCCAGGTGGCCCTCCAGGGAGGGGGCATCGGTATCGGACCGAACAGCGGCGCGCTGGCGGGCCACCGGCTGCTGGCTTCGAACATGATGATTGCGACCGACCCCCGACCATGCGCGCCTGCGCCGGCTGGTGAACCGCGGCTTCACGCCACGCCGCATCGCTGCGCTCGAGCCGCGGATTCGCGAGCTCGCGAGCGGCTGCCTGGACGCGGCGATCCGGCACGGGGATCTGGAGCTCGTGAGCGGGCTCTCCGTCCCGCTGCCCGTGACGGTGATCGCCGAGATGCTGGGCGTCGAGCCCGAGCGGCGCGACCAGTTCAAGGCGTGGTCGGATGCCTTCGTGATCGGCCTGTCCGGGGCGGCCGGCCAGTACTCGAAGGACGACGTGCGGCGCGCGGCCGACGAGATGGCCGACTACATCGAGCGCATTGCCGCCGAGCGGCGCGCCTCGCCGAAGGACGATCTCATCAGCGTCCTCGTCCGCGCCGAGGAGGGCGACACACTGACGACGGGGGAGGTCATGTCCTTCGTCGTGCTGCTGCTCATCGCCGGCAACGAGACTACGACGAACCTGATCGGGAACGGAGTGAAGGCGCTGCTCGCCCACCCGGAACAGCTCGCGCGCGTGCTGACCGACCGCAGCCTCGTCCCCGCGCTCGTCGACGAGGCGCTGCGCTACGACTCGCCGGTCCAGGCGCTCCCGCGTTCGACGCAGAGCGCCGTCGAGCTCCCGAGCGGAAATGTCCCCGCGAACAGCATGCTGCTCGTCTTCTTCGCCTCGGCGAACCACGACGAGGAGCAGTTCCGCGACGCCGAGAGCTTCGACATCGACCGCGAGGTGTCCGGACACGTGGCCTTCGGACACGGCATCCACTTCTGCCTGGGGGCCTCGCTGGCCCGGCTCGAGGCGCGGGTGGCGTTCGAGGAGCCTCTTCTCGCGCTGCCGGAGCCTCGAGCTCGCTGCCGGTTCCGTTCCGATGCTCGATTCCCTCGTCCTCAGGGGCCCGAAGTCTCTGCCCCTGCGCGTGGAGGCGAGATGAGCCACCGCTCCCAGCGTGCCCTACCGGCCGCCACCGCGGCCTTCCTGGCCCCGAACGAGCACGTCGACTCCGACCACCCCGAGGTGGTCGCCTTCGCACGGGACCACGCGAGGTCCGCGGCCGGTGAACGCGAGAGCGCCGTGCGCCTCTACTACGCGGTGCGCGACGGCATCCGCTACGACCCCTACACGGCGGGCTCGTCCCCCGATGCGCTGCGGGCATCCGCCACCCTGCGCGCCGGCCGCGGCTGGTGCGTGGGCAAGGCGGTGGTCCTGGCAGCCTGCTGCCGCGCGCTGGGCATCGCCGCCCGCCTGGGCTTCGCCGACGTCCGCAATCACCTCTCTACCGCGCGCATGCGGGACTTCATGGGAACCGATGTCTTCTACTACCACGGCTACGCCCACCTTCGGATCGAGGGAAATTGGGTGAAGGCGACGCCCGCGTTCAACGTCGAGCTCTGCGAGAAGATGAACCTCCAGCCGCTCGAGTTCGACGGACGGAGCGATTCCATCTACCACCCGTTCGATCGCGAGGGCAGACGGCACATGGAGTACATCCGGGACCATGGGATCCACGACGCCGTTCCCGTCGCGGCGATGGAGGCGACATGGCGTCGGCACTATCCGAGAGCCATGTCCGAGGGAGCCCTTGGTCGAGTGTCCACACCCTTCGAGGACGGGGACTTCGACCGCGAGGTCGCGCTCGAACGCGGCATCCGTTGAGGCTCCCTCGGAGCTGCTCTTGTCACGCCGTCCTGGAGGAAGCTTGGCGACCGAGACCTTCGATCGATCGATCCTGGAGCGCATCGCGCGCTTTCGTGAGGACACGCTTGCTGCCAGCGGGACCTGGCCGGCAAAACGTCGCCTGGCCGCGGCGCTGCGCGAATTGCTCGACGGTGTCTGCACCACCGATGCCTCGCAGGCCGATCTCCTCGACGCTGCGGACGAGATTCGCACGATGGCGGCACGCTTCGCTTCGCAGCCGCGGATGGCCGCGGCGCCCGGCGTCGCCGAGATGGCCTTGGCAGGCATGGAGACGTTCCACGATCGCAGTCCCGTGGTGGGCCTCTCGAACCCGGTCGCTCCACCGCTGGACCTGGTGCCCGATCCCGGGAATGGGATCGTCCACGGCACCGGCCGATTTGGAAGAGCCTACGAGGGGGCGCCCGGCTGCGTCCACGGCGGGTTCCTCGCGGCCGCGTTCGACGAGCTCCTCGGAATGGCCTGCATCTTCTCGGGAAGCCCGGGCATGACGGGCGAGATCACCATCCGCTATCGCCGCCCGACGCCGGTCGCCACGGAGCTCCGCTTCGAGGGCCGTCTCACCCGGGTCGAGGGCCGGCGAATCTTCACGAGCGGCGAGATCTACGTCGGTGACGACACGCTCACCGCCGAGTCGACCGGCGTCTTCATCTCGATTACGCGCGAGAAGTTCGAGGAGCTGGACCGGGCGCGAGCCTCGCGCGTCTCGGATGCCGAATCACGGGTAAGGGATCCGGCGGATCGGTAGACCCTGTTGCGCGGTGCAAACGTCCGCGGCGAGCGCATCCGGCGCCCGAACGGACGGCGCGTCTTCGGTACCGCGAACCGGCCTCTGGTTGCACCCGCTGTAGCCGAGGTGATGCAGCGCGGGTTCCTGGAGTAGCCGGCCGGCGTTCGCTCGCCTCGAGCTCACTCGGTCCGTCGCTCGTTCTGCGGCCCTCGTCTCTCCCTCTCTGGGTGCCCGGGCTCTTCCATATCGCCGGCGCCGCTCTTCCGGCGTCAAGGCACCGCTGCGCTCGGCCTGCGGCCGGCCTGGACACCGGCGGCGCCGGCGCTTCTCGCCCTCGAAACACCCACGGAGGGAGAGACCGATGAAGACCTACGAGACCTTCGCACGCGACCTCGATCGGCTGCTCGGCGGCGAGCAGGCGGTCCGCATCACCGTCTCCGGCTACATGCCGCTCTCGATCGAGGCCATCGGACGAAGTGCCGACGGCGGCACGCTGATCGCGCTCTCGCACACCGCCATCCAGAACGGCGACCTCATGCGCGATCCCGAGATCGTCTTCGAGATCCGCACGGCCACCGGCGTCCGCACGGCCGAGCCCCTCTCGTTCCGCAACGACTTCACCGGCACCAACCAGGAGGTCTACCGCTACTCGCCGCAGGGCCACCGCACCCACCTCGTGCCGAGCCTGAAGAGCGAGCTCCGCAGCTTCGCCCGCATGTGGTTCCGCAACTTGCGAGCGCAGGGCTTCTTCGGCAAGGAGGCCGTGCGCGAGCCGCTCGCCTGAGAGCGGCGCCCGCGCGCCTCGCTGACGCTCGCCCCCCTCGCGCGCGGGGCGGGCCGCGCGGACCCTCTTCGCGCCGAAAGCGCCTCTCCGTGCGTTTCGCCGTCCATGCCCAGAAGATGGGCTGCGCAGGTTGCCCCAGGATCGACGATCTCGTGTCGGGCCGACCCGTAGTACCCCCCGAAGCGCCCCTACTCCGATCTGTGTCGTGGCGCGGCAAGTCGCGGCGTTCGCCGCCCTCCTGCACCGCGTAGCTCCCCCATCGACGACCTCTCCGCGCTCGCTCCATCCCCTGCCCCGTCGTGTCGTCCGCACACTCGTCCTGCGCTGCAGCGCCATCGGCAAATCCCGCGCCCTCCGCCGAGCCTCCGTTCACGGGCTCTGCCTCGTCGCCTTGCTCCAGACGGGTGCGGCCTCCGGCCCGTCCGGCCGGCTCTCCAGCGCCGGTGAGAGAGCCGGCCCGGAACGGGCCCCAAGACGGAGGCAGGGCAACGATGTCGAGCACGGACAAGATCCACATGATTCGGGAGGTCGCGATCCGCTACGTCGGCGCACGGCGGCGCGCTCCCGCGAAGATCACGAGCCCGGACCAGGTCGCGGACTACCTGCGGCGCCGGATCCGCGACGACGCGCGCGAGCACTTCGTGGCCATCTACCTCGACGGCCGCCACCGCCCGATCGCCGACTCCATCGTCTCCATCGGCACGGCCACCGCCTCACTCGTCCACCCGCGCGAGGTCTTCCAGCCGGCCATCGCGCTCGGGGCCTGCGCTCTCCTCATCGGCCACAACCACCCGAGCGGCGATCCCACGCCGAGCGCCGAAGACCTCGAGGTGACGAAGCGCCTGGCCGAGGCCGGCCGCATCCTCGGCGTGACGCTCCTCGACCACGTCGTCTGGGCGCGCAGCGGCGCGTTCCACTCGATCCGGGAGTCGCGCCCCGATCGCCTTTCCGTGTAGGCGGGGCGGCCCGCCGTTCGTAGCTCAGCGCGCCGAGCAGCGTCTGCGCCTACGGCTCCTCTTCGACGACCGCAGAGGCAGGTTTGCCCGCTGAGCGCATCCCGACCTCCACGCCCCGGGAGGTGAAGGTCAGCCGGCCGGCTCCCTGGTGTCCGACCATCAGCGCCTCGGCCAGGGGCGGCGACGAGCCGGTGGGGCCCGTCCACCCGACGAGGAAGTTGGCCCCCGCTCCCTCGCTCGGTCCCTTCGCCTCCTGGTGGAACTCGATCGCCTCCAGCGGGCCGAGCTCGCGGGGTGCATCGAGCTGCTTCTGCACCAGGATGCCTGCGGAGTCGTAGTAGTCCACGGAATGGACCGTCACGTTCTCGAACGTCGTGTTGTGGACGGTGAGCGTCGTCGCCAGCGTGGTCCGGCCACTCTGATCGACCGCGTACGCATAGGCTGGAACGTAGAGGAGCCTCACGCTTCGGTCCTTTGCCGCATCTTGAATGGTCGGCATGGCCTCGCTTGTCGGATGGCGCTCCCGGCCTTCCCCGCAAGCAAGCGCCAAGAAGGCTAGAACGATCGTCATTGTGGCTCGCTGCACGTGCTCCTCCGCAGGCCAGCAACTGGCCGGTGCTTGCTCCCGCAGAGAAGAGTCGCGAAGCAGACCACTGGAAGCGAACCGAGTCCCTCCAGGTCGCTCCTGCAGCTCGGATGGCCTCCCTCGAGCGGCGCGAATAGCGCCCGTGTTCCGCTGACCTCCATCGCCTCCATCGAGCCGATCCCGGGCACCTGCGCCGCGTTCGGAGATGCCGCGTCCGCCGGCGGCGTCAAGGCACCGCTGCGCTCGCCTTCGGCGTCCTTGACCCCGCCTCCTTCGGACGCGGCGGATCGCTGTGAGCGGCCAGAGGCCGGGGGCCCTGGCCGCGGAGCGGCCGGCCAGCACGGATCCCCGAGGCGAGGAGGTGAGACGATGGCGAAGGCGAGGTTTCGACTCGGCAGGTTGGTGAGCACGCTGGGGGCGCTGGAGCGCGTCCCGAACGGCGAGATGCTGCGGGCGCTCGGGCGCCACGCCTCGGGAGACTGGGGCAACGTCTGCCCCGAAGACGCCGAGGCCAATGAAGCCGCGGTCGGCGAGCGCGCGCGGCTCCTCTCGTCGTACACCACGCATGAAGGGATCCGCTTCTGGATCATCACCGAGGCCGATCGCTCCCTGACGACGGTGCTCCTCCCGGAGGAGTACTGACATGGACAGCCAGCAGGTCGACCCGGGGCGCCAGACCCTCTCCGGTAGCGACGGAGCGGACGGACCGCTGCCGCCGCCCTGCCCTCGCTTTGCCACCCGAGACGAGTGGGAGGCCTGGCACGGGGCGCTCACCTGGGAGCATCAGCTCCGCCGCGCGGACCTCGACCCTCCGGAGCACGAGTACACGGAGGCCTACCTCGCGAAGGCCCGCGCGCGCGACGAGCGCCGCCGCGCGCAGTGCTGGGATCCCGATCCATTCTCCTACGCAGATGATCGACGCGACGGTCCCTGGCCGCGCGTCGACCAGATCGAGGCTACTCGTCCGCCGGCTTCGCGCTCCGGATGCGCCGTGTCTCCCATCGCGAGCTGATCGAGGAGCGCCTTCCCGTTCGCGCCAAGCAGGACCCCGAGGCGCGCCTCGCGTGGCTCCGCGAGTCGATCGACCAGGAGGAGGCATCGCTGCGGGCGGCGCTCAAGCAGGTCCTGCGCGAGCGGCACGGGCGCCTCTCGTCGGACCCTGCCGACGCCACGCTCCCGGCAAAGTGGTGCCACCTCCTCGCGGGTCGCTGCCACCTCCGCGCCCTCCGCGAGGCTGCCAAGACGACGGGCGCAGAGCTGCGGCGCCGGTGCTCCCAGCTCAGCCTGTTCTGACTCGACACGGGCGCTCAGCGAGGCCCTCGCGCACCGACTCAACGATCGCGCCACATCCCGCCGCTGCACTGCGATTCGCAAGGCTGGACCCTGCATTTTTGCAGGTCCTGCGGCTCGCGCGGCCTCGCCATGCGAGTTCAGGGGCCTCTGCCGGCGCTGGCACGCGATGTGCTTTGCCCTGGGCCACCCGCGCTTTGCGCTGCCAGGCGCCTCCGAGAAGCCCTGGCCGCATCGCACCCATGAGAATCGATGACGCAGATCCACCGACCGGCAGAAGCAGCCGCTCTCCGCAGAAGAGCCCGGAGGGCCCAGGAAGTGAGCTGGCCGGAGTGACCGCGTCTGAACGACGAGCCGTCATCGTGGGATGCGGACGGGAGGGGGCGTACCTCCCTGTCGGCATGGGATCGCAGCGCGGCAGCACTCGAACATCTGCAGGAGCGCGGGTTCGGTGGCCTCGTGCTCGAAGGAGACGCGACGGAGCCGCCGACCCTCCGCCGGGCGGCGATCGCGGAGGCCGCTGTCGTCGTCGCGATCCGCGAGGATCTCGAGAGCCTGATGGCCTCGCTGATGGCGCAGAGGCTCTTCGGCGCGAAGGAGGTTCTGGCCCGGGTCTCCGATCCCGAGCGGGCCGCGATGTACCAGGAGCTCGGCCTCTCGGCCGTCTGCCCCACCGCGCTCTGCGGCGAGGCGGCCTGGCTCTCTTGGCCTCGGAGCCCAAGGTCCGCGGATCGAAGCGAGAGGACTCCTGTTCATGACCGTCGAGCCGACGCCGGAGCGGCCGCGCGGCCGCTACCTGTTCACGCTCTCCCTCGCGGCGCTCGGGGTCGTGTACGGCAACATCGGCACGAGCCCGCTCTACGCCATCCGCGAGTGCTTCTACGGCGAGTACGGCGTTCCGGTGACCCCGGCCAACGTGCTGGGCGTCCTGTCGCTGATCGTCTGGTCGCTGATCCTGGTGGTCTCCGTCGAGTACCTCGTGTTTGTGATGCGCGCCGACAACCGGGGCGAGGGCGGGATCCTGGCGCTGATGGCCCTCGTCGTGCCGAGCCATGCGCCCGCCCAGGGGCGCTCGTGGCGATTGGCGGTGCTCGGGCTCTTCGGTGCGGCGCTCCTCTACGGCGACGGCATGATCACGCCCGCCATCTCCGTGCTGAGCGCGATGGAGGGCCTCGAGGTGGCGACGCCCCTCTTCCGGCCCTTCGTGGTCCCGGGGACGCTCGTGATCCTGGTGGGGCTCTTCCTCTTCCAGCGCCGGGGCACGGCCAAGGTCGGCGCCGTCTTCGGACCCGTCACCTTCGTGTGGTTCGTGGTGCTGGCCGCGCTCGGGATCCGCGGCATCCTCGCGGAGCCCTCGGTGCTCGGCGCGCTGAGCCCCGTGCACGCAGCTCTCTTCTTCGCGCACAACGGCTTCCACGGCGCCCTGGTACTCGCGGCCGTGTTCCTGGTGGTCACGGGGACCGAGGCGCTCTACGCCGACATGGGTCCCTGCGCTCATCCTCAACTACTTCGGGCAGGGTGCGCTCCTCCTCGCCGACCACGCTCGAAGGCTTCGACTGGGATGCTCCTGTCAGCTTCGCTCGTCGTGCCGGAGGGATCAGCGCGACTGCTTCGCGCGCCACTCGGCTGCGATCCGCTGCACGCCGGCGTAGTCCGCCTTCCCATTCGGCGCCCGACCCACCGAATCGACAACCAGTACGTGGCGTGGCTTCTTGTATCCGGCCAGCCGGCCCTCGACATGGTCGACGAGCTCCACGGGCTCGACCGAGGCACCCGCGCGGAGCTCGACAACGGCGACGATTGCCTGGCCGAAGCGCTCGTCCGGGACGCCGACCACCGTTGCGTCCTGAACCGCGGCGTGAGTCTTCAATGCCTCTTCGACCTCCTCGGGGAACACCTTCTCGCCTCCTGTGTTGATGCAGACGGAGCCGCGTCCAAGCAGCGTGATCGTGCCGTCCGCCTCGACGGTCGCATGGTCTCCGGGAACGGAGCAGCGCACGTCGTCGATTTCGATGAAGGTTCGAGCGGTCTTCTCGGGGTCCTTGTAGTAGCCGACGGGAACCAGGCCCTTCACGGCGATGCGCCCCACCACCCCGGACCCCGGCTCGACGGGCTTGGCATCGTCATCGATCACGAAGGCGTTCTCGCCGAGAGTGAACCTCGCGGTCTTCGCCTCGTGGCCGCGATGGGAGACGGAGCGGCCCATGCCGTGGGCTTCGGTGCTGCCGAGCAGATCGGCCAGCACGGTCCCGGGCGCATGGGCGAGGAGGCGCTCCTTCACCTCCGCGCTCCACATGACGCCGGCGGAAGCCACCATCGCGAGACTGGAGAGATCCCATCGCCCCGGAGCGGCGTCGAGCGCATCGACGATGGGCCGACAGAACGCATCGCCTACGATCGCGATCCCGGTCACACGAGATCGAACGATCGTATCGAGGAGCTCCTCGGCAACGAACGAACGCGCCTCGAGCGTTACCACCGCGCCTCCCTGGCTGAGCGTCGCGATGGCGAAGAGGAAACCCGTGCCGTGCATGAGTGGACAGGCGGGGAGCCCCACAGGCCGCTGTACGCCCTCTCCCGCCCTCGCCGCGATCCCTTGCGCGCTGCCGCAGGCCACCAGCCCCGCTGTGTCGAACGCCCGGAACAGATCGTGCTGACGCCACATCACGCCTTTCGGCAGGCCGGTCGTGCCTCCCGTGTAGATCATCACGAGGTCGGAGCCGCTCCGGCCCCATGGCGCCTCGGCCCGTCCTCCGATCTTCGAGACGACCTCCTCGTACGGGACGGCCCACTCGGGGCAGGTACCGCTGCCGTCGTCCACCCACAGCCAGGTGCGGACATTCGGCAGCTGGCCGCGGATCTCCTCGATGGTCGGAGCCAGCGCGCCGTGGAACACAACGGCGACCGCGTCCGCATTGTCCCACAGGTAGAGCAGCTCGTCCTGCCGGTAGCGGTAGTTCGTGTTGACGGGAACCAGGCCGATCTTCAGCGCAGCAAGGCTCGCCTCCAAGTACTCGGGAGCGTTGTAGAGGTAGAGCGCGAGCTTGTCCTGCTGCGTCACGCCCCTGTCGAGCAGGAAGCGGGCCACCCCGTCGGCGCGCGCGTCCAGCTGTCGCCACGAGACGACCCGCCCGCCGTGGATCAGCGCCGGAGCATCGGGAATCCGCTCGGCCAGCGCCTCCCAGACGTCGGCGTAGTTCCAGTCCGTGCCCATCGAGACCGCCCGTCTCTTCCTGATCGTGTAGTATAATACGAAATTCATTCCGATCGGAAAAGGTCCTCCGATCGCCGGGAGGAGCCGGCATGGCGGGTGGAGCAGCGGTGCGCCGCTCGATCGAGCTACTGCACGTCATCGACACGAACGCCCACATCACCGAGCCTCCGGATCTCTGGAGCTACCGAGCCCCGGCCTCCTCCCGTGATCGGCGCCCGCAGCTCTTCGAGACGAACTTCCCGCATCCGACGTGTCTCCATCCGTCGGTGCGAGAACACCTCGTCGAGGTGACCGCGGAGTGGAGCGAGTCGAGGCGTCGCAAGATCCTCCCGGACAACGCCGCCGCGCTCCATCGCGTCGAACTGCCCGAGCCGAGCTGACCCCCAGCGCCTCCGGGCGCCGATCGAGAGGACGAACGATGAGAGCCGCGCTTCTCTACGAGGCCAACGAGCCGCTGGTGATCGAGGAGATCC
The DNA here is from genome assembly GCA_027494135.1 of Acidimicrobiia bacterium. Classification (GTDB taxonomy): domain Bacteria; phylum Actinomycetota; class Acidimicrobiia; order IMCC26256; family PALSA-610; genus JAOSJK01. The sequence continues at coordinate 59,049 of JAOSJK010000023.1, read as the reverse complement.
AGATCAGCAAGCCGGATCGCAACGAGGTGCTGATCCGCACGGCCGCCTCCGGCCTCTGCCACAGCGACCTCCACTTCGTCGACGGGGTCTACCCGTTCAAGCCCCCTGCCGTGCTCGGTCACGAGTCGGCCGGAGTCGTGGAGGCGGTGGGCGCGGACGTGCGGTACGTGGAGCCGGGCGACCATGTGATCACCTGCCTCACCGTCTTCTGCGGTCGCTGTCGCTCCTGCCTGAGCGGTCGCCCCTCCCTGTGCGGGGGAAGCGGCACCCGACGCCCGAAGGGAGCCCCGCCGAGACTCTCCAAGGACGGCAGGCCAGTCACCCAGTTTGCGAATCTCGGGGGGTTCGCGGAGCAGATGCTGGTGCACGAGAACGCCGTGGTGAAGATCCGCAAGGACATGCCCCTCGACCGGGCGGCGTTGATCGGGTGTGGGGTCACCACGGGCGTCGGGGCCGTGATCCGCACCGCCGGCGTCGAGGCTGGCTCGGACGTGGCCATCGTCGGCTGCGGTGGCGTTGGGCTGAGCGCCGTGAACGGCGCCGCGCTCGCGGGTGCGAACCGGATCATTGCCGTCGATCGGATCGGGACGAAGCTCGACCTGGCGCGGAAGTTCGGGGCGACGCACACCGTGGACGCTTCCAAAGACGACGCAGTCGCGCAGGTGCACGAGATCTCGGGCGGCGGCGTCGACTACGCGTTCGAGGCGATCGGGCGGAAGGAGACGGCCGAACAGGCCTGGGCCATGCTCCGGGCCGGTGGCGTCGCCACCGTCATCGGCATGCTCCCGATCGGAGCGAAGATCGAGATCCCGGGCATGGATCTCCTGACCGAGAAGCGGCTGCAGGGCTCGGCGATGGGCTCCACCCAGTTTCGGCTCGACATGCCGCGCTTCGTCGACTTCTACCTCGCGGGCCGCCTGCACCTGGACGAGCTGATCTCGCGGCGCGTATCGCTCGGCGACGTGAACGATGCCATGGCTGCCCTCCGCGAGGGGCAAGTCGCACGCCAGGTCTTCACGTTCGATTGACGAGATCGCGAAGGCAACCGACGCGATCGCGCTCGATCCCCTTGCGAAGGGGCGAGGCTCAGTGGCTCAGCGTGCTCTCGTCCCGGATCTCGCCGGTCACGCCGCCGGATCTCTCGAGCAGCTCACGCAGCTCGGTCGCGTGCCTGCGGCGGCGTTCCTTCTTGCCGTCGGTGTCGCAGAGACGGTCGAGTACCTCGGTGCCCCAGGCGACGTGCCTGCGCGTACGGCGCATGACGTCATCGAGGATCTCGATGGTCGGAGCGTCGGCGATCTGATCCGTCTCCCGCTGCATGCGCTCGTAGACCCGGAGCAGATGAGGCTTGAGGACGTCGAAGACGCCGGCGAGCTTCTCGATGGTGAGGTCCGGTGAATCGGGCGCGGCAATCTCCTGGACGAACGAGGCGAAGCCCTCGTTGGGAGCCTCGGAGGCGGTCAACGCCCGCCTGCCACAACGCAGCTCAGGCAGCCGCCGACCGAGCTGATCGGCGCTCTGGGCATCCTCCCAGATGATCTTGCCCAGACCCGTCTTCACCGGCAGCTCCGGGATGGTGGCTACCCAGCCACCCATGATCATCATGGTCCACTCGTGCGCGTAGCGGAAGTTCCGGACGCGGCGTGCCATGGCCTCGACGTCGTAGCGACCGCGCAGCTCGCGCAGATCGGCGGGCACGTCGAACGCCGAGTAGGGAGCGAAGCTGGTCCGCTCGTCGGGCCCCGTGCCAGGGTACAAGCGAGGGGGGCTGCTCATGTGCGTGCCTCCGCGCGTCGCGCGAAGTGGCGCTCGCGCAGGATCCTGGCCGCCTGGCGAAGAGTCTCCCGCGACGGGCCGTCCCCCGACAGCTGCGCCAGCTCGCGAAGTTCCTCCTCGGTGAAGCCAGCGTCCTTCCGGTCCTCCCAGGCGATGGGGATCGCGGCGTCCTCGCGGTCCGAGCGCGCGCCGCCGAGACTGAACTGCTTGTCGACCTCCCGGCGGAACGCCTGCGTCTTCTCGAAATGGTTCGGGTCGTCCTTCGTGAACTCGCGCACCCAATCGCTGCCGAACCGCACATGGGTGAGGCTCGTCGGCCAGTACGTAGTCGATCGCCTGCCGCATCTTCTCGTCCCCGGTCTTCTCCGCGTAGCGGATCATGTCGCGGAAAACGTCGCAGGCCAGCCCCTCGAGACCCCGGTTCACACCGGCGACGCGCATGGCGGGATCGTCGTTGCAGGCGCACTCGAAGAGGAACGTGCTCTCGGGGAACATCCCGATCCGGCCGCCGACGTGCTCGAGCAGCTTCTCGTAGATCTGTACGTGGCGTGCCTCGTCCCAGCACTGCCGCGCCATGTTCATCTTGAACTCCCACGGTGCGTCGGGGAAGTCCCACAGCGAACGCCCGGCCCCCTCGAGCGCCTGGAGCTCCCCGACGAAGATGCCGTGGAAGCGGAGCTTGAGGCGCGTGTCGACGGCGGGGTCCTCCGGGCGGAGGGGCTCGTTCAGGGCGACGAGCATGAAGGCCGGACCGTACGCCTCGAAAAGCGGCTGGGCATCCGTCTCCTGCACGGAGCGCTCGATCATCGGGCCGAAGCGGTCGAGAATCTCGACCACGGCGTCCACCTCGTCGGGCAGCTGCGCGAGAACGGTCGTTATCACGTTGCTCTGGCGCACGAATCGGGAGTCGCGCGCCAGCTCCTCGTGCTGGATGAATCGCTTCATGATCGATCTCCCTCCGTGGTGTCGGAACCGGCACCAGCTTCCGGACCGCGGGATGCAGCCCGCATCCGCCTGGCTCCGTTGCTGCTCAGCCGATCTCCATCTGAATGCTCTTGATCTGCGTGTACTCCTCGATCGCCTCGCGCCCGCCCTCCCGGCCTTGGCCGCTCTGCTTGAACCCGCCGAAGGGGACTGTGTACGGGAGCTGGCCGTAGGTGTTCACCCAGACGATGCCGGCGCGCAGCGCATGGGCGATGCGGTGCGCCTTGCCCACGTCGCGGGTCCAGACTCCCGCCGCCAGACCGTACGGGGTGTCGTTGGCCGCGGCGACGACCTCTTCCAGTTCACGGAAACGAAACACGCTGAGCACGGGACCGAATACTTCTTCGCGGGCGAGACGGGAATCCCGGTCTACGTCGGTAAAGACCGCCGGCTCGACGAAGTAGCCGCCTTCCGGAGCGTCCTTCGGGCGACCGCCCCCCGCCACGAGCTTCGAGCCCGACTCGCAGGCCTCGCTCACGAACTTCTCGATCCGCTGGCGCGCGGCGTCCGAGATCACGGGGCCGAGCATCACGCCCTTCTCGAAAGGATCGCCCACCTTGAGGGCGCGCGCTGCCGCTGAGATCCGCTCGACGAACGCATCGTGCACGTCATCGTGCACGAACAGGCGGCTGCCGGCGATGCAGGCCTGCCCCGTCATCGCGAAGCAGCCCATGGCCGCCCCGCTCGCGGCCCTGTCGAGATCAGCGTCGGCGAACACGACGTTCGGCGACTTGCCCCCGAGCTCCAGGTGCACCTTCTTCAGGGTGGTTGCGGCGGAAGCGGCGATCCTCTTCCCGGTAGCGGTGCCGCCGGTGAAGCTGATCTTGTCGACCCCGCCATGCCCGACCAGGCGCTCGCCGACCTCGCCCGCCCCGGTGACCACATTGATCACCCCGGGTGGAACGTCTGCCTCGACGCAGAGCTCGGCGAAGCGGAGCGCCGTGAGCGAGCCGAGCTCGGAGGGCTTGAGGACGAGGGTATTGCCGGACGCGAGCGCGGGGCCGACCTTGCTGCCGAGGAACAGCATCGGGGAGTTCCAGGCGAAGATCGACGCCACGACGCCCAGCGGCTCCCGTCGGGTGTAGGCGAAGCTCGAGCCAGCGCTCTGGGGCAGCACGTCTCCGTAGATCTTGTCCGCCCAGCTTGCGTAGTACTCCAGGTTCCGCACCATGGCGCGCGCGCCGAAGCGCTGCGCCGCCGGGCGCAGCATGCCGACATCGAGCGACTCGATCGTGGCCAGCTCCTCCGAATGCGCCTTCAGGAGCGACGCGAGCTTCGTGAGGGTCCGAACGCGTCTACCTGGGTCGTGTGCCCAGTCCCCCTCGTCGAACGCCCCCCGCGCCGCCGCGACCGCCGCATCCACGTCATCGACACCCGCTGCCGGCACCCGCGAAAGCTCGATGCCCGTCGTGGGATCGAGGCTCGCGAAGGTCTCGCGCGGCTCGACCAGGTCGCCGCCGATCAGCAGACGGCGAGGGCTCCCGAGTCCGACCTCCTTTGCAAGCTCGGCGTGATTCACACTCTCATTCCTCTCCCCCGATGGGGTCTTCAGCAGAGCGAGGCGCCCGTGGAGAGCGCGCGCTCGGCGCCCTTCACGAGGTCCTCGAGCACTTCGGCCGCGGAGCGGACCTGGCGGATCAGGCCCAGCCCCTGACCCGCGAACCCGGGGGCCACGTCGCCGCGCGCCGCGCGCATGGCGGCGGCGAGCACGGGCATGGCGATCATCGACTGATACGGCATCGGAAGCGGCGCGAGGTCGCCCTCCTCCCAGGCCTGGGTCCACTTGCTGCGGATCACCCGGGCGGGCTTGCCGGTGATGGAGCGCGAGATCGTGGTCGAGGCGTCGCTGCCTTCGACGAGGGCCTGCTTCTGGAAGTCCAGGATGCCGGCCTCGTGCGTCGCCAGGAAGGCCGTGCCGACCCAGACGCCCTCCGCACCCAGCATCAGGGCGGCCGCCACCGAGCGTCCGTCTGCGATGGCTCCCGCGCCCAGCACGGGAAGGTCGCCGACGGCATCCTTGACCTGGGGAATCAGCGCCATCGTCCCCACCGGCGCGTTGTGACCGCCCCCATCGTGCCCCTGGGCCACGATCGCGTCGATCCCCGCCTCGGCCACCTGGCGGGCATGGTAGGTTTGCCCCACCACCGCCATCACCTTCGTCCCGTTCGCATGCAGACGATCGACATACGGGCCGGGGTTGCCGAGTCCTGCGGCATACACCGGAACACGCTCCTCGATCACCACCTCCATCTGCGCCTCGAAGAACTCCTTCGTCAGCGGCGCCGGACCGCCGCGGTCGAGCTCGTTCCCGAAGCCGCTCTGCCGGGCTTGATCCATGGGAGGAAGGTCTGCGAGCCCTTCCCGCTCCATGAATTCCTTCGCGAAGGCCTTGTGCGCCGGAAGCTGGTCCAGGGGCGAAGGCCCCTTCCGCGGCTCGAGCGACCCGCGGCGGACCGAGGCGGGGAGCAGCGTGTCGACGCCGAACGGCTTGTCGGTGAGCTCACGGGTTCGCACGATCCATGCCCGCAGCTGGTTCGGACCGCAGGCGGCGGCTCCGAGGATCCCCAGGCCGCCAGCGTTCGACACGGCGGCGGCGAGGTCGGGCGTGGAAGCCCCGCCCATGCCGGCGAGGACGATCGGAACCTGGATCTCGAACAGCTCGCAGATGCGGGTGTGCAGGGCCAACCGGAGGCTCCTTCGTCGGGGTGCCCGAGCAACCCTTGATGTCTAGCACGCCTATTTCGGATGCTCAATGCTCCTTGGCGGATCGGAAACACCCTTCACGGCCGGCTTCAGCGCGCGGTCACCCCGCCGTCGATCACCAGCTCGCTTCCCGTCACATAGGCGGACTCGTCGCTCGCGAGGTAGAGGGCGCCCGCGGCGATGTCCTCGGGGAGGCCGAGGCGGCCGAGAGGCACGCTCGTGGCGACGACGGCCTCGATCTGCTCCGGGGTGAAGTCACCGGCCACGTCGCGAAGCATCGGGGTATCGATGTAGCCGGGATGGATCGAGTTCACGCGGATGCCGTCGCCCGCGAACTCGAGCGCCGCGGTCTTGGTGAGCAGGCGCACGGCCCCCTTGGTGCCATGATAGGCGGCAGACCCGCCGCTGCCGATCAGCCCGAAGATCGAGCTCACGTTGACGATCGAGCCGCCGCCGGACCGCCTGAGCAGCGGCGCCGCTGCCTTCATGCCCAGCCAGGTGCCGGTCTGGTTCACGGCCAAGATGCGGTCCCAGGTCTCCCTTCCGGTCGCCTCGACCCCGGCCGGATCCACGACGCCCGCGTTGTTCACGAGCACGTCGAGCCGCCCGAATCGATACTCGACGGCGCCGACGAACTCCTGCCACTCCAGCTCGCTGCTCACGTCGTGGCGCCGAGCCAGGACCTCGTGGCCGCCGGATGCGAGTTCTGCCGCGAGCTTCGCGAGCGGCTCGTCGAGCACGTCGCCCAGGGCGAGTCGTGCGCCCTCGCGGGCGAAGAGCCGGGCCTCCGCGGCACCCTGCCCGCGCGCGGCCCCGCTGATCAGGACCACCTTGCCGTCGAGACGCCCCGCCATGCGTCGATCCTTCTCCGCGTCCGGCCTGCTTGTTTCGCATAAGAAAGGATCGTTGTCAATCTGAAATGGCCGCGATACGATCCGGAGGGAACGAACCCGAGGGAGCCGACATGGATCTCCTGCGATGAGCTTCAAGGACCGCGCCGCCATCATCGGCGTCGGCGAGACCGACTACGTGCGGGGTGCCGACCGCAGCTCCGCCGAGCTGATGCTGGAGGCCTCGCGCGCCGCCATCGCCGACGCCGGACTGCGTAGCAGCGAGATCGACGGGCTGGTGCTGCCGCCGGTCAACATCAGCGCGGAGGAAATCGCCGCGAACTTCGGCATCGAGGATCTGCGCTATGCGGCCACGGTGCAGATGGGCGGAGCCAGCCCCACCTCGACACTCCAGAGCGCCGCAACGGCGCTGTCCCACGGAATCGCGCAGAACATCCTCATCCCGCTCGGCTGGCTCGGCTATTCCGCGATGCGTCCGAAGCCCGGTGTGCGGCGCGAGAGCATCAACGTTCCCGCCATGAGGCGGGCGATGGTGTCCTATTACGTACCCTACGGCGCCGTCGCCCCCGCGCAGATGTACTCGTGGATCGCGACGCGCCACATGAAGACATACGGAACGCGCTACGAGGACATGGCCGCCGTCGCGATCGCGTGCCGCAAGAACGCACAGAAGAACGATCGCGCGCTGATGAAGGGGCGGCCGCTCAGCCTCGATCAGTACATGAACGCCCGCTGGATCTCGGAGCCGTTGCGGCTCTATGACTGCTGTCTCGAGACGGACGGCGCCTGCGCGGTGGTCCTCACGAGCGCCGAGCGCGCCCGCGACTGTCCGCACCGGCCCGTCTACATCATGGGCGGCGCCGAAGGACATCCCTACCCTGCCGATGACATCGCCGGCCGGCCGGACATGTTGCGCGTCGGCCTCTCCTACGCCGCCCCCAAGGCGTTCCAGATGGCCGGCATCGAGCCCGCGGACGTCGACTTCCTCCAGATCTACGACTGCTTCACCTACGTCGTGCTGCTCCAGATCGAGGCGCTCGGTCTCTGCAAGGCCGGCGAGGGTGGGGCCTTCGTGCGCGACGGGCGGATCGAGCTCGGTGGCGAGTTCCCGCTCAACACCCATGGGGGACTCCTGTCGGAGGCTCACCTCTGGGGCCTCAATCACGTGATCGAGGCCACCCGCCAGCTTCGGGGAGACGCCGGCGAGCGTCAGGTGCGCGATGCGGAGATCGGGGTCGTAACGGGCTGGGGAGACTTCGGCGACGGCAGCCTCGTGATCCTGCGGAGATGAGGATATGAGCGAGAAGACCGTGCGATCTCCGAAGCCGACGCCGAGCCCCGAGAACCGGCTCGACGAGGAGTTCTGGAGCCACTGCGCGGACGAGCGGCTCTGCTTCCAGGTCTGCGCATCGTGTGAGACATGGCGCCACCTGCCCCGCTCGTTCTGCGCCCACTGCGGCTCCGGCGACTGGATCTGGAAGGAGTCGTCGGGCCTGGGCCGACTCTACTCCTGGACAGTGACGCACCAGCCGAGCCTGCCCCAGTTCCTTCCCGACGTTCCCTACATCGTCGCCGTGATCGAGCTGAACGAAGGCGTCCGCATGGTCAGCCATCTGCGTGGTGTGGAACCCGAGAAGCTCGAGATCGACCTTCCCGTCACCCTCGAATTCGAGCGCGTGAGCGACGCCGTCGCGCTCCCCATGTTCCGCGCGTCTCTGTCGTGATCGCCGACTTCCCGTGAGGGCCCCAGCGTGAAGACGTCCCTCTTCTACCTTCCCTCGATCGGCAGCCGCGAGGAGATCGAGAAGGGCCTCGCGGGTCTGCGTCCCGAGCTCTACACGAGGATGCTCACTGAGCTGGGCGAGCAGGCGCGCCTCGCAGACGACCTGGGCTACGACTCGATCAGCTTCACGGAGCACCACTTCCACATCGAGGGCTTCGAGCTCTCGAACAACCCGGTGCTGCTCGACCTCTTCGTGGCCATGCAGACGAAGCGGATCCGCGTCGGGCAGCTCGGGATCGTGCTTCCCGCCCAGAACCCGATCCGCGTCGCCGAGGACATCGCCATGCTCGACCACATGTCCGGCGGACGCGCCTGTGCCGGCTTCGCGCGGGGCTACCAGCGGCGCTGGGTGGACACGATGGCCCAGCAGACCCACGGCATCCACGGCGCCCTGCCCCACGAGCACGACGAGATCGACGCCGCGAACCGCGCCGCCTTCGAGGAGTGCTACCGCATCGTCAAGCGCGCGTGGACCGAGGACCTGCTCGACTACGACGGGAAGTACTGGCGGATCCCCGCCGGGCCGACGCCTTGGGATCTGGAGACGACGAACCGCCTCGGGGCCGGGGTGCGGGACGGAATCGTCGAGCAGCTCGGCGTCGTGCCGAAGCCACTCCAGAAGCCACACCCTCCAATCTTCCAGCCCTTCGCGTCGTCCGAGCGGAGCATCCGGTGGTGCGCCGAGGAGGGTGTTACGGCGATCCTTCCGCCGCTCCATCCTTCCCTCGAGTCGAAGCTCTTCGACCTCTATGCGGAGGTCTCGGGTCGACCGAGGGGAGACGGTCTGGGTCTGCTGCGCGACGTGGTCATCGCCGACTCGGACGAGGAGGCGCTCGCTCTCTGGGCGGACTCCGGCGCCTACGTGGGGGCGGCCTGGTTCGAGCCCTTCGGCTTCAGCAAGGGCATGGTCGACCCCGAGACGGGAGAGGCCCCCGATCTGTTCGCGGAGGGCATGGCGCTCGTCGGCACGGTGGACACGGTCTGCCGGCAGCTCGAGCGGGTGCTGGAGCGGCTGCCGGCGCGCTGGCTCTTCGCCTGGACGTACAACGGGCTGATCCCTCACGGAAAGCTGATGCGCTCGATCGAGCGTTTCGCCACCGAGGTACTGCCCCGCGTAGGGGTCAGCGAGACAGGAGCCGCATGAGCCGCCGCATCATCTCCGCCGATTCCCACATCACAGAGCCGCCGGACACCTACACAGCCAGAATCGACAAGCGCTTCCGGGATCGCGCCCCGCGCATGGAACGAAGCGAGAAGCTCGGCGACGTATTCGTCGTGGAGGGCATGGGGACCCCGGTGCCCATGGGGCTGGTCGCGGCGGCCGGAAAGCCCGCGGAAGAGATCCGGGTGAGCGGCGTGCTGTTCGACGATCTCCACCGCGGTGGCTGGGATCCGGATGCACGGCTCACCGACCAGGACCGCGACGGCATCGCGGCCGAGGTGATCTATCCCACGGTCGGCATGGTGCTCTGCAATCACCCGGATTTCGATTACAAGAAGGCGTGCTTCGACGCCTACAACCTCTGGATCGCCGAGTACTGTGCCGCTCATCCCGATCGGCTCTTCGGGGCGGGGCAGACCGCGATGCGCTCCCCGGAGGAGGGCATCGCGGACCTCCGTCGCATCCAGGAGCTCGGTCTCCGCGGTGTCATGATGCCGGGCAATCCGCAGATCGCGGACTACGACGATCCGGTCTACGACCCCTTCTGGGAGGCGGCGGTCGACATCGGCCTGCCCCTCTCGTTCCACATCCTCACGGGACGCGACGACAGCCTCGGCGGCCAGAGGGTACGGGGGCCGCGTCTCAACGGCTTCCTCTCCGTGATCCGCGGCTGCCAGGACATCATGGGCACCCTGGTCCTCGGCGGGGTCTTCGAGCGCCACCCGAAGCTCAAGGTGGTCTGCGTCGAGGCGGATGCAGGCTGGGTGCCGCACTACATGTACCGGATGGACCACGCCTACAAGCGGCACCGCCACTGGCTTCCCGCGGGCACGCTCTCGAAGCTTCCGAGCGAGTACTTCCGCGAGAACATCTACGTGACCTTCCAGGACGACTGGGTGGCATTCCAGATGCTCGAGATGGCGAACCCGCGTCGGATCATGTGGGCCAACGACTTCCCCCACAGCGACTCCACCTGGCCGTGGTCCCAGGACGTGCTCGAGGAGCACACGCGCAAGCTCACCGAGCAGCAGAAGGACTGGATCCTGCACGACAACGTGGCGGAGGCTCTACGGTCTGCCGGCCTAGCCCTGATCCGGCATTGAAATCACGGGATTCAGGGTAGCCGGGTCGGAGCTCAGGCGGCGAGCTTCCTCTCGATGGCTCGGATCTGGCGTTGCGAGTCGGGCGCGGCGGCGATCCTGAGCTGCATCCGGCCGGCGGGCCGGGCGAGCTTGCCCGGGAGATGGAGCAGCTCGAAGCGGAAGCTGCGCAATGAGGGGAGCGTGAAGCGGTAGGTGCGCTTGCGGCCGTTCTTCCGCGGCTTCGCTCCCATCTCGATCTGGAATTGACGCACGAGGTTGTGGGTCATGGCCGACAGCAGCTGCCAGGTGCTGTTGGCATCCCAGTCCTGGGTCACGACCGACCCGAAGGCCAGGTGCTGCTTCAGCTCGGCCAGCGTCTTCTCGTGGCCCCCGCGGCCCGCCATGAAGTCCCACACGGTGCGCTCGCTCACCGCCTTGTTCGTGGCCACCATCGAGTACTCGTACTGGCCGTCGTCGGGCTGGAAGAGGTCGAGTTGGAAGCCCTTCTTGGACTTGCCCGAAAGGTGCTTGCGGAAGACGACGATCCGTTCCGTCCGGTTCCACTTCGCGATCCGGTGCTGCACGGAGAAGGCCTCGAGACGCCGTCCGATGCGCTTCCAGCGCTTGCGCTTCGCCATCACCTCGCGGATGCCGAGCCAATGCCACTTGGGGACCCGCACAGCGTATTCGGCGCCAGAGGCCGTGAGGCACTCGAAAACGGCCCTCTGGCAGAAAGCACCATCCAGTCGGACCTCAAAGGGGATCGCGCCCAGGGCCTTCCGGGCGCTGGCCATGACCTCTTCCAAGTGCTCGACGGCATCCACCGAGTCGTTCACGTTGCCCGGCCGATTCCACACGCCGAGGATCTGACCGGTCTGCGCGAGATGGCCCGTGAGCGGGTAGTAGGAGCGGTCCTTCGGGTGATGGGGATTGAAGCCTCGCTCGGCGCCATCGACCTGGTCGCCCGCACGGATCACGGTGCCATCGAAGTCGAGCGTGGCGCGTGCGAGCCGGCAGGCACCGAAGGTCGTGAACGCGATCTCACGGAGCAGATCGTTCAACCGCTCGCGGAAACCCGACAGGATCCCTGCGAGCCACCGGGCAAGGGTCCGCTCATCGGGCATGCGCCGAAGTCGCGCGAAGCGGAGAAACAGAGGATCACGAGCCATGACGCGACCGTGGCGGAGCCGACTCCCTCCGACCAGCAGCAGCCCGATGACGAGCAGCACCATTCGCCAGGAGCCGTAGTCCGTATCGAAGCGGCGGTCGGCGAAGACCCCACGAAGCCGATCGACGAATCCAGACTGCCGCAGGAAGCGCCCGAAGAGCTCCAGACCCGCGTGGGCCGTCAGCGCCTCCTCGGTGAAATCAATCTCCAGATCGCCCTTGACGCGGGCTCTCAGGAAGCCTTTCCTTAGTCGCACGAATGTGGCCCTTTCGGAGGACGGTGGTGGCTTGCACTTCCATCCGTACCACCGACGGGGCCACTTTCAATTTGGGCGTTTCCCCTCGATCCTCAATGCCGGATCAGGGCTAGGAGGCGAGATGGACTACGATCTGCGCATCGTCGGGGGGACCGTGATCGACGGGTCTGGCGGACCGCGTCGGCGCGGAGACGTTGGGATCCGCGGCGGGCGAATCGTGGCGCTCGGCGATGCACCGGGCACTGCGAAGCAGACCATCGAAGCCGAAGGGCGCGTCGTCGCACCCGGCTTCGTCGACATCCACACCCACTACGACGCCCAGATCTTCTGGGACCGCATGCTCACGATCTCGCCGTGGCACGGGGTCACGACGGTCGTGATGGGGAACTGCGGCTTCGGCGTGGCGCCCACGCGGCGGGCCCATCGCGACCTCATCCTGCGCACGCTCGAGAAGGTGGAGGGCATGAGCCTCGAGGCCCTTCAGGCCGGCCTGGGGGCGGAGTGGCCCTTCGAGACCTTCCCGGAGTACCTGGATGCGATCGAGACGGCCGGGACGGCGATCAACGCCGCGGCCCTCGTGGGCCACACACCCGTGCGCATGTACGTGATGGGCGAGGAGTCCACGGAGCGACCCGCGACCGAGGGAGAGATCGGCCAGATGCGGCAGATCGTGCGCGAGGCCCTGGGCGCCGGCGCGCTGGGATTCGCCACCTCGAAGTCGACCACCCATGTCGGCTACGAGGGCCGTCCCGTTCCGAGCCGGCTCGCGGAGCTCGACGAGATCCGCGCCCTCGCAGCACCGCTCGCGGAGTTCGAGCACGGGGTGATGCAGGCCACGGTCGGGCGCGGCCTCTTCTTCGACGAGTTCGCCACCCTCGCGCGGGAGACCGGCTGCCCCGTGAGCTGGACGGCCCTGCTCGCCGGGATGATGGGACCGGGCTCTCACCGCGGCCTGCTCGGGCGCTCCGCCCAGATCGTGAAGGAGGGCATCCCGGTCTACCCGCAGGTCGCCTGCCGGCCCCTCAACTTCGAGTTCAACCTGCGCGAGCCCTTCATCTTCGAGAGCATGTCGCTCTTCCAGCCGGTGTCTGCCGCCGACTTCGACGGCAAGTGCCGGATCTACGGAGACGCGGAGTTCCGGGCGAAGCTTCGGGAGAAGGCGGGGCCTGGCTCGGAGGGGAACTTCGGACGACGCTGGGCCGACACGATGATCGCCTGGTGTCCGAGCGATCGCAGCCTCGAGGAGCGGCCGCTCCTCGAGGTCGCGCGCGAGCGGGGCATCGATCCCATCGACCTTCTGTGCGACCTGTCGCTGACGGACCGCCTCGAGACCCGTTTCCGCATGGCCGTGGTCAACACGGACGAGGACGAGGTGGAGGAGCTCCTCACCCACCCGGACACCGTGCTCGGTCTCTCGGACGCGGGCGCGCACGCGAGTCAGCTCTGCGACGCATGCTTCTCGACCCACCTGCTCTCCCGCTGGGTGCGCGAGCGAGAGGCGCTCACGCTGGAGCGGGCGGTCCACATGCTCACCGCGCGCCCCGCGAAGATATTCGGGATCCGTGACCGGGGCCTGCTGGCCGAGGGCCGTCCGGCGGACGTGGTCGTCTTCGACCCTGCCACCGTCGGTGCAGGGCCCCTCCAACGCGTGAGCGACCTGCCGGGTGGCGCGGATCGCCTCGTGTCGGAGGCCTTCGGGATCGACGCGGTGATCGTGAACGGAGCCGTGCTCCGGCGCAACGGAGCCGACGTACTCACTCCGGGGGATCCCCTGCCCGGCCGCCTGCTGCGTCGGGGCCACGCGGACTGACGTGAAGCTCCTCGAGTTCCTCGGCGGCGAGAAGCAGGGCGACGGCAGCTGGCGCTTCGACCTCGGGCGCGAGCTCCACGGCGCGTTCGGCGGCGCCAACGGCGGCGTGGTCGCGGCGGCCTGTCTGGCCACGGCTCGCGATGCCGTCCCCGGGCGGGTGCCGGCGGGGCTCGACGCGCGCTTCCTGCGCGGTCTCACCGCCGGGACGGCACACGCCGTGCCGACGATCCTCCATCAGGGCCGGACCCTCGCCATCGTGAGCGTCGACCTCTTCGACGAGCGGGACAAGCTCTGCACGCGTGGGAGCATCTCTTTCGTGGATCCATCCGCGCTCGCGTCCGTCGACGACCCAGGCCAGGCAGGCTCGCCGAAGGGCTGGTGCTCCCACGCCGAGGGAAAGCCCTGGGCGCGCCCCGGATCCGGCATCCGCGTGCCCCTGATCGAGACCTTCGATCCCCACGTCGTCGGGAACGATGAGCGCGGGATCGCGACCTCCGTGCGCGTCCTCTGGGACGAGCCCGGCACCTGCGCCGAGGCGGCCTGCATCGCTGCCGATATCTCCGTGGGCCCCCGGTCGGGGCGGCGACCGGAGGCCGCCCGATCGCGATCCCCAACCCGGACCTGTCGCTGCGCTTCAACGCGAGCGAAGAGCTGCCCCGAACCCTGGTGGCGGCGGCGCGCCTCGAGCGGGTCCAGGGGGCCTGGCCCTGACGCGGATCGAGGTCCGGACGCCAAACGCCCTGGTCGCGACCGGGATCTCCTGCACCACGATGCTGGCCGGCAACTGGCCTGACGCCTCGAAGAACGCCCCGCGCCGGCAGGAGTGAGCGCCGGCGAGGTCCCGACACGCACCAGACGCCGAAGCAGGCCGAGGCTTCGCCGCCTGTCGAATCCTGGTATGATCGGGTGCTACTGTTTCCGATCGGAATGAAATCCCATTGCAGGAGGCTCCCATGTCGCTCGCCACCTCGCCGCCGCTACCGGGCGTGGAGATCCTCGACCCGAGGAGATACGCGAAGGACGGATATCCCCACGCCGATTGGGCGCGCCTCCGACGCGAGAGCCCGGTGCACTGGTGCGGTCGGGACGAAGGCGAGTCCTTCTGGGCGATCACCAAGCACGAGGACATCGTCTTCGCCTCTCGCCGGCCGGAGGTGTTCGAGAACGCTCCGAGGCTGCTGATGAGCTACGACCAGGGCATCGGGGGAGGACGACTTCCCGATCCGGATGCTCCTGAACATGGACCCGCCGGAGCATCGCTCGTACCGGAGCCTCATCAGCCAGCGGTTCACGCCCCGTGCCCTGCAGCGCATCAAGCAGCAGGTGGATTCGATTGCCGACGAGATCCTGGATGGCGTGATGGAAGGCGGCGCACATGCGGAGACCGACTTCGTCGCGACCGTCTCGGCGCTGCTGCCGATCTGGGTGATCGCGGAGATGCTGGGCGTTCCCCGCTCCGACTGGGAGCTTCTCTTCCACTGGACGAACCGCACGATCGGCGCTGCGGACCCGGAGTACCGCGAGGAGGGCAAGACCCCCCGCGAGACCGTCGACGCGGCCCGGCTCGCTCTCTTCCACTACTTCAACGACATGACCGAGGACCGCCGCAAGAGCCCTCGGGACGATCTGGTCAGCATCCTCGCGAACTCGGAGATCGATGGCGAGCCGCTGCCGCCATTCGAGCTCCTCTCCTTCTACCTGTTGCTCGTCGTCGCAGGTAACGAGACCACCCGCAATGCTACGAGCGGGGGCTGCTCGCCCTGATCGAGAATCCCGCAGAGCTCGAGAAGGTGCGCTCGGACCCGGGTCTCGTGAAGCCTCTCGTCGAGGAGATCCTCCGCTGGACCTCCCCGGTGGTGCACTTCTGCCGCACCCCGAACCGCGACGTGGAGATCTGCGGCCAGCGCATCCGGGCGGGCGAGCGGATGGTGCTCTTCTATCCGTCGGCGAACCGGGACGAGGACGTCTTCGAGAGGCCCGACGAGTTTTGCGTCGACCGGCGTCCCAACCGGCATCTGGCGTTCGGGATCGGAGAGCACTTCTGTCTGGGCGCGCACGTCGCGCGCCTCGAGCTGGAAGTCATCTTCCGTCACCTGGTGCAGAGGCTCGAGCACGTGGAGCTCGCAGGCCCGGTCGAGCGGCTGAGGTCCAGCGTGGTCGGCGGCATCAAGCACATGCCGATCCGCTACCGGCTCCGCGCCTCTGTCTAGCTAGGGCCTCCGCCTCGCTGCCCGGGCGCAAGCGGGTCGGGGAGCACGACCGAACCTCTCATCTCATCGGAGCAGGACCCGCAAATGAACTTCGACTTCGACGAAGACCAGCGGTTGCTGCAGAAGACCGCGCGCGACTTCCTCGAGCAGCGGGCGCCCCTGTCGAGGGTCCGCGAGATCTTCGAGTCCGACGCGCTGCTCGATGCGGACCTGTGGTCCGGCGTCGCCGAGATGGGCTGGACGGGCGCGGCCATTCCCGAGAGCCACGGCGGAGCCGGATTCGGCTACCTCGAGCTGGCGTTGCTGGCGGAAGAGACCGGTCGGGCACTGGCGCCGATCCCCTTCGGCTCGAGCGTGTATCTCGTCACCGAGGCACTGCGCCTGGCGGGCAGCGACGAGCAGCAGCGCCGGTGGCTGCCGGAGCTGGCCGCGGGGCGACGCATCGGGGCCTTCGCCGCGGCAGAGGGTCCTGGTGGCCACGTCGCCGCCGAGCCCGGGGTGGAGTGGCGCGACGGCGCCCTCCACGGCGCGAAGGAGCCGGTGCTCGACGGGGCCGCGGCGAACCTCGCGCTGGTCTTGGCCCGCGACCCCTCCGGGGGACGCGTGCTCGTCCTGGCCGACCTCCAGGCGAACGGAGCGAAGAACGAACCGCTGGAATCGCTGGATCCCTCGCGACCGCTCGCGCGCCTGGTGTTCGAGGGAACGCGCGCGGAGCGTCTCCAGGGCGATGGCGCGGCTCTTCTGGCACGGCTCGAGGATCGCGCCGCGATCCTCTTCGCGTTCGAGCAACTCGGAGGGGCGCAACGGTGTCTGGAGGAGGCGATCGCGTTCGCGCGGAGCCGCTACGCCTTCGGTCGCCCGATCGCCTCCTTCCAGGCGGTCAAGCACCAGCTCGCAGATCTCTACACGGCCGTCGAGCTCGCCCGCTCGAATTGCTATTACGGCGCCTGGGCGCTGCATGCGCAGAGCGACGAGCTGCCGGCGGCCGCCTGCCTCGCGCGCATCAGCGCGACGGAGGCGTTCGAGGCGTGCTCCCAGGAGAGCCTGCACCTGCACGGCGGAGTGGGCTTCACCTGGGAGTATGACTGTCATCTCTTCCTGCGGCGCTCCAAGCTCCTCTCGCTCGCGTTGGGATCCACGGGTCGCTGGAAGGACCGCCTGGTCGCGCTGCTGGACGAAGCCGCTTGAGGAAGAGACATGGATTTCGACGACACGCGTGAAGAAGCAGCGTTCCGAGCCGAGGCCCGCAGCTGGCTCGAGGCGAACGCATCGCCCCTGGAGCCCGGCGAGACGAACCCCGGTCTCGGCGAGAGCGACGACCCGGACACGATCCGCGCCGCGCAGGCCTGGCAGGCGAAGAAGGCGGATGCGGGCTGGGCCTGCATCACCTGGCCCGAGGCCTACGGCGGGCGGGGTGGATCCCCGATCCAGAGCGTGATCTGGGGGCAGGAGGAGGGGAAGTTCCGCGTTCCCCCGAACGTCTTCGGGATCGGACTCGGCATGGCGGGTCCGACCCTCATGGCGCACGGCAGCGACGTGCAGCAGCAGCGATGGCTGCCGAAGATGCTGCGCGGAGAGGAGATCTGGTGCCAGCTCTTCAGCGAGCCCGCCGCCGGCTCGGACCTCGCCGGCCTGCGGACGCGGGCCGAACGGGACGGCGACGACTGGGTCGTCAACGGGCAGAAGATCTGGACTTCGGGCGCCCACTACTGCAAGTGGGGAATCCTGGTTGCGCGCACCGATCCGAACGTGCCGAAGCATGCGGGGCTCAGCTACTTCGTGGTCGACATGGAGAGCACCGGCGTCGAGGCGCGTCAGATCCGGCAGATCAGCGGCGGAGCGAACTTCAACGAGGTCTTCTTCACCGACGCGCGCATTCCCGACGCCAACCGCATCTCCGAGGTCGGCAACGGCTGGGCCGTCGCCATCACCACGCTCATGAACGAGCGCGCCTCCATCGGAAGCGGTGGGATCGGTGGAGGCGGCGGCGTGAAGGACCTGATCGCGCTCGCCCGCGAGGTCCGGGACGAGCGGGGACCGCTGCTCGAGAACGCAGGGATCCGGGAGCGCATCGCCGACTACTACGTCCGCACGAAGGGCCTCCAGTTCACCTCCTACCGCACACTGACCGCCCTCTCGCGCGGGCAGACCCCCGGGCCGGAGGGGTCGATCGGAAAGCTGGTCGCGGCGAAGATGCGCCAGGACATGGCGAGCCTGGCACTCGAGCTCCAGGGCCTGGCCGGCGGCACCCTCGACCCGAGTCTCGCCGTTCAGGACGCCGCCTGGCAGGAGGCCTATCTCTGGGCGCCGGGTATGCGGATCGCAGGCGGCACCGATGAGATCCTGCGCAACATCATCGCAGAGCGGGTACTCCGCCTGCCCCCGGAGCCGCGTGTCGACAAGGAACTCGCCTTCCGCGACGTGCCCACCGGCTCACAGGGCTGACCGAGGAGGTGAATCGTGGACCTCTCCTACGGACCCGAGTACGAGGCCTTCCGCCAGGAGGTCCGCAAGTTCCTCGCGGAGCACGCGGAGCTGGCCCGCGGCGGCGGCATGGGGATGGGAATGGGCCCCCCCAGCGATCGCGCGCGGGAATGGCAGCAGCTGCTCATCGAGCGCGGATACGCCGCGCGCACGATTCCCAGGGAGTACGGCGGCTACGGAGGCGAGCCGGACCTGCTGAAGCGGGTGATCCTGGACGAGGAGTTCGCCCGCGCCGGCGCCTCTCCGGGCGTGCGCGGCCAGGGACCGGACATGCTCGTGCCGACGCTGCTCGAGCACGGCACCGAGGAGCAGAAGCGCACCTGGATCGGCCCCACCATCCGCGGTGAGGTGGTGTGGTGCCAGGGCTACTCGGAGCCCGGATCCGGCAGCGATCTCGCGAGCCTCCAGACCCGCGCGCGAGAGGAGGGCGCCGACTTCCTGATCGACGGCCAGAAGATCTGGACCAGCTCGGCCCATTTCGCAGACATGATGTTCTGCCTCGTCCGCACGGAGCCCGACGCTCCGAAGCACGCCGGGATCAGCTACGTGCTCATCCCGATGGACACATCGGGTATCGAGGTGAGCCCCCTTCGCACCATGACCGGCGGTGCCGAGTTCAATCAGGTGTTCCTGAGTGGGGTGCGCGTGCCCCAGGCGAACGTCGTCGGGCGGCGCGGCGAGGGCTGGAAGATCGCGAACACCACGCTCAAGCACGAGCGGAACATGCTCGGGAGCAGCGGCCAGCTCGAAGCGTCCCTGCAGCGGCTCGTCCGACTGATGGAACGGGAGACCGAAGACGGGGTCCGGGCGATCGACAACCCGATCTACCGGGATCGCCTGCTCCAACTCCAGGCCCGTGTGCTGGCGGCCCGCTACCACTCGATGCGGCTTCTGACCTGCAACCTCCGCGGGGATTCGGCGGGCGTGGCGGGGCTCGTAGTCAAGCTCACCGGCTGCGAGCTGAGCCACCAGATCGCGGCCCTTGCCCTCGACGTGATGGGCGAGCTCGGGAGTCTCTACCGGGGCTCCAGGCACCTGCGCGACGGCGGCGCCTGGCAGTTCCAGCACATGTTCTCGTTGGGCCTGATCATCGGCGGCGGCACGGCCCAGATCCAGAAGAACATCATCTCCGAGCGCGGGCTCGGCATGCCGCGCGAGCCCAAGCCGAAGACGGAGCTTGGCTGATGGACTTCGGACTCTCCGAAGAGCAACGCCTGCTGGCACAGACGCTGGGGCGCTATCTGGAGGTATCCATATCTCCGGCGCGCGTGCGCGAGATCGCGGCCTCGGACGAGGGTCACGATGCCGTGACCTGGAGGGGCGCCGCCGAGCTGGGCATGGCGGGCATCCTGGTGCCCGAGGAGTACGGCGGAATCGGGCTCGGAATGCTCGACGCCGTCGTAGCAGCGGAGGCCTTCGGCTACCACTGCGCGCCCGTCCCCTTCCTCTCGGCCTCCATGGCGAGCGTCGCGCTCGCGCACGGCGGCAGCGAGGAGCAGAAGCGGGTCTGGCTCCCGCGGATCGCTCGGGGCGACGCGGGTCTGGGCGTCGCGGTGGGTGGGCACGTCTCGCGGAGGGAAGGCGCGGGCATCCGGGCCAGACGGCGGCGCCTCCATGGCAAGGCGCTGTTCGCGATCGACTCCACGGCCGCCGCGGGATTCCTCGTCGCCACCGACGACGCGCGCGTCGCCCTGGTATCGCGCGACGCCCCGGGACTGTCGATCGAACCCCTCCACACCATCGACGCAACCAGACGCTTCTCCGAGCTCCAGCTCGAGAGCGTTCCGGTCGATGGCTGGCTCGAGGGCCATGAAGGTCTCGTCGACTTGCTGATCGATGCGGGTCGCGTCGTCCTCGCCGCTGACATGCTCGGGGCCTCCCAGCGAGCGTTCGACCTCGCCGTGGCCTACGCCGGCGAACGCAAGCAGTTCGACCGCGTGATCGGCTCCTTCCAGGCCGTCAAGCACCTCTGCGCCGAGATGGCCGCCGAGCTGGAACCGGCGCGCTCGCTGCTCTGGTACGCCGCCCACGCTTTCGACGCGGTTCCCGAGGAGGCCTCGCTCGTGGCTGCCCACGCGAAGGCCCACCTGTCAGAAGTCGGACGTTTCGTCGTCCGTACCGCGACCGAGGTCCACGGCGGCATCGGCTTCACCGAGGAATGCGACGCCCAGCTGTTCTTCAAGCGGGTGGGCGTCGCGCGGAGCCTGCTCGGAACCCCCGAGCAGGTCCGCGAGCGCGCTGGCGTGATCCAGGGCTGGGTCGCGGCTTGATCGAGTCTCCATCGAGCCGCCGGGTGGGAATGCAGACCCGTGGGAGGCTCAGCCGCCGGCGGCGTCCCGTTCGTCGAAGACCTCTCGCGCGATTCGCATTGCCTCGACGGCGACGGGGAATCCTCCGTAGATCGCCATGTGCATGATCAGCTCGCTGATCTCTGACCGCGAGAGTCCGTTGTCCAGACCTCGACCCAGGTGGATGCGCAGCTCGTTGGGTCGGTGAAGGGCGGCCAGGGCCGCAATCGTGATGAGGCTGCGATCACGGACCGGAAGACCCGGTCGCGCCCAGACGCCGTTGGGCAACACCGTGTCCACGATGAAGAGCCCCCAGTCGTCACGAATCTCCTGCGGCGCGGGAAGCGCCTCGGTGATCGCGCGCGCGAAGCGCAGCCGCTCGTCGTCGGTCATGTCTCCTCCCGCTGGCGTCGCCGATTCGCGCCCGCCGATGACATCGTCTTCCTGCTGTCGCCTGGGGTGCTGGTGTCCCTTCAGCCCCTCGGATCGCGGATCAGTACGGTTCCCTGGGCCACACCCACGGCTCGCCCCTCGTTCTCGAGGCCAATGCGAACCACCGCGGTCGAACGCGTGAGCGAAACGATCTCCGCCTCGACTCGAACGGTGCCCTTGCTGACCGGGGCGAGCAGGTTGATCTTGAACTCGGTCGTCGCTGCCCATTGTCCACGCTTCATGTGCGGATAGCAGACGCAGCCGAGGACGTGGTCGACGACGGCCGACAGCACGCCGCCGTGCATGTTGCCGAACGGCGTCAACAGCTCGGGCTTCACCAGCATCTCCGCACACAGCCGACCCGGGGCGAACTCCACGAAGCGTACGCCGAGGAACGCGGGAAGCCCCGTCATCTTCTCGTTCGTCGCGAGGAAGCTGTCTGCGACCTCCGAATCGTACGCGTCGAGCCATTTCGGAGCCTTCACGCCCGGCGTCACCCCGTCAGTCATGCGTCCTCCCATCTCTCTTCTCCTTCTCACAGTGATCCGAAGCGCTGCTCCGCTGCCTTCTTCAGATCCCCGCGGAAGTCCGGGTGTGCCACCGCGATGAGCTCCGCGGCGCGCTCCTTGTGGTTCTTGCCGAGCAGCCTGGCGATCCCGAACTCCGTGATGACGATGTCCGCGAAGAAGCGGGGGATCGTGACGATGGAGCCGGCGTCGAGCTCGGGAACGATGCGCGAAACGACACCGTCGAGCGCCGTCGAAGGGAGCAGCGTCACGGCGCGGCCGCCTTTCGAGAGGAAGGCGCCGATGTGATTCTCCGGCTGCCCGCCGGTGCCGTTGATGAGCCTCGAGCCAAGCACGGTCTCGGAGTTGATCTGCCCAATCAAGTCGATCGAGAGCGCGTTGTTGATCGAGAGCTGGTTGTCGTTCGCGGCGATGCAGGCGATCTGGAGGATGACTTCCGGGTCGAACAGCTGAAACGTGGGATTGTCGGCGATGATCTCGAAGTCCTCGTTGCTTCCGCCAGTCCACGCCGTCGCCACGACCTGGCCCGGGAACTGGTTCTTGCGGCGGCCCGTCACGATGCCCGCCTCGACCAGTTGCGCCGTTCCCGGTGCGAGCAGCTCCGTGTGCACCCCCAGGTCGTGCTTGCCGTCGAAGGCGCCGAGTCGGACCATCGTGCTCGATGGCTCTCCCACACCGATCTGGATGCAATCCCCGTCCTGCACGACCTCCGACAGGTAGCCCGCGATCGCGCGATAGCTCTCCGGCGGCTCGCCCAGGCCGAGCGCCCGTTCCACCGTTCCGGGTTCGAGCGCCGGTAGCAGCGGGAATACGCCAGCGAGTCGGTCACGGGGAATCCGCGGAATCAGGTCGGCCATCTTCTCCCTGCGATCCTCCGGGAGCTTCTCCAGGAGGTCCTCGATCTCGGACGGCCCGATCCTCACCGGCTCCATCTCGATGAGTGCGTCGAACTCGCTCACATGCGCGAAGACATCGCCGCGCACCGGAAGCAGATCCCGGTGCACCTCGGCCAGGACGAGGTCCGCGCGGCGAACGAGACTGCGCTTCGTCCAGTGGTGAGCCCCGAAGTGGACGAAGCCCTCGTCATTCGGCTCCGAGCATACGACGACCGCGACGTTCGGGGAGCGGTGCCCCGCGCACCTCTCGTCCCCGGGCTTGAAGCAGGTCGAGAAGAGATTCGGGAGATACTGCCCCCGACGCTCGTCGTGCGCCGGGCGGGCGAAGTCGCCCACGAAGATCTCGAAGTCGAGCTCGAAGGGCAGCGCGTTGGGGGTGGCGCTCAGCCAGCCCGGATCGTGGGTCGAGGCATTGAGCTGGAGGCGGACGGCCTCGCCGTCGAGCTCCCCACGCCGGCTCCACAGGGCGTCGCACAGCGCACGTGGCGGAAAGATGGGGACGTTGACCACATCCCCCGGACGTACCCGCGCGACGGCCTCCTCGGCCGTCGAGAGCCTCTTCTGGTACTCGCCTCTCCAGTCGGACATGGGGACCTCCAGTCCGTCAAGCACCCGCGAGGGCCAGCTCGCTCGATTTCATGGGGCGGAACAGCGTCCGCCCGGCGACGGAACGCGTCTCGAGCATCCCCTCGGCCTCCAAGACGTCGAGGTGGCCCACGATCTCGGAAAGCACCAGGAAGAGCTGGTCGTCGATCGCGTCGGCGAAGAGACGGCGACCCAGCTCATAGGCGGTGGCCTCGCCTCCTGCGAAGGCCGAGAGGACGGCGTCCCTGCGCTCGTCCATGCGGGTCCGGTAGCTCGCGATCAACGAGTAATGATCCCGGACGACGTCCCCGTGGCTCGGGAGCACGAGGTCGGCCTTCATCGCCTCCGCCTTCTCCAGCGAATTGCAGTACTGCATCAAGCTGCTCGGGCGCTCACCGTCCCTTCGCGTGGGAAGCTGGAGGAGACATACCGGGGTGATGTCCGGCAGCAGGTGGTCGCCGGAGAGCGCGACGCGCCGCTGCTCGTCGACGTAGACGATGTGGTCCGGGCAGTGGCCGGGTGTGTGGATGACGCGCAGGCGCACGTCCGCCAGCTCGACGACCTCCTCGTCGCGGAGCCAGCGGTCGGGCACGAGGGGCTCGACGACGTCCCTGGCTCGCTCGGGTCCCCGTACGTCCGAGGTCCGCTCCTCGGGCACGCCCCAGGCACGCATGTGCTGCCGAGCCACCTCGAGAGGCTCGCCCGCGAGCTCCTCGGTGTAGCGGCGCAGCGATCGCTCGCCCGCTTCGTGGATCCACACCTCGCAGCCCGCCTCGCGACGGATCCTCGCGGCCTGCCCGAAGTGATCCGGGTGTGCGTGCGTCAGGAGAACGAGCTGGATGTCCGCCACGTCGAACCCGTACCGGCGCAATCCCGCTCGGAGTGCCTCCCAGGCCTCGTCGCTGCGCACCCCGGTGTCGACCAGGACGGGGCCCGGCGCTCCTCTACTCGGCAGGATGGCGTAGGTGTTGACGTCCCCGACCGCGAACCCCGTGGGCGTCGGGATTCGCACGTAGCGACCGTAGCGTTCGACCGGAAGCACTCCCTCTACCTGGCCTACGAACTCGGGGGGAAGATCGCTTCGGGCTCGGCCGCCTTGGCCACCAGGTCGCGGAGCACGGAGCCGAGCTCTGCGGGATCCCAGCGCGCGTCGCGGCGCGCGTCGGGTCCCCGACTCCAGCCATCGGCGACGCCGATCCGCCCGCCCATCACCTCGAAGACACGTCCGGTGATCCCTCGCGACTCCTCGCTCCCCAGCCAGACGACGAGCGGCGCGATGTTGTCGGGTGCGCTCGCGTCGAACGCGCCCTGCTCCCGCTCTCCGTCTCCGAAGCCGAGCGGGGCCGTCATGCGCGTCCGCGCCCCGGGAGCGATGCAGTTCACGCCGACGCCGTAGCGCTCGAGCTCCTTGGCGAGAACGATCGTGAAGGCCGCAATGCCCGCCTTCGCCGCTGCGTAGTTCGTCTGGCCGACGTTTCCGAACAGCCCCGACGCGGAACTCGTGTTGATGATGCGCGCGTCCACGGGCTGCCCCGACTTCGACCGATCGCGCCACCAGGCGGCGGCGTGGCGGGCGGGCGCGAACGTGCCCTTCAGGTGGACACGGATCACGTCGTCCCACTCCGCCTCCGTCATGTTGACGAGCATGCGGTCGCGGAGGATCCCGGCGTTGCAGACCAGCACGTCGAGGCCACCGAAGGCGTCGATCGCGGAGCGGACCATGCGCTCCGCCCCCTCGAAGTCGGCGACGTCATCACCGTTCACGATGGCTTCACCTCCGAGCTCGCGGATCTCGGCAGCGACCTCCTCGGCCGGCGTGGCGGAGGCGCCGCTGCCGTCGACCTCGCCGCCCAGATCGTTGACCACCACCCGGGCGCCCTGGCGCGCGAACTCGAGCGCGTGCTCGCGACCGATGCCGCGACCCGCACCCGTGACGATGACGACCCGTCCCTCGCAGATCCCTGCCATGACCCACCTCCGTGCGGGAGTCCCCTCGAGCCTTCGAATGTCGATCAGCTTAGCGTGTTTCCGATCGGAAACAAAGCGAGCAGTGGCCCGGATTCCGGATGCGAGAATGCGAGGCCGGGCTCACGGCCCCGGTCAGGTCCAGCGCAGGGCCTCGAAGCCGCCGTCGCGCAGGGCGGCGGCCAGATCCTCCTCATCGCGAATCTCGCGCAGGAAGCGCGTCGCGCAACGGCCGATGTGGCTCACGATGTGCGAGTCGCTCCCGCCGATGCCCGCGTAACCGAAGGTCGCCGCGAACTCCTTGGCGCGTGCATCCTCGTCCCCGCGACTCCCTCCGTTCTCGACCTCGACGATTCTCACGCCCTCGACGGGCCCCCCTTTCTTCACGTGCGCGAACATCCCGACCCGCGCCCGACCCGGGTGACACGGTACCGCGACCGCCCCGCACCTCTCCGAGCTCCGCAGTACGGTCTCGATCGGCAGGTCGACGCGCGCGAAATTGAAACTCGCGACCAGGTCCTCGTTCACGCCAAACAGCAGCACGTGGCCGTAGTCGGTCTCGACCTCGGCGCCTTTGAGGATCCGAAGGCCGAAGTCGTCCTCCAGCGACCGGTAGTCGGACTCAGCGTCGAACTGGCGGTGCTCCGTGAGCACGAACCCGTCGAGCGGAAGCTCGCGGGACCGGATCCAGCGACAGTAGTTGTCGACCCGCGCCCGGGCGTCGTCGGACTTGACCGAGTGGTTGTGGAGGTCGAGGATCACGGCGTCTCGGCCGCGGCGACGCGGACTGTCCCGGAGTCCGACGCAACGTCCTGGAAATCGCTCAGGAAGCCGCTGCCGCTGGCCAGGCTCGCGGCCTGCAGGATGGCGGAGAGGATCATGCTCGCGTCCGCCACGCCACGCCCCACGATGTCGAAGGCCGTGCCGTGCCCGACACTCAGGAAGAGGTACGGTGCGCCCAGGAAGAGCGCGCAGTTCCCGGCGAAGCCCCAGGTCTTGACCGCGATGTGGCCCTGATCGTGGCACATGGCTACCACGACGTCGTAGCGCCCCTCGATGCAGTGCCGGAAGACGGTATCGGGCGCGATCGGACCCGCAGCATCGATCCCCTCCGCGCGCGCCCGCTCGATCCCGGGGGCGATCGCGCGGCTCTCCTGGGGACCCTGCGCATGGGGGTTCAGGCCCGAGACGCCGATGCGCGGCAACGCGATGCCCCATCGCGAGAGGGATTCGTGCGTCTTCGTCACCGCGCGGTGGACGAGCTCCGGGGACAGGCGGCGGCAGACGTCCTCCAGGAGAACGTGGTCGAAGACGTGCACGACACGGAGCGGCCCGGAGAGCAGCGTCAGATACCGGGAGGCCTCGTCGGTGCCGAGGATCTCCCCCGCTGCGCCCCCCGAACGAGCGCTTCCGCGTTGACCGGTGCCATCACCGTGCCGGCCGCGTCTCCCCGCGTACAGAGCTCGGCAGCCGTCGCGAGCCACGCCCCGTTCGCCCGTCCGCACTCCGCCACGGCCCGGCCCGGCTGGATACGACCCGGATCGAGCCGGCCCTCGTCCAGGACGTCCAGACGGCCCGGATCCATCCCCACCCCGTCGAGCGACGAGATGCGGCGGACCTTCAGGTCGACACCCGCCACCGCGACACCAGCCTCCATCGACTCCACACACCCAATCACGACCGGGCGCGCCACCGCGTAGGGCCGGCCCCCTCCGAGCGCTCGCGCCACGACCTCGGGGCCGATGCCGCAGGGGTCACCCTGGGTGATCGCGATCAACGGTCTCTCGGTCAAGGCGCCCTCCGCCCCACGGTCGATTCTACTATGATACATTGCAGGTTCCGATCGGAAACCTTTAACCGGCGGCGGGCCGGGAGCAGTCGGCGTGCAGTTCGGCTTCAGCGCAGAGCAGGAGGAGTTCCGTGGCGTGTTGCGACGCTTCCTCGAGGAGCGCTCGCCGACCGCCGAGGTGCGGCGACTGATGGAAACCCCCGATGGCTTCGACCGCGAGGTCTGGAAACAGGCCTGCTCGGACCTCGGGCTCTCGGGTATCCACCTTCCGGAGGAGTACGGCGGCCAGGGATTCGGCTTCGTCGAGCTCGGCATCGCCCTCGAGGAGAGCGGACGTGCGCTGCTGTGTGCTCCCTTCTTCGCCTCGGCCGTGCTCGCGGCGAATGCGGTCCTTCTGGGAGCCACCGAGGCGCGACGCAAGGAGATCCTGCCAGCGATCGCCTCGGGCAGAACCGTCGCCACGCTCGCACTCACCGAGCCCGACGGCCGCTGGGAGGTTCCTGCCATCGCACTTACGGCCAGCCCCACGAGCGACGGCTGGCGGCTCGACGGGACGAAGAGCTTCGTGCTCGACGGCCATACGGCGGACCAAATCGTGGTCGCCGCTCGCCTCCCGGACACCACGGGGACCGATGGGATCAGCCTGTTCGTCGTTCCGGGCCACGCCGCCGGTCTCGACCGCGCCCTGCTCCCGACGCTGGACGCCACGCGCAAGCTCGCGCGTCTCGTGTTCTCGGGCGTCCCGGCGGAGCCGTTGGGGGAGCCGGGTACGGGAGCCGACGCGCTCGAGCGGACGCTCGACCTCGCGTCGATCGCGCTGGCGAGCGAGATGGTCGGCGGCGCGCAGAAGGTGCTCGAGCAAACCACCGAGTACGCGAAGGTCCGGGTGCAGTTCGGGCGGCCGATCGGCTCGTTCCAGGCGATCAAGCACCGTCTGGCAGAGCTCCTCCTGGAGGTGGAGCTCGCCAAGTCGGCCGCGTACTTCGCGGCGGAGGCGGCCGCCGCGGACGACCCCGAGCTGCCGGCCCTGGCCTCGCTCGCCAATGCGTGCTGCTCCGACGCCTACCGGAACGTGGCCTCGGAGAGCATCCAGATCCACGGCGGCGTGGGGTTCACATGGGAGAACGACACCCACCTGTACTTCAAGCGTGCGAGGAGCTCGGAGCTGCTGCTGGGCGATCCGGCCGCCCAGCGGGAGCGCATGCTCGCGAAGTGGGGCATCTCATGAGCCAACATTCGGAAGAGACGGTACGAGCGGAAGTCCGGGCGTGGCTCGCCGAGAACTGGGATCCCGAGCTCCGGCTCACCGAATGGCGCACCTTGCTGGCCGACTCGGGCTGGGGCTGCCCGACCTGGCCCCGCGAATGGTGCGGCAGGGGGCTGCCAGAGCCGCTCGCGGAGGCGGTACGCGAGGAGTTCGAGCGCGCCGGCGCGGTGGGTGTGGCCCAGGGAGGGGGGACGGCCCTCGCCGCGGTGACGCTCCTCGAGCACGGATCCGACGAGCAGAAGCGGGCGCTGCTCCGGCCCATCCTCACCGGCGAACACACCTGGTGCCAGCTCTTCAGCGAGCCGGGGAGCGGCTCCGACCTCGCCGGGCTCACCACGCGCGCCGACCGCGATGGCGACGAGTACGTCGTGAACGGCCAGAAGGTGTGGACGACGAGTGCCCACCACGCACGCTACGGAATGCTCCTCGCCCGTACGAACTGGGACGTGCCCAAGCATCAGGGGATTACCTACTTCGCGATCGAAATGGACCAGCCGGGCGTCGAGGTCCGCCCGCTTCGCCAGATGAACGGCCACGCTTCTTTCAACGAGGTGTTCTTCACGGACGCGCGGGTCGCAGCGGCGAACGTGATCGGGGAGGTGGATCGAGGCTGGACCGTCGCGCTCACGACGCTTGCCCACGAACGCCGCATGGCGGATGGGCTGCGCTCTCTGGTGCGTGGAGCTCGGGGAGAGGGCCCCATCTTCGACGAGTACCGCCGCGAGCTCGCATCGGTCATGGAGCCGTACAAGTGGTACCCGCAGCGCGCCGGACGCGCCGACCTCGTGGTGAAGCGAGCCCAGGAGACCGGACGCCTCGCCGATCCGGCGGTGCGCCAGGCCGTCGCGCGCGTGCTGATCCTGGCGCGAACCGCGGAGTGGACGGCGAAGCGGGCCAAGGCCGCGCGCGTGCTCGGCCGGCCGCCCGGCCCAGAGGGCTCCCTGGGCAAGCTGGCCGCCAGCCACGTCGCCCGCGCCGCCGCCGACGCACACGCGCTCATCTCCGGTGCCGACGCGCTGCTCTGTGGCCCCGACTCGCCCATGGACGGCGTGATCGCCGAGGTGCTGGTCTCGGTCCCCGCGGTCTCCATCGCTGGTGGGACGGATGAGATCCAGCGCAACATCATTGGCGAGCGCGTGCTCGGGTTGCCGAAGGAGCCCTCGGACGCGGGGCGCCCCTTCCGCGAGGTCGCCCGGAACGTCGGCTCCTGAGCTCCGGTGCCGGACTCAGCCCGCCGTCGCGTCCATGCGCCAGGAGAGCTCGCCCGCGGGCAGGCCGAACAAGCTGGCCGTGTTGTCTCGCATGATGGCCTGGCGTTGCGCCTCGTCGAGATGCGACGTGTGCTCCGCCAGCAGCTCCTGCGACCTCGGCCAGGTGGAATCGGTGTGCGGAAAGTCGCTCGCCCAGAGCAGCTGCTGCTGGTCGAGCATGTGCAGCGATTGGAAGGCCGTCCAGTCGTCCTGGAAGGTCATGCGCACGTTGCTGCGGATGTACTCGCTCGGGAGCTTCGAGAGGCCCGGGATGATCCCGTCGTCGGCGTGCACCTTCGCGGCGTGGTCCATCCGGTACATGTAGTGGGGCATCCAGCCGGCGTCCCCCTCTGCGCACACGAGCCTGAGCTTCGGATGTCGCTCGAAGACCCCGCCGAGCGTCATCATCCCGACGACGTCCTGCACGGCGCGGATGATGCCCAGGAAGTTGTTGATCGGGTGCCCGCGCGTGGGCGCGAAGAGGCTCCCCCTCGCGAGAGGTCAGGATGTGGAAGCAGATCGGGAGATCGAGATCCGTGGCGCAGTCCCAGAGCGCATCATAGTCGGCATGGTCGTAGTCCTCGTGGACGGGATGCCCAGGCATCATCATGCCCACGAAGCCTGCCTGCTTGGCGCGCTCGAAGTCCTCGATCGCCGCGTCCACCGAGAGCACCGCCGTCTGGGCCAGGCCGAAGATCCGATCGGGGAGGGATGCGCAGAAGCCGGCGAGCCAGCGGTTGTAGGCCTGCATGCAGGCGTTCTTGTACTCCGGGTCGCGGTGGAGGCACAGCGCCATCCCGACGGAGGCGTAGACCACCTCTGCCGCGACGCCGTCGCGGTCCATGTACTCGGCGCGCGCTCTTCCGTCGTACCCGCCCGGACGCACGTCGTCGGCCTTGAGCTTGCGCAGGCGTCGGGCCCGGTCCTTCGGCGTGTAGCCCGCGCCGTCCATCAGGCCGAGCCCGACGGGCCGCTTCATGCCCTGGATGAAGAAGGCGTCGCTGCCGTCCGGCTGCTCCACGATTCGCGGGGCGTCCTTGCGGTAGCGCGGCTCGATGAAGTCGACGTAGCAGTTCGCCGGCTCGACGACGTGGGAGTCGGCGGAGATCGTTCCGGCGGGAATCATGGCGCCACCTCTTCGCGGCTCGCAGGACACGCGTTGCGAACCATGCTACATGATTTCCAATCAGAAACGCAAGCGCCGCCCTCGCCGTCGGGCGGGCAGCACGCCAGCCAGATGGAACCGAACATGAGATCCAGCACCCCTGCCCCCGGGTCGTCGATGGAGCGCCCGAGATTCGCCGAACCCCCCGCCGTCCTGCTCGAGCTCGGCCGATCCCTGAGAGAGCTGCACTCCGCGATGCTCCAGATGCCGGCGGAGGACGCGACCGCAGAGGCCTCGCTACGCGACGCCCACGACCACGTGCGGCGCGCCATCGAAGCGATCTCGTCCAGCGGGCTGCTGCCGCGGCCCGACGCGACCCGCGAGCCCGAGCGGCGCCCGCGCTACGGCTTCGGCCCCGTGGTCGGCGCCCAGAATCCCGTCTTCCCGGAGCCGCGTTGCGAGCACGTCGAGGGCGTGACGCGGGGGACGGTCACCTTCCCGCTGCCCTTCGAGGGACCGCCGGGCTGCGTCCACGGAGGCTTCGTGGCTCTCTTCTTCGATCAGGTGCTCGGTCAGCACAACATGGCGGTCGACGCGAGCGGGATGACGGGGCGGCTCCGCATCGACTACCGGCGGCCCACCCCGCTCGGGCGAACGCTCTCGTTCGAGGTCGAGGGCGGACGGGTCGACCCACGCAAGACGGTCACGCGGGGGCGCCTCTTCGAGGGGGACGACGTCCTCGCCCTCGCCGAGGGGGTGTTCGTGGTACCGCGTCGGGGCATGCCGACGCGAGCCCCCTGAGGCGGAGTCAGCCGCGCCCCGGCAGCAGGCAGGAATGGATGGAGCGGGGCCCCTTCCCCTCGCCCGCGAGCGTCAGGATCGCCTCCTCCGCATCGCGCAGTCCGAAGTCGTGGGTGTGCATCTTCTCGAGCGGCAGCGTGCGCGACTCGATCAGCCGGATCGCCTCGGAGTAGCCCGTCGTCGTGACACCGATGGCACCGCGGATCGCGATCTCCTTCATCACGATCTTGTCGGAGACGAACTCGGGGATCGGCTTGTAGCCCTTCACGCCCGCGAGGACGACCGTGCCGCCCGGCTTCGCGTAGTCGAGTGCGGCGGCGACGGGCTCGGTCGCGTAGGCGGAGACGTCCACCACCACGTCGGCACCGCCGTCGGTTGCCTCGAGGATCCGCTCACGCGCGTCCTCGTTCTCGACGTCCACCGTGACGTTCGCGCCGAAATCGCGGGCGAGCGCGAGCTTCGGGGCATCCGCCTCGAGGCCCGTGACGACGATGGTGCCCGCGCCGACGTGCCGGCAGGCCATCACGCTCGCGAGCCCCCGCTGTCCCGGACCCAGGATCACGACGCTCTGGCCGGGCTGGGTGTCGGGAATCTCGACGGCCCAGCGGAATCCCGCTCCCAGCGGGTTGAACAGGACCGCGATCTCCGGCGGCAGATCCGGGTCCATCTTGTGCACCACCGAGTTGGGAGCGACGTACATGTACTCCGCGTACGCCCCCAGAGCCCGGGAGCCTGATCCAGAGGAATGTAGGAGTAGATCCGACGCGTGCGACACAGGTGGTAGCGCCCGGTCAGACATTCCTTGCAGAACTTGCAGGGCAGCATCGTCTCGACGGCGACGCGATCTCCCACGTCGACACCCCAGCGCGCCGCGGCACGGTCGCCGATCTTCTCCACGATGCCGAGGGGCTCGTGTCCGGGGATCAACGGAAACGGCAGCGGCAAAGCGCCGTGATACTGCTCGACGTCGCTGCCGCAGATTCCGCAGGCCTCGATCCGCAGCAGCGCATCCTCGTCGCCGATCTCGGGGAGGGGGAGGTCGCGGGCTTCGAGCTTCCGCGGACCGGTCTGCACGATCGCCAGTGTCTTGCTGCTCATCGGAACTCCCGACACGTGAAGCCGCCTCCCTACGATGACTTTCGCACGCGGCGGTTCTGCTGCACCTGGGCGTGGAGCTTCGCACGAAGACCCTTCGGGAAGTTCCCGGCGACGACCAGACGGGCGACCGAGCGTCCCGAGTTCCACCACTGGTGGGGGATCCCCGCCTTGAAGTGGAGCGTGTCTCCGGCACCGAGACGATACTCGTCATCGCCGATCCGGAAGGTCACCTCGCCCTCTTCGCACAGGACGACCTCTTCCCCCTCGTACGTGTACATCCCCTTTCCGCTCCCGTACCCCGGATGCAGCTGCACGCGCCACACCTCGATGGCCGGGTCGAAGAGGTCTCCCGAGAGCCTCTCCACCCGCATTCGCGAGGAGGCGCTGATCACCGGATGCTCCTTGGCTCGCAGGAGGACGACGTCGGATTCCTCGGACTGGTCCGAGACGAGCTCGGCGGGGCGACGCTCGAGCCCGCGCGCGATCTTGAGCAGCACGGCGATCGACGGGACCATCTGGCCGGTCTCGACCTTCTGGATGGTGCTCGCCGCCACGTCGCTGCGTGCAGCCAGCTCGTGGAGCGAGAGCCCGAGCTCCTCTCGCCAGGCTCGCACGCGCTTGCTGATTCCGTTCAATGCTTCTTGTTCCACGTCCTGCCCTCCTGCCACAAGAGCCTCGTCCCCCAACGCACAGATAGCAGGCGGCCATCCATCGATCCGCCGTCGCGCCGTCACCACCCCAGGGGCCCAGCTCCGTAGGCTTTCCGATATTACCATGCCATTGCCGATCGTGATAGGCTCTACCGGGCACGCGGGCCGGGACGGCGGACCCGGCGAACGTCGATGCCCATCCATCTGGAGTCGAAGACCCTGATGCACCTGCTCTACGAGAAGCGCGAGGGAATCGCCTGGCTCACGATGAACCGGCCCGAGCGCCGCAATGCGATCAGCCCCGAGATGCTGGTGCGCCTGCGCGACGCGTGGCGAGACTTTCGTGACGACGGAGATGCCCGCGTCGCGATCCTGACGGGCGCCGGGGACAAGGCCTTCTGCGCGGGTGCCGACCTCCAGCTCCTGATTCCGCTGTTCACGGGCGCCCGGAAACCGGAGAACGAGTGGGACGAGGCGCTCCTCTCGGACCGCGATGCCCTCAACTGCGGACTGCTGCGTGACTTCGAGGCTCTACAAGCCCGTGATCGCGGCGGTCAACGGATTCGCGCTGGCTGGGGGCACGGAGATCCTCCAGGCCACGGACATCCGCATCGCATGCCCCGAGGCTCGCTTCGGCCTCTCCGAGGCGAAGCGGGGAATCATCCCGGCTGGGGGCTCCCTGGTGAGGCTGCAGCGGCAGGTGCCCTTCGCGAAGGCGATGGAGATCCTCCTCATCGGCGAACCCCTGTCGGCCGAGGAGGCGCATCGCATCGGCCTGGTGAACGAGATCGTGCCGCAGGAAGAGCTTCTCGAGCGCGCCGAGGCGGTGGCGCGGCGCGTGGCCGAGAACGGCCCGCTCGCCGTCCAGAAGATCAAGGAGGCATTGCTGCGCACGAACGGCCTGCCCTTCGCCGAGGCCTTCGCGATCGAAAGCGACTGCGCCCGCGAGGTCATGCGGTCTCACGACGCAGTGGAGGGACCGCGCGCCTTCATGGAGAAGCGGAAGCCCGTATTCACGGGCCGATAGAGAACGAATCGAGCGTCGAGAACTCGTCGACCGATAGGAGCCCCAATGAAGATCATCGTCGACTACGACCTGTGCGAGGCCAACGCCGTGTGCATGGACTGCTGCCCGGAGGTGTTTCGCGTCGAAGAGGACGACACGCTGACCCTGCTGATGGACGAGGTCCCCAAGAGACTGCGCCAGAAGCTGGAGGAGGCGGTCCGGCTCTGCCCCCGCCAGGCACTCCGGATCGAGGGCTGAAGCGAGCATGGCCGAGCCCGCCGTTCCGGTGCCCGCGGCGACGATCATACTCCTCCGCGACGGCCCGTCGTCGCCGGAGGTGCTGCTCGTCGAACGGAGCGTGGAGAGCGAGTTCCTGCCCAGGCTCTACGTCTTTCCCGGCGGCCGCGTGGACGACGAGGACCGGGAGCTGGTCGGCCGTCTCGACGGCGTCGACGCGGAATCCGCGAGCCGGGTACCGAGCCTCGACCCGCAGCTCGCCCTCTGCTTCCTCGTGGCGGCGATCCGGGAGACCTACGAGGAAACGGGCATCGTGCTCGCTCGGCGCGTCGGGGAGAGCGCGCTCGTCGGAGCCGAGGTCGCCGCAGCGCTCGCGCCGCACCGTCTCGAGGTCCAGAACCACGAGCGCTCCTTCCGCGAGATCGTCGAGGCCGAAGATCTCGTCCTCGCAGCGGACCAGCTCGCAGTGCACGGGCGCTGGATCACGCCCGAGCTGGTCCCGCGTCGCTTCGACACGCTCTTCTTCACTGCGCGCACGCCGCCGGGTCAGGAGGCAAGCCACGACGGGATCGAATCCACCGGCCACGTCTGGCTGAGCCCGGAAGAGGCCGTCGCTCAGTCGCGACGCGGGGAACGGAACATCATCTTTCCCACACGCTGCAATCTCGAGTCGCTCTGCGGATTCGGCAGCAGCGACGCGGCACTCGCGGCCTCCCGCGCGCGCGCGGTCCCACCGGTTCTGCCGCGCATCGTGGACCGGGACGGCGCCAAACGTCTCGAGATCCGCAACGACGCAGGCTACCCGACGACCTTCGAAGAAATCCGACTCCCCCCTGCAACGTGACGACTCCCGCCGAGCCGGGAGGACCAGGAGATCGATCATGAAGGCAGCCGTCATGCGAACGTTCAAGGCCCCCCTCGAGATCGAGGAGGTGCAGATCGGCAAGCCGGGTCCGCGCGAGGTGCTGGTCCGCACGGCAGCCACCGGCGTGTGTCACAGCGACCTCCACGTGATCGAGGGCGGACTGCCCGTACCGCCGCCGCTGATCCTCGGCCACGAGCCCGCGGGCGTCGTGGAGGAGGTGGGCTCCGAGGTGAAGTCGTTCGCCAAGGGAGATCCCGTGATCGGCTGCCTCTCCGCGTTCTGCGGCAATTGCGAGTTCTGTGCCACGGGCCGCCCCAATCTCTGCGGCGGCGAGGCCACGATGCGGGGGCCAGACGAGCCGCCGCGCCTCTCCAAGGAGGGAGTGGAGATCCGGCAGTTCGCCCACTTGTCGGCCTTCGCGGAGCGGATGCTGGTGCACGAGAACGCGCTCGTGAAGATCCGCGACGACGTGCCGCTCGATCGCGCGGCGCTGATCGGCTGCGGGGTCACCACCGGCCTGGGCGCAGCGCTGAACACGGCGAAGGTCCGGCCCGGCTCGACCTGCGCCGTGATCGGCTGTGGGGGCGTCGGCCTGTCCGCACTCCAGGGCTGCCGGATCGCGGGCGCCTCGCGCATCCTGGCGATCGACACGGAGCCCTGGAAGCTGGATCTCGCGAAGCGGCTCGGCGCCACCGACGGCGTGAACGCGTCGGACGGAGATCCGGCGGCGCAGGTGATGGAGCTCACCGCTGGCGGGGTCG
Source organism: Acidimicrobiia bacterium (assembly GCA_027494135.1). Taxonomy (GTDB): domain Bacteria; phylum Actinomycetota; class Acidimicrobiia; order IMCC26256; family PALSA-610; genus JAOSJK01. The sequence continues at coordinate 23,258 of JAOSJK010000023.1, read as the reverse complement.
ACTACGCCTTCGAGTGCATCGGCTTGAGCGCCACCGCGCAGCAGTCTCTCGCGATGCTGAAGAAGGGAGGCACCGCGATCCTCGTCGGACTGCTTCCCATGGGGCAGAACATCGCGGTCCCTGGGCTCGACTTCCTGATGGGCGAGAAGAGGCTCATCGCATCGATGATGGGATCGAACAGCTTCCGGGTCGACATGCCGCGCTACGTCGACTTCTACCTGAACGGACAGCTGAAGCTCGACGAGATGATCTCTGCCCGGCTGCCGCTGGACGAGATCAACACCGCCTTCGACCAGATGCGGGCCGGCAAGGCGGCTCGCAGCGTGATCGTCTTCGACTGATCGGTCGAGCCGCTCCCCTAGCTAAGCTAGACGAGCCCGCCCAGGCGCTCGATCGTCTCCCGGGCCTCGCGGAGGACCCGATTCACGATCTCCTGCACGGGAAGCACCTCGTCGATCCCCCCCACGCCCTGCCCCGCCGGCAGGCAGGAGCGTTCCAGATCCACGTCCTCGTCTTGGCCGGACATCAGGGGAAGCACGCCGCTGCGCACGCTGTGGGCCATCTGGTCGGGAAACGGCTTGATCTCGTCGCTGCGACGCTCCCAGTCGTCCACGTACGGGTTCCGAATCACCCGCATCGGCTTTCCGGAGTAGCACCGGCTCACGATCGTGTCCGCACTCCCCGCGTCGACCAGGCGCTTCTTGTAGAGCGGCGCGGCATGCGCCTCCTCGGAGGCGATGAAGCGCGTCCCCATCCAGACCCCCTGGGCGCCGAATGCCAGCGCAACGGCCAGTCCGCGGCCATCGACGATCGAGCCGGCGGCGAGCACGGGAATCTCCACCGCATCCACGATCTGCGGGATGAGCGCCATGCCGGCGACCTGGCCGGTGTGCCCCCCTGCCTCGGTTCCCTGGGCGATGACGACATCGCAGCCGGCCTCCTCGGCGCGCACCGCATGGGCGACCTTTCCGCACATGCTCATCACCTTGAGTCCGGCGTCGTGGCACTTCTCGATGACGGGACCGGGCACGCCGAGCCCGGCGATGAAGGCCGACGCGCCCTCCTCGATGATGACGTCCATTGCCGCCATCACCTGCTCGGGCAGGGCCGCCAGCAGATCCACGCCGAAGGGCTTGTCCGTGCGCTTGCGCACCTGGCGCATCTGCTCGCGAATGCCCTCGACGTCCATGGTCGCCATGCCCAGGGTCCCGAAGCCTCCGGCCTCGGAGACGGCGGCGCAGACCTCGGCATACGCCACGCCTCCCATGCCGGCGAGGAAGATGGGGTGCTCGATGTCGAGCAGGTCGCAGATCGGTGTACGCATGCGCTCCTCCGTCACGGCTCCGGTGAGGAATCCCGGATCGTATCCGATCATACTACTCCACACCGGATCGGAAAGCACCCGCGACTGCGCCGACGGCTTTCGACCTGGGCACTCAGCCGGACGGATTCCACGCCCAGTAGCGGGCGAGCGCACCCGCGTCGACGCAGAGGTCGGCGCCGGTGACGTGGCGGGCGTCGTCGGAAGCCAGGAAGACGACCGCCCGCGCGTAGTCCGTCGGATCGGGCAGCTCCTGCATGGGGACGCCGCGCCGGAACCCCTCGAAGAAGTCGAGGATCCGGGGATCGGTCTCCGGCCGTCCCCAGCGCTCCGCGCGCGCCATCGCGTCGCGCGGGTCGGTCGCCGTGGGGGTCAGGCTGTTGACCCGGATGCGATGGCTGGCGAGCTCCATCGCGACCGAGCGCGTGAAGTTCAGCAGGCCGGACTTCGCGGTGCAGTAGGCCACGTTCCCCGGCTGACCCTGGTGACCCGCGGTGGAGACGATGTTGACGATCGCGCCCCCTTCGCCCTGCTCCACCAGATGCCGCGCGAAGACCTTCGAGCACAGGAAGGCTCCCGTCAGGATCACCCCGGTCTGGTTCGCCCACTCCTCCAGGCTCATGTCGAGCAGCCCCTTCTGATTGAAGATCGCCGCGTTGTTCACCAGCACGTCGAGGCGCCCGAGCTCGCGTCGCACCCGGGCGACCGCCTCCTCCACCTGCTCGAGGGATCTCACGTCGCAGCGGATGCCGATCGCCTCCCCACCGGCTTCCCGAATCGCCGCAGCACAGTCTTCGACGTTGCCCGGGTCCACGTCCAGACAGCCGACCTTCGCGCCCGCCGCTGCCAGGCCCTCGGCGATACCACCGCCGATGTTGGGGCTCGTACCGGTGACGACCGCAACCTTGCCGGAGAGCCTCATCGGTTCGTGTGCTCCACGGCCGCGACGTCCACTCCCAGCAGCGCCGCAGCGTTTCCTCCGAGGATCGCCCGCTCGTCCGCCTCGGGAAGCCCGAGCGCCCGGACCTCGGCCACCGGGTCGTCTGCGCCCATCGGAAGGGGGTAGTCGCTTCCCATGACGACCCGTTCGGCCCCGAAGCGGCGCACCAGGTGGCGCAGCCACTCCCGGTCGAAGACGACCGTGTCGAAGGAGAAGTGCGGAACGAACTCCGATGGTCTTCGCGAGATCTTCTCGCGACACGCGGGAAACAGGGAATGTCCCTTGTCCAGCCGCGACAGCAGCGCGGGGAACGCGCCGCCCCCGTGGTAGAGGACGAACCGGAGCTTCGGATGCCTCTCCAGGACCCCGCCGAACACGAGGAGGGCCGCCGCCATGCCGGTGTCGAAGAGGTTGCCCGCCAGGCTCCCCAGGGCGAAGCGCGCGAAGGCACCGTTCGGCGTGGCATCGAAGGGGGTGGATGCAGACCGTCATGCCGAGCGCCTCCGCACACTCCCAGACCGGCGCCAGGCGGGGGTCGTCGAGGTCGAGGCCCGGCGCCCCGGTGGGGATCTCGACTCCACGCAGCCCCAACCCCGCGGCGTGCTCGAGCTCCCGGGCGGCGGCCTCGGGTGCCTGGAGCGGGATCGAGGCGAGCGGCGAGAAGCGCCCGGCGTGGGTCTCGCTCAACGCCGCCAGCGACTCGTTGTTGACCCGCGCCATGGCCGCCGCGCACTCCGCCTCGACGTCGGGGTACATCAGGAAGGGCACGCAGGAGACGGCCTGCACGTCGACGCCCAGCCGATCCATGTCCTCCACCCTCGGCTCTGCCTGGGTCATCCGATCGTGGAGCGGCCGGATCGCGGAATCCCGGATCACAGCGAAACGCGCGCCGTTCCGCTCCACGAGTTCGGTGTCGAAGTGGGCGCCATCCTTCTCCAGCAGCTCGATGACGGCTGGGGTCACCGTGTGGTTGTGCACGTCGATGACACACACGAGAGAACTCAGCGCCAGATGCCGAAGACGCGGAAGCCGGTCGAGACCCAGGACGCGAGCTGGCAGACCAGCTCCATGGGACGATCGCCGATGATGCCCGCAGCGACGATCCAGTTGCGCAGCTCGTGATCTCCGTTGTCCTCGATCTGCGGCGAGTCGTACTCCCGCATCCGCGCCGCCTCTCCGGCCTCGAACCACTTCACCTTCTCGAGGTTTCCCTCGAGGTCCATGCGCATGCGTCCGTGCCGCTTGGTGAGCCAGGTGTGGGACCAGGTCGAGCTCGGACAGATCATCACGTTCCCCGGCCGCTCCTCCAGGATGCGTCGGATCGAGCGCCCCATGTCGTAGAGCCGTTCGGAGCGCGGCGCGCGCGGGAACGGAGCGGGCGGAGGCTCTCCGCCCGTGAGCTGCGAGAAGATGGCGAGCTCCGATCCGTAGCAGTTGATGAAGAGCGGGACGATGGGGATGCCCCCGTCGTCGTTCCTCAGGAAGAGCTGGGTGTTGGCGTGCGCGTGACCGAGGCCGTAGCTCCAGCGCTCGCTGTTCAGGTCGTTGGAGGAGGCGATGTCGAAGCCGTCTTCGATGAGCCCGTCCCGCAGAGCGATCGCCAGCTCGGCGTCGCAGGGCCAATGGTAGGTGTGGTCGACCGCGACGCCCCAGGTGTCCTTCACGTACTCCGCATCACCCGGAAAGCGGGACATGTAGAAGGGGGTCGCCTCGACCTCGTCACCCACGTAGATCGCGTACGGCGGCAGGTTGTTCTCCTGGAAGCATTGCGCCTGGTCGTCACCGATCATGAGGATGCAGTCGGGCTTCTCCTCGTCGACGTGGCGCCGTAGCGCGTCGAATGCCTCCCAATGGAGCCGATGGTGTTCGCGAGCCACGGCCTCCGGATCGTCTCCCATCTCCTCGAGTGCTTCGGCGGGCTCCACGAAGGGCCGCCCCTCCAGGCGCTCCGCGAACGCGCAGAGGAGCTTCCGGAAAATGAGCAGGTTCTCCGGAGCGTTCATGAGGTACGGGACGTGCGTGGTTCCGATTCCGGAGATGCGACCCATCGTTCCCCCTTTCAGAGGATGATGCTGACCTTTCCGTGAGGACGCAGCGACTCGAGATCCAGGACCGCCCGGCGCCGCCGGATGCGCATTCCCCGCGGATCGAGCAGGAGCACGTACTGGTAGCGGCCGACGTAGACGTCGCTCTTCCCGGACCGGAAGCGGTGGATGCAGAAGTTCGCCGTCACGTCCAGCTCGTCGCCGCGACGCTCCTTCAGGCGCACGTTGGAGACGAAGCGGCGCGTTCGGGATCTCGGCACTTCGGCCCAGGCGTTCCCGGCCAGGAGCTGCTGGACGCGCGATCGCAGCCGCGCCGCGTCGTCCGACACGAGGAAGAGCGTGCTCGAGCTGTCGGCATCTGGTGCGTCGGTGGGCGGCACCTCGTAGACGACGTCGTCGGTCAGGAGCTCCAGCCATCGTTCGAGCTGCCAGTCGTCGAGCAGCTCCGCCTCCTGGTAGAGCAGCTCCTCCACATCCGATCTCGTCGGGGTGGCCGGCGTGAGCTCCCTGACCGGTTGCGAGGCCTCGCGAGCCATTCTCAACCGGCCGCCCGCACGGCCGCCGGGAGCGACTCCCCCTCGCAATCCACCAGGGACTGCCAGCGGCGCCAGAAGACCCGCATCTGGAGCCTCGTCCGAGGGCAGCGGTACGTCGCTCTTCATGCCACGCGAGATATCCGACCACTGGACCTCGACGTTCGCGAAGCCGCGCTGGCACGACTCCAGCATCTCCACGTCGTCGGGCGTGGCGAAGCCGCCCGGGCCCAGGAAGGTGAGGAAGTTCTCCAGCCGGATGGCGCGATGCGCGGGATCCTCGCCCACGGGTGCGAGCGTCCAGGCCGACACGTTCATCCGGCTCGGCTCCACCGGGTGGAACGTGCGAACCGTGATGGCCATGATGTCGTTGACGATCAGGTTCGGAAAGATCAAGAGGTTCCGGCTCATCTGGCACATGCGGGTCGCGCGTTCCGCGCCGTGGCGCTCCTCCAGGCGACGGGCTTCCGCTTCGATGGCCGGGCGGAGGTCCTCACCGAAGGCCTCGACCCATCGGGCGATAGGACGCCCCCAGGGTGCGTCGTACTCGATGACGGCATGACCGTTGCCGAGGTCGTAGCCGGCGCCCGCGCCGAGGTTCATCTTCGTGAGGTCCACACCGCTGCTCACCAGATAGCCGAAGTAGCGCATGTGTGTCGGGACGCCGTGGTAACCGTCGACGCTGTTCTCGACGAGGAGCTTCCAGTTGGCCTCGATGGAGTACTCCTGCGTTCCGCCCACGATCTCCATGCCTGTCCCGGACTGATCGCAGACGAGGTCGAGATACTCTCGGGCGCCGGCGAGGTACTCCTCCAGAGTCGGGACTTCCAGGTTGAAGGCCGCGAACACGAAGCCCCGGTAGCTCCCGACGCGTGCCGGCTGCCCCAGGTCGTAGTCCGAGCGCTCGAACGCATCACTGTAGGATTCCTTGCCCGGCGTCCCGATCAGCCGACCCGCGTTGTCGAAGCTCCAGGCGTGATAGGGGCACTGGAAGCTGCGCGTGTTGCCCGCACGCTCCCGGCAGACCAGGGCGCCGCGATGGGTGCAGGTGTTGAGGAGCACCCGGACCTCCCCGTCGTTGGCTCTCACGAGGATCACCGGGCGCCCGGCCACGTCTCGTGCCCGGAAGTCGCCAGGTTCCGGAACCTCCGAGGCGTGTCCCACGTAGATCCAGCATCGATCGAAGATGGCCCGCAGCTCCTGCTCCAGAATGGCCGGGTCCCTGAAGGTGCGTCGGTGCACTCGAAACGTTCCACCGCGGTGGTCTTCGTCGACACACCTGCGCCAGCCTGCCGCGGTCATGCCTCACCTCCTAGCCGGTGCCCCCAGATGCTGGCGGCGCGGTGGGTCTGAACGCGCCAGTTTGCATCGTCGATGAGTCGCCCGCCCCATCCGTACTCGACCTGGAACCCGGACGGGCTCTGTGCGTAGAAGGACACCATGCGGTCGTTCGTGTGACGCCCCAGGTCCATCGCGATCGGGATGCCGCGGTCCCGGCACAGGTCGTAGGTCGAGCCCACGTCGTCGAGTGAGTGCAGCTCGACCATCAAGTGGTTCAAACGGGTGGGCAGCGGCGCCTGCACCAACGCGAGGGAGTGATGGCGGGGATTGCAGTGGAGGAAGGTGACCGATACCTCCAGGCCCGGTGCAGGCTCGAAGCTGATGAGGTCGCTGATCCGGAACCCGAGCACATCCCGGTAGAAGGCGACGCTGCGTTCGATGTCGCCCACGCAGAGCACGACGTGCCCCAACCCCAGGTCGCCGGTGCGGAAGCCCGAGATCGGCCTCGGCGAGTGAAAGGGCTCTTCGACCCGAAGCCTGGGGCCGAAATAGACCTCGATCGGCAGTCCATCCGGATCCTCCGTCCTCACCAGACCCGCCGCGAAGCGCTCAGCCGCCTCCTTCTCCGTCGCGCTCGTGGCGGGCCGGCCGGCGCTCTCGAGACGAGCGCGAACCGCGGCTAGCTGGGCTGTGCCCGCCACCTCGAGTCCCAGGTACCGCACGTCGTCGCGGCGCGCAGGGTGCAGCGAGACCCGCCGTTCGTACTCGTCCATCCGCAGGTGAAGTGGGGCGTCGCCTCCCGTGCCGCGGGGCGTCGCCTGCATGCCCAGCACCTCGGTCGCGAAGATCTCCCAGGCGTCGATATCGGACACGTCGAGACCGGCGTAGCCGAGTTGTCGAATCCCATCCATACGGACTCCATCGTCCCACCATCTTCTCGCGGTGACTACACGAGGAATGTCAAGTTGTCGATGACTTCGTCGCTATCGATGAGATGGACGCGCTTCTCCTCGATTCGGAAGGATCCCTCGTGCCGACGCAGCCTGTGGTGGACGCGACCCATGAGGAGCCGCTGGCGCTGCCGTCGAAGCTCGACGAGCAGGATCACAGATTCGACGGCGAGTGCGCCCTCCCCCGCCTCCAGGATCTCGATGTTCGAGACCGCGCGACAGAGCCGTGACGGGGGATCCTGGACCCAGGCGCTGCCGCTCAGCAGCTGCTCGATGCGGAGCTCCAGCTGACTCCGATCGGCGTAGACGATCGAGACGTGGCGCGCCGGATCGACGTCGTCGCGATTCGACGGGATCCAATACAGCGACTTCTCATCGAAGAGTTCCAGCCACTCCTCGTACGCGCGAGAATCGAGCAGACGCGCCTCGAGGTAGAGGAACTCGTCGACGTCGGCTCGATCGAAGCTCATCGCTCCTCCAGGTACTCGGCGAGCATCCGCCGCCGCCACTCGTGGAGGATCCCCCGCTGCGATAACTCGTCGGTCATCTGTCCGTAGCGGGTGCCGTCGTCGTCGACCTTCTCGCGGTGTCGCCCGCGCCCGATGAAGAGCCAGGGGTCGACCGACGCCCGGAGGCCCACCTGGACCCGCTCGAACATCTCGCCGTCGTCCGGGTTCCCGCCGCCCGCCGGGCCGTAGAACTGCTCGTGCATCCGGAGGCGCATGGTGTTGATCACTTCTGGGGCGCCTTCGAGCAGGGCAGGCTGGACGTGGATGTCCGTGCGATCGACGCGGATCGGGCGCACGACGCGGACCTGGTTCTGGAGGAGCATCAGGTTCGGGAAGACGTTCATGTGCGTGCCGCCGATCCGCAGCAGCTCCTCGGCACGCGTCTCGCCGTGACGGTCCGCCAGGGCCTCGTAGTACGGCTTCGCCATCAGCTTGATCATCTCGACTCGCCGCAGGGAGAAGTCATCCGTCCGGCTGAACTCGCGGCCGTCGAGCATCGTGTGGCCACCACCGAGATCGCGATTCAGGCCCGCGGAGCTTCCCTCGAAGAGCGCCATCTTCACGCCCATCGCCTTCTGCATGCCCTGGAAGAAGGCGCGGTGGGTGAAGTTCGGGTGGTAGCCGTCGATCGTGTTCTCGACCTGGAGCTTCCAGTTTCCGTCGTAGCCGTAACGGTGGGTCCCCGCCGAGAGGTCGATGCGTCCGCTCGGAGAGAGATCGCAGAAGAGGTCGATCTGCTCCATCACGGGTCCGCCCAGGTACTCCCGCAGGGAGGCGCCGCCCGGCTCGATGCTCCCGAAGACGAAGCCGCGGTAGGAATCGACGCGCGGCAGGCGTCGCAGCCCGAAGGCCTCCTTCCGGAAGTCCGGTCCGTAGCCGTCGGCGTAGGGAACCGCCGCCAGCTCACCGGTGTAGCGGAAGCTCCAGCCGTGGTAGGCGCACTGGAAGACCCGAGCGTTTCCCCGCTCGGCGTGACACACGGTGGCTGCCCGATGTGTGCAGCGATTCAAGAGGACATGGACCTTCCGGTCGTCGTCCCGGGTCAGGATCACCGGTTGCAGACCAATCCAGCTCGTGCGGAAGTCGCCGGCGTCCGGAAACTCGCTATCGTGGGCGAGGTACACCCATCCGCGCTGGAAGATCCGCTCCATCTCCTCCTCGAAGATCTCCGGATCGAGGTAGATGTCACCGTGGACCCGGTCTTCCTGGACGAGCCACGCATAGTCGCGGTTCGTGCTCGCCACTACCGGGGCTCCCGCAGCAGAGCGCGCGTGCGTTCCGCGTCTTCGTCCGTCGGGCAGAGCTCGGTGGCGCGGAGGTCGGTGGCGCCGGCGGCAGCGAGCTCGCGGAGGGAGTCGCGCACCTGTTCCTCGTCCCCGATCACGGCGATCTCCTCGGGGCCGTCGACGCCCTCGATGTCCAGCATCGCCCGGTAGGAGGGAAGCCCCCCGTACAGGGCGAGCTTCCCGGCGGCGAGCTGACGGGCGCGCGCCGGGTCGTCCGTGACGCAGACCGGGAGCCCCACCACGATTCGTGGCGCGGGACGTCCGGCGCCATCCGCCGCGGCCCGAATCCGCGGCGCGATGTGCTGAGCCACGGTCTTGATGCCGCACATCCAGGTCACCGTGCCTTCGGCCTCGCTGCCCGCCAGGTCCAGCATGCGCGGCCCCAGCCCTGCGACGAGCACCGGCGGAGGCGACGCCACCACGTCGACCTTGCCCCGCGCCGTGATCTGGTCGCCCTGGAAGTCCGTCGATTCCCCGCGCAGGAGCGAGCGCAGCGCCGCGTGATACTCGCGCGTGTGGCTGTAGGGACGATCGAAGCGATACCCGAGCATCCCCTCGACCAGCAGCTTGTGAGATGGACCGATGCCCAGGACGAGCCGGCCTCCGATCGCCGCCTGCACGGTGAGCGCCTGGATCGCGAGGACGAGCGGGTGTCGCGGGTAGGTGGGCACGACCGCGGTCCCCAGCTCGATCTCGGGCACCTCCCGCCCGATCACCGCCAGCGCGGTCAGGGCATCGATTCCCGCGATCTGGGACAGCCAGTAGCTCGCGAAGCCGTCGCGTTGCGCTCCGCGCGCCTGCTCGACGGCCTCCTCCAGCCGGTGGATGCCGCCTCCGCCGTTGATGCCGATCCTCATGGGCCGCGTCCCCGCACCCCGGGCGCCGGACCAGCGTCCGGGGCGAATCCGATCGTCGCAGATCATGCTAGTGTGTTTCCGATCCGAAAGGCAAGGAGGGATGACCCGGATGCGGAAGAAGAGGATCCCGTTGGAGGACGGCTACTTTCGGATGCCCGACTCCGCCGACGACGCGCCGCGTCTGCTCGGCTCCTACAGCCCCGCCGCGGATCGCTGCTTCTGGCCGCGGCGCAAGCTGTGCCCGATCACGTCGGAGCCGGTCGAGGACCGGCTTCTCTCCCCGGAGGGCCTCCTCTACTCCTGGACATTCATCGAGATGCCCTGGATGGGGAGCATGAAGACGGCAGAGAGTGGTGGATACGGCGTGGGGCAGATCGATCTGCCGGAGGGCGTGCGGGTGCAGGCGCTGATCGACGGTCAGCAGGGGGACTGGACGATCGGCATGCGCATGGTCTTCGCGCCGCGCACCGTGTCGAAGGACGAAGACGGCAACGAGCTGTGCACGGTCGCGTTCGCGCCCGCTGCGGGGAAGACCGATGAATCGTGAAGCGTACGTGATCGGCGTGGGCATGCATCCCTTCCGGAAGGAATGCCCCAGCAACCGGGACATGGCTTTCACCGCTGGCCGGGCCGCCCTCGCAGACGCGCGAATCCCGTTTCGCGACGTCGGCTATCTGTACAACGGCTACATGGGCGGACAGATGCTCGAGGGCGTGACGATCGCGAAGGACTTCGGTCTCACCGGCGTTCCCGTCGTCCACGTCGAGAACGCTTCGGCGACGGGTTCCTCCGCGTTCCGCGAGGCCGTGCTGGCGGTCGCCGGAGGTCGCTGCGAGGTCGCCATGGCACTGGGCTGGGACGGCTCGCTGCGCCAGCGCGCGGCGGCCATGGCCCGCTCCCGGGGCTCCCGACCCTCCATCGAGGGCCTCCTGCTGCCGGCGGGCTTCTTCGCGATGTGGGCCGTGCGGCGCATGCACGACTACGGAACGAAGGTGGAGACCTTCGCGAAGATCGCTGCGAAGAACTGGAACCACGCCCGTCACAATCCGATGGCCGAGCGACGCGCGGAGAAGGAGATCACGCCCGAGCAGGTGCTCGAGGCCCCGATGGTGGCCTACCCGCACACGGCGATGATGGCCTGCGGCGCCGGCGGCGGGGCGGCCTGCGCGATCGTCGCAAGCCGCGAGGTCACCGAGCGCGTCGCCGACGGTCGGCCGCGTGTCCGCGTGCGTGCGTCGCAGATGCAGTCGGAGCACTACACCGACGGACACGTCTTCCTGGGGGCCGTGGTCGGACCGCCGGAGCTCACGCGGGTCACCGCGCGCCTCGCCTACGAGGAGGCCGGGTGCGAACCCGGTGACCTGAGCCTGGTCCAGGTCCACGACGCCTTCCCGATCGAGGAGCTCATGTACTACGAGCTGCTCGACCTCTGCGCGGACGGCGAGGGCGACAAGCTCGTCGACGAGGGTGCGACGGCGATCGGCGGACGCATTCCCTTCTCGACGGACGGGGGCCTGATCGCGCGCGGGCACCCCGGCGGCCCGACGGGCCTCGCTCAGATCTGGGAGACGACCCAACAGCTGCGCGGGGAGTCCGGGCCTCGTCAGGTGGAGGGAGCGCGCCTCGGACTGGCCCACATGATGGGGGCGGGCTCGGTGTGCGTGATCCACATCCTCGAGCGCGAAGGCTGATCCGCGCCGATCACGGCAGGGGGCCGAGGAGGGCTTCCGCCTCGCGAACGGTGCGCGCGATCAGCTTCGCCGCTTTCGGCGCATCCCGAATCAGCTCCTGGACCTGCCCGGCCGGCATCACGCCCGCTTCGAGATCCCCCTGCTCGATGGCCCGTTGCATCGAGTCCGCCGCCGTCGCGGCGCTCGCCATGCGCACGACGTGCGCCGGGCCTCGCGTCGCGACGCCGATCAGCATCCGCAGCCAGGACGTCTCCAGCTCGCGCGCCAGGCGGAACGAGGCGGGGAACGCGGCGAACAGCCCGGTGCGCCGTCGCAGGATCCGCTCGGCGCTCGGCGTCCGCAGGATGCGACAGTCCATGCCGTCGAAGCGATCCGTGTAGACCGTATCGGCACCTGCGCGCGCGAGGATCTCCTCGCGCGTGCGCAGGTGCAGAGGGCTCTCCTGCACCGTCGCCAGGCGCGTCCCCATGGCGATTCCCGACGCGCCGAGCATCAGCGCCGCGGCGAGGCCGCGCCCGTCGGCGAAGCCCCCCGCCGCGATCAGCGGCAGCGCGACCTCGTCGGCGATCGAAGGGATCAGCACGAGGGACGTACAGGCGCTCCCGTGGCCGGCACCCTCGTTGCCCACGACCAGCAGCGCATCGCACCCCTGGGAGACGGCCGCCCGCGCATGCCGCGCGCTGGTGACCGTCGCGATCACCCTCCCCCCGTAGGCGTGGGCCCGGGGAACGATCCAGTCGCCCTTGCCCAGCGAGAAATTGATCACCGGGACGCGCTCCTCCAGCGCCGTCCCCGCCTTCTCGCGGCCTCCCGGCACCAGCAGCGGGATGCCCACGCCGAAGGGTCTGCCCGTCCGCTCGCGCAGCTCGCGGATCGCGCTCCGGGTCGCGTCGGGAGACAGGCTGGCCGTCGCGAGGATCCCGAGACCGCCGGCGTCGCTCACCGCCGCCACCAGTGCGGGAGTGGAGACGCGCGTCATCTGCGGGAGCACGATCGGATGGTCGATCGACAGCAGGCGGGTGAGGGGAGTCTCCATGCGTCCTCACTCTGGGGCGAGTTCGGGCGCCGGCTTCAACGCAGCTCCCGAATGCCGGCCAGACACTGCTCGAGTTCGCGGGCGAGCCGCTCGACGATGACTCCTGCGGACTCGACGTCGTGGATCAGCGCCGAGGACTGGCCCGCGGCCAGCGCGCCCACGTCCACCTTGCCCTCCCGGCGGCCAGCGATGTAGGGATCCTCGCCGAGCCACTCGCCGATGACACCGAACTGGCGCGGGAAGGGCAGGATGCGCTCCTGCAGCTCTCGGCTGCTCTCCCACGACTCCGTCGTGCGGTTCCGGATCACGCGGCACGGCTTCCCGCTGAAGCACCGGGTGCGGGTCGTACCCTCGTCTCCAATCTCGACGATCCGGTCCTTGTAGTTCTGGTGGGCGAAGGCCTCGGCGCTGGCGACGAAGCGCGTTCCGATCCAGGCGCCGACCGCGCCCAGGGCGAAGGCCGCCGCGATGCCGCGACCGTCGGCAATGCCGCCGGCCGCGATGACCGGAAGCTCCACGGCGTCCACGACCGCAGGTACCAGGGTCATCGTCCCGATGCGGCCGGTGTGCCCTCCCCCGTCGTATCCCTGAGCCACGATCGCATCCACGCCGCTGGCCGCCACGCGCTGGGCGTTCTTCACGTTGCCGACCACCGCGAGGACCTTCATACCGAGCGCGTGGGCCTGCTCCACCACTGGTCCCGGATCGCCGAGCCCACTCGCGAGCACCGGCACCCCCTCTTCGAAGACGACGTCGATCTGTTGCTGGACCCCCTCGGTGAAGCGCACCGACGCCTCGTCGCCCGAGGCCCGCCCGATCGTGGCGAACAGGATGTCCACCCCGAAGGGGGTGGTCCGTGAGCTCGCGTACCTTGCGGATCTCGTCGCGCAGCCCCTCGGGAGAGAGAGACGCCGCGCCGATCACGCCGAGGGCCCCGGCCTCCGAGACGGCCGCGCAAAGCTCGGCTCGCGCCACGTAGCCCATCCCCGCCTGGATGATGGGGTGGGTGATGCCGAGAAGCTTGGTGAGGCGTGTGCTCGAGGCTCGCGACATTGGGGTCCTCCCGGCACGAGGCGCGCGTCGACGGTCGGATCGCCGAGCGCCGATGCTGCCTTGTATCGGATCGGAAACACTGTAGCATGATCTGCCAGACCCGATCGCCGGCGGTGACGCCGGCTCAGGAATGTCCCGGAGGACCCCGATGGCCCGGATCCAGCCCCCCGGCTTCCCCGTCGAACGCGGGAAGATCCACGAGTTCGCCAACTCCGTGCTGAGCGACGACCCGCTCCACCACGATCTGGAGGCGGCGCGCGGCGCGGGCCTCCCCTCGGTGGTGGCGCCGCCCACCTTCCCGTCGGCCGCTGCCTTCTTTCCCGACGAGGGTGTGCGAGGGCCCGACCTGAAGGGGCTCGACATGCGATTCCTGCTCCACGGGGGTCAGGAGCCGTCTACGAGCGGCCCATCTTCGCGGGGGACGAGCTCCACGCGGAGCCCGGCGAGACCCGGAGCTGGGAGAAGGAGGGAAAGCGTGGCGGCACGATGAAGTTCGTCGAGCACGAGACGCTGTGGCGTGACGAGAAGGGAGACGTCGTCCTTCGCGTCCGCAACACCCTGATCCAGACGGCGGGGGTCGTGAAGGAATCATGAGCGAGGACATCTGGAGCTCCGTGAAGGTCGGCGACGAGTACGGCTTCGAGCTGAAGGACGTGAGCCGGACCCATTTCGTGCGCTACGCGGGCGCCGGGGGGGACTTCAACCCGATCCACCACGATCAGACGTTCGCCGAAAAGGCGGGACTCCCGACCGTGTTCGGAATGGGGATGTTCACGGCCGGCGTACTGGCACGCGTGCCGACCGAGTGGTTTGGAGCGACGAGCGTCCGCCGCTACGCGATCAAGTTCACATCGCGGATCTGGCCGGGAGACACGGTCTCCTTCCGCGGTCGCGTGCAACGACTCTACGACGAGGACGGCCTCGCACACGCGGACCTCGAGCTCCGGGCCACGAATCAGAAGGGCGAGGATCTGATCCGCGCCGACGCGACCGTCCGCGCCTGGGAACCCTAGAGCGCGGTTTCTCAGCCGGAAGCGTCGACCCTCGGCCGCACCTTCGCGGTCCCGAGAACCCGGGTCTCGTTGGCCTCGTTGACGACGACGAGATCGAGCTCGACCGCACCGGTGTCTTCGTCGCGATCGGTCACCGTGATCCGGCAGGTCGGGGTCGAGTCGACCTGGAGCGGCGCGCGGAAGATCGTGTCGATCGACTCGATGACTGCGTCCGAAATCCAGGAATGGACCGCGGCGGTCAGCAGCCCCTGGCTCATGACGCCTGGCACGATGGCGCTCGGAAGCCCTTCCTTCCGGGCCGCTTCGTGGTCGAGGAAGCGACCGACCTTCATCCCCGTCGCCTCCGCGAAGAGGGTGACGCGTTCCATGCCGACGTCGGGCCGGGTCTCGACCTCGTCCCCGAAGTCGAGCTCGTCGAAGCGCTTGACAGCCATCAGGCATCCCTCCTCTTCTCGCGGACGACCATGCGCCAGTCGACGATCGACTTGAGCTCGCCCTCGGGGCTGCGAAACGTCATGCGGTGGACGATGAAGAGCATGCCGCCGGAGCGTCCCGTCTTCTCGTAGAGGTCGTGGATCTCGCTGCGGCCGACCAGCTTCTCCCCCGGGCGGATCGGCGCGTGATTCTCGACTCGCTTGCCCGCGTCGAAGGGCAGCCCGCGCCAGAAGAGCTCCGTCAGCTCCTTGGGGAACGCCCGACGCCCCGTGTAGTGGGCCGTGAAGGTCACGGGAACGCGGTAGTCCGGGTGCTCCGGGTCCGAGTACTCGGGGCGAGTCTCTCCACAAGCCGCTGCCCACTGGAGGGCGCGCTCCTTCGAGACCTCGAACTCCTTCTCGTCGAACTCCCGGCCGATCCAGTCGGCCCGCAAGGCCTCCAGCTCGCCCTTCTCCAGCACGGACATTCGGCTTCCCTCCCAGCTTCGGCGCGGGAGGTGCGCCGGGGGTCGCGACACGATAGCAGATCAGAAACGTCGATACACGATGCGAAAGAACGGTCAATCGAGCGCGAGGGGCAGGGTCTTCGGTCCGCGCAGGAACCAGCTGTCGACCCAGTCGCGCTCATCCCGCGTCCGGCGAAATCGCGGAAGCAACGGGAGCAGCTTCTCGATGGCGATGCGCGCCTCGCGGCGGGCCAGGTTCGCGCCGAGACAGAAGTGGAGCCCTCGGCCGAAGGCGACGTGCCGTCTCGCATCGCGCTCGATGTCGAACCGATCCGGCTCCTCGAAGACCGCCGGGTCGCGGTTGGCCGACGCGTAGCAGACCATCAGCGGCGCACCCTGTGGAACCGTGGTCCCCGCCAGCTCCACGTCGCGCGTCGCGTTCCGGAACAACCCCTGCACCGGGGAGCAGTAGCGCAGGCCCTCTTCGACGGCCCTGCGGGTGAGCGACGGATCGGCGACGAGCTTGCCCAGCTGCTCGGGGAACTCCATGAAGGCCTCGACCATGCCGCCGATCAGGTTGGTGGTGGTCTCGTTCCCCGCGACCATCAACAGGACGGCGAAGGCCAGGACCTCCGGCGTCGAGATCCGATCGCCCTCGCGCTCGGCCTCGATCAGCACGCTGATCAGGTCGTCCGAGGGCTCGGAGCGCCGCCGCTCGGCCATGGCGAGGAAGTACTGGACGAGCTGTGTGATCTCGGCGAGATGGGTCTGGCGCTCCGCTCCGCGCGCGTTCGCGATCGCGATCAGCGCATCGGACCAGCGCTTGAAGTCTTCGAAGCGCTCCTCCTCGATGCCGAGGAGCTGGGCGATCACGATCACGGGCAGCGGGATCGTGAAGTCGCGCACGAGATCGCACTCCCCCTTCTCCAGGATGCTCGCGATCAACGCGTCCGTGAGCTCGCGCACCGGCCCCTCGATCTTGGCGACGGCTCGCGGGGAGAAGCGTCCCTGCATGATCAGGCGCAACCGGTTGTGGACGGGGTTGTCGGAGGAGATGATCGTGGGCGGAAGGTCCCGGGCCTCGACTCCCATCAGCGAGCCGAGGGCGTCGATCGGGCCCAGCTGGTTCGCCATCTCGAGTGAGGAGAAGTCGTCCACCCGCTCGAGCGCCTCGACCACGTCGGCGTAGCGCGCCACCAGGAAGTGGTCGACGGGCCCGACGCGGTGCACACCGGGCTCGTCGCGCAGGGCTGCATAGAGCGCCCAGGGGTCTGCCCGCACTTCGGGGGCCGAGAGGTCGTAGCTGATTCCCATGGCTCACTTCTCCTTCCTGCGTTGGCGCGCGCGACCAGACCACATGCTAGGATCTTATCAACATAATTGTCGATAGTAACAGATCCCGAACCCGCGAAATCGCTCGGGAGGAGACCGAAACGATGGGTGCAGCAAATCCGGGCGGGTCCGTCCTTTCACCCGCGGGGAGCCCCCGCCGTAGACGCACGCCGGACGTGGCTCGCGAGGAGATCCTGGATGCGGCGGAGCAGCGCCTCGCCTCCGAAGGGCCGGAGGGGATCCGGCTCAAACGGATCGCCGGGGACGTTGGGCTCTCCCACTCGACCCTCCTGCACCACTTCGGCAGCCGTCAGGGCCTGGTCGAGGCGCTCGCCGAGCGGACCATGCGCGGCCTGGCGCGCGACCTTGTGGCGGCCATCCGGGCGCGCGATCCGGTTGCGTCCGCTCCCGCGACGCTGCAGCAGGTCTTCCGGACCCTGGGCGATGGCGGTCACGCCCGCCTCCTGATCTGGCGCGTCCTCACGGGGTGGACACAGCCGGGGCACTCCCTCGAAGGCACCCTCCTGCGCCAGCTGATCGACGCGCTTCACGAGCGCCGGGCGACCCTGCACCGCGAGCGAGGCGCCCCCGTTCCCTCGCGAAGCGAGACGACCTTCACGTCGCTCCTCGCGACCTTCGCGATCATCGGAGAGGCTGCCGTCGGCTCGCTCGTACTGGACGGACACGGCGCCGGCATGTCGCAGGCCGAGTTCCGGAGCCACCTCGTCGAACTCGTGCTGGAGCGGCTGGTGGGCGACACCCCCGGTGGCCGCGAGGCCTTGGTGCGCGAAGGCGCGATCTGACCGCTCCCGCGGTCCCGTGCGACCGGTCGCAGCGCCTCAGAAGAACAGCTTCGGGACGCCGGACCCGATCGAGGAGCCCCCGTCCGCTACGAGGGCACTGCCCGTGACGAAGGCCGCCTCGTCGCTCGCGAGCCAGAGAACGGCGTTGGCGATCTCCTCCGGCCGGCCGAGGCGCTGCATCGGTATCTGTGCCGCGATCTTCTCGCGCCGATCGGCGTCGCCGAGGAACGCCCGCGTCACGGCGGGCGTCTCGATCAGCCCCGGGCAGACGCAGTTCACGCGCACCCCTCTGTGCGCGACCTCGAGGGCCGCCGTCCGCGTGAGGTTGACGACACCGGCCTTCGCAGCGTTGTAGGCGGACATCCCGTCGTCCGCGCCGAGCCCCGAGATCGACGCCGTGTTGACGATGCACCCCGCCTCCCGCTCCACCAGCACGGGAAGGGCCGCGCGCATTCCGTAGAACACGGCGTCGAGGGTGACCTCGAGGGTGCGACGCCAGTCCTCCGGCTCGAGCTTGTAGACGCGCCGGGCGCGTGACCAGAACGCGTTGTTCACGAGCACGTCCAGTCGGCCGAAGCGCTCGAGCGCAGCCTCCACCAGCACCTGGCAGGCTGTGAGGCTGCTGACGTCGGCCTCGAGGAACTCGACGGCGGCGATCTCCTCGGCGAGGCGCGCTCCGCGCTTCGCGTCGACGTCTGCCACCAGGACGCGCGCGCCTTCGCGCGCAAAGCGCCGCGCCACGGCCTCTCCGATGCCCGATGCGCCCCCGGTCACGATGCTGACGCGTCCTGCCAGAGCCTTGGAGTTCACGCGTGATCCGCCGCGGGTGTGGGCGCGGCGTGCGAACGCGCCACGGCCTGTTGCGCCCGACGCTCGGCCAGCGCCTGCCAGGCCGCGCCGAGTTGCCGTCGCAGGTCCGCTCGCGAACCCCGATTCGGAATGACGCGATCCGCGCGCTCCACGCGCTCCTCGAGGGACCTCTGCGCCTCGATGCGTCGAAGCGCCTCCTCCCGTGAGAGGCCACGCCGTCGCGTCAGCCGGTCGAGCGCCGTTTCCGGATCCACGGCGACGACCCAGACCTCGTCGACGATGTCCTCCCAGCCGGCCTCCAGCAGCAACGTCGCCTCCAGTACGACGACGGCCTCGGGCTCCCGTCCGCGGACGTCGGCGATCTCCCGCAGGGCAAGCCGTCGGGTCTCGGGCCAGACGATGTCCGTGAGTCGACGCATCGCACCGGGCGCGCCGAACACGCGCTCGCTCAACGCGCGCCGGTCGATCGCCCCCTCCTCTCCCACGACGCCCCTGCCGAACGCCTCGACCACCCGCTCGAAGCCCGAGGTCCCCCGCTCGTAGGCCCGGTGGCCGAGCAGGTCGGCGTCGATCGCCTGCGCGCCCAGCTCCTCGAGCAGCGCTGCGGCGGTCGACTTGCCGGAGGCGATTCCACCGGTCAGGCCGATCACGAACACGGAATCCCCTCGGAGGTCACCCCTTCGACTCCGCGGCCGACTCCGCCGGGCTCGACCTAGCGCAGTACGAAGCCATCGTAGCCACTCGCCGCGACCTCGTCGCACTTCGCGCCGTAGGCGGGCGAGCCGCCCGCGTAGGCGAGAAACGTGCGCTTCTTCTCGGGCAGATTCTGGTTCACGCCGGTGAACCAGGACTCGGCCTTCGAGAGCAACGTGAGCGAGGCGATCTCGTACACGTGCTTCGTCCAGTCCTCCTCGGCCTCTCTCCTGGGCTCGATGTGCCCGAAGCCCTCGTCGTGCATGTACGAGAGCAGCTTCGTCACCCAATCCACGTTCTGCTCGATGCAGCGGGGAATGTTGCAGAAGGTGGCCGCGTTGTGGGGGCCGACCAGGGTGAGCAGGTTCGGGAAGCCGACGGTCTGGAGGCCCAGGTAGGTCCTGGGGCCGTCGGCCCACTTCTCCCTGAGGCTTCTCCCGCCCTGGCCGCGGATGTCGATCCGGTCGAACGCCCCGGTGATGGCATCGAAGCCGGTCGCGTAGATCAGGATGTCGACCTCGTACTCGGCGTCACGGGTCTTCACTCCCTTCGGCGTGATGCGCTGGATCGGCGCCTCGAGGACGTCGACCAGGAGGACGTTGTCCTGGTTGTAGACCTCGTAGTAGCCGGTCTCGAGGGGCACTCGCCGCGTCCCGAAGCCGTGGTTCTTCGGGGTCAGCTTCTCCGCGATCTCCGGATCCTTCACGCGCTCCCGGATCTTCCTGCGCATGAACTCGCTCATCAGGTCGTTCGCGTCCTGGTTCACCAGGATGTCGAAGAAGTTTCCCATCCAGATCCCGAAGCCGGGCTCGGCGTAGCGCTTCTCCCAGAAGGCCTCGCGCTCCTCCGCGCTCACTTCGAGCACCGAGCGGGGATCGGGCGAGTGGAGGAACCCGCCGTGGGATTCGCGGCACCTCCGGAAGATCTCGGGGTAGCTCGCCTTGATCTCGGCCTGGGTGTTCGCGTCGATCGGAGCGTTGTGCAGAGGCGCGCACCAGTTGGGCGTGCGCTGGAAGACCGTGAGATGCGCGGCGGTCTTGGCGACCTCCTGGATCACCTGGACGCCCGTCGCGCCCGTTCCGATCACGCCCACGCGCTTCCCCGAGAAGTCCACGGGCTCGTGGGGCCAGCGGGCCGTGTGGTGCGACTCGCCCCGGAAATCTTCCATCCCCTCGAAGCTGGGCAGCGTCGGGGCGGAAAGCGGCCCCACCGCGGTGATCAGGAACGTCGCTCGCGCGCGGCGACCGTCTTCGGTCTCGATCTTCCAGGAGGACTCGGCCTCGTCGAAGGTCGCGGACGCAACGCGGCTTTCGAACCGGATGTCCTTGCGCAGATCGAACTTGTCGGCGACGAAGTTCAGGTAGCGCAGGGTCTCGGGCTGGGGGGCGAAGTGCTCGCTCCACTCCCACTCCTGGAGGAGCTCGTCCGAGAAGGAGTAGCCGTAGCTGTAGCTCTCCGAATCGAACCGGGCCCCCGGGTAGCGGTTCCAGTACCATGTCCCGCCCACGTCGCTCCCGCTCTCGAACACCCGCACCGAGAGGCCCAGCTCCCGGAGCCGAACCAGCTGGTACATCCCCGCGATGCCCGCGCCGATGACGATGGCGTCGTATCGATCGACGGATGTCACTGCCTGTCCTCCCAAGCACTTCCGATCGGGCATTTCCGATACGAAACACACTAGCAGGATCCGACAGTGCCGCCTATGCTGTCGGGCCCGATCGGAGGTTTCCGGATGTCGCGGAACGCATGGGCGGACCGATTCGAGGCAACCCCGTACGTCCAACGCCTGGGCTGCCAGCTCGCATCCCTCGAGGAAGACCGGGTTCGGTTGGAGCTTCCCTACCGGGACGAGAACTCCAACCCCGGTCGTGCCCTCCACGGGGGCGTCCACGCCTCGCTGGTCGCCTTTGCCGGCGCGCTGGCGGCAGAGAGCCGTCTCGGACGGCCCGACGAGCTCGAGTCCGGCATCCTCGACCTGTCGGTCGCCTACCTGGCCGCCGCGGTCGGCGACGACGTCCGGGCCGAGGGCCGCGTGCTGCGCCGGGGGCGCGAGATCGTCTTCACGGAGGCGACGGTCGAGAACGCTGAGGGCCGAGCCCTGGCTCGCGGGCTCGTAACCTACCGCGCGATGCCGCGGGACGCGGCCGCGCGTGCCTCCCGCGAGGATCCCGAGCCGGCCCGTGTCGATCCGGACGGGTTCGTCGAGGGCCCACTCGATCCCGGAGCGATGGGTCGCGGGCTGGCTGGAACGGGCTTCATGGGCAGCCTGATGAGCGTGGACCACATGGGGGGCGGTCGCGCGCGGCTGTCGATGCCCGCCAAGCCGGAGGCCATGGGCGCGGACGGCTCGCACCATCCCGGGGCGCTCGCAGCGCTGTTGGATTCGGCCGGCGCGATGGCGAGCTGGTCGATGGTCCCTCCCGGGCTGCACAAGGCGATGACACCGGGCATCCAGGTGAGCTTCGTGGGGCCCTCGTCCGGCGAGCCCGTCGTGGCGCTGGCGCAGAACCTGCGGAAGCACGCCGAGACCTTCAGCAACCGCGTCGACCTGGTCACCGCCGAGACGGGGCGTTCCGTCGCCCAGGGACTGCTCACCTACCGCATCGTGGTGGGCGAGAAGCTTCCGTCTCGCTAGGCACACCACCGTTCCTCAAAGGAACGCCGAAGACAAGCGCGGGACCGCAACGGATCCCTGTTCAGAGGTTCCGGCGGATGATCGGATCCTGCCCCGTGGAGCCCCTGTCCACGCCCACGAGGCCGGCGAAGGGCGAGTCCTCGCGGCTACCGATCGGCCCGCGGCCCGCACTCGGACCCGCCGCCGTGAGTCCGCCGTCCACGACCAGGGTCTCTCCGGTGACGAACTCCGAGTCGTCGGAGGCCAGGAAGAGAGCAGCGCCGGCGATGTCCGCCCCCTCGCCCGCTCGGGGCAGGGGCTGGAGGCCGGCAAGGCGGGCTCGCACGGCGTCAGGATTTCCCCGGTGAACCAGAGGCGTCATGATCCCGCCCGGACAGATCGCGTTGACGCGAATGCGATCCACGCCGAGCTCGTTGGCGGCGGAACGGGTGAGGTTGATCACGCCGGCCTTGGCGGCCGAGTAGGCGTGGGGGCCGGCGCCGCCGCTCAGACCCGCAACCGATGCGGTGTTGATGATCGAGCCGCCGCTCCCCTGCTGCTTCATCGCGCGTGCGGCGTGCTTGATCCCCAGGAACACGCTGCGCAGCAGGACCGCTTGGCTGTAGTCCCAGTCCTCGACGGACGTCTCGGTGATGGGTCCGAAGGCCCCGCCGATGCCGGCGTTGTTGAAGGCGATGTCGAGCCGTCCGAACGACTCGACGGCGTGCCGTATCGCAGCTTCGACATCGGCCTCGGATGCGACATCCGTGCGCAGGAAGCGAACCGCCTCTCCGTTCCCCTGCCCGGCTGCGAGCTCGATTGTCTCCTTGCCCGTGGCCTCGTTCAGGTCTGCCACCACGACGCGGGCGCCCTCCTCGAGGAAGCGCAGCACCGTGGAGCGCCCCATCCCGCTCGCGCCTCCCGTCACGACGGCGACGCGCCCATCCAGCCTTCCGCTCATCGGATCTCCTTCCTTCCGGAACCGACCACCGATACGGCGATCATCTCGCCGCCGCCGGGCCGAAGGCCTTGCGGAGCGCTCCAGCCGCGTAGTCGATCGCTTCCCGGGCCCGATCGATGGCATGGGTCATGCCGAAGAAGCCGTGGATCATGCCGTCGTAGCGACGCAGCTCGGTGGGAACGCCAGCCTTCGCGAGCCGCTCCGCATACGCCTCGCCTTCGTCGCGCAGCGGGTCGTATTCGGCCGTGACGACGGTGGCGGAGGGCAGCCCGCTCAGCTCCATCGCCCGGAGCGGCGAGGCATGCGGATGGGAGCCCTCCTCGGAGTCGCCGAGATAGTGCCCCCAGAACCAGCGCATCATGTCGCGCGTGAGGAAGTAGCCCTCCGCGTTGGCCTCGTAGGAAGCGGTGTCGAAGGCATGGTCGGTAACCGGGTAGACGAGCAGCTGATGGGCCAACGCGGGCCCGCCACGCTCGCGGGCCATCAGGGCGACTACGGCGGCCAGGTTGCCCCCGGCGCTGTCGCCAGCGACCGCGACCCGCTGCGGGTCTCCGCCGAGCTCTCGCGCGTGCTCCGACACCCAGCGCGTCGCGGCGAAACAATCCTCCGGTGCTGCGGGGAACCTGGACTCCGGCGCGAGGCGATAGTCG
>JAOSJK010000022.1 GCA_027494135.1 Acidimicrobiia bacterium | reverse complement strand
CCACGTATTGCTAAGGTTCAACCTGGTAACTGGGACACAAGACTCCAGCACCTGGTCGCGACGAGGATCTGTGCCTGCTCGCGGAAGAAGCGTTCCTGGTCCGATCCGTTCGCCAACTTCATGCCGCCGTGGATCTCCGCGACTTCGAAGTCGGGGCGCAGTTCCTCGACGAGGTACTCGAGCGTGTCCCTTGTGCTCGGTGAAGATCAGCAGCTGCTTGCGCCGATCCTCCGCAGCCCCTCCGACTTCACGACCTCGAGCAGCTCCTTGAGCTTCCAGTCGGCACGAGCCTCCTCCGCCTCGTCCGCCAGTCGAGCAGCGGCTCGAGTAACACCCGCTCGGCACGCAGCTCCTCCACGGTCTGCGGCAGCCACTCGTCGAGACCGCCTCTGCCGCTCCACCAGCTCCTGTTCGTCGAGATCGTCGAGATCATCGTCGCCGAGCACCTCCGCCTGGAACGCTTTCTTCGACCGCAGGTATTCCTCCGGGTCGGCAAGCGCTCGGTCGATGCGTTCCACGCGTCGCTCCAGGTGCGGCCGGATAGCGCGCGTGCTGGAGGCGAGCCTGCGCTGCATCGTCGTGAGCGCGAACCCGCGGCGTTCCGCCGGCTGCCCTCTGCGAGCGGATCTCACGTAACTTCTCCGAACCGAACTCGGTGACCGCGTCATAAAGCTCCCCTGCTCTGCCGGTGAAAGGTCGTTGCTGCGTGTGTGAGCGTGACGCTTCTTGAAGAGCTTTTTCCCCGGTCATGTCCGCATCGACTCCTTCGAGACACGACGCCAGAGACGTCTGGGAACGACGACCCGCTTCGGGGGGCGCGGTCGCCGAACACGTGGGGGTCGAGCAGGCGCATCAGCGCCCGGGAGTCGGCGTCCTTCCCGCGGTGCGGCGTCGCCGTCATCGGGACCAGCCGGTCGGCCTGCGCGCTGACCCCGCTACGGCGGCCACGTAGCGCTGGCTCTTCTCTTGTTCAGGTACCCCCCTCCCGTCGACGTACGCCGTGTACCCGTGCGCCTCGTCAAGGATCGCGAGATCCCAATGCATCTCTTCTCGCTGCGGAACGCGTCGAGCACGTGCTCCTGGCGGAGGAAGTCGCGCGACACAATCAGCCGCGGATAGATATCCCACGGATTCTCGGTGGGTACCGAGTTGAACAACGCCGCGTCCATCGACTGAAAGGTGAGCTGGAAACGTTCGTCGAGCTCGCGCGCCCACTGCCAGCGCGCAGGTTCGCCGGAACGACGATCAGAAGTCGGTCGCCTGCGGACGGAGCTCGGCTCATGCGCGTACAGACCTGCCATGATCGTCTTCCCAGCACCAGGGTCATCCGCGAGGAGGCTGCACCCGCGGCTGCAGGACTCGTCGTAGACTGACTCGAGCTGATGCGGGAAGCGGCTGAATGTTCCCGAGAACGGCGACCGCCCCCATCTCGTAGGTGAGAAGGCGGTGTCGATCCGGCGCGCCTCGGGAGTCCCAGGCGGAAGCGGTGCGGGGTCGGCATCGAAGGTCGGTTGATCATGCTTCTCGATGACAACCACTGCAGCCGGTTCCTCCTGCGAGATGGTGATCCTCATCGAGACCACTCGCGCTTCGGCGACGAATGTCCCAGTACTCGCCTTGATTGATGGAGATGATCTCCGCGGGCTCAGCCGCCTCCGGGGAAAGAACAGTGGCCCCCTGCTACAAGGCGATCGACGTCTACTGCCAACCCGTCACCTCTACGCCGCCAGTCTTGCCTGAGGCGTTCTGGTGTCTGCAATCGACTGCGCAACACCGGCAACCGCCAGCAAGCAAGAAGTCGGGCTCGAGACTTACATCGAGTGCCGTGACAACGATTCGTTTCCCGGCGCTCTCGATGTCGTGTGTGCGCGTCTCCTGCCCAGGCATTCGAGCGTAGATCAGCCACCCGTCGTCGAGGCCGTAGGGCAAGCGAGTACGCAAGATCCTGATACGCGTCGCCGTTCGGGAACGACTCCGAGTAGAGCGGCTTGTACTTGACATCGAGAACGGCCTCCGCGCACCCCATCCCGGTACCAGGCGAGATCCGGCTTGAGGGCGATGTGCTGGCTTAGCTTCCGCTCCGTGACCTGGCTTCGCAGCTCGCCCCCGTGCCGTCGTATCGCCTCGCCGAGCGCGACGGTCACGAAGTCTTCGAAGACCTTGTTCATATCGAAGACGAATGTCGTGGCCCGGGTCTTGTCGCGCGTCGCACCGGTGGAAGCCGCTGCCAAGGCGAGCTCGGCCAGGACGAGTGCGGGCTCATATCGACTGTTGAGCCGCGTGATCGGAGGCATCTTGACTTCGGCCCCGATCGGGAATTCCGACACGTCGGCGAGAAGCGCCCGTAGGCGAAGCAGTCGGCGGCGCGTCGCGTGGGGACGCGTGGCAGCCGTACGAGAAGAGAAGCGGCAGTCCGGATCATTCTGTTCTCGAGGATGTCCTCCGTGAAGTCGTCGTACGAAATCTCGATGGGCAACGGGAGTCCGCCCGACCGGGCGATGTGGTCGCCAAAGCGCACGCGGCCTCTGAGAGCGATCTCGCGCTCGTCTCGGTGGACGTAGCCGCGGATCACACCGCGATCCAAGGCCCCGTGGCGTGGAAGGAGAACGCATTCGCCATTGCCGAGAAGAGATCGTCATGCTCTTCGAAGCCCGCTATCACATCCTTCCACCCGTGTTCGTCACGCGAATAGCCAAGGAGGAACATGAGCCGCGGGATCGGCAGGTGCGGGAGCACCCGCAGCTCCCAGTCATCGCCGACCACGAGTCCGACTTTCGACGAAGTCTTGATGCGGAAGCGGCCGTCGGCGGCACCGGCGACGACCTCGGCGAGACCGGAGCGCTCGATCTCGGCGATCTCATCGAGAGTGAGCTCGACGTCCGAGCTCACTCCCCACGCTTGGACATCGATGAGCCGTTGCTCACTCATGCGTTCGAAGCCCTCGGCTGGCTCGTCTGGCTCGTTCTCTGCTGACGCGTTGCCGTCGGTCGTCGCCTTGACTGCATTGAGGCAGGCCTCCGAGACCCAGCTCCTTGTCACATCGACCTTCGTACCGTAGTAGTGCTCGTCGAGGAGAGGCAGGATTGCGTGGTGCCAGACGCGCCGTAGGCTTTCATCGCTGCTCGGATCACTAACCATGAAGTACGAGGGGCCGATCGCGACCTCGTCGTTCGCGATCCGCCGGTTGAGCTCATCGAGCAGGAGTGCTGGGAGCTCGTCGTGCCCACCCTCCTGGAGCCAGCCCGTAGAACCCCATTCACGGGGACCTCGGTCGGCAAGAAGGGCACAAGAAGAATCGCCGACGAAGGGCCGCGTCGACGAGTGCGATGGAGCGGTCGGCCGTGTTCATTGTTCCGATCACGAAGAGATTCGCTGGTAGGGAAAACTGCTCTTCGCCGTACTGCAGCTCGACGGCCTCTATCGCGGTATTCGAGGAGGAACAGGAGCTCTCCGAAGATCTTCGGGATGTTCCCGCGATTGATCTCGTCGACGATGAGGATGTACGGACGTGTCGGGTCTTCCATCGCTGCGTCCGCGAGGCGCCTGAGCGGACCGGCCTTCAGCTCATACGAGACACCCCCGTCCGTAGCCGCGTCGGGTCGGTAGCCCTCGAAGAAGTCCTCGTACGAGTAGGAGGGATGGAACTGAACGATTTGGAGAGCACCGCCCTCCGATACGAGGTGCCTGGCGAGCGCCTTCGCCACGTACGTCTTTCCGGTTCCGGGTGGGCCGTAGAAGATGAGCTGTCCCTTTGTCCGGAGTAGATCAACGATGTCTTCGAGCCAAGACAGGGAAGATGTAGCTCCTGCGCCAGCTCGGCGGAGGGAGTGAGAACTGTGAGTGTTGGCTTCTGCTTGGGCTCGGCAAGTCCAACCAGGGCAGCGATCCCTTCCGGGGTCCCAGAGATCAATCACGGTGAGAGGCATGAGGACTCTGAAGGACGCTGGCTCGACGAGGTCCGTCCGGCTCGACGGGCTGTCAGCGTTAAGCCACTCCACAGGCCGCCGACGCTCGCGATGAGGCTCGCTTGCGTCCCAGACGGCTGGACCCGTTACTCGCCCAACGTAGACGCGGTCTCCTTCAAATGTGACGGCGAGATCGCCCACCTCGATCCGGTTGAGAAAGCGGTGCAGGGTTGCCTGCTGTGGTGCGCCAACGACCAGGCGGATCGTCTGGGTAGGCCGTCTTGACGATCTCGAAGATGTCCGCCTGAGCGGTCCCAGGAGCGATCTCTGGAACCTCCGGAGAAGCTGATCGAGGCGTACCCGGAAGCGAGCCACTCGCTCACGAGGTTCTCGCTGCCCACGTTGGCGCCACGAATCAACCATGCGTGGGCGGGGACCGCCCCTCCTTGGCGGGCTCCTCGTGTGGCTGTGATGTTCCCCTGAACCCTGGAGTGCTTGACGCTCCTTGTCGCTCCATTCGTCGGGAGACGAATCACCGACTACGAACCACGTCATCCCTGCGCCTCCAGGCGCGACGCCAGTGAGGCCCCACAATCGCTACGACCGCGAACGCGCAGCTGGTCGATGAAGGATGAGAACGCTCTGATCCGTGCGACCACGTCGCCCGTTTCGGCAGGCTCAAGTCCGGCAAGCTTGAGTGCTCTGTCGGACGCGGTTGCCTTGTAGTTGACCCAGTTCTCGGGCGCCCATGCTCCGAGCAGATAGCTCCACGATGTTGGCACGGGCTCCCGGCGTGCTTACGGCAGCGTCGGGAACCGTGGAGAGGAACGCCTCCAACTCGGTGTCACTCGCAGACGGAGCCGACCAGAGAAGCGTGAGAGCCTCGAGAGCGTCGGCGCCGTGGGACTTGCACCACTTCAGGAAGGAGTCGTGATCCCTCCAGTCCGTGATGTTGTTCAGTGGGGCGAACGCATGCGTGAGACGTTGGAGCCAGGCCTCGTCGCCGCCGAGAACCGCCTTCTCGAGTCTCCGCAAGCCGTGATGCCAGCTCCAGCTTGTAGTCGATTTCATCCTCTTCGAAACTGGGGAGGTCGCGAACTTCCGGGCAAACTGGGCGAACGTCCATGCCACGATCGTCCGGCTTGCTCGCCAACAGGCTGCACTGAGTTGTCCCAGAACTGGAACGTCTCGCCCAACACAGGCACGAGGGCGACTCTGACGAGGATGAGTTTGCGATCGCTGTCAGGCTCGTCCGATACCCCGGGAACGCCGGCGAACGTCCTGCCGATCGACGTCTTGGCATCCACCGAGACGATCGGCCTCGAACACGTCCGGGTAGACCATGGTGCAGCATCGCCGACGCTGGCGCACCGATCCCCCCGGGCACTTCCGCGAGGAGCCCTCCACGCCCAAGGATCACCCAAAGCATCGGGCTCGCCCGTCGTCGCACCGAGCTCCACCCAGACGCGCGAACTCTGCAAGCCATCGCATGTGGCTCCAGACCGCGGTCTTTCCCGCTGCCGCAGCTGGCGACCAGCCAGTTAAGGCGTTGAGGATTCGGTCGTCGACCTGGGGCTCTGGCGAGAGGAGTCCAGTCGCGAGCCCGAAGGCGGTTCAGCTTCGCAAAGGAGGCCCCATGTCGGTGCGGGACCGGGCAGAGACACACGAGATCCACGGCCAGGAGGAGGGTGGGCTCGCCGGCACCGGAAAGCTGGGTTACGGGCTTGCTGAACGTACGGGTGCCGCCTGTGTCCTCCTTGAGCAATGAACCGCTCATAAAGTCGGCGGCGGAACCCGCCGTCCAGACGTTCTCGACGCCGGTGACGAACGATGCGTTACTCCGAAGGGATCGTCAACAAGGAGCTCACTGCGGCCGGATAGATCGCCTCGGCCCAACGACCTCGCCACGCTAGATCCCCACCTGCCGGACGGTCGATGTGCAAAACGAAAGTCCATAAGCGCCGGCGCCAGACGCTGTAGCGGCGGCCGGTGGCGTCGGGCACAAGACGGCAAGAGCTCAGGTATACGGACGCAGGAGAGCGGACAGCTCGTGCATCGAAGACGCAGTCATCTCGGACATGTCCCGATCTTACGAGGCGCCAGCGGAAGCCCGGCTGCAGACCAGCTGATCGCTCGCCGGGCGGCGTAAGACCTGCCGGGCTCGAGACGGACTTCTCCACGAACCGACACGAAGGAGTCCCACGATCCTGAATCACATCGTCCAGATCGGAGACGCGCTTGAGCACCGCGGAATCGTCGTCTGCCCGCTGTTCCCGCGCCACGACCCCTTTACCACGTACATCACGCTCGACGAGGCGATCTCGCGCGGCCTGCGCGTGCGGGGGATCGACGAGGCGGGGAGCGTCCCCGAGCTCGCCGTCGAGAACCCGCTCGATGCGCGGGTGCTGCTCTACGACGGCGAGGAGCTCGTCGGCGCGAAGCAGAACCGGATCCTGAACGCCAGCGTGCTCGTCGAGGCGAAGTCGACGCTCACGATCCCGGTCTCGTGCGTCGAGCGGGGCCGCTGGTCGCGGCGCAGCGAGCACCTCGTTGCCGGCACGCACGTCTCCCACCGTGAGCTTCTGACGGCGCAAGGCGGAGGCGCAGGCCGCCCGCCCGCTCGCCCGCGGCGTCGCCCAGTCGGAGGTGGGACGCCGTCCACGAGCAGGCGGCGGATGTCGGTCGACTCGCCGACCGGCGCGAGCTCCGACCTCTACGACGCCCACCGCCGAGACCTCCGCGCCCTCGAGGACGCGTTCCCCGCCCAGCCCGGTCAGTGCGGCGCGATCCTCGGGCTCGGAGACGACCTGTGCGTCGATCTGGTCTCGCGCCCGGACGCGTTCGAGCGGCTCTGGCCGAAGCTCCGCGCGGGCTACCTCCTGGACGCGCTCGAGCGGCTCGGCCGAAGCCGACGCCGGTCGCCGCCCTGCCCCCGCGTTCCTCGACCGGGTCGCGGGCGCCGAGCGCTCGACGCAGCCGTCGGTCGGGCTCGGCGACGATCTCCGGCTTCGCGGCGAGCGCGTGATCGGCTCCGGCCTCGAGCTCGACGGCGAGCTCGTCCAGCTCTCCACGTTCACGAGCCGCCGCGGCGGACGGCGTGCGCCGGGCCGGATCGCGCGCCCCAGCGCGAGGCGGTGAGTGTGCGCGTCGTCGCATGAGACAACAGCGCTATCCTGGTGCGTATGGCTCACCGTGTGGGGCCGAACGGGCAGGTTGTGATCCCGAAGAAGCTCCGCGAACGGGTCGGGATCGAGCCCGGCGACGAGGTCACGTTCGACGACGACGGAGAGAGGCGTGCGAGTCATCCCGCTGCGTCCGAACGAGACGCTTCGCGGGCGGTTCGCCGGAGCGCATGACGAAGCGCCTCGAGGCGGACCGGCGTGCCGAGCCTCGCTGAGAGGTCGTGCCTCGACTCGTGGGCGGTGCTCGCGTGGCTCGACGGCGACGAGCCGGCGGCCGGTCGGAGTCGACGACGCGCTCGCGCAGCGTCCCGTCATCAGCCGATCACTCTCGGCGAGGTCTCTACCGGCTGGACCGGGATCACGGACGGGCCGCCGACGACGAGATCTGGGCGCGCCTGCCGTAGCGCGTCCTTCTCGACGAGGCGACGCCGAGCCGGGTGCTCGAGGCGGCTCGCATCAAGTCGAGAGCCGATGCGATTTCGTGTGCACGGCCGCCGCTCAAGAGACGGCGCACCGGGCGATCCCGAGCTCCTCGCACTCGCGGCTGAGCGAGATCGAGAACCTGCGGTTGAACGCCGGTTCACCCAGCGCACGGCACGAACCATTGACGCGGAGGCCAGGCCACCGCGCAGAAAGTCCAGGGACCTGCGTCACGTCCTCCCCCTAACGACGCTCTGGCCATTGACGCGGAGGCACCACGCGCAGAATCAGGCCTGCGTCACGCGGCATCTGCGGCGCGCTGCGACGTTCGGCCGGTTGGCGCCGCGCCCCGGCGGCTCGGGCGGCGAGGCGTTGCGGATGCTGGTCGTAATCTCGATCGAGCAGGTCGAGTACGCCGACCCGCCGGGGCGTCGACAGCAGCCGTCCGTTCAGGCCGCTGCGCCCGGCGACCACGTGTTCGTCCGCGTTCGCGCGCTGCGCGTGGGCGAGCCGCCGCTCGGTCGCGGCCAGGCCCGGATCGGCGTCACCGTCCCGCGGAAACGCCGACGTCGCGATCGCGGGCCGGCGTGGCGTCCGGGTTACAGCATCACGGCACCGCGGTCACCTGCCCGATCACGATCAGCTGCGCGACGACGAGGAGGCGAGCGTCCTCCTGCGGATCACGATCCGGAAGGGCTCGTCAGGGCCACAGCTGCGCATCGCCGCGAACGTCGGGCCGAGGCCGGACGCCGGGATCCGGATCGCCGCGAAGCCGCAGTCGGTCAAGGTGCCGCTCGCCGCCGCGCCCGCCCCGCCTCCCACCCGCCCCACCCCGCCGAGCCCGCCGCCCGCGCCGGCGGCCACACCGTGGGCCGGCGTGTGGAGCTGGAAGGCGGTCTGGGCGACCGGCTCCTTCAACGGCAGCGGGATGACGATCGGCCAGACGGGTCAGACGGTCTCGCGCGCGCTGGGCGTGGAGCCCGCCCGACGGGCACGCCAAGGGCACCGTCTCGGGGGCGGAATGGACGGCGACCTCGAGCGACGGCTTCGGTCAGGGGTCGTGGACGCTCACCCTCGCGGCCGACGGCAACTCGTTCACCGGAACCCAGCAGGCGACGCCCCGCGGGGACGGTGTGCCGTTCACGGCGACGATCACCGGCACACGGATGTCGGACGCGAGCACGCTCGACTGCGACACCGTGCCCAAGCCGTAGCGCGACGGCGGCACGGCATTTCCGGAGAGCGCGTGATGAAGGTCACAGTCGCGGGAATCGAGTTCGACAACAACTACTACGACCGGAAAGCGGACGTGCTCTACCTGCACGCCGGCGATCCGGACGCAGCGGTCCGCTTCGATGCCACGCCCGAAGGGCACCACACGCGCTACGGGGAGGACGGCAACCTCGTCGGCGTCACGATCGTCAATGCCCGGTGGCTGTTCGAGCGGACGGGGAGATAAGCGCTGACGCTCCCGCAGCAGCGCGTCGTGGCTCCGCGATCTCGACTCGCTGCTGGCGGCGTAGGAGCCGCCGCTACCGGAGCCGTCAGCTTCGCCTTCAGGCCGGCGAGCGCCCGCGCGCCCGTCGCAGTCCACGTGCGGCCGAGAAACGGCTCGGCGAGGCGGGAGAGGCCCTTCATGCTCAGGACGGCGCGGTAGGCGATGCGCGTGCCGTCGTCCACCGGCTCGAAGCGCAGCTCGTCGGTCGAGCGGGCTTCGCGCCCGCGGCGTGGAAGAGGAAGCGGTTCTGCTCGTACTCGACCAGCTCGCAGCGAAGCGGCATGCGGTTGCCGCGGAAGACGGCCGTCACGTCGTAGGTCGCGCCCTCGCCGATCGGGCCGTTGTTGACCCGGCGCGACTGGACGATCCCCGGGTCCCACTCGGCGGCCGTGCGGAAGTCCGCCACGTAGAGGAAGGCCTCTTCGAGCGGCGCGGCGACCTCGATGGTCTGCTCGAAGGTGGGCACGATCAGACCATCGAGGAGGGTCACTCCACCTGTCGACGACGAGCGTCTGGCCGGTCACGAACGACGCCTCTTCGCTCGCGAGGTAGGCGAAGGCGTGCGCGACGTCCTCCGGGCGGCCGTTACGCCTCCACGGGACACGGAAGCGAACGCGGCGACGCCGTCGGGCCCGAGCCGAGTTGACCGGATCGAGGCTCTGCGGCGTCTCGATCACACCGGGCGCGACCGCGTTGACCGTGATCCCGTACGGCCCGGCCTCGAGCGCGAGCGCCCGCACCAGGCCGACGATGCCCGCCTTCGCGGTCGCGTAGTGGGCGTGACGAGCCCAGCCCTCACTGCCGCCGGCGATCGAACTGGTCGCGAGCAGCC
The DNA here is from genome assembly GCA_027494135.1 of Acidimicrobiia bacterium. Classification (GTDB taxonomy): domain Bacteria; phylum Actinomycetota; class Acidimicrobiia; order IMCC26256; family PALSA-610; genus JAOSJK01. The sequence continues at coordinate 568 of JAOSJK010000022.1, read as the reverse complement.
GCCCCCAGCCCGCGTCGATCATCGGCGGCAGCGCCGCGCGGAAGCAGCGGAAGACGCCGGTCAGGTCGACGTCGAGGAGCCGGGTCCACTCGTCGTCGGAGAGCTCGGCCGTCGCGACGTCTCGCGCAATCGCCGCGTTCGCGACCACGACGTCGAGCCGGCCGAAGCGCTCGAGCGTCTCACCGACGAGACGGGCAGCCGCAGCGGCCTCCGAGATGTCGGCCTCGAGCACGAGGTAAGGACCGACCGTGCTCCTCGACGGCACGAATCGTGGGCTCGACGTCGTGCGGGTCGCCCGCATACCAGGAGAGCGCGAGATCTGCACCGGCGCCGGCGAAGACCGCCGCGGTCGCCGCCGATCCCGGAGGCCGCTCCCGTCACGAGTGCCACGCGCCCGTCGAGTCCCGTCACAGCCAGCAGCCTAGAAAAACCCCGGACACCAGGGAGCGCGGTCGGTTCGGAAACAGCGTATCCGCCCGTGCGGCTGCGCCCCGACGGTGCTCCTCGACCTGCCCGGCACGGACGAGCTCCCCGAACGAGAAGCCGCCGAGGTACGCGCTGCCGAGCG
>JAOSJK010000021.1 GCA_027494135.1 Acidimicrobiia bacterium | reverse complement strand
TGGTCAGCCGGGCGTTCGGTTGACCGTCACGTCCGCCGAGTCGCCGCTCGTGTCCATCATGGTGGGCACGTGGTGGGCACAGGCCCTCGGCGATCGGAGCACCAATGGGGGTAACAGACTCGTGGGTCGCGGGGCGCGAGGCGGTCCTGGCGTTCGAGCGGTTCTGCCTCGACCAGAGGTGGGTGTGGCACGAAGTACCCGGGCACGCTGACTTCGGCAAGGACGGCTACGTCGACCTCGTGGAGGCAAGCGGAGCCGTGACGGGCGGCTGCTTCTCCGTGCAGATCAAGGGCGGTCGATCGCGCCGACGCGCGGGCGGCTATCGAATCGATGCCTCGGAGAACAACCGTCGCCAGTGGGCAGCCTCGACCCTGCCGGTGATCGGCATCGTCTGGGATCCCGACCGTTCCCGCCTCCACTGGACCGATCTGACCGCCACGCTGAGCTCTGAAGGCACTGATGCCGACCTGATCGTCCCCGACGCGCAGCACCTCGACGGCGAACCGGAAGTGCGCCATTTCCGGAAGTACCTCAGTTCGGTCGCCCACCGGCAGGCTTCCACGCTCGACCTTGTATCGCCGGACGAGGACCTCCAGCTCGCCGGCGTCGCTGCTGCGTACTACGTAGGCCGGACAGATGGGCGCGCCCTCGTCCTGCTGCGCAGGCTGCTGTTCACGATGGGCGAGGCCGCCCGGCGGAGCGCCGTATGGGCCCTCGCGTGCGCGGTTCCACACGCCGACATCTTCCACACCTTCGATGGCTCTCCCGACAGCGAGGCATGCCGGGTGTTGGAGCCATCGCTCCGCTGGACCGTGGAAGAGATCGTTGAGCTGCTGGCGCTCATCGACGAGGAACAAGGCATCGACCGCGGAACCTTCGGCCAGCACGTGTACCACCTACTCGTGATGGACCCCTCGTACGCGAACAAGACGGCGGACGCTGCCATCGAGGCGGCACGACGAGGAGAATCCACGGCTGCGACGTGGGCTCTGGTGCTCGCGATCTACTGGGCAGGCGAGGACGGCGACGCTGAGTTCCGCCGGCTACTCGAGGCTGAGCCGGCGCTCGCGGAGACGTGGGCCGCCGAGCAGGTCGAGCAGTCGCTGCGAGACTTCGGTTACGTGGCGCTGTTCTGACCGGGTGCCTGCCGCGTCCGCGCCGCGCCGCTGTCGCGTCCTCGCGTTGGATCGGTGCGGGGAGATGCTCCCCCGCACCATCCTCGTCACGCGTACTGCGTGAGCTTCCAGGTGACGGCTCGCTGGGCGTAGGGCGGCATGGTGTTGCCCTTCGCGAGCGGGGCCGTCGCGGTCGGCGTTCCGACCACCTGCCAGACACCGCTCTCGGGGCACTTCTCGCCCGTTCGCGCGGTGGTTCCAAGGGGGAGGCGGGTGCCTCTCACGGTGGACATGGTTGGGCATCTCCTCGGATGTCCGTCAGGCCGTTCTAGGAGCCGGATCGGAGGCGCTCGCAACCTCGGCCACCCAGGGGTAGCGTCGGGCACCTACCACGGAACGGAGAAACCTCCGATCCGGCGACGAGCCCTGGCCGACCTGTTCTGCCAGGGCTCGTCGCATTGGAAGGTAGCCACGCCCGCTTGCGGAGTGGTGGATACCGCTAGGCCGCGCGCATACCGCGCGATTTCTGCTAGCACAAACGACGTGCGTGAAACTCTTGGGTTTCCGCGCGCACTATCCACCACCTACGCACTCGCTCGCCCTACTGTCAGCGGCATGGCGCGACCGAAGGTTCATCACGAAGAGCGGGTCACGACGGCGTTCCGGCTGCCGAAGGACCTCCACCATCGGCTCCAGGAGGCCGCAGCAGAGCGGGACCTCTCGGCGAACTTCCTCGCGGTCAAGGCGCTCGAGGAGTTCCTCGACCATCTCGTCCCGGCCGACGAGCTCCGCCTCACCCGTGCGTCCTAGGCGAGGAGTGCCTGCATCAGCAGTGACGCAGCGAGGTGTGGACCCGAAGCTGTCACTCCCCATCCGTAGGGTTGTTCGATGATCGACTTCGCGGCGCTGACGGATAGCGCTGGCGAGCGCAAGGCACGGGGTGCGTTCTTCACCCCTACCGAGATCTGCGACTTCATCACGTCGTGGGCCGTGCGATCGTTTTCTGACCGTGTTCTCGAGCCCTCGTGTGGCGAGGCAGCCTTCCTCGTGTCCGCAGGCGAACGACTGCGTGGTCTCGGTGCAGTCGGCAACACAGCGGAGCAGCTCCACGGCTTCGATCAACTCCATGGAGTTGAGTTGCACCGACCTTCGGCACTCAACGCAGCACGAGCAACCGCGGCGCGCGAAATGCCTGCGACGGTGCATTGGGGGGACTTCTTCGATGCCGACATGCCGGGCGCGTTTGACGCCGTAGTCGGAAATCCGCCATACGTCCGGTACCAGGAGTTCACGGGTGAGGCGCGCGCCAAAGGGCAGCGCGCTGCTCTTGCCCTGGGCGTGCCAATGTCTGGCCTGGCAAGCTCGTGGGCTCCTTTCCTGCTGCACGCCTCGACGTTCCTGGCTCCGCACGGCCGGCTGGGTCTCGTCCTCCTGCCGAGCTACTGAGCGTCAACTACGCGGCTCCCGTGAGGGCCTTCCTGATGCGGCGCTTCGCGACAGTCCGACTGGTTCTCTTCGAGGAGCGCGTCTTCCCCGGGGTGATCGAGGAAGTCGTTCTGCTCCTGGCCGAGGGAGAGGGCCCGACCGATCGCTTCACGGTCCACCAGGCCCGGGACCTTGCGGACCTACGTGATCTCGCCAACCTGACGTCGTCCTGGACTCCGCGAGCGGCGGATGACAAGTGGATCGAAGCTCTACTTCCGTCCGACACTGCGACTCTCTACGCGACGGTTACAGCCAAGTTCGAACAGCTGCAGGACTGGGGCGCTACGACCCTCGGGATGGTCACGGGCAACAACCGCTACTTCGCCCTTGACTCCGCTTCGGTACAAGCGGCTGGCCTCGGCGAGAGCGACTTGATCCGCATCTCACCGCCTGGCTCGCGTCATCTGCGGGGACTCACCTTCGGCGAATCGGCGTGGCGAGAGATGGCGGAGACCGGGTCGCGCGCGTGGCTCTTCTACCCCGATGGCGAGCGCCCGAGCGCGGCGGCCTCGAAGTACATCGCCGCGGGTGAGGCCTCGAACGTCCACCACGCCTACAAGTGCCGAGTCCGCAAGCCGTGGTGGCGAGTTCCGATGGTGGATGTCCCCCACCTCTTCCTCACGTACATGAACCACGACACGCCGCGATTGGTGAACAACGCCGCCGGTGTACCGCACCTCAACTCTGTCCACGGGGTTCGACTAATCGCCGGCCGACAACGCGTCGGGCAGGACGTACTGCCCATCGCTTCTCTCAACTCACTCACTGCCCTCGGAGCCGAGATCGTCGGCCGCTCCTACGGCGGAGGGATGCTCAAGCTCGAACCGAAGGAGGCGGACCTTCTCCCGGTGCCATCGATCGCACTGGTCTCCGAGCTCGCTCGTCAGCTTCGGGCGCTGAGGCCGCAGCTGTCGTCTGCCTTGCGAGGCGGGGAGCTTCTCGCCGTTCTCGATCTCGTCGATCGCGCAGTGCTCATCGAGGGACTCGGCCTCCGGCGAAAGGACGTGAAGTTGCTGCGCGCAGCGAGGGACGCGATGTTCGCCCGCCGGGCGTCCCGAGGCTGAAAGGTGACCGACATCGATGCACTGCTAGAGGCGGCGCTGAAGTCACTTCCGGCAAAGCCCGAGGACACCGCTCCGGCCTCAGTCAAGAAGCGCTACAGCGAACAGGTCTCGAATGCTGTCGCTCCCGCCTTCGCTGAGGAACTCAGGCGCCGTGGCCTCGCCAGCGCGCGACCGGCCCCTCCGGGCGTGGTCGGACTCTCGGGAGCCGAGCGCCGAATGGCGGGCGCCATCGGGGCGAAGAAGGTTGACGTCACCTGGGCGACGGAAGAGTCGGGCCTGCTGCTCGCCCTCTCGATCAAGTCGATCAACTTCCGAGACAACCGCACAGGCAACTTCCAGAAGAACCTCACCAATCGGCGAGGCGACCTCCTTTACGAGGCGGTCACCCTCCATCGCCGGTTCCCCTATGCAGTACTCGGGGGCTTCCTGTTTCTCGACCGAGGCGCAGCTGCGGACAACACAGCCTCGCGCCGCTCCACCTTCATCAACGCCGACAGCCGGCTGCGCCTGTTCGACGGCCGCAACGACCCTGCCGGCCGCGACGAGCAGTACGAGCGTCTCTATGTGGTGCTGCTCGAGGCGACGCCGTTCTCGGCATGGTGGGAGACCTACCGGGTCGGGCGCCCAGCCGAACCCCTTGCGTTGAAGGATGCGCTTGATGACATGATCACCCTCGTCGCCGAGCGCAACCCCGACTTCTACGAAGCCGATGCTGGCGTCCTCCGCTCAGCGCGCTAGCCGGGTTCCGGCCTCGCAACGGCCCGCCGTTGCCGTCAGCCCCTTGGGCTCGCTTCCCCCACGAGACCCGCGGCGCAGGAACAGCCCTGCGCATCTGACGGAGACGCCAATGATCCATTTGAATGATCTGCCACCAGCCTTCCTCCCGAGCGTCGAGTTCCTACTCCGCGAGTGCGGCCCCGACACCGAAGCAGTGGCGGAGGAGGTCGAAGCAATCGCTCGGGTAGCGCTGCGCTTGGAAGCGTGGATACGCGCGCTCGCCCCGGAGGGCCTCCGCACCTGCGGTGAAGCAGGCTGCGAGCTACCCGCTACTGACTTGACGAACAACGGAGGCCGCTGCCCCTTCCATGCTTCGCCTGTGTCAGACGGGAACGCACGATGACTCAACAGATCTCCATCCAGAAGACGGTCTACAAGGTCAGCGACTTCGTCGGCTGGCAAAGAGACGGGACTCTCGTCTTGTCACCGAGCTTCCAACGTCGACCCGTTTGGAAACCCATCGCTAAGTCATTTCTGATGGACACGATCGTTCGCGGCTTCCCTGTTCCTGTCATCTACATCCGCGAGCGAGTTGATCTTGATTCCCAGCGCACTATCCGTGAGGTCGTTGATGGACAGCAGCGATTGCGGACGATCATCTCGTTTATTGCACCGACGGAGCTCCCTGACTTCAACAGTGACCGCGATGAGTTCCTCGTACGCGCGACGCACAACTCCGAGATCGCAGGCAAACCGTTCAGCCGACTGCCGGCCGACGTGCGTTCCGCCGTTCTCGGTTACGAATTCAGTGTTCATATCCTTGCCTCAGGCACCGACGACCGCGACATCCTCCAGATGTTCGCCCGCATCAACAGCACCGGCACCAAGCTGAATCCCCAGGAGCTTCGAAACGCCGAGTACTTCGGCGCCTTCAAGAACTCGATGTATCGGCTGGCGCTCGAGCAGCTCGAGCGGTGGAGGGCCTGGCGGATCTTCACAGAAGATCAACTGGCCCGCATGAAAGAGGTCGAGCTCACCAGCGACCTCGCCATCAACATGATCGGCGGGATCGTTGCGAAGCGGCAACCGACCATCGACTCCTGGTACGGACGTTTCGACGACGAGTATCCCGAGGAGGAGGAACTTGAGCGCCGCTTCCGCCGCGTGTTCGATGACATCGAGGATGCGGTCGGAGACGAGATCTCGTCGACCCCATTCCACTCCGAGGTGTGGTTCTTCAGCTTGGTGATGACGGTCTATGACGCGCTGTTCGGCTTGGACTCGCCGATGCAGCATCGACGGGCACGCGCCATCCCATCCGGGTTCCGGGACCGCCTCATCGAGACCGGAAGAGCGATCAGCGAAGACGAGTTGCCGCCGGAGGTCCTCGATGCGGCGCGCCGGGCACCAGTCGATGCCGCTCGGCGCATGACGCGGCATTCGTTCCTCAGGACGCAGCTTCTTGGCGCGTCCAGCTAGCGAGGTAGCAGATCGCGTCGCGCAACGCGGTCGCGGCATCGACAGCTTCATCAGCAAGCTGGAGGCGCTGCATGCCCGCCGCGAACTGACTCGGCTCGACGTCGAACGCGCCTACGCAGGCGGCTTCCTCGCCTTCTTCACGGCTTATGAGAAGGCGTGGGAGGACCTCTTCTTCGGTCTGTTGATGGGCCGGCTCACGGTGGTCCCCCCATGCGTGCCGCTAGTCCAGGTCCGCTCCGAGGTCGTCGCGCGCAGGATGGTCCACGGCGACCGCGACTACATCGACTGGCTACCTATCGACCGCACGACCCGACGAGCTTCCGTGTACTTCGCGACCTCGCATCCGTTCTCGCGGCTAACTGACGGCGATCGCTCCGTGATCAAGCGATACGTGCTTCTTCGCCACGCCCTCGCCCACGACTCGGACTACAGCACGCGGCAGTTCCGGCGGCATGTGATCGGCCAGCGAGTGCTGCCACCGCATGAACGGCGACCGGCCGGCTACCTCCGTGGCCCGCACGCGACTGGCCAAACACGGATGAACCTCGCGCTCGCGGAGTTGACGTTGGTTCTAACGCGCGTTTGCGCCTAACCGGCTCATCGGATTTCAGCGGGGCGTGATGGTGGCGAGTAGGTCCCAGTTGGGTCTGCCGGCGTAGAGCAGGGCGCGGACTCGGTAGTGGCGCAGCCGACGGAAGCCGAAGCCGATGCGCTTGATCCGCTTGATGAGGTTGTTCATCGCTTCGGTGGGGCCGTTGGTCGCGCGGGCCTCGTGCCAGGCGACGATGTGGTCGAGCCAGCGGCGGAGGGTCCGGCCGAGCGAGTGCACTTCGGGTGGGCAGCTGTCGTCTTGCAGATCGTCGGCGAGCTCGTCGACGAAGGTGCGGGCGAGGTCGGGATCGTCGAGGTCGTAGATGGAACGGATCACTTCCTTGGCGTGCCACGCCATGCGCACCTCGCCTCGAGGATCGCCGGCTTCGAGCAGACCCGCCAGCTTGGCGTCGCCGCTCTCGTCGAGCCGTTCGTGGGCCTTGGTCAGCAGACGGCGCGCCCGATAGAGCGGGTCGTCCTTGCGGCCCCGGTGGCCGAGCGTCTCGTTCTGGACGCGGCGGCGGCACTCGTCGAGCTTCGCGTTCGCATGCTTGATCACATGGAACGGGTCCGCGATCTGGGTCACGTGGTCGAGCGCGTCGTCGAACACCTTACGATACGGGCCCGAGAGGTCCAACACGCCGTAACGGATCTGTCCCCGCCACACCTGGGGCTGGTCGTCGAGCCACTCGCACGCTCCGGCGGCGCTGCGACCAGCGACGATGTCGATCAGCTTCGCGGGCCGATCCGGGCCGCCGACGTCGACGATCGAGGTGCACCACTCCTTGAGGTGGCGTGGGCCTCGGCGACAGAACAGCGTCTCGTCGAGCCCGAGCGCGTCGACCGGCCCGACCCGCTCCTCGTCCGCGTCGAGCAGCGCTTCTCCGTAGGCGACGACGGCATCATTGACGGTGTGCCAGTCGCAGCCGAGCTCGTCGGCGACTTCACGCACTGTGCGGCCTCGCAGACCGACCTGGCGGGTCGCCCAGCGTGCCGCCCGGTCCGTCAACACCGCTCGGGATGGCGCGATCCGATCATCGATGATCGTCCACGACCCCGCCTCGCACGCCGGCTCGACACAGCACCACCGCACCTTGCGCCACACCAGCTCTACCCGCCGGCCGAAGCACGGAAGATCGACGAGCTGGACCGGGTCGCGGTCCTTGACCCGGGCCCGGCATCCGCAGGCTCGGCACCAGCCCTGATCGAGGCGGGACTCCACGTGCACCCGGACCGGCCGGTCGGGTACGTCCTCGACGCCGAGCACCGTCACATCGTGCAAGCCGACCAGCAGCTCGCAGATGCGCGTAGCGTTGACCTCCACAGGGGCTCTCCAGGATCGACGGCTTCAGCAACCACCGATTCTGTTGAGCCCCTGCACAACGCCCGCGGACCCGCTACACGATCAGACCCCGCTCAGATCCGAAGCGCCGCCTAACCCCGTCTGTCGCCCGCCAGCCGTATGGGACCACTTGGGAGCGTTGAACGCCAGGCGCATGGGACCACCCCAGCGCCAGTGATGGGACCACCCCGCCGCCAGTGATGGGACCACTTGGGGTCCACCTTCGGCGGTCTCGCTGAGGGTCGACTCGCCGCCGTCGATCAGCGAGCCGGAGGCGGCGATGGCGTTCAGGGAGGTCCGAGTGTTCGAGGTTCGAGAGGTGCTACGGCTGTGGCTGGCCGGTGAGGGGATCCGGGCGACGGAACGGCTGGTCGGCTTCGACCGCAAGACGGTCCGCCGCTACGTGGAGGCCGCCGTCGGGCTCGGTCTGGTCCGCGACGGCGGCGACGGGCAGTTGAGCGACGTGTTCATCGGTCAGGTGGTCGAAGCGGTTCGACCGCACCGCACCGACGGTCACGGCGCGCCGTGGCGGCTGCTGCAGGTCCACCACGGCGAGATCGCCGGGTGGGTCAAGGAGGATCTGACCGCGGTGAAGATCCACGAGCTGCTCGAGCGGCGCGGCGTGAGCGTGCCGTGCCGGACGGTGCAGCGCTACGTCGCTGATGTCTTGGGCCGGCGGCGGGGCCGGGGCTCGACGGTCCGGGTCAACGACGGCGAGCCGGGTGACGAGCTCCAAGTCGACTTCGGTCGCATGGGCTTGGTCTTCGACCCGGCGACGGGCCGGGACCGGGTGGTGCACGCGCGGCAGTCCCATGAAGTCGAGCTGCCGCGCCGGCTGCTCAACATCACCGAGCTCGCCGAGTTCCTCGGCGTCAACACGCGCCACGTGCGGCGCCTTGTCGCCGAGCGGCGCATCCCGTTCATCAAGTGGGGCCACCTCATCCGCTTCGACCCAATCGAGGTCGTGCGGTGGCTCGACGGCCATCGCCGCCGGCCCGAGCGCTCCGCCTGATCCGCAGGGGCGACGGCGGGCTGGCGACGTCCGGCCCGCCGTCACACCCTGGGCGTACCATCTGACTTGCCCGCAAGGGCCTCGCCGTTCACTCGGCCTCGATGACTCCATCCATCTGGAGGCCAACCGATGCCGGCACGACGCCGATTCGGATCTGTCCGCCGCCTTCCGTCGGGACGGTGGCAGGCGCGCTACTGGGACGCGGCAGGCAACCGCGTCGGGGCGCCGACGACATTCGCCACGAAGGGCGACGCGCAGCGATGGCTGTCGGCCGCCGAGACGGACCAGAGCCGCGGCGAGTGGCACGACCCTCGGCTCGGCGATGTCCCGTTCCGCGAGTGGGCCGACCGCTGGATGGTGACGAAGGCGCCGACGCTCGGGCCCGCCACACAAGACCTGTACCGGTACCTGCTTCGCAAGCACGTCGTCCCTCGTTTCGGTTCGATGGCCGTCGGACGGATCACCGCCGCCGAGGTGCCGGCGTGGCTCGCCGACCTCCATCGCAGCGAGCTGAGCCCGAACACCGTCGCCAAGGCGTACCGCTGCCTCAGCGGTGCGATGGACGGCGCCGTCGACACCGGGCTCATCGCCCGGTCGCCGTGCACCTCAAGGGAGCGGGCACGGAGCGGCACGCCGAGATGCAGATCGCCACGCCGGAGCAGGTCGCCGAGCTGGCGGCTGCGGTCGGGCCGAGGTGGGAGGCGCTCGTCTTCGCCGCCGCCTACACCGGGCTCCGCTGGGGTGAGCTGGCCGGGTTGCGCCGGTGCGACGTCGACTTCGAGCGGAACCTAATCAGCGTGACGCGCAAGCTCGCCGAGGTGAACGGCGAGCTCTCGTTCAGCCCGCCGAAGACGGCCGCCGGGAAGCGCACGATCGGCATGCCGTCGTTCGTCGCCCGCTCGCTCGCCGTGCACATCGACCTGTACGCGCTCCCCGGCGCGGATGCGCTCGTGTTCCCGAGTGCCGACGGCCAGCCGATGCGGCGCAGCAACTTCCGCCGGCGCGTGTGGGAGCCGGCGACCACCGAGGTCGGCATGAGCGGCTTCCGCTTCCACGACCTGAGGCACACCGCCGCGACGCTCGCCGCCGCCAGCGGCACCAGCCTGAAGGCGCTCATGGCCCGCGTTGGCCACGCATCAGCCGCTGCCGCGCTCCGGTACCAGCACGTGATCGACGGCCAGGACGCCGACATCGTGCGCTACCTCGAGCGCTTCGGCGAGGAGCCGCCCGTGCCCTCGCATGCCCACGACGACACGACAGGGACCGCTGTGTCAAGTCCCGGTACCCGTGTTCCGGGTTGGCTCCGGTAGGTGTGTGACGCGACGGTGGGGGTTCAGGCGGCGTTGGTGCGGTGGGGTCGGCCGCCGGGGTTGGCGAGGGCGCCGTGTTCGCGGGTGCGGTCGTGGCGGATCGGGTGAACGCGGATGAGCTCTTCCCCGATGGAGATCTCAACGCTGCTCTCGACGATGGCGACCTGGACCTGGCGACGCCGGAACGTGTTGCCGACCCGGTAGTTCGTGCCGGCGAATGACACGTTTCCTGAGCTGTCGACCTTGCGGGTGACCGATGCGGCCGACGGGGCCGGCCTCGGTGTCACCGTCCGGCGGAGCGCTCGTTTCTGGCCTCGGCGGATCGCGGCAGTCTGTTTGGCGGGGCTGTGGCGGCGGGCGTGGGTGGCGACGAGCACGCCTCGGTGGTGCAACTGCAGCACGCCGTGCTCGCAGGTGACCTCGACGGTCTCACCGGCGAGCCACTTCCCGGCCAGGTAGGAGGTCGAAGCGAAGCTGATCCGCCCGTTCGCCGCCACCCGCCGGTGGGCGACCTCGAGCCCGACGGTGGTGTCCGGCGCGGCGTTCTCGAGCTCGATGGTCGACGGCTCGGCCCGGGCGAGACGGAACCGCTCGAAGGGGGCGACCATCCCAATGCCTTGGTGGGGTCGCTGATGGTTGTAATGCTCGACCCACCCGTCGAGCTCGCTCTGGGCGACCTCGATCGTGGCGAACACCCGACCGGCCAGGAACTCCTGGCGCAGCGTGCGATGGAACCGTTCCACCTTCCCCGTCGTGGTCGGCGACCGCGGCGCGGTCAACAGATGCTTGATCCCGTTCTCACGACAGATCCGATCGAACAGCACCTCACCAGTCCCCGGACCGAACCGGCCGGTGAACACCTTGCCGTTGTCGGTCAAGATCTGGGCGGGGACACCGTGGCGGCGCATCGCCAACGCCAACGCCTCACACGTCGGACGGGCCGTCGCCCGAGCCACGACCAGCGCGGAGACACAGAACCGCGAGTGGTCATCGACCCCGGTCACCACCTTCGCTTCGGACCCATCGGCCAGGCAGACACCACCAACGACGTCCATCTGCCACAGCTCCATCGACCGGGCCCGCTCCCAACGCTTGTAGTCCGCCCTACGTCGACGGCGCGCCTCCGGCGTGATCAACCCGTTGCGCACCAAGCAGCGATAGATCGAGGACCGCCCCGGCACCGGATCGACGCCCTCGCGAGCCAACCAGTGCCCGATCGTGCGCGGCCCCCACCCCGGATGGGCCACCCGCATCTTGATGACCCGAGCCTCCACCACGGACGCCATCTGATGCGGGCACGAACCCGGCACCGTCGACGCGTCCACCAGCCCGGCCAACCCCCGAGCAGCGTAACGCCGCAACCAGCGATGCACGCTCTGACGGGTCACCCCGAACCTGGCCGCGACCTCGGGATCGCTACGCCCTCGTTCAGCACCTCGAGCACAGCCTGATAGCGCTGCTCCACGACACCGAGCGCCACCAGCACGACGACACCCCCCGGGTCGAGAACCTCGACCCGGGAAGCACAGCCCGTCAGCCAGCCGCGCGTAACACAACTACCGGAGCCAACGTCGCCCAAGAACCGGGACCACGGTCACCCCAGAACCGGAACCGCGCCGGACCATGTCGCACGACTACCGGAGCCGCAACGTCCAGCATCTACCGGGACCCCACAGACAGGGACCGCTGT
>JAOSJK010000020.1 GCA_027494135.1 Acidimicrobiia bacterium | reverse complement strand
GTCCGGGACTCGCCGACCTCGTCCATCACTCCGACCGGGGCAGCCAGTACCTCTCGATCCGCTATACCGAGCGGCTCGTGGACGCCGGGCGGTGAGCTCGGTCGGCTCTCGGGGCGATTCGTACGACAACGCCCTCGCCGAGATCGGTCATCGGGCTGTACAAGACCGAGCTGATCGAGCCGCGCAAGCCGTGGCGAACCGTCGAGCAGGTCGAACTCGCGACCGCCCGCTGGGTCAGTTGGTGGAACCGCGAGCGCCTCCACTCGGCCTGCGGCGACATCCCCGGCAGAGTTTGAGGCCGCCTACCATCAGCTACGCGCGACCACCGAGGCCGCGTGAAATCCAATCAGCCGAGCCTCCACCGAACCCAGTACGGTTCAGCTCGTCCTCGCCACCCTCGATCCGTTGGCCGCGATGGCGACGGCCGAGGAAGATGCGCTCGCGGCGCTGCTCGCGACCCTGGCACCGGAGGACGAGGCACTCGCGGCGCTGCTTGCCGAGCTGCGCGAGCAGCACGGGCTCCGCGAGCCCCTCGTCGGTGACCCCGACGCCATTCCCGACGTCCCCGACGAGGCCGACCTGTATGTCAAGTCGGGCGACCTGTGGGTCATGGGCGAGCATCGCCTGCTGTGCGGCGACGCGACGAACGCCGACGACGTCGCGCGCCTGCTCAACGGCGCCAGCCCGACGCTCCTCGCGACGGATCCGCCGTACGGCGTGTCGCTCGATCCGACTTGGCGCGATGGCGTGTACAACGGGCTGGGTCCCGCCGAGCAGCCGTACATGACCCGGACCGACGGCCACCGCAACATCACCCTGTCAGGCGACACCCGGGTCGACTGGTCGGATGCCTTCGTCCTCGTCCCATCCCTCGAGGTCGGCTACGTCTGGCACGCCGGGGTCCATGCCGCAGACGTCGCGGCGGGGTTGCTCCGGATCGGCTTCGAGATCGCCAGTCAGGTCATCTGGGACAAGGGGCTGTTCGCGATGTCGCGGGGCTGGTACCACTGGGCCCACGAGCCGTGTTGGGTCGTCCGGAAGCCCGGGATCCCGAACCTGTTCCGAGGCAGTCGCGATCAGGCCACGATCTGGCGGGCACCCTCGCCGAAGATGATCATGGCGGGCTCCGACGAGGAGAAGCAGGACCACCCGGCTCAGAAGCCGGTGCTCCTGTACGAGGCGCCGATCCGCAATCACCTGAAGCCCGGCGAGGCCGTGTACGACCCGTTCGTCGGGTCAGGGACATGTCTCGTTGCAGCCGACACGCTCGGCCGCCGCTGCTACGGGATGGAGATCGACCCGAAGTACGTGCAGCTGTCGATCGAGCGCTGGCAGGGGCTCACCGGGCGGCAGGCGGAGCGGGTCGATGGCTGATGTGGCTGTGCTAGCAGCCAACGGATGGGAGGGTGATCTCGCTGACCAGGCTCTCGACGTAGCCGAGCCTGTCGCAGATGCGATTGAGCACGTCGAGGATCCGTGCGTCCGCAGAGTCGGCTGCGAGACCGTTAAGCGCGCGCTCGATCGCGGCCAGGCGGTCCTCGATGGACGGCCCGAAGGAAGGTGGAGCCAGCATCTGAGCTTCGTCGGTGACCGCCTGCTCGATCGTCGCGAGCTGCGTTTCGATCCACGTCAGCTCGGCCGTGGCTTCGGATCGCGCGACGAGACTGACCACGAGCACCAGGGTGACGCAGCTGACGACCAGGGACAGCGGCCCAGTCCACTTCATGGTTCCTGCCTCTACGTGACGTTGTGCGCTGACCCTAACGGCGTGGTTACGCCGCAGCCCGTGGCTCGCGAGTCAGGGCGGCGCACATTACGTCCGGCCTACCACCGTCCCAGAGCACGACTCGCCCGACACCATGGCGTGATCGTCTCGCCTTGCCACCCGCGGCTGGCCTGCAGAGGTGGCGCATGGTAGCGAGGCGCTGCATGCAGGTCCTGACCGATGGTCGCCCCTGCGGGGCCCCGCCACTGCGCGACGAGCGGTACTGCTTCGCGCATCATCCGGACAAGGCGGAGGAGGTAGCCGAGGCGCGCAGGCTCGGCGGTCTTCGGCGCCGACGTGAGCGGGCCGTGGCCGGCGCGTACGAGTTCGACGGCCTGGGCACGGTCGAGTCAATCCGGCGGCTGGTCGAGATCGCCGCCCTAGACGCCCTCGGGCTGGAGAACTCGATCGCCCGCGGGCGGCTCCTGATCAGCGCCGCGCTCGCTGGCGCCAAGCTCCTCGAGGTTGGCGAGCTCGAGGCCCGGCTCGCGGTCCTGGAAGCGGCCCATGAGGCGCGCGACCGGGCCGATGAGCGGGCGGCCTTCGACGACGTCGCATGAGCGTCGCCCGTCGACTCGACGCACTCGAGCAGTCCCTGACGCCGACCCAGCGGGTCATCGGCTGGCTCGAGGAGGCCCACGCCTATGGCGACATGGAGACGTACACCCGCGCGCTCATCGGCCAGCCGCCAGATGCCTTCCCGATCAACCGACTGTGCCGCGAGGCGGCCCAGGCCGCTCGCGCGGCGGCCCGGGGCAAGTCGGCCGAGGAGATCAACCGAGCGATCCGCAAGGAGCTCCGTGAGACGGCCTTCCGGTACCAGCTCGTCATGGCGCTCAACGTCGCGGCTCACGAGCAGGTCGACCGCGTGGGGCTCGTCCATGCCGCCCTTGGCGGCCATGTCGGCGTCCTCCCTGCTCCGCCATGAGCACGAGCCCGACACAATCCCGACGTACCTAGACCACTTGGTCCGACTGCGGGACGTCCACGTCCGCCAAGTCGACGAACTGCTCGCCCACGAGGCCGCCCGAGCTGAGGTCGAGGCGCGCTACCTCGACGGCCATCCGGCGCTCTTTCCGGGGATCGCTGAGGCATGGACCGAGCGGCTCCACGAGATGCAGATGGCGACCGCGCTCGTCGGTCGGCTGGCCGAGCTCGACGGCGCAGGATCCGTCGAGCTCCATGGTCCCGAGTGGGTCGAGGCCCGGACCCTGACGCTCGTACGGGATCTGGTCGAGCCGGCCCGCACCGTGACCCTCGAGAAGCTCGACGACGGGCGTCAGGCGTTTATCGTTGCCAGCGGGTGGCTCCATTCGAAACTGCTGAGCGCCGAGGATGGGCCATTGGACGCCACCTAGGTCCAACCGGGAGACGCGCGGCAGGGATGATGCCGTCGGAACCGCCGAGACGGGAGGTGCTGCGCACCAGTACCGTGCGGCCGTGACCTCGGCTTTCGCTCTGCGACCCCTTATCTGTCCCCTTAGGCACGGAGGGTCGCGGGGGCTTGCCCTGGTCGCCGTACTTGCGACCGCCCGCGGACCTCCGACGGTTCCGGCTGCCGATCCCGGCACGCAATCGGCTGAGACGGGCTGGTGATGTTGGAACGGAGAGGCCAGCGCCTAGCTGAAGAGCAGCCCCAACAGAACCTGGATGACGAGGGTGACCGGAGCGTCCATCAGCGGCCCGGGGAGCGGGTCACGCGCGCCTCTCGCGGCGCCACCGCAGGCACGGCTGCCACCGTTTGACGCGTGACCACCGGGGCGGGGCGCCCCAAGAAGTAGCCCTGCGCGAGCTGGACGCCGAGCACACGCAGCTGGTCGAGCTCGCCGCGGGTCTCCACCCCCTCCGCGATCAGCCGGCAGCCACTTTTGCGGGCGAAGTAGACGATCCCGGCCACGAGGGCCTGGCGGACGTCGTCGTGGTCGATCTGGTGGACGAGCCCGATGTCGAGCTTCACGAAGTCCGGCCGCAGCTCGAGGATGTGGCGGAAGCTCGCGAACCCGGCGCCGGCATCGTCGACGGCTACCCGCACGGGCACACCGAGGCGGCCGACTGCCGATCGGAAGGCGGCGTAGTCCTCGATGGCGACGTGCTCGGTGACCTCAGAACCGTCTCCTGGTCGCCGCCCGGAGGCAGGCGCGCAGCCGGTCGCCTTGGAGCAGCAGCTCGGGCGAGGTGTTGAGGCTCAGGAACGCTCCCGGCGGCAGCGCGGCGGACGCGCGGACGGCGGCTTCGAGGCAGGCGACCTCGAGCTCGAGGCCGAGGCCGACCGCGTCCGCGTCGGCGAACCGCCGGTCCGGTCGTATTCCATCCGCGAAGCGGGTCAGCGCTTCGAACCCGGCGGGCTCTCCGGTTGCCAGGTCGACGACCGGCTGGAAGACCGGCGCGAACGACCGCTCCGCGAGGACCGCCTCGATCTGACCGCGAACCTCGCTCCGTCGCTGTCGCGCCAGGATCCCGGGCGCGAGGAGCGCCGAGGCCACGGCGCCGAATGACTCCGAGAACCGGCAGGCGGGCCGTGGTAATGATCGTCTGAACTGGCCCCGCTTTGGGGGCCCAGTGATCGTCTCAACTGGCCCCACCCCCGACCCCACCGCTCCCCTACGCTCGGCTGGTCTTGCAGGTCCAGCGGAGCGAGGGATGCAGAAGGAGTTGTCGAGGGTGGAGCAGTTCGAGCGTATCCGGCGGGATCGCCGGGAGGAAGCCTTGTCGATCCGCGCGTTGGCGCGCCGCCACGGGGTCCACCGCCGGGCGGTACGCCAGGCACTGGCCGCGGCGACGCCACCGCCGAAGCGCGTGCCGCCGCGCGCCTCGCCGGTCCTCGGCCCGCATCTGGCCACGGTGCGGCGCTGGCTGATCGAGGACCGGTCGGCGCCGCGCAAGCAGCGCCATACCGCGCGCCGGATCTGGGAGCGGCTCGTCGACGAGGAGGGTGCAGCGGTCGCCGAGCCGACGGTGCGGGCGGCGGTCGCCCGGCTCAAGCGCGAGCTCGACCTCGAGCGGCGCGACGTGCCGATCGTGGCGCTCCACCTGCCGGGCGCGGAGGCGCAGGTCGACTTCGGCCTCGCCGAGGCGATCATCGCCGGCGAGCGGACGCGGGTGTCGCTCTTCCACCTGCGCCTGTCCCACTCGGGCGAGGCGGTCCACGTGGCGTATCCGACCGAGGGCGCCGAGGCGTTCTTCGAGGGCCACGTCATCGCCTTCGAGCGCCTCGGCGGCGTGCCGGGGCTGATCCGCTACGACAACGCCAGCACGCTCGTGACGCGCATCCTCCGCGGCCGGGACCGGCAGCTGACGCCGGGCTTCACCGCGCTCCGCTCCCACTATGGCTTCGACTCGTTCTTCTGCGAGCCCGGTGCCCGTGGCGCGCACGAGAAGGGCGGCGTCGAGGGCGAGGTCGGCCGCTTCCGCCGGCGGCACCTCGTGCCGCTGCCCCGGGTGGCCAGCCTGGCCGAGCTCAACGAGCGCCTTGCCGAGGCCGACCGGGCGGACCTCGCCCGCCACATCGAGCGCCGCCGGTCCACCGTCGGTGAGGACGCGACGATCGACCGGGCGGCCCTGCTGCCGCTCCCGGCCGAGCCGTTCGACCCGGCCCGGATCGTGCGCGTCCGGGTCGACGCCAAGGCCCGGGTGTGCGTCCGCCAGAGCTGGTACTCGGTTCCCGCAAGGTTGGCCGGCCGTGAGCTCATCGCGAGGCTCGGCGGCACCGCGCTCGAGGTGCTCGACGGCGCACGGCTGATCGCCCGCCATGAGCGGACCGTGGTCCGCGGCAGCCAGACGCTCGTGCTCGACCACTATCTCGAGATCCTCGCCCGCAAGCCGGGCGCCATGCCGGGCGCGCTGGCCACCCACCAGGCCCGCGAGCGGGGCGTGCTCAGCGGCGCGCACGAGCGGTTCTGGAAACGGGCGCGCCGGCGGCTCGGCGACGCGGCGGGCACGCGCGCGCTGATCGAGGTCCTGCTCCTCCACCGCAGCCTGCCGTTTCCCGCCGTCCACGCCGCGCTCGACGCGGCCGACCGGATCGGCTCGGTCGACGCAGGGCTGGTCGCCATCGAGGCCCGCCGGATCGCCGAGGGCCGGGGCCCGACCGGTGCCGTCGTCGATCGTCCGGCGCTGCGCCGGTTCGACCGCGACGCCCCGCTGCTGACCGTGTACGACGGGCTGCTCGCGGAGGGCGGACGATGAGGACCGCCCTGACCGACGAAGCGGCCGCGGTCGCCATCGACGTCGCCACGCGAACCCTCCACCTGCCGACCGTGCGGGGGAGCGCGGTCGAGTTCGCCAGGGCCGCTGTCCGCGACCGGCTGACCCACCTCGGCTACCTGGCCGAGCTCCTGAGCGTCGAGGTCGAGGACCGCGCGGCGCGGCGGCGCGAGCGGCGGATCGCCGAGGGCCGCTTCCCGCGGACGAAGCGGCTGGCCGAGTTCGACCTCGGCGCCGCGCCGTCGATCGACCCGGCGCTGCTGGCGACGGTCGCGACCGGATCCTGGATCGATGCCGGCGAGCCGGTCGTGCTGCTCGGTGACAGCGGCACCGGCAAGACGCACCTGCTGATCGGTCTCGGGATCGCCGCCTGCGAGGCCGGCCGACGGGTGCGGTACACGACCGCCGCGGCACTGGTCAACGAGCTCGTCGAGGCGGAGGGCGAGCGCGAGCTCTCTAAGGTCGTCGGACGCTATGGCCGGCTCGACCTCCTGTGTCTCGACGAGCTCGGCTACCTGCACCTCGACCGGCGCGGTGCCGAGCTGCTGTTCCAGGTGCTGACCGAGCGCGACGAGCGGGCGTCGATCGCGGTCGCGTCCAACGCGCCGTTCAGCGAGTGGGGCGCGACGTTCAGCGACCCGCGTCTCGCCGCGGCGGTCGTCGACCGGCTCACGTTCCGGGCGCACATCCTCGAGACGGGTTCTGAGTCGTACCGCTTGCGGGCATCACGGACGAAGCGGAAGGGAGGTGCCCCAGCGGCCTGACCCGGACCATCAAGCCGGTCGGGGGTGGGGCCAGTTCAGGCGATCACGGTGGGGCCAGTTGACGCGATCATTCCCAGACGCCCCTGCCACGCCGGGATCGAATGTGGCCGAGTCTGGACTGTCCTCGATGGGGCAGGAAACGCACTGGAACCGACTTCTGGGTCCGCTCATATAAGGCATCCGTGCCCGCCGCCAGCGGCGTCCCGCATCGAATGCACGTGCCCGGATACCTCAACCGGAGGCGCCGCAGACCTTTGTGCTGTGTTGATGCCTCGGGTTCGCCCTCAGCTCGGGGTGCTCCGGGGATCATTGGACTCTCGGCCCGGAGCCAATTTGGGCGGGAGGGTTGCGGCAGGCTCTGCAAGGCTCGTAGCCATCCGCGAAGAACTTCGCGCTTGGCCACCACTTGCCTTTCGGACCGGGGACGTAGTGGCCCGACCCATCTGGTGCCCAGGGTGGGCCGTCCCAATCCTTGATCGCATGGGCGCCCTCGTCGCGCCGTTGCAGACCGTTAGCGTCGCTCGAATCCCATCGGTTTAGCTCGAAGCGCGAGCGCCAGTAGCGACGTCCGTCTGGCGCTTCCCAGTAACGATTCGCGCGAGGGTATCCGCGGGAAGAAGGCGCGGTAGCTCGCCGGGCTCAGTCGGATCATGGCTTCGACGACGTACCAAGGCTGCTCCGCCGACCTACTAAGGATGGCGTACTCGTGCGGCATGAATGGGCATAGCTGCCGCACCCAGGGCAGTTGGTCGACCGCTTCGAGGACGTCGTGCTCGATGCCTCCGCGGTCGCGGATCGTCCGTTCGTCGACGTACTGGTATTGCTGGTCGGTCATCGCTGAATACGTGGATATGAGATCAGCCTGCCCCGTCTCCTGCGGCCAGATCCGGAGGCAGGAACTTCTCGTGCGCACGTCGAAGGTATGCGATGGCCGCCTCGTCAGTGATCAGGTAGTTGAGCTGTTCCTGGACGAACTTGAGGCGATGGCGCGCGTCCTCGATAAGTTGCCCCCATTGGACCGCCCACACCCGAACCCTGCCTTGGCGACTCTTGTGGACGAGCCCTCGGGCTGGCTGTCTTGGTTCCGCGCGCTCCCGTGCGTGGCTGTCGAGATCGTCCGAGACCACCCAGAAATCCCATTCCACCTGCGTCGTGTTGAACCGCGCATCGTCCACCACGGCGAATGCGTACCGCTCGATTTGCGTCAGTTCGGCCGATCCGATCTTGACGTTCGGGCGTTTGAGCTCGACCACCAGGTGCTCGCGCTCTATTCTTGGGCTGCGCCATCGATCCGGCGAACATCAAGTCGATGATTCGCGGCTTCCCCTCGGTGTCGACTACAGGAGCGTCATCAACGCCGATCTCGGATCCGAGCTCCGTGAGATGGGCCTTCAGGACCTGGTTGAGCGACTTGTCGTCGACGGCGAGTGCGAAGTGCTCGCCAAAGATCCAGGGCTCGTTGCGAACGATCTTGTGCAATTGTGACCGCTCCTTGAGTTCCTCCCTTCATTTCTGGGTCGAAGAGGAGATACTCGAGCCCGCGCAGGAATTCGAGGCGATCCGCGATCTTCGCGAGGCCGTCACGATTGAGAACAGGGTGGTGTGTTGGAGCAGCTCGTCGAGCTGCTCTACCTGGTCCCTGGGAAGCTTTAGGACCTCCTCCAGGATCCGGCGGAGCGCGCTCGGCTCACTCTCCATCGTTTCCTGGAGGAGCCTCAGGGATAGCCGCTTCGCGCGTTTGTCTTTCGTGGCGTTCACAGCCGGAGACGCGGTGTATGCCACGACATCGAACAGCTGACGCTTTACCGCCTCGACGTCATCTCGCGGCGGCTCGACGAATGGGTACACCTCCTCCGCCTGCCAGTCCTTGATGACATCCCCAGCTCGCGCGGCCAGCCGCTCTTCGAAATGCTTGCGGAGCTCTTCGCGGCCGGCGGCAACGAGCCCCGCGAGTGTCTCGTGACCGAGCTCTGCGAGCGGTAGCTCGGCCTCCAGCTCGCGGAACACCGGCGACTTCAGATAGGCGGTGTACTGGAAACCGGGGGCTGCGACCGCTGCCGGTACTTCGTGGAGTGCGACGCCCTGCTCGTCGCACAGGTAGTGCCTACGATCGACTTCCCGCTTCCACTCGATGATCGTGAGTGTTGCTGGCCCGTGCTTGTCGTCTGCCTCAATCGATCGGTCGAAGGTGCTCTCCCAAGCCTCGCTCGGATCGGGATTCGGTTGCCGTCTACGGTGATGTGGACGTCTGGGTACTTCGCGAGGTGGAGAGCGAACCTCGTGGCGAGGTCGGTCGGAGTCTCCGCGGCGAGGAAGGCCTGCGGGTGCTTCCGAGATGCCCTCGACAGACGCGACTGTGCCGGTTGCGCGCCCAGTCTCCTCCGGCTCAGAGACGGTCGCGTTGCGAAGGTCCTCCCGATTGATCTCGATCCGCGTTAGCAGACGTCGGCCATCTGCGTCAGCTACGGTCTCCCCACACGACATGGGTCCCGCCGATCCCGAATGCTCGCCAACGGCCCTGTCCGCTCCGCCCATGCAGGCTTCGCCCCTTGGTCTTCGTCTTGTCGGCCAGGCGCTTCCAAGACCCGCCCAGCTGCCCGGAAGACGTCGTCGATGTGGGCTGGTGTCATGCCGTGCCCGTCGTCGATGACGCGCACGGCCTCGATACCGTCGAGGGCGTTCCGCTCGTAGATGACCTCGATGTCGTCGGCGTCGGCATCGAGCGAATTCCAGATCAACTCCGCGAGGCCCTGCAGCGGTGACCGCGCGAGTGCCTGGAGGTGGTCCTCCTGGACTGAGACCGATAGGCGGTGCATCTGGGCGAGTATCACAGAGCCGATCGTCTCCGTTGGGGCCTCAGCCGCTTAGAACGTCCGTTCTAATCTACACCCCCGAGGGATCCCCGCGGCGAGCACCACACGCGGCCTCCCCGCTGTCGACGCGCTCCAAGAGGTCCCTGACCCATAGCTCAACTGGCTGTCAGTCGACGTCCTGGCTGCGCTGGTCTTCGCGCCGCGCTTCCGCCTCGTAAGTCTCGGCGAGGTCCGCGAAGATCCGCGACGTTCGGGGCGACGATGCTGAAAGAGCTTCGGACCTAGCACGGAACTGGGCGGCGAGTTCGCGCTCTTGATCGCCGCCCTCGCCCCGAAAGACGGCGCCGCGACTGTTGATCGCCTCGATGTGAAACCCGGTGTCGATGTCGCTGCTTGCCTCTCGCTCGATCACCTCGCGCACCGCCTCATGTGGATGGATGCCGTCCGAACCCCTGCGGGGCATACCAGAGGATGTGGCCGATGCGCTGGTCGCCGATCGCCTTTCGGCCTTCGGCTGAGAGCGTCGCCCGAACGGCCGTGACCCACGCGTTCAGGCTCGCGGCATCGACATCGTTGCCCGTGGTCGCGCCCGGGATGGGCCCCTTCCAGTTCCACAAGAGGTGGAGCGCGTGTTCGGCGTAGCGCACGAGCCCGGGATCGGGATCGGCCGGTGCCTCCTCGGTGTCCGCTCGGAAGATCAGCATGATCAGCTCGCTGAAGAACGCGGGTCGCGGGCCAGTCGCCGATAGAGGTGTTTGAGCCCCTCTGGGTCGCGCTCGAGGATCCGAACGAACACCCACTCGAGGTCGGCGAGCTTGTCCTCGTCGAACCCGGCCGCGTCGAGAGCGGCCAAGATCTGCGCGATGCTGAAGTCGAAGAGGGAGGCTTCCTCGGGCCGCGGCGGTGACGTTGCTCGTGCGCTGGCGTCGAGGACCAGGTATGCCAGATCGGGGTCGAACGACTCGCCCTTTTTAGGGTCGCGGGGGTGGCGATGACTTGGACAGCGGCAAACGGTCGCTCGTGCTCGATGAGCTTCCGTGCGGCCACCCACGCGTCATCCCCTCGGACGAAGCCACGGAAGTTGTCCCAGTAGCTCGCTTCGACCTCGGGGCCGAGCTCTGCGGCGAGTGTCCATGCCTTCCGGTGGGTCCTGACGCCGACAGCAGGACCAGCCCCACGCGCTCTGGGCCCCACGACTCACGGTGGGCGCGCACCTGGTCCTCCGCCCACGTCGAACCCAGTGCCCGACTACGGGCGAAGAAGTAGCCCTGCACCGCTTCGAGGCGTGAAGATTCCTCCGCCGACCCCCACTCGAGCGCCGCAGGCTCGATGGCCTCGTCCCTCGATCGTCGCGATCGCCGACCCAACCGTATATGGGTTCGTCGCCGCGGCGACGAGCTCCTCAATCCCGCCCCAACCCTTCTGCTCGAAGGTGGCCTTCACCGCCCCACTGCGTTGCTCCGCCAGCCGAGTCTCGTAGTCCTGGTAGTTCTGACCGCTGACCCGCTCCATGCTCGGGTGCCACTCGAAGAGCCAGACATGCAGGGGCACGGGATCGGTCGGCATGAGCCGTGCCCCTGCGGCCTCGAGCTTCGCAACCCGCTCGGGTTTCATCGCCCAGTCGGCCGTGGCGTAAGGTGCGGTGATGGGCGACCACCTGGCGAATGCGGTTGCTGAGCGTGCGAGCGCCGTCCGCCGTCAGCTGATCGAGGTCGAGGGCCTCCAGACCGGCGAGTATCTCGTCGCCGAGGTCTTCCCGGAGGTCGTCGAAGGCCTCGAGGAGGCTATCCCCATCGCGCGGGGTCGAACCCCGCGTCGGCGAGCAGCCGGCTCAGGATCGCACCAACCATCGTCCAGTAGTCGCCCCAGGTGACCGTGATGTCGCCGGCAGGGCTCACGTCCTCCACTCAGGTCTCGCGGTCGGGATCGCGATCCCGCCGTTGGTCGGGAGCAGCTTGCGCATCACATGCCACGTCGCCGCGGGATCCGCTCGTCGGGCCGCGTCGAGCGCTGCGAGCTGCCGGTCGGTGTCAGCGCGCGTCTGCGGATGCCACGGCATGAAGATCTCGGCGAGGGAGTTCGACGGGTTGTTGCCGGACTTGACGCCGGGGTCGATGGCGGCCAGCCGCGTAAGAATGACAGCAACCTCAGACAAGTAGTCGGGAGCCCAAGCGAGCCGCCTGAGTCCCACAGCATCCCCGGCAGGTGGGTTCTCGGAGTGATCATCGAGCGCTCCTCGACGAACAGATGACCGAGGAACAGGAGTCGGTCCCTCGAGCCCGGTCGAGATGCCGGCCAAGAAGCTGGTGGGGGCGGCTTCCGCGAGCCACGGAAGCTGATCCTCGAGGGTCGCCCATGTCTCGCCGGTGGCGTCAGCGTTCGCCTCACGAAGGAGCTGGCCAACCACGACCGATGCCACCTCCGCCCCACTTCGACCCTTCGCGGAGCGCTCCGAATTCGGGCTGGGAGCCGATGATCGCCAGGTTCTGCGCGAGTGCCCGGCGAAGCTCGTCGGAGGAGGTCGCCGTTTGCCCTTCACGAGCGCGAGCCAGCGTTCGTCGGGAGGCAGGTCAAGCGCTGGATCTCGCGCGCCAATCACGTCCACGGCGACGTCGATGAAGGCTGTCCACTGGCCGTGGTGGATCAGCGGGATGACCTGAGCCCACACGTCCAATGGCGCCCGCACCGACCACTTCGTGTTCGTGAGCCGAACCGGAGCGTCGCCAATGTTTGTCACGGCCAGCAATCCGTGCGGTCTGCAGCTCCGCATACGACATCCCGGCGAGCCGCGCCAACACGGCGTTATCTTCGGTGGCAGCCTCGTCCCAGCGTCCGGCGAAGAGCGCTGGGACGAGGAAGCGTGCTTGTTCGGCGTTGCGCCAATCCGCAATAGACGGTGCATCTGAGATCCGCCTTCAAGGCCCCTCAGACGACTGCCGGCAGCGCGAACGGCGGCATCGGCCCCTCGAAAACTCGACGCCCATCTCATCGAGGGCGCCATGAGTCCGGCGTCCACTGCCCCGGCTCCAAGTAAACAGGCCCCGGCTGCTGCGGAACGACCGTTCG
>JAOSJK010000019.1 GCA_027494135.1 Acidimicrobiia bacterium | reverse complement strand
CGGTTATGACAAGGCGGAGCGAAGCGAGGCCCAAGGAGGGGCCGGCCAGGGCAAGGTCGGATAAAGCGCTTTATCGGACAGGGCAAGCAAGGGACGTGCACGGCCCGCGCCACACACCTCCGTTTAGCCGCAGCCGCTCGCAGGGCCGGGCGCAGCGCTGCTCGCCCGGCTGCCCCGGTGAGGAGCGAAGCGACGAGGAAGGCCCCCCCCTCCGCCGCTTGGGGCGGGCGGCAGGGCGGCAAAGAGTTCCGGCCTGCCTCGAGCCTGCCTCCGGGCCGCTCTCCGCATGGCTCGCGGTCCCGCGCGGGAGGCGACGGCCGGGAGATGGGCAGAGGTCGCCCCGCGTCGGCTGCAGTCGGAGTCGAGGACGACGTCGTCCCGCTATGGCTCGGGTCGGCGCTCGCCTCGGCGTCGAGAGCGGCAGGCGGTGCCTCGGGCGTCGCGTCGTGCTCGTCGTCGATCTTCACGGCGATCCGTCGCTCGTTCTTTGCCGTCAGGTGCGTGGCCGTGTGGATCTCCTTCAGCTGCCGGATCGAGACCCTGGGTGTAAATCTGCGTCGTCTCGAGCTTTGCGTGGCCGAGCATCTGCTGGATTAGAGCGGATGTCGGCGCCGTTCTCGAGCATCAGCGTCGCCATCGTGTGACGGAAGAGATGGCACGCGCCGCGCTTGCCGAGGTCGGCGGCGAGGACGTAGTTCGCACCTGACGTCATCCCGGGTAGGAGAAGCGCGTGCCCTCCGCCGTCAGAGGAAGAGGCCGCCTTCGTCGGGCTCCACCACGGGTCGGGGCGCACGTCGGCGCGGTACTTCTCGATCCACACCGCCGCGCGGTCTCCACCGGGATCATTCGGTCCTTCTTCCCCTTGCCCTGGCGCACCATCAGCGTTCCCGGTCGAGGGTCCAGGGCGTAGAGCGCAAGCCCGATCACCTCCATCGCCGCATGCCCGTCGAGTAGAGCGTCTCGAGGATCGCGCGGTCCGGTATGCCGAGGAGTCGGTGGTGTCCGCCTGGGCGAGCACCAGGTCGGCCTCTCCGCGGTGAGCACGTGCTTGGGGCAGCCGGTGCTCGAGGCGCGGCAGCTCGAGACCGCTGGCCGGGTTGTAGAGCAGCACGTTCTGGCGCGTCAGCCACTTGAAGAAGGCGCGGACCGGGACGAGGCGGCTGTACTGGCTGCGGAAGCTGAGCGGCTGTCCGTTCGTGGTGCTTGCGGTAGTAGTGGTGGCGCTGGTAGCGCTCGAGGATCGGCTTCGTGACCTCGGCCCGGTCGCGTGATCCCCCGCGCCCTCACGCACCAGGCGGAAGAACGTGAGGGTAGGACTCGCGGTTGCTCACGGTCGAGTCGGGTGGTTAGCCGCTCCGCAGCCACTCGAGGTAGCGCGCGAGCCAGGCCGCCATGCCGTGCGGGTCGGCGGGGTCGCCGACGGGCTCGCGCTTCTTCCTCGCTCCGCGCCTCGCCACGTCAGCGCGCCTGCGGCTGGCGACTAAAGAAGGAGTTACGACTACGGTGGCGGCGTTCTTCCGCTCCCCAGTGTGGCTTTCGGGGGTGGGCTCGCAGTTTCGAGAGAAGCGCTGGCGGCGTCGGGAGTTGCGGTCGTTTCGGCAGGGCTCAGGGGTGGCATCGAGCGGTGGGTAGCTACCTGGGCTCACAGTGGCATCGAGGTTGGCCTCTCGATGCTCGGGGTTCGCGTCGTACCCGTGCCTTTCGAGGGGGTGTCGACGTCGAGGAGGCCGGTGAGGAGAAGGTCTCGCCGGCTTCGCCCTGGCCGTCGTAGAGCAGCTCGTAGACGAAGCGCTGGCCGGGACCACCGCGGTGGACGAGCAGGTACTCGAGCCGGCGAGCTTCTCCAGGTGCATGCGCACCGGGAAGTCGCTCCAGCCCGTGTAGGTCCGCACATCGCGCCGCGTGAAGCGCACGTCGCAGCGGTCGAGGCCTGGGCCTCGGCGTGCTTCGTGACCATCTCGGAGACGAGCCCCAGGAGCCTGCGCGTCTGGGGCGGCAGCTCGTCGAGCGAGCGGCCGAGCACTTCGTGGGCCAGGCGGTTCGCAACGGCGATGTGTCCTCGCCGCGTCACCCCCGTCGCAGCGGCCGGGGGCCCCTGGTGCTGCGGCGTCTTCACCTCCCCCGGGGGGGCGGCGGGGGAGCGCCCCGCTGCGGGGGGGGGGGGCGGGTACTTCATGTGATCGCGGCGCGTGCGCGTCTGGTGGTCGAGGAAGGTGAGGTCCCGCGCGTAGGGGTTCGCGACGAGGAGCGGCCGGAGCAGCCGCTGCGCGTCGCGGTGGACCTTCAGGATGCGCTCGCGGTCCTGGCGCTCGAGGAGGCCTTCGAGGGTCTGGCGCTCGCGCTGGAGCCGGTGGATGGCGCGCGTCTGCTCGCGGTCCTCGTTGACGGTGAGGACCAGGCAGCGGTTCAAGAGCTCCTCGTCGATCTCGATCGCCGTCGTCGTGAGGAAGATCATCACCGGGCCTTCCACTCGGTACTCGTGGGTGATGAGGCGGCCCGTGCTCGGGTCCTTCCCGGTGCTCGCGATGGTCAGCTGCCCTTCGCTCTGCAGGAGCTTCAGCGCGTAGCTCGCTCGCTCCGCGCCTTCCTCCTCGACGATGGCGAGGATCTTGTGCCGGAGGTCGGTCTCCCCCATGTAGAAGAGCGACTGTCCCGTCATCGCCGAGTACTGGACCCGCTCCTCCTCGGGCATGAAGGCGAGCACCGCTTCCATGAGCGAGCTCTTCCCGGCGGCCGAGCTCGACTGGATTACCACCGCGAGCGGCTCCTCGAGCTTCCGCGACACGGCGGCCAGGTAGCCGACGAGCTTGTTCGTCTCTTCGCCCACGACGCCGCAGCGGGTGAAGTCGGTGAGGAGGCGGTCGAGGAGATTCGGATCGCGCAGCAGGTCGAGCGCCGCCTCGCGCTCGTCGTCGTCCAGCTCGACGGTCTTCTCCTTCGGCTCCGTGGCCTTCTGGATCTGCTCCTCTTGCAAGGCCTCGAGGCGGAGCAGCACCTGGCCGAGGTCCTTCTTCACCACCCGCTCCTCGAGGCCGAGCTCGGCGGCGGCTTCTTGCAGATACGCCTTGCGGTGGCGGGCGCTGTAGAGGTCGAGCGTGTCGACGTGGAAGCCGTGGCCCTGGCGATCGACGAGCACGTTCACGCGCAGCGCGTCGAAGCTCGTGTTCTTCGCGAGGCCGCGCACGCGCCAGCGGCGATCGCCGAGCGTCATCGCGAGGCTCTTCGCCGCGCTCTTCTGCAGCCGGCGGGTCCGGCGGCGGTGCGGGCTCCGGAGTGGCGGCTAAAGGAAGAGCAGGCTCGTCGGTGGGCTCGGGCTCGGCCGGTGCGTCGGCAACGATCTCGGGAGCCGGCTCGGGCTCGCGTTCTTTCGGAGCCTCTTCTCCTTTAGCAGCCGGCAAGGGAGCCGACGCCATCACGGTCGCCGTCGTGCTCGGTGTCGCGGCCTTCCCTTTCCCCAGCCAGGTCGCCTTGCGGATCAGCAGCTCCAGGCTCTTCGACGGAGGCGTGAGCTTCAGCGCCGTCTCGTTCGCGTCCATGCCTTTCGGGAAGTGGATCCGGTAGGCGCCGATCCCGCGCTCGGTGAGCTGCTGGGCCAGCTTCTCCGCCGCCTTCTCGCCGGCCTCGTCGCGGTCGTAGGCGATGAGCACGCGCTCGGTCTCGTAGCGCTCGAAGGCCTTCCAGTGGTCCGGCGTCATGCCCTCGGTCCCGTAGGCCGCGGTCACGTTGCGGAAGCCCGCGCACCAGAAGGTCAGCGCGTCGATCAGCGACTCGCAGAGGATGATCTCGCGCGAGGCCTGCAAGGCCTCGATGTTCCAGACGCCGCGGTGCGGGCCGGGGAGATAGAGGTGGAGCGGTGTTCCCGGTCGCAGGCCCTTCGTGATCTTGCGGCCGTAGATCTCGGCGACACGGCCCTCGGCGTCGAAGACCGGCACCACGAGCGAGCCGTTCAGGTGCTCGTGGCCGGAGGAGCGGATCACGCCGAGCACCTGGAGGCGCTCGCGGATGGCCGCGCCCTCCTTGCGGTTCTTCGCCGGCATCCGGTAGCCGAGCGTGCGGTTCGCGAAGCCGAGCCGGAAGCGCTCGACGGCCTCGGCGTCTTGGAGGCCGCGGCTCTCGAGGTAGGCCAGGGCCTCGGGGCTCTCCTTCAACGTCGCGTGGTAGTAGTCGACGACACGGCGGAGCAGCACCTGGTCGTCCTCGCTGGCGTCGAGCAGGCCCGGGAGCTTCGGCGTCGTCGAGAGCTTCGGCGGCTTGTTCGTCGAGAGCCCCTCCGGCGGGAGGTCGGCACGGAGCAGCTCGGCCGCGTGGCGGAAGCTCACGCCCTCGGCGCGCATCACCCAGTCGATCACCGAGCCACCCGCCTGGCAGGCCCCCAGACAGTGCCAGAGGTTCTTGCTCGGCGTGATCACCAGGGAAGGCTCTCGGTCGTCGTGGAAGGGGCACAGGCCCAGGAGGTCCGCGCCGTGGCGCTCGAGCTTCACGCCCCGGGCCTCGGCCAGGCGCTCGATCGAGACCTCCTGCTTCAGCCGCTCCAGCTCCGCCTTCGGGATGCGCGCCATGGGTCCCCTCCTCGAAGAAAATCGTCATACACGGGACGCACGGCAGATTGACAAGAAGTGCATATCCTGTCAACCTGATCCGACATGGAACGCACAGATCACCCTCCCAGCTCCCCTCCCTGTGGCTAGCCTGCCCGGCGGAGGTGGCCGACGTGTCGCTCGGCGAGAAGCTCAAGACCCTGCGCCGCGAGAAGGGCTGGTCCCAGGACGAGTTCGCCTTCCACGCCCAGATCGACGGCCGCCAGGTCAGCCGCTACGAGAACGACCGCGTGATGCCCTCCGTCGAGGTCGTCATCAAGATGGCCAAGGCCCTACAACGTGAGCCTCGACTACCTGCTGATCGACGACGCCCCGCGAAGGCCGCTCGAGGTGACCGTCAGCCGCCTGGCCGAGCGGGTCATGGGCCTGGGCACGCTCTCCGAAGAGGACGAGCGGGCGCTGCTCCACATCCTCGACTCGCTCGAGGCCCGCTCCAAGCTCAAGGAGCTCGCCGCCGGCGTCGGCTGAGCCGCGATCCCGAGGAGGCCACCATGCAGACGAGCTACCGCGTCGAGATCGAGCAGGAGGAGGACGGCCGCTACCTGGCCGAGGTCGTGGATCTCCCCGGCGTGATGGCCTACGGCGAGACGGCCGAGCTGGCCCTGGCTCACGCCCAGGCGCTCGCGCTGCGCGTCCTCGCCGATCGGCTCGACCATGACGAGGGGCCCCGCGGCCCCGTGAGCGTCACCTTCGAGACCGCCTCCGCCGCCGCGTGAGCCGCTGGCGAGCAACCAAAGCGTCGCGTGTGTTCGCGGCGCTCCAGCGCATCGGCTGGGCCGTCAAGCGTGAAGCCAAGGGTTCGCACAAGGTGCTCGCGCGCGAAGGCTCCCCGAACTTCGTCTGGGCCTTCCACGACCGCGACGAGATCGGGCCAAAGATGCTTGCCCGGATCGCTAAGCGGACCGGGCTCACGCCGGAAGATCTCTGACACCTACCACTGTCACTCTCAGCGCTCAGGCCATGGACTCCGTGGCGGCTCCACACGCATCGACGGCTTGCCAATGCTGCGATACCCACGAAATCCAGGTTGGGTCATTCGCGCAGTTCGCAATCGTGAGAAGGAAGTCTTCATCATCGAAGAGGACTCTCCCAATGGAGAAGTCTCTCACGACCAGCGCGGGCGAAGAACCATCCCGCGGCTCGATCCGCAGCTCCGAGAGGATTCCGCCCAGCCTTCGCTCGTGCGAGAAGAACACCTTTCGCTGATCCATTTGGAAGCGCCTGGTGCCCAGCTGGAGCCAGACGGCTCGCAAAGTTCTGTATACGAGAGCAAATCCCAAGCTGCAGCGAGCGCAGTCGCCAAAGTGAGGGCTCAAGGGTTTGTCGGTCTCCGCCAGCTTCGATTCGAGACAGCGCCCTGTCCGGAGATCGAAGCGGCGGTGAACGCGCGGGCGCTGCCAGTACTGGAGCCACACCGTGTCGGGCTCACCCACCTAGTCCACTCCCAAGATCCAGTTCACCCAGGAGTTCGTCCTGCCGGCGCTCTCGATCACCGCCGCCGGAGAACCACCAGGCCTGGTCAGAAGGCGATCGGCGCTCGGGCCGACTGGGTTCCCGTACTTCCAGATGTTCCGCTGCTCGATGCCCCATTGAACAACCCGAGGAAGTGACTCGCGAGATTCCAGCTTCAGGGCATTGCGGGCATCCACCGCCCAGCGCGCAGCGGCGGCCGGATCAAGACCCTGGTCTACGAGCTTCTCGGCCGCTGTGCGAATTCCCTGCGCCTCAGCCACGTACGCCTGCCGAGCCGCTCGAGCGGCGGCGATCCCGCCGGCCGCCGCTCTGACACCACCGCGAACAGCTCCAACCGCCGCTCTGCCAATCCCGACGATCTCCCACGGAGCCATCGCTGGCTCGATCGGCGGGTCGTAGATCTCGTAGCCACCGGGCTGTCCACTTTGGGACAACAGCACATCCCGACGCCTCCACGCCGTACACCTGGGACTTTCCCAGGCGCATTCGAGAGCTTACCACCCGAGCTTCCGGTCGCCTTCCCCGATCCACTCGTTCGAAGCCCAGACGCGAGTTTTCGGTTGCAGAGGCGGCGACGTCGATGGGGTTCTCCCTTTAGTTGCCGCGCTTTTCAGAAGCACCCGTCGACCGTGCAGAGGAAGAGCCGGGGTGGGGGCGGCGCAGCCGCCCCCTCTTCAGCTCTTCGCTCTTCTCGGGGAGCCCCCCTGCCAGGGGGGCGGACGGGCAGGCCGGCGCCGGCGTTCGCGAAGCCACCAAGCCCCGCGCGTGGCACGAGGTCCGGAGGCGGGCGGAGCTCCGTGAGGGCTGAAGCGCTTCGCACCGGCACAGCGCGAGCCCGCCCCAAGTGGACATAACTTTGTTATGTCCAGGCGGAGCGAAGCGGAGCCCAAGGAGGGGGCCGGACAGGGGCAGGTCGGATAACGCGCGTTATCGGACAGGGCATGCAAGCGACGTGACCGGCCCTTCCCGAGCCGATCGATCACAGCACGGTGTTCGTGGGCCGGGCGCGGCGCTTGCTCGCCCGGCTGCCCCGGTGAGGAGCGAAGCGACGAGGGGAGGCCCCCTCCGCCGCTTGGGGCGGGCGGCTTGAGGGCAACCAAGGTTCGGCCTGCCTCGAGCCTGCCTCCGGGCCGCTCTCCGCATGGCTCGCGGTCCCGCGCGGGAGGGCGACGGCCGGGGTGGGCGGGGGTCGCCCCGCGTCGGCTGCCAAGTCGGGTCGGGGGACGACGTCGTCCCGCTATGGCTCGGGGTCGGCGCTCGCCTCGGCGTCGAGAGCGGCAGGCAGTGCCTCGGGCGTCGCGTCGTGCTCGTCGTCGATCTTCACGGCGGTCCGTCGCTCGTTCTTTGCCGTCGGGTGCGTGGCCGTGTGGATCTCCTTCAGCTGCCGGATCGAGACCTGGGT
This sequence comes from Acidimicrobiia bacterium, assembly GCA_027494135.1. GTDB lineage: Bacteria > Actinomycetota > Acidimicrobiia > IMCC26256 > PALSA-610 > JAOSJK01. The sequence goes on along the minus strand of JAOSJK010000019.1, from coordinate 5,293 downwards.
GTAAATCTGCGTCGTCTCGAGCTTTGCGTGGCCGAGCATCTGCTGGATGAAGCGGATGTCGGCGCCGTTCTCGAGCATCAGCGTCGCCATCGTGTGACGGAAGAGATGGCACGCGCCGCGCTTGCCGAGGTCGGCGGCGAGGACGTAGTTCCGCACCAGTGACGTCATCCCGTTGGGCGAGAAGCGCGTGCCCTCCGCCGTCAGGAAGAGGCCGCCTTCGTCGGGCTCCACCACGAGCTCGGGGCGCACGTCGGCGCGGTACTTCTCGATCCACACCGCCGCGCGGTCTCCGACCGGGATCATTCGGTCCTTCTTCCCCTTGCCCTGGCGCACCATCAGCGTTCCGCGGTCGAGGTCCAGGTCGTAGAGCGCAAGCCCGATCACCTCCATGCGCCGCATGCCCGTCGAGTAGAGCGTCTCGAGGATCGCGCGGTCCCGGATGCCGAGGGAGTCGGTGGTGTCCGCCTGGGCGAGCACCAGGTCGGCCTCTCTCGCGGTGAGCACGTGCTTGGGCAGCCGGTGCTCGAGGCGCGGCAGCTCGAGCTCGCTGGCCGGGTTGTAGAGCAGCACGTTCTGGCGCGTCAGCCACTTGAAGAAGGCGCGGACCGGGACGAGGCGGCTGTACTGGCTGCGGAAGCTGAGCGGCTGTCCGTTCGTGGGCTTGCGGTAGTGGTAGAGGTGGCGCTGGTAGCGCTCGAGGATCGGCTTCGTGACCTCGGCCGGTCGCGTGATCCCGCGCTCCTCGCACCAGGCGCAGAAGAGCGTGAGGTAGGACTCGCGGTTGCTCACGGTCGAGTCGGAGTAGTTGTGGCTCCGCAGCCACTCGAGGTAGCGCGCGAGCCAGGCCGCCATGCCGTGCGGGTCGGCGGGGTCGCCGACGGGCTCGCGCTTCTTCCTCGCTCCGCGCCTCGCCACGTCAGCGCGCCTGCGGCGCGGCGACTAAAGAAGGAGTTACGACTACGGTGGCGGCGTTCTTCCGCTCCCCAGTAGTGGCTTTCGGGGGTGGGCTCGCAGTTTCGAGAGAAGCGCTGGCGGCGTCGGGAGTTGCGGTCGTTTCGGCAGGGCTCAGGGTGGCATCGAGCGGGTAGCTACCTGGGCTCACAGTGGCATCGAGGTTGGCCTCTCGATGCTCGGGGTTCGCGTCGTACCCGTGCCTTTCGAGGGTGTCGACGTCGAGGAGGCCGGTGAGGAAGGTCTCGCCGGCTTCGCCCTGGCCGTCGTAGAGCAGCTCGTAGACGAAGCGCTGGCCGGGACCACCGCGGTGGACGAGCAGGTACTCGAGCTCGGCGAGCTTCTCCAGGTGCATGCGCACCGGGAAGTCGCTCCAGCCCGTGTAGGTCCGCACATCGCGCCGCGTGAAGCGCACGTCGCAGCGGTCGAGGCCCTGGGCCTCGGCGTGCTTCGTGACCATCTCGGAGACGAGCCCCAGGAGCCTGCGCGTCTGGGGCGGCAGCTCGTCGAGCGAGCGGCCGAGCACTTCGTGGGCCAGGCGGTTCGCAACGGCGATGTCCTCGCGCGTCACCTCGATGTAGCGGACCGAGCGCCCCTGGTGCTGCGTCGTCTTCACCTCCCGCTGGTACTGCTGGAGCAGCGCCACGCTGCGGATGAGCGTCAGGTACTTCATGTGATCGCGGCGCGTGCGCGTCTGGTGGTCGAGGAAGGTGAGGTCCCGCGCGTAGGGGTTCGCGACGAGGAGCGGCCGGAGCAGCCGCTGCGCGTCGCGGTGGACCTTCAGGATGCGCTCGCGGTCCTGGCGCTCGAGGAGGCCTTCGAGGGTCTGGCGCTCGCGCTGGAGCCGGTGGATGGCGCGCGTCTGCTCGCGGTCCTCGTTGACGGTGAGGACCAGGCCGCGGTGCAAGAGCTCCGCGGCGATCTCGATCGCCGTCGTCGTGAGGAAGATCATCACCGGGCCTTCCACTCGGTACTCGTGGGTGATGAGGCGGCCCGTGCTCGGGTCCTTCCCGGTGCTCGCGATGGTCAGCTGCCCTTCGCTCTGCAGGAGCTTCAGCGCGTAGCTCGCTCGCTCCGCGCCTTCCTCCTCGACGATGGCGAGGATCTTGTGCCGGAGGTCGGTCTCCCCCATGTAGAAGAGCGACTGTCCCGTCATCGCCGAGTACTGGACCCGCTCCTCCTCGGGCATGAAGGCGAGCACCGCTTCCATGAGCGAGGCTCTTCCCGGCGGCCGAGCTCGACTGGATTACCACCGCGAGCGGCTCCTCGAGCTTCCGCGACACGGCGGCCAGGTAGCCGACGAGCTTGTTCGTCTCTTCGCCCACGACGCCGCAGCGGGTGAAGTCGGTGAGGAGGCGGTCGAGGAGATTCGGATCGCGCAGCAGGTCGAGCGCCGCCTCGCGCTCGTCGTCGTCCAGCTCGACGGTCTTCTCCTTCGGCTCCGTGGCCTTCTGGATCTGCTCCTCTTGCAAGGCCTCGAGGCGGAGCAGCACCTGGCCGAGGTCCTTCTTCACCACCCGCTCCTCGAGGCCGAGCTCGGCGGCGGCTTCTTGCAGATACGCCTTGCGGTGGCGGGCGCTGTAGAGGTCGAGCGTGTCGACGTGGAAGCCGTGGCCCTGGCGATCGACGAGCACGTTCACGCGCAGCGCGTCGAAGCTCGTGTTCTTCGCGAGGCCGCGCACGCGCCAGCGGCGATCGCCGAGCGTCATCGCGAGGCTCTTCGCCGCGCTCTTCTGCAGCCGGCGGGTCCGGCGGCGGTGCGGGCTCCGGAGTGGCGGCTAAAGGAAGAGCAGGCTCGTCGGTGGGCTCGGGCTCGGCCGGTGCGTCGGCAACGATCTCGGGAGCCGGCTCGGGCTCGCGTTCTTTCGGAGCCTCTTCTCCTTTAGCAGCCGGCAAGGGAGCCGACGCCATCACGGTCGCCGTCGTGCTCGGTGTCGCGGCCTTCCCTTTCCCCAGCCAGGTCGCCTTGCGGATCAGCAGCTCCAGGCTCTTCGACGGAGGCGTGAGCTTCAGCGCCGTCTCGTTCGCGTCCATGCCTTTCGGGAAGTGGATCCGGTAGGCGCCGATCCCGCGCTCGGTGAGCTGCTGGGCCAGCTTCTCCGCCGCCTTCTCGCCGGCCTCGTCGCGGTCGTAGGCGATGAGCACGCGCTCGGTCTCGTAGCGCTCGAAGGCCTTCCAGTGGTCCGGCGTCATGCCCTCGGTCCCGTAGGCCGCGGTCACGTTGCGGAAGCCCGCGCACCAGAAGGTCAGCGCGTCGATCAGCGACTCGCAGAGGATGATCTCGCGCGAGGCCTGCAAGGCCTCGATGTTCCAGACGCCGCGGTGCGGGCCGGGGAGATAGAGGTGGAGCGGTGTTCCCGGTCGCAGGCCCTTCGTGATCTTGCGGCCGTAGATCTCGGCGACACGGCCCTCGGCGTCGAAGACCGGCACCACGAGCGAGCCGTTCAGGTGCTCGTGGCCGGAGGAGCGGATCACGCCGAGCACCTGGAGGCGCTCGCGGATGGCCGCGCCCTCCTTGCGGTTCTTCGCCGGCATCCGGTAGCCGAGCGTGCGGTTCGCGAAGCCGAGCCGGAAGCGCTCGACGGCCTCGGCGTCTTGGAGGCCGCGGCTCTCGAGGTAGGCCAGGGCCTCGGGGCTCTCCTTCAACGTCGCGTGGTAGTAGTCGACGACACGGCGGAGCAGCACCTGGTCGTCCTCGCTGGCGTCGAGCAGGCCCGGGAGCTTCGGCGTCGTCGAGAGCTTCGGCGGCTTGTTCGTCGAGAGCCCCTCCGGCGGGAGGTCGGCACGGAGCAGCTCGGCCGCGTGGCGGAAGCTCACGCCCTCGGCGCGCATCACCCAGTCGATCACCGAGCCACCCGCCTGGCAGGCCCCCAGACAGTGCCAGAGGTTCTTGCTCGGCGTGATCACCAGGGAAGGCTCTCGGTCGTCGTGGAAGGGGCACAGGCCCAGGAGGTCCGCGCCGTGGCGCTCGAGCTTCACGCCCCGGGCCTCGGCCAGGCGCTCGATCGAGACCTCCTGCTTCAGCCGCTCCAGCTCCGCCTTCGGGATGCGCGCCATGGGTCCCCTCCTCGAAGAAAATCGTCATACACGGGACGCACGGCAGATTGACAAGAAGTGCATATCCTGTCAACCTGATCCGACATGGAACGCACAGATCACCCTCCCAGCTCCCCTCCCCTGTGGCTAGCCTGCCCGGCGGAGGTGGCCGACGTGTCGCTCGGCGAGAAGCTCAAGACCCTGCGCCGCGAGAAGGGCTGGTCCCAGGACGAGTTCGCCTTCCACGCCCAGATCGACGGCCGCCAGGTCAGCCGCTACGAGAACGACCGCGTGATGCCCTCCGTCGAGGTCGTCATCAAGATGGCCAAGGCCTACAACGTGAGCCTCGACTACCTGCTGATCGACGACGCCCCGCGAAGGCCGCTCGAGGTGACCGTCAGCCGCCTGGCCGAGCGGGTCATGGGCCTGGGCACGCTCTCCGAAGAGGACGAGCGGGCGCTGCTCCACATCCTCGACTCGCTCGAGGCCCGCTCCAAGCTCAAGGAGCTCGCCGCCGGCGTCGGCTGAGCCGCGATCCCGAGGAGGCCACCATGCAGACGAGCTACCGCGTCGAGATCGAGCAGGAGGAGGACGGCCGCTACCTGGCCGAGGTCGTGGATCTCCCCGGCGTGATGGCCTACGGCGAGACGGCCGAGCTGGCCCTGGCTCACGCCCAGGCGCTCGCGCTGCGCGTCCTCGCCGATCGGCTCGACCATGACGAGGGGCCCCGCGGCCCCGTGAGCGTCACCTTCGAGACCGCCTCCGCCGCCGCGTGAGCCGCTGGCGAGCAACCAAAGCGTCGCGTGTTCTTCATCATCGAAGAGGACTCTCCCAATGGAGAAGTCTCTCACGACCAGCGCGGGCGAAGAACCATCCCGCGGCTCGATCCGCAGCTCCGAGAGGATTCCGCCCAGCCTTACAGCGCCCACTGTCCGGAGATCGAAGCGGCGGTGAACGCGCGGGCGCTGCCAGTACTGGAGCCACACCGTGTCGGGCTCACCCACCTAGTCCACTCCCAAGATCCAGTTCACCCAGGAGTTCGTCCTGCCGGCGCTCTCGATCACCGCCGCCGGAGAACCACCAGGCCTGGTCAGAGGCGATCGGCGCCGGGCCGACTGGGTTCCCGTACTTCCAGATGTTCCGCTGCTCGATGCCCCATTGAACAACCCGAGGAAGTGACTCGCTAGATTCCAGCTTCAGGGCATTGCGGGCATCCACCGCCAACGCGCAGCGGCGGCCAGATCAAGACCCTGGTCTGAGCTTCTCGGCCGCTGTGCGAATTCTGCGCCTCAGCCACGTACGCCTG
>JAOSJK010000018.1 GCA_027494135.1 Acidimicrobiia bacterium | reverse complement strand
TTACGTATTGCTAAGGTTAACCAGTAACTGGGACACAAGACCGCACTTCGGTGGGCGCGAAGAAGAAGCTGCCGTCGTAGTCGCCCCCGGCTCAGGCCGGTCGCCGGTGACCAGGTGGCTCCGGCGCGCCCGGCGATGCAAAGCCCACCTTCTGGTAAGCTGGCCTTGCCGATGAGCGGGCTTGACGGAGACGTCGTCCAGCTGGCCTGACCGACCCGGAGCCCGCTCACGGCATCGGGCGAGCAGCTGGGTGCGGAACTGCTCCTCCACGCCTCCTGACGAAGATGCGATTGGCGCAGAGGCACACTGCCCTGCGACTTCCTGAACTCGAGCCAGGAGACGCGCACCGCCGCCTCGAGGCCGGCGTCCTCGAAGACGATGAACGGGAGCGTGGCCTCCCAGCTCCAACGACATCCGGGGTAGGTGGCCGGCCGACACCTGCAAGAGGGTCTGGTTTACCTCGGTGGATCCCTGTGAAGGTGATCTGCGCACCCGGAGGGTCGCAGAGAAGGCTTCGCTGATGGACGACGGGTCGGAGGCATGGATCAGGTTGACGACACTGGCGGAAGCGCCGTCGCCACTCGCGGCCTCGATGAACGCGGCGTGGGCGACAGGGGCGTCTGCTCGGCCGGCTTGATGACCATCGTGCAGCCCGCGGCGAGCGCGCGGGAGCCAGCTTGCGGGCCACCATCGCGACGGGGAAGTTCCACGGCGTGATCGCGACCGCACCCCAGCGGCCGCCGCTGGACCACCAGCCGCTTGTCGTGCCTTCCCCGCTGGGATCGTCGTTGTAGACCCGCCGTGCCTCGCCGGCGTACCAGTCGAGCCACTCGCGCGAGGGAGACCTCGAAGCGTGCCTGGCTGACGGGCTTGCCCTGCTCGGCAACGATGAGCTCGACGATCCGGTCCGCCTCCGTGGGCGATGCTTGGCCGAGATCTCCCGCAGCAAGTCGCATCGCTCACCGGCCGTCGTCCCGCCCAGCTCCCGAAGGAGCGATGCGCGGCCTCGACCGCGGCGGAGGTCAGCGTGACGTCGGCTTCCGCCGCTCGCCCGATCTGCCGCCGCTCGCCGGATCGGTGACGGGAAACCACCGGTCTCCCCCGACCCACGCTCCGTCGACATAGCACCGCGCGCCCACCAGGCCCCTCCGGAGTCAGCCGTCGGCGCGCGGTGGCACGAAGCGGCCGGGCACCCGTAGCAGGTACCCGGCCGCCGACACGTACCTCACACGCCCTCGGGCAGCTTGATCGAACCGTCCACAATTCCCGAAGTCGTGCGTCGACGAGCTTCGCAGCTCCGGGGTCTTGAAGTTCGGGCAGAGCTCCAACCGCTGCACGTCGGGGTCCTCGACGCCGTAGTACTTCGACCTGCGGGATGGTGTCGTCGATGAAGTCCTTGATCATCCCTCTCGACGAGGACGTCGGACTTGAGGACCGCGGTGCCCACGAGGTTCGGGTAGTCGTCGCAACGCGGGTAGATGACGCTGAAGAGGTGGGCCTTGCCGCCGGCCTCCTCCGCCGCCTGGATGACCCCGGGGAAGCCGGCGTCGAGGAGGCCGAAGATGACGTCCGCGCCCGCCGCCAGCTGGGCCGTGGCGGCCTGCTTCGCCTTGGGCGCGTCGTTGAAGTTGCCGACGATGGTCGACACGTACTTGATCGAGGCGTCTCCGTCGTGGACGCCGGCCTTGAAGCCGTCGTCCGACTGCGTGGTGGGCGGGATCTCCTCGCCGCCGATGTAGCCCGCCTTCTTCACATCGAGATCCGGGATCAGACCGGAGGCCGCGACCGCGCCGGCGATGTACGCGGGCACCCCCTGGCGCACGCCGTAGACGTGGAGGTTGGGAACGGAGTCGTCAGTCTGACCGTTGATGATCATGAACTGGACGTCGGGGAACTGGGGCGCGATCGTCACCCCCGCCTCCGCGAACTCGGCCCCGACCCCGATGACGAGCTCGTTGCCCTGGGCCAGGTTGCGCAACGCGTCGAGCCGCGCGTCGGGGTCTACCACGTTCTCCTGGATGTGCGGAGTGATCTTCAACTCCTTCTGCGCCAGGACCAGCCCTTCGTAGTGGGCCTGGTTGATCCCCTTGTCGTTGGTCGGACCGGGGAACGCCATCCCTACGTTGACGCTCCCCTTGTCCGTGCCTTTGGAGCCGTTTCCGGCCCCCTTGTCGTCCGACTTCGAGTCGCTTCCGCAAGCGGCCAAGAGAAGCAGCGGCAGCAGCAGGACGACTATCGCGACGCGCAGTCCACTTCGGTGATGAGCCGACATGGTGCATTCCTCCTCTAGAGGGAACGAGTTGTACCTACTGCTCGGGGGTCGGGGGTGAACGTTCCGATGGATCGGCCGGGGTGACGGTCGTCAGGGCATCGGCGCCGGCGTCAGCGATGCCCGTCGCTCGAAGAGCTCCTCGGCGGCGGCCTGGGCGGTGGCGCGTACCTCGTCGACCGAGACGAACTGGGGCACGGCGCCTGCTACGAGGTGCCGACCGTCCACCCACACGTCTCGGACGTCGGCCCCGCTCGACGAGAAGGCGAGGTGCGCGGCGACGTTGAAGTCACGCCCGTGCAACACCGGGGTCGTGTGCAGGCCGTCGAGCGCGACCGTGACGACGTCCGCGCGCTTGCCGGTCTCCAGGGAGCCGGTCACCCGGTCGATGCCGAGGACCCGGGCCCCACCGGTGGTCGCCATCTCGAGTACGTCCCACGGATCGCCCGCGGTTGGATCGAGGGTGGTCACCTTCTCGAGGAGCGACGCGAACTTGATCTCGTCGAAGAGGTCGAGGGTGTTGTTCTCCTTCTCGCCGTCGCTCCCGATGCCGAGCTTCACCCCCGCCCGGCGAAGCGTGCCGATGGGCGGCTCCCGACGAGAGCTTCATGTTGGAGCACGGGCAGTGAGCGACACCGGTACCGGTGCTGGCCAGGGTCTCGATCTCCGCACGGTCGACCCAGACGCAGTGGGCCACCACGGTGCGCGGGCCGAGCATCCTGCGGTGCTCGAACTCGGCGATGGGTGGCCGGCCGAATCGCTCGAGGGACTGGTCGACCTCGTAGGTCGTCTCCGAGGAGTGCGTGTGGAGCCCGGTGTCGAACTCCTCCGCGAGCGCGACGGCCGCGCGGCATGCCTCCTCGGTGCAGTAGAGGAGGTGCTCGATGCCGACCCATGCCCTCACCCGGCCGTCGGCGGACTCGCGGTGCTCCTCCAGGAGCTCGCGGTTGGTGTCGAGGGTCTCGAAGTAGTCGTAGCCCGGCATGTCGGCGACGTAGGGCACGAGCGTGGCGCGGATCCCGACCCGCTCCGCGACACGGGCGGAGCCGTCCATGAAGCGCCACATGTCCATGACCGACGTAGTACCGGCGAGAACGCTCTCCGTGTACGCGAGAAGGCTCGCCGCCTCGGCGATCTCCGGGGTCAGGGCCCGGTGGGCCGGATCCACGTAGTCCCGTAGCCACTCCCACAGCGACTTGGACTCCGCGGTCCCTCGGAGGAGACCGGAATGGAGGTGGCAGTTGTGGAGGCCTGGGAGCACGGCGTGGCCCGACGCGTCGTGGAGCACGGCGCCCTCGGCCCGCGGGTCGGCGTCCAGCTCCTCGACCCCGCCGACCGCGACGATCTCGCGCCCTTCCACGAGGACCGAGCCGGGATCGTGGACCCGGCGGGATCCGTCGAACGGGAAGACGATCCCGCCGCGGATGAGCAGCCGATGAGCGGCCATCCCCCTTGGCCTCCCTCGCTGAAGGGGTGAAACGCCCGAGCGAGCGCTTCAACGTTTCGTTGAACGTCGGTAGCTTCCACGAGCCGGCACACGGTGTCAAGGGGGTCATCGGGAGTCGTACCTCGCCCGGGGAGGGGCCGGCCGGTCCGTCGGCGGGGTCGGCGCCGACGCGGATCGCCCCAGGGGGTTGACAAAGTGTTGACGCCATGACGGGGTCGGTTTACGATCCCCCTGCCTTATGGCTCCGCTGCTGCAGATGACGGGCATCACCAAGCGGTTCCCCGGTGTGGTGGCGTGCCGCGACGTGTCGTTCGCGGTCGAGGCCGGCGAGATCCACGGGCTGCTGGGCGAGAACGGCGCCGGCAAGTCCACCCTCGTGAAGATCCTGTACGGCCTCGTGGATCCCGATGAGGGGCGGATCGAGATCGACGGGCGTGAGGTGCGGATCCGCTCCCCCGACACGCGCTCGCGTTGGGTGTCGGGATGGTGCACCAGCACTTCATGCTCGTTCCCACCATGACCGTGGCCGAGAACGTGGCCTTGGGCCTGCGATCCGACCGGCCCCCGCTCTCGAGGCTGCGTCGGGTCGCCGCGAAGGTCGCCGAGCTCTCCCAGCGCTACGGGTTCCACATCGATCCCGACCAGCAGGTCGGCGAGCTCTCGGTCGGGCTCCAGCAGCGGGTTGAGATCCTGAAGCTCCTGTGCCGCGGAGCGGAGCTCCTCGTCCTCGACGAACCGACCGCCGTGCTGACACCCCAGGAGTGGCAGCAGCTCCGAGGGACGATGCGCTCGCTCGCCGACGCGGGCAAGGCCATCGTCTTCATCAGCCACAAGCTCGATGAGCAGCTCAGCATCTCGGACCGCTGCACCGTGCTGCGCGACGGCTCGGTGATGGGGACCGTCGCCACCGCGGAGACCGATAAGGCGAGCCTCGCCCGGATGATGGTTGGTTGCGACGTGGTGCTGCGAACCGAGCGGCCACCTCGCGCTCCCGGCCGGCCCGTCCTCGAAGTTCACGGACTGCACCTCAACGCGGCCGAGGATCGCTGTCTCCTTGCCGACATCAGCTTCACGATCGCCCAGGGTGAGATCGTCGGCATCGCCGGCGTCGACGGCAACGGCCAGCGCGAGCTCGTCGAGGTCCTCATGGGCATCCGGACCGCGACGACCGGGACCATCAGGCACGAAGGTGAGACCGTCACCAGGCTGACGCCCCGCCGGTACAACCGGATCGGCGCGGTCATCCCGGAGGACCGTCACCGGATGGCCATCGCGCTGGGGTTGAGCGTCCGGGAGAACCTGGTCCTCAAGGACTTCTGCCGTCAGCCCTTCTCGCACCGGGGCATCACCCGTCCGCGGGTGTTCCGGGACTTCTGCGCGTCGCTGCTCCAGGAGTTCGACATCCGCACGCCGAGCCTCGATGTCGCGATGCGCCAGCTCTCCGGGGCAACCAGCAGAAGGTCGTCCTCGCCCGCGAGATGCACCGTGATCCCGGCCTGCTGATCGCTGCCCAGCCGACCCGTGGGCTCGATGTCAGCTCGATCGAGTTCGTGTACCGCAGGCTGTTGGAGCATCGCGAGCGCGGCGGAGCCACCCTGCTCGTGTCCACCGAGCTCGACGAGGTCCTCTCCCTCGCGGATCGGATCGCCGTCCTCGTCAGTGGACGCTTCGTCGCGCTGCTCGAGAACCGGGACATCGACATCCAGGAGCTCGGCCTCCTGATGGGGGCGCTTCGGAGATGGTCGCGTCGTGAGGGCGCGACCAGGTGACCGCCGCGCTGTCGCCGGTTCTGGTCAACCTGGGTGCCCTACTGCTGACCGTAGCGATCTCGATGGGTGTGATCGCCGTCTCCAGGCAACGATCCCGTGGCCGCCATGAGGGCCCTATGGGACGGCGCCTTCGGGGGTCGGACCCAGATCGCAGGAACGCTCAGCAAGATGATCCCGCTGATGCTCGTGGCCCTCGGCTGGATCGTCGCCTACCGAGCTCATCGCGTCAGCATCGGCTTCGAAGGGCAGATCCTCGCCGGCGGGATCCTCGCGACCTGGGTGGGCCTGAGCTTCTCGAGCCTCCCCATGGTGATCCACCTACCCCTGGCCGTCCTCGCCGGGGTGGCCGGGGGTGCGCTCTGGGCCGGGATAGCAGCCGTGCTCTGGGCCCGCCGTTCGGTCAACGAGATCATCTCGACCCTCTTGTTGAACCTGATCGCGATCCAGATCGTGAACTGGCTCGTTCGCGGCCCCTTCCAGGAGTCCACCGGCACGTTCCAGCGCTCCGGACCGATCGCACCCTCGGCTCGCTGGCCCGAGCTGATCGAGCACACGCCGCTGTCGTGGGACTTCCCGCTGGCTCTGGCGACGGTGTTCGGGATCTGGTTCGTCCTCAAGCGAACCACGTTCGGCTTCCGGCTGCAGTTCACCGGCGCCAACGAGGAAGCAGCCCGTTACGGAGGGATCGACACCCGATCGGTCACCGTCATCGCCCTGGTGGTCTCCGGTGCCCTGGCCGGATTGGCCGGGCAGCCCTCCTCCTCGGCGGTGAGAGCAGGAGCATGTCCGACAACTTCTCGGCCAACTACGGCTTCGAGGGGCATCGTGGTCGCGCTCCTGGCGCAACCACCCCCATCGCCTGCATCCTGCCGCGCTGCTGTTACGCTACTCCCGCCAGGGTGGTGGTCTCATGGAGGCCCGCGTCGGCGTGCCGTCGTCGGTCGTCATGATCACCCAAGGTCTCGTGATCCTTCTGGTCGCCGGTTCGGGCTTCCTGCTCGACCAACGCGGCCGGGTCCGCGTCGACGCCGAGGAGGCACCCTCACCCGCCCACCGAAGCGCGCCGGGCGACGGTCGAGGTCGGCTGATGGGGCCGTTCGACCAGGCGACCTTCTCGGCGGCCGTCCTCCTGACCCTCCCTCCTCCTCGCCGCGATCGGGAGCTCTTCTCCGAGCGCGCGGGGGTGTTGAACGTCGGCCTGGAAGGCATGATCCTCATGGGCGCCTTCGGGGCGTACTGGGGGCAGTGGTGGACCGGGAACCTCTGGTTGGGGATGGTCGCCGGCGCGGCCGCGGGGGTGGCTCTGGCGGCGGTCATGGCCCTCCTCCTCGATCACGGCCCAGGCCGACCAGTCGTCGTCGGCGTCGGTCTCAACCTCCTGGCCCTGGGTCTCACGACCTTCTCGTTCCGGGAGGTGTTCGGCGATCGCGGGGAGATCGTGCTGGATCGGATGGGGACCGTCCGGATCCGCTCCTTTCGCGCGTCCCCTTCGTCGGTGAGGTCCTCTTCTCGCAGACCCCTGCCACCTATCTCACCTGGGCCATCGTCGCGATGACGTGGTTCGTGCTCTACCGCACCACGTGGGGCCTCGGACTGCGCCGTAGGGGGCTTCCGGCCGCGGCGGACACCGCCGGCATAAACGTCGCCCTACGGCGCTGGCAGGCGGTAATGGTGACGGGCGCCCTCGCCGGGCTGGCCGGAGCGACGCTCTCGATCGTCCGGCTCGGGCTGTTCCAGGAGAACATGTCGGCCGGTCGGGGTTTCCTTGCCCTCGCGGCCGTCATCTTCGGTCGGTGGAAGCCCCTCGGGATCGTCGGGGCGTGCTTCGTCCTCGGCGGCGCCGATGCCCTCCAGCTACGCCTCCAGGCTGAGCCCCATGTACCGGCGGAGGTCTGGCTGTTCATCGGACTGCTGGGTCTGGCCCGGCAGCGTGGACGTTGACCAGGTCGAGACGGCGGGCGTCGGTGACTACGGTCGGTGCGCTGCTGGGTCTCGCGGCCATCGGTGTCACCTTGCGCGCGATGGCGCCGACCTGGTCGTTCCCCCGCAGCTCTGGCTGACCCTGCCGTTCGTGGTGACCCTCGTAGCCCTGAGCGGTCTGGCCGGCTCCCAGGCGGCACCAGCCGCGATAGCGGTCCAGTATCGGCGCAGGCGCGACGTCTAGCGACGCGTGCAGTCGGAACCCGGCGAGCGCGCTTTCTGCGATGTCGTGGGGCGGGCGCCCGACGACATCGGTCAGACGGCCGGATCGGTCGGTCCCTCGGTGGAGAACACGAGGACGCGTGCATCCGGACCGATGCCGAGCTCGTCGGACTCGACCGCCCGTGGTTCTCGTTCAGCTCGAGGGCCCACCCAGGCCCGCCGCTCCGCTCTCCCCCGACTCCATGCCGTCGGCAAGGCGCATGGCTACCGCGCCCGCTCGTCGTCGATGGCCACGCTCGCCGCCAAGCCGTCGTGGACCAGCGGCCAGGCCACGAGTGAGGGCGTCCCGCAGTTGAGGCCGGCCATGATCGAGTCCTGTCCACCCTCGATCTCGATCCGGTCGCCGGCCAGCAACGAGCCGAGGACGCGCGGCGCGGTCGGGTTCGACCCCGACGATCCGCACCGCAGGCCGGGCGGGCGCCAGGTACCACTGCACGACGGACGCCGCGAAGGCACCGACACCCATCTGGACCACGACGACATCGGGTTCGTCCTCGTCGAGGCGCCGAAGCTCCTCGTGGATCTCGTCGAAGATCGTGGAATAGCCCTCCACCACGCGCCTCGGGATCTCCTGATACCCGGGCCACGCGGTGTCGGAGATCACCAGGACGCCTGGTTCGCCGTCTTCCTCGCCCGACCGGGCCACGGCGTCGTCGTAGGTTCCCTGTACGACCTCGACCGAAGCGCCCTCGCCCTCGATGGACTCGATGCGGGCGGCGACGGTGTTCTCGGGGACGTAGATGCGCGCTCCGAACCCGAGCCACCGGGCCAGTCTCGCCACCGCCCTTCCGTGGTTCCCGTCGGTCGCGCACACCAGGGTGAGGGGCTGAAGGGGGCGCGACCGCACGGGCCAGCCCGCGACGTCGTCCCACGGTTCCGGCTCGTGCCCCAGCCGGTCGCAGAGAGCCCGGTAGAGGGCCCACGAAGCCCCCAGCATCTTGAGCGCGGAGGCCGAGGCGCTGCGACTCGTCCTTGACCCAGAGGCGGGCGACGCCGAGACGACGCTCGGCTTCCGGAGCCCTTCGCAGCGGCGTCGGGGTGTAGCCCGGGAGGCGGCGATGGAACCTCCGGGGCGCGAGGTCGGGAACGGCAGACCGCGGTTCGACCGGCGACGGGCGAACGTAGAGCATCGTAGGGACCCGCGATCCGGCGGGAGTCTCGGGTAGTGACCGCGACGCCATGGGAACTCCGCTTGGTTGTCAGGGCCGCCCTAGCCCGGTAGCCGCGCTGCAGTATATTGTCAAATTGTTGAAGACGCGTCCTGGATTCGAATCCGCTCCGGCCGGCGTCCCGGTCCCGCTCGGCGGCCCGGCCGGCGCGGCGGCGGCGGAGCCGCTCGAGCGGTCCAGCGGAAGGCGAGCCGGTGGTGACCCGCGTCGATGTGTCTACGCACCCGCTGGCCAAGGCGATCGCACCACTGCTCGAGGCGATCAGGCCCAGGCCGTCCCCGAGGAATCCATCGAGCCCGGCGACATCCCGTTGCGCTGGAGAGGCGGGGTGGCGCTCGGTGTGCGTCTCGACGGGTCTCCGGGCCTGCACGGCGCGTTGGAACGGCTGATCGCCGCCGCCGAGCGTGAGCTCGGCGCGCCGATCGATCAGCTCAGCCGTGAAGATAAGCAACGCATGGTCGCGCTTCTCGACGCCAAGGGGAGCGTTCACGCTGCGCAAGTCCGTCGAGGACGTCGCTGACGCTCTCGGCGTGAGTCGCTTCACCATCTACAACTACCTCAACGCCCAGTCGAAGTGACGCTGAGGGGTAACCCGTTGCTACGAGCGGATTTCACTGTCGAACCCTGGGTCACGGGCGAGCGGGGCGAACACGGCCGCGCGGCCCTCGACGCGGTCGTGGAGTCCGACGTGTTCGTCGACGACGGCCCGTTCGGTACCACCCTGGAAGGTGACGACGAGCGAGTGCTTTCCTGCGCTCCTGACCGCGCTCCGCGCTAGCGTTCGCGGCGGGTGCGACCCGCGTCTCGATCCAGGTGGCCAGGCCGAGCGATGCCTGACCGGACGACCAACTCGAGATCGACTTCCGCGCCTTCGCGACCGCCTCGACGCCCTGGGCCGCGTAGGCGGCCGGCCCGACGGCGGGAACAGCCGGCTCGCGCTGACCGACGCCGATCGCGAAGGTCGCGACCTGGTCACCATGTGGATGCGCGACCTCGGTCTCGAGGTCGGGATCGACCGGATCGGCAACATCGTCGCGCGCCAGCGATGGCCCGACTCGGCGGCTCCGGTGATGGCGGGCTCGCACATCGACACCGTTCAAGCCGGGGCGGTACGACGGCAACCTGGGGGTGCTGGGGCCCCTCGAGGCGGTCACCACGGTGATCGAGCACGGCGTCGAGCTCCGACGCCCCCCTCGCCGTAGGCGTCTTCACGAACGAGGAGGGCGCGCGCTTCGCGCCCGACATGATGGGAAGCCTCGTCTACGCGGGAGGGCTCCCGCTCGAGGAGGCACTGGGCACGCGCGGGATCGACGGTGCCACCGTCGGCGAGGAGCTCGCCCGGATCGGCTACTCGGGGTCGGTTCCGTGCCCCGGGACCCCTCCATACGCGTTCGTCGAGCTGCACATCGAACAGGGACCCATCCTCGAACACGAGGGCGTGACCATTGGGTGGTCGAGGGCGTCCAGGGGATCTCCTGGCAGGAGTTGACCGTGACCGGTCAGCCGAACCACGCGGAACGACGCCCATGAGGTTGCGCCACGACGCCGGCGTCGTCGCCGCCGCACGCGGTGGTGGCCGCCCGTGAGATCGCCCGCGAGATCGGTGGGGACCAGGTGGCCACCGTCGGCTCGTTCAAGCTCGATCCCGGCCTGGTGAACGTCATCCCCGGCGAGGCTCGGCTGACCCTCGACCTCCGCCACACCGACGAGGAACGACTCAAGGAGGCCGAGAGCCGGATCCGGTCTCGAGTGTCGGAGCTCGTCGAGAGCGAAGCCTGCATGAGCGAGTGGCGTCAGCTCGCCCGTTTCGAGCCGGTCGCATTCGACCCGCGTGTGGTCGACCTCGTGGAACACACCGCCCGGGACCGGAACCACACCACCCGGCGGATCTCGTCCGGTGCCGGGCACGACGCTCAGATGATGTCCCGCCTATGCCCGACCGGGATGATCTTCGTCCCGAGCCATCGCGGAATCAGCCACAACCCGGCGGAGCACACCGACGACTCCGACCTCGCGGCCGGAGCGAACGTCCTGCTCCACACCCTCGTCGCCTTGGCCCGGGAGGAGGAGATCTGACCCGTACCGTGACCGTCGCGGCCGCGCAGCTCGGGCCGGTGCAACGCCACCACACCCGCTCCGAGGTGGTGGAGCGCATGGTGGTGCTGCTCCAGCGCGCGGCCTCGTCGGGATGCGAGCTCGTCGTGTTTCCCGAGCTTGCTCTGACGACGTTCTTCCCCCGCTGGTACATGGACGATCAGGCCGAGGTCGACGCCTTCTTCGAATCCGAGATGCCCGGCCCGGAGACGCAACCGCTCTTCAGGGAGGCCGCCCGCCTGGGGGTGGGCATGTACCTCGGCTACGCGGAGCTCGCGGCGACGGACTCCGGCCCGGCTCACTACAACACCGCGATCCTCGTCGAGCGAGACGGGTCGATCGTCGGCAAGTACCGGAAAGTGCACCTGCCCGGCCACGCCGACCACGAGCCCCGACGCCCGTTCCAGCACCTCGAGAAGCGCTACTTCGACGTGGGGCCGGAAGGCTTCCGGACGTACAAGGCCTTCGGTGGAGTCGTGGGAATGGCGCTCTGCAACGATCGTCGGTGGCCCGGAGACCTACCGCCTACTTGGGCTGCAGGGGTGTCGAGCTCGTCCTGATCGGCTACAACACGCCGGTCCACAACCCGCCGGCACCGGAGCACGACCTCCTCGGCACCTTCCACAACCACCTCGTCATGCAGGCCGGCGCGTACCAGAACGGGACCTGGGTCGTCGGTGTCGCCAAGGCGGGCACCGAGGAAGGGGTGCCGATGATCGGGCAGAGCGCGATCATCGCCCCGTCCGGCGAGATCGTCGCCCAGTGCTCGACGCTCGGCGACGAGCTTGCCGTCGCCCGATGCGACCTCGACCTCTGCACCTCCTACAAGACCACGGTGTTCGACTTCGAGCGTCACCGCCAGATCGAGCACTACGGGCCGATCGCCACCCAGCGCGGGGCGGTGCCGCCCGGCTCCTGATCCCGGCTGCTTCGTCGACGCACCTCCGGTGCGGGTTGGGTGCGCCTGGAGCCCGAGCCGCCGCGGACCACCCCCTCGTGACGGGCCGTGCCCCGGCTCCGTGCTCCGGATGATCGCGCTCCGGGGTCCGGTCCGGACGCGCCGGTCGGCACCGCCACCGCTGGATGTAGATCACGCGACGAGCTTGCGCACCTCGGCCAGCAGGCGGTCGGTGGCCCGGCCGTCGCCGAACGGCGACGGCACGCCGGCCAGGTGGTCGTCGGTCCCGGCCAGCTCGGCGTCGATCCGGGCCGCGACCTCGCCCCGGTCGATCAGATCGGAGAACGTGCCCAGCGCCTCGGGACGTTCCGTCGAGCGGCGCACCACCAGCGCCCGGCGCTTCAGGACGGTGGCCTCCTCCTGGAGCCCGCCGGAGTCGGTGACCCAGAGCCGGGCCTCGGCGGCGACGGCGAGGAAACGCCGCGGGGCATCGGATCCACCACCCGCAGGCCGCCCGCGCCGAGGATCGCCGCCGCACCGTCGCGCTCCAGGCGCGCCCGCGCCCGGGGATGCAGGGGGACGACGACGGGAAGCGGCCGCCCGCCAGCTGGGCCAGCAGGTCGACCAGCACTCCGGGCTCGTCGACGTTCTCGGGACGATGCACGGTGGCCAGCACGTAGCGGCGGGCCTCGACCCCCAGGCGGGCCACGGCCGCCGCCCGGGTGGCGGGGTCCGGCACCAGCTCGGCCACTGATTCCACGACCGTGTTCCCGGTCACCACGATCCGCTCCGGTGCGATCCGCTCGGCGAGGAGGTTGTCGCGGTTGCCGAGCGTCGGGGCCGCGCACACGTCGGCCAGGTGGTCGATCAGGACCCGGTTGTGCTCCTCGGGCATGGCCCGGTCGAAGCTCCGCAGGCCGGCCTCCACGTGCAGCAGCGGCACCCGCAGGCGTTGGCCGCCAGCGCGCCGGCCAGCGCCGCGTTCGTGTCGCCCTGCACGATCACCGCCCGGGTGTCGCCCGCGGCGAGGCGCTCCGGTGAGCCGCGACGTGGCGTCGCCGATCTGGCGGCCCCGGTGCCTCCCGCCCACGCCGAGCGAGTCGTCGGCCGGCGGGAGGCCGAGGTCGCGCAGCACGTCGGCGGCGAGGGTCGGGTCGTAGTGCTGGCCGGTGTAGACGACCACGGCGGCGTCGCCCAGGCGCCGCAGCAGCGGGGCGAGCTTGATGGCCTCGGGCCG
>JAOSJK010000017.1 GCA_027494135.1 Acidimicrobiia bacterium | reverse complement strand
GTCATGTACCTCAACACCTACGAGCTCGCCCACCTCCGGTGGAGCGAGACGCGGTTCTTCATGACCTGGGTGATGGGCGCGGCGATGGCGGCGGTGATGCTCACGTTCATGCTCGGCATGCACACGAACAAGAAGGTCAACGTCGCGATCTACCTGGCCTGCGTGGCGGTGTTCGCCGGGGCGTTGTGGCTGGTGCGCAGCCAGGCGACGGTCTCCGACGCTCTTACATGAAGGCGATGATCCCGCACCACTCGATTGCGGTCCTCACCAGCCGGCGCGCTCCATATCCGCGATCCGACGCGGCGAGCTCGCCGACGAGATCATCGAGGCGCGCAGCGCGAGACGGCGAGATGAAGTGCTGATCGGCAACCATCGAGGCCGACGGTGTCGCACGGACCGAGAGGAGGCGGCACAGCGACCGGTGCCGGAGCTCGAAACGCCGAACCGTGACGCTACCGTTTCCAACGGTGGAGCGGGGTTCGACCCGACAGATGGACCGACCGGTTCGGATGATCGCCGTCGCCGTCGTGGCGACGCTCACCGTCGCCTCGTGCTCCGGAGCGATGCGCAACCCGGCTCCGCGGCGACGGCGCAGGTGCTGAGCTCTACGAGCAGTCGTCGCCTCGTGCCACGGCAACGACCTGCGCGGAACCGACCGGGGGGCCGCCGCACCGTGATCGCAGATGGGTACGCACCCGACCACCACCCCGGACGCGTCGTTTCCGGGCGGCGGGTCACGCAGGGTCTCCGGCACCATTGAACCAGGGGACAGCGCCACCAGTCGAGGCGGCTCAGCGACGACGAGATCAGAGCTATCACAGCACGCTCGTGTTCAGCAGGAGATCCACGGCCTCGAGCCGTACCCGCCCGAGTAGGGGTGGTCTGTCAAAGCCAGAACGGCACCTACCGATCGTGATCCGGGGCCGCCAGGCAGCACATGCTGGCGGCGCCACGACGGGAGGCGGGCGGCTTCTGCCGGACGGCCACTGCAGCCTGCCTCACCGCCGCACCACGAGATCGTCGACCGGGAGGGCGTGGTTCTCACGAGCGAGGAGCAGGCCCACCCTGGAGCGAAGTGATAGCCGATCTGGATGAGCTTGGAGGAGCCTGGTGTGAGCCGAGGCATGCCCTCCAGGGGCAGGCGGGGTCGCCGAAGATACAACTGACGTCGAAGTGCACAATTCCGAACTATGCCCGGAATATCGAATGGCGTTCGTAATCTCGAGCCGCGTCAGGTGACGTGACGATGAGGGAGCCCGACCGACGGCTTCTGAGGAATGAGTCCCGGCCCAGCCGGCGGAGGCCTGCCGCCGCCAGACCCGGGCCGAGATCATCGCCGTACGCCTGGGCTGCTCGTAATGTGGAACGCGGCTGGCCGGACTTCGCCCTCCGCACCGGCGGAGCGGGTCGGCATGAAGGCGCAGTCGCTCTACTCGTACTTCGAGTCCAAGGCCGACATCTACGACGCCATGTTTCACGAGGGGTATCCGCGCTCGCCGCCACCATCGACGAGCTGATGGCCGAGATCGAGCGCGCACCAGCCGCCAGGGGCCGAGGGTGCTTCGCCGGATCGCACGGCTTCTTCGACTTCTGCACGTCCGACCCCGTGCGCTACCAATGCTGTTCCAGCGCCTGATCCCCGACTTCGTCCCGTCCGACGAGAGCTACGGGGTCGCCGTCGCCAGCTACGAGCAGTTCACCGAGCAGATGGCGGCGTTCGGGCTCACCGATCCCGAGGTGGTCGACGTGTGGACGGCACTGCTCACGGGCCTCACCGACCAGCAGATCTCGAACGACCCCGGCGGCGACCGCGGGCGCGGGTCATCGATCAGGCCACAGACATGTTCCTCGCCGCCTACGCCCCCGACCTGCTCGACACCACGACCTGACGCATTGCGTCCGAGGGAGATCCCGTGAACACCGTGACCGACGTGACCGCCCTGGCCCCCTCGACCACGACGAGGCGATGGCACTCAGGCCGCCGAGCTCGATCGAGCCGTCGCGCTCCTGCGATCCCTCGACGCCGCCGACTGGACGGCCCGACCGGCTCGCCCGACTGGAACGTCCACCACATGTACCTGCACGTCTCGGGGCGTGCGAGGCGGGGCGTCGATGCGCGAGAACCTCCACCAGCTCCGCGCCGGCAAGAAGCACCAGAAGCGCCACGGCGGTCCTCTCGAAGCCGGCCTCCGCTGTGCAGGTGGCCGAACGCACGGGCGTCGCCGCCGAGGAGCTGCCCGACCGCCTGGCGACGGTCGCGCCGCGTACCGTGCGCCGCCGGACCCCACACCCCGAGGCTCCTGCGGAGGATGAAGATGAGCGTCGACGGTCCCGTGGTCGAGAAGTGGCGGCTGGGCTACCTGATCGACACCATCTACCTCCGCGACCTCTGGATGCACCGGGTCGACGCCACCCGGGCCGTCGGGCGGGGGAGACCGAGCTCACTGCCGATCACGATGGCCGCATCGTCACCGACGTCGTGGCCGAGTGGGCCCCGCCGTCACGGCCGCCCCTTCACGCTCACCCTCACCGGCCCGGCCGGCGGCGTGTTCACCTCGACCGGTCGGGGCGAGGGGCGCCGCGGCGGAACCCGTCGAGCTCGAGCTCGACGCCGTGGAGTTCTGTCGCTCCCTCGCCGGGCGGGCCGACGCCGAGGGACTGCTGACCACCATCGTCCCTTTCTGACCGAACAACTCACCGACAACCCTGGGGGAGACCACCATGGAGACCACCGTCCACGAGATCGCAGACGGCATCCACCGCATCTCGACCTTCGTGCCCGACGCCGGCATCCCGTTCAACCAGATCCTGGTGACCGGCGACGAGCCGATGCTGTTCCACACCGGCCATCGAACGCTGTTCCCGGCGGTGTCCGAGGCGCTCACCCGGGTGCTGCCCCCGAGCGGCTGCGCTGGATCAGCTTCGGCCACTTCGAGGCCGACGAGTGCGGCGCGTTGAATCAGTGGCTCGACGCCGCTCCCAACGCCAAGGTCGCCTTCGGGGGACTCGGGTGCATGGTGTCGGTCAACGACCAAGCCGACCGGCCACCCCGACCGCTGGACGACGGCGAGGTCCTCGACCTGGGCGGCAAGCGACTCCGCTACCTGGCCACCCCGCACGTGCCTCACGGCTGGGACGCCGGCCTCTACTACGAGGAGACCACCGGCACCCTGCTCTGCGGCGACCTCTTCACCGAGATGGGGGACGGCCCCGCCATCAGCCACGACTCGCCCATGGAGGCGACGATCGCCGCCGAGGACGCCTTCGGCTACTCGTGCCTGGGACCGAACACCGTACCGACGGTCAAGCGTCTGGCCGATCTCGAGCCACGCACCCCTTGCGCTCATGCACGGCCCCGCCCACGTCGGCGACGGCGGCCGCTGGCTCCGCGAGCTGGCCAAGTCCTATGCCGAACGCCTCGCCGCCACCGTCTGACCCCGCACCCGCGTCACGCGCACCTGTCGGACCGAGCCGACCCATCGACGCCGGGCCCATCCCGGTCGAACCGCCCCGGGTTGGCTGGAGACTCCTGAGCGATGGAAGGCGGGCAGTACGCCGGCCTCGACCACCGGAGTCGCCCGAGGTGATGGGTGCGCTCGCCGACTCCGAGCTGCGTGCTGGGCTCAGGGAGTTTCACGAGATGGACGGTGAGCCTCGGATCGACGAGTATCGGGTGCTCACGCCTCTCCGGAGCTGATCCATGTCCGAGCTCGTCGACCACTCCCACGGTCTGGCCCGCCGTGACGAGGAGATCGTGCCCGTGCCGTTTCCTTCACCGGAGGACACGGACCTCGTTCCACCCGGACGCGACGAGCTCCGGTTGATCTGTGGCGGGGTGCACACCAACGCCAAGCCCGACTCGGGGTGGACCGAGCTGCAGCACGTGTTGATGTCCGCGATGTGCGAGGCCCTCGGCGGCGTCGAGTTCGACCCGGCATGGTACGACGACGTCGTCACCCCGATGGACCTGGCCCGCGGGCTGGCCAGACGCGACGAGTTCGTCCGTGCCCGGATCCTCCAGCAGGTCGTGCTCGCCGCGCTGGTCCTCAACCCGACCCCGCCCGAGGTGATGGCGCGTATCGGCCGGGTGGCAACCGCGCTCGGCGTCGGCGAGCACTTCCTCGGCGACGTCGAGAAGTACGGCCCGGAGAGCTACGACGCGGCGCTGATCGACTTCGCTCGCAATGGCTACGCCCGTGACTTCACCGCGCATCGCCGACCGGTGCTGGGGACCGACCGCGACATCGGCGACGGCTGGGGCGTGGTGGACGACGACCTCCGGCTCGCCGCCAGTGGGCCGCCCTCGAGGGCTGTCCGACCGGTTCGTTGGGTCGTGACGTGTGGGAGTTCTACAAGAGCCGCGGCTTCTCGTTTCCCGGCTCGCCCGGCTCCGCACCGCCGCTGCTCGCCCAGCACGACTGGGTCCACGTGCTCGCCGACTACGGCACCACCGTCGAGAACGAGCTCGAGGTCTTCGGTCTGATCGCCCGGGCCGACGACGACCCCCGCGGGTTCAGCCTCCTCGTCATGGTGATCGGCCTCTTCGAGACCGGCATGATCTCCACGGCGGGCGGGCTCTTCGAGGCCGACGCCGGCCATCTCTCCACCGACGGGATGAGCAGCCGCCTCGCTGACGGCCTGCGCCGCGGAGCACTCGCCCGACCGGACGGCGACGTCGACAAGAAGTTCCTGGCCATCGACTGGTTCGCCTACGCCGACCTCCCCCGTGGAGGAGGTGCGACAGCGCTTCCAGATCCCCGACAAGTCCGAGAAGGCTCTGGCCGCCGGGTCGGTCGGCCCATGGCATCCCGACGGCATATCGCAGTTCCAGCGCAACGCCGGCGACCCCGAGTACCAGGCTCGGATCTCGACCTGAGCACGACAGCCACGCGATCGCCCCGACCTGGCCTCCTCGATGGCTACCACCGCGCGCCGAATCGGGCGCTGTCCGTCGCGCTTGGGTCTCGGCCACTGAACCAGAGCGCGCGTGCGAGGTCGAGGCTGCCCCCTTTCGCCTCGGAAGGCGTCACCTCACGGAGCGAGCTGGGCAAGACTGCGGTGTGATCGAGGCGAGCCGCGTGCGGGATACCGGTCCGATCACGCCTCGACTCATGGTGGTAGACGATCCGCCGACTCCGAGAACGGCGACAGCCCAGGTCAGCGACCTGGGCTTTCGATCCGTCGTTGGTGGCGGGGGAGGATTTGCGAACCTCCGACCTTCGGGTCACAGACGAGACGCATCCCAGCCCGTACCAGGGCGTCCCACGCAGTACCGCTGAGCTGGTCTTTCGCGCTGCCGCACTCCCCGACCGTACCGCCCCGTACCACCCCGTCACCCTGCGAAGTGTAGAAGAAGTGGTGCTGTTGGAAGTCCTGAGATCGCTCGGAGGCGGTGGTCAACCGCGCCGAAGCAGACTCGCGATGTGTCTCGGCTCATTGGCCCTTACCACCACGACCTTCCGCGAGGTAGGCCGCGAGCGCTGCCCGGTTGCTTGGGTACTGACGGTCGGGGCCGATGTCCTCAGCGAGGCCGTAGAGGTCGAGCAGCGCTTGCACGGGCGCTGTGGCGCGAGCGATGCCGAGGATCGTGCCGCGCTCGCGGAGGATCGCGATCGAGTCGGCGAGCGCTTCACTCGCCGTGGGGTCGATGTCGGTGACCGACTCGAAGTCGAGCAGCACCCATCGGATGTCATCGTCGGCCGCGGTCGCGACCCGTTCCCGGAGCGTGTCCGCGTTCGCGAAGAACAGAGGCCCGGTGAGTCGAACGAACCGGACACCATCGAGGTCCGATGGGACGGCGTCGGGGTCGGCGACAGCGGCGAACCGTTCCATCTCCCAGTCGCCCTCCGGGGGTTCGAGGGTCGCCCAGGGCGCGCTCGCGATGCGTCGCACGAGGTCGACCATCGTCGCCACGATCGCCAGCACGAGCCCGCCGATCGGACCGAGGACGAGCACACCGGCGGTGCACCCGAGCGCGATGTAGAGCTCGCTTCGTCGGACGCGAGCGAAGGTCCGGAACGATCGGACGTCGATGACCGACACGACGGCGTTCGCGACCAGGCCGGCGAGCGCGGCAGAGGGGATCTCGGCGATGAGGTCGGTGAACCACAGGGCCACGGCCATGACGATCAGTGCGCTGACGAGGGCCGGCATCTGGGAGCGACTTCCTGCGGCCTCGGTCGCGGCGCTTCGAGATGCGCTCGCGCCGATCGGCATTCCCGACGTGATGGCGCCGACGACGTTCGCGAACCCCAATGCGGCCAGTTCGCCGTTCGGATCGAGCGGATCGTCGTGGCGTCGTGCTGCCGAGCTCGCGACCAGCAGTCCCTCGGCGATCGACAGCACGGCGATCGCGACGGAGACACCGAACAGGTCGATCCATGTTCCGAGGGACAGGCTCGGGAACGAGAGGTTCGGGAGGCCCGATGGGATCGCTCCGAGCACCGACACCCCCTCGGGCTCGCGCAGGTAAACCACGCCGCCAACGAGCACGAGCGCGATCAGGGGACCGGGGAGCTTGGGGGCGTAGCGCGCGCTGAGGCGGAGGATCACGATGGTGGAGACGCCCACCATCACGCTCGCCAGTGACGCTTCGGGGACACTTCGCACGATCTCGGCCACGTCGGTCAACCACCCGTCGGTGTCGACTTGCACGTTGAGGATCTTCTCGACCTGGGACGTGAGGATCTCGATGCCGAGGCCGGCCAGGAACCCGACGAGGACCGATTTCGAGATGAACCTCACCATCGACCCGGCCTTGAGGAACCACAGCAAGATGAGGATGAGTCCGGTGAGCATCGCGACGCCGAGGGCCAACTCTTCGGGGAGCTCACCGGTCTCGACGGCGAGCACCGGGATGAGACCGGCGAGCAGCGCGGCGATGGTCGCGTCCGGACCGGAACCCAGCTGGCGGGAACCCGAGAACAGCGCGAACGCGATGACCGGGATGATCGCGGCGTTGATGCCGACGATGACCGGGAGCCCGGCCGACTCCGCGTAGCCGATGTTCAGGGGGAGCGAGAGCGCGGCAAGGGTGACGCCCGCGAAGATCTCGGTGATCAGTCGGGACCGCCCGCCGGGGAGCAGCACGCCGCCGAGGCGGGCCAGGTGTGCTCGACCCGAACCTGCGCTCTCTGCCGTGTCCATCGGGGTGCTCCCCGCCGTCAGTCGGTGATCAGCGCCTCGGCCCACCAGGCCGGGGGCTCGAGGGGCGGGTTCATCGGGGGGCCCTGTTCGTTCGAGTGACCCACGACTGGCCAGCGGAACGGATCGATGGTGGCCTGCCGGGCGACGACGGACTCCTTGGTGATGTTGAACACGGTGAGGTCCTGGCTGATGACCACCGGGCCGTCGTGTTCGGCACGCATCTCGGAGAACACGGGGCCGACCGTCTCGTGGTCGACCACGAGATGCCACATCGCCGACATGCGGGCACCGGCACGCTCGAACACCTTGCCGGCCATCGCCGGGCTCGTGTGGGCACCGTGCACGATCATCTCCGCGACCGGCAGGGGCATGCCCGCCTTCTGGGAGAGCACCGCGGCGGTCGGGAACGTCTCGTGGACGAGCAGGTCGGCACCGTCGCAGGCGTCGACCAAGTAGTTGCAGGGTCGGGTGTCGCCGGAGAACACGACGCTGCGCCCCGCGTAGTCGAGCCGGTAGCCGACGGCGCCGTTGTGGATGTGGATCACAGGGAACGAGGTGATGGTGACCCCGTTGCGCTGGTAGACGACCTCGGGTCGGTCGTAGGGGACTTCGGTGGTGATGGCACGCGCCCGACTGGCCCGGGTGCCCGTTCAACGACTTCATGTCCCAGGCATGGGCGGCGTCGAGGTGCTGGGCGTAGGCGAGGGTGCCGAGGTGGTCGTCCTCGCCGGCAGGGCCCCACACCTCGACCGGGTCGCGGCGGCCGGCCTTGGCGAGGCTCCACAGCAGCGTGGGCATGTCGCCCACGTGGTCGGCATGGAGGTGGGACAGGAACACCTTCGTCGTCGAGGTGACCGGCAGGCCGAGCCCGTTGAAGTTGGCGAGCGCCCCGGAGCCGAGGTCGAGGAAGAAGAAGTCGCCTTCGGCGTTGCCCACCTCGATCAGCAGCGACGCTGATGCCTGAGACTTCTTCACGAAGGGGTCGCCGCTTCCGAGGATCGTCACCCGGATCTCGTCCGACGCGAGGGACTCGGCCCCGGGGACGAACAGATCCGCATACGGCCGCGCCGGCGTGCCCACGACCGGCGAGATCGACAGCGGCGACCTGGCGCCCTCGTAGGCCAGTTCGGTGAGCTCGTTGATCTCGTTGGCCATGGCGTGCTCCGTTCCGTGAACGCTCCGTTCGGGGTGCCTCGGTCGCTGCCGACCTGAACCTACGGCGCCGGCGGCCTTCTGGCATCCGCCACATCAGCGGAGATCCTCCAGGACACCGCTCCCGACCGGGAATCGGCTGATGTGGCCGATGCAGCCGGACGCCGATCTTCGGATGATCGAAGGAGATCGCCGACGGAGCGGAGCTCACGATGGTTCACTCCCCAGATGGCGGCACGAGTGCCGCGCCGGGCGTGCGCGGCTCTCGGATCGCGCTCGCGGGGCTCCTCTTCTCCGCGTTGTTCCTGCTCGCTTGGTACCTCCTGCGTGGGGCGCCCCCGTTCGACGCCTCCGACGACGAGCTGATCGCCTATTACGGAGACTCGGCGCAGCGGACCGAGTCGATGATCGTCGGCTTGTACGTGATCCCGTTGGCGGGCATCGCGTTCATCTGGTTCATGGCTGCGCTGCGCGACCGCTACGTGCGCACTGCGACGAGTGAGCACACGATCCTCTCAACAGCACATGTCGTCGCTGGTGCGCTTGTCGTTGTGTCGCTGTTCACCCTCGCCGCGGTCCAGCTCGCGGTCGCGAGGCTCGCGGATGCGCCCAGCGCCTTCGACATCGACGGGGCGCGTTCGCTGCTCTCTCCGGCCAGGCGTCATCGGACATCATGGCGCTGCGATCCGCCGCGGTGTTCGTCGGCGTGAGTGCCTCCCGCGGTGTGCGATCAGGGCTGTTTCCCCGGGCCTTCGGTGCGTTGAGCATGGCCACGGCGGTGCTGCTGCTGGTCGGCTACGAGATCGCGCCGTGGGTGAGCCTGGTCTTCCCCACTTGGGTCGCTGCGTCGGCGGTGCTCATCCTGGTGCGCCGGCGCTCCACCGAGCTCGCCGACGGAGCCTGAGATGAGATCGAGGTGAGCTGAGGTGCTCAAGCTCGACGGCTACGTGCAGGCAGATCTGATCGACGATGTCTGCACGGCGCTGATCGAGATCCCTGGCGTCCACCACGTCACGAGAGGCGCATCGACGATGGACGGGTTGGTGTCGTTGTCTGCGCAAGTCGACGTCACGAGTGCTGATGTCGCCATCGAACAGCTGGCGACGTTCGGCATCGAACCCACCGACGTGACGTTGTGGCGCGTGCCCGGCATCCAGCCGCTCGGGTGGCGTGCACAGACGCGCCCCGGGGAGTCGGGTGCGCAGGTGTGGGCCGAGATAGTGGGCCGCCCGACGAGCACGCCCAGCTCGCCTCGAGCTATCTCGTGTTCATGGTCACGGCCGGGATCATCGCCGGCATCGGCGTGCTCACCGGGTCGGCGGTGCTCATCGTCGGCGCGATGGCGATCAGCCCCGACCTGCTCCCGATCTCTGCGAGTGCTATCGGTCTCGTCGAACATCGCTGGCAGCTCGCGCTGAGGGCTGTCCGCGTCTTGGTGATCGGACTCGCGGCCAGTGCCGTCGGCGCGTTCGTTGCGACGGCGCTGCTGCGGTCGTTCGGGCGTGTTCCCGAGACCTTGGTGCTCGCGCGGACACGACCATCGGTGAGGCACTGACCCAGCTCGGCCCGGGGAGCCTCATGGTCGCCACCACCGCAGGAGTCGCCGGCATGGTGGCCTTCGAGCGTCCCGGCGGCGCGGCCGTCGGTGTCGCCATCTCGGTGACGACCATCCCGGCCGCCGCGTACGTCGGTGCCGCGCTGGCCATGGGCCGCGACGACCCCATGTGGGGGGCACTGGTGGTGCTGCTCTCGAACGTGGTGATGCTCGTTCTCGCCAGCAGCGCGACCTTGGCGATCCAGCGGCGCGCTTCGACGCCGTGCCGCCGTACAGATCCCGTCGTCGTGACTCAGTCGGCGGCGAGGAGGCCGCCGGTGTCCAGAGTCCGATCCGGCGGGCCGCCTCCACCGCATCCGGCGCGACCCGACCTCGAGCTTGCGGTAGATCGATTCGCAGTGCGTCTTGATCGTGTACCGCGAGACGTACAGCCGGGTGCCGATCTCGGCGAGGGTGAGGTTGGTGGGCGAGATAGTGCAGCACCCGTAGCTCCGCGGTGGTGAGCGACGACGAACCCGACGTCGTGTGACGCTGCACCTGCCGGGTGAGACGCTCGAGCTCGGCGATCTGCGTGGGCCCGGACGGCGTCGGGCTGGCGGACGAGGAACTCGCGCGCTCTCGCAGGACCTGTCTCTGCTCCCATCCGGTCGCCGAGCAGGAGACTGGCGTGCTGGCGCGACTCGGGGTCTGGACGTTCGCCCACCCCGAAGGTCATGGCACGGCTGGGTTCCAGGCAGGCTGCCAGTCGCGCGCTTGGCGGAGTCGGGATCACCGCTGCTCGCGGCGGCCAAGGCAGGCATGGCGCTGACGAGGGCCATGCCCGGCGCCCCGCTCCAGCCCGTTGTCGGCGGCCACCCGTCGCGCCTTTCGTCACGAGCTCCCAGGCGCGGGTCGCGTGCATGCTGTGAGCGATCATGGCGAGCATCGCCGTGCAGGTACGCCTCGAGCGCGGGCGCTCCGAGCACCGCTGCTTCCTCAACGCGCTTCGGTGAGGATCTCCTGCGGTCTCGTCACCCACGGTCCAGGACCACACGCCGAGCGCCAGACACGAGGCCGCATGCCAGATGCTCGGCGGGAGGCCCCCGTACGCCGCCGCCGCGTCGTCGAGCGCCGATCGAACCGGCCCCCCGTGTTCGTCGTCGAGCGGAGATCCAGCCAGGCAGAGTCGAGCGGTCTGATCCACCTCGGGCGAGGTCTCGGCGGCGTGCTCGCCTGGCCGGATCCAGACCGAGCGCCTCGGGTGACCGAGGCCGAGTCGGCTAGCGCACACACGCACAGCGACGCTGGCCACCACCTGCTCACGGGCAGCGACTCGATCCACCGCTGCACGGTCGCGTGGTTGCCGTTCGGTGTAGAGCGACGGCGTGTGCTCGACGACGAGCCGTTTGGCGCGCGCGAATCCTCCCCCTGACCACAGCGTGTCGAACCGCGATCCGCATCGCCGGCCGTCTCGAAACTCACGCTCGCCTTCCGATGCACCGTGCGCACTCCGGCAGGGTCGACGCGTTCGAACTCGGCCTCAAGACCTCCCGGACTAACCCGTGCATCCGGTAGGCAGCGCCGCGACGGTCGGGTGAACCAGGAGCAGGCGGTTCCGGTAGATGCGGTGCAGCAGCTCACCTGCGTCGTTGCGGTCCAACACCTCGTTGCAGGACCGAACCCGCCAGCCAGTCCGAGCGAGGCTCCTCACGGAGGAGGGCGCGTTCGTCCTCGGTCAGGCCCCCTAGCCACTCGGACTCGAGGTAGTCCGACACGCTGGCCTGCGACCGCTCAACCAGCGGGCTCTGATGGTGGGGCTGCCCGTCGGCAAGGTGCGGCGAGCCCGGCGAGTCTCACTCCGACCGGCCAGCCCTCCGTCTCGACGGCAACTCTGTCAGCGTCATCCTCCGGGCATCCACACCCATCCCGGAGAGGACGACGACGTCCCGAGGCTCGAGCGCAAGGTCGTCACACCGACCTCCACGGTGTCCGCCGGCCCGTAGTCGACAGGTCCCACGAGCACGCCCGGCCGACCAGCAGCACCGCCGATCCAGCGGGCACGTTCGACACGAGAGATCCCACCAGGTCGGTCGCCACACGTCGTTCAACCGCTGCATCGTCGAGCACGAGACTGAAGGGAACGGTGCGCACGCATCGTACGGTGAGCGGCAGAGTACCCGTCGCGTGCATCGGCCACACAGTCGCTCCCGGCGAGCGAGGCCGTCGCCAGATCAGTGACAGAGTACAGCGCGGCCACCATGTCGGTCCAACAACACGAGGCGGCATCGTCGTGCCCGTCCTCGAGATCGGGATCCACGCACGCAGGTCATCGTCTGCCAGCCCACCCAGGCGGCCGCATGCGACGTCTTGGCTTAGCCGCTGGCGCCGTGATTACACCGACCCGCATCGCCGGCACCGACAGTCGCTCGATGACGCCAGAACGCAAACGCCAGCCCTTCCCATTGTGGTGCTGCGAAGCGCCAGGGAAGGCGAGACGTCGTCTCTCCGACGTGCCGCCATCGAGGTTGAACCTAAGCGGCATCCCAAGCCCTGGGAACCTCTTCCGCCCGATGGCGGAAGTTCCCATCGCAGCACGGTGCAGGCTGGGCCATGGCGACATCTTCGCAGCTGATTCAGCGCGGACCTTCAACCATATGGCTAAAAACTCGCCCCGGCCTGACGCTGTCCCCTGGCGACGCGCAGCCTCGCCGTCCCTGCTTCGACCCCGACGCCCAGGTGGGTGTGGACGGTGAACAGGTAGCGGTGTGGGGGTGTCGCTGGCAGGGCACGTCTGCCGTAGCTGTCGGTCCCGGTCAAGCTGACAAAAAGCCGTGCCCTGGCGGGTTTTGCGACAGACTGCAGCCGCGTTGTCAGTGAAAGCTCATGGCGCCCTCAGTTCTAGGTTCACCAGGGACCAGTCCCAGAAGCGCGCTCCTCGTGGGGCCTCCGTCCCCACTTTGCCCCCAACCTGCCCCTGACCTACCGCCGTCATCGAGGCCGTGGCGTCAACTGGTTTCGTCGGCGCGCTGTCACCGATCCTGACCTCGATTAATGACCACACGCCGACCCGCTGAGCTTCCCGACCCTGGAGGATCTCCCCGGGCCATAGGCGGTGATCTCTTCCACCTTGCCTGGGATACAGTCTGCCGTGGTTTCGATCCGACACCGCGCCATCCTTGCAGCGGTCGATCGAGTCCACCACTCGCAGTCAGCGCCGGCAGGCGGCGCGCCGGCGGGTCCGGGTTGATGATCGAGCACGGTGGCGTTGGCGAAGGAGCTGATGGGGACAAGTCGTGAGGAGGGTGCAGCGACGGCTGAGCAGGCGCTCAGAGGCCCTGGGGAGCGACGTGGGCGGGGCGATGGTCTTCAAGAGCTCGGCCATGGCTGGCTGGCCGGTCGAGCGGCTGATGCGGACCTACCACGCGCTCGGCGAGGCGATGGAGGCTCACGGACGGCCCGCACGAGGGCATTGGGGTCGACGAGACTCCAGTGACGGGCTTAGGCACGACGAACGGGCCGGGGCGGCGCCAGACGGCCAGCAGGGCGAAGGAGGCCTACTCCGGACGGCGGCGGCGCGACATTCCGGGGACGATAATTCGAAGGATGAAATCAAGCGACCGGAGGCGCCGCGAAGCGGCGATAGGGGGCGGTAGGTGGGAAGGCGAACCTCGCCGACAGTGAGCTGACCATCATGGACACCTGACGCACCGACGACGAGCGGCGAGCAGCAGGGCGCACGCCGTCACCGACCCCGAGGGATCGGCGCGCCGCGTGGGCTGGGCGCGGTTGAGCGACGAGCAGCGCTCCTACCTGCGGTTCGGGGCGATGATCGCCACCTCGATGGTGGTGATGTTCGTCGTCATGTACCTCAAACACCTACGAGCTCACCCCGATGGAGCGAGACGCGGTTCTTCATGCGACTCTCAGAGGTCGTTA
>JAOSJK010000016.1 GCA_027494135.1 Acidimicrobiia bacterium | reverse complement strand
CCCAGGCGGTCGGCGTCGGTGCTGATCAAGCTCGGACCCCTGGTCACGCGTACATCGGTGATCCGGCGTATCGCCGCGGTATGCTGCCCGTACCGGTGCTCGCGGTTCTGCGCGGAGTGCACCAGGGTGGGCCAGGCAGACTGAGGACCATGACGGGCGGCGAGGTTGACGGTGCTCCGGCGGGAATCCACGCGTCGGTCGTCATCACCGGCTACCTGACGCAGCGGAAGTTGGAGCTGGCTGCTTCAGATCGTCGGTGACGCTTGGCAGGGAGCGAACGAAGGGTCATCAACGGCCGCAACCTCCGATGGGACATGGTGTTCCTAGGACCGGGGGGGACCATTGCCGTCGAGTACGACGGGGACGAGCACTACCGCAACGCCCTCAAGATCAAGGTCGATCGGGAGAAGGACGACCTGGGCGCGCTCCATCGGTGTCCAGGTCGTTCGCTTCCCCTACTGGATCCAGCTCACCACGGAGACTCTGAAGCACTACCTAGGCATCGAGCGGAAGGTTGCCCAGGACTTCCCCCACGGCTTCATCACCACCAAGATCTTCCTGCGTCCTACTGCGAGTTGGGCGTGGCCCGATTTCTGGAGGGGCTCGAAAGCCTCCCGTCGGAGGTACGCCCGCCGTGGCCCAATCACTCAGCGACCGGGCGGCGGAACACGGACTGGAGTACGTCCTTCCGTCCGACCTGCGATCGTTGATCGAGTAGAACGCAGGAACCGCAACTGCCCCGTGAGGCTCGGCCCGCAGCGCAGGGGTCGGGGATCCCGGATCAGGCGGCGAAGGCCGCTCCGCAAACGAGGCAGTGGACCTGCGAGGTCGCCTCGTCAGGCACCTTCAGCGGTTCGTTCGGGTGGCACGGCGGCTCAACGATCACCATGTCGTCTGGCTCCGTCAGTTGGCCCGGATTGTCGACGTCGAGCCGGAGGTTGCGATTCGGGCTCACCCTGACGCCCTTGACGCCGCGGAACGCGTCCCGCAATGCGTCGCCGATGGCTCGCTCGATCTCGGGAGCGGCCGCGCTCTGCATATACGCGAGTTGGTCTGGGGTCCACCACGAGTCGGGCGCGGCGGCTACGCCGCACCTTGGGCAGTGGCACTGATCAACGCGCTCAGCGTCGGGATCGTCTTCCTGGTGGTGGTACCACTTGAACTCCTGCTCGCAGTTCGGGCACTCGCGTCGGAGGAAGCCGTCGCTGTCGAGTGGGAGTTGCACCGGGATGCTGATGTCCTCACCCATTGCTCATCCGTTCAAGTCGATGAACACATCTTGGGACACGACGTCCCCGACTCGGTCTTCGCGGTGATGGTCACGTCGAAGGCTGCCGACTTCTTCGCGCCCATCATTCGTAGGGAGCTGAGGACATCGATCGTGACTGACTTTCCTGGCGGGATCTTGTCGATGACCGCGTCTTCAGTACGACTCAACGCCGCGCCCTTGGGGAACTGAGAGCGCTACGTCAAAGGCCGTCTCGCTCCCTAGGTTGACCACCGTAAGTTTGTCGATCCGGTTCCCACCCTTGTTGATGTAGCGAAGGTCGAAGTCGATCGGCTTCCTCGAGACTGGGGGCCGATGGCACTCGCCGACCAAGAGGCAGTCCGCCGCCCGGCGCTGGAGGAGGCGTGAAGTCACCGACGCTGTGCCAGTCCTGCCCGCTGAGGTCGACCGCACAGCCCGCTGTCTGTAGTCGCGTGGCGAGCGCCTGGCGGGTGGCGACGGTGTTGCCCAATCGGACGACGTGCCGACCACCCACGTCACTGAACGGGCGCACGTCGCCTACCTCCACGAGGATCGTCCTCTCTTGGTCGCGTCCCAAGGCCATGCCTGCCTCGAAGAGCACGTTCGGCCGTGCCTGCGGCGCTGGTTGGATCTCGGGATCATCGTCACCGTGTCCGTACTGCGGCTGCAGGTAGGCAACCTCGTCCGGCGTCATCAAGACGACCACAGCCGACGCCTCGTTGAAGGCGGCATCAAGCACCCTCACCGATGTATGGCGATCCCTTCCCAGTCAGCGCGACAGCTTGCGTCCATTCAATGGGCTGCAGACCGATGGCCCGCAGGAAGTCGAACATCGACCGACGAAGGGCTTCGTTCCGACCGTGGACGACGAACACTGCGCTGCCGGGCACCGCATTGTGAGTACCGGTTGTCATGCCCTGCTCCATCAACGGTGCCGCCTACGCGGTCGCCAGTCGAGCGCTGCGCCGGTCGATCTCGATCTCTGCCTGTCGAAGGAGGTCGGTGACGGCGCTCAGATCGAGATTGCTGAGGTCCCAACAGTGGCGGAAACCGTGGCGAAGGAGTTCTAGGTAGAGGTGGCTCGGCGTGCGCTGCGAATCATCGTCGAGCATGCGCTGAACGACTCCGCGGATCGCATCGCCGTCGGGGACAATCCTCGGGTCGCTCCCAGCTTCCGCGCACCTCAGTGTGAGCACGAGGTCGAGGGTCGCCACGTTCTCAAACCCGGACGCCAGGCCCTTCACGGAGCGCTGCCCCTTGTCAAGCGTCGCTATGTACTCGGGGATCACCTCCAGGCCAGCAGCCTCGATCGCGCGCTGCACGAGCTGCCAGACCTCACCCGAACTGTTGCCGAAAACCATGGTGATCAGTCCATCGGGCTTCACGACGCGGCGGCACTCCCGCAGAGCGTCGGTCAGCAGCCGTTCGTAACGGTCGGCGGTCCTCGCTGACCCGGTATCGACGCGATCGACCACCGCCTCCGCCGCCGGGTCCGTCGTCTCGCCCAGCCACGCCTCCTGAAAGAGGCTCATGTCTGAGTAGAAGATGTTCGATCCGAACGGCGGGTCGGTGAACACGTAGTCGACAGAGCCGTCGGGTAGCGGGAGGGCGTCGGCGCTTGCCAGGTCGTAGGCGACGTCGATGCCGTCGGTGCTGTCGAAGAGCGTCCCAGCACCTCGCTGGTCGCGAATCCACTCGTCAGACTTGATAGCCGCCTCGACCTTCCGGGCGAAGAGATCGAGCACGTTCCACTCGTAGAAAACCGGCGCCACGTAGTAGTTGGCGTTGGCCGCGTTGAGCGGTCGCTGGCGCGACCACTGGTAACGCTTGCTCGCACGGGTGAGGATGGCCGTGAAGGCGAAGAGCAGCTTCGAGCGCAGAGCCGGGTCCTCGATCCGCGCGATCGCACCGTGGAGCACAGCAAGGACGGCCAGGTTCCGCTGCGAGTAGAAGGTGGCGGTGGAGGTCAGGCCGTGTCGACCAAGAGCGGACGCCAGGTACATCTGCCGAGTGGGCTCGATCGGCTGATCGGGCCACTCCAGGCCCGCAGCATCCACGGGCATGAGCGGAGCCGTCCAGGGCTGCTCGCGTTGCGTGCGGGAGCAGTCGCACGAGATCGAATCGAGTACCGGGTCCTCGCCGATGCGCTTGTCCTTGCTGCTGAAGGGCGCCTCGCAGTGGAGGCACCTCATCTTCGGCTTCTGGAAGTCGGCGGCCTCCAGCGCTCGGTAGAAGTTCACCGGTTGGTGGCAAGCGCCGCACTCCA
Source organism: Acidimicrobiia bacterium (assembly GCA_027494135.1). GTDB lineage: Bacteria > Actinomycetota > Acidimicrobiia > IMCC26256 > PALSA-610 > JAOSJK01. The sequence continues at coordinate 11,694 of JAOSJK010000016.1, read as the reverse complement.
TCACGACGCTCCAGACGGTCTTGGCGAGCTGCGCCTCCCCGTCGCACCCATCGCATCTGACCGCATAGACGCGGCCCAGCCGCTCGACTACCTCCTCGGCGACCTCGCTAGCCCACTTCCGAAGGAGTTCGGGGTTCACCAGGTTGGTGTAGTTGCGGCCGATGTGTCGTCCGAGCACGGAGACGTCGAACAGCCGGGCTCGACGCCCGAGGGCGAGGGCTGCCACTCCGGTCATGCCTGACCCGGCGAACGGATCGAGCACGACATCGCCAGGCGCCGTGAACGCTTCGATGAAGGGGAGGATCCCGGGCACCGGGACCTTCGTGAGGTACGCGTGCGCCATGTAGACGGGGTCGCTTCGCCGCACCTCGATGGCTTCGGGGAGCGTTGGCATCGCGGTCGGTGGCATGTCGGTCATGTTACTCATCGTCTGTAGCCCCAAAGTGTGCAGCGTCCTTACCCTGCCCACCATCATGACCGGAGGCAGTGACAATGTGCGCGCTGACGGCCGACTGGCCTTCGGCCGCAGGGTTCGTGCACTCCGTCTCGCCGCGGGGCTCTCGCAGGAGCATCTGGCGGACAAGGCGGGGCTGCACCGCACGTACGTGAGCAGTCTCGAGCGAGGCCTCCGCAACGTTGGGCTGGACAACATCCTCCGGCTGGCCGAGGCCCTCCAGATCCCGCCGTCCACTCTGTTCGAGGACCAGGGCTGATGGGGTTCAAGGAGGACGCCGACTTCGCTCGGTTCGTGTCGATGGGGGCGGTCGGCACCGCTGCGGTTGCCCGCAACCTCCGGGATCAACACGGCCACGCGCCGATCGAGCTGGAGCGCTATGCCATGGCCAACAAGGTCTGGCAGACGAAGGTCAAGCGACTCAGGCTGCCCGACCTGGCGTGCGTCCGGTGCGGACGTCGCGTCGAATCGCGAGCCAAGTCAAAGCTGGGAATCATCCTCTCCCACTCCGACACCCCCGGACGGGAGTGGCATGCCGGGGGGATGCGTCCTGACGACTGGTACGCCTTCTTGAAGGCCGACCTGTCGGTCTTCCCTGCGCACGCGGGATCGCCCACCTACTTCACCACCGGCGCGCTCACCGCTTCGGTCGGCGGTGCGAAGCGCTCCGCTCCGAAGGCGGCGTCCGAAGGGTCGGAAGTGACCCTCACGTGGCCGGCGTGGGTTCCGGGTAGGTCCGGATGGTTTCGTGGCGTCGATGACGAAGGCCGGATCGTCTGCGAGTGGGAGGACGGGCGAACGACGAGGTACTGGCAGTGGAGGAACTGGCCCGAGCCCCGCTACACCTACCTCGATCCTGGCGACTCCATCCTGGGCGAAGAATCCATCGTCGCCGGGGTGGTCGCCGCTGCTTCGGAGCTGGGCTGCCCAGGGGAACTCTGGGATCTCGCCTCGGATCTCGGCGCGCCCGACGCTGTTGATCGGTACGCCGCGATCAAGGCGGTTGGCGCGACCAATCGAGTCGACCTCGCGCCACGCCTCGCTCGCACCACCGAGCACCCGGAGGAGGACTGGCGGGTTCGAGTCGAGGCTTACGGCAGCCTGGCTCGCCTGCAGCCCGAGGCATGGACCGACCAGCTCCAGGAGCTCGCGGCGGACCCCGAGGGCGCGGCCGAGCAGCACATGGAGGCCGTGTTCGTGCTCTCCGAGATCCCGACCGAGGAAGCTGCCACCGCACTCGCGACCGTCGCCTCCAACCGTGATCTGGCTGTCGAGGTCCGCTCTGCGAGCGCCTGGGGGCTCGGCCAAGGTGCCGCCCTCCCCTCACCTCCTGCTGCCCATCACCGTCGACGACGATCCCTTCTGTCGCGCTTCACGCGATCACTGCGATCGAGGACCTCCCCGACGACCTCGCCCCCACGCTCATCGGTTGGATGGCGGAACCGGATGAACGACGGGCTGCGGTCGCTGCACAGCTCCTGCAGCGACATCGGAAGGTGGCTGCACTGCTCGATGCAGCCGACACGAACGCCGAAGCACGGCTCTGGGCACTTCGCGCGCTGGGCGACCTCGCGCCCGCGGTCGTGCGGGTTCTCGCCGGGGATCGGCTGACTCCCGACGTCATTCGCATCCTCGAACCGATGTGGCGAGGCCAGTCCGACTGGCTCCGAACCGAGGGGGCAGACGGTCTGGAGGCACTTGACGTTCAGAAGGTCCGCTTCGACCCAACCACCCTGGACTAGTCCGAACGCGACCCACGCGCCCTACTAGCAACCCCGCGCTAAATGACGCAAATGTCATTCCAGACAGCGCGGCGCAACCGCCGTCTTCCTGAGGCCCTTCCCCTACTCTCAACGGCGCCGAAGAGCTCCGCTAGAGCACGGGCTGCGCGGCGAATGCTTCGCACCGGTCACTCACCCAGCGTTCGGGGACGTTCTCTAGGCCCGGCCCGCGCCGCTACGGCGTTCTTGTCCACGGGCTCAGTGTGCGCCGAGACTGACGGCCGACGTGACGGCCGACGCTGCGTTCCGGACAGGAAGCGCTTCATGTTTGGCAGTCGACGCAGATTTCGTCCTCGTCGAAGAGATGCTTCGCCTTGACCAACCCGCACGAGATGCACACCTTCGAGCGTTCGCTACGCCGATCGCATTCACAGCGTTTGCACCGCGGGCAGTAGGGCGTTCGGCAGTCGGTGCACGGGTACCCGCGGAAGGTCCCGTCGAATCCGCAGTCGGGACATCGGTGCGTGAGTTCGGGTCGTGTGTCGCGTTGGCGTTGCTCGGGCGCGTGGAACGTGATCGTCTGCCAAAGGTCGTTGGCGGCGAAGATGGCGAAGGTCCAGTCGCGTTCGCGGTATGCGCTCATGTAGAAGCGGACTCGGTCGCCGTTCGGGTACGGCCACCAGCTTTCGACGTGACGTTGCTGGCCGTCTTCGACGTAGCGGACGTTGTGTGTTCCGGGACCGGGTTCCCCTGCCAGGCGTACGGTCGGGTGTCGTCGTGGCGGGCTGCGAAGTAGACGTGCTGTGTGCGGACGTCGATGATCGCGACGAAGCCTTCGCAGGGCGGCTGTTGAGCGATGCGTACTGCGCAGGCGGAACGCGATGCGTTCGTGCTGTTGAAGATCGCAGCGAGGCCACGGGCGGTAGGCGGTGTTCCGATGGCGGTAACGATGTCGTCGGGGATCAGTAGCCGGCCAGCGACGGCTTCGCAGACCTCTTCGAGCTTCGGTGCGCCCGGCTGGCTCGTGATCCAGTCGATCGCCTCGTCGTCGTTCTCGACGAGTTGGTGGGCCAGTTCGTGTGCCACGGTGAAGTTCTGCCGGTCGCTGAACGTTGGCCGGTAGTAGATGGTGTTTGCGTCAAGGAACGAGAAGCCGTCGCAGCTGCCGCCGTGACCGCGCTCGTTCAGGTTCTCGAGCTCGACGAGCACACAGTGGAAGTCGTCGCGGGCGGCCGCGAGCGGATCGCGCCAATACGTTCGCGAATCGCGCGGTCGACCTTCGCGACGATCCGGGCGGCGACGCTATCGACGCTGCTCATCGCGGATCTGTTCGAGGGCGCGAACCAGCGCTTCACGCCACGCGTCGTTGGTGTAGTTGCGGAACGCGGCTGCGCCAACGAGTTCGCGCGAGCGGCCCTCGATGGTCTCGAACGAGATGCCGAGCTCGGCCGCGAGTTCTTCGATGAGCGTCTGGGCTTCTTCGAGTGCCAGGTAGTCGTCGAGGGTGGGCGTGGCGCGGCCCGACCCGGCCGCCTCGAGCGCACCGACCGTCGTGCGCAGGATCGCAGCGAACCGTGCGGCGAGATCCCGTTCGACATTGACGGTCGGCGTGTTCGTCAGGCGCAGCAGTTCTGCCGGTCGCGTCGGTCGTCCGCCTGTGGTGAGGCGCTGCGCGAGTTCGCTGAACGGCACGCCTGCACTGCTCGCGGCTTCCCTCAGCGCCGCGGTGGAGATCGTGATGGTCGGCTCCGTGCGATCAAAGCCGAAGCGCTTGGCGACCGGGTCTTCCTCGATGGGCGGCATTGGGTACGGCTCGGGTTCGTCGAGCAGCTCGAGCGCTCGGAGTTGTCGAAGCGCTGCGGCGCGCTGTGATTCGTCAAGCAGGCCGATGTCCGGTTCGTCATGGGCGCCGGTGAGGTAGGCGAGGTAACGGTCGACGAAGTCGAGTACGTGGTCGTCGGGTGTCGCGTTCGTCATGCGGGTTCCTCCTCTCCCTCGTTTGGGTTGGTCAACGGCCGGTCGTTCGGATGCGTCGTTGCGAAAGCACCTTCCGGGAACAGCTTCCGCAGCGCCGGCTTTCGGAGCTGGGAGATGTTCTGCGGCTCGCACTGCAGCTCGTCGGCGACGTCCTTGACCAGCCGGCCGTTGATGACGTTTTCGATCACCACGTAGCGCTCACGTTCAGTCAGAAGGTGCATCTTCGCTTGGGCCTGTTCAGCGAGCACGATGGTCTCGACGTCGGTGGCCACATCGGTGAGTTCGAGCGTGAGGTTTCGTGCTCCGGCGGACGTTTCGGTGATGCGCTGGCGGATTCGCGCATTCGCGTAGTTGGCGACGATGCCGCGCAGGTACGGTCGCAGCCGGTCTGCCATCTCGGCGGGGATCTTCACCTTGCCTTCGTACAGGTCCGCGATCACGTCGCCGACGATGTCGTCGGCCGAGCATCCGAGGGTCTGTTCGTGGTCGGCGCCGAGCTTGCGGACTGCGGTCTGGTTCATCGGGCCGCGATACGCGCGCCAGATCGCTTCGGGGTCCGGGTTCCCGTCTCGCACGCTCGCGATCGCACGTTCGGCCCAGTCGGTCATGGCCCTCTACTGTCGCGCCTCCGCTGGTGTCGCGCGAGGAGCTGCCGGGACGGCGCGGCGGCCGAGGTGCGGGTGCCGGCACCACGCCCCAATCCGCCGACCTGCACGCCGCGCATGCCGGGCAGCACCGCGAGGTGGTCGCCGACTTCGCGCAGGAACGCATCGTCGACACCGTCGAGTTCGCGAAGGTCGACGTCGCGGACGTGCATCGGGCCGTCGGCCGGGAGCGGATCGAGGTCCCACGCCCGCGTGATCTCGGCACCGGCGACACGTCGTGTTGCACCGACGAGCTGTGCGTACGCGCGACCGACGCGAGGCGCTTCGACACGCAGCCGGGCCGCATGCTGGTTCAACTGCGCTTGGACAGCGCTCAAGCTGCTGGCGATCGTCTGCTTGTCGCTGCCGTTCAGGTCGCGGCGACGGACGATGAACGGGTACTCCCGGTATTCGGTCACGGTCGCGAACGCGTCGGCGAATAGCTCCCGCTGCCGGTCCTTGCGGGCCCGGACCTGGTTCACCGCAAGCGTGAGCAGGCCGACCGCGGCGGCCAGGATCCCGACGGCGAGCGTCGGACCCCACAAGCCCGTGCTCGCAGCGGTGTCCGCGGCGATCATCGCGCACCTGCCTTCGCAACCGTCGCGTGCGGCGCTTCCGGCCCCGGCCATTCGCCGGTGCGGCGCCACCAGTCTTCGCGCACGAGATGCGCTCGGATGTAGGCGACGAGCGCATCGAGCCCATCGCCGGGAACCCACCGCCGTGCCGGCGGATCATTGGGGAACCACATACACAGGGGACCCGTCGCGGTAGCGATGTGGCGACCATCGCGGATCGGCGGGGTCCGCAACCGCTTCCATCACGTGCACCGACGGCAGATCGTCGTCGCGATCCGAGAAAGCGACTCGCACGAGGCGGGCGCCGATCGTCGGGATCGCGATGACGAAGGTCAACACGTAGATGAAGTGCCCGGCTACGTACTCGAAGGTCGACGTGAAGAACGCGAGCGCCACGCAGCCGACCCGTTCGAAGGCGCGTCGTGTCACGGCGTCGAGGAACCAGGCCGTGTCAGACACGATCGTCTCCGTACGCACGCGGCCGCTTCGCCGCCGCCCCGACCCCCAGCAGCCCGGCGCCGGTGCCGCCGTCACGCAGACTGTTGATGAGCGCGCCGTGCGTTCCGGCTGGGGCATGCACGTACTTCCAGAACACCTCGGCGAGCAGTTCGGTCGCCTTGATCTTGTCGCTGGTGTTGATCGCGGCGCGGACGCCCGTCGCGGCGGCCGACAGGCGCTTGATGACGATCTCCTTGCCGACGAGCAGCTTGATGGGGACCGACACGCCGGCGGGGTCGGGCGTGAGGTTCACGGCGAGCGACGTGGCTGCGTGTTCGAAGAGCGTCGCGACGGCTTCGGCGAGCGAGAGCGGCGTCGTGATCGCTTCGAGGCCGAGTGCCGCGATGTTGAACGACGAGAGCGCCGGGTTCGAGTACTCGCAGTTCCACGCCTTGACGACCCGGATGGCCTGGGCGCGGGACCGGCGCAGCTCTCGGGTGCCGGCGTTCAGGAGCTCGACATGCTTCTCGGGGTCGGACGGGTCCCACTTGTTCGCGTCGAGGTTCGGGATCCACAAGCCCGGGCCCTTCGCGCGGGTGAGCGCGATGACGAGGTCGACAGTCGGGTCCTCGCCGTCCAGGTACGGCGCGTGGAACTCGACGAGGATCCCGCGCTTCATCTTCTTGACGATGGCTTTCGGGTAGAGCTTGCGCAGCTCCGGCCCGAGGAACGCCTGCATCTGTTCGACCACGTCGAGAGGCAGTTCGTTGTCGCCGTCGGGCCCAAGCGCCGGGAACGACCGGCGGTCGAGCACGACTCCGCCGTCACCGTCAGAGACGGGACGATTGACGAGCGCGGTCGCGACCGACCCCGACCCATATGAGCGGAGGGCACCCGGGAACTGGCCCGCAATCGCGAGGACGATGTCCCGGCGGGCTCGCACGTCCGCCAACCGGACGGGGTCTTCCGCGATCTGTCGCGGACGCTGTTGATGATGTCTTCTGCGTGGCTCATCGCCACCTCCTTGTTCTTGCGACGAGCACGCCGCCAGGTCTCTTCGCTGGGTGGTTGCACGAGGCCGGCAGAACGAAAGCAAGATCTCGAATTCTAGGCGTGGAAGCCCCCGATCACCTTCGCGCCAGGGTGAGACACCTACGCCCGGGACGCTTCGGTCACGCCGGCGCGGCCGTCCGCATCCGACTCGGGAACTGCCCGCGCAACGTTCGTGAGCCATCTGACCGAGTCCCGACTTCCTCAGGCCCGGCGGCGAAAGGACTTAGCAGGCCAACAAGTCCGAAGCGGTCGTATTCGACACCGAACCGCGTTGGCGTGCGTCCCCGACGTGCCGTTGAAGGGCACCCTTCGGATATCGAATGGGATGCCCAACGGGAGGCCCGCAGGGAGGTCGATATCGCAGCGGGACGTCCAACGGGATGTCGAACGGGAGGTGGGCCAGGAGCCGGTGCTGGCCGCGGGTTGTCGTGCGGGGCGTCGTAGGGGATGCCACGGCTGTCCCGTAGCGAGCAGACGGCGCGGGTCGAGTGCTCTGCTCGGGAGCTGCAGCCACGGGCTTGAGCCCCAGGGTTTGCCGAGGTGCGCCCTGAACAAGTCCGAGGGCCCTTACCGGTCCGAAGTCGGGCAACCTGACTGAGCGAGCTCGCCGACGCCAGGGCGATCGCTGATGCGCTCGATCGAACCGTCCGACCGCGCTATCGACGTCGCCGACGACACGTTGATGGCAACGGCGATCTTGAGCTCGGACGCGAAGTCGAGGACCGTTGACGGGCCTACCCATCCGTGGAGCGACAGACGGGTGCATTGACGCGACCGGTAGGTCGGAGACGACGCCCACGGGCCGAGTGGTCCTGATGATGCGGGTCACGACGTTGAAGGCCACGGCCGCGAAGCTGCCGGGGTTGCTCGCCTACTACGCGGGGCTCGCCGAGGACCGCGGGCAGCCGGGCGTGGGCTGCGGGCCGGTCGACTACTACTTGGATCCGGACGAGCCACCGGGCCGCTGGCGTGGCGCCGGGCGCGCTGCGCTGGGACTGGAGTCGACGGTCGCCGGCAGCGAGCTGCGCGCCCTCCTCGAGGGCAGGCATCCGGTCACTGGCGATCCGTTGGGCCGCCAGTTCGGTCACCGGTCGGCCCGCGCGTTCGACGCGACGTTCTCGGCACCCAAGTCGGTGTCGGTCCTGTGGGCCCTGACCCCGGACCCGTCGGCGCGGGCCGAGGTGCTCGCCGCCCATGACGCGGCGATCGACGCGGCGTTGGGCTGGTTCGAGCGGCACGGGGCCGTTACCCGCCGGGGGACCGACGGCGTGTGGCAGGTCGACACCGGAGGGATCACCGCGGCGGTGTTTCGCCAGCACACGTCCCGGACCATGGACCCGCAGCTGCACTCGCATGCGATCATCGCCGCCAAGGTCCAGGACCTCACCGGCCGGTGGCTGTCGCTGGATGCCCGGTTCCTCAAGTATCAGCAGCGCAGCATCGGCTGGATCTACGACGCCGCCTTGCGGACAGAGCTGACGACCCGGCTCGGGGTCGGCTGGATCGACCGCGGCGACGGCATGTTCGACCTCGCCTGCATCCCCGAACCGGTCCGAGACGCCTTCTCGAACCGGACGCACCAGGTCGACGCCAAGCTCGCGGAGCTCGTACGCAACTGGGCCGACACCCATGGGGACGCAGATCCCGACCCTCGCACGATCGCCCGGCTCGAACGAGACGCCGTCTTGGACTCCCGTCCGGACAAGGTCCACGGTCTCGACGCCGCCGAGCTGCACCAACGATGGGCCACTGAGGCTCGCGACGTCGGGTTCGACCCTGGGCGCCTCGTCCCCAAACGCATCGGCGCCCATGGGTCGGTTGGCCGGGAGGTGGACGAGGACCTGATCGACGAGGCGCTCCTGCACGCCACCGAGGAGTCAGCGACCTGGTTGCGTGCCGACCTCGCGCGGCACCTCTCCACCCTCGTCACGCCCGACCACGCCGGAACCGCCGAACAGCTCGTCGCCGAGATCGACCGGCTCGCCGCGCTCGCCGAGAAGCGTTGCGTGCCGCTCGGCCCCAACCACCGGGCCAGGACACCCCGCCGGCGCGACGGCAGGCCGGTCACCGAAGCAGTCACGGACCGGCACTCCACGACCCGGACCGTGCTCAACGAGGAGCACCTCCTGCAGGCCTGGGCGACCGCACGCACCCGGCCTGTCGAGGCCGGCGACGATCCGCAACACGCCGCAGCTGACGCCATCGCCGGTCACGACCCGCTCGTGCTGCTGGTCGGACCTGCCGGGACCGGCAAGACCCACACCACCGCCCGCGCCGTCGAGCAACTCACCGCGGCCGGCCGTCCGGTGGTCGGCCTCGCCCCGTCCGGCAAAGCCGCCGACGTTCTCGCCCGCGAGGCTCTCTGTCCGACCGACACGCTCGCCGGGTTCCTCACCCGACACCACCACCAGCCGTCACCCTGGCCCGCGGGCACGACCGTGATCCTCGACGAAACCGCCATGACCGCGACCGCCGACCTCGCCGCGCTCACCCGACTCGTCGACGCCCACCGGTGGCGACTCGTCGCTGTCGGCGATCCCGACCAGCTCCCCGCGGTCGGCCGCGGTGGCGTGTTCGCCCACTGGTGCGACACCCTCCCGCACCACACCCTCGAGACCCCCGCCGGTTCGCCGAACCATGGGAAGCCACCGCCAGCCTCGCCCTCCGCGCCGGAGACCCTGACGCCGTCGACGCGTATCCGAGCACGGCCGCCTCCACACATCGCATCCCGCGCTCGTCGCCACCCAAGTCGCCCGCGCCTACCACGACCACACGAGAGCCGGACGGACCGTCGCGATCACCACCACCAACGCCGATGCCGCCCGGACCATCAACCGGGAGATCCAACACCTCCACAGTCGCCGCGGACGGCGCGTCCCGCTCCACGACGGGACCACCGTCCACGTCGGCGACCAGATCGCGACCCGCCACAACGACCCCCGACTCCGCACCACCACCGGGGAACGGGTTCGGAACCGGCACACCTGGACCGTCACCGACATCCACGCCGACCGAAGGCTCACCGTCGCGCACCCGGACCGTGGCACGGTCGACCTCCCGGCCGCGTACGTCGCCGAACACGTCGAGCTCGGCTGGGCCGTCACCGGCTACGGCACCCAAGGCGACACCGTCGACATCGGCATCGCCGTCCTCGACCCCACCACCAGCCGCAACCACGCCTACGTCGCGCTCACCCGCGGCCGGACCGCCAACCACGCCGTCCTCACCGACCCCTCCAGCACCGAGAACCCGGCCGACCAACTCGCCCAGATCATCACCCGGCCCGCCCGCGGCGACTCCGCCCTCACCACCCAAGCCCGCCTCCACCGCGCCTCCGGCCAAGACCCACCTGCCGCAGACCAACACGACCAGGTGGAGCAGACAGGCCCGGCCGAACCGAGCGCACCGCCACTCGACGACGAGTTCCAGGCCAAGATCGACGCGCCAACCGGCGCCTCGACCACCTGCAGCACCGCGCACCTGCCCGTGCCGGCCCCTCGCGCGGCTTCTAGCGCGCACGGTCGTGGCACGATGGGGCGATCGCTCGTCGGCGGCGTACGTCGGCCTCTCGATTCGGACCCTCGCGGTCCGTGCCCGGAAGGCCCGTACCCATGGCGATCAAGCGACTGCCCAACGGACGCTGGGAAGCGTCGTACCGCGACCCCCGCCGGCCGTGAGCGCGTCAAGCACCACCGCACCCGCACCGAGAGGCGGACCGGTGGCTCACCACGGTCAAGAACCAGGCTGAACCGCGGTGACTACGTCGACCCGACCCTCGGTCGACGACCCTTCGCGGCATGGGCATCCGACTGGCTCGCAGGGACTGCCCACGTCCGGCCCAAGACCTACGCCCACTACGAATCGGTCCTGCGAGTCCACGTCCTGCCCAGCTTCGCCGACGAGCCAGTCAACGCGATCCGTCCCGCCGACGTTCGGCGCTTCATCGCCGAACGCGTCGCTGCCGGGGCCGCTCCTGGCACCGTGCGGTCGGCGCGCAAGGTCCTGCGCCTCGTGTTGGCAACCGCGCGAGCCGAGGGTGCGATCCGCTCCAATCCCTTGTGACGGGGCACGCGTCCCCGCATCACCCAAGGCCGAGATGGTGTACCTGACCGCCGAGCAGATCGAGCTCCTCGCCGCCGCTATCGACGTCCGGTACCGGACCCCGTCCGCCTCGCCGCCTACACGGGAATGCGCGCCGGCGAGATCTGCGCGCTCCGGGTCGGGCGGGTCGATCTTCGCGCCAGGCGCATCACCATCGCCGAGTCGGTCACCGACGTCGCCGGTCATGGCCTCTACTTCAGCGAGCCCAAGACGTACGAGCGGCGTTCCGTGACGCTGCCGGCGTTCCTATCGCCGAGCTCGAACAACATCTCTGCGCGGCCACCGGAGTCAGACGCCTTCGTGTTCGTGTCGCCCGAGGGTGGGACGCTGAACCACAAGAACTTCTACCGGCGGCACTTCAAGCCCGCCATCGCCGCCGCCGGCCTGCCACCGCAGACCCGCTTCCACGACTTGCGCCACACCTGCGCAGCGCTCTGCCATCGCGCTCGGCGCGCATCCCAAGGCGATCCAGGAGCGGCTCGGCCAAGCAGCATCACAGTCACCCTCGACCGCTACGGGCACCTCTTCCCCAAGCTCGACGAGACCCTCACCGCCAGGCTCGACGATCTTCACCGTGCTGCTGGTCCGGTCCGGTGAGTGCCCCCGTAGCGCCGCCGCTTGGCGCCAAATGCTCTCCCCGTCACGCGGAGTCCCGCGGAGTACTCGCGGAGTCCGCTCGGTGGCACTGCCAGCAAGCCGGCATCGCAGCGCTGTGACCAGCACTTCTGCGG
>JAOSJK010000015.1 GCA_027494135.1 Acidimicrobiia bacterium | reverse complement strand
GTTCGACCACAAGACTCAGCACCTGGCGGAACCGCGCGCTCTCCCCGATCTCGACCAACGCCGTATTGAAGCGGCTCGTGTCGGCGAGCTTTTCCTCGGCGAGCCCGAGCATCCACGTGCACCCAGGCGGAGGCTGCGCCCGAGCAAACTCGGCGTGCCTGCCGTTGATGGTCGACGGGGCCGAGCGCCCATGTCCTGTCCCATCACTGTTCCTGCTCCCGATGGCACCGGCGGCGGTAGCCATCGACCCTCGAGGCGATGTAGTGCAGGCCGTTCTTCGGCGATGCCCAGCGCCTTCATGCTCATCCACGCCAACTTCTGGACGGGTGTATCGGAACCGTAGGACTGGCCCCAGAACATCGAGCACGACCTTCGCAACTAGTCTCGACGAGGTCCTTGGAAGATCCGATTGTCCCCTCGAGATCGCCGGCGGCCTCTGCTCGATCGATACGCGCCGTTGCAGACGTGATCGCGTCGTGCGCCGTCTTCGGAAGGACCGACTCCTCGACATCCGAAGACGAGGGCAGGGCGTCCGCAGAAGCGTCGGAGTCAATCACGCCACCGCCCAGAGCTCGCTCAAGACCTCCGCCTGCTCGATGACGAGCTGCGTCGCTCGCTCCTGTCGGTCAGGCGGGTAGCCGTGCTTTCGAAGGATCCGCTTCACAAGGACGCGGAGCTGGGCCTTGACGTTCTCGCGAACGGTCCAGTCGATCGTGACGTTGGCGCGCACCTGCTCGGTCAGCTCCCGCGCGATCGTCAGCAGCTCCGGCTGGCCGAGAACGGCGACGGCGCTGTCGTTCGTCTCGAGGGCGTCGTAGAAGGCGAGCTCGTCATCGCTGAGACCGAGCTCCTCACCATGCGCTGACGCCTGACGGATGTCCTTCGCGAGGGCGATCAGCTCCTCGATCACTGCGGCGGTCTCGATCGCCCGGTTCTGGTAGCGGCGAAGCGCTTGGTCGAGGAGGTCCGCGAACGACCGCCCTGGACGACATTACGCCGGCTTCGCGTCCGGATCTCGCCGGCGAGCAGCTTTCGCAGGAGCTCGACCGCGACGTTTCTGCTGCGGAAGATCGCGGACCTCGGCGAGGAACTCGTCGGACAGGATCGAGATGTCGGGCTTCTTCAGACCCGCGGCCGCGAACACGTCGATGACCTCGTCGGACACAATCGCCCGGCTCACGATCTGGCGGATCGCATGGTCGAGCTGCTCGTCGGTCCGGGCCTCGCCGGGCGCGCGCTTGGCGAGCACCGCGCGGACGGCCTGGTAGAAGCTGACGTCGTCGCGGATAGCGAGCGCCTCGTCCGCCGGGACCGCGAGCGCAAACGCCTTGGACAGCTCGGTGACGATCTGGAGGAGCCTGGCCTTGCCATCCTCGTGGGCGAGGATGTGCTCTTGGGCGAGCGGCAGAAGCTCAAGACGTTCCTCGGCGCTTCCGCTGATCCACGCGCTGTGGTCGAAGCCGTGGAATAGGTCGCGGCAGACCTCGTATTTCTCGAGCATCAGCGCGACCGCCTCGGCACTGGTCGACGGCGCCCCGACCCGTCCCGCCGGCCTCGGTGTACGTGGCGAGCGCCTTGCGCAGCTCGTCCGCGAGCCCGAGGTAGTCGACCACAAGGCCGCCCGGCTTCTCGAGAAAGACGCGGTTCACCCGGGCGATCGTCTGCATCAGGCCGTGGCCGCGCATCGGCTTGTCGAGGTACATCGTGTGGAGCGACGGGGCGTCAAATCCCGTCAACCACATGTCGCGCACGATCACAACGCGGAAGGGATCGGCCGGGTCGCGGAACCGAGTCGCGAGGACCTCGCGCGCCGCTTTGGTCCGAATGTGTTCCTGCCAATCCAGCCGATCTGAGGCCGAGCCAGTCATCACGACCTTGAGCGAGCCGGTCTCGTCGGTGTCGCCGACCCACTCGGGCCGCAGGGCCGCGAGTTCGCGGTACAGATCGACGGCGATCCGGCGGCTCATCGTGACGACCATGGCCTTGCCGTCCATCGTGGCGAGGCGGTCCTCGAAGTGCGCGACGAGGTCCGCCGCAACGAGCTTGAGGCGGTGCTGGGTACCGACCACCGCCTCGAGCTGCGCCCAGCGCGTCTTGAGCTTCTCCTTGCGCTCGACCTCCTCACCCTCGGTCAGCTCCTCGAAGGCGGGGTCGATCTTCGGTCGCTCAGCCTCGGCGAGGGCGAGCTTGGCGAGGCGGCTCTCGTAGTAGATCGGGACGGTCGCACCGTCCTGCACCGCCCGCTCGATGTCGTAGACGCTGATGTAGTCGCCGAACACCGAGCGCGTGTTGGCATCGGTCAGCTCGATCGGCGTGCCAGTGAAACCGACGAACGACGCCGCGGGCAGCGCATCGCGGAGGTGGCGGGCGAAGCCGTCGATGAAGTCGTATTGGCTGCGGTGTGGGCCTCGTCGGCGATGACCACGATGTTCCGCCGGTCCGAGAGGACCGGATGCCTGTCGCCCTTCTCCTCGGGCAGGAACTTCTGAATCGTGGTGAACACGACACCGCCCGAGCCCCTCGCGAGCTTCGCGCGCAGATCTGCCCGGTCGGCGGCCTGCTCGGGGTCCTGGCGAAGCAGGTCGCGGCAGCGCGCGAACGTCCCGAAGAGCTGATCGTCGAGATCGTTTCGGTCGGTGAGCACGACGATCGTCGGGTTCGCCATCGCCGGCTCGAGGATGATCCGGCCGGCGTAGAAGGCCATCGTCAGGCTCTTGCCCGAGCCCTGGGTATGCCAGATGACGCCGACCCGTCGGTCGCCCGGCGTCCCACCCGGCTGGCTCGCTGTCTCGTAGCGACCCGGTGACTCTGCGGCTCGCCTCTGGCGCTCGCTCATGGCGCCGGTCGCGCGGATCGTCTCCTCGACCGCGGCGTTGACGGCGTGGAACTGGTGGTAGCCGGCGACCTTCTTGGTGATGAGGCCGTTTCCTGCGTCCTCGAACACGATGAAGTGGCGGACGAGATCGAGGAACCGGCGATGGCCGAACACGCCCTCGAGTAGGACCCGCAACTCGAGCATGCCCGCTGGCGCGTCATCGCGGCCCTCGATCGTGCGCCACGGCTTGAACCACTCCTCGCCGGCGCCGAGCGCTCCGATGCGTGTCGTCACGCCGTCCGATGCGACGAGGACAGCATTCGGCTCGAATAGCGCCGGGATCTGGGCCCGGTAGGTGACGAGCTGGCGGTATGCGGTGTGGACGGTCGCCTGCTCGTCGGCCGGGTTCTTGAGCTCGATGACCGCGAGCGGCAGGCCGTTAACGAAGAGCACGATGTCCGGTCGCCGCTCGTGGTTGCCGTCGACCACCGTGAACTGGTTGACGGCGAGCCAGTCGTTCCCCTCGGGATCGTCGTAATCGATGACGCGGGCCCGGGCACCAGCGATCGAGCCGTCAGGTCTGCGGTACTCGACCGTGACGCCGTCGACCAGCATTCGATGCAGGCTCCGGTTCCTGTCGATCAGCGTCGGACCGGTGACGCGGGCCAGTTTCCGGAGCGCGTCGTCGACGGCCGCAGCCGGCAGGACCGGGTTGAGGCGTGCGAGCGCCGCGCGGAGGCGGCCCCCGAAGACCACATCGCGGTACAGCGGATCGAGTCGCTCGGCGCCGGGGGAGCCGTAACCGATCTCCGGGCCATGAAGGACCGCCCACCCGATGGCGCCCGTGCGGGCGAGGGCTGCCTCCTCGACGATTGACTCGGTGAAGGTCCCCACGGGCATCTCAGCCGGCGTCGCCGTCTACCGGGGATGCCGTGGTCGTCACCCTTTCCTCGTCGGTCGCGAGATCGGCCGCGTTCAGCGACTTGACGATCGGCGCGAACACGGATCGCATCGCCTCGAGGGCATCGGCCATCCATTGGTCGAGCGCGGGCCACGTCGCCCGGTCGGCTGGCGCTCCCTTTCGGATGATCCGGACCGGCTGACCTTCGCGTTCGGCATGAGTCTCCACTCGATCGGCCCGAACTGCCCCAGTCGAGCCTCTACAAGCTCGCGATGCCGCTGCTCGATCAGTCGGAAATGCGCCTTGGCGTCCGGACCCGTCATCTCGAACTGGACGCCCGATCGACCATCGCGCATCCCGTTCCGGGCAGACAGGTAGAAGTTGCTGCGCCCGACCGGAGCGTTCGTCCAGTAGTCCTTCGAGGGCCGCGTCGTCCGGATCGAACTCCCCTGAGACGCCGGTATTCGCGGAACTGCGTCCAGAAGTCGAAGTGGAGCTGCTCATTCGCTGACAGCTCGCCCCCGGCAGCCGCCTGCTCTCGCACCGCCCGGCTCCAGTCGTTCGGCTTCGAGACCACGTTGAACTTGGGGGCGAACGGGGAGTCTCCGATCCGCCAGAGCTCGATTTCGAGGCCGAAGAAGTTAATCCCGGGCGTCGTCGATCGGTTGAGCCAGTCGAGCGCCGCGCGGTGCTCGTCCGTGAAACGCGCCGCGAGCTAGACGATGGTCACGGCATCGAGACCAGCGGCGTACGTCAGCAACTGGCCGAGGTGCGAGTGATCGGTTCGCTCGAGCTGGTTCTCGACCAGAACATAGTGGCGGTTGGTGGTGTCGCGGCAGAGGATGTCGGCGCGGAAGGGCCCGACGTTCATCTCCTGTGCCTCGACTTCGAGCTCGATCCCGATCGCCTCGCCGAGGAGGACGATGTTCTCGGCTTGGGCAAGCCAAGGCGTGAAATCCCCCGGCTCGCTGACCCACGCCTCGCGGAGCTCGACTCTCGTCAAGCGGCTGAGAGGACCCCTTCGCATGGCCGTCACACCGGGACCTCCGCCTGTGGGAGAGCAGTCGCGGCAGCATCAGATCTCGGAGGCTGATGATGGTTCGGTTTTCCACCAGCCTGTGGACGATCGCGTCCGAACATCGGGGCGACGAGGCGATCAGCCTCCTTGAGCGACTCATGAGGGGGCATCGGAACGCGGGCTTCCGGACAGGTGATGCCGCTGAATGTGCCCCATCGTCGTTGCCTTTCCCGCAGCGATTCCTCTGAATGCGTCGAGGTGCCGGTGAATCCAGAAGTACAGGAACCACTGCGGCACCCCCTCGGCGTCACCTTGAACAGGTGCTGATTCAAGGCGCCATTTCCCCGGACCAGAGGACACACTCCAGCGAACCAGACCACGAGAACAGCAAGTCGCCGTCGTTCACGACGTACCGGGCCGGGACGTCTAGGCTTGCCTGATCGGCGCCAGATACGTCTCCTGAATGAAGCTGAGCAATCTTGATGACCGGCAGGAACCCAGATCCGTCGGCCGGGTACTTCTGCAATGCGAGCCCATTCAGGAACTCGCCGAGGCTGTCGAGCCCCACTTCTGGCCAGTCAACCTCGTGACGCGTCGCCGGTTCGACGAACCGTGCCTCGAAGATCGTTCGTGTCAGCACCTCGATCGACGCCGCGATACGTCGGTTCAGCTCGATCTTCTCATCGAGCGCACCGAGAATCGCCGCGATTCGTCGCTGCTCGGCGATTGGCGGTAGCACGACGACGAGCTGCCGCTGCGCCGTGAGACTCACATACGGCGCCATGTCTGTCTCGCCGGCGCGGGATGCGAGCTGGCGGTGGAATTGGGCCGAACGGAGGTAGGCGTACAGGTAGTGGCGATCGAGCACGTCTGTGCGGAGCGGTCCTCCAGAACGTGGTTTGCGGGCTGCACACGAACGGCGGGGCATCGCCTTGAACGATCGCCACCTTCCCGACGGTGCCCTTGTGCGAGAGGAGGATGTCCCCTGGGGCTCCTATCCCTTTAGTGATGCGCTGTCGAGCGCGATCGTTGATCCCGGATGCGGTCTCAAACAGGACGCGGCCGGCATCCATGTCCGCAGCGCGGACGAAGGCGACGCCGCTGTCGACGAACTCGTCCGGCCGCGGACGGGACTCGCCATGGTTCCCGTCCTCGACGAGCAGGATGCCCTCCGCTTGCAGCTCGGCGACGGTCGCGCGCCGGACTTCACTCACCGAACCCAAGCTCCCGCAAGTTCGCCTCGATCAGCGCGTCGAGCCGTCGTCCCTTGGCCACCTGTTCCCGCAGGGTGGCCGTAAGCCGGCGCATCTTGTCCTCGAACGGCTCGGCGTCCTCATCGGCTTCGGTGGCACCGACGTACCGACCGGGCGTGAGGACATGGGCGTGACGACGGATTTCGTCGAGCGTCGACGACTTGCAGAACCCCGGCACGTCCGCGAACTCGCCAGCGCCGTCATCGCCGCGCCGGGCGTGATAGGTCCCCAGCGATACGGGCGATCTCGTCGTCGGTCAACTCCGGTGGGTCCGATCGACCAGCCACGCCCAATGATCGGGCGTCGATGAACAGCGTCTCGCCCGCCGGTCGCGGAACCGTCCGTTGCGCTTGTCCCGCGCGAGGAACCAGAGGCAAACCGCGATCTGGGTCGAGTAGAAGAGCTGGCCGGGCAGTGCGACCATGCAGTCGACGAGGTCGGCTTCGACGATGTTCTTGCGGATCTCGCCCTCGCCCGACTGGCTCGAGCTCATCGAACCGTTCGCGAGCACGAACCCCGCGGTGCCGCCCGGCGCGAGGTGGCTGATGAAGTGCTCGACCCAGGGCGAAGTTCGCGTTGGAGGCGGGCGGGACGCCATACACCCACCGCTTGTCGTCGCGGAGCAGCTCTCCCGCCAGTCGCTGTCGTTGAACGGTGGGTTTGCCAGCACATGGTCCGCCTTGAGGTCGGGTGGCGGTCGTTGTGGAACGTGTCGCCATGGGCGATCTGGGCGTCGATGCCTCGGATCGCGAGGTTCATCTTCGCGAGCCGCCAGGTCGTGGTCGGTTCGACTCCTGACCGTAGATGCTGATGTCGCCGATGCGCCCGGCGTGTGCCTCGATGAACTTCTCGCTCTGAACGAACATCCCGCCCGAGCCGCAGCACGGGTCGTAGACGCGGCCCCTGTACGGTGCGGCATCTCGACGAGCACTCGGACAACGTGCGCCGGCGTGTAGAACTGGCCGCCCTTCTTGCCCTCGGCCGACGCGAACTGGGCGAGGAAGTACTCGTAGACGCGGCCGAGGATGTCCTTGGCGCGATCGGCCGGGCTGCCGAGGCCGATGTCGGACCCCAGGTTGATGAGCTGGCCGAGGCGTGCCTTGTCGAGGCCCGGTCGCGCGTATTCCTTTGGCAGGACGTCCTTGAGCGAGGGTTGTCGCGCTCGATGGCCGCCATCGCGTCGTCGACGAGGGTGCCGATCGTGGGCTGGGGAGCGTTGGCCCTGAAGACCGACCAGCGGGCCTCCTTGGGGACCCAGAAGATGCGGGCGGCCCGGTACTCGTCAGGGTCCTCGGGGTCGGCGCCGCTCGCTCGCTGGGCCTCGAGCTCGGCGTGCTTCGCCTCGAACGCGTCGCTGATGTACTTAAGGAAGATCAGCCCGAGGACGACGTGCTTGTACTCGGCCGCGTCCATGTTGTTGCGGAGGGCATCCCGCCGCCTGCCTGAGCTTCGCCTCGAAGCCGAGGTTCGCCCCCGTTTCCACCCTCGTGCGCGTCGCCCTCGCCACTATCGCTCCCCGTCGACTGTTTTTGACCGGAGTTTACCCAGCGGCCGGTCCCCGAAGCCGGTGCGCCGCCCCCTAGAGACTCCAGTCGATGGGCGGCTGACCTTGGCTAACCAGGTCGTCATTGGCCGCCACGAAGCCGGCGTGGCCTCGGAAGTAGCGGCTGTACGAAAGCGGCGACGGATGGCCGGCCTCGATCACGATGTGGCGACCGCCCTCGATCAGATGGCGCTTGGCGCGAGCGTCTCGACCCCAGAGCAGGAACACAATTGGCCTCGGCGAGGCCGCGACGGCCTGGATGACGGCATCTGAGAACGGCTCCCAGCCTTTCCGCCGATGACTGCCAGCCCTGCCTTGCTCGACCGTCAAGACCGCGTTGAGGAGCAGGACGCCTCGTCGTGCCCACGGCTCGAGCGAGTGGCCAATCGGCGTGACTGGGAGCTCGCGGAGGATGTTCCGCAGTGACGGTGGCGCCACGACGCCGTTTGGGACCGAGAAGGCCAGGCCTTGTGCCTGACCCGGCTGGTGGTACGGATCCTGACCAAGAACGACGGCACGGATGGGATCGGGGGAGTAAGCACAAAGGCGTTGAAGACGAGCTCAGAGGCGGGGTAGACGGTCACCCGCGCACGCTCGCCCTCGAGGAAGCCAGCGAGCGTTGAGAAGCTGGGATCCGCTACAGCTTCGCCGAGGATGCCTCGCCACGAGGTGGGTATCGCGGACGCGAGCCGGTCCCGAGCCGTCGCTCGGTACCGCGATGGGTCCGCCGATGACCTACGACGTGCCACCAAAGCCCAATCCCTCAGCCCCGAGCATCTCGGTGAAGTCATGATGCGTGACCATCCGCCGGAGGCAGACGTCACGGATGCCGCCGGACTTCATCTCCTCGGAGACCACGATCCCCAAGCTCGCGGCGTCGAACAGTGTGGGCTGGCTGGCGGTCACCGCTTCGGCGAGGGCAATGACCCGGGGTCAGCTTCCTCGGACCCCCGCGGCGCCGTTGGATCGACCAGCCGCTGACCGGGCTCCCTCAGGATTTCGGCAACCCGTCCGGCGTGCTCCCCTCGTGGCCGAAAGACCGACCTGTGCGCATTCGCCCATTGGCCGATGCGGTCGTTGTTCTTGGTGATCTCGGGAGCACGAGACCCGGCGAGATGAGGCGCTCCTCATCCGCCGGGCGATCGAGTAGTCGCCACACCTCGGCATAGAAGGCAACCTTGGCTCTGCCGTTCTCCGAACGAGCGCTGGCAATAGAACAAAGCTGCTCGTGTCGACGCAGTAGATCCGGCGGATCTCGGTCGACACGCGTCACTCATATCTGGGCTCGCCATGGAGGCGAGCCAGATCGCCCGTCCCAAGGCTGAGCGCTCGAAGCACGCGCGTCGGTTCCACGGCGCCGCGATCGACGGCCGACAGCAGGCCGTCGAGGAGGACGCCGCCGTAGCGACTGCTCGCGAGCTTCCACCGCGGAATACCCGACCTCTCCTCGTCGTCGAGTTCAGGTCGCTTCTTTCGCACCGGATGCCGCAGCTTCGGCCAGAGCGCCGAGAACCGATCGTCCGAGACCCGAGGCCGAGTTCGCGGATCCGATACCAGATCACCTGCCCACTCACGCGGTACCGGCTGCCGAGTACACGAGCAGCCGAACGGCTTCGTCGTCGTCGCGCTCCGCGGGGATCTCGTGAACCTCCGGTCGCGCGCGGAGGTCGTCGGCCGGAACGAGAACCGCGCCGGCGAGGCGGTTGCAGCGTGCCTCGAGCGAGCCACTCGAGAATCGCGGACCGAAGCGCCACGGATCGCAGATCCCGCCATCGTGCGCGAGCACGAGATGGCCCAGTTCGTGAAGGAGCGTGAAGATCCGGCGTTGATCCAGTCGCCCTGGTTCACGAAGATCACGGGGGGTCCGCCGTTCGCCGCCGGGAGCGACGGACCTTGAAGCTCGGCATCGGGCAGGCGGTGTTGGAGGACGAGCACGCCGATCCTGCCAAGTGCCAGACGCCAAGCGGCGAAGGCGGCGTCCGCGCTCTTCCAACGCAGTTGGTCGTCTAGCTTGATGCCAAGCGCAGCTCGCACAACCGTCGCGGCTTGGACTCCGGGACCTACAGTCGGCAAGGCTGGTGGCGGAAGCACATGTACCTCGCCGAGCAGAACCTGAAGCTGGCGAGCTCGGCGCAGTTCCCGCCGGGCCGTCCGACTCAATCGGTCATGGCCCCCACCAGGTGCTCTGAAGTCGGGCGGTGGCGCGGGAACCTGAGGTCGCGCCGGCAGCAGCAGGACATTGACCGACACTCCGTACTCGTCGGCAAGCCGCTCAAGCTGCCCATAGGTCGGCTGAGATCGGCCAGCTTCCCAGTCGCGGATCGCCTCCTCGGGCTGACCGGTGCGTTCGGACGCGTCGGCCGAGGCTTGCCAGCGCCGACTGGCGCGCCCAGACAAGGACGTCGGGTGCAACGGGTATCTGCTCGCGCATCAGGGAACCCTCATGACAACACGGTAAACGCTCCGCGGCTATTGCCTGGGCCCACTTTCGGTGGGTCACGGACGAGAATAGAACAGGTGTTCTAGTGACGGCCCTGTCGGCGAGACATGATGTCGATACACTAAACAATACACAAAACTCCCTTGTCACGCATCGGTCGTGGTGGTAGGGTCGCCGGCATGGAACAGGTCATCCCGAGCGGCGCACTTCGGCGGCAGCCGGGCATCTGCCTAGCCCGCGCGGCACAGGGGAGACGTTCGTGGTCCTCCGGCACGGCCGCCCGATCGCGCTCCTGCGGCCACCGCGGGAGGAAGAGGTCACCGAGCGCCGCTCCGCAACGCTCCTGTGGCGGAACATGCGCGACCTGCTCGCCGAGGGGCGGCGCAAGCCGCTGCTGATCACCTGGTACGGGGTCGGCACCGCTGTCCTCGAGCCACTACCTGACGGGTATCAAGAGGGAGGCGAGCCGTGATCGCGGGCGAGTTGCGGACGATGCCCATGCACGAGCTGCGGGACAAGGCCAGCCTCGCGATCGCCTACGCCGCGGCCGGCACGCCGGTGATGGTCTTCCAGCACGGTGACCCCTCGGCCGTCCTGATCGCGCCCGAGGAGGCCGAGCGCTGGATCGCCATCGAGCGCTCACTCTCGGCGCTCCACGGGCTCGACGTCTACCCCCGAACTCGCCGACGACACGGCGAGCCTCGGTGCCGTCGTCGCCGGTCGCGAGCGGCCGGAACGCGACTGCTGTCAGGAAGCTCGCGCGCGAGGAGCGCCAGATCCTCGACATCCCGAGGACGATCGGCATCACCGAGATCCAGCGTCGGCTGGCCTCGATCCTTACTGAGATCGGCGAGGGCCGGCCGACGACGATCTACTCGTCGGGCAAGTTCGTCGGCGTCTTCATCACGCCGGCCGAGTACTACCGCCTCCGCAAGCTCTCCCGCGTGGTCAGCTGGTTCCGGACGGCCGGGCTCGAGCTGGCGACCGCCGACGAGGCGGCAATCGCCGAGTTCGTCCGCCGCCTCCGCGAGGGCTCGTCCTCGGCCTCCGAGGCCGCCGGCTGAGGGCCGACCAATGCGTCCTCCCGTCCGCGCCTTCACCGCCGCTTACCTGCCAGTTATCTGCGCCTTCGCTGCTGCGGCTCTCCTGCTGCTCGCCCGGGTCTCCCCGGTTTTTGCTGCCGAGACCGTCCCGTCGGGGGCCCAGAAGGCGCTCGCCCCGGTTACGAAGATGATCGCGACCCTCGTCGCGATCGCGATCGGCTGGGCATCGCGATCTGCAGCGCGGTCATCGTGTGGGGCGGCATCGAGAAGACCCCGGCCGGCGCGAACACCGACGCTGAACACCGCGCCCAGAAGCGGATCACCAACGGGATCATGGGACTTGTCTGGATGGTCCTTGCGGGCGTCATCGTCAGCACGATCACCGCGATCGCCGTCGCCTACGGCCTGATCGAGAAGCCCTTCTGACGTGGCCGATGGCGACCCTCGCTCGACCCCGGCCGCACCTCTCCGACAGACTTCTCCGCCTGACGGCGCCGGCGCCCGTCGCACCGCTCGCGCTCCTCCTCCTCGGCCATGGCGCTCGGTGGCCTCGGTCTCACCGTTCTGGGCCGTTCGTCCAGCATGCCGGCGACCCCGGCGACCGTGATCGAGACCGAGGCCGCCGATCTTCCCCGCGGCGACCTGCCGATCATCGGGGACCCGATCCGTGACCTCACGATCTGGTGGTCGAACCGCCTGACCGACGCGAACCGCGCTGCGCTCGGCAGCCTCGCCGGCCGGCAGCTGACACCGATCGATCCGATGGCCGACAACGTCGTCAAGGACTTGTACGGGAAGATCCTGCTCGTCACGATCCCGCTGCTCACCCTCGGCGGGCTGATCCTCGGCTGCTTGATCATGACCAGCCGGACGACCGGCGAGTCGGCCTACACGGCGCGCGCCGTGACGCCGCGCTTCGTCGTCGGGGCGACGCTGTCGATCCTCGGCATCTTCCTCGTGTCGGTCTTTGCCCAGTTCGTCATCGCGACCGACGCGGCTATGGTTGGCGTGGCCGTCACCCCGGAGGGCGCGGTCGGCGGCTCGGACGCTTGGCCGGCCGGCGGCGGCGTGTTCGAGGTCCTCCAGAACGCGAGCTTCGACCCGCGCGTCACCGAGGGCCCGAACAACTGGAACACCGGCGCCGGGCTGTCGGCGGGGCTCTCGGCGGCGATCCTCGTGAACTTCCTCCAGATGGTCAATGCCGCGCTGTCGGCGGTTGAGCGGCCCTCGTCCTTGTCGGACCGATCTGCCTCGCGGCATACGCGCTGCCGGCGACCCAGCGGATCACGAACGGCTGGCTGAAGGTCTTGCTCGCGATCCTCACGGTCCGGTTCGCCTGGACGATCGTGTTCGTCCTGTTCAGCCTGCAGGCGCTCGGTCATATCGGCCCCGACGGGAATCCACCGACCGTCGGCGACACGAACATGCTGCTCGGGCTCGCGACCGGCTGTGCGCTCCTCATGTTCCTGCTCCCGTTCGCCCTGATCCCGGCCGCGCTGTCGGGGCCCGGGCCGCTGCGGACCGAGACGTGAACGAGCGAGGGCTCGTCGAGGTCCCCGAGAACGCCGTTCGGGACGAGCCGATCGCGTTCGGGCTGACCGGCGTCCAGCTCGGCATCTGCGGGCTCGCGGTCCCGGCGGCGGCGGTCCTCAACCTGCTGCCGCTCTGGGAGCCGGTCCGGCTCGTCCTCATCGTCCTCGGCGCCGGGCCGGTATTCGTCGCCGCGGCGCTGCCGATCGCGGCGAGCCCGGGTACCGCTGGCTCGTTCGAGCCGTTCGGCACTGGCGGGGGAGGCGGGTCTGGCAGGCCGAGCCTCCGGGCCCCAGATAAGCCGGAAATAAGTGGGGTGGACGAGACTGGGACAATCAGTCTCCCTGAACCTGCGATGACCGAAACCGCCTGTCCCTCGCCGCTGAGGAGCGGGAGGCGCCGCTGGCCATACCAGCCGCGTCCCCCCTGCGGTCCGCGCTCCTGCGTCGTGGATCCGAGCGAGACGCCGAAACCGAGCCCGAATCCGCCTCGCCCGTCCCGCACCAGCTGGGCGGGCTCCACGTCGTCTGCTTCATGTCCCTTCGCGGGCGGCGTAGGCAAGACGACGCTCGCGGTCGAGGCCGCCTCGCTTGTCGGCTCTCGCGCCCGGTACCGGACGCTCCACGGCGAGACGCGACCGCTCCGCGTCCTCCTCCTCGACGCCGCGCGAACGAGCCCGGCGGCGTCACTGCGTCTCGGGCTCGACTCCGATACCGTCTCGCGCGCTCAACACGCGCTACGACTGGCCGGACCCGGTGACGTTCGAGAAGCGGGCCGTCGAGACCCGCTACGGCGTGACCTCTGGCTTCCGCCCCAGCTGCCGATGAGGGCCTCGGCCCCGAGCTGCCGTTCGGGCCGATTGAGGCGGCTGGCGTGCTCGACGCGGCCGGCCGTGCGGGCTTCTAACTCGTGGTCGTCGACCTCGGCCTCGTCGCTCGAAGAGGGACATCGGTACTTCATCAGCCGTGCGGCGAGGCGTCCCGGCGTCGTGACGCCGCGGGTCGAAGCGCTGCCCGACGTCATCCGGATCACCTCCTACATCCGCGCCAGGCGCCGGTCGCAGCTCGCGTTCGTCGCCAACCGGGCGACCGACGAGGGCTCGCTGCCGGCCCTCGCCGACGAGGAGCAGGTGCCGATCGTCGCCACGATCCCGGACCTGCCGGCGTTCGATGTCGCCGGCGATCGCGGCGTCCCGGCGTGGACCGACGACGCCGAGGTCGAGGGAGGTCCTGCACCCGCTGGCGACGGCGGTCTGGTCGCTATTCCCGGGCGTGCCGACCTCGAGCGAGCACCGCTTCAGCGGTCTCGCTGCGAGCTTCCGGCGGCTGCTCGGCGCGCGGGGAGGGCGGCGATGACTGAGTTACCCGCCGAGTTCTGCGATCGACCGCTGTTGAGCGCGAAGACGCTCGGCTCGATCCGCGCCCGCCTGGTCGCGCGCCCGGCGCCCGAGGTCCTCAACCCGTTCGACCGGACGCCGGAGCGCGAGGCAACGCTGCGAGCGGCGATCGGAGACATCCTCACCGACCCTGAGCTCGACTCGCCTCGACGCCCGCGATGATCGCCTCGGTCGAGGCGGCGGTGGCGGGCTCGGGCGCCTCCAGCCGCTGGTCGACGACCCCGACGTCTCCGACATCCCGTCAACGCGCCCGACGCTGATCTTCGCCGAGCGAGCCGGCCGGCTCGAGCCGACCGGGGTCGTCCTCGCCTCGCCCGAGGAGCTGGTCGAGGTCGCCCAGCGGATTGCGGCGCTCGTGGGTCGCGAGCCGTCGTTCGCCCACCCGATCGTCGACGCCCGGATGCCCGACGGCTCGCGGGTGAACGCCGTCATCCCGCCGGTCGGCGGGCCGTATCTCGCGATCCGCAAGTTCAACCGTCTTCGGCTCGACATCGGCCCCGGCGGGTGACACGGTCGCGACTGGGTGACGGACCGGCGGTATGAGTGCCGACATGGCCGAGTCTCCTGGCCGCATGGTCGGGCCAAGGCCATCCTCGTCGCCGGCGAGACGGGCGCCGGCAAGACGACGCCGCTGCGCTCGCTGACCGACCTCTTCGACCCCGCCGAGCGGGTCGGCGTCGTCGAGGACACGGCCGAGCTCGCGCTCGAGAACCCCGACCGGTTCAACCTCGAGACGATCCATCCCACGACCTCGGCGACCGGCGAGACCGAGAAGCCGCCTGCTCGACGTCGGCGACCTCGGTGAACGCCTCCGATGCGACCGACCGGCTGATCGTCGGCGATCCGTTTGCCCAAGGAGGCCTTCTCACACTCCGGCGCTCCACACCGGCCACGACGGCTCGGCGACGACGATCCATGCCAGCTCGGCCGAGGACGCGCTGTTCCGCCTCGAGCTACTCGCCCGCCAGTCGATGCGGACCTGACGATCGCCGACCTGCGGACCTACATCGCCCGAGTGTTCGACCTCGTCCTCGTCCTCCGACGGTTGCGTTCGGGCCGGCGGATCGTGCGCCAGATCGCGGCCCTCGACGGCGGGCCCTGACGCCGCGTATCGCCCTCGGTCGACGTCTTCCGGAGCGTCCGACCGACGGCTCCGACACCGTGACTGGTCGCGACGGACGGCTGGCAGCCGCCGACCGCCTTGCGTCGCGGATGGAGCTCGAGGCGTAACCATGGACACGCGGCTCCTCTCCTCGATCCTGGCCGGCGTGGCTGTCTTCTTTGTTCTCCTCGCCTGATTCCCGGGCACGGCCGAGGGGGCCGAGACGAGCATCCGCGACTCGGTCCGCGGCTGGTGGGGAAGGCGGGTGGCCGGCGCCGAGCTGATCGCCAAGGCCCGCCTTGAGCTCAGCCCCGGACGCTGATCGCGATCACCATGCGGGGCCGCTCGTCCTCGGTGCGATCGTCTTCCTGCTGTCGCCGATCGTTGGGCTCCGTCGGCGTCGGCGTCGGGCTGCTCCTCCCGCGCGCCCTCACCTCCCGGGCGAGACTCACGCGCCGCGGATCCTGCGGCGATGGTCAACCGGGCGGCGGCGGGCGGCACCTATC
>JAOSJK010000014.1 GCA_027494135.1 Acidimicrobiia bacterium | reverse complement strand
GCTCATCGGATTTCAGCGGGGCGTGATGGTGGCGAGTAGGTCCCAGTTGGGTCTGCCGGCGTAGAGCAGGGCGCGGACTCGGTAGTGGCGCAGCCGACGGAAGCCGAAGCCGATGCGCTTGATCCGCTTGATGAGGTTGTTCATCGCTTCGGTGGGGCCGTTGGTCGCGCGGGCCTCGTGCCAGGCGACGATGTGGTCGAGCCAGCGGCGGAGGGTCCGGCCGAGCGAGTGCACTTCGGGTGGGCAGCTGTCGTCTTGCAGATCGTCGGCGAGCTCATCGACGAAGGTGCGGGCGAGGTCGGGATCGTCGAGGTCGTAGATGGAGCGGATCACTTCCTTGGCGTGCCACGCCATGCGCACCTCGCCTCGAGGATCGCCGGCTTCGAGCAGACCCGCCAGCTTGGCGTCGCCGCTCTCGTCGAGCCGTTCGTGGGCCTTGGTCAGCAGACGGCGCGCCCGATAGAGCGGGTCGTCCTTGCGGCCCCGGTGGCCGAGCGTCTCGTTCTGGACGCGGCGGCGGCACTCGTCGAGCTTCGCGTTCGCATGCTTGATCACATGGAACGGGTCCGCGATCTGGGTCACGTGGTCGAGCGCGTCGTCGAACACCTTGCGATACGGGCCCGAGAGGTCCAACACGCCGTAACGGATCTGTCCCCGCCACACCTGGGGCTGGTCGTCGAGCCACTCGCACGCTCCGGCGGCGCTGCGACCAGCGACGATGTCGATCAGCCGCGCGGGCCGATCCGGGCCGCCGACGTCGACGATCGAGGTGCACCACTCCTTGAGGTGGCGTGGGCCTCGGCGACAGAACAGCGTCTCGTCGAGCCCGAGCGCGTCGACCGGCCCGACCCGCTCCTCGTCCGCGTCGAGCAGCGCTTCTCCGTAGGCGACGACGGCATCATTGACGGTGTGCCAGTCGCAGCCGAGCTCGTCGGCGACTTCACGCACTGTGCGGCCTCGCAGACCGACCTGGCGGGTCGCCCAGCGTGCCGCCCGGTCCGTCAACACCGCTCGGGATGGCGCGATCCGATCATCGATGATCGTCCACGACCCCGCCTCGCACGCCGGCTCGACACAGCACCACCGCACCTTGCGCCACACCAGCTCTACCCGCCGGCCGAAGCACGGAAGATCGACGAGCTGGACCGGGTCGCGGTCCTTGACCCGGGCCCGGCATCCGCAGGCTCGGCACCAGCCCTGATCGAGGCGGGACTCCACGTGCACCCGGACCGGCCGGTCGGGTACGTCCTCGACGCCGAGCACCGTCACATCGTGCAAGCCGACCAGCAGCTCGCAGATGCGCGTAGCGTTGACCTCCACAGGGGCTCTCCAGGATCGACGGCTTCAGCAACCACCGATTCTGTTGAGCCCCTGCACAACGCCCGCGGACCCGCTACACGATCAGACCCCGCTCAGATCCGAAGCGCCGGTTTGCCGGCGTAGAGCAGGGCTCGGATCCGGTAGTGGGCGAAGCGCCGGAACCCGAACGCGACTCGCTTCACGCGCTTGATGAGGTTGTTGATCGCCTCGGTCGGCCCGTTCGACACGCGGGCTCGGTGCCAGGCGGAGATCTGGTCGGCCCAGCGCACGATGGTGCGGCCGAGTTGGCGGACCTCGGGCGGGCAGTCTTGGTCTTGGAGGTCGTGGCCGAGCCGTTCGACGAACTCGGCGGCGAGGTCGGGGTCGTCGATGTCGTAGATACCCCGGACGGTCTCCTTGGCGTGCCAGGCGGTGCGGACCTCACCTCGGGGGTCACCGGCGTCGAGCAGACCCAGCAGCTTCGTGCGGCCACGGTCATCGAGGCGTTCGTCGGCCTTGGTGAGCAGCCGCCTCGACCGGTAGAGCGGGTCGTGCTTGCGGCCCCGGTGACCGAGGGTCTCGTTCTGGACCCGTCGGCGGACCTCGTCGAGACGCTCGTTGGCGAGCTTGGTCAGGTGGAACGGGTCGGCGACCTGGACGGCGGTGGGCAGCATCGTGTCGAACGCGAGCCGCCATGGGCCCGAGAGGTCCAGCACCGCCCAACAGATCGCGTCGCGCCACTCGGTGGGCATGGCCGCGAGCCAGGCGCACAGCCCCGCTGCGGAGCGGCCTTCGATGACATCGAGGAGCTGACCGGAGGCGACGTCGACGATCGAGGTCGACCACGCTTGGGTCCGCCACCGGCCCTGGCGAGCGAAGAGGACCTCGTCCACGCCGAGCGCTTCAACCGGGGCGACCCGGGCCTCGTCGGCGTCGAGCAGGGCGGTGCCATACGCGATCACGGCGTCGTTGATGGCGTGCCAGTCCGCGCCGAGCTCGCCGGCGACATCGCTGACCGCCCGACCGGCCCGGCCGACCTGGACCGTCGCCCACCGCCCAGCCCGGTCCGTGACCGACAGCCGAGGCGCCGCGATCCGCGGATCCTCATGGGTCCAGGACCCGACCCGACACCAGCGCCTCGGGCAACACCAGCGGTGCTTGCGCCACCGCAACGTCACCGGCCGCCCGAAGCACGTCAGATCCACCAGGTCGACCACCGGCCGGTCCTTGACCCACGCCCGCTGCCCGCAGCCCGGACAGTCCGGTGCCTCGACCCGGGACTCGACGGTGACGACCAGGCGACCGACGAGCGGTTCGTCGACCTCGAGGATGTTCACTGCGGGCAGACCGACAAGCAGCTCGCACGCGCGCGTAGCGTTGAACACAGCAGGGGCACCTCGAACTCGACGACGTCAGACATCGCCAAGTTCACAGGGCCCCTGCTACGCGTCGGGGACCCTCACACCCCGCTCATCCGCGAAGCACCAGGAATGCTTCGCGGCCCACCGACCATGCTGCATGGCCGCAATGGAGGCCCGTCCTCATGGACGGGCGAAGGTGGATCTGTCGTGGTCGGCACGAACAGGCACACCGCGCCCCAATGGAGGCCCGTCCTCATGGACGGGCGAAGGTGGATCTGTCGTGGTCGGCACGAACAGGCACACCGCGCCGCAATGGAGGCCCGTCCTCATGGACGGGCGAAGGATCGTCACCCCGTCGATGTCACCGAAGTCGGGGTAGGCGCCGCAATGGAGGCCCGTGTCGCCCGCCAGCCGTATGGGACCACTTGGGAGCGTTGAACGCCAGGCGCATGGGACCACCCCAGCGCCAGTGATGGGACCACCCCGCCGCCAGTGATGGGACCACTTGGGGTCCACCTTCGTCGGTCTCGCTGAGGGTCGACTCGCCGCCGTCGATCAGCGAGCCGGAGGCGGCGATGGCGTTCAGGGAGGTCCGAGTGTTCGAGGTTCGAGAGGTGCTACGGCTGTGGCTGGCCGGTGAGGGGATCCGGGCGACGGAACGGCTGGTCGGCTTCGACCGCAAGACGGTCCGCCGCTACGTGGAGGCCGCCGTCGGGCTCGGTCTGGTCCGCGACGGCGGCGACGGGCAGTTGAGCGACGTGTTCATCGGTCAGGTGGTCGAAGCGGTTCGACCGCACCGCACCGACGGTCACGGCGCGCCGTGGCGGCTGCTGCAGGTCCACCACGGCGAGATCGCCGGGTGGGTCAAGGAGGATCTGACCGCGGTGAAGATCCACGAGCTGCTCGAGCGGCGCGGCGTGAGCGTGCCGTGCCGGACGGTGCAGCGCTACGTCGCTGATGTCTTGGGCCGGCGGCGGGGCCGGGGCTCGACGGTCCGGGTCAACGACGGCGAGCCGGGTGACGAGCTCCAAGTCGACTTCGGTCGCATGGGCTTGGTCTTCGACCCGGCGACGGGCCGGGACCGGGTGGTGCACGCGTTGATCTTCACGGCGTGCTTCAGCCGGCACTGCTTCGTGTGGCTCACCCACCGTCAGACCACCGACGCGGTGATCGTCGGGTGCGAGGCGGCATGGGTGTTCTTCGGCGGCGTGTTCCGGACCCTGATCCCCGACAACCTCTCCGCTGTCGTGGAGGGCGCCGATGCGCTCGAGCCCCGCTTCAACCGGGCCTTCGTCGAGTACGCCCAGGCCCGCGGGTTCCTCATCGACCCGGCCCGGGTGCGGTCCCCGCAGGACAAGCCTCGCGTCGAGCGCCAAGTGCAGTTCGTGCGGGGGTCGTTCTTCGCCGGTGAGACCTTCATCGATCTCGCCGACGCGCAGCGCCGGGCCGAGGCGTGGTGCCGGGAACGGGCCGGGCTGCGGGTCCACGGGACGACCCAGCAACGCCCCGCCGAAGTGTTCGCCGCCGAGGAAGCACCCCGACTGCTGCTGGCGCCGACCTCGCTCTACGACGTGCCGATCTACGTCACGGCGAAGGTGCATCGCGACCATCACATCGAGGTGGCCCGGTCGCTCTACTCGATCCCCGGCGCGCTGATCGGCGCTCGGGTCGAGGTTCGCGCCGATCGCACGCTGGTGCGGATCTTCCACCGGGGCCAGCTCATCAAGGTCCATCCCCGCCAAGAACCGGGCCGACGATCGACCGATCCCGAGGACCTGCCGGCAGCCAAGACGGTCTACGCGATGCGGGACCTCGACAAGCTGCAGCGCATGGCCGCCGAGCACGGCCCGAACGTCGGGGCCTACGCGTCGGCGCTGCTCGACATCCCGCTGCCCTGGACCAAGATGCGCCAGGTCTACGCCCTGCTCGGGCTGGTCAAGAAGTGGGGCGCGGACCGGGTCGACATGGCGTGCGCGTCGGCGCTCGCCCACGAGCAGGTCAACGTCGGGCTCATCAGCCGCATGCTCGAACGCGGCACCGAGCAAGCAACAACACCGGCGCCACCGGCACAGCCCGAGGTCGTCGTCGCTGGCCGGTTCGCCAGGGACCCCGTCCACTTCGCCATCGCCCGCACCGCCGAGGCCGGCCGATGACCGCGCCGACGGTCACCCCTGAGCTCAAGGCGTTGCTGCGCCGGGTCAAGCTCGGACGCTGTCTCGACACCCTTCCCGAGCGCCTCGCACTCGCCCAGACCGGCGGCCTCGGTCACGCCGAGTTCCTCGAACTCGTCCTCGCCGACGAAGTCACCCGACGCGAGACGACCTCCGCGGACCGGCGGGCACGGGCCGCCGGGCTCGACCCGACGATGACCCTGGACCGATGGGACGACACCGCCAAGGTCACCTACGACCGAGCCACCTGGACCGAGCTGTGCTCGCTGCGGTTCATCGACGGCGGCCACAACGCCGTGATCATGGGCCCCGTCGGCGTCGGCAAGACCTTCCTCGCTACCGCCCTCGGCCACGCCGCCATCCGGCGCCGTTACAGCGTCCACTTCGAACGCTGCGACCGGCTCCTCAAACGACTCCGCGCCAGCCGGCTCGACAACAGCCACGAAGTCGAGATGCGCAAGCTCCTGCGCGTCGATCTGCTCGTGATCGACGACTTCGCCCTCCAAGCCCTCGACGCGCTCGACACCGCCGACATCTACGAGCTCATCGTCGAACGGCACCGCGCCGCAGCGACGGTCATCACCTCGAACCGGGAACCGATCGAGTGGCTCGGCTACATGGCCGATCCCCTCCTCGCCCAGTCCGCCATCGACCGGCTCCAGTCCGCCGCCCACGAACTCATCCTCGACGGCGACTCCTACCGGCAACGCCAGAAGCCCACCGTCACCAACGCCCTTGACCCCACCCCACCCACCCCGCGATCATCCCGCCGCCGACGATGACACCCCGACGAAGTGGTCCCATGCCACTGGCGCTCGGGTGGTCCCATCGAGCTGGCGCACGACACCCACGCATCGCCGGCCCCCTACAGCGCTCAACGAAGGCCGAGGGGTTCACCTCGGCAACGCGAGATGCCGGCCGTCGACGCCACGCAGAATCCCCGACGCTCAACGAAGGCCGAGGGGTTCACCTCGGCAACGCCCGAGATGCCCCAGCACGACCACGACGTCCACCTCGACGCTCAACGAAGGCCGAGGGGTTCACCTCGGCAACGCTTCGTGCGGCGCACACCGCTGTAGACCTCGAGGAAGTCCGCTCAACGAAGGCCGAGGGGTTCACCTCGGCAACGCCTAGCGGCCCGCGGGACCTGCCCGAACACTACGGAGCGCTCAACGAAGGCCGAGGGGTTCACCTCGGCAACGCATCACCGACGGTCCTCTCGCCGGCCGCCGCCCCTGCGCTCAACGAAGGCCGAGGGGTTCACCTCGGCAACGCCCGCATCCCCGGCGCCTCGGCGCTGGCGGCCTACCTCGCTCAACGAAGGCCGAGGGGTTCACCTCGGCAACGCCCGTTCACGGCGCCGCGGGTCTCGGGTGGTGGGGAGCGCGCTCAACGAAGGCCGAGGGGTTCACCTCGGCAACGCCGGACAGGACGACGAAGGGCCGCCCCCGCCGTGCAGCGCTCAACGAAGGCCGAGGGGTTCACCTCGGCAACGCCCTACCTGAACGGGGAGATCGCGTGATCTCTCGGGATGCTCAACGAAGGCCGAGGGGTTCACCTCGGCAACGCCCGAGCCAGTCGGTAAGCTGCCCGCCGCGGACGACGTGCGCTCAACGAAGGCCGAGGGGTTCACCTCGGCAACGCCTCCACCAGCTCCCTCACCCTCGCCGAGGTTACGGCGGTCGCTCAACGAAGGCCGAGGGGTTCACCTCGGCAACGCTCGACGATCACGCCGGCCATCTGGTCGGTCAGCGACGCTCAACGAAGGCCGAGGGGTTCACCTCGGCAACGCGTGGAGGCTGCCGTACAGATCGAGCGGGTCGACGTTGGCCGCTCAACGAAGGCCGAGGGGTTCACCTCGGCAACGCGGGCACGGTCGCCACGGACCGTCAACCGATGCTTCGTCGCTCAACGAAGGCCGAGGGGTTCACCTCGGCAACGCTTGGCGAGCACCTGGGAGAGAAGCGGGGGCGGCTGCGCTCAACGAAGGCCGAGGGGTTCACCTCGGCAACGCCTGATGTGGCCGGGTTCCTTCGTCGACGAACCTGGCCGCTCAACGAAGGCCGAGGGGTTCACCTCGGCAACGCTGTCTCTGGGTCCAACACCTCCCACCAGGATTCGCGCGCTCAACGAAGGCCGAGGGGTTCACCTCGGCAACGCCGGCCCGGCCGAAGGCGTAGCCGGCGACGAGGGTCGTCGCTCAACGAAGGCCGAGGGGTTCACCTCGGCAACGCGCCCACGCCTCGACGGTGTCGATGGCATCCAGCCACGCTCAACGAAGGCCGAGGGGTTCACCTCGGCAACGCTCGTCGGGCAGCGGCAGGTCCGTTGCATCACCGCGCGCTCAACGAAGGCCGAGGGGTTCACCTCGGCAACGCTAGAACCCGATGGTTTGTTGCGCCAACGGATGACCCGGCGCTCAACGAAGGCCGAGGGGTTCACCTCGGCAACGCGAACGCCCCGACCACATCCTCACGGTTCGTGTCCCCGCTCAACGAAGGCCGAGGGGTTCACCTCGGCAACGCCGTCAACTCCTGGCCGGTGTTCGCCGGGTTGCCCGACGCTCAACGAAGGCCGAGGGGTTCACCTCGGCAACGCCCGTGCCGGCGACCCGAAGTTCGACATGGTCTTCGACGCTCAACGAAGGCCGAGGGGTTCACCTCGGCAACGCCGGGTCGGTGTCTCCGGGTCGAGCCACCAGGATTCGCGCGCTCAACGAAGGCCGAGGGGTTCACCTCGGCAACGCCCGGCCCCAGGTCGGGGGGCATCACCGCGTCTGCGCCGCTCAACGAAGGCCGAGGGGTTCACCTCGGCAACGCCCTCTCCGCCACCCTTCGTAGCCACAGCCCGAAAGATGTAGACGGCGATGGGCACAACTGCCACGGACCGTGGTCGCGGCCAACCCATTCTCAAGGATCACTGGTGGTCCGGGTCAGAGGATCCATGGCTCCCCCGGCTCGCTCGCCTTGCGGATCCCGAGCGAGAGACGAGCCTCCTGGATCGTGCCCACGAACCTGTACACGTTGACCGAGTCAGTCCTTGGATCGATCTCGTCCTCAAGCAGCACCACGAGCCGGGCGAGGCCCACGTTGCTCAGGCGACATTCAAACACGGAGAACTGGGCTCCGGACACCGAAACCCTCGCACACCTTCGCGACCCTCGCGAGCCGC
The DNA here is from genome assembly GCA_027494135.1 of Acidimicrobiia bacterium. Taxonomy (GTDB): domain Bacteria; phylum Actinomycetota; class Acidimicrobiia; order IMCC26256; family PALSA-610; genus JAOSJK01. The sequence continues at coordinate 7,876 of JAOSJK010000014.1, read as the reverse complement.
CGCGCGCCCGCTGGGGTCGTGGTGTCGATGTCATATGTGACAAGGACGTCCACTAGCTCATTACATACGGCGGATAGGCGGGCAGGTCCCCTCGGAGGTGCCGGGCAAGCAAGGTCGCCTGGACACTCGGCAGGCTCCAACGCGGAACCGAACGGCCGAGCAGGAGATGCGGTACGTCTTCTTCCCTGAAGCTCTCGTAGTCGCCGATGACGGCCTCCCGGCCCTCGTCGCTCAGGAAGCAGGCACCTCCCGGCGTGATCACGAAGTGCTCCGGCCTCACCTGCCGGCGCGTGATCAGCCGCACAGCGAGGCGGTCGGCGAACGCCGGCCGGAACTCCTCGAGGAGATCCAGGCCGAGCGCGGGACGCCCAGATCGGACTCCGTGCAAGTACCCGATCTGCGGATCGAGACCCACCGCGTCCAGTGCACCGACGAGCTCGCTGAGCAGGAGCGTGTACAGGAAGCTCAGAAGGGCGTTGACCGGATCACGAGGAGGACGCCGGCTGCGTCCGGAGAAGTAGAGACCGCTGCCGGTCGAGGCCAGCTTGGCCGAGAGAGCCTTCAGGTACCGGCGCGTCGCGTCACCCTCGAAGCCCCGGATCTGGTCACCACTCACCGCCCTCGCGAGCCCGCCCAAACGCTCGGCTAGCACCACGTCCTGCGCGCGGAAGTGAGCACGCTCACGGGCGCCCGAATCCCACGACCACCGACTGACCAGACGTCGGTAGTTCTGCAGCTTGCCGGCGACGAACGATCGAGCGAGCCTCGCGACCGTGGGCGGGTCAGACGTGGCCCGTACCTGCGCGAGACGGAGATGGACGTTTCCGCTCACCGGTCCGCCAACCACGAACCGCAGCTTGCCGCTACGCCGCAGTGCGGCCACCCTGACCCCCGCTCGGCGCAGGCGGCCAGGGCCTGCGTCGTGACGTGGGCGTTCCCGAGCAACACCACCGCCTCAAGCGCTTCGAGCGGTACGCGCGTCCAGCTCCCGTTGACGGTCACGACCAGGGCCCGCTTCTGGAGCGCGATCCTCGCGCGGTGGTCACGCACGTAGAGGGTGCTCAGGACGCGCATCCGAACACCACCTGATCCATGTACCGCTGCGCCCGCTGCGAGTCGCGAACCACTTCGGGAAGGCAGAACCCGAGGAACTGGCACTCGCCGCAACGTGGGTCATCGACAGCTCCGGGCAGAACACCATCCTCGATCAACACACGAATCTGCTCGGTCACCGCGATCGCCAGACCGCGGAGCTCCTCGTCGATCGCCACATCGAGGCGTCGCCGCGGTCGAGCGAACCACAGCGCTCCGCGCGTCACGGATCGACCATGCATGTCCTCGAGACACATCGCCTGGGCTGCGAGCTGAAGGTGCGCGGCGTCGCCGTGACGTACGCCGATCTTGTACTCGACGGGCACGAGGGAGCCATCGGTGTGGTACTCGACCGCGTCGGCTCGACCGCTCAGCCCGAGCCGTTCGGACCACAACGGGACGGCACGAACGACCTGAACGCCTCGCTCGCGGCGTGCCGCGAACGTATCCGCCCGCCGATGACCGCGCTCACCTGCGACGGTGTGCCGGTTGTCGCTCCAGGTGCCGTCGACGTGGATCAACCCGCACTGCCGAGCGCAGTACACGTAGTGCTCGATCGCCGAGATCGCGATCGGCTCGACGTCACCGAAATCGTTCTGCTCCATAGGCACGAGTTACGTCCGAGGGACCCAGCGGCCGGAACGGGACGGTGAGATACCACTCGCCGATCCCGAGCCTCCTCGCGAGCGCCGTGTCGTCACGCGCGCGTGGGGCAAGGTCGAGCAGAGCGTCGATCGCCCAGCGGTCGAGGGCCGGCGCCCACGAGCACCACCGGAACGAACCTGGCCGCCTACCCGGGCCGAGCCAGCCTCGCGCCCGCGCCTCCCTCCCCGTGCCCCGCGCCGGGAAACACGCGACACCGAAGAAGGCCAGCACCTCGATGACCGGATCGACCTGTGGGCCACCCTGTCGAACGCCAGCGACGAGACGGCGCGCGTCGAAGCCGAGGCCATTGTTTCCGATCCGGCGGCCAAGCCTCATGAGGGAGCACTCCACATCCTCCACACCGGTGACCGCCTCGCGACACGACCGGAGCCGCTGCCAGATCGTGATTCCCTTGGGCACGGGCGGGTCGAAGGGTGAGTGCGGAAGTCCGTCCCTCGGGATCTGGGTGACGAGGTCCGTCAGCGTCGCCGACAGGCTCCAATCCCCCGTCGCGCGCGCGATCTGGGCCCGCTCCGCGTAGACCCCAAGGGACACGTTGCGGGTGAACTCGGCGCACCCGCTCCGCCGCCGGGCGATCGCGAGCTCGTCGATCTCATCGAGCGTAGGCATGGCCGCGGCAACGAGCTCGGCGAGCGGCGGCGCGTCGGCGGGCAACAGGTAGCCCGCGTGCGGGACAGCACCGCCCGTCCAGCTCAGCCGTACCTCGGGCAGCAACGCCGTGATCCCGAGAGCCGCGAGCCAGCCGTTCAGCCAGTCGACGACCAGACCCGGCGCGTGTTCCTCGCGCATCACGCCACCCCCGCGACGTATGACACGGCATGGTCCGCCTGCCGGAGGATCGCTTCCAGTAGCGCGACGCCCCAGAGGCCGTGACGTTCGCACACATGCCGGAACCGCCTCGGCTGTTCCCAGTCGAGTGCGCCAAGATCTCCCGACACCGCGACTCGTGTCCCTTCGATCTCTCCCGCCACTCGCGGCGGTGCGGGGTCATCGACGCTCCGGACAAGCGGACGACCGAACCCATGGTGGGACGCGAGGAGATGGAGTACGAGCTCAGCGTCACCGTCGTAGGAGCCGCGGTCGAACCACGCGGCTGCGAGCCTTGTGCTCAGCAGCTCATGACGGCCGCCTCGGGGCCAGCCAGCAGCGACCCGGGCACTCTCGATCTGGCTACGTGTGAGCCTGGACTTCGCCAGCGGCACGTCCGCGGCTGCCTCCGGATCAAGCCACCGCTGGAACCGAGGGTCCTGCTTACCCAAGTCGTGCCACGCCCGGCGAGCCGGACCGCTGCGACCAGCGAGGCCGGCAACCCGAGCGCAGAGGCGATCTTCTCGGCCGCCTCCCCAACCGCACCGAGGTGCTCACCCAACTCGATCGAGGTCGCGGTGAAGCTGAGCTCCTCGAACGCATCCGCACGAACGCCGACCGCCGCCCATCGCCGCGCCGCCTCCACCGGCGCGATCAACGGGATAGCGCCGATCGGGCGCTCGACGGCACGGCCGAGCCCGTCGAGGAACGTGCCCCATTCCTCTCCGCCGATCCACGGACCGGGCGGGCACGAGCGAAGGGCTGTCACGAGTTCGTCGACGACGGCCGTCTCGTCAGCCTCCTCCAGGTCCTCGTCGACATCGACGAGCGCCTTCAGCAGCGGGCCCACCTCGATCAGCGATCCCGGCGAGATGTTCTCGAGCACCTCCTCGCTGAGCAGCAACGTTCCCGAATGGAGGGGCGACACATCGAGGACGGGGCCGGCGGTACCCGGGTTCCAGCCCCACTGGTCGTAGAGGCCGTCCTCCGGGCTGAGCACAACGACGTCTCCAGGCCGGAGCTGACCGAGCGGCACCGTCTCCAGCGAGGAGCGATTATCCGACAGGCGCTGGACCGTTGGCTGCGCCGGGAGGGCGTCTTCGAGCGAACGGAGCGGCACATCGACTGCTTCGCCGCTGGCGACGGCGGGAACCAGCCGCACGCCGTCGGCGGGTCGATGTGCTCTCCAGACGACAGACACGTCTCCGCCGGCGTCGAACCCATCGAAGAAGAGCTCCACCGGTGCCTCACCCAGAGGTGGCGTCGTCGTCTTCGCCCACTCCCAGAGGTGGGCGGGAAGCAGCTCCCCGACCCGCGGCGGCTGATCCTGGGGTGGACCAAGCAACGCCGAGATGCGCCCCGGTGAGAGCTCGAGCGTGCCAAGCGCGCTCTCCCGGCGGAGCATCTCCCACACGGCTGCCGGCTCCGTGCCGTAGACCGGCCGGGACGCCAGGTCGGAGGGGTGCACGACGACGCAGGTCGACCCGGGCCGCGTGCCGAGCCGATTTACCCGCCCGAGCCGTTGGACAAGGCTCCGGACCCCCGTCGTCTCCGTCACGAGGTGGGCGAAGTCGACGTCGGCACCGACCTCGAGGGTCTGGGTCGCCACGACGACCAGTGGACGGCTCGCTTGGCGATCCGTGCCGGACCTCACGCCGATCTCCGGATCGAGGAGCCGTTCCCGGAGGTTCTCCGCCTCACGTTCACGCACGCGCCCTGTGATCAGGAGCACGTCGGCGTCCTGGCCGGACCTCCGCAACCTCGCCTCGAGACGCTCCACGACAGCTCTCGCCGTGGCCGGAGTGTTGGTGAACACGACGCAGGTCGTGGCGGGTTCGCTGGTCAACGAGACCGCCTCGGCCGCGAGGTCATCGGGCATCGCCTTCTTCGACGACTCGACGAGACGGCCACGCTTCGGCGCATCGAGTCGCTGCCGGACAACCGGATGGTCCAGATCGACGCTATCGAGATCGAAGCGGTCCTCCGCGGCCTCGCCAGTAGCCGTGAGCGCGACCAGGGCCGGCCTAGCGCGCGCTGGGCCCAGCAGCCACGACGGATCACCCGTATCGCACGCTGCCACTTGGTCCGCCAGCCGCAACAGCGGGCGGGCAAGGTGGGCCTCGTCGAGGAGCACGAGGCTGTCGATCCCCGCGTGAGCCGCGTCAACGGGCCGCATCGACGTGCTCGACCCGTAGCCGCGGAACAGCCACCGACTGGCGAACATCGGAACGGTCGCGAACAGCACGCACGGTTGCGATGGATCCGGCGAACGCATCCCGAGGTCGGCACCGCCGCGGAACCGAGCGACATGCAGCGGACCACGATCGCTGCCGAACGCGGCGAGCGATCGCAATGCCACAGCGACCGAGGTCACCACGCCGCGTTCCGGGCGCGAGAGGCTGCTCGGGTCTTCGAGCATCTCAGCGAGACGACACCCGTGCTCCCACGCGGCGTCGACGAGTAGTCGACGGTTCACGACGTACCAGACCCGAGTCGGCGCGCGCCCGGTCCCCTGGCCTACGGTGCGAGCGAGCGCCCACACCGCGATGTCGAGGCAGCTCGTCTTGCCGAGTCCGGTTGGGACACCGATCTCCGACGGCCACCCCGTTGCGACGACAGTCTGAGCAAGACGCTCCTGCCAGGGCAACGGATCGCGCCCGCCGTGTACGGCACGGAAGAAGTCGGCGAAGTCGGCCACGTCACGCACCGGAGTCGCTCCTCGAATCGACCGGGAACATCAGGCCGAACCCGAACTGGCGCGCGGCACCGAGCACCACAGGACCTAGGACTGGCTCCTCGAACAGCACCTCGAGATGTGAGTACGGCCGGCGCTCACGTCCCTCACGCACCACCTCAGAGGGATGGAGCGAGATCGCGCCGTCGAGCAACGGGGGTCGGGCAATGCGGAATGAGACGGGGCGCGCGGCCACCCCGGCGTGCTCGCACCAGCGGGTGATCTCGTTGAGATCGGGGCCCTTCCGCAGGAAGCGCTCGTGGACGACGGGCGTCGCCGAGACCCAGTGGCGGGTGGGACCCAGCCAGCGTTGCGGGGGTGGCCGCGACGGGCCTGGGTTCATCTGCGTACGGGCGGACCTTGGTGAGGACACCTGGCGCGACGAGCGTCGTGATCCGCCACAGGGCGCTGCGCACACCCTCGACGATCTCCGGCCCTGTGCCGGACGGGAGCAGGACGGCTGCGCCATGGAGGCGGCCCCGTGCATGAGGGTGCCCGACATCCGGGAGCGCGAGAAAGTGCGCGTGCTGATAGCCCCGCCCCTCGAAGCCATGACCGTGAAGCACGGGCGGCACGGCGCCGAAGTCACGGTCGTACTCTTCCAGAAGAGCGGCGCGGAGCGCCTCCGTGACGGCCCGGAGCCGGCGCCCGCTCATCGGGGCCGTGAAGCGCAACCAGAGCACGGTCGGTTCCGCCGCCGGCTCCTGGCTGAAGGTCGGCGATCGGTAGCGGACGAACCGGTTCGGAATCCACGAACGCCGAGTCGTCTCGCCGCTCCGTTCCCGCTCGAACGCCTCGTCGAGAGCGACAAGGAACCCCTCGTACGCGACGGGTAGGACGACCTCACCGTCGTCGCTCGGCACCCACGCTGCGTCCCCCTCCGGAGACTCGGTCGACACCGTGACCCGAGCCGGGCTGTCCGCACAACCGAAATATGCGATGCGCGCCGCCCGACGGCGGAGCGCCTCCAGGGTCGCGTCATCCACGACGAGGTCGTCCCAGACGTAGGCGACCTCGCGCGAGCACGGCGCGAGTCGGACGCCGGGCCTGACCAGTGCCGCCGTCCGCGCCGGGTACTCCTGGACGCTGCTCAGGGCCGTGCGGTCCACCACTACGAAGCGCTCCTCCAGCGACGAGCGCAACACGACCTCGAGCCCGTCAGCGACGATGCGGGGCGGTACCGCGCGTTCTAGGACGCGCAGCTCACCGCAGTCGACCACCCGCGCACGGAGTGTCGTCCCCTCCGCCGCGACGAACGCCGCGAAGAGACGGGCCGGGCTCGGAGGCCACTCACCCGCGTCACCGACCCCCATGATCGCCGTGTCGGCGGCCGCGGTCGCACGGATCGTGTCGTGGAGCAATTCGACGGTGATGGTGAGCATCGCTCACGCCTCGATGGCCCACGTGGAACGGATCGCCTTCGCGAGGTTCCCGGCCGGTTCGAGCCGCAAGGCCTCTGACGGCCAACGGCTCCCAACGGGCAGGCCAGCCGACTCGGAGCGCGACGCGCACTCTCTGACGAGCTCGATCGCCTCGTCGATCGTGGGTGCCTCGACCTCCTCGTCGCCGTTCTCGCCGAGCCAACTCCACGTCGCGATGCACGGACGGAGCTCACAGCCCGAACGCAGGCTGAAGGACCGCCCGAACGCCGTGACGTGCGCGGCGATGCCGATAGCGACGAGCAAGGCTCGTGCTGGTGCGCTGACCTCCTCGGACCCCGCCCAGATGCGGCGAAGCGCAGCGAACGACACGGTCGAACGCTGCTCGATGCGGGCGAACGAGACCCCTGCCAATGGTTCACGGCTCTCGGGCACCGGGACCTGTCCGTGACCGAGCTCCGACAGCCGTTCCTTCGCCTTGCCGGTCCCGGCCTTCTTGCCTCCCTCGAGGAGCGCCCAGTCGGTGGGATCGTCGGGGTCGAACTCCACCGGCTCGTCGACGCTGAGGTTGAGCGGGTCGCCCTTCAGGCCGTGGGCACGGGTCTCCACGCTCGCAGGGCGATACCCCACGACTTCGGAGACCCACGAGCGGGCGAGCTTCGCCTGGGATCCCTTCTTGCCCAGGTGGGACTGCCAGAACCCGAACACCAGCGCCTGGGGAAACCACTCGAAGAGCGACTCCGGCTCGTCGGCAGTCGCCGCCAGCAGGCTACGGCCGATCTCCGTCTTCGGGAACGGCGTACCGTCGAGCACGGCATCACGCAGATACGCATCCGCCTGGCGGTGCGGGAACCGGAAGCTCGACAATCTCTCGGGGAGGTGCGGCGGCAACACACCCACACTGGAGAGGTCGAGCACCATCTCGGGGAGACCAATGTGCGGCCGGAGCCGCTCCAAGGCGGCCTCGAGCCGGTTCGCCTGGCTCGGCACGTTGTCGACCACGACCACGTCGACCGGCTCGGGAGGCTCGCACCGGTGATCCCAGCGCCGATCGAGCTGGTACCGACCTCCCGCGTAGACGGCCGGCTTGACTGGCACCCCCGGCCCGCCGAGGGGTTCGAGCACGGTTCGGATCGTCAGTCCAGCGTCCTTCGACAGCTCTCCACAGGCCCCCAGGAGGCCTTCGGCGTCGATCTGC
>JAOSJK010000013.1 GCA_027494135.1 Acidimicrobiia bacterium | reverse complement strand
ACGAGCAGCCAGGTCGCGATCAGCCCTCGACTGCCCACCGGCTGCCGGTTCTGGCTCCGCTCGGGGGACGAACGATCGTCAGGTCTTCGTCATCGAGCAGCCGCCGAGTCGGCGGACGATCGAGATACCACGCCAACCGGCGTCACAGTTCCAGCCGACGAGCTATCGCCTGGCTCTGCCGTACGTCGTGTTCGTGGTCTCGACCATCGGCGATCAGATCGAGGGCGTGTCCACGTACTTCCGCACGGCTCCGATCGACTCGCTCGACGCGCCGCTCTTCTGCTCGACCCTACCGAACACCTCCGACGACGGGATCGTCTGTCTCGGATCGGTCCGGGTCACAGGGGCCAGCGTCGGCGAGCGGATCGTCGCCCTGGTCGGCGCCCTTCTGGGGCGCCGGTTCAACCAGGACCTGCGACGGCACCCAATGCCGTTCTCCGGCGGCTTTCGGGCCTGGGCCAGCCGCTCTCGGCGAGATCCGCTGGCGGCCCTGTCCATCCGCTACGACCCGTATTGGCGGACTCTCCGCCAGGTGGTCGCGCAGATGGCGGGGGTCGCGCCGACGGACTTGCCAGCGGCGACGCCCGAGCTCGACCAGCCGCCTGAGGCCGAGGTCCGGACACCGGAGCCCGAGGCGACGGGCGAGGAGGTGAGCCCGATGAGCTCGCTTCCTGAGCACGTCAACCGGACACCGGCCATCCGGCCACGGTCGCTGGCCCTGATGGTCGCCCCGTTCATCGGCGAGCGAGTCGGGAGGCTCCCGATGCGTCACGTCGAGGGGTCGCGGCGATCACCGTCCTGGCGGCGGTGTACCAGCAGAGCGGGCCACTCCGCGAGCAGCTCCTCACCGAGCGACCTCGCTTCGAACGGCTCGTCCACACGGTCCATCGCTGTCCGGATCGAGGAGGAGGTTCGTGATGTTCCCGATCCTCGAAGCCGTCCCTCGCTCGAGCGGGTGGCTTTGCCGGCCTTCATCGTCGCTCGCGACGGGCTCTACCTCCGGAAGCAAAGCCTCCTGGGGTTGAGCCAGACGAAGGTCGGGCGGGTCGCCCACCTGCCGGAAGGCAAGGAGCTCGTCGACTACGCCGCGCTGCCCAAGGTCCCCGCGGACCTCATGGCACGCGCGGTCGGCTTCTTCCGGGCGATCTACCGGCTCCAGAAGACCGAAGCCGCGATCCTCCTCCTCTGGCGCGACGGGTCCTTCGACCTTGCCGTGCCGGATCAGAGAGTATCGTCGGTCTCGGTCAAGTTCGACCGTCCCGGACGGCGACGTGCCGGCCGGGTCGCGACTCGTCGGCACGATCCACTCGCATGGCGGGTTCACTGCCTACGCGAGCTCGACCGACGAGGACGACGAGGCCGAGCTCGACGGGCTCCACATCGTCGTTGGTGATTTCGACCGGCGACGAGTCGGCTACTCGGCGCGATCGTCGTCGACGGCGTCCGGTTCACCTTGAAGACCGGCCAGCTCATCGAGCGGCCTCGACGCCTCGTCGAGCCACCCGACGACTGGCTCCGAAAGGTGAAGCTGGCGCCGCCGCCGCGGCGGTCGAAGGGCAAGCCGTCGATCTCGGAGTACGTCGCCCGAGGGTTCAAGCCCTCGGACGAGATCAGTAAGCCGAGCCGGCGCGAGCTCGAGGATGTCCTCGATCGCGCCGGCAAGATGGCAACGACGCTCGGTTATCGCTTGTCCTACTGGCTGGTGCCGGTGAACCCACCGCTCCTGCCGGAGGGCTCCGACGATGGCTGAGCGTGTCGTCCTCATCGGCTGCGGCGGGATCGGAAGCCAGCTCGCGGGACCGCTGGTGCGGTATCTCTCGAGCCGACCCGAGCCGCGTCCGCTCCTGGTCCTCGTCGACGGCGACGCCTTCGAGGCGGGGAATCTCACTCGGCAGGCCTGCGCGGTCGGCGACCTGGGTACGAACAAGGCCGAGGCCTTGGCCCGGGTCGCCCGATCGGCCGGACTGGCGGTGCAGGTTGTCGCGGAGTTCATGACCGGTGCCAATGTCGGGCACGTCGTTCGCGAAGGGGACCTTGTCCTCCTCGCGGTCGACAACCACCCGACGCGGGCGCTGGTCGACCGGCACGTCGCGACCCTCTCGGACGCGACGCTCATCAGCGGCGGCAACGACGAGACGGACGGCAACGTCCAGCTCGTCCGCCGTCGCGCTGGCTGGTCGGTCGACGGCCATCTCGTTGAGATCCACCCGGAGATCGGCGAGGCCGATGGCGATCGTGCGCCCGGCGTCGACGGCTGCCTGGCCCACGTGGTCGAGCGGCCCCAGCTCCTGGCCACCAACCTGATGGTCGCCAGCGCGATGCTCAGCTGCCTCTGGCGGCTGCTCGAACGCGGCAGCGTCCCCTACAGCGAGGTCTACCTCGACACGGTCCAGTGCGCGATGCGCTCGCGCTCCTGGTTCCGCGTCCCGGCCGGCGCGCAGTAGGGCACGTGTGGCTTCAACAGGTGCGAACCACGGCCGGGGAGGCGCCAGCGGCGCTCCCCGGCCCAATCAGACAGATGAACGAGGACACCGCGATGGCCGAGGTCGCGCCGACCAAGCCAACTGAACAGCTCGCGAATCCGTTCCGACCGGGCAACGGCGTTCGTCCGCCCTTCCTGGCTGGCCGTGATGGGCTGCTCGCTGAGTTCGACGCGTTTGTCGCCGAGCAGCCGCTCCATCCGAACACGACGCTCACGGGTCTGCGCGGCACGGGCAAGACCGTGCTCCTGGCCGAGTTCGCCGCGCACGCGGAGCAGGCAGGTTGGGTCACCCTCCACCGCGAGGTGGGGGAGCGACATCGCGATGACGGGCGGCTGGCCGACGCGCTCGAGGAAGACGTTGACGCGCTCCGTCGGCGGCTGTCGCCGCTCGCCGCCGTTGGCCAGGCTGTCGAGGAGGGCGCCCGCTACCTGCGACCGCGACGCCTGACGGTCGGCGAGCTGGGCTACGAGCCGGCCTACGAGGGACGCGCTGCCGAAGCGGCGGATCGGATGCGCGCCGCGCTGTCTGGACTGGACGCCGCGGTCCGGGACTCTGAGCGGGCGGGAGCGCTCCTCCTGTACGACGAGGCGCATCTACTCGCCGACGACCGCAGCCGCGAGCGCTACCCGCTGTCCGGCCTGTTGGCCGCCATAGGGTCGGTCCAGAAGGGCGAACCGAAGGTCCGCGTCATCCTGTCCGGCCTGCCCATGCTCAGCCTTAACCTGAAGCGGGCCCGGACGTACGCAGAGCGGATGTTCCGCCACGTCGTCGTCGGCAACCTGGCGCGCAGCGACGCCTGGGACGCCTTGGCAATCCCCCTGGCGGCCAGCCACCGCTCGTTCGCCCTATCGGTCGTCGGCGAGATCGTCGAGGGGACGGCCGGGTATCCGTACTTCCTGCAGTTCTTCGGCGCCTACGTGTGTCGAAGCGTTGCGTCGCCGGACGTGTCGCTCGACGCTTATCGGGCCGTCGAGCCGGCGCTCCTGCACGAGCTCGACTTGGCTTTCTTCGAGGATCGCTTCGAGGTGCGACGCCGGCCGAGCAGCGGGTGTTGGAAGCCATGGCGCGCGTGGAGGGCCGCGTCCCGCTCAGCCGGTTGCACGCGGCCCTGCCTGAGGTCTCGGGACTCAACCTTCTCGTCCGCCGCCTCGTCGAGCGTGGGCTCATCTACCGGGCGACCCGCGGCGCCTACGACTTCGCGCTGCCGCTCTTCCGCGCCCACCTCCGACGGCGAGCCGAAGTTACGAAAGTTACGAGATCTGTAACGACCGGCCGGGCGGGAGCGCCCGGACGGTGATCCGCCGGTGACCAATGCCAGGGCGACGAATACGGCGGATCGTTGTGACCGCGATCGGAACGCCGCCACCGCTCCCGCTCAGGCCGTTGGTCGACGAGGTGCTGCGAGCCCTCGACGCCCGTCAACGTGAGGCTGTTACACGAGTCCGTCAATCACGCCGACCGGCAACGCGCAGCTGTCCTCCACCCGTGTCTGCCAAGCAGGATCAGCCCTTGCGTGCTGGCCGTCGAGCGCCGACTGTGACTACAAGACAGGGCCGTAAGCCCCGAGCACGGCTTCGTGGCCGGCGAGCCGACCTCAGCCAATGACGCATGGTTGGGAACCTCGATGTGCCTTACGGTCTGGGGCCGCACGTTGACTCGTTCGCAACGGCGAAAAAGGCCACTTGCGCAGTCTGGGACGTGCCAAGGCCTTCGTAATCCCTGACAATCCCAGACGAATCCCACCACAATGCCGACATGGACCAGCAGGCAATCGACGAGCTCGGCGAAGCTGTCATCGCCTTGAGGGCCTCAACAGCTCCGGAGCTGCATCCGCTTCTTGACGCGATCGTCGAAGACGAAACCGGCCTCGACCGGGCGTGGAATTCGATCCTCGAAGAGGCACTGGATGAAGGTTGATCGCATCACAGCCCAGGCGTTTCGTGGCTACCCAGAGCGGGTCGATCTGGCCTTGGGCGGTGACATCGTGCTCATCTACGGAGACAACGGAGCGGGCAAGACCAGCCTGACCGAGGCATTTGAGTGGGCGCTCTTCGGGACGGTGGTGCGGAAGTCGCGCTCCAAGACCCCGGGCGAGTACCGGGGCTGGGACTGGGTCAGGTCGGTACATGCTGACCCGAGCACACCGACCTTCGCTGAGGTCGAACTCGTCGGCCGGAGCGGGGAGCACTTCATCGTCCGGCGCGAACTCCAAGGCCGTCCGACGCTAACCATCAACGGGGCTCCGGTAGAGGACATCCGTCCTCTCGGTCTGCCGACCGAGGATGCCCTTTCGGCCGTTCCTCGGCCAGTGTGAGATCCAGGCGGTGATCGACAGCGAGCAGCAGGATCGATGGGAGCAGCTGAGCGCCATCTTGGGCCTCGGGCGGTTCGGAGCCCTGCGAGCACGCCTCCAGCGACTTCGCACAGACTCTGATGCTCATCCTCGGGTCCGCGCCGTTCGCGAGCAAGCCGAACGGGCCATCGCGCCTCTGTGTCGACCGGGAGAGAGCCCACTGGCGCTAGACCCCAATGGGCTGCGGCAGCGTGCGGCGGGGTTTGTCGGACTCGACCCAGTCGCAGGCTGGACAGAGATCGGTAAGCGGTGCGAGGAAGAGCTGGCGGTTCTCTTCACCCGTGATCGGCGACCGGCCGGACTCGCAACGCTGGTTATCGGGCCGTCGGAGCTCACCGCGACTGCGACTGACCTTGCCACCATGCTTCGGCAGGTCGCCGAGGAGGCAAGGGCTCACCGTGAGTGGCACGTCGAGAACCGGCGCTCATCGTTCATCGCCGCTGGCCTGTCGGTCCTGGAGACCGCTGACCCCATGCGCTGTCCGTTCTGCGGAGAGCGGACGCTTTCGAAACGCGTATGGGCGACCTGCAGCGCATTGCCGCGACGACCCCGGTGCGCCGCCCGATCACCGTCAACGGTCGCGAGATCCTCGGACAGGTCCAGGTCTCCGGGCCGCTGAACCGGACGGACTCCCCGCTCTGCAGGCATCGCTACCCGAAGACGCGGCCGAGGTCCTGGCTGGGCTCCAAGCCGCGCAAGATCACTTGGACGAGCGTCGCAACCGTCTAGGAGGCATCCTCAACGGATTCCTTGCTGCGGTCGACGCACCAGGGTGGCGACCGATGAGACAGGCGTTGAGGTGGTGGATAGCCTCGCTGCGGAAGCGAGCGAAGTTGCAGTTGCCATCGCGCGCGACTACGCGTCAATCCGCACGACGTTGGAAGCACTGCAGCTCCGCCTCACTTCGTCACTCACCGGCCTGACCGACGACGAACGGAAGCGGCTCGATGGGCTGCAGCGCGCACGGTTGCTCGCCGAGAACGCGAGTGCGATTGGTGCCACATGGCGAGTACGCAGCCTCAGGACGCTCTGCGCGACTTCATCGAGAGGCTTGAGCGCGAAGAGAAGCGTCGAATGGCAGCAGCGCTGCAAATGCTGAGCAGCGACCTGGCGCGCTACTACGAGGAGCTCAGTCCAGGCAACCACATCAAGATCCGCGGAGTGAGCGTGCGCGACTCCCGTTTCCGACAGGCGGCGCTCGAAGCCAGCTCCTTTGGTCAGACGGTCAATCCGGTTACGAGCTTTTTAGCGAGGCAGAGGGGAACTGCCTCGGACTCAGCGTGTACTTCTCACAGCGCGTCGACCGCAATCCGCAGTGGGACACGATCCTGCTCGATGATCCGGTGCAGTCGATGGATGCGGGACACGAGCAGGGTCTGGTGCAGCTCTTGGCCCGCGTCAGCCGTGGCCCGCCAGGTAATCGTCATGACTCACGATCGGAGGTTCGCCGAGTCACTGGAGGCCCAATTCGCGGCCGTTCCGTCGTTTACTCGCTACAACATCCACGTTGCCGACCCACCGCAGCCGCAAAGTTGAGCTGGCGGCAGGTCGTCTCGACGAGTTGCTGACGTTTGCGCAGGCGAATGCGGATGGCCACCGTACGATGCGGGAAGCCGCAGCAGGGAGCCGTGCGCAAGGCCGTCGAGCGCTTCGCCGAAGGATGTCGCGTTCGCGAAGGACGTCCGGCTATCGAAGAAGGCCACGATCGAGAGGGTCATCGATCGGCTCCACGAGGCTCAGGCAGTCGACGATATCGACGTTGGAACCCTGCACCGCCTGCGTCGCTTCGGCTCGCGGAGTGCTCACGATGACCCGTTGGCGAACGCGACTGCCGGCGCGATCAAGACCGGTGTTCGTGGTCTCAGAGTTACAGGACAAGTACCTCCAGGTCGCCAAACCGGCTCAGCTGCGCCTGGTTGTTGGGGGCTCGAATCATCGTCCGACAATGGAGGCTCGACCAATGGCCCTCACAAAACCTCGTCCTGACCTGAGCGCGTACGAACGTGCCACACGTCGTGAGTTAACGTCGCTGATCGGAGAGTTGGCCGAGATCCTTGGCCCCCGCCTTGTGGCGTACATGGCCGGCGTGGGAGAGACACGGGCGGTCCGCGAGTGGGCGGATGGACAGCGCAGCCGCGAGACCCAATCCCAAGCCGCCTCCGACTTGCGTATCGCGTCGCGCACCTCATCGCCGAGCACGATTCGCCAGAGGTCGCAAGAGCATGGTTTCAAGGCCTGAATCCTCAACTCGATGATCAATCACCTGCTCGGCTGATTCGAGAAGGAGCCCATCGAAGAGGTTGGTCCAGACGTCGTCGCTGCGGCCCGAGCCTTCGTCGTTGGTGGATGAGCTGCCCTCTCGACGTCGAGGAACCGCCGAGCGTCGTCTTCAGGGAATCGGACGCGATGATCCTGGTCGTGGCCCGACTGGGCATATGTGGAGATGACGGGACGTTCGGCAATCGCTGGGACGACCCAGAGGGCCTGTACCGGGTGCTGTACGCGAGCTCCCTCCGGGTCGGCTGCTACATAGAGACCCTCGCGAGGCTGCGTCCCGATCCTGCTGTCGTCGCCGCGCTCGAGGCGATTGAAGGGGACGAGCCACTGGAAGCCGGCAGGAGTGGTGCTCGCTCATGGATCGAACGACCTGGACCATTGGCGCGGCTTCTGTTGCGGGCGTGTTCGCAAGCGTCGGATCACTCCTTCGCTTGGCTTCACCAGAGATTACGCCTCGGACATGAGTGAAGCTCGGCTTCACCGACCTGGATGGGGTTACCGCGATCCGCACTGAGTGTAAGCCGCGCCGTCTCACCCAGCCTATGTCACGCACGATCTATGACTGTTCTGACGACGGCAGCCGACAGTTCTCGGGCACGTTTACCTTTCACGATCCGGTGACGAGTTCCGAAACTGGGCACCTTCGAGCCACATGAAGTCGACGTAGAGTCAAGGTCGCCGATCGACCCGGAGGACCACGATCTGAAGGCTGCGCTCGAAATCCTGGGGTTGGTTACCTAGAACAGACCTGACACGTGAGGCTGCAACGGGCGCAACGGGTCGCTACGCGCGCGTAAGTGCGCCGGCGGGCCGTGGCGGCTCGGCTCCGCTCGCGCCCGATCACCTTGGCGCACTCGCCGCAAAGCGATGGGTCGGCGAAAGCGTCGCTCGACGACCTGATGGCAGCGGCCGCATTCGAGCAGGGCGATCCTGAGCCACTCGCGCGAGCGAATGGGGCGGGGAAGCGGGATCTCGTTCACGCTCTCGCCTCGAGAATTCAGTACACGGCCAGCTCCGGCCCGATTCCGGGACCCTGCGGCCAATTCGTTAACCTGGGGCGAGATGTGCGCGGGAGTTCGACAACGCGCCAGAGGCTGGTCGTTCGCCTGAACGTTCCCGATCCCGGCCTACGTCGATCAGGTTCGTCCGACCGGACGAGGCTGGCGAGCGTGCTTGTAGGTCGAACGACTCGGGCCGTGCATCCACCATGCCGTTGGACCGGCGTGTCAATGGCCATGTAGAAGTCCCCACTGGTGGCCGCGAGAAGTCCCCACCCCCGGAGACGGCTCACTGCGTCGCTGGCGGCACACCTCCTCTCGCTCGCGCCTCCTTCATCCGGTAGGAGTCGCCGGAGGTGACGACGGTCACGCTGTGATGGAGCAGCCGGTCGAGGAGGGCGACCGCGGTGGTGTGCTCGGGCAGGAAGCGGCCCCAGCTCTCGAACGGCCAATGGGAGGCGACGCCGAGGCTGCGCCGCTCGTAGGCGGCGGCGACGAAGCGGAACAGGAGCTGGGCGCCGACATCGTCGAGCGGCGCGAAGCCGAGGTCGTCGACGATCACGAGGTCGGCCCGGAGGAGCCCTCGATGAGCCGCCCGACGCTGTTGTCGGCGAGGCCGCGGTAGAGGGTCTCGGCCAGGGTCGCGGCGGCGAAGTAGCGGACCCGGAAGCCTGCCTCGACCGCCGCGTGCCCGGGGCGATGAGCGTGTGGCTCTTGCCGGTTCCGGCCGGGCCGACGAGGACGAGGTTCTCGCGCGCCCGGATCCACTCGAGCGAGGCGAGGTAGTCGAACGTCGCGCGCCCGATCGCGCTCTCCGCCACGACGAACTCGTCGAGCGTCTTGTGACCGGAAAGCCGGCGGCCCGCAGACGTGTCCGGGCGTTCGACGCGTCGCGCGCGGCAAGCTCGGCCTCGAGGAGGGTCCGGAGCAGGTCGTCGGGTGCCCAGCGCTGGGTCTTCGCGGTCACGAGGACCTCGGGGGCGAGGCGTCGGACGGCGGCGAGCTTGAGCCGCCGCAGGGCGGCCTCGAGGTCGGGCGCGAGGGCAGGTGCGGTTGCCGCCGTCATGACGCGGGCTCCAGGGCGTACGCGCCGAGTGGCCGGACCGGGACCGTCGGCAGCCCGATCGTCAGCGGCTCGCCTGGTCCCCTCCGGCCGGGGAGCCCGGCACCGGCGGCGAGGATGGAGCGGACGTCGGCGGCGCGGAAGCGGCCGAACGCGAGCGCACGCTCGAGGGCGGCGAGGAGCGCGTCCCGGCCATGGGCCCGCTCGAGGTCGGCGATCTGCTCGAGCTCGGCCGGCAGGCGGGTCGCACCCGCCGCTGCGGCCCCGCGAGGAACGCGGTCGCGACCGGCCCGAGCGCCAGGAAAGGCGAGCTCGGCCGGTGTCCCGGCCGGACCGCCTGGACGGGCGGTCGCGCCGGGCGACCGTAGTGGGCGTCGACGAGGGCGACCTCGCCGGGGCCGACGAGGCAGTGTCGCGCGATCTCCGTCCCGGCGTGGCGGACGACGAGCTCGCCGGCGCCGACCTCGAGCTCGACGCGGCGACCGATGAACGTTCCCGGGACGCTGTAGCGGGCGGAGGCGAAGCGGACGGTCCGGAGGTGGTCGACCTTGCGGACGTGGACCTCGCCGGCCGGTGGCCGGAGCGACGGCAGCGGCCGGAGGAGCCGACGCTCGACCGCGAGGCGTTGTCGGGGACCGCGGCGATCTCGGTGTGGACCCGACCGTTCACTTCGGCGCACCACCCCCGGGCCGCCTCGTTGGCTGGTCCCGATGTCGGGCCACGGAGCGCCCGGGACGACGAGGTCGGCCTTGGCGTACCCGACGAGGTGCCTCGACGACGCCCTTCGACTCCGGGTCGGCCGCCTCGCAGAAGTCGGGCCGGGAAGCCGGGAGTGGCGGGCGAACGCGACGTAGCCCGGGGCCGGCACGACGACGTTCGCGACGACGCCGCCCTTCAGGCAGCCCATCCGGTCGGCGAGGACGACCGCCGGCACCCCACCGAGCGCCTCGGAAGCACTCCGCGAGGAGGCGCAGCGTCGTCGGCTGGTCCATCCGGAGGGCGAACCGGACGAACCGGACGCGGCTCCAGGCGAGGACGGCGCAGAAGACCTTCAGCCCGGCGATCTCGCCCCAGTCGATGACGAGATGCTCGCCCGGCGTCGGGACCCACGGCCGGTACGTCCGCCGGCTCCGGCGCCAGTCGGCCTTGGCGGCGGCGACCGCCCGGCGGAGGTGGCGGGCCGACCCTGTGTACCCGTCGGCCCGACACAGCGGCAGGAGACGCTTCGCGCTGATCCGCCCGTCGGTCGCGCGGATCCTGGCCTCGATCAGCTCGCGATACGGATCGGTCTTCTGGCCGCGCCGGCCGTGGCGATGGCGGACTCTGCCGCCGCTCGACGACCCGGCGCACGGTCTTGTGGGTCGTCCCGCAGCGCCGCGGCGGCGCGATACGAGCCCAGCTCGTCGTACGCGTTGAGGATGTTCAACTGGTCCCTCGCACTCTTCACAATGGGCGTCCCTCGGGGCTGGCCGGTGACGGGGGTTGGAACACCGCCACTGTGCTTCCCGGGGCTGCCCCGGCAGTCAGATCAGGCGAGGGGTGGGGACTTCCTGGTGGCCATCAGTGGGGACTTTCCCATGGCCACGGGTCGCCACCACCCATGGTTTGGTCCTGCGCCCCTGCACTGGACCGCACGAGCATCATCCGGCTGATACCTTCGATGGACGCGCGCGCTTTCATCGCCGTCCACTCCTAATGACTCGCAACGATCTATCGGGTCCGTGTAGCGCCTCCCTTCCTGCTCTGCCAGAAACTCCACTCCGCGGAGTTGCTGCGCGCGACCTCGTACTTTGCCGAAGTCCTGTATGTTGCGGGCCATTCCAACACCTCCTCTGCGGGTCGATCGGCACCGGCAGAGCGTACTCTTCGCCGACGGGTCTTCTGGAGCCACGCCACCCAGACTAGTAATCAAAAATGGGGAAATCCGATGATCCGCCCATCGCTTCAGCGCCGGGCCACGTGATGCGTCTGACTAAAAGGGCTGCCGTGCGTTGTCCATTCCAGGCGTAGATTCCCTTCCGCTCTTTGGGCCTAAAGCGAGCCGGCGTGCGGATCGCCATCTGCCGATACTCGCCTCTGGCCAAGCGCGGTGATCGCCGGGGTACGTCAGCAGCTAGAGGTCGGCGTCAGGTCGTAGGGAGGAGTGGCAAGATCATTGGTTCCGGTGACCTAATCGTACAACTGATGCTGCCAGCATTAACCTGAGCAACTCGAACGCGCTCGCGTCATCAGCAAGCCAGTTCTGCAGGTCCTCGTCCTCGGCCGGCCAGAGGATCGCTTCCAGGATGGGTGGATTGCGGAGTCCAATCTATGATGCCGAAGCTGGATGACTGTCGGTTGTCGGTAGTCAGCCCGCAATCGTCAGCGGACAAAAACGAGGGAGCCATATCGGGGCCGATGCGGGCGATGTGGCGGTGATGCGGTGTTTGTAGCGAGCGAAGGTTCGGGTGAGCGCTGGGGCTGACGCCGACCGGTAAGTGCCTGAAACCACTCAAGCCAGGTCGGCGGAAACTCCGAAATGGGAAGATGCGCTTCAAGCGCTTCGCCCCAATCGCCAGCTTCTGGCTTCCTTCGAAATTCCGCAGTAGGACAGTCGAAAGGCTTCGACGGGATCGCCAAATGGTGCGAGCGCAGCGCGAAGTCCGTATCCCTGAGAGTGCTCCATCGAAGAAAGCGCCCGCCGGACAGTGCACCCGAGTGACCGCGGGTACCCAGCTTCGTGCCACTCCCGCAAAGCCGTGGCGAGCGCGGCGACCTCCTCGATCGCTCTGAATTAACGCTGCGGGAGAATCCGCCAGAGAGCGAGGGGCCGACGGATGTTCAGAAGGGGCTCCCCTTCCGGGGTGTACGACGCAGGCGCTCGCATCGCTGCACGTGCGACGTTTCGAACCCCCTTCGAGTTCTTCGCCACGGGCAGGGTAGCCGACGGCCCAGAGAGACCAGAGCACCGTCCAAGTAAGCGGTCCGAAGGTCAGCAACCCCGGTCGATGCGTCTCGGCCGTCGTTCCTCCGGGGACAACCAAAGTCGAGCTGCCGGCCGACGGCGTAGTCCAACGGCAGCGTTTGGCTTCGGGCGACGAGGGTCTGCGCCATGGCCTCGAGCGGTGTGACAGGTGGCTCGATCCATATTCCCGATCGTAACCCCTCCTCCGAGGGCTACGGCCGTCCGCCATCTCGTACGCGCCGCCGACGTACCCCCGCGCGGTCGGTCTTGGCGACCGGATGCCACACGGCGACCCTGCTCGGCGGATCGAGATCATGCCGTCATCGTGTCGGCACGTCGCCGTCGTCGATCTGGCGCTTCCCGGCTGAGGTTGTCGTCCGTCCGACCTCAGCCTATGGTCTCGCTCGCCTACCGCCACGGAAGCGGATCGCAGGTAGCAACGACGATGCCGCGTTCCCTTCGCGAGCGCTACTCCATCTGCATAAGCGTCGAGACCTTGGTTTCGGAGCTCGCCGAGGTCCTCCATGAACGAGCGCCATTCGGTTTCTACGTTTTGGAGCGTCTCCAGCGCGCGATCCAGACGCGTGCTACCGCTTCGGACGGATCGATCTCCGGCGGTTCTGCGTCGGGGTGCGAGCGCATCGCGGATCTCAAGCTTTCGACTCGACCGCGAGCCGTCTGAACGACGCTCGTTATCGCCAGCCGCGCGTCCGCCAGCGATTCACCGCCGACCAGCGACACGGTGTAGTTCTCCCGCAGAAGTACACGTCAGGTTGATGCCTGAAGGGCCAGCTCGACCGAGCTCGGATAACACCCGAGGGCCGAGTCAAGACAGTTGCGGAAGCCTCCGAGGGAAGTCATCGAGCGCCTTGCTCAGGACTTCGAGCTGTGACTCAAGGTCGTCGAGTTCGCGTCGCATGACCGAGCGCAACTGGTCGAAATTGGCCCGCTCAAGCTCCTCGTCCACCGCGGAGAGGGCTTCGAGGGAGGCGAGTGCTCGCTTCACGTACTGCGCTGTTTCGAGCCGCGTCGGCCGCCTGTGTGGCCGCAACCCGAGCGGCTTCGTCGGCAAAGCGAGCCACCATCGCGTTGTACGCCTCCCGCGAAGAACGGGTCAGCCGCAGCTCCTCGAAACGGCCCGACTGAGCCGGATAGGACAGGGCCAACACGTCACCAGTGAGGCGACCAGTCACTCCCGCAGCTCCGGGGATCCGCGCCGAACGCAAGCGTGAGGGAGTCGCCGTTTATCGAGCCAGTGAAGTCGACGGTTCTGCTCGTGCCGCCGCCTGGGGCGTATGGGCTCGGATCGAACGTCGTCATTGACCCAAACAGATCGCTTCCCGACGCGCTGTATTCGAGGAAGATCACCAGTTCCGGGGTTTCGATAACGTACGCACCCCCCGCCCGGTGAGCACCCCCCAGGCCGGCGAGGATTGCCGCCAGGAATAGCGGACGAATGCCCCTCATGAGTCCCCTCCGCCCACGGACCCGACCTCCGCATCTAACCGAGCAGGTGGTCGCCCCGGCCGATTGGTCTTGTCCACCCTCGAGCCCCGAGCCTAGCACCGTCTTCATGGCCGGTTGCGGCATGCTGCATTCAGTGCTTCGCCCGCCGGCGTCCGTCGCGCTACCGTCAGGCGTTGAGGCTCTGCGGGCTTTGACCAGGTCGCAAGATCTAGTCATCGTGTGGGTACACGGCACCGAGCGGGATGCCCGTCGACGGTGGCTCACGTCCGGGAAAAACGTGCAAGCGCCCGTGGCGCCGGCTGGCTTGTACAGCAGCAGAACCGGGAGTCACGCAGTGGTGCCGCGCCGGGCGACCCGGCCATCGCTCCGGCAGGGCCTCGGCGGACCCGATCGACGCCTGACCATTGACCTATGACGGCGCTACCGCTCACGCCGCTACGGTCGGAGCACGTCCGGCCGGTCGCCCGTCAGGTGCGTCCTCGCTGGCCCGACGTGCGAACGAGGTTGCCCGACGAATGGTCGCGATGCGCGACAGCCTCATCTACATCGCGGACGACGAGCCCGCGAACATCAGCCCTGCTCGAGGCGATCCTGCGCCCCGCCGACTTCGGCCCCATCGAGGACGTTCCGCGACGGGCAGAGCCTGCTCTGCCGCGATCGCCAGCGTGAGCCCGATCTCGTGCTGCTCGACCTCCGGATGCCGAACGTCGATGGCCTCGCCGTGAACTCAACGAGCTGGGGCGTGCCGGAGTCGGACACGTACCTGCCCGTCCTCGTCCTGACCGCCGACGTCACCCGCGCGTCGCGCGACCACGCGCTCGGGTCCGCGCCCCGACTACCTGACCAAGCCGTTCGAGCCGGCCGAGGTCGTTCTCCGCGTGCGCAACCTGCTCCACACGCGCGGGCTCCACCAGGAGTTGCGGCGGCGCAACCGCGACCTCGCCGCCGAAGTTGAACCGTACTGGGTTCGGTGGAGGCTCGGCTGATTGGATTTCACGCGGCCTCGGTGGTCGCGCGTGGCTGATGGTAGGCGGCCTCAAACTCTGCCGGGGGATGTCGCCGCAGGCCGAGTGGAGGCGCTCGCGGTTCCACCAACTGACCCAGCGGGCGGTCGCGAGTTCGACCTGCTCGACGGTTCGCCACGGCTTGCGCGGCTCGATCAGCTCGGTCTTGTACAGCCCGATGACCGAATTCGGCGAGGGCGTTGTCGTACGAATCGCCCCGAGAGCCGACCGAGCTCACCGCCTCGGCGTCCACGAGCCGCTCGGTATAGCGGATCGAGAGGTACTGGCTGCCCCGGTCGGAGTGATGGACGAGGTCGGCGAGTCCCGGACCGCGGGCCCAGATCGCCATCTCGAGCGCGTCGAGGGCGAGGTCGGTATGGAGGCTCGCCGCGACCCGCCAGCCGACGATCGCCTTGCTGAAGGCGTCGACGATGAACGCCGCGTAGCAGAAGCCGCGCACCGTCCAGACATACGTCAGGTCGGCGACCCACAAGCGGTTCGGCGCGGGTGCCGTGAACACCCGCTCAACGAGATCGGCCGGGCGCTGGTCGACCGTCGCTGGACGGGTCGTCCGGATCCGCTTCGTGCGCGTTGCACCCTGGAGGCCAACGATGCGCATCACCCGGGCGACCTGGTCGCGACCGGCGTCGACGCCGAGTCGGCCGAGCGCCTTCCAGACCTTGCGGATCCCCGTACACGCCGAAGTTCGACCGGTGGATCCGAGCGATGACGTCGCCAAGGGTGGCGTCGCTGACCGAGCGCGCCGAGGGCGGCCTCGCCTTGGCCGCGTAGTAGGAGGAGGGGGCGACCGCCAGGGTGCGGCAGATCGGCTCGACCCCGTACGAGCCGCGGTGCTCGTCGATGTAGCGGGTCATCGCTTCGAGCGGCGGTCGAGCTCCGCCCCCGAAGAAAGTTGCGGCGCTCTTGAGGATCTCGTTCGCCCGGCGCAGCTCAAATTCTCGCGCTCGAGATCGCGGATTCGGTCGCGGTCGGCGGTCGACCGGCCGGGCCGCGTGCCCGCGTCGACCTCTGCCTGGTCGACCCAGTGGCGGAGCGACTCCGGGCCGATGCCGAGCTGCTTTTGCCACCTTGCCGACTGCGCCATGGCGCTGGCCGTCCTGCTCGGCGATGGTCTCGTGGACCAGCCGGACGGCGCGCTCCTTCAGCTCGGGCGGGTACTGCCGCTGCGTCCTCCGCGGCGCGAGGGCCGGTGACGGTCTGCCATGGCTCCATTCTCCAAGGTCTGGAGCCTCCACCAGAGTCAGTACGGTTCAAGTGGCACTGACCAGCCGCACGCTCGCCGACCGGGAGAGCGAGTGGGCGCAGCAGACCGCAGCCCTCAGCCATCTCCAGGCACAGGCGACCGACGAGGAGACGGCCCAGGCGATCTGCGACGAGCTCGGCTCGCTGCGTGGGCTGGCCAACGTCCTCATCGTGGCTCTCGATGCGGCCGGGCAGGCCGTCCCTCGCCCGGGCCCGTCGGTCGACCTGCGGATCCGGGTGAACAGCCCGATCCCGGCCGCGCTCACCGCGGGTTGGGCCGAGCGCCTGGCGAGCGGCCCGTGGGTGGGAACCGTGGGGCCGGGTTCGGGTCGACCCTCACCCGACGGCCGGGCGAGGTGCTGACCCCATGGCCATCGTGCCGCTGCGCACGGGGGTGAGACCCTCGGGCGATGTCGCCTGCACCCAGGCGGTCGACAGCGTCACACGTTCCTCGCGG
>JAOSJK010000012.1:5000-1191426 GCA_027494135.1 Acidimicrobiia bacterium | reverse complement strand
TAATTGGTTAATTAGCTGGACTGAGACTCCAGCACCTGCCTTAGGCCTCCAAGCGTGCTCGATGAACACACGGTCGTGACCGTTGGCGACGACGTTCTGGATCGACTCGTCGTCAGGCAACGGCTGCAACCGGCCGAGGTGGAACAGCCGATCGAACACCTGCTCTGATGACCACCTATCACTCGGCAGGACAGACCGGCCGACCGACGCCGATCGCGTCCGACACAAGTCGCTCAATCGCTGGGCGATGAGCTGACGGCCCAGCATCTCCTCTGTCGTCGCTGTCGAGTCGTTGCCCGTCGTCGACCATCCGCGGAACTCGACAACGAGAGTTCGTCCGCGATCTCGGCATGGACTTGACTAGCGCATCATCGAACGCGTCCGAGCATGGTCATGGCCCTTCAGACCCAGCCTGACTCGGCTGGCATCACGGAGTCCGAGGCTGTGCGCCAGGGCACGGACTGAGCGCCCACAGCCGCGCATCGCGCTTTCCACCGCCTCCCACCACAACTGGCGCCGCGGCCTATCCACCGGAACCTACTATGGACTCGGCAACGAGCGCCTCCGCGACCTCCTCGGAGCCCATAGGGCCGTTCACCGCAGTCGCCACCACGACGCGGCGAGGACCGGCTGGTCAGGTCTGCGAATGCCCACCGACCGTGGGCGACCCAGGTAACGGTTGGGCACGACGAGCACGTCCACTTCGCAGCGGCTGAACGGAAGCTCTTTCCAGGACTATCCATGCCACCGGCCGACATCCGCGACAAGCTGGCGTGTGGGTGAGTGACTCGGCCGAACCCTCGGCCCAAGTTCGTCAGGTCGATGCAGCTTTGGTCCCGGGCTCGGCAGGGCGGCCCAGGCGAAATCGTCGCCGATCAGTTGGACGTGCTGATTCGACGTCATCGGGCGCGAACCGGTGCCGGGTCATACCGGCACCGCGAGCGTCACCATGCCGGGTTTCATTGCGCTGCGAACACCGCTGCCAGATCGCCGTCG
Organism: Acidimicrobiia bacterium; assembly: GCA_027494135.1. Classification (GTDB taxonomy): domain Bacteria; phylum Actinomycetota; class Acidimicrobiia; order IMCC26256; family PALSA-610; genus JAOSJK01. The sequence continues at coordinate 1,190,430 of JAOSJK010000012.1, read as the reverse complement.
GTGTCGATGAGCAGCTGCGCGTCGTGTCGGTCGGAACCGACGAGAAAAGCGGCGGAAGCTGCCAGCTGCCAGCATGGTTGCGCCAGGGAACCCTTGGCGCCGTGCCAACCTACGAGGCCGCTCGGCGGCGATCACACCAGACTCACCGCGCCCCGCCGCTGCCTGCCGCACCGAGATCGCTGCGGCGTCCTCCCGCCCAGGACCGCGCGATCGAGACGGTGCAGAGGACTTACGACCATCGGTCGCGATCTAGGACGAGTCTGATCCTCTGCCGATGCCTCACGGCACCAGCGCTCGCCAGCGCTGGCGAAGTGTGTCCGGGCAGTCGTCTCGATGATCTCGACCGGGATCGCCACGATCAATAGGTCGAGCCGAGGACAGCGCCAAGCAGACACCGCGCCGACCCGGGACCATCCCTCGGGCACAGCCGGGATCGTCGGTGAGTTGGGTCAGGGTTGAGCAACGGCCCGGCAGTCAGTCCGTCGAAGGCGCCAGTTCGCCGAAACAACGTCAGCCGACCGACCCGCCAGGACGACCCCGAAGCCCGCTCCCGCCGGGATCCTTTCGCCATCCACAAGATCAGCTTCGCCGTGACCACCGCGCCGGGGCACATCTCGGGCGACGCCGATCACCCGCCGGTGCGGTCTGCGGGGAGAACAAAGTCCACTGCACCCCAGCACATCAGGACGAGCACGGGCGGGGACCAGTGCGATCGACCGGAATGTTTTCAGCGGCCGCCGTCGCCAGTCCTGGGGCTTCAGCGCGGGGTGGTAGGTGGTAGGCCGTTGCTGGACCGCCGTGCGGTGGCGGTCGACATCGTCATCCTCCGATTCGTTCGTTGAGGCTTGGACCTCGGCGGCGCGCCGGCTCAGGTCGAGTGCAGGTGATCGACGGCGGCGCCGCCGCCGCCACCGCCGGTCACCGAGTGCGACGCCATTACGCGAGCGCTGGCGCAGACGGGTGGCGCTCAATACATTGCAATGCCGGTTCGTCTCCACGTATGGATGCACACTCAGGCCGCATCGGTGTCAGGTGACCACGGCACGCGCCAGACCGCACGACAGGGTGGTGCCGTCGCCGAAGGTCCACTTTGCGGACGACGGGCGGGCGGTCACTCGGATGGTCGCCTCCGACGGATGCTGACCGGTCGGTGGCTCCAGTTGCGATGCACCACGACGGCAGGTTGACCACTGGTCGCCGAGGAGCTCCAGCGCCACCTGCGGCAAAAGGGACGGTCATGCGTCGCAGGACGCCCGCTGCGACCTCAGCCGGGTCGACCGCATTCAGCGGCGCCGCAGGTGCACGCTCCATTGAACCCCGCCGTCACAGGTCTTCTCGTCCTGGCGCACTTGGTTTGGTCTCGATGAGAGATCCGTCCGGTGTCATCGAACGGGAAGCCCTCCGGTCACAACCGGCCGGTAGCTGCGACGGTCAGTCCGTCCGCCGCGACCATGGGTTCGAGTTGCCGCCACCTCCGGTCGCCCGACGGCGACGCCATAGTCGATTACCCGAGTCATCGGTTAATGCACCACTGGCGCCAAATCCGCCGCTGCCGGGTCTACGAACGCTGCAACACTCGCAACCGATGAGCAGCCGACCAGATTGGCCATACACGTGCACGGCTCTGATCCCATACTCACCGTCTCGACTCGCCACAGCCGCCTCCTGTCGCAACGTCGCCGTGTGAAGGGCGGCAGCTCCGGTCATCGGTATCGGCCGGACGTCATCAGCGACCCGGTACACGCCGAGGCAAGTCGTCAGGCAGTCCTCGATGGCGGAAGTCGTCCCGTCGTTCGAGACGACGTCAGGGGAGTGGTCGAGGTCACCGCGTAGCACCTAGCCCAGTCGTCGCGTTGTTCCGAAGGAAGTCGAGGAGCTGCTGGGTCTCGAACCGGTCGTCACCTCCGCGGGACGTGGATTACCGCTGCGACATCGAACAACGGCCATCCCGGCGAGGGTAATGTACTCGTCCCAGAAGGCGAGGTGGGCGACGAGCACGGGGTCCGCCGTCTCCGTCGTCGTGGTGGAAGAACCGGTGATCAGGAGGGGTCGTCGTGGTGGCGGTCGTCGGCGTGCGCTTCACGCTCGTCGGTGTTTCACCCGCGTCTGAACATCAGATCTGAACACGCCCCCGCAACCATCGCCAGCACGACGATGGCCAGGGCTGACCATCCTTGGCTTCATCCACCGACCCTCCACGCATCGAGTCGTCGAACGTAGTCAGGGCGTTCCATCAACGGAAGCCTCCACCGATGACGGGTGCCGACACCTGCCGGGAGGTACTCACACTGGTCAGCAGGTCAGGAGCGGACGCCGGATGAATACGGTCCCAACGTCGACGATCTCGACCAGCTCGGCCAGAGTGCTCGTGTTGCCGCAGGCCGGGCCAGCTCGGTGACGTGAGCTAGCAAGCGTCAAGTGGAGTCAGCGTGTATCAGGTTCGTCGGCTCGTGGCCCGGCGGTCAGTCTCGCTCGACGAGGCCAGGCAGAGTGCCGGGTCAGGGGTCGCATCAAGCGGTGCATCGTTGATGCTGGAGCTGGCGGCGGAGGCTCAGCTTTCCGCCAGACGGCTGTTCGGCGAAGCGCGTTGAGGATCGGCAACGACCACTTGGTTTGCGATCAGTTCCAGCGCCATCTCGTAGCCGGTCGTGGTGATCCACCATTCGGTAGCTTTGCCGCGTCGATGGCATCGCCGATTCCCTCCTCGCAGATGTGAACAGTTCCCGACTGCGCAGGATCCCAGGACTCCGTGAGGCTCAAGAAGAGTCATTCGAGAAAGCCATGCCGTAGTCACTCAGGCATCAGCAGGCGCGCCTGACCAGCGCTCGAGCTCCAGCCGGGTTCAGGCTGCCGTTCGGAAGTCTTCGTGGACGGTCTCGTCGTCATCGAGCCGAAGGAGATCAACACGCGAACACGACAGGGCGTGCTGCGTCAGCTGGACCAGGAATGGAACGAATGGCAGAAGGCCCGCCCCCGGCCGTCGAGCAGTCCGAGGATACAGGAGCCAAGTGAGCCGTTGTTCGACGGCATCCATTCCCTCAGAATGCTCGTCGAGGAATCAACGAGCGAGGCCGCCACCGACGCGGTCCGACGCAATCATCTGGTGCTCCTTCGACATGCTGTCGACGACGATCTCGCCGCACGGACCCGTGCTCCGGGCGATGATGCCCAGCGATCAAGAACCTGACATCAGGAGGTTCTCGGCGTGCTGACGCACTGGGCGCGGAGGGGACGGCCGCAGTTATCGTATGGCCTCGATGTGGGGGAGCGCATCCGCGTACCCCATCGAACGGCGGCCCCGGAATGGCAGCCAACCTCCGCTCGACACTCGCCAACGGTCTGGCGTTCCGGCCACAAGCTCATCATGGCCGGCTTCACCTCGAGCGAGTGGCCTGATCCCGAGTCGCCATCTCGTCGAAATGTGCACGTCGAAGATGCGGTGGCCCTCGTCGAGGCACCCCCGTCGCACCTCGGACGTCAAAGGCACTCAAGGCTGGCTGAGCTTACACGCAATCGGTTCGCGACTGTTGTTCGAATGGAGCTGGCGACGCAATCGCAGCACGATCGGTACCCGGCCTGAACGCTCGGCGAGCACGCCAAGCAGTACATCTCTCGAATGCAGTTCAGGTCAAAGCAGCACGCCCCATCCCTCTACCTGTGCGGTGCGACACGCCTCGCCCTCTTCGGAGCTCAACGGCGCGGCATTGGGTCGCGGCGCAGGCGAGCGCAGCCGCGACCGGTCGGGGATCGATGCTAGGACACCTGTTGGCCGCCGGTTGGCCCGACTCCCGAGGTTGCCGTGAAGACCGGCGAGCCGGTTGCCTCGCTACCAGGTCAGTCCGTCGATGTCAGCCGTTGTCGATGAACGTCGAGGCGAGAGGCTCATCGAGCGCAGTGACGAGCCGTTCCATGAGCTCGCCAGGACTTCGCGTTCGCTCCGGGTCAGGAAATGCGTCGAGGGTCTCGGCTGAGGAGGGCGTTTGCTCGATCGGACTCGGGCGTGGGAGGTCGGTGCCGTCGAGGCTGGGCGTGACTCGGATCGCGCGTGGCGTCGTGGGGGTCCGGATCTCGGGCGACGATGCCCCGTTGTTGCAGCTTGGCGATGACACGGCGTGGCGCTGGATGGGTCGACGTAGAAGGGCCGCTTCGTTCATGCGGACGGGTGCGTTGGTCACGATGAGGTCGAGGGCATCGGCCTGGGCGACGTCGAGGGGGCATCGGGTGCGTACAGGTAGGTACGGACCGCAACCCGTGGAACCTGCTCTTCGCAGATCGCTCCGCGCAGACCGGATGCGTTCGGCAACGAGTGCGGTCTCGTCGGTGGGGGCGCCATGACCGAACCTTAACCTTGCAATCTCGCAAGTGAACCCTTGTAGGGTGCAAGCATGTCGGAAGCGACGGTTCGGCGCCGGTGCCGCTTTCTCATCGGCAAATCTTGGTGGTCTTCAGCGGCCTGATGGCTGGGATGTTGCTGGCGGCACTCGACCAGATGATCGTGTCGACGGTACCGCCGACGATCGTCGGCGAGCTGGGAGGAACCTGGATCACCCGCCATGGGTGGTGACCGCGCAGTATCTGCTGACGACCACCGCGAGCACGCCGCTGTACGGGAAGCTGTCGGACATCTCTATGGGCGGCGAAGCTCATGTTCCCGAGCGGCGATCGTGATCTTCGTGCTGGGCTCAGTGCTGTGCGGGATGTCGGAGAGCATGCTGCAGCTGGGATTCTGTTCAGGGGCGTCCAGGGCATTGGTGCGGGTGGTCTGATGGCGATGGCGTTTGCGATCATCGGAGACATCGTTCGCCGCGAAGCGCGTCGGTACACGGTGTCTCGGAGCCGGTGTTCGCCGTTGCATCCGTCGCCGGCCCGCTGCTGGGCGGATTCTTCGTCGACAACCTCAGCTGGCGATGGGTGTTCTATGTGAACGTGCCAGTTGGTGCTGCAGCCCAGGCGATCACCAGTTCGGTCTTGCGGCTCCTTCGTTCGTCGAGAACACAGGCATTGATGTGGCTGGGGCTGCGCTGTTGGTGGCTGCCGTGTCGACGCTGTCTGCTGGCGTTGGTGTGGGGGGCAGCGAGTACCGGGGGATCGTCGACGATCGTCGGTCTGTTCGTCGCGTGCGGCGGTCCTCACGGCGCTGCATCTGGTGGGAAGCTCGCACCGCTGGAGCCCATCCTGCCGTTGCGGTTCTTCGGGGTCGAGTGTTCTCGACCGTGGCGACTCTGTCCTTCTCGCTGGGTGCGGCGGATGTTCGGCGCGACGTCTTCCTGCCGCTGTTCCTCCAGGTTGCGACGGGCGCGTCCGCCACGAACTCAGGTCTGCTGCTGCTGCCGCTCATGGCAGGACTGATGGCGACCTCGATCACGTCGGGGCGGGTGATCTTACGACTGGGCGGTACAAGAAGTGGCCGCGAGCCGGAATGGCGATTGCTGCTGTGGGATGTCCTTGTTGTCGACGATGGACCCGGACACGAGGCGAATCACGAGTTCTCTGTACATGCTCATCGTCGGCGTGGGCCTCGGCATGGTGATGCAGGTACTGGTGCTCGCGGTGCAGAACGGCCGAGGTTCTCCGATCTGGGCGTCGTGACCTCTTCGGTGAACTTCTTTCCGCAGCCTTGGCGGTTCGTTCGGGGTTTCGATCTTCGGCGCAGTGTTCGCTTCGTTGCTCTCGAGTCGTCTGGTCGAGTTGGTGCCAGTGGGCCTGCTCGACGATGCGGGGCTGAGCGCCGAGTCGCTGAGCTGCAGCCCGGCGCAGCTCCGAGCACTGCCTGCCGAGGTGCTCGGGCCCGTCACCACCGCGCTGTCGGAGTCGATAACTGCGGTGTTCTTGTTGGTCGTGCCGCTCTTGGTTCTCGGCGTAGTCCTGCGGCCGTGATGCCCGAGCTGAAGCTGAAGGACACGCAAGCACACAACGGTTCTACGCTCGAAGGGGGAGAGATCACCGTCGCAGAGCTTGCCGGGGGGAGAGCCAGCTGTCGATGAGCTGGACCGACCACGAGACCTCGCCGATCGATCGGCAGCGCTAACCGTGTGGGGGCGGCGAGCCGCCCGATAGAGCGCAATGAGCGCTTTGGACATCGGAGCGCTGAACTTCATAGGAAGGCGGCGTGGTCCACGGACCTGGCCGGCCGACCATGTGACCTCGGCGGGATCATCGGAGTTTCGAAGTCGGGGATTCGGTCGAGCCACGTCCTGATGGCCACTCGGAGTTCCATCCGGGCCAGATTCGGATCCGGAGGCACCGGTGGGATCCCCACTCCGAAAAGCGAAATGGCGGTTCACCCGCGATCCAGGACGACCTCGTCTGGTTCTTGGAGACGTCCGGGATCTCGGTTCGCGGAAGGGAAGGGCAGCAGCACCCGGTCGCCTGCGCAAGCATCAAGCAATCCGTGGAGTTCAGTGTCTGGGAGGACCTCTCCGGGCCATGGTGACGGGCGGCGAACTGCTCGGAGGAACTCCTCGGTGGCGGTCTGCATGAGTTCGGGCTCCGGTTCGAAGCCGTTGCTGGTGAGCGGGTGCGTAGCGAGGTGGTGCAATGGAGTTTACTGGGTCTCGTGGACACCCTGATTCTGGGGGAGACCCCAGAGGAGGAGGCCCGAGTGGGTCGTCCAGCTTAGTACCCCGCCGAGAGTTCCGTCGTGAGGCCATCGCCCGGGTGAAGAGGAGCTCGGGTCGACCGGTCGCCGAGGTCGCCAGGTCGCTCGAGATCGCCGAGGGCTACCCGGCGGAACTGGGTGAAACTTTTCGACCGCGAAGCCACCGAGCGAGCCGCCGGGATCCGGAGGCGCTCAGCGAATCCGAACTTTGCGACGAGCTCGGGCGATTGCGCAAGAAGACCGCTCAGCAGGAGATCGACCTCGAGATCCTGCGCAAGGCAGCTGCCTATTTCGCCAAGGAGACGAACCGGTGACCGGCTTCCGGTTCGTCGAGGAGCACCAAGCCGAGTACCGCGTCACCGACCTGTGCTGCGTCGCCGGGGGTCTCCCGGTCGGGCTACTGCCGCATGGCGGTCCCGCCCGTTGTCGACCCGAGCGGTCGCTGACGCCGAGCTGCTCGAGGGTGATCCGCGAGGATCCACCACAACTCCCGCGGCACCTACGTGCGCACCGCGGTGCGGGGTCAGCTGCGACGGGCCGGGCATCGGGTGAGCCGCCATCGTGTCGCCCGGCTCATGCGCTGCGACGGTCTCGTCGGCGCTCACGGACGCCGCAGGTGGCGTCGGGAGGGCGTCACCCTGCGATGGTCCCGGCTGCGGATCTGTTAAACGACTTCACCGCCGAGCGCTCTGATCTGCGATGGGTCGCCGACATCTCCGAGTTCGCGGCATGGTGACGGCAAGCTCTTCCTCGCCGGCATCCGAGACCTGCACGACCACACCCTGGTCGGCTGGTCGATGGGCGAACGCCAGAGCACCGACCTCGTCGTCGCTGCGCTGGTCATGGCGCTCGGTCGACGCAACCCGACCCAGCAGCTGTTGCACCACGCGGACCACGGAGCCCAATACACCTCGATGGGGTTCACCAACCGGCTCGCCGACTGGGGCCTCGCCGGCTCCTACGGCAGCGTGGGCGACTGCTACGACAACGCCGCGATGGAAGCGTTCTGGGCGACCTTGAAGAAGGAGCTCCGCCACATCTGGGGTCCCCCTCCGAGGACTTCACCCGCTCCGAGATGCGCACGATCCTGTTCGACTACATCCGGGAGTCTTCTACAACCGTCAACGCCCTCAAGTCGGACTCGCCGACCGCACCCCGGCTGAGACCTACGCTGCCAGCCGGGCAGCCTGATCTGTCACAACAACGTGTCTACGGAACCCCGGCAACTCCACAAGCGCCGACCCGATTGCAGACCATGTCGTGTCGATCCCGGCGAGGAGCAGGAGGATGCACACGCCGAGAATCTCGTCGGTGCGCAAGACGCCCATCGGGTAGGCGGGCCTCGAGGAGGTGGGAGATGACGTCGTCAGCGACGAACTTGCGGTGATGATCGATGTGTCCAGCCAGGTAGCTGCCGATTTCGATGATGGCGTCGTAGGTGCTGTCCCCGGCGAGGGACTCTGCTCGATCAGGCGGTGGATCCAGTTGCGGAACTGGGCGTGATCGCCGTCGGGATGCCGGAGCATCCGTGTGATGACCTTGATCGGTACGTGCTGGGCGTAGGCGGACGCAGCGTCGCAGCGGCCGTCGTCGACGAAGCCGTCGATCAGTTCGGAGGCGATCACCCTCGTGATCGGTTCGTACGCGGCGACGACCGCTGGGGAGAACAGGGGAAGGAGGATTCGTCGGATGTCGGTGTGGTACGGGGGGTCCTCGGTGATCGGGGGGCGTGGAATCCGAGGTCGGTTGGTGACTCGGCTCGATCCGTGATGAGGATGGTGCGCGACGAGAAGTGCTGGTGGTCGTGGGCGATTGCTGCGAGGTCGTCGTAGCGGGTCGGGATCCAGACGCCGTGGTAGCGGTCCGTGTGAGCGATAGGGCAGTGCTGACGCAGGTGGTCGTAGATCGGATAGGGGGTCGGTGACGAACCTCCGGTCGAGGTGGTCGAAGCCGGTCGCCCAGTCGCTGACCGGTGGTCGTTCGGTCACGGTGCTTCCTTCCCGGTCGGCATGATCTCAGGCGAGGGGCTTCTGCAGGGCTGGTGGCGGGCGTCCCGAACTCGGCAACGAGCCGTGTGCCATCGGGGTGCGCTTCGAGCTCGGTGCGCACCTGAGCCAGCCGGTAGTCGAGAACACGGTCGAACCGGGCGCCGGTCTGGTTCCGAGCGCGCTTCGGGAGGCAGCGACGACGAGATCTGCTCCGCGGACTGGTTCCGCCGCCGGGGCTGCGAACGGTCATGGTGGCGAGTTCAGCGAGGGCACACTGGAGGTAGCCGACGTGAAGGTCCTCGTCGGTGCGGATGTGGTCGATGGTTACTCGGGCGAAGTCGGCGTCGTGGCTGCAGGACGGGATCACCGAGCACGTCGGAGGCCCAGGCGAAGGTGTGGTAGGCGAGCAGCTCGATCACGAGGATCTGCACCATGGCCCGCACGAGTAGCTGGAGCTCGGGGGGAACATCGTCGCGCATGGCGTCGAGCATCGAGCCGACGCTGATGGCTTCTGGTGCGCGGGTCGTGCGGGACCGCTGTAGCCGGGGGTGGAGCGATCGGGAGTTCTGGAACATGTCGAGGGTGACGGGGTGGGTCGAGAGGGCGGCGTCGCACGGCGAACCACATCTGGTCGTGCCCGGCTTCTCCGTCGCGGCCGGCTTCGTCGTTGCCGTGTGCCTCGAGCAGTCCGCTGAACAGGTGACCGAGGGCAGGTGTCGTCGATGGGTTCGAACGAGGTGCTGGCGCAGGTCGACGGTCGGGATGAGTTTGATGCCGTCATTGCCGAACCCCTCGACGACACCGATCAGGGTCAGGATCGGGTCATGGCGCCGGTCGCCCCGTTGCGCAGCAGCATTTGGCCTGGGTGGCGTTAGGTACGAACGCTCGTTTGACGGCGCCGGTGTCGACGACCGTGCTCGGGAGTCCTGTCGGCTCGAGCTGGCGTGTCCATGCGTCGATGGCTGCTGCTGGTGCAGCGACCGGGGTGGTAGGGAGCTTGCCGTCGGTGTCGTAGCCGCCGTGGGAAGAGGACGCCGTTGCGCTCGATGCGTTCGACGTAGGCGGGTCGCTCTAGGAGCGTTCGTCGCAGGTGTATCGATGTCGTGTGGTCATCGGGTATCCTCCGGTTGCTGGGGCTGGGCTGGTTGGGTGAGGACTCGCTGTCGGATGAGTGCTTCGGGCGGCGGTGTCCGTGCAGGACGAAGTGCCCGCCGGGAACCGTGAGCAGTGTGGCGTTGGCCCGTTCGGCCTGCTGGTCGAAGATGGCGGGAAGGAAGGTATCCTCTCCGGCGACGATCACAGCGGGGCAGGCAGGTGCTCGAGGTGGTCCCACGCGGCGGGAGCGCCGTGCGCGGTAGTGGCAACATCTCGAAGATCAGCGCCTCGGTGTCGGGGTCGCACGCGAGGTGCACACCGTCCCCGCAATCGACGGTCCCCCATCTGCAGTAGCGTCGAGCGCATCGTCGCTGAGTTGGGACAGAGGCGCACTTGTCGCAGTACTGGTCATTGCATCTCGGCTCAGGCTGGCGAATAGCCGGCGGCGGCGACGAGCAGCGACCGCCATCGGGTTAAGCGTCGTGGTTCTGAACAGCGTTGCGGAAACGCGACTGGTTCGGCGAGCAGGAGCTGTGACCACCGCCCTTGGTCGGCTGGTCGACGAGGACCGCAACTGCTCCCCGAGTGATCCGCCGACGCCAGCGATGCCGCAGAGGTCGAGGTGGTCGAGCACATCGAGCACATCGCGATCGGCGCGAACCGGTAGCGGGTCGAGTCTGTTGGGTGTCGTGCTGCCCCCATGGCCGACCAGGTCGATCGCGACAGTGCGGTTCGCAGTCAGCGCTGCGCGACCGGTTCGTAGAGTCCTCCGCAGAACCCGTTGGGATGCAGCATCACCACTGGTGGTCGCCTGCCTGGTCCCAGTCGAGCACGCGAGCGCCTCGCCGTTTCGAGTGAGGACCCGGTGGACCGTCGGCAGGTGCGCCATCGTCGTCAATGTGTCCTTGCGTCGGCGCGCAGCTCGCCCAGGAACGTGAGCACCGCTGCGGTGAACTGGTCGTTCTGGTCGCCGGCGACCATGTGTCCTGCGTCGGCGACATCGACGTAGCGGGCGCCGGGGACGGCGTGGACGAACTCCTCGGACGCCCTCGGTGGAGACGAGGTCACTGTTGGCGCCGCGACGACGAGCGTGGGGACACGAATGCGGCGGGCGCCGTCGTGGAGTCGGTCGCCATCTGGGTGGCTCGCAGGGCGTCGAGGTCGCCGTCGAGGATGACCTCGGCCCGTCCGTCGAGGAATCGGATGTCCCAGCGCCAGCGCCACCGGCCGTCGGGGCTCTCGGTCAGCACCTGGGTCAGGCCGTCGGACGTGGGTGGTCGCGGGCGTCCGGTGTACTCGGCGATGATCTCCGAGGCCGCCTCGAGTGAGTCGAACCCATCGGGATGCGCTGCCATGAAGCCGACGATGCGCTGTACACCGCTCAGCTCCATTCGGGGCGTGACGTCGACCAGCACCACTGCTCGGAAGAGCTGTTCGTCCGTTCTGGCCTGTGCAGCAGCGCCGACATCCTCCGAGAGATGCGCCGACGAGAACGGGTGTTGCATGGAGGTGCTCTGCGATGGCGGTGACGTCATCGGCGAAGTGATCCCAGTCGTAGTCGGGATCGTTCGGCCAGTCGCTGTCACCGTGGCCCCGGTGGTCGACGGTGATCGCGTGCCAGCCGTGTGCGGCGACCGCTCGTGCGGTGTCGTCCCACGCCCGGCGGCTCTGGCCTGCGCCGTGGAGGAACACGACCACGTCGTCGCCAGGAGGTCCCCAGCGGTCTGCTGCCAAGCGCAGTCCGCGCCTGGCAGCTCGATGCGCTGGGGGTGGAAGCCTTCGACAGTACTCATTGGAGATCTGCTGTCGGCGGCAGTGCCGTCGCAGCGGTGCTGTCGCTGGAGTTGGTGAACCGTGAGAGGTCGACGGTGAGGAACAGCGCTTCAGCTCGCACGAACACTCCTTCCGAGGATTCTCCGACCGCTTCGATCCACAGCTTGCGGTCTGCGCGGTCACGGAGCCGAGCGGTGAAGGTCGCCTCGATGCCGAGCGGAGCAGGCGCGATGTAGTCGATCGACATGTTGGCGGTGTAGGCCATCTCACCGATGATCGGCAACAGGTACCCCATCGTCTCGTCGAGGATCGCTCCAACGGCACCCCCGTGGGCTCGTCCGGGTGCCCCCTCGAAGGCCGGTCCAGCGTCGTCGTGGCTACTGCGGTGTCGCCACGCCGAACCACCTGCACGCCGATACCCATCGGGTTGGTCCGACCGGACACGAACGAGTCCCTGAACAAGTCGATCTCGGCGCCGTCGGCGATGATCGCTCGCCGGCCGCTGAGCGCGGCGGTGACGCGAGGGCTGGAGAGCATCTCGGTCGCACGGTCCCTCCGGGCTCCTTGTTCGACGGTCGACGCGGCGCGTTCGGCGATGTCGGCGAGCTCGATGGCGAGCTCGGGGTCGACGTGGTGGGCGACGAGCGCGTGGCCGAGGCGCTGCATCGCGGAGGCGAGCGCGGTGCGCGCAGCGAGCTGTTCTGGTGGTTCGTCGAGGTTCACGCGGGGTCGTCTCCGTGGAGTGGGGGGGGCGATGGCGGCGCTGCGTCGAGTTCCTCGATGGCTTCTGAGCCTTCGATGTCCAGGTTGGGCAGGAGCCGGTCGAGCCAGGGTGGGATCCACCAGTTGGCGTTGCCGAGCACCTTCATGGACGCCGGGACGACGAGCATTCGGATGACGGTGGCATCGAGCAGCACGGCAACGGCGAGTCCGAGCCCGAACATCTTGATCTCGGCGCTGTCACCGGCCACGAAGCTGGCGAACACGGCGAACATGATCGCCGCCGCCGCGGTGATGACCCGGGCGCTCGCGGACAACCCGTGCACGATGGCCCGGTCGTTGTCGCGGTCGATGAGCCAGGCCTCGCGGATGCGGGAGAGGATGAACACCTCGTAGTCCATGGAGAGGCCGAACAGCACGGCGAACAGTCCCATCGGGAGGAACGAGATGATCGGCACGGTCTGTTCGAGGCCGATCAGGTCCTTGGCCCAGCCCCACTGGAACACGGCCACGACGACGCCGTACGCGGCTGCGATGCCGAGCAGGTTCATGATCGCCGCCTTCGCCGCGACGACCGGCGCCCGGAACACCGCGGTCAGCAGCAGGAAGCTGAGCGAGACCACCGAGATGATGAAGATGGGTAGACGGTCGTTGAGGCGTTGGGAGATGTCGATGTAGAACGCGGTGGCACCCGTGACGTCGATGCTCGTCCCAGTGGCAGACTCTGAGGGCCTGCTGGTCACGGATGGGGACGCACGAGGTCCTCGGTTGCCTCGTCCTCGGGCCGCTGTCGGGCGTGAGCTGGACGATCGCCGCGGTGTTGTCGTCGTTCGGGAGCGGTGGGGTGGCCCCCCTCGCGACGCCCGGGGAGACAGCGACGGACGGTGGCGGCGGTCGGGTCCGCTCCGTCGAGGTCGATCACGACGAGCAGCGGGGCGTTCGCTCCTCTCGTAATCCCCGGCGGGAGGAGATCGACCGATGCGTGGCGGGGAGCCCCGGGCTGGGCCAAGCCGGTGCGGGAGGCTGGCCGCCGGGATGGCGAGGATGTAGAGCGGGATCCCGACGGCGAGGGCTCGCCAGGGTGCCGTGTGACGCTTCGAGCCCAGCGGGCGCTCCAAGCGGTCGGCGACTCCGGGTCGACCTCTGCTCGGACCCGGACCCTGGAGTGCGGAGGCGGTCGATGTTCGTGCCGATCAGGCCCAGCAGGGCGGGAAGGAAGGTGATGGCGACGACCACGGCGACCGTCACGGTGATCGCCACGGCGACGCCCATGCTGGCGATGAGCGGGATGCCCACCAGGGTGAGGCCCAGCATCGAGATCACCACCGTGACCCCTGCGAAGACCACCGACCGACCTGCGGAGTGGATCGCGAGCGCGACGGACTCCACGACCGGGTGACCGAACGCCAGGTGCTGTCGGTGTCGGGTGACCACGAACAGCGCGTAGTCGATCCCGACGGCGATCCCGATCATGGACGCCATGGTGGGTGCCAGAGACATGACCTCCATGACCGACGCGAGCAACCCGATCAACAACATGCCGACGCCCACGCCCAGCAGCGCCCCGAGCAGTGGAGCGCCCATGGCGATCACCGAGCCGAACGCGACCAGCAGCACGGCGACGGCGACGGCGAGCCCGACCAGCTCTGCGGTCCGAGCTTGTTCGGGTTCGGTGCGCTCCACTACCTGGCCGCCGAAGCCGACCTCCATCCCGGCCTCCCGTGCCGGCTCCCCTGTGGCGATCAGCTCGTCGACCTGTTCGGGGTGACTTCCCGTGCGCCGCGGTCGTACAGGATCTGCGCGGAGGCCACGCTGCCGTCGCGAGACTGCAGCAGCGGCGCCGCCGGCCCGAACGGGTCGATCACCTGGGCGACGCCGTCGAGCTGAGCGACCCGATCCAGCGTCGCCCTGACCGCCTCCGCGCACCCGGGATCCGACACCTTCCCGCTCGAGGCGCCGAACACGGCGACTGCCCGACCTCCTGCCTGCGCCGGGAACCGCTCCTCAAGCAGGTCGAGGGCCTCCTGCGACGGCATCCCGGGAATCGAGATGTCGTCGGAGGTGTCTGCGCCGAACGCCGCCCATAGCCCGACGATCAGCGCGATCAGCACGAACCACGCCGACAGCACCCGCCACGGGTGCGCCGCCGCGAACCCGCCGAGTCGGTACAGCATCGAGCGGCGTGAGGTGACCGAGACGGGCATCACAGGGAGTCTAGACACAACGTCCAAACTGACGGGATCCAAACTGCCGGGATGGCTTCCGGCGCGGTCCGCTCAGCTCCGCAACGCCCGGGTGAGATCGCGCCACCGGCGCAATGAGGCCGGGTCGTCCGCCCAGGCGATCGCTCCGAAGTAGCTCACGACACGGGTCGCCACGCCGTCGTAGCGCGCAGCGATGGCATCGGCGATGCCGGACCAGGGGCCTTCGATGATGAAGTGCGACAGCAGATCGTCATCGATCAGTCGGGCCATTCCCGCCAAGTCCCCCTGACGCTGTAGGGCGCGCAAGCGGTCGGTGGTCCCTGGCCGGTCGATCTGATCGAAGATGAAAGAGTAGTTCGGTGTCGACCCGTAGAACGCGACCTGCATGCGAGCAAGCTCGCGCCAGCGGGCTCGTTCGTCGTCGGCGTCGCCGGCGACGATGAATGCCGGCACGATGACCTCGAGCTCCGCAACGGTCCTGCCCGAGCTCGCCGTCCCAGCAGCGAGGTTCGGGAGCACGGTCTGTCGGATGTAGGTGGGGGTGTTGAGCGGATGCACGTGGACGCCGTCGGCGTGCTCGCCGGCCACGCGCAGCATCCACGGGTTCACCGCCGCAAGGTCAACCGGGGGTCCGGCTCGCTGATCGGGCCCGGTGACCACATCGCGGGAAGCAGCGACAGGTCGTGTAGTCGCCGTGGTGGGACAGCTCGCCGGTTCGGAACGCGGCGAAGCAGGCCTTGACCGCGTGGAGGTAGTCGAGCATGCGCGGCCCGGGTGGATCGAACTCCGCGCCGTAACGACGTTCGATATGGGCGCGCACCTGGGTTCCGAGCCCAAGACGGAACCGACCATCGCTGGCCTCGGCCAGCTCCAGCGATCTGGGCCGTGACCATCGGGCTTGGGGAAGGCGACCGCGATGCCGGTCATGAGCTCGAGATCGCTGGCGAGACCGCCGCAGCGCAAGAGAGGTACGGGGTCCGGCCCGCCTCGGTGATGACCAGCCCGGCGAACCCGGCCTCGCTCGCATGGCGGGCGAGCTGCTGGACCGCGCGAAGCGGCAGCCCCGCGGTCATCAGGTCCAGCTTCACCGTCGACCCCGGCGCCCGTCGCGAACGCGTCGATGAAGCGATCGACGACGTCGTCGACGAATGCGGAGGAAAGCCCGTCGGGCTCGAAGAGGTAGCGGAAAAAGCACCGGCCCGACGAGCATCGCCACCGCCGCGCCGTTGCCGGCATCGCGATGCAGCACTCCCGCATCGACTGCATCGCCGATGATGCCGTCGAGCACTCGGGCGCCCTCGATGCGCAACGCTCTGTTAAGATCCGCCACCTCCGGATCCTCTCCGAGCGTGCTGGCCGATCGCGACCATCGCCCGTCCCAATCCTGCTGTGGTCATCGCGAACCGAAACGCCTCGAGCTCGGCCACGAGGTCGGCGCGCAGGTCTCCGATCGGCATCGAATGTGCGACGGAGGCCTCCTCCCGAATGAGGTCGCGCAACAGGTCGAGACGCTGAGGCCAGTGCCGGTACAGCGTCGTTCGGGCGTACCCGCTGCGTTCGGCGACTCGCCACCGTGACGCCCTCCCAACCTTCGTCGACGAGAACCTCGCGAGCTGCGACGAGCACCGCTGCCCTCGTCCGCGCCACCCGCGGGTCGACGTGGGCATCTTCAACCGTCATCACAGATCGGATCGTATCGAACCATCGGAACTGTGCAACAGGGTGTTGCGTAGATGGCACCATGTCGTAGTCTCTGCCTGCCAACACCCCACAGCCGGACTCGTCCGGCCCCTTGCGAGGAGTGCAGGATGCCCGCCCCCGAACCCGACCCCGCCGCGCGGGCGTCGCCGATCGCGACTCCATCGACCTGCACGACGTCGTCGTCGACGACTCGGGTCGCCGCCGTCTCATCCTGGCGGCGATGTGCGTTGCGCTGGTAGCCGTCGTCGCATCGGTGTCGGGGCTGAACGTCGCCCAACAGGCTCTTGCCGAGGACCTCGGCGCTCGCAGAGCCAGCTGCTGTGGATCATCAACGGCTACACGCTTCGCCGCTGCGCTCCTCATGCCCATCGGTGCCATCGGGGACCGCTGGGGTCGTAAGCCGGTGCTGCTGATCGGCCTGGTCGCCTTCGCTGCGACGAACGTCGCATCGGCGTTCGCGTCCGACCCAATGATGCTCATCTCGCTCCGCGCCGCGCCGGCGTCGCTGCAGCCATGGTCATGCCCGTGACACTGTCGGTCATCACGACCAGCTTCCCCCCGCAGGAGCAGGCCAAGGCGATCGGAACGTGGGCAGGATTCGCAGGAGCTGGCGGCATCATCGGGCTGTTCGCGTCCGCTGCCATCGTCGACAACGCCACCTGGCCGTGGGTCTTCGCGCTCCCCGTCGCGCTCGCAGCGGTGTCGTTCGTGATCACCTTGGCCGTCGTGCCGCACTCGGTCGAGCACGTCGACGCCGGATTCGACATCGCAGGGTCGCTGCTGTCGATCGTCGCCGTCGGCGGCATCGTGCTGGCGTTCCACGAGGGACCTGAGCAGGGCTGGACCCACCCCATCACGTTGGCGGCTGCAACCGCCGGACTGGTCGGCACCGCCGCGTTCGTCGCCGTCGAACTGCGGCGCGACCACCCGCTGCTCGATGTCAGGATCTTTCGGATCCGGGGACTTGCTGCTGGATCGGTGAACCTCTTCGTCGTAGTTCGCCGTCATGTTCTCGCTGTTCCTGGTGCTGGTGCAGTACCTCCAAGCCGTCCTCGGCTACTCGGCGCTCCGTGCGGCGACCGGACTTCCCCCATGGCCGCTGTCATGATGCCGCTGTCGACAGTCGCCCCGACGATCGCCGAGCGCATCGGCTTTCGCAAGACGCTGGTCACAGGGATGCTGGCCGGGGCCGCCGGGTTGGGTCTGTTCGCCGTCATGGCAGATCCCGCCGGCGGCTACCTCCAGTGTGCTGCCAGGCGTGCTCATCCTCGGCGCCGGCGTCGGTCTCGCAATGAGCCCGTCGACCGCAGCCATCACCTCTTCGCTGCCCGAGGAGAAGCAGGGCGTCGCCTCCGCGCTCAACGACACCGTCCGGGAGATGGGAGGCGCGGTGGGGATCGCTCTCATCGGGTCCGTGCTCAACTCGAGCTACCGCTCCAACGTCGAACCCGCGACCGCTGCGTTGCCCGCCGACGTGGCCGAACCCGTCACCGAAGGCATCGGAGGGGCGCTCGCCATCGCTACCCGGCTCGGCGAGAACGGTGCAGCGCTCGCCGAGGCTGCCCGATCGTCGTTCGTCGACGGGATGGCCCCCGGCGCTGCTGCTCGCGGCCGGAATCTGCGTGGCCGCTGCCGCCTTCACGGCGCTGCGAGGCCCGAAGCGCCGAAGAGGCCGAGCCGCGGCTCCACCTCCTCGCTCCGGCAGCCGGCGATCCACACACGCCGTGAACCGCGCCTGCGACACCCGTCATCGATCCGCCCAGTGCTGGTCGGTGTGCGCAGCGGTCGCGACGAACACCATCGCTTTGGACGCGGCCATCGAGATCGCGCAACGGCGATCAGCTCATCTGGTCGTGGTGCACGTCGTGGCGACGACACCAAGCGCCGGTTTGCCGTGCCGAGCGCCGCTGGTGCCGTTGCGCTCACCGGTGAGGAGCTCGCGGATCGCTGCCACATCGACTGCGAGTTAGCACTTGCCGGCACCGACCTCGAGTGGAGTTTCGAGATCCGAGCCGGAGATGCTGCACGCAGCTCGCTGGCGCTGCACAGGACCACATGGCCGTTTGCATCGTCGTCGGCCGCCACGCCCATCGGACACCGGTCGGCCGGTATCGATGCACTGCGATCCGCGTCGCTGAGATCAGTCGACAACCGGTCCTCATCGTGCCCCCCACCCGACCCAGCTCGTCGGGCCCTTCGACGGTCTGCCGGAGGGCACCTAAGCTTGGACGAGCTGTCCAAAGGAAGTCCGTGGGCGGCGGAAGGAGTAGCGGCCGATGAGCCGATCCGTTCCAGCGCCCATGGCCGACAAGCTCCTCGGCAACCGCCGGTGAGCTCGCCCCCATCATGGGACGAGGTTCGAACCGAGGACATCGCCGAGGCCAGCGGCATTCCCCGTGCCACGCTCTACTACTACTTCTCGTCCAAAGACGAGATCCTTCAGTTCCTGCTGACTCGGATGCTCGAGCGTCTCACCGAGGCAGTCGCTGCCGCCGAGGACCCCGAAGCCCCGGTCCCTGAACGACTCGCCTCCGTCGTTCGAGCCCAACTGGCGCATCTGGGAGAGTTCCCGGCCACTGCGCAGCTGCTGACAGCGAACCTCGGAAAGGCCGGCAAACTTCCCGACCTCGCCGCTGGCATCAACGCAGCATTCCACGAGCCGGTTCGGCGATTGCTCGCCCTGGGTGCACAGGATGCAACGCTGCGTCCCGTCAACCCGGAGATCGCCGCGACAGCCCTCTACGGAGCGGTGACCGTGATCGGACTTCGGAGCCTCGTCATCGACAACCGCATCAACGTCGACCGCAATCAGCGCCCAGTTGCTCCCCTTGTTCTGGAGCGGGATACGACCCGGCGCGAGCGACTAGGGAAGAACTGCCCCGGCGCGCGCGTTTGCCGCGATCCGCGCCGCCGACGACGACAACCGATCAGCCAGCGTCACCCCGTGCTGACGCCTTCAGCTTCGGCCTGCTCGTCGAGCAGGGGGTGTGCGGCTCGCATCAGCATGTCGGTCAGCGTCAGCGGCTTCTCGGGGTGCGACGAAGGCCCGGCGGGGCTCGCAGGGCCCGACGTCGACGTGGGTGGCCTTCGCCCGCAGCGCTGCGACCGTGGCGTCCGCCGGGGCGATGTGGGCGAAGGGGTCGAAGTCGAAGTGCCCCATGGCGATCAGGGTGCGTGATCGCGGCGATCGTGTCGTCGTCGAGGCTGCCCAGGTAGCTGCCAGACGCTCGGGGCTCTCGGGCCAGGTCGAGTCCGAGTGCGGGTAGTCCGTCTCGACTGCAGACGATGTCGGAGCCGATCAGGTCGAGCAGAGGCGGACGCCCGCGGCGTCCTCGATGAAGCAGGCCAGGAAGTGCTGCGGAAGAGCCTCCGACGGGAGCTTCCCGCCGTAGTGCTGGAATCCCGGCCAGTGGTGGTTCTCGTAGACGTAGTCGGCACGCTCGAGCAGGTACGGGATCCACCCGATCGAGCCCTCGCTCAGCGCGAAGCGGATGTTCGAGGAACTCACGGATGACCCGGGACCACAGCAGGTCCGCTGCGGTGTCCCATCACCGCGGTGGGCTGCGGGTTCATCATGGTGGTGAACGGCGCATCCGCGGCGGGCAGCTTGACCGCCGAGGACGAACCGATGTGCAGGCAGATGACCATGCCGAGCTCGTCGCAGGCTCGCCAGGACGGGTCCCAGTGCTCGCTGTGGAAGCTGGGCACGCCAGAGCTTCTCGGTTCTCGGACCAGGTGACGGCCCGCACGCCCATGGCGGCGACGGCCGCACCTCGGCGCCTTGGCGAGCTCGGGGTCCCCCAGTACGGGATGAGCGCCAGCGGGATGAACACCGACCCGGATGCGCCCCGCCCACTCCTCCTTTGACGTGCCAGTCGTTGTAGGCCTGCAGGTGACCAGCGCCAGGTCCTTGTCCTCGGTGTTGGCGAAGATCTGGCCTGCAGAACTGCGGGAAGGACGGAAGCACAACGACGCCAAGAGATCCCCCGGCGTTCATGTCGTCGATCGAGGCGTCGACGTCGAAGCAGCCCCCTCACGGATCTCGCTGAAGCGGGTCGGCTCGATGCCGTACTCCCCGAAGGTCGCAGGTTCAAATCCTGCCCCCGCCACCATCTGAAACAGCAGGTCAAAGGCCCTTTCCGAGGAATCGGGGAGGGCCTTTCTGCTGCCTGTTCCCCGATCTTCTACCGGGTTTTCTACCGGATCGGCTGGTACAGCCCACGAAGGTCCGTGACGGGACCTTCCGGGCCGGGATGACGGCCGTCCTTGCGTGGCCTGGGTTCGGACCGCTCGCGGGGCTTGGGGAGGGCGGTTGGGGTGATCTTCGGGTTCTCGGTAGAACGCGCGGGTCGAAGGGGCCGGTAGACCGTTCCCCCGAGTGGGCGTAGGCTGATCGGCACAGTCCCGCGTTGCCCGTCGAACGCCCCGGGTGCGGACGCAAGCTGCTCGGCGTTCCTTCTGGACTACCTCGAAGGAACAGCCATGCGCGGCTATGTCGTCAAGAAGGGCAAGAGCTACTACGCGGTCGTCTACGACGGTGTCGACCCCGGTACGGGCAAGGAGAAGCGCAAGTGGGTCTCGGCGGGTCCGCGCCGCAGCGACGCGGAGAAGCTGGTGACCGATCTGGTGAAGCGCCGCAACCAGGGAGTGTCGGTCGCGACCGAGAAGCTGGACGCTGGGTGAGTACCTGACGGGGCGGTGGTTGCCGATCCAGGAGAGCCAGATCCGCAAGAGCACGTTCGATTCGTATCGGCGCAACATCGAGCTGCACGTGTTGCCGGCGCTGGCCAAGATGCCGTTGGAGAAGCTGACCGCGAGCGACCTCGACGCGTTGTACGCGTCGCTTCTGGTGCGGGGCCGCAAGGCGGCGACTCGCACCGGTGAGGGTCTGGCACCGAAGACGGTGCGGTCGATCCACCTGGTGGTGCACAAGGCGCTCGCGGACGCGGAGCGCAAAGGGCCTGGTGATCCGCAACGTCGCCGCGCTGGCCGATCCGCCCAAGGTCGGCGCCCGCAAGCAGATCGAGATCAAGGCGTGGACCGCGGAGCAGCTCGACGTGTTCCTCGAAGCGATCGAGGCGCACCGTCTCGCCCCGGCGTTCCATCTGGCGTCGTACACGGGGATGCGCCGGGGTGAGTTGTTGGGGTTGCGTTGGAAGGACCTCGACCTCGACGCGAACCGTCTGTCGGTGCGCCAGGCGTTGGTGTCGGTGGCCTATGAGATGCACATCTCCGATGTGAAGACCGGGTCGGGGCGGCGCACGATCGACATCGAAGAGGAGACCGTCGAGGTCCTCCGCCAGTGGCGCAAGGCCCGTGAGCTCGAGGCCGGTGGACCGATCGGCGAGGAGGCGTTGGTGTTCTCCAAGCCCGACACCACGTGGATCCACCCTGACGTGTTCAGCCAGACCTTCGACCGAGTCGTCGCGAGGATCGCGGTCCCCGAGATCACCTTGCACGACCTGCGCCATACCCATGCGACGCTGCTGTTGCAGGCGGGGGTGTCGGTGAAGGTGGTGTGCGAACGGCTCGGGCATTCGAACCCGGCGTTCACGATGTCGGTGTACCAGCACGTGTTGCCGGGCATGCAGGCCGAAGCGGCCGTCGCGTTCGCGCAGGTGCTGCGCAACGCCCACATGGTCAGGACCGCGATGGGGACCGCCGTGGCGACGGTAAACGGGCCGTCAGGGAAGGTGACCCCACTCGGTGTCGAAGGTGTGCTCGAGGCGTTGGGTGGCATTGAGGACCCCTCGACGATGGCGGAGATCGCGGCCGAAGCGGTGCGCATGATGAACCGCGCCACCCTTGCCGCGCCATCGGCGGGCACGGTTGGGTGGCAGGACGTGGGCGACACCTACCGGCTGTTGGGCGAGCTGGGTGTGCTCGTCGACCGACTGCCCCAGGTGTGTGATCAGCTGGCCCGCACGTTCCAGCGGCCCGCGTTTCGGTCATCGACCCGCAGCGATTCGGAGACCTCCGAGACAGCGACGTCGTTGCTGGCTGTCGCGGCGGACGAGATGGTCAGAGCCGACGAGTACGGGCGGGCACTGGGCCGCTGCATCGCCGCGGCTCATGCCGCCGTGTCGCACCTGGCCCCGCTCGGCGACGACACCCCCGTCATGGACACCTCGACGGAGGCCACAGTCGTGGCCGAGAGCGGAGAGGGGGAGCGGTCGTGACCAGCGATGTGAACGTGATCGAGGTGCTGGGACACGACCTTCTGTTGGTCGAGACCAGCGGAGCGGAAGTGCACCTGGCGTCGCTGTGCGACGGTGATGATCGGCGGGCGGCGGTGAAAGCGACCGGCGCCGAGTACGTCGAGCCACCGGAGGTCGTTGCCGGCTATGACCAGGCTGCGCTGTATCGCGAGCGCTGGTCGCCCAAGACCTTGTGCGGCCGTGGGTGGGTCGAGATGGCCGCGGGTGACGGCGGCACGTTCCGTCGTTGGCAGGTGATCTCGCTGGTGCCGACGTGTCGGTCGTGTCTGCGGGTGATCGACACGTGGTTCGCGCCCGTAGAAGCTCCCGACGGGATGGAGTTGCTGGCGTCGGTCGTGGCCGACACGGTGGAGACGTTCGGGTGCTCACGGGTGGTGGGCGCCCCGGTCGAACACGTCGAAGCGCTCCGCCGGGCGATCCGCAAGCACCTCCGCGCCCGGGGCTACCGGGCCGAAACCCACCACGTCAACGGTGTGGTGCACGTGTTCTCCGAGGGCGCGTACGCGGCGATCGCCCCGGACGTGCTCGCGCAGCGCGACCGCGAAGTCGCTGCCCGGATCGGCCAGATCATCTCGGGGATCGTTCGCGAACCGGCCCGGCTCCAAGACCAGCCCGACGTCGTCTTGTGGAGCACCTGGGTCCTCGACCTGTGAGCCAGCGGTCGCCTGGCCCGACCGGCGTGGTGCGGTCAGCCAGGCGCCGCGGCCAGGCGTCGACCCGATGGGGTCAGCTCGTAGGGGACCGTGCGGCCGTCGGCCTTGGGGCCGGCGTGCTTGCGGACCAGGCCCTTGTCGGCCAGGCGACGCAGCGCCTGGGTGACGGTCTGGCGTGACAGCTGGAGCGTGTCGGCCAGCTCGCTGGGCAGCATCGCTGGGTGCAGCCGCGAGCTCGGCGAGCAGAACCTCGTTGGTGGGCACCGAGGTGCTGCGTGCGGCTTCGGCCGCGGCTTCAACGACCAGCGCAAGGGCGTGGACCGCGCCGCGGGTCTCGGCTGCCATGACCGGGTCGGTCGTCGTCGCGGCCTCCGATGCCAGGCGGTGCTCCCACGCGCCGAGCTCTCCGAGCAGCTCGAGCAGTGCCGGTCGTGATGGCCCAGCGATGAGCGTGCGGCCACAGCCACGAGCCAGGGAGTCGGTTCGCGTTGGGGCACCGATCAACTGGATCAGGTCCGGTGGCCTTGGCATCGGTGGGAGATGGGCGGGGCATCGGGGCACCTCCTCGGGTGCGCTGTGGTCTCGAACCCAATGGTACGAACCACCAACCGAGATAGCAACTATCTGTTTACTATCCGTGGTTCAGGGCCAGGGGTTCGGGATGAGACGGTGGCCGTCGAGGTCGACGAGGACGACCCCGGCGGTATCGGTGCTGGCCATGAGGCGCGGTTCGGTCCGGTCAAGGGCGTGCACCAGATCGCCGTGGCGACCTTCGCTGGTGGCCGGTTCGGTTGCTCGAAGGTCGGGGGTCCGTTGGCGACGAGCGCGAAGCCTCCGGCGTCGACGGCGACGGCCTCGGCGCCGCGGGCCAGGTTCGTGGTCTTGGGTGAACAGGCCGGGACCACCAGCAGGTTCACGCCGAGCTGGGCCAACGCGTCGGTGATGGCAGGGTCGCAGAGGTCCCGGCAGATACCGATGGCCATGCGCCACGGCCCCGAGATGTGCACCGTGATCGTGGATGCGACATCGGTCAGCGGCTCGGTTCCCAGCGCCCCGTCGTATGGGACACGCTTGAGAGTGCGGATGGGCTGGTCGGGCGGGATCGTCCCGTCGGGTCGAGCGATCCAGGTTGATGCGACGTTGCGGAGGGTCTTGCCTGTCGACTCGTGGCCGCTGCCAGCAACCACGAGGGTCGGTCGCTGCGGGCGTGCTTGGCGCAGCCGGTCGATGACATCGACGTACCCGCTGAACTCGGGCAGGACCACGACCGCCGCGTCGAGGCCAAACGCGTCGGCCACCACGCTCTCGGTGGCTTCGAGGTGGCCGGCACGGTCGCGGGGCCGGATCGGTGGCCGGTCGAATTCCCACTCAGCGCTCGACGCGTTCGGTACCCCGGCGACCCATGGACGTGCCCGCTGGTCACCGGTCGCGAGCGCCGGCGCAAGCACTCGGCTGAGCGAACGATCCACCAGGACCGAAGGGACTCCCGGCTGCGGCCGGTAGATCCCTGCCCGGCGCGTCCGGCCTGCACCGTCAGCGGCGCGGAACCGAGGTGCCGAGAACGCCCGTCCCAGCGAGTACAGGTCAGCGATGTGATCGCTGCCCGCGGACATGACGATGTCGCCCGGCTCGATCTTGTCGCCGCGCGAGGCCAAGAGCTCGGCCCACTCCGCGGCCAGATCATCGCCCCAGATGTCATCGACCGCTCGGGCACACGCCACCGCGGCGACCAACGGGTCCACGTCGTCGAACGCGGCGCCCACCGTGGTGAGGTGGGCATGAACAGTCTCAGCGGCGAAGTCGAACACCGCGATGCCGGGCGGCTCGGTGGCGACCTGCTGATCGGATCGCGTCCAGCATGTCGCGAGCCCCGACCGCGACCTGCGTCCAATCGCGGCCCTCGGCCAGCTCCTCGCAGCGGACGAGCAGTGCCTCGAGGAACTCGATCAAGTGAGCCCCGCGGGCCTGGCCTGGTGCGGGTAGCCACCCATCGAAGCTCATGACCGCCATTGTGGACCGATCACGCGACGGCCTGAGACGGGCCGTGGCGACCCAGCAGCCGGTCGAGATCGGCGCGGGCACCCGGAGTGTGCGGCCGATCTCGATGCAGGGCAGGCCGGTCTCGCCGCCGGTGGCGCGCCACTGACGGGCCGCCGCGTAGGCGGCGTTGCGGCTGATGCGAAGAATCGCCGCCGCTTCCTCGACGGTGAGGACCTCGGCGGGGGTGTCGGCAGATGCGGTGGTCATCGGACTGGGCCTCCTGTGCGTTTCCGTACCTGGGTAAGCCGCGATCGGGGGTCAAAATCGACAACAAACCCCGCGGCGTTACCGCTCGATCGCCTGACCGGCCAGAGCAGGGTCGACGGGTGGGCGAGTTCCCAGGCCGTGAGCTCGCCCGTGGATCGGTGGAGCCGGTCGGCGACGGCGATGTCGGCGGGTGGGGGCGGGGATGCGGGGAGGGCTTCGCCGTCGAGTGGGTCGTTGGCTGCGGTGAGGTAGAGGTGGTTGGCGTTGCGGCCTCGAGTGATGTCGACGTAGGTCTCGGCGCGGGTGGCCGTGGCGTCGACTCGACTGGTGGAGACCGATCTGGTGGAGCCCTGCACGGCGTAGCTGGTGAGCGCGTAGGCGTGGTCGATGCCGACCTCGACTCGGCCGGCGGCAGTGCGGTGGTGGTCGAAGAAGCTGCGGGGCAACTCGATGGTGCCGATGCCGTCGAAGTCGACGGTGACCCGATCCGTCTCCGGTCGCTGGGGTCGTGGCGAGTGGCGGTGATGGTGCCGAGGGCGCCGTTGCGGACATAGGCGTGGCGGTCGCCGTCGACGTGGAGGGCCCGGTTGGGGGCGCGGGCGGTGACGCGGTCGCCGGTGGCGAAGCTGCGTCCTCCGCTGGCGGGGATCTGGTCGTCGCCGAGTTCGCCGTTCACTTGGCGCAGGGAGGTGGGCAAGGCGGTTGAGCTGGCGGCGGGTGGTGTTGCGCCGGTCGACCATGGGGTGGTCGTCGCCGTTGCGGTGGGCGTCCCACCAGCGGCCGAGGACCTGGCGGTACATGGTCAGGTCATCACCGACGACGTGGAGGTGTCCGGCTGCGGCGAGGGCGTCGAACGCGGTATCGATGTCGCCTCGACGGAGCGCATCGGCGGCGGCTCGGTCGCTGGGGTGTTGGAGCCTGTGGCTGGTGGTCAGTTCGGGGGTGATGTGGGGTGGCGTTCGCACAGCACCCGGAACATCCCTCCGGCGGCGATGGCGCCGTGTTGAGCGGGGTCGCCGACGAGACGCACGGCGGCCCCGGCGCGAGTGGCCATGTCCATGAGCGTGTCGAGGGGCTTGGTCGTGCAGCGTGGAGGCTTCGTCGATGACGAGGACGGTGCGGGCGTCGAGGGGTGGGTGGTCGGGGTCGGTGTGGGCGAGGTACCAGGCGACGGTCTCGCACTCGATCTCGGTGGCCGCCGCGAGGGTGCGGGCGGCTTCGCCCTTCACCGCGGCACCGACGACGCGGTAGCCGGCGGCTCGCCAGGCATCGGCGCAGGCAGCGACGGTGGTGGTCTTGCCGGTGCCAGCCCGGCCGATCGCGGGTTGGAACCGGTGGCCGCTTTGGCACCACGACCGAACCAGGTCGCGCTGTTCACCGGTCAGATGCGGGTGGCCGGCGAGCGCGGTGGCGAGGTGGTGGTCGGTGACGTGGTGGGTGCCTTCGTGGCGACCGGCCCGGAACCGTGCTGCGATGCGGTTCTGCATCTCGAGCATCGCTCGGGTGGTGAACAGCGGCTCGTCGCCGTCGGTGAGCGCGACCACATGACCAGACGCGAGGAACCCGTCGGTCAGCTCGAGGACCTGGGTCGCGCCACCGAGGAGTGGTTGGGCGACACCGTCGGGATCGGGGACCCCGACGTTCGCGACCGCGGCGATGGCGTCGGCTCGGGCGAACACCGACCCACCGGCACAGATCCCGTCATCGGCTGCGAGGAGTCGGTAGACGGTCTCTGTCCTATCCCGCTGGCTATCCGGTTGGCTATCCCGTTGGGTATCCGGTTCACGGATGGGTGGGGCGAGCCGGTCGAGATCATCGCTGGTCAGACCGGCTCTTTCGGCGCGTGCCCGCCAGTCGGCGATGAGCTTGTCGGCGGGGGTGTGGTTCTTGGCGGGGCGTGTACGCAACACGATGTGTTCGACCTCGCCGGGATGCGCGCCACGGCCGATCTCGGTTTCGAGCTCGGCGAGGGCGTCGTCGATCTCGTTGCGGCGCTTCGAGAACTCCGACACGACGGCCTGGTCGATGCCGTCGATCTCCCATCCGGACTTGCGGCCGGGCCGCCATCGCACATCGAGCTGGCTGGCGAGCTGGTGGCGCATCTCCGCGGTCGCCAACGCGGACGCGGCTTGGGCGTTGCGGTACAGGCAGCGTGACCACAGCGACCGGTGGGAACCGTCGGGAACCTGGACGGTGTTGAGCACGACGTTGTGATGGTGGGGGAACGGGTCCAGTGCTCGTGAGGTGAGGTGCCGGAACGACGCCACCATCAACCCCTGCGCCGCTACTGGTTGGCCGTCGATGCGCCCCACGGCACGCTCCTCGATCCAGCCGAGCGCCCAGTCGTTGCCGGCCTGGATCGACCCCAGCACCGCCCGTCGGGTCGTGTCGTTGCCGAGCAGGGCCAACACCCCGAGGGATTTCTCGGTGGTGAGCGTCAGGTCGTAGGCGACGCGCACTGCCGGTGGTCGTCGTCGTTCGAGGAACTCGGCCAAGTGCTCACGGGTGACCAACCAGCGGCCCTTGGTGCCCCGATGCGCTTCCAGGTACGCCCGGCGAGGCTGACGACCCGCGGCGACCGACTGGGCGATCTCCACCGAGTGGTCCTCGTGGTAACGGGCAACCCCGCGCAGGTAGCGGTTGGTCACACCGGCGAGGCGGGCTGCGTCGCTGATCGACAGCTGATCCTCGGGGCCACCGAGGGCACGGACCTGCTCGGGTGTCACGCCCTCGTCACGGGCCTGTTGGCAGCGAGCCAGCTCTTCCTCGCTCACCCATCGGGACCCGTCCTCATCGACCAAAGGGACCAGATACGCCGCGCCGGGCTCGGTCTCGGCAGCGCCAACCGGATGACCAGCGGGATCTTCGGTTGAGCCTTGACCGGCCGTCGGTGGGAGTGCCGCGTGTACCAGGCGGGTCCCGGCGTCGAGCATCCGCTCGACCTCGCGATGCGTGACCCCGAGGACCGCGGCAGCGTCCGCGACGTCATAGAGCCGCTCGCCGTGGGCGCCGGTCCGCGAGTGTGCCCCTGCACCCAACGTCGGGCGTCGACCGGCCGAGCCCTGCGCGGTGATCAACCGTTCCCCGGTGTGGGGATCACGGCCAGCGAGCACCGACGCGAAGTCATGGCGCTGCACCGCCCCCGCCAGGCCGGTGGCCGCGGCGTGGCGGCCCATCCACCGACCCGGTTCCTCGCCCTTGTCCGCGTAGTACTGCTCCGCGCCCTCTGCCCCCGATGGAGCGGGGCCGCCCGCCCCGGGGTCTTGGCGGCGGGCGGGTTCAGGTAGCGGACGATCGAGTCCACGACCCGGGCCGTGTCGGCCCGGCCACCGCCGAGCGGGGTGACGGTGAACTTCACGACGAGCTGCCAACCGGATAGCCAACAGGTTCCCCGAAGGGGAACCTGTCAATGTGTGCGCGCCAGACCTGCCGTTGAGAACCGACGTGGGTTCCCGCGATGACCGGGCTTCCGGGAGAGCCGGGACGGCGCCTGAGGCTCATCGCCCAAGGGCCTGACGCGCTGCTGGTGGGGTGCGGTCGGAGTGGGTGGCTCGGTCACGAAACCGATCCAGATCGACCGCCGCGTTGGTGACCTTCGCTCGGTGCTCGGCGACACCGTCGAAGCCCTCGAGGTGAGCCGAGAACAACCGCTCATGGGTGGCCCGGGTCCACTCGGGCACCCGCTCGAGCTGTCGGGCCTGCAATGGTGCGACCTCGAGGAACACGTCGAAGCGGTCCGGGCCGCCACTCCGGCGGACGAGCCCGAACTTGACCATCCGATCGGTGATCGCCACGAGCCGGCTGTTCGGCCCGGTCCCGCCCCCGAGCCCGATCGAGCGGCTCAGCTCGTCCGCGGGGATCTTGGCCGGGACCTCGTGGCGCCACAGCTCGGGCATTCGGCGCAACAGCACCACCGCGCTCGGTCCGATGACAGCAGACCAGCACTGCTCGACGTAGGTGTCCGAAAGGTCGAAGCCGACCTGTCGAACCTGGCGGTTCGGGTGGTTGACGGGCGTGAAGGTGAGAGTTCGGCCGTGTTCCATGCCCAGGTAAGCCGCGAACGGGTCCGAATCCCGCGCTCAAGGTGGACAGCGCCCGCGAACCTGCCCGGTGGGAGCCAGATTCGTTGGTAGCCTGGCTGTCATGTTGCAGTCGATCTTCCTTTGATCCACGGACCCCTGGGACGCGTGTCGCGTCCGGGTTGATCGGCGAACCCTGACGGAGGGGTCGCTCGTTCGTGGATCGCGTGTGGCCGCGCCGGTTGGCGGTGATGGTCACCCACTGGGAAGGAACTGGTCTTGGTTCGCAACACAGAGGTTCGGGCGCGGTCGCGCGCCCAACTCGGCGCCGCGTCGGTGCACGTGGAACGAGGGGGTCGGCCGGTCCTGGTCGACGTGTCGGTGTCGGTCTCGGCGGGCACCCGTCTGGGCGTGGTGGGTGAGAACGGTCGCGGCAAGTCGACGCTGCTGCACGTCCTCGTGGGGACGCTGCGCCCTGACTCGGGGACGGTCAGCCGGATCGGCAGCATCGGCGTCGCTGAGCAGGAACTGGCTGCTGGAGACGCGCGAACCGTCGGTGAGCTGATCGACGTGGAGCTGGCCGATGCCCGCGCCGCGTTGAAGGCCCTCGACGAGGCTGCCGCGGCCGCGGCGCGGAGGTCGAGGGTGCTGACGACGAGTACGCGGCGGCGCTCGATGCTGCGACGGCGCTCGACGCGTGGGATGCGGACCGACGCGTTGACTTGGCGCTCGACGCGCTCGGCGCGGTGCGCGACCGCAGCCGCGCACTCGCTCAGATGTCGGTCGGGGAGCGCTACCGGGTGCGCCTGGCGTGCCTGCTCGGTGCTCAGCACGACTTCTTGCTCCTCGACGAGCCCACCAACCACCTCGACGAGCACGGCCTCGACTTCTTGACCGCCGCGCTGCGCGACCATCCCGGCGGGGTGGTCCTGGTCAGCCACGACCGGGTGTTGCTCGCCGATGTCGCGCCCAAGATCCTCGACCTGGATCCCAGCATCGATGGGCGGCCCCGCGTCTACGGCGATGGCTATGAGGGCTACCGGGCCGGTCGTTCGGCGGCGATGGCCCGCTGGGAGCAGGACTACGACCAGCACCTGGCCGAGGAGGCCCGCCTCGCCGACGACCTTTCGGCGGCGCAGAACCGGCTTCGTTCGAGCTGGCGTCCACCGAAGGGCACCGGCAAGCACCAGCGCGCCACTCGGGCACCGTCTCTGGTTCGGGCGGTGAACCGACGGATCGACGACCTCGCCGACCACGCCGTATCGAGACCGGTGGCGCCGCTGCGGTTCCACATGCCCGAACTGGCAACGCTGTCCGGCGTGACGCTCGTGCGAGCCGAGGAGGTCGCGGTCGACGGCCGGCTCACGGGTCCGGTCACCGTCGCGCTCGAATCCGGCGACCGTCTCCTGATCACCGGTCCGAACGGGGCCGGCAAGTCCACCCTGCTCGCGGTGCTTGCCGGACAGCTCGAAGCGGACCAGGGCTCGGTGAGGGTCGCGGCGAACGCTCGCATCGGCTTCGTCGCCCAGGAGACCCCGTCAGCTGACCGACGCCGAGTCCATGACATCTACGAAGCCCGTATGCATCAACTCCGTCACCTGGGACTCGATGCGACCGTGCCGTTGCGGTCCCTCGGGCTGCTCTCGGCTGCCGACACCGCTCGACCCCTTGCCGAGCTCTCCATGGGCCAGCAGCGCCGTCTCGACCTCGCCCTCGCCCTCGCCGGCCGACCCCACGCCCTGCTCCTCGACGAACCCACCAACCACCTGTCGATCGCGCTCGTCGACGAGCTCACCGAGGCCCTCGACGCCACGGCCGCAGCGGTCGTCGTCGTGACCCATGACCGCCAGCTCCGCCGCGACCTCGGCCACTGGCCAGAACTGGTGATTCCTGGACGAAACGAGGCCCACAAGGCGTGATATCGCGCTGTCTATCCCGCTGGGTATCCGGTTGAAGAATCTCGAGGATTTCTCGCCAACCGGATAGGTAACGGGAGACCCAACGGGATGGGCCGCGCGGAGCCTCCTGGTGTCCAACCAGCACCAGGAGGTCCTCCCGATGACAACGATCGTGCATGCTCTGAACGAGGAGTGGGCCACGTTGGCCCGCTCTCCGAAGGCTCGTCGAGCGCTGATGCGCTGGACGGCCCGCCACCCCGAGCTCGGCCAGGCCCAGAGCTTGAACGACTTCGTCGACACCCGGGGTCGACGCGACTGGGGGGCGAGCGCGTTGCGGGTGCTCGCCACCGAGGCTCCCGGTGATGAGATCGCGGCCCGCACGTTGCTCCAGGCGCTACTCGGCGGGGTGGTCCGTGTCGTTGCCGGGGTGGTGCACGACGAGCCGGACTCGGTGGGTGAGGTCGTGTCGATCGCGTGGAACCGGATCCGCACCTACCCACCGCAGCGGCCGGGACCGGTGGCGGCGAACGTGGTGCTCGACGTCCGCAAGGAGTTCCTCCGCAACAGGGCCACGATCGAGTGCCCGGTCGAACCCGAGGTGCACAACCGGCGCTTCGGCGCCGATCCCAACCCGACCCCGGACCAGGTCGTGTGCGAGCAGGAGTTGTTCGACGAGCTCCGCAGCGCCCAGGAGCAGGGCATGGTCTCCCGCGCCGCGCTGGCGACGATCATCCGCACCCGCCTGGGCGGTGAGTCGCTGGTCGAGGTGGCCGCGGACATGAACATGTCGGCGGACGCGATCTGGCGTCGACGCACCCGCGCCGAGCGCTGCCTGCGCGTCCTGCCGCTGGCGAGCTGATGGGTGCTCGAGCGGGATCGACCCGAGGTCAGGAGACAACTCCGAGACGATCGGGTACCGTCGTTGCTGGTCGACGTCGTGGTCGGCCCGGTCTCGTCTGCCTGACCGATACGGGGCGGACCTCCCACCTCAGCGCCACTCGCTGTCGATCCCTCATGGGTGCGGTCCGCCGCCGTCCCGTGTTGGTGGGATGGTCGGCGCTGGGTACGGGTCCCCTCGGACGAGGAGGCACACCCATGCCTTGGTTCGGTCACCCACCCCGACGCGCCGTGATCAGCGCCCTCTGTGTTGCGCTGGTTCTCGCGCTCGCCGGTTGCAGCGATGACGACAGCGATACCGCGGCGTCGTCGACGACCGCCGCAGACAGGACATCGACCACCGCGTCGACGTCCTCGACGTCGCGGGACACCACGACGACCACGACCGAGGCCACACCGGTCACCACTGCTCCGGGTACGACCGCGGAGCAGGAGGTGATCGATCGCTACGTCGGCTACTGGAACGCGCGCTTCAACGCGAACGCTGGGGTCCCGAACCCCGACGATCCGGCGTTGCGCGACTTCGCCACTGGCCGTCAGCTCGATGCCGTGGTTGCCGAGACCCAGTCCAACCTCGACTCGGGTGTCGCGTTCGAGCGAGCCGCAGAACCACACAACATCCAGCGGGTCACGGTGGTGGAGATCGACGGCGACCGGGCCGTGGTCCAGGAGTGCGTGGTCGATGACGGCCTGGTCGTGAGCCGTGACACCGGTGAGGTGGTCGATGACTCGGTCAGCACCCACAACGTCCAGGCCGAGATGCTTCGGGTCGACGGGGTGTGGAAGGTGTCGGAGGCTCGACTCCTCCAGCAGTTCGAGGGGGTGGCCGGATGCGCACTCGCGTCTTGACGGCGTTGCTCCTCGCCGGGGCCTCGGTCCTGCTTGCCGCGACACCGGCCGGTGCCGGCAACCGTCCTCCTCCAGGTGGAGGAGGTGGCGCCTACGTCGACGGTGACGGCGACCCGACGGCCACCGCAGGCGACGGCACCGCGAACCCCGGTGGTGGCGGCTCGGGTGGCGGTGGAGGAGGAGGAGGGGAAGGTCCGCCGTGTGAGTGGCACGTCGTCATCGAGGACGACTTCCAGATGGGCATCTACGACGTCGACACCCTCCAGACCCAGCACTCGGCGACGGGACGCTGGCTCGAGTACTGGTGCGAAGGTACCGGCGCCGTCGCTGTCGACGGCTACTTCATCGTCCCCGAGGGCGGTCTGGTCGACCCGGCCGCTCTGGCTCAGCAGGCGTTGCAGTCCGTGCAGATCGCGCCGCCCGCGATCCGCACGAGCCCAGAAGAGAGCGGACGGCTGTACGTGCAGATCCCGACGTGGTTGTGGATCGATTCGTCGTGGTGGCAGCCCTACACCGCTACCGCGCAGGCGGGCCGGGTGTGGTCGACGGTGACCGCTCGACCGGTGTCGGTCACCTGGGGCACCGGTGATGGTGGCAGCGAAGTGTGCCGTGGCCCCGGGGTCGCCTGGTCGCCCGGCGTCGACGAGGACGCCAGCAACTGCACCCACACCTACCGCCGGTCGTCAGCCTCGGCCGAAGGCGGCACCTTCGACCTCTCGGCCACGGTCCGCTTCGAGATCACTTGGACCTCCAATGCGCCGTTCGGTGGGACCCTCCCGGCGATCACCCGCACCTCGACCCTCGATGTCGAGGTGGGCGAGATCCAAGCGATCGGCACGAGAGGCGACTGACATGGCATCCACCCCAACCGTCCGCGCCCACGATCGGGAGCACCGAGCACGAACGGCCACCGCCCCGACCCCGTCGCGGGCATCGCCCCACCCCGCCGCCGGGTGCGCATGCCCGAGCTGGTGGTCGGCGTGCTGGTGATGACCGTGTTCGCTCTCGGCGCGGTCCTGTGGCACCTGAGCGCCGTCGACAAGTCACCAGCGCTTGCGGTCATCGGCACCGTCGAACGAGGCCAGACCCTGTCGTCGTCGGATGTTCGTGTGGTCTACGTCGCCAGCGACGACAGGCTCGCCCACCTGACCCAAGCCGACATGAACAGCGTGGTCGGCCAGGTGGCGCTCGTCGACCTGGCACCGGGAACCCCTGCTCACGCACTCGGTCGTCGCAGACCGTCCTGCGCTCGAGGCGGGCGACGGCATCGTCGGACTGTCGCTCGAACCGGGCGGCTACCCAGCGATGGGACTGTCGCCAGGTGACCTCGTCAACGTGGTCCGAACCGTCGACCCCGCCGACCCCGATCACGGACGGCACCGACCAAGGCGACACAAGCGACGACGGTGCTGACGCCAGCATTGGCACCGGCGACGTGGTGATCGCCCGCGGGGCGACGGTCGTCTCGGTCGAGGAGCTGGCGAGTGACCGACTGCTCGTGTCGATCCTCGCGCCGGAGGGCGACGCGGTTGCGGTCGCGGCCCGGGCGGGGTCGGGGTCGTTGCGGCTCGTGCAGGTGTCGCCATGAGATCCGTGGCGTTGTGCTCGGCCCGGGGAGCACCCGGGGTCACCACCACCGCTCTGCTCGTCGCGTCGCACCTCGACGCCGTGATGGTGGAGGCGGACCTGTCCGGTGGGGTGGTCGCGGTGCGCTACGGCCTCGGACGCGAACCGGGCCTGGTCACGTTGGCTGCGGCGAACCCGCACGAGCCCGGCGGTTGGCTCGACCACGCCCAGAACGCCGGCGGCATCCCGGTGCTCGTCGGCCCGGACGCCGCGGAGACAGCGGAGTCACTGTGGCGAACAGCGGGGGAGCGGATCATGGGCGTCCTCGGCCGCTCCAACGGAACGGTCGTCATCGACGTCGGCCGGATCTGGCGCCGCCCCCGCATCCTCGACGCCGCCGAGGTGGCGTTGGTGCTGGCCCGACCCAATGCCGAGGAGCTCGTCGCCGCATCCCACGCGGTCGCAACGCTGAACGCCACCAACCTCGGCCACCGCGGCGCCCAGGTTGGGGTGGTGCTCGTCGGTGACGGCACCTACCGGCCCACCGAGATCGGTGACTCACTCGGCGCGCCGGTCCTGGCCCACCTGCCCGACGACCCCACGACCGCCGCCCACCTCCGCGACGGGGGAACCACCTCCCGATCCCTCGCCCGCTCCCGGCTGTCCCGAGCGGTCGCCGGGCTCGCGGACCTCATCGACCAGCCCGCCGCCCAAGTCCCTGACGTCGTGACGGTCGGATGAGCGCCACCGTCGCACTCACGCCACCCACGAGCTCGACCGCGTCGTCGGCCCCGCTCGAGGGCGAGGCCGCGGAGCTCGTCGGCCGATTGCATCGCATCGTCGGCGAATCGCTCACCGCCGCCCACAGCGCCCATGAGGACGAGGGTCAGGGCCGCCTGTCGGTACCCGGATGAACGGGCCCTGGCCCGCAAGTTGTTGGCCGACGAGCTGCGCCGACTGGCAACAGACGCCTACTCCACAGGTCGCCAACCGCTCGACGAAGCCACCGAGGACGCCGTGATGACCGCGGTGCTCGATCGACTCCACGGCCTCGCCCGCCTCCAACCGCTGCTGGATGACCCGTCGATCCGCGACATCCACATCTCGGGGGCGAACCGGGTGTGGCTCACCATGCGCGACGGCACCAAGGTGCGTGGCCCGTCGGTCGCCGCGTCCGACGACGAGCTGGTCGAGCTGATCGCCACCGCCGCCCGGCGACTTGGTCGAAGCGAACGCCGCTGGGACCACGCCCAGCCCGAGCTCAACCTCCAACTCCCCAACGGCGACCGGCTCCACGCCCTCATGGCCGTGTCAGGTCGACCGACCGTGACCATCCGCCGCCACGACTTCGACATCCACCGTGTCGACCAGCTCGTCGCACGCGGTGTGTGCAACGACCTGCTCGCCGGGTTCTTGTCGGCCGCGGTGCGGGCCCGAGCGAACGTCATCGTCGCCGGGGGCACCGGTACCGGCAAGACCACGATGCTTCGCTGCCTCATCAACGAGATCGACCCCGACGAGCGGCTCATCACCGTCGAGGACTCACTCGAGATCGGCCTGGAACGCTTCGAGGACCTCCATCCCGACCACGAGACCCTCGAAGCCCGCGAGGCCAACACCGAAGGCGTCGGCGCCATCACCCTCGCCGACCTCGTCCGCTCCGCGCTGCGCATGGACCCACACCGCGTCATCGTCGGTGAGGTTCGCGGCGCCGAG
Source organism: Acidimicrobiia bacterium (assembly GCA_027494135.1). GTDB lineage: Bacteria > Actinomycetota > Acidimicrobiia > IMCC26256 > PALSA-610 > JAOSJK01. The sequence continues at coordinate 1,154,288 of JAOSJK010000012.1, read as the reverse complement.
GTGCTCCCGATGCTGCTCGCCATGTCCCAAGGCAACGACGGGTCGATGTGCTCGATCCACGCCGATTCGTCCAAGGGCGTCTTCGGGCGGCTCGCCATGTACGCGGCCATGACCCCCGAGCGGCTGGTGCCCGAGGTGACGAACCTGCTCGTCGCCAACGCCGTCGACCTCATCGTGCACCTCGGCTGGGTCGAGGGTGAACGGCGCATCACCAGCGTCCGCCAGGTCACCGGAACGCTCGAAGGCCCACACATCGTCTCCAACGAGCTCTGGCGTCCCGACGCCACGGGCACGGCGGCCCCGGCCGCGCCACCCACCCGGGAGCTGACCGACAAGCTCGAGCGCTACGGCTTCGACATCGAAGCCCACGCCATGGCCGACGGGTGGTGGCGATGAGCGTCCTCGTCATCGCCGCACTCGCGGCCGGCGCTGCGCTGGGGCTCCTGCTCGTCGCCGCCGGGCTCACCGGCAGACCGATCCTCGAAGGGGTCGGAGCCGGCGCACAACGCAGAGTCGGCGGCCCCGGAACGGCCCGCATCGCGTCCAGCGTCGCTGCGTTCATCGTCGTGTGGGCGGTCACCGGCTGGTTCGTCGGCGGGGTCCTCGGCGCGCTGACCGTCGCCGCCCTGCCGGGTGTGCTCGGAGGAAAGAGCCACCGCGACCGTGAGATCGCCCGCACCGAGGCCATCGCCTCGTGGACCGAGATGATCCGCGACTCGATCGTCGCCGCGTCCGGGCTCGAAGAAGCCATCATCGCCACCGCGAACGTCGCCCCTGCACCGATCGCCCCCGAGGTCCGCACCCTCGTCCGTCGCCTCGAACACCAACCGCTGCCCGATGCGCTCGTCGCGTTCGGCAACGACCTCAACCACCCCTCCGGTGATCTGGTCGTCGCAGCGCTCGTCATCGCCGCCCGGATGGAAGCCAGCGACCTGTCCAGCCTCCTGTCCCGGCTCGCCGATGCCACCCGCGGCGAGGCGAGGATGCGCATCCGCGTCGAGGTCGGCCGTACAAGAGTGCGAACCGCCACCAAGGTGATCGTCGGTGTCGTCGTCGCCGCAGTGGTGTTCCTCGCTCTGGTCAACCGGGACTACCTCGCCGTCTACGACAGCCCCGTTGGTCAACTCGTTCTGGCCGTCGTCGGCGCCATCTTCGCCACCGGCGGATGGCTCCTCACCCGCATGGCCCGCATCGACCTACCCGAGCGGTTCACGGCTCGAGCCGCCAGCCCGACAACGTCGGAGTCGAGCCGTGAACGTCGTCGTCATGCTGCCTCCTCGGCGCCGGAATCGGCGCCGGGGCTTGATCACATGGCGTGCGCTCGCCCTCGACCCACCCCCGATCGGGCTCGTCCTCGCCGACCTGGCCCGCCCAGGAACACCGATCGGTACCGAGGCGCCAGCAGCGGACCCGACCATCGACCGCATCGGGTCGATCTCGCGGCGGATCATCGGGGCCGTCGGACAGGACACCTCGACAGGGCTGCGCAGCGAGCTCGAGCTGGTCGAACGCACCCCCGAACGCCACGCCTTCGACAAGCTCCTCGGCGCCGTCGCCGGCCTCTCGTCCCCAACCTGGCGGCGGTCGCCCTCACCCTCGCCGGGATGACCATGCCCGTCGGTGTCATCGGCGTCCTGTCCCTCGTCACCGCCGCCGCCGGGTTCATCCTCCCCGACTTCCTTCTGCGCGACGAGGCCGAACGCCGCCGACGAGCGTTCCGTCACGCCCTGTCGTCCTACCTGGACCTGGTCAACGTCCTGCTCGCCGGAGGAGCTGGCATCGAGACCGCCCTCACGCTGCCGCCGACGCCGGAGACGGGTGGGGCTACCGCACCATCCGCAGCGAACTACGCCGAGCACGCCTCACCGGCCAATCCCCATGGGACACCTTCGCCGGACTCGCCGATCGGCTCGGCGTGACCGAACTCGCCGAACTCGCAGCCAGCGTGTCCCTCGCCGGATCCCACGGCGCCCGCATCCGGGCATCACTGGCAGCCAAGGCCGACACCCTCCGAGGCCACCAGATCGCCGAGACCGAAGCCGCCGCCGAAGCAGCCACCGAACGCATGACCGTCCCCGTCGCCGTCCTGCTGTTCGGGTTCCTCGTCTTCATCGCCTACCCAGCCATCGCACAGATCACCTCGGTGAGCGGGCCAACCCCTGAGCGAGTTCCCCTACACCCACCAGAAAGGACAACCCGATGCCCGACATCACCCTGATATTCGACTACCTCTGCGCCCGCTGCGGCAAATCGACCCCACCGACGAACGGGGCATGACCACGACCGAGGTCGCGGTCATCACCTTCCTGCTCGTCGGCGCCGCCATCGTTGTCCTCGGGATCATCTACACCGCCGCCAAGGGCAATGCCGACAACATCCCGACCCCTGAGCAGCCCGCCGGCTGAGGACCATGACCCGGCTGCGTGACGAGCGGGGGATGACCACCATCCAGGTCGCCATCTTGTTCCCGGCTGTCCTGATCTGGCTCATGCTCATCGTCCAGTACGGGCTGTGGTGGCACGCCAAGCAGGTCGCCAACGCCGCCGCGGCCGAAGCCGTCGATGCCGCCCAGGTCCAAGACGGCTCAGCCGCCCAGGGCGAAGCCGCTGCGGCCAGCTACCTCGCCCAGTCCGGCAACCTCACCGGCGTCACCATCACCGTCGACCGCCAGGCCACCGTCGTCGTCGCCGAAGTCCACGGCGACGCACCGCAACTGGTCCCTGGCGTCGAATGGGCGGTCACCGCCCGCAGCGAAGCCCCCGTCGAACGGTTCATCCCGGAGCCCGAACGATGAAGCGCTCATCGCTCGACCGGCGCAGCGAGCGTGGCTCGGTATCGGTCGAGGTCGCCGTCATCGCCCCCGCGTTCGTGTTCCTCATGCTGCTCGTCGTGTTCGCCGGCAAGGTCTCCGAGGCCGACGGCAACGTCGAGCGAGCCGCAGCCGAGGGAGCACGCGCCGCATCACTGCGCCAACACCCCGGCAACGCCGCAACCGATGCCCGATCCACCGTCGAGGCCAACCTCGCTACCGCAGGCGTGTCCTGCTCGACGCTCGAAGCCATCGTCGACACCAGCGACTTCGAACCCGGCGGCACCGTCACCGTCACCGTCGAATGCACCGCGTCGATGGCAGACGTGACCCTCCTCGGCGTCCCGGGAACCCGGACCTTCACCGCGACGGCCACCGAAGTGATCGACACCTACCGAGGAGACGACGGCCCGTGACCCGATGGAACGACGAACGAGGCAGCATCACCGCGTTCGTCGCGGTCGTCGCCACCGCACTCGTCATGGTCGCCGGCATGGCCTCACGACGGAGGCCAAGTCATCCACGCCCACAACGCGGCGCGCAACGACGCCGAACAAGCAGCCCGCGCCGGAGCGCAAGAGATCGACCTCACCCACCTCCGCCAGACCAACGAACCCCGCCTCGACCCCGGCGCCGCTGAGACTGCCGCGCTCGACTACCTCGCCCGCGTCGGTGCCACCGGTACGGCGCTCGTCGACGGCGCCGACATCACCGTCACCGTCACTCGCGTCCAGCCCCTGCGCGTCCTCCCCGGCGCCGACCGGACCATCATCGTCACCGAAACCGCCTCCGCCGTCCGAGGAGACGACCCATGACCAGCCGCCGATCGACCGCGGTCCTTCGAGGCCTGGGCTCCCTCGCGGTCGCCGCCCTCCTTCTCATCGGTGTCCCGATCGGCCTGGCCACACTCGTCGGTTGGCCGCTACCGACCACGATCCCCGATAGCGACACCCTCTCCACCGCCATCAACACCGGCATCACCGACACCTTCATCGTCAACGCCCTCGCCGTCGTCGCATGGATCGCCTGGGCGCAGCTCGCCTTGGCGTTCCTCATCGAGGCCACCGCCGCGCCTCAAGGGGCGCCAACCCCGCGACCTCCCCATCGCCCCTGGACTCCAAGCAGCCGCGGCCCGCCTCGTCGCAGGCATCGTCATGCTCGTCGCCCCGCTCCAACCAGCTCGAGCTGTCGCAGCTCCACCACCGCCAACACCGGCCGTCGCCACCGTCGAGTCCGCCGCAGTGGCCGCGCCGCCGTCCATCGCCGCGCCGGTCATCGACCTGCGCGCCCAGCTCGCATGCGACACGCCTTCGTGGCCCACGACCGAGCCTGCGCCGGCGTTGGTGGCGGCGCCGACTCGAACCGTTTCGGTCGAACGCCACGACACCTACTGGGCCATCGCTGAACGAGAGCTCGACGACGGGCTGCGCTGGCAAGAGATCCAGGCACTCAACGTCGGGCGCACCATGGTCGACGGGCACGTCCTCACCGCCGCAGACGAGAGCCTTCGGTCCGGATGGGTTCTCGACCTCCCCGCCGAAGAACCAACCGTCACCTCCCCGGAACCCACAGCCAGCGAAGTCGTGGTCGTCGATGGCGACAACCTGTGGGACATGTCCGAGGACCGCCTCGCCGTCGACCTCGAACGCCCACCAACCGACCCCGGAGGTCGAGCCGTACTGGATCGACGTCATGGACGCGAACCGCGACCGCCTCGTCGACCCCGCCAACCCCAGCCTCATCCACCCAGGCCAGGTCCTCGTCCTTCCGCCGACCGGCCACGAACCTGCACCCCCGCCGCCACCTCCTGCCGCTCCCCGTCGAGCCGGAGTCCCCGCAGCCCGAGCCAGCCCCCGAGTCCGAAGCCGAAGCACCACCGCCTACCACCGAACCGGCGCCGACCACCACGACCACGATCGTGCCGACGTCCACAGCCCCGGTCTCGACGGTCGAGTCACTCCCGCAGGATGAGGAGGCTGAGCCGACCGCCGAGGACCAGCCAGAGACGGCGACGGGGTCGGACTCCGGGTTGGGCTGGTGGCTTGCCCTCGGCGGACTGTCGAGCGTGGCTCTCGCCGTTGGCGCCAAGCGGCACATCCAGCGCCGACGGCGCGAGTTCGCGCTCGAGCACGACGGCGCAGATCTACCCCCGCCCGTGCCCGACCAACGACAGGTCCACCAGACCGTGGTGGCCATGGCCGACGAGGACCTCATCGCCGAACTTCAGTACGCGCTGGGCGAGCTGTCCGTTGACTTCGCCGACAGCGGAGTGCCTTGCCGCCCTCGCCTTGTTCGCCATAGCGCCGACAGCCTCGAGGTGCTCCTCGACCAGCCGGCAACGGTGATCCCCGACGGCTGGAGAGCTGAAGGTGACGGGCTCGTGCTCACCCTTGAGCACGGCATCAACCTCAACGTCGATCTCGATGGCCCATCCTGCCCTGCACCGCTCATGGTCACCATCGGCCAACCAGACGAGGGCGCCCACCTCTACCTCGACCTCGAGGTCGAAGGCGTCCTCGCACTCGAAGGAGACGTCGAAGCCGCCCGCAAACTCGCCCGGTCGATCCTCACCGAACTCGCCCTGACCCCGCTGGCCGACAGCAACCGGGTCATCACCATCGGCGACCTCGTCGACCCCGAAGCAGCGGGCCTACCCCAGCTCACGCACAAGGAGACTTGGCACGACTTCGCCGATGACCTCACCGCATGGGCGACCGGTTCGCACCGCGCCCTCACCTTGAACAACTGGCCCAACGCCTTCGTCGGCCGTGGACACGATCCGAACCACGACGCGCTGATGCCGATGGTCGTCGTTGCCACCAAGCCACCCCCACCCGAGCTCCTCGACTTCCTCGTCGACAACCAGCCCTCCGCTGTCGCCATCGTCGTCGCCGATGCATTCGAGGGCGCCCTGACCACCATCCACTGCGACGCCGGGGAGATCTGCCTCGACGACCTTGACGTCTCCTTCACCCCACAGCAGGTCGACGCCACCGCCCTTGAGGACATGGGTCGCCTGTTCAACATCCCCGACCCCGATGACGACCCCGGCGATGGCGTCGGCGAGGATCACCGCGAAGGTCTCGACCTCGACGGATCGGCCAGCGAACCACCCACGTCTGCCGAACACGAGGCCGGAGCCGAGGAGGCCGCAGAGGTGGCCGAAGAGACGGTCGAGCCGCCTGGCCCACCCACCTACGAGATCCTGGTCCGGCTCCTGGGCGAGATCCGCGTGGAGGGCGCTGAGAAGACCATGCACGCCAAGGCCACCTCGGTCACCGCCTACCTGGCGCTCAACCGAACCGTGACGTCCGACGCTCTCGAGGAGGCGGTCTGGTTCGGCGCGTCGGGGTCGTCGAACCGCAAACGCCTCCTCGAGACCATGACCCGCTGCCGGGACGCCATCGGCTCCCAGCACCTCCCACCCAACGAGCGGGGCTCCTACACGATCGGTCCGGCGTGCGGACCGATGTCGAGCTCTTCGAGTGGCACGTTGCACAGGTGCAGCGCCAGGAGCCACCCGAGGCGATCGAGAGCTACCGATCCGCGCTCGACCTGGTGACCGGCCGACCGTTCAACTACACGAACACCGGCCGCGCCTCGTTCGGCTGGGTCGACTTCGAGCACCAGGCCACCACCTGGGAAGGCCGCATAGCAGGGGTCGCCAAGGCGTTCACCGAGCTGTGCCTCGACAACGACCAGCCCGACGTTGCCATCGCCACCCTCCGCCGCCTCCTCCAGGCCGCACCGCTCAACGGCGGTGTCGTCGCCGCGCTCATGCGAGTCCACATCGCGACTGGCGACCGCTCAGCCGCCGACCACCTCTACCAAGAGCACGCAGCCGCCCTCGACCAAGCCGACCTCGGCGACCCCGACGACGATGTCGTTCAGCTACGTCTCGACCTCGGTGGGGGCGGTCCACCCTGATGTGGGGCCTCTGGGGTCCGTCGGTCTGTCAGGCCGAGGAACATCCTTGAGCCACCACGGGCTGCGAGGATGGATGAGTGGCAGGTCTGGATACCGGGTGGGCGGTGAGCGAGATCGACGGGTTCTTGCACGTCACTGGTCAGGTAGTCCCCGATATGGGGCCTGGAGTGGCGTACTTCGGCACGGTCATGCGCGGCCCGGCAACGGATGCTTCGGCCCGGGCGCACGTCGTCGAGCAGATACTGGACCGCGTGCTACCTGGGTGGAAGGTTGATCGCCCTGCAAAGGACAAGGACTTCCGATGGCTGCGGGACCAGGCATCACCGAGCCAAGGCGGAGTTGCAGCGCTCGGAGGAGCTGGCCGAGAGGCTGGGGGACAACGCGCCAGACATGGACGCGGGCGATCTGCATCCGTGGGCATGGGAGAACGGCCGGTCGTTCTGGAACACGGGACACTTCCATCAAGCCGTCATGCAAGCGGCCATGCGGATCAACGCCGAGACCCAGTCGAAGCTTGGCCGTATGGATGTCTCCCGAGACGGCCTTGTTCAACGAGGCGTTCTCGTTGAGCGATCCGAAGCTGGGGTCTCCTCGGCTGCGGCTCGCCGAGAACGACGGAAGCAAGACCTACGAGACCTGCACCGCGGTGCAGAGCATTCGCCGAAGGCCTGTACGCCGCTATCCGCAATCCGGGAATGCATGTGCCGACCGACGGCGGCGAGGAGCAACTCGCACTTGAACAGCTCGCTGCCTTCAGCCTGCTCGCCAGGTGGGTTGATCAGGCCGAGGTTGTTGAAGGCTGACCTGACGATCGATTCACTTCGCAGCGGTCCCTCGCGGGCCCGAACGGGGTGTCTCAGTACGAGCACCCGCTCGCTGCCAAGGAACCTGGGGTGACGGGCGCTCCGTCGGCGATGCTCACCAGAAGCGCCTGGGGCACCTCGCGGTGCCGTCGACCTTGATGGCGAAGTGGAGGTGGGGGCCGGTGCTGTTGCCGGTGGAGGCGCTGTTCATGAGGTGCTGGCCGACCTCGACCCGGTCGCCGGTGTCGATGGTGTGACTGCCGGGGAGGCCGTGGCAGTAGGTGTACTGGGCTCCGTCGTCGCCGTTGATGATGACCCCGATGCCGCAACGGCCGCTGGTAGGCGTCGAGATCACGACGCCGTTGGTGATGGCGTAGAGCGGGGTGCCAGTGGGGACGGGGATGTCGGCGGCGGGGTAGTCGTGGTGGGGCTTGGTGAACCACTCGGGGTGCTCGTCGTACCAGCGGCGTTCGACCGGTAGGGCGTAGTCGCCGGCCACCGCGAGGTCGCCGGTCGGGCATCCGGTGACCATGCCGGTGCCGGCCGGGGTCGGCCTCGGCCTGTCCGGCGGCGTCGAGCATGGAGCCGTAGACGTCGCTGAGCAGGGTCCAGTAGGTGGGCGAGGTCGCCCAGGTCCCGGCGAGTCCACCCCAGGTGGTGGCCGAGGCCCCGGCGTTGGGGGACACGTCGGGGTTGGCGAGCGCCGTGTCGTTGCCTGCTGCGTACTTCTTGAGGAGCTGGATGTGGGCTCGTACGCCGATGACGGGGTCGGCGAACGCGCTGCCGGACGCAGCGTTGTCGTAGTGGGCGATGCCGGCGAAGTTGTTGATCGACGTGTCGCGGTTGGTGAAGTGGCCGGTCTCGGCAATGGCCTGCGCGAAGGCCATGTCACCGCGGACACCTTCGGCATCGCCCTCCGACAGGTACAGGGCGATCAGATCCGCGATGTCGATGCCGAGACGGCTCGGTTGACCTCGGCCGCTGGCATCCCACCAAGCCCGGAGGTCGGTGACGGTGAGCGTGGAGGGTCCGAGGATGCTTGGCGTCCCGTCGTCTTCGACTTCGAGCGGACCCCCGGCGTCGCACGGTGGCGCCGCGCCCCCGGCGGCGACCGCGAGGAACGGCACAGCTACGAGTCCGCTGAGGAAGATCAGGAACGTGAGGGCGATGGCGGCGGGGAGCTTCGAGCGCTTCATACCTGAGTAGGCCGCGACAGGCCGAGGTTCCCGCGGGATTTCTTGTCGATTTTCGGGCCGGTTCGCGGCTTACCCCTGTGCCGCTCGTTTCCCCGACTCGAAGGAGGTGGCCCGATGACACGTCTCGTCGGAGTTCTCGCCCAGGTGTCTGTCGACCCGAACTCCACGGGCATGCCCGGGGCCGACCTGATCCAGAGGCTGCTCAACTGGTCCCAGATGCTCGCCCTGTGGGGCAGCCTCGGCGCTCTGCTCATCGGCGCCGCCATGTACGGCCTCGCACGTGAGGGCGGCAGCTACGGCGGTGCGAGCCGAGGCAAGGCGCTCGCCATGGGTGGCGTCGTCGGCGCCATCCTCGCCGGAGTCGCCCCGACCGCGGTGAACATGCTGTTCGAGGCGGCGAGCTGATGCCGTCCACCACCTCCCCGATGCCGAAGCGCAGCACCGTCATCGTGGCGTCACTGGCCACGGTCATACTCGTGGCCGGCGTCGCGGTCACCCGCTTCTCCGGCAACGACAGTCGGTCCGGCCATCCGACCGACCCTCAGGCCGCCGCCGAGCCGACACCTCGGCCACCGGTCGCCGAGGGAACCCCCGGACCGACGCTGGAACGAGCTGGCCTCGATGTCGGGTTCTCCGATGACGAAGAGGGAGCGGTCGCCGCCGCGGTGTCGTACTCGACGGCGGCGCAGCGCTGGCTGTACTTCACCGACGACGAGATCCGTGCCGCGGTCGACGAGATCGCCACCCCGGTCGCTGCGCCACGCATGGCCGACGACATCGTCCTCGAGGTCTCGATGGCCCGCGACCAGCTCGGCGAATCGTCGGGCCGGGTCTGGTGGCTGGTGCGGCCCCTGGCCTGGAACGTCGAGACCTTCGACGGCGACCAAGCCCGCGTGGCGGTGTGGGTCGTGACGATCCTGTCGGCCGCGGAGGTCGCCGCCCCGCAGAGCGAGTTCCTGACCGTCACCGTCGACCTTGCGTGGCTCGACGGCGACTGGCGCGTCGACGGTGTGCGTGACCACCTCGGTCCGACCCCGATGACCGGACCGCAGGACCAGCCGTGGGATGCCGTCCCCTTCGACGAGACCCTCGCCGGGTTCACCCGACTCGACGGGGAGCCGGTCCAGTGATCCTCGGCATCGGATTCCCCAATCCGATCGGTTGGGCCATCGACAAGGTCACCGGGTTCGTCGGCGGTGTCGCCACCGCAGGGTTCGAGATGATCATCGGTGGGCTGGTCGCCTGGGTGGTCGACGCCGTGGTTTGGGTTGTCGGCGGGGTGTTCAACTTCTTCTTGGACTCCACGGACCCCAACGTCCAGGCCGACTGGTTCATCACCGGTGACGGCCCCTACGCCACCACCGTCGGGATCGGTGCCAGCCTCCTGTTGTTGTTCGTCCTGGCCGGGATCGTCCAGGGAACCCTCAGCGGAGACGTCGGCGGGATGCTGCGCCGCATGGGCCTCGAGCTGCCGATCTCGATCATCGGGATGGTCGGGCTCGTCACCGTCACGCAGATCCTTGTCCAGCTCACCGACGCGCTCTCCGGCGAGGTCCTCGGCAACTTCCAAGACGACATCTCCGATTTCGGAGCCGTGGTCGCCACCCTCAGCCACCTCAACGGCGGCACGTCTACCGCGTTCGTGGTCTTCGTCCTCGGGCTGGTCACTGTGCTCGCCGGGTTGATCCTCGTGGCCGAGCTCGTCGTGCGCTCCGCGCTGATCTACATCGTCGTCGCCCTCGCCCCGCTCGTGTTTGCCGCCCGACTTTGGCCCGCCACCCGCGGCGCCAGCCGCAAGCTCCTTGACCTGCTCGTCGCACTGATCGTGTCGAAGCTCGTCATCGCCATCGCGCTGTCCGTCGCAGCTGCGGCCGCGGTCGGGGCCGGTTCGGGTGGCGAGGTCACGGCGTTGCCCGAACCGGAGGTGTTCGCCGAGGACCCCGGCGGGTCGGTCACCCAGGCCGTTGGCATATTGCTCACCGCCGCGGCGGCATTCGGTGTCTCCGCCTTCTCGCCGTTGCTGATCGCCCGGCTCCTACCGCTCACCGAGGGCGCGCTCGTCGCTCAAGGCGTGAAGGGCGGACCCGTCCGCGCTGGGCAACAGGGGATGATGGCCGCCAACACCGTCCAGATGGTGTCGGGTCGGCGCTACAGCCAGATCGCCAACGGCAAGGCTGCTGCGTCGGGCGCCAACGGTGCCGCACTCCCGGCGGGTGGTGGTGCGGCTGCATCCAAGGCTGGCGCGGCCGGAGGCGCGGGTGGAGGTGCCGCAGCGAGCGGAGCCGGCCCTGCTGGTGCAGTGGCTGGGCCCGTAGCCGTCGCGGTCGTCGGTGCCCAGGCGGCAGCCAAGGGGGTCAAGAAGGGCGCGTCAGCGGCAACTGGGACCGCGGAAGCCGCGTCCGACGCCAGCGACGCAGGGTCCAGCTCCGGATCGGGGTCCTCTGGTCCGGCGTCGAGACGCCCCGAACGACCGGCCAGGCCGCCGGGGTCGGGCCGCAACGGTCAAGGGCCACAGCGAGGAGGTCGTCCCGATGCGAGCTGAACGCACCGACCGCAACTACAAGCTCGAACCGCTCGACACCTCCGGCGTGTTCCTCGGCCTCGGCGTTGTGCAGTGCGGGCTCCTCGGCGCAGGGATCGTCCTCGGTGTGGGTGCGCTGACCGTCGGCGCTCCACTGCCGGTCGCAGCGGTGCCGGTTGTGGTGTCCGTCGCGGTGAGCTTCACCCGCATCAGCGGTCACGCCAGCTGGGAGTGGCTGCCCCTGCTCGTGGGCTGGCTCGCGGCCCGTGTGCGACGCGGTCGGCGCTGGCAGGCACCGCTGCCGTTGTGGACCGACGGGGATGATCCCGCGCCGATGCCACCGTGCCTCGACGGCATCGACATCGTCGACATCGACTGGCGGGCTGGAAGCCGCCTCGGTGCCTTCCGCGACGGTCACCGCCGAACCCTCACCGCGGTGATCCCGGTGTCGGGTCCACAGTTCGTCGTCGAACCGAGGGGTGAACAGGAACGACTCCTCGCAGGTTGGGGCGACCTGCTCGGACAGTTCGCGGTCGAGCGAGGCGTCGTCTCGCACCTCTCGTGGTCGGACCTCGCCCGTCCGTCGGGCATGGGCGACCACATCACCTGGCTCGACAGCGATCAGCGCGGCAACCCCGTGCCGGGCGCCGCTGAGTCGTACCGAGAGCTGCTCGAGGACGGCACGACCACGGCGATCAACCACGAAGCCGTCGTCACCATCACCGTTGCGAAGGAACGCCTCTCCCGTCACCGCACCAGCGCTGGCAACGCCGACGACCACCTCCGTCGAGCGCTCATCACGTCCGTCGAAGCGCTGCTCCGTGGTCTGCGCTCAGCGGCGCTCAGCGCCGGTGACCCGTTCGACGCGACGGGTCTCCAGCGGCTGATCCGTTCTCGCATCGACCCGGTCAGCGCCCGACCGCGACCGAGACGAGGACGTCTCGTGGAACGTCTCGCCCTCGTCCGCGCTGCCACGGCAGGCCCACTCGTTCTCGACGCCGGATGGCGGGACATCCAGGTCGACGCCGCGCATCACCGCACCTGGTGGGTCGGCACGTGGCCCCGACTCGCTGTCCCCCCCGGCATGGCTCGAACCGTTCCTGTCCAGCGGCGGGATCACCCGGTCGATGACCGTCTACTTCCAGCCGGTCCCGACCCATCAGAGCCGCCGCCGCATCGAACGAGACCTGGTGAAGCTCGAGTCCGACGCCATCGCCAAGGAGGACAAGGGTCGACGGGTCGACGCCCGCCACCGGCGAGCCACCCAAGCACTGCTCGACCGCGAGGGAGGAGCTCGTCGCCGGCTACCCCGAGATGGGATACGCCGGGCTTGTCACCGTGTCGGCCCGAACCCAAGAGGACCTCGACGAACAGGCCGAGGTCGTCGAGCAGCTCGCCCGTGAGACCGGCATGGACCTGCGGGTGCTCGACGCCCGTCAAGACATCGCGTGGGCCGCGTCGCTGCCCCTCGGTCTCGCCCCCTCCACGTTGCTGGCGTCATGAACCGCTCATCGCTTCGACTCAACTACCACCGCGGCACCACCGCGCACGTGGCCAGCATCTACCCGTTCTCGGTCCAGGGCTCGTTCGGACACCGAGGCACCTACGTCGGCCTCGACCTGCTCGCCGGGGGAGGCGAGTTCTGCTGGGACCCCTTCGAGGCTTACGCCGCCGGGCTGGTCACCAACCCCAACGGCTGGGTCCTCGGCGAACCCGGCAACGGCAAGTCCGCCCTCGTGAAGTGCCTCCTGTGGCGCCAAGCCGCCGTCTACGGCACCGGCAACGCCGGACGCTGGATCGCAATCGCCGATCCGAAAGGCGAGTACGCGTCGCTCGCTGAGCACCTCGGGCTCACCACCGTGCGGCTCAGCCCCGGCGGCACCGCCACCATCAACCCGCTCGCTCCGGGTCCGGCGGCCGAACACGAGCCCGAAGACCGCCAGATCCTGCGACGCGCCGAGATGTGCACCGCGCTCGTCGCCACCGTCCTCGAACGCAACCTCACCCAGCTCGAGGACGCCGTCGTGTTCGCCGCGGTCGAACAGCTCACCGCCGCACCACTCATCGAGCCGACGCTCACCGACGTCGCCCACCTCGTCGCCGACCCCACCGACGAGATGGCCGAACGACTTCGCTCCCACGGCCGGGACCTCGCGGCCGAGACGAGCAACGTCGCCTACGCCCTCGACAAGCTCCTGTCCCGCTCGCTGCGCGGCATGTTCGACGGGCGTTCCACGGTCCCGCTTCGCTGGGACGGCCCCGGCGTCGTGCTCGACCTGTCCGCGGTGCCGCTCGACTCCGAGGCTCTCCCGCTGGTGATGGTCGCCACCGCCGGATGGTTCCAACAGCTCATGGCCTGCCCCGGACCGCAACGCATCCAGGTCCTCGACGAAGCATGGGCGCTGCTCGGCAACCGCCACACCGCCGGCTATCTCCAGACCTGCTTCAAGCTCGGCCGCACCTACGGCGTCGCCAACCTGTGCATCACCCACCGGGCATCCGATCTCGTCGCCCAAGCCGACGACGGCACCGCGACCAGCAAGATCGCCGCAGGGCTCCTGGCCGACTCGGCCACCAAGATCATCCTTCGCCAGGCCCCAGACCAGCTCGACGCCGCGGTCACTCACTTCGGGCTCACCGAACCCGAAGCCTCCATCGTCGGACAGCTCACCCGAGGCCGGGCCCTGTGGAAGCTCGGTGGGCGAACGGCCGTTGTCCACCACGTCCTCGGCCCGAGCGAAGCCGCGATCTGCGACACCGATGCCCGGATGAATGCGAGGCACGCCGGCGAGGTCGAGGCGGCGTGACATGTACGACCGCGAAGCCCTCCTCGCCGCCACCGATCTCTCCGCGCTTGCCGATGACCTCATCGGCGGCCACGCCGGAAGCACCCGCAGCCCGATGTGGACCTGCCCCAACCCGAACCACGTCCAGACCGGCCGCACCCCGCCGCTCAGCATCTTCCGCGGCCACCAAGGCGACCAACGCTGGCGTTGCCACGGCTGCGGCGACGGCGGCTCGGCCATCGACCTCGTTCTCGCCTGCAAGGGCGGCACCGTGCGCGACGCCCTCGAGTTCCTCGCGGATCGAGCCGGGCACCACGACCAGGGAACCGACTGGCAGCCCTCCCGTTCGCTGGCGCCCGCACTCCGCCCGGCGACGCCCCGCTGTCGGGACCCCGAAGGCCTCCAGCGTTACGTCGACGAGTGCGCCGAGCGGCTGTGGAAGCCTGAAGGACGAGCGATCCGACGGTGGCTCACCAACGTCCGCGCCATCCCCCGCCGATGTCCTCGCCCAGAACCGCATCGGGGTCGATCTCGGCGCCCGCTACCAGGACCGCCCGGACGGAATGCCCCGAGCCCTCGGCGCTGTCTTGCCGACGATCGCCGACGGCCGAGCCGTCTACGCCCAGATCCGCGTGCCCCACCCCGATCCCGACCGACCCCGTTACCTCAACCCGAGAGCCGACCTCGCCTCCAACCCCAAGCTCACCAGGATGCGCCCCGCCGAGCGCCGACACCCCGAGGTCATCGTGACCGAAGGAGCGATCGACGCGCTCTCCGCGGCCACAGCCGGCTACCGGGCCGTCGGCGTGCTCAGCGCCACCTACGGCGACGAGTCCGTCGCTCTCGCGCTCGCTCGCCTCCCACACCCGCTCGTTCTCGCCTTCGACGCCGACGACGCAGGCAACGCCGGGGCCGATCGACTCGCCGCCCTACTCGAAGCACGAGACCGGACCCCCGTTCGTCTCGACCTCGGCACCGGCGACCTCAACGACGCGATGCGTCGATCCGACGATTGGCCTGCCCGTCTCGAGTCTGCCGTCGATCGGGCGATGGCAACCCGCTCGGTCGGGGCCGGAGTCGAGCGGTGACCCCTCACTGCGGGAGCAGCGCGGCCTCCACCGCGTCAACCCCGAGACGGTCAATCATGCAGGTCGTCATCAACACGACCAGGTACGGCACCCACGGTCCCGCAAGGGCGTAGGGCGGGTCGTCGTCGAAGAGGATCGTCACCCGACGAGCAGAGAGGTCGGGGTGGATCTCGCGGATGCCCGCGTACCAGACCGATGCCCAGGCTCCCTCGAACCACACCAGCAGTCGCCGGTCGGTGGCGAGGATTCGCAGACCGCCAAGCGAACGCCACTGCGGTGCCGCCAGCCGTTCCGCCTCGGCACGTGCTCGGCGCCGCGCCGAACCCGCTGACAGCGCTGTCGTGGCGAACAGAAGCGGCCCACCGAACGCAACGATCCGTGGCTCGTCGTAGAAGACGTCCATCGCCAGGAACCGCCACCCATCGGCCCACAGGTCCGCATGGAGGACCTCGCTGGGATCGAGGAGAACCGGACTGGCGAGGACCGGAACCTCGCCACCCGGAACCGACGTGCTCGGCGAGTCGAACCGCGAGGTCCCACTCTCGGCCGATGGAGTTGCTACTGCTTCGAGTCATGTTGGTCACCTCCTGCTGCGGAACCCTGAAGTGGCCTACCTGGCGCAGCGGACCCGGACTCCGCGGCTCATCCCCTCAACGAACAGTTCGTCACGTTCGAGGCGGGCCTGCGGGCGGTAGGCGTAGTGGTACTCGTAGTGGTACTCGGCCTGCCGCCAGACGGAGCCGTCGGTCAGCTTCACGACTGTGCTCCCGTTCCAGCCGGACCAGCTGCCGTTCACGTAGGTCGTCATCCTCGTCCTCCGAGTCGTTGACGTCGGTGCCTCCAGTGTGATCGCGGGGTGTGACATTCCGAGGACGCCGAGGGATATCAAGGGGCTGGTCGCGGCGGCCTCGAGACCTCCGGTCGGAGGGAAGAGCGCGGTTTTCTCGGCGTTTCGCGGCTTACCTGGGTATGGAACGCGATGGGCTTGGGGTGTTCGAGGTCCTGGTCCTCGTGCTGGCCGGGGCTGCGCTGCTGGTCGTCGGGGTCGTGTGGGCAGGAGCGGCACTGGCGCTGCTGCTGTCCGGGGCGCCCCAAGGGGTCACCTTCTCGGCGGCTGCTGACGCCACCGGTGGCCTGCCGTCGAACCTGGCCGCACCGGCCGCTGCCTGGCCGGCGCCGTACGCCGAGGCGTTGCCGGGGGCGCCGCTCTACTGGCTGAGCACGGGAATCGCTGGAGCGATGGTGGCGGCGATTGTCGGCCTCGGTGTCCGCTGGTTCAGTCGATCGAAGGTGGGGACGACCCGCCGTCGGCCGCTCGGGGTGGATGCGAGACCGGGGTTCGCTCGGCATCGGGACCTGCGGGCGCTGTTGGTGAAGGAGCCGGTGGCGGGTCGGTTCGTGGTGGCCCGGTTCGGTCGTTGGCTCGTCGCCACCGAGCCGTCGCCGCTGCAAGGCGCTCAGCCGAAGCATCGGTTCGGTGAACCGCGCCGGGGCGACCGAGGAGCGGTCGCGCTGGTCGGGCCGTCGCGGTCGGGCAAGACGACTGCCGCGGTGGCCGGAATCTTGGAGTGGCAGGGGCCGGCGGTCCTGTCATCGGTGAAGGCTGACCTGCTCGGAGCGACCCACGGCTGGCGATCCAACGTCGGCGAGGTGCGGATCTACGACCCGATGTCGTCGTCAATCCCGAAGGGGACGACTGCGTTGTGGTCACCGTTGCAGCAGGCGGGCACGGTCGCCGGGGCGCAGCGGGCGGCGCGGGCGCTGTGCGACGCGGCGCCTCGTGGTGGCGTCGAGGGCGGCATGGACTTCTGGTTGGCGCAGGCCGAGATCCTGCTGTCGGGCCTGCTGTTCATCGCCCATCACGGCCACCGGGACATGGGTGCGGTGTGCCAGTGGGTGTTCTCCCAGGACCGTCCGACCGATGCCGGTGACGGCGAGGTCTACGACGCCATCAAGCCGTTGCTCAACTCGAACAACAGCGCCGTGTCGAACGGGGCGAGCGATGTCCACCAGAGCCTCAAGTCGGTGTGGCAGATGGAGGACCGCACCCGCTCGTCGATCTACGCCACCACCCAGACCGTGGTGTGGCCGTGGTCCGACCCTGGGGTCGCGGCCTCGGCTCGCCTCGCCCATGTCCCACCGGGGAAGGGCCGTCGACCCAAGCCTGGCAAGGATGGAGACGGCCAGATCGATCTCGGTTGGCTGCTCGACCAGCGGAGGCAGAACACCGTCTACCTGTGCTCGCCGATCGAGGACCAGCGCCGGCTAGCCCCGGCGTTCGGCGGTCTGCTCAACGACCTGATCAACCAGGCGTACCGCCACGTCGCAGAGACCGGCAAGCCCCTCGACCCGCCGCTGCTGGTGGTGATCGACGAGGCCGGCAACACGCCGCTGCGGTCGCTGCCGGAGTATGCGTCGACCCTCGCGGGCATCGGCGTGTTGCTGGTGACGATCTGGCAGAGCCTCGCCCAGCTCAACGCCGCCTACGGGCCGCAGTCCGACACGATCCTCACCAACCACCTCACCAAGGTCATGTACGCCGGGCTGTCGGACCCGGCGTCGCTCGGCTACGTCGACCGAATCCTCGGCCAGGCCGAGGTCGACACCCGGTCGCGCACCGCGGCCGAGCGGCTCAACGGTGGTTCGGACCAGTACTCGACGACCCAGGTCCCGCTCGCGCCCGCCCACGTGCTGCGCCAGATGCGACCCGGCGACGCGCTCCTGGTCCACGGGACCCTGCCGCCGGCGCACGTCCGCACTCGGCCGTTCTATGCGACACCGCATCTGGCTGAGCGCGCCGCCATGGAGCCGCGCAAGCAGCGCACCGGGCAGGAGGCGGCGGCGTGAAGCCGTTCCTGCGACCCACGTCTCGTGCCCGGTTGGCCCCGGTCGGTTGGACGTCCGAACCTGCCGGGCAGTGGGCGGGTCGTGAGGTCGAGGTCGTCTACGACCCTCGACAGCACCAGGTCGTGCTGTGCCGCAACGACCCTGGCGATCGGACCCGCGCCGAGCTGGCCGGTGCCGGCTACCGACGGTGCGCCAGCGACGGAACCCAGGAGATGTGGGTCCGCGACCGCAGTGTGGCCGACGCTGCCGCGCCCGGAACGCGAGACCGGACAGCAGCACCGCCCGCCTGCGGTGGCGATGGAAGGCCGCGGGCTGTGACGACCATGCTCCGCTGGGGCGGCCGGTCGTGGCGGTAGCTTGTGTCCAGCGATCGGAGCACGCGCCGCACTCCATCCGAACAGCTCTCGCTGTTCGACATCGAGCTCCCTCCCACCGAAGCCGACACCACGGCAAAGGAGGCGATTCGCGATGAACCGCTACGGCCGGCTCGTCCTCGAGCACAACCGGACCCACCGCCCGGACGCCTATTCGCAGATCCCGGACCCCGACGACTTCTTCACCGAGGCCGGAGAGACGATCGCAACCGCGATCAGCGACCTGCGCGACCAGATCCTCGGCCAACCCCGAACCAACGAGAACCTCGAGGCCTACCGGCACCGCGGCTACCAGGCATGGTCGACCGCCGAGGAGATCGTCCTGACGGACCACCACCTCCTCCAACCGGAGACGACCGAGACGACGGACGAGGACTGGGACGCCCCGGAGCTGGCGAACCGTTACCAGCTCCTGGCCGAGATCAACCAGATCATCAACCAGCCCCTGTAGCCCCGACCCCGACCGGGGCCACGGCAACCGCGACGACGCATCCTCAGCCGAGCGCGAACCGTTCCGACCGGCGAGCCAGGACGACCTCGCCCCACCGGGTGCGACGGCCAAGCTGCGCGCCAACCTCGATGCGCTCGAGATCGTGCGCCGCTGCCGCGACGAGGACCGTGCGGCGAACCCGGCCGAACAGGCTGCGCTCGCCCGGTGGGCCGGGTGGGGGTCGATCCCCCAGGTGTTCGACGACACCGACGACCGCTTCCCTGCCGAGCGAGCGCAGATCCGTCAGCTTCTCGGCACCGAGGAGGCGTGGAGCCAAGCCCGTCGCACCACCCTCAACGCTCACTACACCTCGGCGTCGGTCGTCACCGCCATGTGGTCCGCCGTTCGTGACCTGGGTGTCGACGGGCCGGTCCGCGTGCTCGAACCGGGCTGTGGGTCGGGGAACTTCCTGGGGTTCGCCCCCTCGACGCTGTGCTCACCGGGGTCGAGCTGGACCCCACCACCGCGGAGATCGCCCGCCATCTCTACGGCGCCCGCGCCACCATCCACACCGGAGCGTTCGAAGACCTCCGCGTCGAGGACGGCGCCTTCGACGTGGCGATCGGCAACGTCCCGTTCGCCAAGATCACCCCGCACGACCCCACCACAACCGGGGCCGCCACGCCCTGCACAACTACTTCCTCCTCAAGTCGCTCCACCTCACCCGACCCGGCGGGCTCGTCGTCGCCCTCACCTCCCGCTACACCCTCGACGCCTGCAACCGGCCGCTCGCCGGGAGATGGCCGATGCTCGCCGACCTGGTCGGTGCCGTCCGGCTCCCCGAGCGCGCCTTCGCCCGAAGCTCGGGCACCGATGTCGTCGTCGACCTGCTGGTCCTGCGCCGCCGGTTACCGGGAGCTGAACCGACCGGCCCGTCCTGGGAACACGTCGTACCCATCGACCTCCGCCAACCAGGCGACCACGGCGACCGACCGGCGGTGACGCTGGAGGTCAACGAGTACTTCGACGCCCACCCCGACCGAGTCCTCGGCGACTCGTGACCACCAGAGGCATGTACCGCGACGACGAGCTCAGCGTCGCACCAACCGGCGAACCTCGACGAGCCAGCTCCCCGCCGCACTTCGACCGACTTGTCGCCGACGCCACCTCGACCGGTCTCCGATTCGTCGCCGCGCCGGACAGCAGCGCCCAGCGTCGACCTGCGCCGGAGGTGGCGACCGGCACCTTCGACCTCACCCACGCCCAGGACGGCAGCTTCGTCGTCTCCAGCACCAGGGCGAGGTCGCCCAGTCCGCGGTGGCGGCCCGTCGGTTACCGAACCCCGCGTACGCCAAGGACCGCTCCTGAGCTGGCTCGCCTGGTCGGACTACGCGACGCAGCCCGCAGCGTGCTCGCTGTCCAACTCGATGGCGGCAGCGAGGACGACCTGCGCACCGCTCAACAGGTGCTCGCCGACCGCTACGACAGCTACCGACGTGTGCACGGGCCGATCAACCGGTCCAGTCAGGCCCGCACCGGGCGCCGAGACCCCGAGACCGGCGAGGAGCTCTACCGCAGGGTCCGGCCCCGCATGGGTGGCTTCCGAGAAGACCCCGACTGGCCCCTCGTCGCCGCCCTCGAGGTGTTCGACGACGAGACCCAACAGGCCCGGCCCGCCGCCATCTTCCACGAGCGGATCATCGACCCGCCCCATGAACGCCACTCCGTCGACAGCCCCGACGAAGCCGTCGCCGTCTGCCTCGACGAGTCCGGAAGCGTCTCGCTCGAACGGGCAGCGGAGCTTCTCGGCCTCGATGCCGACACCACGAGGCAACGCCTCGGGCGCCTCGTCTACGACGAGCCCGGAACCGACCGGCTCATCCCCGCCGCCGAGTACCTGTCGGGCAACGTACGCACCAAGCTCACCGCCGCCCAAACCGCAGCGACGACCGACGACCGCTACCGGGCAAACGTCGCTGACCTCGAAGCGGTCCTGCCCCGCCAGCTCGAACCGGTGGAGATCACCGCCCGACTCGGCTCACCGTGGGTCTCCAGCCGGGACGTCGAGCGCTTCGCTGCCGAGGTCCTCGATGCAGTGGTCGATGTCGAACACCTAGCACAGCTCGGCCACTGGTCCGCCCGACTCCGCGACGGGAGCCGCCGCAGCGTCGCCCTCACCTCCGAATGGGGCACCGCACGCGCCGATGCCATCACGTTGCTCGACGCCGCGCTCAACCAACGGCTCCACACCGTCACCGACGCCACCGACGACGGACGCCGCGTCCGCAACGACGCCGAGACCCTCGCTGCCCGCGACAAGCAGGAAGCCCTCACCACCCGGTTCTCGACCTGGGTGTGGGAGGACCCCACCCGCGCCGAACGCCTCGCCACCACCTACAACGACCTGTTCTCCTCGACGGTGCTCCCACACCACGACGGCAGCCACCTCACCCTTCCCGGCCTCGCTGGGAGCTTCTCGCCCGCGATCACCAACGCGCCGCGGTCGCCCGGGTCCTCACCGACGGCCGCACGCTGCTGGCCCACGCTGTCGGCGCCGGCAAGACCGCCACCGATGGTCATGGCTGCCATGGAGCTGCGACGGCTCGGCTCCGCGTCGAAGCCCGCGGTCGTGGTCCCGAACCACATGCTCGAGCAGTTCTCCCGAGAGTGGCTCCAGATCTACCCGACCGCCCGGATCCTCGTCGCCGATCGGGAACGGCTCTCGAAGGGCCGGCGCAAGGAGTTCGTCGCCCGCGCCGCTACCGGCGACTGGGACGGGATCGTGTTCACCCAGTCCGGCTTCGCACGTGTACCCCTCGGCGCCGATCTGATGCGCGAGTACCTGGCCGGTGAGATCGAGACAGCCCGCGCTGCGCTCGCCGGGTCTCGTGACGGAAAGGGCCTGTCGGTCAAGAAGCTCGAACGGCGCATCGCCCAGATGGAGGAGAACTACAAGCGGCTTCTCGCCGAGCACACCAAGGACGACGGCGTCCGCTTCGAGGAGACCGGCATCGATTTCCTTTTCTGTGATGAGGCCCACGCCTACAAGAACCGGCGGGTCGACTCGAGCATCGACGGTGCCGCCAACACTGGCTCGCAACGAGCCCAAGACCTCGACTCCAAGCTGTGGGCGCTTCGTCGCGCCCACGGGCCGCGGGTGGCGGTGTTCGCGACAGCGACCCCGGTGGCGAACTCGATGGCCGAGCTGTGGGTCATGCAGACCTACCTCCAACCCGACCAGCTCGAAGCGGTCGGGCTGCGACCCTTCGACGCGTGGGCCGCCACCTTCGGCCGGACCCACACCGCTCTCGAGCTGGCACCCGACGGGTCGTCCTATCGGATGCAGACCCGCTTCGCCCGGTTCCAGAACGTCCCCGAACTGCTCACCCTCTACCGCCAGGTCGCCGACGTGCGCACCCTCGACGACCTCGACCTCCCCACCCCTGTCATCGCCGGCGGACAGGCCGAGACGGTCGTGGTCGACCCGAGCGACAACCTCGTCGACTACGTGCTCGACCTCGCGGCACGAGCCGAACGCATCCGCAACCGGGCCGTCGACCCGGCCGAGGACAACATGTTGAAGGTCACCGGCGACGGACGGCGCGCCGCGCTCGACCTCCGCCTCGTCGGCCTGGACGCACCGACCGAGCAGGCCAAGCTCGACGTCACCGCCCAACACATCTCCGCGATCCACCACGCCACCCGAGACCACCGCTACGCCGATGACCACGGCCAGCTCACCCTGCGCCCCGGTGCACTCCAGCTCGTGTTCTGCGACGTGTCCACCCCAGCGGGTGACGGCTGGAACGCCTACGACGAACTGAAGTCGCTGCTGGTTCGGAGGGGAGTCGAGGCCGGGCGATCCGCTACATGCAGTCCGCCCAGACCGACCAGGCCAAGGCCAACCTGTTCGCCGCCTGTCGTGACGGCACCGTCGCCGTGCTCATCGGTTCCACCGAGACCATGGGCGTCGGCACCAACGTCCAGGCCCGCGCCATCGCCATGCACCACCTCGACGCACCCTGGCGACCCGCCGACATCGAACAGCGAGACGGCCGCATCCTCCGCCAGGGCAACCAGAACCCCGAGGTCCGCATCCTCCGCTACGTCACCGAAGGCAGCTTCGACACCTACATGTGGCAGACCCTCGAACGGAAGGCCGCGTTCATCGCCCAGGTCACCCGCGGCGACCTGCCCGACCGCGACGTCGACGACATCGGCGACCAGGCCCTGTCCTTCGCTGAGGTGAAGGCCCTCGCTACCGGTGACCCGCTCGTGTTGGAGAAGGCCGCCGTCGACGCAGACGTCGCCCGGCTCACCCGCCTCGAGCGCGCCCACCAGGACGACCAGCACCGACTCCGGCGCACCCACGACACCGCCTCTACCGCGCCGAGCGAGCCTCTGGTCGGGCCGCGCAGATCGAGGGGGTGTTGGAGCGAGTGGTCGACACCCGCAGCGACCGCTTCGCCATGACGGTCGTCGGCCATCGGCACTCCAAGCGGGTCGATGCCGGCGAACACCTCCAACGGCTCATGGCTGACCGGCTCGACCAGACCCCACCCGAGACCAACGGCCCGATCGTCGAGATCGGCACCCTCGCCGGGCTCACCGTCACCGCCCAGGCCGTCACCACCATCGACGACGAGATCCGTCTCACCATCGCCGACGCCCACATCGAAGTCACCTACCCGGCGCTCGACTGGAAGCGCAGCGAACCCGCCAACCTCGTCACCCGCCTCGAACGCCAGATCCAACGCCTGCCCGAAACCCTGACGTCCCTCCAGGCCGAAGCCGACACGGCTCGCGGTGAAGTCGACCGTGCCGCCGCCCGCATCGGCGCGCCGTGGGACCGCGCCGAGGAGCTCGCCGGACTTCGTCGCCGGCAAGGCGAGATCAACGACACTCTCACCGCCGCTGCGAACTCGGAAGCAGTCGAGGCGTCTCCCGCCGCGATCGGTGCAATGCCACCTTCGGAGCCCCCGCCCCGAAGCGACGGTCTCTCTCTGTGACGTTTCCCTGTTCAGCATGGGCCAAACGGCCTACTCTCGTGACTCATGTGCGACTGGACTTCGACCGAGCGGCCCGGGTGGGTCGGGCCAGGTCGAGGGCTCTGTCGGCGGGGAGCAGCGGGCGACGGACTCCGGTCCACCCTCCTATCAGCGACCTCCCGGCGGCAGACCATGGGCACGGAGCACTCCGGTAGCGGGAGCGAGCCACCCGGCCAGCGAACGAGGCCCGTTGCGGGCCTCCGACTCCGACCCCTGCCCCCGTGCGCTGACCCCGCGTTCCCGGTCCTGCACGACTACTTCGAGATGGTCTACGGGCCGCTGATCGGTCCCACCTCGACCATGCTGGCCAGAGCGCTGAATCGCCACCTCTCCGATGCCGGTGGCCCGGTCACCGTCTGCCCGATCGAGCTGTCGCTCGAACTCGGCCTGCGGGCCAGCCGCGGCGAGCCGATCGGCACCACATCGCCGTTGACCAAGGCCATCAAGCGCCTTCGAGACCACCGCCTGATCCAGCAGGTTGACTCCGACACGCTTGGTGTCGTGGTCGAGGTGCCACCCCTTTCGCCCCGAGCCCTCAGCAAGCTCCCCGACTCGGTTCGTAGCGCTCACGAGGCGTTCGTCAGAAGGGACGGCAGCTTCTGAGCCCCAGTTCAGGCTGCCGCTGGGCCCCACCTCCCGAGAACACTCGAAGCCACCGTTCACCTGCCGATATGTCATAGGCAGCAACGGGCAGCGTCACGGCCGTCTCGTACAGTCGTGTGGTCGACCGAACGGTCCACGGCCGGGGAACACATGGACGTCTTCGAGGTACGAGAGCAGCTGGTCAGCGACTACAGGTCGTTCACGGCTGCCTTCGTCGAGCCTCGGGACGAACGAATCGCTGACTTCCTGGATCGCCAGATCCTTGCTGGCGCGCAGTGGCCGGACCCCTGGCTGTCTCTGAATCCGAGCTTCGATACCGGAGGGACGGTGTCGGACCTGGTCCGCGATGGACGCTTACATCCTGAGTGCGAACAGATCTTCCGTGTGAAGCAGCACAGGGACGATCCCGGTCGCGTGGGGCTCACCTTCCACCGGCACCAGGCTGACGCCATAGCTGCGGCGGCGACCGGGCACTCGTACGTGCTGACAACTGGGACCGGCTCGGGCAAGTCCTTGGCCTACATCGTGCCGATCGTCGACCGGGTCTTGCGTGAGCGCGAGCAGGACCCTCGGCGGGGCGTGAAGGCGATCATCGTGTATCCGATGAACGCCCTGGCAAACAGCCAGGTGCTCGAGCTGGAGAAGTTCCTCCAGTACGGATACGGCGACGGTGACCAGCCGGTCACTTTCGCTCGCTACACGGGCCAGGAGAGCCAGGACGACCGTCGGAAGATCCTTGCGGATCCGCCTGACATTCTCCTGACCAACTACGTCATGCTCGACCTGGTGCTGACACGCCCGGACGAGCGTCGCCACCTCATCTCCGCAGCTCAGGGCCTGCACTTCCTGGTTCTCGACGAACTCCACACCTACCGCGGACGACAAGGCGCTGACGTCGCCTTGCTGGTCCGGCGGGTGAAGGACCTCTGCCAGTCTCCGGACCTGCAGGTTGTCGGCACGTCGGCGACGATGGCGTCAGGTGGTACCCGTGCTGAACGATCCGAGGTGGTCGCTTCGGTGGCGTCGCGCCTGTTCGGCTCCGATGTTGCCCCTGAGCGCGTAATCGGCGAGACCTTGGTCCGCGCCACCTCAGGCCGATCACCGTCGCGGGACGACCTTTCCTCGTCCGTGCGTCGGGCTGCAGCGGGAGTTGTCG
Source organism: Acidimicrobiia bacterium (assembly GCA_027494135.1). GTDB lineage: Bacteria > Actinomycetota > Acidimicrobiia > IMCC26256 > PALSA-610 > JAOSJK01. The sequence continues at coordinate 1,128,700 of JAOSJK010000012.1, read as the reverse complement.
ATCCTTCCTACGAGTCCCTTGCGGCGGACCCGTTGGCAGGGTGGATCGAGTCGACCTTCGGCCTCGCCGAGGATGAGACCGGTGCCCTTGTCCGCAGCGCACCCACGACCGTTCCAGCTGCCGCTGAGAGCCTTGCCAGAGAGTCCGGTGCAACCGAGGAGGACTGCAAAAAGGCCATTCGGACCGTCCTGCTCGCTGGCAGCCGGACGCGTCACCACGAGCATGGTCGACCCCTGTTCGCGTTCCGCCTCCACCAGTTCATCTCCAAGGGCGACACCGTGCACGTGAGCCTCGAGCCGGAGACCAGCCGGCACATCACGGCTCAGTACCAGCTTCGAGTGCCGGGGCATCCAGACAAAGCGCTCCTTCCGCTTGGGTTCTGCCGGGAGTGCGGGCAGGAGTACTACGTCGTTTCACGGGTTTCGCGCTCCGGTGCGGCCGCGTACGTGCCGCGCCATGACAGCGACGCGTCCGGTGGAGATGCAGTCACGGGGCTACCTGTACGTCTCCGAAGATCACCCGTGGCCGGCCGACCCTGCTGTCGAGGGACGTCTACCAGATCACTGGCTCGTCGAAGACGACGACGGATCCACCTCGGTCGCAGCGAACAAGCGGAAGTACCTGCCCGAGCCTGTGTTCATCGCCCCTGACGGCACCGAGGCCGGCGAGGGGTCGGGACTTCGGGCTTGGTTCATGTCCACGCCGTTCGCGTTCTGCCTGCGGTGCCGCGTGTCCTACGAGCAGGTCCGCGGCAATGACTTCTCGAAGCTGGCGACGCTCGACCAGGAGGGTCGTTCATCGGCGGTCACGATCCTGTCGTCGAGCATCGTCCGATCGCTACGCGCCTTCGACACGGAGCACCTGGCGCCGGAGGCCCGCAAGCTCCTTACCTTCGTCGACAACCGGCAGGACGCGCCGCTGCAAGCGGGGCACTTCAACGACTTCATTCAGGTCGCCCAACTCCGTGGGGGCGCTCAGTCACGCCCTTGACCGGTACCCGGAGGGGCTGACGCACGATGCCGTGGCCCAGGTGGTGACCGACTCTCTGGGGCTGGACTCCGCTGACTTCGCCGAGAACCCGGGTGCGAGGTTTTCGCAGAGAGGACTCCGCGGAGCGTGCCCTGCGGCAAGTCATCGAGTACCGCCTTTACACGGACTCAAGCGCGGCTGGCGCGTAACGATGCTGAACCTCGAGCAGGTCGGCCTCCTGCACGTGCACTACGTCGACCTCCCGGAGATCGCAGCCGACGTCGAGACCTGGGAGGGGCGCCATCCCCTTCTGCAGCGAGCGCTGCGTTGCGAGAGGAGCTTCGCTCGGATCCTGCCTCGACGAACCCGCCGGGTTCTGCGATTGATGTCGATTGCCTCACCGGAGCTTGGCTTCGAACGGGTCCAGCGTGAGTCCCGCCAACACCCGCGCGAACCGTGGGGGTCGCTGACGGCGAACGGATCGAGCTGGTAGGGACCGTGTTCCCTCGGTCCGGCTCGCCGGGCGGCCAGCGAAGCGACCTCCAACATCTCGGGCCGCACCGCCTTCGGCCGGTACCTGCGTAGCCCGAATGGATTCGGTCGCGACCTTCCACCCAGGAGGCGTTGGAGATCATCGTCGACCTCTTCGACGTGCTGAACCAGGTCGGAACCCTGACCCAAGTCAGCACCGACGCGAACGGCGTGCCCGGCTACCGGCTGAAGGCCGCCTCTGTTCGCTGGCTCCGCGGCGACGGAACCAAGGGAGCAGACGATCCACCGCGACGGCGCCTGGACACCGAGCAGGTCGCGAGGGTCAACCCCTTCTTCCGCGACCTCTACCGCGAGGTCGCACTCGGTCTCACCGGCCTGCACGCAAAGGAACACACCGCACAGGTCCCACCCGACCAGCGCGAGGTCCGAGAGCACGACTTCCGAGACGGCACGTTGCCGTTGCTGTACTGCTCGCCGACCATGGAGCTCGGCGTCGACATCTCGAGCTTGAACGCCGTCGCACTGCGCAACGTGCCGCCGACACCCGCCAACTACGCCCAGCGCTCAGGTCGGGCCGGCTGCTCCGGCCAGCCCGCACTGGTCGCGACGTACTGCGCCTCGGGCAACGCGCACGACTCCTACTGGTTCCGTCGCAGCCGTGACATGGTCGCCGGTTCCGTCCAGCCACCTCGGCTCGACTTGGGGAACGAGGAGCTGGTCCGCTCCCACGTCCATGCCGTCTGGCTGTCAGGGGAGACCGACCAGTCGATGAAGGCCCGCTTGACCGACATCGTCGACGCGACAGGTGACAACCCAAGCCTCGCCATCATCCCGGAGGTTTGGCGGGCGCTCACCGAAGAGCGACCACAACGAGAGGCCATTAAGCGTGCCGAGCGGGTTCTCGGCGAGCTCCGTCAGACCTGGGACGCTCACGACGACCTCGTGGCGTGGTGGTACGACGGCTGGGTCCACGACGTCGTGACCAAGGCACCTGAGAACCTCGACCGCGCCCTCGAACGTTGGCGAGACCTCTATCGGACCACGCTCGCTGAGTACACCGACCAAGGTCGAGTCGCCATCGATCCGAACGCTCCACGGCGAGCGCGCGACGCGGCAGCGAACCGTGAACGCGAAGCCCGCGATCGCCTGAAGCTGCTGCGAAACGAAGACTCCGACATCGGCCAGACCGACTTACTCCTACCGTTACCTGCGCCCGAAGGCTTCCTGCCCGGCTACTCGTTCCCCCGGCTACCCTCGCGGCTACATCCCCGGCGGCAGAGCCGGACGCGGAGCCCGTGAAGGTGACTACCTCCAACGGCCCCGATTCCTGGCCATCCGCGAGTTCGGCCCGGGCGCGCTCATCTACCACGAAGGGCCCGCTACGAGGTGGTGCGAGTCCAGCTCCCACGTTCCGTGGAGGGAGCGGGTCAGATCGAAACCGAGGACGCGCGGCGCTGCGAGGACTGCGGCTACCACCACCCGGTCTCAGTCGGCACCGACACCTGCGAAGGGTGTGGCGCGCGCCTCGGCGCCAAGACCTACGGCCTCCTGCGACTTCAGACCGTGCACACCCGCAGGCGGGAACGGATTTCCAGCGACGAGGAGGAGCGACGCCGGTCCGGCTTTGAGCTGGAGGGTGTCCTACCGGTTCGCCAGTCACGGCGACCGGCCCGGACGCATCGACGCGAACACCTCAGCCAACGGGATGAGCCTCGTCGACGCCACCTACGGCGACGCCGCGACGATCCGCATCGCCAACGTCGGCCGTCGACGACGGAAGGACGAAGCCGACCGCGGCTTCTGGTTGGACACCATCGGAGGCAAGTGGCTCTCCGACAAGCAGGCCGCCGATGCCACCGTGGACACCGACAATCTCGAAGCCGACCTCGCCGACGTTGCCTCCAAAGCGAAGGTGATCCCCTACGTCGAGGACACCCGCAACATCCTCCTCGTTCGGCATACTCGATCGCTCGACGACGTCACCGCAACGAGCCTTCGCTACGCCCTCGAGCGAGGTGCCGAGGCGTGGTTCCAGCTCGAAGACTCCGAACTCGACTCGAACGAGCTTCCCGACCCCGCCGACCGAGGACGTTTCGTCTTTACCGAATCAGCCGAGGGCGGCGCCGGCGTGCTCCGTCGCCTCGTACTCGAACCCGACGCCCTCGCCCAGGTCGCCCGCATCGCATTGGAGCGTTCCCACTTCGATCCAGAGAACGGGGCCGACCTCGACCACGCCCCGGTGCAACTGAGCGGTGCGAGAAGGCCTGCTACGACTGCCTGCTGTCCTACGGCAACCAGCTCGACCACGCGCGCATCGACCGCCACGCCGTCCGCGACCTGCTCCTCGAGCTGGCGGCCTCGACGACCGCATCCGGATCAGGTGGTCGCACCTGCGCCGAATCCCGCACCCTGCTCGACGCGCTTGCCGACTCGTCGCTCGAACGCGACTTTGTGCAATGGCTCGATGAACGAGGACACCGACTCCCAGACCGTGCCCAGACCACCGTGTCCGCCGCTCGCGCCCGGCCCGACCTGGTCTATGACCTGCCAACCGGGCTCGTCGGCATCTTCATCGACGGGCCCGTTCACGACACCCCTACCCAGTCAGAACGAGACAGCGATGCCGAGGATCGACTGGTCGACCAAGGTTGGAGCGTGATCCGCATCCGATACGACGACGACTGGACGACTGCTGTCTCGAAGTTCCGCTCAGTGTTCGGAGACGGCCGAACGACATGAGCACCACCAACTCCGGGTTTGCGCCCGGCACCCTCGTCCATGCACGCGGCTTCGCATGAAATGGGTCGTCCTCCCGAGCCTTTTTTAAAAAATTTATAAGAGAAACCACCTGTTATTGAGTTGGAGGGGAGTCATGCCACAGGAGAAGTACCGGTAGGGACCGACTTCGCGTCGCTACTCGGATCAGGAGAAGGAGGAGGTGGGGCGTCTGGTGCGCCCAGGCCCCTGGAGGGACGTGGTAGGGGCGGATCCAGCGGACGACTAACTCGGATATGGGACGAGACGGGCCAAGGCGGGTCAAGGCGCCAATATCGATGAGGTGAAAGCCAAAACCAACAACAAACGCAAAAAAACAAGGAGCCCAAGGCCCAGACAAGGGAGCAAAGGAAAACAAAATCTTGCGGAAGGCCGGGATTTTGCCCAGGACCACCCCCAAACGCTTGTCGGGTCATCGACGAGCACCGTAACGAGCACGAATCAAGCCCATCTGCAAGCCCACAGGTGGCTCCGGTGTAACAACGCCGCCAAAAAGCGCAAGCGCTCGCCCTCGGGAGAGCGGATGACGCGGAAATGATGCAGGTGCGAGGAGCCGTGGAACAAACCCAAGGTCAACGGCGCCGCTGCCGTGGGGAGCCAGACGTAGGCATGAGAGATCGGTCAGACCAGGTCGCCCGTCTGAGGGAGAGGATCCAGCTCCGAATATATAAAAAAAATAAAATTAAAAAAAATTAAAAATATTGTGGGTTTATAGAGATAATATAAACCGTATTAAAGGTAAAAAAAACCCCTATGGTGAGAGGGTGATGATAGGGGGATGGTGTTGTGGGTGACTGAAAGGTTACGGCGCTCTGGTGTGGGGAATATGAATGTGGGAGGTACCATGATGGGATAGGTTGGGGTCGCAAGAAGGTGTTCAGCATCATCTCTGACCCGGACGCCACCCGGGCAGCGGACCTGGTGAAGCGCAACTTCCACCGCGGACCGGCCCGACAACGTTATTAGGGTGCACGGATCTGACCTACATTGCCGACCCGGTCCGGGATGACGTACATGTGTTTCATCGTCGACGTGGCGTCGTCGGATCGTCGGCTGGCGCCGCCGTCACATGCGTACCGACATGGTCCTCAAACGCCGTCGAGATGGCCAGACGATCCAGAGGCGGAGGGCGCCCTCGTCGGGCTCGTCACCCCCCCGACGCCGGCAGCCGGATTCACCAGTGTGCGGTTCACCGGAGCAGCTCGACGAGATCGGAGCCCGCCCTCGATCGGCACCGTCGCCGACTCCTACGACAACGCCCTGGCCGAGACAACCAACGGTCTCTACAGAAGCTGAGTGCGTCTACGGGCGACACCACAGGCTGGGCCGACGTCAACGAGCTCGAACCCGCGACGCTCGACTGGGTGTACTGGTTCAACGAACAGCGGCTCCGCAGCCACTGCGGCCACGTGCCCCCGGCGAGTTCGAAGCAGCGTTCTACGCTGCCCAACAGGCTTACCCCGTCGGTGGAAACCAATAGAACGAGCCTCCATCAGACCCAGGGTGGTTCAGGTCTGGCGCTTGTGGCGGGCGTTGGCAGCATGGGCGACGTTGCTGTCGACGAGCTGGCGGCGCCGGGCGAGGTCGAGGCCGGACCGGACGATCACGTGGACTTCGTGCACGGTCTTGGGAGCGAGGCCGGTGCGGTGACGTCCGCCGGTGGTGGCCAGCTGGTCGTAGAGGCCGTCGAGGTGGTCGGCGCGCAGGCGCCGGAGCGGGACGTGCCCGATGGAAGGGTTGATGTAGTTGTCCACCATCCACGAGTAGCGGTACGAGGTGGATGCCCGGACGTGGCGACGCTTGGTCGGTAGCCACGTGTCGGTGAGGAACTCGCCGAGGTGCACGGGTCCGCCGCGGCGTGGAGCGGTGCCGGCGGCATCGCGTTCCGATGCGCGCCGCCATGGCTTCGGCCTCGTGGCGGTCACCGCCGGCGGGGTGCCATCGGCGTCGCTCCTTGCCCGTGAGCGGGTCGAGGCCGTCGTAGGCGACGACGTAGAAGCGGTCCTTGCGTTCGATGATGTAGGCCATCGCCCGAGCTTGGCCACTTCGGGACCAACCCGACGAGCCTGCTGGTGCCGTGACCAGGGACTTCCACCGCTGGGCGTCGAGTGATCACCGGTCGACTCGATCCGGTCTCTCGTCATGGAAGTGCTTCGCGAGCGATGAGGTCGGCGCCGCGGGTGGTGTTCTCGTGCAGGACGAAGTGGCCGCCGGGGACGGTGATGAGGTCGGCACGGGCTCGCTTCGCCTGGGCGGCGAAGATGTCGGGCAGGAAGGTGTGCTCGCCGGCGACGATCGTGGTGGGACAGGTCAGGTCGGGGGAGGTGGTCCCAGGCGTGGGCGGCGCCGCCTGCGGCGGCTGAGACCTCGAAGATCGTCGCTTCGATCTCGGGCCGGCACGCGAGGTGCACACCGCTGGCGTCGACGGTGGTTCCCCACCGGATGTAGGCGTCGAGGGCTTCGGGAGCGAGCTGGGACAGCGGTTCCTTGCTGCGGTAGGTGCCGGTCATCTCGGCGCGTGTTGCGAAGGTGGGTCGCCGGCGCCGCGCCGCTGCGGCCATGGGGGTTCTCGTGTTGGTGGGGAAGGCGTCGGTGGGGAATGCCACGGGCTCGGCGAGCAGTAGCCGGGTCCAGCGTTGGGGGTCGAGGCGGTGCACGAGGATGGCAACGGCACCGCCGAGAGATCCGCCGACGCCGGCGACCGTGGGGAGGTCGAGGTGGTCGAGGACCTCGAGGACGTCGATGGCGAGGTTCTCGAATCGGTAGGCGCCGGGGTGGTCGGGCGCGGTGCTGCCGCCGTGGCCGCGCAGGTCGAGGGCGATGGGGCGGGCGGCCGCGGCGATGCAGTGGGCGATGGGCTCGTACAGCCCGCCGCAGAAGCCGTTGGGGTGCAACAGCACGACCGGTGGCCCGTCGCCGCCCCAGTCGAGTGCCCGGATGGTGATGCCGGACTGGCCGGGGAGGTCGATGACCTGGGGTGGTGGTGGCGATGGTCGGTGCGACATGGGGGCGCCGTTGGGGTCGCGCCGTCAGGGGATGGCCGCGAGCGATTCGGCGATGGGCTTCCAGCGGGAGAGGTGCTGGGGGTCCTCCCGTCCAGGCGATGGCGCCGAAGTAGTTGACGACGCGGGTGGCGAGGCCGGCGTAGCGGTCGGCGATGGCGTCAGCGATGGTGGACCAGGTTCCTTCGGTGACGAAGTGGCGGAGGATGTCGTCGGTGATGACGGCGCTCATCCCGGCGATGTCGCCGGCGCGCTGGTGGTCGCGCAGCGCGGCGGTGGTGCCGGGGTGGCCGATGTCATCGAAGATGAGCGCGTAGTTGGGGGTCGAGCCGTAGAAGGCGATCTGGGTGCGGGCGAGCTCGCGCCATCTGTCCCGTTCGTCGGTGGTGTCGCCGACGACGAGGAAGGCGGGGACGATGATCTCGAAGTGGTCGAGGTGGCGGCCGGCGAGCTGCGCGCCGGCGGCGAGCTGCGGTGCGACGGTGTCGGTGAGGTAGGTGCGGGTGTTGAGGGGGTGGACGTGGACCCCGTCGGCGACCCGGCCCGCGAGGCGCAGCATCCACGGGTTGACCGCGGCGAGGTCGATGGGCGGGTCCGGCGCGCTGATGGGCCCGGGGGACCAGATGGGTGGCAGGAGGGTGAGCTCGTAGTGGTCGCTGTGGTAGTCGAGCGGGGAGGCGCCGCGAAACGCGTCGAAGCACGCCCGGACGGCGCCGATGTAGTCGCGGATGCGGGGGCCGGGCGGGTCGAAGGTTGCGCTGTAGCGGCGTTCGATGTGGGCGCGGACCTGGGTGCCGAGCCCGAGGCGGAACCGGCCGTCGGTGGCGTCGGCGAGCTCCCAGGCGATCTGGGCGGTGACCATGGGGCTGCGGGGGAGCGCGACGGCTATCCCGGTGAGCAGGTCGATGTCGGCGGCGAGGGCGGCGGCCGCGCACGACAGGTAGGCGGTGCGGCCGGCTTCGGTGATGACGAGCCCGGAGTGGCCGCTCTCGGCGGCGTGCCGGGCGAGCTGCTGGATGGTGTTTTAGGCGCGTGCCGCCGGTCATGAGGTCGAGCTTCATGGCGCGCTCCTCACGTAGTGAATGCGATCCGCTGGGTGGGTTCCCCCTGCCACCATCGAGGAATGCTGTTGGGGGCCACTTCGACAGGTCGGGTCATCCACGTCCCCGGGTGCTACTTGATCTCGGCGAGCGCGAATGCTTCGTATTCTGCTTCGGTGTCGACCCAGTCCTCGAACTGGATGACCCCAGCTCTTCGAAGCGGCGGCGGAGCCATGCATTGTTGGCGTCGAGCAGGCCGAGCTTCTTGCAGTTGGGGACGATCTTGGTGAAGAGCATCTTCTGGAACTCGCTGCGGATGGGCGAGGCTTGGGTGAGCGGGATCGCGACCTTCGGGTCGATGCCGAGGCGGTCCCAGACCTCTTGTTGGAGGAACCGGTCGCGCATGCGGACGGCGGCCTCGAACGCGAACTCTTGGCGTTCGGCAAGCTCGTTGTCGGTGAGCTCGGCGTAGTACTCCTTGAGGCTGAGCACGCCGAAGGCGACGTGGCGGGCTTCATCGGCCATGACGTAGCGGAGGAGCTGTTTGAGGAGGGGTTCCTCGGTGAGCATGTGCATGAACCCGAACGCGGCGAGGGCGAGGCCTTCGACCATGATCTGCATGCCGAGGTAGGTCATGTCCCACCGGGCGTCGGCGACGATGTCGTCGAGCAGCATGCCGAGATGAGTGTTGATGGGGTAGTAGCCCTCGAGCTTGGTGTCGAGGTACTTCGCGAACACTTCGACGTGGCGGGCTTCGTCCATGACCTGGGTGGCGGCGTAGTACTTGGCGTCGATCCAGGGGACGGTCTCCACGATCTTCGCGGTGCAGAGCAGAGCGCCCTGTTCGCCGTGCATGAACTGGCTGAGCGCCCATACCTGGGATTCCATGCCGAGCTGCAACCATTCGGCGTCTCCCCAGGTGGCCAGCGGGGTGTTGGCGACGTCCATCTGGTCGGGCCCGAACGATGGCAGCAGCAGCTTGGCCACCTGCTCGAGGTCGACGTCGGTGTCCCACGGAAGGTCGGTCTCACCGTTCCACTGCGCGGTCTTGGCCTTCTCGTAGAGCTTGTTGAGTCCGGGCCGAGCGCCCTTCTCGTAATCCCAGGTGAAGATGGCTTCCGCGTTGTCGGTGATGGCGTGCACCGCCGAGTCGATGTCGGTGTTGGTCATGGCCAGGATGGCGTCGAGGTCGTTGACGCCCTCGCGGCCAATGAGGTCCTGGTTGGAGGTGGTGGTCATGTTGGGGCTCCTTGGGAGGCGTGAACGACGAGGGTGGACTCTGGTCATGCGCTCTCGCGCTGGCGTTGTGCGAGAGGGGCGAGGAACGCGGCAACAGCTTCGGTGAAGGGGTCGTTCGTGTCGCCGGCGACCATGTGGCCGGCACCGTTGATGTCCACGAACTCCGCGTGGGGGACGGCCCGGCGGAACTCCGCTGCGCCGTCTTCGGTGAGCAGGTCGCTGTGGCGGCCCCGCACGAGCAGGCATGGCACGCGCAGTCGTCGCGCTGCGGCGTGCAGGGCTTCGGGGTCTCGGGCGCTGATCAGGCTCGTGGGGCCGTCGATGAGCTTTGGGTCCCAGTGCCAGCGGTAGCGACCGTCGTCGCCGAGGCGAAGGTTGCGCTTCAAACCGTCGAGGTCTTTGGGGGCGGGGCGGTGCGGGTTGTAGGCGGCGACCGCTTCGGCGACTTCTTCGACCGATTGGAAGCCTTCGGGTCGGTCAGCCATGAAGGCGAGTATCCGGTCGGCGCCGGTTTGCTCGATGCGGGACGCGATGTCGACGAGGACGAGCGCGTTCGTGATCCCGCCAGGGCGCTGGTCGTGCGCGAGCAGCGCGGTGATCCCACCTAGGGGCGCGCCAACGACCGCGGCGATCGGGCCGAGCTGGGAGCGGATCAATTCGATGTCGGCGGCGAACGCCCGTCGGCGGTAGTCACCGTCGGGCGCCCAGTCGCTGTCCCCGTGGCCCCGCAAGTCGACGGCGACGGTGCAGAACCCTTCGTTGCTGAGCCGTTCGGTGGTTCGTAGCCCGCGTGGCGGGTCTGCCCGGCACCGTGGAGCAGGACGACGACGGGCTGGTCCGGGTCGCCTCGCCGGTCAGCCGCGAGCCGGACACCGTCGGTCCCTTCGAGGGTCATCCTCGTCGCCGTGTTGCTCATGAGGCGGGCCGTTCGGCGTGGACGCTCTCGAAGAGGAAGCCGATGAGTTCGGGGTCGTCAGGGATGTTCCAGTCGGGGGCCATGAGCTTGGCGTAACGCTCGAAGTAGAGAAGCTGCTTCGCGACGAGGACGAGCTCACGGGGCAGGCGCACCTCGTAGCGTGTACCGATCCGGACGATGTCGATGAGCACCTGGCCGTAGGAGATCTCCGACAGCGGCTTGGCGAGGATCGGTTCCACGATCTCGGCGATGTCGGCCGACGCCTGGTCGAGGTCAACCGGCTTGAGGACGGCGCCGAGGTCATAGATCGACTTGGCGACTTCGACGAAGTCGCCGTCGATGAGCAGAGCGGGGAGCCCATTGCGGATGATGGCCTTGGTGCGGTCGTCGAGCTGGCCGACGATACCGAAGTCCAAGAACACGACGTTGCCGGCGGTGTCGACCATGAGGTTCCCGGCGTGGACGTCGCCGTGGAAGAACCCGTGGTGCAGCGCAGCTTCCATCCAAGCGCGCACGCCCCGCTTCAACAGTTCGGCAAGATCGAACCCGGTGGCCCGGAGCGCCTCGGTGTCGTCGATGCTGTGGCCATGGATCTGCTCCATGGTGAGCACCCGCGGCGTCGTGAACCGCCAATGCACCGCGGGGACACGGACGCCAGAGTTTTCGCCGAAGGTCTTGAGGTTGTCGGCAAAGCGTTCCATTGCCTGGGCTTCGAGCACGAAGTTGAGCTCATGGGCGAGTGTCGCTGAGAAGTCCTCGACGACCGCGACGGGGTTTGCCATCCTTGCCCGGGCCGACCGCCGCTCCAACAGGTGGGCAGCGCCGGCAAGGATCGACAGGTCGGCGGCGAGTCGGGCTCGGATGCCGCGACGTTGCACCTTGACCACGACGTCGGTGCCGTCGTGCAGCGTCGCCGCATGCACCTGTGCGATCGACGCCGAGGCCAACGGAACCGGATCGAACCGCCCGAAGACGTCACCGGGGGCGCCGCCGAGCTCGCGGCGGATGACGTGATCCACATCGACCGGCGCGAGCGGCGGCACACGGTCGAGCAACGTCCGCAACTCGTCGGACAGCACCTCGGGGAACAGCCCGGGGCTCGACGCGATGAGCTGCGCCAACTTCACGTAGGTGGGCCCCAACTCGGTGAAGGCACGACGGGCTTCACGCCCGCGGTCGGACTCCAGTCCGGCCGCGAGAGCAACCCTCGGTGCACAATCGGGCCAACCGCCGCTCGAGCCGCATGGCGACCGGCGATCAACACGGTGGTCGCGGCGCGGGCGGCGGTTGCGGTGCGCCCGACACGTGCAGAAGTGATCTCGCTGACGGGACTGGACATGCCCTCTCCGTGCAACAACTCGACGAATCTGTCGCAGTGTGGCACACTGGCCGGGATGGAGTCCAGCTCCGCGACGACGTTGTCGTTGTTCACCCTGCCCGTGGACCACCAAGGGATCCCGAGTGCTCCGAGCGCGGAGCTCGACCCGTACCTCGATGCCGCAGCCAGGTGTTTCGTGCGCTATGGCGTGCGGCGAACCTCGGTGCAGGACGTCGCGACCGAGCTGGGCGTGAATCGCACGACGGTCTACCGCCAGGTCGGCACGATCGACAATCAGATCCGCCTCCTGATCGCCCGCGACCTGCATCGGCTGCTCGCCGAGCTGCCAGCGTCGCTTGCTGACAAGAGCGGACCTCGGGCCGTGGTCGAGTTGATGGCGGCGATCATCGGTTATGCCTCCAAGCACCCGGTGCTGGCCAAGGTCCTCGCCGACGAACCCGAGGTGATCGGACCATTCCTTGCCTCCGACCTTCCCGAGGTCATCGCCCGCATCAAGTCCGCCCTCGCACCGCTGCTGCAGGCGGCGATGGCGACGAGCCAGATCGCCACCCGGGACGCCGATCTGCTCGCCGAGTCCCTGGTCCGGCTGGGCATCACCTTGATCCTCGCCCCACCGCCGGGCGACCTCGGCACGTTCCTCGCCGAGGTGCTCGTCCCCACCCTCAAACCACCTCCCTGACACCTGGTCACCGCCGAGTGCTCAGCTCAGCTGGTCGGGAATCAACGCGTGGCTGCGTGTTGAGCGGGTGGATCTGGATGCCGTCCGCGACCTCCGAGGCGTCTCTCAGGCCGATCACGTCACATTGCTCCTGGTATCGCGCCGGCCCTGCCGGCGGCGTTGCATGAAACGCCCGAGAGCGGTCGCCGATGCGACAGCTGCCAGAGCTCCCGAGAGCAGCCCGACAACCACTCCTAGGCCGATGCTTGGCTTGGACTCCACGATGACGCGCCCGGCGACACGGTCGCTCACTTCGTCCACGAGCGCTTGAACACCGGGAACCCTGAATAGCACCGTTGGCACGCCGATCTCCTGAGCTGCGGCCCGCTGCAGCTCGTGGTCGCTTAGGCGCGATATCGCGATCGTGAGCGTCGCCATCAACACAGCGACAACTGCGGAGGCGAACGCGGCGCCTGCGATCGCCGCGATGCCAATTGGTCGAGACGCACTTTGATCCACTATCGGGTCGATCAAGGCTCGTCACTGCGCTACTCCGTTCCGTCCCCGTGTGAGCACGGGTGATCAGCCGTCGTCGCTCCCTACCCGGCGGTGAACGCGAAGGGCAGGGGTGCGGGGGCCGCGGACCTGGCCGGCGGACCAGGTGACGGCGTCGGGGTCGGTGAGGGTGAACTCGGGGATGCGTTCGAGCCAGGTTTGCAGGGCGACTCGTAGTTCCATTCGGGCGAGGTTGGAGCCGAGGCAGCGGTGGATGCCGACACCGAAGGCGAAGTGCCGGTTGGCTTCGCGGTCGAGGACGACGTTGTCGGGGCGGTCGAAGATCTCGGGGTCGCGGTTGCCCGAGGGGAACGGCAGGAGCAGGCGGTCGCCTTTGCGCATGGGGCAACCGCCGACTTCGGTGTCTTCGATGACTTCGCGGGCCATGGTCACGGGCGCGAACACGCGGAGGAACTCCTCGGTGGCGGAGTTGATGAGATCGGGTTCGTCGCGGAGGCGGCGGCGGTCGTCGGGGTTGGTGGCGAGGTGCAGCAGTGAGGAGCCGATGGCCGACCAGGTGGTGTCGATGCCGGCGAGGAGCAGCAGGATGCACACGCCGAGGATCTCCTCGTCGGTGAGTGGCCGGCCGTCGGGCATGCGGGCCTCGAGGAGGTGGGTGATGATGTCGTCGCGGGGGCTGGTCCGGTGCTGGTCGACGTGTCCGGCAAGGTAGCCGCCGATCTCGAAGATGGCTTCGAAGGTGGCGTCACCGGCGATGGGGCTTTCTTCGATGAGGCGGTGGATCCAGTCGCGAACTGGGCGTGGTCGCTGTCGGGGATGCCGAGCATGCGGGTGATGACCTTGATGGGGACGTGCTGCGCGAAGTCCGTGGCGGCGTCGCATCCGCCGTCGGTGATGAACCCGTCGATGAGGTCGTTGGCCATGGCCCGGGTGATGGGCTCGTAGTCGGCGACGACCTTCGGGGAGAAGACTGGGAGCAGGAGCCGGCGGATGTCGGTGTGGTACGGGGGTCCTCGGTGATGGGCGGGGCGTGGAATCCGAGGTCGTGGGGTGATTCGGGGCGGTCGGTGACCAGGATGGTGCGGGAGGAGAAATGGTGGTGGTCGTGGGCGATGGCGGCGAGGTCCTCGTAGCGGGTGGGGATCCACACGCCGTGGTACCGGTCGGTGTGCGCGATCGGGCAGTCGGTCCGGAGCTGCTCGTAGATCGGGTAGGGGTCGGCGACGAAGGTGGGATCGAGGTGGTCGAAGTCGGCGGTCCAGTCGGTGACGGGTGGTCGGTTCATCGCTGGTCTCCGGTCAGGGGTCGATGGTGATGGCGTGTTCGGGGCAGTTGGCTTCGGCGAGCCGGGCGGCGGCTTCGAGGTCGGCGGGGACCGACCCGGGTGCGGCGGTGGCGTAGCCGAGGTCGTCGATGTCGAACAGGACGGGGGCGAGCGCGTGGCAGCGGTTGTGGCCCTGGCAGCGCTCGGCGTCGACGACGACTCTCATGTGAGGGCTTCGGCGGGCTTTGGCGGCGAGGGCGTCGAACTCGGTGGTGAGGCGGGCGCCGTCGGGGTGCGCGGCGAGCTCGGAGCGGACCTGGGCGAGGCGGTAGGCGAGGATCCGGTCGAACCGGTCGCCGGTCTGGTTGTCCAATGCCGCCCGGCGGGCGGCATTGACGAGATCGGCGCCGGGGACGGTGGTTCCACTGACGGTGCGCACGGTCAGCGTGGCGAGCTCGGCCAGCGCGATTGGAGGTAGGCGACGTGGATGTCTTCGTCGATGCGGATGTGGTCGATGGTGTCGCGGGCGAAGCCGGCGTCGTGGCTGCACTCGGGGTCGCCGAGCACCTCGGACGCCCACGCAAAGGTGTGGTAGGCGAGCAGCTCGATGACGAGGATCTGGATCATCGCCCGCACGAGCAGTTGCAGCTCGGGGGCGACGTCGTCGCGCAGGCCGTCGAGCATGCCGCCGACGGTGATCGCTTCGGGTGATGGTCTTGCGGGGCCTTCGTAGCCGGGCGGCGGCGCGATGGGCAGGTTCTCGAACATGTCGATGGTGATCGGGGGTCGGCGAGCGCGGCGTCGCGCACCGCGAACCACATCTGGTCATGGCCGGCTTCGGGGCCGCGACCGGCTTCGTCGTTGCCGTGGGCCTCGAGGAGGCCATCGAAGAGGTGCCCGAGGCAGGTGCCGGCGATCGGTTCGACGATGTGGGACTGGAGGTCCATCGGGGGATGAGCTTGATGCCGTCGTTGCCGAACCCTTCGACGACCCCGATGAGGGTGAGGATGCGGGTCATGGCGCCGGCTGCGCCGTTGCGCAGCAGCAGCTTGGCTTGTTCGGTGTTGGGTACGAAGGCGTGGTCGACGGCGTCGGGGTCGATGACGCGGGTGGGGTGCCCGGCGGCGGCGAGCTTCGCGGTCCATGCCGCGATGGCGGGGATGCGGTGGGTGGACCGGGGCGGAGGTAGGTGCCGTCGGGTCCGTAGCCGCCGTGGAGCAGCACGCCGGCTCGTTCGATGCGCCGGGTGTAGTCGGGGTCAGTGAGGATCTCGTCTCGGGTGTAGCGAAGCCGTGGCGTGCCGGTCATCGTTTCCGTCCTTTGGTGGAGGTTCGGGGTCGGGTCGGGGGAGCGAGCCCTCCGAGGAGCAGGTCGTCGAGGCGGCCCGCAGCGGCATCGGAGTCGATGGGTTGGCCGGTGACGACGTAGTGGAGGCCGACCATGGTCACTGCACCGAAGATCGCCGATGCGGTCACGTCGTCGTCGATCGGGCGCAGTGACCCGTCGATCTCGCCGGCGTGGAGCAGCTTGCGGACCGGTTCGTGGAAGCTCGCCCAGATGGCGTCGGCCAGCGCGGGGATGCGGGTGATGCGGCCGAGCTCGGTGAGCAGCACGGTGCACAGCTCGCGGTGCTTTGCGAACAGGCCGAGGTAGGCGCCGAAGACGGCGTGGAGCCGGTCGCGGGCGAGTTCGTCACGGTCGAGGATGTGGCCGATCTCCACCGAGAGGTCACGCAGGAGCCGTTCCAGCAGCCAGGCGAGGATCTCCTCTTTGGAGGAGAAGTGGTAGTAGAGCGTCGGGCGGGGGATGCCGGTGGCTTCGACGATGTCGTCCATGCGGGTGCCGTCGAGACCCCGGGCCGCGAACACCGCCGAGGCGGCCGGGAGCGCGGCGGCGATGTTGTCGGTGACCTCTCTCATCGTGTGGTGCCTTCCTTGGGGGTGACGGCGACGTTGAGGTGGTTCACGCCGCCAGGATCAGCGTCCCACGCCAATCGGGGCCGTTGTCGAGCCACGCGATGTCCGCGAAGCGGCGGGTGAGGCGGTCGAAGACGACCCGGCCTTCGAGCCGGGCGAGGTTGGCGCCGAGGCAGTAGTGGATCCCGGCGGCGAAGCTGAGCGGGTGGTTCGGGTGCCGGGTCACGTCGAAGCGGTCGGGGTCCGGGAACACCGCGGGATCGCGGTTGGCGGCGCCGAGGAACGTCACGACGGTCTCTCCGGTCGTGATGGTGTGCCCGTCGATCTCGACGGGTTCGAACGCAGTGCGGGCGTCGACCTGCACGGGGCTCTCGAAGCGCAGCATCTCCTCGACCGCGGAATCGACGAGGGCGGGGTCGGCTCGCAGCCGGTCGAACTGGTCAGGGTTTCGCAGCAGGCACAGCAGCCCGTTGCCGATGAGGTTGGTGGTGGTCTCGAACCCTGCGGAGAACAACAGGATGAGGGTGGCAACCATCTCGTCCTCCGTCAGGCGGTCGTCGCCGTCGCGTGCGGCGATCAACGCCGAGGTCAGGTCATGGTCGAGATCGCGGCGACGCCGGGCGATGAGCCCACGGAAGTAATCGTCCATGACCGCCATGGCATGCTCGGCGGCGTCGAGCTGAGTGTCGGTGACGCCTGGTTCGAGGGCGGCGGCCGCGTTGCGCACGAGGACTCGGAACTGGTCACGGTCCGACGGTGGGACGCCGACGAGCTCGCCGATGACCTGCACCGGCAGCCGGAACGCCAGGGCGTCCATCACGTCGACCTCGCCCGCTTCGGCCATCCGCTCGACGATCACGTCGGCCATGGCCGATGTGGGCCTCGAGGCGGGCGATCTGGCGGGTGTGAAGCCCCGCGACACGAGACCGCGCAGGCGGGTGTGGTCGGGTGGGTTGACGAAGAGCATCGAGTTGCCCATCACGCTGCGTTGACGGGGCGGGAGGCCGGGGCTGAACAGCGCGGCCCGGTCGGCGTCGAGGCTGCCCTTGCCCAGCCGCGGGTCTCGCAGGACGTTGTTGCAGTCCGACCAGCGGGTCAGGAACCACACCGGGCCGAGCTCGCTGTGATGCACCGGCGCGGCGTCGCGCAGCAGCCGGTAACGGGGATAGGGATCGGCGCGGCCCTCCGGGGTGAGGAGGGTCTCCGTGACCAGCCCGTCGGGGCTCATCGGGGGAGGTTCGGCGCTCAGTGTGTCGGTCATGGCGGTCCTTCAGGTCGGCGCGTAGCGGGTCGGGGATCCCAGGTCGATCACCACGTCGCCGTCGGCGACGAGCAGATCGACGTGGCCGAGCACCTCCGAGATGGCGAGCAGGATCTCGAAGCCGTCGATGTGGGGGAACACCGCCCGCGACAGCTCGTAGGCGGTCGGTTCGACCAGCCGGGAGATGTGGGCGTGGATCTCCTCGGCCCGGCGCTCGTGGTGGGCTCGCGTGGCGGTCACGAGCGCACCCACCGACGTGAAGGCCGGACCGTGCCCCGGGAGCACGACCTGGGGATCGAGGGCTTCGAACCGGTCGAGGGAGCCGAGGTAGTCGACGAGGCTGCGGCGCCGCAGCAGGTCGCTGTCGCCGTCGAGCTCGACGAGGGGGTTGGGAGTGATCGCCGGCAACAGGTGATCGCCCGAGAGCAACCGCGACGAGACAGGCTCCCACAGCGACAGGTGGCCGGCGGCGTGGCCCGGCGTGACCAGCGCCTGCAGCGTCCGACCGCCGAGGCGCAGCTCGTCGCCGTCGTCCACCGCGATGACCCGTGACTCGTCGATGTCGTGAAGCCACTCGCGGACCGCGCCGTAGAAGGCGGGAAAGACCCCGAGCATCTCCTCGGGGATCCCGAACGAGCGGATCAGCGTGTAGAGCTGGTCGCGATCGCGGTTCTCCAGAAGCTTCGGAACCTCGGCACGACCGGCGTAGATCGGCGCGCCCGCCCGCTCGGCGAGCCATCCGGCGGTGCCGTAGTGATCGGGATGCGCGTGGGTCACGACGACCGCGCCGACGTCGGCGGCGTCGAGGCCGACCTTCGCCAGCTCGGCGGTCAACGTCGCCACGCTGTCGGCGTAGAGCATCCCCGGGTCGACGACGGTCACCGGGTCATCGAGCAACAGGTAGCAGTTCACCGGGCCGACCGGGAACGGCGTGGGCAGCTCGAAGCGGCGCACCGACTCTGGGAGCCGGTCGAGCGTCGGCACCAAGGGTTCACGCATCCGTCGTCCTCCCGTCCGCACATAGTGACGGCATCTAGACATCGTGTCTAGACCAAGTTGGACGCGATGTCTAGACTCGCCGTGGGGTGGTCAGCCGCCCTCGGAGGTCTCCACGTGACGTCTGCTCTCTATCGCCTGGGCCGCTGGTGCTTGCACCGGCCGTGGCGCGTCATCGCGGTGTGGATGTTGGCCGCCGCCGCGGTGCTCGCTGCCGGCGCACGATGGGGTGCGGCGTCGAGTGAGAGCATCGAGATCCCCGGCACCGAATCGCAACGGGCGATCGACCTGCTCGAGGAGCGCTACCCCGACGCAGCCGGCGGGCGCGCTCGGGTGGTCTTCGCCACCGACGCCGGCCGGGTCACCGACCCGCAGTTCCGGTCAGGCGCCCAGGGCACCCTGGACCAGATCCGGGCCCTGCCCCGGGTCCGGCAGGTGATCGACCCCTTCGGCCCCGCCGGCGGGTTCCTCGTCTCGCCGGACGGGCGGATCGCGTTCGCCGAGATCGTGTACGCCGTGACCGCCCGCGAGGTCGGCGTCGACGGCGTCGATGCCCTCACCGCCACCGCCGGTCCCGCCCGCGACGCCGGTCTCGATGTTGCGTTCGGCGGCCCCGTCGTCGAGCGGATCGGACCCGACGACACCCACGCCTCCGAGCTCATCGGACTCGCAGTCGCGGTGATCGTCCTCGCCGTCGCGTTCGGATCGGTCACGGCGATGGCGTTGCCGATGTGCACGTCACTCGTCGGCCTGGGCGTCGGTCTCGCGCTCATGCGCCTCCTCGGCGGGTTCGTCGAGGTCACCTCCGTCGCGCCGATCCTCGGATCGATGATCGGCATCGCGGTCGGGATCGACTACTCGCTGTTCATCGTCACCCGACACCGACAGCAACTCGCTCAGGGATACGAGCTCGACGAGTCCGTCGCGCGAGCCCTCGCCACCTCCGGCCAAGCCGTCGTGTTCGCCGGCGTGACGGTCATGATCGCCATCTTGGGCCTCGCGCTCATCGGCATCCCCCTTGTCGCCGCGCTCGGCTACGCCGTCTCACTCATGGTCGCGATCGCGGTCCTCGTCGCCATCACCCTGCTCCCCGCGCTGCTCGGCCTCGTCGGAACCCGCATCGACCGGCTCCGCGTCCCTGGCGTGCAACTGCGCTACGAGAGCGACCACCACACCTCCCGGTCCACCTCGGCCCGATGGGCCCGCCTCGTCACCCGCCGACCCTGGCCGTTCCTCGCAGCCGGCTCCGTGCTCCTCGTCGCACTGGCGGTTCCCGCGGCCCGCCTCGAGCTGGGCTGGCCCGACGCGGGGAACCTGCCCCCTGACACCACCGCCCGCCACGCGTATGACCTGCTCGCCGAGGGCTTCGGTGAAGGGTTCAACGGGCCCCTGCTGATCGCCGTCGACCTGCGTGAGGTCGCCGATCCCCGGCGCGCTGGCAACCATCAGCACCGCAGTCGCCGCAACCCCGGGCGTGCAGTTCGCGTCACCCGCCCAGACCAACGACACCGGCGACACCGCGGTCATCCAGGTCGTTCCCACCACCAGCCCCCCAAGACCCAGCCACCGAGGACCTCGTCGACCGCCTCCGCGGCGAAACGGTCCCCACCCTCGAGGCAGACACCCGCACCGTCATCGAGGTCACCGGCACGACCGCCGCGTTCATCGACATCTCCAAACGCTTGGCCGACCGGCTCGCCGTCTTCATCGGAGCGGTGGTCCTGCTGTCGTTCCTCCTCCTCACCGCGGTGTTCCGCTCACCGCTGGTCGCGCTCAAGGCCGCCCTCGTCAACCTGCTGGGGATCGCCGCTGCCTACGGTGCGCTCGTCGCGGTCTTCCAGTGGGGATGGGGCCTCGACGCCGTCGGCCTCGACGAGACCGTGCCCATCGTGTCGTTCCTGCCGATGATGATGTTCGCCATCCTCTTCGGCCTCTCCATGGACTACGAGGTCTTCATCCTCTCCCGTGTCCGCGAGGGTGGGTCGCCACCGGCGACCCCACCGGAAGCGTGGTCGGAGGCATCGCCACTTCGGCCCGCGTGATCACCGCCGCCGCGCTCATCATGATCAGCGTCTTCGCATCCTTCGTGCTCGGCGACACCCCCGAGATCAAGATGTTCGGCTTCGGTCTCGCCGTCGCCGTCGCCCTCGACGCCACCGTCATCCGCATGGTCGTCGTCCCCGCCACCATGACACTGCTCGGCTCACGCAACTGGTGGCTACCCGGATGGCTCGACCGGACCCTGCCCAACCTCGACATCGAGGGCACCGGCACACTCGGACCCAACCCCGCCGTTGCGGGACGCGACGCCGCGCACCCCGACCGCCCGATTCCCACCCACCCCAAGGAACCTGCACCGTGAACCTCGACGAAACCCCCGAAGAGCTCGAAGCCCTGCGCCCGCATGGCCACCGCGCTCCAGCGACTCGGCCACAGTCTCGTCGGCCATCGCGTCGACGCCGACCTCGCGGGTCGCATCGCCGACCTGGCCGCCGCCGCACCGAGGAGGTCTCGGCCCGGCCGCGCGACCGGACCGCAGAGATCGCCACCAGCCCCCGCTTCGCCCGCTGGCTCGGTGGCGACGCCCTCGAGCCGATCGGCCTCGACGGCGAGCCGATGGATTTGTTCCGCGACTCTCGGTCGTCTCAGGGCGGACCAACCCGATGGGCATCGGACTCGAGGTGCGCCGCCATGGCGACTCGGTGGTCGCGACCACGGCGCTCGGCCCAGCGTTCGAAGGGGCCCCCGGACGAGCCCACGGCGGCGTCGTCGCCGCGATCGTCGACGAGACCATCGGGTACGTCCTGCCCATCCTCGGCGAGCTGGCCTACACCGCGAACCTCAACCTCGACTTCGTCGTTCCCGCACCCCTTCACCAGGAGCTGCGCGTCACCGCGTCGTTGCGCGACCGCGCCGACCGAAAGCTCTGGCTCCAGGCCCACGGCGAGTCCAACGACGGGATCTTCGTCCGGGCCGAGGCGCTGTTCCTCACCGTCGACCTGACCAAGTTCGCCAACGACGCAAGCTGAACCGGAGGCCCCATGCCCGCAGCCATCACCCCCGACCGGTACGACGCCGACACCGCCGCCGCCATGACCGCTGGCAGCATCGATGGCCTGCCGTCCTACCTCGGCATCCGAACCGTCGAAGTGGGGCCCGCCACGATGCTCGCCGAGCTCGACGTGCGGCCCGAACTCCTCAACCCCTTCGGCACCCTCCACGGAGGTGTCGTATCCGCCCTCGTCGATCACGTCCTCGGCGCGGTGCTCTACCCCCGTCATCAAGCGCGGCCACTGGGCCGCCACCACCGAGTTCAAGCTCAACCTCCTCCACCGCGGTGCGCGCTGGCACCGTGCGGGCACGGTCCACCATCGTGTCGCTCACGCGCCGCACCGCGGTCGTCCAGGTCGAGGTCGACAACGACGGCCGGCCCTGCGCCCTCGCGCAAGGCACCGTGCTCATCGTCGAGCCCCGTAGGTCCTAACCCGAGCACCGCCACCTCGAGCGGCGTTGGTGCCGGCAAGGAACCAGTCGACCACCGACGGGACCGAGGCGATGCTGAAGTCGTCCTCGCTCTCGAACAGGAACCGGAACAGAACCGGACCGACCAGCTGAGCAACGGCGACATCAGGATCGAGGTCCGATGGCAGCTCCCGGCGCTCGACGCCCGCGGCGATGATGTCGCGCAACACCTTCGAGCCGTCCGCCCGAACCGACGAGCTCAGGTCAGCCAGCTCTGCGTCGTCGCGAGCCTGCTGGCCGATCGCGATCATCATGCGCCCGAGTCCCGAGGTCGTCAGCGCAGCCTGGAACGCTTCCATCTCGGCGATCAGGTCCTCACGCAGGTCGCCCGCCGGGGTGGTGTGCAGCAGCCGCACCTCCTCGCCGATCAGGTCACGCAGCAGGTCGAGTCGTTGGGGCCAGTGCCGATACAGCGTCGTGCGCGCATACCCACTGCGCTCAGCCACCCGAGCCAGGGTGACCCGCTCCCACCCCTCCTCCAGCATCACCTCACGGGCCGCCGCGAGCACATCGCGACGGGTCCGGGCGGCGCGGGGTCGATCTCGGCGCTGGGGCCACTCTCGAACCCTACTCTCAGCGCTCTAGAGGACGGAACGTCGTCTAGAACACAACATGTCCTAGAGTCCACGGGTCGACTTCAGCGAGAGGGGACCTCATGACCACCCAGACGGCGGATCCGTCCGGACCGGTAGGTGACCTGCCGGAGGGCCAGCACGATCCGGTCGAACACGACGTCGTGGTCGAGAACGCCGGTCGGCGCAGGCTCATCCTCGCTGCCATGTGTGTCGCGCTCGTCGCCGTCGTCGCCTCGGTCTCGGGCCTCAACGTCGCACAGCAGGCCCTCGCCCAGGACCTGGGGGCCACCCAGAGCCAGTTGCTGTGGATCATCAACGGCTACACGCTCGCGCTGGCCGCGCTGCTCCTGCCGGTCGGGGCCATCGGTGACCGGTGGGGTCGCAAGCCCATCCTGATGATCGGACTGGTCGCATTCGCGGCCACCAATCTCGCCTCCGCGTTCGCGACAGAGCCAACAATGCTCATCGGATTGCGGGTCCTCGCGGGTGTGGCTGCCGCCATGGTCATGCCCGTGACCCTCTCGGTCATCACCACCAGCTTCCGCGAGAAGAACAAGCCAAAGCCATCGGCACCTGGGCGGGCTTCGCCGGCGCGGGCGGCATCATCGGGCTGTTCGTCTCTGCCGCCATCATCGACAACGCCACCTGGCCGTGGGTCTTCGCGCTCCCGATCGCGCTCGCCGCCGTCTCCTTCGCCCTCACCGCCTCATTCGTCCCGCACTCCGTCGAACACACCGAAGCCGGCTTCGACGTCGCCGGATCGCTGCTCTCGGTCGTCGCCGTCGGCGGGCTCGTGCTCGCCTTCCACGAAGGACCCGAAAAAGGCTGGACCGCCACGATCACCCTCGCAGCGATCGTCGCCGGTCTCGCCGCGACCGTCGCGTTCGTCGCCGTCGAGCTCCGCCGCGACCACCCGCTGCTCGACGTGCGGATCTTCGCCCTCCGGGGGCTCGCCGCGGGCTCGGTGAACCTCTTCGTGGTCTTCGCCGTGATGTTCTCCCTGTTCCTGGTGCTCGTGCAGTACCTCCAGGCCATCCTCGGCTACTCCGCCCTCAAAGCAGCATCGGGACTCCTGCCGATGGCGGTCATGATGATGCCCCTCTCCACCATCGCCCCGACCATCGCCGAGCGGTTCGGGTTCCGCCGAACCCTCGTGACGGGCATGCTCGCGATGGCCACGGGCCTGGTCGTGTTCGCCGTACTCGCCGACCCCCAGGGCGGCTACCTCACTGTGCTCCCCGGCACCCTCATCCTCGGCGCCGGCGTCGGCCTCGCGATGAGCCCGTCCACCGCGGCGATCACCTCGTCACTACCCGAGGAGAAGCAAGGCGTCGCCTCATCGCTCAACGACACAGTCCGCGAGATGGGCGGCGCCGTCGGCATCGCCCTCATCGGATCGGTCCTCAACGCCGCCTACCAAGCCAACGTCGAACCAGCCACCGCCGGCCTCCCGCCCGAGGTCGCCCACCCCCGTCACCGAAGGCATCGGCGGCGCCCTCGCCGCCGCCGGTCAGATGGGCCCCAACGGCGCAACCCTCATCGATGCCGCCCGCCAATCCTTCGTCGATGCCATGATGCCCGCCCTGCTCCTCGCCGCCGCGGTCTGCGCCGCCGCCGCGCTCTTCACCGCCATCCGCGGACCCAAGACTGCCGCCGAAGCCGAGCCCCGTCTCCACACGCCCGAACCACAGGACAACAGCGGGGAACCGTGACCCTCCGGCGCTTCGTGTGGCCTTTGGGTGCACCACAAGCTCGAAGGCGCCGGGCCCATCATCGACGACGCCGTCATCGTCCCCAACACCCCCATCGACGAAGTACGAGCCTTCGTCGACACCCCCGTCAAGCTGGCCGCCTGGTTCGGCGCCACCTTCGATGCTGACGATGCGACGCTCACGATCGCTCGCGTCCCGGACGTGCTCACCGTCGGGTGGATCACCACCGATCTCATCGACCACGGCCGCTGTCTCACCCTCACCGGCGTCATCGCTCCCGGCCCGGTCCGCAGCTACGTGACACTGCGGTCGGTCGCCTACCAACGGACCGAGGCCGATCCCGACGGGGCCGCGGTTGGCTTCGGCACCGAGGTCTGGACACACGTCGACCTCCCGCTACGGACCCCGCCCGCGGTCGTCAGGCTCCTCAACGACGTCATACGCAGAGGCAACCGCCACCTGCGCGGCGAACTCGGCAGCTGACCCGCTCGCCAGGGCGGGCTCCGACCCGCCGAAGGACGGGCTTTCGTCGCCGCCGATCAATGGAGCCGGGCTCGTCAACCTCCGTCGGCCTCCGTCGGCACCGCCAAGCTGAAGGACGCTGTCCGAGTCGCGTGATGGGAGCTGCGCCGAGCGGGCAGCGCTTCTACAACTCTCTTCTACACCGCGGGCTGGGATCGCTTGGTCCGCAGTGGTACGGACTGGACGTCGTATGCGCGAAACCCCACCTCAGAGGTTGGAAGGTACGGAACGGGACGCCAGGAGAGGCTGAGAATCGCGTCCCAACCCGACGATCAGCCCGACGAACTCGACTTCATCAGGGCCCTCGCCGCAGAGATCCGGTTCGTCGTGGCAGCAGCGGACATCGATTCGGCCGACGGCGACGGCCTCCCCGACAAGGACTCTTCTACCGGATCTTCTACCGGGCGGGACGGGATCGGACGCGATGCGGCGGTACGGTCCGGCACATCCGTAGGGGCGAAAGTCAAGCTCAGAGGGAGAGATCGGTACGGATCCACATGGGAAAACACAGCGATCCGAAGGCTCATAACCCGAAGGTCGCAGGTTCAAATCCTGCCCCCCGCCACCAACGAAAGCCCAGCTCAGAGGCCCTTTCCGAGAGATCGGGAAGGGCCTCTTTCGTTGTCTGAGGCGCCGAGCGCGAACAGAACGCGAACACGGCGACGTGCGAACACGGCGAACACGGCGCACTACCGGAGCCAGAACGTCACACGGGTACCGGGGCTTGACAGAACACGGCGGTGTGCTGTTCCGGTTGTGCTGTACCGGTGTGCTGTCCCGGTTGCGAACACGGCGCGCGAACGCTCCGCTGCGACGCCACCAGGCCAACTCCCTCGTTGCCCTCTGCGATCGGAGGTCGCTCGTTTGGGACACCAGCGAGTCCTCGCCCCCAACGGCACTTCCGGGGCATCGCCCATGAGCGATATCGGCTCGCGTTAGGTGACGGTCGACCGCCGCGCGATCGGCACGTCGGGACGGCTCAGGCATGGGCGAGGATCCGCTCGACCGCTACGTCAGCACCCGGGATGGCGCTCCGCACCCCGTCAGCCATCGCCGAGGCCGACGCCTCGTCCGCGAAGACGACGAACGCCTGCGCAGCTGCACCGTCACCGATGTCTTGGCCCCAGAACCCAGACACGAACCCAGGTTGACTGCTCACGGTGTCGGCGATGTGAGCGAGCTGCTCCTCGTCGAGTTCCCCGTCGACGGGCCAGCTACCTCGGATTGCGAACATCTGCATCTCCTCGTCGCTCGGGCGTTGGATACTGCCGGTGATGTCGCGCCGCCGTCAACGAAGAACGGATCTTCGGAGCCGTGACCCCTCTCGACGCGGGAAGGTCCGCGAGCGTCCCGAGCGGCACCTCTCCAGCGTCTCCTCGATGGCACAAGACGGGCGCGACTCGCCGGACCACGGAGGAAGCTCCGTTGTCGGGAGTAGTCCAACGAGGTTGAGCTCGTCGCGAGTGTCGTCACTCGTGTGGTCGATCATGCAGGACACTCCCACACGGGATGCTCCAAGCCCCTCAACGAGCTGCCGGGTCGTTTCGGGCCTGGTTACCCGTCTCGATCCGGTCGTCGACGAGTAGAAGGCGATCCCAGACGCGAATACTCAGAGGGCTGACCCCGAGCACGACCTGGTTGCCACGCCAGTCGGGCTGCTCCGCTGTCTCCTCGCGACCGCTCCAGGGTGAACACCGCCCGGGTTCCGCACCGACCAATCAACTGACATTGCCTTCATCTGCGCCTGACGACCATGCAGTCCATATTGTTGATCGCCTGTGGAGATCGACTGGTCCTGATCAGGTCGCAGCAGGACGTCGCGGCCTCGGATCATGGGCTGGCTTGAGGAATTCGGCAGGATCTGCGGCGCAGGTCCGCAGGGTACGCAGGTGCCATGTCTAGGGTGCAGGGACCCGTTTTACTGGAGGTCCGGTGACGACACGGTCCGAGCGCCACAAGGCGATAGCACGCGCGGTGTTCGATGTCTGGAACACCGGAGCCTTGGACTTACTCGACGAGCTGGTCTCGGTCGACGTTGTGCACCACGATCCGCTCGATCCCAACGCCGCCGACGGTCTTGGAGGGATGAAGCGCACGATCGCCGCGGTGCGAAGGCGATTTCCCGCTGTTCACCTCACTGTCGAGGATCAACTGGCTGACGGCGACCGGGTTGCGACGCGCTGGATCGGTCAGCTCGCCGATGGTCATCGCGTCTCGGGCATAACCATCGATCGGTACGAGAACCACAAGATCGTGGAAGCCTGGCGAGCAATTGTGGCTCTCCGAGCAGATCCGTGGGTCATGGTCGGCCGGGTAGGGGTGGGCAGTGGCCGCCTCGGTCGAGGAGGCACAGGTCGATGAGGTTGTCGGTGGAGCGGAACCCGTAGGCCATGCGGGTGAGGAGCCGGAGCTTGGTGTTCACGCTCTCGGTGAGCCCGTTCGACAGGCCGTGGGTGACGCTGGCGATGATCCCGGCCCGGTTCTTCTTGATCCGGTGGTAGAGCTCGACGAAAGCGGGGATCTGGCAGCGGCGAGCCCACTGGAGCCAGGCGTCGAGCATCGCGATGGCCTCGTCACCGCGGTGTTGGAACACCAGGCGGAGCTGCTCCTTCAGGAGGTAGGCGCGGTAGAGGCGGTGGTTGTGGCGGGCGATCCAGGCGAGCTTGTTCGCTTGCCGGTCGGTGAGGTCCTCGGGGTTCTTCCAGAGCGCGTAGCGGCAGTTCTTCAGCTGTTTGGCCCGGTCGCCCAGGCCCATGCGGCGCAGTGTGTTCCACACCCAGCGGCGCACGACGTCGAGGGCCTGGGTGGCCCAACGCACGATGTGGAACGGGTCAAGGCACAGGGTGGCGTTCGAGCAGTTGGTGGTGGCGCACTCGCCGATCCACTCGGCCGCATCAGCGCTGATCAGCCCGATCTTGGCCGCTCGTTCCGGTCCGAGGAGGTCGAAGAAGCACTGGAGGGTGGCGCGGTCGTGACCGGCTTTGGCCCACACGAGCCGGCCGGTGTCGTGATCGACCACGACCATCAGATACCTGTGGCCGCGCCGGTAGGAGATCTCGTCGATCCCGATCCGCTCGAGCCCATCGAAGGGATCGCGCAACACGCGAGCGTCTGCGACGACCCGAGCGGCGATCGCGCCGACGGTCCGCCAGGCGATGCGCATCAACTCGACCACCGCGGTCTTCGACGTGTGCGTGACCAGCCACGCGACCTGGTCGTCGAAGTCGCGGGTGTGGCCCGCGCCGTGGCGGGCCCAGGGCACCCACGCCACCGTCACCCCATGGTCCCGGCAGTTCACTCGCGGCGCGTCGGCCTCAACGAACACCTTGGTCGTGCCCGCATCGAGGGCCCGCCAACGCCGACGACCTTCGCCACCGTCGTAGCGGCCCGAGCGGCGTTGACAGATGCCGCAGCGCAGCTTCGCGTTGACCCGGAGCCGGCATCCCACAACGATCGACTCGTCGCTCTCGTCGACGTCAACGGCCTCGATCACCACCCGCCGGTCGACGCCGATCGCGCGCGCCCATAGCCTTCTGTATTGCACGCCGTTCTCCTCGCTTCGCCAACGGGCCTTCGAACAGCCGGAAAGCCAAGCAGGAAGCGGCGTGCGCTACTTCACCCGGTCAGATGCGACCCACGGATCGGGCAGGAGAGCCGCAATTGTCGACCTACCCGGTGTACGAACATGATCAGATTGATCCCGGGCGCGCTGACTGACGCCCGTGCTAGTTGCCGGACCGACGCCACCCCGCTCGGGTGATAAGTGTCGTCTCGGCTCCTTGAACGTCTGGAGCTCGACGAGGCGACGCGCCAACGGCTCGATCATCGCCACTACCTCTCCCTCGGTATCGTCCGCAGCGGCGAGGTGATCGCCTTGGCGGACCGCCTTCGGGTCCATCTCTTGGTGTACGACGCGCTCCGTGCCTCGACGGAGTCGGCACTGTGTCAACTCATAGAAGCGGCGGACCTGTCGTCATCGGAACTACACGAGGTGGCCGCGCTCGAATGCAGCCTTGGGCCCCGTGCGATCGTCGTCGCGTACGCTCGCCCCGCTCGCCTCCGCATATGAGCGATGGCCTGGCGCGCGCCAGTGGGATGGGATTACCTCGTCGCCGGCGATGGAACCACCGGAGGCGGCATGGCGTTCCGGGAGGTTCGCGTGGTCTTCCTGTGTCCGGGGATCACGGTGGCGAAGATCATCCCGCCGAAGAAGCCCAATGCCGCTTCACGAAGGCGCGTGCCGGCCCGTCGGCCCGGTCAAGCCGTTGGCGGTCTCGACCGCCTTCCTGGCGTGAGCCCGCTGCGCTGATGGCGCTTCCCGGCGGCGGGGCTGGTGCCTTCGGGCGATCCCGGCACCGAGCCCGTGGGTGTCGCAGGAGGCGCTCGGTGTCACAACGCACCCTCGGTATACGTCAAACCTTGTATGACGGAGATGTGGGATGTGATTGTGATCGGCGGAGGTTTGGCTGGGCTCACGGCGGCGGCAACCGCTCGGCAAGCCGGGGCGTCGACGCTCGTGCTGGAGGCCGCTCAGCCTGGTGGTCGGGCTCGGTCGACAGAGCGCGATGGCTTCTTGTTCAACCGGGGCGGCCACGCCTTCTACCTGGGCGGTGAGGGCGCCGAGATCCTCGCCGAGCTCGGGGTCGAGCCCCGCGGGGCTCGACCGCCGTTCCAGTAGCTACAAGCTGTACGCCGGTGGGGAGTTGCACACCTTCCCGGCCGGAGCCGGCTCGCCGGTCGAGACGTCCGCGCTCGGCAGGCGGGGCAACGCAGCGCTGTCCGGGGCACTGGCACGTTTCCTCCGCACGAGCCCAGCTGATCACGAGAGCAAGAGCATCGGCGAGCTCATCGCCGACGTCGGCATCCAACCGGACGCCGGCGCGGTGCTGCGCGCGCTGATCCGCATCGGTACGTTTGCGTCGGACTTCGATGACCTGAGTGCGGACGCCGCGTTGGTCCAGCTCCAGCGCGGCTTCACCAAGGGCGTGCTCTACCTGGATGGAGGTTGGCAGCAACTCGTCGACGCGCTGAGTCGCGACTTGGAGATCCACGGTCACGCTGCGGTCCGTCAGGTTCGTGGCGATGCACGGTCCGTCGAGGTGGAAACCGGCGACGGTGTAGTTGTGGGCCGAACCGCAATTGTCGCGACCGGTACTCCAGGGTCGGTACGTGCTGTGCTTCCGACGGACCCCGGCTGGGGCGAAGTGGGCGAACCTCTCACGGCCGCCTGCCTCGACGTTGCGCTTCGGGGCGTGCCGTCGCCCGGCTACGTACTCGGTGTCGACGAACCGGTCTATGGGTCGACGCAGTCGCCGCCCGCTCGCCAGTCGCCGGAGGGCGGGTCGGTTGTCGCCGTCCACCGCGATGGCGCCCGGTCCGCTGATGAGGACCGCCCCCTACTCGAAGGGTGGCTGTCGCTCGTCGGCGTCGACCCCGAGCAGGTCGTGCGCAGCCGGTTTCTGGCCCGCCTGAACGTCGTCGGTGCCATCCCGCGGGCCCGGAACGGGGGCCTCCCGGGCCGCCCCTCCATCGACGCCACCGCGATGCCGAACGTCTTCCTGGCCGGCGACTGGGTCGGGCCCAGCGGCTTCCTCGCGGATGCTTCGTTCGCCAGCGGGTACGCCGCTGCCCGGACCGCAGTGCGGGCAGCCGACCACGCCGCAAGGATGATCACGTGACCCGCACCGCCGACGACCTCGACGTGTTCGAGCAGTCCAGACCGCGGCTCCTCGGCATCGCCTACCGGATGGTGGGGACCGTGGCCGATGCAGACGACATCGTGCAGGAAGCCTGGATGCGATGGCATCACGCCGATCAAGTGTCGATCCATCGCCCTGAGGGCATGGCTGACGACCGTGACCGCGCGAATCGCCATCGACTTCAGCCGGGCCAGCAGCCGTCGACGCGAGGAATATCTCGGACCCTGGTTGCCCGACCCGCTTGTTGTCGACCATGGTCCGGAAGAGACGGCTGAGCTTTCCGACTCCCTCACGCTCGGATTCCTCCAGTTGCTCGACACCCTCAATGCCGTCGAACGCGCTGTGTTCCTCCTCGTGGACGTGTTCGGCGTCGCCTACGAGGACGTCGCCCGAGGTGTCGGCAAGTCCGAAGGCGCCTGCCGGCAGATCGCAAGCCGTGCCCGACGTCGCCTCCGCGGCGCCTCGTCGCGACGGCCCGTGGGCGAGGAACGACGACTGGTCGACGAGCTGATCTCGGCGGTCGCCCGCGGCGACCTCCAGGCTGCGCTCGAACGATTGGCCCCCGACGTCGTGCTCGTGACTGACGGCGGCGCGACGCGCCCGGCGGCCCGCAGGCCGCTCGTCGGGGCCGCTCGGGTCGCCACCTTCCTCGTCACCTTCGCCCGACGGTCTTACGCCCATGCTCGCGTTGTTCCGGCCCTGATCAATGGCGACCCTGGGATCATCACCTACGTCGGTGACCGCATCGACTTCGTCGCCGCGTTCGACATCGCGAACGGTGCGATCGCCGCGATCTGGCTCGTTCACAACCCAGACAAGTTGGACCACGTGATCACGCCGATCGCGATCCGATGACGTTCCGCGACGCAGGTGGACGATGACGACCGTCGCAGTGATGGCACGGGTACGCGTCAAGCACGGAATGGGCGACGACTACCTCGCCGCGTTCGCACCATTGCTCAACGAGGCCCATAAGGAACCCGGGACGGTTCTCTCACATCGTGCAACAGTCGAGCAGTGATCCCGATGTTTTCTGGACCTCGGAGATCTACGCCGACGAGGCCGCGTTCGCCGTTCACCGTGGCAGCGAGGTCCACGCCGCGGCGACGGCGATATTCGCCGAGCTGATCGATGACGCCGATGTCCTCGTGGGTCAGCACCGCATCGGCAAGGGCATCATCGTCTGACGCAGCCGTTCGCGCCCGGCGCGCCTGTCGGGCCGACCCTGCCTACGACGCGATGAATTCGAACCATGAGCTCCGTCGAATAGCTAGACGGAGCCAGCCCGGGGAGGACACGTGATCGAACCCGCCACGCAAACGCTCGAGGTCCCTGGTACCGTCCTGCGCTATGACGTGCGCCAAAGCGACCCCTGCGGGCGGCCCGGTGCTCGTCGTGATCGGGTCACCCATGGGCGCCGCCGGCTTCGGAACGTTGGCGACGTACTTCACCGATCGCACGATCGTGACGTACGACCCTCGAGGGTCGAGCGCAGCGAGCGCGCCGATCCTCGGGCCATCGTCTCGCCAGAGGTGCATGCAGCCGACGTAAAGGCGGTGATCGAACAAGTCGCCGGGTCTCCTGTCGACCTGTTCGGCAGCAGCGGCGGCGGGTCAATGCGCTGGCGCTGGTGACGGCACAGCCAGAACTGGTCCGGACGCTCGTCGCCCATGAGCCCCCACTGGCCAGCCTCCTGCCCGACTCGGCCAACGCGCTCGCCGCATGCCGGGCCGTTCACGAGACCTACCTGCAGCGCGGCAGCGGGTATGGGATGGCGCACTTCCTCGCGTTGATCTCGCTGCGAGGACCCGTGCCGACCGATTTCGCGTCGCAGTCGGTGCCCGATCCGTCGGCGTTCGGCATGTCCGCAACGGACGACGGACGTCGCGACGACCCGATGCTTGGTTCGAACGTCGTGGCCGTCACCCATTACCGGCCCGACCTCGAGCGGCTGCGTCGCGTGTCGACCCGAATCGTGATCGGAGTCGGATCAGGCTCCAGCGGCGAGATCGCCCATCGTGGAGGCGAGGCGATCGCCGAGCGGCTCGGCCAGAGCCCGGTCATCTTCCCGGGAGCACACGGCGGCTTCCTCGGAGGCGAATACGGACAGGTCGGCGAGCCCGCCGCCTTCGCGGCGCGCTTGCGCGACGTGCTGGCGGGCTGACGACGCCGACGGCCTGTAGAGATGCACGGATGGGAGGATCATGGGCAAGTCGGTGATGGCAGCGGTTGTCTCGATGGACGGCTTCATCGCCGCCGACGACGACGAAGTCGGACCGCTGTTCGAGTGGTACGGCAACGGCAACGTTCGCTGGTCATTCCCGGCAACGATCGAGAGTTTCGGACCACCAAGTCGTCAGCCGACTTCATGCAAGCCTTTTACCGTGACGTGGCCGTAGAGGTCATCGGGCGGCGCCTGTTCGACCTCACGAACGGTTGGGACGGCGAGCCGGCCGCCGGCGAGCACGTCATCGTAGTGACCCACGCACCCCCGACGGACTGGGAGCACCTCGATCGCGCGCCGTTCACCTTCGCCGAATCCGTTCAGAAGGCGATGGCGATCGCGCAGACGATCGCGGGCGACCGCCTCATCGATGTCGCTGCCGGCCAGATCGGTAGCCAGGCACTCGAGCTTGGGCAGATCGACCAAGTGGTGATGAGCCAAGTTCCGGTGATCCTCGGTTCCGGCCGTCCGTTCTTCGCCACCGACCGCCTAGCCGAGCCACTCCGCATGGAGAACCCTCCACGATCGTGGTCGGCGACCGGGTCACCCACCTCGTCTACGACGTCAGCCCGCTGAGCGTAAGGGGTCGCACCGGATGGAGCTGGTCGGCATCGTCAACGTGACCGAGGACTCCTTCTCAGATGGAGGCCGCTACCTGGATCCGGACCGCGCGATTGCGCACGCGTCCCGCCTTCGAGCTGACGGAGCCGACCTCGTCGAGCTCGGTGCCGCCTCCAGCCACCCCGACGCCCGATCCGTCAGCGTCGGCGACGAGCAGCGCCGGCTCGTGCCGGTTCTTGAGGCACTCGCGGCCTCCTGCGTCCCAGTGTCGGTCGACTCGACCCGTGCGTCTATCCAGCGGCTGGCGATCGCCCATGGCGCTCGGCTCCTCAACGACGTGCGCGGGTTCCCGATCCCTCGATCTTACGAGGAGCTCGCGGCGAGCGACTGCCGCCTCGTAGTAATGCACTCCGTGACACCTGGCGAGAAGGCTGCCCGAGTCGTGAGCGATCCGGCCATCTGGACGGCCATCGACCGGTTCTTCTCACAACGGATCGCGGCGCTCGTAGCAGCCGGCGTGTCGATCCAACGGCTAGTCCTGGACCCAGGCCTCGGGTTCTTCCTGGTGCCAACCCGAGCCGTCGGTTGCCGTTCTCGGCCGGAATCGCCCGGCTACACCCGCGCTTCGGCCTGCCCGTGATGGTCTCACCGTCGCGCAAGTCATTTCTGCGCGCCTTGACCGGTCGCGATCTCGCTGACATCAGCCCGGCGACACTCGCCGCCGAGCTCCACGCAGCGCGCAGCGGTGTCGACTTCATCCGCACCCATGACGTCCGCGCCCTCGGAGACGCCTTGAAGGTCGCAGAAGTGCTGCGCTCGCAGGAGTACCCCGAACCCGCCAACACTGCCGCCCACGCGCCTCGACGACCACCGCGCACCATCGACAGTGGGTGACGGAAGTGCGCTGAAGTACCAAGATGGCGATGGCGACGCGCACCCGCGATGCCACCTTGGGACTCAGGTCGAG
Source organism: Acidimicrobiia bacterium (assembly GCA_027494135.1). Lineage (GTDB taxonomy): Bacteria > Actinomycetota > Acidimicrobiia > IMCC26256 > PALSA-610 > JAOSJK01. Next base: position 1,094,535 of record JAOSJK010000012.1, on the reverse strand, counting down.
GATCAGCGCGCCCACCGCGACCGGGCCGTCAACCCGACTGGGCCGTCACGCTGAGGGGTCGCTCATCAATGGCACCGCCGCCAGGGCTTGCAGTCCTGCAACCCCTCACTGAACGCGCTCGTAGGGTCTGTCAGGAATTCTGTGTAAGCGGTTGAGCCGTGATGGTCCGCCACCTGCGGGGTGGGCCGGATTGGATCAACTGATGACACACGAAACGAACCTCGCTGCGGGCGGGGAAGGTGGTGCCGGCACGCTCGGGCGACTTGGTGTTGCCGCGACCGGCGATCGATCAGGCGCTGGCTGAGCATCTGGTCGAGCGGGCCCGAATCGAGGGTCTCGATCTCGTTGGCCCGAACGGGCTGCTGGCCGGGCTGGCCAAGCAGGTGATCGAGGTCGCGTTGTCGGCCGAGCTGACCGACCACCTCGGCTACGAGGCTCCACGACCCCGCAAGGCTACGGGACCGGGAACTCGCGCAACGGCGTGTCGTCGAAGACGGTCCGGACCGACGTCGGCGACGTGCGGATCGATGTGCCTCGAGACCGGGCGGGCACGTTCGAACCGACGATCGTGCCCAAGCACAAGCGGCGACTGGCCGGCTTCGACGAGAACGTGATCTCGCTCTACGCCAAGGGGTTCATCGGCCCGGCGACATCGTCGAGCATCTCTACGACGTCTACGGCGCCGAGGTCTCCAGGGAGCGTCGAGCCTTTCGAGCTCTTGCCCGATGCGCAGCTCAGGGTGCTCGCTGGAACCACCCACGTCGGTATGACACGGCGGGCGAACGAAGTGCTCGCGCTCATCGAGTCCTTCCTTCCTCGACCCGTCATAGCAACAGTGCCGCCGCTGTTCAGACATTGTGCGTCGCGGCCCCGCGATAGCGGGTCGAGCACTGGTGAAGAAGGAGTGCGTTCGTGTCCGAATCGTCCAAGACGGTGCTGCGGGTTCGTTCGACGATGAGGACATGGCGATGAGGCTGGCGACGGCGGGCACGACGGGCTGCGCTCGGCTGGCCACGACCTGCGGATGTCACGCAAGTCGGCGGCTCGGATGCGCCCACGTCGAGGGCGCCGTCGCCCGTGAGCGCTGCCACCAACCAACAGGAGATTCAGATGCGCAGGATCGTGAACTCGACATACATCACCCTCGACGGCGTCGTCGAGGAACCGCATAACTGGCCTGCGCTGCCAGGCGGCCAGGCCGCCGAGTCCGATGCCGTCCAAGCCGAGCTGCTGGGAGAGTGCGACACCGTGCTCATCGGTCGACGTACCTGTGAGGTGTTCGCACCGGTGTGGCCCACTTATGAGGGCGTAGTCGCCGACCGCATGAACGCGGCGAAGAAGGTCATTGTCTCGTCCACGATCACCGATCCGGCCTGGGGTCCCGCCACCGTGGTCAGCGGCGATGTCGCTGCGCAGGTCGCCGCCATGAAGCAGGAAAAGGGACTCGACATCGTCCAGTACGGCTTCGGAGCGGTGACGCGATGCTGCTGCTCGAGCACGACCTCCTCGACGAGCTGCACCTGTGGCTCTTCCCGCTCACCGTCGGCGAGCCATCGCCCCAGGACATGATCGGGCATTACACCCGATCCACGTTCTTCGAGGCACAGGGGGCACAGACCCTCAGCAACGGCATCGTCATTGTCCGGTACTCAGTGCTTCACCGATCGTAGAGCTGCGCGCCTTTCAGTACTCCTGCACCGACGTGCGGACGCCGGTCCACGCGACCGCGACGGACCGAGCCCGTACCGGTCAGCTGGCCTGGCGCGCAGCGGTGAGAACCGCGGGGGTCACACCGGCTAGGTCGAGCACGTCTCGGGACAGGTGGGACTGGTCGGCGTAGCCGGCGTCGGCCGCGGCCGCGCCAGCGCACTGCCGGAGTCGGCGGCGCGCACGAACCTCTGGAACCGCTGGACCCGCTGCAACGTCTTGGGTGCCAGACCGGTGTGTTCGAGCAGCAGGCGCCGCAGGTGACGCTCGGTGATCCCAAGCGCGTCGGCGGTTGCTGCGACCGGGCGCGATTCCAGGAGCCGCACCGCTCGTTCGACGCGCTCGTCGGGCTCGACCTCCCGCAGCCATGCGTCGAGCCGTGCAGGGTCCTGCAGCAGTCGTGCCGTCTGTGCGCCGAGCACCGCGTCGGCGGAAACCGTCTCGTTGCGCAGCGCCGACGCCGGCATACGGAAGGCCGTGGCGACCGCCGCTGGTCGCAGTCGAATGCCGCGGATCCGCGTCCTGGCGGGCAGGAGCGGCAACGTCACGCGGTCGTGCAACCCGACGACGTCGATGGCGCCGCTGTCGTAGATCAACACATCGGCGTGGCCGTCGAGGACAACTCGCTGGACTCGCTCGGAGCCCACTCGCTGCTCCCAACAGCAGGCCACGGCGCGCCACGCCGGCGAGGGCGGCCACTCACGGTAGATGTCCGGTTCGTTCAAGACCTCACCAGTCTCGCGCGGGACGCTCGCGGTGGACAACGACAAGGGAGGACTGACCATGCGGATCGGTATCGGACTACCGCCGCCATTCCCGCCGCGCCCGCGCCGAGCGTTGGGGCGTGGGCGCAGGCAGCTGAACAGAGCGGCTTCCAGTCGGTCAGCGTCATCGACCGTCTCGTCTATGACAACCTCGACCCGATCGTCGCGCTGGCGGCGGCGGCAGCGGTGACCGAACGTGTTGAGCTACTCACCACGGTCTTGAACGTCCCGTACCGGACCAACGGGCTCGTCCTGGCCAAGCAACTCGCTTCGCTCGACGCCATCGCCGGGGACGCCTGACCGCCGGACTAGGCATCGGCGGCTGGCCCGAGGACCACGAGGCGGTCGGCCCCGCCCGCGAAGGTTTGGGCGCGGCGATGGACCACATGCTGGCGACGATGCAGGACACGTGGCGCGGCACGCTCTCGGGGTGCGAGCGGACCTATGCCCGCGATGCCGCGCGGCCGGCCGCAGCTGCTGTTCGGCGGGTTCGTTCCCGCCGCGTTCGCCCGCGCTGCCCGGTTCGGCACCGGCTGGGTCGCACCGTCGTTCGGGCACGACCAACTGGTGGCGGGCGTCGCCGGGGTACGGGCCGCCTGGAAGGATGCCGGGCGCGACGATCGGCCACGCGTGGTCGTCGAGCGCTACTTCTGCCTCGGCGCCGATGCGACGTCCCACGCCCGGCGCTACATCTCCCACTACTACGGAACCGACTACGCCGACCAGGTGATGGCCGACACCGTGACCAACCCCGACCTCCTCGATCAGCAACTGCAACGCCTCGGCGACGCCGGCTGCGACGACGTCATCTTCCTGCCCTGCACCCCCGACCGTGACCAAGTCGGCCAACTCGCCCATGCGCTGCGCGCGTCGGCGCCGCCCTACCGGCCGAGAAGGCCGCATGACCCCCGACATCAGCGCCGCCCGGAACTTCGTCACAACCCATGGCCGGCTGCTCGACCGGCGGCGCCTCGAGCTACTCCTCCGACAACGCCAGCCCCGACGGGGTCTCGCCGCCTCGACGGCTACCGCAACCCGATGGCGGCTACGGGTGGGGCCTCGAGCCCGACCTTCGCGCCCCCGAGAGCCAACCCGTGGCCGCGATGCACGCCCTCGAGGTCCTCGCCGAGGTCGCGCCCCCCACCTCTCCCCGGGCAGTCGAGCTCTGCGACTGGCTGCAGGCCCACACACTCGCCGACGGCGGCCTGCCACTCGCCCTTCCGTCACCGACGGCACCGCATGCCTGGCCTTGTGGCTCGAAGCCGACGCCACCACCTCGAGCCTGCAGATGACCTCACAAGGTAGCGGCCAACGCGCACCTCGTCGCCCGACACGACCAGGCCGTGCGCAACCATCCCTGGCTCGCGACGGCGACCCAATGGTGCGCGTCGACCATCGCAAACCTCGACGACACCCCCAACGCGTACACGCTCCTGTTCGCCATCCGGTTCGTCGACGCCGCCATCCAGACCAGCGCCGTCCCAGCCAGCCTGCTCGACACCCTCGGGCGCCACATCCCTCCCGACGGAGTCGTCCCCGTACGCGGCGGCCTCGAAGGCGAAGCCATCCGTCCCCTTGACATGGCCCCATCCGCCAACGGAGCGACCCGACGCCTCTTCACCCCAGAGCTCATCGACCGCGAGCTCACCCGCCTCGCCAACGAACAACAAGCAGACGGCGGATGGACCGTCGAGTTCGAACCGGCGTCACCCGCAGCGGCACTCGAATGGCGCGCCTACACCACCGTCAACACGCTGCAGCGGCTCCGCAGCCGGACAACACCGAACTAGCTCCACGTCTGCCCCGGACGTGCGCCGACCAGGTGGCGATCTGCTCGGAGAGCGCCTGAGCACCGAAGCGCCCCAGAACGCGTCCGAACCGTCGCCTGCCGGTAGCACCTACCGCCGGGTCGGCGACGAGGCGGACAGCTCGAAGGTGTCCCTAATCGCCGGTCGGCGCGGCGCAGTCGTGTCCCCGTTGGTCGGGGCGGGATCCCGACAGCCTCCACGGTAGCGATCCAAGATCGACGAGCATGACGCGGGATCTCGCATGTCGGAAGTAGGAGTCCGAGGCCATCCGCCGGGCCTGGGGCGCCCGGATTGCCCTTGACAAAGATGTCGGAATATCCGACACTAGATGTCGTGAAGAGTGACATTGCTGCCAGGGGTGCGATTGCACCGCCGAGGCCTGCAGGTCCTTCGGCGCCGGCTGCCGACCCGCTTGCCGCGGTGGGCAGCCACTCGGTGGCTGAGCTCGAGGCTGACTTGGGCAGCCTGCTGCGATCGGCGCGGCCGACGTGTCCTCTGGAGGAGAAGGCCCCGGATGGGAGCCCGCGGGTGCCGAGCCTGGTGTCGGTGTGGTTGATTAGCCAGGTGGGTAGGGCGGTCGGCCGTCCGAAGCTCGTCAATCTGTCCAAGGTGCGGCGAGACGATCTGCGCAGTCTCGCCGGTGTCGCCCGTGTCGTTCACCGGGCCCTGCACCCGGTGTCATCGGAAGCGAAGGCGTCGTGATTGCGCTGCCCGCTGCTGCGTCGGTGGGCGAGGCCTGGGTGCTGGCCCTTGAACGTGTCGTTGGGGAAGCGGGCGGTCGGCTCGTACATCTGGTGGTCACGGTCAGCGATCCGGGCGCCGAGGATCCCGCGATCCGGCGTGTGCTCGATGACGCACTCGAACAGGCCGGCTCGCAGAGCGTCGACACGGTCGCGGAGACGATCTTCCCGTCGTCGCTGTACCCCGACCCCGGCTATGACTGGTTGCCGGGGATCTCCCCGGACAAGGAAGCCGAGCTCGACGCGGCCGCCGACGCGCTCTACGTCAGCTACGTCGACATGCTGCCTCTGCTGCTTACCGCCTCGGGGAACAGCCGAGGCACCTACTTCGCCCGCATGGTCACCTGGCCGGGCAAGACCGCCGGCGGCGTCAACCAACTGGCGTCGCGGGTGACCGCGCTGCGAAGCGAGCACACCGCCGGTCGGCGGCGGAACAACACACCATCGACATCGACGTCGCCGCCGACGCGGCCTGCGACGCTGATGCCGCGCCGTGGGGGGGGGGGTTTTGTGGCCCCCGCGACCCCCGCCGGCGGGGCCCCCGTGTCTCACCCACGTCGATCTCACCTTGCACGACGGTCGTCTCAACCTGCTGGCGGTCTACCGCCACCAGTACCTGATCGACAAGGCGTATGGGAACATGGTGGGCCTGTCCCGCCTGCTCGCCTTCTTGTGCCAACAGACCGGGTATGCACCCGGCGAGCTGGTGGTGCACGCCACCATGGCCGACGCCCAACGCCGAGACTTCCCGGCCGGGGCACAGCTCGCTGCCGCCGCCCGTTCGGCCCTCGACGATGCTTCCGCCCCCGCCGAGTCGCAGGCGAGGTCGACATGACCAGTTCGCCGGTGGCCGCCATCTGCTCCGCCTGGAGCGCCATTGCGGGCGGCGAGGGGACGACCGGCGGCGTCGGCATCGATGTCGTCGAGACGAAGGCGCTTGAGGAACTGATCGTGGCCGGTGGCCCGGCGTTCGTCGACTCGGCCTGGTCCACAACCGAACAGCACGACGCTGAGGGAAGCATCGAACGGCTCGCCACCCGATGGGCAGCCAAGGAAGCGGTCATGAAGGCACTGCGATGCGGGCTCGGCGACCTCGAACCACTCGACATCGAGATCCACACCGGCACCGACGGTGCACCCGACGTCGTCCTCCACGGCAACGCCCGACACGCAGCAACAACACGCGGCCTGCACACTGGCACATCTCGATGTGCCACGAACAGGGTTGGGCCGTCGCGATCGCCATCGCCGAGCGCACCCTCACCGACCCCCGACACCCACGCGAAGGGACCGACCATGACTGACCAGGCCCACGCCGGCGACAGCCGCGACCCGACCCGAGAACGCGACACCGACGACGCCGAGCAGGCACAGCTCGGCGCACGACTCAAGGAGGCACGCGAGTACGTCGGCCTCCTCCAAGAGGACGTCGCCGGCGCGCTCGGCATCCCCCGCACCAGCGTGCACGCCATCGAGGCAGGCAAGCGCAAGGTCACCGGTCTCGAGCTCCGCCGCCTGGCGCGCCTCTACCGGCGACCGGTCGGCTGGCTGCTCGGCGACGAGGAGATCGAGCTCAACGACGCCGAACCGCTGTTCCGGGCCACCGCCGCGCTGTCGGAGGAGGACAAGGAGCAGGTGCTGCGCTTCGCTGAGTTCCTCGCCGCCGCCGGCAAGCCAGGCACCGCGGGGCGACAGGCCCGACGCGGCGTTACGGCGACGGAAGGCACCTAGAGCTGATGGCAGCCGGCGGAGGGCGTTGGAGTCGTCGCATCCAGGCCGCAGAGTCGGCCGGGCGGCTCCTCGCCGAGTTCAATGTCGACCCCGCACGCCAGGTCGACGTGTTCGGGATGTGCGAGGACCTCGGGTTGTGGCTGGCGTTCCTGCCGATGGACAAGCTGCTCGGGGCCTTCATCCCTGAGGGCGCGGGTGGTGTCCTGGTCACCACCCAGCGGCCCATTCCGATCCAGCGCTATACCGCCGCCCACGAGATCGGCCACTGGCGCCTCGACCATGGCCACGGGATCGCCCTCGACGGCGAGGAGCACGTGCTCGGCGCCACACCGGTGGAGCGCGAGCAGCTCGCCCAGATCTTCGCCGCCAGCCTGCTCATGCCACCGCCGCTGGTGTTCGGGGTGCTCGACCGGCTCGACGCCACCGGCACCAGCCTCGATCCCCACCAGGCCTATGCCGTGGCACGGGAGGCGGGCGTCAGCTACGAGGCTGCCGTGCGCCAGCTCACCCACCTCGAGGTGATCACCCCGGACCACGCCGTCGAGCTGCGCCGACGCCGCCCGTTACAGATCAAGGCTGAGCTCGCGCTGGGCCGGCGACCGGTCAATGGCTACGCGGATGTGTGGCCGGTGAACGAGCACTGGGACGACCAGCTCCTGGCCGTTCGGGTCGAGGACGAGGTCGTGATCTCGCTGCCCGAGAACCGCAGCACCGGGTATCGCTGGATGTTCCCCGGCGAGCACTCGCCGCCCCAGGTCACCGCACCACCCCCGGCCCTGCACACGCACCAGGACCAGCCGCCCGACGCCGCCCCTGCGCGACCAGTTCGCGGCCGCGTCAACACCGGGACGTCCGGCCCGCGCCCCCGGCGTGGTGCTCGACCGGCTCCGCACCATCGCCGGCCCCGCCCCCGCCAGCTCCCATCAGCAGCCGGCGCCGATGTCGTGGGCGACGAGTACGTCCCGGCCCGCACCGGATGGCTGCCCGCCCGAGCGGCGCGCCGGCAGCGACTCGCCCGGCACGCCCCGACCCCACCGGACGAGATCACCAGCGCGCCGGTCGTGGCGGGCACCGGTCGGCGGGTCCTCAGCGTGCGGTTCCCCCGGCCCGGACCCGCAACGCTGCGGCTGCAATACCGGAGCCCGTACAGCGACACCGAACCCGCCAGCGACTATGTCCTGCACGCCCTGGTCGAACCCCGACACGTCGGGTTCTCCATCGACCAACTGGCCGAGGACGTCGACGAACCCTGGATCGCACAGGCCCGCCAGCGAGAGCTCGAACGACCACCGGACCCCATCGACGACGTCCCCGACGAGGCGGAGACCCCGGGCGACGAGGACAGCTCGGTCTGAGCACCGAGGCACACCCGCGATGACCCCCCATTCGACGCGCCGCGCCACCAGCCTCGCGCTCGGGCCCATCGACCTCCGCCACCTGCTGCCACCCGGGGTGCGCGACCAGGGCCCGCGACCGCTGTGCCTGCCATTCACGGTCTCGGCCGCCCACGAAGCCGCCCGCGCCCAGCTCGCCGCAGGCGCTGAGATGCTGGCCGTCGAGCCGCTCTGGCGACACTGCGTGCAGGCCGGCGTGGCCAGCCACAGCGGCACCACCCTGCACGCCGTCACCGACGCCGTCTCCTCGACCGGCCAGCCCACCGACGCCGTCTGGCCGTACAACAACACGCTCGGCGCCGGCACCGAACCGATCCCCGTCACCGCCGCCACCGCGAACTTCATGACCGTCGACGGGATCGAGGTCCCCCTCGTCCACGACGGCATCGAAGCCCCCATCGAAGCGGCCCTCGCCATCGGACTCCCAGTGGTCCTCGTCGTCGAGCTCACCGACCAGTTCGACCACCCCGCCGCCGACGGCGAGATCGATCTCCCACCGCTCACCGCGCCGGTCAGCGACTACCACGCAGTGCTCGCCGTCGGCGCCGCCACCAACCCTGCTGGCACGACCCGACGGCTGCTCATCCGCAACTCGTGGGGACCGGGCTGGGGAGCCGGCGGCTACGGCTGGCTGCCCTACGACTACCTCGTCGCCTTCGCCGTCCAGGCTGGCGTCGCCGACCCCAGCACCCTCGCAACCCGATGACCACGCTCGAGCCGCAATCCGAGGACGAACCCATGGACCTGACCACCTACCAGGAGCTGTCCGCCCGCACCGACATCCTCACCGCCGATGACCCGCTGATGCCGCTGCTCGGCCTCGCCGGCGAGGTCGGCCAGCTCGTCGCCGAGTACAAGAAACGCCAACGCGACCGGCAGGGCTACCGGGCCTTCGAGGACGAGGTCAGCGAAGAGCTCGGCGACATCCTCTGGTACGCCGCAGCCTTGGCTCGCCACAACGGCCTCGACCTCGGCGAGATCGCCCGCGCCAACCTGGCCAAGACTCACGACCTGTTCCGCTCCGGCACCGAGCTCCCACCCCAGGACCCCTTCGATGCCGGCCTACCCGATGGGCAGCGATTCCCCGACCAGCTCACGGTCACCCTCGTCGAGACGGAGGAGACCTCCAAGCACGGCGAACGCCTCCAACGGGTGCGGATGTACGCGGGCGACTCGCCCGTCGGCGACCCCCTCGACGACAACAGCGAACACGACGACGACTACCGCTACCACGACGTGTTCCACCTCGCGCACATGGCCGTGCTCGGCTGGTCGCCGGTCATGCGACGCCTGCTGGACCGCAAGCGATCGAACCAACCGTCGGTCGACCGGATCCAAGACGGCGGCCGCGCCGCCGCCATCGAAGAGGGCTTGACCGCGTACGTGTTCACCATGGCCGGCGCCCACTCCTACTTCGCCAACCTGCAACACGTGCCGCCCAGCATCATCAAGACCTGCGCCAAGATGACCGCCCACCTCGAGGTCTCCGCTCGCTCCCTGGCCGACTGGCACCAGGCCGTGATCGCTGGCTATGACGCCTTCCGCAACGTGGTCGCTCACCGGGGCGGCATTCTCACCGCTGACCTGAACCGCCGCACCCTCACCTACGACGGGCCGCCCAGCGCATCGGATCGCTAGACGGCCTCGAGCGCCGGGGCAGCCGTGTTCGTCGGCAGACCCCACTTCGGCGGGAAGAACGGCTCGGGCAGCGCACCGAGGGGCCGAAAGGTCTGCTTGATGCGGGTGCGGCCGGCCACGCCCGCCACCTCGGGGTGGGCGACGCGGGCGTACTTGCTGATCTCGCAGAACAGGTTCTGCACATCGATCAGGTGCAGACGTCGCCCGAACAGCCCCGAGAACGCCAGCCCGAAGTGCTCGAACCAGCGGTCCTGGTCCTCGGTGAGCGCCTGGATCACCTCGGCCGCCTGGCGAAGGTCCATGCCCGGGAACACCTTCGACAACCCGTCGAGCGCACCGGGACCGGCGACGACGAACTCGTCCTCGTCGTGATCCACAACGGGGCTGTAGCAGAGGTCGATGGCCAGCTGATACGCGAGGAAGTCACCTAGTCCCGGCACGCGGTGCAACAACCCGAAGAGGTCCCGGAGATCGGCGGTCGACTCGATCCGCTCGGTGAGGCCGTCCTCAACGAGGTCGACGGCGAGCTGGAGGTGGCCGGCGTGCTTGGGGGCCGGCCAGCCGGGTCGCGGCGGGATGATGTAGGCGCTGGAGTAGACGCGGCGACCCTCGGACCGGGCGCGCGCCAACACTCGGTCGGCGGCGACGGGATCGAACGATCCCAGCGACGGTGGCCCCACCTCACCGGCGAGCAGCTCCCAGGTGTCGATCTTGTTGAACAGCCGGAACAACACGACCCGGAAGACGACCTCGGCGACATCGTCGTCGGCGTCGCCGGCGTAGATCACGTCGCGGATGAGGTACTGGCTGACGCGGTCCGAGGCACGGAACGCGTTCGTGAACCGGTACTCGCCGAGGACCGGATCGTCGGTCCATGGTGCGGGCAGGCCGGCCAAGCGCCGTTGGTACATCGCGTGCCGCTCGGCCGCGAACCGCCAAAACGACTCGAACACCGGACTCGGGTCGGGAAGGCGGCTCATCTCACAGCAGTCTGGCGTCGGGCCCGACCCGCGACGCGGACCCGCGCGCAACCCCGCCGACGCGACGCTCGTGGCGTCACGCGTCACCTCCCTGGCCAACGGGTCCCTCGTCGGCATCCGAGTCGTCCGACTCTGCCTCGTCGTCGCGGCCGAACATGAGGTCGGCGATCTGGTCGGCGGCGTCGTCCTCGGCGGCGGGGATGGCGTGCATGTAGACGTCCATGGTGAACGAGGTCGTGGCGTGGCCCAGCCGGTCCGAGATGATCTTGACCGGCACCCCGGCGCCCAGGCCCAACGTGGCGTGCGTATGGCGAAGATCGTGCAGGCGGATCTTGGGCAGCTCGAGGCGCTTCACGGTGCGGTCGAAGGTCTGGGAGAAGTAGTCGGGGTGGATCGGGCTGCCGTCGGGGCGGGCGAACACGAGGTCCTGGTCCCGGTAGCCGTCGCCGAGCAGGTGTCGTTCGCGTCGCTGCGCGGTCCGGTGGGCGCGCAGCACCTCGATGGTGGCGGCGTCGAGGGAGATCTTGCGTTCCCCCCGGCGGGTCTTGGGTTGGCCGACGGTCACCTGGTAGTTGACCGACAGGATGGTCTGGCGGACGTGCAGCCGGCGGGCCGGGAAGCTGATGTCGCGCCAGCGCACGCCGAGCACCTCGCCGCGGCGCATCCCGGTGGTGGCCGCCAGCAGGTAGGCGGGGGCCAGGCGGTGCCCGGCGATGCCGTCGAAGAACACGCGCAGCTGGGCCGGGGTCCAGGTCTTCATCTCCTCGCCGTTGGCCCGGGCCAGCTTGGGCGGGTCGGCCGCGTCGGCGGCGTTGCGGGGCACGAGGTTCTTGCGCACGGCGTCGCGCAGCGCCTTGTGGAGCAGGGCGTGGATGTTGCGGACCGTCTTGGCCGACAAGCCTGACGCGACGAGATCGGCGTAGAAGCGGTCGAGGCGGTCAGGGGAGAGCTGCTGGATCTGGATGTGACCGAGCTCCGGTACGACGTGGCAGTTGATCGCGGTCTGGTAGCTGGCGTAGGTGCTGGGCCGCAGCGACAGCTGGCGTGCGGGCAGCCACCGCTCGGTGAGGAAGTCGCCGACGGTGACCTTCGTGGGCTCCGCGAACACGCCGCCGCGCAGGGCGGCCATGACGTCGGTGAGGAAGTCCTGGGCTTCCTTCTTGGTGCGGAACCCGCCCTTGGAGTGGTGCTTGCGGCCCTCGGCGGTGTCGGTCCGCCACCGGACCGTCCACGTGTCGCCTCGCCGGTGAATGGATCCTCGTTGGCTCATGATCGGCCCCCGGTGCGGTTCGGCCGCGACGCGGCCTGCCTGCTGTCGTGGGCCGACTCGGGCCGAGCCACCAGCCGAAGCGTCGGGCTCTCGTAGGTGCCGTCGGCGGTGGGGTCATCACCGTAGAGGTCGTCGAGTCCAGAATCCTGCGCGCCGGGGTCGAGGAGCCGCCGCAGCGCAGCGGTCGGGACGCGGATGAGGCGACCGACGCGGATGACCGGCACCGGGAAGGTGCCTTCTTTGATGGCCCGGTAGCCGGTGGTGCGGTCGATGCCGAGCTCCGCGAAGGCCTCATCGGCGGTGACACAGGCCCGGGTCGACGGGTCCGGGATCACCAACCCGGCTCCGGACGGGCCGGCGGCGGGCCGGCGGTCGGTCGCGCTGCTTGCATGCCGACTCACTCACCGCCGACCACCACCTGCCGCCACAACCCGCGCGTCCAGCACGCGCCGGTGGTCGTCTACTGGCGGCTGTAAACGGTGATCGGTTGGGCGCCGTCGGGTAGCGGGAGGCTGATCGTCTCGTCCAGCTGGAGGTCGATCTTGCGGGAGCCGCTGGTCAGACAGCGGTGCAGCTCGCGGGTGGCGGCGTTGAGCGCGTCGATGGCGTTCCCCGGCCAGCGCCGAGCGAACTCCTCGAGGAGCGCATCGCCCGCGTAGCGGTGGGCGATGAGCACGCGCAGGTCGACATCGCCGACCGTCGTGGTGTCGGGCCGGCTGAGGCTGCCGAACAGCTCGATCGACTCGACCCAGAACAGCTGGTCCGGATCGCCGTTCACCTCCCTGGCGCGTTCGATGACGCCGGCGAGCAGCGCCTCGGCTCGCGCACGCGGCATGGGCGTGCCGATCCGGGCCTTGGCCAGGGCGCTGCCGGCGATCGTGTTCTGCCACAGCACGGCGTCGTTGAGGAGCTCGCCGTCGCCGTGCACGAGCGGCGCGGTGTGCCGCTCGGCGCCGGACTCGACCAGCCCGTGTCGCTCGAGCATCCCCAAGATCTCGGCCGGGTCGCGGTCGGTGCCGTCGAGCACTGCGGCGAACCCTTCCGTGGTGAACACCTTGCCGGCGAGGCGGCGCAGCAGGTCACGCACCTCGACGGCCTCGAGGTCGCCGATCATCTGGCCCCGCGCGATCAACACCGTCCCATTCTCGTCCGCCGCGCTCGACCGCGATGAGGGGCTGCAGGCGCCGGTGCCGTGGCCGCCCTGCGGGAGGGTGCCGTGTCCCGCCTGCGGCGGGGTGACGTGTGGGCCGCCGCCGTCGCCGTGTCAAGCCCCTCCGCAAGCTCCGGGGCCGAGCCCTTCGGGTTGACACGGCGCCGGGCCGGCGGCCCAGCCCGCCCGTAGGGCGGAGTCCCGGCCGACCGGCAGGGACCACCGCACCCGGCATCCGAACGAGAGGCCCCATCTGTTGGTGAACCGTCCTGAACCTGTGGCGACGTGTGTGCCGCCAGGCACGCAGCCCGTCCTGTTCCATCTGCCCTCCGGGCGTGTCCCCAGCTACGTGGTGATCGACCGGCACGGCCGCGAGCAGGTGTGCACGTCGTCGCTGGGGGTGGCGGTGACCGCCGCTCGCCGGGTGCTGGCCGAACAGGGCGAGGTGTGGGTCCGAGCGTCGGACGCCACCTGTGCCCACATCGACCCGCACCGGGTCGCCACGGACACGCCGTCGTGCCCGTGGATCCAGACCATCGCTGCGACCTTGGAGGTAGCACCGTCATGACCACCACCGACCCCACCACCAGCATCGACACCGGCGACGACACGATGTCGGGCGAACCGGAGCTGTGCTGGCTCAACCTCGCCGACCTCGCCGCCCACCCAGACAACCCGCGCACCTCGCTCGGGGACCTGACCGAACTGGTCCGCTCGATCCGCGCCCACGGCATCCTCGAACCCCTCGTCGTCCTCCCCGCCGACACCGACGGCGTCTACCGGATCATCGCCGGGCACCGCCGCCACGCGGCCGGCCTCAAAGCGGGCGTGAGCGACGTCCCCGCCGTCGTGCGCCACATGAGCCCAGCCGAGGTCATCGAGGCCATGCTCAGCGAGAACGTCAACCGCTCCGACCTCACCGTCGCCGAAGAGGTCCGGGCCATCGAACGCCTCATGTCCCTCGACGACGGCCTCACCCCCGGCCAAGCTGTGCAAGCGCATCGGCCGCTCCCAAGCCTGGGTGCGGTCCCGCATGGCCGTCACCATCCTCCCGGCCCGCTGGCGCACCGCGCTCGACACCGGCGACCTCACCCTCGCCGCCGGCGAAGCCGCCGCCACCGCCGCCGACCTCGGCCCCGACCACCTCGACGCCGTCTGCGAACAACTCGCCCAGAGCCGCTGGGGCGACCCCGCCCGGATCGTGGTCAACTACCGCGACGACCTGCGCCGCGACGAGGCCTACCAGCGGGCCGTCGACAAGGCCCAGGCCACCGACGGTCGGGTCTTCACCAGCGAGGACCCCGCCCCCGACAAGGCCACGCGGCTCGGCGAGCTCTTCGACCCCGACGGCTGCACCGCCCACCGCGACGAGCCGTGCCACGCCGTGGTCGTGCGCCGCATCGGCTGGGGCGACGGGTACGAGCGCGCCGAGGTGTGCACCGACCCCCGCCGCCACGCCCCCAACCGGGTCGGCACCGCCACCGGCAGCGACCTGGCCACCGACCGCACCCCCCAGCCGTCACCGGCCCGGCAGCGGCGACGACTCCCACGCCAAGCGCGCCAGCCGCCTCGCCCGCCTCGCCCACGCCACCGACACCTTCGCCAAGGCCAGGGGAGGGTTCAACCAGACCGACCTCACCCGCGTCGCGCTGCGCGGCCTGATCCTCGAGGCCGGACGCGACGCCGTCGTGTTCGCGGCCACCATGCTCGGCCACGACGACCCCCGCGACGTCACCGCCGCCACGCTGCTCGACGGCGTCGACAGCCCCACCGCGCTGACCAGGGTCGCCGGAGCCGTCGCCCTCGGCCAGGCCGAGTCCCGCATGTACTGGTCCGCCACCAGCGCCCAGTGCCGCGACTACCTCGGGCTGCTCACCGGGTCGGGCTGGACCCTCGACGACTGGACCGCCGCCGCCCTCGCCGCACCCGCGACGGACCCCGACGACGAGGCCGACACCGAGGACGAGAGCGACGACGGGGACGTCGACCTCGCCAGCTGACCCGCGCGAGCGACGGCCCGGCCATCCCTGACGGGACGGCCGGGCCGTCTCGCGTTCGACCTGAGGAGGATTCGCAGCGGTCAGGAGTGATCTCGGGACGAACTCCGGGACCTCCCTGTGGTTGGGCGGGCCGTTTCGTCGGGGCCGCCGGTGCCGTGGCCGCCCTGCGGACGGGTGCCGTGACCCGCCTGCGGCGGGGGTGCCGTGTGGGCCGTCGCCGCCGCTCGTGTCAAGCCCCTCGCGAGCTCGGGGCCAAGCCCTTCGGGTTGACACGGCGTCGCCGCCGGCCCGGGCGCCCGTAGGGCGAAGCCCGGCCACCCGGTCGGGCACGACACCAGCCCCCGGGGCGAGGTCGGTCGGGGAAGCCGCCGGACCCCTGGGGCTGGGTCACCCGACCCCCAAGGAGCCCCGATGACCACCACCACCCCCACCACCGAGCACACCGCCACCGACCCCGCCCACGACGGCGACGGCGAGCCGCTGCGCAGCGCGGGCGACACCGTGACGGTGATCGCCTGGCGCGACCCCATCGTCGAGAGCGCACCCGGCGCGATCGCCACCGACAGCGACGACGCTCTCGTCTGGTACACGCCCTCGATCGGCACCATCGGCATGGCCATGGCCCACCGCTTCGCCCGCCACGCCGCCGACGGCCCCTCCACCTGGACCATCGACGACATCGCCCGCACCTTCGGCCTCGGCCCCTCCGCCCCCGAGTGTTGCGCAGCCTGGACCGCCTGGAGCGGTTTGGGATCATCCGCCGCCACGGCACCACCATCGCCGTGCGCCTCTGGCTGGCACCGCTCACCTACCGGCAGCGCTGCGGGCTCCCCGCCTACCTGGCCGCCGCCTACGACGCCCCCTGACCGCCATGACCGCCGGCCCGGCGGCCTGGCGCACCCAGGCCGCCTGCCGCGGCACCGACCCGGCCCTGTTCTATGACGCCCACCCAGCCGCGGTCGCCGCCGCCAAGACCACCTGCGCCGCCTGCCCGGTCCGGGCCGCCTGCGCCGCCCACGCGGTCGCGACCGGGGAGGAGTACGGCGTCTGGGGCGGGCTCGCCGCCGACGAACGCCCCACGCCACCACCACGGCCAGACCCCGCACCGGGACCGGCGTCCCGCATCAGCGACGACGAGCTCTACGACCTGCTCATCGACGCCGACCCCGACCGGCCCGCCCTCGACCAGCTCCTCGACCATATCTGGCTCCCCACCGCCACCGCCTACAAGACCCTCGAACGAGCCGTGCGCCTCGGCGTCGTCGAACGCCGCGGCCGAGCCCTGTTTCCCACCCGGCACTGACCCCACCGGCTCGCGGGGCTGGGCGGGTGTGCCGTGGCACCGGCCCGGTGGGCCGGTGGTGCCGTGTCGCCCGCCGCCGCGCCGCTGTCAAGCCCCTCCGCAAGCTCCGGGGCCAAGCCCTTCGGGTTGACAGCGGCGCTCAGGGCGGCGGGCCAGGACGCCCCGTAGGGGCGAAGCCCCAACCGGACCCGACCCGAAGGGAACCCGCCATGCACGCCGAGGACCTGTTCGCCCAGATCACCGACCAACTCATCGCCGACATCGAGACCGGCGCCGCCGGAGCGTGGCGCATGCCCTGGCACACCCTCGCCGATGCCGGCACCCCCACCAGCGTCGACGGCCGCCCCTACCGCGGCGCCAACGCCCTGTGGCTGGCCATGGTCGCCACCGCCCGCGACTGACCTCGGGCACCTGGGCCACCTACCGGGCCTGGCAACGCCACGGCGCCCAGGTCCGCCGCGGCGAGAAGGCCACCCAGGTCATCCTCTGGAAGCCCGTCACCCCCAAGCCCAGCGACGACAACGACGACACCGGCGGCGACCGGGCACGCCGCCCCCGGCTGCTGGCCCGCGCCTATGCCGTGTTCGCCGCCGAGCAGTGCGACGGCGCCGAGGAGGTCATCGCCCGACGCGCCCACCACCTCGCCGAGCGCGACACCCCCGAGCGGATCGGCGCCGCCGAGGACTACTTCGCCGCCATCGCCGCCACCGTCATCGAAGGCGGCAACCGGGCCTGCTACCAGCCCGCCACCGACACCATCCACCTCCCCGCCCTCGACGCCTTCGACACCGCCGCCCACTACTACGGCACCCGCGCCCACGAAACCGTCCACTGGACCGGCCACTACAGCCGCCTCGCCCGCGACCTCACCGGCCGTTTCGGCACCGACAGCTACGCCGCCGAAGAGCTCGTCGCCGAGCTCGGCGCCGCCATGTGGTGCGCCCAAGCCGGCCTCTCCGCCGTCACCCGCACCGACCACGCCGCTTACCTCGCCGGCTGGCTTCGCGTCCTGCGCACCGACGCCCGCGCCCTGATCACCGTGGCCAGCCGCGCCCAAGCCGCCGTCGACCACCTCAACACCCTCGCCGGCCACCACACCAGCGCCGACGACGAGGCCGCCGCCTGACGCCGCCAGACCCGACCCCCGGCACGCGCCGGGCGCCACGTGGCAGGCCGCCGGGTGGCGTCCGCGGTGCCGGTCGGCCGGCGGGCGTGCCGTGGCCGCCCTGCGGGCGGGTGCCGTTCCAGGCAACCCGAGACAACCGGCTTCGTAGCGTCGCGAGCCATCTGACCAGGAGGCTCACCCGATGCTCAGACGACGCCACCAACCCGACCCCACGCCCCCAACCGCCCGCCAACCCGACGGACCCGGCGAACCGGCCTACGACTGGAACCGGTACGGACGACACCGTCTCCGCGCCCCCGACGGCGCCATCATCGACCTCCCCGTCCCGACCGGCCCCGGCCACACCGTGTGGGTCGCCACCACCTGGCCCGACCCCACCGCCCCCCGGCGGCTGGGCCCGCCAACTGTGGGCGGCCGATCCCGCCTCGGGCCGAGGGTGGCGGCTCCCGCACCAGCTCGCTGCCGGCGACATCGTCGAGTTCGGCGCCGACAGCCCCACCGGACCGATCCGCTGGTACGGGATCATGGACAGCTACGAAGTCGACCGGTGGGCAACCCTCCAAGGCCCCTACCCCCACCCCGCCGCCGCCCACGACGCCGCCCAGCAGCTCCTCGCCCTCGAGCGCTACGTCCCGCCCCTCGAACCCGATCCGACCCCCAACCCGTGCCGCCACAGTCCACGCCAGCGGCGACCCCGCCACCACCGGCCCCGCTGACCCGTAGGAACAACACCTCCGACGGGACGGTCTCGAGATGCCTACGGCGGAGGCGCCTTTGATGAGTCCAGCCTGCCCGTGCGCTCGGCCCACGCCCGCACCTCGGCCCACGACCATGCCGGCCGGCCCCCCACCTGCCACCGCGGATCGGGCAGCACCGATCGCTGGCGCCACTGGTCCACCGTCGCCCGTGCCACCCCGAGCCGGCGCGCCACCTCCACCGCGCCCACCACCTCGTCATGCTCGGGCAACGCCACACCGCTACTGTATAGAAAGTCTTTACAGACGGCAAGGGTGTCGATACAATCTCTACATGCCCGATGACGACGGGATCACGCTCAGCCGGGACGACGCCCTCGACATCGCCGCCGCACTCATCAGCGCCGCCGCCCTGGCCGCGGAGCACGACCACTACGCCGAACAGATCGCCTGGGAAGACCTCCACGACGCCCTCCTGCGCCGAATCTGGCCCGACCTCCCCGAGATCTGAACCACTACCATGACCCCCATGGCTACGGCCACCGACCAGCCCCTCATGCCCGCCGCCGAGGCCGCCGAACGGCTCGAGCTCACCCTCGCCCAGCTCTACCGGCTCATCGACCGGGGCGAGCTCCACGCCTTCCGCGACGACCGCTCCTACCTCCACGTACCCGTCGCCGAGGTCGAAGCCCTCGCCACCGGGTAGCCCCTGCGCCGCCGGGGCCGTGACAACCCGAGGCGGCTCGGCCCGCCCCGCAGGCCAGGTAGAGCCGAACCCTGCCGTCTACGGCGCGATGCGCTGCGCGGCCCGCCGAAGCTGCGCCGCCACGCCCGAGCGGAGCACGGCCACCGTGTCACGCCGGGGCTCGGTCGGGTCCCGCCCGCTGGGCGGGACAGCGGGCGGGTCCTCGACGACCCGCAGCCTGGCACCAGCCGCCGGGGCCAGCGTCGCCAGCCGAGACACCAGAAAGCCCACCAAGGCGCTGATGTCGGCGGGCGTGAGATGGAACGTCTCGACACACTGATCGCCCCGCCACAGGCTCACGTTCACGAACCCCCGCTCGGGACGCCACGTCGCCCGCAACCCGACGCCCTGCTCGTCCACCGCGAGGAACCGACCGTCCACCCCACCCGCGTCGAGCGCTGTCCCCGACTCCACCTCCGCAGTGTCGCGCCCCCGAGCCCGCCCGGATAGGGCCTCGCTGCGATCGGGACCGAGCCGGGACTGAACCGGATCGCGCACACAGATAATCACCGGCGGTGGTGCACGAGGATTTCGCGGCGCCGGGACCGGGGCCGGGACCAACTCCGGGACCCCGGTCCCGTTCGCTGGCCGGGTGCTGTCGATCGCCAAGCTCCGGGTCGGCCAGGAGGCCTACCAGCTCTCCGGCGTCGCCCAGTCCCTCGACGACTACTACACCGGCGCCGGCGAGGCCGCCGGCCTGTGGATCGGCGCGGGAGCCGAACGGCTCGGCTTGGCCGGCGAGGTCGACCCCGACGACCTGCGCGCCGTGCTCGCCGGCCTCGCCCCCGGCTCGGGCGGCCTGACCCCGGACGGGTCCACCGTCCGAACCCATGTCCGCCGGGTCCCCGGGTTCGACCTCACCTTCAAGACCCCGAAGTCGGTCAGTGTCCTCTATGCCGTCTCCGACGACCCCCGGGTCCAGGGCGCCATCATCGAGGCCGGCGAGATCGCCGTGCGTGAGGCCGTGTCGTGGCTGGAGCGCGAAGTGATCCGGGTCCGGCGCGGCTCGGGCGACGTCGCCTACCTCAACGACCTCGCCGCCCGCGACCCCGCAGCCGCCGACGCCGCCCGCATCAGGGTCCTGCCCGGCCGCGGCGTGGTGGCCGCCACGTTCCGGCATCGCACCTCCCGCGCTGGTGACCCGCTGCTGCACTGGCACACCCTGGTCGCCAACCTGGTCGAAGGCCCCGACGGCCGGTGGGGCGCGTTCGTGCATCCCGAGCTGTACCGGGCCGTGCGGGCCGCCGGCGAGCTGTTCCAGACCGTGCTGCGGGGCGAGCTCACCGAACGCCTCGGCCTCCAGTGGCGAGCCGGACGCCACGTCCCCGAGATCGCCGGCGTCCCCCAGACCCTGTGTGACCAGTTCTCCAAACGCGCCGCCGAGGTCGATGCCTGGCTGGCCGCCACCGGCACCCCTGACGACGCGGCCGGCCGCCAAGCCGCCGTGCTCGCCACCCGCCGCGACAAGCCCGAGGCTGAACACGAACGCTTCGACGCCGCCTGGAAGGCCGCAGCCCACGCCGTCGGCTGGGGACCCGAGCACGCCGATGCCCTCATCGCCTCCACCACCGACCGGCACGCGCCTGGCATCGACGAGATCTGGCGGCTCCCCAGCCGCGATCCCCACACCGGCGCCGTAGCCGACCGGGCCGTCTGCCCCGAGGAGTGGATCGCCGCGGTCGCTCGAGCCCTGACCGAGCACGACTCGACCTTCACCCGACCCGACCTCGTCCAAGCCGTCGCCGCACGCATCGGGAAGGTGCCACCGCCCACACCGTCGACCGCATGACCGCCCGCGTGCTCGCCTCCACCCAACTGGTTCCCGTCGCCGGCGACGGCCCGCCACGATGGACGACCACTGAGCTGCTCGAGGTCGAGCGCCGATTCCTCGACCGGGCCGCGCCGACACGCCATACCCGCAGCGCCATCGACGCCCGACACGTCGAGGGCGTGCTCGAGCGGCTCCCAACCTTGGGCGCCGACCAGGAGACCGCAGTCCGCATGCTGGGCGCGCCCTCGACGCCATCAGCGTCATGGTCGGCCCCGCCGGCACCGGCAAGACCTTCACCCTCGACGCCGTCCGACAGGTCTACGCCGCCGCCGGCTACCAGGTCCTTGGGGCCGCCCTCGGCCAAGGCTGCCCACGAGCTCCAAGCCGACGCCCACATCGCCTCGGCCACCATTCACCGCCGGCTCGGCTCCTGGGCCCGCGGCTACGACCGCCCCGACGCCCGCACCCTGCTCGTGGTCGACGAGGCCGCAATGGCCGGGCTCCGTGACCTCGACCGCCTCACCGCCACCGTGGTCGAAGCCGGCGGCCGGGTGCTTCTCGTCGGCGACCACCACCAGCTCCCCGAGGTCACCGCTGGCGGCGGGTTCGCCGCCCTCGCCACCGACCCCGCCGCCACCGTCGCCGAACTGTCCGTCAACCGCCGCCAGGACCACAGCTGGGAACGCGTGGCCCTGGCCGAGCTGCGTGACGGCCACGTCGCCCGCGCCGTCGCCGCCTACCAGACCCACGGCCGGGTCATCGTCGCTGGCGACCGACCGGCCATGATCGGCGAGGCCGTGGACCGGTGGCTGGCCGCCCACCACGCCGGCACCGTCCCGGTGCTTCTCGCCGGCACCAACCAGACCGTCGACGCCCTCAACACCGCCGTCCGCCGCGCGCTCCTCGACCACGGGGTGCTCGGCCCGGCCATCGACGGCTCGAACGGCACCCTCGCGGTCGGTGAGCGGCTCGTGATCCGCGCCAACGACTACCGCGCCACCACCCCGACCGGGCACCAGGTCGCGGTACTGAACGGCCAGACCGGAACCCTCACCGGCACATGCGACGCCGGCCTGGTCCTACGCATGGACCACGACAACCTCGACGTCGTCCTCACCCCCGACCACCTCGCCGCCGACGCCATCGGACACGCCTACGCCTCCACCGCCCACCGCGCCCAAGGCGGCACCTG
This sequence comes from Acidimicrobiia bacterium, assembly GCA_027494135.1. Lineage (GTDB taxonomy): Bacteria > Actinomycetota > Acidimicrobiia > IMCC26256 > PALSA-610 > JAOSJK01. Next base: position 1,072,521 of record JAOSJK010000012.1, on the reverse strand, counting down.
GGACCTCGCCATCACCGTCGGCCTCGACGGGCTCTACCGCGAAGCCGGCTACCTCGTCCTCTCCCGCGGCCGGGCCTCGAACTGGCTCATCGTCACCGCCCCCGAACTCGACGCCCTCGACCAGGATCTGGTCCGCCACGACAGCCTCATCCCGCTCCCCGGCGAGCAACCCGACACCGACCACGAGCTGCTCGGGCGACTCACCACCTCCCGCCGCAAGGACCTCGCCCTCACCCAGGACCCCCACGCCCAGGCCATCCAGCAGGCGGCGACGACCCTCGACCTGGTCACCCTCGAAGGCTGGGCCGTCCACTCCCGCACCGTCGAAGCTCACGCCACCCACCTCGTCGGCCACCACCCCCAGGTCCTCCGCGACCGCCTCGCCCGAACCGAGCACACCGCCCGCCACGTCGCCATCGGCCACACCGTCAAGGCCTTCGACCGACGCAACATCGGCACCATCACCGCCCTCGACGACACTGCCGGCACCGTGCAGGTCACCTTCGTGGCCGCCGACGGGCGCACCGCCACCCGCAGCCTCGGCTGGGGCGACACCCAGATCGTCGAGCCCCGCCACCCCGAACCCCGCCCCTCACCCCGACCGCCACCGCCACCCTCGACCGGCTCACCACCGACGCCCACCAACAGCTCGAAGCGTGGAACCAGCACCTCGCCGACCACGGCGTCCAACCCGCCGACCGCCACATCTACGGACACGCCGCCCGACTGGCCGTCGATCGCGCCCGCCACCGCCTCGCCGCCGACCAGCCCGAATGGCTCATCACGCTCCTCGGTCCCCGTCCCACGGAACGGCCAGCAGCCGTGCAGGTCTGGGACGACGCCGTCCGCGACCTCGCCGCCCACCGGCTCCGACACGGCATCGACGACCCCGACCGGCCGACCGGCCCCGACCACACCGACCCGGTCGACCGAGCGGTGTGGGATCAGGCCTCAGGTTCGCTGGCATCCGCTCGGATATGGCTCGACACCCACACCAGCGCGCCGAGCGTGCCCACCACTCGGACCCGCTCCCGCCAAGAGCTCCACGCCCGCCGGGACGACCTCGACGGCATGCTCGCCACCGCGCCGGCGGACCACCGCAAGCTCATCGACCGGCTCCGCCGTGGCGGCACCCTCGACCCCGACGAAACCTCCCGGCTCCTCGAAGACGCGCTCGCCACCCAGGGCGATCGGCGCCGCTGGATCCTCGAGCACTGGCCCCACGTCGTCGAGTACGCCCAGATCAACCACACCCTCTCCACCGGGCCCGTCGGCCCTGACCCCGAACCGCTCCTCGACCAGCTCGCCGGCGCGTCCCGCCCAGCGCTCGCCACCGCCGCCGCAGGACGCGAGCCGTGGCTCCTCACGCTCGCCGCCCAGCTGCACCCGCCGGGCGACTCCCATGTCGACCAGGCCATCGAACAGCTCGTCGCCGACATCGCCGACCACCGTGCACGATGGGCAATCACCGAGCGCACGCCGCTCGGCGCCGGCGCTACCGACGCCGGCCAGGCCGTCGAGCGCGCCGCGCTCATGGGCGCCATCGACGAAGCCGTCCAGCATGCGCAGGCGATAGACGACGAACGGTGGACCTTCGAGACAGGATCCGGAACCCGACAGCTCACACTCGATGACGCCTTCGGCCTCTGACAATCCCCGAAGTGGAGGCCATCATCTTCAACGATGGGCTGGCCCGCGCTTCACCCGTCGGCAGAGTGGTGGGGTTGCAGGATGACGCAGTAGCCCTCGCACTCGTCTGGGTCCTGCCTGGCGGCCCGCTGAGCCAGGCGGTCAAGAAGGAAGCGAGCCTCGGTGAGCTCCTGGATGCGGTCGTCAACGTCGAGGAGACGCTGGTTGATGAGATCGGCGACGTGTTCGCAGGGCGGCTCGCCGTCGTCGGAAATGACCAGGACCTGGCGGATCTCGGCAAGGGTCAGTCCGGCAGCCTGGGCGTGGCGGATGAAGTGCAGACGGTCGATGACCTTGGGGTCGTAGTCGCGGTAGCCCGAATGGGTCCGGCCCGGATCGGCAACGAGCCCAGCCGATTCCCAGAATCGGATGGTCTTGGCGGTGACACCGCTCCGGGCGGCGAGTTCCCCGATGCGCATGCTCGAGTTCCCTTGACCTTCCATCTCAATGGAAGGTTTACGGTAGCGCGCGGGTGGCATTCCACGCCTGAGAAGGGAACGAACCATGAGGGTTGAGTTGCTGTACTTCGACGATTGCCCGAACTGGAGGATCGCTGCCGAACGGCTCGACGCGATCGCGTACCGCCGTGGCCTGCACGTCGAGCGGCGGGTCGTTTCCACGCCGGCTGAGGCCGAAGCGGCCCGGTTCCGCGGGTCACCGACGATCCTGGTGAATGGCAATGATCCGTTTGCGACGGGGGACGAAACCTTTGGGCTGGCGTGTCGCGTGTATCAGTCCCCCGACGGCCCCGCCGGCTCGCCCACCACTGAGCAGCTCGAAGCGATCCTCGATGCGTGAACGGGATCTCGCGCCGGCCGCCCTGATCGCCGCGATCGTGTGCTGCGGCGCGATGACCCTCATCGCCGGCCTGGTCGGGGGTGTGGCCCTGGCAGCGGCTGGCCCGTTGACGGTGGTCTCCGCCGCCGGTCTGTGCGTCGTCGTGGCTGTCGCGTGGCAGCTCGATCGGCGTCGCCACCGCCACGACCGCACGTGCGATACGAGCGATCGACCGATCCGCCGCGACGGAATGACGTGATGACCGAGACCTTCGACCTCATCGTCATCGGCGCAGGCATGGCCGGCGCCGCGGCCGCGAACAAGTGCGCTTCGCAAGGACGGAGAGTCGCCATCGTCGACGAACTTCCCTATGGGGGCACCTGCGCATTGCGGGGTTGTGACCCGAAGAAGATCCTGCGCCGCGGGGCCGAGATCATCGACAGCGCCCGTCTCATGGCCGGCAAGGGCATCGACGCCAACGGCATGACGATCAACTGGGCCGACCTGATGAAGCACAAGCGCGGCTTCACCGACCCGGTTCCCCAGAACATGGAGGCTGGTCTCACCCGCAACGGTGTCCAGACGTTGCACGGCACCGCCCGCTTCGAGGCCGAGCACCGACTCGCCGTCGACGATGTTGCCTACGAGTCGGCCCACTTTCTGATCGCCACCGGCGCTCGGCCCCGCCCCTTGGAGTTCCCCGGCCACGAGCACCTCATCGACAGCACCGCCTTCCTCGAGCTCGAAGAACTCCCGAGCCGCGTGCTCTTCGTCGGCGGCGGGTTCGTGTCCTTCGAGTTCGCCCACATCGCTGCCCGGGCCGGAGCCCGACCGGTGATCATCGACCGCGGCGTCCGCCCGCTCAAGGGGTTCGACCCTGACCTGGTCGACCTCTTGGTGACCCGAAGTGCCGACACCGGCGTCGACGTGCGGCCGGGCACGACCATCACCGCCGTCGAGCCAGCCGGACCCGGCTACCGAGTCACCCTTGACACCGCCGGCACCCCTGCCCACATCGAGACCGATCTCGTCGTCCACGGGGCGGGGCGCGTTCCCCAGCTGTCCAAGCTCGACCTGGACGCCGCCAACGTCGCCCACACCGCCGCAGGGGTGACCGTCGCCGGCCACCTTCAGAGCACTACCAACCCAGCGGTGTACGCCGCAGGTGACGCTGCCAACTCCGCCGGCAGGCCACTGACACCGGTAGCGGTCTTCGAGGGCAAGGTCGCCGCATCGAACATGCTCAAGGGCACAACCACGGTGCCCGACTACGCCGGTGTCCCCACGGCAGTGTTCACCATCCCCGAGCTGGCCCGCGTCGGCCTCCTCGAAGACCAAGCTGCAGCAGCCGGCATCAACGTGGATGTCCGCTACAACGACACCAGCGGCTGGTACTCGAACTACCGGGTCGGTGAGACAACCGCCGCCACCAAGATCCTCGTCGACACTGCCAACGACACGGTCGTCGGCGCCCACCTGCTCGGCCCCGAGTACGGCGAGCTCATCAACTTCTTCGGGCTCGCGATCAAGCTCGGCCTCACCACCCGACAGCTGAAATCGATGACCGCCGCCTACCCCACGGTCGGATCCGACCTCGGTTCGATGCTCTGATCGCCGCTGCACCCGACGGGCACTGGCACACAGCGACCCGCCGCTCGTGTCTCGCACCGAACACGTTCCTGTCAGGCGGCCAACTCTGGTCCAAGGAGGCGCTCGATGATGGAGGGGTTGGCGGGCCACGCCTCGAGGAGCACCGATCGGGGGACCTGGCGGGCTGCGTAGCGCAACGCGAGCGCGACGACCACGACGTCGTCGAGTGGTCCGATGACGGGGAGGAACTCGGGGATCAGGTCGATGGGCGACAGCACCCAGATGAGCGCGATTCCCACGGCGATCCTGGCGCGCCGGGGCACTCTCGGATCCGCTCGGAGCCGGCGAACCGTCGTCGCGCCGCGGGCAGGAACGCGGACAGGTCTTTGAGTGTTCCGTCAGGGAGCCGTGCCGCCAGGACGACGAGCGCAGCCCACGACGCCGCGATCGCGGCGACGCCGATGACGAGCCAGCTCCACCAAGCCACGATCCCATGGTGCCCCCTGATCCAGACCGTCGCGCTTTTCGCAGCACGCTCCGGTGGAGTCGATCCGTGTTCAGCTGTCCTCGTGGTCGGCTGCGGACAGCAGCGGAGGTGGGAACCCTCGCCGAGGCTGCGGGTGGGGCCAGCAGCATCCTCGGTTGTAACGGTCGGCTGCGGCCGTGACCCAGTCGCGGACCGCGGCTTGCACCTCTTGGGCGACCGGGGTGCCGCCGTGGTCGAGGAAGGAACGCAGGGTGTCGGCCAGCGGGTCGGGCTCGTCCCATGGGGCCTCGGTGTCAGCCCGTGGCAGTCGCCACCGCAGGGCTTCTTCGAGGGCGTCCCACACGGTGAGGCCGGGCCGGTGGCCTCGACGGAGATGGTCGACGGCGGCCACGAGATCGAGCAGCCAGTTGCCGCCCTCCGCCAGCGGCTCGCCGGGCTCGTCCTGGCTGGTGAACGGATGGGTGGTCATGGGGCTGGCTCCAGAACGGTCGGTTCGATGCCGGGCTCGAGGGCGTCGAGGAGCCGGACCGGGTCGTTCTCGGTCGCCGGTCCCGGCGGTGGGAGCGAGGCGAGGAGGCTGGCAGTGTCGGCGTCGACGCCGACGCGGATGGCGGTGACCGACGCGGGTGCGGCGGGCTGAGTCCAGTTGTCGATGTCGGCCTGGCTGATCCCTGTGTCGGTGGCGATCCGAGTGGTCGTGGCGGTGTCGCCGCCGCAGCGAGCCGTGAGCGTGTCGAGCACGACACCGGCGGGAGCGACGCCAGCGAGCAACGCGCCGGTGTCGGTGGGGAGAGCCCGTAGACCTCCGACGCGGCGGCGAGCTGGTCGGGGTGGGCGTGCTCGCGGGCGGCGATTGCCAAGCCATCATCGGCGTCGGCGACAGCCGAGAGTCCGGCCGCGAACGCGTCCGGGGAGGGGGCGTGGGCGACGAGGTGCCGAACGACCGTGCTGGTGGGGTGCCCGGCGACGGCCATGGTCCCGGCGGCCAGTACCCACAGGTGGGGGTCCTCGGGCAAGGTACGCAGGACGTCCCGGGGCCGGGCCGCCATGATCTCGACAGGGGTGCAGCCCGCTTCGCGCATCTCAGTCGCGGAGGCGCCGAGCGCTTCGGCGGCGGCGACCGGGGAAGGTCCCATCGGTCGTGCAGGACGCGGATGGCGTCGGGCATGGGAACTCCGATGGTGGGGAGCAGCCCGGCGACGGTGTGGGCGTGTAGGTCCTCGGCGGCGAGGACGGCGACGGTGGTGGCGGGGCTGAACCCGGCGGTGCCGAGCAGCTCGACCAGCTCCGCGGGCGTTGCCTTCTCGACGTGCTGGCGGTCGTCGGTGTCGAGACGGTGTCCGATCAAGGCCGCCAGCTCGCGACGGTCGTAGGCGCCGCTGTCGGCGTAGGCGGCCAGCGCGGTGTCGGCCCGGGCGGGATCCGCGATGGCGGCGGCCCGGCGGGTGTTGCGTCCGGCGAGCTCGGCGGCGTCTCGTGCCTCGTCGATGCTGGCTTGGAGGGGGAGGCGTTCGAGCACACCGGTGGCCGCGGTGTGGATGGCCGGTTGCCAGCGGCCTCCGGGCCCGGCCATCACGTACAGGGTCACGTCGTCGTCGAGGCGGCGCATCTCGGCTGGCGTGCGACCGGCGCCGGGCATCTGCTCCCACACCCCGCCGGTCCCCGCCGGCCCGACCCCCGACTCGGCGGCGGCCGCGGTGGGTTCGGTCGACGGGGCGGCGAGCGCGGGGTACCGGGAGCGGACGGTGGCGACGGCGGCGGCGCGGGCGTCGTCGAGGTCGGCCGCGGTCCCGGTTGCGAGCAGGCCGTGCCCGGTGCGGCTGGCGACATCCTCGAGCCGCCACGCGGCCCCGTCACCGGTCTCGACCGCGACCAGGTACGCGGTCTTGTTCAACCGCAGGTAGGCGCCCGCGCCGGCCGCGTGCTCGCCACGGGCGGCCCACTCCGCTGGCGTGTAGGGCCCGACGGTGACCCACCGGCCGATCGGGAGCTGTTCGAGCGACGCCGCCGGGAGCCGATGGCGTCGACCGGCGGGCACGACCCGGTCGTCGACGATCTCCATGCGCGGCAGCGGCGAGGCGACCAGGTCGACCCCGACCGCGACACCGAGCGCGGCGGTGAGCTTGCGGGCCGGCTCCAATACGTCGGCGAGCCGCTCCCACCGCTCCCTGGGTGCCAGCCCGGCCGGATCGAACCGCGGCGGCCGATCCGTGGCGGCCATCCCGACTCGGCCGGCGACCAGCCACGCCACCTGGTCGCGCAGCACCGGCTCCAGCTCGGGCCGCTTCGCCGAGCGGCGCAGCCGCCCCGCGGCTTCGGTGAGGACCTGGTGAGCAGCGTCGGAGCGGGGGAGCCGGCCCCGGACCGTGGCCGTGGCAACCCTGCGCACCGCGGCCAGGAACTCGGCCTCGGCGTCGGGGCCAGTGAGGGTGGCGGGGAGCTCGGCGGGGATGAGGCTGTCGGGAGCTGGTCGACGGGCGAGCTGGGCGATGGAGAACACGGGCCGCCACTCCCACCGCTCGACCGCGGCCCGGGTGGAGCGGTGCCCGCCCAGGTACGGGTCAGGTTCGGTGCCGCCGGTGGTGACCGGCACCCGCACCGGGTAGCCATGCTCGCCGGCCCGCACGGCGCAGCCCCGCCCCTCTGTGGTCGATGGCACCAGCCGCCAGGTCTCGGTCCCTGCGACCGGGCCGTCCGCCCCGTAGGAAGCCAGCAGGATCTGGTTGCGGGCCGAATAGTCGAGCCACGACTGCGAGTCGACCAGCGCCTGGGACCAGCCATCGGGGTCGGCCAGGGTCGTGGCCGCCCAGGCGTCGAGGTGGGCGGCCATGGCCTGGAAGGTGGCGAAGGCGATCCGTTCCCCGTTGATGGCCATGGGGGCCACGGTGACGACCGCAGGTCCCGGACTTGGTCCCGGCCGCGCTCCCGATCTCACTCCCGAACGCGCTTCGTCTCACAGCTGCCTGTGGGCAAGCTTCTCCCGGGTCCCGGCTCAGGGCGAGATCGGCGGGCAGCCGGGGTGGCAGCGCAGCACGTCCCGGCCACCGAAGCGTGAGACGGTGCCCGCGCCCACCCCGAGGCGTGTCCCGCAGCGCTCGCAGGTGCCGGCAACGCGGTTGGCGGCCTCCCGCGGGGCCACGGGAGCGGTGGTGAAGTCGAGCGTGGTCTGCCCGCTCGGCCTCATGGCGGGGCGTCGAGCACCGGCGGGTCGGGAGGTGGGAGGTTCGCTGCGCTGGAACCGCGGGTTGGGGAGGTGCCCGACGGACTCGGTGATGACGGTCGGCTCCAGCACCGGGCTGACCTCGCCCCGCCGACCCTCCCGCAGCGGGCAGGTCCCGTCCGCCGGTGGCGGGGCGGGCTTGCCGTCGGGGCCGGTCGGAACCAGGGCGGCGAGGTGGCGGTCCTCCCACCAGCGCACCATCCGCAGGTGCACCGGCGGCAGGGTGCCGTGCAACAGGACCGCCTCCTGGCGGCGCATCTGGCGGATCACATGCGCAGGGAGCAGGTCCTCACGCTGGGCGTGCTCGGAGACCGTCTTGCGGCCGCTGCCGGTGTCGGCCGACCAGCCCCGCTGGGCCACGTGCTCGGTGCCCGCCACCCGCGACAGGTAGTCGAGGGTCGAGGGATCGTCGGTGCCGTTGAAGATGATCTTGGACCGGTGCCCGCCCAGCACCGCGTCGGCGAGACCGCCGTAGCGGTGGTTGATCTGGGCCCGGGACTGCCAGCCGGTCACGAACAGGCCGCCGAGCCCGGCGATCGTGGACACCTCCTCGGGCAGCCACTGCAGCTCGAGCTGACCCGCCTCGTCGATCACCACCAGGAGCGGCTTTGTGAGCCGGCGCCCGGCGATGTCCCAGGCGTGGATCTGCTCGCGCAGATCACCGAGCAGCCCACCCAGCACGGGGGCGAGGCGGGCGAACTCGGTTGCCGGCGCCGTCAGATACAAGGTGTTGGCCTGCGGTGCGTCGCCGTCCATCAGCCACTCGAGATCGACGAAGCGGGGCGTGCGCTCCCAGATCTCGTCGGCGGAGTAGCTGGCCCGCGGGTCCAGCGACGCCGAATGCGCCACCGACGGTTCGGTCCACGCCTCGAACGCCAGCCGGGCGGTGGCATAGATGCTGGCTCGGATCCTGGGGTCCTCGCCCTCGAAGGCCATCAGCTTGGTCATGGCGTCCTTGGCCAGCAGGCGGACCTCCAGGGGCCGGCGCTCGTCGAGGCCGAGGCGGACCAGCTCGTTGACGACCGGGTCGGTGATGCCGACGTGCATGTACGCCCAGCTCGCCAACCGTCCGATCGTCAACGGCTCCCTCACCTGGCCGCCGTCGCCCGGCAGCAGCTGGGACAGACCCGCCAGCGACATGTACGCCGACGTCAGCGTCTCGCCGTGCGACGCCCAGAAGTCCCCGCCGGTCACCCCGTTACGGGGGATCGCCTGGGCCAACGCCCGACCGGCCCGCAACGCCCCCGACGTCGTCGTCACGTCGCGCAGCGGCGTCCACCGCGCCGTCGGCAACCCGGTGACCCCCGACGGGTCGAACACCGCCAGCTCACCCCGACGGGCCCGAGCCGCCGCGGTCGTGTCATACAGGTCCCGCTTCACCGACAGGGCCACCACCGGCCCGTCCCAGCCGACGATGCCCGCCGAGGCCAATACCGTCTTGCCCGACCGGGTCGGCCCGATCAACGCCACTGACCCCCGGTCGCCCTGGGTGTGCGCCGCACGCCGACCCGACATCGGGTGACGCTCGCGGTCCTCGGTGGCCAGCAGCGGGCCACGGGGCGCCATCCGCCCCAACAGGAACCGGCCCGACGGCGGGACCGAAGCCGGGACCGTCAACGGGCGCACGTCCCGGGCCCGCGCCACCCGGGCATCGGCAGGCACCCCGAACCGTGACCGTGACGGCACCGACCAGCGACGCCAGACCCACACCAACCCGGCCACCGCCGCGCCGGCCGTGACCGCGACCGCCGTCGTGCACGCCCAGTACAGCACCGGGCCGGGCAGACCCGTCGCCTGTTGGCCCCACGCCGCGGTCGGATTGGCCGGGTCCGACGCCAACCGGCCGGCCGCCGCTAACCAGTCGCCCAGTCCGCCCCGCACCCGGCCCCCGACCAGCAATGCGGCGAGCCACGCTCCCGCCCACACGACGACACCGACACCGGTGGCGATGCCGCCGAGGGCCACGAGGACCACGTCGCCGCCCCCACCCGGGCGGCTCCGCAGAGCGCTGACCCGGCTGCATCACGCCCACCCGATGCCTGGGCCTCGCCCCGGATCGGGACCAGAACTGGGACGAACTCCGGGAGTGATCCCGGGACCAACTCCGGGACGGGGGTTCTCGACGCTGCACGCATCCCCACAGATGCAAGGAGCAACCGATGAACCTCTTCCGGCAACTCGACATCACCTACCAACGCCTCGCCGCACGCCGCCGCCCACCCGCGTGGTTGGCCGGCATCCGCCCGGCGGTCTCGACGACCTCGTCACCACCATCCGCAGCGACCGCCCCGACCCGACTCTCTCCGACACAGCGCTGCGCGCCCTCGTCGAGGTGGCCCGCAACGAACCCAGCGCCATGACCGCGGCCCTCTACGCGCTCGCGCCACGACTGCGCGCCCGCTTGGCCCGCTCGGTCACCGGCGACTACCGCGACGACGCCCTCACCGAACTGGTCTGCGTCCTCGCCGACAGCCCCCTCGACGGACCCCGCCTGGCCGCCCGGCTCGTCAACCGAGCCCACAACCGCGCCCACAAGGCCGCCCAGCGCGTCCACACCCGCGGCGTCGTCAACATCACCACCATCAGCCCGCAGGACCCCGAGCACTTCGTCCGCCGGCGCGATGACCACGAGGACATCGCCACCGTCGTCGCCCGCCGCGTCGACCTGCTGCGCTTCCACGCCGCCGTCGCCGCCGCAGTGCACGCCGGGGAGCTGTCCGAGGCGTCCTGGGTCGCCTACCGCGACCACCGGCTCCGCCGCGCTGTCGAACCCGACGCCCCTGTCTGCAGCAGCCACCAGCGCACCACCGCATCGCGCGCCGTGCGCAAGCTCCAACCCTTCGTCGACAACTTCCTGCACGCCGCGTAACCCACCCCCGACGCGCCGGCGGCGCCACGCCCGCCTGCACCGAACGCAGCAGCAGGAGGCACGAACCCATCGCACCCCGATGCGAGACTGGTCGGATGCTGCCGACCAACGGAGTTGAACGTTGACCCCAGTTGAGTCAGTGCTCGCCGCCATCCGTGCCGTCGCGACCGACGAGCACGACAAGGGCGACCGGTTCGAGCGGCTCATGCTGCACGCATTCAGGACCGACCGGACCTTCCGGCAGCAGTTCACCGACGTGTGGCGGTGGATGGACTGGCCGGGCCGCAGCGGAGCGGACATCGGCATCGACCTCGTGGCCCGCGACACCGACGGACGCCTGATCGCGATCCAGTGCAAGTGCTACGACCCGCAATCAACGGTCACTAAGCACGACATTGATTCGTTCGTCGCTCTCTCGGGCCAACAGCAGTGGGCGCGACGGATCATCGTCGCCACCACCGACCACTGGGCGACCAACGCGGAGAAGTCGCTCGAAGGTCACGCCGTGCCGATCGAACGGATCGGCATCGACGACCTCGACGCCATGACCGTCGACTGGTCGAGCTACGACGTCGCCAACCCAACCGGCCTCAGGCCCACCGACCGCCTCGTCCTTCGGCCCCACCAAGTCGTCGCGGTGGAGAAGGTGCGCGCCGGGTTCGGTGAGAGCGACCGAGGCAAGCTCATCATGGCGTGCGGAACCGGCAAGACCTTCACCGCGCTGCGCATCGCTGAAGAGCAGGCCGGAGCAGGCCGATCCGTGCTGTTCCTCGCCCCTCGATCGCTCTCGTCGCGCAGTCCCTCAAGGAGTGGACTGCGGAGTGCGACGTGCCCATCCGGCCTTACGCGGTCTGCTCGGACGTCACCGCTGGCAAGACGCTCGAGGGTGAGAACGCCACCCCACACGATCTCGTCGTCCCGCCGACCACCGACCCGGCAGCACTCGTCGAGGCCAAGGCCCACGAGCTGCCGGCCGACGCGATGACGGTGGTGTTCTCCACCTACCAGTCGATCGAGGTCGTCGCCGCCATGCAGGTCAAGACCGGCCTCGTGTTCGACCTCGTGGTCTGTGACGAAGCCCACCGGACCGCGGGCGTGTCCAGCGTCGGCGACAAGGACAGCGCCTTCGGACTCGTCCACGACAACGACGTGATCCCCGCCGCCAAGCGGCTGTACATGACCGCCACCCCCCGGCTGTTCAAACCCCTGGCCGCCGACGCGGCCAAGGAGGCCGATGCCGTCCTCGCATCGATGGACGACGAAGCCCTCTACGGACCCGAGTTCCACCGACTTGGCTTCGGCGAAGCAGTCGAGCAGGGCCTGCTCGCCGACTACCGGGTCCTGATCCTCACCGTCGCCGAGCAAGCCGTGAGCGAGTCCTTTCAGCACCTGCTGTCCACCGATGGCGCCCTCAGCCTGCCCGACGTCGCCCGCTTCGTCGGTTGCCTCTCGGGGCTCGCCAAGCTGCCCGGCGCCACCGGTGCCGGCTTCGATGGCGGCGAGCCGCCCATGCAACGCCGTCGCGTTCTGGTCGACCATCGCCGACTCGGAGCGGTTCGCCATCCAGTTCGGCCAGGTTGCCGAGGCCTACTTCGACCACCTCGAGGCAGGACCCGCCGGCGACGACGTGACCCCTGGCGGTACCCACCCGCCACGTCGACGGCGCCACCAAGATCAGCAGCCGCCGCGCCGACATCCGCTGGCTCAAGGAGCAACCACCCGAAGGCGAATGCCGGGTGCTCACCAACGCCCGCTGCCTCACCGAAGGTGTCGACGTCCCCGCGCTCGACGCCGTGATGTTCCTCACGCCCCGCCGGTCGAAGATCGACATCGTCCAGGCCGTCGGACGGGTCATGCGCAAGCCGCCCGGCAAGCAGCTCGGCTACATCATCCTGCCCGTCGCCATCACCGCTGGCCTCGACCCCGCCGCCGCGCTCGACAAGAACCGCGACTACGACGCCGTCTGGGAAGTCCTCCAGGCCCTCCGCGCCCACGACGAACGATTCAACGCCTACGTCAACCGCATCGCCCTCGGCTCGACCAAGCCCGGCGAAGGACCTGACGACCCGATCAAGGTCATCCCCGTCGACATCGACAACCCCGACGATCCCGGCGGACTGCAGGGCCGACTGTTCGAGTACGAGGAGTGGACCTCCGCGATCTACACCAAGATCGTCCAGAAGGTCGGCACCCGCACCTACTGGGAGGACTGGGCCCGCGACGTTGCCGCCATCGCGGCCCGCCACGAGGCACGCATCGACGCCATCCTCGCAGCCCAACCCGATGCCGCCAGCGCCTTCGACGAGTTCCTCGCCGAGCTCCACGCCACCCTCAACGACAGCATCAGCCGAGACGACGCCGTCTCGATGGTGTCCCAGCACCTCATCACCCGGCCGATCTTCGAAGCGCTCTTCGGGGACGACGCCTTCAGCGCAGCCAACCCGGTATCGCAGGCCATGACCGGCATCGTCGGCGTCCTCGACGCACACAACCTCGACACCGAGACCGACAAGCTCGACGCCTTCTACGCCTCCATTCGCCGCCGCGTCGAAGGCATCCACCCCGACGACGGCGAAGCCCGCCAACGGATCATCAAGGACCTCTACGGACGGTTTTTCAAGATCGCCTTCCCGAAGGTGGCCGACTCCCTCGGGATCGTCTACACACCCATCGAGGTCGTCGACTTCATCATCCGAGCCACCGAAGCCGCCCTCGCCGAGCACTTCGACGGCGCCAGTCTCTCCGACGAGGGCGTCCACATCCTCGACCCCTTCACCGGCACCGGTACCTTCATCACCCGGCTCCTGCAATCCGGCTTCCTCCGACCGGCTGACCTCGCCCGCAAGTTCGGCGAGGAGCTGCACGCCAACGAGATCCTGCTGCTCGCCTACTACATCGCGGCCGTCAACATCGAGGCCACGTACCGCCAGGAGCGAGCGCGGCTCGAAGGCGCCGACCCTGGCTACGAGCCGTTCCCGGGCGTCGTGCTCACCGACACGTTCCAGCTCGGCGAAGCCGGAGAGGGCACCGGTGCATGGGACGTGTTCCCCATCAACAACGAGCGCGCCACTCGCCAGAAGGGACTCGACATCCGAGTCATCCTCGGCAACCCGCCCTACTCCGGCGGCCAAGACACCGCAAACGAAGACAACGCCAATATCGACTATCCGCGCCTCGACGCTTCGATCTCCACCACATACGGCGCCCGCTCGAGCGCGACTCTCAAGCGGAAGCTCTACGACTCATACGTCCGAGCCATTCGCTGGGCGAGCGACCGGGTACTCCGCTCGCCCCAAGGCGGAGTAGTCGCCTTCGTCACCAACAGCGGCTACATCGACTCCGGGTCGCTCGACGGTCTCCGACTCTCGCTTCACGCAGAGTTCAGCGACCTGTACATCTACAACCTTCGGGGCAACCAGCGCACTTCGGGAGAGGTTTCCCGGCAAGAAGGCGGGAAGATCTTCGACTCCGGGAGTCGCGCCGGCGTGGCGATCATGCTGCTTGTCAAACGGCCGGGGATCAGCCCGGAGGACGGTGCGACGATTCGCTACCTCGACGTTGGCGACTACCTCACGCGGGACCAGAAGCTCGAGGGACTCGCGGAGGGGCTTCCGATCGGGCTCAACGGTCCGGCGCCCCTCGATGATCTCGGCTGGACGAAGATCGAGCCCAACGAGCACGGCGACTGGATCAATCAAAGGTCGGACTCCTTCGAGATCCATCTTCCCGCTCACGCTGACGACGGCCCTTCGGTGTTCTCCGAGCGCGGGCTCGGGCTGTCCACCGGGCGAGACGCCTGGAACTACAACAGCAGTCGATCAGCGTTGGACTCGAATATCGACCGCATGATCGACTTCTTCAATCGCTCAACGGAGGCGTACGCGTCGACCCGTCCCGCAGCATCCGGCTCGCTGAGAGACCGCACGAAGGCTGCTGCAGACTTCGTCGACAAGGACCCCACGAAGTTCAGCTGGAATCGGAACGCCTTCGCAGACGTCGCTCGAGGCATCAGGTACTCCAGCGCAGACCGCGACCCAAGGATCGCCACGTACCGGCCGTTTCATCGTCGGTGGGCCGAGTTCGGACGACGCTTCAACGGAAGCGTGTCGCAGATCCCACGCGCCTTCCCGACCCCTGACACCGACAATCTCTCGATCACTGTCACGACCGTCGGATCCCGTAACGCCTTCGCGACTCTGACCACGAAGGACGTCCCTGACCTCCATGTGTGGCCGGACGGAACCGTGTACTTCTCACTCAAAATCCTCGACCGCGCCCAGTCGACAGAGGACAACTCCCTGGATCTGTTCCACGCGGAACCCGTCGACGGCCAGGGCCACAACGTCACCGACGACGCCCTGATCCGCTACCGGTCGCTCGACTCGAAGATCGAGAAGGACGACATCTTCTTCTACGTCTACGGGATCCTGCACTCGCCCGACTACCGCTCGGCCTTCGCGGCTGACCTGAAGAAGTCGCTGCCGCGCATCCCACAGGTGTCCACGGCGGAAGACTTCTGGGCTTTCGCTGGTGCCGGTCGAGAGCTGGCGCGCCTGCACACGGAGTACGAGTCTGTGGATCGCTGGCCGGACCTGAACTACGTGTACGCCGCCGGCTTCGACGCCGGCCACCCCGACGCCTACCGGGTGCTCAAGATGAAGCACCCGAAGATCACCGATCCGGCCACCGGAGCGAAGGTCGAGGACCGTACTCGCATCGTCTACAACGACTGGATCACCGTCGAGAACGTGCCCGAGCGGGCATACGACTACGAGCTCGGGTCACGTTCCGCAATCGGGTGGGTGATGGAGGCGTGGCGGGTCCGTACCGACAAGGCGTCGGGCATCGTCAACGACCCGAACGACTGGTCCGTCGAGCACGAGGAGCCGACCTACATCCTCGACCTGGTCGGCCGTGTGGTGACGGTGTCGATGAGGACGCTCGACATCGTCGAGGGTCTGCCGGCCTTGCAGCTCTGACCCGGCCTGTCAGCCGCCTCTGCGCTGGTGGCGCTACCGCCAGCCCACCCCGAGGTCGACGGCACGGCCGTGATCCGACCCAGCGGCTTGTGCCACGACGCCGGCCCGTGGCCCGAGGCCTGGAAGCGCAGCTGCCCAACGGTCATCCGCCTGCGCCCAGGCGTTGAGGTCGAGACCCTCGGGCGGCTCGATCACCTCGAGTGTGTGGCCGTGGTCGGCCAACAGGTCGGCGAGGTGCTGGCCCGCGGCGCGGCCGGCGGGGTCGGCGTCGACAATGGCCACGATTCGCTCGCCATGGCGATCGGCGCTGGTGGCGAGCTGGGCAGCGACGCGGTGATCGGGGGCCTGGGAGCCGAGGATGCCGGCGGACCGGTAGCCGGCCTGTGCGGCGGTGAGCGCATCGGGGATCCCTTCGCAAACGACGAGGACGCCCGGCTGGGTCGCACCGGTGAGGGCGCGGGTCCAGGCGACGCGAGGGTTGGTGCCCAGCGCGGTGGCGGGGTTGTCGTACTTGGGGCCGTCACCGGGTTCGAGGTAGCGGGCTTGCACGTAGCGGACCGTGCCGTCGGTACCGAGGGCGGGGAAGGTGGCGGCTGGGGTGGCCCCGTAGGGGAGACCGCGAATCCGGCGCATCATCGCTCGGCCGGGGTCGGCGCCGACGTGGTTGGCGCGGATCGTCGCGTCGTCGATGCCGCGCTGGTGCAGCCAGGCGCGCACCGGCTGGCCGGTAGGGGTCCACAGGATTCGTTCGCAGGCCTGCACGTAGCGGGTCACGGCGGGGTCGAGGGGAACGACCGCGGGTCGAGCCGGTCGTCGCTTGCGGGCGGGCGGCGGGAGCGGCTGATCGGGGGTCATGCCAGCTCGGGTGGCCAGCCAGTCGATGGCCTCGCCCCGCGAGAGCGACTGGGTGGCGGCGGCGAGGTCGATGGCGTCGCCGCGGTGGGTGTCGTCGCCGGACCAGCACCGCCATCGCTCATGGCCCCGGTGGTCGGTGTGCATCGTGACCGAGGCGTGGTGGTCGTCGTGGCCGGGCATGGGGCAGTGCCAGCGTCGGCCTCGCACTGCGTGGGTGGCGGGTTCGGCGAGCTCGTCGAGGAGGCCGGCGAGGTCGGTGCGGGCGAGGACGTCGTCGATGTCCCACCGGGGCCGACCGCGACGGGGACTGGTCATGTGGCCATGGCCGCGTCGGTGTCGGCGACGGCCTGTTCGGTGTCGGTGAGCACCGTGTGCACGACCGCGCCGCGCTGCTGGAGGCGCCACAGGGCGCGACCTCGGGGGAACTGGCCGGTCCAGGCGCGCTCCCGTTCGGACAGGGCGAACAGCTCGGCGGCGACGGGCACCTGGTCGGGGGGTTGGCGGAACACCACCCGGGTCTGGATGTCGGAGAGCAGTCCGGCGGCGATCTTGGCGGTGGCGGTCCCGTCGTCGGCTTGGGCGGTGAGATCGGCGGGCCGGTGGCAGATCAGCCAGGTCGATACGCCGTAGGTGCGGGACAGCTTGAGGGATCCCTGGAAGTGGCGGGCGCCGTGGCGGACGGCGGCCCACGCTTCGTCGATGACCTGGATGACGCGGCGGGGCGAGTCGCGTTGGTGGGCGGCGGCCAGCCACGAGGTCGCCGCCAACATCACGAGCGGGAGGGCTTCGTCGTCGCCGTACACGGCGGAGAGGTCGATGACGAACCCCGGTCCGATGTCCCAGTCGAGGCGCACGGAGGTGGGCCCGTCGAACATGCCGGCCAGGGTCCGGGTGAGGAGCTTGTCGAGGGCGAACACGACCGGTGTGGCGGCTTGGGCCAGCTCGAGGGGGGTGCGCCGGGACAGCGCGACGAGCTCCTCCGCGGGCTCCGCGACGGTGGCGGCGACATCGGCGAGTGTGAAGGGCCGGCCGGGGCGGGCCAGCGTGGTGATCGCCCAGCCGAGGACGGCGTCCTCGGTCGGATCCAGCGGCCGGCCCAGCACCCCGGCGACCAGCGCGGCGGCCAGGGACTGGCGGTTGACCGTCTCGGTCGGGTCGCCGCGGTGCTCCATCGGGTTGAGCCGGTCGACGCCGCCCGGGTGCAGCCGAACCACTGGCAGGCCCCGGGCGGCGGCGAAGGGTCCGTACTCGCCTTTGGGGTCCAGGATGGTGACCACCCGCCGGGGCCCGTAGACGGCGAGCTCCCGGCCGAGGAACGCCTTGACCAGCGCGGACTTGCCGCTGCCGATGTCGCCCGTCACCAACACGTTCGGGTTGGTCAGGTGCCCCGTCTGGTAGAGCTCGAACGGGTCGAAGAAGAACCCGGACCCGCCCCCGGTGACGTTGACCCCGATGTAGGGGCCTCGCTCGCCGAAGGCGGTGTCGGTGTGGGCCGGGTACACGGAGGCGAGATGGGCCATGGTGGCCCGGTGCCGTTCGATGCGCAGCCCCGTGCGCCGTCTCCACGGCGGCCGCCCGTCGTCGGCGAGCGTCCCGGAAGCCTCCGGCGGGGCGCGGCCTGTCATGCGGTGGTGGCGGTCGGGGCCAGGGCGCGGCCCAAGGGAAGGGCGGCGACCCAGCCGAGGTCGTGGCGGGCGTCGAGGGGACGAAGGTCGAGCAGCAACTGGGCGGCGGCCTGCTCGACATCGGCGCAGTCGTCGTCGAGGCGGTCGAGGTCCGCGGCGGTGACGGTGACGAGCCCGACGAACGCGAACTCGGCGTGGCCTTCGGACAGCTCCCGCTCCCGGGCTTCGACATCGGCGAGGCGTTTGCGCTCCCGGGCGTTGACCCGGAACCCCTTCTCGGTCTTCATGTCGGCGTCGGCCTCGCGGGCCATGACCTCACGGTCGGCGGCCCGTGCCGCCCGGCCCATCGGCACCGGCTCCAACACGACCGTCACGGCCCGTATGCAGCGGGTGTCGACCAGCAACCCGGACATCCAGTCGCCGCCCACGGGCAGCTGGGGCCAGCCGGCGATCCGGTACGAGCGGTGGTAGGCGCCGTCGACGTGGACGTGGCTCCAGTCGGCCTCGACCGCCATCGGCCCCCACTCCAGGCCGCCCCGCCGGGCCGCGGCGGCCAAGGATCGGCCCAGCGCGGCGATCTGGGCGCTACGGCCAGGATCGGACCGGACCCGCACAGCAGCGGCCAGCTCCACGCCCGACAGCGGGCCCTCCACGGTGAGCCCGGCAGCGTCGAGGCGGGCCCCGAAGAGGCGCAGCTCCTCGGCGAGCGTGTCGACGGCGCCGGCGAGCCGCGACGCGGCACCGCGCCGGACCCGGACCTTGCGCTGATCCACGCTCAGCGCGACCAGCACGTCGTGGGCGACGGTCACCGGGGCCTGCTGGGCGACCAGCGCCGCGTAGTCCGCCACCGCCGGATCGCCCTGCCGGGTGTCCATTCCGGTGGAGGCGAGGAACTCGTAGTGGGCATCGGCGCCGACCGGGTGGGCCCACTCCTGCCACACCACCTGGCGTACCGGGCAGCGCTCGCGAGCCAGGGGCGACAGCGCCGCGCCCCACCGGGCGAGCATGACGTCCTGCTCGGCCGCGGACGCCAGCGGGAACCCGTGCCCCGACACGCGCAGCACGCCGGTCACGCAGCCCGCCACCCGGTCGTGCACGACCCCGAAGGCCAGGTCGTCGGCCTCGAGCAGCTCGAGGCCTCGCAGCATCCGGGGCAGCGCCGCGCCGGTGTTGTCCCCCACCAGGGGTGGCCGCACCCACCGCCGCCGACCCGAGACGCGTCGCAGCGCCAGCCCGGCACCGGGGACGATGACCTCGGCCAGCGGCGCCCCCCGCCACCGCCCGAACGCCACCGCGCCGCCCAGCATCGGGCCGGCCAGCCCAACGAGTGGCGGGAGCCCGGTCTGCAGCACCAGGGCCAGGAACAGCACCCCGCCGATGACCGGCACCGCCTGGCGCGGACCCAGCCCCAGCAACAGGCCAGGCCGGTGGGCGTCGGCGAACCGGTAGACGCGGGACTCGGTCACGAACCGGACTCCCCGTCCTCACCGTCGCCATCGCGGACGCGACGGCGCCCCCCACCCGCGACCGGGGTCCTCGACGTCGCCGGCTCGCTCCGTGTGGACCGCGTGGGGGTGGACTCCGCCGGCGCGTGCACCGGCCCGTGACCACCCGGTGCCGCCGCAGATGGTTGGCGCGCCGTCGCCGGGCCCCCGGGCGTTGTGCTGGGTGTGTCACCGGTGAGCCCGGCGATGCCCCCACGCGGCGCCGCGCCCGGCACGCCGCCCTGCCCGGCGACACCCCGGGTCGCCGCCGACGCGGCCGCTGACGCGCCGAGGCTCTTGACCATCAGCGCGGTGTGAGCCGCGGTGGTCGCGCCCCGAGCCCAGCCCCCGGCGATGCCGGCGCCGACCATCGCCCCCTCGACGGTCGGCATCAGCTTGTACAGCACGACCGGCGTGACCGCGGCGATCAAGAAGCACACGAACCCGGTCATCAGGGTGCCGACCGCGGCGGCACCGTCGTTGATCACCGCGGTGGAGCCCGGATCGCCGGCCGGGTTGGCGACCAGCTTCACCGCCACGACCAGGGTGATGACGATGGCCAGCTTCGACACCACCAGCGCCACCATCAGGTGCACGAGCTTGCGCGCCGAACCTCGAAACAACGGCAGCACGTTGGCCGACCACACGATCGGCGCCAACGCGGCGGCGACGTAGATGAGCGCCGAGCGCATCATCAACGCAACGACGAGCCCGATCAGACCGAGGAACCCGAACAGAAGGCACAGCGGCCCGACGAAAGTCGCGCCCAGCGGCCCGGTCGTGGTGGCAACCACGACGATCCCTTCGAGCATCGTCACCAGATCGGCCCGGCCGACCTGCCACACCATCGTCGACGCTTCGTCGACCACCCCGATCAACACGTCGAGCACCGTCAAGGTCAGCGCCGACGCGACGATGGCCCGCACCCCCTCGCGCACCGCGTCGCCGATCTGCTCGGGCCGCCCGGCCAGCGCCGCCTGGGTCGCCGAGGCCAGCATCATCGCCACCGTCACCGCCAACGCGAGCAGACCGACCTGGGCCGCTAGCTCGTTGCGGAACCAGCCCGCGGTCACACGCGGCGTCGTCCCCGAATCGAGCACCGACCACACCCACTCGATCAGCAGAGCGAGCCCGTTGGCCAGCCACGTGTAGATGCCCTGGATGACCTTGTCCCACGCCCACCCGACCGCGCTGCCTACCGCGTCGCCCACGAACCCGAACAGCGAGCCGAGCCCCGGATCGCCCAATCGAACATCACCGGCCCCCGATCCCCGCCGGGGTCCACGAGAGGACCTCGAGCGCATCGCGGTCGGTGGCGATGGGCGCGCCGGTCGCCAGCGCCGGTGTCGGCCCCGGTTGTGTCGACCAGCCGTCGATGCGCCAGTCGCCGCCCTCCCAGGCCAGCTCGACGGTGACCGTCCGCCAGATCTGGCGCGGCGCCGCCACGTCGGGGACCACGATCACCGTCACCGACCACACCTCGACCGTCGCCACACCGTCACTCGAGCTCACGAGGTGGGCGGTCAGGGGCAGCTCGTGCAGCGCGACCGCCTGCAGCGTCACACCGGCGGCAGCGAGCTCCCGAGTCATCTCGTCGAGTTGGGCAGCCGACTCGGCGGCCAACACCGGCCCGTAGCCGGCGGTGGCCAGCGCGTCGATCATGTCGGCGCGGGTGATGAACCCGGCCCGAGCGATCGGGCCGGTCATGCGCACCGCCGAGACCGCCGCGGCCAGCGCCCCGGCATCATCTGGTGACCACCCGGCCGGGACACCAGAACGGACCGTGCTGGGTCCCGGGCCCACGTCGGTGTGGGTTGCGACGGCGACGACACCGGCTGCGGCCGGTCGCCTTCGGGCCGATCCGCGGTCGCCGCACACGCCCGGAACCCGCCCAGGACGGCGATTGTCGCCACCACCGCCAGCACCACGCGCCGCCGGTTCATGGTCAGGTCGCGTTGTAGACGGTCGTGGCGATCGTGTGCGCCAGCCCGGCGATCATCGCCGCGCCGATCCCACCCAGGATCCACTTCCGACCTGCCGAGGACGCCGAGTAGCTGGACCCGAAGTGGCCGACCCCGGTGGCGACCCCACCGATCAACAAGCCCGCCACCGCCGCGGCGATCGCCGCGTACTTCAACCACCCCAGCACCTGGGTGATCAACGCGCCGCCCGGCAACGACGCATCCGGCGCCGGGTCCGGCACCTGCGCGAGCGCCGGTCCCGCCAGCACCCACAGGGCCGCGGTGGTGACCGTGGCCCCGACCGACACACGCAACGCCACTCGCCACCTCACGACCCACGCTCCCTTCCGAGAATCTCCGCGCATCCGGCCCGCACTGGCCGGACGTCGCTGCTCGAACCACAACACCCACCCCCGAAGGCGCCACCGCGTAACACCCGCCGCGGCTCACGGGTGGGTCAGGAGACGTGAAGCTCCTCGCCGCTCCCGCCCTCGCCGTCGTCGTCGGCCTGCTGTCGTTCCCCGTGCTGTTCGCCACCGGCGACACCCCGCGCCTCGCCTGCGCGCCCTCCGGCGAGATCGACGCCATCCTCGCCACCATCCGCACGCTGGAATCCGGCGCCGACTACACCGCCCGCGCCAGCGGGTCGAGCGCCTCGGGCGCCTACCAGTTCACCGACGCGACCTGGGCCGGCTGGGGTGGCTACACGACCGCGTGGCAGGCGCCGCCCTACGTCCAGGACCAGAAGGCCATCGCGCAGGTCCAAGCCATCCTCGACGCCAACGACGGCGACGTGTCCGCCATCGGCGTCGTCTGGTTCCTCGGTCACCTCCCCCGGACGGGTCCCCGAGTGGGACACAGTCCCCAACCCCGGCGGCGGCAACACCCTCACCCCTCGTCAGTACCAGCAGCGGTGGATGACCGACTACGAGACGCAGCTCGAACGCACCCCAGCCGGTATCAGCGGCACGGGTGGTGGCGGGGGTGCCTGCCCGGAACCCCGATCGAGGTGCTCGCCGACGGCTACGCCTACCCGGCGCCACTCGAGCTGTTCGCCACCGCGCCGGTCGACGCCGCCCACCACGACTACCCGGCCTGGGACTGGGGCCTCCCCTCCGGCACCCCGATCTACGCCGTGCGCGGCGGGACCGTCACCGCCGTCCCGTACTGGCCCGACAACTGGTGGGACCACGGCTGCGGAACACACCCCGACGGCTGCCAGCCCTGCGGGATCGGCGTCACCATCGACGACGACGCCGGCAACCGATGGAACTACTGCCACGGCAACGCCGTCCACGTCCAAGTCGGCGACACCGTCACCGCCGGCACCCAAATCCTCTCCAGCGGGAACACCGGACGCTCCAGCGGCCCCCACCTCCACCTCCAGATCCGAACTCCCGACGGCCGACTCCGCTGCCCCCAACCCCTCCTGCGGTCCCTGCGCCACCTCGCCACCGGCATCGACCCCACCGAGCTGCCGACCACGGGCTGCTCGTACTGACCCCGATCAACAAGCCCTCGGCCCCCGGGGTCACCCAAGGACGGATGGCGGGTGCGGCGGCGAACCCGAGAGAGCAGGCCCAGTACCGTGGGATCGGACCGCTCCACCATCTGGTCGGGTCGTGTTCGTGGAGCCACGACACCCGTCACGACCGGAGCCCACCATGCCCAGACTCGACGACCCGGCCTTCTACAACCCCTACGGCTGGCGCCTCGCCGACCTCGACGACCCCGCCACCAACGCCGAACGACGCCGCCAGCTCCACGACGACCTGCTCGTGTGGGAAGCCCACGAGCTCGCCCACGGCCACCGGCACCTCACGGTCGTCCACGGCGCTGCGAACACGCTCGAGGACAGCCGCGACCTCGACGGCTTCTACGACACCATCCGCGACCTCGCAGCCAGGTCAAGCTGGGCGCGGGTCCGCGGGACCGGCGACTACGTGACGATCACCGTCCGGGGAGCCGACGCCGAAGAGCAGATCACCCGACTTGCGGGAGCCGCCGAAGCCGCGAGCCGCGGACGCTGGAACATCACGCTGAGCGCCTACGCCCATCCGGCTGGGTGACGTCGGGGCCGCCGATATGGACTCGCCGCTGCCGGCGGCCGGGAGTTGAGTCCGTCACCCGCGCCCCCCAATCGCGTTCGCTTCGCACTGCCGCGTCTTGCTCGCTACCTCGTGAGCTTGAGCTCCTCAACCGGGATCAGCCGGCTGAGGTAGTCCTCGATTGCCGTCACGGCGAGGAGGTTGACGCCGACCTGGCGGTCGGCTGCAGCTTCCTTCAGGCGCTCGTGGAGGGGTTTGGGTACACGCAACGCGGTGGTCACCCGCTCCTCATGGTGGGTCTTTGGTCGCGGCATGCCGTGACCATACGAAGATGGCACACGGGAGTGGTGGATATCGCGCGCACCGGCGCGGTTTCCGCACGCGGAAACCTCAGGCGGGGCCGGTTCCTGATCGTTCCTGACAGCAGGTATCCGCGACATCGTCACACCCCCTTCGTAGCGTGGTGATCGGAGGTGTGATCCATGCGTCCCGCGTCTGTCGCAGCAACAACCCTGGTGACCTGCTCAACCGCCGCGCTCCCACGTCGGCCGGCGCATGGCTCCTCAACGGAGGTGGCCAGGTGAGCGCAGGTGAGCGCGTTGCGCTGGGGCTGTGGTCGGACGAACCGTCTGCGGTGGATCTCCTTGCCTTTGCGGCCGTCGCCGATACCGTGGTGGATGCCGTTCTCGATGACGCGCTCGACCCAGTGGCGCTCGGGGTCTCCGGAGCCTGGGGCAGCGGCAAGACGACCGTGCTGCGCCTCGTTGAGTCGGCGCTCCGAACCCCGGCCGAGGACGAGCTGGTCGTGCTCGCCATCCCCACCGATCCGTGGCGTTACGACCCGACCGCTGGTGCGAAGGAGAGTCTGATCAGCGCGGTCCTCGATGCGCTGGAGGCCGAGATCATCAGGAAGCGAGGGCCAGCAGCCGATGCTGTCGGGCTCATCAGACGGCTGGCCCGCCGCGTGGATTGGTCCAAGGCGCTCAAGGTCGCGGCGAAGGCGTCACTGGCCTTCCAGCTGCCGAGCGTCGACGAGCTGACCGACCTCGTGCGGATCGATGCAGACGGCGACGACGGCAAGACCGGAACCGCGTGGCCTCGAGGCGTTCCGCGACGAGTTCACGACGCTGATGGCGTCGGACGATCTGGGGCACGTGCGACGTGTGGTCGTCCTGGTGGACGATCTCGACCGCTGCCTTCCCGACACTGTGGTCGAGACGCTCGAGACCATTCGTCTGTTCCTGGCCGTTCCGACGATGGCGTTCGTGATCGCGGCCGATGAGGACCGCGTCGCCGAGGCCATCCGGCAGCGCTACCCGGGCGGGGCGAACGACGACCCGGAGGAGCCGGCAAAGCTCTATCTGCACAAGATCGTTCAGACGACGATCCCCCTGCCGAGCCTGAGTCGCTTCGACACCGAGGCGTATCTCCTACTTCTCCAGTTGGCGAACCGCCTCGACGAGGAACAGCTATCCGTATTCGTCGACCAGTGCGGCGAACTCCGCCTCCGGTCCGGGGCGCTCGATGATCTCCAGGTCGACGGGGTGGCCATCGCCGACGAGCTGGCGTTCGCGGCCCGGCTCACACCGATGCTGTACGAGAAAGCTGCGCGGCAACCCTCGACGGATCAAGCGGTTCCTCAACGACCTGCGCGTCAGGCAGTCCATCGCCAAGCGCCGCGGGATCGAACTCGCCCCCGACGTAGTGGCGAAGCTCATGGTTCTGGAGGTGCTGCTCGAGACCGAGTTCAAGCAGGTGCTCGACTGGCTGGCGACGGGAACACTGCGTGCCGAGATGCAGCGCCTGGAGATTGCCGCCGGGCGACCGGCACCACAGGACTCCAACGACGAAGAGAACTCTGCGACACCGGACCGAGAGAATGCTGACGCCGAGGAGGGGGTGCGCGGGTTCTCCGATGACCTCCTTCGGTGGGCGAAGCTCCCTCCCGAGCTGTCCAACGTCGACCTGGCGCCATACCTCTATCTCGCGGCATCCGTGACAGGCGTGGAACTGCTGGACAGCGGGCTGCCCGGACGGCTCCGTGACATCGCGGCGAACCTGGCATCGAGCGTCCGAGCCGAACAGAAGTCCGTGGCCGACGCCGACCTGCAGGGTCTGACAGAGACGGACGCCGTCACCCTCACCCAACATCTGGCGCGCTCGGACGCGACCGCCCGTCCGAACAGGTGGCCGCGATCACTGGGTTGCTTCGAGTGTGTCGACTTCACCCGAACGCCACGGAGACCGCCGTGCGGCTGCTCCGAACGACGCCGGCCGACGACCTGGAGCCGGCGACGATCCTGCTGTTCGCGGGCACCAGCGGCTTCGACGCCGTGATCGAGAAGTGGACGGGCGAGGCCACCAAAGCGCCAATCCGAAACGCATTGAAGACGCTCGGCGGAGGCTCCTGAGGTGGGCACGAAGGGTTCCTACACCGGGGGAGGTGGCGCGGCGGGCGGTGACCTCCGGCATGAGATCACGAACTGGCTTGACAGTCCCCCGCCATCGCCGCCTGGGGACGACCGAGAACCGCCCGATCGCCCTCCGCCCGAGAATCGACCCGATCGCCCGCCGCTCCCGCCCGAGTCCCTGCTCCCCACGATCGGCCTCTTTCGACCGCGCCCCAGTGGCGGCGGAGACGGCCCAGGCGGTATGGGCGGAGGCGGAGGCGGAGGACGGGCTGGTCCGGGGGCAGGCGGAGGTGGGCGGGGTGGCGGCGCGCAGCGCAGCACAGCCCGCTCGTCGTCACGAGCCGGCCGGGCCGCCGCGGCCGCGTACGCGCTCCGGACAGGAAACGCCACGGTCCTCGCCGAGCTCGGGCTCGACTACGACCGGCTGCGGGCGGTGGACGACCCGATCGACGTGACGCGCCAGATCGTCAGCGCGGTGTGCGGGCCGCTTCCCGACGGGACGATCGAGGACGACGAGGAGCGGCGCGCCGCGGCCGAGATCGCGCAGTGGGTCCTCGAGGCCAACGAAGGTGGCGCACCGCCGGACCCATCGGAGATCGTTCGCGAGGCGATCGCAACGATCATCTTCGAGGCGGCCACGACCGAGACCGCCGCCACGCTCAGGAACTCCGACCACTCGGTCGCGATCACCCTCGAGACGGAACGACAGATGCGCAACACGGCTCACGTGCTCGCCGATCGAGCGGAACTCACGGTAACCGGACCGACACCGGCGGAACTCGAGCGAGCAATCGAGCAGGGCATCGAGACGCTACGAGCGATCTGGAAGAGCGAGTAGTGCCCCAGTATCGCCTTCGTCTCTCGCTGGGTACCCGAGTGACCGCGGCCGATGCGGCCGAGACGTTCCTATGGGCGAAGGACGACCGTGACACCTTCGTAACTCGGCTGGGACCCTCACTCGGCGACCTCGGCCCGGTTCCCAGACTGAACATCGAGCTGGTGCGACTTGCTGCCGGTGTGCTCGCGGCGGACCGCTCGACGCCTCGCCGGTTGGCAGGCTCGAACTGGTCAAGTCGGGAGATCCAGCTCACGACTCCCGTGGTCGATGCGGCGCCCTGGGATTCGATCAGGGATCGGCTCGCGTCGCTTCTCGGGTTCCTCAGCGGCGACGACTGGACGCTGCGGTTCCTGAAGAGCCGATCACCGAAGGAACGTGTCGCGCCCGTTGCTCAGCACAACGAGCGTGTCGTACTCCTGAGTGGTGGCGCCGACTCGGCGATCGGTGCACTGATCTGCCGCGAGGAGCTGGACGGCGGCTCGTACGCACTCGTGTCACATGTCAGTGCCACGAACCTGTCACCCATCCAGGGCGCGGTGGCGAAGGCAGTTGACCGGCTGCTGCCCGGCGGGGATCAGCTCCATCACCAGATCCGCCTCGGCCGTGGACGTCGACGTGTCGATGGACGGCCGTTCCCGAACGAGTTCACGACGCGCAGCCGATCGCTGCTCTTCCTGTCTCTTGGTCTCGCCGTCGCGTCCGTTGACGGTGTGGAGCTCTGGATACCGGAGAACGGCTTCGCCTCTCTCAACCCCCCGCTCGGTGCCGACCAGCGCGGGAGCGTCTCGACGCCACAACGCATCCCACGTTCCTGGCTGGGCTCAGCGAGCTTCTCGGCGAGATCGGCGTGCATGCCGTGATCCGGAACCCCTTCGAGAGGATGACGAAGGGGGAGATGTTCCGACTCGCGGCCGAGCTCGTCGGCGAGCAGGCAGCGGCGGACTTCCTCACGGCCAGTCACTCGTGTGCACACACCGGCCATCGAAGCTTCCGCCTTCCCGTGACACAGCACTGCGGGGTCTGCTTCGGCTGCCTCGTCCGCCGCTCGGCGTTCGCTGCGTGTGGGCTTGTGGATGGCACCTCGTACCTCGACTCGCTCAATCGCGACGACCTTCGCAACTACCTCGCCGACAAGTCGATGGTGCGCGCCGTCCAGGAGTTCGTCGAGCGTGGCGTGGACGACCGCGACGTTTCGTCGATGACGCTGCCTGACTCGTATCGGGGCCGGGATGCACTGGACCTGATTCAACGGACAATGCGCGAACTGGCGTTGGTCGTGTGACGTTGCCGCTTCCTCCGCTCGATCTTCACGCGCACGTGGAAGCAACGATCCCACCGGCGGAGATCGATGCCCTGAACGCAGTCGTGTTCGCTGTGACCCGCTCACTCGATGAGGCTGCGACGGCGCTGCAGCGAAACGACGAGCTAGCCGTGTGGGGCGTCGGCTGCCATCCTGGGTTGGCCTCGTCGCAGAAGCAGTTCTCCCCAACCCGCTTCGGCGAGTTGCTCGAGACGACGTGCTTCGCCGGTGAAGTCGGTCTCGATGGCGCTCGCGCGAATCCCGATCGCCAGCGCGCGACCCTTCGCGGCGCGCTCGAGGTGCTTCAGTCACTCCCGCGCATCACCAGCCTGCACAGCGCGGGAGCAACCACGGCGCTGCTCGATGAGCTGGAGGCGAGGCCGATTGTGGGCGCAGTGCTGCACTGGTGGCTGGGCGACGAGCACGAGACCGCACGCGCGGTTGCTCTCGGGTGCTACTTCTCGGTCAACCAGGCGGGCGTGAGCAAGAACGATCTCCTATCGCATGTTCCTCTCCAACGACTGTTGACCGAGACCGATCATCCATTCGGCGACCGCAGATCGCGCCCACAGCGTCCGGGCAACGTCGAGGCCGTAGAAGCGACGATAGCTGCCCACCATGGGTTGCCGGCAGACGAGGTTCGACGTCAGCTGTGGAGGAACATGGCGACGCTGGTGCACGAGACACATTGCGGGCGCCTAGTGCCGAGGGCGATCGGCCATCGGCTCGCGACGGTGCCGACCAATGACTGACAGCGCGCGGCCGACGAGGGGCTTTGCGGATCCGAGCGACCGCGACACCACGTCGGTGGCCCGTCGACCGGATGGTCCCTGAGATGACTGCCGAGCCCAGCGATGCGAGCGCGTTCGTGTCGGGTGAGCCCGCGCTTCTCCTTTCCCGGAGTGAGCGCGAATGGCGGGATGCCGTGAGTGGCTGCGGCCTTGTTGAGCTCACGACGCCCCGTCTTCGCTTCGTCGTGTCGTCGTGGCGGCGCTATGGGAATCGATTCGACCTCGACAACCTCGTTGACCCGGTTCTCGGTGTGGTTGGTGCGGATCGGAGCCTCCTTCGGTCCGTCTGGGCGACGGTGGAAGTGGGTCCGGTGCCCGGGGTTGAGATCGGAGAAGCAGCTGTCCCGCCGGCGCCCGCGCCAGCGGTCAGGGTTCACCTCGCGAGTGCTCCCCGCCGGTCGGTCCGCAGTGTCGAGAGGCTTGTCGAACTCGAGGGTCACGAGCCTGTCGGGGGTGACGCTCCCTGCGGCTGTTCGATCACGCTCGGACCTGAAACCGATGGAATCGTGTTCGGCTTCGAGGGCCCAGTGAAGCCAACCATCGATGCCTTGTGGCCGCTTCTTGGCGGTGCGGCGCACGCTCCGGCTGACCATCGGATCCAGGATCTGCGCGTGTGTGTCGACGACACCGTCGGAGTCGAGGTGGCCGTCTGGGAGCTGGAGAGCTGATGACGTTCAGCGGAGCCAGCGCGGGCTCTCGCTTCGAGACAGTCGAGGCGCTCCAATCGCTGGTCTCGGCCGGCGTCCCAGAGTCGGCGTCGATCGAGTACAAGCGTGAGCTCCACATCGTCACACGGGCAGAGCGCTTGGAGGTGTTGAAGGACCTGTCCGGGATGGGCAACGGTGGCGGTGGATCCGTGATCTACGGGATCGAGGAGGACTCGGGCTCTGATTGGCCGGTCCCGGTGGCGATCACGCCGCTCACGGAAAGGGGAGCGATAGGTCGTCTCGAGGACATCACCCGTGTTGGGATTCAGCCTCCGCTCCTGTGCCAGCTCACGACCGTGGATGTCTCCGGCGGCCACGTCCTCGTGGTCGACGTTCTTCCGTCACCTCTGGGCCCGTACATGGTCGAGGCCTACGGCGACCGCCGCCATCACGTGCGCAGCGGAACGCGGACCATGCCGATGACCGAGCAGCAGGTACGCGATGCGTACGCGATCGCGTTGCGAGCGCGTGATCGGAGACCCGACGTGTGGGCCACGCACGGTCTGCCGCTGACGCCACCGACCGACGACATGTGGCTGATTGTCTCGGCACTCCCAGAGGAGCCGCTCGGCGACGTCGTCGACATGCGTACCGCGACTGTCGGCGACTTCCAGCCGCCGCCCGAGATGGCCACCTACATCAACAACTGGTTCCTCGGTGATCTGACACCGGCGTTGTCATCACTGCAACGTTGGGTCGACGGATTCCACGCGCTCGATCTCGGCACCGCGCCCGACGAGCCGGGTCACGAGGTACGCGTCTTTCGCGACGGTGCAGCGGCAGTCGCGGCGCGCATCCGCGGATTCGAAGAGGGCCTTTCACCTGTGAACATCGCACGCGTGCTGAACACGGCGATGCTCTATCTCGGTTGGCTCTGGGAGAGCGTCGGTCTGGTGCGGCCCGTGGAGATCACGGCTCGGCTGCACGGGGTCGAGGGTCGCCAGTTCGCTGATATCCCCAGTCCGCCAGCCCACTCGACTGTCGTGCGGGCCATAACGGGTCCCGCCGGCCTCGCGCTCGACCCGATCGCGACGACAACGTACATCGTTCCATGGCAGCTCCGACGAGCAAGCGTGCGCCACCGAGCTGTACTGCAGTTCGGTGACCGACTCGAGCAGGCGCTCGGTGGTAGCCAGGCGGAGGTGCCCTTCCGGCGCGGCCTTCTCCACGATCAGGCCGGTGTCTGTCTTCACGTCAGCGTGGGCGGGGACACGGTCTACGACGACCGGGGGAACTGGCACATGGGTTGGGTTCACACCGACGGATCGGTCTCTGCAACGCGCACGGGCAAGATCGTCGCCTGGTACGAGGACGGTGTCCTCCTCGATCTTGCGGGCGACGCGATCGCGGTGCTCGAACTGGCGCCCGGCGTCGCGTGTCCTGACGAGTTTGTTGGCACCACGCTGGAGAGTGATCCGAGTGGATCCTCACGGATCTACACCACGACGATGCAGCCGCTTGCCCATGGCCTGATGCGTCCCGATCCGACACGGCAGTGGTCGTCCCTCGACGCGCGCTCCGTGTTCGAGCAGCAGTGACTACTACTTCCACCCATCCGGGCCGCGAGCGAGCGGCTTGTAAAGTTCGGCCCCAACTACATGACGGCAAGAGAGTCCGGGGTCAACCTTCGCGAGCTCGGCGCGTCTCGGACGCGGGACGTGAACCGGACAGGCTCGGGATGAGAAGCGCTCCAGCGTTCGGAGGCGCGATCTGAAGTGAAGCTCAGCGGCGCGCTGGTTGGATCAGGTCGTGGTACAGGGCGGTCGTGGCTGGCGAGGGTTCGGTCTCGAGATCGGCGAGGTATGTGACGAGCTCGTCGTAAGCCGCCCGCACGCCAGCGAGGTTGCCGGCGCGGTGCTCGACCCGCAGGCGGGAGCGGTACAGCTCCTCGTTTCCGGGAAGGCCGCGCAGGCCCCGGGTGAGGCCGTCGCGTGCGACGTCGACCTGGCCGCTGGCAAGCGCGAGGTCGGCGAGAGACACGGCTGCCTGCTCGATGAGCGTGGAGGCCTCGGCGACGTCCTGGTCGCGGTGGGCCCAGTCGTAGCCAGCCGCGTCGAATGGGGGTCCGGTCACGAACTCGAGCGCCTCGCGCAGCAGCCCGATGGCCTCGGATGACGAGGCTGTCTCGGCGCGCTCGACCAGGCCGCGCAGCTGAGCGAGGTCGGTGACGACCCCGGGCGCAAGCTGAAGCGTTCCCCGTGCACGGTCGGCGGGAGGCATGACGGGGGTGCCGTCGGGGAGGTCGCCGAGCGCGCGTCGCGTCGCGCCGATCACGTTCCACACGGTCTTGGACTCGACCGGCTTGCCTCCCCAGAGGGCGTCCTGCACGGCGCTGGCTGCGACCGGTCCGGCCCGGCAGGCGAGCAGCACGGTGAGGATCAGCTCACGCCGCCCAAGGCCGGGACGGTCCGGCACCGTGGGGGTGCCGAGCACCTCGACGACCATCGCGGGCTCGTCCAAGGCGAGGCCGTCGTCTTCGGCGGGGGTAAGGAGGAGCTGCTCCTCGATACCGGTCGTTGGACCCGGTGGTATCGGGGCCGGAAGCCCGTCGCGAAGGGGGTGGTGGCCGTTCCCGCTCGGCCCGGTGAGATCGGCGCTTGCCGCTGCAGCGTCGGCACGCGGTTCGTCCGGCCGGTGCGCTTCAGTGAAGTCGGCCCTGGTTGCCTCGAGGTCCTCGAGCGATCCGAGCGCGGCCTCGAGCAAGCCTGCCGTCGCTTCGGGGAGCACCACCGGCGTGAACTCGATGCCGAGCGGGTCGAGGCGAGCGGAGCCGTCGCCCAGCAGGGCGATGTGAGCGGGTGCGTCGGCCTCGACGTTGGCGGCCGAGGCGAGGACGGCCACGCCATGCCGAGGCGGCGCCGCGCTCCGGAGATTGGCGAGGTCCTGGTCCGATCCTGGGTGGGCGACGACGATGGTCGCGTCGATCGGTGTCGTGGATCCGGCGCGCCCGCGAAGGTCCCGTCGACGCGATCGGCGGTGAGCGCGGCGGCCACCGATTGGCGGACCGTGTCGAGGCGGTGGATGGCATCGACTATGCCGGCGGCACACAGACGATCGAGGTGGGTGATGCCGGGGTCGAGGCCGACGGCGTACACGAACGCGTCAGCGAGGTCCTGGTTGGTGGCCAGCTCCACGGCGGTTGCTCGCAGGAACGCGTCGACGCGCTCGGGGTCGCCGGTCACCGTGACGGTCCCGTAGGCCTCGAGGTCGACCATGAGCTGGCGGCCGTCGCGCTGGCCGATGGTGATGAGCGCGGGGATGGCGGCGGGGAGCTCGTTGGCAGGAACGGGGGCGTCAGGGTCGTAGGGGAGTCGCCACGCCCACCCGCCGTCGGCCGCGGTCCACGGCGCGACGGCATCGGGTTGCGGTGTGTCCCAGAGCAGCTCGATGCCCGCGGTGTCACTCAACTCGACGGCGACCGGCGCGCCCGTGACGTGGCGGCGGTCGAGGTTGGCGATGAGACGGGCGAGGTGTTGGCCGGCCCAGCGGACGAGGGGCACATCGGCGGCGGCGACGACGGCATCGATGACCTGCTCGCCCCCGGCCCGCAGCGGGTGGTGGCGGGTTCCTCGGACGGCGCGACGGCGGCGCAGGAACGCGATGCGCGCCGCCAGCCCCGTGGCCAGTACCAGGGCACTCGCGATGCCAGCCAGTGCGGGTGTCGAGGAGTCTCCGCCTGCGGCGCTGCTGTTCTCCCTAGCGGTGCCCCGAGCGTCCATGGTGCCTTCGGGTCGGGTGGGGGCGGTCGATGCTGGCGCCGGGGCCGGTGTCGTGGTGGGCGACGGAGCTGACGCCTCGGGTGAGGGAGCGGCCGGGGCCGGGTCGGGTTGGGGGTCCGGCACGACCTCCGGCGGCTCGGGGGTTCGCCGCCTTGGGGGAGGCGCAGGCTCCAACCCGGCTGGATCAGGTCCGGGTCGGTGAGCCGTTGGCCGTCTGGCTGGGCGACGTCACGGTTGAGCTCGAAGATCTCGACGTAGCGGGCCGGGTCACCGAGATGCGCCTGGGCGATCCCCGACAGCGTGTCGCCCGCGGCCACGGTGTGTCGGTCGGTCGTGGTGGCGCTCTCGGCTGTCGAGCGGTCGGGGAGTCGCAGCTGCCAGCCGGGCCGGATGATCTGGGGGTCGGTCCATGCCCGCCCGTCGGGTTGGGTGATGGCGCGGTTGGCGTCCCACAGCTCCCGCCAGCGCATGCCGTCGCCGAGATGGGTCTCGGCGATCGACCACGCGCTGTCGCCCCGCTGCACGGTCACGGTCTTGGCGAGGCCGTCGGGGCTCGCCGGTTGGAGCCGCGGCCGGCGGCGCGGCGGGGAAGGCTCGACTGCGGGAGGGGTGGCCGTCGCTACGGGTGCCGCTCGTGCGGTGGCGGTCGGGATGAGGGGGCCGGCGGTGGCCGGTCGGGGGTTGTGGGCGATGGTGAGGGCGAGGACGATGGCGGCGACGAGACCGCGCGCCGATCGCTGCACCGGACCCGCGAAGGTGAGCCGGGGGCCTGGACGCCCCGGGCCACGGCGACGACCTCGACAAGCAGCGACGCCAGGAACACCGACCACACCGCCCAGGCGGCGACGGTGAGCACCGCGAACACAGCGGTGTCGGACACGACGGCGTCGCCAAGATCGCGGAGCTGCTCACCGGTCGGCACACCGTGGATGGGCCAGTTCCCGAACTGCACCAGCGCCCACGGCACCCCGGCGACGAGCGCGGCGAGGACGGCGAGGGCGGCGGTGCCGCGGAGGCGGGTCATGGCTGGCCCACCTTGATGGCCTGGACGGTGGCGGTGGCGTCGAAGGTGACGGTGTCGCCGCCGACGAGGCGCAGCATCTGGAGCCGCGCCGTCGAGGTGACCGTGACGGTGACGGTGTCGGCGGTGACGGTGACGGTCCCGGTGACACCTTCGGCGGCGAGGTGGGCCAAGGCGGCTCGTTCGGCGGCGATCGGGTCGAGCACGGTCAGTCCCTCGACGGCTGCGTCCTCGTCGAGCTGTTGGGCACCGGCGCGGGCGGCGGAGCCGGCGATGGCGAAAGCGTCGCTGCGGGACCGCAGCATCGCCCCGCCGTCGAGGACCAGCGCGACCATCAGGAACGACGAAACCGTGACGCCGATCATCCACACCGTCGCCGACCCGCGCTCACCACGGTCGCGGCCCCTCGCTCGCTGGCGTGCGGCGGTCATGGTTGGCGCTCGCGGTACTCGTCGACGATCTCGGTCGCCGTGGCCGACAGGTTCATCGTGCCCGGTACGGGCAGCACCGCAGCGGCTTGGAGGTCAACCGTGCAGGTGAGGGTGACCGACACCTCGGTGGCGGAGATGACCGGGGTGAACACCACCGTCCGGCACGACGGCGACCCGACCTCGAGGGTCACGTCGAGGGCCTCCCGGACGGTGGCGAGCGCGGCAGTGGGGTCGCGGGCGATCGACAAGTCACGCGCCGCTGACCGTGCCGCGCCTTCCAGGTCGGCGCGGGCGATCTGCACCCGGCCGACGAGGACGACACAGGCGAGCAGGATGCCGACGAGTGGGGCGAGGATGGCCAGCTCAACGCTGACCGATCCGCGTTCGCCGGCTGCTCGCCGGGTCATGGTGTGACCCGTTCGGTGGGCGCGTCGACGGTGACTTGGACGGGTAGGCGCAGGCCGGGGATGACCGAGACCACCGTCCCGGACACCTGCACTGATGACAGGGTGGCGGTGCGGGTGGCTTGCACGTCGCGCCTTTCCAGGCTGGTGCCGCTCTGGTCGAGGAAGTCGTTGGTGGCGGCGACGCCGGCTTCGGTGGAGCCGTCGAGGACGCGGACGTTGTCGAGTCCGTGACGGGCGGCGGTGTGGGCGACGGCGCGGAGGTGGAAGTAGAGGGCGAACTGCACGACGACCAGCAACAGCATCACCATCAGGGCCGTGCCGATGACGAACTCGACCGTCGACGAACCTCGGTCGCTCCATGTCCTGGGGCGCGGCGAAGCCCGGGCGGGTCGGCTCGCCTGGCGCGGTGGCCGGCGGCGGCGGGCCCGGCCCAGGATCAGAGCTCGATGCCTCCGACCTTGATGTCCACGGCCAGCGCGATGGCGGCCATGGCGGCGATGGCGATGGCCGCCGCGGCGGCGACGATGATCACCTTCTCGACGATCTCGCCGCGGTCGGCCTCCGCGACGGCGCGGGCGCGGGCCTCGGCCAGGCGCAGCCGTAGCCAGGTCGAGACTCGGGTCAGGACTTCCATGACGTGTCTTCCTTCCAGTCGGTGGATGGGGTAGGGCTCCTATTCGAAGAGGACGGCGAGGGCGGGGAAGCCAAGGAAGAGGATGAAGCCGAGCAGCAGGAACGTGGCGGGGATGCCCATGCGCTCGGTGGTGCTGGCGCGGACCGCTCCGCGTCGGCGGTGAGCCGTTCGCGGATGGCCTTGGCCTTCGAACTGACCGTGTCGCGCACCGCGGCGCCCTGATCCCCCGCGAGGGACAGGGCGGCGGCGAGCTCGGTGAGGTCCGGTAGCTCGGCGTCGTTGCCCAGCCGGGCCAGCGCGTCCCATGGGGTCTCGCCCCGCACATACCCGGTGCGCAACGCGGTCTGCAGCTCGCCAAACGCCCAGCCCGCCCCGGTGTGGGCGGCCGTCTCGAGGGAGGACTCGACGCCGCGGCCGGCCGCCAGGCACATGCCGCAGATGTCGCAGAAGGATGACAAGGCATGCGAGAACGCCTGCCGGCGTTGTGCGGCGGCGGTGCGCACGGATCGGATGCTGGAGACGACGCCGATGCCGGCGCCGGCGGCTGCGAGCCACAGTGGGATGGCGACGGGGAGCCGGACCCCGACCAGCCAGCCCCCGGCCGCCACCACCCGGGGCCCACAGGAAGCCGAGGGCGGCGTAGGTGACGATCAGGGCGGCTTGCTCGTCCGGGCTGCGGCGCAGGACCCGAAGGTCGGCGCGCAGCGACGCGACGGCGTGATCGACGATGCCGATCCGCCGGGCCCAGACCCCGACGCGGACATCGAGGTTGTCTCGTGACACCGGTTCGATCTCGACGAGGGGTTGGCCGAGGCGGGCCAGGGCGGTCCGCAGCGGGGGCGAGCGGGAGACCAGCCGGTCCACACCAACCACACCCCAGTGCCGGTGAGCGCCCCAGCCGCGACGATCGCGGAGAGCGGGCTCAACGCAGTCCGTCCTGAGCGGGGGCGGAGAGCAGGAACCGTTCAACCGGCGGACGCGGCCCATGCGGTGCATCCACCAGAACCCCGCGGCCCAGTAGAAGCCAACCACGACGAGCACGACCTGCCCGAGGGCCGAGTCATACGGGTCCAGGTACGTGCGGGAGAACACCACCAGCAGCGCGACGAACCCACCGATGATGATGGCCGTGTACCGCATCGCCGCCCGTGGCCGCTCTCGGGCCACCTCCACTCGCCGGCGGCTGTCCGCCTCGGCGTAGGCGGCGGCGGCGAGGTTGGCGAGTACATCGCGGACCTGGCGGCCGCCAGCGGTCGAGGTCAGCCGCAGGGCGGTCACCACCAGGTCACCGATCGGGTGGTCGAGATCGGCGGCGAGCCCGTCGAGCGCGACGTCGAGCGGTTCGCGGGCGAGGCGCCGGGCCATGGCCTGCACCTCGGCCCGGATGGGCAGCGGCGCGGTCGCGGCGGTGGCGACCAGGACGCCCTCGACGCCGCGCGCCGTGCCGATTGCGTCGCGCAGCATCTCGGTCCACAACGCGATCGCCTCCGTGCGCCGGTCGAGCTCGCGGCGCTCCTTCCTCCCCGCCATCCCACCGAGCATCCAGCCCAGCGCGGCCCCAGCCAGCGCCGCGACGGGCCAGCGGGTCAGCACCAACAGGACAAGCCCGCCGGCGGCCGCGCCCAGGACGCGGCGCCGGTCGAGACGATCCAGCACCGATCGTCTGGACCGGTCACGCTCACGGGCCGGGACCGGCCGCCACGACGTGACCACCACCCAAACGCCGGCGACCGACAGCACCCCGGCGAGCGCGGCCAGGACCGTCACCGCAGGCCCCCATCGTCGTGCAGGGCCGGGTCGTAGCCGTGCTCGACCAGCTCGTCGAGAACCCGCACCGGGATCGGTGCCGCCGGGTTCCGCACGGCGCACCGTCCTCGCCCGGGCAGAACCACTCGTCGGTCACGACCTGACCCGAGTCGGGATCGAACCGCTGCACGAACCGGACCTCGGAGATCACCCGCCGGCCCGCCCGGTCCCGGGCCAGGAACACGATCACATCCAAGGCCAGCGCCGCGAGCTGCAGGACATCGCCGGTGGACCAGTCCCGTCCCCCCGCCCGCGCGTAGACGGGAAGGCGGGGGAACACCGACCACGACGAGTCGGCATGGATCGTGCACATCGACCCCGAGATGCCCTGAGTCATGGCCTCGAGCATGTCGATCACCTCAGGGCCACGGACCTCGCCGACCACGATGCGCCGCGGCGTGAACCGCTTGATCGCCCGACCGAGATCAGCCAGCGACACCGCCCCGACCCCTTCGGTGTTGGCGCCCCGCTCCATGAACAACAGCACGTGGTCGTGCCGACCCGGGGTCGCGTCGAGGTGCAGCTCGGGTTCCTGCTCCAACACCACGATCCGCTCGTCCGGTTCGCACTCGTGCAGCAGCGCCCGCAACAGCGTGGTCTTCCCAACCCCCTGGCCGCCCGCGATCAACACGTTGCGGCGGGCGCGGACCAACGCCGCCAACAGCGACGCCAACCCGAGGTCGTACATGTCCCGCCCGACGAGATCCTTCTGGTCGGCGTCGACGAGCAGATGCCGCCGAACCGTCAGGTACGGCCGCCGAGTCACCCACGCCGCCGCCGCCAGCCGCGACCCGTCGGGCAGCTGCAGGTCGAGCAGCGGCCGCGACGGGGTGAACTCGCGTTCCATGTGGCCGCCTCGCCGGGCCAGGGTCTGGATCATCTCGATCAGCTCCCCGTCGGACCGTGCGATCGGCTCGACGATCTCGGTCTCCCCGTCGATGGTCACTAGTCGCACGTCGTCGCAGCCGTTGACGAACACATCCGTCACGTCGTCGCGCTGCAGCAGCCGGTCCAGCCCTGGCGCGGCCGAGAACGCCGTGGCCAATACCCGCTCCAGGACCAGGTCCTCCTCCTCGGGCGACAGCGGCGGCTCACCCACCCGAAGCGCCGCCTTGGCCCGGTGATCCAGCTCGCGGCGCAGGATGGCCCGCGCCATCTGCCGCTGGTCCATCTCGTCCGGGGTTCGGCGTCCGTCCACGTTCGCGCGCGCCAGGTAGTCGCCGATCTCGTCGGCCACGATCCGCCGCAGACCAGCCTCGAGCTCGTCAAGCACGGCCCACCACCTCCGCTGCGCCGACGAGCCAGTTGGCGACCGTGCGCGCCGAGCGGGCCAGCGCGCTGCGCACCCACCCGCGGCCCGTCCCCGCCGTCACCAACAAGTGCAAGCCCCGCGGGTCCCACGCCAACGGGCCCAGCACTGGCACCACGATGGCCTCTTCGATCTCGCCCGGGCCATAGGGGCGGTCACCGACCGGCACCA
The DNA here is from genome assembly GCA_027494135.1 of Acidimicrobiia bacterium. Classification (GTDB taxonomy): domain Bacteria; phylum Actinomycetota; class Acidimicrobiia; order IMCC26256; family PALSA-610; genus JAOSJK01. Next base: position 1,033,392 of record JAOSJK010000012.1, on the reverse strand, counting down.
CCACGACCCGCCGAGCGTCCACCGTCTCGAGCGCCTCCACCAACCACCGGGCCGCCTCGACCCCCTCCACCGTTGGTGCACACACCACCGCGACCACCTCGCAGCCCACCAGGCGCCGCGCCGTGGACTGCGACGGTGACCACCGTCCGGCGTCGACGACCACCGTCCCGTCCAACCCAGCCAGAGCAGGCACGAGCCGATCAGCGACCGCCGCGATCGTCGACTCCGCCAACCCGCCGGCGGTCGGTGCCAACACCGCCCGCAACCCACGAGACGCCTCCACCGCGTGCGACAGCAAGGCCTCGGGATCGACCGAACGGCGAAGGCCGCTCGCCACCCGGATCAGTCCAGGCTCACCAGCCGGGCCCGTCCAACACTCGATGCTGCCACCGGATGGATCCAGCTCCACCAACAACCCGGCATCGCCCGCAGCCGCCGTGAGCGCGAGCGCCGCCGCCGTGACCCCTGGGGCACCCTTCGCCGACACCAGCCCGATGACCACGACTCACCCCGCTAGCGCCACGACCGACACCCGCCGATCCGCCGCCGCCGCCGAGATCAACCCCGCCCGGGCACGCGGCACCACCAGCTCGAGCGGACGCTCCCGAGTGTTGAGCGCCTCACCCGGCGCGTCGAACACCCAACCCTCCACCTCCAGCGTCTCTGCCTCAGACCCCGCAGGCGGGCGCACCACGACCAGCACCGGCGCGCCACGGCGCAGGCTCCGGGCCGGGCTGTCGCCCGGCCCCACCAGCACCCCGACAACCGCCTCCCCGTCGTCCAGCAGCTCGCTGCCCGCCGGCAGCACCTGCCCCGGCGACAGCAGCGACCCGGTCACCAAATCGACTCCCGCCACCCGGCCGACGAACTCGTCGATCCGCGCCGCGTCGACCCAGTCGACATCGGCATCCTGTGACAGGCGAACGACCCGGAGGTCCGACCGCCCGATCACCTCCAACCGGTCGACGTCGCGGGCCATCACGACCACATCCGCTCGGTCGCCCGCCGACAGGTACAGCGCCGCGAACACCCACGCCCCCAACACCGCCGCCGCCGCGCCGGCGCCGATCCGCCCCCACCGCCGCCGCACCACACCAGTGGGCGACCGTGCCGGCGCCGCCGTGTCACGCGCCCCACGCCCGTTGCTGCCGGTTGACCTGGACCGAAGCGTCGACGTCACGGCGTGCTCCCTCCCACGACCACCGCCTGAACCTCCTCCACTCCCCGCGGCAACGCCGACGTGCGCGTCACTGACGGCAACGAACCCGACCCGCCCGCCGACGAAGACCACGAGATCGTCCAGGTCACCGACACCGAACCCGGCCACGCCGCCGGCCGGCCATCGACCCCCGTGCGAAGACGGAACGTGTGCGCGCACGCCCCCGGTGCCGCCGCCTGCTCCTCCATCGACGGGCCATCCGGGTCGTAGCGCGACCCCGACCCCGCACACGCAAGCCGCGCCGAACCCCGCTCGCCCGGCGTGAAGGTGAGCGCCGGAGTCGCCGACACCGTGACGCACAACCCGCCCGCGCACTCCGAGTCGGTCACCACCCCCGTCCAGTTCGTCACCTCGACGAACGACGGCACCCGAACGATCGCTGCCCTCCCCACCGGCGGGTTGGCAGACAGCGTCGGCTGTGGCAGCACCCCCGACCAGCCGGCCACGAGCGATCGAGGCCAAGTTCGCCGGCGTCGCCGGCACCACCCACCGGAACGCGAACGTCGCCGACCCGTCCGAGCACTCCCACGACTGCCACACCACCGTCACCCCCTCCGGGGGTGGCGTCAGATCGAAGTCGAACCAGATCGTCGGATCCTCCGACAGATCATCGGGGATCGTCACCCAGTAGCACGTAACCCCGTCGGAGGACCCACCGCCACCACCGCCACCCGGTCCGCCGGGTGTCGGTACGTCCCACTCGACGCAGTAGCCCTGTGAGTCGACGACCGCGCACTGGCCGGGGTTCGCTGGCGTGGCTCCAGCGCCGGAGCTCGTCAGTACGACCGCGGCGGCGAGGGCCAAGCTCCCGGCGGCGCGACTGCGGTTCATGGCTGGGCACCTGGCTCCGGGCAGTCGTTCGATGTGGTGCGCGTCAGGTCCCGTACAAGCCATGCGCCGTCGACTCGAACGGCCACGACCGAACCAGAGGTCACGCCGCCCTCCGACGAGACCTGGCTGCCGGCTTCGTCGACGATCACGATGCTCTTCATCGTGCAGACGGTGAATGTGACTTGGTCGGGTGAGTCGACCTGCACCGACATCACCGTCGAGTCGAACATCCGACCACGGGGACCGGGCCTGTAGAAGTGCCCCTGGGCGCCCTCGTCCGACCAGAACTGCAACGCCGTTTCCGGGAAGGCGCTCGCCGGGCTGAACAAGCTGGTGTACGCGCTGACGGCCGCGTGGCTGTGATCGCCGGCAACCCTCGGGTCGGCCAGGATCCCCTCGACGGCGGCGTCGTACCGGTCGGTCAGCGATTCGAGGAATGGTCGAACTGCCTCCGGATCTGTGGCGGGCGGTTGCGTGGTCGAGGTGGAAGACGTACTCGTAGTCGTCGTCCGCCTCGTGCTTGTCGTCGAGCTGGAGCTTTGTGACGATCCGGCGTCACCGTCGCCTCCGGAGCACGCGGCGGCGAGCACGGCCGCGACCACCACGACGAGCGCGATGCGGCGGGTCATCCGATCCCGACCCCGACGACCCAGCCCACCAGCAACGCCGGGGCGAACGCCACGCTCGGTTGAGCGGTGAGGTCACGGCGAAGGCGCCGCGCGGCCACGCCGATGCCCGCGACGACGATCGCGACTCCAACCATCGTCACGACCGCTGCCGCGGAGAGCCAAGCGGGGACGAGGGCGGCGAACCCGAGGAGGAGCACATCGCCGAACGCGATCCCGCGGGTCGCCATCCACGCCGTCGTTGCCGCGATGAGCAGCACGCAGACCGCCACGGCCGCCGGCCCAAGTCGCCTGGCGGATCCTCCGTTGATCGCTTCTGCCGCGATCGACGCGGACACGACCACCGTCGCCCCGGCCAGCAGCCGCAGCGACAGCCGTCGGCTCATCAGATCCGACCACGCCAGGTAGGTGAGGGCCACGCCAGCGGGCAACGCTGCCACGGACCCGCTCGTCAAGGCTCCGACCGCCGCCACGCACCCGCCGACACAGCCGGTCCATCCCGGAGCTCTCGGTGGGTGCCGGGCGGCGATCATCACTTCGCCGCCCGGGTCCAGGACGCTGCGAGACGACGTGATGGTCCGGGCGCTGACCGGCACCACGCCCGGTGAGGGAGACGGGCCATGCTGTCCTTCGGTGCACACATCCCGGCTACTCACCTCCCGGACGAACAACGCGCAACGCGAAACCCGCAGAGTACCAAGCCGGACAAGGCGGACAAACGACAACATGTCGTCGCCGAGCGGTGAATCGGGGGCGGGCACGTGGGTCCGCCCGCGTCCGGCGTCTCAGTGCGCCGTGGAGCCTCCCGTCCTCTTGCCCGCCGAGCTCGACGATCAGCGAGGGCGGGCGGCCGGGAGTGTGTGGTCGGCACCGGGGATGATTCGGACCTCGACGTTCTGAAGCTCGTCGGCGAGCAGTCGGGCGAACTCGTGGTCGCCCACCGGGTCACGGTCTCCCCAGACCAGCCGAGTGGTGATCCCGGCGCGGGCGACCGTGCCAAGGAGGCTCGGCCAGTCGTCATGCAAGACCTGCTGGGCGATCGTCTGGCGGTACGCAGCCCAGGTGTGGAGGCTGGCCTGTCGCGCGATAGCGACGGGCCATCTCGGAGCAGTCACTGCGGCGGCCCAGCCAGCCAGGGCGCGGTGGCGACAGCTCAGGGCGCAGGCGTGCCGGGCGATCTCGCTGTCGATGACGAACGCTCTCGACATGGGGCTTGCAGCGCCGATTGCTCGTCGCGCAGCAGTTGCGCTTCTCCAGATCGGCGGACCGAGGCAGACGACCTGCTCCACTTGGTCGGGGTGGAGTGCGGCCCACCGAAGCGCGAGCGCACTTCCCGCGGAGTGGGCGGCAACGAGGAGCCGGCGCTCACCGAGCGCTCCGGTGACGACGGGGTCGATAGCCGCCAGGTGCGCACTCGTGCCGAAGTCCTCTCGGGTCTCGTCGAGCGAGCGGCCGAAGCCGAGGAGGTCGGGTACGGCGACCACCCGCGAGGTGGCGAGCAGGTCGGCCGTTCGGCCGAAGACGTCGCCGGTGGCGACGAGTCCGTGGAGGAGCAGGGCGCCGGTCTGCCCGGTTCCGCCGACGCGACAGGCGAGTGGTCCGACGCGGGCGAGCGGCAGCGACGGAGGGGTCCATGCGCGCACCGCGGGTGATCGGCGATGCGCAGCCGTCCATGTAGCGGCTCCCGTCGCGGCCACGGCCGCCCCCAGCCGGACGTGCCGAGACGTCCTGGGGTGGTGGTGGCCGGCGGGAGCGGCGGCCTCACATTCGGGTCGGTCGCCGATCCGCATGTGGGCGGTCAGGTCACGTTGATCATGGCGCGCATGCCGGCCTCGTAGTGGCCTGCTTCGTGGCAGCCGATGAGGAGCTCGTCGCCTTCGGCGAAGGTGTGGGTGATCTCGCCGGTCTCGCCGGGCTCGACGGTGATGCCGCCCTCGTCGCTCATCGAGTCGTGACCGTCGCCGCCACCGTCCTCGCCCATGTCACCCATGTCGCCGGAACCGCGCATCTCCATCTCGTGGTCGTCCTGGGCCGCTTCGTCGCCGATGAACGCGTCGTGGCGCACGGCGCCGGTGTTCGTGAACACGAACCGGACGGTCTCACCGGCCTGCACGTCCACCTCGTCGGGGAGAAGGCGATGTCGCGCATCTCGATCTCGATCGTGCGCGGCTGAGACTGGGTTCCCGTGGCGCTGGTGTCGTCGTCTCCACAGGCGGCCAGCCCGAGAGCGGCGAGCGCAAGGGCGGTGGTCACGAGGAGGATCGGTTTGCGGGTCACGGCGTGCTCCTGTCATGTGATCAGTCGGTGGGACGCTAGTTCGGGTACTACGACACTGTGTAGTCGATACGGAGGTCAGCCGGCCTTGGGCGCGGCGAAGCGGTGGAACTGGGCGGCGGCGAGTGCGGTGACTGCGGCCAGCCACGCGAGGGCGAGGGCGAGGGCGCCGTACTCGTCGAGGCTGGGGGTGAAGGCCCCGTCGAGCATCACTCGGATGGCGCCGTGGCCGGGCATGAACGCCGCCCACGACGGTGGGGCGGCGTCGAACATGGCGTTCTGGGCGATGCCGATGTCGATGAACGGAAGGGCCAGCATCACGTACAGGCCGCCGAGCAGCCCGAGGCGCGGGCCGGCGAGCACGCCGATCATTCCGTAGGTAACGGCGGTGAGGATGTTGGCGGTCGCGAAGGTGAGCCAGCTCTGCGGGGTGAAGCTGGCGCCGGTGACGGCCAGGGCGACGCCGGTGGTGAGCAGTGCGGCAAAGACGATGACCCCGAGCCGGGCGGCGAGGACCTCGAGGGGCCGGTACCCGGCGAGCACGAGGCGGCGGTCGCCGTCCGCCGAGCCCAGCGCAACGAAGAGCCCAGCGAGGCCGGCGAGGAACCCGACGGTGATGGGCACCATGATCGCTCCGTGCAGGTCGGTCATGGACAGGATCTGCAGGCCTCGCCGGCGCCCCTCGACGAGCTCGACGGGTGCAGGGTCGTCGGGGGTGACGGCGATGCTGAGGGTGATGAACACGATGGGGAGCCCGACGAGCAGAACCCACAGCACGAGGTTGCGGCGGTAGTCCCGGAAGCCGTAGCGGAGGGCGACGCCGATGCGGCGGGCTCGGCCGTGCAGCCGCGGCGCGTGAGCGGCGCCGGCCGGGTGGTGGTGACGAGCGCGAGGGTGCCGGCGGCGAGCGCGGCGGCGGCCCACAGCACCGACAGGCCGACATCGCCCAGCGGTCCAGCGTGGCCGGAGGCGACGTCGGTCACGACGAGGGTTGGGAAGTGCAGCGGGAAGACCCGGATGATTCCACCGGCCCGTCCCATGGCGGGCCCGAAGAAGACGTCGAACATCCAGGCGAACACGACGATGAGGGAGCCGTTGAGCTCGGAGCGGACGAAGGCGCCGACGGTGGCGCCGATACCGAGGTAGATCAACGCCATCAGGAAGGTCACGCCCACGACCTTCGGGGTGTCCGCGATCCCGGTGCGCAGCGCCAGAGCGGCGAGGGCGCCGAGCCCGGCGACCAGCGCGAGTCCGAGCGCGGAGGTGAGGCGGGCCAGCACGACCCGCACGGTGCCGGCCCCGGCGGCGGCGAGACGCCGGTCCGGTTCCCTCGAGGTGACCACGTGGAAGAACCCAGCGATCCCGGCCAGCAGCGACGCGGCCCAACCGGCGGTGGCCGCCTCGACGGTGCCGAGGTCGGTCAGGCCACCGAGCACGTCGGCGAAGTCGGCGATCGCGCCCGCCGACAGCGTGACGAACACGACCGGGACCACCGCGAGCAGCACCAGGTTCAGCGGTCGGCGGGCGTACTCGATCAGGTAGCGAAACGACCGGAGCGGGAACAGCCGGGTGTGGCCCCGGTGGTGGACGGCCGGGCTGGTCATCGCGGCACGGTGCGCCCGTCGCGCAGGTCGTAGATGCGGTCGAAGCGGTCCTCGTCGGTGATGAAGTGGCTGATGATCAACAGCGAATGGCCCTGGTCGCGGCGGGTGGCAGTGATCTCCCAGAACCGCTGGTAGGTGTCCCAGTCGAACCCGGCGTAGGGCTCGTCCAGCAACAGGATCTCGGGATCCGGAAGCAGGGCGAGGCCGAGGTTCAGCTTGGCCCGCGTGCCGCCCGACAGCTCCTCCACTCGGGCGCCGGCCCAGCGGCCGAAGCCGAGCACGTCATAGACCTCGTCCCGCGAGCGATCGATGTCGGCGGCGTCGAGCCCGTAGGCCTCGCCGAACAGCTCGAAGTGCTCGTCGCAGGTCAGCCGTTGGTAGAGGATCGGTTCCTGGGGGCAGTAGCCGAGCGAGCCGGTCCGTTCGATCGTGCCCCCGTCGCGGGTGAGGCTCCCCACGAGGATCTTCATGAGCGTGCTCTTGCCCGATCCGTTCTCGCCGACGAGCCCGACGACCTCGCCCCGGGTGAGGTCGACGTCGGCACCGCGCAGCACCCGCAGGGTGCGTCGGCGCGCCAGAGCCCGGCGGTGTAGGACTTCGTGATCGCTCGCGCGGCGAGGACCGACGACCCGGGCGCCACGCTTCCCGGCGAGCGCTTGTCCGGTGCAGCCCGGTCCGCCCGCTGGCCGTCCGATGTCGTCGAGGTCGTCGTCATGAGCCGCTCCATCTCGCGGAGGTGCTGTTGCGATGATCGAGGCAGGGGGCGCCGTTCGAATCCGGGTGGGCTACCGATTGGCGCTCCGTGCCGGGCCGCAACCGGGGAGGCCTCCCCAGGGTCATGAGCAGCGGCACTGTGGTGTGTGGCAGCGGCCGCAGCCGAGTGCGCGGCTGAGCGACCACGCGCTAAGCCCGAAGGCGAGGACCGTGATCGCCGCTACGGAGCCCTCGACGAGCAAGGTGTCGGCCAACCAGGGGCCGGCGAGCATCGCCGACACCAGCCACGCCCCGGCCACGACGCTCAACCCGACCAGCGCGAACAGGACCGTGTTGGCCAGGCGCGGGTTCTTGATCGTGCAGGCATGCCCGGGAAGCGAGACGGTCTCGGTGATCGTGTCACTGAGTGTTCGAAGCATGTGCGTCATCCTCGGTGTGGACTTCGAGCGTGTCGTCGGGGGCCTCCGGTGCGAGAGCCCATTCGGTCGGGAAGGCGCATTCGCCCGTGCCGCTGCAGCCGAAGAGCCAGCGGGCCAGCGGGGGCTCCTCGATGGTCACGACTTCCCTCTGTGGCGCCATCAGTGATCCCTCCCTGCTTGTCGGCGTGCGGTTCGTGACGTGATCGTCCCGCCGATCGACGGGTGTGCCATCCGGGCGCGCTACGGGTTTCCCATCCGTGATCCACCGAAGGACCCGTCCGGCGGATGCGCCGGCGATGTGTTGGCGTGGCAGACCACGGTGTGACGATCCGTAGTGGCCCCGGATGGCGCGGCGGGTGTCTTCGGCCACGATGGATGGCATGCCTGGCCGACGCGGTCACCGACACGACGCTGGCCCGGGTGGCTGCCCGCTGCAGTCGACCCTGCCGGTCGTCCTGGATGCCATCCGCCACCCAGTGATGCGCCACTGGAGCGACGAGCTGTTGTCGGTCGCGCCCGGCTGCTGGACCGTCGCACAGCCGGAACCGGGTGAGATGCTGGTCGACGCCATCGCCCGCACCGAGCCCGACGTCGTCGTGGTCGACACGGTGGACTTCCCGGCGTGCTGCCTGGCTGCCCTCGACGCGCTTCCCCCGGACACGTCGTGGTGATCGGCCCGGAACCCGACCCCGCCTACCGCCGTTCGGCACTGGCGCAGGGGGCGGCGGCGTGGGTGAGCCGGGATCACCTGGGCGAGGAGCTCGCCGCCGCCGTTCGCACGGCGTTGGGGTGCCCGTACGACGCGTGCCCCGAGGACATGGCGCTGCCCCGCCCGACCCCGCCCCGCCAGGTACCCGCTTTCCCGACAGGAGGACGAAGCAGATGAGTGTCGCTGATGTCGTAGTGGTCGTGGTCGCGGCCGTGGTTTCCGTTGGCTTGTGGCGGTTCTTCTTCGGGACCAAGACCGCGAGCCGCGCCGAGCTGCGCGAGGGAGTCCAGGAGGTCACCGTCACCGTGAAGGGCGGCTACTCGCCGGATCGGATCGAGGTCCGCCAGGGCATCCCCGTGCGGCTCGTGTTCGACCGCCAGGAAACCGGGGACTGCACCTCGCGGGTGGTGTTCTCCGACTTCGGCATCAACAAGTCGCTGCCCGCCTACGCGTCCACGACCGTCGAGCTGGTCCCGGAGCGCACCGGAGAGTTCGGGTTCGCCTGTGGCATGAACATGGTGCACGGCACCCTCGTCGTCGCCGCCGATCCCGACGGCAACGGCCACCGTGGCGCCGACCCGGATGCGGCGTCCACCGCTGCGCTCGCCTTGGACCTCGACGCGCACGCCGATCACGACCGCGCCAGCGAGCCCCCCCGCCGCGGTGTCCCGGCCGAACCCTCGGCCGGGGAGGACGCCGAGGCCGAAGCCCGTCGAGCCGAGATCGCGGACCTGTCCCGCCGAGTGCTGCTCGGCGCCATCCTCACCGCGCCGGTGGCGTTCGCAGTTATGGCCCACGAGCTCTTCCATGCCGAGTGGGTGCCCGAGATCCTTCTGAACCGCTGGGTGCAGCTGGCGTTGATCGCGCCGGTTATGGCCTACACGGGCTGGCCGATCCACCGCACCGGCTGGCTGACGCTGCGGCACCGCACCGCCGACATGAACACCCTCATCATGCTGGGCACTGTCGCCGCGTTCGGCTACAGCCTGTTCGTCACCCTGGCCCCGGGCCTGCTGCCCGCCGACGTGCGCGAGGTGTACTACGAGGCGGTCGGCGTGATCATCACGCTGATCCTGCTCGGCCGGCTCCTCGAAGCCCGAGCCAAGGCCGGGACCGGCGAGGCGATCCGCCAGCTCATCGGCATGCAGGCCCGCACCGCCCGGGTGGTCCGCGACGGCACCGAGGCCGAGGTCCCGATCGAGGACGTCGTGCCCGGCGACGTGATCATCGTGCGGCCCGGCGAGAAGATCCCCGTCGACGGCGAGGTCACCGACGGCACCTCGGCGGTCGACGAGTCGATGATCACCGGCGAACCCATCCCGGTGACCAAGACCGTCGGTGACACCGTGATCGGCGCCACCATCAACCAGACTGGCTCGTTCCGCTACACCGCCACCAAGGTCGGCGCCGACACGATGCTGGCCCAGATCATCAAGATGGTCGAGGCCGCCCAGGCGTCCAAGGCCCCGATCCAGCGGCTCGCCGACCTGGTTTCGAGCTACTTCGTCCCCACGGTGGTGCTCATCTCGGTGTGGACCTTCGTCGCCTGGTTCCTCGTGGGCCCCGCGCCGGCGTTCACGTTCGCCTTGGTCGCGGCGGTCGCAGTGCTGATCATCGCCTGCCCGTGCGCCCTCGGGCTGGCCACGCCGCTGTCGATCATGGTCGGGACCGGCAAGGGCGCCACCTCCGGGATCCTGATCCGCTCGGCCGAGGCGCTCGAGACCGCCCACAAGCTCGACACCGTCATCCTCGACAAGACGGGCACGATCACCAAGGGCGCCCCCGCCCTCACCGACGTCGTCGTCGCCGGCCCGACGGCGGAGGGCGACCTTCTGCGCCTGGTTGCGTCGGCTGAGCGGTCCTCCGAGCATCCCCTCGGCGCCGCCATCGTCTCCGGCGCCCGCGAGCGCGGCATCGACCTCGCCGAGCCCACCGAGTTCGACTCGGTCACCGGCCAAGGCCTGCGCGCCCTCGTGGACGGCCACCAGGTCCTGGTCGGCAACCGGCGGCTCCTCGACAGCGCCGGCATCGACCCGACCCCCTGGCGTCGCATGCCGACCGGCTGTCCGCCGACGGCAAGACCCCCGATGCTCGTCGCCATCGACGGCGAGGTGGCCGGGGTGATCGCGGTGGCCGACACGCTCAAGGACGACTCGGTCGCCGCCGTCGCCGCCCTCCAGGACCTCGGCGTCGAGGTGGTCATGATCACCGGCGACAACCGCCGCACCGCCGCCGCCATCGCCCGCACGGTCGGCATCGACCGGGTACTGGCCGAGGTGCTCCCCGAGCACAAGGCCAACGAGGTCCGCCGCCTCCAGGGCGAAGGCCGCGTCGTCGGGATGGTCGGCGACGGCATCAACGACGCCCCCGCCCTCGCCCAAGCCGACGTCGGCTCGGCCATCGGCACCGGCACCGACGTCGCCATCGAATCCAGCGACATCACCCTCGTCTCCGGCGCCCTGTCCGGGCTCGTCACCGCCATCCGGCTGTCGCGGGCGACGATGCGAAACATCCGCCAGAACCTGTTCCTGGCCTTCGTCTACAACACCGTCGGTATCCCCATCGCGGCGGGCGCCCTCTATCCGTTCTTCGGGATCCGGCTCAGCCCGATCATCGCCGCCGCCGCCATGGCCGCCTCGTCGCTGTCGGTGGTCACCAACGCCAACCGGCTCCGCCGCTTCCACGCCCCGCCCCTGCCCCAGCAGGCGACCGCCCGCAGCGTCGAGCCGACCGTCGAGGTCGGCGCCGAACCCGAACCAGCGCCGCCGACTGCCACCGACCCGGTGTGCGGCATGAGCGTCGACCCGGCCACCGCGCTCTCAGCCACCCACGACGGCCACGACTTCTACTTCTGCTCACCCCACTGCCGGGACACCTTCACCGCCGATCCCGCCGCTTACCTCACCCACCACACCAGGAGCTGAACCGCCATGCACACGATCGCCACACTGCTGGCCGACAACGACGGCTGGGGCCACATGGACGGCTGGGGCGGCGGCTGGATGTGGCTCTGGGGCAGCCTCATGATGTTCTCCTGGGTCGCCATCATCGCTGGCGCCGTCTGGCTCTTCACCCGCAACCGCGACACCACCGGCGGGCAGGTCTCCGGGTCACGAGCCCGCGACATCCTCGACGAGCGCTACGCCCGAGGCGAGCTCACCACCGAGGAATACCGCGAACGCGTCGACCAGCTCCGCTGAACCCACCCACCCCGGGAGACACCACCATGACCGACACCGAGTCCCACACCGACACCCCCGGAACACCGCCGCGCCCGACGGACACCCGGATGATGTGGGTGATGATGATCGGCTGCTGCCTGGCCATCCCGCTCGCGCTGATCCTCGGCGGCGCCAGCCTCGCCGGCCTCGCCGGAGCCAGCCCCTGGCTCATCGGCCTCGCCGTCGTGCTCGCCATCGCCCTGGTCATCACCCACCGCGTCTCCCGCGGGCCGGGCTGTGACCAGCCCGACCACCATGACTGAACCCTCCGCGAGCACGGTCGCCCGCCGCTACGACCGCATCGCCCGCTTCTACGACGCCTTCGAAGCACCCATGGACCTCCTCGGAGGCCGGCGCCGCCGAGTCCGCACCGTCGCCGGCGCCACCGGCCGGACCCTTGAAGTCGGCGTCGGGACTGGCCGCAACCTCGACCACTACCCCCAGCAGTGGACCTCAGCGGGATCGACATCTCGCCAGCCATGCTCGCCCACGCCCGCCAGCGCGCCCAACGAACCAGCCGCCACGTGCAGCTCGATCTCGCCGACGTCGAGCACCTCCCCTTCGACGACGCCACCTTCGACACCGTCGTCGCCACCTGCGTGTTCTGCTCGGTCCCCGACCCCGTCGCAGGCCTCCGCGAAGTCGCCCGCGTCGCCCGCCCCGATGGGCAGGTCCGGCTCCTCGAACACGTCCGGCCCACCAACAAGCTGCTCGGCTGGATCGCCGACCTGCTCAGCCCCCTCGTCCAACGACTCATCGGACCCGCCATCAACCGCCCCACCGAGGACAACGCCCGCGCCGCCGGCCTCGACCTCGTCGAGATCCGCCGAGCCGGCGTGTGGCGCGAGATCATCGCCCGGCCCGCCGACCCGGCCCGCCCTGGCGCCACCGGCACCGCCCCCAGGAGGAGCACCGGTGACCTCGCACGTCGCGGACCCGGCCTCGATCCCCGACAGCCTTCTCCGCTTCGCCCGGTCGCACCTGCGCACCCCGGCCCAGCTCGCCGTGTACCGCACCGTGGGCACCAGACCAGATGCGTGGTGGAGCGCAACCGAGATCGCCGACCACACGGGTACCGACGTCACCGAGGTCGACCAGGCGCTGCGAGGCTTCGCCGCCGCCGGCATCCTCCACGACCACGCCGGGGCGGCGGGACGGCGGTACTCGTGGCACCGGGACCTGCGCTACGTCTTCGACGGGACCAGCCCGACCGGTGAGCTGATCGACCCGATCTGCGGGATGCCCGTTGCCGCCGACAGCCCCCATGTCGGCCACGACACCGGCGGCGCCGCGCTGCGCTTCTGCTCGCAGGTGTGCCTGACCGCCCATCGCCGCCGACTCCGCCGCCGTTGAGACTCGAGGAGCGCAACCTCTCATGCACACCATCGACGACCGTCCCCTCACCGACGCCGAACTCGGGCAGCTCGACGCGTGGTGGCGGGCCGCCAACTACCTCTCGGTCGGCCAGATCTACCTGCTGGACAACCCGCTGCTGCGCGAGCCCCTGCTCGCCGAGCACGTCAAGCCCCGGCTGCTCGGTCACTGGGGCACAAGCCCCGGCCTGAACCTGGTCCAGGCCCACCTCAACCGCGTCATCGCCGCCCGCGACCTGGACTGCATCTACGTGTTCGGACCCGGCCACGGGGGCCCTCGGCGGTGGCGGGCAGCTGGCTCGACGGTTCCTACAGCGACACCTACCCGACCCTCGGCCGCGACGCCGACGGCATGGCGAAGCTGTTCCGCCAGTTCTCCTTCCCCGGCGGCGTGCCCAGCCACGTCGCACCCGAGACCCCGGATCGATCCACGAGGGCGGCGAACTCGGCTACGCGCTCGCCCACGCCTACGGCGCCGCGTTCGACAATCCCTACCTCGTCGTCGCCTGCGTGATCGGCGACGGCGAGGCGGAGACCGGGCCGCTCGCCGCAGCCTGGCACTCCACCAAGTTCGTCGATCCCGCCCGCGACGGTGCCGTGCTCCCGATCTTGCACCTCAACGGCTACAAGATCGCCAATCCCACCGTGCTGGCCCGCATCGGCGACGACGAGCTCACGGCGCTGCTCACCGGCTACGGCCACGACCCCTATCTGGTCGAGGGCGACGACCCGGCCGAGGTCCACCACCAGCTCGCCGCCACCCTCGACACCGCACTGGACCGCGTCGCCGACATCCAGCCGCGGCCCGCACCGGTGGCACCAACGGGCGGCCGCGATGGCCGATGATCGTGCTGCGCACCCCCGAAGGGCTGGACGGGGCCCGCCGTCGTCGACGGCCTCCCCGTCGAAGGAACCTGGCGATCCCACCAGGTGCCCCTCGCCGCGGTGCGCACCAACCCCGAACACCGGGCGATGCTCGAAGACTGGATGCGCAGCTACCGCCCCGACGAGCTCTTCGACGACGCCGGCCGCCCCGTCGGCCAGGTCACCGGCTGGCTACCCACCGGGCCTCGCCGCCTTGGCGCCAACCCCCACGCCAACGGCGGCATCCTGCGCCGCGACCTCACCTTGCCGCCCATCGCCGACCACGCGGTGGACGTCGTCACCCCAGGCACAACCGTGGCGGAAGCGACCCGGGTGCTGGGCGGCTGGCTGCGCGACGTCATGCACGTCAACGCCGGCCACGCCAACTTCCGGATCGTCGGCCCCGACGAGACCGCCTCCAACCGCCTCGCCGCCGTGCTCGACGTTACCGCCAAGGCGTGGATGGCCGACCGGCTCCCCGACCGACGAACACCTCGCACCCGACGGGCGGGTCATGGAGATCCTCTCCGAGCACACCTGCCAGGGATGGCTCGAGGGCTACCTGCTCACCGGCCGGCATGGCCTTTTCAACTGCTACGAAGCGTTCATCCACATCGTCGACTCGATGTTCAACCAGCACGCCAAGTGGCTCAAGGTCTCGAGCGGACTGGCCTGGCGGCAACCGATCGCGTCGCTCAACTACCTGCTGTCGAGCCACGTCTGGCGCCAGGACCACAACGGCTTCTCCCACCAGGACCCCGGCTTCATCGACCACGTCGTCAACAAGTCCGCCCAGGTCATCCGCGTCTACCTCCCACCGGACGCCAACTGCCTGCTGTCGATCACCAACCACTGCCTGGCCAGCACCGACCTGGTCAACGTCATCGTCGCCGGCAAGCAGCCCATGCCGACCTGGCTGGCGATGGACCAAGCCGAGCTGCACTGTGCCCGGGGCATCGGGATCTGGACCTTCGCCTCCAACGACGCCGGCGATCCCGACGTGGTGCTGGGCTGCGCCGGTGACGTGCCCACCCTCGAAACCCTCGCCGCCGCCGATCTGCTTCGCACCCACCTGCCCGACCTGCGGGTCCGGGTGGTCAACGTCGTCGACCTGATGCGCTTCCAGCCCCCTCCGAGCACCCCCACGGGCTCCCCGACGCCGAGTTCGACGCCCTGTTCACCGCCGACCGCCCGGTCATCTTCGCCTACCACGGCTACCCGTGGCTCATCCACCGCCTCGCCTACCGGCGCACCAACCACGCCGGTCTGCACGTGCGCGGCTACAAGGAACAAGGCACCACGACGACCCCGTTCGACATGGTCATGCTCAACGACCTCGACCGCTACCACCTCGTCATGGACGTCATCGACCGGGTTCCCGGGCTCGGTGAACGCGCCGCCGAGCTGCGCCAGGAGATGGTCGACCGGCGCAACACCGCCCGCGCCTTCACCCGCACCCACGGCGAGGACCATCCCGACGTGACCGCATGGGCATGGCCCCATCCGGCATGACCGGCGACCCCGACGCCCAGTCGACCGCCGCGCCCGGGCCGGTGCTGGTCGTCAACACCGGCTCGTCGAGCCTGAAGCTCGCGATCCTCGACCCCGCCGGCACCGTCGTCGCCGACACCCACGTCGAGGCGTGGGACCCAGCCGACATGGCGCCGATCGCCGCGCTCGCCGAGCAGACACCGGTGGGTGCGGTGGGGCACCGGGTCGTGCACGGCGGCACCGACTTCGAGTCGGCGACGGTCCTCGACGACGACGTGGTCGACCGCGTCGCCGCGCTCAGCCCCCTCGCTCCGATCCACCAGGCCCGGGCGCTCGCCGCCATCGCGGCCGCCCGCCGCGCCCTGCCCGAGATGCCGCAGGTGGCGTGCTTCGACACTGCCTACCACGCCCGGCTGCCACCGGCCGCGGCCACCTACGCGCTGCCCGGCCCGTGGCGGGACCGCTGGCCCCTGCGCCGGTTCGGGTTCCACGGCTTGTCCCACGCCTACGCCGCCCGCCGCGCCCGGGAGCTGCTCCCTGTGCCACGCACTGCGGGTGACCTTCGGGTCGTGACCTGCCACCTCGGCGCCGGGGCGTCGCTGTGCGCGTCGGTCGGCAACCGGTCGGTGGACACCACCATGGGTTTCACGCCCTCGACGGGCTAGTCATGCAGACCCGATCCGGGGCCGTCGACCCCGGACTGGTCCTGTGGCTGATCACCGACGCCGGCCTGACCGCCGAAGCGGTCCGGGACGGTCTCGAACTCCACGGCGGTTTGGCCGGTCTCACCGGCGGAACCGGCGACATGCGCGACGTGCTCGACCGCCGCCGCGCCGGCGATGACCGGGCCGCGGTCGCCTTCGACACCTACATCGCCCGCCTGGCCGCGGGGATCGCCGCCATGACCACCGCCATGGCCGGCGTCGACGCCGTGGTGTTCACCGGTGGCGTCGGCGAACACGCACCCGAGGTGCGCCACGCCGCCGCGGAGCGGCTCGCCCATCTCGGCGTCGCCATCGACGCCGCCGCCAACGTCGACGCCGGCGACGCCGACCGAGATCTCAGCCAGCGCGGCTCGGCCGTGTCCACCCTCGTCGTCACCGCCCGCGAAGACCTCGAGATCGCCAGCCAGACCCGCGCCGCCCTCCAGACCGGCCGCGCCCGACCATGACCGGCACATCGACGCCTGCCGCGGTTGTCATCGACCCCGCCCGCTTCGACGCGGTCATCTTCGACATGGACGGCGTCGTCACCGACACGGCCGGCACCCACCAGGCGGCCTGGGCGCACCTGTTCGACGAGCACCTCGCCACACGGCCGCCGGCCGCCAACAGGGGACCGTTCACGAGCGAGGACTACCGCACCCACGTCGACGGACGGGCCCGGGTCGACGGAGTGGCGTCCTTTCTCGCCGCCCGCGGCATCGCCCTGCCCCCAGGCGCACCCGAGGATCCCCCGATGCTCCCACCGTGTGGGGCCTCGCCAACCGCAAGAACCGCTACTTCCTCGCCGCGCTCGCACAAGACCCACCCGAGGCGTTCCCCTCCACCATCGAGTTGATCGACGCGCTCCGAGCCGCAGGAGTGAAGACGGCGGTGGTCACCGCCAGCGCCAACCGCGCCGAGGTCCTCGCCGCCGCCGGCGTCGGGAACCGCTTCCACAGCCACGTCGACGGACGTGACGCCGCCGACCTCGACCTCGCGGGTAAACCCGCCCCCGACCTGTTCCTCGAGGCGGCCCGCCGCCTCGGCGTCAACCCGGCGGGTGCGGTGGTGATCGAAGACGCCACCGCCGGGGTGACCGCAGCCCGGCGCGCCGGGGTTGGCCTGATCATTGGTGTCGCCCGCGCCGGTCACCCCGAGCGCCTCGCCGCCGCCGGCGCCGACATCGTCGTCACCGACCTGGCTGAGGTCGCGGTCGCACCCCCGGAGCCGACCACCAGGTCGGCCGCGCCCGGCTCCGGAGCCTCCCCACCCGACCCCGCCTGGATCTTCGGTTACCGGGGGTTCGAGCCCGACGACGAGGGCCGCCGCGAAGCGCTGTGCGCGCTCGGCAACGGCGTGTTCGCCACCCGCGCCAGCGCTCCGGAGTCCGGGTCCGGCCCGGCCCACTATCCCGGCACCTACGCGGCGGGCTTCTACAACCGGCTCGTCTCAGAGCGGCAAGGCCGCTCGGAGGAGCACGAGAGCATGGTCAACCTTCCCGACTGGCTGTCCCTGTCGATTCGGCCGGCGGACCAAGACTGGCTCGACCTGTCCTGCATGCACCTCGATGGCTATGACCAGCACCTCGACCTGCGCCGCGGGATGCTCCACCGGAACCTCACCGTCACCGACACCCAAGGCCGCACGACCCGGATCGAGGAGCGACGCCTGGTCCACATGGTGTTCCCGCAGCTCGGGGCCCTCGAATGGACCATTACGCCGCTCAACTGGTCCGGTCCGCTCGAGATCCGATCGGGAATCGACAGCACCGTCGAGAACCGCAACGTCGCCGCCGAGCACGATCTCGCCAGCCACCACCTCACCGACATCGGCACCGGCAACGACGGTGCCCACACGGTCTGGGTCGACGCGCGGACCTCCCAGTCACAACGGCACCTCACCATCGCCGCCCGCACCCGCGTGCGGGTCGACGGCATCGGCCTCGACACGCCGTCCCGCTTCCTCGAACACCCCGGGCGCATCGATCAGCATGTTCAGCTCGCCGCGTCCGCAGGCGTCACCGTCACGGTCGACAAGGTCGCCGCGGTGGTCACATCGCGGGAACCCGCCATCGCCGACACCCACCACGCGGCCCTGGGCCGGCTCGCCGACGCCGGCTCGATGGACGACCTGGCGGCGTCCCACAGCGACGAGTGGGACCGCCTGTGGCGCCGCGCGCATCTCGACCTGCGCTGCGACGACCCCACCGTGGCCCGCACCCTGAACCTGCACACCTTCCACGTGTTGCAGACCCTGTCGCCCCACATCGCCGACCGCGACGTCGGGGTGCCGGCCCGGGGCCTGACCGGCGAGGGCTACCGCGGTCACGTCTTCTGGGACGAGCTGTTCGTGTTCCCCTACTTGAACCTACGGTTCCCGGCGCTGACCCGAGAGCTGCTGCGCTACCGGCACCGGCGACTCCCCGCCGCCCGCCGTCAAGCCGCCGCCCTGGGTTGCCGCGGCGCCCGATACCCCTGGCAGAGCGGCTCCGACGGCCGAGAGGAAACCCCGACGGAGTTCTTCAACCCGCGGTCACGACGGTGGATGCCGGACCACTCCCGCCGCCAACACCACGTCAGCCTGGCCATCGCGTACGAGGTGTGGCAGTACCACCAGGTCACCGCCGACGACGCGTTCCTCGCCGACTACGGCGCCGAACTCCTCGTGGAGATCGCCCGGTTCTGGGTCGACCTGGCCCAACACGACCCCGCCACCGACCGGCACCACCTGCGCGGCGTCATGGGGCCCGACGAGTTCCACGACGGCTACCCCGACCGGCCCGGCCAAGGCATCGACGACAACGCCTACACCAACGTCATGGTCTCCTGGCTGCTCCAGCGCGCCTGCGACGCCCACCGCCACCTCGGCGACCGCGCCGGCGAGCTCTGGGAACGGCTCGGAGTGACCGCCGCGGAGCTGGCGACTTGGGACCACGTCAGCCGGAGCCTGCACGTGCCCTTCCACGGCGACGGGATCATCAGCCAGTTCGCCGGCTACGAGCACCTCGCCGAACTCGACTGGGACACCTACCGCGACCGCTACCCAAACATCGGCCGCCTCGACCTCATCCTCGAAGCCGAAGGCGACACCACCAACCGGTACAAGGCCGCCAAGCAAGCCGACGTGCTCATGCTCTTCTACCTCTTCTCCGCCGAGGAGCTCACCGACCTGCTCGGCCACCTCGGCTACGACTTCGACCCCGCCCGCATCCCCACCATCGTCGACTACTACACCGGGCGCATGACCCATGGCTCCACCCTGTGCCGGGTGGCCATGGCCTGGGTGCTCGCCCGCACCGACCGCACCCGCTCGTGGAACACCTTCCGCGAAGCACTGGCCAGCGACGTGGCCGACATCCAGGGCGGCACCACCCGCGAAGGCATCCACCTCGGCGCCATGGCCGGCACCATCGACCTCGTCCAACGCTGCTACACCGGGCTCGAGGCCCGCGGCGACGCGCTCTGGCTCAACCCTCGCCTACCCGACGAGCTCCACCGGCTCGCCTTCGACTTCACCTACCGCGGCCAGCACATCGACGCCTCCATCACCGCCGATCACGTCGAGCTGGCTGTGTCGCCCAGCGTCGGCGCACCCACGCCCATCACCGTGCACGTCGCCGGTGTCCGCCACGAACTGAACCCCCACGACCGCGTCACCGTCCCGATCAGGCCGCAACCACGCTGACGTCCGATGGACCACACCACACCAGCCGAGCACCAAGCACCCGAGGACATCCCCGCCAGCCTCACGCTCTCGGGCGCGGTCGCGCTCGGCACCGGCGCGATGATCGGCGAACTCCGGATTCGGGACGGCATCATCGCGGGCCGATCAGCGGGTGGCGCTCCGGCGGGATGGGCATGAGCCCCGACGTGCCCTCGGGTCTGACCGTCGTCGAGGCCATCGAGCAGCTGCGATCACAGGGCCACCGAGACGACTTCTCGATCGTCGACGGCGCCGTTCGGTGCGGTCGCTGCGGGCACGCGCACCCAGCAGAGGACCTCGTCGTCACCGCGGTGCTGCGGGTGGAAGGGGCCAGCGATCCCGCTGACGAAGCGATCGTCGCCGGCCTCGCCTGCGCGGCGTGCCAGGCGAAGGGCGTGCTCGTCGCCGGCTACGGCCCAACCGAGGACCCCAGCGAGGCAGCGGTGCTGTGGCGTCTCGGAGGATCGAACCCGGGCACCTGAGCCAGTTGCCAGCGGGAGCCTCAGCTGCCAAGCGCCCGAGGCCTCGAGACGACCCGTATGAGCGGTCCGTAGTCACCCCGAGGCGCGATCAGTAGTGGCACCGGATGGCGCGGCGACCCGCAGTCGTCATGCTCGTTGTGAAGCGCAGGGCGTTGGAGGTGCCGATGGGCGACGACATCAAGCTCGGCCGGATCGCCGGGTTCTCCGTGGCGATGAACTGGAGTGTCCTGGTCATCGCGTGGCTGCTCACCTGGAGCCTGGCGACGGGCTCGTTCCCCCACCACGCTCCGGGCCACGCCGACTCCACCTACTGGCTGACCGGCCTCGGTGCCGCCTTCGTGTTCTTCGCGTCGCTGCTCGCCCACGAGCTCGCCCACGCACTCGTGGCGCGCCGCCACGGCGTCGAGGTCAAGGGACTGACGCTGTGGCTGTTCGGCGGTGTGGCCAGCCTCGGTGGTGAACCCTCGACACCCAAGGCCGACTTCCGAGTCGCCGCCGCCGGGCCTGCGACAAGCCTCGGGTTAGCGGCCGGTTTCGGCATCCTTGCCGTCGGCCTCGACGCCATCGGTGGCGCGCACCTGGTCGTCATCGCGGCGCGGTGGCTCGCGGGCATCAACGTGATGCTCGGCCTGTTCAACCTCGTGCCGGGAGCACCCCTCGACGGTGGCCGGCTGCTCCGGGCGGCGCTGTGGCGACGCCACGGGGATCGGGTTCGCGCCGCGGTGACCGCAGCTCGGGCCGGTGTCGTCGTCGCCTACGGACTCATCGGCCTCGGTCTCCTCGAGTTCCTCGCCGGCGCAAGCGTCGGTGGCCTGTGGCTGGTGTTCATCGGCTGGTTCATCCTCAGCGCCGCCCGCGCCGAGGAGGCCCACGTCCTCACGACGCACGCGCTCAGCGGCCTACGGGTGGCCGACGTCATGACGACCCACCCGGCTGTCGCTCCCGGCTGGATCACCGTCGACGATTTCGTCGAGGGCTACCTGCTCGGGAGCCGCCACTCGGCCTACCCGGTGGAGGCGCTCGACGGCGGGATCGCCGGGCTCGTCAGCCTCGCGCAGCTCCGAGACGTGCCCGCGGCCCGGCGCCACCACACCCGCTTGATCGACATCGCCGTTCCGCTCGCAGCGCTTCCCGTCGCGGCGCCCGATGATCCCCCTCGTCGCACTGCTCGAACGGCTCACGCCGAACACCGGCGGCCGGGCGCTCGTGTTCGACCAGGACCGGCTCGTCGGCATCCTCACCCCGACCGATGTCGCCCGCACCGCACAAGTCCGTGGGCTCCA
The DNA here is from genome assembly GCA_027494135.1 of Acidimicrobiia bacterium. Classification (GTDB taxonomy): domain Bacteria; phylum Actinomycetota; class Acidimicrobiia; order IMCC26256; family PALSA-610; genus JAOSJK01. The sequence continues at coordinate 1,011,876 of JAOSJK010000012.1, read as the reverse complement.
CGCAAGAACCCTCGCCGCGCCATGACCGACCATCTCCGCAGCGACCGCCGCGACGACAGGGCAGGCATGAGGGCGCTCGCGAGCACGGAGTCGGCAGCGACGGGGGAGCCGGTCGAAGTGACCCCCCTCGGGGCCCGGCAGGCACCCCAGCCGGCGGTGACCGCGAGCGTGGCGGGCGTGATCGAGTCCCTCCTGGGCGGCGACCTCCCAGTTGCGCTGGAGTGCTACGACGGGAGCCGGGCCGGGCCGAAGGACGCGCCCGCGACGATCATCGTGCGGTCTCCCGATGCGCTGCGCCGCGCGCTGTTGGCACCCGGCGAGCTCGGGTTCGGGCGGGCCTACGTCGCGGGTGACCTTGAGGTCGAGGGGGACGTCTACGCGCTGCTGTCCCCGGGCCACCAGTTGCAGGCCCCGAGCCTGTCGCCCCGGCACTGGCTCTCCGTGCTGCGCCTGGCCGGTGCCGCCGGCCTCCGGCCCCTCCCCGTCCCGCCCGAGGAGGCGAGGCTGCGGGGCCGGCGGCACTCCCGCGCCCGCGACGCGGCCGCGATCGCCCATCACTACGACGTCTCGAACGCCTTCTACCGGTTGGTGCTCGGCCCGTCGATGACCTACTCGTGCGCGGTGTGGCCGACCGCCGACGCAACTCTCGAGCAGGCCCAGGCCGCCAAGTACGAGCTGGTGTGCCGCAAGCTCGGACTCGAGCCCGGGATGCGGCTCCTCGACGTCGGCTGCGGGTGGGGTGGCATGGTCATCCACGCCGCCGGCCACCACGGCGTCCGAGCCGTCGGGATCACGCTGTCGGCTCCCCAGGCCGAGTGGGCACGGCACGCCGCGGCCGCGGCCGGTGTCGGCGACCGCGTCGAGATCCGGAGTGCAGGACTACCGCGACCTCACCGACGGGCCCTTCGACGCCATCAGCTCGATCGGCATGTTCGAACACGTCGGGTTGAGCCGCCTCGGCGACTACTTCACGCGGCTGCACCGCTTGTTGCCCCCCGGCGGGCGTCTCCTCAACCACGGCATCAGCCGCCCGCCCGGGCAGCGATCGCGATTCTCGCGGCGGGGCTTCATGGACCGCTACGTCTTCCCCGACGGCGAGCTCCACGAAGTCGGCGCCGTCGTCTCCCGCCTGCAGGCGGCGGGGTTCGAGGCCCGCCACCTCGAGACCCTCCGGGAGCACTACGCGCTGACGCTGCGGGCCTGGGTCTCGAACCTCGAGCACTCCTGGGACGACGCCGTCGCCGAAGCCGGCCCGGCCCGGGCCCGCATCTGGCGGCTCTACATGGCGGGATGCGCCCTGCAGTTCGAGGCCGGCCGCACCCAGGTGCACCAGGTACTCGCCGTCGCCCCCGACGGCGGGCGCAGCGGGCTCCCACTCCGTCCCGACTGGGAAGGCGTCGCCGGCGCCGGCTCGCCGGCGGCCGCCGAGAACCACTACTAGATCATCCGGATCGGCCGGATCGGTTCGTCGACGGCGGCCGAGGGGTGGGGGCGTCTCGGGCGCGGTCCACGACGAGCAGGATCCGCGCCGCCAGCAACGTCGACCCGGCGAGCAGCAGCGATGACCCGGCGACGGTGAGGCCGGCGCCAACCCCTTGCTTGGCGCGGATGGCCGCCGACAGGGCGCCAGACGACAGGACCGCGGCCAGCAGCAGCAACCCGAAGCGGCGACGAACCCGCGCCGTCACAGGTGCTCCACCGCGCTGGTCGTCGCAGTGATGTAGGTGAGGATCACCAGGGCGAGGAGAACGGCCACCGCGAGACCGACCGCGACCGGGCGCTTGCGCCACCGGCGCTCGGCCCGACGATCGATGAAGGGAACGGCTGCAAGCAGCGCGAACACCGCGACCGTGCCCCACAGGATCGCCTTGACGCCCCACCAGTTCTCGAACGTGAACAGCCACCAGAACATCCACAGCGGTCGGGTGACCTCGATCCCTCCACGGGGGTCGGCCCGATCCCGGGCGGGAACAGCACCGCCAGGACCCCGAGCACCCCGGCGAGCGCGAGGCCAAAGGCACCGAGGCGCCGCAGGTGGTGGGTGAAGGGCTCGCGCGGTTCGGCCATCACGTGCGGGATCGCAGGATGCGGCGAGATGCCGTGGCGCTTCACCAACAAGAAGTGGATCGCGAGCAACGCGAGGATCAGCCCCGGGATGATGGCGACGTGCGCGACGTAGAGGCGGACGATGAGGGGCAGCTGCCCAGAGAACTCCGCGGTGAACCAGAACCCGGCCCCACCGAGCAGGCGCCCGATCTCGAGGTTGTGGGCGAGGGCCTCGAAGCCCTCCTGGTCCCACTTGATGACCGTGCCGGTGAAGATGGCGCCCGTCACCAGCCCGAACATCGCGACCCCGATGAGCCAGTTGGCCTCCCGCGGACGCTTGTACGACGCCGTGAAGAACACCCGGAGCAGGTGCAGCCCCGCCAGCACGTACATGGCCTGGGCAGCCCAGAAGTGCACACCGCGCACGAAGCTCCCCAACTCGACATCGGTCACGATGCGGCGAACCGACTGGTTCGCGTCCTCGGGCATGGGGTTGAAGTACTGCGTGAGCACGATCCCGGTGGCGATCAGGATCACCAGCGCGGTGGCCGTGAGACCGCCGAGGCTCCAGCCGAGGTTGTTCGCGTGCTCGGGCACCGGATACTGCAACGCCCGGAGCCCGAGCCGTTCGTCGATCGCGTCGAGCGACCGTCGTGCGAGCCCGACCTTCGCCGGCGCGCCGGTTGTCGTCCCCTCGGCCGGGGGTGGCCACGGTCATCGTGCAGCCCGCCGGCCTGGTCGCCACAGCAGACCGAGCCAGACTCCGACCAGGCCGGCGGCGACGGAGGCGCCCAGCAGGGCCCGCTCGCCACCGTCGAGTCGTGGCCGAGTGTCCAGCGCGTCCGCGATGAGCTCGCCGCCCGGTTCGTCACCGGTCGCCATCGTCATCGGCGTGTCGCCGGTACCCTGGGCCCCCGCCGATTCGGTCATCTCCCCCATGGGTTCCGGCGCTGCGGAGGTCGGCGTGGACTCGCGGATGGGAGGAGGCTCGGCCTCGTTCACGTGCGGTTGCGCGCCGATCGCCCGCTCCAGCAGGGCGCGGGCCCGGTGGAGGTCGCCGGCCTCGAACGCCTCGTCCGCTGCCTCGACCAACGCGAGGTCGACACCGGAGGTGTCGGCGGCGGTGCCGGCATCGGCGATCTTGTCGGTGATTCCCTCGGTGTCACCGGGCGTGTTCACGATCAGGGCAATCGCCTGGCGGACGAGATCCGCGGCCTTCGCGTTCTCGTCATCGTCCTCGTGGGCGCCCGCCTGCCCCGCACCTGCCAGCAACAGCATCGCGACCGCCAGCGATGTCAGCACCGCTCGCCTGACGCGAAGAGAACCCGTCATGAGCCGATCATCCTCCGACAGCGCGGCTGCGCCATCCGCTCGAACTACGGACTCGCCCCTGCGGTCCGCTACGGATGCCACACCGCCCGTCGGGGTCAACCTCCACTTCCCGATTACGAATCTACGACACAATGTCGTAGGATTCGGGCGTGGTCGACGTCGAGCAGGGCACCGACGAGCCCGGGACTGGCACCGCTGGGCGCGTGCTCGTCGCCGCGCTGGCGGTAGCCGGCCTCCTGGTGATCGGCTACTTCGCTCTGGGCATGCCGGGCATGGATCACGGGACATCTCCGACCGGGTCGGCTGCACCGGAGGCGATGGATCACGAGTCGATGTCGACGATGCACCTCGGCCCTCGTACGTTCGCCGAACGTGTGGCTGACCCGCGGTCTTCGTCGTGAACGTGCACACGCCCTACGCCGGTGAGATCGACGGTACCGATGCGTTCATTCCCTTCGACGAGATCGCCGGTGACCGTCGCCTTCCCGCCGACAGGACGGCACCGATCGCCCTGTACTGCGAGTCGGGCCGCATGTCGGCGATCGCCGCCGAGGCACTGCTCGCCGCCGGCTACACCGACGTCGCCGACCTCGACGGTGGCATGCAGGCATGGGAGGCCGCCGGACTGCCGATCACACGACGGCCGGGTGCCGACGGCTGAGCTGGCAGGCCGCACACCAGGGCGTTCGAAACGGCGGTGCTACACCCCCGTGCCCGAAGGAACTGTTGCCGTGCGAGCTGGCGAAGAGTCCCGACGCGGGTGCAGCACCACCCACAGCGACCCGAGCACCAGCGCGATGCCCGCCGCGGTCCAGCCGTCCGGAGCCTCATTGAGGAGGACCGCGGCGAACGCGACGCCGGCGACGGGCACGAGGAAGGTCCACGCGGCGAGCAGACCGAGCGGGCAGCGCCGGGATTCGGCGAACCATGCCAGGTATGCCGCCGCGGTTCCGACGAGGGACAGGAACCCGAGCACGGCCACGAACCGCGGGGTCCAGTCGATGCCGGGCCAGCCCTCGACCGCCGCCGCCCAGACGAACAGGGCGGTCCCGCCCAGCAGGAAGTGCCAGCCGCTGGCCACGACCAGGTCGAGCGCGCCGAGGCGCCGGGCGAGCAGGGTGCCAGCGGTGATGGCGGTGGCCGACAGCATCGACAGGGCAGCTCCGCTCCCGCCGCCGCCCGGCACGGCGACCACGAGCAGGCCGGCGAACCCGACCACGAGGCCAACGGCGATGCGCGCCGAGATCGCCTCGCCGTACAGCCACCAGGCCGGCAGCAGGATGAGCAACGGCTGGGCGTTCGCCAGCACCGCCGCCGTGCCGGTGGCCAAGCCGGCGACGCCGGCGAACATCGCCGCGAACGCGATCGTCGCGTTCACGGCACCGAGAAGGGAGACGAGGCTCCACGATCGGGCGCCTCGGATCGGGGGGCGGTGCTGCCAGCGAGCCATGGTGAGAAGGGCGACCCCGGCGACGCCGGCGCGCAGCCCGGCGAACCACAGGACCGGCGCGTCTCGAAGCCCCCATCGGATGGCGACGAAGCACGCACCCCACGCGAGGGTGACCCACAGCATCCGGCCAGGTCGAGGGCGGCCCGATGGCTGTGGAGCTTCCGCGAGGCTCACGTCGGGGCCGGGGCCGGCTCCAGGTCGGCACGGGTGGACGCAGCTGGCGGTGGAGCGGCCGGCAGCGGGAGCCGCTTGAGCATCACCGCGTTGACGGCGACGATGAAGCTCGAACCGGACATGGACAGGGCGGCGATCTCGGGGCGCAGGACCAGCCCGAAGGCCGGCTCGAACACCCCCGCGGCGATGGGCAGCGCCACCGCGTTGTAGCCGACGGCCCAGCCGAGGTTCTGGCGCATCTTGCGCAGAGTGCCTCGACCGATCTGCAGCGCGACGGGGACGTCGAGGGGGTCCGAGCGCATCAGCACGAGGTCGGCGGTCTCGATGGCGACGTCGGTGCCGGCGCCGATGGCGATGCCGATGTCGGCCTGGGCGAGTGCGGGAGCGTCGTTCACGCCGTCGCCGACCATGGCGACCTTGCGCCCGGCGGCCTGCAGCTCGCCGACCTTGCTGGCCTTGTCGCCGGGCAGCACCTCGGCGATGACAGTGTCCACGCCGAGCAGCCCTGCGATCCGTGCCGCGGTGGCTTCGTTGTCGCCGGTGAGCATGACGACCTCGACACCGAGGGCGCGCAGCTCGGCGACCGCGGCGGCGGCGGTCTCGCGCGGCGCGTCAGCCATGGCCACCAACCCCACGGCGCGACCGTCGACGGCCACGAGCACCGCGGTGCGCCCGCCTTCGGCCAGCTGCTGGCGACGTTCGGCCAGAGCCCCGACGTCGATGTTCTCCCGTTCGAAGAGGCGCCGGTTGCCGACCACGACCCGGTGCCCGTCGACGGAGGCGCTCGCGCCGTGACCGGGGACGCTGTCGAATCCGTCGGCTCGGAGCCGTCGAGCCCCCCGCTGGTCGGCAGCGGCGACGATCGCGACGGCGAGGGGGTGCTCGGATTCCCGTTCGACGGCCGCGGTCAGCGCCAGCAGCTCTGCTTCGTCGATCCCGTCGGTGATCACGTCGGTGACCTCCGGTTCGCCCTTGGTGAGCGTGCCGGTCTTGTCCATCACGACCGTGTCGATCCGCGCCGCCGTCTCGAGTGCCATCGCGTTCTTGAACAACACGCCCCGCTGGGCGCCGAGGCCCGTGCCGACCATGATCGCGGTCGGCGTTGCCAGGCCGAGGGCGTCGGGGCAGGTGATCACCACGACGGTGATGGCGAACAGGATCGCTTCGTCGGCGGGTCGACCGGCGAGCACGTTCCACACCAGGTAGGTGCCGGTCCCGCCGAGCAGTGCGACGAACACGAGCCAGAACGCGGCCCGGTCGGCGAGACGCTGGCCGGGAGCCTTGGAGTTCTGGGCCTCCTGGACCAGCTGCACGATCTGTGCCAGGGCGGTGTCCGAGCCGACCTTGGTGGCCCGGACCCGGAGCGTGCCGGTGGTGTTGAGCGTGGCGCCGATGACCTGATCGCCGGGCCCCTTGTGCACCGGCAGGCTCTCCCCGGTCACCATCGACTCGTCGAGCTCGCTCTCGCCTTCCTCGACGTTGCCGTCGACGGCCACCTTGGCGCCGGGTCGCACCAACAGCAGGTCGCCCACGAGGACCTCCGCGGTGGGGATCTCGACCGGCTCTCCGTCTCGGACCACGACCGCCATCGGCGGCGCCAGATCGAGCAGGGTTCGGATCGCCTCGTTCGCGCCGCCACGGGCCCGCATCTCGAACCAGTGGCCCAGCAGCACGAAGGCCGACAGCACCGTGACCGCCTCGAAGAAGACCTCGTCGCCCTGCTCGGTGATCGTCACCGCGGTCGAATAGACCCAGCCGGCCCCGACGGCCACCGCGACGAGCACCATCATGTCCAGCGTGCGCGCCCGCAACGCCCGGATGGCACCGTCGAAGAAGATCCACGCCGCCCAGAACACGACGGGCAGGCTCAACAGCAGCTGGAACCACTCGTCCGACAGGCCCAGCGGGGCGTCCGCATCGAAGCCGATGACCTCCCGGCCGATGCGAGACCACAACAGGATCGGGATCGACAACACGGCGGCGACGATGAACCGGCGGCGCATGTCGGCGACCATGTCGTCCATCGACATGGTCGAGTGGCCGCCGTGCCCCATCACCTCGTGCGGTGAGCGGACACCGACAGCCTCATGGCCCTCATGGCCCTCATGGCCTTCATGGCCCTCGTGGCCGGCGGCGGCGGGCGCCGGTTCGTCCGTCGGAACGCACAGGTGGCCGGGGACCGATCGCCCGGCGCAGTGGTAGCCGCACTCCTCGACCCGGGCGGCCAGCTCGGCGACGTTCGTCGTTCGGGGGTCGTAGGTGACCGTGGCGGTCTGGGCGACCGGGTTCGCGTCGACGGCGGCCACACCAGCGAGCCGCCCCAGCACCGACTCGACCACGGACTTCTCGGAGGCGAACTGCAGGCCGCCGACCTCGACCACCGCGGTCACGAAACCGTCCATCGACGGCGCACCCTCGCCGTGGTTGCCGGCGGTGTGGGCAGTGTGATCGGGATGGGGATCAGTCGACATGACCGGGATCTCCTGGCGTCAGCAAGCTTGTCAGCGGCGACCGGCCGACAGGTCACGCTCGGTCGGCTGCGGGAGGGCTTGGGGCGCACGGCGCCGAGGGATGAACCGCGGGGTCCGGCGGGCGTAGTCGTCCCACACTGCACCGAACTCGGCGGCCACGGCCCGCTCCTCCTGGAGGGCGAGGCGCCGGTAGATGACGATGAGGACCGGGAACATGACCAGGGTGGGGATGGTCGGCCACTGCAGCAGGAACCCGACCATGATCGCCAGAAACCCGACGTACTGCGGGTGCCGGACCCGGGCGTACAGCCCGGTCGTGGCCAGGGTCTGGTCCTTGGCCGCCCGCAGCAGGATCGGCCATGCCGCGGCGATCGCCCAGAACCCGGCGCCGATGAACACGTAGCTCGCCAGGTGGAACGGGCTCAGGTGCGGGTCGCCCTCCCAGCCGACCAGCTCGCTCCACAGGTGCCCGCCGTCGTGGGTCAGGGTCAGGCTCTCGAAGCGGCTGCCGACCCAGCCCGACAGGAGATAGATCGTCAGCGGGAACCCGTACATCTCCACCATCAGGGCGACGACGAAGGACGAGAAGCCGCCCAGCGCCTTCCAGTCACGACCGGTCCGCGGATGGAAGAAGCTCGCCGCGAAGATGATGAACACGGCCGAGTTGACGATGACCAGGAACCACAGGCCGTATCCGTAGCTGGTCATGACCGAACCTCCTCGACGAGCTGTCGGTCCTCATCAAGCCACGACCCGGTCGCGGTGCCATCCGGGGTGGCTCCGGATCGTGTTGCGGCCGACTACGCACGACCAGCGACACGCGGTCGTCACGGCGCCCGCGGAGGTCCCTCGCCCGTCGACGCGCTCTCGGACCCGGGGGACGACGGTTCGGGATCCCGATCCGGTCTCACGATGATGAGGCCCGCCGCTGGTGTGTCTCGGTCGGCGATCCCTTTCGAGGTTGCATGCTGTTCCGGTGGGTCGGGTTCGGGGACCAGATCCCCCCCGCGGGGTGCGGCGGCGGCCAACCAAGATCCCCAGGCTCACGGCGACGACCAGGAGCGATGCCCATTGGCTACCGGTGAGGCCGGTGCCGTGGGTGACGTCGATGCGGAAGAAGTCCTCGATGATCCGGCCAGTCCCATACCAGGCGGCGAAGGTGAGGATGAGGAAACCGTCCCACCGCTTCCGCCGTTTCAGCACGAGCAGCACCACGAGCAGGGCGGTGACGCTGGCGAGGTCGTAGAGGGCGGGGAGGTGGACGCCGTGGCCGATGGGCGCGTCGCAGGGTGACGCGGTGTCGGCGCCGGTGCAGCGGAACCCGAGCACGAAGTCGGTGGGTTTGCCGAGGTGGTCGCCGACGACGAGGTCGCCGATGCGTCCAATCAGGATCCCGAGCGCCAACCCGGGGGCAGCCGCGTCCATCACCGACCAGAACGACAGGCGTTCGCGGCGCATGACCGGGATGGCGAGCAGGATCGCGCCGGCGATGCCGCCGAGCAGCGAGATGCCACCTTCCCAGACCTTGAACGCATCCAGCGGCGCGTCCCCGTACTCGCCGAGGTGGTTGATCACGTAGGCGAGCCGGGCGCCGATCAGCGCGCCGACGGCGGCCCGCACCAGCATCGTGTGGACCTGTTCGTCGTGGATACCCCGGGCCCGGGCGGCGGGCAGCATGAGACGGGCGCCGGCGAGGAACCCGACGGCGGTGGCCAGCCCGTGGGGGCTGACCCGGAGGGGGCCAAGGGCGATACGGACGATGGGGTCCCACTCGAGGAGGGCGAGCACGGTTCAGCTCCAGGGGTCACGGGGTTGTCAGCGGGGTCCACGTGCGCCCGCCATCGGTCGATCGGACGAGAGCGCCGGTGTCGGTGGCGGCGAAGAGACGGCCCGCCTCCCCGGTCAGCGCGAGGCCGGGGCTGGCGAGGCGGCCGACGGCTTCCCAGGGGCCCGCTGGTGTCTCGGCCCGCAGGACAGCGCCGTCGGCTCCGAGCGCGATGAGACCGCCGTCATCCCAGAACAGCGCGGTGATCCTGGGTGCGTCGAGGGTGTCCCAGGTCCTGGCGCCGTCGGTGCTCTCGAGCAGTGCGCCCTCGTAATCCGCGCCGGCCAGGTGGTCCGGGTCGGCCGGGTCGACGGCGAGGGTCGCCAGCGCAGCGGCGCCCCGCTCCTGCCAGGTCGCGCCGGCGTCGACGCTGGCCAGGACGCTGCCGCTGGTTGAGTCGGCCCCGTACATGAGGTCACCGGCGATCGCGATGGCGTGGAAATCGGCCTCGCCCTGCAGGGACACCGACTGCCAGGTCTCGGCGCCGTCGGTGGAGCGGATCAGACCGAGCCGGCTGGGGAGGCCCTCGCGCAGGTCGGGGTGACCGCTGGCCACGAACTGGTCCGGGCCGGTGACCGTGAAGGCCATCGTGTCCTGGTAGCGGTCGGCGATCCGCGACGACGTGCCGTCCTCGCCGACCCGGTACAGGCCGGTGTGGGACGCCGCGTACAGCAGCCCGTCGGCCGGGTTGACGCCGAGGGCGTGGACGTGGACCACGCCAGGGTCCTCCGCCGTGGCAGCTCCGATCACCTGGTCACCTGCGTCGCTGTCGTTGAACCGTTCCGCCAACATCAACCCGCCCACCAGCGCAGCGACCCCGACCACCGCCGCCGCGATGATCCCGCCGAGGCGTCCCGCGCGCTGGCCTTGCGAGCGCGCTGCGTTCCGGGCGGTCACCGGCGCTCCGGCGGCCGGTCGAAGGCACCGAACCACCACAGGCTCGACGCGGCGATGACGACGGCAACGACGGCGTACAGCTCGTTGTGGCCGCCGGGCATCACGCGAACGTCGAACCACGCAAGGTCGTTGAGCACGAACACCGTCAGGCCGGCCAGGACCATCAGCGCCCCGACGACCTTGTGCCACGTCGGGCGGAACGGGCCCCGGTTCTTCAGCTTCGGCGTGTACCGGCCGCTCCCGACAGGCGACGTCGCCGGTTCCGCCGGCCGACGGTTGGCTTCGCGTCGACCGTGGTCCGGGACCGCCGACTGCGCCGATTCGGCGCTGGCGCGGTTCGGCGGCGTGGGTCCCTTGCGGCGCGGGCGCGGTTTGCGTCGCTTCGGGCTCGACATGCACGCCAACGTAGTCCGACACGCTGTCGTAGACACAGCGGCCGACCGTCTACACGGGGGGCCAGCCGAACTCGGCGAACCACCGCTGGAGTGGCCGGAACAGTTCGAGCCACTGTCCGGTGATGAACAGCACGCCGATGGCCACGAGCAGCAGGCCCCCGGCGCGTTCGATCAGGGCGCCGTGGGTTCGCAGCCAGCGCATTGACCCCTGGGCGCGGCGGAACCCGAGCGCCAGGAGCACGAACGGGATGCCGAGACCGACCGAGTAGAGGGCGAGCAGGATGCCGCCCCAGATGGCGCTGTCGGCGACCGAGGCCGTGGCGAGGATGGTGGCCAGGACGGGCCCGATGCACGGCGCCCACCCCGCGGCGAAGGCCATGCCCATCGGGAACGCCCACGCCGGGCCTCGGGGCACGCGGGCCAGGTCGAGACGACGTTCCCGTTGCAGCATCGGGATGCGCAGCAGGCCCATGGTGGACAGGCCCAGCACGATGATGACGAGGCCGAACCACGCCACGATCGTGTCCTGGTTCCGCAGCAGCACCGTTCCGAGCGCACTGGCGCCGATGCCGAGGATGGTGAACACCGTGGTGAAGCCGCCGACGAAGAGAAGTGCGGCGCGGAGCGTGACCCGGCGGGCCTCGCGCTCCCCGAGCTCGGACACCGGCAGGGCTGACACGTAGGAGAGGTAGCCGGGGACGAGGGGCAGACAGCACGGTGAGCTGAACGAGATGGCACCCGCCACCACGGCGACGAGCGGAAGCAACGCGCCTTCCATCAGCTCGCCTCCGAGGCGGGGCCCGCCGGACGTGGCGCCGCGGACCCCGTCCTCTCGGCGGGGCGCGCTGAGCGCCGGCGGACGCGGGCCACAACGAGCGTGATGATCACGGCAGCGGCAACCGAGAGGGTGACGGCGACGGATTCGAGGTGTTGGCGGGTCGGCTCATCGCCGAGTCGGGGCAGCCAGATCGACGCCACCGACCGGGCAGCAGCAACCCCTCCGACCGCCGCCAGGATCTTCGCGGTCGGTGACCACGTCCACAGGTGACGAAGCGCGAACCCGAGGCCGAACACCACCAGCCCAACCACCACGCCGACGGGGAACATGCGAGTGCGCAGCCCGTCGGGAACCAGCCCGATCGCACTGACCGGTCCGTAGCACCCGGCGCGCACGACACAAGCCGCCTCGTAGGTGGCATACCCCCACAGCAGGAACGGCGCCAGGTCCCCGAGCGCGAGGCGCAGGTCGAGCCGCTGGCGCCGCAACGTCCACGCCAGGGTCACCACCGCGACGGCGACGCCGGGCCAGAACTCGACGCCGCCCCGGATCACCAGGATCGCCCGCAGCGACCCCAGGCTTGCGGGATCGTCCAGCACGACGGCGACCAGCCGCCCGGCGAGCAGACCGACGATGGCGGGGACGACGAGGCGGTCGACGATCTCGGCCCGGTCGAGCACCGCCGCCGGCGCCCAGCGGGCGGCGACCGAGACCACCAGCCACACCAGTGCACCGGTGAGCAGCAACCCGGTGTCCAGCATCAGCGCAACAAGTCCTCGAGCTGGGCGGCGAGACGCTGTTCGGTGATGCCCCCGACGACCGCCTCGCGCAGCTGGCCGTCGCGGTCGAACAGATAAGTGGTCGGGAAGCCCCGCAGGCCGAGATCGGCGCGGATGTCACCGGAGGCATCGAAGAGGCTCGGATAAGACACCCCCGATGTCGTCGAGGAACCCGGCAGCGGCGTCTCGGGAGTCCCGGCTGGCGACACCGATGAAGGTCACGCGGCCGGCGTAGGTGGTGGCGGCCCGCTGCAACAGCGGCATCTCGGTCCTGCACGGCGCACACCACGACGCCCACACGTTGACCACCACCGGCGCGCCCCGTTGCCCCACCAGGATGCCGGCGAACTCCGCAGCGGTCGCCGGAGCCAGTTGTTCGCCGGGCAGCTCCCGCGGGGGTCCCGACGCTGTGTAGTCGGTCGACGCGCCCTTCGGGCCCAACACGACGGCGGCAACGATCACCACGACACCCAGGGCCGCGACCTGGGCGCCCCGGACCCACCCCTTGTGACGTCGAGTCTCCAACACGCTCCCGTTCCCGGATCGGCCGCCGACCATCGTAACTACACGCTGTAGTCGCCATGTCATCGTCGACGTACGACATCCTGTCGGTCACCGGGCGATACCCTGCCCGGTCGTGAAGCGTCTTCCCAGCGGCGAACTCGAGAACCTCGTGCTCGACATCGTGTGGGCCGCGCCCGGGCCCGTGACCCCACGCGAGGTCCACGACTCGGTGATCAAGACGCGCAAGCTCGCCTACACGACGGTCATGACCATCCTCGTCCGCCTCTGCGACAAGGGCGTCCTGGACCGCGAGCCCGCCGGCCGGGCCTACGCCTACGCGCCCCGCATCACCAAGGAAGAGCGCGCCGCTGCCCGCATGGGCGAGGCCCTCACTGCCGCCGGCGACCCGGCCCTGGCCCTCACTCACTTCGTGCAGGCCCTGCCACCCGACCAGCTCGACGAGCTGCGCAGCGCCATGCGACGAGCCCGATCGAAGTGAGCGTGCTCCTGGTGCTCGCCGGGCTCGGGCTGATCGCCCTCCCGGGCGCAGCCGCGTCCAGGGCGCGGCACCTCACCGCACGGGAATGGGGTCGCCTGAACCGCGTCGCCCTACGTCTCGGGTTCGGCGCAGTTCAGCTCGGTTTGGTTCTGATCGCGGCCCCGACCGTGCTACGAGCCGCGGGGGTCGAGTCCGTCGCCGACGCCTGCCACCAGGCGCTCGGCCCGATGCTGCCGGGCGGGCCCGTGACCGGCTGGACGGCGGTCGCCGCGAGCGTGGCCCTGGTCGCTGCCGCTCGAGTCGCGCGGGCCCGGGCCCTGCGGGTCCAGCGCGACGCCAGGATCGAAGAGTGGCTGGGCGAGCACGGTTCCCGCGACGGCGTAGCCCTTGTGGTGTTGCCGACCGACGCGGTCGTCGCCTACGCCACCCCGGGCGCACCGCCCCAGGTGGTGCTCTCACGTGGACTCACCGATGGGCTCACGGCCGACGAGCTCGACGCCGTCATCGCGCACGAGCTCGCCCACCTGCGCCACGGCCACCATCGCGACCTGGTGCTAGCCGCAACGGTGGACGCGACCCTGGGTTGGTGGCCCCGAGCGCGAGCCAGCACGGCCGCGCTGCGGTTGAGCATCGAGCGGTGGGCCGACGAGGACGTCGCGGCCCGACCCGGCGCCCGTGAGACCATCCGTCGTGCCCTGCTCAAGACCACCGAGACCATGCTCGGGCCGGTCCCGGCGTTCAGCGCGGCGCTGACCCTGGCCGCCCGTCTCGACGCCCTCGGTGCGCCGCCCGCGTCCCCGACGTTGCGCCAACGCGCCACGGTGTTCGCGCCGCTCGCCGGACTGGCCGTTCTCGCCGTGTGCTCGATGATGGCCTGGAGCGTCTACACCCACCACAGCGCGCTCGGGCTCATCGGGTTCTGTCCGCTGTAGGGGCGCAACATGGCCCGCGAGCCACTGGAGGTTCAGTGGCCCTGTGAGGTCGGCGGGTGCTCGGTGGGGTGGTCGGATCGGTCGTCGGTGGGTGGTTCGTCGCTGGCCATGCCGGCGACGGTGGAGATGACGAGGATCACGACCACGATCAGCGCGACGATCCACCCCAGCGTGGTGAGCACCGGTCGCAGCCGACGGCGAGGAGCGAAGATGGGGGGTTGACGTCGCCGGAACCGAGCCACTCCTACAGACTGTAGGACATTATGCCGCCCTGCCCTCAGCGGGGTCGAGAGGTCCGGGCAGGAGATCGATTCAGGTGTGGACGACCGAGTCGTCGCCGCCGAAGTCGTTGGTGACGTAGTCGTCGGCGGCCCAGTCGTTCTCCCAGCGCTCGCCGTCGAGCAGGTATCGGAATCGGTAGGTGCGGTCGGCGGCGAGGGTCACGGTGACCGCGAGTGAGCCGTCCTTGCGGCGCTTCAGCGGCGTGGCCGTCCGGGACCAGTCGTTGAAGTCGCCGCAGAGATGCGCGGTGGTGGTGTTGAGCCCGGTTGGCAGCTCGAAGGTGACCTTGCAGGATCCGTCACGGCTGCGCCGCTTGCGCATCGGTGCGCCTCCCTTCTGTGCGTGGCGGGCTGCCGAGGTCAACCGTGTCGCCGTGTTCGGGGACCTGGGTGTCCCAGGCGAGGTCGTCGCGCAGTGTGCGGCGGAGCGCGTCGGCGGCCGCTGGCTCGCCGTGCACGATGAACGCCGCCGCGGGCTGGGCCGGCGTCGCGGCGAGCCAGGCGGTCAGCTCGTCGCTGTCGGCGTGGGCGGACAGCCCGTCGATGCTGGCGATCTCGGCTCGGACCGTTGTGTAGGAGCCGAAGATCTTGATGCGGGGCGCGCCGGCGAGCATGGCTTGCCCGCGGGTGCCGGCGGCTTGGTAGCCGACGAACAGGATCGTGTTGCGGTGGTCGGGAGCGAGGCGTTCGAGGTGGTGCAGGACCCGTCCGCCGCTGGCCATGCCGCTCGCGGAGAGGGCGATCATGGGGCCCCCGAGCGGTGTCACCTTCTTGGACTCCTCTGCCGTTCGCACGAACTGCACGCCGTCGCACATCTGGTGGCACTCCTCGACGGTGAGCTTGTGGTCCTCGAGGTGGGTGCAGAACAGGTCGGTGGCGTTTACGGCCATGGGGCTGTTGAGGTAGACGGGGACCTCCGGGATCCGCCCGGCGCGGCGCAGCTGGGCGAGCAGGTGCAGGACCGTCTGGGCCCGCCCCACGGCGAAGACCGGGATGAGGAGGGCGCCGCCGCGGCCGAGGGTGCGGTTGGCGATCTCGGCGAGCTCCTCGGCGGGGTCGGTGTCGGCGTGGGTGCGGTTGCCGTAGGTGGATTCGGTGACGACGTAGTCGGCCGTAGGGATCGGGGCTGGTGGGCGCATCACCGGATCGACCGGGCGGCCGACGTCGCCGGTGACCAGCACGGAGGTGTCACCGTCGTCGATCCGGACGCACGAGGCGCCGAGGATGTGGCCGACGGGGGAGAACGAGGCGGTCACACCCGGTACCGGCTCGAAGCCGGTCGCGTACCCCACGGTGCGCAGGCGGCGCAGCGCTCGTTCGGCGTCGTCGCTGGTGTAGAGCGGGAGGGCGGGACGGTGGCGGCTCGATCGGCGCTTGTTGGCGTGCCGGGCGTCCTCCTCCTGGAGGTGGGCGGCGTCGGGCAACAGGATCCGGCTCAGGTCCGCGGTCGCCGGGGTGGTCCAGATGTCGCCGCGGAAGCCGTCGCGCACCAGTGCCGGTAGATAGCCGGTGTGGTCGATGTGGGCGTGGGTCACCACCACGGCATCGAGGGACGACGGGTCGACCGGGAACGGCGACCAGTTCCGCTGGCGGATGGGCTTGATGCCCTGGAACAGGCCGCAGTCGACCAGGATCCGGTGACCGGCGGCATCGAGGACGAACCGGGACCCGGTCACCGTCCCCGCTGCCCCCCAGAACGTGAGGCGCATGGCGTCGGCTCCTCGGAGTCAGCGCTGGTCGAGGTGACGGTGCCCCGCGTGCATCTCGTCGTCGCCGGCGTCGCCGTGGCCGCCGTGGTCCATGCCCCGCATCATGAAGAACATCATCAGCGGGCAGGCGAGGATCAGCAGCCCGAAGCCCAGGTAGCCGACGGGAAGCCCGGCGATGACCAGGGCGACGAGCACTGCGACGGCGATCAGGGCCGGCTTGGCCATCTGTTGGTGGTTCATCACGACCTCCGTGGACGCGTGGTTGGTTTCCGTCGTCATCATCGAGCGAGGACGGTGCCGCGGGCATCCGGTCCAGCTACCGAATCGCAGGTGGCGGACTACGGAGAGCCCGGTGGCCCGCCCCGCCCGAAAACGGCTGGTTCGCTAGTGTCTCCGACACGATGTCGGAGGTCGGTGACGGTCCGTCGGGCAGCCTCCCGGTTTCCCGGGATGCCCGGTACGAGGGGCTGTTGCGCGCCGGCCTGGATCTGGCCGGGGACCACGATCTCGACCAGATCCTGTCCCGGATGGTCCACTGCGCCGCCGAGCTCGCGGGCGCCCGCTACGCCGCGCTCGGGATCTACGACGGGTCGGGCCGCATCGAACGGTTCGTGCACCACGGCATGGATCAGGCCACCGTCGAGCGCATCGGGCATCTCCCCGAGGGCCGCGGCCTGCTGCGCGAGGTGATCGTCGGCGACGGCCCCATCCGGCTGCCCGACCTGGGCGCCGACCAGCGGTCGTGCGGGTTCCCGCCACACCACCCGCCCATGCGCACCTTCCTCGGGGTGCCGGTGCGGCGCGGCGGCCGCCGTTTCGGCAACCTCTACGTCACCGAGAAGCGAGACGGCGGCGACTTCGACGCCGAAGACGAACGCCTGGTGACGACCCTCGCCGCCTTCGCGGCCGCCGCCATCGAGTCGGTCATGCTCGTCGCCGCCGAGGAGCGTGCCCGCGCCGACCGGGACCTGCTGGCCCGCGTCATCGCCGCTCAGGAGGCCGAGCGGGCACGGGTCTCCCGGGACCTGCACGACCAGATCGGCCAGTCGCTCACCTCGGTGCTGCTCGGCCAACGCCTCGTCCTCGACGCCCTCGACGGCGACCCGGAGCGACGAGACGTCCACGCCCGCGCCGAGGAGGTCCGCGCACTGGTGGCCGAGGCCCTCAACGAGGTCCGCCAGCTCGCCTTCGAGCTGCGACCCATCGTTCTCGACGACATCGGCCTGGTCGCCGCTGTTCAGCGCCTCGCCGCCGACGTCTCCGAACGGCACGCCCTCGACCTGCAGGTCGACCTCGACGACCTGTCCGACGACACCCGACTTCCCCCCGACCTCGAGACCGTCGTGTACCGCGTCGTCCAGGAATCCCTCACCAACGTCACCCGCCACGCCGACGCCACCCAGGTTCGGATGTCGGTGCGCGTCGGCGACGGGCTCCTCCGTGCCGAGATCGTCGACGACGGCGCCGGCTTCGACCCCACCGAGGCTCGGGAGCGATCTCTCGGGCTTATCGGGATGGCCGAGCGGGCAACCCTGGCCGGCGGATCGGTCGAGGTGGTCAGCGCCCCCGGGGCGGGCACCACCGTGCGTCTGGAGCTCCCCGTTGGCTGAGCCGATCCGGGTCGCGCTCTGCGACGACCACGCTGTGGTCCGCAGCGGCCTGCGACGCATCCTGGCCGACGAGGACGACATCGAAGTGGTCGGCGAGGCCGCCGACGCGACCGAGGCCGTGGCCCTGGCGACTGCCGAACGTCCCGACGTGTTCGTGATGGACCTCGGGCTGCCGGGAACCAGCGGGATCGACGCGACCCGCCAGGTGCTCGACGCCAGCCCCGCCACCGCCGTGCTGGTCCTCACCGTCCACGACGACGTCGCCTACCTCCGCAAGGCCTTCGATGCCGGCGCCCGTGGCTACCTGGTCAAAGACGCCGCCGATGTCGAGCTCGTCCTCGCCGTGCGTCACGTCGCGTCCGGACAGGAGTACGTCCACCCGAGCCTCGGCGCCGCCCTCCTGGCCCCCGACGCCGCGACCGCTCGCCCGTCGGGACCCGGTGGTGAGCTGTCCGAGCGCGAGGTCGACGTGTTGCGCATGGTCGCCCTGGGCCACACCAACGCCGACATCGCCGCCGAGCTGTTCGTCTCGGTCCGCACCGTCGAGACCCACCGCGCCCATGTGCAGCAGAAGCTCGGCATCAAGGCCCGAGCCGACCTCGTCCGAGTCGCCCGCGAGTTCGGCCTCATCGACGAGGACCTCGGCCCGTAGCGGCTGGGGGACGGCTACGTAGTTCCCCGCACCCAGGATCACGACTGGGACCGGATGGCACCGGGCCGTCGATCGCCGACGATTAGGCCATGCCCACACGCGACGCGAGCTGTCATGGAGCGATCGGGCGGTACGCGACCGCCCGAGACGCGCGGCGCCGGCGAGCGGGCGTCGCGATGTGGACAGCCATCGCGCTCGCCGGCGTGCTGCTCGTCGTCTTGTTGAGCCTTGGCTGGGGATCGAACGCGTGGGGGGCCGCCGCGGGAGCACTGCTCCTCGCGTGCGTCGCCGTGTGCGCGATCTCGGCCGTGCTCGCCGAGCGCGCCGCCCAGGAGGTCGAACGCGAAGCGGAGCGCCTGCTGTTGTCCCGCCGTCAACCCGCGGGCGCGCCGCCACGACCTGACAGAGCGAGCGACCGAGACCCCGGTCGTCCGATGCCCGACCAGGAGGTCCCGTCATGAGGCACCACCGCTTGGGGCTCCGAGCCGGCGTGGCAGGGGCCGCAGTCGCATCGATCGTGCTCGTCGGGTGCGCATCCGACGGGGCCGACAACGGCGCCGGCGTCGCAGCGACGGGTCGGATGACACAGATGGAAGCGTCCGGTGAGATGCACGACATGCTCGAACAACACCGCGAGATGCTCGACCGCATGCAGGACGATGCCTCCCCGGCGATGCTCGAGCTGATGAACGACGACCCGATGTGGCAGATGATGCGCACCGAGGAATGGGCCCGGCTCGACGAAGAGCACCAGCGGGACATGAGCCGCGGCGCCGAGGAGGGGGACCATGCCCGCCTCCGGTGGCGGGCGGATCACGCAGATGGAAGCGTCCGGTGAGATGCACGACATGGCCGAGCGGCACCGCCAGATGCTCGAACGAATGCAGCAGGACGCGTCCCCGGCGATGCTCGAGCTGATGAACAACGACCCGATGTGGCAGATGATGCGCTCCGGGGAGTGGGCTCGGCTCGATGAGGAGCACCAGGAGGACATCGACCGGATGCTCGGCCGGGGCCAGCCCTAGCTGCCCTCTGTCGACCGACGGTTCGGCGCTCAGCGTCCGGCTTTGAGCGCGGCGAGTTGGGCGGCGTGCCCCGAGGTGACGATGTCGCACACCTCGGCGGGGTCGTCGGTGAGGTGGAGGAGGGCGAGGTCGTCGGTGCCGACGCGGGACTGGTCGAGCAGGCGGGTCCGCAACCAGTCGAGGAGTCCTGCCCAGTGGTCGGTGCCGACGAGCACCACCGGGAAGTTGGAGATCTTGCCGGTCTGGATGAGGGTGAGGGCCTCGAACAGCTCGTCGAGGGTGCCGAACCCGCCGGGGAGGACCACGAACGCGGCGGCGTAGCGGACGAAGACCAGCTTGCGGGCGAAGAAGTACCGGAACCGCAGCGACAGGTCCAGGTAGGGGTTCGGGGCTTGTTCATGGGGAAGCTCGATGTTCAGGCCGATCGAGGGGGCGCCGGCGTCGCGGGCTCCGAGGTTGGCCGCTTCCATCAGACCCGGTCCGCCGCCGGTGATGATCGAGAAGCCCTCCTTGCCGAGCGCGGCGGCGACTCGGCGTGCCAGCGCATAGTCGGGACCGGTGCGTGGGGCGCGGGCGGACCCGAAGATCGATGCTGCCCGGGTCACGTCGCGCATGGCCGAGAACGCTGCGGCGAGCTCGGCCGCGATGCGCTCCACCCGGGCCGGGTCCTCGGCCGCCAGCTCGGGGCCGCACGCGCACAACAGCTCCTCGTCCGCGGTTCGGGCACCGCGACCTGGCGGGGCGGGAGCCGGCTCGCCGTCGTCGGTCACTGAGCTTCGCTCTCGGTCACTGCCGGCGGGTCGACGAACGCGGCGGGGTTCGCGGCGAAGCGAGCCGCGCACGCCAGGGAGCACAGCCAGTAGTCGGTGCCCTGGTAGCGGAGTCGGCCGCCCGCGTGTTCGCGCTCGACGCGCATGCGACACACCGGGTCGATCCCGGCGTGGCCAGTGTCGAGGCCGAGCGGGATCTCGTAGAGGTGGACGGGCTCGGTGAGGTTCCGGAACTCGAACTCGCCCAGGTCGATCACCTCGCCCACTTCGTCGACGAGGTGGGTGCGCACCTCGTGGCTGACGAGGAGCTGCCCGCCGTAGGCCTGTGACGCGATGCGTGCCGCGACGTTGACCGTGGTTCCGAACACGTCACCGGTCCGCTCGACGATCGGGCCGCTGTGCACGCCGCCCCGGACGAGCGGGAAGCCGGGTTCATCCGCGCAACGGCGCATCACCCGCTCGGCCAAGTCGGCCGCCGCCGCCCCCGACGGCGACACCAGGAGGACAGCGTCGCCGATCGACTTGACCACCCGGTCGCCGTCGGCGCACTCGTCGCGGGCCATCGACACGAACAGCTCGACCAGATCGGCTGCCTCCTCGTCACCGTGCGCTTCGGTGAGCGCTGTGAACCCAGCGAGATCGACGAACGCCACGCCAGCCGTCCCCGACATGTCGTCAGCGTGCCATCCGCGCGGCTACAGCCTGGTCCGCCACGAGCGCTGTCCGCGGCGCGAGCGGCGCGGCACCCTGGCCGTCGTTGTCGAGGGGCAGGCGTGCGGTCAGGAGCCCGATCCCCGCCGCCACCAGCCCGGCCAGGGTCACGGTGCCCGCCCACAGCTCCGCCGACCAGGCGACAGTCCCGACCGTCAGCTGGTACAGGCCGAAATAGGCGAGCCACATCGCCACCGTGGCGGCCACCCCGGCCAGCGCCGTCCACCCCCGGCGCACGACCACATCGGCCGCCACGCCGGCGATCACCCCCGCTGGCAGCAACCCAGCCTGGCTGAACTCGTCGAGGCCGACGAACAGTGCCACCACGACACCCACGAGCAGGGCGAACGTGCCCGGCGGCGGCCGCCAGCGGCGCAGGACCAGATGGATCGGCACGACGAGTAACACGGTGGTGACCAGGATCGACGCCACACCCAGGACCTGCTGGAGCTCGCCCACCTCGGTGCTGGGATGGTCGTGAGGTACCGCAGCCACGCGGTCGAAGCGAGCACCAGCAGCGTCGTTCACGAACGGGGAGAGGTAGAGGAGGAAGAAGCCAACGAGGGCCACGAGCAGCGCCAACGACAAGACCGTCGGCGCGAACTCACGCAGAGTCCGCGGCGACGCGTCCGAGGCCATCCATGCGGCACGCAACGGCGCGCTCAAAGCCACCAGTCCGGCGACGAGCAGCACCAGATGCGTGGGGCTCAGCAGCGCCTCGAGCGCGACCTCGAACCCGAATGCCTCGTGCCACACCAGATCTCCGAACGCGCCGACCCCGAAGAGCACCAGCGCTCCGAGCGTGAGGCCGTGCCCGCGGGGCAGAGACGACCACCAGGCCGCACCGGGTCGCTGACTGCGCCACGCGACCACCAACGCGGCGGCCGCGGCAGCGACGAAGCCCGAGTAGAGGACGCCGTGCCAGGGCGTGAAGAACGTCTCCGGCTTGTTGTTGTCATGGGCCCAGCCGTCGAGGAACAGCCCGACGACCATCCACAGGGCGAACAGCACGCCCACGGCCTGCTCGCGGGACGTCAACGCCACGCGTGACGCGTCGGCAGCGGGTGTCTCGATCTTGGTCACGACACCGTCTCGTAGCCGGCTTCGACGACCGCCGCCCGCAGATCCTGCTCAGGCAGCGGTCGCCCACTCGTCACGGTCACCGCGCCGGACGACAGGTCGACCTCGACCCGGTCGACGCCGTCGACCTTCTCGAGCTCCGTGGTGACTGCACGAACACAGTGCTCGCAGGTCATCCCGGTCACGTGCAGGGTGGTGGTGGTCATGTCGCTCCGCTCCGTTGTCAGGCTGGTCAGCTCTTGATGAGGCGCTCGATCGCCGAGGTCGCCTCCGAGATCCGCTCGTCGGCCTCGTCGCCCCCTCGGGCGGCGGCATCGACGACGCAGTGGCGAAGGTGGTCATCGAGCATCCCGACCGCGACGCTCTGCAGCGCCCGTGTCGCCGCCGCGATCTGGGTCAGGACATCGATGCAGTACCGATCGTCCTCCACCATCTGCGCGATGCCTCGCACCTGCCCTTCGACGCGGCGAAGCCGGCGTACGAGGTCGTCCGTGTTCATCGAGTAGCCCCGCATGCCAAACACCATACCCCCGCACGGTATATAGCGCCAGTCGATCCAGGGCAGAGGTAGCAGCTCGCCCGCGAGCAGGGAGTCGGACGCGTGAGCGGCTCCGTAGTCGGCCGCAGGACCATTCGGTACTGGCAGCGGATGGCCCCCGACGCCATGAGGCGCATGCTCGACCCAGAAAGCGAGAAAGGAGCCTCTGGTGACTGTGTTGCTCACCATCACCATCGCGGTGTTCGTGCTGGCTGCGCTCGTCGACTACGTCGTGGCGCTCCGTGCAGCCACGTTCGTGGACACCGCGGCCGTACGGGTGCGACTCCAGCGGAGGGGGCTGTCGTGATCGAGTTCCTCGCTGCCAACTGGCTGTGGATCGCGGCGATCGTGTTCTTCGTCGCCATGCACCGAAGCGGCCACGGGTGCGGCATGCACGGCAGCCACCACCATCAGGGCACCGACCGGTCCGCTGACCATGATCGGACCTCCACCGGCGCCCACAGGCACGGCGCGTCATGAGAACCCGCAGCATCCGCGCCGGCGCGATCGCCAGCACCGCGCTCGCGCTCTTTTACATCGTCGTGGTCGCCGGAGCGTCAGGCTCCTGGGAGCACCTCACCGACCAAGCACGCCAGGACTGGTACTACCTCGCCCTGATCATCGCCGGCTTCGGCACCCAGGTCGCCATCATCTCCGAGCTCCGGCACCGGCACCGCCTCCACCACGGCGCAGCCGCCGCTGGCGGCGCCGGCGCCAGCGCCTCCACCGTTGGCATGGTCGCCTGCTGCGCCCACCACCTCGCCGACCTCGCCCCCTTCATCGGCGCCACCGGCGCAGCCGCCTTCCTCACCGACTACCGCGTCCCGTTCATGATCCTCGGCATCGGCGTCAACGCCGTCGGCATCACGATCGCCGCCAGGCGGCTCGCTCGCGCTCCCGCCGTCACCGTGCAGGACACTGCCGGAACCGAGACATGCGCCGCCGTCTGATCCTTGCGATCGGTGGTCTCGTCATCATCGTCGCAGGGGTCCTTCTCGCCACGCGAGACGGCGACACGAACCAGCCGGATGCAGCCGCCGACATCGGGCTCGAGACGCGAACCGTCACCGTCGGCGAGGTCGACGTGACGATCGAGCCCCGCCAACTCGACGACCGAGGCGCAACCTTCCACATCACCCTCGACACCCACTCCGTCGAGCTCGATGCCGACCTCACCCAAGCCACCCTCCGGATCGGCTCCACCGACTGGCCCGTCGACGGATGGAGCGGCGACGGACCGGGTGGCCACCATCGCGAAGGCGACCTTCGCTTTCGAAGCGCAGGACCGGTCGCCGAAACCGTCACACTAGAGATCCCTGGTCTTCCCGAGCCGGTCGAGGCCACCTGGGCTCTTCCAAGCTGACCATGCCTGGCTCCCCTGACGCTGGCCGTGCTGCGCACTGGGACGACCGCTACAGATCGGTTGGTCCAACGGCCGCCTCGTGGTTCGAGGAGCAGCCGACGACATCCCTGGACCTTCTCGCCGCGCTCGATGTCAGGCCCCTGAACTCGGTCATCGACGTCGGTGGCGGCGCCTCAACGCTCGTCGACCACCTCCTCGCCGTCGGCCACACCGAACTCGCCGTGCTCGACGTCTCCGCCGTCGCACTCGCGGCGGCCCGCCACCGGATCGACGACGACCCGGCCGTCACCTGGATTCAGGCTGACGTGCTCACCTGGAACCCGCCGCGCCGCTGGGACGTGTGGCACGACCGAGCCGTGCTGCACTTCCTCGTCGACGACACCGACCGCCAGACCTACGTCACGCAGCTACGACGAAGCCTGACACCAGGCGGCGCGTTCGTCATCGGCGCCTTCGCCGAGGACGGACCAACGGAGTGCTCCGCGCTCCCTGTACGGCGATACAGCATCGACGACCTCGACGACCTGCTTGGTGATGTCGACGTGCTCCACCGACGCCGACATCTCCACCGAACACCGGGAGGCGCCAATCAGCCCTTCAACTGGATCGCGGGGCGCCTGCGGTGCGCATGACCTGCCGTGGTCTCCGACGTCACACTGTCAGGATCCGCGGTCCGCTCCAGCTCGCCCGAGGCTGTCCCTGCGACAGCCAGACCGGGAACCTCAGGCATCAGCGCGATCGCCGGTGCTCGACTCTGAGCCAACTTCGCTCAGCTCACGGAGTCTGTTGACGACGGCGGCTATCGCACGGGCGGCGCCGTCGCGGAGGCGGTAGTAGCCCATGCGGCCGTCCCGGCGGCGATGAACCAGACCAGCTGTGCGCAACCGACGTAGGGCGTAGCTGACAGCGTCCTCGTTGGCATCAAGCGCGAGCGCGAGGTCACCAACACACATCTCGTCCGACACCAAGAGAGCGGCGAGGATGCGACCTCGCAGCGGGTCGGCGAGCACCCTGGCCAGGCGGGCGAACTGCTCGGCATGGGTTGCGGTGAGCCCACCAGCACGCACGGCCTCGACACGCTCGGGATCGACAGGATGGTCGTGGCAGCTCATTCCTCAGTCGTTTATCCGTACGTCTGTGCGGATAAACGAGCGGGTACGAGAGCCCCCGACGAGAGGAGCGTCATGAGCCGTCAAGCCGCCGACGAGGCGCACATGCACACCACCGAGGCAGAAGAACTACACGGAAGCGCCGACCAATCCGGCGGCACGCACGAGCGGTCGCAGTACCTGCGGTTCGGGGCCATGATCGCTACGTCGACAGTGGTCATGTTCGCGCTGACCTACACGAACTCGTTCGCGTGGGACCACGTTCGCTGGAGCGAAGAGCGCTTGTACATGGCGCTTCTGATGGGAGGGTCGATGGCGGTGATCATGCTCGGCTTCATGTGGGGCATGCATCGCAACACCCGGATCAACATCGCGATTGTCGCCGGCGGGTTCGTGCTGATGGGAGTGGCGCTGTGGCTCTCGCGGTCACAGGCGTTCGTGGACGACCGGGAGTACATGAAGGGGATGATCCCGCACCACTCCATCGCGATGCTCACCAGTGAGCGGGCCGACCTCGACGACGTTCGGGTCTGCGAGCTGGCCGACGGGATCATCCGTGCGCAACGTGAGGAGATCGACGAGATGGACTGGCTGATCGACGACATCGCGGAGAACGGCGAGGCGACCACCGCTGCCGAGGCCGCGGCGAGGCCCGTCCCGGACTTCAGCCGCGGGGTCCAGCGAGAGTGCTGATCCAGACGCCGCCAACGAAGGGGCATTCGCAGAGGGTGCACGGACGACGTCCCGAGTTGTGAAGGTGGGTTTGTGAAGGTGGGTTGGCGCGAACAGAACGCGAACACGACTCGCACCTACCCGCTCATCCGGCCCCCCACTGTCGCACACTGCGTGCAGGCGAAAACTGGCCCTGAGCAGGGATAATGCCCATTTCCGCCGACGGGGCCGAACGGCAGGCGCCCGTCTCATAACCCGAAGGTCGTAGGTTCAAATCCTACCCCCGCCACCAACTTGCGTACGAAGGCCCAGGTCAGCGACCTGGGCCTTCGTCTGTGTCGGGGTCTTCCTCCGGGTTCAGGCGGTCTTCCTCCGGGTGTTCCTCCGGTCGGAGCCGGTGGAACTGGTGGCCGGTGGAATGGGTGGCGCCATGAGTGCTTCGAAGGTGGCCGCGGCGGCGGCTTGCATGCCGGGCATGACGTGTTGGTAGGTCTCGATGGTGAAGACCTGGCGGGAGTGGCCGAGGCGTTCGCTGACGACCTTGACGGGGACGCCGGCTTCGATAAGGAGGGAGCCGTGGGTGTGGCGGAGCCCGTGGAGCGGGATGACGGGGACTCCGGCGCGGCGAACGATCCGGTCGAAGGATTGGGAGATGGCGTGGGGGTGGACGGGGCCACCGGAGGCGTCGGTGAACATGCGTCGGGTGTTCTCGATGCCGACGGCGGCGAGCTCGGCGGCCTGGTAGGCCTGCCAGGCCTGGAGGATGTCGAGGGTGGTCGGGTCGAGGTCGATGTTGCGCCGCGCGTTGGCGGTCTTGCCTCGGGACTCGTGGAGCTCGTAGCCGATGGCGACGAGCCCGCGGTTGATCGACAGGCGGGCCCGGCCGACGTTGAGATCGCTCCATTGCAGGCCGAGCAGCTCGCTGCGACGCATCCCCGTCGACGCGGCCAGCCAGAGGGCGGGGAACAGGCGGTGACCTGCGGCAGCGCGCAGGAAGGTCCGGAGTTCCCCGGCGGTCCAGGCGCGTCGTTCGACGGCCGGGAACGAGCGTCGCAGCGGAGATCGGGCGAGGAGGGCGACGTTGCGGTTGACCATCCCGCGGCGTTCGGCGTCTCGGAGGGCCCCGCGGATGACGAGGTGGATCTCGTAGACGGTCTTGGGGGCGAGGGCTCGGCGACCGTCGGTGGGGTGGAGCAGCGTGTCGTAGAGGCGGTCGAGGTGCTCGGGGCGGAGCCGGCGGATCCCGATGCGGCCGATGGCGGGCACGATGTGCAGGGTGGCCTTGTTCTCGTACCCGCGGTAGGTGACCTCAGCGAGCTGCAGCCGCATGGCGGGTAGCCACTGGGCGGTGAGGTAGGCACCGAAGCTGAGCGACCGGACCTCGTCGTCGCGGCCGTTGCGCTCGGCGGCGAGCCGGGCGGCGAGACGCTCGGCTTCAGCTCGGTCTGTGCCGGCGGGGTACCAGCTCCGACGTTCCTTGCCGGTGATTGGGTCGAGTCCTTCGTAAATGATGGCGTAGTAGCGCCCGCGGCGGCGAGCGACGTATCCCTTCATGATCCTCTCCTCTCGAGCACCGGACCGGTCGTGATCCGGTGGAACGTTCGGTGGAACACCGAGATCGAGGCTTCGACTCCCCTGTGCTGGGCGGAGAGGGGCAGGTCAGGTGGTCACGTGGGGCGTCGGGACCTGGTGGAACATGTTGGCGGAGACGTGGGGCCGATCGAGACGGGTGTGACGGGGCGCCGCAGCCGACGACGACCGCCCGCCGGAACCGCCCGACGCATCTCGCCCAGAAGGACGCCCGGCAGGCTGAGGCGCTCATCATCATTCGTCGACGCAGTGGTCGCCTTCCCAGGCTTCTCGGCCTTCCTTGACGGCGAGGCCGGCGATGGCGAGCGCGGCGAGGGAGTCGGCCCGCCACCATCCGAGGGTTGCGTTGAGGACGAGGCCGGCGAGGAGCGCGGCGGACAGCCAGGCGCACAGGAACGTCTCTTGGGCGTCGGCGCGAAGGGTGGGGGAGCCGAGGTCGGTGGCGGCGCGGCGTTTGGCGAAGGCGAGCGTGGGCATGACCGCGAGGGACAGGGCGGCGAGGATGATCCCGATGGTGGACTCGTCGGCTTCGCCGTCGGTGAAGAAGAGGTCGCGTCCGGCTTCGAAAACGACGTAGGCGGCGAGCACGAAGAAGGTGACGGCGATGGCCTTGAGTGCTTTGCGTTCGCGTTCTTCGTCGTAGCCGCCTCGTAGTTCGCCACGGAACTGCCAGACGACCACCCAGGCGGAGAGCACCTCGATGATCGAGTCGAACCCGAACGCGACGAGGGCGAGGGACCCGGCGGCGATTCCGGCGCTGATCGCGACGACTGCTTCGATGACGTTCCAGGTGATGGTGAGCGCGGCGAGCCAGAGCCCTCGCTTGACCAGTCGGTCTCGTTGGGTGGTCGTCATCGCGGGACCGGTTCGAGCCCGAGGTGGGGAACGAACCGACCGACGGTCGCGAGGTAGGAGTCGTAGACGGGTCCGTGGGTGGCGCGCAGGTAGGGCTCTTCGACCAGGCGGACCTGGACTTCGAGGGCGGCGAAGAGCACAACGAACGCCGCCGCGCTCACCAGATTGGGGACGAGGAGGGCGAGCCCGGCGGTGGCGACGAGCATGGCAGTGAAGATCGGGTTGCGGACCGACCCGAACACGCCACCGGTGACCAGGTCGGTGCGGCCAGCCGGGTCGACACCGATGCGCCACGAGTCGCCCATCCCGAGTTGGGCCACCAGCGTCAGCGCGACGCCGGAGACGCCGGCGGCCGCCGTCCATGTCGCGTCGAGGATGCCGATGCGGTCGAGGTTGGCGAGGTCGGCGATGGGTGCGGCGACGAGCAGGACGAGGGCGAGCACGAACCCGCCGGACCCCACGAGCTCGGCGGTGCTCGCGCCGCGGCGGGGGCGGATGAACCCGGTGGAGCCGGTGCGGCGCCACTGGATCCAGGACCGCCAACCGAAGGCGAGCGCGAAGAACGTGACCTCCAGGATGATGGCGGCGACGGCGCGGTTCACGATGCACCCTTGAGGATCGCGACCAGGTCGGCGGGGACGGGCGCGGTGGCGCGCAGCGGTGTGCGGGCTCGACCGTCGTTGTCGACCGGGATACGGCCGACCACCGACGCCGGGCCGGCGACCACGATGCGGACGACCTGCCCGGCGACCTCGGTCCGGTCACGAGTGCCCCACCCCAACCTGAGCTGCGCAATGTGGGAGCCGATGTGGCCGACCGGGAACGGCTGGGCCAGGACGTGAGCGCGCTCGAGGTGAGACCAGGCTGCGGCCACGTCGCCGGCGTGGGCGGCCGCTCGGCCTGAGTTGATCTCGTCGCGGCACACGGCGCGGACGGCGGGCGGCATCGCCAGGCGAGTCACTGTCCGCTGCCTTGGTCGTGGCGGAGGTGCTGGAGGGACAGGTCGAGCAGCATGCGAACGTGGGCGTCGTCGAGGGAGTAGTGCACCATGCGGCCGTCACGCCGGTTGCGCACGATCCCAGCGGTGCGCAACAGGCGCAGAGCGTGAGACGCGGTGGATTCGGGGATCTCGACGGTCTCGCCGATGTCGCAAACGCACATCTCCCCGGCCTCCAACAACGCATAGAGGATCCGGGCCCGGGTCGGGTCGCCCAACAACTTGAACAGCTCGGCCAGCCGGGTCGCGTCGGCGGCATCGATGAGCCCCCGAATGGCGGCAACCCGGCCGGCATCGACCTTCTTGACCTCACACTCATCGACCGGCACAGCAATCCTAGATATCTGCATACCTGTACAGATATCGGATCATGAAAGAGGGGGCAAGGTGACCTTGGTCACAGCGATCGCGAAGTGGGTGCGCCAGGCGTGTTCTCGGGAAGGTCATCGCCGCCTTCATGCCACCGACACTGGCAACGCGAACTGTGGGCCGGACCTGGCGGTGGATGCGAGCTCCGAGACGAGATTGGGGCATGACCCAGCGTCCAGGGTGTGAAAGGGCAGGGCGGTCGGTAGCCACCAACCAGAGCGGACCACGTACCTTCAGGCGATGTCGCGACCGCCTGATGATCCCGACGACCGGCCAGGTCCAGACAGCGGCGAGGCGTGGCTGACGCCAGGGGTTCGAGGGATCGGTACCGCGAGCCTGCTCGCGGATGCCGGCCACGAGATACCGACCGCGCTGTTGCCGAGCCTGCTCACCTCCACACTCGGCGCCCCGGCGTCGGCGCTCGGGCTGATCGAAGGCGTGAGTGACGGACTGGCCGGACTCGCACGGCTCGGCGGCGGCGCCCTGGCCGACGACCCCGACCGTCGCCGCGCCGTCGCCGTCGGCGGATACACCACCACAGCGGTCCTCTCGGCCGCGACTGCCGGCGCAACCGCAGCCTGGCAGGTGGCGGTGCTGCGAGCCGGTGCCTGGACCGCACGAGGGTTGCGCGTCCCGTCCCGCAATGCCCTCCTGGCCGACACCGTCGCCCCCCAGGCCTACGGGCGCGCCTACGGGTTCGAACGCGCCATGGACAACCTCGGCGCCATCATCGGACCGCTGCTCGCGATCGGCCTCGTCGGACTGGTCGGTACCCGTTGGGCCATTGCCTTGTCGGTGATCCCGGGTCTGCTTGCGGCTGTGGCCATCGTCTACGCCATCAGACACACCGCTACCCCGAAGCAGACAGAACGCGAGCCGATCCGGATCAAGGTCCGGCCCGTGATGACGGGCCGGCTGGGCCGGTTCATGGCCGGCGTCTCCGTGTTCGAGTTCGGCAACTGTGCCGCAACCCTCCTCATCCTCCGGGCGACGGATCTGCTTCAGCCCGGCCGCGACTCCGACACGGCAACCCAGCTCGCCATCGGTCTCTACGTCGCCTACAACATGGCCGCCACCGGCGTCAGCCTCCTGGCCGGTCGCCACAGCGACCGCCGAGGGGCGACGACGACCCTGCTCTATGGAGTCGCATCGTTCGCCGTCGCCTACGCCTTGTTCGCCGTCGGCTCGACGAGCATCGCCGTGCTGGGCTTCGCGTTCGTCATGGCGGGCACTGGCATCGGCGTCGTGGAGACCGCGCAGCACGCCGCCGTCGCCACGCTGGCACCCGAGCGTCTGCGCGGCTCCGCCTTCGGGCTCCTGGCCGCAGTGCAATCCGCCGGCAACCTCGCGGCCAGCGCGACTGCCGGCATCCTCTACACGACGGTCAGCCCGTCATGGGCCTTCGGCTTGCTCGCCGTGATGATGATGCTCTCCGCCGCCGTGCTCACCGCGTCACGCCTCCGCCACGTCAGCGAACACCACACCACCTGAACTCGAGTCGCTTCGCCGGCAGCCAGTGCGGGCTACTCGTACTCGAGGGCGTAGTAGCGATGCGGTGGCGGGAGGCACATCCCGTTACGGCGTTCACCGCGTCGTCGTTCCGGCCAGGTCACCCCTACGGTACGGGTCGACCGGCGTCGCCCATCCGTCTACCGCACCGGTAGATCCACCGCCGCGCGCGTCGGGAGCGGCGTCGCGGTTCCCGGCGCGCGAAGGTGCAAAGCAGACCAAAGGGCTACGCGACCCTCATGGCTCAGATAGAAAAACACCAGTAATTCGTTCCGGGGCGGAGTTTCTAGATCTAGGATGATCCGCATGGTCGACCACGCCGAGACTGGTGGCTTGTCCCGTTCGGGGCGGCGCGAACTGACGTCCATCTTCTCCCGCGGGCAACGGACGACCACGGTTGAGGAGGCGGCATCCGTCCTCGGAGTTTCGAGAGCGGAGGCTGCTCGACGTCTGGCGGGCTGGGCATCGAGCGGTTGGCTGAGGCGCGTTCGTCGCGGGCTGTACCTCTCGGTCCCGGTCGACGCTCCGGACCCTCTCACCTGGACCGAGGACCCGTGGTATCTCGCCGACCTCGTTTGGCATCCCTGCTACATCACCGGGTGGTCTGCTGCGAACCGTTGGTCGCTCACCGATCAGGTATTCCGCTCAACCGTGGTGGCCACGACCACTCGGGTGCGTCAAGTCGACCAAGAGCTCGCGGGGAACAG
The DNA here is from genome assembly GCA_027494135.1 of Acidimicrobiia bacterium. Classification (GTDB taxonomy): domain Bacteria; phylum Actinomycetota; class Acidimicrobiia; order IMCC26256; family PALSA-610; genus JAOSJK01. The sequence continues at coordinate 980,247 of JAOSJK010000012.1, read as the reverse complement.
CTATCTCGTCCATCACGTGAGCGATGCCTGGCTCGAGTGGGGGCTGCGATCCGAATGGCGGCACGAGCGGCGCGTCCTCGTCGCGGATCCATCCCGGACTGTCGCCGAGTTGTTGGACGCGCCGGCGCTTGGAGGGGGCGTCAGACACGTAGCCGAGATTCTAGATGCCTACCTTCTCGAGGCAGACGCCCGCTCCCTGATCGAGACGCTCGACAAGCTCGGCAATGGTGCCGCCTTCAAGCGTTTCGGGTACTTGCTCGAACACCTCCGGAGTCGACGACCCACTCGTGATCGAAGCGGTTTCCGAGCGCCTCTCTGCCGGCATCTCATCGCTCGACCCCTCGCAGCCTGCCGTCGGGTCGCGCTCGTCGAGGTGGGGGCTTCTGGTGAACGCGGACCTCGCTGCATGATCACCAACCGCGAGATCGCCAATGCTGCGAACGAGTGGCGGCTTCGTCAAGACGTCGTCGAGAAGGACTACGTGTTGGGGTGGCTGCTTGCCGGCATCGCGAACAACCGGGATACCCAGCGGTGGGCGTTCAAGGGCGGCACGTGCCTGAGGAAGTGCTGGTTCGAGACGTACCGTTTCTCGGAAGATCTTGACTTCACGGTTGGTCCCGACGATCTCGATCCCGCCACCCTGATGGAGACGTTCACCGACATCGCCGCTTGGCTCTACGAGCGCTGTGGGCTCGAGATCCGGGTCGAAGAACGCTCCTTCCGGCAGCGTAAGAACAGGCGGGGGAATCCTACGATCGAGGGTCGCATCGGCTTCGTCGGGCCTTTGGGTTCCCCTTCGGTACCCAAGGTCAAGCTCGACCTGACCGCGGATGAGGTCATCGTCCGGCCGCTTGAACGCCGACCGGTCTTCCACCCGTTCACCGACGTCGCGACGACGCTGCACGACGCTGACCACCTCGCGGACGTCCTCTCGTATTCGCTACCCGAACTCATGGGAGAGAAGTTGCGGGCTCTGGCCGAGAGGTGCCGTCCGCGCGATCTCTATGACGTGATCCACACGCACCGTCACCCCGACCTGATGGGCCGGGCACCTGAGGTCGTGGCGGTACTCGACAGGAAATGTGCCCATGCCGGTATCGATCCGCCGACACTCGACTCGATGCGCGCCACGACGTTCCGTATTGAGATCGAAACGGAGTGGTCGAACATGCTGGGCCACCAGCTCCCGTTCCTTCCGCCCTTCGAGGACTTCTGGGCTGAGCTCGACGAAGTGTTCGAGTGGCTCGATGGCGGAGTGGCCGTTCCGGCTCTCCAGCTCATCCCGGTGGGAACCGACGTGTCCGAGTGGCGCCCCGCGCGCTACATGACCACGTGGAACACGGGGGCTCCGCTCGAGCTGATTCGGTTCGCGGGCGCCAACCGCCTGAAGATCGCCATCGACTACCTGCCGGAACGGGGCCGAATCGGTACCCGCGTGGTTGAGCCCTACTCGCTACGTCGAAGCCGTGAGGGCCACCTCTTGCTGTTCGTCATCAACGACCGGACGCAGATCCGGAGCTACCGAGTGGATCGGATCCGGGGCGTTAGCATCCAGCCCGAGACCTTCGTGCCGCGCTTCCGGGTCGAGTTCTGATGGACCGTCACGATGGTGCTGGCTCCGCCACGGTCGGCTCGCCCAACGGTTGAGGTGACCATGCTCCTCGGAGCGCCGGGCCCATGTCACAGGCCGGATATACCGTAGGGAGCATGGAGGTCCCATCGAATACCGGCAGGTCGTTCACCCGCCGCCTGCGGGTACTTGCGCATCTCCAGCCGTTGCTCGACATCGAACACGACAAGAACCGCGCGGCAAGGGCGGGCGGGTCCGACCGGAACTGGGATGTCTACGACATGCGTCTGCTCCAGCTCGCTGCCTTCGATGCGATCGCGGCCGAGTATGGGATGCACCCCGAGGGTGGGGTTCCGCGGGACCACGTCGAGCAAGAGATCACCGTCCACGCGGCGCGTAATCGCTCCAGGCCAATCACCCGAAGACCATGCCTACGTCGCAAGCTGGCTTGTCGACCGCCTCCTCAATGTCGGACATGCGGCCCGCGGGTTCGACGTTCCCTGGATCGACCCAGCAAATGACTATCGCCGAGACGACCTGCGCGTGATCGCACTGTACGAGACCCTCACGTCCGAGGGCGAGGTTCGCCTCCACGCTGATGAGGCCGCCCTCAACTTGGCACTCGCCGGCCTCGACCTTGATCTCGAAGATCGACAGATCGCCGCGGAGGCGGTGCTTCGAGCACAGATCGAATCCGGTCGTTGGTCCCAGGCCGAGCAGTCAGCCGCCATCACCCGTCGGATCGCGGTCGAGTACCGAAACCGACTGGACCGATTCTTGCGCTCCGTCGAACGCGACCTCCGCGATATCAACTGGGAAACAGATGTCGAGACCGTTCTGGAAGAATCGCTGGCCCACATCGAGACACGCGTGAACGTGCTTCACCAGCTGTCGGATCACGCCACCCAGCTTGCTGAGGACGTCGACCCCACCTCCAGAACGCAAGCGGCGGCCGTGGTCGACCTCGTTGGGGACACCCTCCACCAGCTGCTGGCACTTCAGCAGCACATCCTCGACGCCCGATCTCGATTCAGAGCGGCGCAGGTCATCCAGGGCTTCGCCGTGTCCCTCTCCGTCGGCAAGGTCCACCTTCGTGACGACGTCTTCCTGCCGCTGCTCTCGCTCCCCGCCGACAAGACCGATCAGCTTGTCCCCCGTGCTCGTAGGCCCGTTCGCCGGACCCACCATTCCGTCGGTCACCTCGCTGGCCGACGTGTTCGAGCTGCTCCTCGCCCGCCCCCGCGAACGCGAAGAACCGTTCGTCGACCTCGATCTGGGAGACCTCCTCGAGATCGAGAGCCCCTTCGAGCGATTCGACGACGAGGCGTGGGAGGCCGCCCGATCGCTCATGGCATCCGTCGGAGCTGAACCCGTCCACCTGTCGACACTGCTCGATCACCAAGCCGACGACGTCGCGCTCCTCGTCGCTCTCTGCGCCATGCGCTGCTGGGGCGAGAGGGGGTCAACCGACACTCGCGACCCGATGCTCGCCGGCATCGCGGCCTTCGATGACGGGACACAGCTGAAGTCCATGCACTTCGTCGTTCCCGACCTGGCGCTCGCGCGTACACCGTCCGGAGAGGTCGCAAATGCGCCCCGATGACTTCGTCGCCGCGAATCGGCTGCTCGCGCTGTCGCTCGACCGAAGTAGCCGGCCCGGTGCCGATCCCGACCACCGCGAACTGCTCGCTCGTTTCCGAACCGATCCGGGATACGCCAGCGCGGTTCGGCTCGCCGCAGAGCCACTCGGCCTCCGTGTTCTCGGCGCCGACCCGCAACTCGGTCTCGTACTCGACACGACTGCGAGTTCTCCCTTCTCGCTTCGATCGGATGATCTCCAACGCGACTTCAAGTGGACTTCTGCGAACGAGCGGGTCATCTACGGGGTGGTCTTCGTCGGCATCGCTACCTACTGCTTTCCCACAGCTAGCTCGTTCAGCGAATCCGGCGCCCGTCACCTGACAGCAGTCGAGGTGGACGACTGGATCCGGAAGGCCGCTGAGTCGACGCAGGGCAGTGCCGAACCAACTGGCGATCAGATCGGCCCCGAGGATGCCCTCATGACCTACGTCGCGGAAAAGGCGGTCTCGCACAACAAGGGATCAGACGCACTACGCCAAGACTGCACCGTGTACAAGGTCGGACGCGTGCTCCGCTGGCTCGCCGATCGCGGATTCATGGCGCGCGATGCGAGTGACAAGGAACGATTCCGTTCGACGGAGAGATTCCGGCTCCACGTCCGCGAGGTTGCGGCCAATGCTGTGTTCCAGGCGCTCATCGACGCGACGATCGCCGAGGCCAACTGATGTGGCACCTGCGTCGAGTGCACATGGAATCTGTCGGCCATCCCGATGCGCGGTTCGATCCATTGACCGTGGAGCTCACGGATGCCGCTGGTGAGCCCACGTCATCCGTGCTCTGGCTCGAGAACATGGGGGCAAGACATCCTGGTTGTCGCTCGTGTTCTCCACCCTGCGGCCATCGCTCACCGAGTTTCTTGGAAGGCCGGACAAGCAGCTCGGTGACTACGTCCTCGGCACCGACACCGCCCACGTGATCCTGGAGTTCGCTCAGGTTGCTGGCGTCCGAACGCTCACCGGTTCCGGTACCCGGCTCATGCTCGGGCAGGTGCTCCAATGGCGGCAACACCGCCAAGAGAAGGCCCGGGAATCCGCGCAGCTGAACCGCCAGTTGTGGGGCATTCTCGTGCCACCGAGTGGCGGGCCCCTCACGTTTGAGGCGGCCGTGGAGCTCGTCCGCACCGACGGCGCGCAACGCCGACCTCTGGCCGACTTCACGACCCAGCTCGCTGATCGGATGCAGGGCGACGCCTTCCGACCGGACTCGAACCAGACCCGATGGGCCGAGTGGTTACGTCACCACGGACTCGATCCGGATGTCTTCGCAGACCAGCTGAAGATGTCAGCGGACGAAGGGTCGATCTCCGAACGGTTCCACTTCGAGACCGGCGATCATCTCGTGCAGTGGGCGATGCCCTACATCATCCCCCGGAGGTCCCGGACGGCATCGCTGCAGTCGTCGACCAAGTCAAGGACACGCTGGCGCAGCGTCCGAGCCTGCTCGCGCAGCAACGGTTCTGTTCAACAGTCGAGAGCAAGCTCGCGTACGCGGCGACGCAGCAGCGCCAGCTCGACGAGCAGCGAGCCGAGGCGACGGTTGTATGGGATTCGTCTCTCCAAGTCGCCGACCAATTCCGCGCCGCCCAGATTGCTGCGGACCAAGCCGTCGACCATCACCGAAACGAGGCGACCCGATTCGAGCAGGTGGCCAGGGACGCCCAATCGCTCCGAAACCAGCGACAACAACAGTGGCGGCAAGCGCAGCTCGTCGCCGCTCGCCTCCACCACCTCGAGAGTTCAGCGTCCCACCAGGAAGCGCTCGCCCAGCTCCGAGCGAGTCAGCTGCGCGTCGAAGCCTGGGAACTGACCACCGCGCTGCGGCGGCTGGGCGCGATCGAAACGCGTCTTGGCCAGATCAATGCACTGTTGGCTGAAGTGGACGACCAGGCAAGACCGTTGCGTGAAGCCGTGGCTGTTGCCGAGCATCGGCTGGCAGCGAAGCTCGGTCACCTGCTCAAGATCGAGCAGGCCACTCTCGACGAGGCTGGCGAGCGCCTGAAGCAGGAACGGATCAAGGCCAAGCAGGCGGGGCGATCGTTTAAGACTGCGCAAGCGACTTACGCCGGCGCCACCTCCGATGCGGCAACGGCGGAAGCGAACCTCGGCCAGCTCGATGCAGAGGTGGCCGAAGCGATCCGCGAGGGTCTGCTCGACCGAGGGCAGCTCCTTGACGACGCCGTCGACACAAGAGGCACGGAGGTCCAACGCCTCCTTGCCGAGGTGGAGCGCCTAACTGGCGTCGCCACGACCGCCGAGGCCGAGGTCGACGCTGCGCGCGACGTCGTTGCGCAGGCGCGTCGCGCGGAGGCTGCTTGCCGCGCCGCGTTCGAGAGAGCAGCCGCCCGATCCGCGGCGGTCACGTCGGGTGCCGAACGACTGCTCGACCTGCCCCATGTGGCCGCAGCCTTTGACGCTGCCCACCCCGATCTCTGGCACGACGGCCCGACAGCAGCCGATCGACTCCGAAGGGAGGCGGAAGCAGCCGCGACCGAGCGGGTAGCGATTGAGCTGCGCACCGCAACTGATCAGCGGGCAGTCGACTGGCTGGATCGCACGGGCCTGCTCCCACCGAGTCAGGACGTCGAGGCTGCTCTCGCTGCACTGGCGAAGCGTGGCATCCGAAGCGCGTTCTCCGCCTGGGAAGTCTTGCGCACGCAGATCCCGGCGGACCAACATGCCGAGGTCATCTCCCTGCACCCGGAGATCGTCACCGGCATCGTTCTGACCGACCCCAGCGAGCTCGACGCCGCGATCGAGGCGCTGTCGGACTTCTCACCGATGGCCCCCACCGTGCTCTCAACCGGACTGCCTGTCCACAACGACGGTCGGCGCGAGGGGGTCGTCGTCCTGCCGGGTCCCGCGGCGCTCCACGACGAGGATGCAGCGATAGGCGAGGGCGAGCGCCGGCAGACGCAGCTCGATGTCGCTAGCACCGAGCGCGAGACCGTCATCGAACAGGAGGTGGATGCTCGTGATGCCCGGGCACAATTGCTCTCGTTCCTGAACGCGAACCCGTTGGATGCCGTTGCCCGGCTGCGGTCCGAGGAATCCGATCGCCGGACCGAACACCACCAGGCCGAAGCTGGCCTTCGGGACGCGGAGTCAGCATGTGATGAGGCCGACGCTCTTGCGCGAAGTGCCTTGGCGGCGGTGCAGCCGGCTCGGGATGCCCACGCTGACGCAGCGCGAGCAGAGAGTGCAGTCCAGAAGCTCGCCAGGAATCAGGCCCGCCGTCCGCAAGAAGAGCGAGCGGCGTCCCAGGCCCGCGAGCATCGCGACGAGGCCGAACGACAGATGCAGGCAGCGGATACGGCGCGAGCGACCGCCACCGAGCAGATCGAAGCGGCGCAGGCGCTGATCGGCGAAGTCCGAATCCGGATCAGCCAGATCGAATCGTCGCTCACCCACCACCGGCTCGTACCTGCCGATCAGGCTGCCCCCGATGCGCCAGTCGACACGCTCGAGCGTGCTCTCGAGGATGCACGGCAGGAGCTCATCGCAGCTGCACCCCCCGACCAGGTCGTGAAGGAACGGGACGATCTCATGAAGGAGAGCGCCGAGTTGTCCCCGCTCCTACGGCGTCGAGATGAGGAAGTTGTCGACCAGGCCCGGTCGCTCCTCGCGGGCCCGGAGGGCGCCAACGTTCAGGCTCGCGATATCGCGACGCGCGAAGCCAAGAAGCGTCTCTCGCTGACACAGGGGCGTGAGGCGCTCGCACGCGACGCGCTCGACAAGGCAGAAGCCGATCTGACCGACAAAGAAGGGATCCCGCAGAGTCGCCGCAGCGCTCTGGATGAAGAGCCCAGAACCGCTGACGAAGCACGAGCGCTCGCGGATCGACTCGCGGCCGAGGCATCCTCCGCCCTCGCTCAGCGAGATGAGGCCGCTGAGCGGCAGGCGCACCATGCGGGCCAGGCCGATCAAGCCGAGCAGACCGCCCAAGCCTTCCGACGCGAGGCCGACGATCTCATCGGGCTGCTCAGGCGACACGCGTCGCTGATGCGTCGCCCTGCAGATGTGCTGGAGGAACGACGCCACGCCGCGGCATGGCCGGGAACCGCGGCCCAGGCCGAAAGGGAACGACGTGAACGCGAGACGCTGCTGGACGATGCGGCGGAGTACATGAGAATCGCCACCGAAGAGCGGAACCACGCGCTCGACGACGTTCGGCACTTGGCGAACGAATAGCGAGATCTCCTCTCATCTGACCTGCCGACCCTTCTGCCTCGCCTCACGGAGGGTCATCCGGATCAACGCGGCCAGTACGCCCACGATCTCGCAAGTCAGCTTCACGCGTACGCCCTAACGATCGAGAACCAGCTCGCTGACCTCGACCGACATCGGCGGATCGTGATCGACCATCTCACCGGGAAGGCCAAGGAGGCAGTCAAGCTCCTGGAGAGGATGCAGCGACGGACTCGCCTCCCAGCTGGTCTCGACGAATGGTCGGACCGGTCCTTCCTGCAGCTGACACACCCGCGTCTCCCAGAAACCGCCACTGAGCTGTCGGGTCGTGTGGCGACGGTTGTCGATCGCATCTGCGAAGACCCAGCGAAGACCCCGACATCCGGCATGGAGCTGCTGTACGCGGCCGTCTCTGCCGCGGTCGGCGGGCCGTTTCACGCGTCGATCCTGAAGCCTCACAAGCGGCTGACGGACGAACGCGTCGACATCTCCGAGATGGCATCGTTCTCGGGTGGCCAGAAGGTCACCGCTGCCCTGGTCATGTTTGCTGCTCTCACGAGGATGCGAACTGAGGCGCACTCATCGGGCCAGCAGACCAACGCCGCACTGCCACTCCTGCTTGACAATCCCATCGGGAAGGCCAACCAGGCGACGCTCATGGAAGTCCAACAACGGGTCGCTGACGCGTTTGGCCTCCAGCTCATTTTCACGACCGGCCTGAATGACGTGGGTGCTCTCGCCTCCTTCAAGAACATCGTTCGGCTCGACGGTCGTGAGAATCCCCGCTCCGGCTGCGTTCACGTGGTCGTCGAAACGGACGACGCGAATCTCGTCTACCTGGATTCGATCCGGATGATCCAACACGACGGCACCGCTCAGAACCGCCGAACTCCCGGGGCCGGTAGGCGTCGATCGCACCCAGCATCTCGATCTCAGTTCCGCTCACGGCGCGAGCGTCCGGGTCACCAACCAAAGCGCACGCAGGCGCGCCGCTGCCGCCCCAAGACGCCCCGTGGGGCCCCGAATCAGCCGGCCGGACGGCCGCCCGTGCCCGCCAGGTACACCTCGACGAGGGCCGCCAGGACCGTCTCGCCCGCCCAACGCTCCCCGAGCGCCACGCGCGACAACGTCTGCTTGCTCACCCCATACCGCTGCGACAACAACCGTGCCGTCGGGCACCTACCCGAGCCATTCCATGCCGCGACAACGACATGTTGGAGCATCGCGACGCGGCCCGATACCTCATCACCGCCCGGCGGGACGACGACAACCACACGCTCAGGGCGACCGAAAGCGTGCGGATCGGACAAATAGTCGCAGGGTCGGAGTCTGCGCCGCCGATCGATGTGCCCCGGACCAAGTCGCCGCACATCCCGACAGTGTCAACAACCCCAGGCACACCAATCGGTAGCACCGCGAACTCCACCGCAGCGCCGCGCCGCGCAACCCCGATCAGACCGCCACCCCCGCCGGTACCGGATCGATCGTCGTGCGGCCCGCCGCGAGAAGCTCTGACGGAACCCAGAACAACCCCAGTGCACGCGCCACATCGACACCGACCCACGAACACCGCGCGTCGCACACCCCCAGATCCACACGGTCTTCGTAGCCACGCACAGGAGCACCCGCATACATCGCCAGCAGGCGAAGCGCCGCGTCACCATCCATCGACACGCGAACATCGCGCTCCGGGTACTGCACCACCATCACACCCCACACGCTGGCGTTCGCAACCCGGGTCAACACCTCACGCGCGTCACCCCCAGACACCACCTCATCGCCATCGGCGTCGACCGTGTCTTCGTCGTCGCGCCGCCCAGCCTCCCCGGCCCGCCCGATCACGTCCTCCACATCACCTGACTCGAGCGCACGGCCATCTACCTCCGTGTCGCGCGCAGTGACTCGTCCACGTCGGGAACGCCACCGCCCAACTCCGCCGTCACCTCGATGTCGGTCTGGTTCGCTTCGTCAGCCATCCCGGTAACCTCGATTCCCACGCGCCGCACCCGCGTGCGGCATCGCCGATTACGCACCCAGACGACAACGAAGTCCAGCCAACCCGCCAATCGTCCCCGCCCATAGGCCGGGACAACCCGGCGCACCCAGATCCTCAATCAGGCATCCTCAATCAGGCACGCACACTCACAGGCCCACGGAAGAACCGAGTGATAAATCACGGGATGTGTGACTTGACATCACTAGCAGCGTGAGTATGATCACGATATGACTTCTCTTCAGAACCGTAGAATCCACCTGGTGGACATCGAGAACCTCGCCGGAGAGCCTCGGCCCTGCCGAGCGACGGTCGAGACCCTGCGCACTCTCTATCTGCACCTCGTTCAGCCCGGACCCCGCGATCACGTGGTGCTGGCGTGCAATCACGGCGCCTGCCTGGAGGTGGGGCTGGGATGGCCGGGTGCGCGACTGGTTGTTCGTTCGGGTCCTGACGGAGCCGATCGAGCCCTACTCGGGGTCCTGGGCTCGGAGAATGTCGAAGCTCGGTACGCTGCGGCCGTCATCGCCAGTGGGGACGGGATCTTCACTCAGGCCGCTGGGCGCCTTGCGAGCTCCGGACTGGGTGTGACGGTCGTGTCCAGGCGATCATCCCTGTCGAAGCGGCTTCGCATGGCAGCCCAGCAGGTGCTCACGTTCGATTGGCCGGTCTCCGAAGCGGAGGCAGCGTGAGCGTGCCGGGCACATCCGAGACTGCGCGCGTAGGGATCCCCGAGATCGCTGATTTCGCGGGCGTGAAGCGCACTGCGGTCAGCAACTGGCGCAAGCGGTACTCCGACTTCCCTGACCCGGCCATCGACACGCCATCGGGAGTCCTGTTCGACTTCGCTGAAGTTGAACGTTGGCTGATCGAGAAGGAGAAGATCGCCGAGAGAGTCCCTATTTCAAAGATCCTCTGGCAGACTCTGGATGCCCTGCGTGGTGATCTCGACGTTTGGGAGTTTGGCAGCCTCGTCAATGCCGCGCTCGTCTACTTGGAGATCTGTGATCGGGCGGAGCGAAGGCAGGTTCCGCGGCTCGCGCCAGGCCTCTCCTGGACCGAGATTCGCGGAGGCGACCCGAGCGAAGTCCTCGCGCAGCTGCGTTCTGCTGCGGAACATATAGAAGCCGGCAGTCCCGAGTTGGAGGGACTCATCGTCGGCGGGCTCCGATTGCGTCGAGAGCCTCCTCCGAACGTCATCATCGAAACGATCGACCTGTTGGATCGGATGACGCGCGCTGAGGACACCGCGCGCTTCGAGATGTTCGAGGGCGCTCGTGACCACGTTCACGAAGTCGCTCGGTTCTCGGGAGAGCATTCCACCCCTACATCGCTCGAGTATCTGCTCGCGAGACTCGCCGCGAATGCATCGAGTATCTTCGATCCGGCCTGCGGTGAGGGGGGGGCGCTGCTCCTCGCCGCGCTCATCGATGGTCGTGAGGGCCCAGCTCCGCTTCTCTACGGCAGCGAGCGCGTTCTGGACGCGTGCCGCATCTCACGCACTCGGTTCTTCCTCTATGACGTAGTTGCAGACATTCGTTGCCAGGACACCTTGCGGGCTCCGATGTCTATAGGCGACATCCAAGCTGTCGTGCTGGATCCGCCATACGGTCAACGAGATTGGGGAGATGCTGACGCATACGTGAGCAGTCGCTGGCGCTTCGGACCGCCTCCGCCGAGCTCTGCGGACACGGCGTGGCTTCAGGTCGCAGTCGAGCCTTTGACTAAGGGTGGAAGGGCATTCGTTCTCTTGCCCTCGGCTTCTCTCGCCCGCGCTGGGCGCGAGCAGCAGATCCGATCTCGCATGATCGACGCTGGCGTTGTCGAATCCGTGGTTCTGCTTCCGGCACGCCTCCGTCGGGATACCTCTATCCCGCTCGCGTTGTGGTGCCTTCGACCCCAGGGCACACTCGAACCAGATACGGCCATAATGCTCGTCGACGCGTCCAGGCTCGGCTCTCCGGGTCGATCCACCATCTCACTCGAGGAGCACGAGGTCGATGCGCTCGCGACCATCGTCCAGGAATGGTCGGAAACGCAGACGATTGGTGTCGCTGACGAGCGGATCCGGGCAGTCGCAGTTTCTCGCGGCGAGATCATCGAAGCGAACCTCGACCCGAGGAAGTACCAGAAGAGCGAGGAGCCAGGTCAAGACGACCTCCAGGCGTCTCGGCTCGCCGCCCTAGAGCGGTTCTCCGCTGCCCGTTCAAGCGCGAGTGAGTCGCTCGACCGACTCCTGGCCGAGCTCGAGGTCGGCCGATGACCGCCGACCTCGCCATCGGGGAGCTCGCGGATCTGCTGCGCGGCAACGTTCCCGCCAACACCACCGAGGCCGAGAATGGGGAACGGTTCTTCGGCCTTGCCGAGATCTCCCACGGAGGGGCTACCACGCGCGTTCTGCTCCCAGATGTGGACCTCGAGCGCGCAGTCAGGCTGCAGGAACATGACATAGTGGTCGCGCTCCTGGGGAAGATCGGCGATGTCGTGATCGTGGGTGAAGAAGCCGTGGGGTGCGTCCTCGGTCGAGAGTGCGCTGCTCTGCGCATCCGCGCTGACGAGAGGCGCGTGATTCCGCAGTGGCTCTACCTAGTCATGCGATCGAGTCAGTTCCGGCAGCGCGCCGCCCTCGGGGCTACCGGCTCGACAATGCCTCGCCTGTCGCCGAAGGTCCTCGCGGAGATGACCGTGCCGATACCGTCTATCGACATACAAGCGAGGTTGTGGAGCCGGCTCGCCGCGTTCGATGACGCGATCAGCACGCACCGAGATCTGATCGAGTCGCTGTGTGCTCTCCGTGATGCCGAGATCGACCTCGCCGCGAGCAGTCCCGAACAGAAGAGGAAGACGGTAGGAGGGCAGGGGAAAGCGGTCCGTCCTGAGCGACTTCAGCCAAAGCGCAGGTGAGGCAGATCATGAACAGCGACTACCGACCGGACCGCAGCGGAAGGGCGACATGCTGACCGGCGAACTGCGGTCGAAGATCGACCGGATCTGGAACGACTTCTGGTCGGGCGGAATCTCCAATCCTCTAGAGGTGATGGAGCAGCTCACGTATCTGCTCTTCATCAAGCGTCTCGACGACCTCCAGACCCTCGACGAGAACAGAGCTGCCCGACTCGGCGAGCCGATCGGTCGTACGATCTTCCCGCCGGGCGCGGATGACAAGGGGAGGAAGTACGCCGACTTGCGCTGGTCTCGGTTCAAGAACTTCGCGCCGGCCGACATGTTCGAGGTCGTCGGCGAGCATGTGTTCCCGTTCCTACGCACGTTGGGTGGCGACAGCTCGACCTACGCGACGCACATGCGTGACGCCCGGTTCACGATCCCCACCCCGGCGCTCCTGCAGAAGGCTGTCGACGGGCTCGACGGCGTGCCGATGCTCGACCGCGACACCAAGGGCGACGTCTACGAGTACATGCTCAGCAAGATCGCGACGGCCGGCCAGAACGGCCAGTTCCGCACTCCTCGCCACATCATCCAGCTGATGGTCGAGATGATGGCGCCGACACCGACCGACGTGATCTGCGACCCGGCGGCCGGTACCTGCGGCTTCCTCGTGGCCGCAGGCGAGTACGTGCGGGACCATCACCCCGAGGCGCTGCGCGACAAGAAGCTGAACCGTCACTTCCATGAGGAGATGTTCAACGGCTTCGACTTCGACAACACGATGCTGCGCATCGGCAGCATGAACATGCTCCTCCACGGCGTCGAGCACCCCGACGTGCGCTACAAGGACTCCCTCGCCGAAGAGCACGCTGCTGAAGCGGAGGCATACTCGCTGATCCTCGCCAACCCGCCCTTCAAGGGATCACTCGACTACGAGAACGTCGCCAAAGACCTCCTCCAGGTCGTCAAGACCAAGAAGACCGAGTTGCTGTTCCTCGCTCTGTTCCTGCGCCTCCTTAAGCCCGGCGGACGCGCCGCGGTGATCGTCCCCGACGGCGTGCTGTTCGGATCGAACAAGGCGCACAAGGAACTGCGCCGCATCCTCGTGGAGGATCAGAAGCTAGACGGCATCATCTCGCTGCCAAGCGGTGCATTCAAGCCCTACGCCGGGGTGTCGACCGCGATTCTCCTGTTCACCAAGACCAACTCCGGCGGCACCGACCAAGTCTGGTTCTACGACCTGCAAGCCGACGGTCGCAGCCTCGACGATAAGCGCACGGAGTTACTCCCAGCGGAGAAGCTCGGAGCGACACCGCTTGAGCCGCTCACCGACGAGGAGCACGCCAAGAACAACCTTCCCGACGCGCTCGCCCGATGGGCAGAGCGCGACGGCTCCGAGAGTGGGCGCGCTCGCACGGAGCAGAGTTTCTGCGTCCCCAAGGCCGACATCATCGCCAACAGGTACGACCTCAGCATCAACCGCTACAAGGAGCTCATCCACGACGACGTCGAACACCGCGACCCCCACGAGATCCTCAAGGAGCTCGCGGGGTTGGAGGACGAGATCCGCCAAGGTATCGCAGACCTCGAGGCAATGCTGTGAGAAGCGTCGCTCTCGGGGACATAGCGCGTATCGAACGCGTCGTCCGAGCACCCGAGGACATTGAGTCGGGCACCATGTACGTCGGACTGGAGAATATCGAGCGAGGCGGCGAGTTCTTCGATGTGAGTGCGGTCGAGCGGGGACAACTAGCAAGTGCGAAGTTCGACTTCACCGACCAGCACATTCTCTATGGAAAGCTTCGGCCGTACTTGGCGAAGATTGCGATGCCCGACTTCAGTGGGGTATGCAGCACGGACATCCTCCCGATCCTTCCGGGGCCCGAAGTTGACCGGATCTACCTGTGTCGACTTTTGCGCCAGCCAACGATGGTGGACCTCGCGACCGCCCGGTCGGTCGGTGCCAACCTGCCGCGACTGAACCCGTCGGAGCTTGCCCGGTTCTCCATGGCGCTACCACCGATCGACGAGCAGCGGCGGATCGCTGCGGTACTTGACCAGGCCGACGAGTTGCGGGCGAAGCGCCGGGCGTCGCTCGACCTCCTCGACTCGATCACCGAATCTGTCTACCTCGACATGTTCGGCGATCCCGCGGTGAACCCTCGGGGACTCCCACTCACGCCGCTGGCAGACCTGGCACAGAGGTTTTCCGACGGGCCCTTTGGCTCCAACCTCAAGTCGAGCCACTACGTCGAGTCAGGAGTGCGGGTCATCAGGTTGCAGAACATCGGGGTCGGGACCTTCGTCGACGATGACTCGGCGTACATCTCCGAGGAACACTTCCGCTCTCTGCGCAAGCACGAGTGCGTCCCTGGAGACGTCATTGTGGGAACGCTGGGCAATCCGAACCTCCGAGCATGTGTGCAACCGGACTGGTTGAAGCGAGCCCTGAACAAGGCCGACTGCGTACAGATTCGTGTCGATCCCACCAGAGCAGTCGCGGTGTGGCTGTCGGCGCTGCTCAATATGCCGTCGATAGAACGCCTCGCTACGGCTCTGGTGCAAGGCCAGACGCGGGCCCGCATCAGCATGGGACGGTTGCGAACACTCAAGGTGCCGGTCGTGCCGCTCGCAGAGCAGTTGGTGTTCACGCGCTCAGTGACAGCGGCCGCTCAACTGGTCGAGCGCGCCGCGCGTGCCTCTCGCGATACGGACGGCCTGTTCGCCTCGCTGCAGCACCGGGCGTTCTCGGGGGCGTTGTGAGCACGCCGTTCGATTTCCTCAGGGCGGAGTTCCCGGACCTGCACGGTGAGGCGTTGATTGCCGGGCTGAACGCGTTGCCGGATCCGCGTGCGTCGTGCTTTTACGCGCGGCGGGTGGTGGAGCTGGCGGTGACGTGGGCGTTCGAGCACGACCGGTCTCTGAGGTGGCCGTACGAGCGCAACGTGAGCGCGTTGCTGCACGAGCCGACGTTCAAGGCGCTGGCCGGCGACAAGGTGTTCAAGCTCGCTCGGGACGTCGTTCGGGCGGGGAACCGGGCTGTGCACGACAAGGCGGCGCCGAGTCAGCACGACTCGGTGGCCACGATGTCACACCTATTCCAGTTGTGCTTCTGGTTCGCCCGCACTTACAGCAGGGGCGAGAAGCCGCCGCCGGATCTCACGTTCGACCCGCGGACGCTGCCGAGACCCGGACCGTCACCGGCTACGACCGCCAAACAGATGCAGGAGCTCCAGCAAGCCTTGGAGGAGAGCGAGCTGGCCCGAAAGCGGGCCGATGACGAGCTCGCTGATCGGGCGAAGCTCGAAGCGGCGCTGGAGCAGCTTCGTGCTGAAGTAGCCGAGGCAAAGGCTCGGGCAGCGGCGACGCCCGATGAGCACGACTACTCCGAGGCCGAGACCCGCGACTTCTTCATCGACCTGCTCCTCGCTGAGGCCGGCTGGGTGCTCGATGAGCCACGCGATCGCGAGTTCGAGGTCACTGGCATGCCCGACGGCAAGTTGGGCTACGTCGATTACGTGCTGTGGGGTGACGACGGCCGGCCGCTGGCGGTGATCGAGGCGAAGCGGACCCGGCGTGACGCCAAGGTCGGCCAGCAGCAGGCGAAGCTCTACGCCGACTGCCTCGAGCAGATGTTCGGGCAGCGGCCGATCATCTTCTACACGAACGGCTATGAGCATTGGATCTGGGACGATGCCTTCTACCCGCCGCGACAGGTGGCCGGTTTCTTCAAGCGCGACGAGCTGGAGCTGCTCATCCAGCGCCGCACGACGCGGCAGTCACTTGCGGTGAGCGAGATCGACGCGTCGATCGTCGAGCGCTACTACCAGACGCAGGCAATCCGCCGGATCGCCGAAGCGTTCGAACGCGATAGCGACCGCAAGGCTCTCGTGGTCATGGCGACGGGTGCGGGCAAGACGCGCACGGTGATCGCCCTGTCGGATCTGTTGATTCGTACGAACTGGGCGAAGCGCGCCTTGTTCCTGGCCGACCGCACCGCTCTGGTGAAGCAGGCGACGAACGCGCTCAAGGCGTTCCTGCCCGACTCGTCGCCGGTGAACCTGGTGGCCGAGCGTAACGCCGAGGGGCGGGTCTACGTCTCGACGTACCCGACGATGATGAACCTCATCAACGGCTCGGGTGAGGGGGAGCGCAGGTTCGGGCCCGGCCACTTCGACCTGGTCGTGATCGACGAGGCACACCGCTCGGTGTTCCAGAAGTACCGAGCGATCTTCGAGTACTTCGACTCGCTCCTCGTCGGCCTCACGGCCACACCGCGCGAGGAGATCGACCACAACACCTACGGCCTCTTCGACCTCGAGACCGGCGTTCCGACTGCCGCGTATGGGCTAACCGAAGCGGTCGCCGACGGCTATCTAGTGCCACCGAGGGCGGTGTCGGTGCCGGTGAAGTTCCAGCGCGAAGGCATCCGCTACGACGATCTGTCCGAGGACGAGAAAGAGCTGTGGGACGAGCTCGAGTGGGACGAAGACGGCGAGGATCCGCCCGACGCCGTCGGTGCCGAGGCCATCAACAAGTGGCTGTTCAACGCGGACACCGTCGACAAGGTCCTCGAACACCTGATGACCCGAGGCCAGAAGGTCGCCGGTGGTGACCGGCTCGGCAAGACGATCCTGTTTGCCAAGAACCAGCGCCACTCCGAGTTCATCGCCGAGCGCTTCAATGCGAACTACCCGCACTACAAGGGTGAGTTCGCCCGGGTAATCACCAACAAGACCGAGTACGCCCAGGACCTGATCGACAAGTTCTCGATCCCCGACCGCGACCCACACGTCGCACTCTCCATCGACATGCTCGACACCGGCATCGACATCCCCGAGGTCGTGAACCTCGTGTTCTTCAAGGTCGTGCGTTCCAAGACGAAGTTCTGGCAGATGCTCGGCCGTGGCACCCGCCTCTGCCCCGACCTGTTCGGCCCCGGAGAGGACAAAGCGTTCTTCACGGTCTTCGACTTCTGTCAGAACCTCGAGTTCTTCAACCAGCACCCCGCCGTCACCGAGGGATCGGTCGCCGCATCGCTGAGTGCCCGCCTGTTCACCAGCCGCCTCGACATTCTCGCCACGCTCGACGCAACCCAGGCTCACCCCGAAGAGCGGGCGTCGATCGCGGATCTGCTCCGCGTCGAGGTGGGGGCTATGAACGTGAACAACTTCGTCGTGCGGCCCCACCGCCGGCTCGTCGAGCGATTCACGACATCTGAGGCGTGGGAGACCGTTGGTGTCGGTGACCTCAGCGAGCTTGCGAACCACGTTGCCGGTCTCCCCGCCGAGGTCGATGCCGAACCGGAGGAAGCCAAGCGCTTCGATCTGCTCCTCCTCTCACTTGAGCTCGCGCTGCTGCAGACCGAGCCCGGCTACCCGCGGCTGCAGCAACAGGTTCGCCATATCGCCGGGCTGCTGGAGGAGTACCCGACCATCCCCGCCGTGGCGAAGGAGCTGCCGCTCATCTCCGACGTGCAGAGCGACGAGTGGTGGGCCGACGTCACCCTCCCGATGCTCGAACTGGTTCGCCGGCGGCTGCGGCTGCTGGTGCCGTTCATCGAGAAGACCAAGCGGAAGATCGTCTACACGGACTTCGAAGACGAGATCAGTGAAGCGGTCGATGTTGAGTTCGCGGGCCTGGCACCTGTTGACAAGTTCGAGCGGTTCCGCAAGAAGGCCCGGGTCTTCCTGCGCGACCACAAGGGCGAGATGGCGATCAAGAAGATCCACCACAACTGGCCCATCACCATCGCCGACCTGGCCGAGCTCCAACGCATCCTCGTCAACAGCGGCATCGGCACGGTTGCGGACTGTGAACGGGCACAGTCCACGGCCGGGAGCTTCGGGCTGTTCATCCGCTGCCTGGTCGGTCTCGACCGAGCCGCAGCCAAGGAAGCATTCGGTGAGTTCCTCGACAGTCAGCGGTACACCGCCAACCAGATCGAGTTCGTGAACCTCGTCATCGACGAGCTCACCGACAACGGCGTGATCGAGCCCCGGCGCTTCTACGAGTCGCCCTACACCGACCTCAGCCCCCAAGGCCCCGACGCCATCTTTGAGTCCGCCGACGTCGACCGCCTCCTCGCAGTCGTCGCCGACGTTCGCCGCCGCGCGGAGGTGGCGTGATCGGCAAGAAGGGGATCTGGGCCTTTCGCTTGGCCGTTCGGCTGGAGCCTGGCTCTCGACTTGGCAGCAGCGAGACGTCGCTCGAGCTGGATCTTGGTGCGCCAGTCTGCACCGTCAAGTTGCGGCCGGTTGGCGCAGGGAACTCAACGATCGGAGCCGCTGAACGCTTGGCGTTCTTCGGAGCTGGCTATGAGAGCCAGGAGCAGGCCGCGAATGCGGGCACGGTTCTGCAGGACGCCCTGAGGATCGCGTCAGCTCGGTCGTCGGTCTCGATTGACGTTGGCGACGGCCGGGCGCTTGGAGGTCCCGGCCCGGTGTTGAAGGAGGCATTCGAACGCGACGGGGTTCAGCTCCTTAGTGATGTCCACGGCCTGATCGTCTACGAGGCACGTGCAGTGACGAGGTTTCTTGGAGGTTCTGCCACTTCTACGGTCGTTTCTGACCTCGATCGCTTCCTGGAGCGGCTGACCGCGACCATCGCAGCGACGGCGGTGCTTGATGAGCGGGCGCGTGTCGGTGCTGACCTGCTCGCTCAGGTGGCGTTCGAGCGCAGTTCGGCTGCCAAGCACGTGATGGCAACGACTGCGGGCGAGGTGCTGGCCTTGCCGGCAGAGCGGACGGGACGGGCTCGTGAACTCGTGGAGGAGCTGCTTGTCCAGGTAGACGAAGCCCTTACCGAGACGCCCGTTGACGACGAGGAGCAGAAACGTCAGCTTCAGTCGTTACGGTCGACCTTGCAGCTTGCTCGGGGAAGGTCGATCTCGTCGCGATTTCGGGACCTGGCCGACGAACTTCCCGATGCCGCCTGCCGAGCGGAAGGTAGGAGAGCTCTGCGCCGTGCGTATGAGGCGCGGAGCGACTTCGTGCACGACGGTGAGGTCAGCGAGGGGCTTCCCGCGCTCACGTCTGAGTTGACAGCCATCCTCGGGCACGTTGTTGAGGTGCGCGCTCAGCAATCGGGCGACGATGCGGTCAGGCCCAAGGCCCCGTGAGTTCGGTACTCGTCAGAGGCTGACCGCCAGTTGCTCACAACGGGTTCTCATTGTCGACTGGAGTCTCGTTGGCTCAGCCGGACTGCTGGTGTGCTGTCGACGATCACCGGGAAGTCCTCAGAGGTGCTCCCTGGAACTCGACGCCCTACGTCGAGATGCTGGTGGCCGAGATCGATCCCGACCCGACGTGCGTCCTCTGAGGCTGAGAGCGATGTCGACCTCTAGAATGAAGGTGGCGGGGTAGAGGGCCGACTTTCGCCGCGCGGAGGGGAGTCGCTGGCGATGGGGATTGGGGATCACGTCTTCGTGAAGCGGTGGTGGTACACGCACCACGGTGTCGAGGTTGCCGACGGCATGGTCGTCCACTTCACCGGCACACCGGGTAGTAAGCGTGGCGCGACGATTCGGCGCGACTCACTCGACGCGTTTGCGAGCGGCGGAGTCGTCAAGGTGAGGCCTTACCAGCAGCGATGCGATCCGTCCGAGGCAGTCGAGCTAGCCGAATCGAAGCTCGGCGAGTCGGGCTACCACCTCTACGCGAACAACTGCGAGCATTTCGCTCGGTGGTGCGTTACCGGGAGGCACAAGAGCAGCCAGGTTGCTCGTGTCAATGCAGCCGGAGGCGTTGTCGCATCGGCCAGTGCTGCGGCAGCCGGTGGAGTCGGTGTCGTTAGCGCGGTTGGCGCGGCTGTGGGTCTCAGCGGGCCGGGGATCATGTCGGGCCTCGCGACGACTGGCGGGCTCGTCGGCAGCGGCGCGGTCGGTGGACTCGTGGTCTTGGGCGTGGCCCCCGGTGCGATGAGCGCAGCGGTGATGAACGTCGCGCTCCGTGATGATGAGGATCTGCCTCGCGGCGAGCGATCGGCGCGAAGCGTCGGCCGCAAAGCATCTATTGCCGGGGTCGCGGGTGGGAGCGCCGCCGGCGTGGCCACGGTGAGTGCGGCTGGTGTGACCGCCGGTCTGAGTGCCGCAGGGATCAGCTCGGGATTGGCCGCGATCGGTGGGGTAGTGGGTGGAGGTATGGCGGCGGGGTCAGCGATCGTCATTGCGGCTCCTGCGGTCGCGGCCGCTGGGATCGGGTACGGCTCTTACCGTGCAGCTCGATGGCTACGACGGCGGAAGGCCGAACCGCCGGAGACGGAACCCGTCGGCTGATCTGCCGCCCGCGGCCGGCGCGCTCGCGGCGCTGACTGAGGTGTTCTTTCGACGGGTCTGCAAACGGACGGACCCCACAGGTCAAGCACATAGCCGAGCGGAACCTGGTGGCGTCGCTCGACCAGCGCGGGTGGCGATCGCGTAGGGTGGATGTGTGGCCGAGGAGCACCTCTACATGGTCGACGGGTCGAAGGCGACGCCGGCGGAGCGAATCACACTCACCTCCGCCGGTCTGCTCGAGCGCCACCATCTGCAGGAATGGGTGCTGGCGCATCCCGAAATCCTGGGAGAGGACGTTCTCGTCGTCACCTTTGAGTTCGACCGATGGATGACGGCGGGAGGAACACCCACCTGGGAGCGCCTCGACGTCATGGCGTTGGACCGAACAGGACGTCTCGTCATCGCCGAGTTGAAGCGGGACCGCGCGCCTGATGCCGTGATTGTTCAGGCTCTGAACTACGCAGCGATGGCAAGCCGATTCAACCTGGACTTGCTCGCCGAGGCGTACGGCGAGCGTCGCGATGGAGAGATGACTGATGCGGAGTTGCTCGACGAGCTCCGAGAATGGGCACCGGGCCTATCTGATGAATCGCTCGCGCCTCCGCGCATCGTCTTGGTCGCTGAGGACTTCGGGCCCGTGATGACCAACACGTCCATGTTCCTCATTGAGCAGGGCCTGGACCTTCGGCTGATTCGCGTTCTGCTGTACCGCATGGCTAATGACACGGTCGCTCTTACCGCGGCACAGGTGCTGCCCGTTCCCGACGCAGAGGACTTCATGGTCCGACCGCGATCGGTCGGGTCGACCCAGCGTGCGGCTCGCGATGCTGCGTCGCGGCGCTCGTCCGTCCCAGACCGTCTCATTGCGGGCGGAGCGTTCGCCGAGGGCGACGAGCTTCGTATAGTGGTGCGACCAGGCGTCCAGGAGGATCGCGCCACGATCGAGCACTGGCTCCGATCGGACCCGACTCGGGCTGTGGTTCGCTGGCGGCTGGACGCGAAGGCGCCGGTTGTCTGGGCAGTAGACGAACAGCCGTGGAATCTTACGACGCTGATTCGCCATGTCATCGAGCAGGCAACTGGGGCTTCCCCACTTACGAACGTGTGGGGCCCGAACTGGTTCGAGACTCCCGACGGAGAGATCCTCCACAAGGTCGCGGAGCGGTTCCCCGACGCTTCGAGGGATCGCCGATTCGACTGGTCGGCTCTCCACGCCGCATTGCTTGCGATCCCGTCGGGTCGGTGGACGACTTACGGCGACCTTGGTGAGATTGCAGGCACGGCCGCGCAACCCGTCGGCAACCACGTGACGAAGTGCCCCGAGTGTGCCAATGCCTGGCGCGTTCTCGGTGCCGATGCAAGGCCACGTCCGAACTTCGCCTGGACCGACTTGAGCGATACCCGCACGCAGGAGGAAGTCCTCGTCGCCGAAGGTGTCGCCTTCGTGAATCACGCTGCTGATCCAGAGCGCCGGATTACTGCTGAGGACCTCAGGGCTTCCATATCGACGCCGTAGCTCAGGGGGCGTAAGTCAACCGAGTCGTCGAGGAGACCGCGTTGGAGAAGGTGCGGGTCGGCTGCCTCGACTGTCATCGACTTGGCCGAGGTTGTGCTCGATGCTGTCGAGGAGCTCGAAGAGCCAACCGCTGATCCATTCGCGGTCCGTCGACCGTGCCTTATTGAGTCGGTTGAGCGCGGACCGCGCCGCTGTGGGTGTGACAGCGTGTCAGGATGCCGCGCGCTCGGCGCTCACGATCAGCTGTAGGTGCCGAGTATGCGCCGTGAGAGCGTCACGGTTCTCGTGTGCTTCTTGTGAGGGTGCGCGCACGCGTCGGAACCTCCGAGGTCGGGTTCTGTGTGCCCGTGGTCGGTGTAGGTGTCGCGAACGCGTCGTGCGCGTCCCTTGTCTCTCGTGTGCTTCTTGTGATGGTGGCTGGCCGGGCGGCGGTGTCGATGGTTGGGTCCAGTGGTGGGCGACGAGGCGCCGGTGCCAACCAATCACGGTTGCGGGCTGCACGATGAGGAGCACGTCGCGCGGCCGTCGACGGGCAAGACGGTGGAGAGCACGGCAAGGACGGTCCGGTCCGTCTCGGTGAGCGCGGGGCGCGCGACTTGGCGTTGCAGGACCAGGACTTCGTGGTGCAACGCGGGGATCTCGGCGTCGCGGTCATCGCCAGTAGCGAAGACCCACCGGAGCCGTGAGGCGACGCGACGGGCGGCGGCAGGAAGGAGGCTCATCGGCCGGCGACCGCACCGTGCCGTCCGGCATGGCCTGAGAGTTGTCCGTGCCGGGCGCCGACGAGTTCTGAGCGCCTGCTGCCTCAGCGAAGGATCGGATCGCGTCGCGCGATACGCCTGCTCAGGATGCTCGGACGAGTTTCCGGCACCCACAGGGTCGTCCAGCGAAGTCCGCGGCTGAGCTTCGTCGTGAAGCCGGAGTTGAATCAACGGCTCACGCCACCAGGCCGGCCTCAACGACCGAACCCCCGTCGAGACCTACGCTGCCCCCGAGGAGCTTGATCTACCGTGAATCCCGTGTCCGCGAGATCGTGGCAACTCCAGCGGTCGTCGACAGTCTCTGGTCGGCCACCTAGAGTGCTGAGACTCGTAGACCGCTGAGGGGCCGTGGAATGCGCGTATCTCGTACGGTAGTGGTTCTTCTCGCGGCGCTTGTTACGGCGTGTGGCAACGGTTCCGGAACGGCGGACAGCGCCGATCAGTTGAGTCGTTCCGGCGAGAACGCGGTCGATTCGCTTCCGAGTGGCACTGGTGCTGTGACCGCAGTCTGGCCGGCTGTTGTCCGCGATTCCCTCACCGCCCTGTGGCCGCGCTTGGCGAAGTACCACGCTGCGGGGGCACGCTATCCGCTCAAGTCGGTACCCAGCGGGGAAGGTACCCAGACGCACCGGGCCGATGCCGTACTCGCTGTTGGCCCCCTGACGGTGAGCGCCAACAACTACTTCTCCGAGAGGATACGTGGACTCGCCGAAGACCTTGACGTGATTTCTGAGTCACTCCGGACTTCCGAGGCCCCGGAAGCGGCCCGAGGTGTTGTTCGCGATGCCGCTAGTGCGATCGATGCGTTCGGGGCGGCGCTGGTGGCCGAGGCGGAGTGTCGCGAGGGTTCCGACCTTCGGTGTGACGAACCCGAGGACGCCGTTTGGCGGTCATATGTCGCGGCCTACTCGCCTATTCAGCGGCTCGCTGAAGCCGTGGACAGCGAAGGGGTGCGTCCGTCGTTCGTAAGGAGTTGGAAGAAGCTTCCCTCTGACGTGTTCGCCGCTCTCCTAGTGGCCGCGGATGAGAGCAGCTTCGAGGCGCCGCTTCCAGTGCCGACCGGTTATCGGGACCCGCCGTGCACGAAGAGCGCGCTGTCAGCGGCGCACGTGACGCCTGTTCTCGTGGGTCGGGTTGGTGAAGAGACGATCATCAACGGGTGGGCCTGCATCCCTGGGTTCGCCATCGTCGATAGGTCTCTGTGGGGCACCGGCTATCCGCAATACGATCTCTTGCGCGCGCCGTGGACAGTGGTGGTACGACTACCCGACCCAGCCCTACGCGGGCGGCTACCGCATGTTCGGCGTAGAACGCGATGTATTCACGGCACTCGGCAAGGCGCGGTCGCGCTGTGCCGATCCGGGCTGCTTCATCCATCTCTTCCCTTTGAACTGGTCTCTACCGGCGGATTGCGTGCCTGTAGCGCGAGAGCCGTACTGGCTCACAGACTGCGGACTCAATGCCAGGCCTCCCCATAGCCCACCGACGACCTCACCCATCGAGAGCCGCCCCAACGCTCCGAAGGCTGGCAACATCAGAGATGTGGACTTCGCGAACTTCGATCACGAGATTGCCTGTCTAGAGAACCAGACTGTCTCTCTCTCAGATGGAGAATGGGTAGGAGCAAATGGGGGTAGCGAAGCGTCGATCTCATCGGTCACCGTGGAGTACATGGAACTCACCGGCGACGGTAGGGATGATGCCATTGTATATATCGTATGCGAGTACGGAGTATCCAGCGCCACCTCGCAGGTGCTCGTCTACTCGATAGAGCAAGAGAAAGTACTGAAGATCGGGATGATATTCGGCTTTGAGCCCGAACCCGGCCCGGACGCCGGAATGATCACCGTCTGGAATCCCCAGTACGCGGACAGCGACCCAAGGTGCTGTGCCAGCGAGTACCGAGGTACCGCCTACCACTACGACGGGCGCATCTTCATCACCGACGGATCAGTTAGCGTCACCGCCGAGGAGTTCTTCGCGCGTCACCCGCGAGAATGAATCGGACTCCTGCCGTTTCACGGTTCTTCGCGTTTCAGCGGGGTGTGATGGTGGCGAGTAGGTCCCAGTTCGGCTTGCCAGCGTAGAGCAGGACCCGGACGCGGTAGTTGCGGAAGTTGGTGAAGCCGAACGCGACGCGCTTGATCCGCTTGATGAGGTTGTTCGCCGTTATCTGGAGCGCGGACAGGGAATGCCTTGTTCGCCAGGGCCTGCACGTCGTGGACATGTTGCCGACGAGGTCAGTTTGGCCCGTCGACGCGTTGTTGTCCGAGGCGCTGGGCGAGCAGTTCCCGGAGTTGTTGGTTCTCGGCCTTGAGGCGTTGGATCTCGTCGAGGGTGGCCTCGAGGCGTCGGTGCTGTGAGTCGGTGGAGGCTCGCTGGGCTGAAGGGACTGTCGGGGCTGGGGTGGCTCGCAGGCGGTTGATCTCGGCGCGTAGGTCGGGTTGGCGGTAGAGCCATGATCGTGACACTCCTGATCGTTGGGAGACGCTGGCGAACGTGATGGTCTCGCCGGCGGTGTCGAGCTGTCGGATCGCGCCGATGGCGCGTAGCCGGGTGTCTTGAACGCGTCGCTCGGTGGCGACGGCGAGGGCGGTGTTCTCGGTGGTGCTCATGGGGAGTCTCCGATGGCATCGAGGGCGTCGATGAGTTGATCGAGGTTGTCGTGGACCTGGCGGTGGTTCGCGGCGAGCCGGAACTGGCCGTCGGCTTCGGCGGTGGCGATCAGGATCCGGGTCTCATCGCGTTGGTGGCGGTGGACGTCGAGGAACGCCGGGGTGGTCTGGAAGTCGGGGCAGGTGAGGCAGGCGTTGGGGTGCGGGCAGTTCTGTTGTGGTGGTCGCCCGCAGTAGCCGTTGGGCAGGCTGGCCTGCACTCTGGTCATGTTGTGCTTGGTCCACTCGGCGTCGGCGGTGATACCGGCGGGGTCGTAGACGATGCGGTCGCCGGCGAGGTTGACGCGTTGGCGGCAGTACTCGTCGAAGGCTTGGCGGACGGTGGTGTCGTGCAAGGTGGCGTAGCGGGCGGTCATCTGCGGGGAGGCGTGTCCGAGGAGGCGTTGGATGACGTGTTGGGGGACGCCCTGGTTGATCAACCGTGTGCCGAGCGTGTGACGGAACTGGTGAGCGGTGACGCGCACGTGCTGGCCGGTCTCGTCGTGCACGTCGATGTCGTCTTGCCAGCGGGCGAGACGGGCCCGCAGCGTCGCGTAGCTGAACGGGTGTGTCCCGTCGGGGTTGGAGTGCGGAGCGGGGAACAGCACCGGCGGTCCGGCGGGCCAACGTCGGCGGAGGTCTGCTTGCTGGGCGCGGATCGCGTCGGCGGCGGTGGCGCTGAGGGGAACGAGTTGTTCGGCGGCCATCTTGGCGTTGAAGTAGCGCAGACACGGCCATCCGGCTGAGTCGTCGATGATCGGGTTGAACGGCAACGCGCAGGCGTCGTTGGCGCGCAGCCCGGTCTCCATGATCACGACGAT
The DNA here is from genome assembly GCA_027494135.1 of Acidimicrobiia bacterium. GTDB lineage: Bacteria > Actinomycetota > Acidimicrobiia > IMCC26256 > PALSA-610 > JAOSJK01. Next base: position 953,946 of record JAOSJK010000012.1, on the reverse strand, counting down.
CAGCGCTCGGGTGGTGGCGTCGGGTAGGACGGCGAGGCGATCGGGGTCTTCGAGCTGGCCCATCACGAACTCGGAGATGAAACGCGGCAGCGGCCGGGGACGGCTCGGCAGGTCGTCGTGGTAGAGAGCGGCTGTTGATGACAGTGCGGGCAGCCACCGGTGGCGACGGCTCGTGTCGAGGAAACCTCGTAGGCAGGTGATGTAGGTGCTCGAGGTGTGCGCTGCCAGGTGGGAAGCGGTGATCCAGACGAGGTAGGCCTCGAGCGCGTCGCGGGTGATCGCACGCTCATCGGTGGCGTCGGGGTCACGTCCGGCGAGGAACCGGCTGAACCACAGCATCGCTCGGGCGTCGACGTGCACGGTGCCGAACGTCTTGCCGGATCCGAGCCGCAGCCGAGCCCATCGTTTGACAGCGGTGCGCAGCCACGGCTGAGCGATGGTGTCGAAGCGGGTCTGGGTCGCTGAACGCGTCACGTGGATCCCGAGGCGGGCAGCCACCCAGATGTCGCTGGCGTATTCGGCTTCGACATCGATGCCGCCCAAGTCAGTGAGACGCTGATGGGCGTAGCGGACGAGCGCGACCGTGCGGGTCGGGTCCTTCCAGCGTTTGGCTCGCACGGCGTCGAGCCATGGCTCGACCGGCCGGTCGAGCAGCGACCGGGCGCCGCTGTCAACGTAGAGGGCGGCGAGATGACGGATAGTCGAGGGCAGGACCCGAACGCCGCGTTCGTCATGGCGGCACTGCAAGACGTAGCCGACCTCCAGACGCGCTCGTTGGTCGAGCGCGGACAGATCGAACGCGTCGACCCTCTCGGAACCGGCGCGCACGGCGATCGGGCCGGTGGTGTCCCGGAAGTGTTCGACCTCGGGTTTGCCGTGTTTGGTCCAGCGTTGATGGTGAGCCGCGCACAGCTGGCGCGCCCACGACGTCCGCTCGCAGCCGCCGACGCCGCAGCGACCCCGTCCGAACACCGGGTTGTCGGCGTCGACCCGAACGATGTGGCCGGCGAACTCGGGACGGACTGCCGCGACCAACAACGCCCCCATCTGGTCGCCGTCGGGATCGGGAACCGAGACGACGCTCAACATGAGGCCGGCACCCATGCGCCGGCTCGGACCAGTTCAGCGCGCAGATCCTCAACGTCGAGGTGCACGTAAGCGTCGCTGGTCGTGGTCACCGACCGGTGAGTCAACAACTTGGAGACGATCTCGATCGCCACACCGCCACGGATCAGCTCTGTCGCTCGGCTATGGCGCAGCATGTGTGCGCTGAACTCGATGCCCGTGCGGGCCCGCAGTCGGCCGACGAGCTTGACGACTGCCTGATAGCGCAACGGGCGACCCACCGGTGCCGACCACAAGTTGACGAACACGTAGTCCGAATCGAGGGCGCCGTACTCGGTGTGCATGTAGTCGCTGTAGAGCCGAACCAGCGGCGCCGACACCGGCACACTCACCGGCGACGTGCACTTGGCTCGGGCGCCGTTGGCGTTGTCGCCTCGCGGCACGATCATCACCGTCCGTTCGCGGCTCACGAAGTCGCTGTGACGCAACCCGAGGGCTTGACCGATCCGCATCCCCGTCTCGGCCAACAACGCGAACAGGAACCGGTCCCGCAGACGATCACACGCTGCCAAGATCTGAGCGATCTCCTCGACGCTCAACGTCACGGGCAGGCGGCGATCAACACGTAACCTCACCGGCCGGGCAGCGACCGGCCGGCCCCGCGACACGTGATGCAAGAACGGCTTGTAGGAACCCCGCGACACCCGCCGCCACGCCACCAGATCCGCCGCCAACCCCACCCCAGAACGGGCGTGGAAGTCATAGAACCCGAACAGGGCGGCCAGATGCCGGTTCACCGTCGCCGCGCTCCGCACCGCCGCGGTGTCATCGAGCACGATCACGTTGTCCGCCGGCGCCCGCAGCCACGCCACGAACCGAGACACATCCTCGATGCCCGCTGCGTCCCACGCGAGATCGTGCCGCTCGAGGAACTCGAACCACAACCGCAACCCGTGGGCGTAGGCGCGCACCGTGTTCGGAGACCGTTCGATCCCGGCCAGATGCCCCAGATAGCGCTCGACCGGCACGACAGGAATCCAGTCGTCACCAACCACTGTCCACGACTCGCCGCCCGTCACGGGCATCACCACGCGCTGCACCCTCACCGTCACCTCCGCTGGTCGACCAGCGAGGTGCGGGCCAAGGACGACGATGTCTACCTCACGCCGCCCGCCACATCGGGGACCTCAACGACACGCTCCAGAGAACGCGTTCCCCAACGGCCTCAACTGCCTCGTCGACGACGTCAACGACACTCCGACGAGCGCTCCTGATAATCGCCGCTTCGGTCGGCCCGTTGCTCACGTGAGCGCGATGCCACGCCGCGATCTGATCCTTCCAGCGCAGAAGGGTCCGGCCAAGTGAGCGGACTTCAATCGGGCATGACGGGTCCTGGAGATCGTGGCCGAGCCTGTCGACGAACTCGCCTGCGAGCTCGGGATCGTGATGCTCATAGATGCTTCGCACGACCTCCTTCGCGTGCCACGCGGTGCGCACCTCGCCATGGGGGTCACCGGCGTCGAGAAGCCCGAGCAGCTTCGTGCGACCGTGTTCGTCGAGACGTTCATCGGCGCGGGTCAACAACCGCCGGCAGCGGTAGAGCGGGTCGTCCTTGCGGCAACGATGGCCGCACGTCTCGTTCTGCACTCGACGGCGGCACTCATCGAGCTTCTGGTTCGCGAGCTTGACGACATGGAATGGATCTGCGACCTGGATCGCGTCGGGGGTCATCGTGTCGAACACAGCCCTGTACGGCCCCGACAGATCGAGCGTCGCGTACGCGATGTTCGCCAGCCACGCATCACCGCGTGTGGCGAGCCACCGGCACGGTTCTGCGCCGCTGCGGCCCGGAACGACATCGAGCAGCACGCCGGCGCGTACATCGACGATCGACGTCGACCAGTGCTGCCGGCCGAACTCGCCGAGCCGTGCGAACAGGGTCTCATCCAACCCGAGTGCGGTTGGCTCGCCGATCCGGTCGGGGTCGTCATCGACGAGTGCCTCGCCGTATGCCCTCACCGCGTCGTTGACGGTATGCCAGGCACACTCGAGCTCGCCGGCGAGCTCGTTCACAGTGCGGCCGTGCTCACCGACCTGGCGGGTCACCCACCGGCCCGCACGATCCGTCATCGCGGAGCGTGCCACCGCTATCCGAACGTCCACTCCTGTCCACGACCGAACCGGACACGACCCGTTGACACACGCCCAACGGTGCTTGCGCCACACCAGCCGGACAGACCTACCGAAGCAGGGCAGATCAACGAGCTCGACAACCGGCCGGTCCTTGACCTGCGCCGGCCACCCGCACCCAGCACACACCGGACGCGGGCCGCGGATCTCGATCACGACCCTCAACACGCCGCCCGACTCGTCGATCACCCCGAGCACGTTCACGTCAGGCAGACCTACCAACAGCTCGCAGATGCGCGTAGGGTCAACTTCCACAGGGGCTCTCCCGGATCCGAAGGCGTAAGACACCCTCAGATTCGCAGAGCCCCTGTACCGCGCTACGGACCTACCCGACCCCGCTCAAACGCGAAGAGCCCGATAACGACGTCGTGATCGCGCTCGCTGAGGAGCTCAATATTGAGCTAAGGCGTCACGCGTCAAGCATGGACTTCCAGGCAGCTGAGCGCGTCCGTAAGCGCGCACGCAGTTGGCGTTGGCGGATGCGAATCCGCCGAAGTGGACGCCGTCGAAGGGCGCGCGGTGGAGGTAGAGAGAACCCTGTCCGCGACCCGTCAGTTCGTTCGTCCGAATCCCCATAGGTTCTGCGCCGAGTGAATCGCACAGGAAGAGTTGGAGCGCGTTGGTGTGGAGCCGGCGGGGCCGGTACTGGTTGCGGTGGTGGAGATACCCGGTGAGCATTGCGCGGGGTGATTTCAGTTTCGGGGGAGCGTGTGGTCCGAGATCTTCTCGCGGCCGTGCCGGCCGCTTCGGTGACGGTGTTGAACGCGCGGGCGCACTGGCCGGCACCGTTGTGGATCACGACCCGGAACTCTCTGCCGTCGTCCATCACGATGTTCCTGGCGGCTTAGGTGGTGCAGTCCCCTGTCGGGTTGGTGGTGATTCCGGCTAGGTGCACACGGCGCGACTGGATCTCGATGAAGAACAGGACGTGGAGACGCCGCAGCGTGATGGTGTCGACGCAGCAGAAGTCCGTCGCGACGATTCTCTTCGCCTGCGAGTGGATGAACTCCATCCATGTCGGCCCGGTCCTGCCCGGAGTCGGATTGATCCCCGCGGTGCGGAGGAACTTCCATATCGATGACGGAACGATCTTGTGGCCGAGCCGACGGAGCTCACCGTGGATGCGCCGGTAGCCCCAGGTCGGATTCTCGCCGGCAAGTCGGATCGCGAGCCGCCTAGTCCCGGCTCCCAATGGTGGCCGTCCGGGCGGCGGTGCCGATGGTTGGGTCCAGTGGAGGGCGACGAGGCGGCAGTGCGAGCCGATCATGGTTGCGGGCTGCACGATGAACGACACCCCGCGGAGCCGTCTGCGGTCGAAGACGGTGGAGAGCACTGCGACGACCGTCCGGTCCGTCTCGGTGAAGGCGGGACGCGCTACCTGCGCTGCAGGACTAGGCCCCGGTGGCGCGGCGCGAGGACCTCGGCATCGCGCTCATGGCCAGTGGCGAAGACCCACCGGAACCATGCGAGAACAAGACGGGCGAGGGCAGGCGTAGGGCGCATCGGCCCGCGACGGTACCGTCTGCTTCACACAGCCAGAAAGCCGCCCAGACCGGGTTGCGACGAGCCCGGGCACCTGCTGCCTCAGATAAGGATCGGATCGCGTCGCGCGGGGCGCCTGCTCAGCATGCTCGTACAGGTTTCCACACGCACAGGCGTCGCTGACTCGGAGTACGGTCTGGTAATGGGTGCGAGGCGCAATGGGGAGACCACGGGTAGATGCCACCGGTTCAGCGACGTGTAGAAGAGGTTGCGGGCGTGCTCGGGGTAACGCCAGCGGTCATCTTGGCGACATGTCGCGAACTCGGCATCGGTGTGGCTTCACGTAAGTCCATGATTGACCATCGCGAAGCGTTGGCGGTGGTCGATCGGCTCACGACCGTGCCCAAGCGAGCACGTTCCGCCAGCAGCAGCGCGGTTTCACAGCGCCCGCCTTCGCAGGCGTCAACTCCCAGAGAATCGGCACAGCACCGGGCTTGGCAGAAACTCGTGGAGCACAAGAACCGAGGGATGCCAGTGGAGGGAACCGTTGCCGCTGTCGTCAAGGGGGGCCTGGTTGTGGATGTCGGTGTGCGGGGGTTCATGCCTGCAAGTCAGGTTGACTCCGATTGGATCGAGGATCTCGGAGCGTTCGTGGGAAAGACCGTTGCGGCGACGGTCATCGAGCTCGATGTGGCGAGGAAGAGAGTTGTCCTCTCGCGGAGGGAGGTCGTCGATCGGCGCCGCCGAGACCGAGCGCTGGAGCTCCGAGACTCCCTAGCCGCGGGCGACGAGTGCGAGGCCGCGGTCATTAAGGAGACGGCCCGGGGACTGGTTGTACGCGTCGATGATGCCCTTGAGGTGTGGGTCCCATCCGAAGAGGTGCCTGCTTCGCATCGGGCACTCAAGGCGGGTGATCGTGTGCGGATCACCGTGTGCGACTTCACGGAGGAGAGTGCCCGCGGATCGCTTCGTCTCGCTTCTGACTTGTCCGATGACACCGCAGATCCGGAGCTCTTGAAGTTCCTCGATCGAATTGCCGAGCAGGCGGGCGGGCCATTGCAGGTTGTGGACGGCCAATTGACATTGGTGATCGAAGATGAGGCCGAGGCAGAAGCGATACTCTCGAACGCGGTAGCAGCTGCATTGACTGCGGGCGCCGAGGCACTATGCGTTGTGGTCGTAGGGCCAGCCAAACGACGTGTGCGTGCGGTGATTCAGAATGGGGTCGTGAGGGGCGTTCACCCCCGGAAGTCGAGGCAAATACCGGGCGGGTTCGAACTCGTACTCACCCGAGCGAACTAGGAGAGCAGGGTGGCGCGAGTAGTCGAAGGCCGGTACGCGGTCCTCAATGAACCGCCGAGAGTGGGAGGCCTCTCCGAGGTATATGCCTGCAGTGATCTGGAAGCCGGCGGCGTCCGCGTCGCACTCAAGCTGCTGAAGGATCTGCCAGATCGAAGCGAGACGCTTCAACTTCTCTTCGAGCGCGAGGTCGCGGCACTGAGAGAGCTGAAGCACAACAACATCGTGCGACTGCGAGATGCAGGCGTGGATTCGGAAACGGGCCGCTACTTCCTGGCACTCGAGTGGGTGCCAAACGAACTCGGTGAGTGGCTGGAAGGAAGAGACCTGTCGCCGGACGAAGTCGTCCGTCAGGTGGGGCTCCCCATCTTGAGGGGCCTTGCGTTCGCCCAAGAACGGAAGATTGTTCACCGGGATGTGAAGCCCTCGAATGTGCTTGTGACGACCGAGGGGGTTCCGAAGCTCACCGACTTCGGCATCAGCAAGATCAAGACGTCGCTCTCAGACAGCTCGCACACCCTTGCGAACTACAGCTCCTACCCGTTCGCACCGCCCGAGTCGGAGTCCAAGTCGAGCTTCTCGCGCGACGTCTTCGGATTTGGAGTCTTCCTGCTTGCGTGCATGTCAAGGACTCCCGTTGAGTCCTACGACGACTTCGGCGTGGTACTGGACGCGCTTGATGCCAGCCTTGAACTGCTCGACATCATCGAGGCCTGCACCGCGCTAGGAGTTGGTGACCGACCGCGCAGCGCTCCGGAGCTACTGCTCCGAGTGGAGAGGCTGATCAGTCGCGAGGACGCCGACGGCCGCCCGCCGCTCTCGATCTCCCTTGATGTGAAGCAGTCGACACACCACAGAATCGTCCAGGAGGAAGGCCTGCCGGAGTCCGAAGTCGGCAGCTTCATCCTTGGCGAGCTGAGCGACGCGCCCACCCTGCGGCCTTTGCTCGCGGATGGTGAAGATCCAGCCGTGTTCGCCGACTCGTGGTTCGGGGAGGTCCGGCACTTCTTTCTGTATGGGGACGAGTGGAGCTTTCGTGTCGTCGCCGGCGAGAGCGAACCGCGCCTGGCTGTCATCAGTGCCGCGCGGGTGGGTGCCGTTGAGAACGACTCTCGGCGCGACCGTCATCTCGTCATGGACGGCGTTCGCTTCATGGTCGACGCTCCGCTCAACTACGACGCGGCAAGGTCGGGCATCCGGTCCCTTGTCGAACGCGCATTTGCTTACGAAGGGAAGCGTCACGGTGAGCGGACAGGGCAGGAGCGGGCGCGGCTCTTCGATCAGTGGGGGCGGCAGCTCGATGCCCGGGAAGCCGCCGAGGAGGAGCGGGAGGACCGCGTCCCAGTTCGATTCAAGGACTCAGATGGTTACCGGCTCACCCTGTCGCTGACAGATGAGTCGATCGAGATCGAGGGACCCCAGCGTGCGCTGCTCGATGATCGTGGACGGTTCATTGTTCGTGGAACTGTGGACGATGTACGCGACGGCGATGTCGTCTTGTACATGGAGCGACTCCCTGGTCGGTCTCTCCCTCAGTCAGGCTTTCTTGCGCTCGACATGGGAGCGTCCCGTACCAAGCTCAACCGGGAGCGCGACGCGCTCGCGAGAGTTCGCTTTGGTGCCTCCGGATTGGCCAACGTGTCACTCCCTAGTCTGGTCCTTGAGCCATCGGATGCGACCGAGATCCAGCCGGCCGTTGTGGATGAGTGGGCGCAGCCGGATCTCGATGAGGACAAGCGCGCCGCAGTCGCTCAGGCGCTCGCAAGCGAGGACTTCGTAGTCGTCCACGGCCCGCCGGGCACCGGTAAGACGACGTTCATCGCAGAACTGGCCGCACAACTGTTCCGCAGAGCACCAGGGGCGCGGGTGCTTCTTGCGTCCCAGACGCATGTCGCTGTCGACAACGCGCTGATGCAGATCCGTACAGTCAGTCCCAACCTCCGAATGGTGCGCGTTGGTCGACGGGCGCAGGAAACGATGGCGTCGGATGTGCTCGATCTCGCGATCGAGGTGCAGCTACAGCGATGGAGAGAGGAGGTGAGAGAACAAAGCACGGCATATCTGGAAGACTTCGTCGCTGCGCACGGCGTCGACGTGTCGGCAGTTCGCAAGTCGATGCGCATAGCGGAGCTGGTCGATCTGCTTCGCCGGATCGAGTTGTGCGACTCCGGGATCTCCCCGCCGGATTGAGCAGCTCAGCGCAGGCGCGCATGAGGACGGCACTGCAGCGGAGGACGCCCAAGCGGACCTCGAAGCAGAGATCGAGAAGTTGCGCGACGGACGCGACCAGACGGTTCACAGAGCGAAGCTCATCGTCGATGATCCCCAGCTCGCGGACGTGGTGCGCGCCCGTGCCCTCGAGGAGATCGCCTTCACCGAACTCCTCGCCGCAGGTTCGGCGCTCCTCCCTCTGGCGCAGACGAGACGGGAATCGATCTGAAGCGGATTGTCGATGCCCAGGCCAAGTGGCTCGATCGCATTGCGTCCGGGACCGAGTTCGAAGCGGCACTTGTGGTGGCGAGCCAGTTGGTCGCGGGAACGTGCGTCGGGATCGCCGGTGCTCCCGGGATCGATGATGAAGCGTTCGACTTGTGCATCGTTGACGAGGCTTCGAAGGCGACGGCAACCGAGACACTCGTTCCCCTGGTGCGTGCGAAAGGCTGGGTCCTCGTTGGTGACGAGAAGCAGCTTCCGCCGTTCCTTGACGAGGCTCTCCGAGACCGAACGGTGCAGGATGACTTCGGCCTTGATCCGGATGAGCTGAAGCAGACGCTCTTTGGTCGCCTAGCTCGCGGTCTGCCGGCGGCGAACAGCCGCTCGCTCAATCGTCAGTACCGAATGGTCCCGCAGATCGGGGACCTCATTAGCGCGTGCTTCTACGGGGGAACCTTGGAGAGCGCAGATCGCGAGCCGCTGGGCTTCACGGCCGAGCTACAGGGCTCACCCGTATGCTGGCTGGCGACGGACGGCCTGAGAGGTCGGGGCGAGCGCGAGACGGGCGGCAAGACCTTCCTGAACTTGTGCGAAGCACGCGAGGTCATGAGGCATCTCAAGAAGTTGAACAAGGCCACGGCCCAGACTGCCGACGAGCGGCTTCATGTACTCGTGTTGGCGCCGTACTTGGCACAGGTTTCCGAACTGGCCCGAAGAGTTCGGCAGGAACGCGAGCGGCTTTCGCATCTCGATGTGGAAGTGAACACCGTCGACGCAGCGCAGGGGCGCGAGGCGGACGTCTTGATCTTCTCGACCGTCCGATCGAATCCACAGTTCAAGATGGGGTTCGTGCGGGACCTCGAGCGTGCGAACGTGGCGTTGTCGCGCGGCAAGTATCTATTGACGATCGTCGGAGACGCTTCGTTCTTCGAGCAGGCAGGGGGCCCCCTGGGGAGACGTTCTCCGCTACGTGCGACAACACCCGTCTACCTGCACCGTGAGGGAGCTCAGCAGCGATGGCGCATAGTGACGAGGTCGCACAACGATTTGAGGCACTCCACCCGGGGTTCAACCTCGTCGACTACGAGGAGGTGGGGCTGCCGCTCTTCGAGCTACGACTCGATGTCATGGCGCTGAAGCGAAGCGTACTCGCCGTAGTAGACGAGTACGTGCTGCGCCTCGCCGACCTTGGTCTTCGGGCGTCACACGAGATCGAAGGGTTTCTCGGGTTGCAGGAGGCGGTCGTTCGACGTTCGGTTCTCGCCTTGCTGCAGGCGGATCTTGTTGACTATCCGCCTGGCGCGTCAGGCCGCGAGATTCGACTGTCTTCGTCGGGAAAGGCTGCTCTTGACGAGCGCGTGCAAGACGTACCACAGCGAACTGAAGTCAGGATTGGCTTCGACCGTCTGCTCTGGCATCTGTCGCCCCGATGGATGAACGAGTGGGACAACCCCCGGCGCTTCAAGGACTCGGGGATTCGTCTCATCCCACCAAGGCGTAGGAGGCGGCCTGAGATCGGGGGAGATCGAAATGGTCGCTTTGAACAGCGAGTTGGCGCAGTTGCCGACCACTCGCCGCTCGGAGATCGACGTAGATGTCGTTCAGTTGTTGAGCCTCGGAGCGAGGACCAAGTACCTGCCTGCCCTGATGCTGGTGTTCGTCGCCGATGACCAGTCGGCGATCCGAGTCTCGTTTGTGGTCGATGAGCATCACTCGCCGGAACACGATCGAGCCTTCGAGGATGTCGATGGGCTCAAGAAACTTGGGATCGAACTTGACGACCCGACTTCCCTCGAAGCCGATCGACCGAGTCTTCCGGCAGGACTAGAAGAACTGCGGCCAGCGCAGGCGGAGGTCGCTGACCTTGACCGGCGACTTCGTCAGACTACCCGCGCATTCGAATCAGCCGTCGCTGACGTTGGTGTAGCCGAGGTCGAACAAGACGTTCGGCGTCGCGACCCAAGCACCCGAGAGCGGCTCCATGACCGCGAGCGCGAGGTCGAGGAGTTGCGCGTCGAACTCGAGCAACTCAGGGCTCGTCGGGCAGCGCTACCCATTCGGTCGATCCCCACGTTCGAGCACCGCAACCTGCTCGAGGGGCGCTCGAAACTGCATCCAATCGTCTCCTGATCATCGCCCCATGGATTCGGAACGCGGTAGTCGACGATCAGTTTGTTGCTGCCGTTAGGCGCTTGACGAATCGTGGCGTGGTGATGCATATCGGATACGGCATCAAACGAGCTGATGTAGAGGGCCACGATGCCGATGCGCTCGCTCGACTCACGAAGCTCGCGAGCGAGGTCCAGAAGCTGACGCTCACGGAGCTGGGTGACACTCACGCGAAGATCCTCATCTGGGACACCGAAATGGTGGTCACGAGTTTCAACTGGCTCTCGTTTCGAGGAGACCGCGGACGCAAGTTTCGCCAGGAGGAGGGCACACTGATCCGGCACAAGGAGTACGTGGACGCCGAGTACGAGCGGCATCGAGACAGGATCGAGTCGAAGTTCAGCTAGAGCGAGGTTCCGAGTCCGGCAGTCAACGCTGAGTGACGTAGCAACGCGCAGGGCACGAGCGTGTCAAGTCACAGGACGAGGCCGGCGGGAGGGGTAGGTGCCCTGTCGCGATCGTTGGCGGCTCCTTGGATCTGGGCGTGTAGGTGCCGAGAATCCAAGCGACCCCATGAAGTGGCCATGTCCCAGCGCGGCAAGCACGTCGTCCCATAGGTCGTCTACCTGCTCGCGACCCCAGGCGTAGGGGCGCTGGTAGGGCGGGATGACGAGTTGGTAGCCCAGCCCGCCGAGCAGTCCCGCCAGTGTTTGTTTGGACGCATTGAGTTGCACGGACGAACGCTAGACGGATCGGAGAGGCCTGGCCTGAGCTAGTGCCACGGCGGCGATCCTGAACCTTGAGGCAGACGTAAACCGCACCGGCGTAGGCCCCGCGAAACCCCAGGTCAGGGCCGAAGTTATGGATGTGGAATCGGGGAGGGGTTTCGTGTGGGCGGCTCGTCGCTGGGTCCGCGTCGTGCCTGGTCAGACCCTTACGGAAACGCACCACTGAACCGCCCTGGGTCTCATGGAGGCTCGGGTTATTGGATTCCAACCGTCTCGCTGGTGGTCGTGGGGGCAGCGTAGAACGCGTGCTCGAACTCTGCTGGGGGTACGTCATCGCAGTGGCTGTGGAGCCGGTCGTGGTTGAACCAGTGCACCCACGAGAGTGTCGCGAGCTCGAGCTCGTCGACGTCGTCCCAGCCGTTCGTGTCGGGCCCGTAGACGCACTCGGTCTTGTAGAGCCGTTGGTGGTCTCGGCCAGCGCGTTGTCGTAACTGTCCGCGACGGTGCCGATACTCGGGCGTGCGCCGATCTCATCGAGACGTTCGGTGAAGCGCACCGACGTGAATTGCGATCCGGCGTCGGAATGGGTGACGAGGCCGACGAGTCGGCGAGCACCTCGTGAGAGGCGTGCCATCTCGAGCGCGTCGAGGACCATCTCGGTCTTCATGTTCGCGGCGACGCGCCAGCCGACGATCCGGCGGGAGAACGCATCGACGATGAAGCACACGTACGCCATCCCGGATCGGGTCGGCACGTAGGTGAGGTCGGTTACCCACAAGGCGTCGGGACGATCCGCTGTGAAGTCCCGGTTCACCAGGTCCGGAGCCCGCACGGCGTCGGGATCCTGACGGGTCGTGAAGACCTTCTTGCGGCGCCTCGACACGCCCTCGATCGCCAGTTCCCGCATGAGGCGAGCGACCTGGTCTCGGCCGATGTCGTGCCCGGCACGCCGGGCTGCCTTCCAGAGCTTGTGCGCCCCGTAGACCTTGCGGTTCGCGACCCACAGCACCATGAGCAACTGCATCATCACCGCGTCGCGCACGCTGCGCTGCGACGGCGGGCGGGACTTCGCCGAGTAGTACGTGCTCGGAGCCATCTCCAAGGTGCGGCAGATGGGCTCGACTCCGAACTCGTCGCGGTGCGCGCCGATATAGCGCACCATCACCTCTGCGGGCGGTCGAGCTCCGCCGCGAAGAAAGCCGACGCCGACTTCAAGATCGCATTCGCGCGACGCAGCTCCTTGTTCTCCTGCTCGAGCGCCTTGATCCGGCCGGCCTCCTCAGTCGTCGTACCCGGCCGTGCGCCGTGATCGACCTCGTGCTGCTTCACCCACGACCGCAACGACTCGACCCCGACGTCCAGCTGCTCGGCGACACGCTTCACGCTCCCATGCCGCTCACCCGTCTCCGCCCGGAGCTGGAGCACCATCCGAACCGCGCGCTCCTTCAACTCGGGCGAGTACCGCCTCTGCGTTGGCTTGCCCTGTGATCCCATGACTCCATCCTCGCTTCCAAGGTATGGAGCCTCCGCGGATCCCAGGGCGGCTCACCACCAAGGTGCGTTTCCCTATAGGGGGCGCTCACGTTTCCGGAACCTCCTCTTCGGAGGGGGTTCGGCGCGTTCCGGGAAGGTTCCGCGTCGGTTGATCAGCGGTCGAAGATGAAGATGTCGTAGCCGTCGTCACCCGCGCAGCGGATGCATTCGCTGGCAACGCGGCTCGAAACGATCTGCATCGCCTCGTTGTCGGGGTGCACCATCCAGATGATGTGACCTCTAATTGTGGTGCCCGGCGCTCGGAGTATGTCCTCCAGGATCGGCTGCGCAAGGTGTTGGCCTAGATTCCTGAACCCGATGAGGAGTACGCGAAGCAGTTCTGCTCCGGACCATGAGTCGTGCGGCTTCAAGAAGGCTGCGCCAACGGGTGTTCCTTCGATGTACGCGATCAAGCCAGTGCCGTTGCCGAGCAGCGCATCGCGTGCGCCTTCTCCAAGTACGAACTCCTCAACCTCCTCAACCCACTGCGGCGGAGTCGGCGTCCGTCCGAGCGCGTGGAGATCAGCGATATTCGACGGCGTAAGCCGTGCGAGTCCGATCACGGGGCAACTACGAGCTCAATCGGGTGGCAAGGTCGCGTTGGGTCGTCGCCGGCACCCGACCATCGAAGTCGGGTCGGTCACTCCGTCGGCCGGGCGCAGCCATCGTCGCGACGTACGAGCGCAGCGGTGCGCTGTCTTCCGAACGGAGGCTGGCGACGAGCGCTTCGGCGTACCCTTCGAGGAACCGGTCTTGCTGCTCCTTCGGCCACGCCGCTATGAACCCAACGGGTCCGAGCACGACGGGCGATGGGTTGGGCCGGCGCAACTCAACGACCATGCGCACGAACTCCTCGGCGGCGTGCTGGAGTTCGCGGAGTGCCTCAACTGCCGACTCAGGGACAAGGAGCAGCGCGGCAGTTGACCCGCTCGCGCGGATCTCAACCGGACCGACGCTCGCTCGTTCGGTGACCTCCGGCCTGCGGAGCTCGGACTTCGAGAAGGAGGCGATCGGAGTACCTAGCACACCCATGGACGCTATGGTACCACGCTGGCAGGAAAGTGGCAAGGGTCTGGCAAGATCGCGGCAGCTCGGTGCTTCAGTGTGCGTCGGCGGCGCTGGGCTCGAGCTCCCGGCCGGTATCGATCCTCCCAGAACACCACGACGCAGTGCTGCCGCGCGCGAAGTCCCTGGTCACAGGCCCAAAGTTATGCGTGTGGAATCGAGGAGGGGTTTCGTGTGGGGCTCGACTCGAAGGCGCTGCGGCGTCCCTGGTCAGACCCTTGAGGAAACGCACCACCAACTTCAGCACGAAGGCCCAGGTCAGAGACCTGGGCCTTCGTCGTTCACCGGGCGTTCCCCGGATCAGGCGGCCTTCCTCCGGTTGTTCCCCCGGCGTTCCCCCGAGCCGTTCTTGGTCGGCTTCTTGTCCGTGGTGCGCCGCTTGGGCGATGCCGCCGGCTTGGCTTCCGACCCTTGCTGCTTCGTGGTCGGGCGGGGCTTGCTGAGGCGCTCGGCGGCGGTGGCAGCGTCGGCCTGCATGCCGGGCAGGACGTGCTGGTAGGTCTGCAGCGTGTGGGCGATGTGGGCGTGCCCGAGACGCTCGCTGACCACCTTCACCGGAATGCCCTCCTTTAGTAGGAGGCTGCCGTGGGTGTGGCGCAGGTCGTGGAACCGCATCTCGGGCACGCCGGCGTTGCGCACGATCCGCTTGAACGATTCGTAGACGGCATGGGGGTGGATCGTCTTGCCGTCGCCGTCGGTGAACACCCAACCTTCCTCGTTGGCGATGCCCACGGCGGCGAGCCCGGCGGTCTGCATGGACCGCCACCCTTCGAGCACGGCGACGGTGGTGGCGTCGAGGTCGATGGTGCGCCGGGCGGTCTTGGTCTTGCCACGTGTCTGGTGCACCTCGTAGCCGACGGCGACGAGGCCCCTGTTGAGGTGGATGCGCTTCTTCTTGAGGTCGATGTCGGTCCACTTCAGGCCCAGGACCTCGTTGCGGCGCATGCCGGTCATGGCGGTCAGCCAGTAGATCGGGAAGAACCGGTGGCCGGCGGCGGCACGCATGAGCTGGCGCAGCTCCTCCTCGGTCAGCGAGATCCCCTCGCTCCGCTGCAGCGACCGCTGCTTGGGCGCCCGTGCCACGAGCGCGACGTTGCGGGTCACGAGCCCTCGCCGGTGGGCGTCGGTCAGGGCGCCGCGGATGATGAGGTGAATCTCATAGACGGTCTTGGGTGCGAGGCCTTGGCCCTCGGCCGGGTGAAGCAGCGCGTCGTAGAGCGATTCGATCTGCTGGTAGCGCAGCCGGCGGATGCTGATGCGGCCGAGGATAGGGAGGATGTGGCGCACCACGTTGCGCTCGTATCCCCGGTAGGTGCTGGTGGCGAGATGGAGCTTCTTGGCCGGGAGCCACTGACTCGTCAGGTACGCGCCGAAGGTCAGCGACCGGACCGCCCCCATGCGCTTGACCGCGGCGGCCGCCAGCTTCTCAGCGAAGCGCTCCGCTTCGGCCCGGTCGGTGCCCGCCGGATGCCAGCTCCGGAGCTCCTTACCGGTCACCGGATCGAGGCCTTCGTAGATAACCGCGTAGTAGCGGTCGCCGCGCTTCTTGATGTGTCCCTTCATGGCCGTCCTCCTTCGGACTGGGGCCCCGACGATCGGGGCTCCCGGGGAACAATCGGAAGACAGCCCCCGGCACCGACAGCGCTCGTACGGCCAACATCGCGAAAGTGCAGGTAGGAGGCTCACAGAGTCGAGCAACAGAGTCGGGGGAACGTCTGCGGCGCCGAGGGCATCGAGATCACGCCGTCCGGGTCCGAGCGGTGGCTCGTGTTGGAGTCCGACCGGCGGCATGTTCCGGGCCTGGCGAGGGTGTCACAGGGGCCACGTACGATTCCTTCTGTCGGCCGGGTCGCGGCCGGGAGGTGTCGTGGACTACGACGAGATCGAGAATCTGAGGACACGTCACTCCGCGTGGCGCCTGCTGTCGTCCGGCAACGTCGCGCTGGTGCTGAGCTTCCTGGGGCGCGTGTTCGTCGACGCCAACGACAGCAACATCCCCGCTCGACGGTTGATAGATGAGCTCGATAACGAGCTCTACGCGCTGAACAACCGCCTCGAAGACGGCGACGATGAGGAACCCCGCTTCCCTCGATCGGCCAAGCAGTATCTCGACGACTGGGCTTCGACCGACAAGGGCTGGCTGCGACGCTTCTATCCGCCAGGCAGCGATGAGCCGCACTACGACCTCACGCCGGCAGTGGAGAAGGCCCTCGCATGGGTCGACGATCTACGGGCCCGGAGCTTCATCGGTACCGAGTCCCGGCTCTCGACCATCTTCGAGCTCCTGAGGCAGATGGTCCACGGCGCCGACGGGAATCCGGCAGCGCGCCTGGCCGACCTCGAACGGCGTCGGGCCGTGATCGATTCCGAGATCGCCCAACTCAAGGCAGGGGACGTGGTGTTGGCCGACGAGGTGACCCAACGCGACCGGTATCAGCAGTTCGCTCGAACTGCGAGGGAACTCCTCTCCGACTTCCGCCAGGTCGAGGCGAACTTCCGCGACCTCGACCGGGACCTGCGCGAACAGATCGCGCTCTGGGAAGGCTCGAAGGGAGAACTGCTCGATGACCTGTTCACGAACCGGCGAGGGATCACCGACTCCGATCAGGGTCGGAGCTTTCGGGCGTTCTACGACTTGCTGCTGTCGTCGGAGAAGCAGGCGGAGCTCACCGACCTCCTCGCCCGGCTTCACGCGATCGAGGTCATCTCGGACCTCGACCCTCGCCTGGCTCGTGTTCACTACGACTGGATCGACGCGAGCGAACGCACCCAGGGGACGGTTCGCCGCCTCTCGGAACAGCTTCGTCGATTCCTGGATGATCAGGTGTGGATGGAGAACCGTCGGGTGTTCGACTTGCTCCGCTCGATCGAGGTCAAGGCCATCGAAGCCCGTGACCTGCAAGGAACTGCGGCTGCGGATGCGGCTGTCCAGATGGAGGTCGATGGCACCTCGGTTTCTGTAGTCCTGCCGATGGAACGTCCGCTCTACAAGCGGGTCCGGACCACTGGTCTCGCGGCTGCCCCGGTTGATGAAGGTGTTGCCGACCTCGACCGGTCGTTGCTGTTCGACCAGCTCCACGTCGATCGCGACGCCTTGTTGCGCGTGATCCTCGATCGCCTGGGCGCCCGAGACGCGATCCGTCTCGATGAGGTCTTCGCGACCGCCCCGCTCGAGCAGGGACTCGCCGAGCTGATCGGCTACCTCTCGATCGACGAGGACGACCTGTCCCTGGACTTCGAAGAGCAAGAGCGCATGAGGGCCCACTGGATGGCGGACGTCGAAGGTGACTATGACCGACGAGATCGCGATCACGAAGGCCGCGTCGAGCGGGTGGCGGACCTGCCGCTCGTGACCATCAGTCGAGTTCGGAACGTCGAGTCGTGACATCGCTCGTAAACCCACCGTCGGACGCCTCCGGTGGTGCACTGAACGGGCCGGATGAGCTGTCGCTCGTCGTCATCCAGTTGTTCAAGGGGCCGATATACCGCGAGGTCCACGAGAAGCTCTGGGAACCGCTGGGGCGGCTGCGCCGCAGGGTGGCTGATCACGTCGCGGTGCTCGGCCTTCGCTTGGAGATCGACGAGACCGATGGGTTCGCCTACCTCCGAAGCCTGCGGGACGGCGAGGGAGACATTGACTACCCGCGACTCGTCGCTCGGCACTCGCTGTCGTTCACCACCAGCCTCCTCATCGCCCTGCTACGCAAGCGGCTCCTCGAGTTCGACACTTCGAGCACTGAGGCTCGCCTCGTCCTCAGCCGTGATCAGATCGTGGATCTCTACCGCGTGTACGCACCATCGGACCTGGACGACATCAAGCTCGCGCGCCTCGTCGACAACCATGTCAATCGGATCGTCGAGCTCGGCTTCCTCCACAAGCTTCGAGGATCCAGCGACCAGTTCGAGGTGCGACGGATCTTGCGAGCCTTCGTCGACGGGCAGTGGCTCTCGCAGTTCGACGAGCGCCTCGAGGCCTACATCGCCGGTGATGGTGCCGCGCGTGGGCGTGGCGATGAACTGGAGGGGGACGATGCGACCCGCGCCTGAGCCCCTTCGGACCGGTACGGCCGACGACCATCTCGGGGGAGGCGGTCAGCGAGGTCCGGGGTGCCGACTCCAACGGCTCGAGGTCTACAACTGGGGAACCTTCGATGGGGCGGTCTGGACCTTTGATGTCGATGGCGCGAACGCGCTGCTCACGGGCGACATCGGTTCGGGTAAGTCGACCCTCGTGGACGCGGTTACCACGCTGCTCCTCCCAGCGCACCGCGTCTCGTACAACAAGGCGGCCGGCGCCGATACCCGCGAGCGTGACCTTCGTTCCTACGTCCTCGGCCACTACAAGTCAGAGCACAACGAGGAGACAGGTGGCAGCCGCCCCGTCGGCCTTCGAGGACCGGAGAACTACTCGGTGCTGCTCGCGGTCTTCGCCCCAGGGGCAGGTGTCACGACCGACTCAGATGGCGACGCATCGAATCCGGTCACCATCGCCCAGGTCTTTCGAGCCCGCGAGGACGGTGGGCAGCCGGAGAGGTTCTTCGTCACCGGTGATGTCGATCTCGCCATCGCCAAGCACTTCTTCCTCGAACCCGGAGATGGCTTCCGTGAGTTGAAGCGGCGTCTCCGCGATGCCGGTGCCGAGACCTTCGACGGGTTCCCCGAGTACGGACGATCGTTTCGCCGTCGCCTGGGGATCGAGTCGGAGCAGGTTCTCGAGCTCTTCCACCAGACGGTCTCGATGAAGGCCGTCGACAACCTCAACGCGTTCGTGCGCTCGCACATGCTCGAACCGCTCGACATGTCGACGCGCATCGGGCACCTCATCGACCACTTCGACGATCTCACCCGAGCCCACGACGCAGTGATTCGAGCGAGGCACCAACTGGAGTTGCTCGATCCTCTCGTCAAGGCCCTCAACGACTACGACGAGCTCGCGGGCCACATCGATGATCTCGACCAGCAGCGTCGCGCCGTGCCGTACTTCTTCGGCGAACGCACCCACACGCTCCTGACATCGCAGATCGAAGCCATCGAAGTGAGGCTGACCGAGCTCGACGCCGGAATCGGCGAAGCTGACACGGCGATCGAGGGGTTGAGAGAACGAGAACAGCAACTCTCCATCGACATCGCAAGTAACGGTGGTGATCGGCTCGCCGTCATCGAGGCCGAACTCGCCACGTTGCCCGACCGGCGAGATGAGCGCGATCGCGCGTTGGAGCGCTTCAACAAGCTGTTGACGCGCGTGGGACTCGACGGGCCCGGGCCGGTCTCCGACGCGCGCCGCTTCGCCGAGGCGACATCTCACATAGGCCGTCGGCGTGACGAGCTGGACGCGGAACTGGCCGGTCTTGACAACGAGGTCATCGAGTTGCGCTCGGAGCGCAAGCAGCTCGAGAACGCTGCCGAAGCGGTGAACGCCGAGCTGCGAAGTCTGGCGTCACGTCAGAGCAACCTGCCGACTCGGAGCCTTGCGGTGAGAGACGAGTTGTGTGCGGATCTCTCGCTGGACGTCGAGCAGCTTCCGTTCGTCGGCGAGTTGCTCCAGGTGCGCGCGGACGCTGCCGCATGGGAGGGTGCGGCTGAGCGGGTGCTGCGGGGCTTCGCCACGTCGCTGCTGGTCCCCAACGACCAGTACGCTGCGGTGGCGTCGTGGATCAACGGTCGGCACGTCGGCGTCCGGTTCGTGTACTTCCGAGTTCCCGACCGCCTCGGGCGAACTCGAGACCTCGACCGAGTGGGCGTGCAGCGGATGCTCGCAGACCTCATCGAGATCAAACCCGAGAGCGCGTTCGAACCGTGGCTGCGCAACGAGCTCGCCCGCCGAGCCGACCACGTCTGCGTCGACAGTACTCAGGAGTTCGCTCGTTACGACCGAGCGATCACCAAGGAGGGTCAGGTCAAGTCTCGAGACCGGCACGAGAAGGATGATCGCTTCCGCATCGATGACCGTCGGCAGTACGTGCTGGGCTGGACGAACGCAGCCAAGGTCGACGCGCTCATCGCCCATGCCACCGACCTCAACGAGCGGATGGCAGATGTCGATCGCCTGCTCTCGACTCCGAACGACCGTCGCATCAAGATCCAGTCCCTGCTCAACGACCTCGCCGTCCTCACGGAGCGAGAGCGTTGGGAGGAACTCGATTGGGCGACACTCGACGGACAGATCCGTGGCCTGGAACAGGAACGGGAGCGCATCCGGTCGTCGTCAGATGCCTTGGCCTCGCTCACCCGCGAGCGCGACGAAGCGGTCCAACAGCGCAAGGATCGAGAGGAACACCGTCGTGGCCTGGAAGCCGAGCGAGGCGCCGAGCGGCTACGCCGCCAGCAGGCAGCGGGTCGGTTGGCCACCGTGCAGGGACTCCTCGCCGACGACCTTGCTCTTGAGGCGGTACGGCCCGTCTTCGACGCTGTCGAGCGATCGGTGCCCTCCGAGGTCCGAGACTACCTCTGGGACCTGGATCGCATAGACGCTGCGGAGACAACGACTCGCGAGGCCATCGTCAGCGATAGGGAACACCTCACCGCCCGACAGAACCAAGCTTCTCAGCGCGCGTCGGGGCGATGCGCGGGTTCCAGAACGTCTATGCGCAGGACGTCGACGAACTCGACGACACCATGGCATCCGCTCCCGAGTACCGCGTACTGCGCGCCCGCATCGCCACCGACGACCTCCCCCGGTTCGAGGAGGAGTTCCAACGCTCGCTGCGCGAGAACACGATCAACGAGATCGCCGGCCTTTCCGCCCAGCTCCAGAGCCAGGCCAACACCATCCGCGAACGTGTCGAGCGCATCAACTCCTCGCTCCAGGCGATCGACTACCACGCCGGCCGATACATCCGCCTCGTCCCGGAGACGACGCCCAACACCGAGATCCGCCAATTCCAGGACGATCTCCGAGCGTGCACCTCGAACATCACCGCAGGCGCCGGCGACGACCAGTACTCCGAGCAGCGGTTCCTCGAGGTGAAGGCCCTCGTCGACCGGTTCCGAGGCCGGGAGGGCAACACCGACCAGGACCGGGCGTGGACACGTCGGGTCACCGACGTGCGTCAGTGGTATGTGTTCTCGGCGTCGGAGCGTTGGCGGGACACCGATGAAGAGCACGAGAGCTACTCCGACTCGTCAGGCAAGTCCGGTGGCCAGAAGGAGAAGCTCGCCTACACGATCCTCGCTGCGTCTCTCGCCTACCAGTTCAAGCTCGACCGTGACGACGAGGGCAGGACCTTCCGCTTCGTCGTCATCGATGAGGCCTTCGGACGCGGGTCCGATGATTCCACCCGGTACGCCCTGCGACTCTTCAGCGAGCTCGGTCTGCAACTGCTCATCGTCACCCCACTTCAGAAGATCCACGTCATCGAGCCCTACGTCGCATGCGTCGGTCTGGTGCAGAACCCCGACGGCAACCGATCACTGCTCCAACGGATCACCATCGAGGAGCACCGAGCAGAGCGCGCCTCTGCGGCCACGGCGTCGCGTCGGAACGCGCCGAACTGATGACGAGAGCGAGAGCCGACAGCGTCGGTGAGTCGGCGCCTGGCTGGACGACGGTCGCCGACCTCCTCGCGAAGCTGCGCGCCCGCTGGCAACGAGGCACCTACCTCCGTGCGCACGCTCACGGTTCGACGTTCGAACCCATCTCCCTGCCGATCCGAGCCCCGAAGACAGCGGATCTCACCGACCGACTCGACGATGTCCGGGATTGGGTCGAGCGATTCGACCGGGACAACCACACCGGCACGGCGCGTCAGGTCTTCGATCTCAACCTTCGCATCCTCAGAACCCGCACTATCGGCGATACCCAGGTGCCAGTACGAGCGCACGTCACCACCTTCCAACAGCTGCACGACGCGCTCGGAACGGGACCGGAGGTGGACGCCCTCGATCGGGTGCTCGAGCTCACGAACGCTTGGGACGCCGACGAGAGTGTCCGGGCTGCGACCGCCAACTGGATATCGGACCACCCTCTTGCGGCTCTCCAACATACCGACGCGTGGAGCAACCTGCTGTCGGTCGTCGGTTGGATCACCGACAACCATCACGATCGAGCGAACCTCGACATCCGCCACCTGGATGTTCCCGCGGTCGACACCAAGTTCGTCGATCGCCACCGCAAGATCCTTGGACGCCTGCTGGAACACGTCGTACCTGCCGATCAGGTCGATCGCACGGCTCGGACCTTTGCGGGCCGATTCGGCTTCCGCGAACGGTCGAGCTACGTGCGCCTCCGGCTACTCGACCAGCTGCCGGAGCTGCCGGCAGTGATCACCGAAGTCGAGCTTCGGGTCGATGAGCTGGCAGGGCTTCCGCTCTCGGTGACCACCGTGTTCATCGTCGAGAATCGGGCGAGCTACCTCGCGTTCCCTCTCGTGCCTAACGCGGTGGCGATATTCGGCGAGGGCTTCGGCGTCACGGTCCTGGACGAGATTCCGTGGCTGCGCGACCGCGAGCTCATCTACTGGGGAGACATCGACACGCACGGATTCGCGATCCTCGACCGACTGCGGAAGCGCGTTCCCACCGTCACCTCGATCTTGATGGATCGCACCACCCTCCTCGACCACCTCGATCACGTCGTGGTCGAAGAGCAACCCACCGATGCCCTGCTCGATGCGCTGACTGGCGCCGAGGCGAGCCTCTACCAAGACCTGATCGAGGACCGATTCGGCCACCAGGTACGGCTCGAACAGGAACGCATCCGCTTCTCTGCCCTTCGTCGGGCGCTAGCGCCTTGGACGAGCAACGAGGAACTGGATCACCCAGCGTGAACCGCATGCAAGGCTGGCCACGATGACCTCGACAGCTCTCGACCGGTGGCGGACCTCGGGCCTGGGGCGGCTCGCCGAGCTCGAAGGGGTGCACGCAACCCTCACCGGACCTGGACCCGGGCGCAGGTGGGGAACGACCCAGCTCAACCGAAGCTTGTTCGTGGCGTTGGTCGCGCAGTTCCAGAGCTACTGCCGTGACCTTCACGACGCGGCCGCGAGAGTCCACGTCGATGCGGCCATCGCCGGGCAGAAGCAGACGCTCCACCTCTTGATCCGCCAGGGTCGGAAGCTCGAAACCCACAACCCGAGGCGGTCGACGCTGGGCCACGACTTCGGGCGTCTTGGCTTCAGTCTCATCGAGGACCTCAAGGCCACCGGCCCTGCGACGGTCGAGCAGCTCGATCTGCTCGACCTGCTCGTCGACTACCGCAACGCCATTGGACACGGCGACGAGGTGCGCATCGCGGCCCTCGAAGCGTCGGGTCGGGTCAAGGCCACGAAGAAGTCCTACCTCCAACACCGCCGGTCGCTCGACGCCCTGGCTGGTACCATTGATGCCACGGTCGCGGCTGGCCTGGCTCGCGTCCTCGGAACGACCACACCCTGGTGAAGGAGGAAGTCATGAGCGATGATCTCAAGGTCGGCGATGTCGTGGCCTTCCTGTGGGGCGTGTCGGAGGTGCGCGGCACTGTGGCCGAGGTCTACGGGCAGAAGGGTCACCGCCAGGTGGTCATCGCGCTGGACCCGGACACGACCGGCTACGTCGTCGACGAGCCCACTACGGTCAGCCTGCCGATCGAGGACGTCCGTCGGGCCGTGGCCGCGTAGGCTGACCGCTCGCAGAAGCAGGCAACGGTACCCCGGTGGGGGAGAGGTCCCCCATGGGCGCAGGTGCGAATCGAGGCCTACAGGCAGTCCCGGCCCTGACACGTGAGTTTCCGTGCTGCTCGTGGAGCGGCCGAGTCGCAAGTGTTCGGCTGACCCGGTTGGGCTGGTCATCGTGACGCCGATGCCTCGCCAGACAGTTGCTGAGGTCCTCGCCTGCTTCGAAGACGAGTTCGCTGCAGCGTCCTCAGCCTTCGCCCGAGGGGACTACGCGCTGTGGCTCGGGTCCGGCATCTCGCGTGATGTGGTTCCGGGCGTCGATCAGCTGCTTCGCGGCCTCCTGTGCTTCATCCAAGAGCAGATCGACCCAGCGGATGACCGCTGCCGGTTTCGTTCAGCTCTTGGCGAGATTCTTGACATCGCAGAGGTACCGGACACGCTGCGTGATCCGATCGACTTCGCTCAGCCTGTGGAGAGCTGGCCGAGCTTGTCGGATCTCATCGTCTGGCTACGAAACAAGTACGCCGCCGTGCTGGATGTCCGTGTCGAGGGCGAGCAACCGGATTTCCTCGTCTGGGCGGGGATCAAAGCAGCGGCGACCTACGGGGCGCCTCACCTGCAACCAGATGTTGAGCACCTGTGTGTCGCGATCTTGATGCTTGAAGGGGCCGTGCGGTTCGTGCCCACCACGAACTGGGACGGCCTCATCGAGGCGGCTGTGTCGCTACTAGCGGCTCAGCCGGACAGCCTGCTGCGGGTCATCGTTCTGCCTGGCGATTTCTCATCTCCGGAGAGGACAGCGGAACTCGTCAAGTTTCACGGGTGCGCGGTGCGAGCACGGGCGGACGAGGAGCACTACCGGGACCGGCTTATCGCCCGTGAGTCGCAGATCTCGGGTTGGGCAGCGAAGCCGGACAACAAGATCATGAAGGATCGTCTTGAGTTCGTGCTCGCGTCGAAGCCCGCTTTCGTCGTAGGTCTCTCGGCTCAGGATGCCAACATCCACACGATGTTCAACGAGGCAAGCCAGAACCTCGTTCGAACCTGGCCGGCCGCTCCACCCGCGATCGTGTGCGCGGACGAGCAGCTCGGCCCGCATCACAAGCACATGTTGAAGGTCGTTTACGGGGACGAGGCTTCCTCCGCCAAGGGAGCCGAGATCCAGGCATCTGCGCTACTTGGCGCGTACGCAAAGCCCGCTCTTCTCGCGCTGGTGCTCTACGTGCTGACCGACAAGCTGTGCAGACTGCTTGAGCACGTATCCGACCTTGACCTCGCCTCGTCCGAAGTGACCCGGATGCAGGACGACATTCGGCTGCTTCGCAACGAAGTGAGCGTCCTGGCGGCCGCGGACGTCCGCTCCTTCGTGGAGGAGCTGGTCACCACGACGCGGCTGGTGCTGTCAGCTTTCCGAACCGGCAACGCTCCAGCGCCTGACGCGACTCACTACGAACCCTTGACGGTCAAGCCCGCAGCTGAGGCCTTGGATGACCCGAACTTCCCCGGTGACGCGCTCGGTCGGTTCGCAGTTGCGGTCTCGCTCTTGGGACGTGGTCACCTGGCGAAGGAGTGGCTGGTTAGCCTTGAGGTGGCGGCGAATCCTGGTGATGCCGCCGTTCGCGTCACGGCGGAATCTGGGCGTATCTCGGACGTGTTCATCGTGAAGGACGCTGGCGTACTCTCAAAGCTTGAGGCCAGCGAGCTGGTCGACGTAGCGAGTAGAGACGTGCTCATCATCTACGCCGAGTCGATTCCTCCGAGGACGACCCGTTCACCTCGAACCCGCTACGGGCGAACTGGAGACAGCGGAGCGCGGGAGGTTGACCTGGCGGCTCTGTGTGGCGCCGCGTCGACTGCCGATGAGCTGTTCGAGAGCTTCAAGCTGGAGGGGGCGCTGTGACGGCGACGGCGATAGAGACCGTTCTTGAGGTGCTTGAGGGAGAAGGCTTCGAACGCCTACCGAAACCTCTCGTGGTCGCTGGTGCTGCCTTCGATTTCGATGCAGCGGCGAGAGGGACGGGCGTCTCCCACGACCTCGTCGTGATCGCAACCGGTGTTCCCTCGTCTCGCCGCCTGGCGCAGCTGCTGTCAGGGCTCACTCGGACGCTTGACCAAGTTGAGTCTCGTCGGCCCGTGAGCTTGGTGTTCGTCGGCGAGCCACCAGCGGGGCCGACTGCCGCCGATCTTGAGCGCCATGCTCGTGTGTTGCCCATTACGACCGAGACACCCACTGCTGAAGACGTCCGGCGAGCGGTCTCCGTGTTGCTGCCGCTGACCCTCCCGCCCACCGCTCGGCAGGGGCAAGAGCCCCTTGATGAGGTGGTGGCGAAGCTCGGAACCCAACTGTCGGACGAACACCGGCACTTGATTGACGAGGCCCGGATCGGCCCCGAAGCCGTACGGGATGCTCTTCGTGAGTACATCGACGCAGGGGCGCTAGGCGTCTCGGACGAAGAGGCACCGGGATGAGCAACGTGCCGCTCCGTGGGATCTCCATATCCGACTTCCGCAGGCTCGATGGCCATCGGACGTTGCCGCTCGACGCTCCAGTCGTGCTGCTTCACGGGCCGAACGGAGCGGGCAAGACCAGCGTCCTATCTGCACTCGAGCTCGCCCTGACCGGTGAGATCCGAAGCATGCGTCGTCATGACGAGCGATACACGGCGCACCTGCCCACCCATGGACACTCATTCGCGACCGTACGTGCCGAGGTAGCCAATGAGCTGACGATCGGAGAGCCCCAGTCGAACATGACCGTCGGCGGTGACCGTATCGAAGGCCAGCCAGCGCTTGGCCCCGAGGCAGCTCAGTTCTACTCCGAGCGGTGCTACCTCGATCAGGTCTCGCTCGGCCAACTGCTGGAGCTCTACCAGTATCGCGAGGGGAAGGAGGAGTCGGCCCTGGCGCGCTTCGTCAACGAACTGCTCGGACTCGACCAGCTCGACGCACTTCGGGGTGGGCTCTCTGATGCCACTGACGTCCGCCGGCTCAGAAAGCTGTCAGACGGATTCGCAGATACCGAGGCCAACGCTGAGCGGGCGGCTAGAGACCTCCGTGAAGTGACGCTTGAGTCGGAATCGGCGAACGCCGGGCTCGAGCATGCGCGCCGGGATCTGCAACAGTCTCTCACTGCGCTAGGACATGCACCGCCGGAGTCAGATTCTCCTGACTTGGAGGCAGCGGCCGAGCGGATCCTGCAAGCCAGTCAGCTGCCTGAAGAACGCAGCCGCGCACTCCAGCTCGACCGTCAGCTGAGCGCCCTTGGCGGACGCATCGACGTGCTTGGGTCTCGACCCTCTACGATCCGCTTGGAAGAAGCCAAAGCACGAGCAGCTGACACAGCGGTTGCCATGGAGCAGTGGCGCGCTGAGTACGAGGCACCGATTACGGAATGGCGAGAGGCCGTCGTCGCCCTCCAGCTCGATGGCCTCGACGATCCGGGATCGTCTCTGAGTGATGAACTTGAGAGACTCGATTCGAGGTTGGCTCGCCATCATGCGGTGGTCGCTGACATCGGTGGGATTGAGGAGCGCATCGCTGGGCATGAGGCGGCTCTGGCCGGTTTGCAGACTGAGATCGCGCAAGCAGAGCAGCTTGCCGGAACGCTGGCAGCAGCGCTCGCTGCGCTTCGTGAGCATGTCTCCGACAACGTCTGCCCCGTCTGCGACCGTGACTTCGGCGAGCTCGGTGACGGCCACCTCGCTGGCCATCTCGATCGCAAGATTGCTGAGCTGACCGATCTCGGCCGCCGCATCCAAGTGCTTACTCAGCAGCGAGACTCCGTCACGGCCGAGATGGAAGCGGACCAGCGTGCCTTGGCCGGGATCCGCGCCCAGCTTCTGTCAGCTGACCAGCTCAGCGCCGCTGCGGAGCGAAGGGAAGCTGTGCAGGTTCTCCAGGCTCGACTCGAGGAACTGCGACAAGGGATCTCCGATGGTGACGGCCATAGGGCACGCAGCCGCGACGCGCAGAACGAACTCGCCGACCTCCAGGCAGTCGCGGAAGAGGAACAGACCGTACTGTCTGAGCTGGAAAGCGCTGCCAAGGCCCTCGGCTTGTCAGGGCCAGCGGAGCAAGAGAGTCTGGGCGACGCGTGGCGCAGACTCGCTGACGTGGCATCAGCCAGAACCTCGGAGTTCGAGGCTCGCTCGACCACCCTGACGCAGGCATCCGAGTCGCTTGCCGCCCTTCGCTCCCGTGCCCAGCATGCCGATGAGTTGCAGGCTGGGGTTGCAGCAGCAGCGAAGGCGAAGCTGACATGGGATGAACGGCTCGCCGAGGCAAAGCGTCGGCAGGCGGTCGCCCGCGAGGTGCACACCGCAGCGAACAACGCTCGATCAGCCATCGTCCAGCAGGTGTTCACCGAGTCGCTCAACGAGGTATGGCGGAGCGTCTTCACCCGCCTGGCCCCCGCCGAACCATTCGTACCTGCCTTCGGCATCCCAACTTCCTCCAAGACTGCGCTTGAGCTACATCTGGAGACGGTCCACTCTTCCGGTGAAGCTGGTGGGTCGCCGCAGATGATGCTCAGCGCCGGCAACCTGAACACGGCGGCTCTGTCGCTTTTCATCGCCCTCCACCTCGCGGTCGAGCCGGTCGTGCCCTGCCTGGTGTTCGATGACCCGGTCCAGTCCATGGACGAGGTACATGTCGCCCAGTTCGCGGGCCTGATTCGGGTCCTCTCGAAGAACCACGGTCGACAGGTGATCGTCGCTGTTCACGAACGTGAGCTGTTCGAGTACCTCGCTCTCGAACTGAGCCCTGCCTACGACGGTGATGCTCTGATCACCATCGAGCTCGGGGAGCGGTCCAACGACGAGGACCGTGGGGTGACGAGACTCAGTTGGTCTCCTGACCCTGCGCTTGCGGTCTGATCCGCGACGCACCGGACTTGTGGTCGCCGCATGACAGCACCGGGCGAGGCTTCTACACTTTCTTCTACACCGCGGACCGGTATCGGCTGGTCCGCAGTGGTACAGACCGGTACGTCGAATGCGCGAAACCCCAGCCCAGAGGTATGAAACGAGACAGGACGGGACCAGACTCATAACCCGAAGGTCGTAGGTTCAAATCCTACCCCCGCCACCAACGACATGGCAGTGATGACAAGGCCTCCGAGTGATCGGGGGCCTTGCGTAGTTTCCGGCCGCTACCGAGTGTCTACCGGCCGCTACCGGCTATGCGGCGGCCTTTCGCTCGGTTGAATTCCGTGTATGGGCGGCGAGGAGTTGGCCGAAGGCGGCGGCGGCGTCTTCTTGCATGCCGGGGATGACGTGCTGGTAGGTCGTCATCGTGAATGCCGGGTTTGCGTGCCCGAGTCGTTCGGAGACGACCTTGATCGGGACCCGGTCTCGGAGCAGGAGGCTGGCGTGGGTGTGCCTCAAGTCGTGGAAGCGGAGGGGTGACACGTCGACGTGACGCTGGGCCCGCCCGAACGCCTGGGACACGGTGTGGGGGTGCAACGGCTTGCCGTCGGGGCGGGTGAACACGAGCCCGTGCTCGTTGACCGCGCCTGCGGCGACGAGCTGAGCGTCTTGCTGGCGGCGCCAGTCGGCGAGCAGGGCGAGGGTGTCGGTGTCGAGGGTGACGTTGCGGCGGCTGGTGCGGGTCTTGAGGCGGGTGAACTCGAGCTGGTAGCCGATGGCGATGAGGGCCTGGGTGATCTCGATCCGGCCGGTGTCGAAGTGGATGTCGTCCCAGCGCAGTCCGAGCACCTCACCTCGGCGCATGCCGGTCGCAGCGGTGAGCCGGAACAGCATCGAGTGCTGGCTCTGGGTGGTTCCGTCGATGAACGCGCCGAGCTCGGCGGCGGTCCATGACTTGGCTCGGCGACTGCCGGAGGGTCGGCTCCGCGGGTCTGGTGGCTGCACGCCGGCGACGGGGTTCGCTGGGAGCAGGCCGCGGTCGACTGCGTCGCGGAGGGCGGATCGGATGAGCTGATGGAGGTTGGCGATGGTCTTCGCTGCGAGCGGTCCGCCGCGACGGCTGCCGGCGATGAGTAGGTGTTGGTAGAGCGAGCGGATGTGCTCGGGGCGTAGCCGACGTAGCGGTGTGTCGCCGAGGTGGGGGAGCAGGTAGTGCTCGATTGCCTTGCCGTCCCGCGCATGGGTGGATCGAGCGACGGTGGCTTCGCGTGCGGGGAGCCACTGGCCGAGCAGGTAGTCGCCGACGGTCATCGACGAGCCCGCTCGGTGCCTGCGTTCCTGCTCTGTGGTGAGCCGGCCGGCGAGGCGCTCGGCGTCTCGGCGATTCTCGCAGCGCTGCCAGCGGCGACGCTCGCGTCCGGTGACGGGGTTACGGCCTTCGTAGATCACCGCGTAGTGCACGCCTCGCTTCTCGGTCACGTACGCCATCGTCTGGTTCCTCCGCTGGGTGGGATGTCGGTAGCGGAGTCGGTAGCAGCCCAGCGAGGGTCACGCCAGAGCGGGATCGCGACCGGGTGTGCACCCCGATGCCGGGTGCCCTCTCCGTGCTCTCAGCCGTCCGTGCCGAGCCAGCGACGGTGGGCGCAGGTGAGTCGTGTGAAGCGAACCTGGTCGTCAGGGATGTCGATGTCGAGGAGCGAGACGGTCCGGGTACGCCCTTCTCGTTTGACGGTGGCGGTGAGGCCTCGGCGTTCGTCTCCGTCGAAGTCGATCTCGGTCATGGTGACCTCGGTGCCGATGACGGACGCAGGGATGGGGAAGTCGACGTGGTCTTCGAAGGCCTGCCGGAACGACCAGTAGCCCTGGTCTCCGTAGGCGTCGACGGTGATCTGTCCGATCAGCTCGTCGAGACTCAGCTCTTCGAGATCGTCGTGCCGGCCGGTCTCGTCTTCAGGAGGCATCGGTGTCGGCTCCTGCCGGCGGCTCACTCGAGGGTCGCCTGCGGGTCTTGGGGACGTCGAAGCCGAGGGTGGCGTAGGCGGGGGAGGCGTTTGTTGTGCATGCGATCGAGGACGGGGATACGGCTGTCGACGTAGTCGTGGAGCTCGACGCGGTGTTTGGCTTCGTGGGTGCGCAACAGCCGGCCGACGTACTGCACGACTCGTCCCTTGAACGCGAGCGGGAACGCCAGGAACAGCGTGTCGAGCTCGGGCCAGTCGAACCCTTCGCCAAGGTAGGACCCGGTGGCGACGAGGATGATCCCGTCGTCGGGGTCGCGAGCGGCGATCGTGTCGGTGACGGCTTGGCGGGCGCGCTTCCCCAGACCACCCTTCAGTACAAGAGCGTCGTCGCCGAGCGATGTGAGGCCCGCGACGATGTCGTTGATGTGCTCGGTGCGTTGGGTGAGCACCAGGCAGGTCCGACCCGACGAGCAGGCGTCGTGGACGTCGCCGCAGATCTGTGCGGTGCGCTGCCCGTCTTCGCTGATCACTCGGAAGACGGCTTGGATGTGAGCGGCTTCCTCTTCGGTCACCTCTGTACTGGTGTGATGCACGACGAGCTCACGGCGGACCAACTCGGTTCCCTCGACCGCAGCCGGCTTGATCTCGTGGCGGGTGGGTCCGCACTGGAACGCGATTAGCGCTTCGAGCTTGTCGCGCCGGTACGGCGTGGCGGTGAGGCCGAGCCACCGGCGGGTCCGTGCCGCTCGCATGCACGTCGTGAACGACACGGCCGGGAGGTGGTGGCACTCGTCGACAACAATCAGCCCGTATCGGTCGAACAGGGTTGGGTCGTCACGGCGGGCGAGGCTCTGGATCATCGCGACGTCGATGATCCCGGTCGGCTTGGTGCGGCCGCCACCGATCTGGCCGACATCGGACGGCTCGATGTCGAGCTGGTCGTGCAGTCGTGACCGCCATTGGTCGAGTAGCTCTTTGCGGTCCACCACGACGAGCGTTGGGGTGCGGTGGTGGGCGATCACGGCGCAGGCCATGACTGTCTTGCCCGCCCCGGGCGGCGCGACCAACAAGCCAAGCTCGTGGTCGACGAGATCCGCGACGGCGATCGACTGCTGAGGCCGAAGTGTCCCGCGGAATTCGAAGTCCGCCGCGGGCGGTTCGGGGCGGTCATCGGCGACTTCGAGGGTGCTGCCCAGGGATGCGAACAACTCCTCGACCTTGCCGGTGAGCCCGCGCGGCAGGTGCAGCCACTCGAGGTCCTCCCGGTAGGCGCTGATGAACCGGGGCGTGTCCCAAGTGGAGAACCGCATGCGCTGCTTCTCGTAGAACTCCGGGTTCGCGATCGACGCCAGGTGCTTCAACCCGCGATCACCGCGGGCGGCAGGCCTGCGCGTTCGATCGACAGCTCGGCGCCGAGCCGGGCCCGAACCACCGGGGGTGGAGGCGGCCCGCCCGCCTTCGCCAGGTCCGCAAACGAGAGTGCTGGCCCGGTATCGACCGGCCGAAGCGACCCGGACAGAGACTCCACGGCCTCGGGCTTCATGCGGGCGACCGACGACAGGAACGCCCACTGGTCGGGCCACGGTTCCATCGTCGTGGGATCGAGGAACAGCGTGGTCCCATGCTTGGCGCAGCCTCCGTGGAGCGGAAGCGCGATCAGGTTCCCGAACCCCGCCTTGGGCATGAAGTCCTGGGACGGGAAGAACCGGTCGTAGCTCGACAGATCCAACTCGGCACGTGCCGTCATCGCTTGGCGCAACAGCGCCGCTCCCATCGCTCGGGCCGACGAAGCCGCCACCGGCGCGTCGAAGAAGATCCACACGTGCGCCCCGTTGCCCGACCGGGACCGCTCCAGAGCGGCCGGTACCGCGTTGCGATGACAGGCATCGAGGTACGCGAGAGCGTCGAGCGCCCACGTCCCCTTGTCGAAGTCACACGCCAACAACGCGCAGGTGTCGTCGCGTAGCAGCGGGTAGATCCCGATCGTCTCCTCGCCGCGCAGGTGCGAGACGAACACCTCGTCGGTCAACGCCAAGAAGCTCTTGGGTGGACGACCCTTCGACCAGCGATCCTTCGTTGCCGGTGACCACCCGGTCTTGCCGCTCGAAGTGCTCTCCCACCGGTACGCGTACACGTCGGAGCGGGTGCCGAAGAGCGACCAGAACAGCGCGAGCTTGTCAGCCGCCGTCGATGAGGACTCCACCGCCGGCCGCTCAGTGGATTCCGCGAGCAGCGTCGGCGTCCACGCCTGCACATGGCCGTCGTCGGGTCGCTCGTCGAGCCCGAGGAGGCCGCGGAGTCGATCGTTCTCCGCCCGCAACTCCTCCACCTCCCGCAGGAGATCCTGTTGGAGAGGGTCATCCCGACCGGCGGCGGCGCTCATAGCCGGCGGTGTGCGGTCACTGCAGATCGTCCCAGTCTGGCCAGTAGGTCTCCACCGCGTCGACGGGGATGGCCAGATCCAGCTTCCCCGCTCTGTCGATGACGCTCGCCGCGAGCTCGCTCGGGGTGTCTTCGCTCGCGTACGCCAACACGGTCCCCATCTCGGGCTCGCGCACCCCGTACAGCCCAGCGACGATCCCAGTAGCCAGTATCGTCGCAGCCTCGGTCAGGCCGAGAGCGGTCCGCCGCTCCAGATCGACCAGGAACGGCGCGATCACCGCCTCGATCAACTCCCAGGCCGCGTCGGTCTCGTGCACATAGCCTCGGCCCCGCACACGACCCGACCGGGTCGCGAGCAGCTCCAGCGGAACTGCGGTCAGCGCTGCTTCGACCTCGGACGCGACCTCTTCGGATGACGGCGACGACAGCAGCTCCCCTGCGATGCCAGCGGCCTCGCCCTCGAGCTCCGGGCGAGCAACGAACAGCGCGGCCAACACCTCGCCACGCTCGGTCGAGGTCAACGACCCGAGCACAGACCACGTCCGCTTCGGTCCCTTCGGAGGCGAGTGTCGTGCCATCACTGAAATCTACGACTCGTCGTCACCGGTGAGCGCCAGCGGGCCCCGTGGCGTTGACCGCCAGTCCCCTGCTCGCATCACGGTGTCGCCGTCGGCGAGGCGAGCGGGAGCGCCGGGTTCTACATAGGCGAACGCGGCCCCTTGCACGGGCGATACTGGAGCGATGATCACGCCCGACGACATCGACACGTTCGCCGCCGGCGGAGAGTCGGAGACCACCGAGTTCAAAGAAACCACCGGGCAACGCCAGGCAGCAGCGCGGACCCTGTCGGCGATGCTCAACGGCCAGGGCGGGCGTGTCCTGTTCGGTGTTCGACCGAACGGGGGCGTCGTCGGTCAGCAAGTGGCCGACAAGACGCTCGAGGATGTGACGCAGGTGTGCCGCGAGATCCATCCCCGCTACCCGCCGTCGATCGAGCGAGTCACCGTGCCCGATGGGGATGGTCGCGAGGTGCTGGTTGTCTCTGTGCCGAGCGGGAGCGCGAAGCCATACGCCTACAAGGGCAACTACTTCGTCCGCTCCGGTGCGGCCACCGTCGACATGCCCGACGAGGTACAGCTGTCGCTCGTGCTCGAACGGGCTCACGCCTTCGATCGATGGGAGCTCGCACCATCGGCCCGCGAGGTGGACGCGATCGACCGCGCTGAGGTTACGGCGTTCCGGGACGATGCGATCGCCAACAACCGTGCTCCGTTCGAGGCCGGCGCTGAGGTCCCCGAGGTCCTTCGCTCCCTGGGCCTGGTGGACGATGCCGACGGTCCGAACCGCGCCGCAATCGCTCTCTTCGCGACTGGTGGTGCCCTCGGCGGCGAGTACTCGATGCTCGGATGCCATCTCGTTGCCGTCGACGGCACAGACCTCGGTGAGGACCTGTTGGACGAGTCTCTGGTCGAGCGAAACGCCTTCGCGGCCCTGCGCGCCGCTTTCGACTTCTGCCGCAAGCACCTCACCCAACCCGTTCATCTCGAGGGCCTTCAGGCCGAGGTCGGGCTCGAGGTCCCCGAACTCGTCATCCGCGAGGCCCTGGCCAACGCCTTTGCTCACCGCGACTACGCAACAGCGGGAAGAGTGCAGGTGCGGGTGTACACCGACCGGCTCGAGGTCGTCTCGCCTGGTGGGCTCCACTTCGGACTCACGACGACAGACCTCTACGTTCCGCACGGTTCCCATCCATGGAACCCGCTCGTGATCGGTGCGCTCTACCGGCGGGGCATCGTTGACCAACTCGGATCGGGCACCCTCCGGATGGTGCGGCTGTGCGCCGCCGCCGGCCTGGGCCGGCCGGTCTTCTCGGCGACGCCGGCGGCTGTCACGTGCGCCATTCCACGCAAGGGCTACTGGGTCTCTCCGGATGGGTCGAGCACCGCCATCACCGACGTCGAGGCGAGCGCACTTCGGGCGCTGGCCGACGGGCCCCGTCAACGGGGTGATCTCGCGGACGAGTTCGGCCTTCCCGACACGACTACCCGGGATCTGCTCGCCCGACTCCGTGACCACGGGCTGGTGCATCCCGAGGGCCACGGGCGAGGCGCGACGTGGGTTCTGGGCCCCGGCTGACACCCCCCGATTAGGAGCCGAATAGAACTGAACCCAGCCATCGAGCTCGCAACATCGCAGGTCACAGCCTCGCGGAGCCGCCCGTATTAGATGACGGAATGGTCCTGACCCGCCCGTCTGTCGGCGGCCATGAGATCTCAGCAGAGCGCCGAGCTTGGCCGACTGACCGCACGTGACTGACGCACCGATCCTCTCCGCCGGCTCTCCCCCGTCTGTCTGGGCGATGTCGTCGTGACCGACCCCGACGATCACCGCGATTCGATCGATCTCGCTCGAGTTGCACTGCGGAAGACCCGCCTCCTGACCGGCGGGGACCAGCCGCTCGAACGAGGCCGCCGAGGGGGTGAGGCTTCTACCGTTCCTTCTACTGTGCGGCGCGCCACGGGGGTTCACGCGTCGACACGGT
Organism: Acidimicrobiia bacterium; assembly: GCA_027494135.1. Taxonomy (GTDB): domain Bacteria; phylum Actinomycetota; class Acidimicrobiia; order IMCC26256; family PALSA-610; genus JAOSJK01. The sequence continues at coordinate 918,702 of JAOSJK010000012.1, read as the reverse complement.
CCGGGTACAGTGATCGGAGAAACCCCAGCGTAAGGGCACGATCCGGTACGCGTTGGTACGGGCTGAGCGGCCGATCATCCGCTCATAACCCGAAGGTCGTAGGTTCAAATCCTACCCCCGCCACCAACTTCGATGTGAAGGCCCAGGTCAGCGACCTGGGCTGACCCGTCAGACGGTGCAGCGCTGGTTGCGTCGCTACGCAGCCGACGGGCTTGCTGGGTTGGTCGACAGGTCGTCGGTGCCGGCGTCGTGCCCGCATCAGATGGACCCGGTGGTCGAGGCGCGAATCGTGGCGTTGCGTCAGGAGCATCCGGGGTGGGGTCCTCGGACGTTGGGTCATCAGCTTGGCCGGGAGGGGTTCGATCCGGTGCCGGGGCGGTCGTCGATCTATCGATGCCTGGTGCGACACAACTTGATCGAGGTGGAGCCGCGTCGCCGCCGCAAGGCCGACTACAAGCGTTGGGAACGTTCGAGGTCGATGGAGCTGTGGCAGATGGACATCGTGGGTGGTGTGCATCTCGCCGATGGCTGGAAGGCGAGCATCGTCAGCGGGATCGATGACCACTCGAGGTTCGTGGTCTCTGCGCATGTCGTGCGGCGGGCGACGGCGCGGCCGGTGTGTGATGCGTTGGCGAAGGCGATGCGGACCCACGGCGTGCCGGCGGAGATCCTGACCGACAACGGCAAGGTGTTCACGGGTCGGTTCGGGCCGGGCAAGGGAGAGGTGCTCTTCGACCGGATCTGTCGGGAGAACGGCATCCGGCACCTGCTCACGGCGCCCAGGTCGCCGACCACGACCGGGAAGATCGAGCGGTGGCACAAGACGCTGCGCCGGGAGTTCCTCGACGGCAAGGTCTTCGTCGACATCGACGACGCGCAGGCGCAGCTGGATGCGTGGGTCGACCACTACAACCACGACCGGCCGCACCAGGGCATCGGCATGGTCGCTCCCTGGGAGCGGTTCCGCCTCGCTGATCCGGATGCGTTCATCGAGCACGGCGAACCGGTTGTGGCTGCGCCGACGGCGGCGCGCCGGGTGGGGTCGACGGGCAAGATCAGCTTCGCCGGGACGCTGTATGGGGTCGGGGGTGTGGCTGTCGGGGGAGACCGTGGACGTATCCGTCAACGACGGGCTGGTGTCGATCAGCCACCGGGGCGTGTTGGTGCAGACCCATGCGCAGCGGCATCGGCCCGACAAGGAGCTCGCCGCCCTGCAGCGCAAGCCGAAGCCCCGGGTGGCTCGTCCCCGGCAGCCGACGGTCGGCCAGTCGGTGACTCGCAAGGTCGACGTCTCTGGATCGGTCAGCTTCGCCGGCTACGCATATCGGGTCGGCAAGCCCCACGCCCGCCGGCAGGTGCAGGTCGCGATCGTTGGTGAGGTGGTGGAGATCTCCGCCGGCGGCCAGGTGCTCAAGACGCATCCGATCCGCCATGACCGTTCCCGGGAGCACGGCGCGTTCGCCAACGCAGGAGGCCGGCCCTCGAGGATCAACGCCGCGTAACCCGCACCGGGGTGGAACACAGGTGGCGGAGCCAAGGTGGAACACGGGTACCGGGCCTTGACAATTTCTACTGTGCGGCGTGGGACACGTGTGCGGTCCCGGTAGATGCTTGACGTTGCGGCTCCGGTAGTCGTGTGACGTTCTCCGGCGCGGTCCCGGTACCTGGGCGACGGTGGCTCCGGTAGTTGGGCGACGGTGGCTCCGGTAGTCGTGTTACACGCGGCTGGCTGACGGGCTGTGCTTCCTGGTCGAGGTTCTCGACTAGGGGGTGTCGTCGTGTTGGTGGAGCTGGGGCTTGTGGAGCAGCGCTATCAGGCGGTTTTCAAGGTGCTCAACGACGGGGCGCCGATCACGGAGGTGGCGGCGCGGTTCGGGGTGTCGAGACAGAGCGAGCATCGCCGGTTGACCCTATGGACGCTCTACTGGCCCGCCCGAGACAGCAAGTTCCACCGCTACGAGAACCTTGACCCGACGCCGACGATCGATCGGCTGCTCGCTGAGATCGACGCGGACCCCATCTGCATCTTCTGGGGCTGAGGGTGGGGCTACCTCGTCGTGGAGGCTACTCGTCGGGCCACCGCGGCGCACCGTTGGGCGCGCTCGACCGCCTTGGCCGCGACCGACGGGGCGATGCCGTCTGGTTCGTACTCGGACTTCGCCTTGAGCGGCAGGATCCGGCACAGCTCGCGCTCGACCTCGGTGCCGTCGGGGCCTGCCTGGCGGAGCAGCGTGAGGACCTGGTCGTGGTCCTCGCCGGCGGCTCGCTTGCCGAGGCGAGCGCCGCAGACGGCGTCCGCAGAGTTGATGCCGGCATGGATGGCGAGGCTCGTCGCAGCGATGTTGCGCCCGGCCGCCAGATCACTGGCTGCCGCCTCGGCGAACTCCTGCGCCTTGGCGGCGTAGGCGCCTACCTGCGCGGCCGACACCGGCCTGGTGCGACCGGGCTTAGGCACTGCGCACCGCCCGGAGCTCATCGATGCCGAGCCCGTGCACGACACGGCCGTCACGTCGGACGTCCGCCCACACCTGGGTGCGGCCGGCGAGCTTCGTGGCTGCCTCGTCCACACTCACCTCGAGAACCTCGACCGGGTTTCCAGTGAGTCGGCGCACGTCGCGGCGCCAGGCTTCGAGCGAGGCCGACCACGCGTCGTTGTCCTCGTCGATCTCCGCTGGGCGGACGACCACGACGTCTATGTCGCTGTCGCGGCCGGCCTCGCGGCGGGCGAACGAACCGAAGACGATCACGCTCACCGGTGGGTGGGGGAGCGCTCCGGCGAGTCGACCCATCTCGTCGAGCACGGTGTCGGTGGCACGAGCCAAGGCGAGCAGGTAGCGGGCTGCGACGTGCTCGGGCACGAGGCGGAACAGGGAAGCCGGCGGAACCTCCCGCCGCTCGACGACGCCGAGAGCGACGAGGTCGGGCAGCAAGCGGGATGCCTGTGCCTGGCTGATCCCGGCGAGCTGGGCGAGGGTCCGTAGGTTGAGCTCGGCAGTGGTCTCGGCCAGGACGGCGAGCACCCGTCCCTGGGCGCCTGGCACGATGGCCTCGATCGGTCGGACGAAGTCCACGGGCACAGTTTACGCCACTAGCCCGCAGAAATGGAACGATTCTTCCGTATTTGCTGGTAGTCCCGGCTGGTGGTGCGCCTCGGCTTCTAACGGATCTTCTAACGGATGGGCCGTCACGGGACGGTTCAGGCCTGAATCGCACTGGGTTTGGTGACCCGTGCCTGCCATTGTGCTGGCTGTCGGAACGATCGCAGGTGCTGCACTCCACTAGTTGCCGCGGAGCTGCGTGAGCTGGCTGTCGGCGGTGCTCACTATCGCGTCCGGAACCCCGGCGGTCTCGTCCCGCGCTGCGTCGATGGCGCCTGGTGCGCGGTCGAGGATGTCAGCGACGATCTCCTCGCACCGCCGGCGCGGAAGACCCCAGCTTGCTGCTTCGTTGGCGAGTCGCTGCGTGGTCACCCGATTGGTCCGGTGGACATCGTCCACGTACATAGCCAGCCGATCGTCGTCGTAGGTCAGCGTGCACATCACGTCGTAGATAGGCGCGAGTTGCAGTACGCCGGAGCGTTCGTGGAGGAGCGAGAGGTTCTTGGCGTGCGCGTCGCCGTTTCCGACCAAGGTGTTGAGGGTCACGGCTTGCAGGAGGCGTTCCAACGAACCCCGAACTGTCACGGCAGCGACGATCTCGGCTATCCGCTTGAGTGGCGGTCCACCGTCTTGCTGGTACTTGTGCTCCGGCCTCGCCCCGGTCGCCTGGCAGAAGTCCTCCTGGTGGATCCGCTCCACCGTGCCGTCCGGTTGAACCATGCGGTCGTAGCGCTCGACGACGATGAGTTTGCGTCCGGCCACCTCCGTCGTCTCCACGTTCGCGACCCGGAGGCCGAGGTGCTTCGCAACGCGCATGCAGAAGGCCTCGTTCTCGATCGTGTTCGGATACGCGGCGATCTCAGGCTTGAGGATGTGGGTGGACGGCGTGCCGTCCACTGGCCGGCCCCACGTGTTGTCCGGCATCCGCGTCAGGAGGAGCTTCTCCTGCACGCCAGCGAGGGAAACCCGAACTCGGCCGCCCGCGCCGAGAGGTGCATTTCTGAGGTTGCGTACGAGGTCGGCGAGTTCCTCGTCGGAGAGGGGATCGGCGGTAACGGCCGTTGAAGGCGGGGGAGCGGACTCCTCCACTGGCTGGATGACAATCGCACCGGCACAGTCCCGGCCGAGCGCTCTGACCAATCCGTAGGTGTCTTCGGCATCAACCCCGACGGCTCTGGCAATCACCCGTCTCGACTCACCTTCCGGGAGAAGGCCATCGAGGAATGGTCGAACGATGCCCTGAGGGAAGCGTTCCGCCCGGACGGGAAGCGACAGCGACAACACCGGCGTACCGGGCGCGTACAGGCCGCGCGCCTCGTCCGTGTACGTCAGCCGCACTCGCCGCCGTGCGCTGTCGATCGTTGCCACCCACGTCCCGTGGAGCCAGACGGCAAGCTCGTCGGCCACTACCACTCCGCCTTGTCCAAGGTCATTCGGACGTCGAGTTGGCGGAGCACGCGGAGCATCCGGCGAACCTGCTCGGTCTCTTTGCCGCTCTCCAAATTCGAGAGGTACGTCCGGTTCAGCCCGGCCATTTGCGCGAGTTGAGCCTGGGAGAGCCCTGCTTCGGTCCGGTAGTGGCGGATGGCCGCCCCCAAGGACTCTGGGGTGTAGATGCGGTACGGCGCGCGGGATGTCGAGGTCGGCTCGGATGTCTCCATATCCGGACACTGTAATACTGTCTTGATTTGCGGACAAGATGTGAGTGTCTCGATTTCCGGACATAGATCGGTTGCCCGGGTTCCGAGACGACGTTCCGCAGCCGTCGATCACGGCGACACGCCCGGCTTCTGGTCGGCGGCGCGTGAGGCCCGCTGAGAATCAACGCGACCACACCACAGACGGCTGCGAGGCTCCCGTTCCTGCCAATCACATCCAACAGCGAGATGCGGTGTTGTGGGGATGCCGTCTAGGCCCGGGCGAGACGGCGAGGGTGCCCGACGCCGATTACGCCACCTCTTCGTGGCCCGAGGGAGCGCAACCCTTGAATCAGACACGCCACTCGATACCGGTGACGCAGTTCGACTCACCGGCACCGACATACTCGTCGTGACTGCCGGAGACGAAGGAGCAGAGCTGCTGATCTGGACCACCGGAGCAACGCAATGACCGACGAGAACACAGGAACCGACATGGCCGACAAAGACCGGACTGCTCATCCCGACCGAACTGCGGAGTGGGATGAACTCCGCAGGACCTATCTCATGGATCGCGAGGACCGGCCCGCGTCGGCCGCCCGCGGGGTGCATCACGTGGCGCTGGTGTCGAGCGACGTCGAGCGAACGATCCGCTTCTATCAGGAAGTCCTGGAGTTCCCCCTGACCGAGTTGTTCGAGAATCGCGACTACGTCGGTTCGACCCACTTCTTCTTCGACATCGGACACGAGAACGCGCTTGCGTTCTTCGACTTCCCTGGGCTCGACGTCGGCGACTACGCCGAGGTGCTCGGAGGACTTCATCACTTGGCGATCTCGGTCGAGCGCGAGAAGTGGGAACGGTTGAAGTCCAAGCTCGACGACCTCGACATCGACTACGACCACATTCACGGTTCGTCGATCTACTTCCGGGGCCCGGACAATGAACGCCTCGAGCTCATCTCCGATCCGCTGGGTGAGATGTACGGTTCGGCCGTGATGTGAGCGATCTCGACTTCAGCCACGACCAATTGCCGGGCAGAATCGTGTTCGGCGCCGGCCGCCGCTCGGAGACCCCTGGCGAGCTCGCCTCGCTGGGGGCGTCCCGAGTCTTGATCATCGGTGGGTCGCACGACACAGCGACCATCGACGACCTCGTTTCCCAGCTCCACATGCCGGTCGAGACGATCATCGGTGTGCGACCCCATGTCCCAGCCGCGGTCGTGCGCGCTGCGCTCGACGTCGTCGATTCCTTCGAGCCCAACACCGTCTTGACGATCGGTGGGGGTTCGTCGACTGGGCTGGCCAAGATGGTTGCGCTCGAGCGAGACGTTGCCCTGCTGGCGATCCCGACCACCTACGCCGGGTCCGAGATGACCCCGATCTGGGGCACGAGCGACGGCGGCGCGAAGAAGACCGGCCGGTCGTTGCGGGTACTGCCATCCACGGTGATCTACGACCCCGAACTCACCGTCGGGCTGCCTCGAGAGGTCACGGTGAACAGCGCGTGCAATGCGCTGGCGCACTGCGTCGAGGCGATGTGGCTACCCGACACATCACCCATCACCATCGAGGGAGCCGTCGTCGCAATCAAAGCGATAGTCGATGCAGTCGAGGACGTGGCCGACCGGCTCGACGACATCGAGGCCCGATCCCGCCTGCTCTACGGAGCCCACCGGGCCGGTTCGGTGCTCGCCACCGCCGGCACCGGACTCCTGCACAAGACCGCTCACGTGCTGGGTGGCATGTTCGACCTCGACCACGGCGCCATGTATGCCGTACTCACACCGCACGTGGTCGCCCACCAGCTGTCCGCCATGCCCGACATTCACCAACGATTTCACGACGCGCTCGGCCCCGATCCCGCCGAAGCGCTGCATGCCCTGATCGATCGACTCGCCGCCCCGTCGTCGCTGGCCGACATCGGCTTTCCCGCCGACCGATTCGACGAAGCCGCCGAAGCGATCGCCGAACACGCCGACGTAGACCTCGAAGAAGTCGAACCAGTCCTCACCGCCGCCGCCCAACCTGCAACTGAAACGGCATGACAATGCCCGACACCTCAACGCCCAACAACGCCTGGCCGGTCTTGCCGACCGACGAGTGGATCGACACAACCGCCCGACGAACCTACGAACCCGACCACGCCCACGCTCTCTGGCGGGCGCTGCTACAGACCGACCGGGCCTTCAGCTGGTTCCGGGCCGGTTTCAAGGGCAAGGCCAGCCCCGTGCATCTCTTCTGGGGAAGCTTCGACCTCGCCACAACTCGGTTCTCCGGACGAACTGCACCGCCGCACCCCGGCGGCGTACCCAACTTCCCCGACGACGTGGCCCGAGAGGCCTACTCCCACGAGGTCACCAGCGTCGGATTCTGGCCGGGCAACCGTGACGCCCCCGCCCCAATCATCTATGCCTACGCCTCACCGACTCCCGAGGGCTTCACTGACGCTGCGGTGCAACCGGCCGAGGCCTTCTGGCTCGGCGAACTCGGCGAGTTCGCACTTCCCTACACGGCGGTGACCGCCGCCGACGATCCCGACGCCGTCCTCCAATCGTTCTTCGAATCCACGCATGCCGCTGCCGCCGAGCTGGCCAGCTGGGATCGAGACAAACTCGAGTGCGTCCATCCCGAAGGCCCCGACTGGTGGCGGACCCGACCCGACCGGCCGTCGTGAGTTCCGCGATCGAACTCCGCATCGATCCCCGCGAACGGCCCGTAGGAGGCGGTCAGGTGCGGCGTTTGTTGCCCTACCGCGCCCGCCGAATGGTCGGACCGTTCATCTACGCCGACATCATCGGCCCCGAGACATTGGCCCCCGGATCGGGGATTGACGTCGACGCCCATCCCCACATCGGCCTGTCGACCGTGACCTACCTCTTCGACGGTCGCATAGTGCACCGGGACTCGATCGGCGCGGTGCAGGCCATCGAGCCAGGAGCGGTCAACTGGATGACCGCCGGGTCCGGTGTCACCCATACCGAACGCTCGCACTCCGACGACCGGACTCGATCCCGAGCACTCCACGGCCTGCAAACCTGGGTCGCGCTCCCCACCGGAGTAGAGGACACCGAAGCGTCGTTCCAACACGCCGCTGCAGCCGATATCCCCACCGACACGGTCGGGCAATCATCGGTGAGGGTCGCGGTCGGGTCCGGGTGGGGGCTCGACTCGCCAGTTGTCGGATCGTCACCGCTGATCCTGGCCCAGGTCGAACTTCACGATCGGGATCCTGTCCCGATTGCATCGGAGCTGCCCGAGCTCGGCGTCATCGCTCTCACTGGCGACCTGCGGGTGAACGACGACACAGTCACTTCCGGCCAGCTCGCAGTCCTCGAAACGAGCGCGGCAGCGACCCTCGGCGGGTCCGGCACCGCCATCGTTCTCGGCGGTGAACCCGTCGGCAAACGACACATCTGGTGGAACTTCGTCCACAGCGACCCCGACCGGATCGAACAGGCCAAGGCTGACTGGACCGACCAGAGATTCCCCCTTGTTCCCGGCGACCATGAACCCTTCGTACGACTGCCGACCTGAGAAGATCTGCGCGAATCAGGTCGCGTCGTCGCTTCGATGATCGCAAGTCCCGGCTCGGTAATCACAGCGAACGCTCCACGCCCATCGCCTGGACAGCGCCCGCGGTTCCGTGCGGAGCTGGCAGCCTCCTCCCAGCGTCCGCGATTGGCGGTACCGGACCGGGGCCGGACGGCCGAGACTCCTATCGCACTGGCCGGCTGGCCGGTCGGAGGTCGAGGCGTCGGAGGAGTTGTGCGTTCGCAGCCACAACGATCGTGGAGAAGCTCATCAGTAGGGCGCCGACGGCTGGCGGAAGTACGAATCCGACCGATGCGAGTGCCCCAGCGGCGAGCGGAATGGCGAGAATGTTGTAGCCGGCCGCCCATGCGAGATTCTGGAGCATCTTGCGATAGGACGCGTTCGACAGCTCGATGACGCCGAGGACGTTTCGGGGGTCCGATGAGGCAAGTACGACGCCTGCCGACTCGATGGCGACGTCGGTTCCGGCGCCGATGGCGAGGCCGACATCGGCGCGGGCGAGTGCAGGGGCGTCATTGACGCCGTCGCCGATCATGGCGACGACCCTGCCCCGTTCCTGGAGTTCGACGACGGCCTGGTCTTTTTCCTCGGGCAGTACTTCGGCGAACACCTCGTCGATGCCAAGCTGTGCCGCGACGTGCTCGGCGACGGCTCGGGAGTCGCCCGTGATCATCACCACTTGGATGTCTCGTTCGTGGAGAGCGTCGATGGCGTGTTTGGATTCGGGCCGGATGTCGTCTTCGAGCGCGATCGACCCGATGGCCGCTCCGCCTGCGATGACGTGGAGAACGGAGGCTCCACGCTGTTCCCACTCGGCGATCTGATCCGCGAGTGCGACCGGCGGTTGAAAATCGAATGACTGGAGCAGCGAGGGGCCGCCGACGGCGACAGCGTGGCCGGCGACTCTGGCCCGGACCCCCGACCGGTCATCGCTTCGAATTCGCTCGCTACTGGCGTGTCGACGTTGTTGGCCTGGGCGTGTTTGACGATGGCTCTGGCAAGAGGATGTTCACTGTCCGCTTCGACCGCGGCGGCGAGAGCGAGGACACGGTCGGAGTCCCGGTCGATGGCGGCGAGACCGGTGACGACGTGCTCCCCGGCGGTGAGGGTTCCGGTCTTGTCGAACAGCACGGTGTCGACCTTGCGCATGCGTTCCAGGGCGAGACGATCCTTCACCAGGATGCCGGCTCGGGCTGCGATCGCAGTGGAGAGCGAGACCACGAGAGGGATCGCGAGGCCGAGGGCGTGGGGACAGGCGATGATCAGCACCGTGATCGTGCGGGTGAGTGCGTCGTCGGGGTCGCCCAGGAGGAGCCACACCAATGCAGTGATGATGGCCGATGCGAGAGCGACGTAGAAGAGGACTGCGGCGGCTCGATCGGCGATTGCTTGCGCCCGTGATTTCGATTCCTGCGCTTGTGCGACCAGGCGCTGGATACCGCCAAGGGCAGTGTCGTCCCCGATCGCGGTGACGTCGATGCGGATCGTGTTGTCGGTGGCGACCGATCCGGCGACGACGTCGTCGCCTGCGGACTTGGCGACGGGGCTTGACTCGCCGGTGAGCATCGATTCGTCGAGTTCGACGCTGCCTTCGACGATGCGGCCATCGGCGGGTACCCGGCTCCCAGATCGCACGAGCAGACGATCACCGACTGCAAGTTCGGCGAGGCGGACCGTTGAGACTTCGCCGTTTGAATCGATGCGCTCGGCTTCGTCGGGCAGCAGTTCAGCGAGCGTAGCGAGGGCCCCTTGTGCCTGGCCGATGGCCTTCATCTCCAGCCAATGGCCGAGGAGCATGATGACTATGAGGCTGGCTAGCTCCCACCACACTTCGAGATCGAGCGCGTCGGTCAGCGACAACAACGACGCCACGAACGCCACCGTGATCGCCAAGGCGATCAGCAGCATCATCCCCGGCTGGCGTCGCCTGGCTTCGTCCCGTCCACCGGTCAGGAACGGCCGGCCGCCGTAGAAGTAGATAGCGGTGCCAAGGACGGGAGCGACCCAACTCGACCCCGCGAAGCTGAGGTCGTATCTCAGCCATTCCTGGATCTGATCCGAAAACACCAGGACCGGGATCGCCAGCACGAGGTTCGCCCAGAACAGTCGCCGGAACATCTCGGCGTGACCCTCGTGTCCTCCATGGGACCCATGGTCATCGCCGCCCTGAGCCACGTCTCTGCCGCTGATGTGGGCGCCCGCGTCCGCCGCCTGGTGTGCGTGAGTCTCGGGGCTGTGGGTCGATGCGGCGTGGTCGGGAGTGGTCATTACTGCCTCGGGAATCGCTCGTACTGTGGTGGTCCTTTGCTCGGGCGACGGCCCTGATCAAGCTCGACGGGTCAAGGTGGGCGCTACTTGGGCACCGTAGCTGACTGGACAACCGGCGTCCTTCGGCCAGCAACTCAGCCGTCGACTGCCCTGTGTTCGGTTGACGGTGGCTGTCACTGATCATGCTGCTTGACGGGTGACCCGCGACCGAGCGAGCTGAACGCGCGGAACCCAGGGCACACGAGGAGCCTCCAGCTCTTCCAGCTCGATTCAGTACGCCCCCGCAGCTTCGGTACATCGAGGGTACGCTCGGTGACATGAGTGAGATTCGCGTGGATGCAGACGTCGATGTGCTCTCCGTCGCTGACGTCATGTCGCTGGGCACCGCTGAGGGCCCGTGCGTGTCGATCTACATGCCGACGCATCGTTCCGGCCGGGAGACGTTGCAGGGTCCGGTCCGGTTGCGGAACCTCATCAACACGGCCCGTAGTGAGCTGAGCGGGTTCGACGTCGCGGAGACGATCATCGAGGCCATACTGGCGCCGTTGGAGTCGCTCGTTGACGATCGCGGATTCTGGCAGCACACTGCAGACGGGCTGGGGCTGTTCAGTTCGGCGGGACGGTTCGAGCGGTACCGTGTTCCGTTGCCGTTGACCGAGGAAGTCGTCGTTGCCTCGTCGTTCCGGGTTCGGCCGCTGTTGTCGTTTGCATCTCGCGACGAGACATTCTTCGTCCTGTCGTTGAGCCAGAACGCGGTGCAGTTGTTCGAGGCCACGCGTTCTGCGATCACGATGCTGGACTTGGGATCGACGGCGACGTCGATGGACGATGCGCTGGTGCTCGAGGACCCCGAGCGTCGGCTTCAGTTCCGCTCGACGGGTGGAGGGGGCGTCGAGTTCCATGGCCATGGTACGGGGGCCGAGTTGGACAAGACCACGATTCAACGTTTCCTGCGTGTGGTCGATCGGGGTGTGTGCGAACGGCTGGGTGAGGCACGCGGGCCGCTCGTGCTGGCGTGCGTCGACTACTACTTGCCCTTGTACCGGTCGGTCACTCGATATCCGAACGTGTTCGACGCTGCGGTGACGGGCAATCCTGAGCGTCGGTCCCCGGCCGAGCTCCACGCCGACGCGTTGCGGCTGATCGAGTCACGGCCCGGCGGCGTGGATCATCCTGCCATCGACCGCTACAGAGCCGGAGTCGGCACCGGCACAACCGTCTCCGCGATCGCGGATGTCGTGACCCGAGCCCGTGAGGGTCGCGTCGACACCTTGCTGGTCACCGATGTGCCACCCGTGTGGGGTCGCGTCGCCCCTGACACGGGAACGGTTGTGACGTCGCCACGTGCCTCGATCGACGACGAGGATCTGATCGATCGTGCGGTGTTCGAGACGCTTGCGACAGGTGGCGAGGTCGTCGTGACCGACGTGGCGACACTCGGAACCGCCACCGGCGTGGCTGCGACGTTGCGCTACTGAACGTCGGAACTCAACCAGGGGGACGAGATGAGCGACGAAGGCACTGCCACAGTGGAATCGAGCCTACGACTCGGAAACGGGTTCGATCAGGATGAACGCGGTCCGATCGTCGAAGGATGGGCGAGTCTGGATTCTCGCCTCCGCTCGTTCGACTCCGGAACCGTCGAGCTGGAGCTCTCGGTCAAGGAGCGGGGCGAAGCGAGCCAGAGCACGGTGCTCGAGGCCTGGATCTCGGGGCAGACGCGTGTCGTCGCCACGTCGAGAGAGCCGGACCTTGCTCATGCGCTACACGAGGTGCGCGACGACCTCATACGCCAGCTGACCGACGCAAAGAGCCGGACCGAACCGCGCAACAACCCTTCGCTGCGCGTCACCGAAGCGCCCGAGGGTTGAACGACGAGCACGAACAGCGAGTCGCGTGTCGCGGCTCTCGTGTGCTTCTTGTGGTGGTGTGCGGCCGCGTTGATGCAGGGGTAGGCGGGTTCTGTGCGGGGCGGTACAGGAGCGATTGTCGTGCTCGGACGGCGTAACGGTATTCGGTGATGGTTCGGCCACAGGTGGTGTGTCGTTCGACTGTTCGACCGGGCACGATCGCGACGACATCGGTGTCGTTCGGTGCGCGCTGATGGAGTGAGCGGTGGGGGTGGTGCTGGTCGTAGTGGTGGAGAAGCTCGGTGAGTACCGCGAAGCCGGCGTCCGTTCCAGATGATCGTGCGGTCCAAGAGCTCATGGCGAAGGGTGTGCACCCAGCGTTCCGCGTGCGCGTCTGCCGTCGGCGCTCTCAGCGGTTTGGTGGCAGCGGTCGCGCCCCGCTTCGAACACGGCGTCGAACGCGCTGGCGTAGTGGCCCGCGCTTTCGTGGATCACGAACCGGAGCTCACGGCCGAAGCCCACGAGGAAGCTTCTGGCGGCCTGGTTGGTCCAGTCGCCTGTCGGGTTGATGGTGATCCCGGCGAGGTGCATACATCGCGACTGGATCTCGATGAAGGACAGGAGTGGTGGAGACGCCGGAGGGCGACGGTGTTGACGCAGCGGAAGTCAATCGCGGCAATCTCTTTGGCTTGCGAACGTGTGAACTCCGTCCAGGTCGGCGCTAACGGCGGTTGGGTCCAGCGCCGGGCGACGAGGCGGCGGTGCCAACCGATCACGATCGTGGGCTGCACGATGAGGAACACTTCGCGGAGCTGTCCGCGTACGAAGGTGGTGGAGAGCACGGCGAAGATCGTCCGATCCGTGTCGGTGAAGCCTGGGCCCGCTACCTGGCGTTGCAGGACGAGGACCTGGTGGCGCAACGCCAGGATCTCGGCGTCGCGCTCATCGCTGGACGCGAAGATCCTTCGAAGCCTTGCGACGACGAGACGGGCGGAGGCAGGACGGAAGCTCGTCGGCCGATGACGGTCCGCCCACCTCACACAGTCCGAAACCCAACCGGACCAGGCCCCGACGGGCGCTCGATGCCTGCAGGATCACCCGCCGGAGCGTTCGTCACCCATCGGAGAACCCCTGCGTGTTTCTGAGTCCGTCGATGAGTTCGGCTATCTCTCGATCGGTGAGGTCTGCCTCGGGGTGCAAGCCGAAGCGTGTGAAGTACGCGGGAGGCATCTCACCTTCCTCGATGGTCTCGATCGATTCATCGGCGTCACCCGGATCAGTCGCGAACTCCGAGTAGTTGACCGCCTCGCGGCCTTCGTCGACGTGGCGCTGCACCATCCACGAAATCGGCGCGATCGACGCGTAGGAGGGGTACTCGACCTCGTTGGAGTGGCACGCAAACAGGCGTTCACCATCAGCTCACGGGTCCGGTCATTGGCCCATCGTGGCTCGCCTGTGGCCGGCGGGTTGGAGTGCGACCGACCGTACGGCACCAACTGGATGGCTGCGAATGTCACGACTGCTGACAGGACGACGGCCACCATGCCCATTCGTCCCGCGGCGGCTCCTACCGGCCGACCCTCCACCGGAAGTCGTCGCGCCCAGAGCCACCGCAGCACCACGCCACCGGCACCGACAATGCCCAACAGAGCGATCGTTACGACGACCTCCAGATCGATCAACGCCGAGAAGGTAACGGCTGCGACCGATATGGCGAGGAGGACTGCGGTCACCACCGGATGGGACCAGACGGCGTGCCAGCCGGACAGGAGCAGGCTCGAGGGCGCGAGTGAGGACCGGTCATCTGTCATCGGTTCAGTATGTCCTGCATGCGATCCGCCCGTGGACTCACGTATCGATCGAGCCCCTGTCGATCGTCCCCACTCTGCCCACGAGCCCTCGTAGACGCGCACGTCCTCGCGCCGGAACAGCTCGGACAGCACGAATCAAGCGATACAAGCTCGCGTACCGATGGTGCAGTAGGTGATCAGCGAACATCGTCCAGGCCGAAGACGCCGGAGAGCACGGCGCGGATCGTCCGGTCCGTCTCGGTGAATGCGGGACGCGCTACTTGATGTTGCAGAACCAGGACCTGAGGGCGCAGCGCGAGGAAATCGGCGTCGCGCTCATCGCCGAACGCGAAGGCCCACCGAAACCGTGCTACGACGAGACGGGCTAGGGCAGGAAAGAGGCGCACCGGCCGGTGTCCGTACCGTCCGCCCGGCACAGCCCGAGACCGAACCGCGCCGGCCCCCACAGTGTGAAGCGTTCGGCCGTGTCCCTATCGACCGGGCTCAGTGGTGGTGCTCATCCGCGTCTGCTTCGGCCTTCGTTGCGTGAACGGCCCCCGGGGAGTGCTCAGGTGGTCCGTAGATCGCGTAGACCTTGAGGGGTTCGTCGCCGATGTTCGTGACGTTGTGCCAGGCGCCCGCCGGAACGAGGATCACCCAGTCGTCCCCGACCTCGCGGTCGAAGGTCAGGTCGTCCTCGGAGGGACCCATCTGCACCCGTGCCCTGCCGGCTTCGACCCGCAGAAACTGGTCGCCGTGCTCGTGGACCTCCAAGCCGATGTCGTGGCCCGGTTCGATGCTCATGAGCGTCAGTTGGATGTTGGAACCAGTCCAGCGCGTGGTGCGGTAGTTCTCGTTGGCCAATGTGTCGGCCTCGATGTCGGTGACGAACGGCTTCGGTCCCTCGTCGGTCAAGCTGGCGTCGTTCAAGAGCTTCTCCTCCGTCGGTCGACGTAGCTCCCAGTCTTACCCGAGAAAGCGTGCTGGCAGACCGCGGGCCCTTCCGCTGGTGCCGAAGGTAGGGTGACCTCATCGGGAGGACCTCACAGCCCGAAGGAGTCATGATGGGTTTCTTCAACGGTCTCAGGGCCGCCGCGCACTCATGGAAGAGCCTGTTCATCCAGCCGGCGTCGGCTCACTGCGATACCGAGGACGGACCTGCCGTGCAGGACGCTCGGCGGGCGTTGGAGACCGGCAACGTCAACTACGCCCTCAAGTGGGTGCACGCCGAAGGTGAGGATGAGGTGCGCGCCGCTTTCGACGCCGTTCGGGCCGCCCGCGGCGGGGACCGAGTTGAGATAGTCGAGCGCCAGTTCCTCGAGACGCTCGTACGGGTCCACCGCGCCGGTGAGGGCGCCGGTTTCGACGGCATCAAGCCGACCGGCACCGAGCTTCCGCCCGAGGTGGTGGCCGCGGATGCCGCGCTGGAGAGCGGGACGATCGACCCGTTGCGCGGGCTCATCCCAGACGAGCGCTGGAGCGAGCTCGAGAAGCGCTTCGTCACGGTCCTGTCCAAGAAGGAGTTCGACGTCGACGACCTCGAAGCAGCCCGGGATTATGTCGCGGCTTACGTCCACTACTTCAAGTACGCCGAAGGTGAGGACGAGGACCACCACGGCGGTCACGTGCACCACCACTGATGCCACCCCTGCCCCTGTGGCTGACCCGCGTCGAATCGGCCTCGATGGCGCCGTGCCTGCGTGAGGGGCAACTTGTGTGGACCATCCGACTCCGACGGAACCACCGTCCCCGACGAGGCTTGGTAGTCGTAGTCGACTCGGGCGCGCTCGGGCGTCGCATCGTCAAGCGGATCGTCGGGCTACCGGGGAACGCCTGCGCCTCGAAGGCAGCCAGGTGTGGATCGACGGGCATCTCCTGGCCGAGCCGTACGCCGGCGCCTCGACATACCGGGGCACCTTCGACGTGCCAGAGAGCCATTACCTGCTACTCGGTGACAATCGCGACGCCTCCAGCGATTCGCGCGCGTGGCGCGAGCCCTATGTGGAGCGCAGCGAGATCGTCGGCGTCCTGCTCCCACGATGCCGCCAGTGAACCGGTGTCGTTTCCGATCGATCGTGATTGGACAACAGCATCACGATCACGATGCCCCGAAGGTCGTCTTGTCGACCTGCTAGGTGTCGAGAACGCGCAGTGGGCGTGTCGCGGCTCTCGTGTGCTTCTGGTGATGGTGTGCGGCCGCGCTGAGACCGGGGTGGGAGGGTTCTGCGTGGCCGTGGTCGGGGAGCGACTCCGGGTTCAGGCGGCGCGGCGGCATTCGTCGATGAGCCGGCCGCAGGTGGTGTGGCGTTCGATCGTTCGGCCGGGCACGATCGCGACGACACCGGTACTCCCGCGTGAGCGACCGGTACGGTGACCGGGCCACGTCCGTCGGTCGGCTCTTGCGCCCCGACGGACCCGACCCCGGAGGACCACGGGTGGAACCGACCCACGAACGCGAGATCACCGAGCCGATCGACCTCTGCACCCCCGACGGGCGCCGTCTCGCGCCGGGGGCCAGAGGCTGGTCGCGCACCCCGATGCACACCGCGAACCTGCGCGGCTCCTGGGGGCGCACGAAGCGCTGGGACTACTGGGCCGTTCTCGCCGGCGACCTCACCCTGGCCATCACCTACGCCGACGTCGACTACCTCGGCATGGCCACCATCTGGTGGTGCGACCTCGCCACGGGGGAGACGGGTGGCAAGCCGATCGACCTGCCGCTGGCGCGAGGCGTCGCCCTGCCCGACCGACCCGGCACCGCACCGCTGACCTATCGGGGCAAGGGCGCGAGCGTCGAGCTCGTCGACGACCCCGAGGGCACCACCATCGAGGCCACGTGGAGCGAGAAGGACGGCCGCCCCGGCCGGCTCAGCCTGCGGGTGGAGCTCCCTGCCGGGCACGAGTCGGTCAACGTCGTCATCCCGTGGTCCGATCGTCGGTTCCAGTACACGTCGAAGCACCAGGCCCGACCCGCTCGGGGCTCGCTGACCGTGGGCAGCGAGGTCCGCGGGATCGGGGTCGACGAGGGCGGCAGCGAGGCCTGGGGCGTCCTCGACGTCGGCCGGGGCCGCTGGCCGTACTCCACCCGGTGGAACTGGGGCGGCGGCGCGGGCCGCAGCACCGCCGGGGCGGTGGTGGGCGTGCAGTTCGGGGCCAAGTGGACCGAGGGCACCGGCTTCACCGAGAACGGCGTGATCATCGACGGCCGTGTCACCAAGATCGGCCAGGAGCTCACCTGGGAGTACGACTGGGACCGCCCCCTGGAGCCTTGGCGGGTCCACCACCCCGACGGCAGCCTCGATCTCACCCTTGCCGCCCGCCACGACCGTCACAGCAGGACCAACGCCTTGGTCCTGTCCTCGGAGGTCCACCAGGTGTTCGGCACCTGGAAGGGCCACGTAACCGACGACGCCGGCACCGTGCGTGAGGTCGAGGCCCTCCAGGGCTTCGCCGAAGAGTCACGGTCGCGCTGGTGATACCCGAGGATCGGGCGTTCCCGGCCTTCGCCGTCGCCCTCGGCGAGGAGGGCTCGGACCCCCTGGTCCTCCACGAGGGCGAGATGGTCCGGGTCGACGAGTTCGCGGCCAGTGGGCACTACGACCGCATGGACTCGGACCTGGCCGACGTCGCCGCGCTGGGCGTGCGGGTCTGGCGCTACGGCATGCCGTGGCGTCTGGCCGAGCCCTCGCCCGGCGTGTACGACTGGACCCTGTGGGACCGGGCCCTCGACGCGTGTCGTCGCCACGGCCTGGAACCGGTGATCGACCTCTGTCACTTCGGGCTGCCCGACCACTACGCCGGGTTCTGCGACCTCGGCTGGGTCGAGGGTTTCACGCGGTACGTCGAGGCGTTCCTGGACCGCTACCCCGAGCCCCGCTGGTTCACGCCGGTGAACGAGCCCGGGATCACCGCCCTGCTCTCCGCCCGCATGGGCATGTGGAACGACCGCAGGGCCACCGAGGACGACTACTTCACCGCCTTGGCCAACATCGCCCTCGCCAACCTCGGGGCGTTGCGGCTCGTCCGCGCCGATCGTGACGGCTGGTGGATAGGTTCCGAGGGCTTCGGCTGCCACCTGACCGACCCAGGCGACGCCGCCGCCCTGCGGGCCGCCACCGACGCCCGGGATCTCGAGTACGCGGTGTGGGACCTGCACCTCGGGGTCGCGCCCCGGGGCATCGCCGCCCGGCTCACAGAGGTGGTCCCACGTGACGTCCTCGAGCGGATCGAGGCTCTGGCCGGGGTGGTGCCGGCCGACCGGATCGTGGCCGGCCACGACTTCTACCCGGTGAGCGTGGCCGCCCACGGCACGCGAGCCGAGCGTCCCGTCACCATCGCGGACCGGATCGCGGCCTACGAGGCCACCGCCACGGCCTGGTACGAGCGCTACCGGGTGCCGTTCTGGGTCGCGGAGACCTCCAACCTGTCGCTGCCGGTGGAGCAGGGCACGGAGTGGCTCGGCGCGTTGACGGCGTCGCTCACGTCGCTCGGCGAGCGGGGCCTGCCGGTACGGGGGATCTGTTGGTACAGCCGCGGCGACCAGTTCGACTGGGACACGGCGCTGACAGTGCCCGTCGGTGCCGTCACCGAGGTGGGGCTCTTCGACGCCGAGCGGAAGCCTCGTCCGGTGGCCGCCGCGTACGCCGCGCTGGCCGCCCGGTTCGCCTGAATCAGGAACCACCTGTCCCCGCGGCGCGGCCGAAACGAACGACGAACAACCCGCCGGCACTCAGGCGACCTGACCCCACGCCCGACCTGTCACCTGATCACGCGGCAATCCCGACTGCCTCGTAGGATGCGGAAGTGGGAGACATAGTTGGAGAGCCGTGGTCCTACGAGCAGGACCTCATCGCTTACGCGGGGTTTCTCTGTCGTCACCCGGACGACGCTGAGGACGTCGCCCACACGGCGCTCCTCAAGGCGGCCCTTCACATGACCGACTTTCGGGGCGAGTCGAGCATGCGGACCTGGCTGCACACGATTGTGGCCAACGAGTGCCGCATGCTGCACCGGCGCACCTCGGCGGTGTCCCTGGATCAGATGGCTGACGCCGCCGCCGGGCTTCCTCGGTTGCCAGGTGAGGAACCTGGGTATGAATCCGATCCGACCGACTCGGCGGAGCAAGGCGAGCTCAGAGCGCTCGCTCTCGCAACTCTGCGCGACATGCCGTCGCACTACCGAACGGCGCTCTTCTTGCAGTTGGCACTCGGCAAGTCTGTCGAGGAGATCGCCGAGGCGCTTCAGCGGAGCGTGCCTGCTACGAAGTCCATCCTTCATCGGGCTCGGCGCTCGATGCGCGAGGGAGTCGCCGGGCATCTGGAACGCAGCCCGGATCCCGACTGACCGATCGAGAGCTACGCCGCCGATTCACCCAATTCGGGATTGTGGCGCGCCCTTTTCGCTGCTCGTGCATCAGTGGGGGTAGCGGTCTGATCACCAGCGATCAGATGACCAGCGACGAGCGAACCGGAATGAAGGAGTCGGCAATGACGAGCTACGACGCCCCGATGATGTATGCGAAGTGGGAGGACTCGGTGAGGTTCGGTGATCAGGGTCCGTCACCGACCACGCTCATCGAAACGCCCCGACTCAAGGTGGTTCTGGTCGGTCTCCGAGCCGATCAGGCGATCCCGATGCATCCATCACCCGAGGCCCTCTACCACTTCCTGCAAGGAAGCGGCACCATGACGGTCGACGGCCAGGCTTTCGAGGTTCGACCCGGAGCCACGGTGATCGCACCATCCGGAAGCAGACGGGGGATCAGCGCGGTCACCGACATCGTGTTCATCGGGACAACCCTCCCCGCGGAGCCGAAGGGGAACCATGAGCACTGAGACCGGCAGCGCATCTTCTTCTGCGGGGGCTGGTGCGGCGATACGGATCGAGGGTCTGACCAAGGACTTCGGCGCGATCCGGGCCGTCGACCAGCTGAGCTTCGAGATCCCGGCCGGTGGAGTTACCGGTTTCGTCGGCCCGAACGGGTCGGGGAAGAGCACGACGTTCCGGATGCTCCTTGGCCTGATCCGGCCCAGCGCCGGGAACGCCTGGATGCTCGGCCACCCCATCGATGACCCTTCGCGCTACATCCACAAGGTCGGCGCGCTCGTCGAATCCCCCGCCCTGTACCCGAAGCTGTCTGGCTACAGGAACCTCCTCGCCATGGCACGGCTCGGCCGGCTCCCCACCGGCCGCATCGACGAAGTCCTAGAGATCGTCGACCTGACCGACCGGGCCGGTGATCGCTACGAGAGCTACTCGCTCGGGATGAAGCAGCGTCTCGGGATCGCCGGTGCGCTGTTGCAGCGACCCGAGGTGTTGATGCTCGACGAACCCACCAACGGTCTCGACCCCGCCGGAACCGTCGAGATACGTGCCCTGTTCCGGCGGCTGGCCGGCGAGGGAACCTCGGTCGTGGTCTCCAGCCATCTGCTGTCGGAGATCCAGGCTGCATGCGATCGATTGGTCATGATCCAAGACGGCCACCTCCTCTTCTCGGGACCGCTCGATGAGCTCTTGGCCGCGCAGCACAGCTCCGTCGTCGTGGTCACCGCAGGTCCGGCCGAAGGGCCCCGCTTGGCGCAGCTCGCGAGGGACGCAGGCAAGACGCTCACCGTGACCGGCCCCCGCATCGAGATCGAAGCCGAACCGGCCTGGTCGGTAGAGCTGAGCCGCCTCGCGCTCGACGCCGGCATCGTGTTGCGTGAGCTTCGCCCAGTCGAGGCGAACCTCGAAACCACCTTCCTGGAACTGACCAACAAGAACGCCGAGGGCCCGTCATGATCGCGTCGTTTCGTTCCGAGCTCGTCAAGCTCCTCCGGCCGGTCACCCTCATCGGCTACGCCGGTGCGGCGGCCGGGTTCACCGTGATGTTGACCATCGTCTCGATCCTCAACGCCGACAACCCCAGCGGCCACGGGCCCGGGAACAGCCGAGGTGTCGGGCTCGCCCAACTCGCCGAACCCGGCGGCTACCTCGCCGGATTCGAATCCGCCAGCAGCTTCTTGGGAATCGTCGCCCTGGCCTTGTTCGCGTCGAGTGTCGCCGCCGAGTTCTCCACCGGCACCATCCGGGCCCTGTTGGTCATCGACTCCCGACGTCGTCAGCTCCTCGCGGGCAAGATCGCCGGACTCGCCGCGGTACTCGTGGTCGTCGTCGCCTTCGCCGCCGTTGTCGGTGCCGTCGTCGCGTTCGCGATCTCCGGGTCCCAAGGCGTCGACACCGACGCCTGGGCGACAACCGATGGGGTCATCGAAGGAGCGGCGATCATCGCCAATCTGGCACTGGCCACGATCGTGTGGGGTCTCTTCGGTGCGCTCATCGCCGTGGTGTCGCGGTCAGCGGCGATCTCCATCGCCGCCGGTGTTGCCTACTTCCTCATCGGCGAACAGCTCATCCTCCATTCGCTCTGGCCGTCCACCGCCGACTGGCTTCCCGCAGGCGTCCTCGATGCCCTGGCCGAAGGTGGCACCGAGTCCCGCGCGTTCGTAGCAGCGTTGGCCCTGTGAACCGCCCTGGGTCTCATGGAGGCTCTCGTGTGCCCTGGGTTCCGCGCGGTCAGCTTGCTTGGTCGCGGGCGTCTTGGTGGTGGCGGAGCTCGTACTCGATCGGGCTGAGCATGCCGAGTGATGAGTGCCGCCGTTGACGGTTGTGGAAGATTTCAAGGTACTCGAAGATGGCGTTGGCGAGCTCGAGGCGGGTGTTCCAGCGCTTGCGGTTGAGGAGTTCGACTTGCATCCGCGCCCAGAACGATTCCATCTGGCCGTTGTCGTAGCAGTCACCGATAGATCCCATCGATTGCGTCAGCCCGGAGTCGAGCGCACGACGTGTGAAGGCCCATGACGTGAATTGGGTGCCGTGATCGGAGTGGATCACGACACCTTCGGCCTGCCGGTTCTCGATCGCCATCCCGAGCGCATTCACGACCAGTGACGCGGTCTGTGACGAGTCGATCGACCAGCCGACCACACGGCGGGAGAAGGAGTCGAGCACGACAGCGCAGTACACCTTGCCCTCGCGGGTCGGGTGCTCGGTGATGTCGGTCAGCCACAGACGGTTCGGTTCGCTGCGGGCGAAGTCGCGGTTCACGAGATCCTCAGCGGTCGGCGTGTTCGGTGCCTTGCGGAACTTCGGTCGTCCCGGCAGGCCAGCCAGGCCGAGACGGCGCATCACCAACTCCACGGTGCAACGGCCGACAGTCATGTTCCTGCCGAGGACCATCTCGGCATGCACACGCCTGGCGCCATAGGTCTGACGGGAGCGGCCGTGGACGTCACGGACCACCTCGGCGAGCATCGCGTGTCGCACCGACCGGGCTGAGGGCCGCCGATTGCGGCGGGAGTAGAACCCCGACACCGAGATGCCGACCACGCGGCAGACGACTTCGACGGGGAGGCCTTCGCTCACGATCTGCGCGACGACCTCCCACCGCCTTTTGGGTCCGTCTGCTCCTTCAGCAACTCGTTCGCTCGTCGGACCACACTCAGCTCGGTCTCGAGCTCACGTATCCGCCGGCGAGCACGCGCCAACTCGACCGATTCCGCAGTCGTGACTCCCGGCCGCACGCCTCTGTCAATGCGGTCCTGGTTCCGCCAGTTGTAGATCGTCTGATCCGACACCCCCAACGACACAGCAACCTCGGCGACCGACCGGCCGCCCTCGATCAGATCCAGCACCTTGCGACGGAACTCCGCCGGGTACCTCCTCGGCACGATGACCTCCTCATCTCGTGCCGCGATCCAACCATGCCGCCCGCGCAGAACCCGGTACACACCACTCGGGTTATTGGATTCCAACCGTCTCGCTGGTGGTCGTGGGGGCAGCGTAGAACGCGTGCTCGAACTCTGCTGGGGGTACGTCATCGCAGTGGCTGTGGAGCCGGTCGTGGTTGAACCAGTGCACCCACGAGAGTGTCGCGAGCTCGAGCTCGTCGACGTCGTCCCAGCCGTTCGTGTCGGGCCCGTAGACGCACTCCGGTCTTGTAGAGCCCGTTGGTGGTCTCGGCCAGCGCGTTGTCGTAACTGTCCGCGACGGTGCCGATACTCGGGCGTGCGCCGATCTCATCGAGACGTTCGGTGAAGCGCACCGACGTGAATTGCGATCCGGCGTCGGAATGGGTGACGAGGCCGACGAGTCGGCGAGCACCTCGTGAGAGGCGTGCCATCTCGAGCGCGTCGAGGACCATCTCGGTCTTCATGTTCGCGGCGACGCGCCAGCCGACGATCCGGCGGGAGAACGCATCGACGATGAAGCACACGTACGCCATCCCGGATCGGGTCGGCACGTAGGTGAGGTCGGTTACCCACAAGGCGTCGGGACGATCCGCTGTGAAGTCCCGGTTCACCAGGTCCGGAGCCCGCACGGCGTCGGGATCCTGACGGGTCGTGAAGACCTTCTTGCGGCGCCTCGACACGCCCTCGATCGCCAGTTCCCGCATGAGGCGAGCGACCTGGTCTCGGCCGATGTCGTGCCCGGCACGCCGGGCTGCCTTCCAGAGCTTGTGCGCCCCGTAGACCTTGCGGTTCGCGACCCACAGCACCATGAGCAACTGCATCATCACCGCGTCGCGCACGCTGCGCTGCGACGGCGGGCGGGACTTCGCCGAGTAGTACGTGCTCGGAGCCATCTCCAAGGTGCGGCAGATGGGCTCGACTCCGAACTCGTCGCGGTGCGCGTCGATATAGCGCACCATCACCTCTGCGGGCGGTCGAGCTCCGCCGCGAAGAAAGCCGACGCCGACTTCAAGATCGCATTCGCGCGACGCAGCTCCTTGTTCTCCTGCTCGAGCGCCTTGATCCGGCCGGCCTCCTCAGTCGTCGTACCCGGCCGTGCGCCGTGATCGACCTCGTGCTGCTTCACCCACGACCGCAACGACTCGACCCCGACGTCCAGCTGCTCGGCGACACGCTTCACGCTCCCATGCCGCTCACCCGTCTCCGCCCGGAGCTGGAGCACCATCCGAACCGCGCGCTCCTTCAACTCGGGCGAGTACCGCCTCTGCGTTGGCTTGCCCTGTGATCCCATGACTCCATCCTCGCTTCCAAGGTATGGAGCCTCCGCGGATCCCAGGGCGGCTCACTGTCCGCCGGCTACGCCGCTGTGGCCTACCTTGCGAGCACCGTCGTCTTCGAACGACGCGACGTCACTGACTGACAGCTAGCAGGGCACGCCGATGACACGGATCAGCCGGCAATCCCTGGATCGCACTGGAATAGCTGGAGGCTCTCGTGTGCCCCGGGTGCCGCGATCCTCGTTGTCGGCTCCAGGTGCGACATCAGCCCGGCGCCCGTCCCGACAAGCGGTCGCCGTGGTCACGATGAGTTTGCCAGATCCATGCAACGGGTAGCAGCGAAACGAGACCGGCGAGCACGAGCGCGCCCACGGCGATCGGGTCATCCGGCCAGCCCTCATCTTCACTGATGGACTGCATCGTCGGTCCGTAGATGAATGCCACGGCGATGACGTTTGTGGCGATGGCCAGCCTCGCGACGGTGACGGATCGACCAGGCCTCGCGACGAGCATCACCGCTCGGACGATGAGGATGGCCCCGGCCGCCAGCAGCCACCACAAGCCGAACGTGAGTGCCATGAGTTGCAGCCACGCGAAGCCGGTGTCGCCTTCGGGGGCGCCGCGGGATCCTGCGATGTTGTGCGCGACGAACCATCCGACGACCGCCAGGAACGGCGCGAGCAGGATCGGCTTCCAGTCGGGCACGTACCCCTCCGTCCCGCGTCCGGCTTCATGCGACGGTAGCCGCGAGGTTCTGGTGACATCTGGGTGACCGCGCAGTGCCTCGGGTCGTGCAGGGCGCAGCCGTCGAGTCCGACCTTGGTTCGCAGGCGCCGCCGGCGGGCGCTCACGTTGCACGGCCGCCACGGATCGGCACCGTCGCGGACTGCGACGGTGTCCGACCGGCAGAGCTCGAGCACGCGTCGTGCGCGTTGCTCGTCGCCTACTCCTCGACGGCGAGCACCAGGCCTCGGGTGCCGTCGACACGGATGCGCTGGCCGTCGATGAGCGTGGTGGTGGCGGAGCCGGTGCCGAGCACGGCGGGTAGGCCGTGCTCCCGCGCGGCGATGGCAGCGTGGCTGAGCGCCCCGCCGCCATCGGCGACCACGGCGGAGGCAAGCGGGAACACCGGTGCCCAGGCCGGGCTGGTGACCTGGCAGACGAGGATCTCGCCGGGCAGTAGGCGGTCCATGTCGTGATGGCTGCGGACGAGCCGGACCGTGCCCTCCATCACGCCGGGCGAGGCCGGCACGCCGGCGAGGAGCACGTCGGGGTCGTCGGGCACCTCGGTCGGGGGCGGGTACTCGTGGCCGACGCCCCACAGGACGGGTTCGTTGACCTGTCGCAGCGGGGCCGGCAGCTTGGAGATGTCGGGCGGCGTACCCTGCTCGCCGACATAGGCCGGGCCGGGGAAGGCCCGGGCCCAGGCCTCTTCGCCTCGGCGACGCGCGACCAGCTCGGCAAGCTCGGCGGCGTCGGCCGGTCCGGCGAGGGCGGCGCGCAGCTCGGCGACGAACAGGTAGGGGGCCTGGGTCGCCGACGTGAGCACGCCGCGGGCCACCAGCCGGTCGGCCGCCTCGAGCATCCACCGGCGAAGGAGAGCTATGGGCCGGTCGCCCACGATGATCGTGTTGTCCTCCCGCACCGGGTACACGGCGCGGGCGGCGGCCAGTGCCGCGTCGAACTCGGCTCGGCGCTCGGCGGGGAGCTCGGCGCGAGCCCGCTCCGCCAGGACATCGGCCTCGTCGTGGACGGGGGCCTCGGGCTCGGCCAGCACCAGCTTGGAGATCATCGATGGGCGCTCGGCCAGGACCGGCACGCCACCGTCGTAGTTGATGAGAGCCCAGCCGTGTTCGTCCATCCACGCCGCCAGCGAGTCGCGCAGTGCGGGGTCGACCGACCCGAGGGCGTCGAGGGGATGGTGGGGTCGGCGGCCAACGCCTCGACGGCACCGGGCGTCGAGCGGACGCCGGCGCCACCACCGCCATCGCCTCCGCGCCGGACCGGGTGGCAGGGGAGTGACCGGCCAGCATCCCCGCGATGGTGGCGTCGGCCCACCCCAGCTCGTCGCCCACCAGGCGGTGCAGCCGGTACAGGGCGAAGAACAGCGGCATGACCAGGCGGAAGTGGATGCGGGACCCGGCGCGGGTGAACTCGATCAGGGCCTCGAGGTGATCGAGCAGCGCAGCATCGCCGAGGCCGGCGAGCTCGACGCCGGCCAGCTCCGACGCGCGCGCGGTCATGCCGGCCCGATCGCGACGGTGCCAGTCGTCGAGCCACCGTTGGGGTCGGCCTTCGGCGAGCGCCTCGCGGGCGGTCGCGGTGCGCCGGCGGAGCTCGGGCACGACGCGGGCCGCCAGTCCCATGACGAGGGCGGGCGGCGGCTTGCGCGTGGCGTCGGCCGAGCCGAACGCGGGCCGGATCCGCCCGTAGACCTCGCCCCCGGCGAGATGCTCCTCGAGACCCCGGATGAGCAACCCCATCTCGTCGAACACGGCGGCGATCTCTTCCGCGCTGGCGTTCAGCAACGACCACCCGAACGGCGTCATCGGCTCGGGGTAGTGGGCGGTGTCCTTCTGCCAGTTGTTGCCCTCGGGCATCCTCGGAGCAGTGGGCACGACCGTGACGGGCCGGGTCTGGAGAAGGTGCAGCTCGCCGCCGGCCCACGCCCACTCGACGTCCTGGGGTACGCCATGGCACGCCTCGACCTCGAGGGCCGCGCTCGCCACCGCGTGAGCGACCTGCGCAGGTAGCTCTCCGAGGTCGCCGTCGATGCGCTCGCCGGCCACTGTCACGTCGACGCCGATGACCTCGCCCTGCACGAGAGCCTCGCCCAGCCCGGCGACGGCGGCGAGGCGGACGCCGTCGCGCCCGCCGGTGACGGGGTCGACAGTGAAGGCGACGCCGGCCCACTCGGCGGGGACCAGGCGCTGAATCACGATGGCGACGTCGCCGGACGTGCCGTGGTCGCGCTGGGCGACCGCTGATGCGTCGAGGCAGTGGCGTACGGCCTCGAGCACGGCCTCGACGCCTGAGACGTCGAGCACGGTGGCGGTTGCGCCGGCGTGGGCCGAGGTGGAGCCGTCTTCCCAGGTGGCCGACGAGCGGACGGCAACCCGGTCGCCGAGGTCCGCGCAGCTCGAGGCGACGGCCGAACGCAACGGTTCGGGAGCGGGGCCGTGGTCCCAGGCAGCGGCGATCCCCACGGGCAGCACCACGGCGTCGGGCACGGAGAAGCCCGCGGCGCGCAGCGCTCCGAGGCCGGCCGCCTTGGCGCCCACGATGCCGGGGTTGGTGGCCTGGGCGTCGTCGAGGGTCACGAGGTCGAAGGTCATAGGTCCTCCAATGTTGTCGGGAGGTCGCCGGCCTCCGCAGTGTCGATGAGCGTTCGGATGACCCAGGTGACGACCTGGGCGACGCGCTCTTGGTCGAGCCCGTACTCGCGGGTCAGCCAGAACCAGCTGCGGTGGCTGAGCAGGTGGCGCAGTACCACCGCGATGTCGTGGGCGTCGTCGGGTGGCGCGCTGGGCATCTCGGCGGCGATGAAGTCGGTGATGATCCGGGTCCGCGCGACGCGCCGGGCGTCGCGGCCCACGTCGGCGAGTGGCATCTGGGCGAGGGCCTCGCTGACGCCTCCGAGTTGCTCGAAGATGGCCAGGTTCGCCGCCGTGGCGCATCAGGTCGTTCCGGGTCGCCAGCTCGCCGGCTACGGGGCGCGCTCAGGGCGCGGCTCTTCTCGTCGAAGCGGTCGCCGAGAGCGTCGAGCAGGTCCTCGCGCGTGGAGAAGTGGTTGTACACGGTCCGAAGCGATACTCCGGCGCGCTCGGCCACCTCCTTCATGGAGAAGTCGAGGTGGTGACGCTCGGTCACGAGGTCGGCGCAGGCATCGACGATGACGTGGCGGGCCACGTCGCGCTGCCGGGCTCGAAGATCTGGCATGCATGCATCATAAAGGAAGTGCACGAAGCATGCAATGCGAGTTCGGGGCGGGGCGGGCGTGTCGGGCACGCTTCTTGCCGTTCGTGGGTTCGCTACGAGAGCGTGAGGCCGCGTCGAAGTCGATGCGGGCGGGGGGTGTGGCGCGGGCGGGGCGGTTGCTGTGCGAGCCGCCCGGGGATCCGAGGGGGCTCTCGTGCGCCCTGCGATGCAAGTGGGCAACTCAGAATGCGAGTGACCGCCTAGCGCAGTGGGCGTGAACGGCCTCGATGTCGCTCGAAGTCGGCTCCGTCACCGGACCGTCTCGCCTCGGGCCGACACCCGCATCGGCGCGCCGCCCTCTGGTCGATTCACGACCATTCCTCTCGGCGGTGGCACCGGACCTGTCGCCGAGATCGACAACCGCTGTGCCAAGCGGGCCACGATGAGCGTCAGTTCCATCTGAGCCAGTGCAAAGCCGATGCAGTTCCGGGCACCGCGCCCGAATGGAACCCACGAGATGTCGGCGAGCGACTTCTGCTCCGCCGTGGCCTCGACGAACCGGTCCGGCCGGAACTCGAGTGGATCGGTCCAGGCGGTCGCATCGCGTCCGGCGAGGTACGCCGACCACAGGATCAACGTTCCCTTCGGTACCGAGTACCCGCCGACGGTGACATCCGTCGCGGCTTCTCGTGGACTGACAACCCCGGCGGGGTGGAGTCGCAGGGTCTCGCGCATCGTGCGGTCGGCGAACTCGAGAGCCGCCAACGTGACGTGGTCGACGTCGACTGCGGATCCGAACACGCGATCGGCCTCGTCGCCGAGTCGCTTCCATACCTCGGGGCTGCGGGCGCAGAGGGTGAGCATCCAGGCAAGCGAGGCAGCGGTGGTGTCGTAACCCGCGCCGATCAGTGTGGCGACCTGGTCGCGTATCTCCGAGTCGCTCAGTGTGCCGTCGATCACGAGCGCCTCCAGGACGTCGGTGGGATCACCCGACGGTTCTCGGCGACGGTCGTCGATCTGGGCGTCGATGATCGCGTCTAGTGCCCGACGATCGGCAGCTACCCGCGCTCGCCTGGTGTACGGGAACGGGTGGGGCAACTGCGCGAGAAACGACGATTCGAGGTATGCCTGCGGTCGTTCGAAGAGCTCGCCGATGGTCGCCGTGTGTGGCGCCATGCGCGGTCCGAACAAGGCGCGAACGACGATGTCCAGAACCAGGGCACGGCCGATCGGATACATGTCGATCTGGGCGCCGTCGGCCGGGAGGTCTGCGAATACGCCCTCGATCGCCGCGTCGGTACGTTCGACGATCGTGGGAATCCAGCCATTCAGTCGTCGGCGGCTGAACGCGGTCTGGACCGACTTCCGGCGCCGCGTGTGGTCGGGGCCGTCGGACACGATCATCGAGCCGGGTCCGACGACGAAGCCGAGCACGTTGAACTTGTGCTTCCATCGGAACGACTCTGCGGGCATAGCGAACAGCTCGCGCAGCGCGACGGGATCGCCGACCACGGCCATCCGCGCCGGACCGGCGCCGAGTCCATAGATCGGGCCGAGCTCGTCGCGGAGTTCGTCGAGCACGGGTGACGGGTCCCTCAACAGCCGCTGGAGGAGCCGGGGTTGACGCCGCAGTGCTGGGGTGGGGAGTGCGTTGCCCATCGGTCCTCGGTGTCCTGTCGGAGACGGGGTCATGTCGCGGGGTCGCTCGAGCCGCGGCACGCTGCGAGCGCAGGGAGCAGCGCCAGGAGCCACCATCGGTTGTGCGTCGGGCCAGGTCCGAACGACGGGATCCGGCCGGGCCAACGGAAGGCGAGTGCAGCGACGAGAGCCGGTAGCAGCGCGCCGGCCGTCACACCGGCAGCGCCTCCGAGTGGATCGCCGCGTCGCATGAGCGAGAACCCGCAGGCGAGTGCGACGACGGCGGCGAACGCCGCTTCGGGGACCCGCTCGGTCCACCGTGGGGTCGGCGAGCCGCTGATCGCAGCGACCGCCGCGAGCGCAGCTGCGACGGCAATGGCGGTCGTCGCGGCGAGCACCAACCGATAGGCGAGGCGTCGCGGGGTGTTCACAGGGCAGGAGTCAGGAGATCAGCGGTGGGGTCGTCGGCAATCCAGCCCGCTGACGCCCCCGTGGCGACACCGAGCACGATAGAGGGCAGGACGAGATCGGATCCGTTCCGAATGACCGTCATGAGCAGCGGGATCGAGCCCAGGAGCACGGTTCCGGCGACCCGATCGAGCCGGGCGACACGAACCGTCGGCCAGAAGAGCGCACGCGCCACTTCCGAGCATCGGCCGGTCCGATCGACCGGCAGCGAGGGCATCACCATCAGCACGGCTCGCCAGGCCTGGGCGTCACCTGGTCGAAGGGACCAACCGGTGCCAGCTCAAGATGTGCGAGAAGCTCGTCGGTCCCGGTCGAGGGATCGGTCCACCTGGCCCAGTCAGATGCCAACGCTGCCTCGATGACCTCGTCCGGAACCTGGATCACCGCCCGTGCGGCCTCGAGGTCTTGACGAGACCAGACGACGCTGGGCGTGCTGCACTCGCCCACGCCGTCGAGTGAGCCGTTCTCGAAGGGATCGTCTGACGAGGTCTCCGGCACACGGGCGCGCCTCAGCTGGTCATCGAGGTCGAGGCCACGAACCGTCAGCCAAACTGCGACCACTCCACGGGCCTCACCGGCAACCACCGCGGGCATCAACTCGTCGTCAGGTCGTGTCGGCAACCCGACGGCGGCGAGGGCGAGGTCCCGGCGCGGGCCGGTGAAGTTTCCGAGCTCGTCGAAACCCGAGAACGGGACCTCGTTCGGCGGCCGGCCGGCTACGCGATCGGGTAGGCGGCGGCGCACCTCGGGTGGCAGTTGCTCGATCGAGCCCTCGTACACCTGACGGATCGTCATCGGGCCGACCGCGGAAGGAAGCGCCCATGCCACCGGGGTCACATCGGCCACGATCCGACCCGCGTATTCGGCGTGGAACGGGAACACGCACACGTCGACCCGTCCCGCGATATCGACGCAGTCCTGGTGCGCCTCGGGTCGAGCAACCCTGTCGGCGATCGCGGATGCCGATGCGGCCGGCATCTCGCGGGTCGCGCCGAACGCGGCGACCATCGCAAGAACGATTGCGCCTCCGACGCCCAACAGAATCGGTCGGTCTCGTCGGTGGCGCAACATCGCGAGCAGACCGACCAGCAGGACGAGCGCCAGGATCCAGAGCGCGTGCGACCACACGGGCCGGTCGGCGAACACCGGCGACGGCGCCTCGATCGTCGGTGCGGTCGAAAGCTGGACGTAGGGATTCCACCCACGCCCGCCGATGCCGCTGATGCCCGTAGACAGGAACAGGATCGCCACCACGACCACGATCGGGGCGAGGGCGAATCGGATCCAGCGACCCAGCGCCACGCCGAGCGCGACACTGCCGACGCCGAGGAGCATCGCACCGAGCACATCGCCTGTGCTGTCGGCGGTGACCGGGCCGTGGAGCCCCGGAGACCGGACGAGGAGCAACAACCCGAACACGACCAGGAACACGGCCGAGACCAACACGGGCAGCCAGGATGCCGCGAGATGTCCGAGAGTTCGGACCTCCGGCTGAGTCGGGCACACACCGAAGACCTCCTCGGTGCCGTCACGAACCGACCGTGTCGTGGCCCGGTGGCTCGCCAGCACCGTCATCCCGGCGAGAGGATGGACGAACCACGGCGCCATCTGTGCGAACTCGGCCCAAGGCTCGTTGTTCTCGTCCGCGAACGCGACCGCGAAGGCCAGGATGATCAGCGCGCAGAACGCAAGGCCGACAGCGAACCACAGACTCGAGAACATCAGCCGACCCTCGACCCGACCGATCCCGCGCACGGTCTCGGCTGCGCTCGCCCGACGGATATCCGCCGTGGTCCTGACTCCGGCGTCGGACACGGCAGCCGTCGATGACCCCACGTCGGACACCGACACCCCCGACCGCGAGCGAGCGACGAGGAGCGCGATCAGCGCTACCGGTACCAGGACGACAAGTAGGACGGTCACGATTGCCCGACCACCGACACGTCGGCGTCACGAGCGAGCAACAGGTACCCG
This sequence comes from Acidimicrobiia bacterium, assembly GCA_027494135.1. GTDB lineage: Bacteria > Actinomycetota > Acidimicrobiia > IMCC26256 > PALSA-610 > JAOSJK01. Next base: position 886,503 of record JAOSJK010000012.1, on the reverse strand, counting down.
TCCTCGACTGTCGGCACCACCAGTTGCGCGCCGGCAGGCGGGGTGCCGATGTGACGGACACTGCCGTCACCAATGACCCACGCCACCTCCGCGCGCGCATCCCGGGTCGCTGCGGTCCATACCCGGCCGTCGGCTCGCTGCGCGAGGTCACCAGGAGAGCCGACGAATCGGACCCGTCCCGCGAGGAGCACCACGACGCGGTTGCACAGCGCAGCGACGTCATCGGTCTGATGCGTCGACAGCAGCACGATCGCGTCATGCCCCGCGGTGCCGAGCAGCTCCCGGAACAAGAGCCGTTGCTCGGGATCCAGCCCGGCAGTCGGCTCGTCGAGCACGAGCAGTCGTGGGCTGCCGAGCAGCGCCTGGGCGATGGCTACCCGCCGGCGCATCCCACCCGAGAGACGGCCAATATTCTTGTGCATCACCGCCTCGAGCCCCACCAGCGACAAGACGCGGCGGACCTCGTCGTGTCTTGCGTTGCGGTCGCCCCATTCCTTCAAGATCGAGATGTAGTCGACGAAGTCGAAGGCGCTGAAGTTGCGGTGGAAGCCTGGCTCCTGTGGCAGGTATCCGAGCTGACGACGGATCTCGAGTCGACCCGACCCAGTCGAAGGATCGTGACCCAGCACGTCCATGTGCCCGCCGTCGGCGGCCACGACCGTGGCCACCATTCGCATCAACGTGGTCTTGCCGGCGCCGTTCGGTCCGAGCAGTCCCGTTACCCCTGGCGCGAAGTCGACGTCGATTCCATCGACCGCCACCAACGACCCGAACGCCTTCGTCACGCCGTGAAGGGTCACCTGGCCCGTCATCGGACGCTGTCCATCAGCTGGAACTGGTCGCGCCGCATGGCGAGCACGGCTACGGCAACGAGGAGTGCGACCAGCGCGGTCACCTGTCCCGATAGGCCGAAGGTCGCGGTTTCGGCGTACCCCGTCTGCCATCCGTCCATCCATCGGACCGCGAACACGACCGAGACCCACGCCATGGCGAGCGTGCCCGTCGCGACCTCAGCCCGGAACCACGTACCGAGCGCCAGCGCGCCAACGGGGAGCGCCAACCCCGGGAGCAACCATGCGACGACCGGCGCGTCCAGCTCCCCCGATCGCAAGGTTGGCGGCGCCCAGGATGACGAACACGGCCGTCAGGATCACCGCCGCTCGCCGCAGCACGAGCCCCACCCCCTGCAGTGGCGTCGGCACGGCGGTCTCGCCCGCCGGGTCGGCCACCGACGCGAAGGCGGCCCCAACGGCGAGCAAGGGCAACAGCGGTGCCACGACCAGGAAGCCACCGGTGGATTCGGTGATCCGACTGCTCGCAACGAACCCAGCAGCCACGAAGGCGACCGAGCCGGCCGCAGCGGCGCTGAGCGCAGGTGTGCCGGCCAGGAGCCGGGCCGTCGACTCGGACACGCCGAGTCGGATCAGCACCCGCTCCACAACCGACAGGCGTGGGGTGTCGATCACGGCTACGACCCGATGCCACGAGTCCTCGAGGGCCGATTCGCTCGCGCGCGCTCTGACAGCGCCGCGGCATCGGTCACATGCCAGCAGGTGCGCCTCGAGCGACGCCGCGGCCGCGCTGTCGATCTCACCGGGATCGGCCACGAACCCGTCCAGCAGCTTCTCCGGCGCGTGCCAGATCTCGTTGCTCATGCCAGTGCTCCTCTCATCTGGGTCCGCGCCCGCATCATCCGTGTCTTGACCGTGCCGGCCGGGATACCCAGCAGTTTGGCGGCCTCTCGCGTGGTGAGACCGTCGAGGACCGTCGCCTGCACGACGGCCAGCAACTCGGGCGACAACTGCCCTAGCGCACCGGCGAGATCACCGTGTTCGATGCCGAGCAGCACCTGGTCCTCCGCCGTCGTGATGACATCGGACTCGGGCACCACGTCCGTCAGACGGTCGCGATTCCATCGATCACGGGACCGCAGAGCGCCGATCAAGCGCCGGATCGCAATTCCCCAGATCCACGCGGCAGGTTCCCCGCGTCCGTCCCAGCGCGCGGCGCTCTTCCACACCGCCACGAACGTGTCCTGTACGGCATCGGCGACGACATCGGAGTTGGAGCATCTTCGCCGAAGACGGAGCGTGACCCATGCGGCGTGGCGATCATGAAGCGTCCGGAGCGCGTCTCGATCACCTTCGGAGATCGCCGAGAGGAGTTGCGCATCGGTCTGGACTCTCACGGGCGACCTCCGCCCGACGGACTCGTCTGCGACGAGGCTTCGTGTTCGTTCGGACGAATCCATCGAGGCGTTCGTCGCGATCGGCGGGCGAGTCGGTTCACAGGTGGCACTACTCGTCTTCGCCGGCAATGTCGATGCCGCAGTTGTCGAGGATCCACCCGGCGCCCGGCAGCTCTGCGCCAACGGTCTCGAAGATGGGCTCGAGCGCTCGCTCGGCCTCGTCCAGGTCTGCCGCTTCCACGAGGGCCGACGTCATGGCGTCGACGAAGGACACGGTTGCGGCAAGGTCGTCACGACTTCCCGGATCGACGAAATCGAGCGCGGCGGTCAACTGGGCCGCGAGCCGTCGGATGTTCTCGTAGCCGACCTGCTTGACGGAGAAGTCGTCGCTGCTGTTGTCGACCGCGTCGAACAGCTCATCGACCTCGATGACCACGTCACAGAACTCCGCCTGGTCGGCGATTCCCACCTCGATCGTGTGACGATCGGTGATGCCCAGTGCCTGGTGGGCTCCATCGCCCACCTGAAGGCAGAGGTCGTGGGATCCCGGGCCGAGGTAGATGAGCCCAGTGGTCTGCCCCGCGCCGAAGTGCACGTGATCGGCGTCCTTTCCGATTACGTCCCCCGTCTTCGCACAGCCGACGTCGGCGACGACGTGGAAGTGACCAGCACCGTCGCGTGCCACACCGGCCTCCTCGATCGTGATCCCTTCCGCAGCCATCTCCAGTTCGACTCCGCCGGCAACTCTGGCACCTGCAACGGGCGACATGAGCGCGGCCGTAGAGCCCTCGTCTGACCCGCACGCCGCCGCCACAAGCACGCCGACGGCAACGAAGACGACTGATCGAGATGCGCGCATGTGTGCTCCTCGGGGATCCCGGCCTCCGAGGCCGGCTGAGGCTGCTGTCGCGATCGGGCACCGAATCGGTTCAAGCGGGGCCAGGAGTACCGTCAAACGTCATGACCGACTGTCCGGCCGACGGCGAGATGCCCAGCTCGGTGCAGGGTCGATGCCCGAGTGCTCGAGGATCGTCCGTACCTTCGACGCGACGATCGCGATACCGAGCTGAAGGGGTTCCCCGCGGACGCGGCGCTATCCCCCGGTGGGTGCTCGGCGGCGACGCATACCACGCGCTGTCGGCAAGCATCGTCCTGCCGACTTCACGAACCTCCCAAGTGGTCCGATGTGACTGCCGCAGCCCCGGCCCTTGCAGGTGGGGGGCTACACGGATCGTCCTCTTCAAAGACCCGTCATGTCGCGGGGGTGAGGGTGATCACCTCCGTGGTGTTTCGGCACGAACCTCCGATGTCCTGCACGCAGCCGTCGCCCGTTCCTGTGAGGGTCAGCGTGCTGCCCGCGTCGCCGGCGATCGTGTATGTACCCGACGTACTGCCGGTCACGCCGCTGCCGGAGAAGCTGCTGCGGTAGGTGCCCGATCGTTCGTCGGTGGGGGTGTAGGTGAAGGTCCCCGATCCTCCCGGAAAGGTGCCCGTGAGGCTGAAGGGCTCGGTCAGCGACGAGACCTGACCGGTCACCACCAGCCCGCCGCCGCCACCCGAGGCGACCCAGCCCTTCGCCTTGGTGTCGAAGTCGATCGTCGCCTTGGCCACGCCGCGCTTGGAGCGTGCCTCGAGGGTGATGGTGGCGGCCTTGTCCTTCTCTCCGGGTGCGATGTAGGCGAATGCCGCGGGGGCGCCGGTCTTGCCGGTGGGGGTTATCGAGGTGCCGCCGGTGACCTCGGCGGTGATGGTTCCGCCAGTGGGTGTACCGTCGATCTTGCTGGTGGGGGGTGGCGGTGACCTCGACGGGGGCCGACGGAGCGAGGCCGGTGCGGTGGCGGGGTCGGTGGTCACCTGGAGGTCGACGCACCGCCCGGACTCCCACGCGTCTTTCGCCTGGTAGAGCAGGCCCTCCTGCATGATGATCGCCATCTTGAACATGAGGGCGTAGTAGGACTGGGCCTGGGCTCTGGTGATATCGCCGCCGGTTCGGTTGACGTTCGCCTCCTTGATGACTGACGCGGTCGCCGTCGCCATGTCTTCGCGGCCGGTGAGGCGGATCGATTCGCTTGCGTCGAGGAACACGCCCTTGCCGTCGGCTCTCGTGTCGGACATCTGGAATCGGTAGTTCAGGTCCGAACTGGTGACGACGGCATCGTCGTTCACCTGGGCATCGACGGTGATGTCGAGTTCGGATCGGCCGCCTTCGCGAGATCCAGCGACGTACAGTCCGACGTCGATGGTGGCCTTCACCGACACCTTGCCGTCGGGGTCGGGGCACGGCGTGAGGTTCACGTCGGTGTCTATGGTCCCGTCGATCCCGTTGAGGGTCTTGGTAGTGGAGTTCTGCATGCTCACCCGACCCCGATCGATCTCGACGCCGAAGCCGTCAGCGTTGCCCTTGATGACCCGCGCGCCGATGTCGTTGGACAGCTTGGTGCCGGTCATGGCCGTGACCAGCGCGGTCATGAACCCCACGAACGCCGCGGAGGTCGAACCGTCGACGCCGGTACCGGTGGCGCCGCCCTGTTGTGAGAGGGCGTTCTGGAACAGGGATTCCGCGCTTGCGAGCCCGAGGTCCTCCCGGCTGATGTCCTCCATCTCTGGGAGCACCCCGGCGAAGACCTCAGCTGCTGCGGCGCGTGCTTCTTCGGCGCCGAGCGCTTCGGAGATGCCGCCGGCGTCGAGCATGATCGCGACGACCTCGTCGCTGCCGGCGGCCAGCGCGGCGTCTCGCTCGTCGTCGGGGCCGTTGGCCAACGCGATCGCTTCGTCGATCCGTGCGTGGGTTTCGGAGGTTGGGTCGTCGGCGGCCGGCTCGGTGCTGTCGTCGCTACCTCCCGATCCGCACCCGGCAACCAGGGCGACGGTGAGCAGGACCGCGAGGCAACGGCGCGAGAAGGCGCCGACGTCGGATGGGCAGGTAGCGCGCATCGCCGGAATCTAGTGACGAGAGCGGATCTACCGAGAAACGGGGTTCGTTGGCGGAGACTGTAGGTGGGTTGGCGAACGCGTCGTGAGGGTGTCGCGACTCTCGTGCGCTCCGTGTGGGAACGTGTGGGTGTAGTGGCCGGCGGCGTCGTGGATAACGAACTGGAGCTCGTCGCCGACACCTATCTGGAAGCTTCTTGCGGCCTGGGTGGTCCGGTCTCCGTCGGGGTTGGTGGTGATCCCGGCAGTACGGATCGCGAGCCGGCGGATCTCGACTGCCGTAGGAGGCCGACCTCGCTTCGGTGCTAGCGGTTGGGTCAAGTGGCGGGCGACGAGGCGCGGTGCGAAGCGATCACCGTCGCGGACTGCACGATGAGGAACACCTCGCGCAGCCGCCTACGGTCGAAGACAACGGAGAGCACAGCGAGGATGGTCCGGTCGATCTCGGTGAAGACGGGGCGCGCTACTCGGCGCCGCAGGACAAGGACCTGGTAGCGCACCGCGAGAATCTCGGCGGCGCGCTCGTCTCGGGTAGCGAAGATCCACCGCGTCTCAGTACCGAGGAGTGGTAGGTCTCGGGGAGTGGGTGGGTCCACCATGGGATGAGCCATCTGCGTGAGGTTCGGTGTGTACGTCCAAGTACAGAACGAGGAGATCTCACCGATGGCCGTGTCTACTTCATGACGGACTGCGCGACGTCATGAGCCGGCATCGGCGGGCGCCTCGAGTGGCAGCCGGTGCGCGTCGGGGGCTGTCCCCGGTGTGAGGAATCCGGCGCGCGTAGGCGGCATGTGGCTCGCGCCGTCGGTGGTGGACCTGGTGGCGAGCACCTGGTGGATGTTGAGGCGGTTGGCCTCGAACCCTATGGCGCTGCCGGCCATGTAGAGCAGCCAGATCCGGGATCGTGGCCCGCCGGCGAGTGCGACGGCATCGTCCCAGTTCGCCTCGAGATTCGCGATCCAGTGGCGCAGGGTACGGGCGTAGTGCTCGCGGAGTGACTCGACGTCGCGACACTCCAGGCCCTCGTCCTGCAGCGCGCTGACGACCCGGCCGACCTCATGGAGATGACCGTCGGGGAAGACGTACCGGGCCACGAAGGAGTCGTGGTCGAAGTCGCCCTTGCCGCACGGTCGCGAGATGGCGTGGTTCAGCAGCCGACCACCGGGCTGCAGGAGACTTCCGAGTGCGCGCAGGTAGGCGGTCAGCTGCTCGATGCCGACGTGCTCGAACATCCCGATGCTCGAGATCGCGTCGTACGGACCGTCGTCGATGTCGCGGTAGTCCTGGAGCCGGATCTCCACGCGACCGTCCAGCCCAGCGTCGCGGACCCGCTGCCGCGCCAGCTCGGCCTGCTCGCGGGAGATGGTGATCCCGACCGCCTCGACGCCGTGACGCTCGGCCGCGTGGATGACCATGCCGCCCCAACCGCAACCGACGTCGAGGAGGCGCATGCCGGAACAGAGCCCGAGCTTGCGGCAGATCAGCTCGTACTTGAGGTGCTGAGCCTCGTCGAGGCTCGTGCCTTGTTCCGGGAAGTACGCGCACGAGTAGGTCATCGTCGGACCGAGCACCAGCCGGTAGAAGTCGTTGCCGACGTCGTAGTGATGCCCGATAGCGGCCGCGTCGCGAGCCCTCGAGTGCAGTCGGCCCCTGAGCCGCGCCTCCTCGGGTGGTCGTGCCGGCCGCAAGCCGATCGCCCCCAGTCGCCGGGCCGAACCGAGGAGCGAGAGCCACTCGCGCCGCGAGAGGTGAAGGGCGACGTCTGCGTCGCGGCCGCCGATCTGGTCGCGCAGCGCCAGGAGGTCGAAGACCGACCCGTGCACCTCCAGCTCGCCGGCGACGTACGCCCTTGCCAGGCCGAGCTCGTCGGGGTTCCAGACGAGACGCCGCAGAGCCCGTGGGGAGCTGATGGTGATTCCGACTGCCGCGTCGGGGTCGCCGAAGGCCGAGCCGTCCCAGCAGGTGACCCGCAGCGGTGGGTCGTCGCCGAGGAATGCCTCGACGATCGTCCGCACCTCGTCGGCGGCGGAGCGCACCGGCACCCCGACTACCTCTCCGGAGTCATGCTCGCGCCCGCGGGCCGCGGCCCGGTGTCGAGGGCACTGGTGTCGAGGGGGGCCGCGACGGGGGCGGCGCCGACGAACGCTGCGTCGATGAGCAGCTCGCCGATGGCCACCTCAGGGATGGGTGCGGGACGGGCGCTGTCATAGGTCCACTCCAGCAATTCAACGTACCAGGAGCAGGCCGCGCAAGCATCCGGCTCCGCCCCTTCGGGCGAGCGCACCCCCGGTGAGGCCGCTTGCAGCGTCGACACACGGGAGTCGCGGGCCGCCAGGTCCGCGAGTCCATCCAGCCCGGCCGGCTACGCGCGCGTTCGCGTCACGCAGCGGAGAAGCGGATCTGGTCGAACTCCCAGAAGGCGCGCATGGAAGCGATGCGGCCGTCGTCGTTCACCCGGTAGATGGCCACGAGGTCTACCGATGCAGTGGCGCCGTCAGGGAACGTGGTGGTGATTGCCAGGACGTTCGCGACCTCGTTCCCACCGGCGAAGCTCGCCGAGATGTCCATACGGATCGGGTTCGGCGCGATCGCCGTGTCCCAGAACCCGCCGATTGCCTCGATGCCGCGGTGGCCCTCGCCGGTCTCGTCGAGTGGCGACACACCGACGGGATCCTGCACGACGGCGTCGGGGGCGAAGAGGGCGAGCCACGCCTCACGGTCGCGGGCCTGTACCGCGGCGCGGGACCGCAGCGACGCGGCCCGGGCGGATCGGTCGTCGTCGGCGGGGTAGGGCAGGTCGAGCGGGCTGGTCACGGTATGGCCTCCTCGTCGTGCGGCGATCGGACGCCAGTCTGCGCCAACCGAGCGGCGGCGTCGAGTTCCTCGGCTACGTTCCGCTGGTGGACGACGCGCGAGAGCTGGCCGAGGTCCTGGGTGACTCGGCGTCCGAGCACGGAGCGACCGGGGTAGTGGTCGGCGTGCTCGCCGGCGACGAGTGCCACGTCGCCGCGCACGGGGTCACCAACGTCGAGTTCCCGCGGCCGCTCGGCGCCGGCTCGCTCTTCCAGGTCGGATCGATCTCCAAGACGTTCACCTCCGCGGCGATCGGCATCCTCGTCGACGAGGGCCGGATGCGCTTCGAGGACCCGGTCTCGCTGCACCTACCCGAGCTCGAGGCGTACCCGGAGCTGGAGCCCGAAGCCCTCACCGTCGAGCAGGCGCTCAGCCACCAGAGCGGCTTCGACGGCGATCACCTCCTCGTCTCGGGACGCGGGAGGGGTCTCGAAGCGCTCGCGGGGGTCCGGCGGCTCTTCGCCACGGGTGCCGGGTTCTCGTACAGCAACGCCGCGTTCTCGATCGCCGGCGCAGTCGTAGGGGCCGTCGCCGGTACCGACTTCACAACGTTCGTGCGCGACCGCCTGCTGCGCCCGTTGGGGATGCGTTCGGCGACGTTCCGTGCCGACGAGGCGATCACGTACGACGTCGCGGCTCCGCACTTGGTGCTCGGGGGCGAGTCGCACGTGCTGAGGGGGGTCGGATGGCAGCCGGGCTGGGAGCTGGCACAGGTCGACTGGCCCGCCGGGGGGCTCGTCGCATCGGTGGAGCACCTCTTGGCCTGGTGTCGGTTCCAGCGCAGCGGTGCGACGACCGAAGGCGACGTGCTGTTGAGCCGAGAGACGCTCGACCGCCTCCACGCGCCGGTCGTGACCGCAGACCTGCTCGACCGGGTCGGCCTCGACTGGTTCGTCCGGGAGATCGACGGTGTGGAGACCATCGGGCACGGCGGCCTCACCGTCGGGTACGCGAGCGACCTGCTCGCCGCGCCCGGGCGCGACTTCGCGTTCGCTGCGTCGAGCAACGCGACGAACGGTGGGAGCGTCATCCGTGCGGTGCGCAGGTGGGCGCTGCAGAGGTTCGCCGGCATCGAGGAGACCGACCCGGTCCCCGATCCGGGTCTCGACATCGATGTGGAGCGCGTCGCGGGAACGTACCTCCATCCGTTCGCGGAGCTGAACGTTGCCGTGTCTGATGCCCCCGGCCGCGTGACGATCACCCCTTCGGCGCGACGTCGAGGGCTGGCTGCCTCCCCTGGACCCACCGGTCGAGGCGGGGTTCTTCGCGCCGGGGCGCGTCGTCACGATCGACGCGTCGGGGCCTGCGCGCGTTGGGCGCTTCGGGCCCGACGGTCATGGCCCCGCCGAGTGGCTCCTCTGGGGCCACAGGCGCGCGCCGCGGATCTGAGTCGTCAGCCCGCCGGCTCCGGTTCCTCGACCACCCCCGCCCGCATCTCGGACGCGCTCACACCCGCGGTCGAGTCGATGATGCGCACGGCGGCACGGGTGAGTGGTTCGAGAGAGGCCCGGTCGACCTTGTCGAGGGTGTCGATCGAGTCGAAGAGATAGAAGGGAGCGGCAAGGAAGTTGACCACCGGTACACCCGCGGTGTGGAAGAAGGCACCGTCGGTAGGGGGCTGATCCCCGAACGCGTCGGGGGCGAGGATGAGCGACCGATTCAGCGCCTCGGTGGTGAGCGCGTCGGAGACGGCCCTCTCGAGCCTGGGGATCCGGCTCGTGAAGAACCAGCGCGGCACGGGCAGGCCGGTGGGGCGCAGCTCGCCGTCGATCTCGGCGAACTCGAGAGCGGCGTGCTCGAGATGCACCTCGAGCACCATGTCGTCCAGCTCCGCGCTGTGTGCCTCGATGTAGCCACGGAGTCCGGCGCCGCCCGACATGTGCCCGCCCTGCAGTACGAACACGAGTCGGTGTGGGCGACGCTCCGCCGGCTGCGCCGACCAGTAGGTGGCCTGCGCGAGGACGAGCGCCATGCCGCTTGCGTCCTCGACCGCCGAGCCCCACGGCCCGTCGTGGTGCGAGCCGATCATCACAGTCTCGTCGTCGGCCCCGGGTAGCTCGCCCACGACGTTGAACGACTCGACCTCCTCCTGCTCCGCCTCGACCGTGAGCCGCAGCCGCAGCGGCCCCTCGGCGAGCATCGTGCGCAGGCGGGCGCCCTCGCTGCCGCTGACCCAGACGCCCGGGATCGAGCGGGGCTCCGCGTCGTAGGGAACGAAGTACTCGTGGGAGTCGCCCGGGTAGCCGGTGAGCGTACCGACGAACGCCGCCGCGCCGGCCTCGATCGACGGCTCCATGACCGCCTGGAACTTCCCGCTGAACGGCACCGTGTGGGGTGCGCCCGCAAGGGTCCCGTCGGCGTCGATGATCCGCCCGGTCGGGTCTTCCGGTGCGCTGCCCGACGTGGCGAGAAGGTCGGCAGGGATCGTTATCAGGGGCGCGTCGAAGAGTGACGCCTTGCCTGCCACGGAGGCGGGAGTGGTCTCGTCGTAGGCCGCGAGCTCGACCTCCAGGCCGTCTACGGGGGCGGAGAACGGAACGGGGAAGCTCTCTATCGCTGTCGTCGCGCCGTCGGCATCGACGACCTCCAGTGACCAGGCGGTCGGCTCCCAGCGCGTGACCGTGATCGGTTCGAGGCGCACGTCGTCGAGGCCGATCTCGCGGAACCGCTCGGCGGCCCACTGCTCGGCCCACTGGTCGGCCGGGTAGCCGGGCCGTCGGATCCCCTGGTCGAAGACCTCCCGGACCCAGGCGAAGATGGTCTCCTCGTCCGGTACGTCACCGAGAGCCACGACCCCGTCGGCAGACATCTCCACCGGCGCGTCGGTCGTGCCGGGAGTAGCCGGCGCCTCCACCGAGGTGTCCCGCGAGGTGCTCGCGGGGTCGCCACCGTTGCCGCCGCCGTCTCCGGAGCAGGCACCGACCACGACGGCAAGAGCCGTGGCTGCCACCCTCACGCCGGCCCGGATCGGCCGCCGGCCCCGTCCTCCGCAAGCGTCGGGCAAGGCGTGGGGCTTCCCGCCCTCGAGGAGCCGGGGTCGCATCATGGCCTGGGGACTCCTCTCGTGCTCCGGGGGAGTGGCCGGACCGAGCCTCGCGCCGCGCCGCAGTGCTCGTCCACCCAGCCGTTCCGCCGGCCTGCCGGGCTACTCGCCGGTGAAGATCGGTGGGCGCTTCTCGAGGAAGGCCTGCATCCCTCGACGAGATCCTTTGTGCCCGAGCAGGCGCTCACGGCGGCCCGTTCGAGCGCGAGCGCCTCGTCGAGTGGCGCGTGCTCGGCACCGACGACACATCGGAGCACGCCTGCGACCGAGACCGGGGGTTTGGCCGCGAGCTCCTGCGCCAGTGCGTGCGCCGCGTCCCGCAGGTTGGCCATCGGGTGCAGCTCGTTCACGAGTCCGATCTCATGCGCTCGGCGGCCGTCGATCTTCTTGGCTCGCAGGATCATGTCGAGCGCACGGTCGCGTCCGACGCAGCGGGTCAGCCTGGCGGTGCCACCCCATGCCGGCACGGTCCCGAGATCGAGCTCGGGGAGCCCGATCTTCGCCCCATCCGATGCGGCGAGCCGGAAGTGGCAGGCGAGCGCGACTTCCAGCCCGCCACCGAGGCAGTAGCCGTAGAGCGTCGCGACAGACGGCTTCGCCATGGTCTCGATCGCGCGCAGCACGCGGAGTCGTTGGTCGAGCACCGCGTCGATCCCGCGATCGAGCGCGCCGGTCATCAGCTGCTTGAGGTCCATTCCGACCGAGAAGTGCTCGTCGCCCGCGGCGGTGATCACGAGCGCGCGAACCGACGGATCCGCGGCGGCATCGGCTACGGCCTCCTCGAGCGCGTCCATGTACTCGAGGGTCATCTGGTTGCGCGGAGCGTTGTTGTTGACGAGGGTGAGGACGCCGCCGTCCTGCTCGACGAGGAGCGGATCGGAGCCTGTCGGGCTGCTCAAGGGGAGCCTCCTGGGTCTGGCGCTGGCGGGGGTCGCCGGATCGTCGAGCGGGACGGTAGCGCGACGCATGCCCGCCGCAGCCGGGCAGCGTTCACCTCCGTGTCGCTTCGGCGTCCCGGTAGGCGGACTCGACGACGCGGAGGGCCGTCAGTCCCGTCTCGGCCGAGGCGACCGGAGTCGCGCCCGTCGCGCAGCAGTGGGCGAAGTCGGCCATCTGGGCCGCGAACATCGGCAGGCTGCAGTGGACGTAGTCGTCGGGCGGCGGAGTCGCGTGAGTGAACTGCGGCCAGATCCGCTCGAAGCCGCCGGTGCCGTAGACCTCGGTCTCGGCCTCCACGCCGTCGAGTCGCGGCTGCCACCAGCCCGACTCGACCACGCTGCGCACGCCGTTGGACCACTCGATGAGGACGACACCGTCGTCGTCTACCGGATAGTCGCCGTAGGCGGTCCCGATCGAGGCGGTCACCCGCACCGGGCTCGGGTCGCCGAGCAGGAACCTCGCCGTGTCGATCGCGTGGATCCCCATGTCGATCAGCGCGCCGCCACCGGCGAGGTCGGGGTTTGTGAACCAGCCGGACGGGCCCCAGCCGGCGTGGATGCCGAAGCCGCGGGTGCGGACCGGACGCCCGACCGATCCGGCGGCGATACGGTCGCGCGCCGCGATCACCTCGTCGCGATAGCGCCACATGTGGCCGACTAGCACGGTGAGCCCGGCGGCCGTGGCCTCTGCCGCGATCTCCTCGCCCTCTGCGACCGTGACGGCCATCGGCTTGTCGATCAGAACGTGCTTGCCGGCCCGCAGCGCCGCCATCGCCTGCGGGTGGTGCAGCGCGTTGGGTGTGCCGATGACGACCGCGTCGACGTCGTCGGCCCTCACAGCGGCGCGCCAGTCGTCGGACGAGCGGCAGACACGGGTGATGCTGAGGTCGCACGCCAGCGCCGCCTGCTCGTGCATCCTGCCGATGAAGCCGTATCCCAGCAGGGCGAGCCGCAACTGCGACGTCATCCGGCGCTCGCGATCGCAGCGGCGTGGTGCCGGATGCGGGAGGCGGCGCGGGCGACGTCGAGCACATCTTCACGATCGCCGAGGAGCATGCGGTGCTCCAACCAGACCGTGCTGGCCGCGGCGTGCTCCGCCCGGGGCAGGTGCACGCTCGAGTAGTCGATGGTCGGCGCGTTCGCACGCATGCGGGGGGCGAAGTTGCCGTCGCGGAAGATCGAGAGGTCGCTGAGCGAGGGGTACGAGACGCTCACCGGTATCCCCTCTGCGGCGAGCGCTGCCTCGAAACTGCGCAGCGGCAGGCCGGCGAACTCCTCGGGGTCGTAGTGGAAGACGAAGCAGTAGCTGCCTTGGGAGTCCATGCGCGGGTCGCGGCGCTGCGGTCTAAGACCCGGTATCTCCTCGAGGGCGGAGCCGAGAGCGACGGCGTTCTCGTTGCGGACACGATTCTGCTCGGGGAACCGGCCGAGCTGTGCGCGCAGCACCGCCCCCTGCCACTCGGTCATCCGAAGGTTCGAGCCGTAGTGAGGGTGGTGGTAGAACCACTCGCCCGCGACCCGGCCGCAGTCGGCATAGGACCATGCACGGTCGCGGAGCCGCTCGTCGTTGCAGATGAGCACGCCACCCTCTCCGGCGGTCATCAGCTTCGACTGCTGCATCGAGAAGCTCCCGAAGTCGCCCCACGAGCCGACGCCTCTCCCGCGCCAGAAGGTCCCGTGCGCGTGGGCGCAGTCCTCGACCAGCCGGAGGCCTCGGCGATCGCAGAGGTCGGTGAGCGCGTCGAGGTCGGCGGCGGCACCGGCCACGTGCACGGCCAGCACCGCCCTGGTTCGCGCCGTTACGGCAGCCTCGGCGGCGGCGACATCGATGCAGAGAGTCTCGGGGTCGATGTCCACCAGCACCGGCGTGGCATTGACGGCCAGAGCGGCCGACGCCGAGGCGAAGAAGGTGATGCCGGGGACTATCACCTCGTCGCCGTCGCCCACATCGCACGCGGCGAGCGCAGCCTCGATCGTGTGAGTCCCGTTGGTCATGGCCAGCCCGTGGTGGGCGCCGTGGTAAGCCGCGAACTCGGCGGCGAAGCCTGCCGCTACGTCGCCTCCGCCCTGCCACCACTCTCCCGAGTCGAGGACGGCGAGGAGGCCGTCGCGATCGTCGCGGTCCCACGCCGGCCAAGCGGGGTATTGGCCTCGCCGGACGGGAGCGCCTCCGAGGACCGCGGGCGCGTCGCCGACGTGACTCACGCCGCCCCAGCCCCAGGGGCGGCGCCCGTCCCGCCGAGCCCGACGTGGAGGGCTGCCGTGGGGAGCACCTTCAGCCTCTCACCGTGGGTTGCAGCAGCCGGGGCCTGCGACCGCTCGTACGCGTCGATCACCGCGTGGAGGCCGGCGAGGTCTTCGTCGGTGAACTGCGACCGGTAGCAGTCGAGAGCGGCGTGCCGCTCGATCTGCACGGCAGAGGTGTCGACGACCTGGTTGCCCGCGTTCGTGAAGTAGTAGGCGACGTGCGGTGCAACGTGGGGGTGGGCCGACCGAGCCGCGACGGACGCGCGGCAGACCGCTCAGCAGCATCGCCTCGCTGACAGCGAGCCCGGTCACCGTGTGGTCGCTATGGGACTCGTGCGGGAGCCAGGGATCGACGGTGAGCACGAGGTCCGGCCTGCACTCCCGGATGAGGTCGATGATCTGGTCGCGCAGAGCGATGCGGTCGAGGCCGGCTGCGTCGGGCCAGTCGAGCTCGACGAAGCGGCCGACTCCGACAATGGCGCCCGCCTCTCTCTGCTCCGCTATGAGCTGCCGCCGCGCGACGTCGTCGGGCAGCGCGGGGTCGAGCACTCCGGCGAGATCATCGGTGACCGTTACGTACGTGACGTCGGCGCCGGCGCGGGCGAGGAGCGTGACGAGGCCGCCGCAGCCGATGTCGGTGTCGTCGTAGTGGGGCTGCACCGCGAGGATCGATCGGGCGTCGATGAGGTCCACCGGGCGGACGGTACCGGACGGGGCGCGCGGTGGGTAGCGTGAGCCACCGTCTCCGACAGAGGGTGCTGGCGCGGCGGCCCGGCGGGAGGTCTGGATCACCGATGAGCTACGGCGAGGCGAAAAAGGCGGTCGCGGAGGGACGCGACGCTCGGGACGCGGCGCACGATCTGGTCGCCGAGATGACGGCGGCCGAGAAGCTGAAGTTCCTGAGTGGCGACGGACCGTTCTGGGCGGGCGTCACCTTCATGGCGAGCGGCGGCTACCACAGGCTCCCGTTCCCGGCCGCGGGCGTGGAGCGGCTCGGGGTGCCCGGATTCGGGTTCTCCGATGGGCCGCGCGGTGTCGTCATCGACCGCGCGACGTGCTTCCCCGTGAGCATGGCGCGAGGGGCGACGTGGGACCCCGACCTGGAAGAGCGGATCGGTGACGCGATCGGCCGCGAGCTGAGGGCGATCGGCGCCGACCTCTACGGCGGCGTCTGCGTGAACATCCTGAGGCACCCCGCCTGGGGGAGGGCGCAGGAGACCTACGGCGAGGACCCCCACCACGTCGGCGAGATGGGCGCGGCGCTCACGCGCGGGGTTCAGCGTCACGCGATGGCCTGCGTGAAGCACTTCGCCTGCAACTCCATGGAGAATGCGCGCTTCACGGTCGACGTCGTGGTCGACGAGGCGGCGCTGCACGAGGTGTACCTGGCGCACTTCAAGCGCATCGTCGACGAGGGCGTGGCGGCGGTCATGAGCGCCTACAACAGCGTCAACGGCGAGTGGTGCGGGGAGAGCGCGGCACTCCTGACGGGGGTGCTGCGCGACGAGTGGGAGTTCGAGGGGTTCGTGATCAGCGACTGGATCTTCGGGCTGCGCGACGGAGTCAGGTCGGTGACCGCCGGGCTGGACATCGAGATGCCCTACCGCATGATCCGCGCAGGTTCGGTCCCCGCGGCTCTGGAGAAGGGCGACCTCGGGTGGGTCGACGTCGAGCGCTGCGCAGAGCACGTGGTAGCCACCCTGCTCCGCTTCGACGCGGTGCTGAACGCTCCCGCGCCAGATCGGGAGGTTCTCGCCTGTGACGACCACCGGGCGCTCGCACGCGAGGCGGCCGCGAGGTCGGTAGTGCTCCTGCGAAACGAACCCGTCGACGGGGCTCCGGTGCTGCCACTGGACGCCGCCTCGCTCGGCAGGCTTGCCGTGATCGGCGACCTGGCGGCGCGGGTCAACCTCGGAGACGCCGGCTCGAGCGACGTGTGGGTGCCCGACGCCGTGACCGTCCTCGACGGGCTGCGCGGCGCGATTCCGGGAGTCGAGGTGGTCTACGACGACGGCGCGGACCCGGGGGCCGCGGCCGGCGTGGCCGATTCGGCCGACGCCGTGGTGGTGGTCGTCGGCTGCACCTACGCCGACGAGGGCGAGTACATCGGGTCTCCGGGAGGGTCGGGCCTCGACGGCCTCTTCCCGCCACCCGACGACCCCGCGGAGGCCGAGGCTTACGCTGCGATCGTCGCGCGCGTCCGACCGGTGGAGACCCCGGCACATGTGCGTGCCCGACCCGAGGCTCAAGGCTTCGGCCGTGGTGGCGACCGCGTATCGCTCCGCCTCCGGGACGCCGACGTCGCGCTGATACGGGCGGTGGCGGCATCGAACCCGCGCACCGTCGTGGCCATCGTCGGCGGCAGTGCGGTCGTCGTGTCGGAGTGGGACCGCGAGGTGCCGGCGGTCGTGCAGTGCTGGTACGGGGGATGGAGGCCGGGCACGGCCTCGCCGACGTGCTGCTCGGCGATGTGGACGCGAGCGGGAGGCTGCCGTTCTCGGTCCCGGCAGACGAGGCCGACCTCCCGCCGTTCGCCCTGGATGCCGAGACCTTCACCTACGACCGATGGCACGGCTGGTGGCATCTGGAAAGGACTTCCACCGCCCCTGCGTATCCGTTCGGGTTCGGGCTCAGCTACACGACCTTCGCTCTGAGCAGAGCCGACGCCGAGATGAGCGGCGACTCGATCCGCGTGACGGCGACGCTGTGCAACGAGGGCGCGCGTCCGGGCTCCGACGTCGTCCAGGTGTACTCGCGGCGACTCGAGGCCGACCTCCCGGCGAGGCTCGTCGGGTTCGCCAGGCGAGACCTCGCGCCCGGGGAGTCGGCCGAGGTCGTGATCGAGGTCCCGGTCGGCAGGCTGGCCGAGCGCGACGTGGACGCGCACGCGATGCTGGTCAGGCCGGGCTCCTACGGCCTGCGCGTCGCCCGCTGCGCGACCGATCCGGGCATCGTCTGCACGGTGGTCGTTCCGGGCTGATCGCACCGACGCCGGCGCGCTCCTACGGCTCCATCACCGCCCAGCCGCGGCGCTGCAGCTCCGCAGCGAGCTGCCGGGTCGGAAGGCGGCGCAGGCTCCGCTCCGCGGCCGAGAGGCGCGGCACCGGCTCGGCTACGACCTCGTCGCTCCCGTCTCCCCGGTCCTGCAGCCGCTCGATGAAGGAGTCGGCCTCGTCGCGCGTGAACCTACCGGCCGCCTGCCGCTGGGTGAACCCCATCGGGCCGCGTGCGTCGCGGAAGTCGGTGTGGCCGGCGTCGTTGAGCAGCTCCAGCAGCTCCCGCACCTGTCGCGCTGTGGCGGGAGGACCCGACGGTTGACCGAATGCCATGTCGAGGAGTCTGCCACCGGGGTGAGACGCTACCGATCCGGGCTCGCACGCTCTCAGTGGCGTGGGCGCGTCGGCGGACGCGTCCACACCACTCACAGTGGCGTCAGGTCTGCGTCAGCCGACGGGCTCGATGCGGGCGCGCACGTGCTTGTGATGAGGAGTGCCTGCGAGCCAGTCGCGTGACGCGGACGACGTGAGCTCGTTCGGGGGTGTGCCGACCCGCGGCCCCTCGGGCGTCGCGGAGAGGCCGAACCCGTTGGGGAGGCTCACGTGACCATCCTGCATCGTGTCGGTCACTTCGACGACCGTCTCGGCAGCGCCGCGCCCGTGACGACGCGCACCCGCCCACCGTCGGTGACGCCGAGGCCCTGCGCGTCTGCAGGGCTCAGCCGCAGCGCGCCGTCCGGGTCGGTCTTGCGCCAGTCGGGTGACCGGAAGATCGTGTTCGCCGTGCTCGAGCGGCGCTCGCCCGCTGAGAGCACGAACGGGTGCTCGTCGTCGATGCTCTCGGCCTCAGTGGCGAGTCCGACCAGCTCGGGGAGGAGCTCGGCGATCGCGAGGGAGATGCGACCGTCTGGGTACGCGATGCGGCGCCAGGTCTCCTCGTACGGGTCGACCGAGAAGATGACGCCGTTCGGGTGCGCCATGATCCCCTCGAAGAGGGCGTTGCCGTCGGCGAACCCCGCCCGCTGTACCGACTCGGGGTAGGCGAGGAAGCACCGTTGCGCGAGCCCCCACACGGCGCCGGCCGCTGCCATTCCCTCCGGGAGGGTCGCGCCGAGAGTCTCGGTGAGCACCACCGAGAGGAGCCCACCCGCCTCGGGGTGCGCCATGATGAGCTCGATCATCGCGCCGGCGAGGGCGTCGAATCCCTCGGCCGCCGCGGCGTGCAGCGGTGCGAGCATCTCGTCGGTCACCGCGCCGAGCGCGCGGCAGAGCCGAGAGTGGATCTCGGGCTCCGACAGGGTGCCTTCGAGGGCGGGGAGGATCGGCCGGCGGAGGTGGGAAGGCGTTCTCGGGGAACTCGAGGGTGAAGAAAGTGCACTCGGGCTTCTCGAACTGGCTGGCCGCGGGCAGCACGTAGTCGGCCTCGCGGGCGGTCTCGGTGAACGCGACGTCGACGACGACCACCAGATCGAGGGCGCGCAGGGCCTCGCGCATCCGGGGGCTGTCGGCGAGCGAGTGCGCGGGGTTGCCGCTCTCGATGATCATCGCCCGGAACCTCTCGGGGTGATCCGTGAGGATCTCGTCGGGGATCACGTTGCCGGGGATGAGCCCGCTGATGATGCGCGCGCCGGTCACCGGCGAGGTTTTACCCTCACTCTGCTCTCCACCGAAGAGGGGGACGAGCTGTGTGTGGAGATTCATCGCGCCGCGCTTGGCGAAGTTGCCGGTCAGCAGGAAGATGAGCTTCTCGAGATACGAGTTGAGGGTGCTGTGGGGCGCCTGCTCGATTCCGAGGTCCTCGTAGATCGAGACCCCGTCGGCCGAGGCGATGCGCCGCGCGACGGCGCGCACGTCGCGCTCGTCGACACCGGCCCGATCGCAGTACGTGGCAATCTCGACGGTCTCGAGGGCGTTGCGCACCTCCTCGATCCCGTGTGAGTGCTCCGCCAGGAACCCCTCGTCGATCAGGTTCTCCTCGACCAGCGTGGCGAGGATGGCCGCGAGCAGCCAGGCGTCGGTGCCCGGGCGCACCTGCAGGTGGATGTCGGCGAGGTCGGCGGTCTCGGTCCGGCGCGGGTCGATCACGATCAAGGATCGTCCGGGGTCCTTGGCGATCGCCTTCAGTACGGTGCGCGCGCGGGGGAATCCGTGTGAGTGCCAAGGGTTCTTGCCGATGAAGACCGCCACCTCGGCGTGCTCGTAGTCGCCGGTCGTGTGACATCTGGTCTCACCGAAGAGACGGCCGTCGACCCAGAACTCGCCGGTCTTCTCCTGTGCCAGCGCGTTCGACGAGTAGACGCTGCCGACGGCCGAGCGGGTCGCTCCACCGAAGCCGCCACCCAGGTGGTTCCCCCTGGCCGCCACCGCCGTAGTAGAAGATCGAGGATCCGCCGTAGGTGTCGCGTATCGACGCGAGGCGATCGGCGACCTCGGCGATGGCCGTGTCCCAGTCGATCGGCTCGAACATACCGTCGGCCTTCCTTCGCAACGGAGTGGTCAGCCGGTGCCGGCCGTTCTGGTAGTGGTCGATCCTGAGTGCCTTCTCGCAGGTGTAGCCCCGCGAGGTGGGGTGCGACTTGTCGCCGCGCACCCGCACGATGTGTCCGTCGTCGAGTCGGACCTCGAGACCGCAGTTGACCGTGCAGAGGATGCAGGCCGTGGTGTGCCACGACTCGTCCTTGAAGGAGTCCCCACTCCGCTGCGGCGGCGACTTCACGCCGCCGGCGTCGATCGGGGTCATGGGTCGCTCCTCGTTCGCCGGACCGGCCCACAACCTAACAAGCCGCGCGATGGCCCTACCGACGGGGGACGGAGCGTGGGAGTGCGCTACCTCAGAGGCCTGCCATGACCCGCTCGGCGAAGAGCCGCTCGAATCGCCCGGTGTCCACTCCTATCGCAACCCGGGCGTTGGCTTCGCGGCCGGTGAGCAGGCGGCGGAGCGTGGCGTTGGTGTGGGTGACCGTCATCCCCTGTGCGGGGCCGGTGGAGGTCTCTACCTCGACCAGGGCGTCGATGTAGTCGAGGAGGTCGGGCGCGATCGCCGCGGCGACGGCGAGGGTGTCGTAGAGGTGGAGATCCTCGTCGCCTTCGAGGAGCCCGGCGCGCACGTCGATCCACGCATCGCACGCCTGGGCCACGAACTCGGCGAGACGTGTGCCCGAGGCACCCGCCTGCGCGGTCTGGGCCCGGTCGAGGTGGGTGCGGTGGCAGACGTCGAGTCCCGCCATCGTGATGGGAGAGCCGCTGTCGAAGACGATCGACGCCGCTTCGGGGTCCATCCAGATGTTGAACTCGGCGGCGGGAGTGATGTTCCCCGGCACCGCGACGGTGCCCCCCATGACGACGAGCCCGGCGAGGGCGCCCGCGAAGCCGGGATCCGACTCGACGGCGGCGGCCACGTTGGTGAGCGGACCTATGGCGGCGATCGTGATCTCGCCAGGTGAGCCGACGACGATCTCGCGCAGGAACTCGGTGGCAGTCGCCGGCGGAGGGGTGTCGTCGGGAGTCCCGCCGGACGGGCTCCCCCGAGCCGCGAGCCATCCTGCCTGGAGGCGCCTGCGCAGCGGGTCGCGGGGGCCGCGCTCCCCGGCGTGCAGCGCGATGTCGGCGCGCCCGGCGAGGTCGAGGAGGCGTCGGGCGTTCGGCCAGGAGTGGGAGACGGGGACGTTTCCGTGCACGAGCGTGAGCCCCTCGAGGCTCACCGATGGCGACCTCAGGGCGTAGAGGATCGCGAGGCCGTCCTCGGGGTCTGCGCCGGCTGTTCCCATTCCGAGGTCGGTGTCGATGACGAGACGCATGGCTCCACACTCGCGCGCACGCCGAGGCAACGGCGCGACCGCGGCGTAGCCGGATCTGGCTCCCCGCGGGTCAGCGGTTGCGAAGCCAGCTTGCGAGGCGGCCGATGAGCGCACCCAGCAGGAGGGTGACCACGAGCACCCAGATCAGCGGCGGGTTGCGTTCGTCGAAGACGAAGCCCACGCGTACCGACTGCGTGTTGTCGATGACGAACGCCGCGAGCGCGACGGTGAGAACGGCGAGCGCGATCAGGCGCGCGACCTCCCGCTTCGGCTTCGACTCCCTGGTCTCCTTGTCGTCGCGGTCGCTCATGATTCCGCTCCTGGCCCTGCGGGCCGGGCCGCTCGGGCCACGCTCGGCCGCGACGTGTGCGGTCTGCTGTGTCCGGGGTGCCCTCGCTCATGATTCCCGCTCCTGGCCCTGCGGGCCGGGCCGCTCGGGCCACGCTCGGCCGCAACCTGTGCGGTCTGCTGTGTCTGGGGCGCCCTCGCTCATGACCCTCCTCGGAGCCTCGTCTTGGCCACCGCCGAATCGGCGCCGCCGGAAGGCTACCCGGGTCGCGGGAAGGATCGGGGCGCGTGCCGGGTTACCGCTACGTGCTCGATATACCCATCGCGCTCGCGGTCGGTGCGGGCATGGTCGCCACGGTGAACCCCTGCGGATTCGCGATGCTGCCTGCCTACCTCGGCTTCTTCGTCGGCACCGACGACGCCGGGCGCGGCGACCGCATGGCCCGGGCGTTCCTCGTGAGCGCCGCGATGACCGCCGGCTTCGTGACCGTGTTCGGTGTGGTCGGCATCCTCGTGCAGACCGTCGCGCAGGGGATCGACGAGCACCTCTCCGAAGGTCACGCTTGCCGTGGGTCTGATCCTCGTGGGGCTGGGCGTGTGGCTGCTGTCGGGCCGTGAGCTGAGGATCAGCGCGCCGAGGGTCGAGCGCGGAGGGAGTGAGCGGACCTTCGTGTCGATGTACCTCTTCGGCGTCTCGTATGCGACCGCCTCGCTCTCGTGCACCCTCGGGCCGTTTCTCGTCGCGCTCACACCCACCTTCCGCGCTCGGGCACGCTCGCCGGGCTTGCCGCCTTCGTCTCCTACGCCCTCGGAATGGGCTTGGTGGTCGGTGTGGTGACCGTCGCTGTCGCGGGCGCGCAGGGCGGCCTCGTGTCGTGGATGCGCAGGGTTGGGCCGCTGGTGAGTCGGGCATCCGGAGCGTTGCTGGTGCTCGCAGGCGCGTACGTCGCCTGGTACGGCTGGTGGGAGCTGCGCGGCGACTTCGGAGCCGATCCCGTGGTCGACAGGGCGCAGTCGGTTCGCGAGTGGTTGGTGGCCCGGGTCGAGTCGCTGCCGCGTGGCATGACAGCGGCCGTCCTGCTCGCGCTCGTTGTAGTGGTCGTGCTGCGCGCCAGAAGGCTCCGTGCGGGCGATGGAGCAGGCGACGGGAATGCCGGCGGGCCGGACCGTGTTCCCGAGGTGTCGAGCCACTCGGAGGCCTCCCACACGTGATCGTGTCCACCACAGGATCCCGCGGTACCGGCGGTTCCGGCGCCGCCCGCGCGCGTGCGGTGCGGCTCTCGGCAGCTCTCGCGGTGGGAGGCATGCTGATGGCGGCCTGCGGCGGATCGTCGTCGACGTCGGGAGACCCGTCGGACGCGAGCGGCGGCCCGGCACCGACCAGTGCCGAGTCGTCGTCACCCGGAGCTGAGCCCGGTCCGGCGACGAGTGCCACCCCCGGCACGAAGGCTCCCGCAGGAGAGAGCCCCCTCCCAGAGGTCGATGTCCTCGACGTCGCTACCGGCGACACGGTGCAGTTCGCCGGCCTCCTGCCGGCAGACCGCGCCCTGCTCTTCTGGTTCTGGGCGCCGCATTGACCCACCTGCAACCGGGAGGCCCCGGAGGTCGAGCAGTTCGCTCGCCAGCATGCACAAGAGGTCACGGTCGTCGGCCTGGGCACTCAGGACACCTTCGCCGAGGCGCAGGAGTTCCGCGACCGCCACGGGATCACGTTCTCGCTGGTCTGGGACGAGTCGTTCCTCACCTGGCAGGCGTTCGAGGTGACCGCACAGCCGGCAGCGGTGCTGGTGAGCGCCGACGGTGAGCAGCTAGGGCGCTGGAGCGGCATGTTCTCGGAGGACGAGGTGCTCTCGCTCGCGGCCGGCGCCTGACGCCGCCTCTCACGGCACGACGACGGTGGCAAGGGGGAACGTCTCGAGCTCGCTGCCGGTGAGGACCCCCGCGATGTTGCACAGCGGGCAGTACGTGACCGATACCGGCACGCCGCTGACGATCTCGTGTCGCGACCCGCACCGGCCGGCATCGTCCGGGTCAGGAAGTGCGCATCTTCTCGGGCCCGGTCTCCCCGCCGGCGAGTCGCGCGCCGAAGGCGCGCAGTCGCGCGCCGACGCGGCGCGCGGTGTCGCCGTCTGCCTCGCCGTCGAGATGCGCCTGCACCAGCCTTCCGACCTCGGCGCATGTGAGTCGTGTGCGGCGCCGGAACGGAATGCGCGGGAGCTTCATCACGTACCGCCCTTCGAGAGGCCCGTATCCGAGAGCGCGTTGCGCATGATCGTGAGGAGCCATGCGCGCGGATGACGTCCGTCGAATCGCTCGATCGCGCGGAATGCCCGCAGGAGGGTGTCCTGGACGAGGTCCTCGGCGTCGGCGTCGTGTCTGGTGATCGAGCGGGCGACGCGGAACAGGACATTGATCTCCGGCAGCACGTGCTTCGCGAACGCAGTATCTGCTGCGGCTTCGTCTGCTGCGGCTTCCGGCACGTCGCCGGAAACCCCGCCGCGCTCCGGTGGATTCCCGTGCCCGTACGACCTCGTGCCGGCGAGGCCCCGCCGGTCGGGTTTCGCATCGCGGTTGCTTCCGGAAGAATGGGCACGATCGCATACGGCCCGCCCTTGGGAGGACGCAATGGAGATGAGGCGCTACAGGCGTGTTATGGCGACAGCGGCGGTGGCGGTCGCAGTTGCGATTGGGGGAGCGGCCTGCGGAGGAGGCGACTCCGACGACGGTGGCGGTGGTGGCTCGAGCGATGCCGTGATCGGGGCCGACGATGTCGATGTCGAGCTCGATGTCGACAACTGCACTCTCCTGACGGACGCGGAGGTCAGCGCCCTCGCCGGCGAGACCCTGGAGGCGACCGGTGACACCCCGCTGGGATGCGGATGGGTGGTCCCCGACGAGACGATCGCCGACTTCACGCTCAACTCGTTCCGCTCCGGCGACTCCGTACAGGACCGGGCCGCGGATCTGGCGCCATCGGCCGAGGTGCTGGAGATGGATGGTGTCGGTGACGCCGCAGTGGCGCTCGCCGTCGACGGATCGGTGAACTTCGTCGTGGCCAAGCAGGGTGACCTCGGAGTCGTGCTCGTAACGACGTTCCTGGACATCACACCCGACTCCCCGGAGCTGGAAGCGGCCGGAGAGATCGCGCGCACGGCCCTCGCGAACCTGGCGGAGTCGGCCTGACCCCGGGGGTCGCGGCGCGGGGAGGCCCTCGGAGGTGACCGGTATCTCGACGGAGACCCGTGCGGGAGGAGCACGCCCGGTCGCTGTCGTGGTCGGTACGCGTCCCGAGGCCGTGAAGCTGCTCGGCCTCGTCCGCGCTCTCGGTGAGGCAGCCGACGTCGTTCACACCGGACAGCACTACTCACCCGAGCTCGCCGCCGAGTTCCAGGACGCGCTCGGCTTCCCCGCCCCGGCCGTTCAGCTCGAAGTCGGGGGCGACACACGCGGGAAGCAGATCGCGGCCGCGACCGCCGGGGTCGAGGACCTGCTGCTCGGCCACGGCTATGGAGCGGTGATCGTGCAGGGCGACACGAACACGGCTCTAGCAGGCGCCCTTGCTGCGAACGCCGCCGGCGTGCCTCTCGTGCACGTCGAAGCCGGGCTGCGATCGTTCGACCGGGCGATGCCCGAGGAGCACAACCGAGTTCTCGTGGACCACCTCTCGGATCTCTGCCTCGCGCCGACCGAGACCAGCCGCTCGAACCTCGCTGCCGAGGGCATCCGGGGCGAGGACCGCGTGGAGGTGACGGGCAACACGGTCGTCGAGGCGGTCAAGTGGCTCACTCCCTCCCGCGAGGAGACCGACCGCATCCTGGGCTCGAGGCAGATATCGCGCGACGATTTCGTCCTCGCGACGTTCCACCGCCCGGAGAACGTCGACGATCCGAGCGTGCTGGAGTCGATCCTCTCGGAGCTCGCGGGCCTCCCAGTTCCGGTCGTCCTTCCGCTGCACCCACGAACCGCGGAGCGGGCGCGCCAGGCGGGACTCGGTCGGCTCCTCGACCGTCTGCGCGTCGAGCCCCCGGCTTCCTACCCGGCGTTCCTCGCGCTCTTCGGGGCGTGCGCCTCGCGGTCTCGGACTCCGGTGGCGTGCAGGAGGAGGCGAGCGTGCTGAAGCGGCCGGTGATCGTCGTGCGCCGCTCGACCGAGCGCCCCGAGGTCCTGGGGACGTTCTGCGAGCTCGTCCAACCCGGACCCCGAGTGGGCGACGTTGCGCGCTCGTGGCTCGACGACCGCGCCGAGCGCCATGCGCGCCTTGCCACGATCCCCTGCCCTTACGGTGACGGCGAGGCGTCGGACAAGTCCGCCTCAGCGGTCCGCCGGCTGCTCGGGTGATCAGACTCTCGAGGATGCCGCGCAGCCGTGAGCTCAGGCTGCTGCCGCGCGACGCCCTGGCGAAGACCAGAGACCTCGACCAGGCCGACTGGAGCTACCGCCCGGTCCTCGGATGGGTCTCCGCCTCCGCCTTCGCTGCGGATCTGCACCGCAACACCGCGTCCTCTCCGCCGTCATCGTCGAAACCCTCACGTGTAGTACGCGAGCGATGAAGTAGCGGAAGGGCCCGGGCAGACGCCCGGGCCCTTCGCAGCCGGTCGCTCGACTAGCCGATCTCCGTGAAGCCCCCCACCTCGGCACCGTCGAGGTGCAGCGAGAAGAAGTCGCCCGGTGACAGGACGAGATCGCTGGGGAAGGTCACGTTGTAGCTGAAGTTCGGCGGTGCGCAGGTCGACGACGGGTCGTCGGCGGGCTCCACGAGGGCGAACATCTCGGCACCGTTCGTCTCCTCGATGGCCGTCACCTCTGCGTCACAGACGGGCTCGGCACCCTGGTTGTCGATGGTGAGCAGGCCGGTCCGGTACGCATCATCGACGAAGAGCACCAGCTCGGCACGCACGTCGCCGACCGTGATGTCGAACGGGACGTTCGACGGACCGCCGGCGTCTACGCAGACGTCGACCCCTACGGACGCGTAGCTCTCGCAGAGAGTCCGGATCTCATCCTCCGAGAGAGCGTCACCGGTGTCGCCGGCGTCGTCGTCGGCCGTGTCACCGGTGGCGTCATCGGTGGTGTCGTCGGAGGTGTCGTCGGATGGTTCGGTCGTGTCGCCGCCGTCGGCCGCGTCGGAGTCGTCTGCAGCCGTCGTCGCGACCGTCTCGTCCGCGGCGTCGGAGTCGTCGTCGCCTCCGCATCCGGCGGCAGCGAAGAGCAGCAGTGACAGGCCGGCCGCAGCCAGCTTGGTTCGGTGCCTCACGTCGTTCCTCCCTATCTACCCGCCGGGCCTCTGTGTCGGCCGGCGCTCGGTCACGGGGTGCATCGGCCATTCGAGGCGCACGAGGAGGGATGTCGGGAATGGAGAGGCGGTCGCGAGGGGAGGTCGGTGAGTATCCGTAAGGTTCCATCTCTCTCCGAGGTCAGAATGGTGCGAAGAGTGGTAGACGCCGTGACGACTGGAGAGACCATGAGATCAGCGATACGGCTCCTCGGCGCCGGCGCCGCCTCCCTGACGCTGCTTCTGCTCCCTGCGGTGGCCTCGCGGGAAGCCCGGCCCCGGCCGTTCTCAGCGAGACAGCGAGGTCCCGCTGCGTCTAGTGGAGCCGGGGAGGTCGGCGAGGCGTGCGGCGATCCTGACAGCGTCGTGATCCGCGAACTCGTCGCTGCCGAGCCACAGGGGAGTGCCTGCGGGCAGATGGGCGTAGCAGGCCCGGGCGAGAGCCAGGGCCGCGCCGGGTCGCTCTCCCACCGCGCCGTGGCCGCGATGCCGGCCAGATCCCCGGCGCTCTCGGCGAGGCGTCGCGCCCAGTTGTCCACGTGCTCGAGCCCGGGCAGGTAGTCGCTCTTCGAGGAGTTGCAGGAGTCGGCGAGCACGAGGTTCTCGATCGCGTCGTTGGGCCAGCGCGACCACGGCACGAAGTGGTCGACCTGCGTGCGCAGGGTCAGGCGGTCTCTGCAGTAGAAGCAGGCGCCGTCCTGGAGGTCGGCCAGGCCGGACCGGAGTGCCTCGGGGAACGCCGCGCGCTCGGCGCCGAAGAGGTGTGAGCGCAGGCGCTCGTCCTCGGTGGCGATGTGGTTGATGCGCGCGACCATCCGTGTCCAGTGCAGCTCTATCAGCGGGCGCAGCAGCGGGGCGAGGCGGAGCAGCCGGTCGCCCGCCCCGGGACGGAACCTGATCTCACCGCCGCCGGGGGCGTGCAGCGCGGCCAGGCTCACCGACTCCTCCCAGTCGATCTCGTACAGGAAAGGCCGCGACTCCTGCCGACGACCTGCAGGAGCCTGAGCGGGTACCTCGCGAACGTCCGCTCCACCTCGTCGAGACAGCGCTCGTACTCGGCCGGTAACCGGTGCTCGATCTCGGAGGCGTTGCGGCATCCGCGCTCCGCCCCGATGATGTGGAGCCGCAGGACCGCCGTCACCACCGTCGACTCCTTCATCGTGATCTGCCGCAGGTTCATCAGGTCACCGGTGGAGCCCGCATAGCTGCGCACCTGCGGCAGGTAGATGCGCAGCACGTGCCGTGCGACGGTGCGCGTGCGGAGGACCTGCGGCGCCCGGCCGTCGTCGCCGGCGTGTGCGGCGCACGCATCGATCAACGCGGTCAGCAGTGCGAGCTTGTACGTCGCGGTCCGCCGGCCCTCGTCGATGACCTGGAGGAGCCGTTCCGCGAAGACAGCGTCTGTGGTCTCGGCACTCGGGGCTGGGGGTCGAGACCGTCGGGATGCACGTGGAGGTTCTAGCGGACCAGGGCGCGATGCGCGTCGGGGCTCAGCGGTCCCGCTTGCCCGGTAGGTGCTCGCCCACGTGGCCGACGACGATGAGGCGCTCCTCCTTGTCGACGTGGCAGTAGGCGCGCAGGCTCTTGCCGATGCGTAGGTGGGGGCCGAGCATCACGTACTCGCCTCGATGGCGCACTGCGTAGGTCGTCGCGTGAAGCTGTTCGGCTGTCTCGCTGATCCCGCCCGACCAGTGGAGACCCGCGGCGCGCATCTCCTGGTCGAGCGACCCCCGGACCTGTCGGGCCCGGAACCGGCGTGCGACCCTGTCGAGTGTCATGAGCGTCTCCAGGGCCTTGCGTGGGTTGCGCACCTGGGAGCGCCGGGAGGAGGCGAGCGCGTCCGGCAGGTAGATCGTGTCGGTCGAGTGCATGCGTGCCATCTCCACCGCGTCCGCGAGGCTCTTCGGATCGCGCGGGTCGGAGCCGGGGGCTCCGGGGTTCACCAAGCCGGCGAAGAGGCGGTCGCGCTCCTCCGTGACGGTCGCGAGCTGACGCTCCAGATCGCCGAGCTCGTCGACTGCGGCGTCGTAGTCGTCGTGCACCATGTCGAGGTCGCCGCGCAGTATCCCGATCTCGTTCCGCAGACGTTCGGCCTCGTGGCGCAGGGCCGTCTCGCGGGCGCGGGCACCGTCAGCGTCGTCGGCCGTTGCTGTGGCGACGTCGCCGCGCGTGGCCCGCAGACCAGGTCCGTCGTCGGCCGTGGAGGTCTGCTCCAGTGTGACGAGCTGCTCTCGGACCCGGGCGTCGCGTTCCTCGCGCTGCGCCTGCGCCTGCGCGGAGCGGAGTCGATTCCTGAGGGGCGGCTCGGCTACGTGCGTCGCCGCGACCACGAAGAGCTTGGATGCGATCGACCTGCCGAACACGGGTCGGGCGCCACCTGCTGCAAGATCCTCGCTCGACCATCTCGGATGGCGGGACGGGGAGTCGTCGGAGCGCCACTTCGGCCAGTAGAGACGGGCACCCCCGGCTTCGACGGCGAACGGAGCACCGAACTGCATCCGCATCTCGTCGAGGGCATCGGCCGCTACCCGGACCACGTGCGCGACCCCGACCAGGAGGTCGGCGAGCGAATCGGGATCGAACGCGGAGCGTGTCGGAACAGGGTCGGCGAGGACCAGGACGGGCAGCATCCGCGACGGCGCTTCCATCACGTATGCGGCGAGCTCGGCGACGTCGGCCGGGCCGAACCTGGTCGCCGTCCTGCGGAGAGGTCTGCCGGCATCGAAGGCCGGGCAGTGGTCAAGCAACGTCGCGACGACCTCCGGGCGTTGCGGAGGGCTCTCCGCCACCTCGACGAGCAGAGTCGTGATCGGCTCGGCGACCTGTCGTATGAGCGCCCAGCCGTTGGCCCCGTCGGCGCCGACGGTGATCGAGAGGCGCTTGCGAAGGGTCTCGTCGACGGGGTCCGGTGACGCGATGACGAGATCGTGGAGGAAGTCGCCGGCATCGTCGGCGAGCGTGGTCCAGCGGATCGCGACCGACTCGGAGGGGCGCCATGAATCGCGGTCGCGGTCCGATCCTTGGGGCAGGTCGCCGTGACTCCGGCGCAACCATGCGCCAGGGTGAGCCGGGCATGGTGGGCGGCCCGTCCGTCGGCCAGATGCAGCAGAGCTACGTATTCCTCCCGCACTGCCACCCCCGACGTGTTCCCTCGAGGCGAGCCTATCGACGCGGAGCATCGGAACGGAGGAGGCGTCGGTTGCGGAGTCGGTGACCCGTTGTCCGATGCGCGCGAGTCATGGCGATTCGCGGTGATCTGGATGATATCGACAGGGAGCTGCGTCAGGTGAGCGCCCTTACCGCCGATTCACTGGAGTGGTTCCTCTGCGCGGCGGTCGTGACTGCGCAGGGAATCTTCGGGCGAAGTGTCGGATCGCGAAGGGCTCCTCCGTCGAGCAGGTGTCAGGAGCACGAGCCCAAGGAGAGACGATGAGGATGTTCAGCCAGAACCGATCTGCAACCGGGAGCCGAGTCCGACAGGCAGCCAGGATCGTCGCCGCCGTGGCGGCGTTCGCCCTCGTGGCCGGCGCCTGTGGCGACGGCGAGGGGGCAGCCGCCCCGCCGGACACGACGGCGGACACGGCCGACGCGCAGGGCGGTGCCGCCGACGTCGTTCGCGAAGCGGCCGGCGACGTGGGCTCCGACCCGTTCACCACGGCCATGGGTGACGGAGACTTCACCGACGAGGTGGCTGCCCTGCCCGCGTCGGCCGACGTTGCGGGTGGCGCGACTCTGCGCGTCGGTACTGCTCCAGGGCTCTACGGCGGGACGGGTGAGGCAAGCCGCTGCGACTCCGGCGCTCTCGTGGAGTTCCTCGAGGCGAACGCCGACGAGGCCGACGCCTGGGCGGGTGCGCTGGGCATCGCCACCGACGAGATCGCCGAGTACGTGGCTACCCTCGAGCCGCTGGTTCTCCTGCACGACACCCGCGTCACCAACCACGGGTTCTCCGGCGGACGCGCCACGCCGTTCCAGTCGGTGTTGCAGGCCGGCACAGCGGTCCTCGTCGGCGCGACGGGCGTGCCGCGCACGCGCTGCGCCTGCGGCAACCCGCTCGCCCCTCCGCAGGTCTCGGTCTCCGAGGAGATCTCGGGGCCGTCGTGGCCCGACGAGCAGACGCCCCACGTAGTGGTGCCCGGGCCTGTGGTTCCCGTGCCTGCGGCCACTCTCGACGGGACGATCCCCGATGACGCCTCGTCGGGCGACTTCTGCACGGTGTGGGCCGCGGTTGAGCCGACCGTAGCCGGCGGGCCGAGCGGCGCCGACGACACCGAGGCCTACATCGCCCGGTTGCAGGACGGCTTCGGCCGCCTGGTCGAGGCCGCGGAGCACACGGCCGGCTTCCCCGCAGACGCACTATCGGACCTGACGCAGTATCGCGACGACCTCCTCGCATGGTCGGGCACCGGCACTCCCGGATCCACCGAGCTGCGAGACCGGATCGAGGTCTTCCTGCCCACATGGTGTGATGGGAAGCCCTCTCCCGACGGCGATCTCGTCGTCGAGCCGGACGACCCGTCGGCCGGCGCGGTTGCGGCAGCATGCAGTTCTTCCTGCTCGTCTACACGGCCGAGGGGCTCGGGTGGACCACACCGCCGTCTCGCAGCCGTACGTCGATGCGCTCGAGGCGATCGCTGCGGGCACTGACCCCGGTGCCGAGTTCGACCTCGCCGATCTGGCCCCCGATGCTCGCCTACGAAGAGGGTCGGCTGCGAGGGCGCGCAGGCAGTGTTCGGGCTGCTGGTCGACGCCGGGTTCGGCGACGTCCTGATCGGCACCGACCTAGAGCCGTGAGCGCTCGACTCGGTGACGCAGAGGAACAGGAGCTGGACCCGGCCGAGGCCGACACCCGCCTCGTCGAGTAGACCGGTGCCGGCCGCCACCTCGGCCCGCTGGGAGGAGTACGGGGCGGGGTACCGCGGTCTGGTCGAGACCCTGAGGGGTGCAGGTAGGTACGTCGGAGCCGCCGGTGACGACGCTGCGCTGTCGCATGTGCGCGAAGAGATCGAGGCCGATCTGGCGGCGTGCTGCGGCGTCAGTGGCGGTCGCTGAGCTCACCGAGGCCGTCGTCGGGTGCCTGCCGGGGGCTCCGCGGCAGAAGTCGCGTCGTCGGGGTCGTAGGGTTTCGCGCGGGCGCCGCGCGTGGGGGCGGTCGGTGCGCGATGGTTCATGACCGAGACGAGGAGACCGAGTGGCGCCACCGCTGACCATCACATTCCTCGGAGGCCTGGGCGAGATCGGGCGCAACTGTGCCGTGATCGAGTCGGACGGCGAGCTCCTGCTCCTCGACTGTGGGCTGATGTTCCCCGACCTCGACATGCCGGGCGTCGATCTCGTGCTGCCCGACTTCACGTACCTACGAGAGCACAGCGACCGGATAGTCGGCTGTGTCGCGACCCACGGTCACGAGGACCACGTTGGGGGCCTCTCGTTCCTTCTGCGCGACCTGTCGTTCCCCATCTACGGCTCCGCGCTCACCCTTGGACTGGCGAGGAACCGCATCGCGGAGGCGGGGCTCCTCGACCGCACCGAGCTGATCGAGGTCCACGACGGCGAACGCCGGACGATAGGCGGCTTCGACGTCGAGTTCGTCCCCGTGACGCACTCCGTCCCGCTCGGGTTCGCGACGGTCTTGCGAACGGCTCAAGGCGTCGTCCTCCACTCGGGCGACCTCAAGCTCGATCTGACCCCGGTCGACGGTCGTCTCACCGACCTGGCCCGTCTCGGAGCGATTGCGTCAGGAGAGGGGATCCGGCTCTACCTGGGTGACTCCACCAATGCCGACGAGCCCGGCTACTCGCGCAGCGAGCGCTCCGTCGGCGGGGTGCTGGAAGATCTCTTCCGTAGACACGAAGGCCGCCGGATCGTCACCACGTGCTTCGCGAGTCACCTGCACCGCATCCAGCAGATCGCGGAGGTCGCGATCGCGTCCGGGCGCAAGGTCGCGACCATCGGACTCTCCATGAAGAAGAACGTCCGCCTCGCCAAGGAGCTCGGAGTGCTGGCACTCCCGGAGGACGCGCTCGTCGACATCGACTCCGTGGCGGGGGCTCCCGCCGGGCCAGGTCTGTGTGATCTCGACCGGCAGCCAGGGCGAGCCGATGTCGGCCCTCTCGCTGATGGCGTCGGGCTCCAGCAAGTGGCTCGACATCGGCCCCGACGACACCGTCATACTCAGCTCGCACCCGATACCGGGAAACGAGATGAACGTCTCCCGCGTGATCGACGGCCTGATCCGCCGCGGCGCCGAGGTCATCTACTCGGGCATCGAAGACGTTCACGCTACGGGTCACGCGAAGCAGGAGGAGCTCAAGACCCTCTTCGGCATCCTCAGACCGGAGTGGTTCGTACCGGTGCACGGTGAGTATCGACATCTCGTCTCGCACGCGCGGCTGGCGCGTCTGATGGGAGTCGCCGACGATCACGCACTCGTCTGCGTCGACGGCGACCGGGTGACACTCGACGACGAGGGGGCTTCACCTCGACGGAAGAGTCCCAGCCGATCACCTCTACGTCGACGGGCTGCTCGACGACGTCGGTCACGAGTTGCTGCGCGACCGCCGAACACTCGCCGACGAGGGGGTGGTCGTCGTCCTCGCCACCGTCGACTCCACACGAGGACAGCTTCTCGCCGGGCCGCAGATTATCACGCGCGGGTGGGTCTACGCACCGGAGGCCGAGCCGCTCCTTGTGGAGTGTGCCGACGAGGTACGGGCTGCGCTCCTCGATGCCATGGGTGGCAAGACGCCTCTCGAGGTAGAGGCGCTGCAGCGCACGGCGCGCAAGGCGACCGGCCAGTTCGTCAGCAGGCGTACCGGACGCCGGCCGATGATCGTCCCCGTGGTCGTGGAGGTATGACCCCACCGCGACGCTTGTGGCACCGGCACGGCGCGCATGCGACGCCCCTGCTGCCCGCACCGTCCGGCGGGGAGGACAGTTGCTGAGCGTCCCAGATATAGTGCACGCCAAGTGAAGATTTCGGTGCGGCATGAGCAGGCGGGAGCGCCCTCGTGAGATCCACTCGTTTCGTGGCCTTGATGTTGATCGTCGGCGTCGTCGCGGCGAGCTGCGGCGGGGGCGGCGACGACAGCGGCGACGGTTCGTCGGGCGGCCCCAAGCTACAGGCCGCCGGCGACGCGAAAGTGGAGGTGACCGACCCCGACGAGTCGGGCACGACCACGACGCTCGCCATCGCCGAGAGCGAGGAGGGCCCGGCGATCGTCCGCCTCGGCAGCGCCTGGACCGCGTTCCGGGAGTGCATCAAGGAAGCCGGTTTCGGCGACGAGGAGCTGCCCACGGGACCGAACGGGACCGAGGGAATGGACCCCGCGTACGTCGACGCGCTCGGCAGGTGCAACAACGAAACGGGAATCATCGACGCGTTCCAGGCCTTCCAGGCTGAGGCCGAGAACCTCGACCCCGACCAGATCGAGGCGCAGAACGCCGGCCTCATCGCGTTCCGGGAGTGCATCATCCGCCGCGGATGGACGATGGGAGACCTCACGCCGAACGAGAACGGTGCGCTCTTCCCGTCGAACGGTGCACCGGAGCCCCCCGAGGGCACGGACTCCAAGCGTGACTACGAAGAGTGCGCGAAGGTCGCGACGGATGCTGCCACCGAGCTGATGGCAGATCAGGAGAAGGACGCCGAGCAGAACGGCTGAGGACCAACCGCGGGCGGCGTCTGACGTCGAGGCCCCTGAGAACAGCGCAGGTAGAAGTCGGATGCTCACGAAGAAGCGGCTTGTGATCGCCGGTGCCCTGATCGTCCTCGCTGGAGGCGCATTCGTCTTCAAGCAGGCCGGCGACGAGGGCTCCGGCTCCGGCAGCGGCAACGACATCATCGTCTTCGCCCCTGTCGAGACACGGACTCTTCAGGACGTCCTAACGGTCCAGGGGGAGGTGCGCCACGAGGAGCTCGGCGCGCTGAACATGCTCGCGAACGGCCGGGTCACGGGCATCGAGGTCGAAGAGGGCGACACCGTAGACGAGGGTCGAGCGGTGTTCGCGGTCGACGGGCGTCCGGCGATCGCCGCGAAGGGCGACTTCCCGTTCTGGCGCCCGATCGAAGAGGGCTCGGTCGGCTTCGACGTCTACCAGCTCGAGCAGATACTCGAACGTAACGGGTACGACCCCGGTGCGGTCGACCTCGACTTCACGGGTTCCACGCGACGCGCTGGTGCGGTGGCAGCGCGACCACGGCTACAGCGCGACCGAGAAGGAGCCCGACGAGACCGTGACGGTCCAGCTCCAGCAGACCGGCGACGGATACACCCTCGGAAACGACCTGGTTGCTGCCGGACGGATCGTCGAGCAGCGCGGGGGGGAGGTACCCGAGGCGGGCGGTGGGATAGGGACCACGCGTCCGCGGTGGGGAGAGCTTCTACCCAAGGCGGACCCGCTGCCGAGGATCAGCGTCGCCGCGAGCCCCACACGCGTCGTCGAGGGCGAGGCATCGCGACTCATCTTCACCTCCGACCGCAACGCGACGGCCGACCTCACGATCAGGTTCGCTGTGTCGGGTAGCGCGACTCCGGGAGACGACTACGACGCGCTCGCTGGCGAAGTGGAGCTCGAGATCGGCGAGAGCCGCGTCGAGCTGATCGTGCCCTCGTTCGCCGACGACGACCTCGAGCCCGACGAGACCGTCGTCGCGACGTTGAGCAGCGGTGCGGGCTACGCGATCGGAGGCACTTCGCGTGCGACCATCACACTCACAGACCAGACGATCGCAGAGCTGACGATCGATCCGACGGAGATCTCGGTCACCGAGGGCGGTACGGTGACGGTGAGCATCGTCTCGGATCAGGCGCTTCTCGCCGACACGCAGGTCGAGCTGGCGATCGGCGGGGAGGCTGTGGCGGGAGACCCTGCCGACCCCGATCCCGATGTCGACATCGACTACGTCGAGCTCGAAGACACGCTGCTGATCCCCAAGGGCTCCACCAGCAAGTCGATCCGGATCGAGACCCTCCCCGACTCGATAATCGAGGGTGACGAGGACATCACGATCCAGATAACGGCGGCGAGCTTCCCCGAGGACGCCTACGAGGTCGGTGACGTCTTCGAGGCGACGGTGACCATCGAGGACGACGCGAACCTGCCGGTCCTGACCATAGAGTCCGACAACGAGACGACGAGCGAGGGGACGCCGGCGACCTTCACCGTCACCTCCGACCTGGAGATCACCGGCGAGCTCGACGTCTCGTTCATCGTGTCGGGATCGGTGACGGTCGAGGACGACTACCCGGAGCCCGACGAGACCTTCGCCTTCGCGGCGTCCGACGAGACGACTCTCTCCATCGCGACCACCAACGACGACGACATCGAGCTCGACGAGACGCTCTGGGTCACGCTACTCCCGGGCGAGGGGTACGAGGTCGGCGAGCTGATGGCGGCCGCGACGACCATCGAGTCCGAAGACGTTCCAGAGCTCGGAATCACAGGCGGCGGAACCGTCTCGGAGGGTGGCACGATGACCTTCACGATCACCGCCGACAAGGCGCCGGTCGAGGACACGACCGTCGTCTACACGGCCAGCGGAACCGCCCAGATGGGTACCGACTTCGAGGCGCTGGAAGGGCTAGTGGTGCTCCCGGCGGGTATGACTTCGGTGACGATTGCAGTCCTCACCATCGACGACGACGCGCGGATGCAGCCGGGCGACTTCGTGGTCGGCGACTGGCCGACACGGATCGGTCAGGTGCGCGTCGACGAGGGTGAGTTCCTGACCGAAGGCATGGAGATCATGCAGCTCACCGAGGACGAGCTGACGGTGACGGTCAGGATGAGCCCCAGCGACCGTACGGAGCTGACCGACGACCTGCCCGCGACCGTCGAGCTGGCGGCGACCGGCGCGACGGCACCCGGGAACATCATCGAGCTCTCCGACGCGCCCGACGTCTCGGAGGGCGGCGCCGAGACCTATTCGGGAGAGGTGACGGTGGAGGGGGAGCTTACGGTCGTCGACGGTGCGACCGTGAACGTCGACGTCGTACTCGTCGAGGCCGAGGACGCGATCGTCGTACCCGTAGCGTCTCTCGTAAGCGTCGGCGGCGCCACCGAGGTCCGCGTCGTGGCCGACGACGGATCGCTGACGCGCACCGAGGTGGTCACCGGCCTGACTGAGGGTGCCTTCGTCGAGATCGTCGAAGGTCTCGAAGGCGATGAGCAGGTCGTCGTGGAGGTCAAGCCGGCGTGATCGGCGTCGGCGAGACCGCATCGCCGGCGCAGACGGAGGCAGCCGGAGTGCTGATCGAGCTCGAAGAGGTGACTCGCACCTACGGCGAGACGGTCCTGGTGCACGCGCTGAATCAGGTCTCCCTGAGGATCCATAGCGGCGACTTCATGTCGATCGTCGGGCCGTCGGGATCGGGCAAGTCGACGATGCTCGGGCTGCTCGGCATTCTCGACCTTCCGACCAGTGGACGGATAAGCGTGGGCGGCACCGACGTCTCGACTCTCGGTGACTACCAGCGGTCGCGGCTGCGCGGCGACTTCGTGGGCTTCGTCTTCCAGCAGTTCCACCTCGTGCCGCACCTGACAGCACAGGGGAACGTGGAGGCGGCCCTGCTGTACCGCGGCCTATCGGTCAGTGCGCGTCGTGAACGAGCGCGCGAGGCCCTCGACCGGGTCGGTCTGGCTCACAGGTCCGACCACCGCCCCATTCAGATGTCGGGCGGTGAGCAGCAGCGTGTCGCGCTGGCGCGGGCCATCGTCACGGAGCCGCGGATGGTGCTGGCCGATGAGCCGACGGGGGCGCTCGACACCGCTAACGCGGCGAATGTCATCCAGATCCTCGAGGATCTCGTGACGCCCGACACGGCCGTCGTGATCGTGACCCACGATCGCGAGGTCGCAGCGCACGCTGCTCGGAGAGTGTCGATGCTCGATGGGCACATCGCCGACGATCATCGCGCCGTGCCCGGCACCCCGCTGGGTCCACCCGCAACTCTCGTGCGCAGCGGGGGTGGCAGCGCATGAGACGCCTGAGGGAGATCATCGGCACGGCACTCGCGGGGCTGGGGGCGCGCAAGGTCCGCACAGCGCTGATCATGCTGGGGCCCATGCTCGGTGTCAGCGCGATCGTCGGCGCGGTCGGTATGTCGGAGTCCGCCAAGGGCGATCTCAAACAGACGTTGCGTGAGCTGGGAACGAACCTCGTAGTGGTGCGCGCCTCCGACGCGTTCGGTGGCGGCGGTGGCGAGCCGGTGCTCCCCGAGGCCGCGGTGGAGCGTGTCCTCCGGGTGCCGACAGTCGAACAGGTCACTTCGATCCGCGAGGTCGGAGGCGTCGAGCTGTATCCCACCGAGGAGAGCCGCGAGTACTTCGAGGGACTCCCCGCAGGAGTGCGTTGCCGACGATGAGTTCCCGGTGGTGCTCGATGTCGGGCTTCGGAGCGGCCGCTGGTTGAACGCTGCCGACGAAGACAGCGGTAGCCGCTCGATAGTGCTCGGCAGCGAGCTGGCGTCGGAGTTCTCACTGATGGGTAGTGAGATACGCGACGTTCTGCTCGGGGGGCGGACCTACGGCGTCGTGGGTATTCTCGAACGGGTCGACCTGGTGCCGACCGTCAACAACACGGCGTTCATTACCCAGACCGCCGCCGAGAAGGACTTCGACGTCGAGTCCGAGCCGACCGCCCTCTACGTCCGCGTGCAGGACGGTACGACCAACGAGAGCGTCGAGATCCTGCCGATCGCGATCGCGCTCGGCGGCAGCGAGACAGTCTCGACCGAGGTCCCGTCGTCACTTCTCGAGGCAGAGGCCCAGGTCGACAAGACGCTCCAGGCTGTCGTGATTGCGATGGGTGCTCTGGCGCTCGTGGTCGGCGGGGTCGGAATCGCGAACGTCATGTCGATCTCCGTCATCCAGCGTTCATCGGAGATCGGCATCCGTCGAGCGCTGGGCCACACACGGGGCATCATCGCCGTGCAGTTCATGATCGAGGCCTTCCTCGTCGGTGTGGGTGGGGGCTGGCGGGAGCGCTCTTCGGGGCAGGTGCGGTGAACGTGGGTGCGCGGATGCAGGACTGGGTGTTCACGCTGAACCCACTGCTGCTCGTGTGGGCGGGTGCGCTCGCCGTCGCGGTCGCCACCGTCGCGGGTATCTACCCCGCCATGAAGGCGGCGCGTCTCGAACCGCTCGAGACGTTGAGGCTCGGCTGAGCGTGGATCGCTCGGAACGACGCGCGGCTACGGCTTTGCGAAGACGCCGATTGCTCATCGGTTCCGCTGCGATCGTTGCGGCAGCGCTGGCCGCAGTGACGGTGTTCGTGTCGTCGAGGGGCACCGACGAGGTGGAGGTGGTTCCCGACGACGCAGCCATCGCCACATATCCGCTCGGCCCGCGCCCCGCGTCGGTGGCAGTGGGCGCCGGTGGCGTCTGGGCGACCGACGCCGAAGGCGGCAAGGTGCTGCGCTTCGACACAGGCGCTACAGAGGTGCGCGATCGGATAGACGTCGGCAGCGAGCCGCTGGCGCTGGCCGTGGACGGTGACCGCGTCTGGGTCGTGGCTCACGGTGACGGTCGACTGGTGGCCGTGGAGAAGGGGAAGCGCGAGCCCGTGGCGTCGGTCGAGTTGGGTGGTGATCTCGCGCGTGTCGCCACCGGCGACGGGGCAGTCTGGGTGACCGACACCTCGGGTGAGGCGCTGGTGCGCGTGGATCCGAAGGCCGCAGAAGTGACCGACGTGATCGACCTCGGCGGGTTTCCCGTCGGAATCGCCGTGGGGGAGGACGCCGCGTGGGTGACGCTCGCCGAGGCCGACGCGGTCGTGAGGATCGACCTGGAGACGCTCTCGGTCACCGACACCATCGAGGTCGCGACGATCCCGACGCGCATCGCGGTGGGTGAGGGTGCAGTCTGGGTGACCACCGAGGGCGGGCCGCGGGTCTCACGCATCGATCCCGAGACGATGGAGGTGGTGACCCGGATCCGAGTCGAGGGTGTCCCCACCGACATCGCTGTCGGTGGAGGAGGTGTGTGGGTGACGCACGGCAGCACGGACAGGGTCTCGCGCCTCGATCCCGACAGCGGTGAGGTCCTGGACGAGTTCGTGGTCGGGGCGGACCCGGTGGGCGTCTCGGTGGGCGGGGGCGCCGCCTGGGTCGCAGACCGGGATGGCCGCAGCCTCACGCGCATCGGTTGACCCCGCAGCGTCTGCGGCCTCGCCGCACCGGCGGTCGAACGCCTACTGTGAGCGACGTGCCGGGGCAGCGTGCTCTGAAGGAGATCGGCCGGCGCACCTCTACCCCCTCCACGGCGAGGGCCCCAGGGGAGGCGCCCCGATGGAGCGCGATCCGTGCCAGAGCAGCGCTGCGCGCGCTGCCGGTCGCGTTGGCCGTCGTCCTCGGTGCCTGCAGCGTCGGGACGACCGGCAGGGCCGCATCGTCGGGTTCTCCCAGGTGGGGTGATCGTACGGGCCCGATCGTGGTCGCCGAGCACTGCGTCGAGCGCCTCGATCTCGACGGGTACGACGAGGCGTTCAAGGTGGTGCGCGGTCCCGACTGGGACGGGGCCGACATGTCGGTGGCCGCCGACCTCGGTGGCGATGTCCGCCTCTGGCTCTTCGGCGACACATTCACGGGTGAGATCGGCGCGGACAGGAGGATCCTCGATCCCTGGGATCTGCTCCACAACTCGATGGCCGTCCAGAGGGACGAGTGCTTCGAGTTCCACATGGGCGCGGTCAACGGGGTCATCAGCGAGCTGATCCCGGACCGGTCGCACCGCACGCGGTACTGGCCGGGAGGGGCGTACGCGGTGCGAGAGGGCAGGCGGATCAGCGAGGTCCGCGTGCTCGTGACGATCGGGCACAAGCCCAAGGGCGCCGACGGCTCGTTCTCGGTCAGGCTCGTCGGTGCCGCGATGGTGCGCATGTCCTGGCCCGACCTGCGTGTGCTCGCGATCGAGGAGCTGGGTTCCCCACGGAATCTGATACTGCACCATCTCGTAGACGGTGGCGATGGTTGGAAGTACATCTACTCGCACCGCAGGACGGCGTCCCCGGCGCAGTTCGTGGCGCGCGGTCGCGACGACGACCTCCTGCGGGGCCGGCTCCAGTGGTGGAACGGTACGGGATGGTCGCGCGACGTCGCCGACGCAGTTCCGATGAGATTCCTCGACCGTGGCCGCAGGGAGGAAGGGCCCTGGTCTCCGCTCTACGTGGTAGCCGACAGCCCTGGGTTCGTGGCGTCGGCGACTCGGCTGGTGCTGATGACCACAGACGTGAGCGCCTGGTGGGCCAGGAATCCGTGGGGCCCATGGCGTACCGCGAGCGACCAGGAGGGCAGGGTCGTGACGATGCCCCAGGACTCCGAGAACTACCGATACGGGGGGCACGTCTCGGTTCTTCCGGGCCTCGGTCCCACCGCGATCTGGAACCACCACCCCGGGTACCGCGAAGGTGTCAACGACGCGTATGTGTTCGGACCGCGCTTCGCCTCACTCGAGGGCTTCTCGACGCCGTGGCGCAGCGCCGCGGATGGCTGACGTGCCGGTCCCACCACCGGGACCCACGAGATGGGTCACTCCGGCGGTACAGGTGTGTGCAACCGACCCATCTGGACGGAGCGCCCGTCGGTGCCGTCACGGCGCCGTGCGGTGATGCGGGCGCCGGCGTGACCTACGGGGTCCCGTTCGCCGGGCGGGTCGACCCGGCATTCGGTGCAGTCGGAGAGGCGTTCAGGTCTAACTTCACCAGAGGTGCCGACGGTGCTCGCGACTTGGGCGCGGCGCTCTGCCTGATTGTCGGTGGTCGGGTCGTCGTCGACTGCTGGGCCGGGTGGCGCGACATCCACTCCAGACGGCCGTGGGAGAGCGACACCCTGGTGAACGCCTACTCGGTCCTGAAGCCAGTCACGGCCGTCCTCGCGCTGAGCGCAGTGGAGCAGGGGCTCCTCGACCTCGACGGCCGTGTCTCCCGCGA
Source organism: Acidimicrobiia bacterium (assembly GCA_027494135.1). GTDB lineage: Bacteria > Actinomycetota > Acidimicrobiia > IMCC26256 > PALSA-610 > JAOSJK01. The sequence continues at coordinate 845,021 of JAOSJK010000012.1, read as the reverse complement.
CTGGCCGGAGCTGGCCGGCGAGGGTACGGAGGGGCTGACACTGCGGCAGGTGCTGTCGCATCGCGCCGGGCTTCCGGCGGTGCGACCGATCCTCACCGACGACGCTCTCTACGACTGGGACGCGATGTGCGCTGCGCTGGCGGTGACCGATACGTGGTGGGAGCCCGGCGCCGCACACGGATACCACGTCAACACCTTCGGCTTTCTCGCCGGTGAGCCCGTGAGACGCGCCCACGGCTCACGGTTCGCGGACGCGCTCCGCGATGTGGTCACCGGCCCGCTCGACCTCGACCTGCACATTGGAGTCGGGGGCGCCGATCTGGGCCGTGTCGCAGACATAGACGCACCGGCACCCGAGACACTCGTGCGGCGTTCCGGTGACGGCCACGGTGACGGCCACGGCGCCGGTGACGATGCCGGGGGAGCGCGCCGCGGAGATGGCGGGCAAGGCGACGGCGGAGATGGCGACGAGCATCGACGGATGCTCCTCCACACGTACTTCAATCCGCCGGGGCTGTCGGGCTTCGGCACGGTGAACTCTCTCGAGTGGCGGCGCGCCGCTATTCCCTCCACCAACGGGCACGCCACGGCGCGTGCGGTCGCGGCGTTCTACGCGGCCCTGCTGCCGGGGGCCTCTCCCGCCGCCGTCTCGCCGGCGACTCTGGCCGAGGCGATCACGCCGCACTCCGTAGGGCACGACATTGTGCTGGAGCGGCCGTCTCGCTTCGGTCTCGGACTCGCCCTGCACATGGACGAGCGGCCGGTCGGCGCGACCACATCGGCGTACGGGCACTACGGGTACGGCGGATCCCTGGGATTCGCCGACCCGGATGCCGGAGTCGCCTTCGCGTACCTGATCAACAGGCCGGGCGAACGTTGGCAGAACCCGCGCACCCGCGGCTTGCTCGACGCCCTGCGCTCCTGCCTATGACGGGTCAGGCACCACCGGACATCTCCGCTGCGGCGCGCCGCTCCATCTCCTCCCACGAGACGTCCTCGACGTGCGTGGCGATGCTCCACTCGTGGCCCCACGGATCGCGCAGCTGACCGGACCTGTCGCCGTAGAAGCGGTTCTCCACCGGCCGGGTCAGGGTTGCGCCCGCCGACACAGCACGCTCGACGGTCGCGTCGACGTCCTCCACGTAGACATGGAGTGACACCGGCGTCCCCCCGACCGTCGTCGGGCTCGAGGCCCCCATGTCGGGGAACTCGTCGGCGAGCATGATCACGGAGTCACCGATCTCGATCTCGGCGTGGCCGACCTTGCCGTCGGACCCGGCGAGGCGCGATCGCTCGGTCGCCCCGAAGACCTTCACGTAGAAGTCGATCGCGTCGGATGCCCCCGAGATGTAGAGGTACGGAGTGACGGTTCGGTAGCTGTCGGGTATGGGCTGGACCTCGGGCATGCTCTCCCCCTTGTCGTCGGTGCGAATGTTCTACAGCGGCGTGGGCCCGCGCGCTGCGCGCCTCCGTGTGCGGGCCAGTTTCGGGCGGAGACGGCGCACCGGCGGGCCGGCGGTGGTCGGTCCGTGGGTGACGACGTTGCCCTGTGCGCAATGTCGCACCGTCGGTGTATCGTCTCTCCGGGCTCTGGGAGACGGTCCCGCAGACGCAAGAGGCGTCGGGGGCGCGCGGCTGGGGGAAGGTAGTCGGGGAGCATGAGAGTGGGGTGCATGAGAGTGGGGTGCATGAGAGTGGGGTGCATGAGAGTGGGGTGCATGAGAGTGGGGTGCATGAGAGTGGGGTTCTCGTGAAGGTGCTCGTTGCCACTGCGGTGGGGCAGGGCTCGACCCCGACGACCACTGCTGGGCCACCGAGGGCGAGCTGGTCCGCCTGGTCGACTGCTCCGAGGCCGGTTGCGGCTACCGGGCCTTCACAGGCCTCGAGTCGCGTCAGGCCACGAGCACGGCCCGTGTCGCGGAACGGCGCGATCTGGATCCCTTCGTGCTCTCCCTGGTCTTCCGGCACGACTCGGAGAGGCAGAGCCTGATCGCGGGGCGCGATGAGGTGGCGACGAACATCGGGATAGAGGCGGAGCGCCTCGCGGAGATAGCCGCACAAGTCGAGGCGGAGGTGTCCGGCCTCGTCGAGCTGCTGGCGGACCTGGTGCCCGGCACGGTCGTCGAACGCGGGGGCTCCGGCCTCCGGGTCCGGCACGTCATGGCATGAACACGACGTGGTATGAACACGACCGCGCGCAGGTGGCTCCACGCCGCGGCGAGACCTCTCGGTACTAACCATTCGGCGCGCGCGAACGGGCAGCTCGTCGCGCGAGGCTCAGCGGGCTCGTTCGCGTAGCAGCCGGCGCGTCTGCTCCGAGTGGGGTGCCGCCAGGAGCGCGGTGACAAGATCTACGAGGTGGCTCACGTAGAGTCGATCGTCGCGACGGGGCCGGCCGGCGGCTCGCCGAGCGAGCTCGACATGGGTGAAGCGGATCGCGACGAAGCGGGTGTGGAAGACGCGAGTCGACTCCGTGGGTAGGAGCGGGTCGAGGAGCGTTCGCCAGCGGTGGATGCTGTCGGTGGGGTCGTCCATAGCCGCCGGATCGAGGACCGGATCCGGGCGGTTCACCAGCTCGGCGACCACTTGGAGGTAGGCGCGGCCGCCATCGACATCGGAGAGCTTCGAGGCGAGCGGCAGGACGAGCGCGGCGGCGAGCGCGCGGAGGTCGGTGACGCCTTCGGCCTCGTATCGGTCGAGGAGGGCGTGACGCCGCGAGTCGATCCCGCCCTTGTGCTTCGAGATGAGGGCCCTGAGCAACCCTCGGCGGTCGCCGAAGTGGTACTGGAGGGCGCTCGCGTTTCCCTGGGCGGCGGCCCTGTTGATCTCGCGCATCGAGACGCCTTCGACGCCCCGCTGCGCGAAGAGGCGCTCCGCCGCGGAGATGAGACGTGACCGGGTGTCGTCGGTAGCGGTCGGCATCTGACTCGCAGTCGTCGGGTAGGCGTGCTCGCAGTCGTGGGTTAGGCGTGTCGCCGCTCTTCCCGCCGGTGCCGGGGCATCCGAGTTGCGGTTGCGGAGTCGCGAGCCTATCGTTCGCGCGCCTTGCGGAGTAAGGCAGACGCATTACACCCGTATCGAGGGATGGCGCATGACCGGATCCAGCCCGCAGCTCGAGCCGGCCGTGGATCTGAGGGCGCTCGCCGACTGGATGGACCGTGAGGGGCTCCCGGGCGGGCCGATCACGGGTGTGGAACGGCTCGCGGGCGGGACGCAGAACATCCTGATCCGCTTCACGCGCGGTGGGCGCTGCTACGTCTTCCGGCGCGGTCCCGAGCACCTGCGGCCACGGAGCAACGACGTCATCGCCCGGGAGGCGCTCGTGCTCGCCGCCCTCGAAGGGACCGACGTGCCGCATCCGAGGTTGATCGCCGCGTGCACCGACGAGTCTGTGCTCGGCGGCGCGGTCTTCTACTTGATGGAGCCCGTAGAGGGCTTCAACGCGACCGTCGCGATGCCCGCGCTGCACGCCTCCGATGCCGGCATCCGTCACGCGATGGGGCTGAGCGCGGCGGAGGCACTCGCGCGGCTGGGAGCAGTCGACCACGTCGCCGTGGGACTCGACGACTTCGGGCGTCCCGAGGGTTTCCTCGAACGACAGGTCGGCAGGTGGATGTCCGAGCTCGACTCGTACTCGCGATACGACGGATACCCCGGACCCGACATGCCGGGGCTCGACCGCGTCGCCGAGTGGCTCGATGCGAACCGGCCATCGTCGTTCGCGCCGGGGATCATGCACGGCGACTACCACCTCGCAAACCTGATGTACGAGTACGACGGTCCCGCGGTTGCTGCGATAGTCGACTGGGAGATGTCGACCATCGGTGATCCGCTCCTCGACCTGGGGTGGCTGGTGGCCATGTGGCCGGCACCCGACGGGGAGGGTGTCGCCGCTCCGAGCGCCGTCGCCGCCCTGGGTGGGCTCTGCTCCGGACAAGAGCTGGTCGCGCGCTACGCGGAGCTGACCAGCAGGGACCTCTCCGCGATCGACTGGTACACAGCTCTGGCCTGCTTCAAGTGCGGCATAGTCCTCGAGGGCTCCAATGCACGCGCCTGCGCCGGCAAGGCAACGCGAGAAGTGGGCGACCTGCTCCATGCCATCACGCTCGGGCTCTTCGCCCGCGCCCGTACGATCATCGGAGGCTGACCAATGCCGATCGACTTCACTCTCTCGCCCGAGCTAGAGGAGCTTCGTCTACGGGTACGCGACTTCATCGAGAAGACGGTGAAGCTGGGGGAGTCGCGGATCGGCAGCCGCGAAGACGTCGACCGCGGGAAGTACCTGCAGGTTCTCTTCGCCATGCGCGATCAGGCGAAAGAAGCCGGGTTGTGGTTACCGCACATGCCGGAGGAGTGGGGTGGCATGGGGCTCAGCCACACGGAGATGGCGATGGTCCAGGCCGAGGCGGCGAAGTCGTACTTCGGGCCATGGGTCATGAACTGCCAGGCTCCCGACGAGGGCAACATGCACACGCTGCTTCACTGGGCGACCGACGAGCAGAAGGAGAAGTACCTCAGGCCCCTCTGCGAAGGGCGCGTGATGAGCTGCTTCGCGATGACGGAGCCGGAGGTCGCCGGCTCGGATCCGACGCTGATCCAGACCCGCGCCTATCAGGACGGCGACGAGTGGGTGATCAACGGGCACAAGTGGTTCATCTCCAGTGCTCGTCGCGCGAGCTTCGCGATCCTCCTTGCTCGCACCGAGGACGATCCCGAGCGGCCGCAGGCGGCCAACACGGGGTTCCTCGTCGACCTGCCTTCCGAGGGCTGGGACGACGTGCGCGAGGTCGAGACGATGCACGGCTCGACGGGGCACTCGGAGATCGTCATCGAGGACCTGAGAGTTCCCGCCGCCAACATGCTCGGCGAGCGCGGACAGGGTCACCGACTGGGCCAGTACCGGCTGGGCCCGGCACGCCTGGCCCACTGCATGCGCTGGATCGCGCAGGCCGAGACGGCGCTCGACATGATGGTCGACAGGTCCCTCAATCGCTTCTCTCATGGATCACTTCTAGCCGAGAAGCAGGGAATCCAGTGGATGATCGCAGACTCCGCGATGGAGCTGTACCAGGCGAAGCTGATGGTGCTGCACGCCGCGTACAAGATCGATCACAAGCTCGACTTCGTCTCCGAGGTCTCGATGGCGAAGCACTTCGTCGCGAACGCACTGAATCGGATCGTCGACCGGGCGATCCAGGTTCACGGCGCACTCGGATACTCGACCGACACGCCTCTCGCCAACATGTTCCAGCACGCAAGATGGGCCCGATTCGCCGACGGAGCCGACGAAGTGCACCAGATGAGGATCGCCCAACGGACAATCGCCGCGTATCGCGATCACGGCACCACGAAGGCCGCGACGGGGGCGCTCCCGATCTGAGGCCTCCGTGTCGAGGGGCGGCGACGGGCGGGTTCAAGCAGGCGCGTGGCGGAGCGCGCGACCGGCGCGTGCCTCAGTGCGTACTGCGCCGTCGGTGACGGTCTCCACCCCGTTCACGTAGACACTCCGAATCCCGGCCGGGCGCAGATGCGGTTCGTCGTACGTTGCGCGGTCGGCTATGGCAGACGCGTCGAAGACGACGAGATCGGCGAATGCCCCCTCGCGAACGACGCCACGGTCGACGAGGTTGAACGTTCGGGCCGCGAGTCCGGTCATGCGGTGCACGGCGTCCTCGACGGTGAGCAGTCCGAGGTCGCGTGCGTAGTGCCCGATGACGCGTGGGAAGGTGCCGAAGAGGCGGGGGTGGGGCCGCCCCTCGAGCGTGGGTATTCCGTCTGAGCCGATCATCGTGAGCGGGTGCGTCAGGACGGTGCGAACGTCGGCCTCGTCCATGCTGTGCATGATCACCGTCGCTCCGGGATCGTCGGCGAGAACTCGGCCGGCCGCCTCTGCCTCGTCGACGCTCCACTCGGCGGCCAAGCCGGCGATGCTGTGTCCCTCGCGCTCGGGATGCGTCGCGGCCGAGCTGATCACGACGTCGGCGCCTTCGATACGGCCGAGTCCCCGGGCGCGCCGAACGCTCCGTGCTGCACCAGCGCGCCGAGGATCGTGCTGCCGGCCGTGTACGGATACGCGTCCGTGCCCACATCGACGCCGCGCGCGCGGGCCGAGTCGAGAAGTGCGAGCGATTCGTTCACCCGGCCCCAGTTCTCCCGGCCGGCAGACTTGTGATGCGAGACCTGCACGCGGACTCCGGCGCGTTCGCCGACAGCGATCGCCTCGGTGATGGCGCCGAGGAGCCCGGCCGACTCGTCGCGTATGTGGCTCGTGTAGATGCCGCCGCGATCGCGCACTGGGCGGGCGAGATCGACCAGCTCGTCGGTCGCGGCGAAGCATCCCGGTTCGTAGACGAGTCCGGAAGACAGGCCGAACGCTCCTGCGTCGAGTCCTTCTTCGACCACGGCGCGCATCGCGTGCATCTCGGCGTCGGTCGGAGCCCGATCGTCCAGGTGCATGACCTCTCCTCGCGCCGTTCCGTGGCCGACGAGCGCGGCGACGTTCACCGACGGTGCGTGCGCGTCGAGGTGCGCCAGATAGCCGGCGTAGCCGTCCCATTCGGGGATGCCGGAGGCGGGGTGGAAGGCGCGGGAGAACAGCGAGGCAGTCGGCCACGGCGCTGCTCCCATGCCGCAGTTCCCGACCACGACCGTCGTCACCCCCTGTTCCACCTTGAAGGCGGCATCGGGGTACAGGACCACGGCGAAGTCGTCGTGGGTGTGGACGTCGATGAAACCGGGGGCGACGGCGGCGCCCGCGAGGTCGATCTCGCGGACGGCCGTGGAGCCGGAGCCCCCGCGCTCGGAGACCTGGGAGATCCGGTCGTGCTCGATGGCGAGGTCGGCGCCGAAAGGCTTCCCTCCGGTGCCGTCGAAGACGGTCGCGTCACGCAGGATCAGGTCGGCCATGGCGAGATGGTAGGTGGGCCGGCCCGGAGCAGGTCGGGGGAGGTATGCACGCAGCGCGGTGTATGCCCGGATCAGGGTATCGGTGGTGTCTTGTGTGTCGTACTCAAGCGCTGCCGAGCGACGCCGATTCCAACTCCATGAATCGCGATGGTCCACTCGCGGGCGACTACCTGGTCAAGGCGTTCGAGGCGCTGCTGGCGCAGCATCCGACAGCCCCGGTCGCGGCGATCGACGACCACGGCCTCTACGCTCCCGTCCCCGACTCGATCGACCTGGGTAGTCACGCGGTCGTCCCTGGCCGCTCCGCTCTCGACCTGGTCGTTCCGGCGGATCGGGTCGTCGTCATCGATGCATGGGAGCGCGGTCGAGAGCAGGGCGCGGCACGCGCCTCGGTGCGGCTGCGCGGCAGCCCGGATCGCGCTGTGGTGATGGAGCTCTTCGATCTCCGCAAGACGCACGGTGTCCTGATGGTCGTCGTCGTCGGCGCCGACACGGCGGCCGAGCTCATCGGACTCTCCGACGTTCCACCCATCGCGCCCCGACTCGCGGTGCAGCGCAAGAACGACGTAGCGGTGATCATCGCCGTCGATGAGCCATTCACCCAGATGCTCGGCTGGAGGCCGGAGGAAGCCATAGGAGCGGCCTCCCTCGACATGGTCCATCCGGAGGACCAGGACCGCGCGATCGAGACGTGGATGGAGATGCTCGCCGTACCCGGCTCGACACGGCGCGTCCGGCTCAGGCACCGACGCTCCGACGGGAGCTGGCTCTGGGTCGAGATAACGAACCGGAACCTGCTAGACGATCCCGACGAGCGGTGCGTCGTCGCCGAGGTCATCGACGTCTCCGACGAGGTGGCCGCGCACGAGGCAGTTCGCGCGCGCGAGCAGCTCCTACGCCGCATAGCGGAGACGATTCCCATGGGGCTGGTGCAGGTCGATCGCGACGGCCGAGTCGTGTACTCGAACGAGCGCTTCTGCGACATCATGGGGTCGGGTCCGGCTGACAAGCTCCAGGACCTCCTGCACGGCGTCGTGCGCGAAGAGTGGGTCGGCCTCGAGGAGGCCATCGACGATGTGCTGGTCTCTGGTCGCGATGTCGACATGGAGGTCAGGCTCCAGGATCAGAGGCGCGGTCGCGACAGGCAGTGCCGGTTCAGCCTCCGGGCGCTCACCGCCGGATCGAGCATCACGGGGGCGATCCTCTGTGTCGAGGATGTGACCGAGAGCGCGAGGATGAGGGTCGAGCTGGAGCGACGGGCGACCTACGACGATCTGACCCGCTGCCTGAACAGGCGCTCCGTCATGGCCGCCCTCGAGGATGCCCTGGCGGGTGATGGCCGGGTCGGCATCGTGTTCATGGACCTCGACGACTTCAAGGAGGTCAACGACGCTCTCGGCCACGCAGTCGGCGACGAGCTACTGGTCGCCGTCGCCGACCGGCTCAGAGCGGTGGTGCGTGAGGGCGACGTCGTCGGGCGTCTCGGCGGCGACGAGTTCCTGGTCGTCTGCCCCGGGTGCGACGACCCCGAGGAGGTGCTGGCCATCGCGCGGAGGGTGGAGGCCGCGAACCGAGACGCACTGGTCCTCGGCTCGGCGGTCATCGCCGCCCGCCTGAGCATCGGCGTAGCGGTGTCCGGCCCGTCCTCCGGCCCCGACGCAGTGGTGGCCGATGCCGACATGGCAATGTACGAGTCGAAGCGGCGCGGTGCCGGCGAGGCCGTGCTGTTCTCCGAGAGCCTCCGCGACGCCGCCGGCACCGAGCCGCGCTCGATGCACGTACGACGCCGCTAGCCCCGGCGAGCCGATCCGGGGTACCGCGGTGTGTTGCGGAGGAAGCGTCGAGCGGGGCATGGTTCGAGCCCCGGGTGTGGCGTAGAGGAGTCGGGTCATGGGCATCGGACGTCTTGACGGCAGGGTCGCGCTGGTCACCGGGGGCGCCTCCGGCATCGGCCTGGCGGTCGCCCGCCGATTCCACGCCGAGGGCGCATCGGTCGCACTCGTCGACGTGAACAGCGAGAGCGCCGTCGAGCACGCAGAATCGCTCGGTGAGCGGGCGATCGGCGTCGCGGCCGACGTGACAGACGAAGCGGCCGTCGAGGCGGCGGTCGCGTCTACTTCCGAGCGATTCGGCGGTCTCCATCTCGCCGTCAACGCTGCAGGTGCCAGCGCGTTTGGTGCGGTTGTGGACCTACCGGTCGATCAGTGGCGCTGGACGGTGGGTCTCTGCCTGACGGGGGTCTTCCTGTCCGTGAAGCACGAGGCGCGCCGAATGATCGAGGGGGGTGGTGGCTCGATCGTCAACGTTGCGTCACTCAACGCACGACAGCCCGGTGAGGGAATGGCGGCCTACTGCGCCGCCAAGGCCGGAGTGGAGATGCTGACGAAGGTGGCCGCGATGGAGCTCGGAGCCTCGGGGGTGCGCGTCAACGCCATTGCCCCTGGCCTCGTCGACACTCCACTCACGGCCGTGCTGATGCAGCATCCATTTCACGACGCGTTCGTCGAGAACGCACCTCTCGGCAGGTCGGGAACCCCCGACGACGTTGCGTCGATGGCGCTCTTCCTTGCTTCCGACGAGTCGTCGTGGGTCACCGGTGACTGCCTCGCCGTCGACGGTGGCGCGCACATGAAGCGCTATCCCGAGATGCTCCAGATCGCCAGCGGGTTGAACGCCGAGTCCGGCCGTCCCTGACGACGGTCTGGGCCGGGGTCCATCCCGCCTGCATCCGTCTGCACGATCAGGGCGCTGGGCGGGGCGCCACAGCCTGGTACTGGCGCTCCCAGCGACGCGTGAGGGACGATCTGCACATGACAGGAGGGGTCGGTCGTGGGCGCCCGTAGGTGGTACAGGCGACCTAGGTGGATCGTGGCCATGGCGGTCGGCGCCCTTCTGGCAGTCGGCGTCGCGGTCTTCCTCTTCGCGTGGTCGAACCGGGGGGCCGAGGAGGCGTCGGTGGCCGACGCTGTCGATCGATTCCGTGAGAGCGGCGATAACGGCGATAACGGTCAGGACCCTGCGGGGAATGAGGGGATGGTCAGGCCCGCGTTGGGTGTGTACACGTACGAGGGGGACCGGTACCGAGAAGCTGTCGCTCCTCGACACGACCCAGGAGTGGGGTCCACGACTACCCGCGACGGTCACCGGCGCCGGCGGCGGTTGCTGGACCTACAAGGTCGAGTACAGCACCAATCACTGGCAGGACTGGACCTACTGCCCCGCCGACGTCGGACTTCGGGAGGCCGGAGGAACCTCCTTCCAGAGCTTCGACTTCGTCGCGTTCACGGTCGATGACCTGATCGTCTTCCGGTGCGACCCGCTAGGCGACACGATCCGCCTCGCCGCGGAGCCGGGCGAGTCGTGGGAGCAGTCGTGCGACGGGTCCAGCGAGGCGCGCGGAACCCACGTGACGTCGGCGGGCACCAATACCTTCGTGGGCATCGAGGCCGTCGAGGTCGGTGGCGACGAGGTGCGCGCTACCACTACGTCGCGGAGAGGACGCTCACCGGCGACCAGACCGGGACCGAGACGGTCGACACCTGGCACGCGGTGCGAGACGGCCTCCCCACTCGAGACAGAGCGGACGGTACGGGTGGAGTCGCCGTCACCGATCGGGCAGGTCGTCTACACGGAACGGGGCGGCTACAGGCTCGTCTCGCTGGTGCCCGAGCGCTAGCGCTCGACACGAGCTCGCTGAGCAGATGGGCGGGCTCCGGATTCTCGCCGGCGCCGGTGCAGTCGACGGCCGGCATCCGGCGCAGCCCGGTGGTGAGGCAGCCCGGTGGTGAGGTACCCCGGTGGTGAGGCACCCCGGTGGTGAGGTAGAACGGGTTCCACTTTGCGGCGGCGGAGTTGCTACTGTCCGGCACAGGAGCCGGGTTGGTCACGACCAGGAGGACCCGATGAGGGTGTACGACCGACTGTTCATCGGCGGCGAGTGGGTTGAGCCCGCCGGTTCGGAGTCGATCGACGTGGTCTCGGCCGCGACCGAGGAGATCATCGGGAAGGTCCCCGATGGCACTGCGGGAGGATGTCGACCGGGCTGTCGCTGCGGCGCGCGCTGCGTTCGACGAGGGGCCCTGGCCGCGGATGTCCGCCGCCGAGCGCGCTGATGTGATGGCGCGCATCTCCCAGGGCATCCAGGCCCGCATGCAGGAGATCGGCGAGACGATCTCGCAGGAGAACGGGTCGCCGATCTCCTTCTCCGTGATGGCACAGGTCTTCGCCTCGACGATGGTGCTCGACTACTACGCGGGCCTCGCTCGGGAGTACGCCTTCGAGGAGCCACGCACCGGAGTGATGGGACCGGTGATCGTGCGCCGCGAACCGGTAGGGGTCGCGGGCGCGATTGTGCCATGGAACGTCCCGCTGTTCACCACGGTGCTCAAGATGGGTCCGGCCTTTGCCGCCGGGTGCACGATGGTTCTGAAGCCTGCACCCGAGACGCCGCTCGACGCCTACGCGCTCGCGGAGATCGTCGAGGAGGCCGGCCTTCCCCCGGGCGTGCTCAACATCGTCGTCGCGGGACGCGAGGTAGGGGAGCGCCTGGTCAGGCACCCGGGAGTCGACAAGATCGGTTTCACCGGCAGCACGGAGGCCGGGCGACGCATCGCCGCGATCTGCGGCGAGCAGCTGAAGAGGGTGACTCTAGAGCTGGGCGGCAAGTCGGCTGCGATCGTCCTCGACGATGTCGATGCCGGTGCCACCATGGCCAAACTGCTGCCGAACGCCATGATGAACAACGGCCAGGCGTGCGTGGCGCAGACGCGGATTCTCGCACCGCGCACGCGCTACTCCGAGATCGTCGATGCGCTGGTCGACGTGGTCGGTGCGCAGGTAGTAGGGGACCCCCTCGATCCGCAGACGACCATAGGGCCCCTCGTGGCCGAGCGGCAGCGGACCCGCGTCGAGGGCTACATCGCGATCGGCCGGGATGAGGGAGCCCGGATCGTCGCGGGCGGCGGCCGGCCGGCCGGCCTCGATCGGGGCTGGTACGTGGAGCCGACGGTCTTCGCCGACGTCGACAACACCATGCGGATAGCACGCGAGGAGATCTTCGGCCCTGTCGTAGCGGTGATCCCGTACGACGAGGTGAGCGAGGCCATCGCGATCGCGAACGACTCCGACTACGGACTCGCGGGATCGGTCTGGACCGACGACCTCGATCGCGGGCTCGACATCGCTCGATCGGTCCGCACGGGGACCTACACGTTGAACGGGCTCTCGATGGACTTCGCCGCGCCGTTCGGGGGCTACAAGTGCTCCGGTCTCGGCCGTGAGCTGGGTCCGGAGGGCATGCACCACTACCTGGAAGACAAGTCGATCTACCTGCCCGCCGGATTCGACGCCGCGGCCGCTGTCCGCGGCGCGGACTGACCCCTAGCTGCACCGGAGGTAACACGATGCGCGCTGCACTCTTCCACGCGACCGGCGACGAGACCGCCGACGTCCGCGACGACGTCGAGGTGGTCCCGACGGGGCCCGGCCTCGTCAGGATCGCGATCCGCGCCACGGGCGTCTGCCATACCGACATCTCCTCGATGAACGGGACTATCCCGCAGCCTGCGCCCTGCGTCCTCGGACACGAGGGGGCAGGTGAGGTTGTCGAGGTGGGGCAGGGTGTCGACACGGTGAGCGTCGGTGATCATGTCGTGGTCTCGTGGGTGCCGCCGTGCGGGAAGTGCACCGATTGCCTGAACGGCCGCCCACATCTCTGCATGACGGGGTTCATCACGGGCGGCCCTCGGTTCCTGCTCGGAGACACGCCGGTGCACGGCGTGGCGAATACGGGGACCTTCACCGAGCAGCTCGTCGTGCCCGCCGCCGCGGCGGTGAAGATCGACGACGACGTGCCCTGGGACGTCGCGTCGCTTCTCGGCTGTGGCGTGATGACCGGTGTCGGGGCCGCGATCAACACGGCGCAGGTGAGGCCGGGGTCGAGCGTCGTGGTGTTCGGCTGCGGAGGCGTGGGGATCAGCGTCATCCAGGGGGCGAGGATCGCCGGTGCGGCCGAGATCGTGGCGGTCGACCTGGTGGAGGGGAAGCGTGAGCACGCTCGGCAGTTCGGCGCTACCCACACGGCCTCGCCCGACGAGCTCGCCGGCGTGTCCGCGCAGGTGACCAAGGGAGCCGGGTTCGACTACGGCTTCGAGGTGGTCGGCATCCCGGCCACGATCCGGGGACCTACGACGCGGTCCGGCGCGGCGGTACTGCGGTGGTGGTGGGCGCAGGGCGCGCCGACCAGACGATCGAGCTCAACGCCTTCGAGCTCTTCTTCATGGAGAAGCGGCTCATCGGCTCTCTCTACGGGTCGGCCGACGTGCGGGTCGACTTCGACAGGCTCCTGAGGCTGTGGCGCGCCGGGCGCCTCGACCTCGAGGGCATGATCAGCCAGAAGGTCGGCCTCTCCGACGTGAACAAGGCCCTGGCCGACATGAAGAACGGCGACGTGATCCGCACCGTCATCGAGATCTGACGGTCCGGCTATGGCACCACCGCCGGGTTCGGGGGGTGAGTGACGGCGACCGGCGTGCTTATGGTGTGGCCATTGTGAACCTTGGGCTAACTGTTTAGACTAGATGAATCTCGGCCGTCCCAGCGGTCGAGGCGGAGGCGGCGCCGGCGTGCCCGGCGGTCGCCAAGCGACAGAGAGGACCCGGAGATGGCCGACGACTTCGACGTGATCGTGATCGGTGCCGGCCCCGGCGGTGCGACGATCGCCGCTCTATGCGCGAAGGCGGGACTTCGTGTGCTCCTCGCAGAGAAGAACGACCAGGCGGGGGGCAAGGCGCTCACGGTCAGGCGCAAGGGGACCGGCTACGAGATGTGGCCCGTAATCGGCATCCCTGCCGGACCGTCGCGCTATGACGAGCTCCTCGCCAAGCTCGACCTGACCGACCAGGTTCCGGTGAGCGTGCCGACGCCCGAGGCGCGCGCCACCGGCGGCATCGTCTACCACGGGAACGACGGCGTGTGGCGGAGGATGGCCGGCGGCGCCGATGCGTCGGCGAACCCCCTGGAGAACTATGCAGCGGCGTTCGGTCTGACGACCGAAGACATGCAGCCGATGATCGAGATGGCCACAGCGGTCCTCGCCCTCACCGACGACGACCTCGCCGCGATGGAGACGCAGACGACGCTCGACTACCTGGATCAGTTCGGGCTTCCTGCAGGCGTTATGGCGTACATAGGCGTCCTGCTGAACATGTTCTTCCTGATCGGCCCCGATCGGATCCCCGCATCCGAGGGCATCCGGGTCTGCGTGCGCGGCTTCACGCTCGTTGGCGGCGAGAGCGTGTACTTCCGCGGCGGCATCGGGAGGGTGATGGAGGTCTGCGCACAGTTCGTCGCAGACAACGGCGGCGTGTACATGACGCGTGCGAAGGTGCAGCGCATCCTCGTCGAAGAGGGGCGGGTCGCGGGGATCGAGACAGCGAACGGCACGTTCCGAGCTCCGATCGTCATCTCGAACGCGGGAATCCAGCCGACGGTGCTCAACCTCGCCGGCAAGGAGAACTTCCCTTCGGAGTACGTGAGCTACGTGGAGGGGCTCGAACCGTCGTGGGGCATCGTCGGCTGGCGATACTTCCTCGACGGGCCCGTCTTCCCCCCGGCGGGGCTGGCGTTCGGAGACAAGAGCTGGTGGACGACGGAGCGCTACGAGCAGGCACGGGCCGGCGACTGGCCCGACGTCCCGCAGCTCTACTGGAGCACCCCGGGGCTGTGGGATCCGACGATCGCCCCTGCCGACGGCGGCCAGGTGGTGCTCATCGGCACCCTCTCGGACCCGGACCCCGACTCGCCGATGAGCGAGGAGGGGATCCGTCGCGTGCACGAGACCTCTCTCGAGGCCTGGCCCGCGCTTGGCAAGCACCTGGTGCGCAAGGAGGCCTACACGACGAAGAGCGTCTCGGCGATGACACGCGACTCGGCGGTGCCGGGAGCCGGGGGCGAGTGCATCGGGATAGCGCAGACCATGGAGCAGGAGGGGTCGAACAAGCCTGATCCGCGCACGCCGCTGGAGGGCCTCTACATCGTCGGCTGCGATGCCGGCGGCAAGGGCGCCGCCACGCACCAGGCGGTCGACTCGGGCTTCCGGGTCGCCGAGATGGTCCTCGACGACCTCGGCGTCAGGTCCCCCGCCTAACCCCCACGAGCGTCGATAGACCACAATATTTGTGGTCTATCGACGCTCGTCCCTCTGCCGGGGCCTGGGGAGAAGATGGATCGCATTCTATTTGAGTGCTACCTCTAGGCCTTGCAGGACATTGTCGTCATGAGAGTCCATATGTAGAATGCGTTCCAAACATTGCCCTCCAGGGAGTCCAGTGTCCGCTCCGATGGGCGGCGTGGTCTTCCGAGGAGCAGCGGAAGGTTGTCCGGTGGCCGGGCGGTTCCGGGGCCGGAAGGAGAGGAGGAGGGTCGTGTGGCTGTCGCTACGTATGACGCAATCGTTGTAGGGGCCGGCCACAACGGCCTGGAGACCGCCGCGTACCTGCAGCGAGCGGGGCTTTCGACGCTGGTGATCGAGCGCCGCCACGAGGAGGGCGGTGGTGTCAACACCGAGGAGGCTGTGCTGCCGGGCTTCCGGCACAACATGCACGCCTCCTACATGGAGTTCTTCGACATCATCCCGATGATCCCCGACTTCGATCTGGAGGACTGCGGGCTCCGATCACTGACCCCGGAGAACCAGTGCGGTATCGCCTTCTCCGACGGCCGGCCGCCGATCGTCCTCCATCGCAACGATCGCTACGAGCTCGACCATGCGAGCATCGCCCAGTACTCGAAGGCCGACGCCGACACCTGGATCGAGATCAAGAAGCGCACCTTCGACTTCGGCGACATGATCGCGATTGGCATCTACAACCCGCCGAACCCCGCGACGCAAGGTATGCAGGGCCAGCTGCTCGAGGGCATGTTCGGTGACATGGGGGTCCGTGCCCACTACTCCACCAAGACCCCCAAGACCGTGATCGACGAGCTCTACGAGTCGGCCGAGATGCGCACGCTCCTGTACCGCACGAGCGTGGAGTTCGGTGTTCCGCTCGACCAGACTGGCTCGGGTGGGCACATCTTCACCTCGATCCCGTGGCAGGTCGGACGGTGGCGAATGGCCCTCGGCGGTACGCACACGCTCGCCAAGGCGATGATGCAGGCCTGCTACCGCGAGGGCGTCGAGCTGCTCGAGAACACGATGGTCGACAAGATCATCGTCGAGGACGGCCGGGCCGCCGGAGTGGTCACGCGACACGGCGAGTTCCGGGCCAACAAGGTCATCGCGTGCAACGCCGACGTGCGCCAGGTGCTCGTCGACATGGTCGGGCCCGACAACCTGGACCCGTTGATCTACAAGCGGGCTAAGGACTTCCGCTACGGGCCGAGCGGCGTGCTGGCGACCCCGGCCCTCTGCATCTACGACCCTCCGGCGTACAAGTCGGCGCGCTGGGATCCCGACATCGACAAGTGCTTCTACACGGTCGTCGGCTACGACCAGCCTGAAGACGTCGCCCGCTACGTCCGCGACGCCCACGCCGGGCACCTTCCCGAGCCGGCCGCGGGCACCTGGGTGAACACGCTGTGGGACCCGTCGCAGGCGCCGCCCGGCCGGCACGCGGCGACGGGCTGGTTCTTCTTCCCGATGGCGTCGTACTTCACGGCCGAGGAGTGGGCCGCGATCCGCGTCGAGTATATGGAGGAGTTCCTGCTCCGTTGGGGCGACTTCGCGCCCAACATGAACCACGACAACGTCATCGCGATGAAGCTGTACACGCCCGATCTGATGGAGCGGAAGAACCTCATGTGGGAGGGTGACTGCCTGCTGGGCGAGATGGCGGTCGACCAGACGGGCGCGAACCGGCCTTTCCCGGAGGTCGCCGACTACCGGCTTACTATCGACGGACTCTACAACTGTGGTCCGTCCGGATATCCGGGTGGCGGGGTCCACGCCGCGCCCGGCTACAACGCTTACAAGGTCATCGCCCAGGATCTAGGTCTCCCGGCCCCTGGGCCCGAGGGAAGGGCTTACTGAGATGCCCGACGTGTACACGCCGGAGTGGTACGAAGCGGTGAAGTCCGCGATCAACGACCGCGTCGCCACCCTGGCGAGCGTCCCGGTCGACGAGTTCACGATCGCAGTCGAGATCGTCGGCGACGGCCGAACGCCGTACGTCGCCGAGGGTGATGTACGGCGGTTCCTGATCCGGCTGGAGGGCGGGACGTGCGCCTGGTACCGAGAGCTCGACGCCGACGATCCCTCGGTGAAGCTCGACTACCGCTTCACCGGTCCGGGCTCCGACTTCGACGCGATCGCCGCGGGTCTGGCCGATCCGATCGATGCGGCTCTCTCGGGCACGATCCGGGTGAAGGGCGACATGCGCTTCCTGATGCGTCAGGCCGAGATGGTGCAGGTCCTGCTCGAGGCGTATTCGCAGGGTGTCGAGACAACATGGCCGAAGGGCCGTCCCCCATATGACGGAGTGAGCTGAGATGACTCTGAAGGACACGTACGACGCGATCATCATCGGTGCCGGTCACAACGGCCTGACGCTCGGCGCCTACCTGGCGCGCAGCGGACTCGAGGTGCTCGTGCTCGAGCGCCGTCACGAGGAGGGCGGTGGCCTCTGCTCCGAGGAGGTCACCCAGCCCGGCTTCGTTCACAACATCCACGCGAACTACCACACGTTCGTCGACATGGCACCGCCGGTCGCCGATCTCGACGTGCGCGGTCACGGTGTCGAGTACGTGCGTCCCGAGGTCCAGATGGCCTCGATCTACGACGACGGCACAGCCCTGACGATCCACACCGACATGGACAAGACGCTCGCCTCGATGGCCAGGTTCTCGGAGAAGGACGCGGCGACGTTCCAGCGCCTCTACGGTGAGGCGCACGGCTTCGTCGACCTCCTGCTCGGAACGTTGATGTACCAGCCGCCGCTCAGCGTCAAGGAGCTCACCAAGGCCCTGGCGACGTTCGGCGTCGAGGACCGTTCGGAGTTCCTGTCGGTGAAGCTGCGCAGGGAGACGATCAACCAGTTCCTGAACCGGCACTTCGAGAACGACAAGATCAAGGCGCACCTCGCGTTTCACGGAGCGGTCTGCTCGTACACGAACGATGTCGCAGGCCTGGCCATCGGGTACCCGCTGTTGGTCGGCAAGATCGACAACTGGCACCTGTGCGTAGGAGGCTCGCACCGACTGGCGCACGCGCTGTGGCGCGACCTCGCGCAGCACGGCGGTGTGATGTGGTCCGACGCCGACGTCACAGACATCATCGTCGAGGGCGGAAGGGCGGTCGGTGTGAAGACAGCCGGCGGGCTGGAGCTCCACGCTCGCAAGCTCGTGGCCTCGACAGTCTCCGTGGAGCAGACCCTCCTCGAGTTCGTGAACCCGAAGGAGATCCCCGACGAGCTGTCGCAGCGGGTGAAGAGCGAGGTCGTGCACAAGGACTGGTCGCTCTTCTCGGTTCACATGGCAATGCGGACATTCCCCGAGTACAAGGCTGCGGAGTTCGATCCCGACGTCAATCGAGCGTGGGTGGTCAACCTGGGGATCGACTCGATCGAGCGGCTCAACGCCGACTGGAAGTCCATCCGTGCGGGGAACCTCGTCGACCCGCAGCCCAACGCCGCGGTCAACAGCCTCTACGACCCGGTGGACGCACCGGAAGGCTGCACGACAGGTCTGCTACGTCAGTTTGCACCCTTCGCCCTCGCCGACGGTGGCGAAGGAGCCTGGGACGACATGGGCCGGTGGTACGGACAGAAGTGCATCGACGCCTGGCGCCGCTACGCTCCGAACCTCACCGATGACGAGATCATCGACTGGTCCGTCTTCACGCCGCACGACATCGCACGCAAGCTTCCCAACATGGTCCGCGGCGACTGGATGATGGGCGAGATAAGCCTCGCGAACATGCTCGACCAGCGGCCGCTTCCCGAGCTGGGTCAGTACCGTACGCCGATCGACGGTCTCTACATGGCCGGGAGCACCCAGCATCCGCACGGGTTCATCACCTTCGGACCCGGCTACAACGCCCTGCAGGTGATCGCCGACGATCTCGGCATCGAGAAGTGGTGGAGCCGCATCTGAGCTCGGCGCACCGACCCCGGCGGAAGGAAGGCATCACGTGACCGACGCAGACGAGGCACCCTACGTGGTGACGACCCCGTGGCGCCGCGATGCGGGCGAGCTGCAGCCGCTACTCGAGGCGTGGGCCAGATCCGCGGTGAGTGACAGCGCGACGGTGTTCGACGTGCAGGCGCCCGAAGGCACCGGCATGTCGAGTGAGACGGTCCTCTTCGACATGCGTCGCGGAGAGGGTGGCGGCGTCGAACGCTTCGCAGCGCGCCTTGCTCCGCTGCCCTCGGTGTATCCCGTCTTCCCGGAGTACGACATCGAGATGCAGCGCCGATGCATGAACCTCGTTCGAGAGCGCACTGCGGTGCCCACTCCCGAGGTTCCTTGGTGCGAGCTCGACCCGGCGTGGCTGGGCGTGCCGTTCCTGGTCATGCACCGGGTCGACGGGGCCGCACCGCCCGACATGCCCCCCTACGTCTTCGGCGGCTGGGTGATGGATGCCTCACCCGATGAGCGCGCCAGGATGCAGGAGAACGCGGTGCGCGTGCTCGCCGGCGTGCACGAGGTGACTGCGGAGAACGCCGGCCTGTCGTTCCTCGCGCGACCCGAATACGGCGACACGGCCCTTGCACAGCAGATCGGCTACCAGCGTTGGTATTACGAGTGGGCCCGCAACGACGTGCGCTACCCCCTGATCGATCGCACATTCGCGTGGCTCGAGGATCGCCCTCCGGAGGAGGGTCCCACGGTCCTCAACTGGGGCGATGCTCGCATCGGGAACATCCTCTGGGAGGGGATGGAACCCGTCGCGGTCCTCGACTGGGAGATGGCGAGCGCCGGCCCCGTCGAGGTCGATCTCGCGTGGATGATCTTCCTGCACACCTTCTTCCAGGACATCGCGGAGCGCTACGAGATGCCCGGGATACCGGGATTCATGGATCGGCGCGAAGTAGTCGAGGCGTACGAGCGCATCTCGGGTCGCACGGTTCGCGATCTCGAGTGGTACGAGGTCTTCGCCGCCCTGCGGTTCGCGATCGTGTCGGTGCGCACCAGCACACGCGGGATCGCGTACGGCGCAGCCGAGAAGACCGACGACCCCGACGACCTGATCATGTTCCGGTCGCTGCTGGAGAAGATGCTCGACGGCACCTTCTGGTCCGGCTAGCGGCGTCGCGGGCACCGGACGGACGGCCACGCCGTCCCCCGAGGCCGTACCCGGAACTGAGGTGCGCGCCTCAGTAGCCGCGCTCGGCCCTGGCCGGCGTGGGAAGGCCCAGGTCCTCGAGGATCACCTTCGCCGCGTTGTATCCGGGCGCGGAGTGGATGCCGCCACCCGGGAATGCCGATGGGCCGCACAGGTAGAGGCCCTCGTGTTCCATGCGGTACGAGGACGCCTCGGGGAAGGGACGGTTCGCACCGGATTGGTCCGGCACGAGGTCGCCATTCGAGAAGTCGCCCTCCCACATCAGGTTCTTGCGCTCCATCTGATCGGGCGTGTACAGCCGGTCCGCGATGACGTTGTCGCGGTTCATGTTCGGTGCGAACTCGGCCCAGCGGGCGAGGAACGCGTCGTTGAATGTCTCGCGTACCTCGGTCCAGTCGTCCGGCCCCATCGATGAGGCCACGGGGAAGAAGTACCAGCCGGTCGCGCTCTGCCGGCCGGGAGGCGCCTGCGCCGGATCCCAGAGGCTGTTCACCCATGTGCCGGCGGCGGGCTCGGGGAGGCGCCCCGAGTAGGCGTCGCGTATGTAGCGGACGCAGTCTTCGGGACCGTCGTAGCCGACGATCGTGTAGAAGCACTTGTCGATGTCGGAGTCCCACTCGGCCGACTTGTAGTGAGGCGCCTCGTAGAGGCAGAACATCGGCGTCGCGAGCACGTGAGTCGGCCCGTACCGGAAGTTCTTCGCGCGCTTGAGCCACTGTTCGCTGAGGTTGTCCGGACCGACGAGGTCGACCAGCGTCTGTCGTACGTCGGCGTTCGAGGCGATGCAGTGACGGGCGCGGATCTCGCCGGCACGGGTCTGCACGCCGACGGCGCGTCCGCCTTCGATGATGATCCCGTCGACCATGGTGTTCTCGATCAGGTCTACGCCCTCGCGGTAGCAGGCCTGCATCATCGCCTTCGCGAGGGTGTGCGTGCCGCCGAGAGTGACTCGCCAGTTGCCGATCATCCACGGGAGTCCGTGGAGGATCGAGCCTCCAGAGCCGGTCGTGTCGATTCCGACTCCGAACTCCACGCTCGTGCGGTACAGGAGCGTCCGCATCTCGGGCGACTCGAAGAGCTCGTCGATCATGATCTTCGGGGTCTTGATGCAGTCGGCCGCGGTGATGCCGATGTCGCCGTACATCGCCTCGATGAACGCGTTCTGACCTCCCGCGACTGCCTGCGAGGGGGGGTTGTAGATGCCGATCGCCAGGAGGGGGCCGAAGTCCATCGTCCGCTCCTGGAGCAGCACGTACAGGTCGGCGTCGGCCTTGGAGTAGCGCGAGATGCTCGCGTGCGTCTTCTCGAGCAGATCCTTGCGGTGCAGGACGATCGGCGGGCGGCCGTCGGAGAACGCGATCCCGCACTGGTTCTCGGGAGTCACGGAGCGCAGGCCGCAGTCCTCGAGGCCGAAGTCCTCGATCATCGGGATGATGTCGAAGAACTCCATGTAGTTCGCGTGCATGTTGAAGCGGAACCCGGGCAGCACGGGCTCCTCGGTGTTGGCGCCACCTCCCTCTTCGTGGCGTCGTTCGACTATGCAGGTGGTGAGCCCGGCGCGCGCCAGGTATGCGGCGAGGCAGAGCCCGTTGTGCCCGGCTCCGATGACGATCGCGTCGTAGGTGTGCTGCACGGCTTCCTCCCTGGCTGGTGTGGGCGACCGGGGTCCGTATGCAGGCATCGGTCGTTCGCGGGCGCCGGTCGTTCGCAGGCGTCACGCCGGCGTGTGGCACAGAGTAACATTGTTTGTGCCATGTTCACCATAGTCGAAGACGGCGCAGCCGGGAGCTGTTCGAAGCGAGCGCACATCCTCGACGCGGCTACCCGGTGCTTCTCCCTCCACGGGTTCCAGAAGGCCTCGATGGAGGAGATCGCAAGAGATGCAGACATGTCGCGGCGCAGCCTCTACAGGGTGTTTCCCGACAAGCTGACACTGCTCCGTGAGGTCAACAGGGAGCGCGCGCGTGCATTCCTGGAGAACGTCGAGAAGCGCACCGCGGCCATCTCGGGGCTCTCGGCCCAGATCGAGGAGGTCGTGAGGCTGACCAACCGGTTCGTCCACGACGACCCACTGACGGCTGCGATGCATCGTGCGGATCCCCACGCCCTGGCACGCTCGGTCACCACCGACGCCCGCGAGCTCCTGGCGACCGCGATGGAGGCGATCATCCCCCTGATCGGCTCGGCGCGCGACCGGGGAGAGATCCGGCCCGACATCGATGTGAGGCGTGCTGCGGAGTGGATCACGCGTGTCGTCTTCTCCCTGGTGGCGACGCCGTCGGTCACGTTCGACAGCGAGGACGCGGTGAAGACGGCGGAGTTCATTCGCGAGTTCCTCCTCCCGGGCCTGAGATGAAGCTCTGCAGTTGCCGGCGGTGTGCAGAATCCCGATCAATGACCGCGCCGCACCGTGTTCCGGCGCAGGCCGGAGTGACCCGCGTGACCCCCGCAACCAGCCGTCCCTATCGTCGACAAGGCCGGAAGTCGTAGGCCTTCGACCCGGTAGGGTGCGCTCGAGAAGATGGAGGTAATCAATGCTGCCCGTACCGCTCGACGAGTACCCGGTCCACCAGGTGCCGCTCTCGATGCGACACATGGATACGAGCGACCGCAACGCCTACGACCGTTGCTACTTCAACGCCCACGAAAGGACGGGTGAGATCTTCCTCGTGACGGGGCTCGGTGTGTACCCGAATCTCGGCGTCATCGACGCATACGCAACCGTGCGCCGTGGCGACGTGCAGTCGACGGTACGGATGTCCGATGCGCTGGGCGACGACAGGATGAGTCAGAGCGTCGGGCCGTACAGGATCGAGGTGCTCGATCCCCTGAACCGGCTGCGGCTGGTCTGCGATGCCGACGACCACGGCATCGGCTTCGATCTCACGTGGACGGGGTCCTTCCCGGCTGCGGAGGAGGTGCCGCACGTCATGCGCCGCAACGGCCGCATCGCACTCGATGCGCAGAGGTTCTGGCAGGTCGGCACCTGGTCGGGGGCCCTGAGGGTCGGTGGCGAGGAGATCGTGGTCGGCGACGAGCGCTGGGTAGGCAGCCGCGACCGATCTTGGGGGATCCGATCGGTGGGTGAGGCCGAGCCCCCCGGGCGGGCGGAGGCCGAGCCCCAGGAGGGCGCCGGCTTCTGGTGGACCTACGTGCCCCTGCGGTTCGACGACTTCTCCCTGATGGTCATCGCTCAGGAGGACGGCGACGGGACGCGCACTCACTGTGAGGCGGTGCGCGTGTGGCCGTCGTCGAGCGGACGCGTGCCAGATGTCCTCGGCTGGCCGGAGATCGAGGTCGAGTACCGCTCGGGCACACGCATCCCCCGCTCCGCGGTTGTCTCGATACCGCAGCGACGGAGCTCACCACTCGTCGTGGAGGTCGACTGCCTCTCACACGTCGCGCTCAACTGCGGGTCCGGCTACAGCCGTGACCCCGACTGGGGGCACGGTCAGTGGAAGGGGCGTGGCTGGATCGAGGGGGTGGAGCACGACATGAGTGACCCCGAGCTCGTCGGCAGGTCGCAGTTCGGGGTGATCGATCACGTGGCCAGGGCGCGCTGCGGCGGGGCTGAAGGATGGGGCCTCTTCGAGCACGGCTGCTTCGGCCGGCACGAACCGTCGGGATTCGCAGACTGGTCGTCGACTGCGCCGTAGGTGTCCGGGGGTGCCTCTCGGCGCTAGTCTGGTACGCGTTCAGTAGGTCCGATCGAGGGCGGGTTCCGGCATCCACATCAGAGGCGTGTGGGGGCCCGGCGCGGTGCGGAAGTGAATGAACGCGTTCTACAGGGGGCGGTCCGATAGCCAGCAACGACGGCGACACGAAGAGCGAGCGGCGGCAGCGCATCATCCGCACGGCGATGGCTCTGGCGGCCGAGGGCGGCTACGACGCGGTGGTCATGCGCGACTTGGCCGATCAGGCGAACGTCGCCGTCGGGACCCTCTACAACTACTTCACCTCCAAGGATCATCTGCTCGCCGCCGCGTACGTGGAATGGACCAAGGAGCTCGAGGAGCGGATCACGGGCCGGTCACCGCGTGGCGCCACCCCCGCAGAACGCGTCTCCGATGTGCTCGGGAAGGTCTGCGAGGCACTGGGGCGCCAGCCGAGGCTCGTCTCGGCGATCCTCACGGCGGCCAGTGCGAAGGCACCGGAGGTGGCTGCGCTCGACGCCGAGGCCGGCGTCACGATGACCGAGTTGATCGAGAAGGCGCTGGCCCTCCCCGACGCACACCACTCGTCGCAGGTGACGGCGGTCATCGAGCACGTGCTGCACTCGTCGCTGCTGTCGTGGATCAACGGACGGATGCAGATGAGCCAAGTGGTCGAGATCATCGACGCGACTGCGCACCTCGTCCTCGACGAACGCAACGCGCGCTCGCCGGAGGGGGTCTAGGCTCCGTCGGGCCACCGGTCGAGAACCGAACGAGGGGGCGTGCGATGCGCGAGGACAACCGCGTCTCCGGCCGCTTCAACAGGGCCCGCGCCCGCCGGGTTCGGCTGAGGGCCGCTACGCCACTCGTCGGCGCGCAGCGCGCGCGACGTCGCCTCGCCATCTCGGGTCTCGCGGTGATTCTGGTCGCCACCGTGGGCTGCGGCCGCTCCGACGAAGAGGTCGAGGAGGGCCCTTCTGGGCGCGAAGGTCCGACGGCTGCCCCGGGCGCCTCGACGACGGTGCCCGGCGGCGCGGCGCCGGGGGAGTTCGGGGACCTCGGCCGGGTCTGCGGGCCTTCCCCCGACGGCGCTGCTCTGGAGGCCACCGACATCGGTGTGACGGCCGACTCGATACAGCTGGGCACGGTCGCCGACCCCGGTTTCTCGGGCCGTCCCGGGCTCAACCAGGAGGTCTTCGACAGCGCCGAGGCGTTCACCCGATGGTGCAACGACGCGGGAGGGATCAACGGCCGCAGCATCGAGCTGGTGAAGCGCGACGCGAGGCTGACCGAGTACCAGCCGCGGATGATCGAGGCGTGCGACGAGGGCGACTTCATGCTCGTAGGCGGCGGAGGTGTCTTCGACGATCAGGGGCAGGGCGAGCGCCTCGCGTGCGGCCTTCCGAACCTCGCGGGCTTCGTCGTCAACCCGCCGGCGGTCCAATCCGATCTCACCATGGCCCCCTGCTCAACCGCCCGGAGTCGATCGGGATAGGCGACCTCAGATGGCTCGGCGAGCAATTCCCGGAGGCAACGCAGAAGATCGGGATACTCACCGCCGGGGTGGCGGCGACGCTCAACGCCGCCGAGCGGGCAAGGGAGTCGATCGCGCATCTCGGCTGGGAGATCGTCTACGACGAGAAGTACAACGCTGCCGGTGAGGCCTCCTGGCGTGGGTTCGCCGAGGGTCTGCGGTCGTCGGGTGCGCGGGGAGTGATCTGGGTCGCCGACCCGGGAAACCTCGCGGCGCTGCTGAAGTCGATGGACGAGATCGAGTACCACCCCGACTTCGTGCGCGGCGCGACCAACCTCTACGACACCATCCTGCTCTCGGAGGCAGGGGAAGCCGCCGACAATGTCTATATCTCCGGCAGCAGCTATCCGTTCCTCGACCCGGAGCTCGCGGCGCAGAACCCTGCGACGCAGCAGTACCTCGACATCATGGACGAGTACGACCCTGGCGGGAAGATCGCCGATCTCGGGATCGCCGCGTTCTCCGCCTGGCTGCTCTTCGCCAGGAGTGCGTCGGCCTGTGGTGACGAGCTCACGCGCGACTGCGTGTGGGCGGAGGTCGTCTCGGTGCGCGATTGGAGCGGCGGGGGGCTGCACGCGACGCAGGACCTCACAGGCCGCCGCGCTACGGGTTGCTTCGTGGAGATCGAGGCCAGTCACGGTGAGTTCGTCCTCCCCGACATCGGCGCCAACGATGGCGTCTACCTCTGCGACCCGGAGAACGTCATCGACCTCGACCCTGGGCCCGACCAGGGGGTCAAGTGCGAGAACCCGGCGTTCTCGGCCGACCCCAGGCCGTCTACCTGCGCTCCCTGAGAGAGTGTGTGCGAGGCATGGGGAACCCTCGCCGGCCGTTGTCACTGCGCGCGGTGACGGTTCCCCGGTCCTGGACGCGAAGGTGAAACGCGTTCTAGTATGCCGCGGTCGGCCATGGAAGGCTCCTACCTGGGAGGGCGAGGATGTCGTACTCCGATCGCACCACGGGACCGGCTCGAGCCGAGGAACCGGAAGAGTCGGCCCCGCGACGGGCAGGTCGGCCGGCCGGGTCCGTGCGTCGCCTCGTTGCGACGGTCGCTGTTCTCGGACTCCTCGCTGCCGCGTGCGGCCGCTCCGACGACACCGCCTCCGACGACGACGACGGCGGCGCCACGACGGCGGTTGGTGCTGCGACGACCACGGTCTCCGCACCCGAGGATGGCGGAGGGCCCGGCGACTTCGGCGACCTCGGAACGGTCTGCGGACCGGCGGAGGAGGGGGTGGTGCTCAAGGCGACCGACGTAGGCGTCACAGCCGACTCGATCCAACTGGGCACGGTCGCCGACCCCGGCTACGCGGGGCGCCCGGGGCTTAACCAGGAGATCTTCGACAGCGCCGAGGCCTTCGCCGGCTGGTGCAACGCCGCCGGCGGGATCAGCGGTCGGAAGATCGACGTCGTGGAGCGCGACGCGAAGCTCACCGAGCATCAGGCGCGCATGATCGACGCATGTGAGGAGGGTGACTTCATGCTCGTCGGCGGCCTCGGCGTCTTCGACGATCAGGGCCAGGTGGAGCGTCTGGCATGCGGCCTGCCGGCTATCGCCGGCTCCGCTACGAACCCGCCTGCAGCAGACTCCGATCTGATGATCACCCCGTTGCCCAGCGACCTGGGTACGCTCGCGATCGGCGACCTCAGGTGGCTGGGTGAGCAGTTCCCCGAGGCCACCAAGAAGATCGGGATCCTCACGGCCGGGGTCGCCGTGACTCTGACCTCTGCCGAGAAGGCGAAGGAGGCGATGCGCTCCCTAGGGTGGGAGATCGTCTACGACGAGAAGTACAACGCAGCCGGTGAGGCCTCGTGGAGGGGGTTCGCCGAGGGGATGAAGTCGGCGGGCGTGCGCGGGGTGATCTGGGTGGCCGATCCCGGGAACCTCGCGGCGCTGTTGAAGTCGATGGACGAGATCGAGTTCAAGCCCGACTTCGTGCGAGCAGGAGGAAACAGCTACGACAACCTGCTGCTGGCCGAGGCTGGTTCCGCCGCCGACGGTGTCTACATGGCGTCGAGCCACTACCCGTACCTCGATCCGGAGATCGCCGCTCAGAACCCGGCGACACAGCAGTTCCTCGACATCATGGACGAGTTCAACCCGGGCGGGAAGATCGCAAACCTGGGCGTTACAGGCTTCTCGGCATGGCTGCTCTTCGCTAAGGCCGCGAGCGCCTGTGGAGCCGACTTGACGCGTGACTGCGTCTGGGAGCAGGCGGAGCAGATCGGAGAATGGTCGGGCGGTGGACTCCATGCGCGGACGGAGATCGTGGACGGCGTCGCGTCGCAGTGCTTCGTGGAGATCGCGGTCGAGGACGGTGACTTCGTCGTGGTCGACACCGATCCCAACGAGGGGATCTTCAGCTGCGACCCGGAGAACGTGTTCGAGCTGACGGGCGACTACGGAGAGGGCGTCAAGTGCGCGAACCCCGCCTTCGCAGACGATCCGGAAGCCGTCGACCTGCGCGCCCTGAGCCCGATGACCTGCCCGGACGATCGCTGCGCTCCTCGGTGACGCGCCCGAGTGGCCGCGTGCGCCGGCGAGGAGCCGCGATTCCCTTGTGCGGAGGTGGAACGCGTTCTACTATGCGCGCTGCACCGGCGATCCGACGCCGTCGCGTTGTTCAGCCTCAGCCGACGATCACGACGATCACGACGATCACGACGATTACGACGATGACGACGATGACGACGATCTCGAGAGCCGAGCCTGAGGGGACGCGATGGACAAGCTCCTGACCTTCTCCATTACGGGCCTGAGCCTCGCGGCGATCTACGCCATCGGGGCCAGCGGTCTCGTCCTCACCTACACGACGACGGGGATCTTCAACTTCGCGCACGGCGCTATCGGCATGATCGGTGCGTTCGCCTACTGGCAGCTCCGCTTCGACTGGGGATGGCCGGCGCCGATCGCGCTGGCAGTCGTGCTCGTGGTCATGGCGCCGCTCTTCGGGGTCTTCCTGGAAGCCGTGATCATGCGCAGTCTCGAGGGCACGAGCGACGCGACGAAGCTGGTCGTCTCGATCAGCCTGCTCTCAGGCCTCATCGGGCTCGCGAATTGGATCTGGCAACCGGGTGTACAGCGGCCCACCTCCCGCTTCTTCCAGGGTTCGAAGTTCACGGTCTTCGGGGTCTTCGTGTCGTGGCACGAGGCGACGGCGTTGCTGCTGGCCGTAGGCGTCGCGCTCGCGCTCCGATTCCTGTTGCACAGGACCGGGATCGGCATCGCCATGCGAGCGGCGGTGGACGACCGCGACCTCGCGATGCTGAACGGAGCCCGACCGAACCGCGGCTCGATGCTGGCCTGGGCGCTCGGCTGCTCCCTGGCGGCCCTGAGCGGGATCCTCTTCGTGGGAACCCTCGGCCTCGAAGCGGGAGTGCTCGCCCTACTGATCGTGAACGCCTACGCGGCTGCGATAGTCGGTCGGTTGCGAAGCCTCCCGCTCACCTTCGTGGGCGCGCTGATCCTCGGACTCGGCGAGGCCTACTGGCAGGGCTACCGCGCCGATGTCTCATTCCTGTCGGGGAGCAACCTCTCCACCTTCGGCTCGGCCATACCCGTGATGATCCTCTTCGCGGTGCTGCTCGTGCTGCCCAACCCACGCCTGAAGGGGCGCGCTGCGCGGAGTCGCGAGTTCTTTGCGGCGCCGTCGCGCGGTGCCGCTCTCGCGTTCTCCGGGGTGATGGTCGTCGGCGCGTACGTCATCTCGGGGTTCATGACCCGGGCTCACCAGATCGATCTGGCCGAGGCCTTCGCGTTCGCCATCATTGCTCTCTCGTTCGTCCCGCTCGTCGGCATGGCCGGTCGTGTGTCTCTCTGCCAGCTCAGCTTTGCAGGCATCGGTGCGGTGACGATGGCGCACCTGGGCAACGAGAACTCACTCAGGGGACTGGTCGCCGCAGTCGTCATCACGGCGGCCGTTGGTGCGCTGGTCGCACTTCCGGCGCTCCGGCTGAGCGGAATCTACCTCGCGCTCGCGACGGCGGCGTTCGCGGTGGCGCTGGACCGGTGGGTCTTCCAACTGCGTAGCTTCGAGGTCTTCGGCTTGTTCCCGGTCAAGTTCTTCGAAGCCGGATCGGTGAGCGTGAACCGGGTCGAAGTCGGAGGCATCTCGACGGCGAGCCCGAGGGCGCAGGCAATGTTGCTCTCGATCGTCTTCGCGCTGCTGGCGCTCTTCGTCACGTGGATTCGTCGCAACGCCTTCGGTAGGCGGCTGTTGGCACTCAAGGAGAGCGAGGCCGCCTGCGCGACCTTCGGGATGAATCTGACCCTTGCGAAGCTCACGGTGTTCGCTCTGGCCGCCGGGATTGCCGGACTCGGAGGTGCTCTATACGGCGGGCTCCTCCAGTCGGTGAACCCGGGCCATTTCTCCTTCGTCACCGGCCTGCCGGTCTTCATGCTGGCCGTGGTCGGCGGCATCGGCTCAGTAGGTGGTGCGCTCAACGCGGGAATCGGCCTCGCGACACTCGCGGTCATCCCCAACCTGATCCCGGCGCTCGAGAAGGTCATGCCGGTGATGCCCGGCCTGGTAGGCATCGGGCTGGGCCGCAACCCGAGCGGCGGGGTGCAGAAGATGACCGAGGCGTTTGCTCCGGTACGGCGCTCGCCGCGAGCACTACTGGCACTCACCGGTGCACTTGCACTGCTCACGGTGCTCCGCAGCATCGACGTTATCGGGAACTGGCCGTACGTCTTGCTCGCAATGGCGGTTGCCTTCGCATCGCCACTTGTCGCCACCACGCTAGGAGGACGCGGTTCGGATCCCGCGGCAGGTGAGGGCGCCGGGGAGGACGGCGAGCCCATTGCGCTCGAGTGGGTCGGACTGCTGCGGCCATTCACCGACGACGACCGTAAGTCCATGGATCTCTCCCTCGGTCACAGCAGCGGGGTGTCGCGTGGCACGGCTTGAGGTTCGCGGGGTGACGGTGAGGTTCGGCGGCAAGGTCGCCGTCGACGAGGCGAGCCTCGTCGCGGAGCCCGGTCGGATCACGGGTCTGATCGGCGCCAACGGCGCGGGCAAGACCACTCTCTTCAACGTCGTGACCGGACTGCTCGCCCCCGATGCGGGGGAGGTCGTACTCGACGGGCGCGACCTGACGCGGCTGCCTCCGTACAAGCGCGCCCGACTCGGGCTCGCGCGAACATTCCAACGTCTCGAGCTGCTCGGGACGATGACCGTACGAGAGAACATCGCAGTCGCAGCGGAGACGCGACGCGGCTGGGCGCGCGACGGCGTCAGGCCGGCGCGGGTCGTCGACGCGGTTCTCGATCGCATCGGGCTTCGCGACATCGCCGATGTGCGCGCCGACACCCTGCCGACGGGCATCGCACGCCTGGTGGAGCTGGCCAGGGCGCTCGCTACGAAGCCGGAGGTCCTGCTGCTCGACGAACCGGCATCCGGACAGACGGAGCAGGAGACCGAGAAGTTCGGGTCGATGCTGCAGGTGCTGGCCGGCGAGGGAATGACAGTCGTGCTCGTAGAGCACGACGTTCCCCTGGTGATGGCGATCTGCGACGTGGTTCACGTCTTGGACTTCGGGCGGATCATCGCGGTGGGGACCCCCGAAGAGATCCGTCATGATGCGAACGTGATCGCCGCATACCTCGGCTCCCCGGAGCAGCGTGATGGAGAACCTTCTGGAGCTGCGCGACATTCACGCTGCCTATGATCAGATCCAGGTGCTCAACGGCGTCGACCTCGCCGTCCCGGCCGGCAGCGTCTTCGCGCTCCTCGGTGCAAACGGAGCGGGGAAGACGACCACTCTGCGCGTGATCGCCGGCCTCCATCAGCCGACCTCCGGCGAGGTTGTCGTGGCGGGAAGGTGCGTGAACGGGGCCCATCCAGAGGAGCTGGCGCGGCGTGGCCTCTGTCTGATCCCCGAGGGTCGCGGCATCTTCCCGAATCTGACGGTCATGGAGCATCTCCGCATGGCAGCGCGCTCGCGCCTGCCGCTGGCGGAAGTCGAAGCGATCGCCTTCGACAGGTTCCCGCGCCTCGCAGAGCGGCGCCACCAGATGGCGGGAACTCTCTCCGGCGGGGAGCAGCAGATGCTCGCCATGGCGCGTGGGCTCGCGACCAAGCCGGCGCTGCTCCTCCTCGACGAGCTCTCCATGGGTCTCGCCCCGCTCGTCGTCGAGAGCCTCTACGAGGTCGTCGCACAGATCGCCAGTGAGGGCGTCTCGATCCTCGTCGTCGAGCAGATCGCTCAGACGGTCTTGAAGGTGGCCGACTACGCAGCTGTGATGGTGCACGGGAAGGTCGCGAAGGTGGGACGACCCGCGGATCTCGAGGGCGAGCTCTCGGCCGCCTACTTCGGCACATGAGTCGATTCGACAGCGATCCAGGAGGAGTAAGCGAATGACGACGATCCCGAACCAGCAGAGGGTCGAGGAGTTCAAGGCCGAGATCGCCGAGATGAGACTCAAGGATCCGGCAACGGCTCGGGATCGCATGCTGCTGCGCGCCGGTGCGGCGCTGATGATCGTCGGTGTGGTTCTGGCGATAGTCGCGTACTTCGGCTCGCACGGGACTCAGAGCTCCCTCGCGCAGCGCGACTACCTCGTAACCGCTGTGATCGGCCTCTGCCTCACCGTCGCCGGCGGTGCGCTCTTCCTTCGTTACTCCATGGCTCAGTTCCTGAGGTTCTGGCTCGCCCGCATCGCATACGAGCACCAGATGGCGGCCGATCGGATCATCGAGGGCTCCCACAAGGGGAGCTGACTCGCCCGAATAGGCGCAGAGGCGCCTGAGCGACGTCCGCCGCTAGTGCCTGGCGGGGGTCCAGACCTGGTCCGGCGCGAACCGCTCGGCGAGGAAGCGCTCCTGTGGCTTCTCCGAAGCCGTCTTGGGGATCTCGTCGACGACTTGCAGGTACTCAGGGACGAAGTTCGACTCGAGTCGCTCGCGACACCAGGCGAACAAGGACTCGGGTTCCGGGTCCGAGCCCTCGCGCAGCACCAGAGCAGCCACGACGTCCTTCTCTCCGGGAGTTCCCGACGCCGACTCGACTCCGTAGACGAACACGTCGGAGACGTCGGGGTGCTCGGCCAGCGCCTTCTCGACGTATCCGGGGTGGACGAAGTCGCCGTTGTGGCGGATTCCGCCGCCCCGCCGATAGTCGAAGTAGAGCCAGCCGTCTGCGTCGGCGTGCCCCATGTCGCCGCTGCGGTTCCACCCGTCCCGGATCTTCGCGGCGGACGCGGCGGCATCGCCGACGTACTCGACCGAGGCGACCCCTCCGCCCTCGGGCCTGCAGCAGATCTCACCGACTACACCCGGCTCGCAGACGGCGCCGGCGTCGTCGAGGATCTTCATCTCGACTCCCGGCATCGGCTTGCCGATCGAGCCGACGGGGCCGACCCCCGGCGGGTTGTAGGCCATCCCACCGCCGTCGTTCGCCCCGTAGAACTCCAGGATCTGCACGTTGAAGCGCTCCGCGAACGCCTCCCAGATCGCGGCCGGCATCCCTCCGCTGACGACGAGCCTCACGGGGTTGTCCGCGTCGTCGGGACGGGGCGGCTCGCCGTAGAGACCCGCGACCATCCCGCCTACGAGGGATATCTGAGTGCACCCGCTGCGCCTGCACACATCCCAGAACCGCGACTTGGTGAACCGCCGGCTGAACACCCCGCGAAGCCCGAGTACCAGAGTGGGAGCCAGTGTGATGGCCTGCGCGTTGGTGTGGGTGAGTGAGAGGCCGGTGTAGGGCCGCTCGTCGGGCCGGTAGTCGAACAGCGCGCCGAGCATGCCGGCGCGGGTGAACCGGTCGTTGCCGGCGATTGCTCCTTTCGGATCGCCGGTCGTACCGGAGGTGAACATGATCTGGAGCGGATCGTCGGCGCTCTCCAGGCGGACGCCGACCGTGGGGGCAGAGGTCGCCAGCACCGCCTTCAGGGAGTCGATGCCATGTAGGGAGTCGAGGGAGACGGCGTCGGCGGTCTCGCCGGTCTCCAGGCCGAGCACCCATTCGAGGCCGGGAACCTCGTCGCGCACGCGGTCCAGCTCGGCGAGGCAGTAGTCGGCTATGACCAGACCGCGGCAGCCTGAGCGGCGCAGCATGAATGCCAGCTTCTCGCCGCGCGTCCGCGGATCGATCGGGACGAAGATCGCTCCGGTCGTGGATGCGGCGATGATCGTCTCGACGAACTCGGGGTGGTTGCGCATCATGATTCCGAACCGGTCGCCGCGTTGCATTCCGCGCGCGACCAGCTCCGCCGCGATCCTGTTCCCGTTCGTCGCGAGGTCTGAGTAGGTACGAACCTCGTCGGGGGTCGCTCCACCGTCGAGTCCGAGGTGCTCGAAGGTGAGCACATCGAGGCCGGGATCGCGCTCGGCCCGCGTGGCGATCAGATCGGCGATGATCAGCTCGTCGCGTTCACGCACGGTAGGTCCTCTCGCACTCGCTACGGTTCGTCGGGCTCGGGAGCACTGGGCCTCAGGATCTGAGCACCGTCACGCACATGGCCGCGGCGTCGTTCCCCTTCTTGCCCCCGCCGTTCTGCGCCAGGCCGATGCGGGCACCCTCGACCTGACGGTCGCCCGACGAGCCACGCAGCTGCTCCGTCAGCTCGACTATCTGGGCCGTCCCGGTGGCGCCAACCGGATGGCCCTTGCGGAGGAGACCACCGGAGGTGTTGACCGGTAGCCGGCCCCCGAGACGTGTCTCGCCGCTCTCCGCCAGCTTCCCACCCTCGCCCGGTGCGCAGAGTCCGAGCGACTCGTACATCATCACCTCGGCGGGGGCAGATGCGTCGTGCAGCTCGACGACGTCGAGGTCGTCGGGCCCGATCCCGGCCTCCTCGTACGCCTCCTTCGAGCAGAGCTCCACGGTTCCCCCCTCGCCGACGGCGTGGTTCCAGCCGGAGTGCAGCACCGTGGTGGCGACGTGCACCGGTCGAGAAATGCCGAGCGCGCGGGCCTTCGCCTCACTCACCACGACGACCGCCGCTGCGCCGTCGCCGATCGGCGAGCACATGGGGCGGGTCAGCGGAGGCACGATCATCGTCGACTGCATGACGTCGTCGACCGAGAGGGCCTCGCGGAACTGGGCGCGCGGGTTGAGGCTTCCGTGGTACGAGTTCTTCGACGCCACCGCCGCGAACTGCTCGGCGGTCGTTCCCCAGCGCTCCATGTGCGAACGGGCAGCGCCGGCGTAGATGTCCATGAACATCGAGCGACCCTTGCCCGCTCCTCCAGCACCGCCCCCGCCGTTGGCGCCGGAGTCCTCTGCTTGGGCCGCCAGGCCCGCGAGCAGTGCCTGGACCTCCTCTACGTCGACAGCACCGGCGAAGGCCGCGAAGCTGACGGTCTTGTCGGGGTGGCTCAACTTCTCGACGCCGAGCGCGAGCACGACGTCGTGGATGCCGGCGGTGACCATCGCGCAGGCCAGGTA
Source organism: Acidimicrobiia bacterium (assembly GCA_027494135.1). Lineage (GTDB taxonomy): Bacteria > Actinomycetota > Acidimicrobiia > IMCC26256 > PALSA-610 > JAOSJK01. The sequence continues at coordinate 810,253 of JAOSJK010000012.1, read as the reverse complement.
GAACGCGGTCGAGCCCGAGGCGCAGGCGTTCTCTACGTTCACGATCGGGATCCTGCCCACACCGAGAGGGTCGAGGATCACCTGGCCACGGATCGACTCCTGACCGGTGACCGTGCCCGCCGCGCAGTTGCCGACGAACGCCGCCTGCATGTCGTCGAGGGTGAGGCCCGCGTCGGCGACGGCGGAGTTGACCGCCTCCGCGCCGAGATCCTTCAGCCCCCGGTCCATCTGCTTTCCGAAACGGGTCATGCCGACCCCGCCCACTACAGCCTGGGTTCGCATCCGAGCATCCTCCTTCTCATCCCGCCCCAACCCCCTGTTTGGACCCAGGTGGTCGCCAGGGCTCCGCTGACGTCCAAACAGGGTTCAGAGCCGTACCGCTGCGACCAGGCCGAGGACCTCGTTGCAGCCGTCCTCGATCATCGACGCCCGGGCGTCTCGCAACACCTTCTCGATCGGGTACTCGCGTGTGAGCCCGTTGCCGCCGAAGATCTGCAGCGCCGCGCTCGAGACGTCGAAGGCCGTCTGTGTCACGAACGTCTTGGCGGCGACTGCGTACTGGAACGGAACCGGCGCGATGGCCTGCGACTCGACGACACGCCGCGTGAGTGCCCGCGCCGCCTCGACGCGCCGGAACATGTCGAAGATTCGAGACTGGACGCTCTGGTGCTCGATGATCGGGCGACCGCCCTGAACTCGCTCGCGCGCGTAGTCGAGCGCGAGGTCGTATGCGGCGCGTGCCACGCCGACGAAGAGCGTGGACATGCCGATGTTCCCCTGCGTCAGCATCCCCTCGAGGGCCATCGGGTAGACGTCGGGCCCGATCACCATGTGGTCGGCGGGGACCCGTACGTCGTGGAAGACGACCTCACCTTGGTTCAGAGGACGCTGTCCCAGCTTGTCGGTGGGTCGGGGCCGCTCGACGCCCGGGAGGTCGCTGGGTACCACGAAGACGCCGCCGCCCGAGTGACCGCGGTCCTGGTCGACGGTGCAGAAGAGCGTGATGACGTCGGCAATGGAACCGAGAGACACCCACCCGGACTTCTGGCCGGAGATCACGTACTCGTCGCCGTCGCGGCGCGCCACGCAGTTCGCCTTGATCTGTGGGTCGCGGAAGGAGTCGTGTGTGAACGACACCGTGTCGCTGCCGTGGTCGGGCTCGGTCAGCGCCCAGCACCCGATCGTTCGGACGCCGGGGGAGCAGTACCGCTCGATCAGCTCGTTGTTCCCGCTCATCTGGATCCACGGGGCCGCGAAGCGTGTCATGCCGCATGTGATCGCGAGCCCGACGTCTCCCCACGACAGCTCCTCGCTGACGGCGGCGGAGAGACGCGCCCGCGCTACCGGATCGGAGCCGTCATCACCCGTGGAGGCCTCACCGAGACCCGTCGCGTCGTAGCGATCGAGAACGTCCCAAAGTCGCGATCCGGGCGCGATCACCGCGGCCGGGTCCGTCAAGCGGTCGAGCTCCTGGCCGCGGGGCGCATGACCTCGACGGCGAACCGGTGGGCGAGGGCGACGACCTCGCGGTCCTCGTCGGTGAAGGAGGCGTCGAGCAGGTGCGCAGACGGCAGGGTCATAACTGACATCGTCGGTCTCCTCTTCTGGCCCGTGCCGTCACCGCGGGTGACGTCCGGAAGCCGCCTCGCGGCCGCGAACGGAAGCCCGGGTACCTGTGGTTGGCTGGATCTGAAACGTGTTCTAGTGTAACGCGGACGGCTCCGGCGCCGTCCGGACGCATGGAGGTAGGCCATGGTGCATGGTGCAAGCGAACCCACGACACGAACGGCTGACAGGGCACTCCCGGGCCGCCGCCGCGCTCGGAGCTTCAGGCGAGCGCTCGCGCTGGTAACCGTGGCCGGCCTTCTCGCCGCCGCTTGCGGCCGCGGCGACGACGACGAGGCCACCGGCTCGACGGACCCCGGGGAGACGACCTCGCCGACGACTGGTGGCCCCGCGCAGGAAGCGGCCGGGGTGTTCGCCGATCTGGGCGCGATCTGTGGCCCGACACCCGAGGGGATGACTCTCGGCGAGCCCGACGTGGGGGTGACGGCGGAGTCGGTGCAGGTAGGCACGATCTCGGACCCGGGGTTCTCGGGTAGGCCGGGCCTCAATCAGGAGCTCTTCGACACGGCAGCGGCGTTCACGCAGTGGTGCAACGCCGCCGGAGGCATCAACGGTCGACGCATCGAGCTGCGTGAACGAGACGCGAAGCTGACCGAGCACCAGGGTCGGATGATCGACGCCTGCGAAGAGGGCGACTTCATGCTCGTCGGCGGCGGCGGTGTCTTCGACGACCAGGGCCAGAAGGAGCGCCTCGCATGTGGTCTGCCGCAGATCCCGGGCTATGTGGTCACGGCCTCGGCGATCGAGTCGGACCTGACCGTCCAGCCCGTCCCCAACCCCGTCTACTCGCTCCCGATCGGCGACCTCCGGTGGCTCGGTGAGCAGTACCCGGAGGCGACGAAGAAGATCGGCCTCCTCGTGCTCGGGGTGGCCTCGACGATCGCGGTTGCCGAGCGCTACGAGGAGGCGCTGGCGAAGCTCGGGTGGGAGGTCGTCTACAACGAGCAGTACAACGCTGCGGGAGAGGTCTCGTGGCGCGGCTACGCGGAGGGTCTGAAGTCGTCTGGTGCCCGCGGTGTCATCTGGCTCGGCGAGCCCGTCAACCTCGCTGCCGTGCGGAAGGCGATGGACGAGATCGAGTACCACCCCGACTTCGTCCGCACAGACGCGAACCACTACGACGACCTGCTCCTATCCGAGGGCGGGTCAGCCGTCGACAACACATTCATCCGGGGCACCATCTACCCGTTCCTGGATCCCGAGCTTGCCGCGCAGAACCCTGCGACGCAGGCGATGCTCGACATCATGGCCGAGTACGAGCCCGGCGGCAAGGTTGCTTACCTCGGGGTCATGGGCTTCTCCGGTTGGCTGCTCTTCGCGAAGTCCGCCACGGAGTGCGGTGCCGATCTGACGCGCGACTGCCTCTGGGAGAAGGTGCAGGCGGTGACCGACTGGTCGGGCGCCGGGCTGCACGCCCCGCAGGACCTTGCGTCGCGCACCGCGTCGGGATGCTTCATGGTGATCGAGGCGAGAGACGGGGAGTTCGTGCTCCCCGACATCGGTGCCGACGAGGGGATCTACCGCTGTGACCCCGACGACACGCTCGCGCTCACGGGCGACTACGGCGAGGGCGCGAAGTGCGAGAACCCTGCCTTCGCCGACGATCCCAAGCCCTCCAACTGCGCCCCCTGACCGCCACGAGCGTCGATAGACCACACATATTGTGGTCTATCGACGCTCGTGCCCTGGTGGGGGGTCAGGTGGCGTCGCCGAAGGGGACGCTGGTCTTGTCGCGGCGTAGCAGCCAGTAGCCGCCGTCGGTAACGGTGGGCACGAAGGCGACGACGTCGCTGATCCCGGCGTCGCCGAGCGACCCGTAGAAGACGGCGCTGCCGAACGTGAAGACGCCGCCGTCGGCCGCGTACATCCAGTAGCCGTCGCCGGAGCAGAACGGGTAGATGCCCCGGATCGGCGAGACCAGCGGTGTGCCGGCCATCGACCCGCGAAACACGGCATCACCGAAGGCGAAGACGCCGCCGTCGGTCGAGACAAGGTAGTAGCCGTGTCCGGAGCAGCTCGCTATCACCGCGGTGGTCGGGCCGGCGAGAGGGAGCTCGGCGAGCGACCCGTGGAACTCGGCGTCACCGAACGTGAAGACGCCTCCGTCGGCACCCACGAGGACGTAGCCGTGACCGCTCGGGGTCACAGCCATCGCGACGATCGGTGCCGCAAGCTCGATGCCGCCCATCGAGCCGAGGAAGGGGGCGTCACCGAAGGCGAAGACGCCTCCGTCGGCCGAGATCCCCCAGGCCCCGTTGCCGCTGGGCGTCGGGGTGACGCTGATCAGCTCGACTCCTTCGGGAGGGTCGACCTCGGGCATGTCGCCGCCCGTGGGGTTCGTGAACCCGGGCGGGAGAGAGATGGCGTTGCCGCGTGGCGTCCGCGGACGGCAGCCGACGGGGCGCTGGTGCCGGCAGCGTTGGTGGCTGTCACGGTCACTGCGTACTCCGTGCCGTTGGTGAGCCCGTCAACTGTCGCGGTGGTTGTGTCTCCGCTCACCTGCGTGCCGGAGGTTGTCTTGAGTGTCATACCGGCTGACCCGGTGGTCGGGTCTGCGCGCACCGTGTAGCGGGCGATCTCGGCACCGCCGTCATCGGTGGCCTCCCACTCGACGACGAGCGCGTGGCTCGCCGGCACGATCTCGGTGATCTCCGGTGCATCCGGCGCCGAGGCGACCGGGGCGGCCACGGTCGTCGTGGTGGTAGCGGACCGTGGTGCCGTGGTCGTTGTGGTGGCGGGTCGAGGTGCCGTGGTGGTCGTGGTGGGTGCCGCGGTGGTCGTCGTGGTGTTGGGGGTACCGGCTGCGGGCGTGCCGGTCACCTCGTCGGACGCGTCGCCCTCGCCGATCTCGTTGGTCGCGGTGATCGTGAACGTGTAGTCGGTCCCGTAGTAGAGGTCCTCGATCCACACGCAGGTGGACACCGTCTCCACCGGCTCTACGTCTTGGGGCTCGACGTAGACCGTGTAGCCGGTGATCGCCCGTCCACCGTCCTCCTCGGGATTGCTCCAGCAGACCCGCACGGCGTTCTCCATGTACACGTTCGAACTCGTCTCCGGGTACCGCGGGGTTCCGGGCACGGTCGGTTCGAACGTCACGGTCGTGGTGTCCTGCGCTATTGCCGGGGTGTCGCCGCTCATGCCGCCGTACTCGATCACGTACTCCTCTTCACTGGACGAGTCGCGGTCCTCCCAACCCCCGTACCCGAACTGGTAGCCATAGTCCTCGCCCCAGCTGTCGTTGGGCTGGCCCGAGATCCAGTTCGTGTACTCGCCGTTCACTGCGCCCGCGGCGAATCCGGTGGGATTGCCGTCGCCATCGAAATCGTCGCGATAGAACACCCGCCCCGAACCGCCGTCCTCCTCGCCTTCGGGGCCCTCGGTCCAGCGCCACTCTCCTTCGACAGCGGCGTCGCTCGCCCCCATCCAACCCCGTCCGTAGCCGGTGTCCCCGAGGAGGAAGTCCGCGACGAACTCCTTCTCCGCCGCGCTGGTAGGTGTGAACAGGTACCCCTGCATCCCGTGGAAGAAGGACGCGTCGGCCGCGGCCTCGGCGGTGGTGTAGTCGACCTCCGTGCCCCCGGACGTCTGGTAGTAGTGGCCGGTCTCGGGCAGGTACCAGGCGGCCCCGTCGGCCACCGAGATCGTGAAGGTGGCGTCTCCCTCGAAGTCTCCAGGCGGGTATAGGTACAGCGCGGCGAGAGCGTCCTCCACGTCCTGCGCGGAGCCGTTGAAGGCCATCTCGGCAACGTCGTTCTGGGATCCGGCGCTGAAGGTCAGACCCGAGGTGTCCTCGAGGAACAGCGTCCCCTGGTCGGTCGAGACGTGGACCGCGAGGCTCGTGGAGTCGCCGGGATCCACAGAGATGCCCGAGATCTGCGCCCTGCGGTTCGGGGCGGCGCCGGCGGTGGCCGGGGCATCGACCGTGGGCGTGCCCGATGCTGTGGCCTGCGGGATCACGACAAACGATCCGGCGATTGCGAGGGCGGCCATGGCCACCGCGCGGATCGAGCGCGACGCCGGGCGCGGAATCCGTGAACCGGCTGCGAGTGAGGCATACGACGGCGTGCCGGCCCGGTTCCATATGGTCCCTGAGCTCATCGGGTCTCCTCGTTCAGACGTGGGTCGTGCCCACGTGACACGCCGCGCGGTACTCGTGCGCCGGGTCTTCCCACACCTCGATCACGAGGCGTATCGGCATCCTGGCGGAGAGGTTTAGGAAAGGGGGCCTCGGACAGGAGCCGCGCGGACGGATCCGGCCGGCGGGAACCGCGGCGTCGGGGCGCCGTCGGCGGTCTAGATTCCTGACAGTCGGACGTGGAGCCGCGGTCTTTGGTCCCGCGGGATGCGGACGCCGCTGGTGTTGGACTCCGATACCGAATCGGGTCGGCAGATAGGGCTCCGGTGCCCTGTTGGCGGGCAGCGACGGTCGCAGGCCGTCCGGAGAAGCCGGTTCTAGACCACGCCGAGGGAGGAGCAATGCCGAAGCGCATCGTGATCCTGGGGGCAGGGACGGGGGGACGCTCACGGCCAACCGCCTCCGCCGCGCGTACCGCGAAGACGACGTCGAGATCACTGTCGTCGATCAAGATGGCAGGCACGTCTACCAGCCCGGGCTGCTCTTCGTGCCGTTCGGGCTGGCGCAGCCGGACGACATCGTCCGTCCGCGCGAGCGCCAGCTCCACAGCGGTATCACCTACCGCCAGGCGCCGATCGACAACGTCGACATAGAGTCGAACACGGTGCGCCTGGAAGACGCCACGGTGCTTGCCTACGACGTGCTGATCGTCGCGACCGGGTCCAGACTCCTGCCCGAGGAGACCGAGGGCCTCACCGGGCCCGGTTGGATGGAGAAGGTGTACACGTTCTACAGCCTTGAAGGCGCCGCGGCGCTCGCCGGGAGTCTCGCCCGCTTCGACGGCGGCAAGCTCGTCGTGAATGTTGTGGACATGCCTATCAAGTGCCCCGTCGCACCGCTCGAGTTCTGCTTCCTCGCCGACTGGTACTTCCACGACCGCGGCATCCGCGACAAGGTGGAGATCACGTACGTGACGCCTCTCGACGGCGCCTTCACGAAGCCGGTTGCCTCGGCGGCGTTGTCGGAGCTGCTCGCCGAGAAGGAGGTCGAGCTGGTCACCGAGTTCAACACCGGTGAGGTTGACGGCGACGCTGGCAGACTCGTGAGCTACGACGAACGGGAGGTCCTCTTCGACCTCGCGGTGATGATCCCGCTGCACGGGGGTGCAGAGTACGTCGGCCGCTCGCCGGGGCTCGGCGACGAGTTCGACTTCGTCCCCGCCGACGAGCACACCCTCCAGTCCAAGGCTGCACCGAATGTGTTCGTCATCGGAGATGCCTCGAACCTGCCGGCATCGAAGGCGGGATCGGTTACGCACTTCGAGGGCGAGGTGATGGTGGAGAACGTGAAGCGGTTCCTCGCGGGCGAACCACTCGATGCCTCGTACGACGGGCATGCCAACTGCTTCATCGAGACCGGCTTCCGCAAGGCCCTGTTGATCGACTTCAATTACGAGACGGAGCCTCTGTCGGGGCACTTCCCGGCGGGCGTGGGCCTGCCGCTCCTGAAGGAGTCCCGTCTCAACCATCTCGGCAAGCTGATGTTCCAGTGGTTCTACTGGCACAGCCTCCTGCCGGGACGCGACATCCCCGGGATCAAGGCCGACATGCCGCTCGCGGGGAAGTCCCACGGCACGAAGTCGGTTCGTACGAAGAGCTGAGTTCCAGGACAGCAGTCCAGGACAGAGAGGAGCAGTGATGCCGACCAAGACCGTCGCCGGAAGGAGCGTCGAGGTCACCGACGAAGGGTTCTTCGAGAACCCCGACACGTGGACCGAGGCGATGGTGCCCGACCTCGCGAAGGAGGAGGGCATAGATGAGCTGACCGACCAGCACTGGATGGTCCTGCGCTTCATGCGTCAGGAGTACCAGCAGAAGGGCCAGGGCCCTACCGTGCGGGTGCTCGGAAAGACCTCGGGCGTGTCGGTGAAGGAGCTCTATCAGCTCTTCCCCAAGGGGCCTGCGAAGGTAGCGGCGAAGATCGCCGGGATACCCAAGCCCCGCGGCTGCATCTGAGCGGCCGAGCCGGCACGGCGACTGTCGCCGATTCTCTGAAGGGAGCAGGAATGAGCGGAGCAATCGAGAAGGTCTCGATCGTGATCTCGAAGGGCTCGATCGACGGCATCTACCCCGGCCTGATAATGGCGAACGGCGCGCGCGCCGAGGGCATCGAGGCGAACCTCTTCTTCACGTTCTTCGGCCTCGACGCGATCCACAAGAAGAGGCAGCGGTCGATCAAGATCGCGACGGTCGGCAACCCCGGCCTGCACCTGCCCACATGGCTGGGAGCCATCCCGGGGATCTCTGCCGCTATGACCAAGTACATGAATGCCAAGATGGCGAAGCTCGACATCCCCACCGTTCCCGAGTTCGTCGAGATGATCTCGGACACCGGCGCCGGCCTGTACGGCTGCGAGGCATCGGTGGATCTCTTCGGGTTCTCCAAGGACGATTTCGTGGAGCAGATGGACAGCATCATCACGGTCGGGGAGTTCTACGACATAGCGGCGGGCGGCGAGATCGTCTTCACGTGAGGCGGCTGTGTTCCGGCGGCATCGCGGGTCGGAGTCTTGATCGACGGCCCTGGCGCCGTGTCGATCGACGACTCGTCTAGCCTCGCGTCCGTGCAGGAGACGAGCCCAGGGAGAGTCGGCGAGCGCCCGTGAGCGATCTTGCGGACCGCCACGATCGCGACGGAGTGCCGTTCGACGAGTCGTTCGTCCACGGTGCCAGATATCACGAGCCGAGTGCGCAGGACCGGGCGCGGTGGGTGAAGGACGCCAGACGCACGAAGCGCCGCAACGCGAAGGCGCGAAGGGAGCCCCAGCTCGCAGGCCTCGGGGCTCGACTGCTGCCGTGGGGATCCTCGCTGCCCTGACCGTCCTCTACTGGGCCTCGGGGAGCTAGAGAAGCCGGAGGGCCGAGAGGTCCTTCGTGCACGACGCGTTACTCGAGGAGGGCCCCTGCCCCGCGGAGGCTGTGCTGAAGCTCCTCTACATCGACCGGGCCGGTCCGTCCCTCGTCGCGCAGCGCCAGCACCGAGGCGGCACCGGCGGCCTGACCCATTGCGAGGCTCGGTGCCATAACGCGCACCGAGGCGAGAGCGTCGTGATCGGCAGAGATGCAGCGGCCGGCGACGAGCAGGTTGCGAGTTCCCAGGGGGAGGAGCGATCGGTACGGGACCTGGTACGTGACCCCGGGTGGCAAGAAGCGGTACTCGGTGGAGCGACCCGACACGTGGTACTCCTGCGGCCAGGCGCAGGCCGCTATCGCGTCGTCGAAGCGGGCACCACCCGTGACGTCGTCGCCAGTGAGCGTGTACTCGCCGGCGATGTGGCGCGTCTCTCGCACGCCCAGGTGTACCGCCGTGTCGCAGAGGAACGAGTCCTCGAACCCGGGCACGTGCGCTCGCAGGAAGTCGGCGGCCTCCTCGGCCAGGCGCCGGCCCTCCATCTCGCCCCACGTAGCTTGGCGCACGTCGGTCGTATCGACCGGGCTGCCGTCGGCATTGCGGACCCGGGTCATCGCCCCCAGAACTCGCCCGGACGGAAGGTCGGTAGGACCGCGCCTCCGTCTCTGGAGAGATGGGCACCGTGCTCGGCGATTATCTCGGAGAGAGCCGCATTGGCGGTGATGACGGCGGCGTCGTCGACGCGCTGCAGCAGGAACTGCATCGACGCCATCTGACGCCCACCTGCGCCGCCCGTTTCCGTGCGCACGCCGGCGAACGTCGCGACGTCGGCGTCGCCGGTGGCGTCGACGAAGACGCGTCCTTTGATCGCCTTCGGGCCACGCTTCGTGGCGAGGATAAGCGCGCGCACGGTGCCGTCGTCGACGATCGCGTCGGAGACGACGGAGTGGAGGAGAAGGTCGATGTTCGGCTCGGCCTCGACGAGGTGATCGAAGAGACGCTTGGCGGCCCACCACTGGTAGATGAAGACCGCTGTGCGGCCCTTGAACGGGATCGGCCCCATTCCGGCGCCGCTGGCGGCCAACGCCGACGTGATCTCACCCGCTATGCCGCCGACGGCCGGTTCGAAGCTCGGCGCTTCGTCGGTACCGCGGTTCGCGTAGAGGCCGCAGACCGTGCCGACGACGGCGGTGGTGAAGTTGCCCCCGAGGAAGCCCTGGCGCTCGCATAGGACCACCCGTGCACCGGAGCGCGCTGCCGCGAGGGCGGCGCCCAGCCCCGCCGGTCCGCCCCCGCCACGACCACGTCGGCCTCGGCGATCACCTCCGCGTCCCGCTCGGGAATCCGCACCATCTCACCCTACCTGCGCCCCACGCCCCGCCCCCACGGCAGGGGCGTCGATAGACCACACATATTGTGGTCTATCGACGCCCCTAGTCTGGCGGGGTGACGCTCTCCGAGGAGCTTGCCGGCTGGGCAAGCACCATGGTCTTCGACGAGGTGCCCCAGCGCGTCGTCGGCTATGCGCGCAGTCAAGTTCTGTCGCAGATTGCCGCCGCCCGAGCGGCACTCGATCATCCACTGGGGAAGAAGATCGTCGAGGCGTTCGGGCCTCCCACCCAGGACGATCCGCGCCGGGCGGCAGCGGTACTCGCCTCGCTCACCATGGCCCTCGACTACGACGACACGGTGTACGCCGGGCATGTGACGCACTCCACCGTGAACGTTCCGCTTGCCTACGCCGGGGCGCTGGCGCTCGACGGCCGCTCATTGCTGGCCTCAGTAGTGGCATCGGGGGAGTGCGCGGCGCGCGTGACGGCTTCGGCGACGCTCGGACCCCATCGGGGACAGACCGCCGCACACGCTCACCTCGTGGGCGCCGCAGCCGCGAGGTTGCACGCCGAGGGCGCACCGGCCGAGGTGTGGGTGAGCGCATGGGGCCTTGCGCTCGCTGCGCCGCCATGGTCGCTCCACCGCGCCTTCCTGGGCAGCGACGCCAAGGTCTTCACCGCGTCGGCCCCGGTGCGGATCTCCCTCGACGCGTGCGATGCGGCGGCGGCAGGTCTCGTCGGCGCGCCCGATATCCTCGAGCACCCCGAAGGGTTCCTGGCCAGGTTCGCGAAGGTCCCGCTTCTTCACGCGGTGGTCGCCGGCCTCGGAGAGAGATGGCACACGGAGACGACCTCTTTCAAGGTGTACCCGGGCTGCGCGTATCTCGACCCGGCGATCGATTGCGCGGTCCGGCTTCACCGACGCCTACCCGACCTACGGATCGAGGATGTGCACGAAGTGATCGTCCATGCGGGCATCCTGACGGTTGCCGTCGATCTTCGCGCCGCGCCGTTCGTCGACGGCCCGGCCTCCACGGTGGCTGCGCTCAACTTCTCGGTCGGCTACAGCGTCGCAGTCCCTCTGCTGACCGGGGCTCTGACCCATCACGACTTCCGGTCGCCGCTACTCGACGACGAGCGCCGGTGGCTGCTCGCCCGGAAGGTGCGCGTCGTTCACGACGAGGAGCTGACGAAGCGCTCCTTGCTGGCGACGGCGCCACTGGGCGAGGCGCTGCGCGAGGCCGGCATCGACCGGGCGGCGGAGTGGTTGCGGGCCTCCGGGGGTGACGATGCCGCATCGCTAGTGGCCGATCTGGAGCGCCTGCGGCGACGTTCGAGGAAGCCGAGAAGGCGATCGGAGCACGTGTGGAGGTGCACCTTGTCGACGGGCGAGTGGTCGAGGAGACGTGCGACATCCCGATCGGGGCCGCAGGCGCGGCCACGCGACGCACCATCCGCGGCTGATGCGCGAGAAGTTCATCGCCTGCGGTGGCTCGCCGGACGTCGCGGACTCGGTCGCCCACCTCGAGGAGCTGAACCCCGCCGAGGTGCACGAAGTCCTCGCGGCCGCTCTCTCGTAGACGCCCTATGGGGGAGCCGACTCCGGGATCGGACTGGGTCGGTCGTCAGGTGCGGTAGATGAACGCGGAAGCCAGGAGCGCGGCGCCACCGGCCGCGGCGAGCAGGGCTCCCGGGCCCAGCGCCGCGAACCCCGCGAGCTGGACGAAGGCGACGATGGCGAACCCGGTCGTGGCCCCGGCAGTCGCGGCGACGGCGCGGGAAGGTAGGGAGTGCGCACCGGTCAGCCCGACCGAGAGCCACGCGAGTGCACCGAGCGCCGGGACGAGGTACCAGAGCGCGGTCAGGCGCGCGGCAGAGAGCCCCGGCAGAGCCCCTCCCAGCGCGACGACGGTGTCGACGAGGTCGTGACCACGCAGGCCGTTGCCGGGGCCGCTGCGAACCCAGTGAAGGAACGCCGACGCCACCAGACCGCCGCCACCGGCGGTGGCGAGCAGGTCGGCGGCTAGGAGTCGCCGGCGGGACTCGTCATCCATCGGGGGCGTTCGGGAAGGTGGTCGGTACGGCCGGGACCGAGGTTGCGACGCCACCGGTAGCGGTTGCCCCCCCGGTGGCGTCGCCCGGCGCCTCGTCGGCGTCCCAGAGCGTCAGCTCGTACGGTCCGGCGAAGTAGGCATTCACGACGAGCGTGTAGGTGCCGTCCTCCGGGAGCGCCACGGGGCTGCCCGCAAGGACCATGTATGAGTCGTAGACGGGCGACCCGTCGGGGGCGTACAGCTCTGCGCTCGTGAACGCCCCCGGCAGGGTACCTTCGCGGGGCTCGTCTGCGCCGGTGAGCTCGGTCAAGCGGCCGACCACCTCTTGGCCGGCGTTCCCGTCGAAGCTGTACGTGTAGGTCGTCCAGCGCGAAGCGACCTCGCCGCGATAGCTCTCACCCAGCGTCAGCCCGGTCTCGGGCGGGATCTCGCGACCCAGTCCGAGCATCGAGTAGAGCGAGCGCAGGTCGAAGCCGCCCACCCAGGCGTCGACGGCCTCGAGCGCCATGCTCACCGGGCTGAGGAACCACCGGTCGCCGATCCGCACGGCGGTGAGTTCTACGCCCCGCTCCGGATCCTCGGACGGCGTTCCGGTACCACCGATGAACATCAGCAGGGGCGAGCCCGCGTACGCCGGCGAGATGCAGAAGGCGTTCGTCGCCTGCGTCGGGTATGACACGGCGCCGGAGTCCGATCCGATTGCGACGCCCGTCTCGGTGTAGCCGGGGTAGTACTCGCGGAGGCAGCCGTCGGAGAGGTCCCAGTGGGTGGGCCCGTAGCCGTCGTCGCGAACCGACTCGAACGACCCGGAGGCGCGGACCTCGACGACGGCAGTGTCACCGTCAATCTCGGCGGTTGCGTCGAGGGCGTCGACGGTGGCACCCGCGTCGGAGTCGGCCAGGAGCTCGCCGAGGGCTTCTCGGTAGTCGTAGAGCGCGATCTCGCCGGGCGGGATGAGGGAGAAGACGGCATCCCAGTCGGAGTCGGCGACTCCGCTCACCATCTGCCGGGCTGCGTCCTCGGGTGAGGACGCTCCGAGGCTCGACAGCGCGGCGAGGCCCGAGCCGTAGTCGGGGGCGGGCAGGTCGTTGAGGACGCGCAGGTACTCGAGCGCCGTGTACGCGACGCTCACGTACCACCCGTCGCCGGACTCCACCGCCATCAAGAAGGGCTGGATGTCGCGCTGCCGCAGCTCGGCGGCCTCGACCGACGCGGCCGAGTCGTGTACCCCGGCCCGGCGAAGGAGATCCGACATCTCCGCGGCGTTCGTCTCCGCGGTCAGGGAGCCGTCGAGGACAACCACCTTCGCGTACCCGGGAGCGAGATCCTCGGTGGCCAGAGCGAGGTCGCGAACGTCGAGGTCGACTCCGGCCAGCGGTGCACCCGCGGTCGCAACCAGGTCGAGATCGGCGGCCCTGTGGCCGGCGGCGTCGAGTGTGCGGCTCAGAGTCCGCACCTCCCCGGGAGCGAGCGCTCCGGCCGCCGCGAGTGGATCCTCGGCGCTGACGGCGTCTGCGAGCCGCTGCACCGCGGCCTCGGGTGAGGACGCGCCGCCGTCTCCGACGAGTGCCGTGATCGCCAGGGCGCCGACGCCAGCGAGCGCGGCGGCGCCGGCGGCTGCGAGGATGCTCCAGGCTGCGTGCCGGCGCCGCGGCGTCGCGCTCTGGATCTCGACGACGAGCTCGTCGGGCCGGTCTCCTTCGCCGTCCGGCGGCATGATTCCGGCGCCGTTCGCCGAGCGCGCGGCAGGCACCTGGTCCTTGGCCGACTGCAGGACTGCGGCAGCGCCTCGGCGGTTCCCGCGCACTGCCATCAGATCCAGCTTGTGGCGCAACCTGTTCGAGTCAGTCATCGTCTCGCTCCGCTTCAAGCTCGGCGCGCAGTCGGCGCCGTGCGCGTGTGAGGGCCATGCGGGCAGATGCAGGACCCATGCCGACCACTCGGGCGGCCGCCGTCACGGACTCGCCCTCGACCTCGACCAGATACAGCAGGCCGCGCACCTGGGGGTCGAGGCGGAGCAGATCGGCCAGCTCGCTCGGGTAGGTGTCGGCGGTCTTGGCGTCGGTGGCGATGCGGAGCCGTGCTGCCTCCGCGCGCCGGGATCGGCGCCGCTCGTCGATGGCGGCGTTCGCTATCACCCTTCGCAGGTACGGGCCGAGATCGCGAACGGCCCTCGGCTCCGCCTTCAGGAAGCGCGCATACGCCTCCTGCACCAGATCGTCGGGCTCGACCTCCCACCGCCCCACCATCGCGGCGAACCGCCGCAGTGGCTCGTAGAGGTTCTCCAGCTCTCGGAGCGTGTCGGCGTCCCATCGGCCGTCGATGCTCTCGGGGGGCTCCACTGACTGCTCGGTAACTCTGCTCACACCCTGACTGACGAACCGGCTGTGCGAAATGCAACCGGAGGTCGCGGAATCCTGTCACGGCGCAGATCCCGGAGTACGCCTCGACGAGAAGTCCACGGTCTGTGGGGGGACCGGGCGGTCCCGCGATCTCAGCCTGCTAGTGCCCGGAGCGGGGCGAACGCCGGTACGGTGGCGGCGACCTCGATGGTCAGGGCGGAGTCGCGGCGATCCCACAGGTCGCCGTCGTGCTCGAAGGTGAGCGGCGCGCCGTCGGTCCGCTCGATGGTGACAGCTCGTCCTTGCGCGTAAGCGACCTCCGGTCGACCGACGTGCTCACCGGCGGTGACGACCCCGGCGAGCTCGACGAACGCACCTGCGTCGACTCCCCGGATCACGCAGACGTCGAGGAGCCCGTCGTCGAGCACCGATAGGGGCAGCAGCTGGAAGGTGCCGGCGCGGTGTCGGGCCCCTCCGACGGCGACGAGCGTCGACGGTCCCTCGTGCAAAGTCGCTCCGTCTACCTTCACGCGCGCCGGGAACGGCGTGTGCTCCTCGAGCGCCGTGATCGCCGCGGCCTGGTATCGGTCCCGGCCCTCTACCCCCTCAAGTCGCTCCGAGACGCGGACCGCCTCGGCGACCAGGCCGGCGCTCGCGCCGAGAAGAACGATCGACCCTGTCTCGGCGATACGCAGGAGATCGAGGTCGCGAACTCGAGCGTGCCCCGTCAGTGCCCCGGCGAGCACCTCGGACCAAGGGTGGTCCTCCCACAGCGCCCGGTACACGGAGTTGCCCGTTCCGCCGGGGACGACGAAGAGGGGTGGAGCGGGTGTGGAGGGCATCTCGGCGGCACTCCCTGGTGTGCCGAGCCGCCTCAGACCGCGTGCGAGTCCCTCGGCGACAGCACGTACGGATCCGTCGCCGCCGACCGCGACGACAGTGGCCCAGGGGCCGCCGCCGGCTACGGCGTCCGCCACCTCGGCGATTGAGCGGTCGCTCCCTTGCGGCTCGAGAACCACCGCCTCGAACCCAAGCGCACGGGACACCTGCAGCACCTCGTCGAGGAGCAGGGCAGGGCCTCCGCGCGCCACCGCGTTCACGACCACGAGCACCCGCTCTGCGGGAACGCTCGCCATCTAGCCGAGGGCGTCGGCGAGGCGGGCGGCGCCGCGCGCGGCGAGGGCCATGATGGTGATCTGTGGGTTCACGTGCGTGGACGACGGCAGGATCGACGCGTCGAGCACGTGGAGGCCCGGGACGTCCCACACGGCGCCCCACGGGTCGACAACCGAGCCGAATGAGTCGGTCCCCATGCGCGCAGTGCCCATCGGGTGATACGCCGACACGTGCAGCTCGGAGCGCTTCCACTTGCCGCTGCGGATCCGCTCGACATCGTGCGGCGAGGAGATCGAAGTCAGGCCCGGGAGCATCGGGTAGACGGTCGTCGCCCCGCGGCGAAGAGCAGCTCCGCCGAGCGCGCTATCCCGTCGACGACCCGGTGGGCGTCGCGGTCCGACAGCGAGTAGCGGATGAGCGCCCCGTGCTTCCCGGTGGGCCGGATCCGACCGTTCCCCCTCGTCACTGCAGATGGACCCGATCGAGGCGACCCGCGGATACAACCTGAACAGCTCCTTGTCGCGGCCCCATCCGGGGAGCGAGCCGGCCGAGTATCCGAGCCCGGGGGGCGGGAACGTCGCTTCGAGCAGCACACCGTCGTCGAGGTGCTCGTCGATGTAGTAGCTCTGCATCGTTCCGCGCCACGCCGAGAGGTCCTCGTCGAAGAGGGCGCTGGTGCCGGCGCCCGGGTGCACGACGAGATTGCGACCGAGCTGGCCCGACGAGCCGGCGAGCTTCTGGCGCATCAGCAACGCCGGTGTGAAGACCGCCCCCGCCGCGAGAACAGTCGCCTTGGCCCGGACGCGCATCTCGCATCGTGGTCTACCGCTCTCGGGATCGATCAGGTCCGCGACGACACCGACGGCGCGTCCGGCCTCCATCCAGATCTCGCGCACGCGCGCGTTCGCGACGATCTCGGCGCCCGCCGCGACCGCGCGCGGGAGGTAGGAGACGTGCATCGCCTGCTTCGCGTCGATCGGACACCCGAACCCGCATGCGCCGTGGCCGTGGCAACCCGGATGTTGCGACGAATGGGTCCGCCGGACCAGCCGAGTGTCTCAGCACCGCGGCGGGCCACGGAGCCGTTCGCGCCGAGGACCTCTTCGGGCACCGGCTGAACGCCGAGTACGTCCTCGACGGTGTCGAAGACAGGTGCGAGGTCGTCGGGCGTGACTGCGGTGACGCCGCGGCGCGACCAGTCGTGCAGGACGTCGTCGGGGGTCCGGAAGCAGGTGCCGGAGTTGACGACCGTCGTCCCGCCGACAACTCGACCCATCGGCAGGGAGATGACCGGGGAGCCGAGGGCGAATGTCAGACCGTTGTCGCGGAAGTGCCGGAGCATCCGATCGACGGGCCGGCTACCGGACTCATCGGTGGCCTTGTACGTGCCACCCTCCTCGACGACTACGACGCTCTTGCCGGCTCGGGCGAGCGTGTCGGCCGCGACGGCTCCACCGGCACCGCTGCCCACGACTACTACGTCGACGGAGATCGAGGTGGGAGCGTCGGGCCACGAGAGAACCGGCAGCGCGACCGCGGGGGGCTGCTCGACGAGGGGAACGAGGGGTGAGCCGTCGTAGCCGATCACCTCGGCGACGCGTGGGTGAGACGCGTAGGCGAGCTGCACGAGTGTCTGGAGGGCGGAGAATGCCTCACGCCGTGGGCGCAGACGGCAGTGCGCGCTGCGGTCGATCCAGGCCGCGCGGTCGGCGGCCGAGAGCCTGTGGAAGGGTCTCATCCGCCGTGAGAGGAGCGGGGTGAGGTCGTAGCCGAGGAGCATCGCGCGCACGGCGCGCCGCGATGCAGGCGTGAAGGTCGAGAGCCACCCCGCGATCTCCTCGGGCACACCGAGGTCGGTCGCTCCTTCGGGTACAGCGCCCCCGGGAGGAACCATCGCGTCGCAGACGGCATCGAGCACCCGCCTCTCGCGGCGCCCCAGGCCACGGGCGAGACGACCGGCACCCGGCTCGTTGGGTTCTGTCACGGCTGCTCCGAGGTGGTCGGTGCGGATCGGGGTGAGACCCGCATTCTGGTGGCAGGGCGTGCTTCCGCGCACGGCGGGCGCTCTACCAGGAGCCGCCTCCGCCGCCGCCACCACCACCACCCGAGGAGCCACCTCCGCTGAAGCCGCTCGACCCCGACCCCGCCGGCGTGGAGGTGAGAGTGCCTGATGTCGTGACCGAGAAATCGCGCATGCTCTCCGAGAAGGCGTGGACCGTGAACGGGCCGGACCCGCGATACCAGTCGACCTCGGGCGGCTGGTCCCCGAGACCCGCGAAGGCCTTCGCCCACTTGTCGACGCAGTCGAAGACGATGGCGTAGGCCAGGTACTCCGAGAACAGGTTCTGCCGCTCGGCGAAGTCGGCCCGATCCTTCTCGGACGTCGTGATGAACTCCCGGAACCCGAGGACGCGTCGGAGGGTCGCAGTGCCCTTGGGTGTGCGCCGAGGCATCTTGCGCGCTACGACCAGGAACAAGAGAGCTCCGAGAACCAGAGCCACGCCCACCAGACCGAGGTTCGTGAGAGCGGCCAGCGCGAAAGCCGCTCCTGCAGCGAACACCAGAATGACCACTGCTACGCCGATCCAGATGGCGCGGACACGATCCGGACGGCGCGGGAACCAACCGTTGCTGACGACGTCGTCGTAGAGCGCGTCGCGCACGTCTGCCATGCGCTTCACGAACTTCTCGCGCAGCTCCGACAAGAGGACGACGCCGTCGGTGCGTCCCTTGAAGAGACCATGGAAGAGCTTGCGCTCGAACTCGAGCAGCGAGTCGTCGGCATCCTTCGACTTCTTGAGAGACCAGTCGCCCTTGCGGAAGAACCCAGGGCGCTCGACCTCCTCGATGGTGAGGTATCCCCGCACCGCGAGGTCGACGATCGTCGCTGTCACGTCGAGGGGGTTGGCGACCTCGTCGATGAGGGTTCCCACTTGCCCGGGGCGGATGCCGTCGGGTGGTACGAACTCGACGGGGATCGTGGGTCGCTCACCGATGCCGACGCGCTCCTCGGTGCCCGTAGCGCTCCCGAAGGCCGCGTCGATCGCCGAACCGGCGAACTTGCGGTCGCGGCCGATGCGCCAGAGCACCCAGACGACGCCGAACAAGCAGGCGGCGAGAACGCCGGCCGCCAGCCCCAGCGGTCGAGCATCGGTTGAGAAGGCCGTACCGAAGTTCCAGATCTCCGCCAGAACTGGTTCGGGCTCGGGGACAGCTCCCTTCGGGATCGCGACGACGACTGTCAGGCCCTCGTTGCTGCCGAGCGAGGAGTCGACGAAGCCGGCCGACGATCCGTCGACGTTCGCACGCTCGCACGGCAGACTCGACCCGAACGACCCTCGGAAGCAGGCCGCGGCCGTCACGGAGGCGGGCGCGTTCACGACCGCCGTGACACGTCCGATCGGCACCGGCCATTCGTTGCCGGTGACGTTCCAGTAGAGCTCGTCGTGATCGTCGAAGCCGTTGAGCGCACCTTGCACTCGATAGGTGATGACGTAGACGTGCCGCCCGGTGATGGTGCGGTCGGGGTCGCCGATCTTGACGCGCGTGCTGCGCTCCATCGACTCGACGGTGTACTGCGCCGGTGTTCCTTCACGCGCAGCCACAGACACGACAGTGATCGGGTACACGCGGTCGTGCTCATCGTCGTAATCGAGGCGGTCGGTGATGTCGCGCAGGATCCCGTGACGCGGCGTGCTGCCGAAGTCGTACTCGATCTTCTCGCGGACGAGGATCGATCCGATCTCCTCGATCGTGATGTCCACGTCGTAGGCGAGGATCTCCTCGAAGGCCCCCTGCAGCGGGGGCCCCAGCATCGGCGGGGGTGGCTTCACCGGTCAGACCCACTGCGAGCACCGACACGGCGAGGAGGGACACGGCGACGACGGACACGACGACGAGGCGTACGGACCGAGCGCTGCTGACGCGGGTGGATGAGCTCATCGGCACCGAGCGTACCCGTGCCGAAGGGCGCGACCGGTTGTGCGCGAGCGGCCGAGCCTCCTGAGTGGAAGGCGACGCAACCTCGAACCAGGGCAGGTCATGTCGCGGTGGTGGGAGATTGCACGAAGCGGATCAAGGCCTCCTGTGCGACCGAGGCGCCGAGCAGGCCGTCGCCGGCGTGCATCGTTCCGTGCACCAGGCCACGCGATCCCGCGTTCGAGACCGGCCAGAGGTCAAAGAGCATCCATTCGTCGGGTCGGATCGGCCGGTGGAACCAGACGGCGTGGTCGAGGCTCGCACCCATCGTGATGCCGAGGCCACCACCGACGGCGAGCGCCGCCGCGAAGACCGCGCCCATGTCGGAGACGAAGGTGATCACACACGCGTGTAGCGCACGGTCGTCGGGCAGAGCGCCTCGAGTGCGTAGCCACACGCGTCGCGTCGAGGAGAGGAGACCGCGCTCGTCTGGGCCGGGATTCGCCATCTCTCGCATCTCGAAGGGGCTCGCCAGGGAGAAGCGCGAGATCGGACTCTCGTGCCAGAGCGTGTCCGAGTCGGGTTTCGGTACGCCGTCGGGCGGAGGCACCTGGTACTCGGTGGCCGGTTCGTCGCGATGGAACGACGCGATGAGCTCGAAGATCGCTTCGCCCTCCTGGATCGCGACGACTGTGCGTGTCGTGAACGAGCGTCCGTCGCGTATCCGGTCCACGTGGAGAAGGACTGGCGTCTCCGGCGAACCCGGGCGTAGGAAGTACCCGTGCAGAGAGTGGGGATGGTGGTCGACCTCGACGGTGTGCGTCGCCGCGCGGGAGCGCTTGAGCGGCCACCTGGCCGCCGAAGAGGCGGCCGGTGTGGGTCTGCATCGGGATCGCGGCGCGGAACAGGTCCCGGTCGAGCCGCTCGAGCTCGAGCAGAGCGAGGAGCCGGTCGACCGTGGGCGGCTCCACTTCGGGGACGGGCCCAGGTCGGCGGGCCCGCTCTCTCGTTCGGTCATGGGCTCATCCGACCCCACGTGTCACGTGCATGGCAAGTCGGTGCGTCGGTGCGCGGCTACTTGACGGCCAGGGCGTTCGGTGGGCTCGCCACGCCTGCCGGCAGGTTCAGAGGCGCGGAGACGAAGAGGCAGTCGAACCTGCCGTCCTCGGCGCAGTCGGCCGCCAGCGCGTCGAGGTCCCATAGCTCGCCGAGCGGGAGACCGAGCATAGACAGCAGGAGGGTGTGCACGAAGACCTCATGTGAGCGTCTCGGGTCGGACCTCACCGCCTCGACCTCATCGGGTTCGAGGTGAGATCCGAGAGGCCAGACTTCGACCGCAGGTGTGTCGGTTCCGATCGCGGCTATGTGCAGGTCCCAGAGCACCTCGGCGGTCCGCTCCCCGGGTGCGAGGCCGGGGGCGGCGAGGCCGCCCGGCTGGGCCAGGGCCTCTCGGACGCCGGCGGACTGCTGCTCGTACCACGCCGTCCAACCCGTCCGCATCAGGAGCACGTCGCCTTCGCGCACAGCGGAGCCCTGGGCGGCGAGGCACTGCGTGATCTCGTCGGGCCCGATGACGTCGGGGGTGTCGTGGCGGAGTGCGCGTCCCTGCGACTCGCGGAAGCGTCCGATGTCGCAGAGCACTGCCCGCCCGACGATCCCTCGGCGTGCCCAGTGGTCGATACCGTGCTCGCGGTCGGGCACACCGCCGTAGTGCCCGGTTCCGGGGGATTCGGTCCGCGCCGCGGTGTTGCGTATGTGGCGGAAGCCGTCCCACTGGCTCGACGACTGCGTGTTCCAGCGGTCGAGGATGTCGTCGTGGCCGATGGACTCGTCGCCTCCGGTGACCTCGTGAACGAGGCGGTCCCGACCGAAGAGCGGCGGATCGGGGAGGCCCATCGACCAGTTCAGAGGGAACACCGCCCCGCGCCGGACGAGGGTCGCGGCGTCGACGACGCGCTCCGGTGTCAGCAGGTTGAGGCAGCCGAGGCGGTCGGTGCCGGCGTCGCCCCAGAGCCCCCAGGAGGACGGTAGGCCCGCGACCCGGGGCAGATCGGAGTAGTGGGGGAGTGGGTCCATCGGCGAACGGTAACCCCCGGTGGCGGCCGCTGTCGTGTGCTCGGTCCCGGTCCGTCGGGCTCAGGGCCGAGGCATGCTCAGCGACGCGGCATGCTCAGGGCCGCGGCATGCTCAGGGCCGAGATGATCGCGCCCGGTAGAGGACGTGGCGCCGGAGCACGTGGCCCTCGGGCATGCGCGGGTGGTCGAAGTCGTCGGCGGGATCGTGTGTCATGCCGATGCGACGCATCACGGCCTGCGAGCGGAGGTTGGTCGTGGCGGTGAAGGACACGACCTCGTCGAGCATCAGGTCCTCGAAGGCGAAGCGCAGCACCTCGACTGCCGCCTCGCTCGCGTACCCGTGGCCCCACGAGTGACGAGCGAGTCGCCAGCCGACCTCGACGCACGGGGTGAAGACGGCTTGGAAGCCGGGGACGGCTAGTCCGACGAAGCCGATGAATGCCGATGCCCCGGGTACCTCGACGGCCCAGAGGCCGAAGCCGCGCCGCGCGAACTCCTCGCCGATGCGGCGGGCGAGGTCGTCGGACTGCTCGGGTGTGAGGACGTAGGGGAAGTGCTCCATCACCTCTGGGTCGCCGTTGAGCTCGGCGAACGGAGCGAGGTCGTCGTCGCGCCAGGCGCGCAGCAGAAGTCGTTCGGTGCGCAGCACGGGGACGCCCATACGCCCGAGTCTCCCACCCACCCGCGTTTTGGCGTCACTTCCTCGCGGTAGTCGCGAGGAAGTGACGCCAAAACGCGGGGTGGGGGCGTCTGACCAGGAAGGAGGCGAGGAGGAGTGCCGCCACGGCCGGAATGGCGGTGAGGCGTCCGAAGCCGCGCAGTGCGAGTCCGATGAGGCTCGCCGTCGCGAGAACCGTCGCGGCGATCGAGCTCCAGGGCCGGGCAGTCGGTGATCCGACCCCGCGCTCGAATCGGCTCATCACCGAGATGAGACCGGCCAGCACGACGGCCATCAACGCGAACCAGGGATGCGCAGCAGCCACCAAGACGCAGACGCGACATCCGGCTGTGGGAACCCGACGAGGAGCAGGAGTGCGACGAGCACGAGCGCCGGGAGGTGCCAGAGGAAGATCGTCATGATCGACGTGTTGACCACGATGACCGCACCCCAAGCCCGCGGGCTCTCGAGCCATCTGGCTACTGCCGGCCGTGCGAGTAGGACCAGAGCAACCTGCAGGACGGCGAGCGCGACGATGCAGAGTGTCGGTGGGCTCATGTTGGAGCGCGCCTCGCCGGTGACGCCGACCATGCTCGTCGGGTACGGACCCGCCGTGAGGGCGGCCAGCGCACCCAGGCCCACGGCTCCGGCGAGCAGCATCCGATGCCGGGGCCACCCGTTCAGAGTGCCGTCGCCGGCGAAGAAGCCGAGCTGGTGCGCGAAAAGGAAGACCACCGGGTAATTGGCCCATCCGACGCCGGCCACGTGCTCGCCGACGATGTCGAGCATCCCGGCGGTGAGCGCGAGCACCCCCGGCACCCACCATCGCCACCGTTCATGGAGGCGAACGAAGGCCGGAGCCATGGCGATGACGATCAGGTAGACGGCCAGGAACCAGAGGGGTTGGGCCATCACACGCAGCACCACACGGGCAGGCTTCCCGGAGGCACCGGCCAGCGCGATGCTCCCGGCGACCCCCATCCACACCAGGGCGAACGGCACGACGGGTCGGGTAAGTCGGTCGACGCGACCCTGCAGGTACTCCGCCCAGCCGCTGCCCCGACGGCGCGCCGAGAGGATCGCGGCGCGGTTCACGACGCCGCCCACGAAGAAGAAGACGGGCATGACCTGCAGCACCCACGTCGCGAGCTGTAGCGGTCGGACCTCGGCCAGGAGATTCGAGGTCTCCAACCGGCCGTCGTCCCACTCGAGGACGGCCATCAGCCAGTGGCCGAAGACGACGACGAGGATCGACGCCGCCCGCAGCAGGTCCAGGTAGCGGTCGCGGGTAGCAGGGGTGGCCGCGACCAGCTCGTCCAATGACGGCCGCCGGCTCGCGGCAGAGTCACTGCTCATACGACGGAGTCTCCCACCCACTCCGCGTTCTGGCGTCAGAACCTCGCGGTAGTCGCGAGGTTCTGACGCCAAAACCCAG
This sequence comes from Acidimicrobiia bacterium, assembly GCA_027494135.1. Taxonomy (GTDB): domain Bacteria; phylum Actinomycetota; class Acidimicrobiia; order IMCC26256; family PALSA-610; genus JAOSJK01. The sequence continues at coordinate 786,713 of JAOSJK010000012.1, read as the reverse complement.
GGGGTGGAGGCGGAGGCGGGTGCCGAGGTTCGCCGTGGGCGCGACCTCGAAGACATCACCGGTGTCGTGGCGGTCGACGCGCTCCGCGCCGCGCACCTCGGAAGGGTCCGCGAGGGTGAACGCAAGATGGTGGAGACGCCCGGGGCGACTGCCCACCCACTCCTTCAGATCCGCCGAGCGAGCCTCGACCAGACGGATTCGCCCCGGTCCAGGCCATGCGAGATCGACGTGGGGATCCTCCCCGTCGGTCCCGTGCTCCACCGGCATGCCGCCGAGGACGTCGCGGAACAGGCCCAGAGCCGACTCGATATCAGTCACCGCGTGCACGATGCAGTCGAGCGAGGCCGGCTCAGCGATTCGTGACGGCGGCAGCTCGGTCAGGAGTGGGTGCTCGTGCTCGGACGACTGGGCGAGCTGAACGACGATGCCGTGAGCGGCCTTCGGGTGGAGGAACGCCTCCATCCAGCTCTCGTGGGCGAGGTTCACCCGGACGGGCGGGTAGCCGGCCGCCGTGGCGGCATCGATCGCTGCGTGGATGTCGGGCACCTTGAAGGTGATGTGGTGCGGCCCCGGACCGCTCCCGTCGAGGAAGCGCCGAAGGAAGTCGTCGAGCTCCAGGTTCGCCGGCTCGAGCATCTCCAGCCGCATGCCGTTCGCGAAGCCGACCTGCCCCCAGTAGAAGCCGGGGTCGTAGCCACCCGAGACCCACTGACCGCCGAGGTCACCCCCGGTAGCGATCGAAATTGTCGAAGACGTGCTCGGACGCGAGGGCGACGTGGTCGAGGTCGATGAGCGGAGCCATCTCGCCATATTGGCGGGGCGACGGGGGAGTGTCGAAGCGGAGAAGCGGAGAGGGAGTGACGCGTCGCGGCGCGCACGCGACGCCGACCTCCGCCATGCCTGCGCTGTGCATCGCCCCCTGTTCTCGTTACCGTGAGCCCGCCAAAGGAGAGGAGCGGGGAATGCGTCGCATCAGTCACTGGATCGGCGGGCGCATACTGCCGGGCGAGTCCGGCCGGTACGGCCCGGTCTTCGATCCCGCCGACGGACGGCAGCAGGCGGAGGTCGACCTGGCGTCTGCAAGCGAGGTTGACCTCGCCGTATCGGCTGCCTCCGAGGCGTATCCGCACTGGCATGCGCTATCGCTGTCGCGTCGCGCCGAGATCATGTTCCGAGTGCGCGCCGCACTCGACGCCCGACGCGACGACCTCGCGACGGCGATCACTTCCGGAGCACGGGAAGGTGCTCTCCGATGCGCTCGGCGAGGTCGCGCGTGGAATCGAGAATGTCGAGTTCGCCTGCGGCGTCCCTCACTTGCTGAAGGGCGGATTCAGCGAGCAGGCCGGTACGGGTGTCGACGTCTACTCGATCCGCCAGCCACTAGGCGTCGTGGCCGGGATCACGCCGTTCAACTTCCCGGCGATGGTGCCCATGTGGATGTTCGCGAATGCGATCGCCTGCGGAAACACGTTTGTGCTGAAGCCGTCGGAGAAGGACCCGTCGGCATCGATGCTCATCGCGGAGATCCTCCACGACGCTGGAGTGCCCGGAGGTGTATTCAACGTCGTGCACGGTGATCGTGTCGCTGTGGATCGGATGCTCGAGAACCCGGGCATCGCCGCAGTGAGCTTCGTCGGCTCCACGCCGATCGCCGAGTACGTGTACGCGACCGGATCGCGTCATGGCAAGCGCGTTCAGGCGCTCGGCGGAGCGAAGAACCACATGGTCGTCCTCCCCGACGCGGATCTCGACATGGCGGCAGACGCTGCGGTGAGCGCGGCGTACGGCTCCGCCGGAGAGCGCTGCATGGCGGTATCGGTTGTCGTTGCCGTCGGCGGCGCCGCTGATCCCCTCGTCGATGCGATAGCGAGGAGGATCGCCGCGCTGCGTATCGGCCCGGGAACCGATCCTGAGAGCGAGATGGGGCCGCTGGTGACCCGAGAGCACCGCGACCGGGTCGCCGCGCTGATCGATTCGGGCGAGCGGGAAGGTGCGACGCTGGTGGTCGACGGGCGCGACACCGCCTTCGCGGGAGACGGCTTCTTCCTGGGCGTCTCGCTCCTGGATCATGTCCGGCCGGGAATGAGCGTCTACGACGAAGAGATCTTCGGACCGGTCCTCTGCGTCGTCCGCGTCGATGGCTTCGACGACGCTCTCCGCCTCGTGAACGACAATCCCTACGGAAACGGTGCCGCGATCTTCACTCGCGACGGTGGGGCCGCCAGACGGTTCCAGTTCGAGGTCTCGGCGGGGATGGTCGGCGTGAACGTACCGATTCCCGTGCCCGTCTCGTACTACTCGTTCGGCGGATGGAAGCGGTCGCTCTTCGGCGACTCGCACATGTACGGACCGGATGGAGTGCATTTCTACACACGCGCCAAGGTCGTGACGTCGAGGTGGCCCGATCCTGCTACCAGTCGCGTCGATCTCGGCTTCCCCCAACACCGTTGACCCCCTTTTTGGACGCCAGCGGAGCCATGGCGACCACCTGCGTCCAAACAGGGGGGTGCGGGCGGGCCGGGTACGCTCCGCAGCTGTACGTAGTTCCTCGATGACGAGTGCCTCCGCACACGGAGCCGAAGGGCGGAGATCCGATGACGAGCACCAGCACCGACGACATGCGGTCGGGAGAGGCGCGATACCGCGCGCGTACCGAGTTCGACGAGGTCGCTTGGGGCTCGCACTGCGCCGACTGCTTTCCGAGCAACTGCCGCTACCACGTCTTCGTCAAGGACGGGAAGGTCGTGCGCGAGGAGATCGCCGGCCCGCGGCCCGACCGGCTGGAGCCGAACGGGAAGTTCCCCGACGTCTATCCGCAGGGCTGCAACAAGGGCGCGGCGTGGAGCGCGCAGCTCGACGCCGGCGACCGCCTCCTGCGGCCGTTGCGGCGAGTCGGCGAGCGCGGCAGCGGGCAGTGGGAGGAGATCTCGTGGGACGTGGCGCTCGACGCCGTCGCAGACGGGATCATCGACGCGATCGAGAAGTACGGCCCCGAGTCGATCATGCGGGAGGGCACGCCCGAGATAGTCGGTACCACTGCCATCGAGCGACTGATCGGGATGCTCGGCGCCACCTCCACCGACCTGAACGCGTCGATCGGCGACTTCGCCCCGGGGATCCATCTGACGATGGGCAAGTCTTTCCTGTGGCACGATGAGCCGGCGGCGTTCGAGTCGGAGCTCGTACTGATCTGGCACTCGAACCCCGTGTACACCTACATCACCTTCTACCACTACTTCACGGAGGCCCGGTACAACGGAACCGAGATCGTCCTGCTCGGTCCGGACGTCAGCCCGAGCCACATGCACGTAGATCACCACGTGCCCGTCCGCCCGGGGAGCGACGCGGCGCTCTCGCTCGCCATGGCGCAGGTGATCGTGGAGGAGGGCCTCGTCGACGAGGCGTTCGTCCGCAACCAGACCGATCTGTCGTTGCTGGTGCGTGCCGACACCGGCCGTTTCCTGCGGGCACGCGACATCGATCCCGACGGACGCGACGACCAGTTCTTCCACATCGACCAGTCCGGAGCGGTCAAGGAGGCCGACCGCGGCAACCTGCTCCCCGACGGCTACATCCCCTCGCTCGACGGTGCCGCCGAGGTGACTCTCGCCGACGGCTCCGTTGTCGCAGTGAGGCCGCTGATGGTGAGGATGGTCGATCATCTGCGCGCCTTCCGCCCCGAGGACGTGTTCGAGTCGACCGGCATCGCGCCCGAGACGGTGCGGATGCTCGCTCGTAAGGTCGCGGCGAAGAAGACGAAGGTATGGATGGGGATGGCCGCCAACAAGGCGTACCACTCTGATCTCTACCAACGCACGATGTTGCTCGTGCTGGCGCTGACCGGGAACTGGGGAAGCCCGGGACGGGATTCAACAACTGGGCCAGCGGCCAGATGGATGGGTGGACCATCACGGGGGCGAAGGCGCGACCGGGCGTCGAGGGTTCGGAGGAGGTCGTGGCGGCGCTCGACGCGTTCGACGAGCTCTTCATGTCGCTCGATCCGTCGATGTCATCGGAGATCGCCTCGTTCGACATGCTGCGCGCCGCGGGGAAGGGCGGTCGCCCGATGATGGTCCCGCCGGCGTTCATCTGGTACTGGCATGCAGGCTTTCGCGAGCTGTGGAATGCGCCGGGAAACGGCGATCCGACGATGGCGCGCACGTTCGACGAGTACTTCGACGAGGCGATCGAGGCCGGTTGGTGGTCGCACACGATCCGTAACGGTCCCGACACGCCGCCACGCGTTCTCATCGAGTGCGGTGGCAACATCGTGCGGCGCACGCGCGGCGGGCGGAACACCGTCCTCGAGCACTTCTGGCCCAAGCTAGATCTCGTTGTAACCATCGACGTCCGGATGTCGAGCACTGCGCTCTGGTCCGACATCGTCCTCCCGGCGGCGCAGCACTACGAGAAGGTCGCGCTCGACATCCCGCTCTTCACGCTCACCATGACCGACGAGGCCGTCCCGCCTGCGGGCGAGTCGATGGCCGAGTGGGAGCTCTTCCGCGACCTGACCCGGGCGCTCGCCCGTCGCGCCGACGAGCGGGGGATCGAGACCTTCCGGCACGCCGACGGCAGCGAGCACAAGTACGCAGACCTGCCCGGCCGCTTCACGCTCGACGGTGCATTCGAGACGAGCGAGCAGGTGCACGACGAGATCGTGCGCGACTCGGCCTATGCCGGCCTCCTGGAGCCCGGTACCGACCTGAAGAAGCTGCGCGAGAACGGCCAGGTCAGATTCCAGAACTGGGGGCGTACGTTCATGGGCAAGAGTCACGCGTCGCCGTGGCCGGCCGAGGACGAGATCGCCAACCCGCTCGAGTATCACCTGCTCCGGGGCGACCCGTACCCCACTCTGACGCGGCGAGCACAGTTCCTCATCGAGCACCCGTGGTTCGTCGAGGCCGGCGAGGACCTTCCTGTCCACAAGGACATGCCGAAGATGGGTGGAGACCACACCCACGTGATGTCGTCGGGCCACAACCGCTGGTCGGTCCACGCGATGAACATGGGCAACCCGATACTGCTGCAGACACACCGGGGAGAGCCGCACGCGGTGATCAATCCGGGCGACGCCGAGATGCTGGAGATCTCCGACAACGACCGGGTGCGGGTCTTCAACGACGTGGGTTCGTTCGTGGTGCGGGCGAAGCTCAGCGGCGGGCAGCAACCCGGGGGCGTGACGGTGTACAACGGCTGGGACCCGCACATGTTCGAAGACTGGGGCGGACCTAACGACGTCAGCCCGGGCATGGTGAAGCACCTGAATCTCGCCGCCGGCTACGGGCACGTCGACTACGGACCCCTCGGGTGGCAGCCCGTTCCCGTTGATCGCGGTGTGCGCGTCAGTCTCGAGCGCGCAGTCTGATCCGGCAGACGGTCCCGCTGCTCTGCCCGGGTCCGGCTCGAGGTCAGAATCCGGGGTGCCCGTGAGCGCGCTACAGGTCGAATGAGTCGAGGTCGGCGGCGAGGTGCACCTCGCCGCCGAAGTGCGCGGCGGCCTCGGCAACCCACTCGTGCTCCGTGCCTGGAACAGCGAACGGTACGGGGTGGGTGAGCACGAGCGTGCGCACCCCGGCCCGGGCCGCGGTGCGCCCGGCGTCTGCGCACGAGGAGTGATAGTCGATGACGTCCTGCAGCCGCGGCGAGGGGATCGACCTCACGACCTCGGCGCGGGTGACTGTCTGCACGTACATGTCGGCACCGGAGCAGAGGCGGTCGAGGCTGTCGCAGGGCACGCCGTCGCCACCGATCACAACGGCCCGGCCGTCGTGCTCGACTCGGAAGCCGACGGTCGGGGTGACCGGCCGATGATCGGTGGGCGCTGCGACGACGCGAATGCCCTCCGAGTCGAGTGCGATGCCATCGAGCACCTCGGTTACGTCGCACGATGGCTCCCAGGTGAGGTCGTCGTGGTGAGCGAGGCGCCAGCACACGTCGTCGGCGAGCATCGCGATCGTGCGTCTGGCGAGCTCGGCGGTGCCGGGCGGCCCGGTCACGGTGAGCGGGCTCGGTGCGGGCGACATGACCCAGCGCGTGGTGACGACGTCGTTGAAGTCGGTTATGTGATCCGAGTGCAGGTGCGTGAGGAAGACGTGCGCCAGTGCCGGTGGGGTGATGCCCAGGGCCGAGAGGCGCATCAGCACCGCTCGCCCGCAGTCGAATAGCAGATGCTGCCCGCCGGCCTGCACGAGAGTGGATGGACCTGCCCTCTTCGGGTCGGGGATGGGCGACCCGGTCCCCAGTGTCGTCACCCTCATGGGCATCCTCCCGATGTCACGGCAACAACAATCGGCCGAGGCGACGCGCGGCGATGTTCACGCCGACGGTGCCCATGAGCAGCAGGTAGGCGACGTGAACGAGGAGCGTCCATCGGACATCGCCGAGCACCAGGGAGCGCTCCAACTCGACGCCCTGATACAGCGGGGTGCACCGCACGACCCACTGCAGGGCGTCGGGGTAGCGAGAGAGCGGGAAGAAGGTCGCGGAGAAGAGGAAGAGCGGCACGAGGGCGAGGTTCACGTAGTCGAAGTCGATGAACGAGCGCATGTAGGTAGTCGCGGCGAGTCCCGCTCCCGCGAAGGCGAAGCCGATCAACAGCGTGACCGGAACGGCAAGAAGTGCCCAGGCCGACGGGACGAGACCGAAGAAGAGCATCGTCACCAGGAAAGCAGTCGCGTATACGGCGCCGCGCATGAGAGCCCACGTCATCTCCCCGAGTGCGATATCTCCCGCGCCGAGTGGCGTGGCGAGGACGGCGTCGTAGGCCCTGGAGTACTTGAACTTCCAGAAGAAGTTGAACGTCGTGTCGAAGACCGCACCGTTCATCGCGCTCACGGCGAGCATCCCCGGTGCGACGAATTGCCTGTAGTCGATCCCGGCGCCTCCTGGTCCCGGGAGAGTGCCGACGAGCTCACCGACGCCGATCCCGATGGAGAGGAGGTACAGCAGTGGTTCGGCGAACCCCGTCAGGAACACGAACCACATCCTCCGGTATGCAAGAGCGTTCCGCTCGACGATCCGGAGAGATCGGTAGCCGACCGTGCCCGGTGGCAGTATCAGGCCCAACCGGCGTGGAATCCGGAGCGGTGTCGCGACGTCGGTCACGGCACGAGCTTCCGGGTGAAGCTGCGGCGTCCCCATGCCCGACCGGCAGCGACGATGGAGACGAGCACGACGAGGTGTGCGAGGGCTGCCGCTGCTCCGAGATCGCCGCGGGTTGCCCCGCGGCAGAGCTCCACGGAGTGCCACAGTGGCGACGCTACGGCGACCGGTTGAAGGGTGTCGGGGAGCTGGGAGACGGGGAAGAACGTTCCCGAGAACAGGAAGAGTGGCATCACGCCGAGGCGCATGATCAACGGGAACGTCGCGTCGGAGTCCTGTGTGGCGGAGTACGCGATGAGGGGTGCTGCGAACGCGGCGGCACCCAGTGCCGCCGCGGGTACGGCGAGGAGCCCCCATGCCGACGGGACCCCGCCGAAGAGGGTTGCGACGGTGAGGAAGAGCGCGCTTCCTGCGAAGGCCCGCAGGGCCGTCCAGGCGAGGATGCCGTCGTAGGCGTCTCCCGGGCCGAGTGGCGTTGCGACCATCGCGTGGAACGTGCGCAACCACTTGGTGCCGACCATCACCGGCCAGAGCGACTCGCCGGCGGCGAGCATCAGCGCTGTCGCTGCCAGGAGCCCCGGCGCCACGAACTCCATGTAGGCGAGGCCGTCGACGGTCCGTCCGCGGTCGTCGATGATGTCGCCGAGTCCGACGCCCATCGCCGTCAGGTAGAGCAGCGGCATCACGAAGTGAGAAGACGTCCAGCCGCGCCAGAGCCGGCGCGAGACGAGGAGCTCGCGCTCCACTACACGCATCACGGGAGGGGTCTGCATCTCAGTCGTCGAGCGTCCGGCCGGTGAGGATGAGGAAGACGTCTTCCAACGTGCTGCGTCGCACGAGGATCGACGCGGCCTGCGCCGTATCGCCGGCGCCGGCCAGGAAAGATGCAACCTTGTCGCCGTCGGCGGTGTAAACGAGGATTCGGTCGGCGTGGGCCTCGACCCGCTCTCCCGTATTCTGGAGGTGCGAGAGCGCGTCGGAGCGGGACTTCTCGGAGGCGAAGCGGAACTCGACCACCTCACGCGTCGCGTGTGCTGCGATGAGCTCGCGCGGTGAGCCCTCGGCGACGATGCGCCCATCATCCATTATCACCAGGCGGTCGCAGAGCTGTTCGGCCTCGTCCATGTAGTGGGTGGTCAGCAAGAGCGTCACGCCGTCCTGCTTAAGCCGGTAGAGCCGCTCCCACAGGAGATGGCGGGCCTGCGGGTCCAGGCCGGTGGTGGGTTCGTCGAGAAGCAGGAGCTCGGGTTGATTGATGAGGGAGCGGGCGATCGTCAGCCGGCGCTTCATGCCTCCCGACAGCGGGTCGACCCGGTCGTCCCGCCTCTCGGTCAGCTGGACGAAGTCGAGCAGCTCCGTTGCCCGCCGGCGGATCTCCGCACGGGGCAGGTCGAAGTAGCGCCCATAGATGAGCATGTTGTCCCAGACTGTCAGCTCGGTGTCGAGGCTGTCCTCCTGTGGGACGACGCCGAGTCGCGATCGGATGGCTGCGCCGTCGGTCATGGGGTCGAGGCCGAGGACGGTCAGGTCACCGCCGGATATCGGCGAGACGCAGCCGATCATCCGCATCGTCGAGGTCTTGCCCGCGCCGTTGGGGCCGAGGAAGCCGAACGTCTCACCCCGCTCGACACGGAAGTCGATCCCGTCGACCGCGGTGAAGGAGTCGAACCGCTTCGTGAGGTTCCGTCCCTCGACCAATGGGCTGTCCACGGGGGGCGACGCTATCGGGCGCCGACGGGGGCTCGCCGTCAGTCTGCCCTCGCCACCTCGTCGGTCGGTTGTCGGTGGTCGGTCGTCGGTCGGTCGGCCTGTCGAGGCGGAGGTCGCGTGTGGCGGCTACCGTGCCAGCGCGCTCCAGGAGGTGACAGCCGTGCCCGACGCCGCGCTCGTGCCCGATGCCACCGCGATTCGTGGCTGGATCCAGGCAGTCTTCGACCAGGGAATCCGCCGCCCGGGAACGCCGGCGGACCGGTGGGCGGAGGAGTACGTGCGATCGCGATTCGAATTGCTCGGGCTGGAGAAGGTGCGCTTGGAGCCGGTCGAGGCTCCATACTGGGAACCTCACGCAGCCGAGCTCGTCGTCGGAGACGGTGCCGGGGCGGAGTCGATCCCGTGCTTCGCGACACCGTTCAGTGCGCCCGGCGAGGTGCAGGGCGAGCTGGTCAGCGTCGGTGCCCCGGGCGGGGCGGCGAGAGGTCGCGTCGCCCTCGTCGACCTGCCGTTCGTCTCTCTGCCGGCGACGTTCCCTGTGACGGTCAGGAGAGCCGAGGACGTCGACGTGGGCGCGGCCGAACCGGCGCGATGCGGGCTGGTGCTACGACCCGGGTGGGACTCTCGAGGGTGGCACTCACGTGCCTCCCTTCTCGGTGGCGCTGATGCAGACGATGCAGCCGGCCTTGGAGGCAGGCGCGATCGGGTTCGTCGGAGTCCTGCGCGGGTATCCCGGCGGGGGCTGCGAGTACTACGTCCCCTACGACGGAGCATTCCGGCCGATCCCAGGGGTCTACGTCGGAGAGGACGACGGCGACAGACTGGCGGCTCTGCTGATGAGCGCGTCCCACAACGGGGGAGGCGCCGAGGCACATGCGACTGTCCCGATTCGGCTGCGCGTCGACGCCGAGCGAGGAAGCGTCATGACCAACAACGTCGTCGGCGAGCTACCCGGTGCAGACGACGAGTTGGTCGTCATAGGCTCCCACCACGACGGACCGTGGGCGTCGGCCGTGGAGGATGCCTCGGGCATCGCACTCGTCCTGGCGCAGGCGGAGTACTGGTCGCGCGTGCCGGAGGCGGAACGACCGCACCGGCTCGTCTTCACGGTGAACGCTGCGCACATGGCAGGCGGTCGGGGAACGGAGGCCTTCTGCGAGAGTCATGCGGACGCGCTCGAGAGCATCGTGCTCGAGATGCACTTGGAGCACGCGGCGCGCGAATGCATCGAGCGCGACGGCGCGCTAGAGGTTCTCGACGTGCCGGTGCCCAGGTGGTGGTTCACGAGCGAGTCCCCGGATCTGGAGCGCGCCGTGTGGGATGCGGTGGTCGCCGAGGACATGGATCGGTCGCTGATTCTGACGCCTACGGCTCTCGGCGAGCGCCCAACCACCGATGGCGGGCACTTCCATCTCTGCGGCGTACCGATCGTCAACTACCTGACCGCACCGTGGTACCTCTTCGATGCGTCGGACACGATGGACAAGATCCACGACGCGAGCCTCGAACCTCTGACCCGGGCCGCGGTCCGTATCGTCGAGTGGACCGCCGGGCGATCAGCGGCGAGCGTGCGCGCTGGGGTGCGCTACCAGGAAGAGGAGGCCCCCTCGTTCGACGAGGCCGTGCGGAGCCTCCTCTCGGGTGACCCCCGCCCCCTGAGCCTGCGCGCCCGAAACGCTGGCTGTAGCTGCCGCCGAGCTCGACCCCGCCTATCGCCCGCTGTGAAGTACGGCCCCGGCCGCGCGTCGGGGCGGGCGCTGGTCTACGGGCGGCGACCCAAGAACGCGGCGAGCCTGTCGGGCGCCGCTGCGTCGCCGACTATCTCGACCTCAGGACCGAAGAGAACGGGCGTGCGAGCGCCTTCGTCGACCCACATGCGTGCCGACGCGAGTGCCGCCTCTGCGAGACCTGCGTCGATCGTCCGTTCGAACCCGGTGGCCTTGGCGAGATCCCAGCCGTGGGTGAGCACCTCCAGGAATGCGAACCCGACGAGCTGGATTCCGAGCATCTGACCCCAGGGCATGTCGTACATGCGCTCGGTCGCCCCCGGAGCGCGCCACGCGGCGAGGAGCCGCGACGCAGCGCTGCGATACTTGGTCAGGGCGTCCTCGGTGTCGAGGTCGGGGTCGAGGTCGAATGAGAGGGCGCCGCCCTCACCCACGTCTGCGAAGCCGCGCATGCCACCGACGAGATGGCCTACGAGCGTCCGCACGTCGAAGTCGGAGCAGGGTGTAGGCAGCCCGAACGACTCGCGGCGGATCGAGCCCACGATCGGCTCCACGTCGGCGATGGCCCGCTCGAGCTGGTCGATCATGTCGTCTGCCGCTGCGTCCTCCTCAGACGGCTCTTCGGACGGCGTCCCGGGGCGGCTCGGAACCGGTCGTCCAGGTCGCCGGCGGCCGTGGGGGCGCCGCGTGCGCGGTCGAGTCTACTGAGCCGCGTCGCAGCCGGCACGGCGCGGACGGCGTCGACCGTGGGATGCTTCACGACGCCCGTGGGCCCCGGCGAGGCACCGAGCCGCGAGGAGGATGGTCATGGAGCCGCAAGCGACGATCGGCCGCACGATCGCCGAGTCGACACCTGCGTTCGACCCGCTGCCCGCCGCGCCGGACGGCGCGCCGAACGTGATCGTCATCGTCCTCGACGATCTCGGCTTCGCTCAGCTCGGCTGCTACGGCTCGGACATCGAGACGCCGAACATCGATCGGCTCGCTTCGGGAGGTTTGCGCTACAACCGCTTCCACGTGACGGCGATGTGCTCACCCACGCGCCTGCCTCATGACGGGTCGCAACCACCACTCCGTCGGGATGGGCTTCCTGACCGACCTCCCTATCGGGTTCCCCGGGTACACGGCCCGCATTCCGCACTCGGCGGCGACGATGCCGCGCATTCTGCGCGACAACGGCTACAGCACGTTTGCAGTCGGCAAGTGGCACCTGACCCCGCGCTGGGAGCTGAGCGCGTCGGGACCGTTCGACCGCTGGCCGCTCGGTCTCGGCTTCGAGCGCTTCTACGGGTTCCTGGCCGGCGACACCAACCAGTGGACGCCCGAGCTCGTCTGCGACAACGGATTCGTGGATCCGCCGAGTACGCCCGACGAGGGCTACCACCTGACCGAGGACCTGGCAGACAGGGCGATACGGCTCGTGCAGGACCAACAGCAGGCGACGCCCGACAAGCCGTTCATGCTCTGGTTCGCAACCGGAGCGCAGCACGCACCCCACCAGGCGCCGCGCGAGTGGATCGACAAGTACGCCGGCCGGTTCGACGACGGGTGGGAGGCGTGGCGCGACCGTGTGTTCGCACGGCAGATGGCCCTCGGAGTTGTCCCGGCGGCGACCGAGCTCCCCGAACGGCCCTCGTGGGTGCCCGAGTGGGAGTCGCTCCCGGCGGAGCAGCAGCGCCTCTTCGCACGGATGATGGAGGTCTTCGCGGGGTTCCTCTCGCACACCGACGAGCAGATTGGGCGTCTCGTCTCCTTCCTCGAGGAGACAGGCGCGCTCGACGACACGATCCTGATCCTCGTCTCCGACAACGGGACGAGCGCCGAGGGCGGGCCGCTCGGCACTCTGAACGAGCATCGCTTCACCCACGACATGGAGGACGACCCCGCCGACACGCTCGAGCACATCGATGAACTCGGTGGGTTCCGCGCGTACAACCACTACCCGTGGGGCTGGGCATGGGCAGGCAACACGCCGTTCAGGCTCTGGAAAAGGTACTCGTGGTTGGGCGGTGTCAGGACGCCCCTGATCGTCCACTGGCCCGGCGGCATCGAGGGGCGCGGTGAGGTGCGAGAGCAGTTCTGTCACGCGATCGACGTGCTGCCGACCATTCTCGATGTGCTCGGCATAGAGCCGCCGGCGAGTGTCGCGGGCGCGAAGCAACAGCGAATCGACGGTGCGACCCTGCGCGGCACGTTCGCGGACGCGACGGCGCCGAGTCCCCGCAGCACCCAGTACTTCGAGATGCTCGGATCGCGGGCGATCTACCACGACGGATGGCGGGCTACGACCGACCACATCGGGCACCAGATGAGCGTCGAGCTCCGCCTTCTCGAGGGCAGCAAGGCTTTCGATGACGACCACTGGGCGCTCTTCGACCTGTCTTCGGACTTCGCGGAGGCGCGCGACGTCGGTGATGCTCACCCCGAGGTGCTGGCGCAGCTGATCGAGCGGTGGTGGGACGAGGCGCGGAACAACTCTGTGCTGCCACTCGACGACTCCTTCATCGGTCGCACGGTCGCGCTGGAGCCGTCGCCCTGGGGAGCCCGAGCGCGTGCGACCCTCCGTCCCGGTGGAGGCGGGGTCGCTGAGGACCTCCTGCCGCCTCTCGGAGGGGGCTTCACGCTCGAGGCTGATGTCGAGATCGCCGACGACGGTGCGGAGGGCATCGTGGTCGCACTGGGCGACTGGAGCAACGGGTTCGCGTTCTATCTGATCGACGGCGTGCCCGTCGTCGCGTTCAATCTCTTCGGCAGCGTGCACCGCGCCGCTGCCGAGTCGCCGGTTGCTGCGGGTAGGCACAGGGTTGGATTCGAGTACCGGCGCGAGCGCTCGGGAGGAGGGCCGGTGACCGTCACCGTCGATGGCGCCGTCGTCGCGCGGATGGAACTGCCACGCGACCTGCCGTTCAGGTGGCAGATCGGCGGCGCAGGACTCGTCGTAGGTCGCGACAAGGGCTTCCCCGTCTGCGACGACTACGAACCTCCCTTCGGCTTCACAGGAGTGCTGCACACCGTCTCGGTGGAGTCGCACGCGCTGCTCGCGCGCACACGCGGCACGCAATCGACTCCGCACTTCGACACGAGTAGCCCGCGCCCACACCACCGACGACGACCCACCCAGAGGACGAGCGTCGATAGACCACAATATGTGTGGTCTATCGACGCTCGTCGTGTTTGGTGCGGGGATGAGGGGGAGGCGTGCTACTGTGTTGTCGCACCGCTCCACTGGGTAGAGGCCAGCGTCTCACGCTCCCCGGTGATCATCTGCGGCGCATGAAACGCCCTCACGTGGGCGGGCCGCCTCGTCCGACCCCCTCTCCAGCTTCGTTGCATACCGGCATCGGCGCTCGAGCGAGTGCGCAGTCCGATGTATCAGTAGCAACGATCCCCGCGCAGCGGGGAGCCAGGAGAGAACGTGTCCACAAGCTTCACCGACCTCGGCGTACCCGCCGACCTCGTGAGCGCGCTCGAGCGCAAGGGCATTACGACGCCCTTCGAGGTCCAGTCCGCCACCATCCCCGACGGCCTCGCCGGACGCGACGTCTGCGGTCGTGCCCCTACGGGCTCCGGCAAGACCCTCGCATTCGGGATCCCGCTGGTCGCACGTGTCGAGCGCGCCCAGCCCCGACGCCCTCGTGCCCTCGTGCTCGCCCCCACCAGGGAGCTCGCCGCCCAGATCCAGAGGGAGCTCGAGCCGCTCGCCCGCGTTCGGGGCCTACGGGTTGCCGTCGTGTACGGCGGCGTCGGCTACGAGCCGCAGCGCAAGAACCTGCGCAAGGGAGTCGACATCCTCGTTGCATGCCCGGGACGTCTCGCCGACCTCCTGGGGCAGAGCGCGTTGACTCTCGCCGACGTCGACATCGTCGTCATAGACGAGGCCGACCGCATGGCCGACATGGGCTTCCTTCCCGAGGTTCGCCGGCTGCTCGATCGTACGGCGGAGGAGCGCCAGACGGTCCTCTTCTCGGCGACGCTCGACGGCGACGTCGCAGTCATCACACGCGACTACCAGCGTGATGCGGTACGCCATGAGATCGGAGCGGCAGAGCCCGACATCCACTTGGCGCGTCACCACTTCTGGCGCGTCGAGCCGACCGACAGGGTCGCGCGTGCTGCCGACGTGATCGGCGCTGCGAGCCCGACGATCGTCTTCACACGTACCAGGCATGGCGCAGACCGCGTCGCGAAGCAACTCGGTCAGGCCGGTGTGAATGCGACTCCTATACACGGCGGCCGCTCCCAGGGGCAACGTGACCGAGCCCTCAAGGACTTCCAGCACGGACGCGTCGACGCTCTCATCGCGACGGATGTCGCCGCGCGTGGCATCCATGTGGACGACGTCGCGTGCGTTGTGCACTTCGACCCTCCGGTCGACTCGAAGACCTACCAGCATCGTTCCGGCCGTACCGCGAGAGCGGGGGCGTCTGGCGTGGTCGTGTCGTTCCTCTCGCGCGACCAGGTGCGTGACGCCCGACGGATGCAACGAATTCTCGGCCTCCCGGGTGACGTGACGGCCCCGGGCGCCGACGAGCTCATGGCGTCGCGCGGTGACGCGCAAACGCGGCCCGCTCGGAAGGAGCACGTGGAGCGCCCTGCGAGCGTGGAGCGCCCCGAGCGCCGTGCACCCGGGCGAGAGCGGTCCGCACGTCGTGGCACGTCGGCAGCCCGCAACCGTGCCCGAAACCGCGCCCGCAACGGCAGCAGCAACGGCAGAGGTAACGGCAGCGGCAATGGCAGCGGCAATGGTGCCGGGCGTGTGAGTGCGCGGCAGCGGCGAGCACAACGACGGCGGGGCCCGCGCCGCCACATCCGCCGAGCGTGGCAGGCGTGAGCGGCGCCCCGCGGGCTCAGGCGAGAGCCGGGCCAGTTAGGCTCCGTCCAGTCTCGGACAGGGTTTCAGGCCCGGGGAGGAGCAGCCCGTGGAGTATCGCCGGCTCGGACGCTCGGGGGTGAAGGTCAGCCTGCTCTCGCTCGGCTCATGGGTGACCTTCGGCCCACAGATCGACGACGATGCGGCCCTCGTGACCATGCAGGAGGCATACGACGCGGGCGTCAACTTCTTCGACAACGCCGAGTCGTACGCGGGCGGCGAGTCGGAGCGCATCATGGGCCTGGCTCTGAAGCGTCTCGGCTGGGCGCGTCACAGCTACCTCGTCTCGACGAAGGTCTTCTGGGGGATACATGGTGGGGTCAATACCCGCAACACGCTCAATCGCAAGTACCTGCTGAACGCGATCGACGGCTCGCTCGAGCGTCTCGGGCTCGACTTCGTGGATCTCCTCTACTGTCATCGTGCCGACCCGAATACGCCGATCGAGGAGACGGTGTGGGCGATGTCCGACATCGTGGCGAGTGGCAGGGCGCTCTACTGGGGGACATCCGAGTGGACTGCCGACGAGATCCGTGCAGCTTGGGAGATCGCCGAGCGTCATCACCTGCGCAAGCCAGTCATGGAACAGCCGCAGTACAACCTCCTGCACCGCGGCAAGGTCGAGTTCGAGTACCTGCGCCTCTACGACGACACCGGCCTGGGTCTCACCACCTGGAGCCCGCTGGCTTCTGGTCTCCTGACCGGCAAGTATCTCGACGGTGTCCCCGACGGCAGTCGCGGGGCGCTGCCCGGTTATGAGTGGATGCGAGGCATGCTCACTGCGGCGGAGGCGAACGAGAAGGTGCGGCGCCTGAAGCCGGTCGCGGACGACCTCGGATGCAGCCTCGCGCAACTGGCTATCGCGTGGTGTGCGCGCAACCCGCGCGTCTCCTCGGTGATCACCGGAGCGAGTCGGATCGAGCAGCTTCGCGAGAACCTGGAAACCCTCGACGTCTTGGCCCTTCTCGACGACGAAGTCCTCTCCCGCATCGAGACAGCGACAGCCTGAGCGCCTCTGTCGTCGGCCCAGCTGCATGCGCGTCGGGCGCGGACGCGACATCGCTCGGGCGCGCTCCGCGTCGACTCCGATACGTGATCGGTTCGTCACACAACCGCAAAGTCGGTGGGCGAGGCTGCCAATCGTGCAGCTCCCTCGATCGGCCTCCCCCGTTCTGACCGATTCCGGTCCTGAAGCCGCCGCGCTGTCGGTTGCCGGTCCGGTCGAGGTCGCAGTGACCGGAACCGAGATGGGCGTGATCCTGGAGGTGAGAGGGACTCTCGACGATCGTGGCATGGAGATCGTGGAAGGGGCACTCGATGCTGCGCGTCGTGCCCAGCCCCGGGTCAGTTCATCGAGGTCGATCTCCGTGGAGTGGATGGCTGGAGCTCGGATGTCGTTGCCGGGCTCGCCCGCATCGCCGCGGGGACCCATCTCCGCATTCGAGTGGGCTCCGCCGGCGAGTAGCGCAACAAGGGCCCGGTCCCGGCGCCTCCCGGTGGCGGCGTCGTCGGTGAGGCATGATCGTCGGGATGGTTGATCGAGTTCTGGTCGTCGAGGACGATCCCGGCATCCGCAGCTCGCTCCGACTCGCCCTCGAAGGCGAAGGCTGGGAGGTGCTCGAGGCGGAATCCGGCGAGGATGCCTTCGTCTGGCTCGATAGGGGGCGGGTCGACATCGCTCTCGTCGACCTGATGCTCCCGGGAGTGCATGGGTTCGATGTGATCCGCGAGATCCGGCACCGCAGCAGGCTCCCGATAGTGATCGTGACGGCGCGCACCGATACCCACGACGTGGTTGCGGGTCTGGAGCTCGGTGCCGACGACTACGTCACGAAGCCGTTCGAGGTGCGTGAGCTCGTAGCCCGCCTCCGCGCTCTGCTGAGGCGCGCAAGGCCCACAGAGTCGAGTCCAGCCCACTTCAGCTTCGGAGATGTCGAGATCGTCCCGGCGGCCGGGACGGTCACGCTGGCGGGTGAGGCGGTCCTGCTCACGCGCACTGAGTTCCGACTTCTCTGCGAGCTGGCAGTGCACGCCGGTCAGATCCTCAGCAGGGAGCAGCTGTTGGAGCGTGTCTGGGGTTACGACTACCTCGGCGACACACGGCTGGTGGATGCTCACATCCGCCGCCTGCGAACGAAGGTCGAGACGGACCCCGCGCACCCGAAGTTGATCGTGACGGTGCGCGGCTTCGGCTACAAGCTCGAGCCGTGAACATCGGTCGGCTTCTCGCACGTGCCCGCGGCGGACTCAGAGCGCGGCTCATCGTCGGCTTCGCCGCGGTGAGCGTGATGGTTACCGCCGCGGTGTCTACCGGGACCTATCTGCTGAGTGAGCGATACCTGATGCGCGAGCGGACGGAGACGGCGACTCGTCAATCCTTCGTGGATGCTCGTCTCGTTCGTGAGGTTCTCGTTGCGGAGAACACGACGCCCCGGCAGGCGCTGGAGAGAGTCGAGCTCCCGGTTGGTGCGCAGGCGCTGATAAATCGCGGTGACGAGTGGTTCGGTAGCAGCGTCGCCTTCGGGGAGGACAGTCTGCCGATCGAACTGAGACGCAAGGCGCGCGACGGAGTCGCGGCGAGTCAGCGCTCAGACCTCCTCGGGGAGCTGCGTCTCGTGGTGGCTACACCGGTGCCGTCGATCGACCTCGTCTACTACGAGATCGTCTCACTCGACGAGCTGGAACGGACGCTCGCGGTGATTCGCAGCTCCCTGATGGTCGCCGCTGTGGGCACGGGCCTCGCCGCAGCTCTTGTCGGTTGGTGGGCAAGCCGCCGGATCATCCGACCGGTTGCGGAGGTGAGCGCGGCCTCCGCGAGGATCGCCGGGGGCGACCTCACAGCGCGCCTCGGACGGCAGCGCGATGCGCAGCTGCAGCGGGTGTCGAGATCGTTCAACGCGATGGCCGACGCGCTCCAACGGCGCATCGACCGCGACGCACGCTTCGCATCCGACGTCAGCCACGAGCTGCGGTCGCCGCTCACTACCCTGGCCACCGCCGCCGATGTCCTCGCCGGCGAGCGCGAATCGATGACTCCCCGGGCAGCCGAGGCTGCTGATCTGATAGCCACCGAGACGACCCGGTTCCGCCGCGTCCTCGAGGAGCTGCTCGAGCTCGGGCGAGCGGACGCGGGTGCGGATCTCCTGGAGATAGAGGATGTGCCGCTCGGCGAGCTCGTTCTGGCGATCGTCGGGAGCATCTCGGGCGGCGACTGCGTGGTTGAGCTGGCTCCGAACGTCGCCGGCACGCGCATAGCGACCGATCGTCGACGCGTGACCCGTATTCTCACGAACCTCTTGGAGAATGCGCGCACCTATGGATTGGGAGCCAGTCTTGTCACGGTCGATCGCGACCTGGGTGTCGTGCGCATCTCGGTGGAGGACAAGGGGCCGGGAGTTCCGATCGACCAGCGCGACGCGGTCTTCGAGCGCTTCTCGAGGGGTGCGACGGCCGGAAGGAGGGGCTCCGAAGGTAGCGCGTCCGGTGCGGGTCTGGGGCTGGCGATCGTCGCCGAGCATGCCAGGAGCCTGGGGGGCCGGGTCTGGGTGGAAGACGGCGCGGGTGGAGTGGGAGCGCGCTTCGTGGTGGAGATCCCGGCGTGAGTCGGCCTCGGGCGCGATCGCGATGGTGGGGCGCGGCGGTGTCGGCTGCCCTCGTGGTCACTGCGTGCGGACCGTCGGCCCAGGACAGGCCCGACGAGATCGGCGCGCAGGACGTGCCGTTCGGACTGCTGGCCCCACCTACGACGGCCCCGCCGGCCACCACCACGACGACCCGGCCGGTTGGAGCCCAGGTGACCGTGTTCATGGTCGGACCGGCCGGCCCTGTACCGGTTGCGCGCACTCTCGAGGACGAGCGTGTGACGCTGCGGGCTGCGCTTGCAATCCTCTCTCTGGGGCCGACCGACGACGAGGCCGCGCTCGGTCTCCACGGAGCGGTCCCGCCGGAGGCCGACATCCGCGCGGTCTCCGTCGATCGGGGGGTCGCGATCGTCGCGGTCGATGAATACTTCCTCGAGCTGGGAACCGGTGAGCAGACCGACGCGCTGGCCCAGATCGTCTTCACGGCAACGGGGATCGAGGGCATCGAGCGAGTCCGGTTCCAGGTGGACGGAGAGGCGGTCGCAGTGCCGGCGATCGACGGGTCGATAGTCGAGCGTCCGGTGACCAGGCGCGACTACGGGGCAGCCGGGAGTCGCTGAGCGGATCGCGCAGCACCGTACGGACGCCCTCCTGCAATGCCAGGCGACGAGGGAGCGTCAGCGGAGCTCTGTGGTGGGCGCCACCGTGGCGAAGTCGAGGACAGCCCGGTCCTCGACGCTGTCCGCGACCCGCGCAACCGTGGTCATCAGGTCGTCCTCGGAGGTGACCGCTGCGGCGATCTGGGCGAAGGGGTTCAGCACAGTGTTCCCGGCGACGACGACCGGCATCCCGGCACGATGGGCGCAGACGGCGCCGAACTCGGAGATGGTCGGCCGTGGCAGGGGTCGTGGCCGGATCGTCACGGCGACGTCGAAGCCTGAGTCGAGCGGACAGACCCTGTCGGGCTCGAGCGCGTAGCAGGAGCCGGTTGCCACGTCATCGTCGTGGCAACGGAGCACCTCGCACCCGGATTTCGCCAGCACGCGGGCCGCACGGTCGGTGGCCCATCGATCGGTGCCCGTGACCAGAACTCGAGGTGCGTCCACGGGAAGCGTCAGGTCGATCGCTCCCTCCTCCCGCCGACTCACGCTGTGATCATCCGAGCCGAGTCTGCCGATAGGAAGCGCCTTGTGTTGCGATCGCGCGACAAGCCCCGCATCCACAGCACTGAAAGTGGTCATTCCTGCGCTGTGTGCGGCAGCTCGACCATGGGTGCCCGGTTCCGGCACATCGCGGCCCACCGCGACCGGAGCGTCACATGATCGTCACGTCGGACTGCCACTCTGCTCGATGACACTGACCGCGCCCTACCACGTGAGGGTAGAGGGTGGCCGAGGAGCCGGACCTGGTGATGAGCCCAACGACCGCGCGAGAGACCGATGATCTCCGTCGGATGCTCGCCCCCTACCTCTGCGCAGTCAGCTCGCGCTACCACCTGATCGAGTCATCGCTCGCCCGGTGGCTGCTGGATCTCGATGGGCACCGGTATCAGTCGATGGAGATGGCGGCCGACCCCGCCAGGGCAGCGGTGTTCGGCACCTGGCAGGAGTTCAGCAGGATCGAGGTCCAACCCGGGGGCACGATCTTGATCCAGCCCGCCGAGGGCAGGCAGGCCGTTCTCCGGTTCCGAGCAGTCCGCGCACGGCGAGCGGCCGCCGCGGATTCCACAGGTGCGAAAGCCCCGGCTACTCGTTGAGAGGGGTGCCGCGCATGGGGTACTCGGCGAACGCTTCGACGTACGGCTCCGAGTCGCCGTCCCAGTCGTAGGCGCGGATCTGTCCGGCACTTCGGCGGCCGCTCAGGGCGCGGATCAACTCGAAGCGTGACGCGCGAACGGTCGCAGCCGGCTCGCCCGAACCTACGATCCCCTCTGATCTGTCGGCGATGACGCGCAGCGCCGGCGCCCCGATCCCGTCCAGGCGCGTACCCAGATTCGTGGCGTAGAAGTCGTACACGAGGGCGGTCGCGGGAGAGCTGCGTGCAGAGGTGTCGCCGAAGGCCCCGCGCACGTCGAGGTCGTGGGTGACGAGATCCGAGATCAGTAGCGACGCCATCTCCGGACCGGCAGCGCCGGCCATGGCCTCGATCTGCGGGCTCACCTCGGACCATTCGGCGACTATCGACGCGACGTCAGCGCCCCGACGGGCGACCACCTGCGCGGCCGTCCACGCGTCACTGCCGACGTCTGCGAGGTTCCCCGAGAGTATGTCGGTGCAGATGCCGGTGACGTGTGCGATGGCGTCGCGCGCGGTCCACTCGGGCACTGCGGGGAGTCGTACCGCAAGCTGCCCGTCGTCGAGGCCGGTCACGAAGGAACACATCGCCTCGCGCGTCTGCCTGTAGAGGGACCCGTAGTCGATCTCGTCCATCGTGACCTCACTGCGTCCAGGTCGAAGGACGGTATCAGCAGGTTGTCCCCGGAAGACCCAAGGTCGTCGGCGGACCTGAGTCAAGCAGTGCGCGCCGGTGGTTGCTCGACACGAAGCGCGCGATCCGGTCCGCTGATGCTGATGCGATCGGAGCGGATCAGCTCGTCGAGCGGGAGGGCCCTCGCCCAGAGCCATCCCTGCCCGGTCTGGGCGCCCAGGGCGCGCAGATGGTCGGCCTGCTCGTGGGACTCGACTCCCTCGGCGACGACCTTCAGCCCAAGGCTCTGGGCGAGGCCTACCAGAGCGGTGACGATCGAGCCCGCAGCTGGGCTCTCGAGGATCTCCGCCACGAACGAGCGGTCGATCTTGATCTCGTCGAGTGGGAGCTCTCGAAGCAGAGTCAGTGACGAGTGGCCGGTGCCGAAGTCGTCGAGAGCAACCTTTATGCCGAGCGCGCGGATGACGGCGAGCTGTTCGGCGACGCTCGCGGTGTCTGAGAGGAACGCCGTCTCGGTGATCTCGATACCGAACCAATCCGGGCTGGCATCTTCCTCTGCGAGGACCTCGTAGAAGCGGCGACCCATCTCGTAGTTCGTTATGTGGAGCGGTGAGATGTTCAACCACATGCGGAATGACGTAGCGACGCCGCGTCGGTGCAGCTCGGCGCGCGCGCGAATCGCGGCAGCCGAGATGGCGGTGTCGAGGTCTTCGAGCACCCCGCTCTCCTCCGCGACGTTCATGAAGAGCCCGGCGTCGAGGACCCCGCGCTCGGGATGATCCCAGCGGGCCAGGGCCTCGACGCCGATGATCGCGCCGCTGGCGAGGTCGACCTGAGGCTGGAAGAAGGGGACGATCCGACCTTCGTCCAGCGCCCCACGCAGGGATGCTTCTTCCCCAAGGCGGTGCAGGAGGGCGTCACGCAGGGTCGCGTCGAAGACCTCGACTCGGTCGCGACCCTCCTGCTTGGCCAGGTACTGCGCGGCATCGGAGTGCGCGATGAGATCGGCGGCCGTGTTGCTCACACCGAGGTTCGTCGCACGCCGATGCTCACCGAGATCTGTACACGGCGTCCGGCGACGGCGAACGGCTCCGCCATCGCGCAGCGGAGTCGCTCCGCCACGCGTACTGCTTCGAGCAGGTCGTCTATGCGCGACAACAGCACGGTGAACTCGTCGCCTCCGAGACGTGACGGCAGGTCCTCCGGTCGCAGGAGCGGTTCGAGTCGGTGAGCGACGGCAACCAGCAGTTCGTCGCCTGCGCGGTGCCCCAGTGAGTCGTTGACGATCTTGAAGTGATCGAGGTCGAAGTAGAGCACTGCGATCCCGTGGTCGTGCCTGAGGCTCGTGGCTACGGCCCGGTCGAGCGCGTCGAGGAAGGCGGCGCGATTGGGGAGCCCGGTGAGACCGTCGTGGGCGGCCTGGCGGCTGAGGCGGTAGTTGGCCTCGCGCAGACGTCGATTGGCGTCGGCGGTGCGGTCCTGCTCCGCTACGAGCGAGCCTACGAGGGTGTTGTTGGAGTGCGCCAGACGAAGCTCTCGGATCGCGCTCTGGTGCAGGCCACGATGCACAGTGGCCAGTATCAGGAAGTAGAAGGGGATCGCAATGGCGAGAAGGCGATTCAGCCGATCATCCGTGAAGCCGACCACGAGTGCGATGGGCAGTATGAGAGGTATCTGGATCGCCGCGAAGTACGACGGACCGGCGGCGGCAGAGGCGACTGTGGCCAGGGTCGAGGTGATCGACG
This sequence comes from Acidimicrobiia bacterium, assembly GCA_027494135.1. Classification (GTDB taxonomy): domain Bacteria; phylum Actinomycetota; class Acidimicrobiia; order IMCC26256; family PALSA-610; genus JAOSJK01. The sequence goes on along the minus strand of JAOSJK010000012.1, from coordinate 763,549 downwards.
CGAAGAGGATGACCACGGCTCGGATGTCGGTGCGCTCTGCACCGGGAAACGCGATCAGCGCTACCGAGCCCCACGCGGCGCCCAGAAATGCGTGACCGACAAGTCCCGCTGTGCCGCCCCCGGCCGCTCGTCCCCGGTGCCGCAGCCGGGTTCGCCTCCAAGAGACGAGGCAGAGGTAGGCCGCTGCCAGCGAGACGATCCCCGCCCACAGCAGGCGTCGGCCGAGCGGAATCGCGTCGCCGATCACGGCGGCGAGCAGCAGGGACCCTAGAGGAGCGAAGGCCGCCCAGGAAGGCGCCAAGCGGTGCGCGCGGTCGAGTCCCTCGGCGCGCACGTCGGCGTCGACTGACGGCGCCGAGTCGCTCGGCGTCGTCTCGCGTCGAATGGAGTGGCCCGCGGTTGCGGGAAGATCTGCCACGGTGTCGTATCGGTAACGCTGGGGGTCTGCTGGAGCGCCTTCCGGGCGATGATTCGACGTGGATGACCGTTATCGACACCCTGTGGCGCGTGGTCGATCCGCCATGTGTCGCTGCAGGAGGTGGCTCACCCGGCAAGGATCGACGGGATCACGAACGTCTCTACGTCGGCCCTGATGGCGTCGGTTCCCGAACCGTCCCGCCCCTCGACGAGCAGCAGGCCGAGTGTCTGGCGCAGCAGCCAGTCGAGCGTCCGGTCCACATCGGCCCGGAGGACCACCTCGGAGCGGGCGGCCTCGAGGTAGGGGACGAGGGTGTCCCAGATAAGTGCGACGAACCGGCCATCCGGATCCACCTGCGGCCACACCTCCCCCGGGTTCGAGTGGGCGACGATCGCGCGGAGATGCGGCGAGGCCTTCACAGTGGCGATCACGTTCACGATCGCGTCGCCCAGACGCGTAGCGAAGGGTGCGTCGGCTTCCAGGATCGGCCGAAGCTCGGCGAGTCTGTCTCTGGCGTCCTCGACGAGGATGGTCGTGAGCAGCGCTTCGCGGGTTCCGAAATGGCGGTACACGGTCATGCGGGTCGTATCCGCCGCGCGCGCTACGTCATCGATCGTCAAGTCGAGGCCGCGCTGCGCGAGCTCGTCCATCGCAGCAGCGAGGATGCGCTCTCGCGTCGCTCGGCCACGGCGGTTTGTGGACGTTGCGACGGGTGTCGGGAGCCGAGGAGACGCGGCCGATGTCGTGGCCGCGTGCAGCGTCGGTCATCCCGCCGGCTCGGAGGATTGGTTCTCGACCGCGCTGAACCGACGGCACGCTTGGCCACGGAGAGCCGGACATTCGGGAAGGCCCTCGGGGACATCGATCCCATCGATGACCGAGAGAACCACGGCAGATCCGTGGTCACCGCCGAACGCGACTCGGTGCGTCGGGGGTCGCGCCGTCGTAGTCGGGGTTGGCGAAGAGCCAGGCTCCGTGGTTCCGCCCGGGGGTGCTGATCGTGATGCGCAGTCGGGACCCGGCCCGAAAGGCGTGCGCGAACGGCGGTATGCCAACCTTCACCTCGACGAAGTCGCCGGCCGGGATAGGCGCGTAGTCGTCGGCGCTGTACGTGTGCTCCACCTGGATCTCGTCGGTGCGATCCTCGTCGATCGCCCGGTCGCCTGCGCGCAGCTGTCCGGACTGCACCAGGTACTCGATGCCGTCGGGGCGCACCTCTGAGACGCTCACCTGGATGTTCGCGTCGTCGGCCTCGCTCGCGAACCAGAGTGTCGCGTGTCCGGGGCCTGCCACCACCAGGTCGTCGGTCAGTGGTGTGGTCAGGTAGGAGAGTCCCTTGCCCTCGTCGAACTGCGTCCAGTCGAAGTCCCACACCGGTGCCATGAGCTCGTAGCCGCGCGGACCGAAGAACGAGATATCGCCCGCCTCGGCGTCATGCTCGTAGGAGTCGGCCCCCTCATCTGCGGGCGCGTTCGCGAGGAGCGACTCGTCGGGACCGAGGTACCAGGTTCGTGCCTCGGCGTCGGGCGGCGGCCATGAGTCGAATGTCGTTTCGAACCGGGCCTGAGGCGCTCCTGGCACCTCGCCGCCCGCGCCGTTCTCGAAGAGGACCCGCACCTGAGGCTCGGCCTCGTAGGCGCTGAGGGCGTCGTCGTACTCGTCGTCTGCGTACGCCTCGAACCGGTCGGGCTCGAAGCCGAGTCCGGGTGCGCCGAACGCGGATTCGAAGTACGCGGGTGCCGCTGCGCGCAGCAGCGCGGGCACCCGAGGGACCCTCTTCGCCACGTAGAACTCGAGGAACTCGTACCAGCGGGAGATGACCAGCGGGGAGTAGCCGTCGGGGTGACGACCGTTGAAGAGGATGAATCTCTCGTGCTCGGTGCCCGTGAACTCGTCGAGCATCGTCGCGAAGCGCGGACCGGTCTGCTCGTCCTGCCACGCGCCGGTCAGATAGACGGGAACCTCGATGTCGCCGACCAGTAGCGAGAGGTCGCGGCTGTCGGAGTCGTCGGGTCGGAACTCGAGCCCGCGGAAGAGCCGCTCGAAGTCGGGGTTCTGGTTGCTCAGCACCAGGTTGTCCTCGCAGGTCTCGTCGCCACCGTCGATGAGCGTCTGAGTCCACGACATGCCGCCGGGCGCTGCCTGGGCGTCACGCTCCTCGAGCCACTTGCGCGTGAACCCCGAGTTGTAGATGCCGCCGGGCCACAGCTGCTGCCAAGCATCCTCGGTGACCGAGAGCGGTGTGACAGCAGCCAGGTGAGGCGGACGCGTAGAAGCCGTGTAGAGCTGAGTGATGCCGGAGTACGAGAGGCCGACCATTCCCACTTCGCCGTGGAGGACCCACGGTTGGCTCGCGACGACCTCGATGATGTCGTAGCCGTCGGCCTGCTGCGCCGGCGTGAACACATCGAAGACACCGCCCGAGCACCCGGTCCCGCGGATGTTCACACCGACAGTCGCGTAGCCGATGAGTCCTGCGATCATCGATCCGGGCTCGGTCTGCTCCGGGTTCGAGGGCCCGTACCCGGAGTACTCCACGACTGTCGGGTACGGACCGTCTCCGTAGACCTCGGGGTCGGGGAGCCGCACCATCGCGCTGAGCTTCACGCCGTCGCGCATCGTGATGTAGCCGAAGCCGTCCTCCAGAGTCTGCGAGGAGTAGAAGGTCTCGTCGGGCACGTCGTCGCGGGCCGCGACCTCAAACGGCTCTGTCTCCTCGATCGGGTCGGTCGACTCGTCGCGGATCGTGTAGCCGTCGCCGGCCGGCAGCGTCGTCCCCGAGCTCGCCGGCAGCTCCGCACCGGGCCCTGTGCGGAAGGTCGTGTGCTCCTCCGGGAGGTAGGCGAAGTGGGCCTGGCCGAACTCGTCGACGACGAGGGTCACGAGGCGCTCTCCGTCGGGGCTCACCAGGGTGAGGGGTGCTCCAGGACGGGCGTCGGTCGCTGTGACCGTCTGGACGCCGGGAACGACGGTGAAGCTCGCGCTCGCGGTGGCTACCTCGGCGTCGGTTGCCACCGACGCTGTGGTGCCGCCGCCGGAGGCGTCGTTCGAATCCGAGTCGGCCGACGAGCAGGCCGCGGCGGCGATGATGATGGCGGTGACGATCGCCGGCAAGCGGAGTCGATCGAGGATCACAGGGCCTCCCTGGTTCGTGGCTGCACCCAGAGTGTTACACGAATATGTGGATATAACACAAGTGCCCGGACCCCCGCTCGGCTCCCCGACATCGCCGGAAAGAGGTGCGCTGGGACGCCGGTTCGCCTACTGTGAGGATTCCTCGCAGTATTTGCCATGTTTTCGACGGACGGGGTCGGCGGCGGTCTGCCGCGGGACCTCGGTGCCGTCCCTACCGAGGAGACACCGGTGAGCCCCGACCAGACGGCAGCCACGACATTCCCCAGATCAGACGCGGGTGGCGTCGACCACTACCGCGACACCTGGACATGGGACGAAGTTCGCTGGGCCTCGCACTGCATCGACTGCTACCCGGGCAACTGCCCGATGCGCGTCTACATGAAGGACGGCGAGATCGTCCGCGAGGAGTCGGCGTCGATCTTCCCGCAGGTCATGGAAGGCGTACCCGACATGAACCCGATGGGCTGCCAGAAGGGCGTCGGGTGGAACGAGATGCTCTCCTCCGAGGAGCGAGTCATCTACCCGCTGAAGCGCGTGGGAGAGCGGGGCGGCGGACAGTGGGAGCGGGTCTCCTGGGACCAGGCCTGCACCGAGATCGCCGATGCGATGCTCGATGGCGTCGAGGAGATCGGTGGTGAGGCGGTCATCGCACCGTCGGGATGCAACCTGGGCACGCTCGCCATTGCCGGGCGCGGCAAGTTCATGGCGCTTGCCGGTGGGCTCACGTTCGACCTCAATGCCGAGATGAACGACTTCGCTCCGGGGATGTACCTCTCATGGGGCATGTTCGACCCGGTGTCGAGCATCGACGACTGGTTCCACTCCGAGGTTTACCTGATCTGGTTCGGCAACCCCGCGTACACGCGCATCCCTCACTACCACTACATCCTCGAGGCGCGCTACAAGGGCTGCAAGGTCTACAACATCGCCCCCGACGCCGGTCCGTCGGGCGTGCACTCCGACTACCAGCTGCCCATCCGCCCGGGTACCGATGCCGCGCTCGCTCTAGCCGCGTGCCACGTCATCATCGAAGAAGGTCTGACGCACGAGACCTTCGTGAAGGAGCAGACCGACCTGCCGCTGTTGATGAACGCGGTGACCAAGCGGTACCTCCGCGAGTGCGACATGGTCGAGGGTGGAAGCGACGAGCAGCTCTACGCCTGGGACACCAAGACCGCAAAGGCCGTACCGGCGTCGCGCGCGACTCTCAAGTGGGGCGATGTCGACCCGGCGCTGGAAGGTGTCTTCACGGTCGAGACTCTCTCGGGACCGCTCGAGGTGACGACGGTCTACTCGGAGCTGCGCGAGCGACTGCGCGAATACACGCCGGAAGCGGCCGAGAAGATCACGAACATCCACGCTGACGCGATCCGTGAGCTCGCACGGAGTGTCGCGAGCAAGCGAACCAACATCCTCGGATCTCTCAGCCAGGCCGGCAAGCACTACCACGGCGACCTCATCGAGCGTGCGCAGGTGCTGATGCTCGCGCTCACGAGCAACTGGGGTCGTCACGGCACGGGCATGCGTGCATGGAACGCCGGGTGGTTCGACGGCATGTTGACGTTCGCAATGAAGACCCAGCACGGTCCCGACGAGGCTGCAATGGTCCTCGACATGCGCGACGGCCTGATGAAGGCCTCGCTCGACGCCGACCCCGCGCTCACCCCGAAGCTGTGGGCGATCGAGATGTCGAAGAACAGCCCGGGAATGGGGGGCTTCTTCCCTCCCATCTTCTTCTGGTACCGGTTCGCCGGGTTCAGGGACGTCTGGAACAACAAGAACTGGCACGATCCGTCCATGGCCCGCGAGTTCGACGAGTACTGGAACGAGGCCATGGAGAGCGGGTGGTGGGACGGCGTCGACCATCCTCACGCCGAGAAGACCCCCAGGGTGCTCATCGAGTGCGGTGGCAACGTGCTTCGCCGCACGCGTGGTGGTTCCAAGATGCTCCTGAAGCACCTCTGGCCGCACCTCAACATGGTGGTGACGATGGACGTCCGCATCAGCGCGACGGCCCAATACTCCGACTTCGTGCTCCCGATGGCGCAGCAGTACGAGAAGATCGGGTTCGGTATCCCGTCGTGCCACACGATGAACCTCACCTTCTGCGACAAGGCGGTCGAGCCTGCAGGGGAGTCCGTCGATGAATGGGAGGGCTTCCGCCGCATCCTCGAGAAGGTGCAGGAGCGTGCCCTCGCACGCGGGTCGAGTGAGTACCTCGACGCTCAGGGGATGCCGCACGATCCGAAGGTGGTGCACGATCGCTACACGGCCGACGGTGCGTTCGTCGATCAGGAGACGATCATCGACGAGATGCTCCGCGACACGGCACTGATCGGAACCATCCCCGCCGGCGCGTCGCTGGCCGACGTGCGCGAGAAGGGCTACTACCGCTGGCAGGGCACCGGCATCACGCCTCGCTCGATCGCACAGGCAACAGAGCCTGAGCCCGACAAGACCTTCGTGCCGTTCCGCAAGCACGTGGAGGATGGCGAGCCCTACCCCACGCTCTCACGGCGCACGCAGTTCCTCATCGACCACGAGTGGTTCATCGAGGCCGACGAGCACTTGCCGCGCCACAAGGAGTCTCCGAACATGGGCGGCGACTACCCGTTCATGGTGAGCAGCGGCCACAACCGGTGGAGCATCCACTCGCTGAACATCGCCAACGACCTGATGCTCGAGACGCACCGTGGAGTGCCGTTCCTCTTCATCAACGACGAGGACGCCAAGGAGCTCGACCTGATCGACAACGACCTCGTGCGCGTGTACAACGACCAGGGCGAGTACAAGGTCAACGTCAAGATCACCCCGAGCGCCCGCCCCAAGCAGGTGATCATGTACAACGGCTTCGACAACTACCAGTTCGCGAAGTGGGAAGGCCCGAACGACGCCGAGCCCGGCATGATCAAGTGGCTGCACCTCGCCGGCGGCTACGGGCACCTGAAGTACTGGGCGATGCAGTGGCAGCCCTGCCCCGTCATGCGCAACACCAGGGTCCAGATCGAGAAGGCCTGACCCCCACCACCGTTCTTGCGTCACTTTCTCGCGCATAGCGCGAGAAAGTGACGCCAAAACGGTGGTGGGTGGGGGCTATGTGGCGAGGTGGCGGTAGAGGGCGGGTAGGCGGCGGGGGAGCGACTCCACGTCGGCAACGACCTCGTACCCGAAGTCCTCGCAGATGTCGCTCAGGTAGTCGTCGGCCTCGACGTCGACCGTGATGAGGAACGGAACGACGCCGGAGCGGCGGGCCTCGACCAGCGCCTGCCGGGTGTCGTGCACCGCGTACTCGGTGTCTTCACGGTTGCGCCCGTACGAGTGATCCTGTGGGCGTCCGTCGGAGACGAGTACCAGGAGCTTGATCTTCGCGTCGCGGCGCCTGAGCTTCTCGGTGGCGTGCCGGATGGCCGGACCCATCCGGGTCGACCGGCGTGGAGCGAGCGCCCCGATCCGGCCGCGCACCTTGTCGTCGCACGGATCGTCGAGGTCCTTGATCACGTGAAACTCGCCGTTCTGGCGGCCGTAGCCTGAGAAGCCGTACAGCGCGTAGGTGTCGCCGATCGACTCGAGCGCCTCGACCATCAGAACGGCCGCCTCCTTCTCGATGTCGATGACACGCTTGGCGACAGCTCCGGCATGGGTTGGCCCCCGGGGTCTCTTGCGCGCCGCGCCGCGCGATCCGGGGGTACCGGAGCCCAGGGAAGCACTCGACCCGCGGTCATCAACCGGGTCGTCGGTCGAGCCGGAGAGATCGAGAAGGAACGCGACGGCCACATCGCGCTCTACCTTGTCGCGCCGAGTGTAGAAGCGGGCCAGTGGGCCGATCCCCGCGCGTCGGTCGGCATGAAACTCGATCGCCTCGTCGAAGTCGATATCGTGACCGTCTTCGAGACGCCGCATCCGGCGGAACGACTCAGGGCGCATCATCTCGAACTGGCGTCGCGTCTCCATGACGAGCGCGTGCTGCTGCAGCAGCGTCTGGTCGTAGAAGTCGCGGTCGCCGGCAGCCGCCGGGCGTTCGCCGACGCGGCACCACTGGCGTCGGTAGTCGTTCCCCCGGAAGTCCCACTCGTCGTACCAGAACCACTCGACGACTTCGGGATCTTCCTCGGCCTCGACCACCGCGTCGTCGCCCGGCTCCTCGACGGCGAGAAGCTGCGATGCAACGGAGTCGGGATCGATCTCGGCGTCATCGCCGGCCTCGACCAGCTGGATCTCGGGTGAGCTTGCCAGCAGCTCGCGCAGCTGGTCGGCGGTCATGACGAGATCGCCGCGCGGCGGCCCCGCGGAGGTCTCGGTGAGCGCCGTGATCGTCTGCACGAGCTCCGGCTTGAACTCCCCCGAAAATCGGGAGCGGGCGGCGCGGCGTAGGGCACCTGGAACGTGCTCGAACCGAGGGTGCGGACGGTCGCTATGTCGATGGGAAGGGGTTCCGGCGCTTCGAGCGCAGCGTCGACGTCGGCGTCGTCGATCGCCACCCACGTGGTGACGAGCGTCTTCGCGTTGACGTTCGCGATGCCCGCCGCCAGGTCGTGGAGCCGCGCGGTCACCTCAGCGGAGTCCTGCACCGTTGCGCCGGCGCGTGTCACTATGCGCAGCAGAGCGAGGCCGCGTGCCATCGTCGCCGCCAACGGAGCCGGCCAGCGGACGGCGTCGGCACGACCGAGGGAGGCCCTGAGCAGGTTCTCCGCGAAGACGTCGCGCAGGCCAAGGCCGAGGATGTCGGGCCTCCTCCGCACCTCGTGATCGTGGACGTCCCTGCGCGCCCGGCGGACTCCCGGGTACTCGAGGTCGACGCGCGCGTCGATCCGAGCATCCTCGACGAGGGAGAACAGGGCTGCAACGAGAGCGCGATCTTCGAAGAGCTCGTAGTACCGGTGCATCTCAGGGACGGGCGCGAGTCCGCCCGCGGAGGGATCGATGCCGATCGACGCAGCGCGGAGCGCCACCGTCGACGTGAGGTGGGCACCGTCGACACCGTGTCGATAGTCGAACGACCCGAACTCGATGCGGCCGGCTTGGTGCGTCACGCAGACCTTGTAGGCACGGGTGTTGGCGTCGCGGGTGTCGAAGCGCTCGATGAACGGCGGGAGGTAGACGGCCGTTCCCTCCGTGGTGGCGCTGTCGCCCTTGGCCCATCCGATGCCACGCTCAGCCAGCACCCGAGCGGAGCGAACCTGCACCGGCCTGCCGGTCAGCGCCTGAGCGTAGAGGCGCAGCATCTCGCCAAGCTGTGGCAGCTCGACGCGTGGAGACAGGAGGGTGAGCGTGTCCGCCGCGAGCGACGACTCGAGACGGAAGTAGGTGTCGATGCTCTCTGCGTGCCTCTCGTCGTCGAGGAGCCGTACCCCCACGTCGTACCAGTGGACGAACTGCTCGGACGAGAGCATTGCGGTGAGCCTCGGCGCGCTCACGAGGAACGAGACAGCGGCGGGAGCATTCGCCTCAGCGAGCCGAAGCGCGAGGTCGAGGAGCTCGGAGTGCCGCTCCGGGGCGATGGAGGCAAGCCCCTCTACGGCAGCGGAGAAGCGAGCGAAGTCGCCAGGGCGGGTCACGACGGCGGCGGCGAGCTCGAGGAGGCGGGACCTGTCGGCAGACCCCACGATGCCGACGAGATCAGGTGTCCGCTCGAATGCCAGGACGGCATCGGGCCACGCTGCTCGGGTGAGTGCCTCGGCGAGCACTACGAACGGCTCGCGCTCTAGGGGCCCGAGCCCGGTGAGCAGCGGTACCGCGTTCTCGATGCAGGTCGATGCGGCGTCGTTGGCGGAGGCAGCGAGCCGCCCTGCTATCGCTGCCAGACGCGTTGTGACGGGTAGAGAGACGAGGCCGAGGAGCGCCGGCGTCTCCGCGAGCCAGCGCGCCGCATGCGCGGCAGACCTGCGGGTGCCCTGGTCGATGAGGCCGGCCTGGCCGGCCCAGGTGTCGAGGTCGCCGGGGGAGATGTATGCGAGAACGGCGGGGATCGCCTCGAGGTATGCCGCGCCCAGGATCGGTGCCCTACCGGCGAGGTCGACAGCGCGATTCGCGATGGCGCGGCCGTGAAGCTCGAGGGACTTCGCACCGGCGGAGTCGGCGATCGCCTGCAGCGCGGTGACGAGAGCGTCGGGCAGCGCAGCACCACTGCGGCTGAGCTCGGCGGAGTAGCGCGAAGCGAGTTCAGAGGCCCCGCTCATTCGTGTTCCGAGCTGCCGCTCACGAGGCGCCCTTCTAGTCGTCGAAGATCGACGCGACGACTTCACCGATCGTGCGTTGGAGCTCCACGTCGTCGGTCAATGCCCACACAATCGCGCTCTGGCACGCGCGGCGTGGCGAGATCCCCTGCGCGACGAGCTTGCCGGCGTAGACGAGCAGTCGGGTCGAGACTCCTTCGCCCAGTCCGTGCTGACGGAGGTTTCGGACCTTCTCTGCGAGCTTCGCGAGCGATTCGGCGACCTCGGCGGAGCACCCCGCCTCAGTTCGTATGATCTCGATCTCCTGGTCGCGCGGCGGGTAGTCGAACTCGATCGCAATGAATCGTTGGCGGGTCGAGTGCTTGAGGTCCTTGAGCGCCGACTGGTAGCCCGGGTTGTACGACATGACGAGGAGGAAGCCGTCGGCCGCTTCGAGCAGCTCTCCACGCTTCTCGATTGGCAGGTGACGCCGGTAGTCGGCCAGCGGATGGATCAGCACGGTCGTGTCCTTGCGCGCCTCGACCACCTCGTCGAGGTAGCAGATGGCGCCCACCTTCACGGCACGGGTGAGGGGCCCGTCGATCCACCTCGTCTCCTCGCCCTCCAGGAGATAGCGCCCGACGAGATCGGACGCGGTGAGGTCTTCGTGGCAGGCCACGGTGATCAGGGGTACGCCCTCGTCGTCCTGATCTGCGATGTGGCGGTGCAGGCGCCACGACATGTACTCGACGAAGCGCGTCTTGCCGCAGCCGGTCGGGCCCTTGAGCAGTACGGGGACGTTCTGCTCGTACGCCGCGTCGAAGAGCTCGACCTCGTCGGACACCGGCAGGTAGAAGGGCTCTTCGTGGAGCCTGAACTCCTCGATCTGCATCCTCTTGAAGTCGTTTCGCGGCTTCGACGCTAGGCTCAATGGTGCTCCTGGGACTCGACTTCGCTGCTCGGGCGACTCGCCCGTCGCGGTGGGGGATGTCCCGCCGGACCAGGGTCCGGACGGGCTTGACTTAGGGCTTCGTCCGGGAGATACTTCGCATGACCCGAATCTCCGCATAGTCTAGCCATCAATACTAGGGATTACACGGGGAGGTCCCCGGCCCCGATCCGACGCACCATCCGTGCTCACAGACCCGATAGCACCGTAGGAGGCAGCGTGTTCGCTCTTCAGATCAAGCTCGACGCCGACAAGCTCAAGGACGAGAAGGCGAAGGACGACGCGGCGAAGGCCAAGAAGGCCGAGGCCGAGGCCGAGGCCGACGAGAAGACGGGGCCCGCCAAGGGCTCGAAGTCCTGACCGTCGCGGTCGCCTCCTCTCATGGCTGAAACCACTACGGCGGCGAGGCTTCGGCGCCTCGCCCCGATCGATGCCGGCACTCGTCTTCAGGAGGTTCTCCGCAAGCCCTATGCGTATCGGGGCTGGGAGGACGTGTATCGGGAGTCGTGGACCTGGGACGACGTCGTCCATGTGACGCATTCCCGGGCGAACTGCATCTCGGCGTGTTCGCTAGACGCGTATGTGAAGGACGGGATCGTCTGGCGCGAGGAGCAGAACGCCAACTACGAGCAGGCATGCGCCGACGTGCCTGACTTCAATCCGCGTGGTTGCCCGTCGGGGTGTGCGTACAGCGTGCAGATGTACGACCCGACTCGTATCCGTTACCCGATGAAGCGGGTGGGGGAGCGCGGGTCGGGGAAGTGGCAGCGGCTGTCGTGGGACGAGGCGTTGTCGGAGATCGCCGACAAGCTGATCGACGTGATCGTCGAGGATGGTGCGGAGTGCATCGTCTACGACCACGGGACCACCAACGCCGACAACGGCATCGCTCGCCGGGCTCGAGGGTCACATCTTCAACAACGGGCTGGGCGCGAGCACCATCGACTCCTGGGCGGGTGTGGGTGACCTGCCGGTCGGGCTGATCCAGTCGTGGGGCACGTACATGTCGGAGGGCACTGCCGACGACTGGTTCCTCTCCGACTACATCATGATCTGGATCGGGAACCCCAGCTACACGCGCCCTGCCGACGCTCACTTCATCTGGGAGGCGCGCTATCGGGGCGCGAAGGTCGTCTCGATTGCGCCCGACTTCTCACCGTCTACGCCGCACGCCGACCGGTGGGTCAATGTCCGGATGGGTACGGATGCTGCGTTGGCGCTGGGCATGGTCAACGTTGTGATCAACGAGGGCCTGTACGACGAGGAGTTCGTCAAGGAGCAGACTGATCTGCCGTTCCTGGTGCGTGATGACACGGGCCGGTTCCTGCGGGAGAGCGACTGCGTAGAGGGCGGCTCCGAAGAGGGCTTCTACTACTGGAACGCGAAGAAGAAGCGTTTGAGGTTGGCTGACGGCACCTGGGAGTCGGATGTCGACACCATCGCGATCGCTGCCGAACGACGATCCGGCGCTCTCGGGTGCGCGCACCGTGAAGTTGGCGGACGGCTCGAAGGTGAAGGTGCGTACGGTCTTCGATCTGTTGCGTGAGCATGTGCAGCAGTACTCGCCGGAGACCGTGGCGGAGATCACGGGTGTGCATGCGAACAACATCCGTACGGTGGCCCGCGAGTTTGCCGGCTGCGAAGTCGGCGATGATCTTCGCGTCGTGGGGCGCGTGCAAGCACTACCACTCCGATCTGTTCCAGCGGGGCATGGTGTATCTGGTTGCTCTGACGGGAAACACCGGTGGGAAGCCCGGGTCGGGCATCAAGGTCTCCACCTGGTGGCCGTTCCCCAGCCTCGGTACGGATGGTGTCAAGATCGCCACTGAGCCGCCTGAGGCGCCCCCGGTCGACCGTGTGTCGCTGAAGACCGTTACGAAGATGATGTTCGAGATGTCGGACATCATGCGCGGTAGCCCGATGATCCCTTGGTTGTACGCGCACGACCCGAAGTGGCGCGAGGTCGCACAGAAGTCCGAGTACGCCGATCCGGCGTTCAAGAGGCCCATCTCGGAGTACATGGACGAGATTCTCGAGAAGGGGTGGCAGCCGATCTGGCCGCGGCCGCCGAAGCGTCCTCGCTTCCTTTACTTTTCGGGTCCGAACCCGCTGCGCCGGTGGCCGAACTCGGAGACGATTCGCGAGAGCCTGTGGGCGAGCATCGACACGATCGTCACGTGCGACTTCCGGATGTCGACCTCGGGCATGGCCGCCGACTACATCCTGCCGGCGTGCGGTTACTACGAGAAGCCGGGGATCAAGTACGTGCAGTCGTATCTGCCGTATGTGGTCGTGGGTGATCGTGCGGTGCCGGCTCTGTATGAGTCGAAGCACGAGTGGGACATCGTCTTCTTGATGGCGAAGGCGATCCAGGAGCGTGCGCGCGCCAGGGGTGTCGAATCGTTCCTCGACTCGAACGGTATCGAGCACACCCTCTCGAACATCTACGACGAGATGTGCAACGACGGCGCGTATGCGGAGGGTGCGGAGGGCGAGGTCGCGGCGCTCGACTACATCATGTCGTACTCCGCGATCACGAAGGCATCGGATCTGGGTGAGCAGCCGTGGAACAAGGCTGTGGAGCAGGGGATGGTGAAGATCAAGGAGATCGAGCCGTTCTACATGGCCGCAGGCATCAACTCGGTGATGAGCGATTACGACGAGAGCCGCCCGACGAATCAGTTTCACTGGTACGTGAAGGACAAGAACCCGTGGCCGACGTTGACGGGCCGTCAGCAGTTCTACATCGATCACCCGTGGTTCATGGAGATCGGCGAGCAGCTCTGTGTGCACAAGGAGCCGCTGCCGGCGGGTGGTCCTTACCCGTTGCGGTTGACGGGTGGTCACACGCGGTGGAGCCAGCATGCGATCTTCCGTGCGAACGAGCAGCTGTTGAGGTTGCAGCGTGGTGGGCCGGTCGCGTATGTGAGTGTCGCTGATGCTCGTTCGCGTGGCATCGACGACAACGACTTTATCCGTGTCTACAACGATGTGGGTGAGTTCATCTTGCGTGCGAAGGTCGCCGCGTCGGTGCAGCCGGGTGAGGTGATCTGCTATCACGCCTGGGAGGGCTACCAGTTCCCCGGTGGTGGAGCACAGAACTCCGTGGCAGCGAGCCCTCTGAAGCCGACGAGCATGGTCGCCGACTACGGGCACCTCGGCTACAAGGTCTTCTACCAGAGCCAGAACCATGTGCCGAAGGAAGTTGCGATCGATATCGAGAAAGTTCGGGAGCCTGTGTGATGGTTGTGGCGACGGAGGGTCTGGTTGAGGCGCGTGGGGTGCGTGCGGGTTTGGATGGGTTGTTGGCTCCTGATGCTTTGGAGTGGGGTAAGGCGTCGGAGTTGGCGGTGAGGTTGGTGCCTACTCCGTTGGAGGATCAGCCTTCGGGGTATGTGCAGGTTGCGTGGGCGCGCCGGCATCGTGGTGATGTGCGTGAGGTGAGGGTTCGTGCTCTGGTGGGTAAGGACGCTGTTGCTGTGCGGTTGGAGTGGTCGGCTGTGAGTCCGCAGCGGCGTATCGATGATTGGAACGTGTACGCGGATGGGTGCGCGGTGTTGTTCCCTGCCGATGGCCGGTCGGCGGAGATCTCGACGATGGGTTCGGCGCGTAAGCCTGTTGAGGGCTGGTTCTGGCGTGCGGGTACGGAGCTGCCGTTCCAGGTGAGGGCTAAGGGCCTGGGGACGGTGGAGCGTGCGGTCGAGCATGGGGTGAGGGCTCGAGCGCAGTGGGATGATGGTCGTTGGCAGGTTGTGTTGGGCCGGCCGCTCGGTGCTGATGGTGTGGGGTTGGCGGCTGGTGGGAGCGTGCCGGTCGGGTTCGCGGTGTGGTGTGGTGCTGCGAAGGAGCGTGCCGGGTTGAAGTCGTACTCGCCGCAGTGGTGTGAGTTGCAGCTTGGAGATTCAGGAGCGTCTCGGCGATGAGTCCCACGAAGAAGTCAGCGACCAAGTCAGCGTCGAGGTCGGCGGTGAAGGCGCCTGCGAAGAAGAAGGCTGTGGCGTCCAAGACGGTCGTGCGTTCGACGAAGCCTGCGAAGAGAGCGCCTGCGAAGAAGGCTGTGGGGAAGGCTGCGCGTGCTGGGGCGGATGGGCCGAAGCACCAGTTCGCGATGGTGTTGGATCTGAACAAGTGTCTGGGGTGTCAGACGTGTTCAGTCGCGTGTAAGACGCAGTGGACGCGTGGGCCGGGTATGGAGCCGATGTGGTGGAACATCGTGTCTACGATCCCTGGCCGGGGCACTCCGCGCGATGCGTTCGAGTTGGGTGGCGGTTACCGTGATGGCAAGCCGGTGCCTGGTGAGCTTCCTGGTAAGCGCGAGTGGGGTGAGGCCTGGGAGTTCGATTACGAAGACGTGTTCGGTTCGAAGTACGGGTCGTCGTACCTGAAGCCGCGTGAGCATGATGGTGGGGGCACCTCAGTGGGGCCCGAACTGGGATGAGGACATGGGGGGAGGCGAGTACCCGAACTCGCATTTCTTCTACCTGCCGTTGTTGTGCATGAACTGTTCGGAGCCTGCATGCCTCGAGGCGTGTCCGCGCGACACGATCTACCGGCGTGACGAAGACGGCATCATCTTGATCGATGAGGACCGGTGCCACGGCTACCGGTTCTGTGCGGAGGCGTGCCCGTACAAGCGGATCTACTTCAACGAGCAGAAAGTCATCGCTCAGAAGTGCATCTCGTGCTACCCGCGCCTCGAAGAGGGAGCAGCGCCGGCGTGTGTGCGGCAGTGCCCGGGACGTCTACGCCATGTCGGCTTCGTAGATGATCCCGACTCCGACATCTACAAGCTGGTCCACAAGTGGAAGGTCGCTCTGCCGTTGCGCCCCGACTTCGAGGTGCTCCCCAACGTCTTCTACATCCCGCCGACGCTACCGACCGCGTTCGACGAGAACGGCGAGTTCGACGAGGACGCATCACGGATGCCCACCGAACAGCTCGAACAGCTCTTCGGCCCAGGCGTCCACAAGGCGTTCGAGACGATCGCCAAGGAACGCGCCAAGGCACACACCGGTAAGCGTTCCGAGCTCATGGACATCCTCATCGCCCGCAACTGGAACGACCTACTCGGGCCCTTCACCACCGACCCCGGCGAACTCGAACGCCCACCCGCCAGGTGACGGTGACACCGACAGCGGCGGGAGCCGCCGATCATCAGGCGGCCGCGGTCGCGCGCAGCGAGCTGTGGGCGAGTCTGGCCGACTGGCTCACCTTCCCGACCGACGACTTCGTGTCCGACTTCGCCGCCGGTCGGATCGCGTCGGAGGCGCGGAGACTCGTCGATGCCCTCGCCTATCCGTTTCCGTACCCGCTCCCACTCGACTCCGACGGTCTCGCCTCAGGAGATCCCGAGGAGGTGGAGGTCGAGTTCATCCGCCTCTTCGACGTGCCGTCCGGGGGCGCTCCGGTGCCTCTCTACGGGGGCGTGCACGGTGGCGACAGACGCCAGGTCATGGAGGAGCTGTTGCGCTTCTACAGGCACTTCGGCCTATCGGTGGCCAATGCTCCCGAACGCGACCTCCCTGACGCGATCCCGACGGTGCTCGAGTTCCTTGCGTTCCTCTGCGCAGGCGAGGCCGAGGCCGTCGATGCGGAGGCGGTGCAGACGTTCCGCTCCGTGCAGCGCGACATACTCGAGCGCCACGTGACGAAGTGGATGCCGCCGATCGCAGGTCGGTTGGCGAAGAAGGACCCGATGTCGCTCTACCGGGCGCTCATCGACCTTCTCGGTCACTTCGCCGCCGCCGAGCACGCCGCCCTATCTGCCGCCTGACCCGCCGGCGCGCCGCAGCCCCGCACCAGGACGGGCGTCGATAGACCACAATATGTGTGGTCTATCGACGCCCGTCAGGGGTGGGGGCGTCAGGCGTTGAGGCCGACGACGACGCGGGGCGGGTACTTGGCGAAGCTCCCGATGTGACCTGCGGCGCCCTCGCGGAACACCTCCAGGTACGCGAGCTTCCGAATGAAGTACGAGTGCGTCTCCTTCGGGTCCAGGTAGAGGTTGTAGAGGCGCGGGTAGGGGTACTTCTGCAGGACGCCCGTGAAGCCACCTGGGTTCTGGACGTCGGTGTCGTTGTCGGAGATCGACGCGATCATGAACTTGTACTCACCGACCCGCAGCGCGGAGAAGGTCTGCCCGAGCCAGTAGTACTGGAACTTGCGGTTCGACTCGCCGTCGGGAGCGAGCAGGAACGATGTCTGGTCCACGGAGTCGATGTAGCGGTCGCTCGGCGCCGAGTCGTCGGCACCGGCGAGTGTCAGGGCCGTGAGGAAGAGGTCCATCTGGTCGAAGAGTCCATCGGACGACCGACCGCCCTCGATCATTCCGGGCCACGACACCACGGCCGGCACCCGCACGCCGCCCTCCCAGGTAGATCCCTTTGCGCAGCGGAATGGCGTGCACGCCGCGTCGGGCCAGGTCTCCATCTCGGGTCCGTTGTCTGATGTCACGACGATCATCGTGTGCTCGAGCTGCCCGGTCTCGCGCAGGGTCTCGACGAGTCGCCCCACGATGTCGTCGAGCTCGACGATCGTGTCCTTGTAGGGGTGACGGGCCGGTGACGACCCGAGGAACCGCTCGTGCGGGTAGTTGTCGAAGTGGGCGCCACGGGTGCTGTGGTAGAGGAACCACGGCCGATCGTCGGTAGCCATGCGACGCAGGAAGTCGATCGAGTAGTCGGCCCACTTGTCGTCGAGGGTGGAGAGCACGGGGATCGTCACCTCCTCGACCTCCTCCACCTCACCGCCCCTCGAGGCGTGCACGAAGCACTTGCTGAACGGCTGATTCTCGACCCAGGCGGTGCGCTCCTCGCTGTAGACGACCTCAGGGAAGAAGTAGGGGTCACGCCACTCGGTGTACATGTCGGAGACCGACAGGAACCCGTAGTAATCGTCGAACCCGACATTCTGGGGCTGCGACTCGCTGTTCTCGCCGAGGTGCCACTTGCCCACAGCCTGGGTGACGTAGCCGGCATCGCTGAGGAGACTCGCGATCGTCACCTCGCCGTCGAGTCCGCCGGCCTCTCCGTACATCGGGGGTCGCTGAAGCCCGTGACGCATCGGGAGCCGACCAGTCATCAACGAGGCTCGCGACGGTGTGCAGGTGGGCTGCGAGTAGCAGGACGTGAGCATCAGCCCCTCGTGTGCCAGTCGATCGATGTTCGGGGTGGGGGCGCCAACGGCAACGCCCCCGCCGTAGCAGCCGAAGTCACCCCCATCCGACGTCGTCGAAGAGCACGACCAGGATGTTCGGCCGTCGCCCGTTGCGCGCTACGTACTCCTCGATCCGGGCACGGGCTATGTCGTCCTGCGCGCCGTGAACGAATGCCGGCTCGCGGTGATCGGCGACCTTGACGGTGGGGGTCGCGATCGTGTCGTGCGACATCAGGTCCTCCTGTTGGAGTCGGCGTGTGCGGACGTCGTAGCGAATTGTCTACTCGGCTTGTCTACTCGGCGGTGCGAAGCACGTGCACGGCGCAGACCGCCCCCACCCCGACCATGTGCGCGAGCCCCGTGCGGGCGCCGGGGTGCTGGCGGTCGCCCGCCTCACCGCGGAGCTGGCGAGTGATCTCGACGACCTGACCGACCCCTGTCGGGCCGATCGGGTGGCCCATCGAGAGAAGGCCGCCGGAGGGGCTGACCGCGCACCGGCCGCCGATGTCCCAGGCGCCGTCGGTCAGGAGCGCGGCCGCCTCACCCTGGCCGCAGACACCCATCGCCTCGAGGTAGATGAGCTCCTCGATGCTGAAGGCGTCGTGAACCTCGATCACGTCGAGGTCGGCCGTGCCGATCCCGGCCTCTGCGAGAGCGCAAGCCGTCGTCTCCCGCGTCAGCTCCGCGTCCCAGTTTGCCGCGCCCGGGTAGACGCGCTCCGAAGCGAGGACAGAGGAGAGAACCTGCACAGATCTGGAGCGGTTGAGGCCGAGCCGCTCGACGGCCGAGTCAGATGCCACGATGACGGCGGCCGCCCCCTCGCCGATCGGGCAGCACTGGAGTCTCGTCAACACACCCGCAAGAGGGTCCTCGCCGAGCACGTCGTCGAGCGTCCGTTCCTTCTGCCGGTGCGCGAACGGGTTGCGCGCCCCATTCCGATGGTTCTTCACCGCGACGAGTGCGACCTGCTCGGGCGTGACGCCGTAGCGGTGCATGTACTCGTCGGCGAGGAGCGCGAAGTGAGTGACCGGGAGCATCCGCGAGCCCACCAGGTCGCGCAGTCCGGCCCTCGCCGGTGCCAACCTGGGCATCTCGGGCTTGTCGACCCCGATCGCGACGGCGATGTCGCTGATACCTGTTGCGACGTCGAGGCACGCCATGCGAAAGGCCGTCGAGCCGGACGCCGACGCGTTCTCCACTTGGACCATGGGGATGCCGGTCGCCCCGAGGTACCTGAGCATCGTGCGGCCGACGGCGAAGCCGAGGAGCGCGGTGCCGGTGTAGGCGGCCTCGACCTCGGGCCAATCGAGGCCGGCGTCGGTCAGCGCCCCGCGCACCGCGGTCAGGCCCAGGGTCACGAAGGTGGTGTCGGACCCGCGCTGGTAGCGGTGGAGACCGACCCCGACGACGTGGACGGGGCGGAGGTCGCGCAGCGCAGCTCCCATCACGAATCCGCTGCGACGAAGCGCAACTCGGAGACCTCACTGCCGTCGCGTCCGTCGGTGGCGACGAGTGTCGCACGCATTCGGGTACCCGGCGTCAGAGTGGCGCCCTGTGTCTCGATCACCGCCCTGATCGCGGGACCGGCATCGAGCGCGATGATCCCCACGGTGAAGGGGGCCAGCGGGTGGGAACGCACGTCGACCGAGGCGACGAGCGTCCCGGCTCCGGGCATCTCCTCTGGCGCGAGCAGCTCGGGAAGCGCGCCGCATGCCTCGCACCCGTAACCCTGCGGCGGGAAGAACGCGTGGCCGCACGAAGCGCATCGGCGGCCGTGAAGTACCGGCGCGGCGGACCCGTCGGCGTCGTAGAGGGTCGGTTCGACCGGCACGCGTCGAGTCATGCGCCGGTGCCGGCGAGGATGCGCTTGGCCATCATCCTCTCGTACACGGATGGTGCAAGTCGGGCCACCAGGTATGACACCTTGGCGTCGCGCGGATACAGGAGCAGGCGACGCCGTCGCACGGTCGCCTCCACGATCGCAGCGGCGACCTCCTCGGGCTCGACCGGCTTCCCTGTAGTGGTGCGCGGCATCGTCGGCGCGAGGCCGTCGCCTCCCAGGGCGCGGTCGCCGATCGCGGTGTTCACGAATTGAGGGCAGACGATCGTCACGCTGACTCCAGTGTTGCGGAGCTCCGCCCGCAGCGAGTCGAACATGCCGTGCAGCGCGTGCTTGGCTGCGGCGTAGCCGGTGCGTGACGCCAAGGGCGCGATGCCGGCGACGCTGGAGACGGTGACGATCCTTCCCTTGCCGGCAAGAAGGAAGGGCAGTGCGGCGCTCGTCGCGTTGACGGCACCGAATAGGTTGACGTCGACGGCGCGCTTGATCACTGAGGGGTCGGTGTGGCGAAAGAGGCTGAGGTGTGTGATCCCGGCGTTGTTGACGAGGACGTCGATCCCGCCCCACTCCTCGGCGACCTCCCTTGCGGCCTCCCGGCACGCGTCGGCGTCGGTAACGTCGAACGGGATCGCGAGCGTCGCAGTGGGGCCGGCGATGAGGCTCTCGGCGGTCGCAGCCAACCGATCCGGGTCGAGGTCGCCGAGAGCGACGCGCGCCCCGGCAGCGGCGAAGCGGTGGGCGAGGGCAGTGCCGATGCCGCCGGCGGCGCCGGTGATCAGGACGACCTTTCCCGAGAGCGACGTCTCGCCGCGCTCGCGGCTCACGCCCCGGCCGCCGGGGCCGGAACTCGTGGCTGCTCGCCGGCGGGCTCCTGGTGCATGTCCTTGAACACCATCAGGTTGGGAGCGAACTTGTGCGCCTTCGGATCGACGTCGACATGGATGACTGACGGCTGGTTGGAGTCGAGCGCTCGTAGGAGCGCGGCGCGAAGGTCGTCGGGGTGGGAGACTCTCTCGCCGCGCGCGCCCATGGCCTGAGCCAGGAGGTCGCACTGGATCTCGCCGAGGTCGGTCTTGATGTTCTCCTCCGGCGGAAGGCCTCCGTCGCGGAGCGTGCGCTCTGCGTCGATCGTGAACTCCTGGGTGATCTTCACCATCCCCCACGCCCGATCGGAGAGCACGAGCACGATGATGGGCAGCTCCTCGCGAACGGCCGTCTCGATCTCCTGCGGGTGGAAGCCGAAGGCACCGTCGCCGGTTACGCAGACGACTTGGCGTTCGGGGTGCGCGACCTTGGCTCCGAGAGCCTGCGGGATGCCCGCGCCGAGCATTCCGAACTTGTACGTTGAGAGGAGCGTGTGCGGGACACGCACCTCGTGGTAGGTCTGTGCCCATACGGCTGTGTTCCCGCCGTCGACCACGAGGACGGCGTCGTCCTCCAGGACCTCCCGGCAGATCGCGGCGACGTGCGAGGAGTGCATCGGCGATCCGACCTCCAGCCGCGCCGTGTCGAGGATCGCACGGTGGGCATCACGCTCGTCTCTGTAGCCGATCAGGAGGGCCTCGCGGTCTGCGATCGCATCGGTGAAGTCGCGGACTTCCAGCTCCGCGACCAGCATCCGCAGGAACTCCCGCGCGTCGGCCAGGATCGGGAGGTCTACGGGTTTGTTCAGGCCGAGGATCTCGTCATCGACGTCTACCTGGATCATCTGCTGCTCGAACGACGAGCGCCAGTAGGGGGGCTTGCCCCACCAGTCGGTCTCGCCCAAGCGGCTGCCGATGACGAGCACCACATCGGCTTCTGTGCGCGCCCGGTTGACCACGTCGGTGCACTGCATCGGCGCTGACAGATCGGAGCGCTCGTCGATGACGTCGCGCGCCGCCCAGCTCGTGGTGACCGGGGCTCGGAGTATCTCTGCGACGGCGCGCAGCTCGGCGGTGGCCCGGCTGTGCAGCACTCCGCTGCCGGCGTGGATGGTCGGAGCCTCCGCGGCGGCGAGGAGGTCGGCGGCGCGGCTCACGAGACCGGGATCGGGTGCGAGCCGATCGGTACGTCGGTAGCGGGCCGGAGGTACGGACGGCAGGTCGGCCACATCTACCTCGCCGTTCATCACGTTCTCCGAGACCGAGAGGTGCACCACGCCTGGCCGTCCCGTCCACGAGATCCGCAGCGCGCGGCGCGCCAGCTCCTCGACCCGGTCGAAGCCCGTGACCGTCCCGCTCCACTTCGTCATCGGCTTCGTGACAGCGGTCTGGTCGAAGTACTGGTACGTGCCTCCCCTGTCCGGGCCGACGAGCGGAGAGCGGCGCCAGGATGTGATCAGCAAGACCCGGTTGCCCTCACCGTTCTCGACTGCGACGCCCGGAAGTGCGTTGGCTGCTCCCGGTCCGTTGCTCGCGATCGCGACGCCGAGACGTCCGGTGAGACGCGCGTAGGCGCCGGCCATGTGCACTGCGCTCGTCTCGTGGCGCGGGGTCACGAATCGGATGCCGTTCTCCGCCAGGCGCGAGTAGAAGCCGAAGTAGGTGCCGTCGATGATCCCGAAGACGACCTCGACCCCCTCGGCGGCCAGCATTCGGGCGATCTGCTCGCCGCCGGTCGTCGTAGCCATCTCTCAGCCCTCCATGCCCGGCTGCCGTCCGTCGGCGCCGCGAGTCGGATTCTGACAGGCGCGGGGTGTCGCGGTCACCGCCGGCCGGTACTCGGCCCGCGGTGGTGCGGTGCCAGTGTGGGTCTCGGCCTCCGGTACCCTGATGGGGCCCCGTGAGCGCCGTGGCCGCAGCCCGGTTCCTGGGTGACCTCCAAATCAGAAGGATCTCGTATGCCCGCGCGCACCGACCTGCGCAACGTAGCCATCGTCGCCCACGTGGACCACGGCAAGACGACGCTCGTCGACGCCCTGCTCTGGCAGTCGGGCGCGTTCCGCGAGAATCAGGACGTCGCGGAGCGAGTGATGGACTCGAACGACCTCGAGCGCGAGAAGGGCATCACGATCCTCGCGAAGAACACGGCAGTGCGGTACCAGGATGTGACCCTCAACATCATCGACACCCCCGGGCATGCCGACTTCGGCGGCGAGGTCGAGCGGGGCCTCGCGATGGTCGACGGGGTGCTGCTCCTCGTCGATGCGAGTGAAGGTCCGCTGCCGCAGACGCGCTTCGTGCTGCGGAAGGCGCTCGAGTCGCATCTGACCGTCATCCTCGTGGTCAACAAGGTCGACAGGCCCGATGCGCGGATTGCGGAGGTCGTGGACGAGACGTACGACCTCTTCATCGACCTCGGTGCCGACGAGCATCAGATCGAGTTCCCGATCGTCTACACGAACGCGCGAGAGGGTTGGGCGTCGCTCGACCCTGCGAGTCCCGGCACGGACCTACAGCCGCTGCGCGATCTCATCCTGGAGCACGTACCGGCACCCGAGTACGAAGAGGGACATCCGTTCCAGGCGCTGGTGACGAACCTCGACGCGTCGCCCTATCTCGGGAGATTGGCTCTCTGCAGAGTGCGGAACGGCTACGTGAAGCGCGGCCAGTCTGTCGCGTGGTGCCGTTCCGACGGGTCGGTCGAGCGCGCGAAGGTGAGCGAGCTCTTCCTCACCGACGCGCTCGACAGGGTGGAGGCCGAGGAGGCGGGCCCGGGCGACATCATCGCGGTGGCGGGCTTCCCCGAGATCACGATTGGTGAGACCCTCGCCGACCCCGACGACCCGCGGCCACTGCCGGTTCTGCGCGTCGACGAGCCGAGCCTCTCCATGACCGTCGGGATCAACACTTCACCGCTGGCGGGGCAGGACGGCAAGAAGCTGACAGCGCGTCTCGTGGAGGCACGACTCGCCCAGGAGCTCGTGGGGAACGTGTCGCTGCGGGTGGGCCCGACCGAGCGTCCCGACGCGTGGGAGGTCGAAGGGCGCGGTGAGCTGCAACTCGCCGTTCTCGTGGAGACGATGCGGCGAGAGGGCTTCGAGCTGACCGTAGGCAAGCCGAAGGTCGTGACCCGCGACGTCGGGGGCAGGGTGCACGAGCCGGTGGAGAGGGTGACGATCGACGTGCCCGGAGGACTATCTGGGGGTCGTCTCGCAGATGCTCGCTCTGCGCAAGGGCCGGATGGAGCAGATGGTCAACCACGGCACGGGTTGGGTGAGGATCGACTATCTGGTTCCCGCCCGCGGCCTCATCGGGTTCCGCACGGAGTTCCTAACCGAGACGCGAGGAACAGGTCAGCTGCACCACGTCTTCAACGGCTACGAGCCGTGGTTCGGCGATGTGCGCACCAGACCGTCGGGGAGTCTCGTCGCCGACCGCCGAGGCAACACCACCGGCTACGCGCTGATGAACCTCCAGGAGCGCGGCGCGATGTTCGTGGGGCCGGGGATCGAGGTGTACGAGGGGATGATCGTCGGTGAGAACGCCCGCGCCGAGGACATAGACGTGAACCCGACGAAAGACAAGAAGCTCACGAACATGCGGGCTGCGGGGTCCGACGACAACGTCCGGATCGTGCCGCCCCTCGTGCTCTCCTTGGAGCAGGCATTGGAGTTCGTGACCGAGGACGAGTGCGTCGAGGTCACGCCGCACTCCATCCGGCTCCGCAAGCGCACGCTTCCTGCGAGCGACCGCGCCCGCGAGCGCGGCTCCCGCCGCCCACCCCGCGACCAGTGAGCGGCACGAGCGTCGATAGACCACACAATGTGTGGTCTATCGACGCTCGTGGCCGTTCGGGGTCAGCCGAGCTTCTTCATGACGCGGAGGAGGAGCGGGTCCATCTCGCCTCCGCCGCGGTTCTCGTCGAACTGCGCGTCCTGGCGTAGGAGCGCTCTGCGGGTGAGCCCGCCGCCGATCCAGCGCAGCGGTTCGGGCGGGAAGCCCGGCTCCTTCGAGTCGACGATGCAGAGCTCCGTGAGCTCGCTCGGCTTCCCGAGCACCTTGTCGCGGAGGATCTTGCCGCCCGTGTGACTAGGGGGCGACGCCGTGGCCGTTGTAGCCGAGGCCGTAGTGAAGCCGGCCCTCCAGGAGCGTCCCGAAGAGCGGCACGAAGTCGACGGTGATTCCCACGGGGCCGCCCCAGTGGTGGGTGAACCGCACGTCGCGGAGCTGGGGAACGTGCGGCGGAAGGTGCCGGTGAGACGCTCCAGGATCTTGTCGTTTCGGTCGAGGCGCGGAGAGACACGCCCCCTGAAGGGGATGATGCCGTCGCTGCCGCCCCACAGGATGCGCCCGTCGAGCGTGCGGCGGTAGTAGTGGACGTAGTTGCGCTTGTCCTCGATCCCGCAGTGGCTCTCCCACCCGACGGTCGCCCACTGCTCGTCGGTGAGGGGCTCTGTCATCGCGATGTAGGTGTAGAGGGGCACGACCTTCTTCTGGAACCACGGCGTCTCGATGGCCCAAGCGTTGGTCGCCAGCACGACCTGGTCGGCGTACATGACGCCCTTGGGCGAGATGACGCGGAGCTTCCCGCCCGACTCGTCGATCGTCTCGATGTCGGTGCCCTCGAAGACGTCGACACCCATCCCTTCGACCACGCGTGCGAGGCCCCGCACCAGCTTCGCGGGGTGGACGACCGCGCAGTGCTCTTCGCGCAATCCGCCGACGTACGTGGGGGAGTGGACCTCGGCCTGTGCCTTTTCGCGCGAGAGACGTGTGAACCCGTCGAGCCCCAGGGCCTCGGCGGCCTCGAGATCGCGATCGACCCGTTGCTGCTGGCCGCGATTCGTCGCGACAACCATCAGCCCGCCGTGCTTCCACTCGCACTCGATGTCGTTCTCGGCGATCGCCTGGCCCATCTCCTCGACGGATGCGGCGACTGCGTCGTGAGCGGCCTTGGCCGCCGCGTCACCGTGGTTGCGGCGGAGGTGGGCGAGGCTCATGTCGAGGAGGGTCATCGCGAACCCGCCATTGCGGCCGCTCGCACCGAAGCCGATGACCTCGCGCTCGATCACGGCGACCTTCATCGACGGCTCGGCCTTTCGGAGCTGGTACGCGGTCCAGAGGCCCGTGTAGCCGCCGCCGACGATCGCCACGTCGACGTCGTGGCGCCCGGTGAGAGCGGGTCCGGGGACGCGGCGCGAGGTCTCGTGCCAGTAGGAAGAGGAGCCCAGGTTCTGGAGCATCGTCGCCTCCGTTGCGGCTGTGTCGGGATCGACCGCTCATGTCTTGGTCGCGCGACCAAGATATGCTTCGCGGGTCTGGAGCGCAACCCGGAGGACAGATGGCGCATCTCCGCCCCGGATCGTCGCGCCAGCTTGTAGCGGCGGCCGTAGAAGTGATGACCGAGGAGGGCGTCGAGCGGGCCAGCACGCGTCGCATCGCGGCCCGCGCTGGAGTCTCGCAGGGCATCGTCCACTACGCGTTCGAGGACAAGGACGCCCTCCTGGCGGCGGTGATCGAGGAGGTCGCGCTTCGAATACGCGGCGCGCTCGCGGGGGCGTCCGGCACGTCGGGCGCGCCGGGTTCGGTCGCCGACCTGCTGCGTGCCTTCTGGGCACACGTCGAGCAGACGCCCGATCTCCAGCTCCTCCAGTACGAGCTCACGACGCACGCGGTGCGGGACCCGGCGAAGAGGTGGCTCGCACGACGCCAGTACGACGAGTACCTGGCAATTATCGAGGCATCGATCGGGGGGCGCGCCGACGGCACTGCCGCGCTCGGAACGGACTCGGCCGCATCGGAGTCGATTCGGCGCTCGGCGCATCCTGCTTGCCGCAGTCGACGGCCTGATCCTCCAGTGGATCGTGTTTCGCGACCACGACGCCGCCGCCGCAGCGATCGACGATCTTGCCGCACTGGTCGATTCGCTCACCGGATGAGACGCCGCGGTCGCGACGGCCTGAGCCGGCGCGTCACGAGAGAGCGCGCACGGCGGCCGTTACCGCGGCGGCGACGACGATCACCACGACGAACGGCGCCCGCTTCCAGGCCGCGACCGCTCCCACCGTGACCCCCGCGGTGCGGGCATCGATGGTCAAGGCTCGCTCGGCGCCGAAGGTCTGAACCGCGATCAGCGCGCAGAGCAGAGCCGGCGGGAGCAGCGCGACCGCGCGCAGCGCCCTGGCAGACGAGGAGCGGGGCCCCATCGCCATGAGGCCGAATACCTTGAAGGCGTACGCCCCGGCAGCGAGGCCGAGGATCGCCGCCCAGCTCACCTCGCGCCCCCCCTGCCGCCGGTGCCGTCCTCGTCGAGCTCGCCGCGTGCGTTCGGGCCGGGTGCGTCTGCGCGGTGCGAGAGGAGCAGCGCGGGCACGACTCCGAGTGAGGCAGCGAGGATCGGGATGCCGGCCGGTGTAGCGGGACGAGCATCAGGGCGATCACGGCACCGGACGCGGCTGCAACCCTTCCCCGGCGCATCCGCAGATGCGGCGCGACCAGGACCACGAAGCCGGCCGGAAACGCCGCGTCGAGGCCGAGCTGTCGGGGGTCGCCGAGCGCCGTACCCGCCAGAGCACCGGCGAGCGTGCCGATGTTCCAGAACGCGAACACAGCCACACCAGTCCACCAGAAGGCACCGCGGGCGTGACCGCCGTCGTCCTGGGCGGCGGCCATGGCCGCGGATTCGTCGATCGTCAGATGTGCCGCGAACAGGCGCTTGAGGCGCCCGCCGCCGAGGCGCGGCGCCAGCACGAGACCGTACGCGGAGTTGCGGGCGGCGAGCAGGAGAGCCGAACCCAGCGCAGTGCCGACCGACCCCCGCCCGCGACGACGCCGATGGCCGCGAACTGCGATGCTCCGGTGAACACGAGCAGCGACATCACGCACGTCCTGGCGACGGACAGCCCCGCCGTGATGGACAGAACGCCGAACGACGCGCCGAAGACGCCGACTGCCGCGCCGAGAGCGATCGCGTCGCGGGCATAGGGACGGTCCGGGCGCACGCGGGCATTCTGCATCACCGCATCCGCCAGGTAGTCGGTGTGCACTCCTCGGTGGGGCTCCAGAGCCCTGGCGTTCCCCTCGAACAGGAGGAGCCGGTAACGTTCGAGCAGGGGCTCGGACCGGCCACCGCTCTCCGCTGTGCGGCGGGGACTCGTGCTCCGGGCCAGAATGAGACCCCGGAACGAGAACATGGCGCTGCGGCGTCGAGGAGGCGGCGATGACGAAGGTCGGAGTGATCCTGTCCGGGTGTGGGTACCTAGACGGCTCGGAGATCCGGGAGTCGGTCCTGACGCTCCTCGCCCTCGAGAAGGTGGGGATCGAGTACGAGTGCCTCGCCCCCGATGTCGAGCAGCGCGACGTCGTCGATCATCTCAACGGTTCGGCGATATCCGGGGATAAGCGAAACACGTTGGAGGAGGCTGCGCGCATAGCGCGCGGTGCGATCCGCGCCACCGGGGACGCAGACTCGGCCGAGTTCGACGGACTCGTGATCCCGGGTGGCTACGGGGCCGCCAAGAACCTCTGCGACTTCGCCGTCGCGGGCCCGGATTGCGAGGTGGAGAAGTCGGTGGCCCGGCTTGTGAACGACACGCACGCACAGGGGAAGCCGATCGGCTTCATCTGCATCGCGCCCGCAATAGCTGCGCGCCTCATTCCCGGGGCGAGGCTGACGATCGGCAATGACCCGGGAACAGCGGAGGCGATCGAGAAGATGGGGGCGCAGCACGTCGAGTGCTTCTCCGACTCCTTCGTGACCGACGACGAGCAGAGGGTGCTCTCGACGCCCGCCTACATGTGCGACGCGTCCATTCCGCAGATTGCGCAGGGGATCGAGGAGATGGTGCGCCGCCTAGGGGAGATGGCCGGCGCGTGACGCTCGTCGACGACCGTGGGCGGGCGGCGTAGCCGAACGGCTGCCGGCATGACCGCGAGAGCAGGTGGCGGCGACCCGACCGGTGGTGGGGAGCGCCTCACAGTCGGCTTCGCTCGCGCATCGATCACCCCCGATCTGCCCGTGCACCTCTCGGGCTACGGAGATCGTGTCGGAGTCGCCTCGGAGGTGCACGACGACCTCGAGGTGAGGGCGCTGGTCGTGTCTCGTGGTGCGCAGACGCTCTGCCTGCTCACCCTCGACCTGATGGCGATGAGCGAGGACTGGGCGACTCCCATCCGCGACGCCGTCGCCGCGGCCCTCGGCGTCGCGCGCGGCGGTGGTGACCCAGACGATTCACACGCACTCGGCCCCGAGCACCCTGACGGGCACGGATGCTCTGGGATGGATCGTCCCCCTTGCGTACCGGGCGCCACTGGCCGACGCATGTGTGGCCACTGCGCTGAGGGCGAGGTCGGCGTCGGAGCCGGCGAGGCTCGCGTTCGCGCGAGCACCCCTGCCCGACGAGCTCTCGTTCGACCGCCGCGGTCATCCGTACGCGCCCACCTTCGCTGTCGTCGACGTGATCGGCGACGACGGATCGCGGCTCGGGACGATCGCGAACGTCGGGGTCCATCCCGTAGTGCTCGGCCCGCGCAACCTCTGCGTCTCGGCCGACTGGGTCGGGGAGTGCCGGAGGTACTTGGAGGCGCGCGCCGGCGGATGGTCGCTCTTCCTGCAGGGCTGTGCGGGCGACGTCGACCCGCACGGGCGCCGGATCGACGGTGAGCGCGACGACTGGTTCGCGGCGGTGAGCTCGGTCGGCGGTGCATTCGGTGCGGCGGTGCTCGAGGCGCTGGCCGCGACCGAGGTCGTCGACGGCCCGACCGGGGTCGCAGCGCAGCGAGTCCTCGACGTCGCGGTCGGCGGCAGCGGATTGGCGGCTCTCTCGGGCGACGACGGGCCGCTCGCCGTGGAGCTCATCGAGTGGGACCTCGGCGGGGTGCGCCTGATGACCGTACCGGGAGAGGGTTTCGCAGCCCTCGCCGCGCAGGTGCTCAATCGACGGAAGCGTCCGATGCTCCTCGTTGGACTCGCGCCCCACTGGCTCGGATACCTGCCGGTGCCGTTCGAGGACGGCTACGAAGAGGGCCTCAGCTACGGGGAGCCGGCCGTCGCCGCGATCCGCGACGCACTCGTTGCTGGGCCCGACTGACGAGACACGACATCGATCAGTGCCGCAGATCCTGGATGTATCCGCTGCGACTGCCGACGAAGCCTGCCGTCTGCTCGACAGATGGGCGTCGCTCCGTACCCCATGCATAGGCTCCTCCGCCATGACGATCTCCATACCCTCGAAGGGGCGCAGCGAGGAGGATCTCTTCGCCGCGCTCGAGAAGTACCGGGAGCACGACCTCGACACACACGGCGGTCGAACCTGGGCCTACGTGTACGACCCCGGTCGCGCCGATGTGGAGCGGATCGCGAAGCGCGCGTACCTCGAGTACCTGACGGAGAACGCCCTCGACCCCACCGTCTTCCCGAGTCTCCTACGCATGGAGAACGAGGTCGTCGGCATGGCGGTAGACCACCTGCGCGGCGACGAGGGCGTCGTCGGGAACTTCACGAGTGGCGGCACCGAGAGCTGCATGCTCGCCGTGAAGACGGCACGCGACTGGGCGCGGGAGAACCGGCCGGAGATCGACCGCCCCGAGATGATCCTCCCAGTCACGGCGCACGCTGCATTCCAGAAGGCGGCGCACTACTTCGACGTCGATCCGGTGCTGGTCCCGATCGACCCGGCGGATTGGAAGGCCGACCTCAAGGCGATCGAGAGGGCCATCACGCCGAGCACGATTCTGCTGGTCGGCTCCGCTGTGTCGTACGCGCACGGGGTCGTCGATCCGATCCCCCAGATGGGTGCCCTGGCTCAGGCGCGCGAGCTCCTGCTGCACGTAGACGGCTGCATCGGAGCGTTCATACTCCCGTACTTCCGCCGGCTCGGCGCGTCCGTCACCGACTTCGACTTCGCGGTTCCCGGCGTGACCTCGATGTCGATGGACTATCACAAGTACGCGTACTGCCCGAAGGGCGCGTCGGTGGTTCTGTATCGCGACTCGGGGCTACGTAGGCACCAGCTCTTCGCGTGCGCGGAGTGGACCGGTTACACCGTCATAAACACGACGTTCCAGAGCACCAAGTCGGGAGGGCCGCTGGCCGCGACGTGGGCGGTGCTCAACTACCTGGGTGACGACGGCTACCTCGACATCGCTCGCCGCACACACGACGCGACACGGGCGATCATCGACGGGGTAGGGGGATGGCGGACCTTCACGTGATGGGAAGACCCGAGGGCAGCCTCGTCGCGCTCACCTCCGACACGGTGAGCGTCTTCCACGTCATCGACGAGATGCGGGAGCTCCGCTGGTTCGTCCAGCCTCAGCTCGGGTTCATGGGCTCCCGCGAGAACGTCCACCTGAGCGTCACCGGAGCGAGCCTCCCGCTGGTCCCGATGCTGCTGAAGGACCTCGCCGACGCCGTCGAGCGCGCCCGCGGGCTTCCCCGACCCGTCGCCCGACGCGGGGATCGTCTCGCTCCTGCAGGGCCTCGACCCCGACACGCTCGACGCGGCGACCTTCGACGCCCTCCTAGCCGGCGCCGGGATCGGCGACTCGGCTGGCCTCCCCGACAGGACGGCCGGCATCAACGCGATCCTCAACGCCTGCCCTCCCGCCCTCGCCGGCCGCCTTCTCGTCGAGTACTTCAACCGCCTCTACGTCCCGCCGGCCTGACACCCAGCCCCCCGTGTTTGGACCTCAGCGGAGCCATAGCGGCCATCTGCGTCCAAACAGGTGGTAGGGGGCGCGGTCGCCCGGTATCGGCGGTGGGCATAACCTGCTCGAACATGACGATCGGGGAGTATGCGCCGTGGGCCGCACTCTGACGTGTGGTGTGTCGGTGCTCGCCGGGCTCGTCTCCCTGGCTGCCTGCGGTGGTGGGTCTGCTGCGAGTGACTTGGCCCGGCCGGCGGGTGACGCGGCGACGAAGGTCGCGGAGTCTGCCGGCGGGCGAGGCGGCGACATGCTTGGCGACTCGGTCGGGACTGCGGGGTCGGGTGCCGGCGGTTCGGGGGAGCGACCCGCGTCGTCCACGACGGCTGCCGCGCCGACCACGACGACCCGCCGTACTCGTTCGACGACTCCGTCCCGCCCCCCGACCTGGTGAACACCGGCACCGACTACGTGGAGATCTTCGAGTCGCTAGACGACTACCGCAAGTGGCTCACCGGGCACCATCCCGACGTCGGCCTTCTCGAGAAGGCGTACCTGCCTGGCTCGGAGGTGTATGACCGCCTGCGCGGGGACCTCGAGATACTCCAGCGCGACAACACGCGACTCGTAGATGTCGAGCACCGAATGGAGGTCGACGTGGTCTCCGTACGTGATGGAGTTGTGAACTTGAGTGTCGTGGAACATGCGACAGCGCTGCAGCTCATCGGAGTGGGAGGCGATGTCCTCGACGAGCAACGGCTGGCTGATGTGACGCGGTACACGGGGTACCTCGTGGTTGCCTCCGATGGGGTGTGGCGCATTGGGGCTCTGGAACGACTCGTGGACGAAGGCGCGGTGCAGTTGTGAGAGGGAGACCCCTGTCTCTACTCGTAGTGCTCACGGCGACAGTCGCGTGCCCGGGGTCTGCAAGTGCCACCGGAGGTGGCGGTGATCTGACGCCAGACCCTTCGGGTGGGGCGGTGCTCTCGGTGGGGTTGGTGGTGGCGGTGCCGGGGATGGTGGGGTGTACACGGGGTCGGGTGGGCCGGCGTCGCCGTCGCCGGTGAGGTTCGTGTCGTTCCCGGCGGGTGAGGGCGTGACGGGTCTGGAGACTTGGGTCTGGTCGGGGGGTGCCACCTCTGCGGTGGTCGACGCGACGATCGGAGCGTGGACGGTGACGGGCTCGGCGAGCCTGGTCGCGTGGAGTGTCGATCCCGGCGACGGTACGGGTGCCCATGCGACCGATCACCCGGGCGACGCCGAGGACCATGCGCTGGATCACGACTACGAGATCAAGGGCACGTACCCGCTGTCTGTGACTGCTGTGTGGACCGCCGACGTGACGCTCTCGGGCCCGGGGCTGCCGCCCGTCCCGGTGAGCATCGGGGGCCGCTCTGCTCACCTCGACGCGCCAGTACCGGGTCGTCGAGGTCGTGCCCGTCCTGCTCCCCTAGACCCCACACAGAACCGGACTCCCCGGCCGGCCGAAGCCCGCAGCGGTACCAGCACCCGCCGCGGCGCAGCCCAGCGCCAGCAGTCGCCGGCCCGCACCAATCCCGGCCGCTGCCCGCAGAGCAGAGCCCGCCTACCGCTGCCCGCAGCCCAGAGCCCGCCTACCGCTGCCCGCAGAGCAGAGCCCGCCTACCGCTGCCCGCAGCCCAGAGCCAGCCGACCGCGGCCAGACCGAGTCACGACCCGCGAGGGGAGCGCCGTCACCGGCGGACGGTGAAGCGTGCTGTGTCGCCCTCGGCGATCCGGAGAAGCGGGTCGAAGGATGCGGTGCGGGCGCCGCGGCCGGTGAGGGCGAACGAGGCCAGGTCGATCGATCCGCTGCCGGCGCGCAGCGCGACCCGGGTGGCACTGCCGGCGGGCGCGAGCCGCACGGTCCCCCAGGCGGAGCCGTTGCTCCACCACCACCGGGTCGGCGCGGTGACGGCTGCGAAGCTCATGCGAAGGTCGGGCGCCGACCAGTCGAAGCCGGTCAGCGCGAGCGACGTGCCCCAGGCAGCCATCGCGCGGGCGTAGTGGTGACCGCACTCTGCCTCGTCGAACGGGTTGCGGCGCGAGCCGTCGTACCGGGATCGTGTCGCCTCGATGCAGCGCAGCCCGTCGGCAATGAGTCCCTCGTAGATCATCCCCGCGGCGGCCGTGTACTCGAAGCCTGTCATCACTTCGTGCGCGTACGTGAACGGTCGGTCGATCGTGCCGCGCGGGTAGGAAGCCATCAGGAGGCCCGCTTCGTCGCCCATCACGTATGCGCGCTTGTCGTTGACGTGGTCGTAGAAGTCCCGCCGGTGGTTGTGACGCATGATGCTCTGCAGCGAGGTACGTAGGTTCCCGCGATCGACGAGGTGGCCGGAGTCCGCAGCTGTGGGCGAGGACCTGCCCGACAGCCTGGTCGACCAGGCACCCCGGGCCGAGCTGCCCGCGCGGTCGTGAGTAGTCCTGGCCCTCGCCGAACATGTGCGCCTCGAGGCCTGGCGCGATGAGTGAGCGATCGCCAGGAGGCCGGATCTCGTGCTCGTAGTACTCGCCGTTGAAGAGGTGGGCATCGATCCATGCCGACCCGCTCTCGAAGAGTGAGCGGCACTCCTGCGCGAACCCGTCGTCGCCGAGGTGTCCGGCCATCTCCTCGGCTGCGCGCAGCGCTGCCAGGTACCAGAGGCCCATCTGAGGGTTCGGGCCGAAGTACTCGCAGTCCATCGTGTTGTGCTGGCAACCCTCCATCACGCCGTCGCGGTCGGCGTCCCAGCCACCGGGCACCCACGCGAACGCTAGGGCGGCGCGCGCCCGGGGCCAGAGATGTTGCAGCCAGTCGTCGTCGCCGCAGAGCCGCCAGTCGCGGTACAGGCGCACTATGCAGCCCATCTGGCCGTCGGCTGCAGCGATGCCCCACTCGGTCGCGTGTTCCACCGGCAGGTTGATGCGGAAGCTCGTGTGGCCGTCGTCTCGGGTTGCGTGCAGGAACTCGAGCTCGCGCATCGAACGGGAGAGGTCGCCGAACAGGTACGAGGTCGCCGACTCGTAGTTCCACACGTGGGTGCAGCTTCCCGGGCAGCAGCCGAAGTCGTCTCCGGTGCCCTCCCACCCGCAGAGGTGGCCGGACTCGATTCGGAACGATGTCTGCGAGCGCAGCGCGGTGAGTGAGCAGAGAGCCGCGTCCTGACGGCGACGGGGAGGTCGGACGAGCAGAACGCCGAGACCCAGTCGGCGGTCGCGTCCTCCAGGCCGGGGAGATCGCGGGCCGTGCGCACGGCCACGTCCCAGGCATCGGCGTAGCGCGTCGCGTAGTGGTTGCCGACGCGGTCGGGGTTCTCCTCGCCGGGTGGTCGGTCGAGGGTGCCCGGTCCTTCGTCGAGCACCCACGGCAGCCCCGACTCGGGTGTCCAGGTCATGCGGTTCGGGAAGTGCCAGGCGAGGAGGAAGGTGAACGCGCGCTCCTCGCCCGCTGAGAGGCGGTGCGACACGGCGAGAGACGCGATCGGCTTGTCGACCCGGCCGGGATCGCGGTCGTCGAGGCGGCCGTCGGCGGCGAGGTCGTCCCAGTAGTCGGCGAGCGTGTCGCCCCACGAGACGTCGGCCCACGCTGTGCGCGTCGTGGCCGAACGGCGTGGCTCGAGCGCGGCCAGAGCGATCGTCCCCCACATCTCGGCCGCGGGGTCTACGCCCTCCGAGCGGAGCAGCAGTCCGGTCACGGGCGGCCGTCCGCGGCCGGATCCGGCGATCGAGCGCACGTCGTTCACGTTGCGACAGGGAGGGCCGAGGTCGATCGCGTTCAGCGCGAGGATCCCGTCGCCGGCGTTGCGTAGCGCGCCTACGACGTTCTGCACCGAACCCGCGATCGTGACGTCGACCGCGCCACGCGCCGGGTTGCGGACCACCCAGCGCAGCACCGCGACGGGGATGCCGCTCGCGCCGGCGTCGCCGGGCACCATCGGGTTGAGAGCCTCCAGCCGGACGCGCAGTGGCACCGTAGGGTCCCCGAGGTGCACGGTGGCCATCGGGTAGGCGGCGTCGAATCGGGCGCTGCGGAATCGCGGCAGGCCGGGGTTCGGCACGCGGGCGCCGGACCATCCGTCGAACGGCGGGAGAGGTTGGCCCTCGAGCACCCTCGTGACCGCCGCGTGCCCGGGGCGCGCGGCGGGAGGGCGAAGAACGAGTGTCGGGGCGTGAACCCCTTGGCAGGCCGGTTGCCGATCTCCCAGTCGCGCAGGTCGCCCCGACCGCCGAGGGAGACGGTGCCGGTCCCGATGCCACCGAGCGGCAATGCCACGCACCTCAGGTCTGTGCCCTCGTACCGGCGCAGCCCCGGCCGGCGACGACCACCCATCAATGCCTCCTCAGCCGGCGCCGATCCCCGGCCCGCACGCTATCCGCCGCAACGCGCTCGGGGCCTCCGATGCGGGGATCAGCCATGGCGCTATGCCGGGTCTGCATCGGAGTGTCACGGTGGGGGGAGAATGTAGGCATGTCTTGGGCGTTCCTGGCGGTGAGCATCTGGGGCGCGGCGTTCACGGTCAACGCGCACTGG
This sequence comes from Acidimicrobiia bacterium, assembly GCA_027494135.1. Classification (GTDB taxonomy): domain Bacteria; phylum Actinomycetota; class Acidimicrobiia; order IMCC26256; family PALSA-610; genus JAOSJK01. The sequence continues at coordinate 727,862 of JAOSJK010000012.1, read as the reverse complement.
CCGCGCAAGCCGCGCTCCTACTTTCTCGTACCGTCGTTCTTCGCGGGCTGGGTGACGGGTGAGCTGGCGGCACACCACCTCTCATGGCAGGCAGCGGCGACGGCCGTCTTCGTCGCTTTCGGGGCACTCGATGCCTGGCCGGGCTGGGTGGGTCTCGGCATCACGCTCGCGCCGTGGGCCGGGCTGCTCGCACTCGTGGCCTCTTCGCGTCGCTCCGCGACGGAGGTCGATGCGGCTATTGCCGGAGCCCTCGGAGCCGCTCCCGAGCCCGAGCGTGGGCGGCTGCCGCGGCTCCCGTTGATGATCCCGTTCCTCTTGAGGGATCGGCGAGTGAAGGTTGCGCGAAACCTGAGGTATGCCGAAGGCGCGGGACGCCGTCACCTCCTCGACGTGTACGGGCCCCGCGAGGGAACGAGCGGCGCCCCGGTCCTGCTCCAGGTGCACGGTGGTGGGTGGACGGTTGGCAACAAGCGCCAGCAGGCTCTCCCCCTGGTGATGCACATGGCGGCGCGCGGATGGGTGGTCGTCGCGATCAACTACCGCCTGAGCCCGAAGTCGACGTTCCCCGCACACATCGAAGATGTCAAGCGCTCTATCGCCTGGATCCGGGAGCACATCGCAGACCACGGTGGAGACCCCGACTTCGTCTGCATCACGGGGGGATCGGCCGGTGGCCATCTCACCGCCCTGGCTGCACTCACGCCGAACGACCCCGAGTACCAACCAGGCTTCGAGCAGGTCGACACCTCGCTGCGCGCCGCCGTTCCGTTCTACGGGGTCTACGACTGGACCAACCGGGGCCGGCACGGTCGCGGACGCGATGGCCTCGGTGGCTTCATCGAGCGCATCGTGCTGAAGCGCCGGTTCGACGATGACCCCGCGGCATTCGAGCGTGGCTCCCCCTGTGCCGGGTGAACGCCGACGCGCCTCCGTTCCTGGTCGTCCACGGGACGGGCGACTCGCTCGCGACCTTCGACGGTGCAGTCGACTTCGTCGACGCGTTGCGGGATGTCTCGCACGAGCCGGTCGCCTTCGTGGCATTGCGCGGTGCCCAACACGCGTTCGAGATCTTCCACTCGCTACGGACCGACTACATGGTGCGCGGAGTGGAGCGCTTCCTCACATGGGCCAACGACCGCTATCGGGCCGAGTCGCGCGGCGATCTCAACGGGTCCTCATCGCCCGAGGAGTGGTCTGAGGAAGCGGCGGCGACCGGTCGGGTGGCAGCGTCCGACTCGGCGTGACGCCGGCGGGCGCTCACTGCCGATAGCGTCAGTGTGCCGGTAGTCGAGGATCCAGGAGACAGATATGCGCGACCAGGGCCGTTCTGCGAGCGAGATCCTCGCCGACCTAGATGCCCGCCAGGCGCGTGAGCCCTCGGTGCACGGAGCGCGTCTCTTCGGGCTCGTCTACCCGACGGGGGCGGCACGACCTCGAGGACCTGATAGTCGAGGCGAACAACCGCTATCTCTTCGGCAACGCTCTGAACCCGTTCAAGTTCCCGGAGCTGGCTGCGTTGGAGAAGGAGGTTGTCACCTGGACGGGTGATCTGGTGAACCTCCCCGAAGACGGTGGCGGCACCATGACCTCGGGCGGCACGGAGTCGATCCTCATGTCGATGCTCGTGAGCCGGGAGCGCGCTCGGGCGCGGGGTGTAGAGCGGCCGAAGATCGTCGCGGCGGTATCGGCGCATCCCGCCTACTCGAAGGCGGCGCACTACTTCGGCATGGAGGTCGTGCCGGTCCCGCTCGACTCCGGCTACCGCGCCGACGTCGCGGAGGCGGCGAAGGTGATCGGTGCCGACACCGCCGTAGTCGTGGCGTCTGCGTTCTCGTACCCGCACGGCGTGATGGACCCCGTCGCCGATCTCGCTGCACTCGCCGCCGAGCAGGGCGCCGGCTGTCACGTCGACGGCTGCATCGGCGGGTTCGTGCTGCCGTTCCTGGAGCGCCTCGGACACGACGTGCCGCCCTGGGACTTCCGGGTGCCAGGGGTGACCGAGATCTCCGCCGACGTGCACAAGTACGGGTACACGACCAAGGGAGCGTCGGTGGTGCTGCACCGCGACGCCGACTGGTTCGGCCATCAGGTCTTCCTCTTCGACCGGTGGCCCGCCGGCCTGTACGGGTCACCTGCGATCGCCGGCGCGCGGCCCGCCGCGCCGCTCGCGACGGCATGGGCTGTCATGTCGTACCTCGGGGTAGACGGATACCTCGAGATCGTGCGAGATCTGGCGGCGACTACGGCGAAGGTACGCGACGGCATCGAGGGCATCGAGGGCCTGCGCATCTGCGGCGACCCGGTGGGCCCGGTGCTCGCGTTCGAGTCGGACAGCTACGACCTCTACGCCGTCGCCGATGTGATGGACGACCGCGGCTGGAGCCTGAACCGCAACACCGATCCGGCCGGCCTGCACCTGATGCTCTCGCCCGCGCACACGGCCGTCGCCGACGAGCTGCTCGCCGACCTGGCGTTCGCGGTCGCGAACCACGGCGAGTCGAAGGGCAAGGAAGTCCGCTACTCCTAGGGCGGCGCGGCGGCACCGCCACCGCGCTCGCGCCTCACCTGCCGGACCGCGCGGTCGCTCATCCCCCGGAGCACCGGCCCCAGGAAGCCGACACCCCGCAGCAGCACCGCGGAGAGAGGGTCGGCGGTGATGTGGATCCTGTTGCGCTCGATGCCATGCACCACGGCCTTCCCGACGCGCTCGGCGCTGATCGGCTTGATGGTCGCGGAGATCCGAGCGCACTCCTCGGGCTTGCCCTCGTTCTCGGTGCGGAAGCCGGGCGTCTCGGTGTCGGGCGGATAGAGGATCGAGACCCGCACGCCGTGCGGGTGGACCTCGTCGCGCAGCGACTCGGCGAAGCCCTTCACCGCGAACTTCGTCGGGGAGTACGCGGTGAAGCCGAAGACGCCGAGGAAACCGGCGACAGACGACACCACGCAGACGTGCCCGCGCCGACGCTCCACCATCGAGGGCAGCACGAGTCGGGTCGCGTGCACGGTGCCGAGGAAGTTGACCTCCATCTGCCGGCGGAACTCCTCGGGGGGGATCTCCATGAAGTGCCCCGGGTGCGAGTAGCCGGCCGACGTGACCAGAACGTCGCAGGGCCCCTGCGCGGCCGTGAGAGCGCCGACCGCCTCGGCGAGCGCGTCGGCATCGGCGACGTCGGCGGCGACGGTCTCCGCCGAACCGCCCAGCGAGGCCTTCGCCGCCGCCAGCTTCTCCTCGCTGCGGGCCACGAGCGAGACGCGCGCCCCCCGGGCGATCATCGCCTCGGCGGTGGCCAGGCCGATCCCCTCGGACCCGCCGGTGATGATCGCGTGGGCGCCGGAGAGCTTCGTCACGCCGGGAGTCTGGCACCGACACGGTCGCGAGCGCAGCCCGCGGAGAGGGAATCCGGGCCGGATGTCGCTTCATGTGGCCGTCGAACGGGCAGGTCGGACCGCGCCCGTCGCCCGTTTGCGCGACGCTCGTTCCAGCGTCGATGATGCGGACGACTTTTCACACCGCGTGCAGCGGGGAGGCGCCATGAGAGACGTGTATGTGGCCGCAGTCGGGATGATCCCGTTCGGCAAGTACCCGGAGTCGGGCATCAAGGACCTCACCGAGTCGGTGATGCAGAACATGATGCGGCACAGCCCGGTGGCCCAGTCCGACGTCGAGGCTGCCTGGTTCTCCAACGCCGGCTGGGGATGCAGATCGGCCAGCACTGCATCCGCGGTCAGGTCGCGCTCGGCCCGCTCGGGTACGCGGAGATCCCGATCATGAACGTCGAGAACGCATGTGCAGGGGGCTCGTCGGCCTTCCACGGCGCCTGGCTCGGCGTCGCGGCCGGGGCGTACGACGTCGCTCTCGCGGTGGGCGCAGAGAAGACCTTCGTCGCCAGGGATGCCGGTCCGGAGGAGAAGAAGAAGGGCTTCGACTCGTTCATCGCCGGTACCGACGTCGAGGTGACCCGCGCCCTCATCGCCGCGATGCAGGCGGAGGCCGAGCGCAAGCGCGCCGAGATGGAGGAGCGTGGGGAGCTGAAGAAGGGTGAGGGCGGTGGCGCGCGCAGCCCGTTCATGGACATCTACGCGACCGGCGCAAGAGCACACATCGAGAAGTACGGCTCGACGCAGGAGCAACTCGCGATCATCGCCTCCAAGAATCACCACCACGGGTCGCTGAACCCCGATGCCCAGTACCGGATGACGATGAGCGTCGAGGAGGTCATCGCCGACCGGCTCGTCTCCTACCCGCTCACGCGGGCGATGTGTGCTCCCATGGGCGACGGCGCTGCCGCAGCGATCCTCGTCTCGGGCGACGCGCTCGCGCGCTTCGCCGACGTGCGCCCGGTGAAGGTGAGGGCATCGGTGCTCGCCTCGGGCGGCACACCCGGCGAGTCGGGCCGTGCTGCGCGGCGCGCCTACGAACAGGCAGGAGTCGGCGCCGAAGACGTGGATGTCGCGGAGGTCCACGACGCGACGGCCTTCGGGGAGCTCGCGCTGACCGAGGCGCTGGGGTTCTGCGGAGAGGGCGAGGGTGGGCGGTACGCCGAGTCGGGCGCGACGGCCCTCGGTGGAGCCATGCCGGTGAACCCCTCCGGAGGGCTGGAGTGCCGTGGGCACCCGATCGGGGCCTCGGGCCTCGCGCAGATCGCCGAGATCGTCTACCAGCTACGCGGCGACGCCGGTGAGCGGCAGGTCGATGGAGCGCGCATTGGGATGACCGAGAACGGCGGTGGGTTCATCGGCACGGGTGAGGCCGCAGTCGCTGTTCACATCTTCGAGGGCGTCGGGAGCGCGGGGTGACGGCAGCGGAGCCCGCGGCACCGTCCACCATGGCGGCGCTCCTCGAGGAACAGGCCGCGGCGAAGGGCGAATCGCCCTACATGTTCTTCGACGAACGGGTGATCTCGTTCGCGGAGCTGAACCGGCAGGTGAACCGCGCCGCGAACGGCTTGGCGGCCCTCGGCGTGGGCAGCGGCGTTGGCGTCGCGATCATGATGCCGAACGAGCCGGAGTGGCTCTACCTCTACTGGGGCACGCAGAAGCTCTCTGCCTACGCGGTGCCGGTGAACACGGGGCTGGTCGGCGAGAGCCTGCGCCACGTGATCGACGACTCCGACGCGCAGGTGCTCGTCGTGCACCCCGACTTCGCCGACTCGGTGGCCGCGGTGGCCGGCGACCTCCCGAAGGTCCGGACGTTCGTGCTCGACACCACCGAGTCACCCGACGCGGCCGTGCCCGAGGGCTGGACGACGCTCGCGGAGGTCATGGACGCCTCCGATGCCGATCCGGGCGTCGCCATCGACCCCGGCGCGATCTCGGCGATCATGTACACCTCGGGCACCACTGGTGCGCCGAAGGGCGTCGTTCAGCGCTACGGAACCGTCAACCCAGATGGTCTGAAGGCATTCGGCGCGTTCGTCCAACCCGACGACGTCATCTACACGTGCCTGCCCGTCTTCCACGCGAACGCGCTCTGGCTCACGTGCACCAGAGCGCTCGCCGTCGGTGCCCCGGTCGCCCTCTCGCGCAAGTTCTCCGCGAGCCGCTTCTGGGACGAGATCCGCCGGTACAAGGTCACGACCTTCAACGCGCTCGGGGCGATGATCCCCATCCTGATGAAGCAGCCCGAGCGCGACTCCGATCGCGACAACCTGGTGAAGACGGTCTTCTCGGCCGCGTGCCCGGCCGAGGTCTGGGCCGCCTTCGAGGAGCGCTTCGGTGTGCACATCATCGAGGGTTACGCAGCCACCGACGGAGGTGGCTTCGCCACGATGAACTTCGGCGACGGCCCGAAAGGCTCGATCGGGAGATCGCCCGCGCCGTTCCGAATCATCGACGACGACGGTGCCGATGTTCCTATCGGGGAGCCGGGAGAGCTGATCTTCGAGGTAGACGACCCGGAGAGGCGCAAGGTCGAGTACTACAAGAACGCCGAGGCCGGTGCGGCGCGGATCCGGGCCGGTTGGTTCCACACCGGCGACCTGGTCACCCAGGACGCCGAGGGCTGGCTCTACTTCGTAGACCGCAAGACCGACTCGATGCGTCGCCGTGGGGAGAACATCTCCTCGTGGGAGGTGGAGCGCGAGATCAACGCCCACCCCGCGGTGCTCGAGTCGGCGGTCTTCGGAGTTCCTTCCGAGCTCGGCGAAGACGACGTCATGGCTGTCGTCGTGCTGAAGGAGGGAGAGGAGCTCGCACCCGAGGATCTCCTCTCGTTCGTGGAGCCACGCATGGCGAAGTTCATGGTCCCGCGCTACATCGAGCTCCGTGACGAGCTCCCGAAGACCGAGACGCACCGGGTGCAGAAGGGCGCCCTCAAGCGCGACGGCGTCGGGCCCGACACGTGGGACCGCGAGCGGGCGGGAACCGGCGGTAAGGCGTAGAGAGAGGTAGAGCATGGAGCTGAAGGAAGTTCTCGGACGGCGGCGCTCGATCCGGTTCTACTTGCCGCACCGGCCGGTCGAGCGGGAGAAGATCCAGAAGATGCTCGAGGCCGCACGCAGGGCCTCGTGCGTAGGCAACGTGGGCAACACGAGCGCGATCGTCATCTGGCGCAGAGACGCGTCGCCGGAGCTGATGCAGGCGATCACCCCGCCGCTCGGCTACCAGCAGATGCAGACCGCGCCCGCCTTCATCTTCTGGTACGCCGACACCGACGCGTACCAGATCGACAACTGGATCGAGAGGCTCTGCGACCTCGCCGATCAGCGCCGGCTGGGCGTCGACGCGGAGGCGACGAAGGGGCTGGTGAACCGCGCACTCCGGCCCTTCTTCGGGGCCATGTGGCAGGAGGCGGCGGTGTCGCCCCTGGCGATGATGGACGTCGGCCAGGCCGTCGCCCAGGCGACTCTCATCGCGTACGACGAGGGGCTCGGTACGTGTCTCATGAGCAGCCCGCGGCTGGAGCAGGTCGCCGGCCTGCTCGAGCTACCCGCCACGGCGATCCCGGTCTGCATCCAGTCGGTCGGGTACCCGGCCGAGTCGTGGGAGGCGGGTGGCCAGACCAAGAAGCGCCCGTTCACCGACCTCTTCTTCGAGAACTCGCACGGCGCGTCGTTCGTGCCGGACCAGGCGGTCGACGAGGAGCTGCGCTCCGCGAAGATGCTCCAGGACGAGGCGCCCCTGCCCTGGCGCGACGGCGGAGCTTGCGTACGTGATGAAGGCGTTGGGGCTCGACGGTGAGTTCCTCGGGGCACCCGGGTCGTAGGTTCTGGGCTCGGCAGGTTTCGATCGGGAGGGCAGGGCCCTCCGGAAGGAGCACGAGATGTTCATCGAGTGGGACTCCCCTCTCAGCGACGAGGAGCGGCAGGTCCGCGAGACGATCCACCGCTTCGCGGAGGAGGTCATGCGGCCCGTGGGGCAGCGCCTCGACAAGCTCGCGGACCCCGCCGACGTGATCGCTCCCGGCTCGGAGCTCTGGGACGTGTTCCGCAGACACGACGATCTGGGGCTCGACGAGATCTCGGCCTCTCCCGACCTGACGCCGCTCCAGCAGGCCAGGATGCGCTGCATCATCAGCGAGGAGCAGGGCTGGGGCGACGCCGGGCTCTCGATCAGCTTCGGCGTGCACGGCTTCCCGCGCATGGCCGCGACCCTGACCGGGCGCGAAGACCTCATCGAGCGGTTCTCGGGCGAGGGTCAAGTCGGTTGCTGGTGCGCGACGGAGCCCGACCACGGTTCCGACTTCATCATGCAGGGCGATCGTGTGGGGGAGTGGGCCAAGGCCCCCAACGTCATCGCCCGCAAGGAAGGCGACGAGTTCGTCATCAACGGCCAGAAGTCGGCCTGGGTGAGCAACGGCACGATCGCTACGGCTACGTCGCTCTTCTGCGCGGTCGACATGGGTGACGGCGAGCTCGGAGTCGGCTCGTTCCTGGTTCCTCTGGATGTCCCGGGAGTGACGAAGGGCAAGCCGCTCGACAAGATCGGCCAGCGCGCGCTGAACCAGGGCGAGATCTTCTTCGACGGGGTGCGGATCCCCGAGAGCTACATGATCGTGCCGCCCGAAGTTATGGGCATCGGGATGGATGTCGTGCTCTCGAACGCCAACAGCGGGATGGGTTCCACCTTCTCGGGGCTGGCCAGGGCGGCTCTGGAGCTCGCGATCGACTACGCCAAGGACCGCGTCCAGGGCGGCGCGCCGATCATCGAGCACCAGAGCGTGAAGGCTCGACTGTTCGACATGTACCGGCGCGTCGAGGCCGCCACTGCACTCAGCCGCAGGGCGATCGTCTCACTCGCGCTGAACGGACCACGGCTGGAGCTCGCTGTCGCCTCCAAGACGTTCGCGACGCAGACGGCCTTCGACGTGGCGAGCGCGGCACTCCAGATCTTCGGCGGCAACGGGCTGACGCGTGAGTACCCGATCGAGAAGATCCTGCGAGACGCCCGCGCCTCGATGATCGAGGACGGCTGCAACGAGGTGCTGAGCATCGTCGCGGCCGACAAGCTGTGACTCCCGATCCGGTGGCCCATCGGTAGAGTGCGAGTGTGACCGCGATGGACCTCTCGGCTGACCTGCGCGTCCTCGAAGCGGAGGTGCAGAGGGCCCTCGACACCCTCGACGAGTCGGGCCTCGCCGTACTCGGATACGGGGAGATCTCGCTGGTTCTCGGTTGGCCGCGCGAGGCCCCGGAGTATGCGTGCAAGCGCCTGCCGATCTTCGAGGATCGAGCCTCCCTCGACCGGTATGGCGAGGTGGTGGGGCGCTACGTGGCCGGCCTCCGCGCCGCAGGTGTCAAGGTCGTCGACTCGGAGCTGTACGACGTGCCGCGACCCGACGGGCGCATAGCCGCCTACCTCGTGCAGCCGGTGCTCCCGAAGGACCGCCTCGGCCCTGCGCAACTGCGCGCCGCCGACCCCGCCGACGGTCACCCGCTGGTCGAGGCGATCTTCGACCACGTCGTCGCGATCGCGTCACCGCGGCTCGCGCTCGACGAGCAGCTGGCGAACTGGGCGTGGATCGACGGAGAGGCGGTCCAGATCGACGTGACGACACCGTTCATGCGCGACGAGAGCGGCGCCGACGAGCTCGACTTCGGCCTCTTCACGTCGGCACTGCCGTGGCTGATGCGCTGGCCCGTGAAGCGGTTCGTCGTGCGGGATGCGGTCAGCGTCTTCCACGAGGCACGCTCGGCGATCGTCGACTTCCTGGGGAACCTGAACAAGGAGGGCCTCTCGGCCTGGCTGCCGTACGCGATCGAGGAAGCGAACAAGCGCGTCGCACCGGAGATCACGCGCAAGGAAGTCGACAAGACGTACGCGTCGGATGCGCGCCTCTGGGCGACGATGGTCAGCCTCCGTAAGGCCGACCGCGTCTGGCAGCGCAGGGTCCGCCGTCGCCAGTACCCGTTCCTCCTGCCGCCCAAGATCAACCGCCACGCGGGATAGGCAAGTGCGCCGGCGGAGCGACGTCGTCGGGGCCCGGCTTCGGCGGTAGCCTGAGCGGGTCCGGGCCGGGTTGGCGGCTCGGGTCCGGTCAGCTCCGCCGACCACGACGGCAGGGAGCAGCAGGTCCGCGTCGACGGGTACTCGATCGGCGGCTCCACCGTCGTGCCAGTTGACATCGACAGCTCTCGTGGGGAGGGGACATGATCAACCGCGTCAAGGGCCTAGTTGCGATCGCTCTGGCCGTCCCCATCCTCGCCGCGGGCTGCGGCGGCGAAGGTAGCAAGCCTGTCGAGGCCGGCGCGCCGGGTGAGTTCGCCGGTGCGAGCCTCGCCGCCGAGGCCGAACGGTTCGGTGCCTGCGAGCCGGGCAACGACCCCTGGACCGACCCCCGATGTCCAACGCGACTTCCCGCCCCCACTCGAGACGATCGTCGACTACACAGACGTGTGGGCCCGCGTCGACCTCGACTCGATCGCTCCCTTCCTCCAACAGGGTCCGGCCGAGATCGCCCAGGTCGACATGACCATGAATACGGCCCTCGACGCCACCATAGAACCGGTATCGAGTGTAGATAGCCACGGTGCATCGAAGCCCACCCGACTGCGGATCCACGCGCAGTTCGCACCCGGTATGCGTTGGGCTCTCGAGCATCCCGGGGCTGAGGTGTTTCTCGGCCTGCACCCCCCGCTCTCGGGACAGTATCCCGGTGAGACCGAACCCACCGACTTCGTAGTCTGGTACGCGGTAGTGCTCGGCTCCGACGGGGGCGCGTTCTTCGCAGGCGAGTGCTTCTATCAGCGGATCTTCCGGACTCTCTACGAGGAGTTCGGGTCCGCGTTCGACGAACGAGTAGCGGGCCTGGTCGGCAAGACGGGCGCCGATCTTGCCACTGCCATGGGCCTAGACCTCACGCCGCTGGCACCGTCAACTACCGCGCCCGAGGATCGCAACCTCTCGCCCGGAGAGGCATCCGAGGAGCTGCTGTCGAGCCTCACCGCGTATGGCAGCTACGACCCTGCCTCCGGCCTCATCGAGAACCCCAAGACCAGCATCGAGCCCGCAGTCGACTACCGCAGCATCCCCGACTGACCGCAGGACGTATCGACCGTAGAGCTCACCGGGCAACGCCTGATCCTGCGTGACATCCGTCATGTCATCGTCGGGGGCCAGCTGTGCCGAGGTACTCACTGGGACCACAGCCGTCATTGCACTGTGGCATGCAGTCACACGGGCAGGAAGTAGTGGCTCCAGCCGCGACCTCATGGTCAAGTGCCGCTGTGAGACCGCGGCGCTCAGGGCAATCGTCGTGTGCCAACACGGTTCCGGAGAGTCCTGCGTGTGATCGCGTTGGCGACGCGCGCAAGCGGTCTTTCGCCTGGAAGGTATGCACCGATCAGGCCCGTACCACCTCAGGCATCGCGCGCTTCTCGCACCACGTGCTCTCTCCTCGCTTGCCCGTCTTCTCGGTATGGGTCGGATTCGACGTCCGCTGATCGAGTCAGCGGCGTAGAACCAAGGTGGGCCCGGTGTGGTCGGGCAGCAACGCGCCACGTTGGGCCGTCTCGGTGTCGATGGCGACGACTCCACCTCTTGTGACAACCAGTGGTGTGACCGGAGGTGGACTTCCTGATTCGTCCTCTGGCGTCGAGGTAGTGGTCGACGCCGGCAAGGACGGGTTGATGTGCATCCGTGCTTCGCCGACGTACAAGATGCGACCGTCGGCCGAGAAACCGATCGGCTCATGGCTCCACGTGTTGTCGAGATACTCATCCTTGAACTCGCTCGAGTGTTCCAGAGCGTCGGCGGGTATCAACGTGGGTGTCGCCGGCACCCCCCGGTTCTCCGGCATCTGGCGCGCCTCGCGGGTCGCAGTGTCGACCACGAAGACGGTGGAGAGCACCCGTGTCATCTCGTCGTCTCCCAGAAGGTCGACGTCTGTTGCTCCCTCGCAGGCCAGCAGCTCTCCACTTGGATGCCAGATCGGTCTGCGCGGCTCGTATGGCTCCGGCAGAAGGATCTCAACCTCCGGGCCGTCGTGGAGGTCGAGGACGACGAGGCGTTGACGGCCGGCACGGTCAGAAGCATCGTTGAGATCCTGAAAGGAGACTGCCAGCCGCGACCCGTCCGGCGCGACTGCCGCGTCAAGCGTGAAATGATCGTGAAGCTGATGAACCTCACCGGATGTGAGATCGAGGGCGTAGAGGCGGTAACGCATGAAGAAGAGACGCCCCGTGTCTGGTGCGAGAGCGAGAGGCCGGACCGTTGCTGTGAGGGGTGAGGGGGCTACTGGTAGCTCCTCGTCTTCGCGCATGGCTTCCCGGAAGGACTCCTCGAATAGGACACGCCGCGCGTCGCCAGGAACGGCTCGCCAGATCTCGCGCGGGGCGAGTGCCTCACGCGCGGTGTTGTAGGCGAAGAAGTACTCGCCGGTCACAGGGTCGATCACGAGGTCGTCCTGTATCCGACGCCCGAACGCACCTTCGAATACCACTTCGTCCGTGCCTGATTCAAGATCGACACGCCGGAGCACTTCGCGCGCGGCCGTGTCGGCGCCCTCCCACACGATGTACGGAAACGCGAGAGTGGGGGCGCGCAACTCGCCCTGTCCCACAAGAGTCGCTTCACCGCGCATGCGGCCTTGCCGGAGAAGGCTGAACTCGGTGTCGTAGACGGAGACGGTGCCTCGGTCGGAGGAGGGTGCGGTGACGATGACCTCGGGTAGCGTTCGCGCTCCGTCTACTGTCCAGTCTCCTTCCTGGCCTGTTGCGGTGGTGCTGGAGTCGACGTGTGTTGAGGTGCTGCCGCAGGCCGCGAGGAGTGCGGGCGTGAGGGAGAGGCCGGCTGTTCCGGCTGCGAGCTTGCCCGCTTGTCCGAGGAACGCTCGGCGGCTGACGGGCGACTCCGTGCCGTTGTCTAGGGGGGCGGTCTGCGACTCGGATGCGGCGGGTCGTGGTGAGCGGCTGTCGTCGCGTGGTCGAGGGGTGTCGGGCGAGGTCATGAGCGGGCTCCCTTGTCGAGCCACTCGATCGGGCGGTATGCACCAACCAGGGTGGTGCTCACATGCGGACGAGTTGTCCGTGCTGCCATGGTCTTGCTCCTCAGACGAGACGTTCACTCCGGTAGGAAGTGGCCTTTCCCAAGGAAGAGAGGCCCACGGCGGTCAATGCAGTTGTCGCTGTGCCGATCCTGTGCAGGAACGTTCGCCGGGTCACGGCGTTGGCAACGCGTACGAGCGGGCGCTCGAAGGAGGAGTAGGCGCCCAGGAGACCGGAGTTGGCCCTGCGCTGGATCGTTGGCGTGGGCATGCGTGTGCTCCGTTCGGTACGCGGTCTTCCGAGGGTGGGTCAACGGTGAAGCAGCTGTGCGGATCCGGAGAAGGCGGGCGACAGCCCGACGCGCCTGTCGGTAGCGATGTCGATGGCGGCGATTCGCTTCATGATGCGTGAGGGAGTACCGCCTAGTCCTACCTCGCCCTCGACGCCGGAGAGGTTCGGCGTTGTCGAAGAGGAGCGTGGCACCGTCATGAGCTGCCCTTCGATGATGAGCAGCGTGCCCCCGTCGCGGGTGAAGCCGAGTACGCCGTGACCGAGGTAGCTGTCGATACTGTAGTTGTCGGTTGTGAGCGGTTCCGCGTGCGCCGCGGGGGCGCGCGCGACCTCGATCGCGGCTCCGGTGTCGACGTCCACAAGGTACACAGCAGAGTACGCGTACTGGCCGCCGACCCATACGGGTGCGTCCGACGGGCCGTCGCCGAGCAGTCGGGAGTCTCCGACACAGGCGAACACCTTCCCGTCCGGGTGCCAGGCTCCGCCGGAGGCCTCCTCGACGGGCTCGGGTAGCACGATGTCGGCCTCCGCTCCGGAGCCCAGGTCGATCACCACGACGCGTAGTGGTGCTGTGTCACGCTCCAGGTACTGGCCCCTCGCTGCGAGCCGGCTGCCGTCGGGGGAGAGCCATGCCGCCACGGGTGCTTCGCAGGTCCCCAACCGGGTGACATCGCGTGTCGAGAGGTCTAGCGAGTAGAGGCGGTCGCGAGCGAAGAACAGCTGTCTGCCGTCGGTGGCGAGGGGGCGAATGTCGGCGAGGGGGTGAATGCCTCGGTAGGCGACGGCTGCTGCTTCGGACTCGTCCGCGGCAGCCCGGTAGGACTCCTCGAACCTGATCCGCTCACCTTCGCCTCTGGCCGCCCGCCAAATCTCGCCGGGCGGTGGGCCGCCTTCGCCCGAGGGGACGCCATACGCGAAGATGACCTCGTCGCTGCCAGGCATCCTCACGATGCTGCCGACGTAGCGCCCGGCGCTCCCGCTGAACACGATCTCGTCGGTGCCGGATTCCAGGTCCATGAGGTGAAGAACTGACCTGTCTGCGCGCGCGGTGCCGCCTTCACGCACCTCGTACAGGAACGAGAGCGTCGGCGTCGGGACGGGAGCGGCCAGCAGGACGTTGGCGTCGTCGATCAGCCTCCCCGTGAGGCGGGAACGGAACTCGGTGTCGTAGACGGAGACGGTGCCTCCGCCGGAGGAGGGTGCGATGACGATGACCTCGGGTAGCGTTCGCGCTCCGTCCACCCTCCAGTCTCCTTCCTGGCCTGTTGCGGTGGTGCTGGAGTCGACGTGTGTTGTCGTGCTGCCGCAGGCCGCGAGGAGTGCGGGCGTGAGGGAGAGGCCGGCTGTTCCGGCTGCGAGCTTGCCCGCTTGTCCGAGGAACGCCCGGCGGCTGACGGGCGACTCCGTGCCGTTGTCTAGGGGGGCGGTCTGCGACTCGGATGCGGCGGGTCGTGGTGAGCGGCTGTCGCGTGGTCGAGGGGTGTCGGGCGCGGTCATGAGCGGGCCCCCTTGTCGAGCCATTCGATCCCGGGCGCGCCGGGCGGTGCAGGGGGTGGGAGGAACCGTGGAGCCATCCTGCGCAGGTCAAGCGCGATGACGCATCCGATCGCGGCGAGTACCTGGATCGCGAACAAGGGGAGATGCTCTCGGGGCAGCTCGGTGCCCGCGAGCGCGGCCAGTGCAGCAGCCTTGTGCGCCATGCCGCTTGCCAGCCAGAGAGCGACGGCTCCTTCGATGCCGATGACGCACAGGCCGGCAACGCGCGCTCGGTCGGCGCCAACACCGGGGACGAGAGCTCGTAGCGTCCGAACGAACGCGGCTACGTCGGATGCCTTCGCGACCGACGAGACCGTGAACATCGCGACGAGGGCGGATGAGCACAGCACCGCGAGAGACTGCGACCCGCCGAAACCGAGCCCCACGCTCCCCATCTTGGCGCCTCCCGTACAACCTCGAAACGCCGCCAAGGGCAAGTGTTCTCCCTCTCTCTCTCCTGGGTCAAGGGCTCCAATCGGCCGGCTCATCGCGAGTGATCCCGTGCGGCCTCTCCGCGAAATGCGTGATGCCCGGAAGGCGCGCCGGCTCGACGCAGCTGTCGTTTGTCGGCCTCCCGATGTGCGCCACCGCCTTCAGCTCGGCGCGCTCGTGCTCGCCGCCGTTGACGCGGGGAGCCGGGGCCCGGCCGCGGCAGTAGCCTGAGCAGGTCTCGGCCGGGGTGGCGGGTCGGGCGGGGTGGTGACCGTTCGAGTGGGGCCGGAGGGGTCCGGTCGGGGGAGAGGCAGTCTTGGGAGACGTGGGTGTGGGAGACGCTGCAGCCGGCGAGTCGCGAGCGGTGACGCCGGACCGCAGCGGAGTGGCGCGCTGGGCTGCGCGGGTCGTCATCGTGAGTGCGTTGGCGGCGCTGGCGTTCGAGCAGAGCCCGGCCAACGAGGCCCTGCGGACCTCCGCCGGCCTGGGCGTGCTGGCGAGGACGGGCAACGAGCTCCTGGTCGGTGCCGTCGTCGCCGCGATCACCGTCGTCATCGAGGGCGCCTCGTCGGTGCTGATCGCTCTCGGGCTGCGCGACGAACGCGGTGTGGTCGGCCGCATGACGGAGCGGCTCCGCTCGCGGGTCGCGGACGGGCCCGACGACGCCCTCGATCCGTCACGGGCGGCGCGCGTCCGTGCGACGATGACCGACGCCGGGATCGCCCTCGGGGTCGGGTCGGGGCTGGTCGTCGTTCGTTACCGCCTTCGACGCGGCAGACGATCACTGGGTGCCGATCTCGCGACAGCGGCGAAGGCGACGATGGTCGTCGCGGTCGTCTCGGGTCTCATCGGCGTGCTCGCGGGCGGGGGCATCGAGCATGCGTCGGCGGTAGGTCTCGGCACCCCGGCCCGCTACTTCGTCGACTACGCGACCGACTGGCGCTTCTGGTGCGTGGTGCTCGGCGGGATCGAGGGAGTGCCCTGGCTCCGCCGGCGGTGGCAGCGGCGGATCACGGCCGGGCACCAACCGGGATGAGGCGCCGGCATGTGCGCGCTCGTGTAGAGACGCGTACGGCCGGTGCGTCTCAGGCGCAGCAGTGCTTGAACTTGCGGCCGCTGCCGCAGGGGCAGGGATCGTTGCGCCCTGCGTGACGGAATCGGGCCGCCTCCTCCTCGGCGATCTCGACCATGATCGTGGCGGCGGGAACCCCACGGCGGTAGTGCTCGGCGAGGCGGCGCATGAATGGGTCGACGTGATGGAAGAAGCGCGCGTACCCGGCGCATAGGGCGTTGAGGCCCGTCTCTCCGTCGGGGGTGAGGGCGAAGCGATCCTTGGGGCAACCGCCGTTGCACGCGAACCGCACGTCGCACTCGCGACAGAAGCGGGGGAGCGCGTCGCGCTTGTCGAGCCCGAAGGCGACCTGCCGGGGCTGGTCGGCCAGGTCGCCCAAGGGCGTCTCGGTGATGTTGCCGAGCAGGTGCTCGGGGTTCACGTAGTGGTCGCAGGAGAAGACATCGCCGTTGTGCTCCATCGCCAGGCCGAACCCGCAGGTCTCGGCGTGGACGCAGAGGGTCGCCGGCCGCCCGAGCCACATGCGCACGCTCTCCTCGAAGTGCTGCACGAAGACGCGGCCGACATCGTTGCGTACCCATTCGTCGAAGATCGTCACCAGGAACTCGCCCCATGCGTCGCCGCCGACGCTCCGCTTTGTGACTCCGCGCTCGCCCTTCCGTTCCACGATCGGGATGAGCTGGAGCCAGTCGACGCCCTCCTCGCGAAAGAAGCGATACACCTCCAGGGGGTGCTCTGCGTTCAGCGAGTTGACGACGCAGAGCACGTTGTGATCGACGCCGTGGTCGCGCAGCTTGCGCAGCCCGGCCATCGCCCGCTCGTGAGACGGCCCACCCTTGCGGTCGACGCGGAAGCGATCGTGGATCCAAGCGGGTCCGTCGATGCTTATTCCGACGAGGAACCGATGCTCGGCGAGGAATGCCCCCCACTCGTCGTCGAGGAGGGTGCCGTTCGTCTGCAGCGCATTGGCGCAGGTCCAGCCCGCGGGGAGGTGCTGCTGCTGGAGGTCGACCGCCCGGCGGAAGAAGTCGAGTCCCATCATCGTGGGCTCGCCTCCCTGCCAGGTGAACTGCACTTCGGGGCCGGGCTGTGCGTCGATGTGCTGACGGACATAGGTGTCGAGGACCTCGTCGGTCATGCGGAAGTGCTCGCCGTCGGGGTAGAGGTCCTTCTTCGCGAGGTAGAAGCAGTACTCGCAGTCGAGGTTGCAGAGTGGCCCGATCGGTTTGGTGACGACCTGGATCGGGTGCTTCGGCGAGTTCATGGCTCCCTCGGGCGGCGCGGGAGCACAGTCTCGCGTGGTAGGTGCCGATCGGGGAGACTGGTGGCCGAGGCGTGCCGGGCGCCGGCGGATCGGGAGCAGCGTTGTGAAGAAGAAGGCCTACGAGCAGGAGCTGGGGAGGCGATTGCACAGACGACTGAACGACTCGACCAAGCGGTGGAAGCTATCGCCGATCGACCTCGAGTCGCGCATGCGCTGGGTCGAGTACTCGGAGGCGAAGGACATGATGTTCGCCCACGCCGACGTCGAGGAGGCACCGTGGTACGTAGTCGAGTCCGACGACAAGCGCGCGGCGCGTCTCAACTGCATCGCGCACCTGCTCGACTTGATCCCCTACAGGGAGGTCGGCATGCCCGACATCGAGTTGCAGCCGCGCCCCGCCGGCAAGGACTATGTGCGCCCGCCGCGTGAAGACCAGAACTACGTGCCCGAGGTGTTCACTTAGACGCCGGGCCGTACGCGGCCGGCGAAGCGGGCCGACGACACGACTGGTGCATCCGGCCCGAGTTGCCTACTCGCCCATGATGTCGGTGACGTGCTGGGCCGCGTCGATGTACTCGTCGATCATGTCGAGCACAACCTGACGGGCGGGCTTGACCCTGTCCATCGTGCCGACGACCTGGCCGACGAAGTAGTTGACGAGCTTCTCGGCGCCCGACCCCTCCTGGATGGCCGCACGCTGGACCCGCAGTAGCGCCTCACCGACCAGCGCGGTCTGCAGGGGCATCATGAGCGGCTCCGGCGTGTCTTCGCGCGCCCATTCCTCGGTCCACGCGCTCTTGAGCATGCGCGCCGGCTTCCCGGTGATCGAACGGCTCCGGATGGTGTCCGATGATCCGGCGGCGAGGTACTTCTGCTTCACGACCGGGTGCGTCTCGGCCTCCTCGGTGGTCAGCCACACCGATCCCGTCCATACGCCCTCGGCGCCGAGGGCGATCGATGCGGCCATCTGACGACCACGTCCGATGCCGCCGGCGGCGAGCACGGGGATGGGAGCGACGGCATCGACAACCTCGGGAACGAGGACCATCGTGGCGATCTCACCGGTGTGCCCACCGGCCTCGGTCCCCTGGGCGATGATCAGGTCGACGCCGGCGGTGACGTGGCGCACCGCGTGCGCCTTCGTCCCCGCAAGAGCCGCGACGCGAACGCCCTGGTTGTGAGCCCTCTCGACGAGATCCGGAGGAGGCGCGCCGAGCGCGCTGACGATCAGCTTGATGTCGTGCGCGAACGCGACGTCGATCAGGGGAGCGAAGCCCAGGGGCGAGACGTTGAGACCGCGTGGCATCCCGCCGGTCATCTCCATGTCGTCGGACATCTCGGGGACGCCGTACCGCTGCAGGATGTCGTCGACGAACTCCTGGTGCTGCGGAGGCAGCAGAGCCGCGATCTGCTCTCCGGTGAACCCGCCTTCGTCGGCCCCGGCGAACTTGCTGGGTATCAGGAGGTCCACCCCGTACGGCTTCCCGGCCACCTGCTCCTCGATCCAGGCCAGATCGATCTCGAGTTGCTCCGGAGTGTGCGCGACCGCGCCCAGGACGCCGAACCCGCCGGCCTTCGAGACCTCGGCGACAACGTCGCGGCAGTGACTGAAGGCGAAGACCGGGAACTCGATCCCGAACATCTCACAGACCCGTGTACGCATCGACTCTCCAGGTGACAAGGTGACCGGTGGCTAGGGCGCGTGTCGCCCCAATGCGCTTCTACTTGCGTGCGCCGTGCATCCTTCCATACCCTCGCAAAACGGGGCCAAACCGCGAGGGTTGCCGGAGAGATGAGGCCCCCGGGCAGCGTCGCTCGGGAAGGCGCTCCGGCACGATACGACGGGAGCAGAGTGTCCACACCGACGGAGTCGCGTCTCGCCGCAGCGGCGGCGCTGCGCGATCTGGTGAACGTGTTCTGCGGCCACGACATCGGCGAGGAGGTGCTGAACCGCCTGGCACACGTCTCGGAGGGGTTGGCCGGCGAGATCCGGGGTCACCCGCGCTGGGACCGGCGGGCGATGCTCCACGCCGCGCTCGCCGCGGTGGACGAGCCCTCCGACCGTCAGGACTCGGCATTCGTCCACCGGGCGGTCGCCGGGCCGGCCAACCCGACAGCCATCCCTTTCGACCTCCGCCGCGAGGGCGACTCGGTGGTCACCTCGGTCGAGCTCGGACCGGCTCAGGAAGGCGCGCCGGGGCGCGCACACGGTGGAGTCATCGCCGCGATCTTCGACGACCTCACGGGTGTCATCCCCGTGATGCTCGGGTCGATGTCGGTGACCGGGAGGCTGACGATCCACTATCGATCCCCGGTACCTGTCGAGACCCCCGTCGAGTTCGGCGCGTGGCTCCACCATCGAGACGGTCGCAAGCTGGAGGTGCACGCCGAGGCGCGTCACGGGGAGGCCGTCCTGGCCACCGCCGAGGCCCTCTTCGTGACGATCGACTTCTCTCGCATCGACACCGATCTGGGGCGCGGAGGCGAAGGTGCGAGCGCCGACGCGACGACCTGATTGCCGAGTTGCTCGCTGGTCGCTGGTCGCTGCTCGTTGGCCCCGCTCCGTGTGAGGCATCTATCGTGCGGCGGTTGTCCGGTTGTTGCTCAGTGTGCTCCGCGTGAACTGGATCGAGGGAGATGGAGATGCGCCGGGACGTCTCGTTCAAGAGCAAGGGCCTCACGTGTCGTGGGTGGCTCTACGAGCCGTCAGCTCTCACCGAAGGCACGACGGCACCGGCAATCGTCATGGCCCACGGCTTCTCGGGCGTCAAGGAGCTCGATCTCGGGCGCTTCGCCGAGCCGTTCGCAGAGGCCGGGTTCGTGACGCTCGTCTTCGACTACCGGTACCTCGGCGAGAGCGACGGCGAGCCGCGGGCGCAGGTGCTCTTCAGAGAGCAGCAGGAGGACTACCGGAACGCGATCACGTGGCTCTCGCAGCAGCCGGTGGTCGACGCGGCGCGAATCGGGGTCTGGGGGACCTCCTACAGCGGTGGACACGTGCTCTACCTCTCGGCGTTCGACCGCCGGATCAAGGCGGCGGTCGCGCAGGTGCCGGCAATCGGCACGTGGAGGTCGCTGGTCGCGCAGCACGGTGTAGAGGCGCTTCGCATGATGCTCGCGCTGACGACAGCCGACCGGGAGGCGCGCTACCCGCACGACGAGCCGACCTACATGCCCGTCGTCGCGCCGCCCGGTCAGCCCGCCGTCCTCGGCACCCCGGACGCCTACGACTGGTTCGTCGCCGGGGCGACCGAGCAGGCACCGACATGGCGCAACGAGGTGACAATCGAGTCGGTCGAGCAGCTCGTGGAGTACGACCCGGCCGCGGCGATCGAGCTGATCTCGCCGACGCCTCTCCTGATGGTCGCTGCCGAGAACGACACGTTGATTCCGCTGGCATCGGTGCGCGAGGTGTTCGAGCGTGCGGGTGAGCCGAAGGCGCTGAAGACGGTGCCGTGCGGGCACTTCGACGTCTATCACGACGAGCCCTACCACTCCGACGTCCTCACCGCTGAGCTCGAGTGGTTCAAGGAGCACCTGGCCGGCTGAGTCAGCCGCCTAGGTGAGAGCGCAGGAAGCCGGCGGCGCGTCCGGTGTCCTCCTGCAGGAAGAAGTGGCCGCCCTCGACCTCGACGTAGGCGGCGCCGGCACGCAGCGCCTGGAACTGGAAGAGATCTCCGTCGAGGTCGGTCGTCGTGCCGGCGGCGACCACCGCCCTGCCGGCGAGTGCGGGTAGGTGCTCCCACGCGTCCGGCGCGCCTGCGCGGCCGGCGGAGAACTCGAAGATCGTCGCCTCGTGCTCCGGGTCGCATGCGAGCCGTACCGTTCCGTCTCCCTGCTCGACAGTTCCCCAACGCACGTATGCCGCGAGCGCCTCGGGAGCCATCGCCGCCAGGGGCATCCGTCGCGCGTAGGCGGCGACGATCGTGTCGCGGTCGGCGAAGACGGCTCGCCGCTTGCGGGCGTTGGCCGCGAGCGGGCTGCGCTCTCGGTCGGGGTCGTAGGGGAACGCGATCGCCTCGCAGAGAAGGACGCGCCTCAGCATGCCCGGCCGCGCCCGGTCGACCAGCACGGTCACTCCACCTCCGAGCGACTGGCCGCACGCAACCGCCTCGGTGACCGCGAGCGCGTCGAGAATCGCTACGACGTCACCGGCGAGCGCGGCGTAGGCAAACCCGTCACTCGTCGCGGGCGCACCCGAGCCCCCGTGGCCACGCAGGTCGACTGCTATCGGACGGAAGCGGTCACGCACCGCAAGGGCGAGCGGTTCGAAGACCCCGGCGCCGAAGCCATTGGGGTGGAGGAGCAGGAGCGGCTCGCCGGTGCCGCCCCAGTCGAGGGCGCGGATGCGCAGACCGTCGCGCTCCGCGTACACGATCTCGGGAGCGTCGTCGGAGCCAACGGCGTCGCGCTCGGTCATCCGCGAGCCTTCGGGGCCTTGATCAGGACGGTGCCCTGAGCGAGGGCGACGGCGCGCCCCTCGTTGGCGACCTCGATCCGGACGACCGCGGTGCTGCGGGTGATGGAGACGATCTCAGCGTCGGCCGCGAGAGTCCCCCGGGTGACGGGGGCGAGGTAGTTGAGCTTGAACTCGGTCGTGGCGGCCCAGGCGCCGGGCTCGACGACCGGGTAGAGGACGGTGCCGAGGACGTGGTCGACGAGCGCGGCAATAACCCCTCCGTGGAGGTTCCCGAACGGCGTGTGCAGCTCCTCGGTGATCTCGATCTCGGCGCGCATCCGTCCGGCCGAGACGTCGGTGATCCTGAGGCCGAGGTAGGCCGGCAGCCCGGTCATGCGGTCGTTCATGGAGGCGAGGCCGGCCGCCACCCGCTCGTCGAACCTCTCGAACTCCGGGCCCGGGACTCCCATGCGCGCACCTCGCTCTCCGTGGACGCCGGGCAGGCTACCGGCCGCCGCCCCGACCCCCCGACCCTCCGTCCCGCCCGCGCCCCCGCCCCTCCTCACCCCTGGAGATGGGTCGTTTCGGCGGTGGGGGTGTGCGGTTCTGACCCATCTCGGCGGCGGGGTGCTGGAGATGGGTCGTTTCGGCGGTGGGGGTGTGCGGTTCTGACCCATCTCGGCGAAGGGGACGGCGAAGGGAGTCGGCGACCGCGACCACAGCTAGGTGCTCGGCGCGGAACCTCGACGTTCCAGGAGACCGAGCCCCAGGACGCTGCTGAGCGTGGTGAGCGCTGCGTCGAGCGGGATGTCGGCGCTCCCCTCAAGCTCGGCCCGTACCAGCGCCCACCCTGCCTCGAAGATCACCGCCGCGGTCGTCTCGACGTCGAGCGAGGCTCGCAGGCTTCCCTCGCTCCGGCCGGCTTCGAGGGTCTCGGCCAGGAGAGCCCTGATCCGGCTCCGCTGGATCTCGGCGGCGCGCGGGAGACTCGGCCGTCCACCAGGTCGCCGCCGCCGAAGAGCGATGCCCGCAGCAGCTCGTCGTGCCCGTAGTACTCCGCTGTCGTCTCGACCAGGGCGCGCATCCGGTCGGGGGCCGTCCCTCCCTGTGCAGGGCCGCGGCGGCCAGGTCGAGGAATCGCTCGAGGGCCGTCTCGACGACGGCCAGGTAGGCGGCCTCCTTCGACGGGAAGTGGAGGTAGAAGCTGCCCTTGCCGGTGACCGCCGCGCGGGTGATGTCGTCGACCGTCGATCGCCGGTAGCCGAAGCGACGGAACTGGGCCTCGGCGGCCTCGACGAGGCGGTCACGGGCGGGGGCCGGCGAATCCACGTGCCGAGCCTACAGCGGTTGACAAGTGATGACTGAACTCCTAGTTTGGTCACTGGTCATCACTCCGTTCCTCTCTCCCGCCCTTCCCTTCTCCGACTGGCCGCCGGAGATCCTCGGAGATGCCCCATGTACCCGCGCCAGCCGTCCGCCTTCCTGAGCGAGGAGCACGAGGCGTTCAGGGCAACCGTCGCGAGCTTCGTCGATCGGGAGATCCGGCCCAACGCCGAGGAGTGGGAGCGCGCGGGCGCGTTTCCCCGGGCCCTGTACGAGAAGGCGGGCAGCGCCGGCCTCCTGGGGCTGCGTTACGACCCCGCATACGGGGGGAGCGGTCTCGACTACTTGCGACCTGCGTGCTCTGTGAGGAGCTGGCCAAGGGGGACACGATCGGGACCGCGGTGGGGCTGCTCGCCCAGTCGGAGTTCGCGATATCGGTCATCGCCGATGAAGCGAGCGATGCGCTCAGGGACGAGTACCTCGTGCCGGCGATCCGAGGGGAGCGCATCGGCGCCATCGGGGTCACGGAACCCGGCGCGGGATCGGATGTCGCGGCGATCACTACGCGCGCGCGCCGCGACGGCGCCGACTACGTCATCTCCGGTCAGAAGACATTCATCACCAATGGCACGCGCGCCGACTTCGTGAGCCTCGCCGCACGAACCGGTGGAGACGGTGCTCGCGGCATCTCGCTGATCGTCGTACCCACCGATACGCCCGGTTTCAGCGTGGGACGCAAGCTCGACAAGCTCGGTACTCGCGCTTCCGACACCGCCGAGATCTTCTTCGACGAGTGCCGCGTTCCCGTCGGCAACCTCGTCGGCGAGGAGGGTCGGGGGATGCGCTACATCCTCTCGCACTTCGCGGGCGAGAGGCTTGTCATAGCAGCCCTGGCCACCGGTGCGATGGAGCGTCTCGTCGAGCTCGGGATCGCCTACGCGCGCGAGCGCACCACCTTCGGCACCGCTCTCGCCGGGTACCAGTCGTGGCGTCACCGCTTCGCCGGCATGGCCATCAGGCTCGAAGCTGCACGGCTGCTCACCTACCAGGCCGCCGACCTGCTCAACCGCGGTGAGGCGACCGGTGAGATAGCGGTCTCGATGGCGAAGGTCGAGGCGGCGACGTCGGTGCAGGCCGTAGCTGCTGAGGTGCTCCAGATCCACGGAGGCTTCGGTCAGATGGAGGAGTCACCGGTTCCTCGCTACTACCGCGACGCCGCCGCGATGTCGGTAGGTGCCGGCACGACCGAGATCATGCGGGAGATCATCGCTCGAGCGCTCGTGTGAGCGCGCGACTTCAAGGAGGCCTGATGGCAGCGGGTGAGCGAATCGGAGCGATCGATGCGTGGGCGTCGATCATGTCCCCGGAGACGGCAGACAGGTGGCCAGACGAGTTCTGGCACATCTTCCCGCAAGTACGGGGTGGAGGAACGCTTCCGCAAGGGGTACACGGTCGACGAGGTGCTCGCCGAGATGGATGTCGCCGGTGTCGACATCGCGGTGATCTCGTCGTTCAAGTTCCTCGACACGTGGGTGGTCGACAACGACGAGAACGCAAGGTACGTCGCGCAGGCGCCCGATCGGTTCGTCGGATGCTGCACGGTCGACATCCGGGATCCGATGCCGGCCATGCGTGAGCTGCGCCGCTGCGTGGAGGAGCTCGGATACCGGGGGCTGCGGCTCGAGCCCTACCAGTACGGCGACGGCCGCACCACCGCGCCGCCGCCGACGCACCGCATGTACTGGCCCTTCTACGTAGCCTGCTGCGAGTACGACATACCGATCGCAATTCAGGTCGGCCACACAGGTCCGCTGCTCCCATCGGAATGCGGACGACCCATCTACCTCGACGAGGTGGCGCTGACCTTCCCCGAGCTGCGCATCCTCGGTACGCATGTCGGCAATCCGTGGGAGGAGGAGATGATGATCCTCGCCTGGAAGCACCCCAACGTCTACGTGGAGACCTCGGCGCGCCCGGCGCGTCACTGGCCCGAGAGTCTCCGGCAGTTCGCCGGTGGCTACGGCCAGGACAAGATGATCTGGGGTACCGACTATCCGCTCCTGCCGTTCAAGCGTACGGTCGACGACGTCTACGCATGCGGCTTCTCGCCCGAGGCGACTCGCAAGATCCTGCGTGACAACGCTCTCCGAGTCTTCGGCATAGAGACAGCGAAGGGCATCTGACATGGATACCTTCCTCTCCCCGGACCAGCTGGCGCTTCGAGCCGAGGTGCGCGAGTACCTCGATGCCGCATACCCACCGGAGCGCGTCGTCGAGATGGAGCGCGACGAGACCTTCCCCGACGACTTCTGGGCCGAGTGCGCCACGCGGGGCTGGACGGGTCTACCCGTTCCGGTCGAGTACGGAGGCCGTGGCGGTGGTGTGCTCGACCTCTGCGTCTTCGTCGAGGAGGTGGCCAAGACGTGCATCTCCCTCTCGACGCTGTACATATCGGCGACGATCTTCGGTAGCCACGCGCTTCACATCTGCGGTACCGACGAGCAGCGCTCGACTCTGCTGCCCGGGATCGCCAGCGGCCGGGTGCGCTTTGCGCTGGCGATGTCCGAGCCCGGCGCCGGCTCCGACTTCGCGTCGATGACTACCGAAGCGACCACGTCCGGGGACGCGTGGCGGATCAATGGGCTCAAGGGGCCGATCAGCGGCGCCGAGCGCGCCGACGTCGTGATCACCGCCGCACGCACCGCGACGTTCGAGGACTCCCGTCAGCGCGGCATCACCCTCTTCCTCGTCGAGGCGGGCACGCCCGGGATGACCTTCGAGCGACGCCGATTCGCCGCCATGAAGGCGCTGGTCGTCAACAACGTCAGCTACGACGATGTCGAGGTTCCCGACGTCGCCCGGCTCGGCGACAGAGACGACGGATGGCTCAATCTCGCCCGACTGATGGACATCGAGCGCACGGCTGCATCCGCCCAGATGGTCGGAGTGGCGCAGGCCACCCTCGACGAGGCGGTCGCCTACGCGAAGGTCCGCCGGCAGTACGGGCAGCCCATCGGCCACTACCAGGCGATCGGCCATCCTCTGGCCGATGGCCTGACCGACATCAACGCCTCCCGCATGCTGATCTGGGCTGCAGCACGCAAGCGTGACCTCGAAGGGCCCTGTCCCCTGGAAGCCTCCATGGCGAAGCTCTTCGCGACGAACATGGCGTCGCGCGTTGCGAGCGTGGCGATGCAGACGGCCGGCGCTGTCGGGTACGAGGCCAACTCCCACTTCGTCCGGCGTCTGCTCGAGGCGCGCGGCGGCGAGCTCGGCGGCGGTACCAGCCAGATCCAACGCACCATCATCAGCCGGCGCATGGGACTGCGGTGAGCAGCACCGACAGCAGGCGACAGCGATGAAGGCACTCGTCTACGGGGGGCCGGGGGTCATCTCCCTGGTCGAGGTCGATGACCCCGCTCCCGGCGAGGGTGAGGTGCTCGTCGAGGTCGCGGCCGCCGGTGTCTGCGGCACCGATCACCACATCGTGGCGGGAGAGCTCGGAGTCGCGCCGGGGACGATCCCCGGTCACGAGATCGCGGGGCGGATAGTCGACGTCGGTCGGGGTGTCGAAGGCTGGCCTGTCGGCACGCGTGTTACGACATTCGGCCAGGTGGCCTGCCGGGAGTGCGCGGCGTGTGCCGCGGGTCGCCCGAATCGATGCGCTGCACCGCAGGTGCTCGGCATGGCGCGTCCCGGTGGCTTCGCCCGGCTCGTCGCGCTCCCGGCGTCCGGGCTAATAGCGCTACCGGACACGATCGACGACGCCGTCGGCGCGATCGCGACGGATGCGATAGCGACGCCGTTCCATGCCCTGGTCACCGTAGGGGGCTGCGTCCCGGCGAGACGGTCGTCGTGGTCGGCGCCGGGGGTCTCGGCGTCCACGCGGTGCTGGTCGCTCGGGCCGGCGGGGCAGCCCGTGTCGTTGCCGTCGATCCGTCGCCCGGGGCGCGCCGAGCCGCGCTCGAGGCCGGCGCTGACGCGGTCGTCGACCCTGAAGGTGACGAAGATCCGCGGCGAGCGCTACGGGCCGCGGCCCACGGTGCGACGCTCGCGGTCGAGTGCGTGGGGCGTGCCGACACCGTCGAGCTGGCGATCAGTGCCCTTGCAGCCGGTGGGCGCGCGGTCCTCGTCGGCGTCGGCACGGAGCGTCCACGGCTCCCTCCGCTGGCGCGGTTCGTCGCCACGGAGATCTCGGTCCATGGCTCCTTCGGCTCGACGCCTGGCGAGATCCGCACGGTCATGGATCTGATCACCTCGGGACGCATCGACACGTCACGATCGATCGGCAGTGAGGTCCCTCTCGCCGAGGGGCCCGACGTCTTCGCTCGGCCGCCGGCGGCCTCGCGGACCGTGCTGCGCCCGTAACCCACGAGAGAGAGGACCCGGCCATGTCAGAGGACGTGTTGCTCGACGTCGACGGCGGTGTTGCCACCGTCACCCTGAGCCGGCCGGAGCGGCTCAACACTCTCGCGATAGACACGATCGAGATGCTCGTCGACGCTCTCGACGGGGTGGCTGCCTCGGATGCGGTGGTGGTCGTTCTCGCCGGCGCGGGCAAGTACTTCTGCGCCGGCGCAGACCAGGCCGAGATGCACGAACGAGGGCCGCTGGAGTGGGAACGGATCGTCAGGCGGTACCTGGACCCGATCCGTGCGATCGTCACGATGGACAAGCCCGTGATCGCGGCGCTACACGGCGACGCGGTGGGTGGCGGCCTCGGTCTCGCCATGGCCTGCGACATCCGAATCGCCGCGGAAGGCATCCGAGTCGGCGCACCGTTCACGCGCATAGGGCTGGCCGGTTGTGACATGTCAACGGGATGGTTCCTGCCGCGCCTGGTGGGTCTGGGAGCGGCGAGCGAGCTCATGTTCACAGGGCGCCTGGTCGAGGCGGCCGAGGCGCTCGAGATGGGTCTCGTGCACCGCGTCGTGCCGGCCGAGCGGTTCCGGACCGAGGTCGACGACTGGGCGGCGCGCATCGCGGCGGGGCCTCCCGTCGCGCACCGGTGGACGAAGCGGGCAATACACCGGTCGCTGGGATCCGACATGGATGCCGAGTTCGAGTTCGAGATCTTCGCCCAGGTCCACTGCCTGATGAGTGAGGACCACGCCGAGGGGGTCCGCGCGTTCCGCGAGAAGCGCCGTGCGGAGTTCCGCGGTGCTTGAGCTCAGCGCGACGCAGGACGAGCTGCGCGAGCACGTCGCCCGCTTCGCTGGCACGGAGATCGAGCCGAACGCACGCGTCTGGGACGAGGGAGAAGCCTTCCCGCGCTCGATCTTCTCGAAGCTGGGCGAGCTCGGGTGGCTGGGCGTCGGCATCGGCGAGGCGTTCGGAGGATCTGGCGGCGGGCCGGTCGAGCGCTGCATCCTGATCGAGGAGCTAGCGCGAGCGTCGGCCGCCGTCACGCTCGGCGTCTATGTGCATGCCGTGCTGGCGTCCGGAGCGCTCGCCGTCGTCGCCGGCCCCGACCTGGCCCACCGGCACCTGCCCCCGCTCCTGGCGGGCGAACGGATCGGGGCATGGGCCTACGCCGAGCCCGGAGGCCGGTGCCGACGTCCGCCAGGCGCGCCTGCGCGCCCGTCGTGACGGTGACCACTTCGTGCTCGACGGCACGAAGATCTACATCACCAACGGCAGCATCGCAGATGACCTCCTCGTGGTCGCCCGCACCGACGGAGAGCCCGGGCGACTGCGCGGGTTGTCGGTTCTTCTGGTCGACGGCGAGACCCCGGGACTCACCCGGTCGCCGATGCGCAAGGTCGGCATGCGTGCCGCCGACCTCGGCGAGCTGCACTTCGACGGTTGTGTCGTCGAAGCCGATCGCCTCGTCGGCGAGGAGAACACGGGCTTCCGCGAGTGCTTGACCGTGCTCTCCCAGGGCCGCATCTTCGGCGGCGCGCTCGCGTGCGGCCTCGGCCGTGCTGCCCTCGACGCAACGATCTCACACGCCATGACCCGCGAGCAGTTCGGTGCGCCGCTTGCGGCCCTTCAAGCCGTCCGGTTCAACGTCGCGGACATGGCCGCACGCCTTGCCGCAGCTCGTACCCTCGTGTACCGGGCGGCGGCGGCCCTCGCCGGCGGGCATCCCTACGAGACCGACGCGTCGATCGCGAAGCTCGTCGCGTCCGAGTGCGCCACGTGGATGGCCGAACGGGCGATGCACCTGCACGGCGCCGCCGGGTTCATGGTGGACAGCCCGGTGCAGCGCTACTACCGCGACTGCAAGATCCTGGAGTACGGCGAAGGCACCAACGAGGTGCAGCGCGAGATGATCTTCGAGGCCCTCGTCGCCGGCTACCGGCCTTGAGCCCCCACCCTCGAGATGGGTCGTTTCGGCGGTGGGGGTGCGCGGTTCTGACCCATCTCGGAGAGGGGGTGCTGGAGATGGGTCGTTTCGGCGGTGGGGGTGCGCGGTTCTGACCCATCTCGGAGAGGGGGTGCTGGAGATGGGTCGTTTCGGCGGTGGGGGTGCGCGGTTCTGACCCATCTCGGGATGGCGCGCTAGGGTCGGCGCGACAAGCCGTCGACCCCCGACGGGAGAGTCCCGGGCCGTGCGAACGGTCGGGGCGCCGAAGGAGCAACCCTCCCGGGAAACTCTCAGGCCAAGGGACCGCCGGGGCGAGGCACCTCTGGAGAGCAGGCCCGCGGCGCGGGTCTCACCGACGGGGAAAGTCGCCCGGGCGACCGGCCGGCGAATCTCTCAGGTCCCGCGACAGAGCCGGGAGGACCACCGCAGATGGGTGGCACCCGACCGGCGCGAGGCGACTAGGGGTTCGACATGGCCGACGCTCGAATCGAGCCGACAGACCTCGACGACGACGGCGCATTCGCGCGACGTCACATCGGGCCGAGCGCCGAGGAGCAGGCGACGATGCTCGCCACCCTCGGGCTCCGCATCACTCGACGAGCTGGCCGACCGTGCCGTTCCGGGCGCGATCCGGAGCCCGGCGGCGCCGGCACTCGGAGCTGGCTGCACCGAGGCCGAGGCGCTCGGACGGCTCCGTGCGATCGCATCGAGGAACGAGGTCTACACCTCCCTCATAGGTACCGGCTACCACGGCACGATCACCCCCGCCCGTCATCCAGCGCAACGTGCTCGAGAACCCGGCCTGGTACACGGCGTACACCCCGTACCAGCCGGAGATCTCCCAGGGCCGCCTGGAGGCGCTCCTCAACTACCAGACGATGATCGCAGAGCTGACCGGGATGGACCTCGCCAACGCGTCGCTCCTCGACGAGGGCACCGCGGCGGCCGAGGCCATGGCGATGCTGCACCGCCTCAATGGTGAGGCGGGTGACGTCTTCGTCGTCGACGACGACTGCCACCCGCAGACGATCGCGGTCGTGCAGACACGCGCCGAGCCGATCGGCATCGAGGTAGTGATCCGCGACCCGGCGGCCGCGCTCCCTCCGGGCGCCTTCGGCGTGCTCGTGCAGTACCCCGGCTCCAGTGGACGGCTGCGTGATCTCCGTCCGATCATCGAGACTGCAGCTGCCGCTGGGGCGCGCACGGCCGTCGCGGCCGATCTGCTCGCGCTCGTGCTGGTCACACCGCCCGGTGAGGTCGGAGCCGACGTCGTGGTCGGATCGTCGCAGAGGTTCGGAGTGCCTCTCGGCTTCGGAGGTCCTCACGCCGGATACATCGCCACGCGCGACGAGCACAGGCGGACGCTCCCGGGCCGTCTCGTGGGCGTCTCGGTAGACACGGAGGGGCGTACCGCGTACAGGCTCGCGCTGCAGACACGCGAGCAGCACATCCGCCGGGAGAAGGCTACGAGCAACATCTGCACGGCGCAGGTGCTACTCGCAGTCATGGCCGGCCTCTACGCCGTGTACCACGGTCCCGACGGTCTCCGCAGGATCGCCCAGCGGGTCCACCGGCTCGCCGCGATTCTCGCCGCTGGGCTCCGGGCGGGCGGTGTGGAACCTGCGCACGATGCGTTCTTCGATACGCTCACACTACGTGTCCCCGGGCGGGCGGCAGCGATCGTCGCCGAGGCGCGCGCACGCCGAATCAACCTGCGGGTGTTCGACGACGACACCGTCGGCGTCGCGCTCGACGAGACAACCACGCGCGACGTCGTCGAGCGGGTGTGGGAGTCGTTCGGCGTGACCGCGTCATTCGCGGAGCTCGATCGCGACCCGTCCTTCGCGATCCCGCCCGCGATCCTGCCCGCGCCCGACGCACGTCGGAGATGCTCACGCACCCGGTCTTCACCACGCACCGGTCGGAGACCCAGATGCTCCGGTACCTCCGCCGACTCGCGGATCGCGATCTCGCGCTCGACCGCACGATGATCCCGCTCGGGTCGTGCACGATGAAGCTGAACGCCACGGCGGAGATGCTCCCCGTCACCTGGCCGGAGTTCGCACACGTTCACCCGTTCGCGCCGTTGGAGCAGGCGCAGGGCTACTTGGAGATCTTCCACGACCTGGAGCGGATGCTCGCCGAGGTGACCGGGTACGACGCCGTGTCGCTGCAGCCCAATGCCGGGTCGCAGGGCGAGTACGCGGGTCTGCTGGCGATCCGCAAGTACCAGGTCGCCCGCGGAGAGGTGCAGCGCGACGTCTGCCTGATACCTGCGTCGGCACACGGCACCAACGCTGCGAGCGCGACGATGGCGGGCCTACGGGTAGTGGTCGTCGCGTGCGACGAGGACGGCAACATCGACCTCGACGACCTGAAGGCGCGCGCCGTGCAGCACTCGGAGCACCTCTCGTCGGTGATGGTCACCTATCCGTCTACACACGGGGTCTTCGAGGAGCAGATCGTCGACCTCTGCGCGCTCATCCACGAGCATGGTGGGCAGGTCTACCTCGACGGCGCGAACCTCAACGCCCTCGTCGGCCTGGCCGAACCGGGGCGGTTCGGTGCCGACGTCTCGCACCTCAACCTCCACAAGACGTTCGCGATCCCGCACGGGGGTGGCGGCCCGGGCGTGGGGCCGGTCGGGGTGCGGGCACACCTCGCGCCGTTCCTGCCCAACCACCCGATGCGCCCGGAGGCCGGGCCCGCGTCCGGGATCGGCCCGATCTCGGCGGCGCCCTGGGGTTCGGCGGGTGTCCTACCGATCTCGTGGATGTACATGACGATGATGGGTTCGTCGGGGCTCCGCGACGCCACGCGCGTGGCCATCCTCGCGGCGAACTACGTAGCGGCCCGCCTCTCCGCGCACTACCCGGTCCTCTACTCCGGCCGCAACGGTCTGGTCGCGCACGAGTGCATCCTCGACCTGCGCGGGATCACGAGGGAGACCGGTGTGACCGTCGACGACGTGGCGAAGCGACTCATCGACTACGGGTTCCATGCCCCGACGATGTCGTTCCCGGTAGCGGGCACGCTGATGGTCGAGCCGACGGAGTCGGAGGACCTCGCAGAGCTCGACCGGTTCGTCGATGCGATGATCGCGATTCGCGGGGAGATCAGCAGGGTCGCCGCGGGGGAGTGGCCGCCCGACGACAGCCCGCTGCGGAATGCGCCGCACGTGGCCGCCGACCTGATGGCGGACGGCTGGGCGCATCCGTACTCGCGCGATGCGGCCGCCTACCCGGTGCCGGGCCTCCGAACCGCGAAGTACTGGGCTCCGGTGAGCCGCATCGACGGCGCGTACGGCGACCGCAACGTTGTCTGCTCCTGCCCTCCGCTCGACTCCTACGAGTAGGTGACGCCGGCCCGGCGCGGGACGACCGGGCCGTGCGGGCGGGCCTGGCGGACGATCAGGCGGCCGACCCGGATGGCACACCCGCGATCGCCGCGCCGCGGGCGCCGGAGGCAGCGGGCCCACCCCAGGGGTATGCGTCGCCGTAGGCGCGCACGTGGCCGTCGCCCTGGAGGATCCAGTAGCCGCCGCCTGTGCGCGTGGGCACCATCCCGCGGGCCTTCGAGGGTGAGCAGAGGCCGATGTTCTTGACGGCACCGTTCCACTTCGCGTCGCCGTAGGGAAGCACGCGTCCGCTCGCCGTGAGGAGCCAGTACCCCAGAGCGGTCGGTGTCGGCACGATGGCCACGATCTTCCGACGGAGCTGGAGCCTCGCGGCGCCCCCATAGCTGTGGGCGTCGCCGAACGGGTAGACCCGCCCGCGCGTATCGGCGAGCCAGTAGCCCTTGCCGGACGGTGTAGCGGCGATCGCGTTCACCGTGGCGGTGAGCGGCCGGTCGCCGGTCGATCCGTAGAACTTCGCGTCCCCGAACGAGAAGACACCGCCGTCGCTCCCGAGCAGCCAGTAGCCCTTGCCGTGGGCAGTCGAGGCCATCCCGACTATGGGCGCGTTGAGCCGCATGTCTCCCGTCGAGCCACGGAACTTCGCGTTACCGAGAGAGAAGATCCCACCGTCGCGTCCGAGGAGCCAGTAGCCGGCGGCAGTCGGTGTCGGAGTGAGTCCGATGATCGGCGCGGCGAGGCGCCTGCCGCTCATGCCACCGAAGTTCCTCGTACGACCGTACGCGTACACCGCCCCGTCGGGTGAGGCCACCCAGTACCCGGGCCCGGCCGCCTTGCGCGGGCTGCTCCGTGGATTCGTGTCGTAGTCGCAGCGCGGATCTGCCGGCAGCCCCTGCGCGAGGCGGAGGCTCGTCCAGGGGTTGATCGGATTCCCGTTCGGTCTCCGGATCTCGAAGTGCACGTGCGGCGAGCTCGACTCGGCGTTCCCGCTGTCGCCCATGAATCCGACGAGCTGGCCAGCGGAGACCGTCGCCCCTGCCACGATGCCGGGCCCGAGGATCCACTCGGGCGGGTTGAGCCCGTCGTCGGTGCCTGGCGTGTCGTTGTTCAGGTGGATGTAGAGGTACTCCCACCCGCTCGCGTCGCGTATCGCGACCATATTTCCGGAGAGCCCCGAGGAGTCGGTCCGAGTCCATGCGACCGTGCCGTCGACGGTCGAGACGAGCCGGAGGAGCTTCGTCCCCATGAGGTCCTGGCCCTCGTGGCTGCGCGTACAGCCGTCGCGGCAGGCGCCGTAGGTGTCTGTGTAGCTGACGGACCCGTCTACGGGGAAGGTGATCCGGCGGTAACGGGGGCCGTCGGCGGGGTCGCCGGCAGCGGTCGCCGGTGACGCACCGGATCCGGCGACGAGGCCGGCGACCAGCAGCATGGAGGCAAGAGCTGTGAGACGTCTGACGAACACACCTGTCCCCGGGAACGGCGGCGGCTGGAAGTAGATCTGATAGTGGATCGGCAGTCGGGCGGGAGATCTTCAGCAGATGAGGGGAGTCCCCCGCTGAGCAGGGCCTACGCGGGTGAGACCTGCACCTCTGTGGCTTTCACGGAGGCCCAGACCTCCAGGCCCGGGGCCAGCGCGAGATCGGTCACCGCACCGGGAGTGACCTCGGCGACCAGGTCGACCGGGCCGGTGAGCCGCACCCGCACCCGGTCACCCTCGAGATCGAGGCTCTCGACGGTCGTTGCCCACACGTTTCGAGCCGACACGTCGGGATTGCTGCGGTGCAGCGCGATCGCGTGGGGATGCACGATCGCGATCACGTCGCCGGATCCGGCCCCCGGCGCCGCGAGCTCACCGCCGGCGTCCAGGACGACGCGGTCGCCGGCCCCGCGCCCGCGCAGCAGGTTGAGGCCTACGAGGTCTGCTACGTATCGAGTGCGCGGCCGAGTGCGGATGTCGTCGGGCGTGCCCTCCTGCACCACCTGCCCATCCTCGACGACGACGATGCGGTCGGCGAGCGCCAGGGCCTCGACCGGGTCGTGTGTCACGAGCACGCGTACCCCGTCGAAATCGGCGAGGGAGTCGCGCAGCTCGCGGCGGACCTCGACGCGCGACGTGGCGTCGAGTGCGGCGAGCGGTTCGTCGAGGAGCAGGAGGCGCGGCCCGACGGCGAGCGCGCGGGCGAGCGCGACGCGCTGCGCCTGGCCACCGGAGAGCGCGGCCGGCCGTGAGGATCCGAGACCGCCGAGCCCGATGCGCTCGAGCCACCCCTCGGCCCTGCTCCGGGCTTCGGCGCGCGCGACCCCTCGGCATCGCAGCCCGAAAGCGACGTTGTCGGCCGCGTCGAGGTGGGGGAAGAGGCGCCCTTCCTGGAAGACGACGCCGATGGGTCGGTGCTCGGGTGCGACAAAGATGCGCGCCGCGGGATCGTCGAGGGTGTTCCCGTCGGCGCGGATGTGCCCGGACTCCAACGGCTGCAGCCCCGCGAGGCAGCGGAGCGCGGTCGTCTTCCCGGCACCGTTCGGCCCGACGATCACGACGAGCCCGCCAGGTTCCGCACTCAGGGAGACGTCGAGGTCGAGTGTCCCGATGCGGAGTCGGAGCGCGGAGTCGAGGGTCACCGTTCGCTCCGCGCGGGGGCCCCGGGGGTCGCGGCCTTCCCGCCACCGACGAGATCGCCGTAGGAGTCACGGGAGTCGCGGGAGTCACGTGCGCGGGCGCTACCGAAGACGCTGTACCGGCCGGTGATCACCAGCACGGCGACAGAGATGGCGACCAGGACCAGGCTCAGCGCGACGGCGGCGTCGCGGTCGGTCTCGAGCGCGAGGAATACCTCCAGGGGAAGTGTTCGTGTCTCGCCGGGGAAGGATCCGGCGAAGGAGATAGTGGCGCCGAACTCGCCGAGTGCCCGCGCCCAGCAGAACGCGGCGCCGGCGACGAGCGTCGGCATGATCGACGGCAGGGTGATGCGTCGCCACACCGTCCACTGCGAGGCGCCGAGGGTCACGGCGGCCTCCTCCAGACGACTGTCCACCTGGCGCAGCGCGCCCTCGACGGCGATCACCAGGAAGGGCATCGCCACGAACGTCGCGGCGACGATCGCACCGGCGGTCGTGAACGGCAGACGGACTCCGAACCACTGATCGAGGTACTGGCCGGCGAGCCCGCGCCGTCCGAGGGCTAGGAGCAGGACGACGCCGCCGACGATCGGTGGCAGGGCGATCGGCAGCAGCACCAGGCCGCGCAGCATTGACTTGCCGGGGAACTCGTGTCGGGCGAGGAGCCACGCGAGGGGGACGCCGAACGTGATCGATGCGGCGGTCGCCGACAGGGAGCAGACCAGCGAGAGACGGAGAGCAGTCAGGGCCGATGGTGCAGTGACGAGGTCGGGTAGTGACGCCCAGGGCGCCCTTACCAGGAGCGAGGCGAGGGGCAGGACGAAGAGCGCGCCCGCCCCGACGATCGCGACAAGGACCACAGGAAGCGGCGGCCGGCGGACACCCCGGCGACGCCCTCTCGTCATCACGGCTTCAGGAAGCCCGCGTCGAGGAGGATCGCTCGGCCCGCGTCGGAGAGGAGGAACTCCACGAAGCCCTCCGCGCCGGCACGGTTCCCGGCACCGCGGACGACGGCGATGGGGAGCGCCGTCGAGGCGTTCTGCGCTGCTGGGATCGCGACGCTGTCTACGGCGGTGCTTGCCTCGGTGTCGGTCGCGTACACGATCGCGGCGTCGGCCTCGCCGAGCTCGACCCTCCCCAGGGTCGCCTTCACGTTCTGCTCGCGCGAGTCTGCCTGCAGCGACACGCCGGCCTTGGTGAGTGCCTCGTCGGCGAGGCGCCCACACGGCACGGCGGAGTCGCAGAGCACGACGACCAGCCCCGAGCGCCCGAGGTCCTCGAGCCCGTCGATTCCCTCCGGGTTGCCGCGCTCGACGGCGATCGCGAGCCGGTTGCGCGCGAACACACGCGGCTCGTGCACGTCGCCCGAGCCGATCAGGTGCTCCATTGTCAGGTCGTCGGCAGTGGCGACCAGATCGGCTGGCGCACCTTCTTGAACCTGGGCGACGATCGTCGGCGAGGCGGCGAACGACAGACGCACCTCGATCTCGGGGCGATCCTCCTCGAATGCGTCGGCGAGATCGGTGAGAACCCCGGTCAGTGACGACGCGGCGACGACGGTCAGCTCGCCGGCCACCGCGCCGGACCTGCCATCGCCATCGCCGCCACCGTCCCCGTCGCCGGGACCGGGGCCGCACGACGCCACGAGCACCACGGCGGCGAGCAGCGCCGAACAGCGGAGTCGCCTGGACCACCGCACCATGCCTGCGACCCTCATTCCTCGGTGCCGATCTCAGGGACCTCGACCACCACGCTCGTCGCCTTCACGGCGGCCACTGCGAGCACGCCGGGCTCGAGGCGCAGCTCGTCGGCGGCCTCGCGCGTCATGAGCGAGACGACCCGGTGCGGCCCTGCCTGGATCTCGACCTGAGCGGCGACGCCGTCCCTGACCACGCGCGTCACGATCCCGGGGAACCGGTTCCGGGCCGACCGCCCGACGATCGCGCCCGGCTCGGCCACCGGAGGATGCTCCGCGGCGAGGGCGGCCAGGCCCGCGGCGTCGACGACGCGGTGCCCGCCGCCGGTGCGCCGCGACGGGATGCGCCCCTCGTCTGCCCAGCGGCGGACCGTGTCGGGGCTGACGCCGAGCAGCTCCGCAGCCTGTCCTATTCGAAGCTCGCGCATACGAGGATTCTAAGCAAGAAACCTCGCACCAGGAGATTCGTGACGGAGATCACAGCGGGGGTGGTTGGACTTCCTCACGCGTTCAGGTAGGCTTTGCTACCCGACAGTAACTTCTCCCGCCGAGCGCGACGGCGCAACCGTCGCCCCCGTCTCGGCGGTCTCACACCTCGTCAGGAGGCCCCGATGTCGGACTTCTCGCTCGACCTCAACGACGATCAGCTCCAGATCCAGAAGTGGGTCCACGACTTCGCCGCCGACGTCATCCGCCCGGCGGCCCCCGAGTGGGACGAGCGTGAGGAGACACCCTGGCCGATCATCGAGGAGGCGGCCAAGATCGGCCTCTACTCGATCGACTTCGTCTCGCAGGCGTTCGGCGACCCTACCGGCATCACCTTCGCAATGATCTCCGAGGAGCTATGCTGGGGCGACGCAGGGATCACCCTCGCGCTCCTCGGCACGACACTCGGCGTCACGGGGATCCTCGGCAGCGGTACGCCCGAGCAGATCGGTGAGTGGATCCCCCAGTGCTTCGGCACCGCCGACGACATCCGCATGGCGGCCTTCGCGGTGAGCGAGGCCGACGCCGGCTCCGACGTCTCGTCGCTGCGCACCCGCGCCGTCTACGACGAGGCGAAGGACGAGTGGGTTCTCAACGGCACCAAGTCGTGGATCACCAACGGCGGGATCACGCACGTCCCGACCGTCCACGTGGTGGTCGCGTCCGTGGAGCCGGAGCTCAAGAGCCGCGGTCACGCGTCGTTCGTCGTGCCGCCCGGCACTCCCGGCCTCTCGATGGGGCAGAAGTACAAGAAGATGGGGATCCGCGCCAGCCACACCGCAGAGGTCGTTCTCGACGACGTCCGCGTGCCCGGTAGCTGCCTGCTCGGAGGCAAGGAGAAGCTCGACGCTCGAATCGCTCGCGCACGCGAAGGCAAGAGCTCGCGAGTGCAGGCGGCGATGAGCACCTTCGAGGCGAGCCGCCCACTCGTTGGCGCACAGGCGCTGGGAATCGCTCGCGCCGCGTACGAGTACGCACTCGACTACGCGAAGGAGCGCCAGGCGTTCGGCCGGCCGATCATCATGAACCAGGCGATCGCCTTCAAGCTCGCCGACATGAAGACGGCTATCGACGCGGCTCGCCTGCTCGTGTGGAGGGCGACCTGGATGGGGCGCAACGGCAAGGAGTTCACCGCCGGCGAGGGCTCCATGAGCAAGCTCTACGCCGGTGAGGTCGCCGTGAAGGTGACCGAGGAAGCGATCCAGATCCTCGGCGGCGCCGGCTACGTGAAGGACCACCCAGTGGAGCAGTGGCACCGCGACTCGAAGATCTACACGATCTTCGAGGGCACCTCGGAGATCCAGCGGCTGGTGATCGCCCGCACCATCTCTGGCATGCAGATTCCCTGATTCTCGGAGTCCGTCGGCGTCCGCCGAGTGTCGCCGAATCCGGGCCTATCCCTACTGCATCCCTACTAGCCCGAGGCTACACTCACGAACGTGGCAACCGTGCGTGAGAAGAAGCCAGGTGTCTGGGAAGTCAGGGTCTTCACGGGCAGGGACGCCGCCGGACGCCCGACCCAAGTCAGCCGCACCGTGCGAGGCGGCAAGCGCGACGCCCTCCACGTCGCGGCGCAGCTCGAGGCGAAGCCGCCGGCGGCTCCGGCCCGGCGGCTCGTCGCTGACGCGTTGAACGCCTGGGTCGAAGCGAGCGACCCGACATGGGCGGTCTCGACCCGTCGCGATCAACGCAGCCGGGTCGCGCTGATTGCTTCCGACTCGATCGCTCGCGTGCCGCTCGCGCGCATCAGCGTCGCTGATGTCGAGCGCTGGCATCTGAGCTTGCGGTCGTCGGGTATCGGCGAGGCAGCGATCGTGAATCGTCATTCGGTGCTTCGAGCGGCATTGGAGTTCGCGGTGCGCTGGGAGTGGCTGTCGGTCAACGTCGCGGCGAAGGCCCGTCTGAAGCAGCGCAAGCAAGCTGGGCGCGAAGCGATGTCGGCAGAGGAGATGCGAGCGGTTCTCGACGCCGCCCGCTCGATCGGGCCCGCCGCCGAGCTCGTGGTTCGACTTGCCGCAGTCACGGGCGCACGGCGAGCCGAGCTCGCGGCACTGCGCTGGGATGATCTCGAAGGCACGAGGCTCCGAATCGACAGTCAGGTCATTACCCAGCGATCCGACGATCATCTCGGCGCCCCCGAGTACACCGACGGCGAGACGAAGACGGCCAACCGCCGACTCGTGCACCTCGATGAGCAGACCATCGAGCTATTCGTCGCCGAGCGCGACCGTCGAGGCGAGTGCAGTCCGTACGTATTCGGCGATGATGCGCTGCCTCCGTCGCCGGCCCGAGTATCGGGGTGGTGGGAGCGATCACGCAAGTTGTCGGGAGTCGATCGATCCTGGCGGCTGCACGACCTTCGGCATTGGTCGGCCACGACCGCGATCAGCCATGGTCACGATGTCCGCACGGTCGCAGGCCGTCTCGGTCATGCGGACGCTGCGATGACGCTGCGCGCCTACGCGCACGCGCTCGAGGCTCCCGATCGAGATGTCGCCGACGGCCTCGCCGACGCGCTCGACTACGCAACCAACGATCGCGGCCTGTAGTAGTTCAGAGGTCGATGCCGAGGTCGGGCCCGGAGGTCGGGTTCGGGGCCTTGGGTTGGTGTGGTGGGCTGGCGGTAGTGGGTGGCGAGCTCTTGGGCGGTGGTGGTGGTGAGGTTGTGTTGGAGGTCGTCGATGGGGTCGGGCGTGTGGGTGTGGCCGTGGTCATGTTCGTTGTCGACGGCGATGGTGTAGAGCCGGTTCTCTTTGCGTCCGCGTGATAGTGCGGTGTAGCCAGATTCGCGGTTGAGGCCGGTGGTGAGGATGTATGCGCGGTCGAGGGTCTGGCCTTGGGCTTTGTGGATGGTGGTGGCGTAGCCGTGTTGGACGTGTCCGGCGTCGATGTAGCGGGCGGGGAGCGTGAGAATCGAGCCGCCGTCGGTGAGCGCGGTGATGCTGCGCTCGTCGGGCTCGACGCTGGTGATGGTGGCGGTGGTGCCGTTGGTGATGCCGAGACGATGCTGGTTGCGGGTGCAGATGATCCGTTCGCCTGTCTGGAATGGTTTCCCGCCGATGTACAGGACGGGGCCGGTGAATGTGTGTTGGTCGGCGAGGAGGCAGCGGGCGCGCCGGTTGAGGTCGTTGACGTCGCTGCGGCGGGTGGCGAGCATGAGTACTTGTTCGCCGTTGCGGTACGCGGCGACGTAGTCGCCGGCGAGCTGG
Source organism: Acidimicrobiia bacterium (assembly GCA_027494135.1). Lineage (GTDB taxonomy): Bacteria > Actinomycetota > Acidimicrobiia > IMCC26256 > PALSA-610 > JAOSJK01. The sequence goes on along the minus strand of JAOSJK010000012.1, from coordinate 687,451 downwards.
GCGCGTAGGGCGCGTGCGGTTGGGGCGGTGGTGACGCGGTCGTGTGCGAGGTACGCGTCGAGGGAGCGTTTCACGGCTCCTGTGCGTAGTTGGGTGAGGGCGGCGCGTTCCCAGGGTTGGTGCTGTCGCCGGTTGTGGGTGAGGTGGATGCCGGCGAGCTGGTGGTCGAGTGCGCGGACGAGTCCTCCGGCGTCGATCTCGGAGAGCTGGCGGGTATCACCGGCGAGGACAACTTTCGCTCTGGCTGCCACAGCGGCGGTGATGAGTGGTGCGAGGGTCCGGGTGCCGGCCATTCCGGCCTCGTCGATCACCAGGACACTGTTAGGCGGGAACGTCCATCCTTGCCGGAGCCGGGCGTGTAGTGACGCGATCGTGGTTGAGGGATGGCGGTGTCGTGTTGGAGCTGTTGTGCTGTGCGGGCCGCGAGCGCGCAACCGATCACCTGGTAGCCGGCGGTGTGCCAGGCGTCGCTGGCGGCACCGAGCGCGTAGGTCTTGCCCGATCCGGCGGGAGCGATCACGATCTCGATTCCACGACCGGCACGCGTGAGGGTACGGACCATCTCGGCCTGTTCGCCGTTGAGGGACCGCCGGCGGATAGCGGTCTCGACGAGGCTCGGCCCGGCGATCGCGGCGCGGGCGGTCGCTTGATGTTCGGCGAGGTCGAGGATGTGCTGTTCGAGGTCTAGCAGCGCCTGGGTGGTGTAGCGAGAACCGAGCGCGGGGGCACGCATGGGCCGCCGGTCATCTCGGCGCATCGCTGTGGTTGCGGTGGCTGCGAGCTCGACGATCTGGGGGTAAGTGAGGGTCCGGCCGGCGAGCTGTTCGAGCTGCTCGATTGTTGCGCCTTGTCGGGAGTGTTCACACCAGGCGCGTAGTACGTGGCGACGATCGAACGTCGATGCGTTCGCGGTGAGCCCGGCGTCGGAGACGAGACCACCGATCGTTCGCTCTACCTCCTCTTCGGTGAGGGGTTCGGGTCTGGCCTGGTGGGTGAGCGCGCCGAGCGTGCCGGGGGTGATGTCGAAGTCGGCTGCGATGTCGACCCAGTCGGCCCGTAGCTCCTCGAGGTCGAACGCGATCTTCGGGTCGCGGGTGTCGAGCGTCGCGTACTGGGCGGCGCGAGCGGAGTCGAGCCCGAGGTCATCGAGGCGTTCGAGGATCTGGGCGCGACGCTGCGAGAACGTCGCTATGCACTCCCGGCCGATACCGGCCAGATCGCCGATCCCATGGGTGATCGGTCCGAACTCGACACCGAGGCGGACGGTCAGCTCATGGCGCAGCACCGCTTCGTAGAGGTAGCTGGCGGTGTTCCCAAACGCCCAGAACCGGCGTGCGTCGGGAGCGGACCAGTGCCCGTCAGGGCCGCGTGTCAGGTTCGCTACGAGGAGATGGGTGTGCAGGTGCGGGTCGCCCGCACGGCTGGTGCGATGCCTGAACCCCCGCAGCGACGAACCCGTCACCGGCGTGGACGTCGGTCCCGCCCGCGCCGCGCCGGACCACACACGCGTTGGCTTCGAGCCAGCCGAGCGCCTCGGCGACCGCCCGATCATGGGCGGCACGGACCGCCCGTGAGATGTCGGGTGTGGCGAGCGCATGGAGGATCGAGACTGATTTCGGTGCGGAGAACGTCAGGTCGAACCCGGGTGTGCGGCCTTTGCGGGTCCGGGCCAGCCGGACACCACTCACCGGGTCGTCACCGTCGAGCAGCGCCCGTAGATCGTCGGCGTCGACCTCGCCGGCCAGGCCTAGGGTCTCAGCGTCGCGGCCCGCCCAGACGCCGGGTGCTTCCCCGAGCCGAGGTAGTAGTCCTCCCGGCCCGCAGCGACTGCTTCCAGGTAGTACTCGGCCCCGCCGGTCGCGAGCGACGCGATCCCCAGCACCGCCGGCCTACCGGCCAGCGTCTATGTCGGCGCTCGCCACGATGTCGGTGGGGACCACAGTGAGGAGCTCATCGAGGGCGTGTCGCGGGATCACGACCCGCCGCCCGAGGCGCACCGAGGGCAGTACCCCGCGCGCCACGAGGTCGTAGGCGAGGGTGCGGCCGACCCCGAGGAGCTCTGCGGCCTCGGTCACGCTCACAGTCAGGCTGACAATCCGAGAATCATGCGTCGTGCTCATCGCTGCTTCGAACCTCCTGCTCGTCGGTCGGGCCCCGATCATCGGCGCACCCTCAACGCGAACCTCAACGCGAACCTCAACGGGGCCCTCAACGAGAAGAAGAAGCGCGTTGAACTACCTCAACGCGACCGGTCCGACCTCAACGCGAGCCTCAACGGCGACCGCGACAAGGGGGTGTGGCCCGTCCTACGGACGATCCGCGTAGGCGACAGCGGGCGCCTCGTGCAGGGTCCTTGTGCAGAGCGCCGTGCAGACAGCCGTGCAACGTCCACCGACGCTCAACGCCAGCGCGAGCTCTGCACTCTCGAAGAGTGCAGGGGCGTGGGCTCTCTTGACAGACGTCAACGCGAGCTCGGGTTCGGTGCCGACGGGGCGTGCCGACGCTGGGCCATTCGGCGGTGCTGAGCAACGTCGGGTCTGTTCGGCGCTTCGGAAATGAGCGGGGCGTGACGGATCTCTGACGCGGTACAGGGGTTCTGGGAACTTGACGGCTGTCGAGGTCGTCGAGTTCGAGACAACTCCTGTGGAAGTGGTGAATCGCTCAACAGCAGGTAGTGCAGGCAGACGACCGACGGCGCGTGCAGACAGGCATGGAGGCCAGCAGCGCTCGTGTTCCGCCGCGGGCCGCCCGCGTGAGAGCCCACGCTCGCGACCCTCGCAGCCGCGCACCCCGCCGATGATCGGAGGGCTCCCCTAAGAACACTCCCGGCACCTCAGGCCCGCGCCTCCGCTCCCAAACCCCACCGCTCGAACGGGGCACCAACGAGAGCGGCGGTCTCTCGGCGACCACGGTACGAGCCAGACGATTCGCGAAGAGCAATGCCAGTCGATACCTATTGACCGGGCTCGGGGGGCGTAGTCTGCATACATCTTGAGCGAGTAGTCGCTGGTCGGGAGGTTCACGATGGACCATGTGACCCGCCACCGGTTCTTCGGCCGGCCGCGCCTCGGCGAGACTGCCGTTCCAGGTTCTCCGAGTACGGTACGATCTGTACGGAGGCTGTGGGGCGCTATCTTGGTGATCTCATTTTCGACTGCGTCCTGCTCTACGGTCGGGCCGGGTGAACGTTCGGTGTCGGCAGGAGCCCGGGCGGGCGGAGAGAGCGGTGCCGCCGGCGACTCGCTTGCTGATGCCAAGGGTTTCACCGAATCAGGCCTGATATCCCACTCTCAGCCCTCGGTCGCCTTTCCCGGGGAGAGGGTCACGTTGGCGTTCGGGCCCAGTTCCTGCCCGAGCGAAGGGGAGACCTGTGCCTACACCGGGCTCCTCCACTGGCGGGCCGACACGACCAAGGGGGATGTCCCGCTCGTCGAGCAGCTCGGCTCCGGTCTGCTCGCAGCGACGTTGGAGGTCCCGGACGGAGCGACTGCCGTCGAGTACTGGGTGGAGCTCTCGACGGGGGAACCACAAGTCGGTGGCCGCCTGCGGGTCACCGTGCATTCGAGTTGACTGTTGGGAACGAGGGCCCATCCCGTGTCGATATCGCGCTCCCGGATCTGACTGCAGCTCTGGCCGGTTCGGCAAGCGCGGCCCCCGTCGTCGTAGGGCCGTGGGGTCCGGGCGAATCGTCGTTCGGCATGGACTTCGCCGGAGAGACACCGGTGGGTCCGGCCTCGTTCGACGTTGCCGAAGACGGTTCGGTTGTTGTTGTCGATCAGGCCAATCGACGGCTCGTACTCGTCGACGCGAACGGGGGCCGTCGCGTCGTGCCCGTAGAGATCAGCGCTGGGATCTCGGATGTGCGTTTCACGGCAGTAGGTGATGTCGTTGTGTTCGAGGAGGCGCCCGCCGCAGTTGTGAAGCTGTTCACCACCGACGGTGTCTTGCTCGACAGCGCCAGGCTCGGCAACGCAATCGCCGGTGGGCTCGGGCGGGACGCCGCCGGGGTCTGGGCACTCGAGGGCCCGCAACAGGAGTGGCGTCTCGTTGTGCGAGCGGGCGACCGCGCGGTGCTCGCGCCTGAAGAGCAGGCCGTGCTCCTTGGCAACTGGGCTGGCAGCTCCGACGGTGGGAGGGATCTTCGGGTCTCGGTCCGTCCGGATGAGACTCGTCTCGCTGTGATCGATTCTGCCGGCGCGGCGGCAAGGGTTGTGAGCTTGCGGGGCGGCGGTCTCAACCAGGGAGCGCTTCACGTCGCTCATCTTGATGAGGCAGGCGGGGGGCTGGTCGTCCAGGCGATGTACGGGGACACGGCGACCGGGCACGTCTCGGTGTTCGCTGTCCTGCAGCTGGAAGACGGCAAGATCGCTTCCGTCACGGTGCTGCCGGAGTCCGCGGCGGCAGAGACGTCGCCCCGCGGGCGGTTCCGGTTCGTCGACGGGAGGCTCTACCAGAGCCGTCTCGATGATGGCAGCTACACGATCGTGGAGGTGGGTCTGTGAGCTACCGGCGGCGCAAAGGCATCGGACATCGCCGTTCAGGACGTGCCGTCGAGAGCACCGGCAAGCGGACCCTGGGGGTGGGCGCTGCGCTTCTTGCGAGCGGTGCGATGGTCGTCGCCGGCGCCGCCCCGGCAGAGGCAGACTGGGCCGGCGACAACTGCTGGTTCACGGGTGGGTCCTCCTACCCGCCGCAGACCAAGGGCGACATGTTCCTGCGGAACTACTCGGCCGTGAATGAGGGATATCACTGGGGTGGCGGCTGTTGGAACAACAACGAGACGGACGACTCCCCGAATGAGCAGGAGGAGACGTTTTCTCCTCGTGGGGAAGGCCCGGACTGCTCGGGGCTCGTGTTCAAGACCTGGGGAATCACCAGCGCGGACACGACCGCGTTCACGATCTATCACAACCTCTACTTCATCCACGGCCCCTACCAGGCTTCGAGCTACCGATCGGCGACTACTGCGTGGAAGACGGTCGCCAATCAGGACGCGACGTTCATGGATGTGTTCGCCTCGACCGGGCACGTCGGGCTGGTGTATCAGGTGAACGGCGACGGCACTGACTACATGTTCGAGGCGAAAGACGAAGCGAGGGGTACCGGGGTATGGTCGCGCAACTATCGCTCCAGTGGCTCGTACACTGCGGCGGCGCGCAACGGGTGGGCATGAGGGGCGCGGCACCGCCCGTCGCGCTCGCCATCGCGCTCGTTGCGCTTCCCGGTTGCTCGGGCAACGGAGACGGTGGATCGAAGGCGAACTCTGGGACCACATCGACGACTTCCGTCACCTCGATGACTTCCGCTCAATCGTGTGCCCAGGGCGGGCTGACGCGGCTTAGCTGGCCCGAGATCGGCGAGGTTGTGGCTTCGGACATCGCCGACGCGAAGCGGGCTGTCGTGACGGCCTCGGGGGCGCTGCTGGGATGGGAGGATGCGACAGTCGAGCGAACGACGTATGGGCCCTACGGGTGCACCATCTTGGTGTCCGGCCCACAGGGCAGGCTTGCAGGGTTCACGCTGAACGGCGAAGAAGATGGGCTGGTCCTGCAGCACTTGCGCTACCCGTCCGAGACAGGGCCCGACCTGCCGTCTCTGGCCATCAGAGGGCGAACGGTCTCGGGCTTGTACAAGTCTCCTGTTGCCTGCGCCACATGCACGACCCGGCTTACGGTGACGTACCGCAATGTGAAGGGCGAAACCGTGCTGCCCGGCGGCGGCCCCTCCCTTGACGAGGACGAACCCCGCGAGATCGGACTTGAGCTCGGGGCCGACCCGACAGGTCCGGGAACTCTCGTTCTACGCGTCGAGCGGCCGGGCGGCCGGGCGGTTGCGGTTCTCGGACTTGGTGTCCAAGCGGGGGATTTCGCGGCAGGATGACGGAGATTCCACCGAGCCTCCGCCCGGCGAGCGGGCTACCTTCCGGCAAGCACACTATCCCTGCCGGGCCGTCGAGCCCAGTCTCGTGGGCGCGGTTCCGCGAGGTGCTTGCGGGTGCATGTGGGGTCGATCCGGGCACGGTGAGCGCTGACACGCCTCTGAGGGAGGTCGCGGAGACCAAGTTGGAGCGTGCGGTCATCTTCACGACGATCGCGAAGATGGGTTTCGGGCTCGAGCGACCCTACTTCGATGCGGCGGAGACATTCGGCGACCTGTGGGAGTGGGTGAGGCAGAGGCGGATCGGAACAGCCGATACCGACGATCTGAGGATCCCTCCCGAAGGTGCTCCCATCGAGAGTCCGGTGTGGCTGCGCCCGCTCCGGCAGGCTGACGTGCCGCTGCTGTACGAGGCTGCGCAGTCGCCGCGCTCGGCGTTTCGGTGGCGATTCCGCGGGCCGTTTCCATCACCGGCGTCGTTCGCTGAGCTGCTGTATGGGGGGTGCTGGTCCAGTTCGTAGTCGAGGAGAAGGAGCAGGGGGCGGCGCAGGGCCTTGTGGTCGCGTACGATGCCTCGCCGGAGAACGGCACCTGCTTCCTTGCGTTCCAGCGGTTCGGCCGCTCGGTCGGCGGGGGTGAGATGTTCATCGGCATGTTTCACTTCGTCGAGTACGTGTGGCGCCGTTGGAACATGCGCAAGCTCTACGCCGAGGTGCCGGGGTACAGCCTCTCGCATGTGGGTGATGGCTTCGACGTGATGACGGAGGAGGCTCGCCTCCGGGACTTCGACTACTACGACGGGCGTTTCTGGGATCGGGTCTTCTTCTCGATCGACAAGGCGACCTGGGAGAAGCGGGCCGAGGTGTGGCGCCCGTACCTGTTGGAGGGACTGGCGCCCGACGCGCGGTAGCTCCGGCGCAACGGGTGAGCCGCCTCGCCCGATAGCGCAGGCCGCTGAAGCATGAGGTCCCGGCCAAGGGGTGAAACCCGGCAAGATGATCAAGCGCTTCCAAGCCGCCGGGATGCTCAACGACGAACGAAGGTGAGGGCCGCGCGAAGCTGCCTGGAAGCAGATCGCGGCACTGCGACGGTTATCAACGCCGGGATGACGATGCGCCGAACGCCTTCCGCTGAGGTGACCGGTGAGCATCCCTACCTTCATCCCTACTATTCGCCGATAGGCGGCGGACTCGACGGCCTGCGCGCGTCAACGGCGGACGCGAATGCCGAGGTCAGGGCAGATGCCGACACGCGGCGCGCGTAGGTCGATGAGCTACACGATCTTCGAGGGCACCTCGGAGATCCAGCGGCTGGTGATCGCCCGCACCATCTCTGGCATGCAGATTCCGTAACAGCGATAGGCGCGTGTCGCGCACGCGGTCATGCGAACCGCACGCGTCGCCGGAGCCATTGCGCGAGCCACTCCTCGTCGACGTCGTGGGCCGCGACAGACAGCATCGCGGTTTCGGCGTCGTCGACATTCGGTGGATCGGGTTCCCATGAGCCGTCGTTGAGGTCGATGAACATCACGAGTGCTGCCCACGCCGCGCGCTTGTTGCCGTCGGGCAACGGATGGTTCCAGGCAAGTCGACACGTGAGGACCGCGGCCTTGTCGAGAAGATCCGGATAGAACTCCTCCTCGCCGAAGCCGGCCTGCGGTGCATGCAACGCCGAGTCCGCGAGATCGACGCGCGCCGCCTTCACCAACACCGCTGCTTCGATACCTGTGACTTGCTCCGCTAACCAGAAGTACTCGGCGAGCGAGACGTAGCGCGTCACTTGGCTAGTCGGTCGAGCAGCTCCTTGTCGCGCGCGAGCAACGCGTGCGCCCGCTTCGTGAAGTCCTTATCAGCGCGCACCCGTTCGACTTCGGCGGCGAGGGAGTCGACGATCAATGCGTTCACGCTCTTGCCTTGTACCCGTGCCACTGCTTCGGCTTGATCCGCGAGCGCTTCGGGAAGGCGGACCGTGGTCTGCTTCGTCATGAAAGTATGATATCACGATATCTAGAGGCGCGAAGGCTCTCGCTCATCCCTACTCTCATCCCTACTCTCATCCCTACTACTCGCCGGTAGGCGGCGGATTCGACGGCCTGCGCGGACTCGAATGCCGAGGTCACGGCACATGGCGACACGCGGCGGACAAGCGGGCCAGAGCTACACGATCTTCGAGGGCACCTCGGAGATCCAGCGGCTGGTGATCGCCCGCACCATCTCTGGCCTGCAGATTCCGTAGCCGCGATAGGCGCGTGTCGCGCACGCGGTCATGCGAACCGCACGCGTCGCTGGAGCCATTGCGCGAGCCACTCCTCGTCGACGTCGTGGGCCGCGACAGACAGCATCGCGGTTTCGGCGTCGTCGACATTCGGTGGGTCGGGTTCCCATGAGCCGTCGTTGAGGTCGATGAACATCACGAGTGCTGCCCACGCCGCGCGCTTGTTGCCGTCGGGCAACGGATGGTTCCAGGCAAGTCGACACGTGAGGACCGCGGCCTTGTCGAGAAGATCCGGGTAGAACTCCTCCTCGCCAAAGCCGGCCTGCGGTGCATGCAACGCCGAGTCCGCGAGATCGACGCGCGCCGCCTTCACCAACACCGCTGCTTCGATGCCGGTGACTTGCTCCGCTAGCCAGAAGTACTCGGCGAGCGAGACGTAGCGCGTCACTTGGCTAGTCGGTCGAGCAGCTCCTTGTCGCGCGCGAGCAACGCGTGCGCCCGCTTCGTGAAGTCCTTGTCGGCGCGCACCCGTTCGACTTCGGCGGCGAGGGAGTCGACGATCAATGCGTTCACGCTCTTGCCTTGTACCCGTGCCACTGCTTCGGCTTGATCCGCGAGCGCTTCGGGAAGGCGGACCGTGGTCTGCTTCGTCATGAAAGTATGATATCGCGATATCTAGAGGCGCGGAGGCTCTCGCTCATCCCTACTCTCATCCCTACTACTCGCCGGTACGCGTCGGACTCGACGGCCTGCGCGGACGCGAATGCCGAGGTCAGGGCAGGTGCCGACACGCGGCGGACGAGCGGGCCAGAGCTTCAGGATCTTCGAGGGCACCTCCGAGATCCAGCGCCTGGTGATCGCCCGCACCGTCCCTGGCCTGCAGATTCCGTAGCACTGAGCGGCGCGAGCGGCCTAACGGCTCGGCGCGTGCGAGCTGCATGGCGCCGGGGAGCCGCCGACTCCGTGCGATGAGTCGTTCATTCGACGGTCCGATGGCTTCGAGATGATCGGGGAAGCGTCGTTCGGTGGACCGAGCGGCCGGTCCGTCACGCGTCGGGGAACTCCAACGCGACCACGGCCTGTAGCGCGGCGACGAAGTCTGGCAGGAGCTCCGTCGCCGTCGTGTACAAGATCTCGAGGTCGATCGACCAGTAGCCGTGCACGATCCGGTTGCGCAGGCGTATCGGGTTCTGCCACGTGACAGCTGGATGACGGTGCCGGATCGCCTCGGAGACCTGCCCGGCGGCCTCCCCCAGAACGGTGAAGTTCCAAAGGACGGCATCACGGCGCGTCTCGTCATGCTCGAGGTCGAGGACGCTCTGTCCGGTCACCAGCGAGATCGCGCGCTCACCGGCGTCGATCATCTCGGCTAAGAGAACGCGATCACGCTGCATACAGCGTGCGTGCGTCGTGGAGGATCTGTTCGCGCAGCAACTCGTGCAAGTGTCGTTTCGACACCAGATCGACGGGTCGCCCGAACAGCGTGGCAAGCTCCTCCGCGAGCTCCTCGATCCTCCAGCCGAGTTGAGCGTCGGGACCTAGCACGTAGAGCAGGTCGATGTCGCTCCCCGGTTGCAGGTCGCCGCGCGCAGCGGAACCGAACACCGCAAGCTCCGCGAGTCGGTACCGGTGGCAGATCTCGGCGAGGCGGTCCGCATCGACGCTGAAGCCCTCGACAGCGCTCGGAGTCGATGCATCCCTGGTCACGACGTCATTCTCGCAGGTCGGACGTGCGGAGTCGCGTCCTTTCTCGCCGCCCGCCGTCCAAGACCTCGGCGGCGCCGGCTGCGTCGAGGACCACCCGGCGGAGCAGTGGCACCGCGACTCCGAGATCGAGAGGCTGGTGATCGCCTGCACCATCTTCGGCCTGCAGATTCCGTAGCCGCCGGCGTCTCCACGCCCGCCCCGAGAGATGGGTCGGTTCCGCGGCGGGGGTGCGCGGTTGTGACCCAACTCCCGGACCCTGTCGCGACGACTCTCGGCACGCGATGACGGGCGGGCGCGCGTGGGCGCGCTGTTCTTGACGTGCGAAGTGCGTCGAGTGAAGATGAGCTCATGCGGGTTCGCCCGATCCGACTCGGAGTGTTCGGATCGCTCATGGTGGTGGCCTCTGTCGCAGTGCCGGTCCCCGCGGGCGCGTCGTGTGTTGGCCCGGAGATCGGTCTGTCCGCCACTGAGGTGGTAGCGGGGGACACGATCACCGTGTCGGGAAGCTACTTCTTCGTCGGGTGCAACGACACGAGCGCGCCGGGTGAGGAATCCCCGCTGCCCAATGTGCCGGATGCAGGAATCGGGATCGTGTTCGAACAGGGCGGGGTGGCGTCGACGCTCGCGACTGTGGATGCCGGCGCCGACTTCAACTTCTCGACCGACGTATTGGTGCCGCTCACCGCCGTCCCCGGTGATGCGGTCATCTCGGCCAGGGGTGCGAACGGCACCCCACAGCAGTCGCTCGCCATCGCGCTCGCAGGAGGCGGCTCGCCCGGGCGCGACTCCGATCTGCCCCGCACTGGAGGTTCGGTCGCGGTGTCTCTGGCCCTTGCAGCGTGCTTGCTCTTCCTTGGACTTGTCGCAGGGATCGCTGCTCGGAGAGTGCCCGCGCGGCACTGACCCAGCCCGGGGCCGACTTTGAGCGTTGCGGCCCCCACGCCCGCCCCTCGAGATGGGTCGGTTCCGCGGTGGGGGTGCGCGGAGATGGCCCGTCCGGTGGTGCCGAGGCAGCCGGAGCTACTCGGGAACGGCCCAGTCGATCTGCGACGCCGGGACGCCGACGGCGACCGCGTGCTGTCGCGCCTGCTCCAGTGTCGCTGTGTCACCGCGCTCGTAGTCGATCGGCGAAGGCGACGAAGGCGTGGTTGCCGTTGTTGTAGTCGACGTACCAGGGGCCAGGGGAGAGGCTCGATGCTTAGGCGGCAGCGAGGTCGGCGGCCCGAGCATCATCGATCTCGAAGTTTGTAACGGTCCAGACAGGGGGCTGTTCTTCGGTTGGATCAGTGATGTCGAACCGTTTCGAGTGCACGATGGTGATTCTTGCGAGCGGTGCACGGTCGAGGAGACTCTCCTCGATGATCGCACCTCGGTACACGGCATCACGGGACTGATCGTCGCGATGCTCGGAGGCACGAGCTGTGCATCGTCTTGCGCAACCACCGGGATGTCCACGGAGATCGCGGTGGCCAGCGATCGGGAGGTGCGCGGCTGGGCTACTCCTCCAGGGGTGTCTCGCGCGGTGGGGCGAACATGCCGAGGACGACCTTCTCGGGCAGCGCGACGCCATCCCAGCTCCATGCCGCTATCTGGTCGTAGGAGCGGCGCCCGACGGCGGCCCGCAGAACCTCGAATCGAGTCGCGCGCAGCGTCGCGGTTGGCTCTCCCGCACCGACGACGGTCTCGCCGGCTTCGTGGAGTATGCGCAGCGCTCCGGCTTCGTCCCTCTGCCCGCCGATGCCTCGAGAGACGCTGTCGAAGCCGAACGCGACTCCGTCGGAGTCGCGCCCCGGGGCGGCCCAGCGCGCCGCGGACGTCGTGCTCGTGGGTGACGGCATCGGTGAGCATCATCAGGCGCAGCATCGGATCGAAACCGGCGATCATCGGCTCGACCTCCTCGCAGCATCGCTCCCACTCGTCGAGCACCTCGGAGATCGGCGTGCGGTATCGGGAGTCCACCTGGGCCTGGGTCCACGCATCGCCCGGCAGCCCGTCGGTGTTTCCCAAGATCACGTCGGCGGTCGCTCCGACCAGATGGGAGACGATGTCACGGACACGCCAGCTCGGTGTCGCAGGCGCGAGCTGATCCAGCTGATCATCGGGAACGCCGCGGACGAGGTCGCTGACGCGGAGGCGCACGCCTCTGTAGACGGCGGAGTGATCCACGTCGGTCATGGCCGGATGCTATCTACGATCGTGGCACGGCCCGCGAGAGGCCTCTCGATCGTGGGTGATCAGGCAGCGACGCGAATCGCGGAGACGAGCTCTGCGATGGTGTCGTCGGTGATCGACGCGTAGGGGAAGTAGCAGCAGACTCGACCGGCGAGCCACCCGAAACGGTCGACGATCCGGCGGGCGCACTCGTCTGGTGTTCCCCAGACGGCGAGGGTCTGCAGCATGGTGTCATCGACCAGGGCGGTCATCTGCTGCCACTCGCCGCGCTTCGAGAGGGCGTTCAGCTCGGGCTGCAGGTCGCCCCAGCCCTCGACATCGAGGACCGGTCGGTACGAAGGAGTGGAGCCGTAGAACGCCAGCAGCGTCTTCGCGCCGGCTGCGGCGTCGGCGAGCTCCTGGTCGGTGCGGCCGGTAGCGACGATCACCTCGGTGATGACCGCGAGATCATCGGGCGAGCGCCCCGCGGTAGCCAACCCGCGCTCGACGGCGGGCAGGGTGCGCTCGTGCAGGTGCCGCTCGCTGTTGAACGGCATCACGAGGAGCCCGTCGGCGACCTCGGCGGCGACCTCCGTCATCTTGGGGCCGAGAGCGCCGACGAGGACGGGTGGTGGCCCGTAGGGGTTCGGTCCCGGGTCGAAGTAGGGCGTCATCAGCGTGTGCGTGGTGAACTCGCCGCGGAAGTCGAGCGGCGCCTCGCCCTCCCAGCACGCGAAGAGCGCCTTGATCGCGAGCACCATCTCGCGCATCCGCGCCGCGGGCCTCGACCATGTCGCCCCGTAGCGGCGCTCGACATGAGCGCGCACCTGCGAGCCGAGTCCGAGCCGGAAGCGCCCGCGCGACAGCACCTGGAGGTCGTACGCGCTGTGTGCGAGGTGCACCGGACTTCGCGGGAAGGCGATCGCGACGTTCGTCATCAGGTCGACCTCGGTCGCGGTCGCCGCCATGACGAGCGGAAAGAAGACGTCGTGCGCGTTCTCGAACGTGAAGAGGCCGTCGACTCCGGTGGCGGCCAGCTCTGCGCTCTGGCAGCGGCCTGGTCGGGAGTGACGACCAGGCCCACGTCGATGCGCATCTCGCTCATGCGGGCCGCCGATCCAGGGATGCAGTCGGTGTTGACCAATGGCGAAGAGCGGGAGACGGTGAGCCCGCCACCGCTACATCGCCAGCGCGGTTCCGGTGAAGCCGTCTTCGATCGGCCGGCGGTCGGCGAAGAACGGCTCGAGAGTCGCGGCGAGTGCGGTTGAGTCCCAGCGCCCCTCGGTGTCGAAGCGGTGCTCGATCGAGGGTCCGGCGAGGAGATTGACCATGCCCCCGTACACGATGAAGACCTGGCCGGAGATGTTCGCCGCGGCAGGCGATGCCAGCACCGCTACCAGCGGCGGACGTTCTCCGGCGCCCACGCATCGAAGCCCTCCTCGGGCTCACTGAACATGCCGAGGTCCTCGGTCATGCGCGTGCGCGCCCTCGGCGCGATCGCGTTCGCCGTGACTCCGTATCGCAGCACTGCTCGCGCCGTCGAGATCGTGAGGGCGCTGATGCCCGCCTTGGCCGCCGCGTAGTTCGGCTGCCCCGGCGATCCGAACATCGCTTCGGACGACGTGTTCACGATTCGGCCGTACACCGCGCCGCCGGCCTCCTTCGACTTGTCGCGCCAGTACCCGGTGGCCCAGCGCGACATCGCAGCATGACCCTTGAGGTGCACGCGCATCACGGCGTCCCACTCGTCCTCGCCGAGGTTGAAGATCATCCGGTCGCGCAGGATCCCGGCGTTGTTGACGACGATGTCGAGGCTTCCGTAGGTGTCGACGGCGAGCTGGACCAGACCACGCGCGTAGTCCCAGTCGGCTACGTCTCCGTGGCTGACGATCGCCTCGCCCCCGGCGCTGCGGATCTCCTCTGCCACCTGCTCGCTCGCGGAGTCGGCCGGTGTCGCTCCGTCGCGCGTGACCTCCAGATCCTGTACGACCACCCGCGCTCCTTGTCGAGCGAGCTCGAGTGCCTCGGCGCGGCCGAGGCCCCGCCCTGAACCGGTGACGATCGCAACCTTGCCGTCGAGAAGCATTCCGTCTCCTTGGAGTTCCGTCGGTTACAGCCGTTCGAGGATCGTTGCAGTGGCGACCGCTCCGCCGCAGCACATCGTGACGAGCGCGGTCGCGAGGTCGGCACGCTCCATCTCGTGCAGCGCAGTCGTGATGAGCCGGCTGCCCGTCGCGCCGACGGGGTGGCCGAGTGCGATGGCGCCGCCGTTGACGTTGACACGATCGAGGTCGGCCCCGTGGACACCGGCCCAGGAGAGGACGACCGGCGCGAACGCTTCGTTGATCTCGACGAGGTCGATGTCGGCCATCTTCATGCCGGTCATCTCGAAGACGCGTCGTGTCGCGTCGACCGGGCCGTCGAGGTGGTAGTAGGGGTCGGAGCCGACCAGCGCCTGGGCGCGGATACGAGCACGTGGCTTCAGTCCCTCTGCCTTCGCCCGGTCGGCCGACATCCAGAGAACCGCGGCGGCGCCGTCGGAGATCTGCGAGGTGGTTCCTGCCGTGTGGATGTGGCCCTTGACAACAGGCTTGAGCTTCGCCAGTCCCTCTGCGGTCGTCTCTCGCAGCCCCTGGTCGCGCTCGACCGTCATCGTCTCGCCTGTCGGCTGACCGTCGGGGCCGAGGACCGGCGCGTCGATGGGGATCACCTCGCGGTCGAAGCGTCCCTCGGCCCACGCGCGTGCCGCGTTCTGCTGCGACGCGAGACCGAGCGACTCGATCTGCTCGCGGGTGATGCCCCGGTTCTCCGCGATCCGCTGTGCGGCGCCGAACTGGTCGGGCATGTCGTAGGGGAAGTCGTCGGTCCACATGAGGCCCGGACCGTGGATGGCGTTCGATCCGAGCGGCACGCGGCTCATCACCTCGACGCCGCAGGCGACACCGATATCGATCGCCCCCGTCGAGATGAGCCCCTCGATGACGTGGTTGGCCTGCTGTGACGACCCGCACTGGCAGTCGACCGTGAGAGCGCCCACGTGGTACGGGAGTCCGGCCTGGAGCCAGGCGTTGCGCGAGATGTTCATCGCCTGCTCGCCGGCCTGGGTGACGCAGCCCGCGACCGCCAGACCGACCTGACCCGGGTCGACACCCGCGCGCTCGACGACAGCGCGCTGCGCCGCCCCGAGAAGCTTCACGGGATGCATCCCGGCCAGCCATCCGTTGCGCTTGCCGATCGGCGTGCGCACAGCCTCGACGATCACCGGGTCTGGCATCTCGACACCCCGCGTATTCCGGAGGCCGGTGGCGGTCGCGGTCTCTCGCGAGCGCTCGTGGGGCCGGACTCCAACTAGAACACGTTACAGTTCGATTCGGTGCGTCGCCATTCGGAGGACCACGGTCGGGTGCTCGGGCGGACAGCCGAGCATGCCACGCCCCGGGCGCCGAGGTCGGAGCCGAGTTGTCCCAGGCATCCTCTACCGTGCAGAGACGGGACCGAGGAGTGACCGAGGAGTGGAGGCGAGCATGACCTCGATGTGGGAGTGCAGGGGTGGGACGCTGTGGCGCGCCCCCGACGCTCGGGGCGGCGCCGGCGCGCACCGAGCGTCGGAGGCGCCGATCGGTGCCGCGGCTGCGGAGCGGGCTCTCCGATGAGCGGGCGGTGCCCCGTCTGCGGGGGAGGACCGGTTCGACGACTGGGACTACTGCCCGGCCTGTGGGCACCCGTACCCCCAGCCCGGCTGAGACCACCGCAGGGCGGCCGGCCACCGCCCCCGACCACTTGCCGACCAAACAACAGTTCGCTACTATGGCCCCCTCGCCGGACGCCCCGGGCCGCGCCACTTCCCTCTTTGATGATCCGCCGCGAGGCGTGCGTTGCCTCGCCCACCCCTGGAGGGGAGAATGGCTCCGAACGAGCGCATTCGCGCCGCTATCCACGAGAAGCTCACCGCCCTGATCGGCTCCGAGGAGGCAGCGGCCCTCATGGGTATGCTCCCACCAGAGCGCTGGACCGAGCTGGCCACCAAGCGCGATCTGGAGGCACTCCGCGTCGCGACGAAGGCCGACATCGACGACCTCCACGTCGCGACGAAGGCCGACATCGAGGGTCTGCGTGGTGAGATGAAGGCCGATATCGAGGGTCTGCGTGGTGACGTGAAGGCCGATATCGAGGGTCTGCGTGGTGATGTGAAGACCGAGCTGGACCGCCACTCGGCGTTCATCGCCCAGTGCACGGACCTCAAGCTGGAGTCGGTCGAGGCGCGTCTCCGCGGGGAGATCTCCGGTGTGCGGTCCGAGATGCTCGACCTGCGCGGCGCGCTGGTCGAGCAGGTCGCCGAGACGAGGATCACTCTCACCGAGCAGCTGCGCGACACCTGCCTCAAGCTCGTCGCCACCCTCGTGCCGTCGATGCTGGTGGGCGTCGGCCTCGCGTTCAGCGCCGCGAAGTTCAGCTGAGCGCCACATTCCACCCGACGCTTGTCACACCCTACGTGGATACTTCGAGCCATGACGCTCTTACACGCCTCTGACGACCTCGACGGGCGCATCGGGGAACTCCTCGCCGCGTTGGCGGGGCCGGATGCGGTGCCGCGCCCCGACCAGGCCGAGGCGATCCGTGCCCTGGTCGAAGACGGTCGCCGCGTGCTCGTCGTCCAGCGCACCGGCTGGGGCAAGTCGGCCGTCTACTTCGTCGCGACGCACCTGCTGCGCGAACGGGGAGCGGGGCCGACCCTCCTGGTCTCACCGCTCCTCGCGCTGATGCGCGACCAGATCCGCGCTGCTACCGAGATCGGAGTCCGCGCCGCGACGATCAACTCCACGAACTTCGACCAGTGGAGCCGGATCAACGCGGCCGTCCTCGCCGGCGAGGTCGACCTGCTCCTGATCAGCCCGGAGCGTCTGAACAACCCCGGCTTCCGGCGCGAGGTGCTCCCGCACCTGGCGCAGGGAGTAGGGATGCTCGTCGTCGACGAGGCGCACTGCATCTCCGACTGGGGTCACGACTTCCGACCCGACTACCGGCGCCTGCGTGACGTGCTGGCCGGCCTCGGCGAGGGTGTCCCCGTGCTCGCGACGACGGCCACGGCGAACGAGCGGGTCACGGTCGACGTCGCCGAGCAGCTCGGTCACGCGCCGTTGGTGCTGCGCGGCCCGCTCGACCGTGAGTCTCTGCGACTCGGCGTGCTGCGGGCGCCCGATCGCCCCAGCCGGCTCGCGTGGCTCGCGCACCACCTACCGCGGTTGGAGGGCTCCGGCATCGTCTACTGCCTGACCATCGGAGACGCCGAGCGGGTGGCCGCCTGGCTGAACGAGAGCGGAATCGAAGCCGCCTCGTACACGGGGCAGACCGAGCCGGGGGAGCGCGAGCGGGTCGAGAGGGCGCTGCGCGACAACGCCGTCAAGGTCGTCGTCGCCACCACCGCCCTCTCGATGGGCTACGACAAGCCCGACCTCGCCTTCGTGATCCACTACCAGTCACCGCCCTCGCCGGTCGCCTACTACCAGGCCGTCGGCCGCGCGGGTAGGGCGATCCCGCAGGCCACCGCGGTGCTGATGAGCGGCGACGAGGACAGCGCAATCTGGGAGTACTTCGCTTCGACGGCCTTCCCCCCGCGCAGGGTCGTCGAGGAAGTGCTGGCCGTCCTCGACGACGCAGCCGGCCCGCTCCCGCCGACCGCGATTCAGGCCCAGGTGAACCTCGGCGCGGGGCGCCTCGACGCGCTGCTGAAGATCCTCGACGTCGACGGTGTCGTCGAACGCACACCCGAGGGATGGGCGCACACGGGGCTGGCATGGGAGTACGACGCCGAGCGACTCGAGCGCGTGGAAGAGGCCCGGGCCGCCGAGGCTGCGGCGATGCTCGAGTACCTCACCACAGACGAGTGCCTCATGGGCTTCCTGCGCCGTCACCTCGACGACCCCGACCCGCAGGAGTGCGGCCGTTGCTCCAACTGCACGGGCGAACCCGTCTCGGCCGGAGTGCCCGACTCCCTGCTCGCCGAGGCTGCGACCTTCCTGAGGGGAATCGACCACCCGATCACCCCGCGCCGACGCTGGCCGATCGGCCTCGACGAGCCGAGGGGAGCGATCGCTCCTGAGGCGCGGTGTGAGGCGGGCCGGGTGCTAGCGGAGACCGGCGACGGCGGTTGGTCGCCCGCGGTGGAGCGCCTGCTCGCGGGGGAGTGCCCGCTAGGCGACAACGTGGTGCTCGGAGTAGCCGCCGTCCTGAAGCGTTGGGACTGGGCAACGCGACCGACGTGGATCGCGGTGATCCCTTCGCGCCGCCCGGATCGTCAGGCCCTTCTCGACGACCTCGCCGTCCGCCTGGGAGGGCTCGGCCGGCTACCCGTGCACCCGGTCCTCCGCCGCGTGCGCGATGGGCGCCGGCAGCACACGCTCGTCAACAGCGCGCACCAGGCCCGAAACGTCCTCGGAGCATTCACGGTCGACTGGTCGACTCTGCCCGGGCCGGCTCCTCCCGAGGGCCCCGTGCTGCTCATCGACGACGAGACCCACTCCGGCTGGACGTTCACCGTCGCCGGCGCTCTGCTGCGCGACTCCGGTTCCGGTCCCGTCCTCCCCCTTCGCGCTCCTCAAGGCCTAACCGCCTGCTCGGCGGGGCGGCTACGCGGCTCGGGGCGTGCCCGCGATCGACGCCGGCTGTAGCTTCGCGTCATCTCCGACAAGTGGGGGTGCGCGACTTCCCGTGGATCGAGATCGCGACCGGTTGATGAGGCTGGCGGCTTTCCGGCGTCTCGAGGAGTTGGAGCGCGTGCACGGGGAGGTGCTCCCGTGGTCGTCGCTCAACAAGGGATTCGAGTACGAGGGCGCTCGACTTCACTTCCTCGGGCCCCAGGGGATCTTCAAGCCGGCGCAGATGGAGCTGCCGCTGTCGATCACGACCGCGCCGAACGGTCCCTACGATGACGAGGTAGGTCCGGACGGCTTTCTCGGCTACAGGTACCGGGGCCGCGATCCGCGGCACCGGGACAACCTGGGGCTGCGCGAGTGCGGGTTGGAGGGGCTGCCGCTTGTCTACTTCCATGGCGTCGCATCGGGCAGGTACCTGGCTTTCTGGCCCGCATACATTCACCACGACGATCCGGGCTCGTTGACCTTCACGGTGGCGTTCGATGAACCGCAGGTGCTGCGCCCCGATCTGTCGGAGAGGACGGTCGATGAGCTTCGCCGGCGCTATCAGACTCAACTCGGTCTTCGTCGCGTACACCAGCAGGAGTTCCGCCAGCGCGTCCTCAAGGCGTATGCCGTCAAGTGTGCGGTGTGTCGACTACGTCACGAGGAGCTTCTGGATGCGGCTCACATCATCCCCGACAGGGATCCGCGCGGCCGCCCAGTCGTCCCAAACGGGCTCTCGCTGTGCAAGATCCATCACTCGGCCTTCGACGCGAACATCGTGGGCATCCGACCCGATCTCGTAGTCGAGGTGCGCGAAGACGTCTTGGAGGAACGCGACGGACCGATGCTGCGCCACGGGATACAGGAGCTACACCGCGCGAAGCTCCTGGTGCCGAGGCGCAATGCCGACCGTCCCGACGCGGCGTTCCTCGAGGAGCGCTACGAGGAGTTCCGCCGGGCAGGTTGAGCGCCCACGCGCGACCACGCGACCGCGAATCACACCGCTGTAACTGTCCCACCCCCTCCGCATACTTCAGACCGTTGGAAACGGCGGCGGCTAGAGGGAGGGCAGGACAATGGCGAAGACGCACAAGACCAACAAGGCGCGCACGAACCGCGCTGCACGGCCGGCACGCGCCACGGCCGGCGAAGACATCGTCGACCTGGTCGTGCAGGAGCGCTCCCTGCACCTGGTCGATCTCGAGAACCTGCTCGGGGACCCTTGGGCCACCGGCCCACGCGTGGGGTGGGCCCTCGAGCGGTACTTCGAGGTGGCGGGTTGGCGGACGGGCGACCTCGTGTACATCGCCGCCAACCCCCACCTCGTCAAGGAGTTCTGCTTCGCTCCGACCGTCGGCTGGAACCTGCACGCAGCGCGCGGCCCCGACGGGGCCGACCTGGCCCTGCTCGCCCACGCCGCACCCGAGTTCGTGGCGCGGCGCGCGGGGCGCATGGTCGTCGGCAGCGGCGACCACATCTTCGCTGAGCGTGCGCGACGGGTAGCGGCGTCAGGGGTCGACGTCCTGGTCGTGGCCAGGCCCGAGTCGCGTTCGTGGCAGCTCAGGCGATTCCCGTTCCGGCCGTTCGCGCCGGTGCCCACCGGCACCGGCACGAACGCGCCCGCGGCCCCGGGCACGGACGGCGGCGCGCTCGCAGCCTGACCAGGTCGTCCGACGAGGTTCGGCCGGCGGGCACTCCGAGAGCCGAGCGCAGAGGGAGCAGGCGGTTACAGCGTCCGCGGCCCCGGGTCGCCGAACTCCTCGGTCGCGTACCGGGACACCCGCGTTCCGCGCGGCCAGGTTCCCGGCTCCACTCCGGCCTTCCGCCAGAGCACGTAGAGGAACTCGTCTACTTCTGCCACCTTCGGCCAGACGGACGGCAGGAGCGTCGAGCGACGCCCGGGCGCGTCGAGGATCAGGCCGTCGACGCCGGGACGAACCGCGTCGGCAACCTCGACGAAGGAGGACGCCGTCATCGGCTCGGCGGGCGAGAGCACCGAGATCTTGATCGACATCTCGACGAAGTCGCGCTCCGTCACTGCGGGCATCCGTGGGTCCGAGAACGCTGCACCGAGAGCGTGGTGCGCGACGTCGACCGCCAGCGGCCTGCGCGCCTCCAGCGTCCCGATGCAGCCGAGGAGCGTGGAGTCGCGCTCCAGTGTGACGAAGGTCGCGGACTCGGCTCTGAGGTCGGCGTGACATGCCGACGGGTCAGGCACGACATGGACCCCGGTGGCGAGTGCGCCGCGGATCGCGGAGGTCGCGATGTCGAGGAGCGTCCGATGGTGTGCCGGGTCGAGGTACGGCGGTTCGGGGAGTCTCACGTCGTCGGTTCCCAGAACCCGACCGCGCCGTATCCGACGACGGAATCCCTGGACCCCGCTGTGTCACCCGACGAGCGCAGGTCGAGGAGTCGCGCCTCGAGACCCTTCGCGGCGGCGACCCGGAGGAGCCCGCGGAGTGCGTAGGCGCCGCACGCGTCGCGGTCTGCGACTCCCTCGACGTCGAGAGCCGTGATTGCACGCGCTGTACGCAGATCGTGCTCCGCCGCCGATTCGTAGTCGAGGTAGTGGCTGAGGTCTGTGCTGACGACGATGAGGGTCTCGGGACCACCCCAGAGCTCCTCCAGAACACGGGCGACAGCGTCGGCAGACGGATGCCCTACCACGATCGGTAGCACCCTGAAGCTCCCAAGCGTGCGCTGCAGGAACGGCAGCTGAACCTCGATGCTGTGCTCGGGTGCGTGGGCCCCGTCGTCGACTTCGACGCCGTGCACGGTCAGGGCCGTCGCTCGCGCATCGGCATCGATCTCGACCGGACCGAGCGGCGTGAGGAACGAGTCTGCTCCCGGAGCGGCCAGCGCGGCGACGCGAACGCGGTGCGCCGGGCCGAGGAGCACCACGCGAGTGACTGTCGATCTGGCGGGCAGGACCGTCGCGTAGCCGGTGCCGGCAACGGGGCCGGAGTACGCGTACCCGGCGTGGGGCACGACGAGTGCCTTCGGCGGGCGGCCGTCGTAGCGTGCGGCGGCGATGTAGCGATCGACCGCGCCCGCGAGAGCCGCCGGGTCCGCCGGGTAGAAGGCCCCCGCTACGGCCGGCACTCTCGCTCGCGTTTCGGCCTCTCTCATCGAACGACCGCGAAGTCGGCGAGGCGGACAGGGAGACGGCGAGCCCCCCACTCTCCGGGGTGACCCTCGAAGACGCCGGCGACCCTCGTTCCGCAGGATTCACAACACCCTTCGCCGGTCACCCGGTAGCTCCCGAGTACGTACTGGTCGCGCCCGATGAGCAACTGGCCGCACGCGTGACAGAAGGTGCTCCCCCCCTCGGGGTCGTGGACGTTCCCCGTGTACACGTGACGCACGCCGTTCCGCTTGGCGATGGCGCGGGCGCGCCTCAGAGTCGCCGGGGGTGTGGGCGCGACGTCGAGCATCTTGAAATCGGGGTGGGAAGGCGGTGAAGTGGATCGGCACGTCGGGCCCCAGGTTCTCGACGATCCAGCGGGTCATGGCGTCGATCTCGGCGTCGGAGTCGTTGCTGCCCGGAATGAGGAGCGTGGTGATCTCCAGCCAGACGTCGGTGTCGTGAGCGAGGTGCTCAAGGGTGTCGAGCACCGGCCGGAGGTGGCCTCCGGAGAGCCTCAGGTAGAAGTCGTCGGTGAACGCCTTCAGGTCGACATTTGCAGCGTCAACGTGCGCGAAGAGCTCTCTGCGTGGCTCTTCGCAGACGTAGCCCGCGGTCACCGCGACCGTCTTGATGCCGCGCTCGTGGCAGGCTTTGGCCACGTCGATCGCGTACTCGAGGAAGATGACGGGGTCGTTGTAGGTGAACGCCACGCTGCGCGCACCGAGAGCCTCGGCAGCCATGGCGATCGTCTCGGGCGAGGCGGAGTCGGCCAGGGTGTCGGTCTCGCGCGACTTCGAGATGTCCCAGTTCTGACAGAAGCGGCAGGCGAGGTTGCACCCTGCGGTGCCGAACGACAGCACGCCGGTGCCGGGGAGGAAGTGGTTGAGGGGCTTCTTCTCGATCGGATCTACGCAGAACCCACTGGATCGCCCGTATGTCGTCAGGACGATCTCCTCGCCCTTGCGCCCGCGCACGAAGCAGAGCCCGGCCTGGCCGTCGCGGAGCTTGCATGCCCGCGGGCAGACATCGCACTGGACCCGCCCGTCGGCCAGGGCGTGCCAGTGCCTCGTGGGTGCACAGGTCGCGTCGATCATCCCCATGCACAACAATCCGAACTACCGTTCGGATTCCCGACAGGGGCCGGATCAGTGCCTCGAGGTGACCACCGATCTACGCACGCCCGTGCCGCGTCGATGCGGCTAGCGGTGCTGGGCTAGACCCTCCAATCAGCCCGCACGAAGATGTCGATCAGCCCGTTGGTGTCGCCGCGCACGAGGTTCGTGGCGGCGGACTCGAAGACCACGTCGGATCCGTCGCCCGTCATCACGGTCGCGAGACAGGTCCCATCGGCCAGACGCCCGGATGTGCTGCGGCTGACGAGCTTGCGGGAACCAGTTCGAAGGTCCCAGACGTACGCCTGGTCGATCCCGTGTGTCGGCCTGGAGGTCAGATCGGTCGCTGTGGTGAAGGCCACGAAGCGACCTCCGGCATTCATGGAGGGAAAGGTGGCTCCGTAGTTGGTCCCCGAGAGACGGCGTGAGATCAGATATGTGCGTCCGGTGGAGCGGTTGCGCACGTAGACCTGTCCGTTGGTCGGGGCGCCGGCGACGATCGGGTGCCCTAGGTGGCTGCACACGAACGCGACGACGCTCGCGTCGCGGTCTAGCGCGGGGATCTCGCCGTCGCAGTGACCGTTGTTCTGCACCCGCCCGCTGTGGCCTCCGACGCTCACGCGCTCCACGACGTTCGTGGACCGTCGGAGCACGTAGACGTCGCCCTTGCCGTTCGTGTCGGCCGGTACGAGCCTCGCAGTCGATGTGAACGCCACTGAGCGACCGTCGGCGGAGATGACGGGTCGGTCGCACGCCTGGGATCCGTCTGCCGATCGATACCCGACGGTCGGACGGCATGCAAGCCTGGTTCTGTTGGTCGACGGGTCGCGCACGTACACGCGATCACGTATGGGCGACATTCCGGGGAGCAGATCGGTGGCGCCCGACGCAAATGCAACGATGCCGGAGTCACTGGCGGTAGGTTCGTCGGCGCCGTAGTTCGCTGCAGTGATCGCCGTGTGGTTACGCGCACTCGCGAGGACGATCGCCCCGGTGCGGCGGTCCTTCCGGTACACCTGATCCGAGGTCGTGACCCCGGGAACGAGGTTTGTCGCCTCAGACTCGAAGACGATCCAGCGGCCGTTGTCGGAGATCGCGGGCTGAGTCGACTGGTCGTTGGCCTGACCACCCGTCGCACGAGTGCTGACGCGCTGCGTCGTGCCAAGCACCCGATCGCGCAGGAAGATGTCGGCTTGTCCGTTCGTGTCGTTGCGAACGAGGTTGCGTGACTCCGAGACGAACACGACGAAGCGACCGGTAGCGCTCACGTCGACGGTTCTCCGACCGAATCGCTCGACGAGGCCGCCGAAGTCGGCTGCCTGGTGCTCCGACGATGAGACGTTTACGCGTCGCGTCGGTCCTGCTGCACCGGCCGGCACGACCGGGGTGAGGAAGCTCAGCGGGGCTGCGATGGCGAAGGTGGCGGCGAGGGTTGCGGTACGTCTGCGCCTCGTGGTGCGCTTCATGGCGGTCTCCCGGTAGTCGCTGATGCGTTTCCAAGCACGTGTGAGCGACCGGTCCAGTGAAGTTGACACCTCTCCGGCTCCGAGGCGTGATCGGGCGTTCTTGGCGCGCGGACTGTCACCGAGATGTTACTCGGCGCGCGGCCGCCGCCCTACGGGGCCGCGAAGATCGCGGTTCGGGCGCGCCGGCGACGCACCGACGACGGAACGAGTTGTCCGAGAGCGCAGACGCGTTCCAGTCGATGTGTCAGACTGCGCCCATGGTGGGTGGGGCACCCGGGACGAAGATGACGAACCTTCTCGACCACCGCTTCGACGAGGCACTGGATCTCGCAGTTCAGGCTCACCGGCTGCGCCCGCGCGCCGAGACGTCGGTGTCGCACCTCGGGCACCTGCTCGCGGTCGCGTCACTCGTGATCGACGACGGTGGTGACGCCGATCAGGCGATTGCGGCCCTCCTGCACGACGTCGGGCTCGACGGTGACGGCTCGATCGCCGAGGTCGGCAGGCTCTTCGGGTCGCGCGTCGAGCGGATCGTCAGGGCCGTCGGCGGTGGCCGCCACCCGCCGTGGAGCGCCTGGCGTCAGGTCAAGTCGGAGCACGTCGCCGGTATCCCGAGCGCTCCGCCGGAGTCGTGGAGGGTGTCGCTGGCCGACGCCCTGAGCGAGGCGCGCTACGTGGTCGCCGATCTGCGCGAGCACGGTCCGCTGGCGTACAGCCCTGATCAGGGTCGCGCGCTGCAGTGGTATCACCGCGCTCTCGCCGACACGTACGCGCACCTCCTCCCGGGCCGGATGCTCGACGAGTACACGCGTGTGGTCGCCGAGATCGAGTCGACTCCCTGGTAGAGCGCCCAGGCGCCGGGATCTGCACGTGCGGCCCGGGTAGGGTCGTCACACGACGGGCCGGGGGGTGTGCCATGAGGATCGAGATCGACTTCGACCTGTGCGAGAGCAACGCCGTCTGCGTGGACATCGCACCGCAGGTGTTCGAGGTTCGGGACGACGACTATCTGTACCTGCTCCAGGTGAGCCCGCCTGACGATCTCCGGCCGGCGGTCGAGGATGCAGCGCGGAGCTGTCCCAAACAGGCGATCACGATTCACGACGACTGACCCGATGTCGTTGGTGCCCCGGCCGGACATCACGCGCCGTCTCCGCGCCGTCAGTACGCCATCAGGGCGCGCAGGTCGCGCGTGATGTCTGCGACCTGCGGGAGGATCGCGTCCTCCAGGGTCGGCTCGTAGGCGACTGGTACGTCGGCCGCCGCGAGTCGCCAGACGGGCGCGTCGAGGTGCTCGAAGCACTCGTCGGCGACGAAGGCCGCGACCTCGGCGCCGAAGCCACAGGTGAGGGTGTCCTCGTGCAGCACCAGTACGCGGTTGGTGCGCCGCACCGACTCAGCGACGATCTCGCGGTCCCACGGGGCGATGGTTCGCAGATCGATCACTTCGACCCCCGACGCATCTGCGCCGAGATCCTGCAGGGCCAGCACGGCTCTGTGAACGGTCGCACCCCAGGTCACGACCGTCACACGGTCTCCACGCGTCACGTAGGTTCCGCGACCGAACGGCAGCGACCAGCCCTTCGGAGGCATCGCATCGCGGTTGTAGCCCTGGCGGTAGAGGTGCTTGTGCTCGAGGAAGAGCACGGGGTCTTCGCAGGCGAAGGCGGTTCGCAACAGCCCGGCGGCGTCGCGCGCACGCGAAGGGAAGGCGACGAGGAGGCCCGGGCAGTGCGCGAATATCGACTCGCCGCACTGTGAGTGCCAGATGGCACCGCCGGTGAGATAGCCGCCAATGGGGATTCGCACGACCATCGGACAGGTGAACTCGCCGTTGGAGCGCCAGCGCGTCGTGGCCGCCTCCGAGCGGATCTGGTTCATCGCCGGCCACACGTAGTCGAAGAACTGGATCTCGGGGCAGGGACGCAGGCCTCTGATGGCCTGACCCACGGCCCTGCCGATGATGTTGGCCTCGGCGAGCGGAGTGTTGAAGCACCGGGCGTCGCCGAACTCGCGCTGTAGGCCGAACGTGATCCCGAAGACCCCGCCCTTGCCGGGCACCTGGTCGAGGACCGCGGGGTCTGCATCGGCCACGTCCTCTCCGAAGACCCGGATGCGCTCGTCGGCCGCCATCGCCTCGTGGAGTGTGAGGCGGATCGCATCTCCCATGGTCACGGGCTCCCCGCCGGCCGGCGGATCGGGAGGGACATCGTTAGTGGGTACGGGCCCGAGGAGCCGGTCGGTCGCGGAGTGCGGGTCGGGGCGCGCTCCGGCGAGTGCCGCCTCGGCCGCCGTCCGCACGACCTCCCGGGCCTCCGCGCGCATACGGATGACGTCGGCATCGGTGATCGCGCCCGCCGCGATCAGATGGCGCTCGAGTACGAGGATCGGGTCGTGCTCCGCCTCGTCGATAAGCTCGGAGCTCGCCCGGTACTTCTTCTGGTCGTCGGAGAGGGAGTGCGAGTACGGCCGCGTGACGGTCGCATGGATCAGGCACGGCCCTATCCCGGCGCGGGTGTGGGAGACGGCATCCGCGCCCGCGCGCCGCACCTCGCAGTAGTCCCGCCCGTCGATGCGCGTGACCCGCAGACCGCGGACGCCTGCGACCATCTCGGACACCGGCGCCGGCGACTGCTCGGCGGCGCGCACCGAGATCGCGTAGCCGTTGTCTGCGACTACGTAGAGGACGGGCAGGTGCAGGCGGCAGGCGGTGTTGAGGCTCTCCCAGAACTCGCCCTGCGACGCCGCGCCCTCTCCGAGCGAGACATAGACCAACTCGTCGCCGTGGGCGGAGCACCCCGGAAGCGAGCGACGGCTCGCGTAGCGCGCCGCCTCAGCGCAGCCGACCGCAGGGAGGCACTGGCTGCCCGTCGGGCTGGTCTGACTCACGATGTTGAGACGCTTCGATCCCCAGTGACACGGCATCTGGCGTCCTCCGGATGCCGGGTCGTCGGCCGACCCGACTGCCTGCAGGAGGATCTCGGTCGACGTGACGCCCAGGCCGAGCACCAGGGCCCGATCGCGGTAGTACGGGTAGAACCAGTCGTAGCCGGGGCGCAGGGAGCGGGCGAGGCCGAGGCCGAGCGCCTCGTGACCGGCCCCGGAGATCTGGAAGTAGACGCGGCTCTGCTGCCTGAGAGCGATCTCGCGGTCGTCGAGGTCGCGCGACACCAGGGCCAGGCGGTAGTCGGCGAGCGCCTCGTCGACGGGGACGCCGTCGGCCAGGAGTCGGGTCGGCGTGGTGACCATCGCGGGTCGCTCACCCCCAGCTGGGTGCATCGGCAACACAGGATACGGCGACACGCGGGCCGGCAGCGGCGTACTCTCGTCTGTGGTGACCGACGACCTCGAGCCCAGGCCCGACCCGCCTCCGTGGCGCCTGCGTCGGCCGCGCCTCCGAGCCGCCGTCGGGACGCCCCGGCCCGGTGGTCCGGCCCCGCCCTCGGATGGAGTAGCGCCCGAGGAGGTCGTACCGTTCAACAGGATCCGCAGCCGCGCCTCGGCGGCACTGGTGGAGTCGAAGACCGGGTCGGCTCACGCCTGGTGCGCGTTGCCGGCCGACTTCGCGGCGGTCGAGGCCGCGCGCTCAACCGCGCGCGACTCCTTCCGCTCCGAGGAGGGGTTCTCGCTCACGTTCCTTCCGTTCGTCGCGCGAGCCGTCGCCGGCGCACTCCTCGAGTTCCCGCTGCTCAACTCGACCGTCGCGGCTGTTCCCGGCTCTGGTACGGGTGGGCTCGTCGTCCACGACGAGGTGAACCTGGGTTTCGCCGTCGACCTCGATCACCAGGGTCTGGTCGTCCCCGTGGTGCGAGACGCCGGACGGCTCCCGGTCACGTCGATCGCGCGGGCGGTACACGACCTGGCAACCCGGGCGCGAGCGAAGCGCCTTCAGCCCGACGAGGTCGCAGGGGTGACCTTCACGATCACGAACCCGGGAGCGGCGGGTACCTGGATGTCTATCCCGATCATCCACCGGCCCGCCGTTGCGATCCTGTCGACCGACGGCGTGCGCCGGCGCGTTGTCGCGCGCGACGGGGCACTCGCGATCCGCCCCGTCGGGTACCTCGGGCTCAGCTACGACCGGAGCGTGATCGGGCCCACCTACGCCGCCGGCTTCTTGACGCGTGTCGCCGAGCTGCTCGCGCGACGCGACTGGTCAGACGAGGTCTGAGCGGGCTCAACCCGCCAGATGTGCGGGATTCTCGACGTCGCTCGGCGTGCAGGCCGGGGGTGCCGTGATCGGATTGCACCTGGCGGGCGTTCCCCCCGGGATCGCTACGCTGTACGGGCCGAAGTCGGGGTTGGCGACCTCGTAGTCGGTGCTCACGAAGTGCGCGCCGCTGGCGAAGGCCGCATCGCGCTGTGTCGTGTCGTTCTCGCGTGCCTGAACCGTGTCGGCATCGGCGCGGGTGCGCACCAACATGTTGGCCGCGAGAGCGTCGGCTATCGCCGACGCATCGTCGACCGGGTCGTTGCGGTTGGCGAAGGCCGAATCCTCGAGACCGGGATCGGTGTTCGTGAACATCACCCGGCCGGAGAGAGAGGGGTGGCCTACGAGATAGAGGTCGCGGAGGCTCGCATTGTTGAGCGCGAACAGAACCCGGCCGCGGACCTCTCCCAGAGTGGGCCACCCCTCTGATTCGACTGCGCCGCCCAGGGTGTCGTGGTCGCCGCGCACCAGATCGGGCGTGACGAGGTCGGTGTCGTCGAAGACCGACCTGATCTCGGCGTCGAGCGCATCGAGCTCGGCAGCGCCGAACGGGAGAGGGACCGTCCACTCCATGGGGGCTTCGAGCGTCATCTCCTCGTCCTTCGGCTCCACCAGGACGAGCAGCGGTACGTGCCCCGGGTTGGCGTCGGACCAGGTCTTGATCTCCTTCAGGCAGGTCGTGAACAGCACGCAGGTGGTACCGAAGTCGACGTCCTGCACGTGCAGCACCTTCAGCCCCGGCCTCCGCCAGTCCGGGTCGTCGGGGGTTCCTTCTCGAGGATCGGTAGGGCAGCCGGCGTGGCGTAGCGACCGCCGTCGGGATCTGCGAAGACGTCGAGCTCCACCTGGCGGATGCCGTGCGTGTCTAGCTGCTCTGTGAGTGGGGCGTGCGAGTACTCGAGAGTGCCCGTGATCTCGGGCGCGACGGCCATCATCGCCGCGAAGAGATCCGGCTCGGCCTGCACGTGGTACGAGTTGTGCGAGCCGAGCACCTGCACCTGATCGAGGCGGAGCGTGTCGTCGAGGGGGTACTCCGAAGAGGCAGTCGTCGGTGGTGGCGACGCATCCGAGGTGCCCGTAGAAGCGTCCCGGGCCCCGTCGTCGGACGAGCAGGCGGTGATGCCGGCGAGGGCGACGGTGAGCGCGGCCGCCGCCAGTCGGGTCGTCGCCGAAATCCTGGCTCCAGGTGCCATCGCGGGAATCTACCCGGAACCTGTTGATGACGGCGCCGGCGATGCGTAGTTTGCGGGCTTCGGAAGCGGTCCGGACTGGAGAGGGACACATGCGTCAGAGACTTCTCGCGTTCGTGGTCGCAGTCGGGGTCGTCACCGGCACCGGTGTCGCTCAGGTGGCGACCGCACCCGTCGCCGCTCCGGCGACTCAGAACCCGGTGCTGATCGTGGCGGGCACGTTCTCGCCCGAGTTCGCACTCGAGCCGCTGGCCGCCCGCCTACGCCACGACGGCTTCACCGTGTACACGATGGCCCTACCGGGTCTGGGCACGGGCGACATCGCTCAGTCGGCGCAGGCGGTGGCGACGGAGGTCGACGCGATCCGTACCGAAACCGGTGCGGCGAAGGTGGACCTCATCGGGCACTCCCAGGGAGGCCTCGAGAACCGCTACTACCTGAAGTTCCTCGGCGGGACCAGCAAGGTCGGCGCGTACGTGAGCCTCGGCACTCCGCAGTACGGCACCTACGCCGCGAATCTCGGGACGTTCCTCGGATTCGGCAACTGCCTCACCGTCGTCGCGTGCGTCCAGATGTCGACGGGCTCGTCCTTCCTGGCTGCCCTGAACGCCGGTGACGACACTCCGGGCAGCGTCCGCTACTACTCCATCTACACGGTGTTCGACGAGCTGGTGCAGCCCTGGGCCAATGCGAAGCTGCAGGACGGAGCGAAGAACATCAAGCTCCAGTCGTACTGCCCATTCCGGATCGTCGGTCACCTCGGGCTCATCCTCGACGGCTCTGTCTACGGGCTCGTCAAGACCTCGTTGCAGGGAGGCACCGTCCGCACGAACTGCTTCGCGCTCTGAACCGGCGCGTGCGCGCGGGTTCGACCTGGCGCACGCCTGACCGGCGAGAGGCATGGGTCAGTTGCTGCCACCTGAGGTCGCGTCGGGCGGCGGTGGTGGCGGAGGCGGAGGCGGCGGCGGTGGTGGCGGCGGCTGAGTCGCGACGGGGGCGGGCGCCGGCGCCGGAGCGACCACCGGAGCGGGCGAGGGTGCCGGGACGGGTGAGGGGAGCGGAGTCGCTACCGGCGGCGGTGCCGTTGCGGGAGTGCCAACGGGCCCTGTAAGGGGCGAGTCGGCCGCCGGCGGCGCGGCGGCTACCAGATGGCGCCTGACGATGACCCGGACGATTCGGCGGGGAGGCGGCACTGCGGCCGCCGGCGCGGGGGCCGGTGTCGCAGCCGGTCGCGCGGCCGGAAGTGAGGTAGATGGCGCGTACGCATCGCCGGCAGCGACGCCGGCGACCGGTACCGCCCCGCTCTCCCACTCGTTGGGCGCGTACATCGCGCTCATCAGCAGGACTGTCGAGGCCAGGCTCCCACCGCCGACCAGGACGCGAGTGGCGAGTGCCGCGTGGCGGCGCTTCGGTCGCGCCCGCGCCGTGGGAGATGCCGGCCTTTCGTCCGGTTTCGCTCGAGCCGTCATCAGTCGTCGCCCTCGTTCTCGTACTCGATCTCAACGTCGACGCGCCCGTTCTCCACGTGGGCCTTCCACTTGACCTCGCCACCAGGACCGTCGAACTTGACCTTCACCTCCTGGCCACTCGACCGCTCGATACGGGCGGTCCAACCGTTCGCTGGGGAGGTCGAGACGATCGACATGGTGTCTCCGCGGATGTCGGCGGTGACGGTCCCGGCGTCTCCCGCGTTGTATGTGATGACCGAGGAGGGGGCAGGTGTGGTGGGCGGCGCGGTAGGCCGGGTCGTGGGACTCGTCGCGACCGGGGCTCCCGTGGTGGGAAGGCCGTCGCTGTCGTCGCCGTCGTGGTCCTCATCTCCGTCGCCGTGGGACGGCTCGTCGTTGCCGGACGGCCCGGTCGCAGGTGACGGTTCGGGATCGGGGGACTCCGCCGGACCCTCGGCGGGGACCCCGGCGGGCGTGGCGGCGGGTGCCGGGATGTCCTGGTAGTAGGTGAGGTACTCGGTCACTGCTTCGGGCTGGGTCGGAGCGGTCAGAATGGTCCGGGGATACGGGCCGCCCTCTGGCCGGTGGTGACGGTCGCCGCGGGCGACTTCTCCGCAGCGAGGGCCAGATCGCCCGCCCCCTCGGTGCCAGATCGCAGGATCCCCAGGTTCACGGCGATCCCCGTGGTCACGGCGATTGCCGCGAGCGACGTGGTGGCTGCGGCGGTCAGCGCTGCTCGTCGTTGCATCGATCCCCCTGTACGTCGGTCGACCCGGCCCACCGGTTGCCTGCATCAACTATCGACCACGGCGCTGATCCTCAGCACCAGCGCAAGGCAAAGGTTCGGCAAAGAAGACCGGCGAGGCCGGCGCCGGGCGAGGAGTCGACACGGTGCGCTCCGGCGCGCCACGATGGGACGGGCGCCATCGACACTGCCACAGGGGGATGCATGTACGTCGGCTACTCGGAGGAGCACGAGGCTCTGCGAGATGAGCTGCGGGCCTACTACGGGCGGCTCCTCACGCCGCAGGTCCAGACTGAGCTTCGCGAGGGGGAGGGCGTCGGGCCGGCTGCGCGGTCGATAGCCCGGCGGATGGCGGAGGACGGCTGGCTCGGCATCGGCTGGCCCGAGGAGTACGGCGGCCAGGGCCGCACGCCGCTCGAGCAGTTCATCTTCTACGACGAGTCGATGCGAGCCGGAGCCCCGGTGCCGATCCTCTCTATCAACACGGTCGCACCGACGATCATGGCGTTCGGGAGCGCCGAGCAGAAGGACTTCTACCTGCCGAAGATCCTCGCCGCCGAGATCAACTTCGCTATCGGCTACACGGAGACCGACGCCGGCACCGATCTCGCCTCGCTCACGACGTCGGCAGTTCGCGACGGCGACGAGTACGTCATCAACGGACAGAAGGTCTTCACGAGCCTCGCCACCGACGCCGACTACGTGTGGCTCGCCGCGCGCACAGATCCGAGCGTCAAGAAGCACAAGGGGATCTCGATCTTCATCGTCCCGACCGACACCCCCGGCTTCAAGTGCAGTCCCATCGACAACTTCTGTGACCTGAACACGAACGTCACGTACTACGAGGACGTGCGCGTGCCCGCGAGGAACCTGGTTGGTGAGGAGAACGGGGGCTGGCGTCTCATCACGAACCAGCTGAACCACGAGCGCGTCACGCTCTGCTCGTCGGGTGTGATCGAGCGGGTTCTCGACGACATCAGGGAGTGGGCCCAGCAGACGACACTCGCCGATGGCACGCGCGTCGTAGACCAGGAGTGGGTGCAGGTGAACCTTGCTCGCGTTCACGCGAAGCTCGAGTTCCTGCGGCTGGCGAATTGGCGGGTTGCCTGGGAGGCGACGCAGGGGATGCCACTCAACCCGGCCGATGCCTCCAGCATCAAGGTCTTCGGCACCGAGTTCTACATGGAGGCGTTCAGGCTGCTCATGGAAGTCGTGCAGCCCTTCGCCCACATCGAGGGTGACTCTCCCGACTCGGTGAGGCGGGGGCAGCCTCGCCCAGCTGATCCGACGGATGCACATCCTCACGTTCGGCGGAGGCACCAACGAGATGCAGCGTGACCTGATCGCGATCTTCGGACTGAACATGCCGGGCTCACCGCGATGAGCGCTACCGCGAATACGGCATCCGCACGGTTGCCGGTCGGATACGAGGCTGAGCGGCGAGCAGCCGTGGCGCGGGGGGAAGACATGGACTTCGGTCTGAGCGAGGAGCAGCTCGAGCTGCAGGCGCTCGCGCGGCGGATCCTCTCCGACAGGATGACGTCGGCGCGACTGAAGGAGATCGACGCGTCGGCCGACTGGTTCGACCGTGATACGTGGGCCGAGCTGGCGAAGGCGAACCTGCTCGGCGTGGCCCTCCCCGAGGAGCACGGTGGCCTCGGCATGGGATTCACGGACCTCTGCCTGCTCCTGACCGAGGTGGGGCGGAGCGTCGCCCCTCTGCCGGTGGTGACCTGCCTCGCCTCCGCAGCGATGGCGCTGGCCGAGTTCGGCTCTCCGGATCATCGGGCCCTGCTGCCGAGTGTCGTGGCCGGCGACATGATCCTGACGGCCGCTCTCACCGAGCCCGGTGGCGACGCCTACCGACCCGTGACGGAGGCGACGCGATCAGGAGACGGATGGAAGATCTCGGGGGTGAAGACCACAGTTCCTGCGGCGCACCTGTCAGAGGCGATGCTGGTTCCCGCCGTCTCCGACGGCGCCACACAGGTCTTCGTCGTGGATGCCGGAGCACCGGGACTCACCAGGGAGCGGCAGGAGACTATCGGCAGGGAGCCGCAGTGGAGGCTGACGCTCGACGATGTAGCGGTGCCCGACGGAGCGATGCTCGCCAGTGACGAATCCTCAGGTGAGCAGATGCTCGGGTGGATCGTCGCGCGCACGACTGTCGCACTTGCGGCCGTTGCGTCGGGCGTCAGCGCGGAGGCGCTGCGGCTGACAGCGGAGTACGCGACGCAGCGGCACCAGTTCGACCGTCCGATCGGTTCGTTCCAGGCAGTCGGACAGCGTCTCGCTGATGCATTCATCGACAACCGTGCCATAGAGCTCACGATGCAGGCGGCGGCGACGCACCTCGACGAGGGCCGGGAAGTCCCGGCGGAGATCGCCACGGCGAAGTTCTGGGCGGCCGATGGTGGTAGCAGAGTGGTCCACGCTGCGCTGCACGTTCACGGCGGCGTCAGCATCGACAACGACTACCCGATTCACCGCTACTTCCTCTGGATGAAGCAGATCGAGTCGATGCTCGGCGCGGCGACACCGCAGCTCCTGCGACTCGGCCGCATCCTCGCGACGGAGCCCGTCTGAGGGCGCGGCTGCCGAGCACTGTGACCATCGACACCCCCGGCATGCGGGCACTGGCGGACGCGGAGCCCAAGGTCTTCTGGCTCGACCGCTCCGATCTCCCCGAGCCCTCTCCTCCTCCTCCTTCGGGACGCGTCGACGCCGACCTCTGCGTCGTCGGCGGCGGCTACACGGGGCTCTGGGCGGCGATACAGGCGAAGGAGCTCGACCCGGATCGCGACGTCGTGGTGCTCGAGGGAGATCGCGTCGCGCACGGAGCGTCGGGCCGCAACGGCGGGTTCCTCGATGCGTCGGTCACGCACGGTCTCGCCAACGGGCTGGAGCACTTCCCCGGAGAGATCGAACGCCTCCTCGCCATCGGGCGCGACAACTACCGCGGCATCCTCACCGCGCTCGACGCCTATCGGATCGACGCCGCGTTCGAGGCGACGGGTGAGCTGGTCGTCGCCACCGACGCCTACCAGGTGCCGGGCCTTGCGGAGTCCGCCGCACTCCGCGCCCGGTACGGCGAGGATGCCGTCCTGCTGGACCGCGACGAGGTGCGTGCCGAGGTCGACTCGCCGAGGCTGCTCGGCGGAGTCTGGCAGAGGAGCCACATCGGTCTGGTCGATCCGGTGGCGTTGGCCCTGGGGCTGAGACGCGCTGCGGACGCCCTCGGCGTGCGGATCTTCGAGAACGCCCGCGCGACGAGGGTCAGTGGTGCAGGTTCCGCCGTGAGGATCGACACGGCCACGGGACACGTCGAGGCAGCCGGCGTCATTCTGGCTACCAACGCGTTCCGCGGTCTGGTGGCGCCGATCCGCCGCGCCGTAGCGACCGTCTACGACTACGTCCTCGTCACCGAGCCGCTCAGTGAGGCGCAGCGCGCGTCGATCGGATGGAAGAAGCGGCAGGGCCTGGCGGACTCGGCGAACCAGTTCCACTACTTCCGCCTGACAGCGGATGACCGCATCCTGTGGGGAGGCTACGACGCGGTCTACTACTACGGCGGTCGCGTCTCGCAACGGCGCGACCAGCGGCCGCGCACGATGTCGCTGCTCGCCGAGCAGTTCTTCGACCTCTTCCCCCAACTCGAGGGCGTGCGGTTCACCCATCAGTGGGGCGGGCCGATCGCGACGACGAGCCGCTTCTGTGCATCGTTCGGCACGGCACTCGAAGGCAGACTCGCCTACTCGGTCGGATACACCGGCCTCGGAGTCGCTGCCAGCCGCTTCGGGGCTCGTGTAGCGCTGACGCTGCTCGACGACCCCTCCGCCGATGTTGCCCGGCTCGACTTCGTGCGCTCGCGACCGTTCCCGTTTCCGCCGGAACCGCTCAGGTGGCTCGGCATCACGCTCACTCGTCGTGCCATCGCGAGGGCGGACCGCCGCGAAGGACGGCGCGGAGCGTGGCTCTCGTTGCTGGATCGGCTGGGTCTCGGCTTCGACTCGTGACGCCGCAACTCGTCGAAGGCGTACGCGACGAGCGTCTGCACGTCCGAGGCCCTCCGTCCGAGCCGCTAGCCGCGGGCGGAGTCGAGCAGGTGGGCGACCGGATCGAGATCGTAGGGATGGCCGATCATGACGATGAGGTGCGTCGCGCCTGCTTCGAGATACGCGTCGGCGTTGTCGACCTCGCCCGGTTGGATGGCGACTGTCCGTTCGATCTGGGCTGGTCCCCGGTCGACGCGGGCGCACCACTCGTCGAGCACCCGGCTCTTGGCTGCGAACGTCTCGGGCGGGCCGAAGGAGTTCCACATGTCGGCGTGCTCCGCGACGAGGCGCAGAGTGACCCGCTCGCCGCTCCCACCGATGAGGATCGGGAGTCGGCCGACCGGTGTCGGAGTGAGCCGGCTCAGCCGTGAGGCGATCTGCGGAAGGGCAGCCTCCAGGTCTCTCAGGCGGCTGCCGGCGGTCCCGAACTCGTACTCGTACTCCGCGTAGTCGCGCTCGAACCAACCCGATCCGATCCCGAGGATGAACCGACCGGAGCTCAGGTGGTCGATCGTGCGCGCCATGTCGGCCAGGAGCTGCGGGTTGCGGTAGGAGTTACACGTCACGAGTGCGCCGATCTGCGCGCTGCTCGTCTCGACGGCCATCGCCGCCAGGAGGGAGTAGGCCTCGAAGTGCGGTGCACACGGATCGCCGTAGAGGGGGAAGAAGTGGTCCCACACCCAGATGCTGTCGACTCCGAGCTCATCGGCAGCTCTCCAGGCGGCGCGCAGATCGTCCATTGACGTCGCCTGCGGGTGAAGTTGCACGCCTACTTCGAACCTGGCCATCTGCCCTCGCCGTGATCGTCGTCTGGGTCCGCCGGTCGGTGATGACGCGCGGGTGGCGCGCACCGACGGTGCGCAGACTAGTGGTGACGATCCTCGAGGATCAGGCGACGCCCGCCGTTGGCGAGGGCGAGAACCGCGTCGCCCTGCATCAGGCGGCGGATCGGCTCCCCGATCAGAGCGGTACGCCATCCGTGTGAGAGCCGCCCGTCTACGCCGGAGAGAAGGAGCGAGAGATCCGAGCGGGTGGCGAGCAGAGCCGGATCGAGGTCGAGCTCCGCGGCCCGCTGCGACAACCATGCGCCGACCACGGTGACGGCGGCGCCGAGGGACCGGTCGATAGGGGCGGCGTCGGGGAGATGCAGCAGCGAGGGGTCGAGATCGAGGCCCTCCTCGATGGCGGCGAGGATCTTCTCGGCGGCGCCGTTGCGGAGATGACGGCCGTCGAGCCCACGCACGGACTGCAGCTCGTCGCGCGTGCGGGGAGGCCGCTGGACGATTCCGGCCAGGGCCAGGTCCGGCAGGACGAAGCGCGGTGGCAGGTCGGCGGCCATAGCCGTACGCTCCCCTCCACGCGGTGACGAGCTGGGCGACCCCGCGCGACTTGCCTCGAAGCTGGCGCGAGCCCTTCAGCCGCCACCACGCAGCTTCGGCGTCGGGACGGGTGCGGTCGCGCACTCGGCGCTCCTCGCACTCGTCGACGGCCCACTCGAGGCGCTCGGCCGACTCGAGGTCCTCTACGAGGCGTGCCCGGAGCGCGAGCAGGTGCTCGACGTCGGAGGCCGCGTAATCGCGTTCGCCGGAGCTGAGCGGTCGGTGGGTCCAGTCGGCGAGGCGGTCTCCCTTGGCGAGACGGACCCCAGGAGCTTCTCGACCAGGGCGCCGAGCGAGGGCGTGCCGTGCCCGCAGAAGCCGGCTGCGACCTGCGTGTCGAAGAGCGACGACGGCCCGACCCCGCACGCGCGCTCGAGGATCGCGAGGTCCTGGTCGGCGGCGTGGGCGACCATCGTCCCCGAGCCACCCAGCAGGGCCCCGATAGGGGCGATGTCGACCGCGAGCGGGTCGATCAGAGCGATGCCCCCGGGCCAGGCGATCTGCACGAGCGCCAGGCGCGGCCAGTACGTACGTTCGGTGTGGAACTCGGTGTCGAGCGCGTAGGCATCGCACGCGGCGACCTGGGCAACCAGGTCGTCCAGGGCGTCTACGTCGTCGACCCAGCGCGTCTCGCTCACATAGCGCAGTCTTGCCGAGACCGCGCGCCCGGGTCGCACGGCGTGACGCATGCACGATCGGTGGGGCCGCGACCACGCGGAATGGGCGATAGGAGACCCACTGGATTACTGATGCTAAATGGGTCAGAATCGTCTCAGGCGTCCGGGTCGGCGCGAGCCCCCCACCTCGCGGACCGGCCCGTGACGCCTCTTTCTCTCCCCCGACGCGACGCCGTGGGTGTCCGGTGTCAGCCGAGCTCGACCAGCCACTGCAGTGGCGTGCCGTCGAGCGCCTGTTGCAGCTCGCGCGTCAGGGCGCTCAGCTGATCGAGCATGAGCAGCACACCGAAGGCCCCCAGCAGCGCGGCCGAGGCGAGCACGATGGTCTGGGAGTGACGCTTCACCCACGAGAGAGCGCCGCCGAGGCTTCCGAGGGCCAGTCCGGTCGCGAGGAACGGAAGGCCGAGCCCGAGCGTGTAGGCGCCGAGGAGCGTCGCTCCGGACCACGCCTGTCCGGAGTCGGCGGCGATGGTCAGGATCGAGCCGAGCACCGGGCCTATGCAGGGCGACCACCCGAATGCGAACGCGGCGCCTGCGACGAAGGGAGCGGCCTTCCCTGCCTTCCCGAACTGAGGGTGGAAGCGCTTCTCCTGGTACAGCCACGGCAGGCGGAGGAAGGTCGACCCGGCCAGGAAGATCGCCATCGCGAGCATGAGTGCGCCGGAGACTCGCGTGAGGGTGTCCTGGTGGTCGCGGAGTGTCCCGCCGACGGCCGATGCGGAGAGCCCCAGGAGGACGAAGACGGAACCGAAGCCCGCGACGAAGACGCCGGTCGTGACGACGATGCCGCGCATGTGGGCGCGCGAGTCCTTCTCCAGGGTGCTGATGTCGAGGCCGGTCACCATGGAGAGGTAGCCCGGAACGAGCGGCAGCACGCAGGGGGAGAGGAACGAGACCACTCCGCCGAGGAACGCGACGGCGTAGGAGATGGGGCTCACCTGCTCGATTCGCTCTAGCGCGAGAACCGGGATCCAGGCAAGGAGGAGACGCATCGCCGGAACATTGTGGAGCAGCGGGTGGCCCCCCGCCGTACCGGGGTGACGAAGCGGCGCAAGCGCCCGGAGGCGGCCGCCGTGGTCACCGAGGAGCGCGCCGACAGCCACCGCGCGGCCCTGCGAGAATCTGCTCTCTGTCGATCACGCGATCCTCCCCGCTTGTCGCCGCACGGGACATCGACGTGCCGCGCTCCGCTCAGTCGCCGTATCCCTGATCGTGGCCTCGTGCGGCGCCGGTGACGGGGCCGGTGACGGGAGCGGTCGCGGGACCGGCGGCAACGAGTCGGCGGTCACCCCCGATCGGAGGCCCCCTTCGTCACCGACGCGACATCCGCGGTCCCGGCGGAGCCACGGGCGGACCTCGCCGGCTTCGCCTCTGGGAGCGCGCTGGTCGGGCGGTCGATCGATGGGGTTCGGAGCGATCTCGACGGCATCGCCGCCACAGGCGTGCGGTGGCTGAGGGTCGACTTCGACTGGTCGTTCGTGCAGCGAGGCGGCCCCGAGTCGTGGGACTGGTCGCGCATCGACGTCGTCGTGCGCGAAGCGCTCGCGCGCGGGCTCTCCGTCGTAGGTCTGCTCACATACACGCCGGAGTGGGCTCGCCCGCCCGGGACCTCCGACAAGCACCCACCTGTCGACCCGGATCGATTCGCCGTGTTCGGCGCGGCCGCGGTGGGGCGGTTCGCGGGAGTCGGGGTCGACCACTGGGAGGTGTGGAACGAGCCGAACATCTCCGATTTCTGGGAGCCGCGACCCGATGCGGATCGATACGCCGTGCTGCTCGCAGTCGTGTCGGAGGCGGTGCGTTCGGCCGACGCCGGCGCCGTTGTGCTCTCGGGTGGGCTCGCACCCGGGAGCGACCTCGCAGATGGCAGGCAGGTCCGCGACGCCGAGTTCCTGGGTCGCCTCTACGCGGCCGGTGTGGGAGACGCGTTCGACGCGGTGGCCGTTCACCCGTATTCGTATCCCGCGCTCCCCGGAGAGGCCACCGACGGCTACGGAATTGCAGGGGTGCGGGCCGTGCACGCCTTGATGAAGAGGTACGGCGACGGGGCCAAGGAGATCTGGGCCACCGAGATGGGCGCACCGACCGGCGGCGCCGGCTCGGTGAGCCCTGAGGACCAGGCGCGCACCGCGACCGAGGCGTACGCGGCATGGGCGCGCTTCCGGTGGGCGGGACCGATGCTGTGGTTCTCGTACCGCGACGAGGGACCGGATCCGAACAGCGCCGCTCACACCTTCGGGCTCGTCGACTTCGACGGAACGCCCAAGCCCGCCCTCGCGGCGTTCGAGGCCGCGGTGGACGCGCTTGGCTAGACAGCTGGCAGACGTATCACCACTCGTGCGCCGCCCGAGGGAGAATCTGAGATCTCGACCGTGCCGCCGTGGGAGATGACCGCGCGTCGCACGAGAGCGAGGCCGAGACCGGCCCCTCCACGACGACGGTCGCGCGCCTCGTCGAGGCGGGTGAACCGCTCGAAGACGCGCTCGCGGTCCTCGTGGGGAACTCCGGGCCCGTCGTCGTCGATCGTGAGGACGACGCTGTCCTCGAACCGGCCGAGCGTCACGGTGACGGCGGACGCCGCGTGTCGCGCGGCGTTGTCGAGGATGTTACGTACGGCGTGTGTCAGCTGTTGGACATCGCCCAGGACCCGTCCGGCCGAGACGCCTTCGGTGACGACCGTCACGCCGGCATTGAGCCGCGACGTCTCGCTCAGGACCACCTCGTCGAGATCGACCTCGACGACGCGTCTGGCTCGACCCTCGTCGATGCGCGCGAGCTCCAGCAGATCGTCGACCAGGTGCCCCAGGCGTCCGGCCTCGCCGAGCACCCGCTCGGCGACCTGCGACCAGTCGGTGCCCTCGGGATGTGTGAGGGCGACCTCGACGTCGGTACGTATGGTCGTGACCGGGCTGCGCAACTCGTGCGACGCGTCGGAGACGAACTGGCGTTGCCGGTCCGATGCCCGCTCCAGCCGGTCGAGCATGTCGTTCATCGTCGACGCGAGCCGGGCGACCTCGTCGCCGGAACCCGGTACCGGCACGCGCCGGTGCATGGTCGTGTGCGTGATCTCGTCGACCTCGGCACGGATCGCCTCGACCGGACGGAGAGCGCGGCCGACGAGAACCCACGCGAGCATTCCTACGAGAGCGACGAGCATCGGGGTCCCGACCCACAGCACGCTGCTGAGGGCGTCGACGCTCCGGCGGACACTGTCGAGCGGGCTCGCCACAGCCACCGTGTAGCGGCCGCCGGGTGCTGCGACGTGCCTGTAGAAGATGAGGCGCTCACCGTACGAAGTCGTCTGGCGGACCACCGTCGCCCGTTCGGGCAGATCCCCTGCCGGCAGGTCGCCCCCGTAGTAGCCCGGGCTCGTGAACACTACCTCGCCGTCGGGCCCCATGACGACGAGCGCCACCGGCGGGCGTGCAGGCAGGCGTAGTGCCTCGGGGGACTCGCCTGCCTCCAACCGCGCGGCCACGTCGCGCACGGCGTGGTTGCCGTCGCTGCGGATCCGATCCTCCACGGTGCTCTTCACGCTCCGCACCAGTCCGAAGGCGACGAGTACGAAGGCGAGACCGAAGGCGATCGTCGCTGCCAGGGTGATCCGGAATCGCACCGAGCGGACGAGCCGCGTCACCGACGAGGGAGCGCTCTCACTCATCGGCGACCAGCCGGTAGCCCGCACCCCTGACGGTGAGAATCGTCTTCACGTGGAACGGGTCGTCGATCTTGCGCCTCAGGTAGCCGACGTACACCTCGACGATGTTCGGGTCACCCATGAAGTCGTGGCCCCATACCTCGTCGAGGAGCGTCGGCTTCGCAACGATATCGCCCTCCCGGCGCATCAGCGCTTCGAGGAGCGAGAACTCGCGGGCCGTCAGCGCAATCGGACTCTCGGCACGCGTGCAGACTCGTGTCGCCGGGTCGAGCACCAGGGTCCCGCACGTCAGCCTTACGGGGCGCGGCTGTTGTGTGCGCCGGGACAGCGCCCGCAGCCGGGCAGAGAGCACGACGAAAGAGAACGGCTTCGAGAGGAAGTCGTCGGCGCCGGTGTCGAGCGCCTCCGCCTCGTCCCACTCGCCGTCCTTCGCGGTGAGCATGAGTATCGGGGTCCAGACCCCCTCCTCACGCAGCGTCTCGCAGACCTTGAAACCGTTCATCCCCGGCAGGAGGATGTCGAGGACGATCACGGCATAGCCACCCTCGCGCCCCGCCAGAGCCCGTCGAGGCCGTCGTGGACGGTATCGACGTCGAAGCCCTCGGCGGTGAGGCCGCGGGCAACTGCCTCGGCGAGCGGAACCTCGTCCTCGACGAGAAGCACACGCATGACGCTCCCATTGTTGCCGGAGCAGTCGCACATACCAGGTGCATCCTCAGCGGGCTCTCAGAGATCGGTAGCGGTCGCGGCCGATTCCA
This sequence comes from Acidimicrobiia bacterium, assembly GCA_027494135.1. Lineage (GTDB taxonomy): Bacteria > Actinomycetota > Acidimicrobiia > IMCC26256 > PALSA-610 > JAOSJK01. The sequence goes on along the minus strand of JAOSJK010000012.1, from coordinate 645,039 downwards.
GGGGCGGGGACGCTCGAAGTGCGCGCCGAAGGCTGCGGGCACCGGCGGGCGTCCGTCATCCGGGCGGGAGGCCCCGGCCCGGGTAGGCTGTGCGGGCGCGGCCTCATCCGCGTCCACTGGCGGAGCAACGATTCCGGCAGCGACTACTGGGCAGCAGCGATTCCGAGAACCGATTCCGAAAGCACCGTGACAACACCGTGACGACCACGTTCGAGGCGCTCGGCGTCTCACCGGATCTCGTGGAGGCACTCGACGCCTCCGGGATCACCGAGCCCTTCGCGATACAGACCCTCGCGATCCCCGACGCGCTCTCCGGCCGCGATGTCTGCGGCAAGGCGAAGACCGGCTCCGGCAAGACGCTCGCGTTCGGTCTGCCGCTGCTCGGGCGCGTCTCGAAGTCAGACCCCCGATGTCCCCGCGCTCTCGTTCTCGTGCCCACGCGCGAGCTTGCGAACCAGGTCACCGAGGTCCTGAAGCCTCTCGGCAAGGTGCGCAAGCGCCGCGTTCGCGCCGTCTACGGCGGCGTTCCCATCGAGAAGCAGGTCGATGCGTTGCGCAAGGGCGTCGACGTCGTCATCGGGACGCCGGGCCGCATCATCGACCTGATGGAGCGCCGCGAGCTCTCCGTGGAGGCGGTCGAGGTGCTGGTCCTAGACGAAGCCGACCGTATGGCCGACATGGGATTCATGCCGCAGGTCCAGAAGATCCTCTACAGGATCGAGTCGGCGCACCAGACGATGCTCTTCTCGGCGACGCTCGACGGTGCGGTGAACCAGCTGGTCCGCCGCTACATGAACGATCCGGTCTTCCACGAGGTCGCCGCGAAAGAGGTGACGGTCGATGAGATGGAGCACCGCTTCCTACTCGTGCACCACATGGACAAGGTCCGCGTCGCCGCCGCGATCATCGCCGGAGTGGAGCGCACCCTCATCTTCGTGCGTACGAAGCGGGGAGCCGATCGGGTCGTTCACGAGCTCCAGAAGGAACGGGTCTCCTGCGGCGCCATCCACGGTGATCTGCGTCAGGCGGCGCGAGAGAAGGCTCTGAAGGACTTCACCGACGGCAAGATCGCCGCACTCGTCGCGACCGACGTAGCCGCTCGCGGGCTGCACGTCGAAGGCATCGACGTGGTCGTTCACTACGACCCGGCCGATGACCACAAGGCGTACCTGCACCGCTCGGGCCGGACGGCTCGCGCGGGTGAGACGGGTGTCGCGGTGACGCTGATGATGTGGGACCAGGAGAACACTGTGCGGATGCTGATGCGCCGCATCGGGGTGCAGCAGCCGATGGTCGAGGTCTTCTCGAACGACCCGCGGCTCGCCGACCTGGCGTCCTGGGACCCCGCCTCTGAGACCGCCAACGCCTGACGGCGGCGCTGCTCCTAGCGTCCGAGGAACTCCGGGGGCGCTTCTCGATGAACGAGAGAAGCCCTTCCTGGAAGTCCTTCGTCGCCATGAGCTCCTTGAGTGCCGCGAGCACGTGGTCGGAGTGGGCCGGGAAGCTCTCTGACAGCCCGAAGCGGAAGAGCCGCTTCATCGCTCGGATCGCGAGTGGCGCGTTCGCGGCGATCTCCACCGCCCACTCGCGCCCGCGTCGAGTGCCTCACCGTCGGGGACCACGCGGTTGACGAGGCCGAGCCGCTCCGACTCGGAGGCGTCGAGATCGCGCCCGAGGAACGAGATCTCCGCTGCGCGCGCCCAGCCGACCAGCCGCGGTAGGTACCAGGTGCCGCCACTCTCGGGGACGATGCCACGCTTGGCGAATCCGGGCAGCAGTCGCGCGGAGGATGCGATTATGCGCATGTCGCAGCCGAGCGCCAGATCCAGGCCGTAGCCGGCAGCGGCGCCGTTGATCGCCGCGATCACGGGTGTGTCCATCTCGTGAAGGAGCACCGTGGGCAGGTCGCGTGTGTTCATCAGGAGCGCGCCGCCACCATCGGGGTTCACCTGCCCGCCGCCGCCGATGCCGGTGCCGGCCATGGCGTCCTTGATGTCGAGCCCGGCGCAGAAGCCCTTTCCCGCACCGGTCAGGACCACGACCCGCGCCGAGGGGTCCCTCTCGGCCTCGAGCAGGTGGGCGGTGAGCTCCGTGAGCATGCCGATCGAGATCGCGTTTCGTCGGTGGGGACGGTTGAGGGTGATGGTCGCCACTCCGCCCGAGATCTCGTAGAGGCACTCCTGCTCGGATGCCTCGGGTCGTTCGCTCATGATCCTCCTCGTGGGGTGCTCCGCGCGCCTCGCGCGGGCCCTGTACGTGGGTCGATCCTCTCGACCTTGATGTTCGACTGCACCGGGGGTCCGATCCGGGTGCCGGTGCGGTACCTGCCGTCTACGACGGGGAGCCCGCCGCGTCGCATCATCTCCGCCGTCGCCCGCCTTCGCGCGAGACGGCGGGCGCGCTGCCGGCGCACTGCACGGCGCCGCAGCACGAAGAGCGTCGCCAGCATCAGCACGATTAGGAGCACGAAGTTGCGAAGGGAGATGATCGACCCCTCCGAGGGTCCACGACTGCCACCCGAGTCGGCGCCGTCGCCGGCCGGAGAAGCGCTCGTCGCCGACGCCGGCGTAGACGAGGCCGCGGAGGGTTCGGTGGCGCCGCCCTCGGCGATCGGGTCGCCGGCGGCGTCGGTCGCCGGCGTGACGGTGGTCGTGGGCTCGGCTGACTCGATCGCGGCGGCGGCATCGGCGCCGGCGGCTCCGTGGGTGAGCCGGAGGAACGCGAGCTGGTCCGCCTGCCGCTCCGCGAATGGGCTCACCCGCACCTCGGGGAGCTCCTCTCCGGTTCCGGGGTCGCCCGAGGGGATTGCGAATCCCTGATCCAGGAGCTGCCACGCCCAGCCGTAGGTGTCGTAGGTGTCGAGGATCACGACGATGATCGTGCGGCCCTCTCGCGTGGCGGTCGCGATGAGGGTGTGGCCGGCCTGCTGGGTGTAGCCGGTCTTGAACCCGGTTGCGCCCGCGTATTCGGCGGCCCCGCCGGCGAGGAGCTTGTTGTGGTTGACGAGGTTCCGGGCCATTCCGGAAGGGTCTGTGAAGTCGAGCTCCGGTAGGGCGGCGAGATACGCGAGCTGGGGGCACGGCGAGGGCGTTCCGGGTGGCGACGGCGATGTCGAACGCGCTCATTCGCGGTCCGCCCCTGAACGACGCTGCGTCGTCGAAACCCGCGGGGTCGGAGAAGGTGCTGTCGTTCATCCCGAGGCGGGCCGCCGTGGCCGCCAGGGCGTCGGCGAAGCCCTCGAGGCTCCCGGAGGTCGCCTCGGCGATGGCGTATGCGGCGTCGTTCGCGGAGACCATGAGGAGGCTGGCGAGAGCCTGATCGAACGGCCACTGCTCACCGGCGAGCATCGTGATCTTGCTGGCAGGCTGCGAAGCCGCGAGCTCGCTGACCGGGATCAGACCGTCTTCGGGTAGGCGCTCGACCGCCGTCAGAGCGGTCATGACCTTCGCTGTGCTCGCGGGCGGAAGGGCGGTGTGCGGGTCCTTGGCGGCGAGAACGGTCCCCGTGTCGGCATCGGCGATGATCCACGCCTCGGGCTCGGGCGATGTGGGAGCGGCGCCTGCCGGCGACGCCGTCGAGGTGATCGCCATCGGTAGCACGGCTGCGAGGGCGGCGAGCGCGACGATGGCGCGACGTCGGACCATGATGTGCGACAGGCTAGGCGGATCGGACCTGCGGACTGTGCTTCGGGTCGTCGCATGTGTCGTGCTGGCGGGGAGGCGAATGCTGTCCCGGTGGCCCGCGGCGCTCGAGGGCGAGCCGAGCGACCACCGGGCGAGGATGCGCTACGGGGGACGGCCCGTTGCCGCCGGAATCGAGCCGTTCGCGGCCGGCACCGCGTGGGAGGATGGGGGCGTGACACGCATCTCGCGCAGGATCGGTGCGATCCACGAGTCCGCGACGCTCGCCGTCGACGCCAAGGCCAAGGCCCTCAAGGCCGCCGGCGAGGCCGTGATCGGCTTCGGGGCCGGGGAGCCCGACTTCGCGACGCCGCCCCACATCGTGGAGGCCGCCGCGGAGGCGTGTCGCGACCCGCGCAACCATCGGTACACGCCCGCGGCCGGACTCCCCGAGCTGCGCGATGCCATCGCGCAGAAGACCATGCGCGACTCCGGATTCGACTGCACCGGAGGCCGTGTCCTGGTGACGAACGGCGGGAAGCACGCCGTCTACAACTCCTTCCAGGTGCTCCTCGACCCGGGCGACGAGGTGCTCTGCCCGGCGCCCTACTGGACCACGTATCCGGAGTGCATCGCTCTCCCCGGGGGCGTGCCGGTACCGGTGCCCACAACCGCCGCCGCCGGCTTCAAAGTGAGCATCGACCAGCTCGACGCGGCGCTGACCGATCGCACAAAGGTGCTCCTCTTCGTATCGCCGAGCAACCCGACAGGAGTCGTATACGGCGCCGACGAGGTCGAGGCGATAGGAAGATGGGCGGTCGAGCGCGGCGTGTGGGTCGTCACCGACGAGATCTACGAGCACCTGACCTACGGCGAGCACCGCTTCAGCTCGATGCCGGTACTGGTGCCCGAGCTCGCCGACCGGTGCGTGATATTGAACGGCGTCGCCAAGACGTACGCGATGACGGGATGGCGGGTCGGGTGGATGATCGGGCCGGCCGACGTCGTCGGCGCGGCTGCGAACCTTCAGTCGCACTCGACTTCGAACGTCGCCAACGTGTCGCAGCGCGCGGCGCTCGCCGCGGTGACCGGCGACCTCGAAGCCGTAGCGGTCATGCGGGAGGCGTTCGAGCGGCGGGGCCGTGCGATGCACTCGATGCTGTCCGACATCCCGGGAGTGGCGTGCGTCGAGCCTCAAGGTGCCTTCTACTGCTTCCCGTCCTTCGAGGAGATCCTCGGCCGGGAGATCGCGGGTCGGCGCATCGAGAGCACCCTCGACCTCTGTGAGGTGATCCTCGACGAGGCGCGGGTCGCTGTCGTGCCCGGGGAGGCCTTCGGCGCTCCGGGGTACGCGCGGCTCTCGTTCGCACTGGGAGACGACGATCTGGTCGAGGGGGTCGGACGGATCGCTGACCTGCTGGGCCGGTGACCGCAGGGCCGAGGGTGGCGCCGAGGTGCTCTGCCCGCCTCGCCGTCGTCGGCCTGCTGGCCCTCGTCGGTTCGGTCTCGGGGTGTGCCTCCGGAGCGGACTCCGACGCCGTGCTGGGCGACACCGCCGACCTCACGCCCGCCAATGCCGGGCTGCTGCCGGGCGATCTCGGCTTCGCAGCGATAGAGGTCGAGGAGCTGGAGGTGGTCTCAGACGCTGTCGACCGCACGGAGGCCGGTGCACTCCTCGGCGGCGAGGTCGCGGCCTACGTCTGGGCCGACGGCGAGTGCGTCTTCGAGGTGACACGCCATATCGGGGATTCGGGCGGCGACGCCGTCACCGACCGCGTCGTGGTGGCGATGCTCGCTTCGGACGGCGGCGCCGAAGACTGGCGGGCGACCCGCAAGATGGTCCGGCTCACCGATGCGATCGAGGACGTCGACGACGTGGGTGACGCTGCGTTCTTCGCCCCTCTGACGGCCGCGCTGTTCGTGAACGACGGTGCCGGCTATCTGCTCTTCCAGTACGTCTCCGACTCGGCGCCGGTGCCGGACGACCTGGCGGGTGTGCTCACGGCGATCGCCAGGACGGCACTCGACGCCATGATCGACCGCTGACGGTCGCGGCCGTCTAGCCTCGCCGGCGTGAACAAGCGCGTCCTGGTCGCCGAACCGCTAGCCGCCCGAGGCCTCGATGCGATGCGCTCGGCCGGTCTCGACGTCGACGTCCGCATCGGCCTGAGCCCCGATGAGCTGCTCGACGCGATCCGTGGGGCTTCGGCACTCGTGATCCGAAGTGCTACGCGGGTGACCGAGGAGGTGCTCGCTGCCGGTGCCGATCTCGTCGTTGTCGGCCGGGCGGGGATCGGCCTCGACAACGTCGACGTGGCCGCGGCGACGGGCCGCGGTGTCATGGTCGTGAACGCCCCGCAGTCGAATGTGCTATCGGCCGCGGAGCACACGATGGCGCTGCTGCTGGCTCAGGCACGCAACGTCCCGCAGGCGCACGCCGACTTGAAGGCGGGTCGGTGGAACCGGTCCCGCTGGGAGGGAGTGGAGCTCCACGGCAAGACGCTGGGGATCGTGGGCCTCGGCCGAGTAGGGGTGCTCGTCGCGCAGCGCGCGCTTGCGTTCGGGATGCGGCTGGTCGCATTCGACCCGTTCGTCAGCCCGGATCGCGCACGGCAGCTCGGAGTGACCCTGGTACCGACCGTCGATGAGCTGGTGGCCGAGGCCGACTTCCTGACCGTCCACCTCCCGAAGACGCCCGAGACGCTCGGCCTGATCGGACGCGACGTCCTCGCGAAGGCGAAGCCGGGAATGCGCCTCGTCAACACCGCGCGCGGCGGGATCGTCGACGAGGACGCCTTGGCGGAGGCGGTCGGCTCCGGGGCAGTCGCGGGCGCTGCACTCGATGTGTTCGTAGCGGAGCCGACAACCGAGTCGCCCCTCTTCCACCTCGACGCGGTCGTCGTCACGCCCCACCTGGGTGCATCCACCGCCGAGGCACAGGACAAGGCGGGGAACACGATCGCGGAGCAGGTGATCCTCGCCCTGAACGGCGACTTCGTGCCGTTCGCAGTGAACGTGGCGGCGTCGGAGGCCTCCGCGACGGTGCGGCCGTACCTCCCACTCGCCGAGCGTCTCGGGAGGCTCTTCACGGGCCTCGCAGGGGGTGCGCCCGAGACGCTCGAGGTGTCCTACGAGGGCTCGATCGCCGACTACGACTGCCGCGTGCTCACCCTCTCGATCCTGCGAGGAGTGCTGGGACCGGTCGTCGACGAGCCGGTCACGTTCGTCAACGCCCCGCAGCTCGCCGAGATGCGCGGCATCACAGTGCGCGAGTCGACGTCGTCGGCGGCGCGCGACTACGTGAACCTGGTCACGGTGCGAGGTGCAGGTAGCGGTGGCTACTCGGCTCACGTTGCCGGGACGCTCTACGGGAAGAACGACGCACCCCGCATCGTCGGGCTGCAGGATCACATCGTCGATCTGCCGCCGTCGAGCCACATGCTCGTCGTTCACAATGCGGACATTCCGGGGATGATCGGTGCGGTGGGCACGATCCTCGGTGAAGCGGGAGTGAACATCGCCGATATGGACGTCGGTCGCACCGCGAGCGGTGAGGCGGCACTCATGGCGATAGCTACTACGGAGGCGGTACCCGCGGAGGTGGTGTCGCTCATCTGCGCTCACCCGGGCATCGTCGATGCCCGCGCCATAGAGCTCGGATAGCTCGTCGGCCGGGAACCGGCGCTGCCAGACCGGCAGTCCGGCCGGAGGAGCGTCGCGGCACGACGGTGCGCCTCGGGAGTTCGCTACCTCTTCGCCGGTCTCAGGCCGTCGGCCTCGGCAGAATCCGCGTCGACGTAGCAGCGGTCGGGCTTGGTGCGCTCGTAGCTCGAACCACCCGGAACGTGGAATATGCCACTCGAGAGCTTCGCCTTGACCGGATGGGAGGCCGGACACGTCCCGTCGATCGGGTCCATCGACGGGGCCATGGCAGCTACCTCGTCGTCGACCTCAGGGCCACCGCCCGGCTCCACGTCGGTCGGCACGTGCACGTGCACGTGCGGCGCTGCGCCGTCGTCGCGCGGAACGGGGGATAGGGGAACGGCTGCGGCTGCCAATCCTCGCCGGCACCACTCACGGGGACCCGGGATCGGTACCAGCGCCACATGCCGTAGGCCGCGCCGGCCAGAAGCCCTGCCCCGAGCGTGCGCTTGAAGGCGCGCCTGCGGGTTCTGCTCACGCGGCCATTCTCGCACGCCGCGGCAGTAGTGGTTTGACTACGCGCCCCGGACGTGTCACGCTCAGCAGACCTATGGCAGAGGAACTGCGGACCCAGAGCCTTCTCCTTACGTAGTTGCGGGCACCCCTCCGGTGCTCGCGGACGCCCTCCGTGCCCTCGTGGCCGGGGGTTTTCGTTGCCCGGAAACCCGCCCGCCGCCCGCCGCGGGGCAGTTTCGACAGCGCAGAGCATCCGGCGATATCCAACGCACGACACGCACCCGGGAGGACCAGATGGACCAGGTGATGATCTTCGACACGACGCTGCGCGACGGCGAGCAGTCCCCGGGCATCTCGCTCGACGTGGCCGAGAAGCTGGAGATCGCGGATCAGCTCGCGCGCCTGGGAGTCGATGTCATCGAGGCTGGATTCCCGATCGCGAGCCGGGGCGACTTCGAGGCGGTCGAGGCGATCGCAAAGTCGGTGAGCGGTCCGGTGATAGCGGCGCTCTCACGGACGGGCTTCAAGGACGTCGACAGGGCCTGGGAGGCAGTGCGTCATGCGGAGAAGGCGCGCATCCACGTCTTCATCGCCACGTCGAAGATCCACATGGAGAAGAAGCTCCGAATGACGCCCGACCAGGTCAAGGCGGAAGCGGCTGCGGGCGTGGCGCGAGCGCGGGGCTACACGGCGGACATCGAGTTCTCCCCCGAGGACGGCTATCGCTCGGACCCGGAGTTCATGTGCGACGTCTGCCAGATCGCGGTGGACAACGGAGCAACGACGCTCAACATCCCCGATACCGTCGGGTTCGCCGTTCCCGAGGAGTACGGGAAGCTGATCGCCTACGTGATCGACACGGTCTCGGGCGACTATGCCGTCTCCACCCACTGCCACAACGACTTGGGTCTCGCCGTCGCGAACTCGCTGGCCGGAGTTGCGAACGGCGCTCGGCAGATCGAGTGCGCGATGAACGGGCTCGGCGAGCGAGCCGGCAACGCGGCCCTCGAAGAGGTGGTCATGGCGATCAAGACCAGGAGCGACTACTTCGATCGCGTGCATACAGGAGTGCGGACGGAGGAGCTGTCGCGCACGTCGAGGCTCGTCTCCCGCCTGACCGGCTACCACGTGCAGTTCAACAAGGCGATCGTGGGCCGCAACGCCTTCGCGCACGAGGCCGGTATTCACCAGCACGGCGTCCTGGAGGACCGCGAGACCTACGAGATCATCGACGCGAGCACGGTCGGCCAGGAGGCCGCGCAGATAGTGCTGGGCAAGCACTCCGGCCGTCACGCGTTCGCGGACACCCTGGAGAAGATGGGACTCCATCTGCAGGGTGATGCGCTGAACGCCGCCTTCGTGCGGTTCAAGGAGCTGGCCGACCTCAAGGTCGACATCACCGAGGCGGACCTGGAGGCGATCGCCGCCGACGAGGTCGGTGCCGGCGTGGTACACCGCTTCACCATCGCGGAGCTGGAGCTTCACGGAGGCACGGCCGCGCGGCCGACCGCGCGTGTGGTGCTCGCGCACGGCGACGGCAAGAGTGAGGCCCACGGCACCGGCGACGGCATGATCGATGCCGCGGTCGACGCTATCGCCAAGGCAACGGGCGTGGTCGGCACGCTCGAGGACTTCCGCGTGGCGTCTGTGACCGGTGGGTCCGACGCACTCGGCGCAGTCGTCGTGCAGCTCGAGGTGGCCGGGGTGAGGGCCTCGGGGCGTGGAGTCGCGACCGACGTTGTCGAGGCCTCTGCCCGCGCCTACCTGAATGCCGTGAACAAGGTCGTCCGCATCCGGGAGCGTGGCGAGGCGTCGACCGTCCGTGAGACCGAGGTCGGGCCGTGACTGGTGCGACCGCGAGCAGGGTGAACCGGTGGGTGGACGCTGCATGGGCCGAGCGATTCCTCTCGGAGCGCGACGAGATCCCGCACCGCGCCGATGGCTTCGCCGCGCTGCTCGAAGTGCTGCCGGAACGCGTCGGCCGGGTCCTCGATCTGGGAACCGGCGACGGCTTCGCTCTCTCGATGGTGCTCGGAGAGCGGCCGGGTGCGTCGGGAGTCGGGGTCGACTTCCAGCCGGCGATGCTGGCGCGCGCCGCCGAGCGCTTCGACAGAGATGACCGCGTGGAGCTGATCGAGCACGATCTCGACCTCCGCCTGCCCGACTCGCTCGGGATCTTCGACCTAGTCGTGTCGAGCTTCGCCATCCACCACTGCTCACCCGACCGACAGAGGTCCCTGTACGCAGAGGTCTACGACCTACTCGAGCCGGGCGGGATGTTCGTGAACCTCGAACACGTCGCGTCGCCGACCAGGGCGTTGCACGAAGAGTTCCTCGGCGCGATCGGCAAGACGCCCGAGCACGATGACCCGTCGAATCAGCTCGTCGAGGTCGTGCCGCTCCTGGGCTGGCTCGTCGAAGCCGGATTCACCGACGCCGACTGCCTCTGGAAGTGGCGCGAGCTCGCACTGCTGACCGCGCGCCGCCCCTAGTCGGAGGGCCATCGCTTCGAGAGCGGAGATCGCGGGTGATCGCAGCTGATCGTCGGGCATCGCGGACGGGGGTGCGCTCCCGAGCTCCGGGCGGATCCGGCGATCGCGAGGTCGGCTTGCTTGCCCATGCCTCGGATCTTCAGTGTGTCTCGACCGCCGGCATCCAGGTGGGGCGCGACGCTTCGAAGTCTGCGATCTCGGCTTCGTGCTGCAGGGTGATTCCCACGTCGTCGAGGCCGTTCAGCAGGCGGTGTCGGGTGAAGTCATCTAGGTCGAACGCGACGTCGATCCCGAGAGCAGGCACCGCGACGCGTCGTTGTTCGACGTCGATGACGATCTCGACTGACGGATCGTCGTCGAGCGCCTGCTGGATGCTCTCGATCAAGTCCTGGGGGAGCTCGACGGTCACCAGGCCGATCTTGAAGGAGTTGTTGCGGAAGATGTCGGCGAACCGTGACGAGAGAACCGCGTCGAAGCCATAGTCCTGGAGCGCCCACACCGCGTGCTCGCGCGACGAGCCCGTGCCGAAGCTCGGGCCGGCGACCAGCACCTTCGCACCCGCGTAGCGCTCCTGATTGAGGACGAAGTCGCTGTTCTCCCGCCACTCCGAGAAGAGGCCCGCTCCGAACCCCGTGCGCTCGACCCTCTTGAGCCAGTCACTCGGGATGATCTGGTCGGTGTCGACGTCGGAGCGAACCAGCGGCACCCCGCGCCCCGCAATCACTCGTACAGCCTTCATCTTCAATGTCCTCCTCCCCGCCAAACCAGGGGCGTCGATAGACCACAATATTTGTGGTCTATCGACGCCCTAGGGGTGGGGTGGTCCAGGTCGGTTGGGGGTGGCGAAGTGGCCGGCGATGGCGGTCGCGGCGGCGACGGCGGGACTGACCAGGTGGGTCCTGCCACCGCGCCCCTGACGGCCCTCGAAGTTCCGGTTCGAGGTGGACGCGCTGCGTTCGCCGGGCGCGAGCTTGTCGGGGTTCATCGCGAGGCACATCGAGCAGCCGGGCTCCCTCCAGTCGAATCCGGCGTCGACGAACACCCGGTCGAGACCCTCGGCCTCGGCCTGTCTCTTGACCGCGGCCGAGCCGGGCACGACGAGCGTGCGGAGACCGGCCTTCACCTGGCGACCGCGGGCCACATCGGCCGCAGCGCGCAGATCCTCGATGCGTGAGTTGGTGCACGACCCGATGAAGACGGTGTCGACGGGTATGTCTCGGATCGGCGTACCCGCCGCGATGCCCATGTACGCGAGCGCCCGCCGCGCCGCTTCGCTCTGGGCGGCGTCCTCGAACTCAGCGGGGTCGGGCACCACGTCGTCGATCGTGATCGTCTGGCCGGGGTTGGTACCCCACGAGACGGAGGGTCGGAGCGCGCCGGCGTCGAGCAGGACCTCCTCGTCGAAGGTCGCGCCCTCGTCGGTGGCGAGCGAACGCCAGTCGTCGAGGGCGGCCTCCCCAATCGGCCCCCTTCGGCGCGCACGGCCGCCCTTCCAGGTAAGCGAAGGTCGTGTCGTCGGGAGCGATGAGCCCTGCACGAGCGCCGCCCTCGATCGTCATGTTGCAGACGGTCATCCGTCCTTCCATAGAGAGTGACCTGATCGCGGACCCTCGGAACTCGATGACCTTGCCGATGCCTCCGCCTGTTCCGATGCGGGCGATGATCGAGAGCACGACGTCCTTCGCAGTGACACCGGCAGGGAGGTCTCCGTCGACGGTGACCGCCATCGTCCCCGGCGTCGCCTGAGGCAGCGTCTGGGTGGCGAGGACGTGCTCCACCTCACTGGTGCCGATTCCGAAGGCGAGCGCCCCGAACGCGCCGTGCGTCGAGGTGTGGCTGTCGCCGCAGACGATGGTCATGCCCGGCTGCGAGAGCCCCTGCTCCGGACCGATCACGTGCACGATTCCCTGGCCGGGATCGCCCATCGCGTAGCAACGGATCCCGAACTCGGTGCAGTTCCGTGCGAGGACGTCCATCTGCTGGGCCGAGATCGGATCCTCGACGGGACGGTCGAGGCCGGAGGTCGGAACGTTGTGGTCCATCGTCGCGACGGTGAGATCGGGTCGCCGCACTGCGCGCCCGGCGAGCCTCAAGCCGTCGAAGGCCTGCGGCGAGGTGACCTCGTGGACGAGGTGGAGGTCGATGTAGAGCAGGTCGGGTTCACCGTCGGCGCTCCGCACGACGTGTCGCTCCCACACCTTCTGCGACAGGGTTCTCGGTGCCGCTGCTCTCTGAGTCGCGCTTCCGGTCATCGCTGCTCCCGACGTCGGTGGGGCGGAGCCGCGGCGCCGGTGGACCTCCGCCGTGTGCGTCCGCTGTCTGCAACCGCCCCTGGTGTCCGCTCCTCGTGTCCGGTCCTTGTTGCCGGTCTTCGTGTCCGGTCCCCGTTTCCGGATCTTGTTCCCGGTTCTTGTTCCCGGTTCTTGTGTCTCATATATCGAGACGATAGTATCGACTTATGGACACACTAGGGCGGGTATCGGGCTCCGGCAAGTCGGGGTCGACCGGCCCGGGCCTCCCGGGCCGGGGACGGGGCGGCGGAGGCGACGACCGGGGTCCAGACGCTGGACCGGGCGGTCCGCGTGCTCGGTACCGTCGCAGCGAGCGGTCCGGCGAGCCTCGCCGAGATCGTGGCCGGCACCGGACTGGCTCGACCGACGGCACACCGCCTCGCGGTGGCGCTCGAGCGCCACGGGCTGCTCGGGAGGGACCGCGAGGGGCGGTTCAGGCTCGGAGGCCGGCTCGTCGGATTGGGTGCTCGAGCTGCTGCGACGCTGGGGCTGACCGACGTCGCGGCGCCGGTTCTCACGGCGCTGGTCGCGGAGTCGGGCGAGTCGGCGCAGATCTTCGTGCGCGACGGCGACAACCGTGTCTGCGTGGCCACCCAGGAGCGGCCGAGCGGCCTACGTGACACGGTGCCACTAGGCGCCGTCCTCCCTCTGGATCGTGGATCGGGTGGAAAGGTGCTCCTCGCGTGGGCCGCCGACGCCGAGCGCTTCCCCGGCGTGGACCCCGCGGAGCTGCGAGCGGTGCGTGAACGGGGCTGGGCGGAGAGCGTGGCCGAGCGCGAGAGCGGAGTCGCGAGCGTCAGCGCTCCGGTGCGGGCAGGAGATGGCACCGTGCTGGCGTCGATCGGCGCCAGCGGTCCGCTCGAACGTCTCGGACGCCGGCCCGGTCGCTCGTTGGGAGCCGTCGTGATGGCGGCCGCCGACGAGCTGGCTCGTCGGATGGGCGCTGCCGGCTGAGCGTGCCCGGGCGGTCAGCCGAGTGGTCGGACGCTCACGACCTCGACGGTGATCGGCCGCTTCGGGCCCTCGTATGAGACAGCGTCGCCGGGCCCCTTGCCGGCGATGGCCAGGCCGAGCGGGGAGGAGGGGGTCAGGACGTCGTAGTCGGAGTGACGCTCCTCGATCGATCCGAACAGGTACGTCTCGGTGGCGTCGTCGTCTTCGGCGCGGATCTCGACCACGACGCCGGGTTCGACGGTGTCGCCGCTCGCACCCTCGACGACGACCGCGTGCTTCAGGAGCTGCTCGAGGTGGCGGATCCGGGCCTCGTTGTGGCCCTGCTCGTTCTTTGCAGCGTCGTAGTCGGCGTTCTCGCTGATGTCGCCGTGCTCTCTCGCGCGCTCGATCCAGGCGGAGATCTCGCGCCGACCGGTCGTCGAGCGCTCCTCGAGCTCGGCGATCAGCCGCTCGTGGGCCTCCGGAGAGAGATGGGGCTGTGTCATGACGCGCAGGGTAGCCCGCGGGTCACCGGGATCGGGTAGGAGCTGTGGGGAGGCATGACAGGCGCCGTCCGGCCCTGCGCCGGTGCCGGGTCCCGTGGACTCAGGCGCGCGCGAAGGTGAGCTGCAGCTCCATGACCGCCGCGTCCTCGACGCTGATCAACCCGGCCACCGAGGGGTTCTCGATGCCGTAGTCGTCGAAGAGGATCGGGGTGCTGCCGGCCACGTCGATCGTGTCGCCGTTCCAACGGGCCTCGAGCTCCATCGTGACGGAGCTGGTTGCGCCGTGGATTGTCAGGTCGCCGGTTGCGGAGACGGTCACCGCTTCTCCGACCGCGGGCACCGAGCCGAGGTCGATCGGTTCTGTGAGCGCGAAGGTCGCCTCGGGGAACGCGTCGGTCTCGATCCCGTCGGATCGCATTCGGTCGTCACGACGATCCTTGTCGCTCTCGAGCTTCGTCATGTCGGCGGTCACCTCGACGCTCTCGATGATCGAGCCGGTGATGGTCAGCGTTCCACTGACGGCCGGTGTGCGTCCTACGGCTTCTTGATGAAGGGCGGTCGGCCCGATCTCCTCCTGTGCCCGGTAGCCGACCCAGACCTGGGCGCCGGGTGTGACGACCCACTCGCCGTCGGCCTCGCCGGCGGGCGTCGTAGCGCTGGTCGTCGTCGAATCCGGCGCGCTGTCGTCGGCGGATGTCTCGGTGGTCGATTCGGCCGTGCGATCGGGGGAGGGCGGCCGGCGGAGGCGCGTCACCCCGGATCACGAACCACCACAGTGCGGCGCCGCCCAGGATCACGATCGTGGCAGCGAAGATCAAGAACTTGAGGATCTTGGACATCTGGACCTCGGGACTCGGGGGCGCGTCGGGCCGGGGGCGAGCCGGACAGGTGGCGGGGCCCGGAGCCAGGGTATTGCCAAGTCGTCCTAGGCGGGCAGCCGGAGGAAGGCACTCACTGAGCTGCCTCTCAGGCCGGCTCAGAAAGGAGGTGATCCGAGCGCCTCCACCTCGTCGCGCTTGACCACCGGAGAGCCCACCGCCTGCGGCCGTCGGCGCCGCAGCCGGTGCAGCGCTCCGGTTACGCCGTCCGGGTAGACGATCGCGACGACGATCAGGGCGATCCCGCTGATGGCGAACTGGTACTTGGCGGTGGCGGTGCCGCCTCCACCGTTCAGGCGTTCGAGCACCCCGCCTGCGGTCAGCAGTCCGGCGACGATCGCACCGCCGATGCTCGCGATCCCGCCGAGGTACGTGAGTGCCAGGAGTGCCAGCGCGGCATAGACCATGAATGCGTCGGGCGAGAGGGGTTGAAGCTGATAGGCGAGCAGCACTCCGCCCATGCCGGCCAGGAGCGAGGCTACGGCAAACGCCGAGAGCTTCGACATGGCCACGTCGACTCCCGAGGCAGCCGCGGCGCGTTCATTCGCGCGCACCGCCAGCCACCGCAGTCCGGTCGCACTGCGCCGCAGGTTTGCGACGGCAACGCCCGAGAGAATGAGGACCGCCAGCGCGAAGAGCCCGAACGCGGCCCGGAAGTTGGCGCTACCGGGGGCGGAGAACCCGAGGTCGAGGCCGAAGATCCCCGGTCGCGGAACAGGCTGCCCGGCCAGCCCACCGATCGCGGACGAGTTGAAGAAGAGCTCCTGGATCGCGGCGGCGGCACCGATGGTCGCAATGGCGAGTGTCATTCCGCGGATGCGCACTGCTGGTAGCCCGGCCGCCAGCCCGACCGCGACCGTGATAGCGAGAGCCAGCAGCGGCGACAGCGGGAACGGAACACCGCCGGTGGTGGCGAGCTTCGCCGTAGTGAATGCTGCGACGCCCGCGAGCGCGTACTGCGCCAGGGAGATCTGCCCCACGTAGCCGGTGAGCACGACGCTCGATAGCGCGATGAGCGCTCCGATCGTCGATACCACGATGGCGAGCCGCCACCGGCTGTCGAGGGTGAGGAGTCCTGCCGCCGCGAGACCGCCCAGGAGAGCGGCAACCGGGAGCACCCCGCGCGGAGTCGGCGACCGAGGCAGGCGCGCCTCGATCATGGCCTCGCGGGATGGCAGCAGCCTTCCGCGCAGAGTCATGGCCGCGAGGATCACCAGGAACGGGAGCGAGCGCTCCATGCCTCCCCGTGGCAGCCATCCTGGGATCCACTCGGCGCGCGACGCGTAGTTGAGCATCGCCGACTGCGCCATTCCGATCCCGAGCGCAGCCGTCGTCGTGATCGAGAACGAGGTGAGGCCACCCAGCAGCGCTGCGGCGAGTGCGGGCACCACCAGGAGACTCGTCGTCAGGGGGTCGAGCTGTTTCGTCATGCCCGTCACGAGAATGACGGACGCCCCGGCGAGAAGCGCGGCGATCACCCAGTTGAGGGTGGCGATGCGGTCGGGTGAGTGGCCCAGGAGGAGCGCCCCCTTCTCGCTCTCCGCGGAAGCGCGCGTCACGAGGCCGAACCGCGTGTAGCGGAAGACCGCCCAGAGCGCGACTGTGGTGACGATGGCGATGCCGGCCAGCGCGAACCGACTCACGGGCACCGTGACCCCGAGCACCTCGACGCCACCGTCGGGCAGGAACGACTGCATCTTGAACGAGGCGGCACCCGACTTGGTGAATCGGAGTCGCGCCGTCGCCTGAAGGTAGAGGAGCAGACCCAGCGAAGCGACCACGCGTGCGAGCGGAGGCGCGCTGCGCAGCGGGCGGAATACGAGGACGTACGAGAGGAGGCCCATGGCGGCGGCCAGCAGCAGCGCGGCAGTGAATGCTGCCGCCACTGTGGGCACGGACCCCGAGGCTGCCAGCGGCACTCTGGCCGGGAGTCCGAGGATGGGCAGGACGAGGGCTCCCGTCTCACGTGCCTCGTAGTACGAGTACGCGACGAAGACTCCGAGCGCGCCGTGGGCGAAGTTCACGACGCCAGAAGCGCGGTGGGTGAGCACGAGGCCGAGCGCGAGCAGCGCGTAGACGGAGCCTGCGCCGAGTCCGACCAGGAGGAACCCGGGGTAGTCGCTGATCTGATCGCCTTTCGTGGGGCCGACCCCGCGGCTCGGCCGGAGTCAGGCGGAGCGCTCCGCGAGGCCGCCGACCTGGATCCAGTCGGTGACCTGACGCAGGGTGCCGCCCTCCCGCCGCGCGAGGATCTGCTGAGGCGAGCAGATCGACGGCAGGCCGGCAATCTGCTCGCCGTCGCATGTGTACGGGTGCCCGTTGAAGGAGGGGAAGTCGCGCGCCGCCCGGAGACTGTCGATGATCGCGCCGGGTGTGAGTGCGGCCGCTCCGATCTCGCGCATCTGAACGTAGAGGTTCATGAACGCTCGGAAGCTCACCGTGGCTGCGCTGGCGGGAGGAACGCCCTCACCGTAACGGGCAATGACGGCGTTGTAGAGCGAGCTGTCGGGCAGCGGCGGATCGGGATTCACGGGACCCTCGGTGTTGAAGTAGGCGCCCTCGACCAGGTCCTCGCCGGCGTCGTCGACGATCTTCGGTGCAGCGCACGCGCCTGTGATGAGTATCTCCGCCCGCAGGTCGAGGTCGTGGGCGGCCTGGAACGTCGGCACACACCCGGTGTCGGCTGTGAGCGAGATCACGGCGTCGGGGTCGATGTCGGCGGCAGTGGTCATCAGAGGCAGGAAGTCGGCTCCGGCCAGCGGCATCGGGACCATCTTCACCTCCGAGACGCCGAGCGACTCGAGGGCCCGCCTCCCGTACTGCGCGGCGTCGGCGATCGAGCCGAAGTCACCGTAGAGAATGGAGACCCGCTTCGCGCCCAGCTCGTTGGCTGCGAAGTCGGCGAACGCCAGCATCGCTCCCCACGATCCGCCCGAGAACTGGAACGAGATCGGGTTCTGCACCGACGCCATGCTGATCGGGATCCCGCCGACGAACGGTATGCCGTTCTGCTCCAGGACGTCGATGCCGGTACCGAAGACGTCGATGCCGCCGACCACGGCGACGACGCCCTCGTCGACCATCTTCTGAGCGCAGGACTGAGACCCGGCGGGTGAGAACTCGGTGTCGCACTCGACGAGCTGGATCGGACGGCCGTCGAGGCCCGCGAGCTCCGCGTTGATGAACGCCACGGCCGCCCTGTCGGCCATCGTCAGCTCCGGGTAGGCGCCCGTTGCACCCGTCTCCTGGTTGATCGTACCGACCTTGATCGGCTCGCCCTCGGCCTTCACGGGCGACTCCGGCAGGTACGGATCGAGAGTCCCACCCGGTGCCCGGCAGGTGACCACGGGCTCGGGCGGATCGCAGCCATCGGGCTCCGAAGTCGTCGTCGAGCGGCGCTGCGCGCCGCCCGACGCCTCGACCTCCTTATTCTCGCTGCACGCCGCGGCGGCGAGGGCCGCGACGAGCGCCGATGCGAGGAGGCGTGCCGTTCGGGATCGCATCATTGCCCCCTCGCACCGACGAGCACTCCCGGCGCCACCGCGTTGGGACCGGACCGAGTGGTCGAATCGAATCAGCGGCGGCCGCCCGGGGTCAAGCGCGGAGCCGCGGCCCGGTCGAGTCCGCTCATGCGCGACGAGCGAACCGGCGCCGCTTGACCGATCTCCGCTTCTGTGGGACCATTCCCGGTTCATGCACGAGTTCTTCGTCGTAATCGTCATTCAGTAGCGGACGCCGCCCCCCGGCGTTCGCTGTCGACCGTCCACTTAGGTGGGCGGTTTTTCGTTCTCGGTGTCATTGGTACTCGGTGTCATCGGCCGGAGTGCCGTGCGCGTAGCTCGAGAAACGGGTCCCACAGTGCCCGGGCCTCGGGGGGAGTTGGAAGGTCAGAGTTGTGAGTCACCACATCGCAGTCATCGGAGGCGACGGCATCGGCCCCGAGGTCGTGCAGGTGGCGCTCGACGTGGTGCGCGCCGCCGGCGTGTCGCTCGATGCCGCCGACTACGACCTCGGTGGCTCCCGCTATCTGCGCACCGGAGAGGTTCTTCCCGACTCCGTGCTCGACGAGCTGCGCGACTTCGACGCGATCCTCCTCGGCGCCGTCGGCACTCCGGAGGTCCCTCCTGGGGTCATCGAGAGGGGCCTACTGCTGCGCCTCCGCTTCGAGCTGGATCTCTATGTGAATCTGCGACCCTTCCGATGCGGGCCGGGGCGGCACAACGACGGCGTCGATTTCCTGGTCGTGCGCGAGAACACCGAAGGCGCGTACGCGGGCGAGGGCGGCTTCCTTCGCAGAGGCACTCCGCTGGAGGTCGCCACACAGGGCTCCGTGAACACTCGGACCGGGGTGGAGCGTTGCATCCGATACGCGTTCGGGCTCGCCCGGTCACGCGACCGCAGGCACGTCACACTCGTTCACAAGACGAACGTCCTGACCTTCGCCGGCGACCTGTGGCAGCGGGCCTTCGACGACGTCGCCCTCGAGCATCCGGAGATCGCTACGGCGTATCACCACGTCGATGCCGCCTGCATCTACCTGGTGCAGGACCCGGGTCGTTACGACGTGATCGTCACCGACAACCTCTTCGGTGACATCCTCACGGATCTCGGCGGCGCAGTGGCGGGCGGTGTGGGGCGCGCTGCCTCGGCGAACCTGAACCCGTCGAGGAGTGGCCCCTCCCTCTTCGAGCCGGTGCACGGCTCGGCGCCCGATATCGCCGGTACGGGTACCGCCGACCCCCGCGCTGCGATCATGAGTGCAGTGATGATGCTCGAGTTCCTCGGGGAGTCGGAGCCGGCATCGAGAATCCGCAAAGCCCTCGCCGAATCCGACGACGTCGCTGGAAGCACGTCGGAGGTCGGCGAAGCGATCGCAGGGAGGATCTGAGGAGATGCCCATTCAGAAGGTCGAGAAGATCTGGATGGACGGCGAGCTGGTCGATTGGGACGACGCGAAGATCCACATCCTCACGCACTCGCTGCACTACGGCTGCGGGGTCTTCGAGGGCATCCGCGCGTACGAGACCGACAGCGGACCCGCCGTCTTCAGGCTCACGGACCACATCGTGCGGCTCTTCAACTCGGCGAAGATCTTCATGATCGACATCCCGTTCACGATCGACGAGCTCGTGGATGCGGTGAAGGAGACGGTCCGGGTGAACTCCCTGCCGTCGTGCTACATCCGTCCGATCGTGTACTACGGGTACGGCGAGATGGGGCTGAACACCGTGCCGTGCCCGGTCAACGTCTCCATCGCCGTCTGGCCGTGGGGTGCGTACCTCGGTGACGAGGGGCTGAAGCACGGCGTCCGGATGAAGATCTCCTCGTGGCAGCGGCACGGCCTCAACTCGATGCCGCCCGCCGCCAAGGGAACGGGTATGTACATCAACTCCTCGATGGCGAAGGTCGAGGCGCTCAAGGCCGGCTACGACGAGGCGATCCTGCTCTCCCCGCAGGGATACGTGAGCGAGTGCACCGGCGAGAACATCTTCGTCGTGCGCAACGGCACGATCATCACCCCGCCGGTCGCTGCCGGAGCGCTCGAGGGCATCACGCAGAACTCGGTGATGACGATCGCTCGCGACCAGGGCCATGGGGCGGAGATCGGGAACATCGCACGCTCCGACCTGTACATCGCCGAGGAGGCCTTCCTCTCGGGCACGGCCGCGGAGGTCGTGCCGATCCGCTCCGTCGACGATCGCGACCTCGGTGAGCCCGGTCCGATCACGCGCGCCATCCAGACCACCTACCTCGATGCCGTGCGCGGCAAGGTCGACCGGTACAAGGGTTGGCTGGAGCACGTAGATGAGTGACGTCGGGAGAGCGCGGCCGCGCAGCGTAGAGATCTACGACACCACCCTGCGCGACGGGGCCCAGCTCGAGGGCATATCGCTCACGGTCGAGGACAAGCTCCGGATCGCGGAGCAGCTCGACTGGCTCGGTGTCCACTTCATCGAGGCCGGCTGGCCGGGCGCGAACCCGAAGGACGACGAGTTCTTCCGCCGAGTCGCCAAGGATCTCGTGCTCACCACGAGTCGTCTCGTCGCGTTCGGTTCGACGCGTCGTGTCAAGGGCAAGGTAGACAGCGACGAGACCCTTGCCCACCTGGTCGCCTCGCGCGCTCCGATCGCGTGCATCGTGGGCAAGTCGTGGGACTACCACGTCACCGAGGCGCTGCAGACCACTCTCGACGAGGGCGTGGCGATGGTGGGCGACTCGGTCGAGTACCTGCGCGAGAAGGGGATGGAGGTGTTCTTCGACGCGGAGCACTTCTTCGACGGCTACCGGGCGAACCCGGAGTTCGCGCTTCGGGTGCTCGAGGCGGCGGCTACCTCCGGGGCGACCCGACTCGTTCTCTGCGACACCAACGGTGGCTCGATGCCCTTCGAGGTGGAGAGGACCGTCGGGGCGGTTGTCGACTATTTCGGCGACGACGTCGGTGTAGCCGTGCACCTGCACGACGACGCCGGCACGGGGGCGGCGAACGCTATCGCCGGCGTGCTGGGTGGTGCGATCCAGGTCCAGGGCACCATCAACGGCTACGGCGAGCGGACGGGGAACTGCAACCTCACGACCATCATCCCGAACCTCACGTTGAAGATGGGGATCGAGACGATCCCGCGCGATCGCATCGAGCGACTGACCCCGGTCGCCCACCACGTCGCGGAGCTCGTGAACATGCCGCTGAACCCGCAGGCGCCGTATGTGGGGCACTCGGCGTTCGCCCACAAGGCCGGCCTGCACGCCAGTGCGATCGCCAAGCGCCCCGACGCCTACGAGCACATACCGCCCGACACGGTCGGCAACGGAACCCGTTTCGTGGTGTCGGAGCTCGCCGGCCGCTCGACGCTCGGCCTGAAGGCGGTGGAGCTCGGCCTCGACCTCGATGCCCCGCAGCTCAACGAGGTCGTCGAGACGCTGAAGCGCCTCGAGCACGAGGGCTACCACTTCGAGGTCGCCGACGGGTCGTTGGAGCTGTTGATGCGCAGGGCCACGGGCTGGGAGCAGCCGTGGTTCCGAGTCGAGTCGTTCCGGGTCATCACCGACGACGTGCGCTCGGATTGGGAGGACCCGTCGGGAGCGCAGGCGACGGTGAACACCGAGGCCACGGTCAAGGTGCACGTCGGGGGTGAGCGGCTCGTCGCGACCGCCGAGGGGAACGGGCCGGTCAACGCCCTCGACCAGGCGCTCCGGCGGGCGCTGAACGGCAAGTATCCGGCGCTCGAGGACGTCCACCTGACCGACTTCAAGGTCCGAGTCCTCGACACGGGGAGCGGCACCGGCGCTGTCGTGCGCGTCCTGATCGACTCGAGCGACGGCGACGCGACCTGGACGACGATCGGGGTCAACGAGAACATCATCGAGGCGTCGTGGCAGGCACTGATCGACTCGATCGTCTTCGGCTTGCTGCGCGCCGACGAGCGCGGTTAGGCAGGACCCGTGCCGACCGACCCCTTCGTCGCCCCAGACCTCGACGACAGCCCGAGACAGCAGCAGAACCTGCCGTCGGGCATGACCTACCCGTCCTTCCGGGGTCGGCGCGGGCCGAGGCCCGGTGAGCTGGGGCCGGACTGGCCGTCGGGCTCGCTCTTCGGCACCCCGGGCCCCGACGTCGGTTTCGGGTACACGCTCGCCAACCGGGCGAAGGACCGCCTGCGCGTCGGCCCCCACGAGCACGCGTCGGACGCCGTCGCGGTGGTCGCCGAGATCGCCATGCGGCGCGCTGCTCTCTTCGGACGGGCGCCGGTCGTCGGCGACATCGATCTCGCAGTGACGCTGCTCGGCTACGACGGTGGAGTGGATCCCGACCTCGTGGAGCGGCGCACTGCACTCGTCCGCGGGGCCGACCACGAGTACTCCGTCCGCCGCTCGGTCGTCGACTCGGTGCCCGAGGAGGTGCTGCGCGCCCCGACGACCGACGTCGCTGCGCGTGCATCGGAGTGGCGCTCGGCGATTCTCACCCGGGTCCTGGATGCTCCTCCCGGTCCTGAGGCCAACGCCGTCGGGTAGCGGGAGTCGTGGCGGAGATCGTGGTCTCGGACTTCGAGGGAGCGGGGGGCTCGGAGTGACTCCATTTGTGCTTCCCGACGAGTACGAGGATCTGCGCGCCTCGCTTCGGCGACTCGCCGAGGGCGAGATCGCTCCCAACGCAGCGCGCGCCGACGAGCTGTCGGAGTTCCCGTGGAAGTCGTGGGAGGCGTGGCGCGACGCCGGGTTCACGCGGTTGCCCTGGCCCGCCGAGCTCGGCGGCGACGCGGGCACGTTCCTCGCCCACGCGATCGCTGTGGAGGAGGTCGCCAGGGTCTGCGCATCGGCATCGCTCTTCACGTTCATCTCGAAGCTCGGGATGACCGTGCTGTTGGATCACGGTGACGCCGACCTCGTGGCCCGCTATGTGCCGCGCGTCGTCTCGGGTGAGTGCCAGGCGAGCTACTGCCTGTCGGAGGCCGAGGCGGGTAGCGACGTCGCCGGGATGAGCACCCGCGCACTGCGCGATGGCGACCACTACGTCCTGACCGGCACGAAGTCGTGGATCACCAACGCCGGCATCTCCGACTTCTACACCGTCTTCGCCAAGACCGACCCCGACGCGGGGCACCGCGGCATCAGCGCGTTCGTGGTCGAGAGGACCTTCCCCGGGTTCTCGATCGGGAAGCTCGAGCAGAAGATGGGCGTTCGCGGGTCGCCGACGGGCGAGGTGGTCCTCGACGAGTGCGAAGTTCCTGCCGGGAACCTCATCGGCGAGGAGAACCAGGGCTTCTACTACGCGATGGGAGCGCTGGACCGCTCGCGCCCTCTCGTCGCGGCTCAGGCACTCGGTCTCGCGCAGGGTGCGCTAGACCTCGCGGTCGAGTACGTGAAGGAGCGCCGCCAGTTCGGTCGGCCGATCGCGGAGTTCCAAGGCCTGCAGTTCATGCTTGCCGACATGGCATCGCTCGTCGACGCATCGCGACTCCTCGTGTATCGGGCATGTGCACTCCTCGACGAAGGGCTTCCCGGTACCGCCGCCGCGTCGTCGACCGCCAAGCTCTTCGCCTCGGATGCCGCGATGAGGGTGACGACCGACTGTGTGCAGCTCCTAGGTGGTGCCGGCTACACGACGGAGCTTCCTGCCGAGCGCATGATGCGCGACGCGAAGGTCACCCAGATCTATGAGGGAACGAACCAGATACAGCGCCTCGTCGTGGCCCGCGAGCTCCTCGGCTAGCAGCGCGAGCCTTCCCCTCGGGGCGGCCGCTGTGCCAACGGCGTAACGCCGTAGACTCGGAGCCTCATGACAGACGTCCGAGTCCGGTTCTCGCCCGCCCCGACGGGCTTCCTGCACGTCGGAGGCGCGCGCACCGCCCTGTTCAACTGGCTCTTCGCCCGTCATCACGGTGGGGAGTTCCTCCTCCGCATCGAGGATACCGACGTCGCTCGCTCCCGCCAGGAGTGGGTCGACGGCATCCAGCACACTCTCGAATGGCTCGGACTCCACTGGGACGGTGAGCCGGTCCTGCAGAGCACGCGGTTCGACCGCTATCTCGAGGCCGCGGATCACCTCGTGAAGGCCGGCAGAGCGTACGAGTGCTTCTGCACCGAGGACGAGGTCAAGGCGCGCAACGAGGAGGCCCTTGCGGCGGGCCGGACTCCGGGCTACGACGGCCGTTGCCGCAGTCTCGACCCGGCGCGCCGGGCCTCCCTGGCAGCGGAAGGTAGGCCGAGGTCGATCCGCTTCCGGACGCCCGACTCGGGCACGAGCGGCTTCGACGACATGGTGCGAGGCCCGGTGAGCGTGGAGTGGCCGACGATCCACGACTTCGTGATCGTGCGGTCGAACGGTACCCCGGTGTTCTTTCTCGCGAACGCGGTCGACGACGCCGACATGGAGATCTCACATGTGGTCAGGGGCGAGGACCTGATCGACTCCACACACCGTGTGCTGGCCCTACGCGAGGCTCTCGGACACGCGGGCAGACCGAAGTACGCGCACCTGCCTCTTCTCGTAGGGGCCGACAGAGGCAAGCTCTCCAAGCGTCACGGGGCGGTGGCCCTCGAGGACTTCCGCGATAGCGGCTACCTGCCGCATGCTCTTCTCAACTACCTGGCGCTTCTCGGATGGGCGCCGGACGACGACCGCGAGGTGATGAGCATCGACGAGATCGTCGCGGTGTTCGACCTCGATCGGGTCACGCACTCGCCGGCGTTCTTCGACTACCAGAAGCTCGACTGGATGAACGGCGAGCACATCCGCAGGCTGCAGGTGCACGAGCTGGCGGCCGACGTCCTGCCATTCGCGCGCGAGCGCTACGGGGAGCGCCTCGACGTGCGGGTCTTCGAGGCCGCCGTAGGCCTCGCCCGGGAGCGCGCGACGACGCTGGTGCAGATCGCCGATCAGGCCGAGTTCCTCTTCGTGGCCGATGGCGACCTGGTGGTCGCCGACACCTCGTGGGATCGCCTGGTCGCCACCGAACGGGTGCGGGAGATCCTCGACGCTGTCATCGCTCATCTCGAGAAGTGCGAATGGACGGTCGAGGCGATCGACCTCCGCCCGCTCCTGGAGACCCTGGGACTGAAGGCCCGCAAGGCGCTCCCGGCGGTCTACGCCGCGATCGAGGGGAGCCACGCAGGCCTGCCGCTCTTCGACTCGATACACCTCCTCGGCCGTGGATCAGCGGTCGCGCGGCTCACAGCGGCGCGCGAGAGGCTCGGTCCGGACAGATGAGGTGGCTGCGGCGCGCGCTGAAGGTCGGCGCGGTCGTATCGGTCCTCGCGGTCGTGTACCTCTCGGTGACCTTCGTGCAGGTGTGGCTCGCGTCGCGCCGCGACGGTGCCCGGCCGTCCGACGCGATCATCGTCCTCGGTGCGGCTCAGTACGACGGGCGCCCCTCTCAGGTGCTGAGCGCACGCCTGGACCACGCGGTCGACCTGTGGGTCGACGGCATCGCTCCGGTCATCGTCGTGACCGGAGGGAGCCAGCAGGGCGATCGGTTCACCGAGGCCGGCGCTGCGGCCGCTTACCTGCACGGAGAGGGTGTGCCCGACGCGGCCATCCTGCGCGAGACCCAGGGCCGGTCCTCGTGGGAGTCGCTCGCCGGGTCGGCCAGGTTCCTCAGGGAGCGAGGGATGACACGGGTCGTCCTGGTCTCGGACCCGTTCCACGCCGCCCGGATAGACGCGATCGCCGACGAGCTGGGCCTCGATGCGGTGACCTCTCCCACGCGCACGAGCCCGATCAAGGGTGCCGCTGCCTGGCGCCGCCTGGGTACCGAGACGATGCGAGTCGCGGCCGGACGCGTCATCGGATATGGCCGGTTGGAGCGCCGGGGCCAGGTGGAGAGGCTGGTTCCGGGACTCGCTATGCTGTGATGGCCGCCGCTCCGGAGAGGGTTCTCCCGGCGCGGGGGACCCGTTCGGGGGTAGTTCAATTGGCGGAACGCCTGACTCTGGATCAGGAGGTTGGAGGTTCGAGTCCTCCCCCGAGCTGCCCGACACGCCAAGGCGCGCCGGGCTGTTCCTGGCCCCGTCGTCTAGCGGCCCAGGACGCCGCCCTCTCAAGGCGGAAGCGGCGGTTCGAATCCGCTCGGGGCTGCTCGGAGCCCGGGTCACCGACCCGGGCTCCGTCGCGTTCCCGCCATAGTCGACGAGGAGTGAGCCGTCTCGATAGACGCGATCGCGGCACGAACGAGGCGCCAAACGGCTCGAAAGCGCGACGCGCCCGGAAATTTTCTCGGTGAACTTCTGCGACAGCCACAGGGCGCACACACGCGGCATGTTCTACCGGGCGTCGCTGTCGACACCGCGTCGCCGACCGACATTGTCGCGCTGTGAGCGCGCGGTTTGGTGGATCGCGGCGCTGATTGTCAACGCAGAGCGCGCGTTTCGTGCTTCGCGCGCCTTCAGTGCGGCGCGTGATGTGTCGATGGTGGTTCGTTCGACCGAGGCGGCGCGCGAGTCCGGAGTCGAAGATCGCGTAGCGCGATCCGTGCAACGACAGGCGTAGATGCTTGACCTATGCGCGCGAATACGTTCTCATTTCGTAGATACACGCAAAGCGTCGGAGGTTTCTGTGAACAAGGCCGAGTTGATCGATGCGATCCACGCATCAGCGGATCTCAGCAAGGGAGACGCCGAGAGAGCGCTCAATGCGTTCATCGATGTCGTCCAGCGAACTGTCTCCGCGGACGAGAAGGTCGCCCTACCAGGATTCGGGACCTTCTCTCCGACGCAACGTGCGGAGCGGATGGCCCGCAACCCTCAGACAGGCGAGATGGTGAGGGTCCCCGCGCCAAGAGCGCCAAGTTCACCGTTGGGGCGCGGTTCAAGGCCCAGGTGGCAGGGGCGTAGTCCGAGTAGGGGCGCGGGATCGCAACCCGCATGCATGCCCTGAGTGACCCTGCACGTGCGAAGGGCTACTAGAGCTCTCCCGGAAAGGTGGTGACCGTGCCTCCGGCAAAGAAGGCAACTGCCAAGAAGGCTGCCAAGAGGCGGACCGCGAAGAAGGCTCCGGCCAAGAAGCGCACCGTCAAGAAGGCTGCCAAGAGGCGGACCGCGAAGAAGGCTCCGGCCAAGAAGCGCACCGCGAAGAAGGCTCCGGCCAAGAAGCGCACCGCGAAGAAGGCAGCGAAGAAGGCTCCGGCCAAGAAGGCTGCCAAGAAGCGCACCGCGAAGAAGGCCGCGAAGAAGGCTCCGGCCAAGAAGCGCACCGCGAAGAAGGCTGCCAAGAAGCGGACCGCGAAGAAGGCTCCGGCCAAGAAGCGCACCGCGAAGAAGGCCGCCAAGAAGGCTCCGGCCAAGAAGCGCACCGCGAAGAAGGCCGCCAAGAAGGCTCCGGCCAAGAAGCGCACCGCGAAGAGGCGGACCGCGAAGAAGGGCTAGCCGGCAGATACAGAGCAGCGCACGAGGGGCCCGGTCGTCCGGGCCCCTCGTCGCGCCCGCCGGTGGCTCACACCTGGTCTATCTGCTTGAACACCTCTGCGGCTGCGAGGCCGACCTCCATGCCCGCTCTTACAGCACGCTCGCGGATCAGTGTCTCGAACTCGGCGATCTCCCTCTCAGGGTCGTCGTGAATCCGCATCGTCGAACGCCACTGGCTGCGGTGGCAGAGGAGTGCCGCGACCTTGGCCTCGAGGAATCCCTCGATCGCTTCGGCGTGATCGACTTCCTCGGCTTCGAAGAGGAGGATCCGGTCGGGGCGGTGTGGGGCAGACCGCTGCCCCGGATAGAAGTGCGGGTCGCGTGCGGCCACGATCGCGTCGAGCGTGAGAAACCCGGCGTACCGGTGGTCGGGGTGGATCCTGTACCGCTTCCACGGGTCGTGACCCAGGACTACATCGGGTCGGATATCTCGGATCACTTCGCAGACTCGCGCCCGCTCCGCGAATCCGCTCTGTAGCTCACCGTCGACGAGTCCGAGGAAGTGGACTCCGATTGCACCGAGCGCAGCAGCAGCCGCGCGTTGCTCGTCCTGTCGGGCCGCGACAAGATCGTCACGGTCTTGCGCGTCGTCCCACGAGCCCTTCGAGCCGTCGGTGAGCACCAGGATGTGAACTTCGCAGCCGGCTGCAGCCCACTTTGCGAGTGTCGCGCCGCAGCCGAACTCGACGTCGTCGGGATGGGCCCCCACTCCGAGAGCCCGCCCAGGGATGTCGAGGGCGGTGAAGGTCACGTGATCACCTCGGCCGGCGGGGACGAGACCACTGCGCGCCGCGCTCAGGCGCCGGGAGAGGTCGCTGGGAGCCTGGTTCGACGCGCGAGCTGATCCAGATCCTCCGGCAGATCGATGTCGAAGGAGAGCGACGGATCGCGCACGACGCGCAGCGGCAATCCGAGGCGTTCAGCCTCGGCGCAGTGCCGGCCGAAGGAGCCCGGCCCGTAGGAGAAGCGGAAGTTGACCGCAGAGGGGATCGAGAGCACCGGGGTGCCATCGCCTCTGTGGCAGGGAACCGCCAGTACCACGGGGTCGGCGCCCGGGGAGACGACCCGGTCGAGGGAGGTGACCAGTGGCAGATCGGCGTGCACCACTGCGACCCGGGTGATTGCGCGCTCGCGCGCCCAGGAGCGTCCGGCGCACGCCGCCGCGTCGAGTGTTCCAGGATCCGCCAGGCACTCGACGCCGCGGAGCTCGGTCCACGAGATCACGTCGGGGTCGCTGGAGACGACGACGGTCGGGATCCCCTGGGCTGCATCGATGACGCGCTCGGCCATCTCACGCGCCAGAGCAGCACGCTCGGCGGGCTCCAAGCGCGAGGCGAGTCGCGCCTTCCCCACTCGGAACGAGCGCAGCGGTACGACGACGGCCGAGTCGAATGTGTCGGGGGAGCGGAGTGGCATGGCACGCGTATGCTACCGAGCATGGAGCCGGTCTACGTCGTCGCGAAGGGGGTGTTCTACCCCTGGTTGCGCTACGGGCTGCGCTGGACGATAGAGGGCGGGCACCGAATCCCCGAGGCGGGGCCGGTCCTGCTGGCCGGAAACCATGTCTCGTACCTCGACCCCCTGACTCTCGCGTGGGTGGCCGATCGCCGAGGTCGGCGCGTCCGGTTCCTCGCGAAGGCCGAGCTGTTCAGGAAGCGGGGGTTCGGATTCCTGCTTCGACAGATCAATCAGATCGAGGTCGATAGGGGATCGCGCTCGGCAGCGGCATCGCTCGACTCGGCACTCGATGCGCTCGATCGTGGCGAGTGCGTCACGGTGTTCCCGGAGGGGACGATCTCGCTCGATCTCGACCCCATGGCGGGCAAGTCCGGCGCGGCAAGACTCGCGAGGGCGAGCGGCGTGCCGGTGACCCCGGTGGGGCTCTGGGGGACGCACCGGATCCTCTTCAAGGGGCGCAAGCCCTCCTGGCGGTGGGGGGTCGCGCAGACGGCGGTCGTCGGCCCGCCCGTTCACGTCGGGCCGGAGGACAACGTGCGCGAGGCCACCGATCGGATAATGGCGTCGATCTGCGGCTGCGTTGTCCGAGCGCGCGAGATCTATCCGGACCGTCCACGCTCCGGCGACGAGTGGTGGTGGCGCGACCCGGAGACGGCCGTGCTGAGATCGTGTCGCTCAGCGTCGGTCGTGGAGCCTGGTGACGACGTGGAAGACGAGGGTGGCCACGACTCGGATGACGACGCGCCGGGCGATCGCGCACCTTCCGTGAGCGGGGATCCCGGGACGGGCGACCCGAGGGCCGCTCCGTGAAGACGGCCGTCGTCGGCGCGGGCTCGTGGGGGACGACAGTCGCCGCGCTGACGGCCGCGAACTCCGAGACCGTGCTCTGGGAGCGTCGTCCCGACCTCGCGGAGCGCATCGATCGAGATCACGAGAACGGTGACTACCTCGCGGGGGTAGAGCTACCCGCGCAGATGAGGGCCACGAGCTCGCTCGCGGAGGCCTGCGACGGCGCCGACGTGATCGTCATGGGTGTTCCGTCACACGGGTTCCGAGCGGTGCTCACCGACGCCCGAGGGCTCATCGGACCCGACGTGCCCGTCGTCAGCCTCTGCAAGGGAGTCGAGCAGGCGACACTGCAGCGGATGACCGAGGTGGCCGCCGAGGTCCTCGAGGGTCACCTCGCAGACCGGATCGGGGTGCTGACCGGGCCGAACCTCGCGCGGGAGGTCGCAGCCGGTCAGCCGACTGCCAGTGTCGTGGCGGTGCGCGACGAGCCGACGGCGCGGATGCTCCAGCAGCTCTTCTGGGCGCCGTCGTTCCGCGTGTACACGAACCCCGACGTCGTGGGTTGCGAGATCGCCGGCGCGCTCAAGAACGTGCTCGCGATCGGCTCCGGCATCGCCGACGGCCTCGGCTACGGCGACAACACCAAGGCCGCACTGATGACGCGCGGCTTGGCCGAGCTCGCGCGCCTCGGGGTGGCGCTCGGCGGCGACCCCCTCACCTTCGCCGGCCTCGCTGGGATGGGTGACCTGATAGCGACTTGCAGCAGCCCACAGAGCCGCAACAGGCATGTCGGCGTCGAGCTGGGGAGGGGGCGCAAGCTCGACGAGATAGTGGCGGAGATGAAGATGGTCGCCGAGGGCGTCAAGACGACGGCGGCCGTTCTGGAGATTGCTTCGCAGCGTGGGATCGAGATGCCTCTGGCGTCGTTCGTGGGTCGGGTCCTGAACGAAGGAGCCCACCCCGCCGACCTGGTGCCCGAGCTCATGTTGCGCAAGGCGACGTCCGAGCTGCACGGCATCCGGTGAGGTCACCGCTCGCGGGCGCGAGCCGGCCGGCGATGTCGGTCGGAGCGCTGGGGTCAGCGACTGCGGACGTCGACGGCAGAGGTGTTGTCGCTCCGCGCGGGCTCTCGTTCGAGCTCGCATGCTGGGTCGGCGCAGACGACGGCTGGCGGTGCGGCGACGAAGGTGACGCCGCCCGCCAGAGCCGGGTGGGCATCGCGCCCGTCCTCGCGACCACCCTGCGCGTTCCCGACGGTGAGGCGGTCGAACGGGTGTGGGGAGTGCCCGATGGCGGTGGACTGATCGTCGTCGAGGTGGAGAACAGGTCGGCGGCCGCCATCGCCGTCGCGTTCGTGCTGCGGCCGGTCTCCGGTGGGCTGCTCCGCGCGCTCGAGGTGCGCGACTCCGTCATCGTCGTAGATGGGCAGCCCGCGGTGCTCCTTCCGCGGGCGCCCCGCACATGGGTGGTCGCTCCTCAGGGCCGCGGTGGTACGCGCGCTCAGATCGTCGCCGGAGATACCTCGGAGGGCGTGTTCCCTGGCCACAGCGACCGCCGCGGGGTCGAGGGCGCGTTCGTCTTCCCGGTGCCGCACCGGACTTCCGTCCGTGCGGTCATCCTCCTCGACCCGCGGCGGGCAGCCGCGCAGACCGGAGCCCCGGCACTCCCCGACGCGGAGGTAGCCGCCCGCGGGTGGAGGGCTCACCTGGAACGCGGCCTCCGCACCGACCTGCCCGACGACGCTTTACAGCACGCTGTCGATGCGAGCCGGGCCACTCTGCTGCTCGAGGCGTCGTCGAGGCGTCGCTGCACCCCGGATGTCGTCGCCGCGCTCGAGGACTGGGGCTTCGACCCCGAAGCGGAGGCCGCGTGGCGTCGGCTCCGGATGAGTGATCGCAGGGCCGCGAGCCGCCGGCCTGGGCGCTCCCCGGATCCCTGGCGGCGGATCGATGCGCTGCTCTCGGAAGCGTCGCCGACCATCACCTTCCCGGGAGGGCCGGCGCCCTTCCTGCGGGCGGTGCGCGAGGCCCTGGTCGACGAGACGGGGGAGAGCGTGGATCTGCTCCCCGGGTTCCCACCGGAGTGGCTCGGCCGAGACCTCGCGGTGCACGGCGTGCCCGTCGCCGGCGGCGACGTGTCGTTCGCCCTCAGGTGGCACGGTGAGAGGCCGGCGCTGCTCTGGGAGGGCCCCGACGCACTGGGCCTGACCGCGTCGGCCCTCGATCCGGGCTTCGCCGCACCGGGGGTCGTGGGGAGACGCTCCTGGCCCGCCTTCCAGAGCCACCGCGCGCCCGAGCGGGCTCCGAGGGCGTAGGCCCTGTGCCGGAGTCGTTCGCATGAGCGTCTCCGACCTGCAGACAGCCGGCCTGTACGACCCGTCGGCGCCGGATGCCGCCGCGCGCCTGGCGCTCCTCGAGTACCTGCTCAGCCTCGGGCTCAGCGTCCCCGAGCTCGTGCAGGCAGAGGAGGAGAACAGGCTGACGAGCATCGCTGCTTTCCGCAGGATCCGGCCGGGGGAGGAGCGGATCACCCTCGCCGAGGCGTCGAGGCGAGCGGGTGTGAGCCCGGACCTGGCTCTCCGTCTCTGGCGGGCGTTCGGGTTTGCCGAGCCCATATCGAGCGATCGGCGCTGCAGCGAGCACGACGTGGAGGCCCTGGTGCTGCTCGCGGCGTTCGGTGAGCTCCTGGGCCTGGAGGTCGCGGTCCAGTTCGCGCGGACTCTGGGCGAGACCACGGCACGGCTGGCCGAGGCGGAGGTCGCGCTAATGAGGGCGAACGTCGAGGCGCCCGGCTACGCGCGCGGGTCGCCGGTCGACGTGGCGCGGATCTACGCGGACATCGCCGACGACATGCTGCCCCGAGTGGTCGCAGTGGTCGACACGCTGCACCGCCATCATCTGGAGTCGATCAGCCGGCGCTACAGCGACTCTGCTGCGAGCCCGACGCAGGCCAGCGTCGTCGACCTCGCGATCGGCTTCGCAGACCTCTCCGAGTACACGTCGCTCTCCCAGGACCTCGACCCACTGGAGCTGGGGCGCATGCTCGCTGCCTTCGAGGAGACGACGGGTGACGCCATCGCAGGCGCGGGCGGCAACGTCGTCAAGCGCATCGGTGACGCCGTGATGTACATGACGCCGGCCCCGGGGACCGCCTGTGCTCTCGCACTCGACATCCTCGACGCGTGCGCTGCCAATCCGCTGCTGCCGCGAGTGCGGATCGGGGTCGCCTTCGGCCCGGTCGTGCTGCTGCAGGGAGATGCCCACGGGCCGGTCGTGAACCTCGCGGCGCGTCTCGTGGACGCGGCCGCTCCCGGGACGATTCTCGCGGCGCCGGTGCTCGCTGAGCGCCTCCGCGACCTCGGCGGTCGGCTCTCGTTCCTCCCGAGCGGACGCTACGACCTCGCCGGCTTCGAGGAGCCCGTGACCGCATTCCAGCTCCTACGTGGGGGAGGGATCCCGCGGGCGGACCTCGAAGCCCGGGTAGCGACGCAGTTGGCGCCGCAGAAGCACCGCAAGCTCGGCGACGCTCGGAGTCAGTCGATCCGGAGGGTGACGATCTGCCAGGGGCAGAGCTCTATCTCGCCGGAGAAGCCCGTGATCTCGTTGCCCCGCAGGTCGATGACGGCTCCGCGCGCGGGTGCGCCACCAACTTCGATCCTCGCGATGCCCGGCGCCGCGTCGGAGCGGAACACGCGCACGAGGAGGTGACCCTCTTCGCGCCGGACCGTCGAGACCTCGGCTCCCGTGACCCGCAGCCCCCTGCCGACCTGGGGGAGCGTCGCGCCCGAGACGCCACCGCCGCGCACCCGCTCCAGCGGTACGAGGAGCTCGTCGGCGCGTGCGTAGAGGTCGGCGTCGCGCCAGTCGCCTCGATGGAGTAGCACCGCGTACTCCACGGCATGATGCCCCTGGAGCTGGGGCCCTTCGAGCGGGTCGAGCGGGCCGGCAGGGAGCGGGCGGAGCGCGAGACCCGAGCGGGAGAGGTACCCGGTGGCCCTCAGCAGCGTGAGAGCGATCTCCGTGCCGTCGCCGACCACCTCGTACTCGAGGAGCCCGTCGTGCAGCAGAGCGAGGCCGCTGCGCCCATCGGAGGCATCGACGAAGCGCCGTGACGGAAAGGTGGGCAGCGGGTGCTCGTGAGGTCCACCTTCTGCGGTGAGGGCGCGGTGCACGACCGCGAACGCGCACTCGGCGTCGGAGCCGCCGACACGGGCGGGCAGCGGGAAGTGCACCCTGAGACGGTGGTCGCGGAACCTGTTGTCGAACTCGGTGCGCACTCGCAGGAACCGCTCGCCCGAGCGGAGCTCCAGCGTGGTGCGGACGTCGACCGACTCGGCCTCCGCGCTGCGGTGCGTGCAGTGGTGCTGGTCGCCGATCGCGCAGAGTGGCCACGTGTAGGTGGAGTCGATCTGCAGGCGGGCGCGTATCGGCCCGGACTCGAGTGTCGTCACCGCCACCGAGTCGGGTCGGTCCACGACGCGGTCCTCGACCGGCGGTGAGTAGTTGTAGGTGTCGCCGCCGTCGCCGCCCTCGACCAGGCGGCCGAGGCCCGAGGCGGTGAGACCGTCGTTGATCGCGACGGCGAATGTGCCGTCGGATGCGTCGACGGTCACCCGGAGGTGCTCGTTGCCGAGACCCGCCGTGGTCGCCGCGACCGTGCCGGGTGGCGACGCCCCTTCTGCGGGGCGGAACGTCGCCCATCCGTACCCGGGGACCTCGCCAGGGTCGAAGACCACCGTGGACACCGGCGCGAGGAAGAGCCGGATCAGCACCGACTCACCGGTGGATGCGAGAGCGACCAGGTGCTCTCGCAGCGGGCCGACGTCGATGGCCGTGGCGCCCGGCGAGGTCGCGTGCACGCAGACCTCGTGCATGCCGTCACTCGTAGGGGGAGTGATCTCGAACGACGCCACCTGGCTACCTGCGAACTCGGTCCCGTTCGCCAGGTCGAGAACCCAGGAGAAGTCGTCGCCGCTCACATCGATGGACCATGCCTCGCCGCCGCTCTCCGAAACGACCTGGGCCGGCCTCTGCGTGCCGTCGGACGCCACGAAGTGGACCGGACCCGACCCGGGTACGGTCACTTCGACCAGCCCGCCACGGTCGCGCGCCGTCGGGTTGACGACGATCGTCGACGCGGGGGCGCGTCGACTGCCGATGCCAGGGTGTGCAGCGCTCGCGTGCGAGACCGTCGCCGATCTGACGCGCCTCCGCGTAGCGGACGCGGACCTGCTCTACCACCTCGTCGGCGCTGCACGCACACGAGGAGTCGTGCGCGCTGTTCAATACGAGCTTGCGCCAGGCGATGTCGAGGAGGGCCCCCGGATAGCGATTGGCTGGGATGAGGAGGGCCTGGAGCGGCTCGGCGCGGCGCTCGATCGACCGCTCGGCCGACGCGCAGAGCCGGTGGACGTCGACCCTGTTCGAGGCGACGCCCATCAGCAGGTTCGAGCGGGCGCCGGAGCGCAGCTCGCCGGTCCACTCGAAGAGCCCGTCGCTCGGCTGCGTGGTCAGGTATTCGGCGAGGGACGTGACCGTGAAGCGGTACTCGTCCTGGATCGCGTTGGCGTCGGCTACGACGCTGCCGAGCCACGGCTGAGGGAGCTGGTGGTCGGTCCCGTTCATGAACAGGAGGTCGCCCAGGCGCGCCCGCCCCAGCGAGGCGTTGTAGTCGCGGGCGCGGGCGATCAGGCTCGGCGCGTCGCGCGGCATGTCGCGGCCGTTCGAGTAGGAGCCGGCGAGGAACTCGGCCCGCACCGATGAGCCGTCGGGCGCGATCCAGCGGAACGCGGTCTGCTCCACGGCCGCCGGGACGCCCCGCCAGACGACCGCATGATCGATCCCCGCGAGCTGGAGCATCTGCGGCATCTGCGCGATGTGCCCGAACATGTCGGGCAGGTACCCGACCTCCGAGGTGCCGCCCAGCCGGCCGGCTGCGGCGAGACCGAGCTGGAGGTTCCGCAGCATCGTCTCGCCCGAGACCATGAACTCGTCCATGAGGATCATCCACGGCCCGACGGCGATGCGCCCGGCCTCCGCCAGGCTCCGGATCGCCGCCTCGGCGTCGGGCCGGACCTCGAGGTAGTCGTCTACGACGGCGGTCTGCCCGTCGAGGTGGAAGTGCGCGTACGACTCGTCGGCCTCGAGCATCGGCAGCAGGTCGTCGAGGAGACGGACCAGGCGCAGCCGGAAAGTCTGGAAGGGCGAGTACCACTCGCGGTCCCAGTGCGTGTGGGGGACGATGGCGACGTTCTGAGGCATGGGCGCCAGGTTACGGCTACCGGATCTGCGCGGAGTGGGTGGGGCGACTTCGCACGGGGCGCAGGTAACCTGGCCGCATGCGCGCCGTCGTCGGATCAGACGAGAGGACGCCGCTGACCGACGCGGTGGAGGCCGACATGCGTGCACGCGGCGTCGAGGTGATCCTGATCGGGCCGCCGGCCGGCGAGGAGATCGCGTGGGCCGAGGTCGGGCGGCGTGCCGGCGAGATCGTCTCGGCAGGGGAGGCCGATTGCGGGGTGCTGTTCTGCTGGACGGGCACGGGGGTCTCGATTGCCGCGAACAAGGTCAAGGGAGTCCGCGCGGCGCTCTGCGGCGACGCTGCGACGGCGGCGGGTGCCCGCCGCTGGAACGATGCGAACGTTCTCGCGATGAGCCTGCGGACGACGAGCATCGCGCTCGCCCGCGAGATGCTCGATGCCTGGTTCGCCACCGACCCCGACCCGGCCGAGGCGGAGAGCATCGCCGGTCTCGAGGCGGGCCGGTAGGCTGGTTCTGTGGCCACCTACGTGATGCTGACGACTCTCGGCCCAGGCGGTTGGGAGACACTGAGCAAGAACCCCGATCGGATCCTCGAGGTCCGCGCCGAGGTCGAGTCGTTCGGGTTGAAGGTCATCGCGCAGTACGCGCTGATGGGTCAGTACGACTTCCTGAACGTCATCGAGGCCCCCGACGAGAAGTCGATGGCGAGGGCGGCGATCGAGCTCGCGGCGCGGGGCACCATGCGCACCACCACCATGCAGGCGATCGCGGTCGAGGACCTGGTAGCCAGCCTCAAGGCCTGAGCCGGCGGATCACATCCACCACATGCTCCGGCGCTTCTCCTCGCGCACGTCGTCGTCGGAGAAGAGCACGGGGAGCACGGACCCGTCGGACCTGCGGCGGAGCCTGTAGCGCACGCCGTCCTGCTCATCGACCGTGTCGCAGACCTCGAACCCCCGCGCCCAGTGGTCGTCGAACCGGGATCGCACCTCGACCCGAGTCCCCTGCTTCACGGGGCCGATGCTAACAACCGCCCAGGCGGCTGTGACCCCGACTCGCGTGAACTCCCGGTTACGGGTTCCCCAACGCCCCCGATCCGATCTCTGCGCCCCGACCCGCCCCGCCGGTCGACCCGACCCGGCAGCTCAGCGGCCTTCGGTGCCGATCAGGCCGGCATCTGAGCCACGTAGTTCCAGTTGAGGGTGAGGAGCTCCTCCTCCTCGGCCTGGATGTACGAGCGACTGTTGTCGTGCATGCGGGAGATCATGGCGCTGATCTTCCTGGGCATCACGCGGGCTCTCGTGAGGAAGGAGAACACTGCCTCGTACTTGTCGTACAGCGCGATCTCCTTCTTGATCATCGCGACCGCGCTCCTCCCCTCGGAGGAGAGGATCTCGAAGCCTGCGTTCGTGATGGCGTCCTCCCAGTACTTGTAGTGCCAGAACCCTCCGAACGCGGTCAGCTCGCGGGTGTGCTGGATCAACGTTCGGTGATGTTCGTTCTCGCGGTCGTAGCAGTCGAGGGCGGCGACGTCGTCGATGACGAACCTCCCGCCGGGCTTCATGACGCGAGACACCTCGCGACATGTGAAGTCGAGGTCGGTCACGTAGGTCAGCGGTTGGATCGCGTAGACCGCGTCGAACGTGTCGTCGTCGAACTCGAGCGGTTCGTTGAAGTCGCCGACGGTGAAGTTCGGCTTCACGAGGTTCGGGTTCTCCCATGCCTTGTCGATCTGCGACTTGTCGATGTTGATGCCGTAGAGGGTCGAACCTGTCAGCTCGGCGATGTGCTCGGCGATCGCGCCACATCCGCATCCGAGGTCCAGGACCTTGTCGCCCTTGCCGGCATCGAGGTCGGTGGCCACGAGTCGCTCGAACAGGATCTGGTTCTTCAGTACGGACTGTCGCTCGTCCATGACCGGAGGCATGTACATCTTCTCTACGGATCCGAGCGTGCAGAGCAGATGGATGATCTTGTAGTACTGCTCGAGCTCCGTGCTGCTGCCCTGCTTGTAGCCCTGTGCGGGCAGACCGTTGTCGTAGTCGGCTCTGGTGCTCTCCGGTGAGTCGGTGAAGAGCGCTGCGTAGGTGCCCATGAAGGAGTTGAACTCGTCGTCGCTGATCTTCAACAGGCCACGGAGAGCCCGGAGCCGATCGAGGATCGTTGTCGGCCGGTGCTGCATGTCGTGTTCCCCTGGTCGTGACCATTCGAGGTGAGTGGCTCGGGTCCCGCGTGCCACCGCCGGTGACGCGGGACGGTAGCGGCACCGGACCGTAGCGCGGCACCGGGTCCGGCGGATACGAGGGCGACCTGCATCTTCGGATCCCGCGTAGCCCCCGTGGAAGACGACCCTGAGAGGGTTGCGGAGGGTAGCGTCGGCGGGTGGCCCCGCACGGCACGTCTCCGATACTGCGCGAGAAGCTGCGCGAGAAGCCGCGCCAGGACCCGAGCCCGACGCTGCGCAAGGAACGGGAGTGCTGGCGCTCGGGCGACCGGGTCGTGTGCGGGATAGACGAGGTCGGCCGCGGCTCGTGGGCCGGGCCGGTCACCGTCGCCGCTGTCGTACCGCCCGACGAGCACCTCGCCGGGGTCCGCGACTCGAAGCAGCTCGCGCCGGCTGCGCGTGAGGTCAGTGCGGGCGCGGTACTCGACTGGGCACGTGGGGTCGGCGTGGGACACGCCGGTCACGACGAGTGCGATCGCCTCGGCATGACCGCGGCGCTGCGCGTCGCTGCCGGTCGTGCGCTCGACGCGCTCGCCGCGCAGGGCCTAGAACCGGACCGGATCATCCTCGATGGCAGGCACGACTACCTGCGCATGGGGGAGCGCGTCGTGACCGTCGTGAAGGGTGACGCGACCGTTCTCTCGGTCGCTGCTGCGTCGGTCGTCGCCAAGGTCACCCGCGACAACCTGATGGCGCAGGAGGCGGAGCACTTTCCCGCCTACTCGTTCGAGTCGAACCGGGGCTATCCGGCGCCGGTGCACCGCGTCGCACTCGACGCCTATGGACCCTGCACGATCCACAGGCGGTCGTGGGTCTTCATGGACGCTCTGCCGTGGCCGAGCCTGCACCGCGAGGCAGACGCCCGCCTCTTCCCGGTCTGACCAGCTGTCGTTCGGTGTGGCGGCGTCAGCCTTCCGGGCTGAGCTCGGGCGGAGGTCGTCCGCGCGCCCGGCGCGTCCTATCCGCGGTGAGCTCGGACTCGACGACCTCGTGACGCTCGCCGATGGTGGAGATGAATGCCTGGATGACCGCCGCGGCAGGTAGTGCGAGGAGAGCGCCGACAGGGCCGATGAGCCCGGCGCCGGCGATCACGCACGCGAACGCGACCGCGGGATGGATCGAGAGCGTGTGCGCGGTGACGCGCGGCGCGAAGAGGTAGTTCTCGATCTGCTGGTAGACGACGACGGTACCGAGCGTCCACACCCCGTCGACGGGATCGTTGAGGACCGCGATCAGCACGGCGAGAGCGCCCGCGAGGTAGGTGCCGACGACGGGGATGAACTGCGAGATCACGCCGACCCAGAGCGCGAGGGCGAGGGCGTAGGGGACGCCGATGATGCTGAGGGCGATCCAGTGCGCGAGGGCCGAGAGACCGGCGAGCAGGACGCGGGAG
Organism: Acidimicrobiia bacterium; assembly: GCA_027494135.1. Lineage (GTDB taxonomy): Bacteria > Actinomycetota > Acidimicrobiia > IMCC26256 > PALSA-610 > JAOSJK01. Next base: position 605,140 of record JAOSJK010000012.1, on the reverse strand, counting down.
TAGAGGTAGCCGCCGGTCTTCTCGATGGCTAGCTCCCAGGCGCGCAGCACGTTGCGCTGCCTGTCGGGTGGGAGCACCGAGCAGATGGCGCGCCTCAGCCGCGGGCCGTCGGCGACCAGATAGAAGGTGAAGAGGATCACCGTGAAGATCTGGAAGACCACCCCGAGAGCGCGGACGCTGAAGCTGACGACGTTGCCGGCGAGGTCGTTCGCGAACTGCCTGGCGGTTCCCTGCGGATCCTTGAGGTCTGAGATCACGTCGTCGAACTCGATGTTGGCGTCGAAGCGGTCGTTGGCCCAGTCTTCGATGTCCTGCACGTATGCAGGTGCCTCGTCGATGAAGTCGCGCCTGGTTCACGACGAGCGAGCCCATGACCGTGACGAAGAGGCCGGTCACGGAGAGAAGGGCGAGGAAGACGAGACCGGTCGCGGGCCCGCGCCGCCAGTTGCGCCGAGCGAGCCAGTTGACTGCGGGCTCGATGGCGAACGAGAGGAAGAGCGAGACCAGCACCGTGATGATGAGCCCGCGCAGCGCGTGGAGGACGCTCTCGACGACTCGCAGCGACGCGTAGGCGATCCAGAACAGCAGGACCGCCCGCAGGATCCACCCCGGCATCCGGTCCCGGTCTCGGCCGGCCGGTGCCTCGGCCGTCTGCGCGTCGTCCATCGCTCCCGTCCCTTGGGCTCCGGCACAGAGTACGGCCGGTGCCGGCGCGGACCGCGGTTCTCCTCGGCGGGTGGTGGGCGCTCTACGCTGGGCCGCATGGGCCAGACGATCACCGCCAAGTCCCGCCCCGGCTCCCGGCCGGAGGTCATGATCTTCGACCTTGACCGCTCGATCACCGGCATGGGGATCGAGCGCTACGCGTCGGCCGAGGCTGCTGCAGGCAAGCGCGTCGTCGACGTGCTCGCACGCCGTCTCATCGAGGCGGGCGCGACGGGGGTGACCGCGTACTCGAACGTGGTCATCGCAGAGGCCGCGCCGGGGGCCTGGTCCGCGCTGGAGGCGAGGGCGCTCGAGGTGATCGAGCACCTCTTCCACTACTACGGGGACGACGCCGGCTGGTCGCCCGAGGCCCGCGCGATGACCCCGGAGGAGCTCGCCCTCGAGGCCTCGCGCTCACCCGCCTAGCGGGCGCAGCTGTCCCCGGGGCCGGGTCAGGGTGGGGCGTGGGGGTGTGTCGGCCCTGCCGGCCCTGTCTGTGTTGCGGGGGTGGCGTGGGTCGTGGGGTGCGACGAAGGGGCGGGGCCCGGTGCCCGGCGTGAGAGCCCATCCTCGGCGGTGCTTCTGGTCGTGGTGGTGGGCGCAGAGAGGGTCGAGCCGGTCGAGGCGTGTGTGGTGGGTGGCGGCCCACGGTTCCCGGTGGTCGATCTCGACTCGGGTTCGGGCGCACCCTTCGACGCTGCATCCGGGCGACTGCCAGAGCAGGGCGATGCGCTGCGCTGCGGTGGGGCCGCGGCCGGGATGGGTGATGTTGGCGACATCGACGCCGCGGGTGATGACGAGCTTCATGATGCTCTCGCCGAGGAGCTCGCGGGCGACGCGTGCGGGGATGGGGCCGATACCGGTGATCTCGCACGTCTCGTCGCCCTCGGTCGCCCCGCGGGTGAGTGCGTCGAGGTCGATGCGCAGCAGCGCGAGGTACCGGCGGTCGGTGCCGGGCTGGCGGGGCTCGTGGTGCGCGTGTTCTGCGAGCGCGAGGAGGCCGTCGAACGCGTAGGCGTCGTGGGGATCTGGCTGCCGGCGTCGGCGGGCGTCGCGAGGATCTGGTCGATGAGCGGTTCGAGAGCGGCTCGGATGCGCGCTCCCGCGTCGGGGGTGCCGCGGGCGTGGAGGTTCCATGCGCCTTCGGCGTCGGTGAACATCCTGAGGCGTCGGTCCCGGTTGATGCGCCGGTAGGTGTCGTCGGGGTCGGCTGCAGCCCTGGCGCGAAGTGCCTCGGTGTGCAGCACCGAGATGCTCGCCTGCGCGGCCACATCGAGGAGCCGGCCCTCCGCGGCGGGGTTCACAGCGGCTGCGGAGGCGACTTCGCCGACCTGCGCGGCGGAGAGCGCCCCCGTGCGCAGCGCGGAGTCGGTGGCGGGGAGGCCGGGGAGCGCGTTCGACGCCGCGAGCTGGTCACGGGCGCGACCGACGCCGGTCCCCGATACCCGCGCCAGGTGCTCGGCAGCGGACCGGCACCCCCGAGCGCTCCCAGGCACCCGACTCCTCCACCCGGCGGGCCAGGAGGGTCTTGGCTCCTGCGGCGAGGCGCTCGATGCGGTCCAGGGCCTCCCACCAGCGGGCGGCCTCGGGTAGCGGCACCAGGTCGGGGTCGAGGACGCCGACCAGGCCCGCGAGCGCGTCGCCGATAGATCGGAACGTCTGGAGATCCGGTCGATGGGTCATGGGTCTCTGTGTCACGAACATATGATCGCACAGGGGTGTGACAGTCAATCGGGTGACAGCGGGCCGGGTGCCCGACACCAGCGGCGCTCTGCCGGTGTGGGGGCCACCCGCTGGGTCTGGTAGCCGTCGGGAGGGGCGCGCCGGGTGGCGGTGCCCGTGAGGCCACACCCCTTGCAGAGCGAACACCTGTTCGCTACAGTCGAGTGGTGAGCCTCGCCGCCGCCGAACGGGCCTCCCTGCCCGGGAGGGACCCTGCTTCTCGCTCCCGCCTCGAGGTGCTGGCCCGCGAGGTGCGGCCCGCCGTCGCCGCCGCCGATCGAACCCTGCCCGTCGCCGGCGATCTCGGTGCGCTGCTGCCGGGGGGAGGGCTACGGCGCGGGTCGGTCGTCACCGTCGGCGGGGCGGTCGGCGACGGTGGTACCTCGCTGGTGCTCCACCTCGCTGCGGCCGCTACCGCTGCGGGTGAGTGGGCCGCGCTCGTCGACCCCCGCTCCACGCTGGGCGGGGCGGCGGCCGCGGAGGCCGGGGTCTCGCTCGACCGCTGCGCCTTCGTGCGCCGGGTCCCACAGGGGCGGTGGGCGACGGTGGTCGCCGCCCTCCTCGACGGTGTCGCGCTCGTGGTAGCGACGGTCCCGACCGGCCTGCGGCCGGGAGACGCCCGCCGTCTCGCCGCCCGGGCCCGTGAGCGCGCAGCGGTGCTCGTCGCGCTCGAGGCGCCTCCCACCGCCGGGGCCCCGGGTCGCGCCGGAGCGTGGCCGGTCGAGGCGGCGCTGCGCATGGTCGCCGAGGGATCCCCCTGGCCCGGGCTCACCGCCGGCTCCGGACTGCTCGCTCCGCGGGCGCTGCGGGTCGGCGTGGAGCGCCGTGACGGCGCCCGCAGCGGCGAGGTAGCCCCCTTGGCCCGTGCAGGGTGACGGCGCGGGCCCGGAGGTCGTGACGCGCTCCTGCTGCGTGTGGAGCCCCGGATGGCCCGTGACCGCAGCCCGCCGTCGCGACCCGGGCCTTCGCGGCGTGGCGGTGGTGGTGCGGGAGCGCGCCGGTGGTCGCGACGCCGTGCGGGCCGCCTCGGCCGAGGCGCGCCGAGGGGGTGGTGGGCGGGATGCGACGCAGGGAGGCCGAGGCCCGCTGCCCGGGGCTGGTGGTGGTAGACGCCGACCCGCATGGTGAGGCCGCCGAGTTCGAGGCGGTCGTCCGTGCCGTCGAGGGTTCACCCCCGGGTCGAGATCGTCCGGCCGGGCCTCCTCACCTTCGCCACGCGCGGCCCGTCGCGCTACTTCGGCGGCGACCGGGCCCTGGCCGAGATGGTCCACGCTGCGGTCCACGCGGCGGTCTCGGCGGTCGCGGCTGCGCCTGTGCGGGTCGGGGTCGCCGACGGCCGCTTCGCCGCGCAGCTCGCGGCTCGCAACGCCCGGCCGGAGGCCTCGGGGCTCCCTGCGGCGCTCGTCGTCGCCCCCGGCGGGTCGGCGTCGTTCGTCGCCCCGTTCCCGGTGGTAGTCCTGGGCGCCCCGGCCACGGCCGACCTCCTGGAGCGCCTGGGCCTGCCCACCGTCGGCGACTTCGCCGCGCTCCCTCCGGGAGCGGTGGCGGAGCGCTTCGGCCCGGAGGGGCACCGGCTCCACTGCCTGGCCCGGGGGCTCGACGACGCGTCGCTGGCGCTCACCGAACCTCCCCCCGACCTGGTGGAGCAGATCGAGCTCGACCCGCCCGCGACGCGTGTAGACACGGCGGCGTTCGCGGCGAAGGCCCTCGCCGACCGGCTCCTCGCGCGGCTGGGGGAGCGCGGCCTGGTGTGCACGCGGGTGATGGTCGAGGCCGAGACCGAGCACGGGGAGCGCCTGGCCCGGTGCTGGCGTCACGAGGGCGCGTTCACGGCGGCGGCACTCGCCGAGCGTGTGCGCTGGCAGCTCGACGGCTGGTTCGCCGCGCGCTCGGGAGACGGCGACGTGGCGGCCCTCGGTGACCCGCGCGCCCGGCAGGACGCAGCCGTCATTGCAGACGCGGCGCTCACCTCTGCGATCGGGCTGCTGCGCATAGTGCCCGATGAGGTGCTGCCGGCCGACGGGCGGCAGCTCGGGTTCTGGGGCGGCGACCAGGTGGTCCACGACCGGGCGGATCGGGTTCTCGCCAGGGTGCAGGGGATGCTCGGTCACGACGCGGTCGTCACGGCGGTCCCCCAGGGGGCCGCACGCCGGGGAGAGCGTGCGGTGGGTGCCATGGGGCGAGCCGCGGGAGCCGGTGCTCCCGCTCTCCGTCGGTGGGGAGAGGCCCGGCTGGCCCGGTGCGGTGCCGCGGCCGTCGCCGGCGCGCGTCTTCGAGCCGCCGCTGCCCGCCGATCTCCTCGACTCGGCCGGTGGGCCCGTGGTCGTGACGGGCCGCGGCGAGGCGTCGGCGCCACCGGCGTTCCTACGAGCCGGCGTGCTCCCCGGCGGTGGGGGGAGGTGCGCGGCTGGGCGGGGCCGTGGCCGCACGACGTGCGCTGGTGGGACCCGGCCGGTCGCCGTCGCCGCGTGCTGTGGCAGGTGGTCGTCGATGCCGGATCGCGTGGCGAGATCGCCTGCCTGATCTCGGTCGAGGCCGGTCGCGCCGGTGTCGAAGCCCTCTACGACTGAGGGGCCGGGTGCCCCCGCGGAACGGCGGGGTCCGTCACCGGCCGTTGCCGCGGCCGTCGAGGCAGACGAGGCGACAGGTTGCCGGCGGTAGCTCGTACACGAGCGTCTCGGCGTACCTCATCGCACCGCCTGCGTAGACGGGGGCAGCCGCTGAACGACCGCGAGTACCCGTCGGGCTGCTCAGGGCAGAGATGGGTGCCGTCGGGGTTGCGGATCTTGATCCGGTGGTCGGGCCCGCAGCCCCGGTCCGGGGTCTCGCCCGAGAGGCACGGCGCAGTGGCCCGGAACTGCCGTCGCGGGGTCAGGTAGGTGCCGCCGTAGACGTACAGAGCGCCCCTGTACCTGTCGGCGATCGTCTTGTACACCTCGTTCATGGGGCCGGCGTCGCGACCACGCGACTCCGGTGGGCCCACGAGGACGATCGTCGATCCTGCGCGGGTGGCGATGCGCGCGTAGCGGTTCAGGTCCCGGCGATAGGTGGAGTAGAGGGCGTCGCCGACCAGCGCCTCGCCGGCCTCGTCGGCCATGCAGGAGGTCATGTTGTTCCCCGTGAAGGCCACGACCACGTACCTCGGCGTCGTGCGGCGCATGTCCTTGCGGAACGTCCTCAGGAAGTCGCAGGGTGCCGTCCCGCCGTAGGTGCTCTGCTTGGCCTCGTAGCCGAGATCGGTGGCGAGCATCTCCCAGTAGTCGGCCGACTCCCGGGCGAGGGAGTCGCCGTACAGGTAGGCGGAGGGCCTCGGCGGCCCGGCGGCACCCGGAGGGCGTCAGCTCGGTCCAGAGCAGCATCGTGGATGCCAGCACCACCACGGCGACGCGGGCCGCGAGCCTGAGGCCTCGCGCCCGCTCGGGGCGCGAGGTGAGCGGCTCCGGGGTCGAGGCCGGATCCGTCCCGGGTGGCCGGCGGATCGGGCGCGGGGAGAGATTGGCACGCACGGGGTCGGTATCGTCGCCATCCGAGGCCCCCTTGAGGGCGTCTTGACGCCTTGGTGGAAGTGGTCACGTCGTCTGCCCCCGGCTCGAGCCCGACGGGTCTCGGGCGACCCGGGGGTTGTCGAGCGAACAGGTGTTCGGTAACATCGAACCCCCGCTGCGGTACCGCTCGTGCAAGTCCCGGAGGGCCCGTAGGGGGATCACGGCGGGGATCACGGCGGAAATCACGGCGACGGGATGGCGGCGGTAGACGAGATGACGGCCTACGCCGAGCTGCACTGCCACTCGAACTTCTCCTTCCTCGACGGTGCCAGCCACCCCGAGGAGCTGGTCGAGGAGGCGGCGCGCCTGGGCCTGGCCGGGCTGGCGATCACCGACCACGACGGTCTCTACGGGGTCGTCCGCTTCGCCGAGGCCGCCCGGCCGCTCGGCCTGCCCACGGTCTTCGGGGCGGAGATCACCCTCGGGGCGGTCAGGACCCCGGGCGGGGTGGCCGACCCGCCCGGCGACCACCTGGTGGTCCTCGCCGAGGGGCCCGTCGGGTACGCCCGGCTCTCCCGGGCCATCAGCGAGGCGCAGCTCGCCGGTGAGAAGGGCGCCCCCCGCGCCACCATGGCCGATCTCGCCGCGGCGTCACGTGCCCCGGTGCACGTCACCGGTGGGGCCTCCGCCCGGGGCAACGACCACTGGTTCGTCCTCGCCGGCTGCCGCAAGGGGGTCGTGGCACGGGCGCTCGCCGCCGACGGCCCGTCGGCGGCCCGCCATGAGCTGCTCCGGCTCCTCGACGCCTTCGGTGCCGATCGGGTGCTCGTCGAGCTGAGTGATCACGGCGACCCGCTCGACCGACACCGCAACGACGCCATGGCCGAGGTCGCTCTCGCCGCGGGGGCCGGTGTGGTCGCCACGAACAACGTCCACTACGCGACCGGCGCGCAGCGGCCCCTGGCCACCGCCCTCGCGGCGGTGCGCGCGCCGGCCACTCGACGAGCTCGACGGCTGGCTCCCGGCGTCGCCCCTGGCGCACCTCCGCTCGCCGGCCGAGCAGGCGCGACGTTTCGCACGCTGGCCCGGGGCTGTCGAGCGAACCGCCGAGGTCGCGGAGGCGTGCGCCTTCGACCTGCGCCTCGCCGCCCCGATGCTGCCCGACTACCCGGTGCCCGAGGGCCACAGCGAGATGTCTTGGCTGCGCGAGCTCGTTAGGCGGGGCGGCGCCGTCTACTACCCGCCGAGCCACCCGCAGCACGAGCAGGCGCAGCGGCAGCTCGCGTACGAGCTATCGGTGATCGAGGATCTCGGGTTCGCCGGCTACTTCCTGGTGCTCTTCGACATCGTCGAGTTCTGCCACCTGTCCGACATCTACTGCCAGGGGCGGGGGAGCGCTGCGAACAGCGCTGTCTGCTACGCGATCGGCGTCACGAAGGCCGACGCCGTCGCCCTCGGCCTGCTGTTCGAGAGGTTCCTCTCGCCCGAGCGCGACGGCCCCCCGACATCGACCTCGACATCGAGCACCAGCGGCGCGAAGAGGTGATCCAGTACGTGTACGAGCGCTACGGGCGCGAGCGCGCCGCTCAGGTGGCGAACGTGATCACCTACAGGCCGCGCTCGGCGCTGCGCGAGATGGCGAAGGTGGTCGGCGTCGCCCCCGGCCAGGCCGACGCGCTGGGGCGCTGGGTGGATCGCTGGGCCGCCGGTCCCGAGGCGTTCTCCGAGCTGGCCGAGACCGCCCTGGCATCCGACGAGGGCGACGGACGCGCGGGGGCCGCGCACACGATGGTGCTGCCTGCGGCGTCTCCGCCGCACGTGCGCATGACGGCGCCACGCACCGCCGCTTCGAGCGGGGCGAGCGCGACCGCATGCGCGACGGCGCCGCCCTGACGGGGCCGTCGGTGCCGGCCACCCGCCCGCCCGCGATCCCACGTCTCGCCCTCGACCTCGCGGGCCAGGTGCTCGACTTCCCGCGGCACCTGGGCATCCACTCTGGTGGGATGGTGATGGCCGACCGGCCCCTCGTCGAGTTCTGCCCGATCGAGTGGGCGCGCATGGAGGGGCGGTCGGTGCTGCAGTGGGACAAGGACGACTGCGCCGCCGCCGGTCTCGTGAAGTTCGACCTCCTCGGGCTCGGCATGCTCACGATGCTGCACCTCGCCATCGATCTGGTACGTGAGCACGAGGGTGTAGAGGTGGACCTCGCGACGATCCCGCAGGAGCCCGAGGTCTACGACCTGCTCTGCGCTGCCGACACCGTCGGCGTCTTCCAGGTGGAGAGCCGGGCGCAGATGGCGACGCTGCCCCGCCTGCGTCCGCGCACGTTCTACGACCTGGTGGTCGAAGTCGCCCTGATCCGGCCGGGCCCGATACAGGGCGGCTCCGTGCACCCGTACCTCCGACGACGTAACGGCGAGGAGCCCGTCACGTATCCGCACCCGCTGCTCGAACGCTGCCTGGCCAAGACGCTGGGTGTGCCGCTCTTCCAGGAGCAGCTCATGCAGATGGCCATCGATGTCGCAGGGTTCAGTGCCGCCGAGGCCGATCAGCTCCGCCAGGCGATGAGCTCGAAGCGATCGCACTCGCGCATGGCGAAGATGCGGCAGCGACTCATGGACGGCATGGCCGCCAACGGCATAACCGGCGAGACCGCCGATGAGATCTCCCGAAAGCTCGAGGCGTTCGCCGACTTCGGCTTTCCCGAGAGCCACTCCGGTGAGCTTCGCGTACCTCGTGTATGCGAGCGCATGGATCAAGTACCACTACCCGGCGGAGTTCACGGCGGCACTCCTCAACGCTCAGCCGATGGGGTTCTACTCGCCGCACACGATCGTGCGCGACGCCCGACGTCACGGCGTCGAGATACTCGGCCCCGACCTCGACGCCTCGCGACGCGACGCGACGCTCGAGCCGCGTCCCGACCACGTCGAGCCGGTCGGGCGTCCTCTGCGCGGCTGGTGCGCGGAGCCGTCTCACCTGGCGGTACGGCTCGGGTTGCGTTCGGTGCGCGGCCTGCACGATGCGCTCCTCGACCGTGTCGACGACGAGCGCGCGCTGCGGCGGTTCGGCGATCTCGAGGACTTCGTGCGCCGGACCGGTGCGACCGTCGACCAGGTGGAGGCGCTCGCGACGGCAGGGGTGTTCGAGCAGTGCTTCGGCCAGTCGCGCCGCACTGCGCTGTGGGCGGCGGGGGCTCTCGGCACCGCTCGTCCGGAGGTGCATCGCGACGGCACGGTCACCGAGACGCTGCCGGGAGTGGTGACCGGCGTCGACGCTCCGACGCTGCCGGGGATGAGCGAGCCCGAGACGCTCGCCGCCGACCTGTGGGCGATGGGGCTCTCGCCGTCCCGTCACCCGACCGAGTTCGTGCGCGACGAGCTCGCGCGCCAGGGGGTGGTCACAGCCGCCGATCTGCGAGGGCTGCCCGACCGCAGCGTCGTGGAGGTGGCCGGGATCGTCACCCACCGCCAGCAGCCTTCGACCGCCAAGGGCACGGTCTTCCTGAACCTGGAGGACGAGACCGGCCTCATGAACGTCATCTGTGCGAAGGGCACCTGGAAGCGGTTCCGGACAGTGGCCCGCGGCGCCCCCGCGCTGCGGGTGCGCGGGGTGCTGGAGCGCCACCAGGGCGTCACGAACCTCGTCGCCGGCCGGATCACCCGCCTCCCCATCAGCCTCTCCGGCGCGCTCTCCTCCCGCGACTTCCGCTGACCCCCCTCAACACTGTTTGGACGGATCTGGTCGCTATGGCTCCGCTGAGGTCCAAACAGGGTTCAGGGGCGGCGGTCATACGTGCTCGGGAACGACCGCCTCGACCACGGTTCCCGCGCGACCGTGGATGATCTCGGAGGCGTCGTCGATCGCGCCGATGCCCGCGAACCCCCCGGTGGTGGCTGCGAACCAGGCGGCGGCCGAGGCCTTCGGCCCCATGGAGCCGGGATCGAGCTGCAGCGACCTGAGATCGTCGGCGGTGGCCGACGGGATCGGATGGGCGTCGGGTGTGCCCCAGTGCCGCATTACCGCGGGAACGTCGGTCAGGAGCAGCAGTGCGTCGGCGCCGAGCCCGCGGGCGAGAAGGGCCGACGACCGGTCCTTGTCGATGACCGCCTCGACCCCGTGGCGGGCTCCGTGCGAGTCGACGACGACCGGGATGCCACCACCGCCGGCGCAGACGACCAGCGCACCGGCGTCGAGGAGGATCCGGATGGCCGCGAGCTCCACGATTGCCCGCGGTGTCGGTGAGGCGACAACCCGCCGCCAGCCGTCTCCCGCGGCCGCCACGTGCCATCCGCGTTCGGCGGCGAGCCTCCTCGCCTCGGCCTCGCGATAGACCGGGCCGATCGGCTTCGTCGGAGCACGGAAGGCCGGGTCCATCACGTCGACCACGACCTGGGTCAGGATCGACGCCACCCTTCGACCGGGCACGGTGTTGCCGAGCTCCTGCTCGATCATGTAGCCGATCATCCCCTCGGTCTCGGCTCCGAGGATGTCGAGTGGGTACGCGCGGAGATCACGGTTCGCCTCGCTCTGCAGCGCCAGGAGGCCGATCTGGGGACCGTTGCCGTGGGTGACGACCACACGGTGTCCGGACGCCACCTCGGCGATCGCCGCGACGGCGTGCCGTACGTTCGTGAGCGGGGTGCCGGCCTCGGGTGCCTCGCCTCGCCGCGGCAGGGCGTTGCCGCCGAGTGCCACGACTACGAGCATCGGGGCCCCGGGCGCCGACGCTCACCGGTCCATCGCCGCGACTCCTGTGCATGACCCGCGCGGGATGGATGGGCCACTCGGAGCTCCTCGGACGGAATCCAGAATTCGCGAGACTCCAAGGTTCGGGCGTTGCGGCTCCGACGGGCAGGGTCCAAGGTCCCGGGGGCGTGGTCCGAGAGTCGAAACGCGCCGGCCCCGCCCCCAGAGAGCTCCGCCGCTGCACGGCGAGTGCGTCAGACGAGGTCGCGTCGCTCCAGCCGTCTCCGCGCTGCGATCAGGAGGAGTGCCGTCCCGGCGATCAGCACCAGCGCCGCCGCCGCGTCGAATCTCTCGACCGACCGGAGCGGGACGTAGTAGCCGAACGGCGAGAGGCGCTGTGTCCATGCCAGCGGTTTCCAGAGCAGCGCTATGAAGTTGACCAGATAGGTGAGCGAGGAGACGCCAATCGCGATGCCGAGTGCCTGCCCGCGAGTCCGAGCGAATGCGGAGGCAGCGAACGATGTGGCGCCCAGGAAGAGTGCGAGGGGCATGTACTGCGTACCGACGCGCGCGATGGCCGCGATGCCGACGTCGTGGAGATCCGGCGAGAGGCGGGTCCCCAGATAGGAGCCCGCCACGCCGGCTGTCACGACGGCGGTCTGCGCCGCGAGCCAGAACAGGACCCTGGCATCGAGGATCGCCGTTCTTCGCAGCGGTCGCGTGTAGAGCATCTCGGAGCGACCCGACTCGACGTCTCCGGCCACCGACGCCGTACCGGATCCGATGCCCACGGTGAGGGTGAGCACGAGGAACAAGGGGTGTGCGAACCCGAAGGCCACGAAGCTGGCGGGCGCGAAGATGTCGGCATCGCGGGCACCGGCGAACGCGGAGAAGAACGATGGCGTCTGGGCGCCGAACGCGCGTCCGAGGCCGGCTGCGCCGCCGAATGCCTCGTATGTGCCGGCGATCGCGAGCAGGAATACGAACGTCCCGACCGCGAGCGACGCTATCGTCCGGCGCCGCTGCCGCACCTCCGCCGAGACGAGCAGGCGGACGGTCGGACGATCGGGTCGCATGCGCAGAATCGTCATCGGCCGTCGCGCCTGTAGAGGTCGAAGAAGACGTCTTCGAGGCGTGCGGGCTCCACGGTCAGGTCCTCGACGTCGGGGTCCTCCAGGAGGGCTCGCAGGACGTCGGGGCGACCGGCCGGGAGCCGTGCCTCGATCCGGTTCGCGGCGACGTGCACGTCTGTGAGGCCTTCGGGGGGCGGAGGAGGCGTCGTCCGGTACCGGACGGTGACCTGCCGCAGCGCGTGCGCCGTCAGGTCGCGGGCGTCGGCGTCGAGGAGGATCCGTCCCGAGTCGATCATCGTGACGGTGTCGCAGACCTCCTCGACCTCGGACAGGGTATGGGACGACAGGAGGACGGAGCGGCCCGACGCGACGACGTCGCGCACCAGGGACTCGAATGCGCGGTGCGACATCGGGTCGAGCCGGTTGGCAGGCTCGTCGAGGATCACCAAGCCCGGCCGGTGCTGCACCGCCTGGACGATTCCGAGCTTCTGCCGCATCCCCGACGAGTACGTACCAGCGGCGCGGTCGAGAACGTCGCCGGCGAGCCCGAGACGCTCGCACGCCTCGATGCGGTCTCGCGAGCCCTCGCCCTGCAGGCGTGCCAGGAGATCGAGGTTCTGCCTTCCGGTCAGCGACGGATAGAAGACGGGGTCGGCCGGGAGGTAGCCGACCCCGCGACGCGACTCGGGGCGGTCGGATCTGGATCCGAAGACGAGCACCTCGCCGCTGGTCGCGTGCAGCAGGCCCGCTGCGATCCGCAGGAGCGTGGTCTTGCCCGCCCCGTTCGGACCGAGGAAGCCCGTGACCGATCCTGCCCGCAGCGAGAGATCGACGCCGCCGAGAGCGACGACCGGTCCGAAGTGCTTGACGACGCCGCGGCACTCGAGAGGTGGCGCCGTGTCCATGAGGGTCAGCGTACCGGTGAGAGGTGAGGCGGTAGCCTTGCCGATCGAAGGAGAGGGGATGGCTGAGCCTCCGAGTCCGACATGCTGCGCCTTTCTCGACGCATCGTCGCGCGCCTCGTCGCGCTCCTGCGCGCGGACCCTGCGGGGTTCCGCGCCGGCTTCGGCGCGCTCCTCGTCTCCACGGCAACGGGGCTCATAGCCGGGGTCACGCTCGGCTCGATCACGGGCACGCTCGACCGGCTTCCCGGCCTGCTTCTCCTGGTGCCCGCGGCTGTGGGGATGCGCGGCAACGTCTTCGGTGCGCTCGGCAGCCGTCTCGGCACGGCGGCGCACACGGGCGCGTTCCGGCTGTCGCGCAGGCGAGAGACGCTCGTCGGTCAGAACCTCGAGGCGGCGGTGCTGCTCTCCATGGCGCTCGCTCTTCTCCTGGCGGTGGCGGCCAAGGGGTTTGCCGCCGCCTTCGGCGTTCACGAGTCGATCTCTATCGCCGACTTCGTGGTCGTATCGGTGATCGGTGGGCTGATCCCGATAGCGGTGGTCATGGGCATCACCGTCGGGATCACGGCGCTGAGCGTCAGGCGCGAGTGGGACCTCGACAACGTCACCGCGCCGGTCGTGACCGCGGCGGCCGACACCGTCACCCTGCCGAGCCTGTTCCTGGCCACGAACCTGGTCTCCGTCGACGGGGTGACGCCGATCCTCGCCGTCCTCTGCGCGGTGGCGGGGGTCGTGAGCCTCGTGCGCGGCATGCGCAGCAGGATGCCGATGCTGCGGAGCATCGTGCGCGAGTCGGTCTCTGTGCTGTTCGTGGCGGGGCTCGTGAGCATGCTCGCCGGACTCACGCTCGACGGGCGCCTCGAGCCACTCCTGCTGTACCCGGTGCTCCTGGTGCTGGTCCCGCCCCTTCTCTCGCTCTCGGGCTCGCTGGCGGGGATCCTCGCCTCCCGGCTCTCGAGCAAGCTCCACCTCGGCCTGATCGATCCGCACCGGTTCAGCCTGAGGCCGATCGCCGAGGATGTGGTCCTCGTCTACCTCTTGGCGGGTGCCGTCTTCACCGTCCTCGGACTCGCCGCCGCGTCGCTCGGAGAGGTCCTCTCGATGGCGACACCCGGGTGGGTCGACGTCGTGGAGGCGACGGTTCTGGCCGGCCTGCTCGCCACGACGCTCGCGGGCCTGGCCGGCTACTTCGGGGCGGTCGTCACGTACCGCCTCGGCCTGGACCCCGACAACTTCGGCATCCCCATCGTCTCTTCCGCCTCGGATCTGCTCGGTGCCATCGCGCTTATGCTGTCGCTGGTGATCCTGGGCTTGACCTGATCCCGATGCGCATCCCGAAGGACATGGACGAGCGACCCCGCAACCTGAAGGCCATGCTCTCGGAGGCCAAGGACGCCTCCGAGCTGATGGTGGACCTCGGCTACGCCGCCCTGTTCTTCTCCGACGGCGTCATGGCCGAGGAGGTGCTCGAGCTCGAGGAGCGCCTCACTTCGCTGGTCCACGAGATGCGCGAGGTCTGCGTGCTGGCGGGTCGCTCGCCGCGCGACGCCGAGCGGATCTCAGGAGTCCTGCACCTGGTCTCGGCCATCGAGCGGATGGGCAACGCCGCCGTCGACATCGCCCACATCGTCACGCACGACCTCGGCATCCCGGGTGCGCTCGTAGCCGACCTCGCAGCGGCCAAGGAGGTCTCGCACCGGGTGAGGGTCCGCGAGGAGTCGGCTCTCGCTCACCGGTCGCTCGCAGACGTGGAGCTGCCGACCGACACGGGCCTGCGAGTCGTGGCGATCCGTCGAGCGAAGGACTGGATGATCGATCCCGACGGCGACGACGTGTTCCTGCCCGACGACGTGCTGATCCTGAGGGGGGCGGCGGTGGGGATACCGGAGGTGCGCTCTCTCGCCGGGGCCCCCGAGTGGAGCGCGGCAACGGTCGAGGAGCAGCCGGCTATCAGCGATCTCGACCGTGCCGTCGACGTGCTGGTAGAGATGAAGAACTTCTCCGGACGCAGCGGTGGGCCTCGCGTACTCGGCGCTGCTCTTCAACGACCAGAGCCTCGCTGCTGAGGTGACCTACCTGGAGGACCGGCTCGACGAGATGCGCGAGCGCCTGGAGCTCTGGGTGCTCCGCGCGGCTGCCGAGACCATCGATCCGGCGCAGCTCCGAGGGCTACTGCGCCTCGGCGGAGCGGCCGAGGAGATCGGCGACGCCGCTCAGCAGATGGTCTGGCTGGTCGAGCAGGGTGAGGAGATGCACCCGGTCCTCGCGGTGGCTCTCGGCGAGGCCGACGAGGTGATCGTCAGGTTCCCCGTTGCCCCGGCATCGCCGTTCGACGGCGCCCGAGTCACCGGGGACCAGCTCGGCGACGACACCGGGTTCCAGCTGCTGGCTCTGCGGCGTGGGGGCAGGTACACGTACCGGCCACGCGGCGCGGTCGAGCTGCGCTCAGGTGACGAGATCGTGGGGTCGGGTCCGTGCGAGGGGCGGCCGCACCTCGCGGAGCTCTGCGGCTTCCGGTTCAGCGAGGACGACGACACCGGTGAGGTCGAGCTCATCCCGCTCAGCGCGCCCTAGGCGGGCTCAGCCGAGGGTAGGTCTCGCAGCAGCCCACACGGAGCCCAACAGGGAGATCATCGCGATCGCTGCGATACCGGCCGCCGCGGTGCGCGCCGTAGCGCGGGGGTGGAGCACTGCGTAGCCCGCCGCGGCTCCGCCCACGAGGCCTCCCAGGTGACCGCCGATCGAGACCTGCGGGATCGCGAAGGACAGCACCACGTTGATGAGCAGGAGCGGCCCGAAGCCGGTGTCCATGAAGCGGACCCCCCGCGAGTGCATGGCGACGGTGGTGGCGGCGGCGACGCCGAAGACGGCGCCCGAGGCGCCACCGGTCAGCGCCAGCGGGTCGAGGAGGAGTGCGCCGAATGACCCCGCCAGGAGCGAGACGGCGTAGATGAGGAGGAAGCGCGCCGTGCCTGCGCTCCGCTCGAGAGCGAGAGCGACGATGTAGAGGATGTACATGTTCATGGCGATGTGGAGCAGCCCGTAGTGCACGAAGCCCGAGGTGACCAGCCGGTACCACTCGCCGTCGTGAACTGCGGGTCCGAAGAGGGCCCAGTCGACGCTCGCGGAGCTACCTCGCATGGGGTTGCCGCCACCGGTGAAGTTCAGCGCCAGGTAGGCGACGATGTTCGTCGCGATGAGGATCTTGGCACCGAGGATGTCGGCAGAGCGCCACTGCCGGCGCAGCCGCTCGCTCCGTGGAGGCTGCGCCTCCCGGACGCACTCGAAGCAGTGGGACCCCACAGATGCCTGTCGCAGGCAGTCGGCGCAGGCGGGGCGCCCGCATCTGGTGCAGCTGCGACCCGTCTCGCGGCCGGTGTGGTGGAAGCAGGTCGCCATGGCGTGCACAAGGTAGTAGGTGGTGGCGGAGCCGAGCGTGCGGAGCGCAAGTCCGTGCGCGCGGAGTGCAGGTCGGTGCGCGGGAGCACACATCGGTGCGCACCGCGGACGGGCCTCGACGCAGGTGCTACGAGCGCATGCGTCGGAGGTCGGGTGGCAGAGCGGCAACGACACCTTTCAGGCGCATCTTGACGTCGACCGCGATGACCCCGCGCTCCGACGCGATCACCGGGTTCGCGTCCATCTCGGCCACCTCGGGGAGGTCGTCTGCGAGCCGGCCGACACGCAGGAGCAGGTCTTCCAGCGCAGCTACGTCGACGAGTGGGGAGCCGCGGTAGCCGAAGAGCAGAGGTGAGCCGCGCAGCGACCTGACCAGGTCGTGAGCGTCGCCGTCTGTCAGGGGGAGGATCCGCAGTGCGGTGTCGCCGAGCAGCTCAGCGGTGGTGCCGCCGAGACCGAACAGGACGAGCGAGCCGAAGGAGGCGTTGTGAACTACGCCTACGATCGTCTCGACACCCGGAGGCGCCATCGCCTGGACCGTCGCTCCGCCCATGGAATCGCCGAGCGCAGTGGCCATCTCCTCGAACGCCGACCGGACCTCGTCGGCGTCGAGCAGATCGAGCGCCACGCCGCCCACGTCGCTCTTGTGTACGAGCTCGGGGGATGCCGCCTTCAGTGCTACGGGGTATCCGAGAGCGGCCGCCGCGGCAACGGCGTCGTCGGCGGTCGAGACCCGGCGTGCCTCCGCGACGGGGATCCCGTACGCATTGCATATCGCGAGCGCGTCGTCGGGCGAGAGCCAGAGGCCCTCGGGTCCGGCGCCGGCGAGGAGCCCATCCACGAGCAGGCGCGCCCTCTCGGCGTCGATGCCTTCGAGCTCGGGGACAATGCCCTCGGGGCGGCGCCTCCAGTCGGCGAGATCGGCTGCCCTGCCCAGGGCCTGAGCGGCGCTCTCGGGGAACGGGAACGTAGGGATCGGGCGCCGGTCGTCGCCGCCGCGGAATGCTTCGGGGGCCGTTCCGAGAGCCAGGAAGCAGGCGACCACGGGCTTGTCGCCGGCTCCCGCAGCCGCCGCATCGGCGAGCGCTGCAGCCACGTCGTCGGCGCGGGTCACGAGCGGTGGGACGAAGATCGCGAGTACGGCGTCAACCGAGTCGTCGGCGAGGATCGCCCGCATGGCTCCGCCGAAGTGCTCGGGACTCGCGGCGGCGACGAGGTCTACCGGATTGCGGACGGCCGCCCCCTCGGCGACGAACGAGCGCAGAGCCTCCTGCGTCGCCGCGCTGAGCTCCGGGACCTCGAGCCCGGCTGCCTCGCATGCGTCGGCAGCGAGTATCCCGGGGCCGCCGGCGTTTCCGATGATCGCGACGCGCCGCCCGGGCGGGAGCGGCTGGTGTGCTAGCACCTGCGCCGTGTCGAAGAGCTGCTCGAGCGTGTCGACCCGGATGACGCCCGCCTGGTGGAAGAGCGCCTCGACGGCCGCGTCGGGGGCTGCCATGGCGGCCGTGTGAGAGGTGGCCGCGAGAGTGCCGGCGACGGTCCTACCGCTCTTGACGGCGACGATCGGCTTCCGGCGCGCGATCCTCCGGGCGAGGCGGGAGAACTTGCGCGGGTTCCCGAACGACTCCAGGTACAGCAGGATCACGTCGGTCTCGGGATCCTCGTCCCAGTGCTGGAGCAGGTCGTTTCCGCTCACGTCGGACTTGTTGCCCACCGAGACGAACGACGAGATGCCGAGCCCGAGCTGGCCGGCGCGTGCCATCAGCTCGATGCCGAGCCCTCCCGACTGGGAGAGGAAGGCCACCCGCCCGGGCGAAGGTGCGAAGGGTGCGAACGTCGCGTGCATGCGCACGCTCGGAGCAGTGTTCGCGATACCGAGGCAGTTGGGGCCGATGATCCTCATCCCGTGTCGGCGCGCGAACGCGACCAGCTCGCGCTCCTGAACCTTGCCGGAGGCCCCGAGCTCGGCGAAGCCGGCCGAGATGATCACTAGGCCGTGGACGTGCTTCTGAGCGCACTGCTCGACCACCGATCGGACGGCAGCGGACGGGACCGTGACGACTACCAGATCGACATCGTCGGGCACGGACAGCACCGAGTCGAACGCGCGAACGCCGGCGACATGGTTGGTGGCCGGGTTGACCGGGTACACGGGACCCTCGAAGCCGTACTGCAGCAGGTTGCGGAAAACCTCGTGACCGATCGAGCCGCTCCTGCGTCCCGCTCCCACGACGGCGATGGAGCGAGGGGCGAGGAGGCGCGCGATCGAGGCTGCCTCGGAGTGGTGCTCGCGGATGCGGACCGCTGCGATCGAGGCGTCGGTCGGCTCGATCGAGAATGCGACCTTTATGTTGCCGGACTCGAAGGAGCGGTCGAGCTCGAACCCGGCGTTGCGGAAGACGTCGAGCATCCGGCGGTTGGAAGGAAGGATGTCGGCGACGAACCGCCCGATCCCGTGTGATCTCGCGATCACCGCCAGGTGCTCGAGCATCACGGTTCCGAGGCCGCGCCCCTGCTGTGAGTCGTCGACGGTGAACGCCACCTCGGCCTCCCCCTCGCCGACCAGGTCGTAGCGGGCGACCGCGACCATGTCGTCGCCGAGGAGCGCGACGAGTGCCATGTGATCGCGGTAGTCGGCGCGGCTGAGGCGCTCGAGCTGGCGCGCTGTCGGCCTGGGGACGGGAGAGAAGAACCTGAGGTAGAGGGACTCGTCGGAGAGACGCTCGTAGAGCCCGAGCAGGCGAGCGTCGTCGTCGGGGAGGATCGGCCGCAGGCGGACCGTCCCGCCGTCGGAGAGCACGACATCGGCCTCCCACTCAGCCGGGTACTCGACGGCCATCGAACCACCCCTTCGGAGATCTGTTGCTCGTCAGTCGGGCACGATCACTGCACGTCCGTCGACGGTACCGGCGCGGAGTCTGTCGAAGGCATCGCCGGCCTTCGACAAGGGGAAGGTCTCGACCTTGGCGCGCAGCTTGCCGGCCCTCGCCAGCTCGATGACGTCGACGAGCTCGCGTGATGTCCCCCAGAAGCAGGTCGCGAGAGATGCCTCGTATGGCATGGTGACGAAGCTGAACGGATAGGTTCCGAGCGCGATCCCGATCACGGTGATGTCGCCGCGCACCCGAACCATCTGCGCCGCCTGAGCTATGGGCGCGTCGGATCCGACGCAGTCGAGAATGCACTCGGCCCCCACGTCGCGGGTCATCGCGCGGATGCGCGCCACGGCGTCGTCGTCCGCGAGGAGCGCTTCGTCGGCGCCCATCTCGCGTGCGAGTGCGAGCTTCTCCTCCGAGACGTCGATCGCGACGATCCGTGCAGGCGTGACGGCGCGCAGAATCTGTATGGCCATGTGGCCGAGGCCTCCGACTCCGATCACGACTGCAGTGGAGCCGGGTCCGAGCTTCGACATCGAGCGCTGCACGGCGTGGTAAGGGGTGAGCGCGGCGTCGGTCAGCGGCGCGGCCTGGAGCGGGTCGAGGTCGCCGATCGCGACGAGGTGGCGCGCCGACGGCACGAGCAGGAACTCGGCCATGCCGCCGTGGTGACCCAGCCCGCTGCCACCGGCACCGAGCTCGGCAGCTCGCTCGCAGTAGTTCTCCGCGCTCTCACGACACGGCCCGCAGAAGCCGCAGCCCCAGGGTCCGTACACAGCGACTGCGTCGCCCGGCTTCCATGCTGTGACGCCCGCACCGACCGCGGCAACGCGTCCGGCGGTCTCGTGCCCGAGCGTGAACGGAAGGTTCCATGGCAGCAGTCCCTCGGGCCACTCCATGAAGTGCAGATCGGAGTGGCACGCGCCCGCGGCGTCCACGGAGAGGAGGACCTCACCGGGCCCCGGCTCGGGGACGGGTACGTCGCGCACCTCTGGAGGTCTCTGCCATCCGACGAGCTGATATGCCTTCAAGGGTCCTCCCTTGGCTCCGGTCGCGTCCGAGGGAAGGCTACGTTCGTCGGATGGCAGTGGGCACGCCGAGGATCGAGAGCGACGGTCGGGACGCCTCCGAGTGGGTGACGGGCCACGACGGGCTCTCCGATGCCGAGGTGCAGGAGCGGATCGAGCGCGGCGAGGTCAACGACACCGGTAGGCGCTCGAGTCGCACTCTCACCGAGATCGTGAAGGCGAACGTGTTCACGCGCTTCAACGCGATTCTGGGGTCGATGCTCGCCATCATCCTCGTGGTTGGGCCGATCCAGGACGCTCTCTTCGGAATCGTTCTCGTCTCCAACGCCCTGATCGGCATAGTGCAGGAGCTGAGGGCGAAGCGGACCCTCGACCGTCTCGCGGTGCTCAATGCGCCGCGCGCGCGTGTCGTGCGGGGCGGGATCGTGCGCGAGATGGCCGTCGAGGAGGTGGTCCTCGACGACCTCCTCGAGCTGCGTACCGGCGACCAGGTTCCGGCCGACGGCACGGTACACACGGCCGAGGGCCTCGAGGTCGACGAGTCCCTGCTCACCGGCGAGTCGGACCCCGTTCACAAGGGGCCCGACGAGAGGGTGCTCTCGGGGAGCTTCGTCGTGGCCGGCCACGGGCGGTTCCAGGCGACCGGGGTGGGCGCCGACGCATATGCCTGCAGGCTCGCGGCGGAGGCACGACGATTCACGCTCGTCCGAACCGAGCTCGCGGAGGGGCTCAACACGATCCTGCGGTTCGTGACCTACGCGCTCCTTCCTACGGCGGCCCTCCTCGCTGTCAGCCAGTTCCGAGCGCATTCCGGCTGGCGCGAGGCGGTATCCGGCGTCGTGGCAGGCGTGGTGGCGATGGTCCCAGAGGGGCTCGTCCTGCTCACGAGCCTTGCCTTCGCCGTCGCGGCCGTCTCGCTCGCGCGCCGCAAGGTCCTGGTGCAGGAGCTGCCGGCGGTCGAGGGCCTCGCACGCGTCGACGTCGTGTGCCTCGACAAGACCGGGACCCTGACCGAGGGGAGCATCGCGTTCGACGAGATCGAGGCCTTCACCGACCCCGACCCGGTGGCCGCTGCGCTCGGCGCCCTCGCGTCGGACGAGCACCGCAATGCGACCATGTCGGCTCTCTGCACGGCGTTCCCCGCCCCCGAGGGGTGGGAGCGGACCGGGTCGGTGCCGTTCTCGTCGGCGCGGAAGTGGAGCGCCGCCTCCTTCGGAGAAAGGGGAACCTGGGTCATCGGCGCGCCGGAGATGGTCACCGGGCCGGACGGTGACTGGGATTCGGTACGCAGGCGCGCCGAGGCGCTCGCATCCGAGGGGAGGCGCGTGCTGCTGCTCGCTCGAACGGGCGAGGCGCTCGATGGGGAGCGACTGCCGTCAGGACTGAGCCCTACCGCGCTGGTGCTCTTCGAGGAGAAGGTCAGGCCGGACGCAGCGGACACGTTGCGCTACTTCACCGAGCAGGGCGTGGCCCTGAAGGTGATCTCGGGCGACAGCCCCCTCACGGTGGCGGCGGTTGCGCGCCGGGTCGGACTCCCCGACGCTGACGGGGGCTACGACGCTCGCGAGCTACCCGACGAGATGGAGGCTCTGGCCGAGGTGCTGGAGACCCACAGCGTCTTCGGGCGGGTCACGCCGCACCAGAAGCGGGCGATGGTCGCTGCGCTGCAGTCGCGCGGACACGTCGTGGCGATGACGGGCGACGGCGTCAACGATGCGCTGGCGCTGAAGGACGCCGACATCGGCATCGCGATGGGTAGTGGGGCTCCGGCGACCCGCGCGGTCGCCCAGATCGTCCTGCTCGACGGCAAGTTCGCGACGATGCCCGGTGTGGTCGCAGAGGGGCGTCGCGTCATCGCGAACATCGAGCGGGTGGCGAACCTCTTCGTCACCAAGACCGTCTACGCGATGCTCCTGGCCATAGCAGTCGGAGTGGCGCGCTGGCCGTACCCGTTCCTGCCGAGGCACCTCACCATCGTCAGCAGCCTCTCGATCGGCATCCCCGCGTTCTTCCTGGCGCTCGCCCCGAACCCACGCCGCTACGTGCCCGGGTTCGTGAGGCGTGTCCTCAAGTTCGCACTGCCCGTGGGCATGGTGGCGTCGACGGCGACCTTCGGTGCGTACGCGACCGCGAGGGTGGGGGCCGGAGTGGGGCTCGACGAGTCACGTACCACGGCGACCCTCGTGCTGCTGGTCGTCGGCCTGTGGATCCTGGTGCTCCTCGCCAGACCGATCACGGGTTGGAGGGCGAGCCTGGTGACGTGGATGGTCGCGGCATTCGTCGTCATACTCGCCGTCCCCGACCTGCGCACCTTCTATGCCCTGGACCTCCCGGAGTGGGAGGCGCTCGTGTGGGGCGTCGTGGTGGCGGCGTCGGCGGTCGTCCTGCTCGAGGTCGGCTGGACTGCGCAGCAGCACAGGCTCCCGGCGGCCGAACGCACGCCACGCTTCGGCGGGGTCATCGCGACGCGTCGCTCGGTTCGACGCACCGAGAGGTGAACGACCCGGGGGGCGATGCCCGGTAGCGGGTCACAGCCAGTCGCGCCGCCGGAACATCACGTACAGGACGACCGTGGCGACGGCCATGGCTGCGAGCGCCAGGGGATAGCCGAGGTACCAGTGCAGCTCGGGCATGTGCCGGAAGTTCATGCCGTACACGCCGGTGATGAGGGTGTTCACGACGAGGATCGCGCCCCACGACGACGTCGCCTTCATCACGCGGTTCATCCGCATCGACGCAACGGAGAGCTGGGCCTCCAGTAGGCCGGACAGCAGCTCCCTCTGAGACTCGAGGAGGTCGAGCGCACGGAGCACGTGGTCGTACACGTCCTGCAGGTGCGGTATCGCAGCGTCGCCGATCTCGGGTGCTTCGCGTCGCAGCAGAGCCGAGACGACTTCGCGCATCGGCGAGGCGGTGCGACGGAACGCCACCAGGGTCCGTCGCAGCGCGAAAGCCGCCTGCGGCGGGTGATCGGCGGAGTCCGGAGCGAAGACAGCCTCCTCGATTCCGTCGAGGTAGTCGTCCACGGCGTCGAGAAGGACGAAGTACCGGTCGACGACGTCGTCGAGTATCGACCAGATCGCGAAGCCCTCGTCGCTCGAGCCATGCTCCACCCGCTGGCGCTCGAAGCGCTCCACGACAGAGTCGATCGGCGCCGCGTCGAGCCCATCGCGCGAGTGGCGGACGGTGAGCAGCCACCCGTCGCCGAAGACGATGTCGATCTCCCCGTCGGCGAGCACGCCTGCTTCGTCGAGGGCCATGTCGTGCACGGCGACGTGGCGGTGGTCGGAGTAGTGCTCGAGCTTGGTGCGCTGTCCGGCGTGGGCCAGGTCCTCGGCCGCGATGTGATGGACGCCGAGCGCCTCCGCCGCGTGCTCGATCTCGCCGGTCTCCGGGTGCTCGATGTCGACCCAGAGGAACGACCCGGCCGGGCGCGGGCCCGTGAGCGCGTCGGCGGCGACGTCGGTCCTGCCGGGAGCCCCCTCGGTGTACCGCCAGGCGCGGAGCATGGGCGCACGGTAACCGTCCGGCGGTGCGCCGCGCGCTATCCCAGGACGGCCGCCGCGGGGGAGTGTGCGAGGCGACCGTTCACGAGGTCGAGCTGCGAGGCCGTGAGGCGGCGCAGCCACCGGAGTCGAGCCGGAGTGAGACGTTCGCACACCCAGTCCCAGTGCAGAGCGACGTGGTCGCCCGGTGCGATCGGCCCGGCAAGGCCGTAACCGCGATCGGCCGTGATGGCCGTCTCCGGTACCGACGCGTCGAGGGAGAGCTTGCAGCCGTCCCAGCGCAGCGGACGCGATCGCACGACGGCAGTTGCACTCTCGACGGAGACGACGGAGCCCCACCGGATGCGACAACGGTCGAGGACGCGCAGCGCCTCACCGGCCGCCCCGCTGCGAAGCAGTCCCGTCCACGGGTAGACGGCGAAGACGTGGAAGCCGTGATGTGGGAGCGGTGCGTGCGGGATCGCCGCTGCCAGGCGGCTCCAGTCTCTCCCCGCGGGGCCGCGGAAGCGCTCCTCGAGCGAGGAACCGAGCACGAGCGGGGTCACGCCGGCCAGGAGGCTGTTGCCCGTCCAGTAGGCCTCGACGACGCGCGCGTCGAGGGGGTCGTCGATGCCGTTCGCCCCGGCGATCAGCTCCAGGTACGGCCATGCACCTTCGAAGCACCGGGCGAGCTGCTGCAGCCCACCGTCGGAGATGCCTCCGGCGCCGTACTCCAGGAGCGCACCGTAGTCGTCGGGCCCGCAGAGCCCCAGCGCGTTGGGCGGATAGGCGTAGCGCGCGAAGCGGATCGCGCCGTCGTCTCCGGCTGCAGCGCCCGGCTCCGGTCGTCTCATGGGGAGGCCGCACCTGGCGCGCTCCCGACCTCCGCCGGCGCGGCGCGCCGGGCCGTGATCCACGCCGCCGTGCCCGCTACTGCGCTGCCGGCGAGGATCACGAGCAGACCGGTGCGCTGCGGGGCCAGTGCCCTGCCGTTCACCACGGAGTCCAGGGCGAACGTGACCAGCACGGCGGCCATGAGCACCGCGGTGACGTCGACGGCCTGTGCGCGGGCGAGCGCGGAGTACCAGGTAGCGACGTAGAGCGTGAGCAGGGTGCCGGTGAGCGCCGCCCACCCCCAGCCCGAGGCCGACAGCCCGACGAGGTCGTCGATCCGCCCCGTTGCGCCGAGCCATGCCACGAGCACGAGGCTCCCCGCTGCCATCCGCGCCGCCGCGAGGGTCGCCGGCGAGACGGAGGTGAGCAGGCGCTTCGCGACCACCACCTCGACGGACCAGAGGAGGGTCGCGGCGAGGATCATCGCCTCCCCTCGGCCGCTCTCGCCGATGGTCGGAATCCCGCCGACGATCTCTGCCTGCCCCACTACCAGCAGGGCGACCGCCGCGACATGGAGGCCGCCGACGCGCTCGCCGAGGATCGGGACGGCCAGGAGCGCCACCCACACGACCAGCGTCTTGTGGACGAACTGGGCGTCGGTGGACGATGCGCGGGCGATCCCCTCGAAGAAGAGCACGAACGGGATGCTCCCGCCGAGAAGCGCCACGGCGGCGAGCCCTGTCCACTCGCGTCTCGTCGATGGTCGGGACCAGCCCTCACCGGGCCTCGCGCGGGAGGCAACCACAAGCAGGCCGAGCAGGATGACGGCGGCGACCAGGTTCTTCGCCGTCGTGTAGACGGTGGGGTTCGGGACCCGCTTCACGCCGTACGAGTTCACGAAGACGGACACTCCGCTCACGAGCGCTGCGAAGAACGCGAGTGCGAGCCCGTACGAAGCGGCGCGCCGTGTCGGGACCGGACGACTCATGCGGTGCCCTTCCTTGTCCATGGTCTCAACCAGTCTCCCCGAACGCAGTGACTTCGCGATGAAGTGCAACGAGGTCGGCGGCGGCAGCGGGGTCGAGCACCTCCATCGCGAAGCCGGTGTGGACGAGCACCCACTCGCCGACGGCAACTTCGTGACCGTCGAGGGTCAGGACGGCCAGGGAGACGGTGCGGAGGCCGCCGTCGACATCGACGACGGCTTCGTGCCTCGCCGCGTCGACCTCGAAAACTCGCCCGGCGTGTGAGAGGCACACGGTTCACCGCCCCCCGCGCGTCTCGAGGCGGTGCAGGACGGCTCCGGCCTCTTCCGCGATGCGGGTCGCGGCCTGAGGCACAGCCGACGCCACCGCCGGAGTCAGGCCGACCCCGTTGTCGAAGTCGGCGCCCTCGACGCCGTAGACGATCAGATGAGCTGGTAGGCGGTCGAGGGAGCGCGCGAGGTCGACGGCGGCGGCAGCGCCGAGCGAGTGACTGCCGCCGGACGGTTCCCATCGGGGTAGTCGCTCCTCGGTGGCGTCGTAGCGATGGACGGAGCCGGCGGAAGAGCCGCTGCGCACCGCATCGACGACGAAGGCAGCCGCGGCGCCGTCCCATGACTCCACGAGCCGCGCCGGTTCGCCGTCGAGCTCGATCACCTCGACTGTCGCCGGCAGTAGAGACCGTGCTGCGCGGACGACTGCGAGCCCGGCGCCGTCATCGCCGCGGAAGGCATTCCCGATCCCGATCACGACGATGCGTGGGGACGGTTCTCCGCGCGCACCGCTCGCGGGGGAGTTGCCGCCGTGACCTCGAATGGCCGCCCGGAGCCCGCCGCCCCTCACGAGCGCTCCACGACGAGGTCGAGAAAGTGCGTGGCACAGGAGATGCACGGGTCGTAGTTCCGGATTGCCTGCTCACACCTGATCCGCAGCTCGTCGTCATCGAGGTGGAGGTGTGACTCCACGAAGTGCCAGAGGTCGTGCTCGATAGTCGGCTGGTTCTGCGAGGTCGGTGGCACGATCCGAGCATCCTGGATGACGCCGGCGGCGTCGAGCTCGTAGCGATGCCAGAGAAGGCCGCGCGGAGCCTCGCTCCAGCCACAGCCCGCACCAGCACGCGGGGCTACCTCGACCGCAGGGGAGCCGGGTGGCTCGTAGCGCTCGATCACGCGGAGCGCCTCGTCGCAGGCGTGCAGGATCTCGACGCTCCGCACGACGATGCTGCGGAAGGGGTTGCGGCACTCGGTACCCAGGCCTGCCTCCGCGGCGGCCTCACGGGCGACGGGAGCGAGCTTGTCGGAGTTGAGGGAGTAGCGCGCCAGGGGCCCGGCCAGGTAGTGGCCCCGCTCGAGGATCCGGGAATGGAGCGCGGTGGAACGCTCGACGTGCTCCTCTGCGAAGTGACCTTCGTACTCGTCGGGCCCCGCATCGAGGCCGAGGGTGGAGACCAGGCGGCCGTCGAGGATCGCGTACTCCTCGGGGTGGCGAAGCGCGACCAGCTCGTGGTCGTGCTCGAAGTCGGGGAAGTCGAAGCCGGCGACCCACGTGACGGTCGCGTGGGCGGCATCACGCGCCCGCCGGAGGCTCTCGGACAGGGGCTGCAGCTCGCGCTTGGTCGGCACCCGGTAGAAGCCACCGACGCGCACATTGACGGGGGTGCACTGCGCGCCCTCCGATTACGTCGACCAGGTCGTTCCCGGTCTTCTTGAGGGCAAGACCTCGCTCGACGATCGGACGGTGGTCGGCGGCGAGGGCGATAGCGCTCTCGTAGCCGAGGAAGTCGGGGGCGTGAAGCATGTACACGTGGAGAGCATGGCTCTCGATCCACTCGCCGAAGTACAGCAGCAGGCGCAGGTCGCGCAGCGCTCCGTCCACTGTGATCCCGCACGCGGCCTCGATGGCCTGCACTGCACTCATCTGATACGCGACGGGACAGATCCCGCAGATCCGGGCCGTGATGTCGGGTGGTTCGGTGTAGCTGCGACCTCGTAGGAACGCCTCGAAGAAGCGGGGTGGCTCGTAGATGCGCAGCTGGACGTCGTGAACCGCTCCGTCGCGGATCTCGACGAACATCGCGCCCTCGCCCTCCACGCGGGCGAGGGCCTTGACCTCCAGCGTGCGGCTCGCGGGGCTTCGGTGGGTCACTCCGCCCCCTTGCCTGCGGCGACGGCCTCGCTCGCGTCGCGGAAGTCGTCGGCGTAGGCGTTGAAGGTGCGTAGGACACGCACGATGTCGTCGTCGGCCATGCCTCCCTCGCGGAGTCTCACTACCAGCGACGGTGCGTTCGTCGTGTCCGCGGGGCCGTAGCAGCCGTAGCACCCGCGGTGGTAGGCGGGACAGAGGGCCTCGCACCCTGCGTGCGTGATCGGGCCCAGGCACGGCGTTCCGCCCGCGACGGTGACGCAGACGTTGCCACGCTCCTTGCACTCCGAGCAGACGCTCCGGCCGGAGATGTTGGGCCGCCGCCCGTGCAGGAAGGCGCTGATCGTCTCGACGAGCTGTGCCTTCGAGATCGGGCACCCCCTCAGCTCGAGGTCGACGCGAACGTGAGCCGAGATGGGTGTCGACGTACCGAGCGTCTCGACGAACTCCGGGTGGGCGTAGACGATGGAGCGGAACTCGTCGACCTCGGA
Source organism: Acidimicrobiia bacterium (assembly GCA_027494135.1). Lineage (GTDB taxonomy): Bacteria > Actinomycetota > Acidimicrobiia > IMCC26256 > PALSA-610 > JAOSJK01. The sequence goes on along the minus strand of JAOSJK010000012.1, from coordinate 577,326 downwards.
GAAGTTGCGGAGTGCCTGGATCCCTCCCGCGGTGGCGCACGCGCCGATCGTCACGAGCGTCCGGGAGGCCTGTCGGACCTCCTGGATGCGGCGTGCGTCGTCGGCAGTCGTTATCGATCCCTCGACGAGCGAGAGTGCGTACGAGCCACGCACGGAGGTGAGACCCGCCTCGAGGAAGTACGCCAGCGCGACCTCGCCGGCGACCTCGAGGAGCTCGTCTTCGCAGTCGAGGAGCGTGAGCTGACAGCCGTCGCACGAGGCGAACTTCCACACGGCGACGGAGGGCTTGTCGGTGCTCATCGCTCGCGGACCGCGGACTGGGCTGCGACGCGACTCCAGGCGAAGACGGGTCCGTCGAGACAGACCAGCTCGGGTCCGAGCTGGCAGTGCCCGCAGTGCCCGACCCCGCACTGCATGTTGCGCTCCAGGGAGACGCGGATGCGTTCGGCATCGAGGCCGCGGTCGATCAGCGAACGGGTGGTGAAGCGCATCATCACCTCGGGTCCGCAGACGAGTGCCAACGTGTTGCCCGGTTCGACCGGCACGCGACCGATGAGGGTGGTGACGACGCCGACGTCGCCGTGCCAGCCGGTGTCGGCCGCATCGACGGTTACCTGCACGTCGAGGTCGAGACGGCCGCGCCAGCGAGCGAGGTCGTCGTGGAACATCAGATCGTCGGGGGAGCGCGTGCCGATCAGCAGCACGGCGCGGCGGTACCGATCACGCTCTGCGAGGACGGCGTCTACGGCGGGGCGTAGCGGTGCGAGCCCGAGACCCCCGGCGACGATCATGACGTCGCCGCCGTCGGCGTCGCCGACGTCCCAGCCGTTGCCGAAGGGGCCGCGTACGCCTATGACCGTTCCAGGCTCCGATGCCGCGAGGGCGGAGGTGGCGGTCCCGACTGCGCGGATGGTGTGGCCGAGCCGCCCGTCGCCGGGAAGACCGGAGAACGAGATCGGGACCTCACCGATGCCGAAGGCCCAGAGCATCGCGAACTGACCGGGCCGCGGCGCGTCGATCGGGTCGCCGAGCGGCTCGACGTGGATCGTCACGGTGTCGGAGGTCTCGGTATGGCGCGAGACGACTCGGTAACGGTGCGGGACCATGGGGGCCATGGGACCCGTGGCGGTGGCGGTCGCTGTCACGCGGGCCAGCCGTACACGTTCAGGAGCTGCAGCCTGGTCGACTCGAGACGGGCGACCATGATTCCGGCGAATCGGTGGACCAGGTCGTATCCGAGGCGGGGATCGGCGTCGCACTTGCCGCGCAGGCAGACGCCGTCGAGCGCCACGGCGCGGACGGGCTCCAGCGCACGCACGTCGAAGCGCCAGCGGTACGGCGCGAAGAGCCACGACCACCCGAGGACGTCGCCCGGAGAGAGTGTCGCCACGACGATCGGCCCCCGGGCCGGCTCGTGGACGTCGAGGGCGACGCGGCCTTCGCGCAGCACATAGAAGAAGTCAGCCGGCTCACCCTCCCGGGCGATGGGCGTATCGGCTGCGAACACCACGTTCTGCCCGCAGCCGGCGATCAGGTCGAGGTATTCCGGGTCGAGGTCGGCGAAGAACGGATGATCGCCGAGCAGGTCACGGATCGTCCGCTTCGTCAAGGCGTCACCTCCTGCAGGTGGGGTCCGGCTATCGCGCGGATCTCCTCGGTGATGTCGATCCCTGCGGGGCACCATGTGACGCAGCGCCCGCAGCCGACGCAGCCCGATGTCCCGAACTGGTCGAACCACGTACCGAGCTTGTGTGTCAGCCACTGCCGGTACATGGAGCGGATACCGGAGCGAATGCTGCCGCCGTGCAGGTAGGAGTGGTCGAGCTCGAAACAGGATGCCCAGCGGCGGTCTCGGCGTGCCTCCGTCCCGGTCAGGTCGGTCACGTCCTCGACGGAGCTGCAGAAGCAGGTCGGGCAGACGAGGGTGCAGCTCGTGCACGCCAGGCAGCGCTCGGCCACGTCGTCCCAGCGGGGGTGCTCGAGCGACTCCGACAGGAGCTCGTGGAGATCGACGTCGGGCATCTCGCGCCCCATGTGAGCGGCCGCGTTCGCGACCACCGCGTCGGCCGCGTCGATCGCCTCGGGGGTCGCGGCGGCCGACGGCACGCGTCGGAGCAGCGCTGCGCCGCGGTCTGAGAAGGCCTCTGCCAGGTACCAGGGCTCGCGGTGCTGCGGCTCTGCCACCTCTGTCAGTACGACGTCGGCCCCGGATGCAACACGTGGTCCGGCGTCCATCGATGAGCAGAAGCAGGTGTCCGCCGGTGAGCTGCAGTTGACGGCGATCACCAGGGCGGACTCCCGCGCTGCCCGATAGCCGGGGTCGGTGTGGGCGCCGCCCAGGAAGACCCTGTCCTGGATCTCGATCGCGCGCACCTCGCAGGCGCGGGCGCCGAGGAAGGCGTACCTGGGCGTGGCAGTGGCGACCTGCACGACGAAGTCGCCGGCGTCGCGATCAGCTGACCCGGGCGGGGGACGGTGCGCCCGCCACAGCGTCGTGCGCGGCGGAAAGAGGAGGCGCTTCCACGACTGCGCGGGCGCTGCGTAGCCGAAGCGAGCGGAGTCGTCTCGCCGCCGCAGTCGGTAGCGGCCCGGCTCCTGCTTGTCGCCCCACCCGGTAGGCAGGTCCGCTACCGACTCGATCACGTCGTGGACCATTGCCCCGTCGCGCACCGTCGGGGCGATCACCGACCAGCCGTCACCGATCAGCGTCTCGACTGCGGCCGCGAGGCCGGCGGTGTCCAGCACCACTGGACCCGAGGCGGCGCCATCCACTTTCACGCGCAGAGCCTCTCGGAGAGCCGTGTGACCCCGCAGAGTAGATCCTTCGGTTGCGAGGCGGTGCCGCTCCCCGTGCAACCGACCGGTCGACTGCGGAGCACTCAGTAGCGGAGCAGTAGGCCGATGGCACCGTGCTGAGCGAGGGCGCCCGTCGGAACGAAGATGATCTCGCCCCCGGTGGAGAGCACGGCCTCCGTGACGACCTCGACCGCGTCGACCACGTCGGTTCCCTCGACGCCGCCGGCAGGCGCGTCGGCGTCGCCTACGGGGACCGGCCGTCCCCGGAAATGTGAGCAGGATAGCGGTAGTCCTCCTCGACGACCAGCCTCCTACCACGCCCTTCGTGAGCGAGCGCGAACACGTCGTTGATGCCGCTCGAGGCACGTCCCGTTCCGACGGCCTCCCTGAGCTCGGCCACGGCCGCGGACGCCTCGGCTGCCGTGTGCGCCTCGATCGCGGGAGCGACGAGCCTGCCGAGCTCCGCAGGCGAATCGGCGACGTGGTTACCTGCCACCTGGCCGACTATGGAGCGTCCGTGGCGTGTGACCTCACGGAAGAACGAGAGGTCGCGCTCGACTCCGACGAGAACTACCGGCAGAGGACTGGCGGCATCGATCTCGTCGAGTGCCCGGTCAACGGCGCGGAACACGAAGCGGTAGCCCTCTTCTCGCTGGGACTCGTGGATGGGCAGATCCTTGTGTGGGGTGTCCTCCTCGCGGGGCGGCTCGACCTCGACCGGGAACGCTCCGGATCGAGACTCGGCTAGGTCCGTTCCCGAGCCTTCCAGCAGCCGGCTCTTCTTCGCCGACAGCACGAGCACGCGATAGCGCGGCATCCGATGCACGCCGACGAGGAGGTCGCGCACCGCGAAGCGCTCGTTCACCACGACGCGCTCGGGCAGCGCGAACGGCACCGCGAACACGTGTGACTCGTCGGTGGTGGCAAGGATCGCGAGGCCGGAGCCCGGATGCGAGAAATCGACCTCGGCAGCGGCGGTGTTCAGGCGCTCCACCAACGGGGCGACCTCGCGTCGGTCGAACCCTCGGAGCAGCTCTTCCGTGGCACGGTCTACGAGATGGCGGAGACGGAGCCGGTCCTCCGCGTTGCCGGGCCGCTCACGCTGTGTCGGAAGCAGAAGCGTCACCGCAGGGAACGCGTGTGTGCGAGCGAGCTTCTCCAGTTCGGACGGCAGCATGAAGTCTCCTTCGTCGGCTGGACTCATACTCGGTCATCTCGGTCGCATCTCGCCGCGGCGACGTAGCTCGGCGATCTGCAGCGCCCTCGACACGTCGGTCGGTGAGATGATTCCGACTAGCTTCGTGCCGTCGAACACCAGTGCGCGGCCGTCTCCGGCTTCGCCGAGCCGTGCGACGAGGTCTACCAGTGGATCGGATGGCGTAGCGGTCGGTACCTGCGCGAGGGGCCACGCCACGTCGCGCACGGCCATCGTCCGGCGGGCGTCCGCAGAGAGCGACTTGAGCCTGGTGAGCGTCACGAGGCCGCTCACCTCGCCGTCGGGCTCGACGAGCGGGAATGCCGAGCAGCGTTGCTGCAGCACGAAGTCGTCTAGGAGCTCGGCCACGGTGAGGGTCGCGGGCGCGACGACTGGCTCCGGTGTCATGACATCGCCGGCGCGGACGCCGGTGAGATCGTGGGCTATCCGGACCGAAGTCTCCTCACCGCGCGCCGCAGTCATCACGAACCAGCCGAGGAAGACGAGCCAGAGCCCCCCGACGCCCGCGCCGATCAGGAACTGGACCAGGCCCGCAGCGATGAGCACCTGCCCGAAGAAGCGACCGGCGCGAGTAGCGCTCAGGGCCGCGCTGGCGCGGTCGCCCCTGCGCTTCCACAGCCATGCGCGCAGGATACGGCCGCCGTCGAGCGGCGCGGCAGGCGCCAGGTTGAAGACTGCGAGCATCCCGTTGATCGAGCCGAGCCAGACCGCCATCGTGATCGGCAGGTCGGGCGCGCCGGCCAGGTCGAGAGCCCCCGCAATGCCGAGGCAGAAGACGGCTATGGCCAGGCTCGCCAGCGGTCCGGCTATCGCTATCCGGAAGTCGGCGCGCGGCTCGGTTGCTTCTCCGCGCAGCGTTGCTATCCCTCCGAAGACCCAGAGGGTGATGTTGTCGACCTCGATCCCGTAGCTGCGCGCCACGAGGGAGTGGCTCATCTCGTGGGTCAGGAGAGAGGCGAGGAAGAGAGCCGCCGTGAACGCGCCGGCGACCCAGTAGGTGCTCTCCGACGAGCCCGGCGCCAGGTCGGGGAACGCCCCGGTCGCCAGGCCCCACGAGAGGAGCCAGAAGATGATGCCGAGGCTCCAGTCGAGGCGGAGCGGGATCCCCAGGATCCGCCCGACAGGGACGCCCTGGATCAACTCCCTGCCACCGGTGTGGTCGCCGGCGTGTAGGTCGCAGTTGTGTAGGTCGCAGTTGTGTAGGTCATCAGGGACATAATCTTGCCCGCGCGGGACGCTCCCCGCCCAGGGCACTAGGTCACCCCTGTCCGGGTCGCCGGGTATGCGCCGAGAGTGCCGTCGGTGCCGCGATCCCATTCGTAGCGCGGCCGGGCGGGCCGCGTGGGGCGCGGTGGGCTCAGGTGCCTCTGCCGCCTCCGCCGGACGGGAGGCTCGGGTTCGGAAGATGCGCGACGAACCAGTCGCGTGCGAGAGATGCTGCGGCAGCGAGGGTTCCGGGTTCGTCGAAGAGGTGCGTGGCCCCCGGCACCACCTCGACCCTGTGCGGGCAGCGTAGATGGCGGGCGGCATCCCGGTTCAGGTCGAGCACGTCGAGGTCGGCGCCGCCGACGATGAGCAGGGTGGGGGCGCGCACGTACGCCAGGCGGGCGCCGGCGAGGTCCGGTCGGCCGCCGCGGGAGACCACGGCGGCGATGGGGCTCGACGGTTCGCCGGCCGCCCACAGCGCGGCGGCGGCCCCGGTGCTCGCTCCGAAGGCTCCGATCGCCAACGGGCGGAGCCCGGGGTCCGAGCGCAACGCGTCGATCGCACCGGAGAGCCGCGACGCAAGGAGCCGTACATCGAAGACGTTGGCGCGATCGAGCGACTCGGACTCGGTGAGCAGGTCGAACAGGAGGGTGCCGAGACCGGCTCCGGCTAGGACCGACGCGACGTGCTTGTTGCGTGGGCTCTGTCTGCTGCTGCCGCTGCCGTGAGCGAAGACCACGAGCCCTCTGGCCCGCGCCGGGACCGCGAGGTGCGCTCCGAGCCTCGCGCGGCCCACGACCAGGTCGACCTCCTCGTTGCGCCCAGCCTCCTCGCCGCCCGCCAGGCGTGCGCCCGTCTCCGACTCGTCGCTCTCGACGTCTGCCGGGTAGATCCCGGCGGAGGAGCCTCGAGCTGAGGCCAGGAGCTGAACCACTTCCTCGTCTGTGGTCTGACGGAAGTCGTCGTACCAGGGCCCGATCGCCATCATGCTCGCCGGAGCCTCTACGCAGACGACGTCGTCGGCGTGACGTGCCATCTCGCGCAGCGTCTCGGGTGGCGCGACCGGCACGGCGAGCACCACGCGCGATGCGCCGTGCGCGCGGGCGACCTGCAGGGCGGCGAGCGCGGTCGATCCCGTCGCCAGGCCGTCGTCGACGACGATTACCGTCCGGCCGGCGATCGCTACGGGCCCCCGGCCGCTGCGGAAGCGCTCCGCGCGACGCTCGAGCTCGGACCTCTCGCGACGCTCGACAGCACTCAGGTCGGCGTCGCTGACGCCGGCCCGGCGCCGCAGGTCGTCGTTGACGATCCGCACGCCGTCTTCGCCGATCGCGCCCATGGCCAGCTCCGGCTGGTACGGGAGTCGAGCTTACGGACGACTATGACGTCGAGAGGCGCGTCGAGCGCGCGGGCGACCTCGAAGGCGACAGGCACACCACCCCGCGGCAGCCCGAGCACGACGGGGTGCTCCGACGCGAGGTGCCCGAGCAGTGCAGCGAGCCGTCTGCCTGCGTCGCGCCGGTCTCTGAACGGCATCGGCAGCCCTAGACCCCGTGTCGGGCGTCGTCGAGCAGGAGGCGTCTCTCGGCCGATCCGATCACCTGACGAGCGCGGTCGGCGGCATCGGGATTGACGGAGATCGAGGTGATGCCGAATCTCACCAGGTGCTCCGCGAACTCGGGTCTGTTGGAGGGCGCCTGGCCGCAGAGCGACGAAGTGATCCCGGCGGCGCGTGATGCCGCAATGATGCGGCCGATCGCGTCGAGGACGGCAGCATCGGACTCGTCGAAGAGGTCGGAGCAGATCTCGGAGTCGCGGTCGACGCCCAGCATCAGCTGCGTGAGGTCGTTCGATCCGATGGAGACGCCGTCGATGCCGAGCGCCGCGTACTCGGGGATCCGGTATGCAACCGACGGTACCTCCGCCATGACCCAGCGATGCAGGCCGTGCTGGCGGCCGAGCGGACTCGCATCGACTAGCTCCAGGCACGCCTCGAGCTCCCAGAGCGTCCTGACGAACGGGATCATCAAGTGGAGGTTCGGAGTCTGATCCCGAACCCGCGCGAGGAGCTCGCACTCGAGTGCGAACAGGTCGGGCTCGCGCACGTAGCGGTAGCAGCCGCGGTAGCCGATCATGGGGTTCTCCTCGACCGGCTCGAACTGGTCGCCCCCCGCGAGCCCGCGGAACTCGTTGCTGCGGAAGTCGATGGTCCTGTAGACCACCGGGCGCGGGGCGAATGCCGACGTGATCCGCAGGAGCGACGCCTCCATCTTCGCGAGGAACTCGTCGCGGCCGCCGTGGGCGAGGAGGTCTCTGGGGTGACGACCACCTAGCGCGTCGGTGACCATGAACTCGGCCCGGAGCAGGCCGACGCCGTCGACGGGCAGGGCCGCGACGCGTTCGGCGTGGTCTGCGATGGCGAGGTTCACATAGAGGCGAGTCCCGAGCGGCTCGATCGATGTGGGGGTGCTCGCGTCGATCATCCTCTGAGCCGCCTACGTGCGCCGCCGGCGCGAGCGCGGCGACGTTGTCGTCCTCGAAGACCGCGCCACGGCGCCCGTCGACGGTGACCAGCTCGCCGTCGCGCAGCAACTGCGTCGCATTCCGCGTGCCGACGACGCACGGGACTCCGAGCTCACGGCTGACGATCGCGGCGTGACAGGTCATGCCGCCCCCGTCGGTGACCAACGCTGCGGCGCGGCGGAGCACGGGGACCCAGTCGGGGTTCGTCATCTCCGCGACGAGGATCTCGCCGGGCAGGAGCGCATCTCCGTCGGCGACCGCGCGCACCACGCGAACCCGGCCGGCAGCCAGCCCGGGGGAGGCAGCGAGGCCGCGAATGAGCTGCGCACCGGACGTCGTGGCGGCCTCCTCGCCCGGCACCTCGGTGAGGGTCGTGATGGGTCTGCTCTGCACGATGAAGATCTGCCCGCCGGCAATCGCCCACTCGATGTCCTGCGGGCGTCCGTAGTGCGACTCGACCCTCGCACCGATGCGTGCGAGATCCAGGACCTCCTCGTCTGTGAGGGCGCGGCGACCGCCGTCCTCGGGCGAGAGGTCGACGCGCCGATCGGTGCCGTCGGGTCCACGCTCGATCAAGTGCGTCTTCAGGCCGACGCGAACGGTCAGGAGGCGTGGGCCCTCCTTGGCGACCGTGTAGGTGTCGGGTTCCACCTGGCCGCCGACGACCACCTCCCCGAGTCCGAACGCCCCCTCGATCACCATCCGTTCCCTGTCGCCCGTCGACGGGTCGGCGGTGAACATGACCCCTGACCGCTCGGAGTCGATCATCTTCTGCACGACCACTGCGATGGCGGGTTCCTCGACCACGCCCCGTCCGCGCCGGTATGCGACGGCCCTCTGGCCGTGGAGCGACGCCCAGCAGTCGACGATCCGGTCGATGAGAGCGTCGTCGCCCGCGACGTTGGTGAACGTCTCGTTCATGCCGGCGAACGACGCGTCGGCGGTGTCTTCACTGGTCGCAGATGAGCGGACTGCGACGGATGCCGTGTCGCCGAGCGTGCGGTACGCGTCGAGCACCCGGCGCCGGAGCTCCGGCGGCAGGCCGGCGCTGCGGACCATCTCTGCCAGGCGTGCCGAGCCGGTGGCGAGCTCGGTCGGGTCGTCGACGTCGAGATCGGCGGCGACCTGCGCGATCTCCGCCCGGACCGCTCCGGCATCCATGGAGCCGAGGTACGCGGGTGCCGCGACGACGAATCCGGGCGGCACCGGCATGCCCGCCCCGGTCAGCTCGCCCAGGTTTGCCCCTTTGCCTCCGCGACCGGCACGTCGCTTGCGGACAGGTCGCCGAACCACAGGATGTCGGTGGCGCCACTCGCTGCATCTCCCACAGGTGCCTCCCAGCATCCTCGTTGGCGGGCGTCGCCCGCATGCCGACCGCTCGTCTACCGCACATCGACCGCTCGACGGGCGCGAGGCTCTCCTTCAGGGTCCCGAACCGCCGGGAACGATGACAGGGCCGATGGTCCGCGCGGCGTGGTCCGTCGTCCCCGAGGGCGCTGCGGGTGCTCGCTCGGCTCGGGGTCGCGTCCTGCGTCCCGCGTCCCGCGGCCTGCGTGTCAGGGGGGCAGGAGTCCGACGGCGCGCTCGAGCGTCGCCTCGGGGGAGAGCGAGGTGGTGTCGAGGGTGGCGGCGTCGGGCCAGGGTTCGAATCTCTGCGCCATCGCGGTCGCAACAGCAACAGACGCGTCCGACGGGTCGGCGCCTTCGGCGGCGCGCAGCGAGATCCTCGCCGCCGCCACATCCGACATCGCCTCGCAGCGGATCTGCAACAGATCGGACGCCGTGTCGCGCGCGATCCGCTCGGCGGCGCGACGGTGGGCGGCGCCGGCCCACGACGCGTCGAGGATCACGCTCTCGCCGCCGGCGAGGCGCCCGCGTGCCGTGTCGAGGAGGCCTCGGTAGACGGCGTCGGTGACGTTGGGAGCGTAGAGCCCCTCGGACTCGCGATCGCCGGTGCGGTGGGTCGCGGCGAGGCCCGCCATCGCTTTGCGCGTCACGTCGCTTCGCTCGAGCGCCGCACCGGTGTGGGCGGCCAGCGCAGCTGCGAGGGTCGACTTTCCGGTACCGGGAAGACCACCGACGAGCACCAGGCGCACGCGCTGCGCCTCGAGGTGGGCTGCGGCGAGAGCGAAGCGCACCCGTGCGCGGTCCGCGGCCGCCGGATCACCCTGACCGTGGCGCAGGCCGCGACCTTGGCGCGAACGTGGGCTCGATACGCGATGTAGTGGTGCTCGAGCGAGGCCGGCCAGGTGTCGGACGTGTGAGCGCGGTAGCGGTCGATGAACCTCTTCGCCAGGTCGGGCCGCCCCAGTAGCTCGAGGTCCATGGCGAGGAACGCGACGTCGGCCAGCACGTCGCCGCTCCGGGAGTCGGTCGTCGAACTCGAGACAGTCGAGGATGCGCGGGCCGTCGTCGAGGCAGAAGACGTCGTCGGCGAGTAGGTCGCCGTGGCCGTCGCAGATGCGCCCTGAGACGATCCGCGACTCGAAGAGCGGGTCGCGCCCGGCGAGGTAGCGGCGTGCGAGCAGCTCGACGCGGTCGGCGACCTCGGCGTCGAGCACGGACCCGACGAAGGGGCGCGTCTCGGCGAAGCCCCGTTCCCATAGGTCGGCGATCGCGTCGCGCCGGGCAGTGGCGGAGATGGTCTCCGACCGTTCGGCGAGCGCATGGAATCGGGCGACGGTCTCGGCGACGGAGTCGATGCAGGGGCCGGCATCGACTCCGCTCCGCACCAGCGTCGCGAGACGGCGGGCGGCGGGCATCCGCCGCATCTCGACGGCTCGTTCGACGACCAGGCCGTCGGCGTCGGTGATGTCGACGGTGCCCAGGTAGACGTCGGGCGCAAGCCTCTGATTGAGCGAGACCTCGCGCTCGCAGGCGGCGGCCCGCAGCTCGGAGGTGGACAGGTCGAGGAAGTCGAAGCAGACGGCCTTCTTCGCCTTGTAAGCGCGGTCGCCCTGGAAGCCGAGCACGGAGACGTGCGTCTCGACGATCTCCGGGGCGTCGCCGCGCCGGAGGAGCCAGCCGACAAGCGCGGCGCGGGTGTCCGGCTCGACGATCGCCCCGTCTTCCACCCGTGCCTCCCCCTCGCTCTCCGTCCACCACGCGCCGGCTGCGTGCACGCTTCAGGCGGCCTGCCGACCGGCGCGCCTACGACTCTCCGCCGGCAGCAGTCAACCGGCCGTTCGAACGCGGCCCCGGCCGTGGTCCGGGCCAGGGTAGGTCCTCGCGGCGAGTGGAGCAGCGGAGAGCCGCTCCGACGACCGTCCGAGGCGCAGGTGACTTTGGACCCCTTGCCGTGACGCGCCCGCGCGGGGAGGCTCGGGGTGGCCAATGAAGAGGCCGTGGCACTAGGGAGGTCCGACATGCATGCCAGCGCGGGTGACGAGATCGTCGTCGACGGGCCGCACCTGGGGGACCCCCGCCGCAGCGGCGAGGTGCTCGAGGTCCTCGACGAGGGCGGAGCGGTCCACTACCGCATCCGCTGGGACGACGGCCACGAGTCGATCTTCTTCCCCCGGCTCCGACGCCCACGTGACCCCCGACCGGCACGAGCGTCGATAGACCACACATATTGTGGTCTATCGACGCTCGTGGTCGGGTGGCGACATTCGACGGCGCAGGGGTGACGAATGGCCCTGCCATCTCGGGGCCCGACGCCCTTAGGTTGTGACGACGGCGGAATGCGGCGGCCGTGGGAAAGGGGAGCCGTGACTACCCTCGAGCGACAGACGCACGCAGGGGGAGGGGTGGGCTTTGCGCACCGGAGTCAACGATGCACTGGCGCCAGACGCGCTGGCGATCGCTCAGGCGGGAGGCCATGGGGCGGTGCTGCTGCGAGGCCGGAGAGTAGGCCCCGCCGCAGTCGAATCGGCCCTCCGGTCGCCCCACGTCCTGGTCGTCGACGATGATCCCGGAACCGCGATAGCGGTCCGGTCCGTTCTCGACGTGGGGGTCGCAGTCGTCGGACTCCCCCGACGTGTACCAGGCTCTCGACCACCTCGAGAGGGAGCGGGTCGACCTGCTCCTCCTGGAGGTGTTCCTCCCCGGCGCAGGCGGGGTCGACCTGCTGCGGCGCCTCTCGCGCGGCCCACGCCCGGCGCGTGTCGTGGCGCTGACCCATGCGACCAGCATCTCCCGTCTCGCTCCCGACGTGTGCGTAGACGACGTGATCCACAAGCCCGTCACGGCCGGCGCACTGCGTGCGGCGCTCGGCGCGGCACTCGCCGTGGAGCCGGCGACGGCCTCGAGGGCGCTCTCGGCCCTTCGCGTGAACGGGTGACTTGATACCCGTAGGCGCCGCGTACCTCCAGAGCGGCTCCGGGGGCGATGTCGCCGTGGGTCTGCACCTGCCGCCGCCGTTGCAGCGGAGGTTCGAGGCCGTCGTATTCGACTGGGACGGTACCGCGGTACCCGATCGTGACGCCGACGCGTCGCGGGTCAGGGGCCTTGTCGAGGAGCTCTGCTCGCTGGGTGCCGACGTCGTCGTCGTCAGCGGCACGCACGTCGGCAACATCGACGGTCAGCTCTGCGCTCGACCGACCGGGCCGGGCCGGCTCCTACTGGCCCTCAACCGCGGGTCGGAGACCTTCGAGGTCGGGCCCGACGGTCCGGTAGTCGTGGAGCGGCGGGAGGCGACGCCCGAGGAGGAGGCCGCCCTCGACCGCGCAGCAGAACTCACTGTGGCCAGGCTCGCGGAGCACGGCCTCGAGGCGACGATCGTCTCCCAGCGGCTGAACCGGCGCAAGATCGATCTCATCCCGTTGCCGGAGTGGGAGGACCCACCGAAGGCGCACATCGACGAGCTCCTCGCCGCGGTGGAGGCGCGGCTCCGCGACGCCGAACTCGCAGGTCTTCCGGAGGTGGTGGACCTCGCTCTACAGAGCGCGCGCGAATCAGGTGTCGCTGATCCGCGTGTGACGAGCGACGCGAAGCACGTGGAGATCGGGCTCACCGACAAGTCCGACTCCACGCGGTACGTCTTCGGAGACCTGTGGCGGCGCGGAGTCGCTCCCGGACTGGTCCTCGTCGCAGGGGACGAGATCGGTCCGCTGGGGGGGTGTGGCGGGGAGCGACTCGCTCATGCTCGTGGGGGAGGCGAGCGGTGCGACGGCCTTCTCGGTCGGCGTCGAGCCCAGAGGAGTCCCCGACGGTGTGCTCCACCTCGCGGGAGGTCCGGACGTGTTCTGCGCGGTCCTCGCCGATCAGGTGCGGCGCCGCGTAGCCCGTGCGGTGCCACGGGCCGGCGAGACAGTCGGCTGGACGATGGTGGTCGACGGGGTCGGCGCGAACCGTGAGAGGTCACGGGAGGCGCTGATGACGATCGCCGACGGCTTCATGGGAACGTCGGGCGCCCCCGTCCTCCGGGCACGACGAGGCGACCCCGAGTGTCCTGGTCGCGGGCGCCTACGACGGCGACGGTCCGCAGATCGACCTCCTCGCCGCGCCACTCTGGGACCGGGTGCCAGGTGCCCTGGCGCCCGACGAGCGGCTCCGCAGGGTCCTCGACCTGCGCGCCGGCCTGCTCGGCGACGAGGTCGAAGGCCCGAGGGGCGGATTCACGGCCCTGCGCTTCTCGTCGCTGGCGCGACCCGGGACGGCGGTGCTGCGTGCCGCCGGCGAAGGGAGGGGCCTCGAAGGTTCCACTCCGCTCGTGCCTCCCGGGCGCGGCGGCGCAGCCGAGGGGAGCCAGGGGAGCGTTCACTGGATGACGGTGAGCGGCTCCCGCCAATCCGTCACCGCGGCGGCGATCGAGGAGCGGACGGGGGCGCCGGCTCGGTCGATCGGTTCGTTGCGTACACGAGGGGCGCGAGGGGTGATCGGCGAGATGAGTCGATCGCACTCGTCGAGCGCGCGGAGTCGGTCGGCTACGAGGTGCTGCTCGCGGAGCATCGTCGCGCGTGGGCCGCTCGGTGGGAGAGCGCCGATATCGCGATCGAGGGAGACGAGGATCTCCAGCTAGCTACGCGCCTCGCGCTCTTCCATCTGATGGGCTCCGCCGCCGACCACGGAGAGGCTGCGGTCGGGGCGCGTGGGCTCACCGGTCACGCATACCGCGGCCACGTGTTCTGGGACGCCGACACCTTCGTCCTGCCCTTCCTCGCTGCCACCCATCCGGGCGCGGCGCGGGCGATGCTCGAGTACCGGGTCCGCCGTCTTGCAACGGCCCGCGATGCCGCGAGAGCGGCGGGCGTTGCGGGTGCCCGATTCCCCTGGGAGTCGGCCGACGGCGGCGACGACGTGACTCCCAGGTCGGGACGCGACCGGGCGGGCCAGGTGGTGCCCATCCGCACCGGAGAGGACGAGCTGCACATCACGGCGCAGGTGGCGTGGGCGGCCGCCTTGTACATCGACTGGACCGGTGACGAGGAGTTCGCCGCCGGCCCAGGTTGCGAGCTGCTCGCAGAGACGGCACGCTTCTGGGCGTCGCGCATCCGCCGCGACACCACGGGGGCCGGGCACCTCTACGGGGTGATCGGTCCCGACGAGTATCACGAGCCGGTCGACGACAGCGCGTTCACGAATGTCATGGCGCGCTGGAACCTCCGGCGCGCTGCGGAGGTGTCGCAAACGTGTGCGGGGGTGTCCGGCGACGAACGGCGCCACTGGCTGGATCTTGCCGAGTCGCTGGTCGACGGCTACGACGGCCGCACCGGCATCTACGAGCAGTTCGCAGGCTTCTACGGCCTGGAGCCACTGATCATCGCCGAGGTTGCGCCCCGCCGACCGATCACGGCCGACCTGCTGCTGGGGCGGGAGCGCGTCCGGGGCTCGCAGGTCGTGAAGCAGGCCGACGTCTTGATGCTCCATCACCTCGTGCCCGACGAGGTGGCCCCCGACTCGCTGGTACCGAACCTCGAGTACTACGAGCCGCGAACGGCTCACGGCTCGTCGCTGTCACCAGGTGTCCACGCGTCGTTGTTCGCTAGAGCCGGCATGACGGACGGCGCGGTCGCGGCGCTGCGGCTCGCGGCGCGCATAGATCTCGATGACCTGACCGCGACGGGTGCCGGCGGCGTGCACCTCGCGGCGATGGGGAGCGTCTGGCAGGCGCTCGTGTTCGGATTCGCCGGGCTGCGCGCGAGGGACGACCGTCTCGTTGTAGACCCTCGGCTGCCCACGGCGTGGAGCGCGCTCGACGTTCGCGTCCGCTACCGCGGCACGGCGATTCGCGTGCGCGTGGAGCCCGGTTCGGTCCGTCTTACCGCCGATGGAGGCGCGCGGGTGGAGGTCGCGGGCGAGGTTGCAGACTTGGGGGCGGGAGTGAGCGAGTTCGCGCTCCCCGACGCCGCGCGCGGCGCTGCGCGGCTCAGAGAGGGGTAACGATGGCCATCGTGTTGGCGGCTCTGGACGACTCGGCGGCGGCGCGCTGCGTCGCCAATGCGGCCGGGGACCTCGCGCTCCTTCTGGATGCCGATGTCGTCGCGCTCCACGTACACGAGAACGGGTCGGGAGAGACGGCTGGTGGGGTGGCGGGTGTAGCGGGCCTACCCCTCCGCGCGATGAAGGGCGATCCCACCGCGTGCATCGTCGAGGCATCGACTGATGCCGACGTCGTCGCGGTGGCGGTGGGCTGCCGTGGCCTGCCTACGGGGCCGCAGCCGGCCGGGCACGTCGCTCTCGAGCTGATCCGGGCGGTCGACAAGCCGGTCCTGGTGGTGTCGCCGGCCGTGACACAGGTCGACCCGGTCGAGCGCGTCCTGGTACCTCTCGACGGCCGCGGTTCGACGACCCGCGCGCTGCGGGCTCTGCTGGGTCCCGTTGTGGCGCTCGACGGTCCCGAGCTGATCGGCCTGCACGTCTTCGAGACGTCCTCGCTGCCCGCATTCAGCGACTCGGCGGTCTACGACACCGAGGTGTGGACCGAGGAGTTCCTCGACAGGTTCTCCCCCGTCGAGAGCGAGGGGCTGAGGCTTGAGCTGAGGGTCGGCAACCCCGCCGAGGTTGTGCGTGATGTCGTCTCCAGAGGTGCACGCGGATCTCGTGGCCGTCGGATGGGGTCGCGATCTGGCGCCCGGACGCGCACTCGTCGTGCGTGCGCTTCTCTCCTCGTCCCCGGTGCCCGTGCTGCTGTTGCCGGTCGTGGAGGTGCCGACCCCTGCATGACGCGCCGGGCGTGACGCAACACCCCGAGCGGAACCACGGCGAACGAGGTATGCGGTGGGGATCCCCTACGCGCCGACCGGCGATGACTCGATCTCGGCCCGGTGGTCCGACGCGAATCGCGCAGAGCACTCATTGACGTGCGCGCACCCGTAGCAGGTCGCCGGGTCGATCCTCACGACCCGGTTGAGCTCGATGTGCCAGCACCGGATGCACGAGGCGCAGTAGAAGTTGACGTTGCAGCCGTCGAGCACGACCTCGAGCTCCGTGGAGTGGCACTCGGGACAGCGCACCAGCGTCCCCAGCCTCGGAGCGCTAACCGGCCGCGCGTTCGGGATGGTGCTCATGCAGACCTCCCTGGTCGTATAGAACGTACCTGCGGCGCCTTGGGCCTGCACAGGGCCGAACGCCCCGAATGGGCGGTCCGGTGCCGCCTGAGGGGGCTGGGCCGCGGAGGACACGGCGCACCGGAGAGAGTCGGCCTCGGGTGACATTGGTCCCCGGCCCGCTGCGCGAAGGGCACTTTCTCCGATCGGCGAGTGGCGCGATCGTCGGGGCAGAGAAGAGTGAGTGTTCGGGCTCGGAGCGCCGGGCCGGGAGTGGGTAGATGGGAGTTGACATGAGCGAGTCGTCGATCGAGAAGAGCAGGTCCGACTGGCTGGAACCTCTGCTGGGGAGGCTCTTCGACAGGCCCCGCGGTTGGCCGTCGCTGCTGCACTGGGACGAGGTCGAGTCGGGGATGAGGGTCGAGGAGCAGGTGGAGGGCGACGAGCTGGTCGTCCGCGCGGAGATGCCCGGGATCGACCCCGACAAGGACGTCCGGATCCACGTGAGGAACCACACGCTAGAGCTCGACGTCGAGCGGCGCGAAGAGACGAAGAGCGAGGAGAAGGGTCGCTATCGCAGCGAGTTCCGCTACGGCAGGTTCTCCCGCGTGGTGCAGCTCCCGCCCGACGCCGACGAGAGCGACGTGAAGGCCACCTACAAGGACGGGATTCTCGAGGTTCGGATGCCGCTCGACACCACGCGGGGGGAGGTGTCGCGGATCGAGGTGCAGCGCGGCTGAGCAGCGTGGCTGACCCGAGGCCGCAGCACCGGCACCTTCAGCGAGCTCCGGGGGCTATCCCTCAGCAGGAGACGGGTCTGCCTGCGTACGACGACTGGTTTCCCGCGGGTGGCGTCGTCGACCCTGGGCCGGGACCCGACGTGTAGTACCGGCCGAGGTTCTGAGTGGCCCAGAGGGTTCCGTCCGGACCGCATACGACTCCGACGCCCATTGCCTCGAGGCCGGGGTGGAGCATGTTCGCGCGGTGCCCGTCGGAGCGCAGCCACATGGCGTGCATCGTGGCCGAGGTGACCCCGGGGCCGCGACCTGAGGCGATGTTCTCCGCTACCGAGTTGAACCGGGGGAGAGCCGGCGATGAGAGGTGTGAGGTCGCTGTGCCGGAACCCGCTTCGGGCCATCTCGTTGCTCCATGAACGTGCGTGCCGCGCGAGTCGAGCGTCCCACGTGAGCGCGGGCAGGCCCCGGGCGGCGCGCTCTGCATCTGCCTGCATGAAGATGTCGCGCGCTGCGCGTTGTGTGCGGGTGCCGCCGCACCTCCCTTTTCCGCCGTTGCCCGGAGCGAAGGCGAAGGCCCCGCCGTTCGTGAGCGAGATCCAGTAGCCCCGGACCAAGGGGCCGCCTGATATCGCTGCGACGGGGACGTCGGGGCAGCGACCTCCGAGACCGCCGAGGTACGGGGCGTCGCCGAACGCGAAGACGCTGCCGTTGCGAGTCGCCAGCCAGTAGCCGCGCCCGGTACGACTGAGTGCGATCGAGGTCACCGAGGAGTCGGGCTTGTAGCGCGTCGCGGAGCCGTGGAAGCGCGCGTCGCCGAAGGCGTAGACGCCGCCGTCGGCGGATGCGAGGTAATAGCCACCACCTCTCCGACTCGGAGCGATCCCGACGATCCGTGTCTGCACGCCGAGGCTGCGGGCCGACCCGTGGAACCGTGCGTCGCCGAGCGCGAAGACACCGCCGTCGCGGCCTGCGAGCCAGTAGCCCCTGCCGGTCGGAGTCGCGGCGATCGCCACGATCGGCGCGTCGAGGTCGGTGGTGGCGACGCTCCCGTAGCTGCGTGCCGTTCCGTAGGCTCGGACCTTGCCGGTCGACGTCGCGAGCCAGTAGCCGTTGCCCTTCGGCGTGTGCGTGATATCGACGACGCGGCCGCGACTCCGCATCTTCGAGGTGGGACCACTGTGGACCGCCGAGCCGAAGCTGAGGACTCTGCCGTCGGCGGCGGCGAGCCAGTAGCCGCGACCATCCGGGTGTATGCCGATCCCGGCGACACGGACCGACGGGGTCTTGCTGGTGGGCGCGTACAGCCGGGCGTCGACGACGGTCGTGCCGGCCGAGGCCGGTCGCTCGGAGGTGGGCAGGGCAGCCAGGGTCGCGCTGAGCGTGACGACGGCCAGGGCGAATGTCGCTCTACGTGGGAGGCTACGAGATCGTCGGCTCCACGGACGAGGACTTACCTGACGCATGCGACCCCGGGTCGGTGATGGGCGGTGGCGGCGACGTCGGTGACGGTGACGGCGCCTACGGGGTGTATCGGCCCGTTCATCCGGGCCACTTGAGCGCCGTCTCGACGAGGGCGAGAGCCGGGGCGGTGCGACGGCGGAGGGGGGTCAGGGGGCGGAGCCGTCGTACCGGGGGTCGTCGTGGCCGGGGAGGTCGTCGCCGGCCCCGAGGCGGTGGTGGTGGGAGGCCGGGTCCCCCTGGTCGTGCTGCTCGTCGGGTCCGTGGTGCTCGTCGTAGTGGTCGGTTGCATCGTCCCGCGCAGGATCTTGCGGGGGAGCATGCGGTAGCTCCAGACGAACCGCTGACGCTCGGGCTCCTGCCCGGGGCGTTTGATGATCCGGAACACCTCCGCCGTGTAGCCGGTGTGCCCGCTGTCGATCTCGTCTTCCTCGCCGACGGGGAGCATCGGCCAGTCGACGTACTCTGTCTCGATGGCGCGCTCCTCGAGGATGTTCGGGCCCTCCTTCGTGACGGTGCGCCCCTGCGTGTCTCCGTAGAAGGTGACCGTTATCGCCGACTCCGTGTACCCGGTGCGTACGAGGATCCCGGCTTCGGTGTCGTTGCGGAACTTCAGGTCCAGGTTCGGGTAGCTGACCGTCGCCTCGACCACCATCGGATATCGCGATATGTAGACGGAGTGCGGCTTGTGCGTCACGTCCTCGTAGCCGCCGTAGAAGACCGCGTTGAAGAACGTCGTTGCGAGCTGGCTCACGCCGCCGCCGTAGTCCTCGGTGAACTCGCCGTAGATGACGGGTGCCGTGACGAATCCGCGTTCGGCGGTGCGGGGTCCGACTGCTTCATTCAAGGAGAAGACCTCGCCGGGCTCGATGACCCAGTTGTTGAGTAGGTCCGCCGCCCTGTGGATGTTCGTGACGCGGGACTGCCCCGCCGGGTGCTCTGTTGTGAAAGACGACACCTGACGCTCGATTCCGAGCGATTCCGCCCACTGGGTGTCGCGCTCGGGTTCCACGTCGACGAGTGGTGCATCGATGCGCCGATTGACTCGGACGATCTCCTCGGCGATCTTCGCGAAGTCGAGCGAACGCCCGGTCTGTGACGGCACAACCGAGACGGTGCCGTCGGAGCCCACCTCGAATCGCGCGTCCACGGCGGCCTGTGCGAACGAGTCGACGCTGTCGCCGAGCGACTGAGCGAGCGTGAGTGGGTTCACGCGGAGGACGAGTCGATCGTCGTCTATCTCCGTCTCCAGCGAAGTGACGACCTGCTCCGGGGTGATCGTGATCGTGGTCCCGTCGGCGACTACCACGTAGGGCTCCGCCAGGATCTCCCGCGCCTCGTCTGCGGCGAGATCCACGGCCGCGGCGTCGAGGCGCGGCTCGATCCGGCCGACGGGCAGGTCGAGGCGCCTTCGCGAAGGGCTTCGGAGGAGTGCGTCGATCATCTCGCGGGCCTGGTCGCGCCTGATGCCGACCCCCGACTTGGGCTCGACCGCGACGACGGTGGTCCCTTCGAAGCGGAGCCCCCCCTCGCCGACTCCGGCAGAGGTCTCGCTGATCCAGCCGTCGAGGACACCCTCGATGCCCCGCTCGTCGTACGAGACGGTGAGTGGCACCCGGTCCGAGCGGAAGCGCCTCAGCACGGTCCCCGCCATCTGCTCCAGTGGGTTGCGGCTACGGCCGGCCCGTCGCGCCGCCCGGAGCGTGGCGACCTCGTCGACCTGGAGGTCGAAGGTGGTGGGATCCGCCGAGAGGTCGGTCTCGCCCGCGCGGGCCTCGATCGGGCTCCTCTCGAGGTCGCGGGCGAGGTCCGCGATCTCGGCGTAGGCGGATCTCTCTCCCTCGGCCGCCACGCTGACACCGTCGACGCTGATGCCCGGGAGTATGCGCCCCGAGTAGGAGAGGCGCTCCAGCACCGAGAGGAATAGGAGCGCCAGCAGCGCGTAGCCGAACCATCTCAGGGCACGCCCGGCGATCCTCTGGAGGTCTTGGGGGGGCGGTGCCGGCGAGCGCCTGCGGGAGGGAGTCGATGTGCGACGCCGATTGCGCGACCGGTTGGTGTGCGGCCGCGCCGCGTCGGTGCCCCCCATTGGGGTCAGGCTACCGAAGCGCGCCGCCGAGTGAGGACGCGAGATCACGGACCCGTCGGGACGCGCGTGAGACGATGCAGCGCGTGACGCAAGACCTGCGCCGATTCCTGGCCGATGCGGGGGCCTCCGAGGACGACATCGAGCGAGCCGCCCGCGAAGGGTGGCTCCCGCTGCTCGCGATCGACCGGATCCTGATGCCGGGCAAGCCCGTCTACGACATCGTGGAGCTGGCACGCGCTGCGGGAACCGATACCGAGACGGCACGGCGTGTCTGGCGGTCGCTCGGCTTCCCCGACATGCCCGAGGGGGTGGCGTCCTTCACCGACCAGGATGCCGAGATGCTGAGCGTCGCCGTCGCCCGGATCGACACCGAGGATGCGGCGCAGCTCTTCGAGCGCCAGGTGAGGGTCATCAGCTCGTCGCTGGCGCGGATCGCCGCCGTCGAGGCCGACATGATCGCCGAGGTGCTCGAGACGATCGAGGAGGAGACCGGCGACGCCGCTGCGACGACCGCCGTGCTGCTGGAGCGCCTCGACTGGCCGGTGATCTCACGCCTCGTCGAGTACGCGCACAGGCTGCAACTGCGCGCGGCAGTCTGGCGACGCCTGGCCCGCGACGTTGCGGGCGCGAAGGTCGAGATCGGGATCGGCTTCGTCGACCTCGTCGGCTACACGGCGCTGAGTGAGGAGATCGACGACAGGAGCCTCGCCGAGCTGTTGACGCGCTTCGAAGCCCTCGCCTCGGACGTAGTCGCCGAGCACAGCGGGAGGGTCGTGAAGACGATCGGCGACGAGGTCATGTTCGCTGCGCTCTCGAAGGAGGCGGCGTTGATCGCCCTCGACATCGTCGACCGGGCATCGGACGATACAGCGCTCCCACCGGTGCGCGCCGGCGTCGCCTCCGGCCCTCTGATAGCGCGCGACGGCGACTTCTACGGCTCTGCCGTGAACCTCGCGAGCCGGGTTACCGACCGTGCACGGCCCGGGACAGTCCTCGTCTCCGAGAGCCTCAAGGAATCCCTCGAAGGAGACGCCGCCTTCTCGTGGCGGAGCGCCGGCCGCCGGCGCCTGCGCGGAATCGGCGAAGTCGAGCTCTTCCGAGTGCGTCGCGCCGGGGGCGAGCCCTCCGGTCGCCCGGGCCTGGGGTAGCGTCGAACCATGGGCGACGAGGCCGATCTCTGCCTGCTGCAAGTGCACGCGCACCCAGACGACGAGGCGTCGAAGGGCTCCGGCGCCGCGGCCCGCTATTCGTCCGAAGGCGTGCGCTGTGTGCTGGTCTGCTGTACCGGCGGCGAAGCCGGCTCCATCCTCAACCCTGCAATGGACAGGGCGGAGGTCAGGGAGAACCTCGCGGCGGTCCGGCTCCAGGAGCTGCAGGCGAGCGCGGCCGCGCTCGGCTATGCCTCTGTCCACCTTCTCGGCTATCACGATTCCGGGATGCCCGACACCGAGGTCAACCACCGCCCGGACAACTTCGCGAACGCTCCCCTCGACGAGGCGGTGGAGCGGCTGGTGCGCTTGATCCGGTTGGAGCGGCCCCAGGTGATCGTCACGTACCACGAAGACCGTGAGTGGTACCCGCATCCCGACCACATCAGGGTCCACGAGATCTCGGTCCCGGCGTTCGACGCCGCCGGAGATCCGGACCGCTACCCGGACTCCGGTGAGCCGTGGCAGCCGTCGAAGCTCTACTACGTGTCCTGGTCGCTTCGACGGTTGAAGGCTCTGGATGCCGCGTTCCGGGCGCGAGGCGAGGAGAGCCCATACGCGGCTTGGTTCGAGCGCGGCTTCCCCGACCGCGACCAGCACTTCACCACCGTCATCGACGTGGGCGACTACCTGCACCGCCGGCGCGAGTCGCTGCTGGCGCATCGCACCCAAGTCGACCCCAACGGGTTCTGGATGCGCCTCCCCGACGACGTCGTGCGCGAGGTCTTTCCCTGGGAGGAGTTCGTCCTGGCACGCAGCCTCGTCGAGACGGGTGTGGCCGAGGGCGAGCCGGAGACCGACATGTTCGCCGGGCTCCGTACTCCTGTCGCGGATCCGCGCTGACGTGGGGGCCGACTCCACGCGCGTAGCGGGCCGTGTCGATGTGATCGTCGTGCGGGGCAAGGAGGTGCTCCGCCGCTGCACCGTGCGGTGCGAAGGCGGATCGCTCGCGATCTCGGCGAGCCCGAGCCCGGCCGGCGGGGGAGACGAGGAGGACGGCCCCGAGACGTCGCGGCCCGACGTGACCCTGACTCTGACAGATGCACACGCCGAGGCCGTCGCCTCGGGGGCCCTCGATCCGAGCGTCGCGTACATGCGTGGGCAGATGAAGATGGAGGGTGACTCCGCGCTGCTGCTCGCGTTCCTTCCGTTGACCCGGGGCCCCGACTTCGAGGCCGTTCGCAGGTGTCTCTCCGCCTGACCGGGAGCGCGGGCAGTCTCGGTGATCGCGCGGGCAGTCTCGGTTGGCGAGCGGTGCCCTCGGCTCAGCCGCCGGATCGCTGTAGCTCGCGGAGCTCGCGGAACCCGACGAGCTCGGCGCCGGAGCGCTCCAGGAGGTCTCTGAACGTCGGGTCCGTCGTGAGGAGCGCGTGGTCGTCGATCCGCGTGGCGGCGTCGGGGTGCGAGGAGCGGAGCTCGTCGGTGTCGACGGCCGGGTGCAGGTACACCTCGGTCACTCCGGGCCTCAGGTCTGCGAGGGCCTTCTCGATGGTCGGGCGCGAGCCCATGGGAGTCGTGATCAGATGGTCGGGGAAGACGACCCCCGCCTCGGCGGCCAGGCGCCTGTAGGGGAACCCGATGACTCGCTCGGCGCTGGCGCCCGCCATCCTCAGCGGAAGACGGAAGTCGACCGCGAGCTCCAGGTAAACGTCGAAGAAGTCGGCCCTGAGCTGGAGCGTCCCCATGTGGCTATCGAGGTGGCTCACGTCGAATCCCCAGAGGATGGCCCTCTCGAGCTGTGCCCGGCACTCCCTGCGGACCTCGTCGAGGTCTGCGTGGTCCCACGCGTCCTGGATCGTCCGTGGGAAGCCGCCGTCACCGTCGAGGAGACTCGGCGAGTGGGTGATCGGTCCCCAGCGCAAGGTCTCCCACTCGGAGTTGAGTGTCAGGTGAACGCCGACATCCTCGCCCCGGTACATAGCGGCCGCGTCGCGGGCCCAGGGGCACGGGACCATGAGCGATGCGCTCGTCGCGACGCCGTTGCGCAGCGCGTCGTAGACCGCGGTGTTCGCCGATCGGCTCGAGCCGAGATCGTCGCAGTGGAGTATGAGGAGCTTCGCGTCGGGTGCGTGCCCGAGCCTCTCCGCGAGGGTTCTCACCAACGGGAGGCTACTCGGAGGCCGCAGGCGCCGGACTGCGGCCGGGCCTCAACCGAAGTTGGGAGACGAGCAGACGGCCGGTGCGCTCGACGGTAGGTGGATCGGAGAGCGGTGAGTTGAAGATGAGGGTGTCGAGGCCGGCGTCGACGAGCGCGCCGACCTGCTCCAGCACTTCCTCCTCTTCCCCTACGGTGAAGCTCTCCTCGAAGTCGTCACCGACAATCCCGCGCAGGAACGTGATCACGCGCGCGGTCTCGTCGGCGTCGGGCGTGAGGACGATCGTGCCGAGCCGGGTGTTCGTGATCTCGTCGGGGTCGCGCCCTACGTCGGAGCAGTGGCGTCGCAGCACGTCGAGCTTGGAGCGCACAGTGGCCGGGCTGCCGTGCACATTGCAGAGGTCGGCGTACTGCGCGACGAGCCGCAGCGTGCGCCGCTCGCCGGACCCGCCGACCATGATCGGGGGTCCGCCGGGGTGGACCGGCCGCGGAACGTTGTGCGCGTCGACGATCTCGTAGTGGCGGCCGGCGAAGCTCGGCGTCTCCTCGGTGAACATGAGGCGGCAGATCTTGATCGCCTCCTCCAGACGATCCATCCGCTCGCCGACCGGCGGGAACCCGAACCCGAGCCCGTCGTGCTCGGGTTCGTACCACGCCGCGCCGATGCCGAGGATCGCGCGGCCCTTCGAGATGACGTCGAGCGTGGTCGCCTGCTTCGCGAGCAGAGCGGGGTTGCGGTACGTGACGCCGCTGACGAGGGTACCGAGCTGCACCCGCTCCGTGATCGCGGCGAGAGCTCCGAGGAGCGTCCAGCCTTCGAGGATGGGCTGCGTCGGTCCTCCGAGGGCGGGTAGCTGCCAGAAGTGGTCCATTACCCAGATCGACTCGAAGCCGGAGATCTCCGCAGCGCGTGCGAGAGCGGCGACGTGGTCGAACATCTCGGCGTCGGTCTCGCCGGCATGGGTGAAGCCGGGAATCTGGAACCCGAATGTGGTCATGGTCTCCTCCGTCCGACTGAGAATGTGGGGGCTTGGGTGCCGGCGCCGCAGTGACGCGTGAGCAGCCGGTCAGACCCGCTCGATGATCGTCCCTGATCCGAGTCCGCCACCACAGCACATCGTCACGAGCGCGAGCCGGGAGTCGGTTCGCTCCAGCTCGTGCAGGGCGGTGACGATCAGCCGGGTTCCCGTGGCCCCCACCGGATGGCCGATGGCGATGGCCCCGCCGTTGGGGTTCACCCGCGTCATGTCGGGCTTCAGCTCACGCTCCCACGCGAGCACGACCGATGCGAATGCCTCGTTGATCTCGATCACGTCCATGTCGGCGACGCTGAGCCCGGTCCGGACCTCCAGGTGGCGGGTCGCGTCGATCGGACCAGTGAGCATCATCACCGGGTCGACTCCGACCAGGCACTGGTCGACCATGCGCGCCCTCGGGCGGAGGCCGAGCTCGCGCGCCTTGGCCGCAGTCGTCAGAAGGAGCGCTGCAGCCCCATCTGTGATCTGCGGCGCGGTGCCGGCGGTATGGATCCCGTCTGCGCGCGCTACCGGCTTGAGCTTGGACAGGGCCTCCATCGACGTCTCTCGGAGGCCCTCGTCGCCGGCGACGTGATGTGTCGTGCCTGTCGGCTTGCCGTCCTCGCCGACGTCGGGTGCGTCGATGGCGACCACCTCGCGCTCGTACCTGCCCTCGTCCCAGGCCCGCGAGGCCCGCCGCTGCGACTCCAGGCCGAACTCGTCTGCGTCCTCGCGCGTTATCCCCCACTTCGTCGCTATCCGCTCCGCGGCCTCGAACTGCGAGGTCGGCTCGTATCGCGGGAAGTACGACTTCGACAGCGGGCGCCCGTACTCGCCCCTTACGGCCGAGCCGAGAGGGATGCGGCTCATCGACTCGACTCCGCACGCCATGGCGACGTCGACGACCCCAGACCACACGAGAGCCGAAGCGAGGTTCGTCGCCTGCTGGGACGAGCCGCACTGGGAGTCGACCGTCGTGCCGACAACTCCGACGGGCAGGCCCGCTGTGAGCCATGCGGTTCGGGCGATGTTGAACGTCTGCTCGCCGACCTGGCTCACGCAGCCGCCGACGACCTGGCCGACGGCAGCGGGATCGATGCCGGAGCGCTCGATCGCCGCCAGCTGAACGGCACCGAGCAGGTCGGCGGGGTGCACGGTAGACAAGCCGCCGTTGCGTCGCCCCAGCGGCGACCTGACGGCCTCCACGATCACGACGTCGGTATCGGCGAGTGGCATTCGTTCCTCCCCGAGGTGTGGTGCGGGCGATGGTAGCCCCGCGCCGGATCGTCGATGTCGGCGGGTCGCGGACGGCTAGCGTCGCAGCGTGGGCGTCGCGCTGAGGATCCTCGACGAGGACGGCTACGAGGTCGGTCTCGACTCTGCCGAGACCGAGACGCTGATCGACCTCACCGGCTGCTTCGAGTCTGCGACGGTGTCGGCGTGCCCGCGGTGCCTGAGCCGCGTCCTGGCGACGGTCGCTCTGGTCGATCTTCTCGCAGAGAGGGCCCCGCACTCCCGAGGAGCCGATCTGGTCGATCTCGCCGACGACGCACCGACGCTCCACCTCTTCGTGGTCGACACGGTGACCGGCTGCTCGCATGCGTCGTGGCGTGATCCGCTCTTCGCGGAGTGGGCCGAGGTGGTCGGCTATCCGGGTACGCAGGCGCTTCACTGACCGCCGCCCCGATCGATCTGCGGAGGCCGGCCCCGACGGCGCATGACGCCGCGCTCGGTAGGGCCGTGCGATCCACCGCTTGGAATCAGAGCCCGAGGTCGAGCAGAGCTCCGAACGACTCGTCGAGGCAGTCGAGAAGGAGGGTGACATCGGTGAAGGCCGCGGGGTCGAGGTTGATGCCCAGGTGCATCTCGTCTACGAGGCTCATGAGCGTGACGTTCACGGCACTGGCGGTACGCGGTCCGAACGGGTAGCTGGCGAGGATCCTGCGACCGGCCAGGTACAGGGGGACCGGGCTGCCGCGGAGGTTCGAGGTGATGAAGTCGATCGTCCGGGCCTGGCTGCGGGTGAGTGCGACGAGCGCCGAGGTGGGCAGCCCCGAGACGAGCCCTGCGAGCTCCTCGACGATCCCGAGTGCCGGCTCGTTCCGCGTGGCCGCGAGGCAGTCGCGCACCGCGTGGAAGCGGGCGGAGGGGTCCTTGGGAGAGACGGGCACGACGACCCGCACCGGGCCGAAGCGGTTGGCGACGCCGACTCCGTCGTCATCGCGCTCACGGAGGTTCACCGGCATCCCCATGCGGAGCGCGTCGCAGGGGTGGCCCATGCGATCGTGGTACAGGCCGAGCGCGCCTCCGACCGCCGCCACGAAGAGGTCGTTGACGCTGCCGCCGAGCGCGTGCGCGGCGGACTTGGCGGGGGCCAGCGCGTAGGAGCGGACCTCGAAGCGTCGCCGGACGGACCGGGAGGTCAGCAGGCGCGACCTCCCGCGTCCGGCGACCAGTACCTGACGGCGGATCGAGGCGGCCAGGCGGGCGGCCTCGCGACCGACTGCGGGGATCTCGGCGGGGTGTGTCGCCAGGTGCGCACCGCCGACGAGGGCGCGACCGGCCAAGGAGGCTCGCCTTGCCGCCGTGTCTGTGATCGCATCGAGGGCCACGTCGAGGGGCGAGCGACGGGCCAGCGGGTTCGACGCGACGGAAGTGCGATGCTCCGCGCCGAGCTCCGCGCAGGTCCTCCGCGGCGACGGCGCCGAGGGGCGGGTCGGGCTCCAGGTCGACGGTGTGCATCGAGAGGCGGAGCCCTCCGACCCCGTCGGTGACGGCATGGTGGACCTTCTGGAGCAGGGCTGCGCGTCCGTCGGCCAACCCCTCGATCAGGGTGAACTCCCAGAGCGGCCTCGATCGGTCGAGCGGGGCCTCGGCGAGAGTCGCCACGAGGTCGAGGAGGTCGCGCATCCCTCCCGGTGACGGCGCGGCGACGTGGCGCAGGTGGTAGTCGATGTCGAGTGCGGGTTCGTCGACCCACTCGGGGGGCGCGATGCGCAGCGGCGGCGTGACGACGCGCTGGTGCAGGCGATCGACTGCGTCGGCGGCCGATGTGATCTTGTGCCGCAGGCGTGCCCTGTCGGGTGGGGACTCGAGGAGCGTGAGGTTGCAGAAGTCGGAGCGGAGTGACGGGTCCTTGTCGACGGCCCACATGATGGCTTCGGAGTCTGACATACGCACCCCGCGAGCGTCGCGGTTGTGCCGCCGATTCGCAAGGCGTGGTCCCGGTTCGGACCCTCGGCCCTCGTGCAGCCGGCCGTTCGGCGTCTCAGCGGGCGATGCGGGTGCGCTTTAGCTCGTTGAGGCGGGACCAGTCGAGGAGGTCGAGGAACCGGTCGAGGTCGTCGACGCGCCCCCGCTCCATGAATCGGACGAACGTGGCTTCCTCACCGGAGACGAAGGTCGGCACACCGAACATCTCCCACCGCTCCACGGCCTCGATGTGCTCGGCCGCGAGCGTGCTCAGGGGTCTGCCGGTCGCGACCTCCGCGGCCACGGCATCGGCGTCGATACCCACCGCTGTGGCGACCTCTCGCAGGACCGCCTCCTCCTTGATCTGCTTTGCCTCGTCGTGGCGCGCCGCGAATGTGGCGACGTGCCAGTCGAGGAACGCGTCGGAGAACGAGTCGCGCACGGCCACGCCCCACTCCAGCGCGAGGACACCCGTGCCGCGTTCGCTGGCCGGTCTCTCCCAGATCGGCGGCTCACCCGAGGCGACGTGCGACTGGTCGAGAGAGAACGGTGTGAAGTCGACGTCCCAGTCGCGCCCCGCGCGCAGGCCGGCGACGACCGCCTCGTGCGCGTTGCGAGCGAACGGACATCGATAGTCGAAGCTGACTGCGAAGGAACGGGTCACGGGGTCTCCGGCTCGGATCGTGGGGTCATGCCTGCTCAACCGCGGCGGCGCACCGTGGCATTCCCGTGAGAGCGACGACGGCCGGGGTGGCCGTCTAGGGGCAATCTCCTCCGAAGCGCTGAGCCGAGGATCCAGCCGAACGCCGCGCCCGCGACTACGTCGGAGGCGTGGTGCATCCTCACGTATACGCGACTGGCTGCGACGGCACCGGCCAGCGCATACCAGGCGGGGGCGCTCCGGCGGCGATCCCCGAGGAGCGCCGCAGCGCAGAAGGCCGCCGTGGCGTGTCCCGACGGGAAAGAGCTGGTGATCGGCGTGTGCATCCCGTAGGGGAGCGGACCCTCGATCGGGCGGGGGGCCGGACGCGGCGGAAGAGCGACTTGACCACGACGTTCGTCGTGAACGACTCGATCGCCATCGCGGCTGTGAGACTGCGCAGAGCGGTGGTGTCCGCCTCGCGCCGAACGCACGGCACCCGCGACCAGCCAGAGGAGGCTGTGGTCGGCGGCCGAGGAGAGCGGGTAGAAGACGTGATCGAGTGCCGGCGTCCGGTACCGATCGACCCACTCGTCGATCCTGTCGTCGGCCTCCGCGATCGAACCGCGGCGCGACAGGAGGGGGGAGGTAGGCGACGGCATGCGGGACTGCAGCCTACCGGGATGTCTGCTTGTGACCGCTGGGCGGGGCCGCGTCGCGACGTGACCGGATCGGCGACGTGACCGGGTCAGCGACGTGACCGGGTCAGCGATGTGACCGGGTCAGTGGCGCGCGGTGGCGTGAGGGAGCGCGGCGAGTGGCGTCTCTGCCGCCGTCGGGCCCGTCTCCGCATCGGAGGCGACTCTGCCGTGGAGCACGGGCGCGGCCTGCTCCGGGTCGCCCCCGAACTCCGGGCAGAACTCCTGGAAGCTGCAGTAGGCGCAGAGAGCGCTCTTGCTGGGACGGAAGTCGCGGCGCTCGCACGCCGTCTGCACCGCCCGCATGATGGCGGACGACTTGGCACGGACGGCCCGGGTCGATCCGTCGGTCGGTGTGGCGATGATCGCCTGTGGGGTTGCTAGGTACAGCAGCTGGACGCGTGCGGGTCGCTGGCCGAACGCGGTCTCGCAGAGAAGCGAGTAGACGTGAACGCCGGCGAGGCTCTTCTGCTCCCAGCGCTCCTTCGGCGCAGCACCGGTCTTGTAGTCGGTGACCACGAGCTCGCCGCCGGCATCGAGGTCGAGCCGGTCGATGATGCCTCGCAGCTTCACGCCGTCGACGTCGGCCTCGAGCTTCAGCTCGAGGCCGATCGATCGGACCGCCTTGGGGTCCTCCAGCTCGAAGTACCTCTCCACGAGGGCAGCGGCCTGGGCGTGGAAGACGCTCCACTCGTCGTCGGTGAGACGGAGACCCGTGAAGTCGGGGTCGTCGGCGAGGTCGTCGCGTGCCCGGTCGAGGTGTGTGAGCGCACGGGCGGGTGTGCGGAGCTCGGGGGGATCGTTGTGCAGGTGCTGCAGCGCCAGGTGCACGAGGGTGCCCTTGCTCGCCGGTGCGGAGGGAGGCTCGGGCAGGCGCTGGATGTACGCGAAGCGGTAGGCGAGCGCGCACGACGTGAACGACGACATGGAGCTGGGGGAGAGCGACCGCGGTGGCCGCAGCTCCGACGGCGTCTCAGGCTTGCTTCCAGGCGCGTGCTCCCGGGTCTGCTCCTGGGTGTGTTCCTGGGTGTGTTCTCGGGTCGTCGGTGCCATGCTCGGAGGGTACCCGTGGGGTGGGACGGTGGCGCGGCGGTCGGGCCGGGCAGGGCGGTAGCCTCCGCTCCACACAGGAGGAGTGCAGATGAAGGTCGACAGCGGACTGATGGTGCAGGGGCTCGGCGACGTCGGGCAGGCGGCGAGGGAGCTCGAGGAGCTCGGCTACGACGGTTTACTCACCGCCGAGACGAGCCACGATCCCTTCTTCCCCCTTCTGCTGGCCGCCGAGCACACCGAGCGGGTCGAGATCGGGACGGGGATCGCCGTTGCCTTCGCGCGCAACCCGATGACACTCGCGAACATCGGCTACGACCTCCAGTCGTTCTCGAAGGGACGGTTCATCCTCGGTCTCGGGTCGCAGATCAAGCCTCACATCGAGAAGAGGTTCTCGATGCCGTGGTCGCGGCCGGCGGCGCGCATGCGCGAGATGGTGAACGCGATGAGGGCGATCTGGGCGTGCTGGAACGACGGTGAGAAGCTCGACTTCCGCGGGGAGTTCTACAAGCACACGCTGATGACCCCGTTCTTCAACCCGGGCCGGAGCGAGTTCGGGGCCCCGAAGGTCTTCCTCGCCGCGGTCGGTGAGCTGATGACCGAGGTTGCGGGCGAGGTCTGCGACGGCCTCATCGTCCACGGCTTCACCACGGAGCGGTACCTGCGCGAGGTGACGCTGCCCGCGCTGGAGCGGGGTCTCGCCAAGGCGGGTCGCGACCGCTCCTCCTACGAGGTGACCGGGCCGCTCTTCGTCGTCACGGGGACGACCGAGGAGGAGATGTCCAACGCAGCGAGGATGGTGAAGCAGCAGATCGCGTTCTACGGGTCGACGCCCGCGTATCGCGGCGTCCTCGACCTCCACGGATGGGGGATCTGCAGGCCGACCTGAACACGCTCTCCAAGCAGGGCGAGTGGGTGAAGATGGGCGAGGCGATCGACGACGAGATGCTCGAGACCTTCGCCGTAGTCGCCGAGCCGGAGGGTGTCGCCGAGAGGTTCCGGGCCCGCTACGGTGGCATCGTCGACCGCTGTTCGTTCTACGCCCCTACAAGACCGACCCCGACCGCTGGTCAGCCGTCATCGCCTCCCTCAAGGCATCCTGACCGGGTTTTGGCGTCAGAACCTCGCGGTATGCGCGAGGAAGTGACGCCAAAACACCGAGGTCAGGGCGAGTGGGCGAAGTCGGTGATGGATGCGACGGTGGCGTCGGGGTCCTGCTGGGGGCCGAAGTGGCCGCACCCGGTCATCACCTCCAGATCTCCCAAGGGGAGACGGTCGATGAGCTGCCGCCCGATCGACGCGTCGATGGAGCCGGTCGTCTCGCCGACCACGACACGGGTCCGGCAGCCCACCCGGGGCAGCTGAGCGAATGCCCCGTGGCTGCCGGACATCGCGTAGACCTGGGCCTCGACCTCGGGGTCGCACTTGAGCGAGAGGACGCCGTCGCCGCGGTCGCGGAGCGCGTAGTCGACGTACGCGCGCAGCGACTCCGCCGACATGGCATCGAGCGGAGGCTTTGACGAGTAGGCGGCGTAGGCCTCGTCGATTGAGTGCCACTCGTTGCGTCGGCGCCGCGCCGACGTGGCGAGTGGGTTGTCGGGCATGGGTGGGAGCGGGTCGTCGACCGGGAGCACGACGGGCTCGTAGAGCCAGAGCCGGGAGAACGTACGCGGGTGGGCGGCCTCGCAGAGCACCAGCGCCGCGCCGCCCTTCGAGTGGCCGGCGGCGAGCGGCGGCTCGGCGCCGGCCGCAGTCATGTGGGCTGCCACGGCGCGGGCGTCGTCGGCGAAACCGTGCCACGAGTAGTCGTGGCCGTCGGGGGCGTCGCTCTCCCCATGCCCGCGGAAGTCGAAGGACCAGACGCGCCATCCGTCGGCGACGAGGCGGGTGGCGACCGGCGCCCAGATTCGCCCGTGGAAGCCGGTCGGGTGGGCAAGGAGTATCGGCGCGCCCTCGCCGCCCCAGTCGTGGACCGCGAGAGTGACCGGCCCGGCCGCGATCCGCGTCGTGCGCGGCGCAGCGGAAGGAGGAGGGGCGCTCAGAGGTGCCACGCCCCGAGAACGTACCCGCGGCACGAGCGTCGATAGACCACACATATTGTGGTCTATCGACGCTCGTGCCTGGTTGGCGGGGTGGGGGACCTGCGGGGTGGGGGGTGTGGTGGTAGAGATCGGGCATGGACCAGGGAGAGGGGTGGCGATGCGTGCGGCGGTGACGCGAGGCGGAGTGATGGTCGCCGACGACGTGCCCGAGCCGGTGCCGGGGCCCGGAGAGGTGCTGGTGGCGGTCAAGTCGTGCGGTATCTGCGGCTCCGACCTGCACACGCTCCGACACGCCCGGGGCGTGCTGGAGATGGCCGAGGCTGTCGGCGCCGACATGCCCTTCGACCCCGACAGCGACTTCGTGATGGGTCACGAGCTGACGGCCGAGGTCCTCGAGCTCGGGCCCGACACCGACGGCACGACGATCGCGCCGGGCGACCTGATCACGTCGGTGCCGGCGCTCTTCCCGGCGTCCGGCCCCGTCATGCTCGGCTTCTCCAACGAGTACCCCGGCGCCTACTCGGAGCGGATGCTGCTCACGGCGGGCCTCTGCTCGAAGGTCCCCGACGGTCTCGATCACCGCCGGGCGGCGCTGACCGAGCCCGTCTCGGTGGGCCGGCACGCGATCAACCGTGTCGGACACGGCGACGGTGACGCAGCGCTCGTCTACGGGTGTGGCCCGATCGGCCTGGCGGTGATCGCAGACCTGCAGCGGCGCGGCGTCGAGGTGATCGTCGCCGCCGACTACTCGCCGCTGCGGCGCTCGATCGCCGAGGCCATGGGGGCGACCGCGGTCGTCGATCCGCTGGACGAGCCGGCGATCGAGGCCTGGCGTCGCGTCGACGGGCAGCGCCCGCTCGTGATCTACGAGGCGGTGGGCGTCCCGGGCATGCTGCAGCAGGTGATCGCCGCGGCGCCGCCGCGATCGCGTGTCTGTGTGGTCGGGGTGTGCATGGAGGAGGACCTCGTCCACCCGATGCTCGCCGTGGTGAAGGAGCTCGACCTCTGCTTCGTGCTCGGCGCCGACCCGGTGGAGTTCGCCGAGTCGCTCGGAGCGATCGCGTCGGGGGCGATCGACGTGACACCGATGATCACCGGCGTGGTCGGGATCGACGGGGTCGCCGCCGCCTTCGACGCCCTGGGCCGCCCCGACGACCACGTGAAGATCCTGGTCGAGCCCGGAGGACCGGTGACTCCCATGCCGCCGACGCCGCCGACGCCGCTGACCTCGCTGAGCTCCTGAGGCCGTCCGTCCCGCGGAAGGCGCGCCCGCGGCCTGCATCCCAGTCGACCCCGACGGGGCCGCGGGCGTCAGTGCGCCCGTGACGGTACGCCTGTAGGAGATCGCGGAAGACCCGTAACATCGCCGACCCGGAGGCGATAACGTGCTCCGCGTCCGGGCTGCAACGACGGGGGTTGGAATGGGACAGAGCGAAGACCTGATCTCGCACCTGGCCGAGGTGCCGCTCTTCTCCCGGTGCTCGAAGCGCGACCTGCAGACGGTCACGCGCCACGTCGAGGTGATCGACATCCACGGTGGCGCCGCCGTGATCACCCAGGGCCAGGCGGGCGACGCGTTCTACGTCCTCCTCGAAGGGGCCGCGGTCGTGCGCCGGAACAACCGGAAGGTCGGTGAGCTCGGCAGAGGCGACTACTTCGGCGAGCTGGCGCTCCTCGACCCCGCGCCGCGCAACGCCGATGTGGTCGCGACGACCGACATCAAGGTCGCGCGCCTCGACGCGTCGTCGTTCCGCAGGATGCTCCGGAGCGTCCCTGCGATGAACGAACGGCTGCTCGCGGGCCTCTCCCGGAGGATCCGAGACGCCGATCGCAAGAGCGTCGAGTAGCCCGCCGGGGCGTGCAGACGGGCTGCAGACGGGCGGCAGACGGGCGGCAGACGGGCGGCAGACGGGCGCGGGGGCAGCGCGCGCCTGCGCGCTGCGCTCAGCTCTCGACGTGGGCCTTGAGGGCCTCGAGCGCCTTCCCGTAGATGTCGATCATCACGTCGGCCAGCTCGTCGGGTTCGACGTCGACGGTCCAGGTGACCTTGGAGCCGCCGTCGCCCGCGTCGACGGTGATGGCCGACTCGTGCCGCGTAATCGGGAACGGGCCCTCGATGATCGAGTAGGCGAGCGTGCGAGATCCCTCGTCGCGACGCGTCATCTGCTCCTTGATCGACATGCCCATGAGCGAGATCGTGCGGACGTCGCCCTCGACCTCGCACGACTCGACTCCGGGCATCCACCCCAGGGCCCCGAAGTCGCCGGTGAGTGCCCAGAGGTCTTCGGGTGAGCGGTTGATCGCGATCTCGGTCTGCTTCATTGCCATGCGAGGTCCCTTCCTGTACTGGTACAAGACTCTGTCACGTTAGGTGTCCGTCCCGCCTTCGCGCGGGCCCGTGGGAGGGCGGCGGAACGCTCCGGGGCCCGTGAGCATCCGGCGGTGCCAGCGCCGGGGTGTCAGGAGCATCGCCCGCGGGTAGTCCTCGTACATCCAGCGTGCGAAGTTGCGACGCGTCCACGGCGTCGCCCCCGCAACTCGTATGGCCAGCCGGGCGCCCTTCCTGTGGCGCAGCGCGCGCCTGAGCAGGCCACTGAAGCGCAGGTCGACTCCGAGACCGCGCTCGACGTCTCGTCGGTATCGCGACGACGCGTCGCGGGCGGTCCCGGGCTCGGATGCGTCGGCGGCGCGGGTCGCAACTACGACTGCGCGCGCGGCGAGCATCCCGGTCTCGAGCGCCTGGCCGATGCCCTCGCCGGTCATGGGATCGACGACACCAGCCGCGTCGCCGGCGTAGAGGACGCGGCCCGAGGCACCGTCGGTCAGGCGCTCCGGGTCGAAGCGTGACGGGATCGGCCAGGCGCGTGCGCTCTCGAGCGGCACGGCGTCGGGGCCGAGGATCTCGCGCATGATCGGGCGGTCGAGCAGGTCCTGCCAGAGCGCGCGCATCTGCCTGCCCGAGCGGGGGCCGACGCGTCCGCCCTCTCGCAGCACCCCGAACCCGACGTTGGCGCGCCGGCCGGGCAGCGGGAAGACCCACGCGTACCCGGGCAGCAGGTCGGGCTCGAAGGCGACCCAGATGCGGCCGTCGAGGTCGGCGACGCCGTCGTAGTACTGGCGCACGGCGTGCCACTCGCCCAGGTCGGGCGTCGCGCCCGGTTCGAGGAGGCGGCGCACGGGAGACCAGTGGCCGTCGGCCGCTACGAGGAACGGGGTCCGGATCTCCGTTGCGGCGCCGCCGTCCCGGTCGGCGGCGATGGTTACGTCGACGGTGCCCGCGCCGGCCGTCACGCCGGTGACCGGAGATCCTTCGAGGACCTCGGCGCCACAGGACCGCGCGACGTCGAGCAGGGCGGCATCGAGACGGGATCGCGGCACCACGACGACGTGCAGTCCACCGTCGTCGGGCGCCGGCAGCGTGACACGCCTGCCCGATGGGGAGACGAGTACGGTCTCGCGGACCGCCGCGTAGTCGCCGGCGAGCGCGCGCACGTCGAGGCCGAGGTGCTCCAGGTGGCGCAGCGCCGACGTCGTGAGTCCGTCGCCGCAGGTCTTGTCGCGAGGGAAGACTGCTCGGTCGCAGAGCACGACGTGCAGCCCCGCGCGCGCGGCGGTGACGGCGGCGGCGACCCCGGCGGGCCCCGCTCCCGCCACTACGAGATCGGCGCGGCTGCTCGAATGGCGCACTTCTCAGACGCTACCCGCAGCCCCGACCCCGGCCCCGTTTGGACGGAAGTGGTCGCCATGGCTCCGCTCAGGTCCAAACAGGGGTGTGGGGGTCAGCGGACCTCGCGGCGGGCGAAGAGCACTCCGCCGGCGGCCAGAGCGCCCGCGGCCCAGATCGCGGCGACGGTGCCGGCGCGCAGCAGGGAGTCGATGCCGTCGATGCCGCCCTCGCCGCTGAGGCTGTTGCTCGCGAAGGCGAAGAGCGCGCTGATGGGCAGGCGGCCGTCGAAGACGTTGAAGATCCCGTAGAGCGCGGGCTCCACGATCATCCCCAGCGCGAGGAACCCTGCGACGGCGGCGACCGTGCGACGCGCGATGCCGGTGATACCGAACGCCAGCATCCCAGCGAGAGCCGCTGCCCCCGAGGCGCGCAGCACATCGCCGACGCGCGCGACGACCCAGTCGGCGTCGGCGCCCTCGACGACGCCGCGCCAGGCTGCCCCGCCCCACAGCTCGAGTGCGAGCAGCGCGAGCACGGCGAGGCTGAACAGCGCAGACCCGAGCCCGACCGCGACGGCCTTGGCCGTCCACACCAGAGTGCGCCGGGGCTCGTACAGGAGCTGTGTGCTGAGGGATGCGGCGCCGATCTCCGCGCCGAGGAAGGAGGCCCCGATCAGGACCGCGAGGAACATGAGGGTCGTGCCGCTCCCGTTCACGGCGTCGGCGAGGTCGTCGACGACGTCGATCCGCTGGTCTACGCGCACCACCTCGCTGGTGGTCTCGGACGGCGTCGCGTCGCCGCACCCGGGGAAGTAGACGGAGGAGCCGTCGGGGAGCTCCTCGAAGCAGTCCTCCTCGGAGTACACGAACGTCTCGCGCGTCTCGTTCTTCACGCTCGAACGCGCGGTGAGCACGGCCACCACGACCGTCGGCACCACGAGCGACAGGAGGAGGAGCACCCTGACGAGGCGGCGTGCCCAGTACCGCCGAATCTCGGCGTCGAGGAGACGCAGGAAGGCGGTCATGCCCCGACCTCGCCGGAGCCGGGTCCGCTCGTGCCTCGACCGGCATCGGGCTCCTCGTCGCGGCCTGTCGCGTCGGCGGAAGCGGGGCCTCCGTAGTAGTCGAGGACGTCGGTCACCGGTTCCTGCGCGCCGTCGCCGTCGTTCCCGTCAACGCCCCCGCCCTCGGCGCCCGCTCGGGCCTCCGGCGCGGCTTCCACAGCGACGCCCGGCTCGGAGCCCACTTCGGGAACACGGGCCGCGATCTGAGACGCACCGCCGGTGATCTCGAGGAAGGCCTGCTCGAGAGTCCGCTCGATGGGGCTCAGCTCGGCGACGTACACGGCCGCGTCGGCGAGGACCTTCGCGACCCGCCAGGAGTCATCAGGAGTGACGTCGACCGCCATCTCGCCGTGCGGGTCGGCCCAGACCGAGAAGCCGGCCTGCTCGAGGACGGCGGCCGCGAGGTGCGTCTCGTGCGTGTCGCCCGGGACGCGCACCCGGAACTTCGAGGGTCCCGCCGAGAGGAGGTCGTCGACGCTGCCGGTGGCGATGCAGCGGCCGGCGTGGACGATGGCGACGCGGTCCGAGAGCTGCTGCACCTCGCCGAGGATGTGGCTCGACACGAAGACGGTGCGCCCCTCGTCGCCGAGGCGGCGCAGGAGCTCGCGCATCTCCTTGATCCCCTCGGGGTCGAGCCCGTTGGCGGGCTCGTCGAGGATGAGCATCGCCGGTTCCTTGAGGAGGGCTGCGGCGACCCCGAGCCGCTGCTTCATGCCCAGCGAGTACGTGGCGGCCCTCGAAGCGGCCCTCGCCGTGAGGCCGACCTGCTCGAGGACGGCATCCACACGAGCTTGTGGCAGGCCGCGAGCGCGTGCCAGGAGCGAGAGGTTGCGGTGCCCCGAGAAGCCGGGGAAGAACGATGGCTGTTCGACGAGAGCGCCTATCCGATCGATGACCTTCGGCAGCTCCCGAGGGACCTCCGCGCCGAGGACGCGCACCGAACCCGTCGCCCGGAGGTGCCCGACGAGTGCCCGGATGGTGGTCGTCTTCCCGGCACCGTTCGCCCCCAGGAAGGCGAAGACGCCACCCTCGGGGACGTCGAGATCGAGTCCGTCGAGCGCCGCGACCGGCCCGCGACGGGACCGGTAGGTCTTGCGGAGGTCGCGTATCTCTATAGCCGCCATCCGGACAAGATGCCACGTTCGGTGCCCGTCGGGCGACCACCGCCCGACCCGCCGGCCTTTCCGGCCACCCGTGGGCGGGCGGCCCGGGGCGCCACGGCACGTTTCGACGCCGCCCCGCCGGCCGCGGCACAATCACTCCCGCAGGTACAACCCCCGCATCGAATCGCCGCATCGAAGAGCCGCGTCGGGTCCCGGTCGAGCCGGCCGGCCGCGCGCACGACCTCGGGAGTCACATGAACGTCGTCGTCTGCGTGAAGCAGATTCCGGACCCGGCCGTGCCGGGCGAGCTAACCGCCGAGCACACCCTCAAGCGGGAGGGGAAGCTCATCCTGGACGAATCCGACAGCTACGGCGTCGAGATGGCCCTACAGCTCGTCGAGGCCGCCGGCGGCGGCGAGGTCGTGCTCGTCTCCATGGCGCCGAACGACGAGGTCTCCGGGCTGCGGACCGCCCTCGCGATGGGAGCCGCCCGGGCCGTGCTCGTCTCTGACCCCGCCCTCGCCGGCTCAGACTCCCTCTCCACCTCGAAGGTGATCGCGAAGTCGATCGAGCGAGTGGGCGACGTCGACCTGGTCCTCACTGCCACCGAGTCGAGCGACGGCTACGCGGGGACGGTGCCGGGGCAGGTCGCGGCGCTCCTCGGGTGGCCCGCCCTCACGTTCGCGAAGCACGTCGAGACCGGCGACGGCAAGGTGAAGATCCAGCGGCAGACCGAGGCGGGGTACGACACCGTGGAGGCATCGCTGCCGGCGGTGGTCAGCGTGACCGCAGGTGTGGTCGAGCCGCGGTACCCGTCGTTCAAGGGGATCATGGCGGCGAAGAACAAGCCGGTCGACGCGGTCACGGCGGCCGACCTCGGCCTGGGTGCCGACCAGGTCGGCTGGGCCGGCGCCCGCCAGGAGATCACGAACGTGGAGGCAGCGCCGGCACGCCAGGCCGGAGAGAAGGTCGAGGACGACGGGACCGCTCACGAGCGCGTCGTCGAGTTCCTCGAGAACCTCAAGGTCATCTGAGCCGCGCAGCACGAGAGACGCAGAAGGGAACCACGACAATGTCGATCTCCAAGGTGTGGGTGCACGTCGAGGCCGCCGGCGGCAAGGTCACTTCGTCGACGCTCGAGCTGCTCACAGAAGCCCGCAAGCTCGGCGCGACGCTGGAAGGCGTCTACGCCGGCGACGACGCCGCGACGGTCGCCGCGCAGGCCGGTGAGCACGGAGCGACGAAGCTGTACCACGTCGACCCGGGCGAGATGCTCCCGGGCGTCGCGGCTGCGACCGCGATGGCCGGCCTCGTCGACGCCGAGTCCCCCGATCTCGTTCTCTTCTCCCAGAGCTACGACGGCCGTGACGCGGCCTCGCTGCTCTCGGTCAAGCTCGACCGCCCCACACTCACCAACGGACTCGCGCTCGCGGTCGACGGCGACTCCGTGACTGTCGGCACCGCGATCTTCGGCGGCATGACCCTCGTCGACACGAAGTTCACCGGACCCGGACCGCACCTCGTCGCGATCCGCCCGAAGTCGTTCGCAGCGGAGTCCGCGGGTGGTGGGGCCGCAGAGGTCGTCGAGGTCGGTTCCGTGGATGCCGGTCGCGCCGGCGAGGCCCTGGTTCTCGACCGCTTCGCCGAGGAGCAGACCGGCCCCAAGCTCGAGGAGGCCGAGATCGTCGTCTCCGGCGGCCGCGGCCTCGGCGACGAGGCCAACTACAAGACCCTGGTGGAGGAACTGGCCAAGCTCCTCAAGGGAGCGTTCGGCGCCTCCCGGGCGATCGTCGACTCCGGCTGGGTTCCCTACGCGCTCCAGGTAGGCCAGACCGGCAAGACCGTGAAGCCGAAGGTCTACATCGCGATCGGGATCTCAGGTGCGACTCAGCACCTCGTCGGGATGAAGAACTCCGACAACATCATCGCGATCAACAAGGACTCCGAGGCACCGATCTTCTCCGTCGCCGACCTCGGGATCGTCGGCGACTGCAAGAAAGTCGTCCCCGCGCTGATCGAGGCGATCAAGGCCAAGACCGCCTGACGCCCGATCGTTGCACCACTGCCGCGGCGAGTTCCAAGACAACCGCGCTCGGTAGCTCGATGAGCGACCCTTCTTCGCGTCGCCGGTGACCTAGACCTTGTCCGCCACGGCCTGCGCGAGCAGTTCGAGCTCGGCGCGGCCGAGACCGTCGGCGCCGAGCGTTATCGTCACGTTGACCGCACCGTCCTCGAAGGCCAGCGTCGGGCGGTCGGCGATCGCGTCGCCCTCGTAGGTCGTGTCCTGGTCCCAGTACAGAGCGCGGTCGCCGATGCCGTCGATCTGCTCCATTCCGTCGTAGTCGTCGAGGAAGAGCGCGAGGTTCTCGACCGACCCGGCCGCGCCGATCGAGTCGACCGCCACTGTGGCCAGGAGTGGGAGGGAGGTTCCCTCGGCGGAGATGCCGCACACGGTCCCGCCGCCGGGGATGAGCCCGGTGTCCTGGTCGGGCAGTGTGAGGTCGATCGCGGTGATCTCCTCCCAGGTCGGGAGGTCGATCACGTCGCACGCATCGGGGAGTGAACCGCCGTCGGCTTCCCCGTCGCCGGAGGTCGTCGTGGCCGAGCTGTCGGTCGGCGCCGAGCTCTCCGCCGCCGTCGGGTCGCCGGCCACCGTGGTGTCGGACGCTGTGTCGTCGTCGTCACCGCCACATGACGCCGCCGCGGCCAGGGTGACCATCGACACGACGACCAGGAGGAGTCGCCTCGTGCGGCCGTTCTGCCGGTGGGGCGCGGCTGGGGTCGACTCCGGGGCGGCGTGCAGGAGGCGTGTCATGAGCTGGTTCCCTTCGGGAGGACGCACTGGCCTGAGGTGTGTCTGGCTCGATGTCGCGCTTGGCGGAGGGATCAACCCTCATCGTCGGGTCCTCGGGCGCGGTGGCCGCGATGATAGGTGAAGGGATCCCGGCGGGCTCGGGGGAGATCGCGACGCTCGGCGCCGTGAGGTTCAGCCGCGACAGGTCGCCGTACAAGACGGCTATCGGTATCCGCTGCACCGTGAAGGACGCCGCGATGGCTGTGTTGGCACGGGGTCCGGGCCATCCGGTCAAGGAGCGGGACTGGCAGTTGGAGGCGGCACGAGTCGAGATCGGCAGGAGTGCATCGAGCGAGTGACTCGGCGTGCCGAACGGCGTGGAGGCTCGGTGTCAGCGCACCTGCTTGCGATGCTGACCGTCACCATCGCGTAGAAGCCTTGGGAGGCTGAGGTGCGCGCCAGCGACGACGAGGTGGACTGCCTGTAGCCCCGGATCGTCGGACCCGGTGCGCGCAGAACGTTGGCTCGGGGATCTTCGCGCCGCTGGCTGCGGGCGTCGGTATCGACGTGGATCTCCGCACAGATCGAAGCGATGTGATCGTCGAGGGCGGTGCAGCTCCAACAGCCACTGCGGGAAGTAGCGGCCGTCCCGCAACGTCGGAGTCCCCAGATCGATCGTGCCGACCCGAGTGTCTCGGTCGCGGACCCGATAGCCGTTCCGGCTGTTCACCCGTGCCGGGCTCCGCTCCCCGTGGCCCGCTTTGCACGCCACCGACGCGTCCGCCGCCATCAGCTGCTCCGCGAACGCCGCGAGTATCGACCGAACCAGATCCGGGTCCGCTTGCGCGAGATGCTCGTTCGACGATTCGAGCGGGTCCACCAAAGCGGGGCCTGCCACCGTGTTCCTCCTCATGCCGATCCTTGTGGAAGACCGTCACGACGTTGACGCGGTGGCCGTCGCGTCAGGGGGATCTCACCCCATCAGACCAGAGCCCATACACCATCCCCGTGGGCGAATCTCGACGGTCGAGAGGAGCGCTTGCCGCCGGGCGTCCACGATCATTGCTCGGATTGACCACCAGGCACAGCGAGCGCTGAGTCGAGCAGTGCCAGCAGCCCTGCTGTGCGAGCCGCGTCCGGTTCGCCTCCGACTTGGACGATGGCGATCAGGACGCTCATCAGCATCGCTTCGATACCGAGCGCCATCAGCTCCGGGTCGATATCGGCCCGAATGTCCCCCTGGGCCTGGCCGCGTCGCAACGCGGCGGCGAGACGTGCGCGGAGGTCGGCGACTGCGGGGAGGTCGGCGAGGCGTTCGATGCTCTTGCCTTCGTCACCGTTGAGCACCCGCCTAGCCAGCGGGTGGGTGGGCAGGCCGGCGATCAGGGACACGAACACAGTGGCCCAGTCGAGCTTGAAGGTCTCGTCGTCGAGCAACGCGAAGCACTCGGCGATGTAGAGCGACGCGTCGTGGTCGACGGCCTCCTCGAACAGCGCCCGCTTGTTGGGGAAGTACGAGTACACAGCCGCCGGGCTGATCGTGACCTCTCGGGCGATGTCGCTGACTTTCGTCGACTGGTACCCGACGAGGGCGAAGCGTTCGACCGCGGCGCTCAGGATCGACCGCCTCGTCTGCGCTCCCCGCGAGCCGTCGATCTCGTCGGGATCCTGTGTCATGGAACGACTCTACCATTGACTACGCATGACTGATAAGGTCTTCAAATCGATCAGGTTATTAGGTGAGATAACCCGTCAATATGAGATGAGGATACG
Source organism: Acidimicrobiia bacterium (assembly GCA_027494135.1). Lineage (GTDB taxonomy): Bacteria > Actinomycetota > Acidimicrobiia > IMCC26256 > PALSA-610 > JAOSJK01. Next base: position 534,531 of record JAOSJK010000012.1, on the reverse strand, counting down.
GTGAGCGTCAGAGCTGCGGACGAGTTGGTGGCGGAGGTGCACGCCGGGGATGCTCCGGTGGCACTGTTGAAGGGCTCGATCCCTGACGCGATTCGGGAACGCGTCGCTCAGCGCGGCGAGGACCGGGTCTCCGCTCGGAGCGTCGAGGTCATCAACGCGACCGGCCTCGGGCCGGCCCTCGACACTCGGTCCTTCGACGCGCTCGACGCCGGCTGTGGGCTCGAGATCGATAGCGATGACGCGACGGTCCGATGGCGCCGGACCTCGGACCCGACCCCCGGTTGCGGATGCCCGATGGGAGCGCAGTGCCGCGCGACCGCGGCATCGATCGGAGCTGGAACGGCTGACACGTCACCGGAGTCTGCTGCCTCGCCTACACGGAGTGCGACGAAGCGGGCCCCGGTGACGAAGGCGACCAACGCGACCTCTACCGAAGGCCCATCGCACGCCGTGGGAACGAGAGCCGGCAGCTCTGCTCCCCGGCGGGCGGTGCCCGCTGGAACCACCAGCGCGCTCGGCAAGAAGCGTCTCCTCTACCGCCTCCTCGTCCTGTCGCTCTCGAGCTTCGGGCGGTGACGAAGAGCTTTCGGCGCGGGGAGGAGGAGGTCCATGCTCTCACCGGGGTGGACCTGATCATCCGCGAGGGCGAGTTCGTCTCCATCGTCGGTCGCAGCGGATCCGGCAAGTCGACGTTGCTACACCTCGCCGGCGGCTTCACCACCCCTGACGTCGGCACCGTGCACATCGGCGGGATGAAGCTCGCCGGTTGCGGTGACCGAGAGCTGTCCCGACTGCGGCGCACGAAGCTCGGCTTCGTCTTCCAGTTCTTCCACCTTCTGCCGGCGCTCAGCGTGTGGGAGAACGTGGCACTTCCCCTGGTCGCTCACGGGCAGCGGGATCTCCGTGGCGTCGATGAGAAGCTGGACCTCCTCGGCTTGAGCCACCGACGCGATCACCGTCCACGTGAGCTCTCCGGCGGGGAGATGCAGCGAACCGCGATCGCCAGAGCGCTGGTGTTCGGCCCGTCGCTGGTCGTGGCTGACGAACCGACCGGCAACCTGGACTCCGCGACGGGCAACGCTGTCATCGATGTTCTCACGACCTCGGTGTCCGAGGTCGGTGCGGCCGTCCTACTCGTGACGCACGACGAACGGATCGCCTCGCTCGCCGATCGCCGGCTCGTTCTTCGCGACGGCGCGCTGCTGTGACCCGGCTCCGTTGGTTCGTGATCCGCCGGCTCGCGGGCCGGCGTTCCCGGGCGCTGATGCTCATCGCTGTCGTCGGCATCGGTCTGGCGCCTCTGGTCGGCGTCCTGCTCGAGGTCCGCAGTGCCGAGCTGGCGACCAAGCGCCTAGGTGAAGAGCTGGCCGGCCCATCAGAGCTCCGTGTTGTCGGATCCACGTTGAAGGGCGGTCTCCCGGCCGAGCTCCCCGGTCGGATCGGCGACATCCCGGGTGTCGATGCGGTGGTGGGCGTCGCCCAAGGGATTGGCCGTGACGGTCGAAGTGGGAACCCGATCGTCGTGCTCGGCGTGGACTGCTCCGCGTCGCCTCTGGTGCCGGGCCTCGAGAAGTGCGACCCGACCCTGTGGGCTGAGGACGGTGCTCCAGCATTCACATCGCCCGAGCTGGTGCGCGCCGCCTCTACCGTCGAGATGACCGGCGGGACACTGGACCTGGCGTCGGCCGTGGCGGTCGAGGACCTCCAAGCAGTCAACGACGGCCGATTCGTCGTCACGGGGCTGGCGCGAGGCCAGCAGCTGCTCGGGCGAGGGAACAGGCTCGACGTGGTCTACGTCGTGTTGGCCGACGGAGCAGACCAGGGTGCTGTCGCTCGCGCGCTGGGAGAACGTGCTCCCGACACCCGAGTGCTCACGAAGAGCGATCCGTCACCGGGCCCCGACGTTGCGGGAGAGATCACTGGCTTGCTGATCGTCGTTGGTTCCCTCGGGGCGGTGATCGCCTTCCTGCTGGCTCGGAGCATCGGGCGCCTCCTGCTCCTCGAACGCCAGCGTGACCTGGCGATCGAACGGGCAGTTGGGCGCACGCGCCTGAGCATCTGGCGAGACATCTGGCTCGAGGGCCTCGTCTACGGGCTCGCAGGTGGAGCGGTCGCCGCAACGCTCGGTGTTGTCGTCGGAGGGCTTCTGACGGCATCGCTGTCCGATCTGCTCGCGAGCTACACGGGGACATCGGTCGAGCTGGCCGTCTCCGCTACGTCCCTGGTGCCGGCGCTCCTCGGCGCCGTCGCGGTCGTCGCGGCCGCGTTCTCGGTACCGGCGTGGCGTGCCCTCGATGTCGACATCTCCCAGGTCAGCGCCGCTCAGCAGGGGCAATGCCGTGCGCGACGAGCGAGGTCGTCCCATGGCGCTCATCTCGGCCGCTGTCGCCCTGGCAGCCGGCCTGGCCCTGTCTGCGGCGATGGTTGGCAGACCCGGACTGCGGCCAACCGCGGCCACGGTCAGCCTCGTGGCCGTCGCCCTTGTAGTCGTCGGTGGGTTCACGGCCGCGTCCGTGAGCACTCCGATGCTGCTCCGCTGGGCAGCCAAGCGCAGCCAATCCCGCCCGGGTGCGCGGTTGTTCCTCGCGAACCTCGCTGGCAATGGAAGCCGCGTAGGCGGTGTATCGCTCGGTGTCGCGTTCACCGTTGCACTAAGCGTCGTCCTCGGGGGGCTCGCTCCGGCGATGGCGACGACCGTGCGCGACAACGCTTCACAGCTGGTGGGCGCGGGGTTCGCGGTCAACACCGTGCCCTTCAACGACGCGACGATGATCGACTCGAAGATTGGTAGCGATCTGCTCGAGCGGATCCGGACAACGGTCGCGCCAGGCACGGTGTCGCGTGAAGCATTCATCCTGACGCGCACCAGAGGTCTCGATATCGCCGTCGTGGCCTCCGACACTCCAGGTAACCGCACGACCGTCATCGACGGCGCGTCCGTACCCGAGGCCATCTCCGATGGCGTGGCCATCGGCGCTCCGCTCGCGCGCACCCTGAAGCTGGCTGTCGGTGACGACCTCGAGATCGACACGCCATCTGGCCCGCTGACCCTTCCGATCCGTGCCGTCGTCGAGTACCTAGACAACGCGGGGCTCATCGCGATCGTCAACATGGCTAGCGTCGATGCGAACTGGGGGTACCAAGCCCCAGACCCGCTCATCGTGACCCCGACGCCCGACCAATCCGTCAGCGCAATGCGAGATCAGGTCCTGGCGCTCGACCCGCGGATCCGTGTCGCCGATGCAGCCAGTCTCGCCGCCGACAGCGTCGCGAGCATCAACGAGTATCTGGACCCCTTCAGTGTGCTGTCCCGCATGCTGTTCATCGTCGTCGGCGCGGCGGCGACCATCTCGGTGGGTTTGGTCGCGATCCAACGCAGACAGGAATTCGCGACCCTTGTAGCCTCCGGGGTGAGCACTGCGGTTCTCGGTGCCATCACCACCGCGGAAGCTGCCGTATTGGCGGGCCTCGGTGCCTTCCAGGGGGCGGCGGTCGGGTTGTTGCTGGCCGGGCCGATGCGAAACGCGACGTCGTTCGTGGTCGGTGTCCGACCGCCTCCTGTTCTGCCGTTGCTACCCGCCCTGGTCGCGGGTGTTGCTGCCTTCACGATCGCGACCGCGGGAGCGATCCCGCCGGCGGTGCGCCTACGTCGCATCGAGCTGATCGACGCGCTGAGCGGCGACTGACAGCAAGTCGGGCGGCGCGCTCGTCTACCGGCTCAACAATCCGGTGTGGATGTCAGGCCATCTCGGGAAGTGAGCTGAGCGTGGCGCGGTCGAGGTTCCCGAGCACCTCAACGAGCTCGAGTAGCCGCATGGCCACGCGCCGAGCTTTCACGGACCCCTCTCGTCCTACATGAACGAGACGATCCGACCTGGCTGCATCATCCTCGAACTCGCCGAGCCACAGCTGCTCCGCCAAGACCAGATCGAACGTCCGAGACCAGAGGTCCTGACGAGGGTCACTCGACAACATCGTGATCTCGGCGACTACTCCGCGATCTGTCCCAACGGCTTGGCCACGAGCGCTGGTGTTCGAGCATCGCGATCGCATGGTCTTGGCGGAGGGATCAACCCGCATCGTCGGGTCCTCGGGCACGGTCGTCGCGATGATACGTGAGTCGTTTCCGCCGGGCTCGGGGGGCGACTCTGGTGTGGTGGGTAGTCGGCCGCGCTCCACGGGAGCACTGCCGCCGATAGCGTCCGCAGCATGGATTTCCGAGGTTGGTCGTCCGCCGCCGTCGAGTTCTACGAGGGGCTCGAGGCCGACAACTCCAAGGCGTACTGGCATGCGCACCGCGACGTCTACGACGAGCAGGTGCGTGCCCCGATGGAGGCGCTGCTCGCAGAGCTCGAGCCGGAGTTCGGTGAGGGGAAGGTCTTCCGTCCGCACCGCGACGTGAGATTCAGCAAGGACAAATCGCCGTACAAGACGGCGATCGGCGCGACCCTTCAGTGCGGCGGCTACATGCAGTTCTCCTCCGACGGTCTCGGCGCCGGATGCGGCACGTACACGATGGAGAGCGATCAGCTCGACCGGTACCGGCGCGCCGTCGCCGACGACCCAAGCGGAGCGGCGCTCGCGGAGATCGTCGCCGACCTGCAGCGCGCGGGATAGAGGTGACGGCGCACGGCTCGCTGAAGACCGCGCCGAGGGGCTATCCGAAGGATCACCCGCGCATCGAGCTCCTGCGGCTCAAGGGATTGATCACCTGGAAGCAGTGGCCCGGCGGCGCGTGGCTCGCGAAGCGATCCGCGAAGGACCGCATAGTCGAGTTCCTGAACGCGTCGGCGCCCCTGAGCGGCTGGCTCGCAGAGCACGTCGGCGATTCCGAGCTGCCCGACGACCGGCGCCGCTGAACGGCTGGCTCGCAGAGCACGTCGGCGACTCCAACTACCCGACGACCGGCGCCCCTGAACGGCTGGTTCGCAGAGCACGTCGGCGACTCCGAGCTGCCCGACGACCGGCGCCTCTGACCGGGAGCCGAGCCGGCACTCAGTGCCCGGGGTAGCGGTCCCTCCAGGACGGTGACCCGGCGTCTAGGTCGGGCGGGGCGGACCGCTCGTGCCAGAGGTCGTCGGCGATCGTCGTGACGATGTCGCCCACGTCGAGCGGCGTGATCCACTCGCGCGGGAACGCCGATGCCCCCTGCATCGCTCCGACGATGTTCCCGCAGATCGCTCCGGTGGAGTCGCTGTCTCCGGAGTGGTTCACCGAGGCGAGGAGCGCACGGCGTGGGTCGGGTTCGGCGAGGGCACACGACACTGCGATCGCGAGCGCCTCTTCGCCGACCCAGGCGCCACCGAGTCGCTCGAGGTGCTCCGGCTCCGTACGGCCGGACTCCGCGAGTGCCACGGCGTCGTCGATCGCAGCGAGCGTCGCTTCGTTGCGCGGGTAGGCGGCGATCATCCGGCGCGACTCCTCGACCGCCGCCGCGAGGTCGGCGCCGTCGATGACGAGGCGACGATCGCGGCCAGCGCGCCGGCGGTGAGCCACCCGTCGGGATGCCCGTGCGTGATCGCCGCGGTCTCACAGCCGATGCGGAAGGCCTCGGAGGGATCGGCGGTGAGAAGGCCGACCGGAGCGGCTCGCATGACGCCGCCGCATCCCTTCGAGTCGTTCGACGGACTCTTGATCGTGCCGCACCGGCCGGAGCGGAGAGCAGAGAGGCAGGTGTTGCCGGGCGCCCGCCGGTGGTGGAGCCGTCGCTCACCCACGAGCCAGCCGTCGGGGGCGTCGCCGCGCCTTGCCCCGCCGATCTCCTCCCAGGGGTATCCCTGGGTGTGCAGCCACCGCAGGTAGGCGTTGTGAACGACGCCGGTCGTGTCGGTGATCCCCTTCGATCGGCCTCGCACCGACGAACGGATCAAGCCCTCTGCCGTGAAGAGCGTCATCTGGGTGTCGTCGGTGACACGAGCGCCTTCGAGGTACCCGACGACTCCCTCCGCCCCGATCCGCGAGCGGATCTCACCGAGCGACCAGAACTCGACCGGCGCACCTAGCGCATCTCCGATGGCGCCTCCGAGGAGGCAACCGCGGAAGCGATCGCGTTTGTCGATAGCGAGCTGTCCATCGTCGGCGTCGGGCATCGGCGTCTCCAGTTCGGCTCCACCGGGGAACGACGTTACCGCCGAGATGGGTCACTTCTGCAGGACAGGTGCGCGCTTCTGACCCATCTCCGTGGTGGCTGACGGGGGGCGCGCGGTAAACCGCGGGTGCCGGGACCCGGGAATCTGAAAGCATCCTCCTCGTGAGAGACACCGACCGGGCGCATTCGAGCGTCGGAGACACCGAGGTCGTCCTCGAGGCGCGCGGCCTGGTCAAGGACTACCGGCGCGCGCGTGCCGTCGACGGCGTCGGTATCACCGTGCACGCGGGGGAGAGGGTCGCGCTCCTCGGGCCGAACGGTGCGGGCAAGACGACGACGCTCTTCATGATCCTCGGCGTCGTCGCCCCCGACGAGGGCTCCGTCGAGATCCTCGGCCGGAGCCTCGAGCGGCACCGGAGCCGTGCCGCCGAGCAGGTCGGGTTCGCCGCCGGCTACCTGCCGCTCACCGAGCGGATGCGGGTGCGCGAGTACCTGAGGATGTTCGGGCAGATCTACGGCCTCGTCGACCCGACGGCACAGATCGAGGCGGGCCTCGAGCGGTTCCGCATCTCCCATCTAGCAGGAGCGATGGGTACCGAGCTCTCGTCGGGACAGCGAACTCTCGTCGGCATCGTCCGTGCGACTCTGCACCGGCCCCGCCTCCTCGTCCTCGACGAGCCGACCGCGTCGCTCGACCCCGACGTCGCGATGAGGGTGCGCACCGGGCTCCGTGAGATCTCCGAGGAGGAGGGGACGGCGCTCCTCGTCACGAGCCACGACATGAGCGAGGTGGGTCGCCTCTGCGAACGGGTCGTCTTCCTCTCGCAGGGGCGCGTCGTAGCCGACGGGACTCCTGAGCAGGTCGCGCGCGATCACGGCAGCGGCGACCTCGAAGGGGTCTTCCTTCCAGCTCGCGGCGCGCCACGAGGAGATCGCCGCCCAACAGACGGACCACCCGATATGAGCACGACCGCGAACGTCGAGCCCACTACGCCGGTGCTCCTGGCCGGCCCCGCCGCCTCGTGGCTGCGCATGCGCGCAATCGCGCCGTCACGCCTTCGTCCTGATTCGTAGCCCGCACCGGCTCTTCGACGTCACGCTGTGGCCGCTCGTCGACGTGCTGCTCTTCGGCTCGATCGCGGCGTACGTCGGCACAGGCGACGCGTCGGGAGGGCGGCAGGCCTCCGGCTACCTCCTCGCAGGCATCATCCTCTGGCACGTCATCTACCAGTCGCAGATAGCGGTCTCGACGGGCCTGCTCGAGGAGACGTGGACGCGCAACATCTTGAACGTGATGGTCACACCGGTCCGCGAGGTCGAGTACGTCGGCGGGGTCGCGCTCTTCGGGATGGTGAAGCTCGCGATCGGTGTCTCGGTGATGACGATCTCGGCGCTTGCGTTCTTCTCGTTCGACGTCTCCGAGCTTGGCATCGGCCTGGTGCCGATCGGCGCGGTCCTGCTCGTCGTCGGGTGGGCGATCTCGTTCTTCGTGATGGGCCTGGTGCTCAGGTTCGGCTCCGGGGCGGAGGCGCTCGCGTGGGGAGTGATGTTCGTCGTCATGCCGCTCTCGGGCGTCTTCTACCCGATCGACGCGCTGCCGGGCGTGCTGCAACCCGTCGCGAAGGTGCTTCCGACGACACCGGCGTTCGAGGCGCTGCGGGGCCTGGTCGACGGCGACCCCCTCGACTGGGGGCTGCTCGCGTGGTCCGCCGCGGGGGCCGTGGCGTTGGTCGCCTTGTCGGCCGCGTTCCTGGTGAGGATGCTCGCCGTGTTCCGCCGCCGCGGCTACATCACCCGGTACACGTGAGCCCGGGGTACCCGGCGCGCTGAGGCCGTGGGGCGACGCAATGAGGGCGGGCAGTGGGGGCGAGCCCCCGGAGAAGTGAGCGGGGCGGCGATGCGTGTGGGGTTCGCATCGCCGCCCCCACTCGAGGCAGCCGGCTTGCTCCAGCATGGTGGGGGCACGCTGGTCTTCGCCGACTGCACGGCGATGGCGATGCGGGTGGGGGCCACATCTGATGCCATCGCGACTGTCAGGTTATCCCTTTCCCGGCCGCGATGGGAGTCGTGAGCTATTGCGGGACCTTCCGGATCGGGCCCGGCGGGCGTCCACCCCGACCTGTGTGCGGTTTGGGGCGTTGGTGTCGCTGGGAGGCCGGCTCAACCTGCTCTCAGGTCGCATGAGGATGATGGGGGTGTGCCGGGCCGGTCGGGTCCGCACTGAACGCACAGAGCGTGACGCGAGGAGGACGTAGGAATCATGACCATGACCAGGACACGGCGTGCTGCGGCGGCGCTGGGCGGGGCGACGGCGGTTGCGACCGCCGCGCTGGTGGCGGCCTCGGTGGTCGGCCCGGCCGGAGCGACAGACGACTCCGGGAGCGGCTCCGGGAGTGGCTCCGACAGCACGGAGTCCGACGACCGTCGGGCCCCGATCGACGAGCTCCGTGCCTGCATGGAGGATCAGGGTGTCACCCTTCCCGAGCGGGGCGCGGGCCGTGCCTGGGGCGGCGACGCCGACCCTCTCTCGGAGGACGAGCGCGACGCGCTCCGTGCGGCCGCCGAGGAGTGCGGCCTCCCGGCCCCCGGTGCGTTCGGCCGGCCTCCCGGCGTGCACGCCCGCGGCTCCGAGGAGGATCGCGCCGCGCGCCACGAAGCGATGGCGCAGTGCGTCGAGGAGCAGGGCTCGACTCTCCCTGCTCGGCCCGATGAGCCGGGCGACGCCCGGCCCGAGCTGAGCGACGAGCAGCGCGCGGCGCTGGAGACCTGCGCCGACGAGCTGGGCCTGCCGGCCTTCGGAGGAGTCGTGCCGGGGTTTCGCGGTCGCCACGGCGGGCCCTGGGGGCACGGCATGGGCCCCTGCGCCCCCGAGTCGGAGGAAGGCACGCAGAGCGGAGGCTCCGAGACGGACGACGGCCCCGCCGAAGGCTCCTTCTGGGAGGCCTGAGCCGTTCGTTCCCCCCGCGGGCTCCGGGTCGCCCGCATCCCGCCCCGGAGCCCGCGCCCCCTCGCTACCGAGATCGGGGAGAGGCCTGGGCGAACCTGATCGCCTCAGCGTGCGAGGAGCCCGTGCAGGGCGCCGTCGACGAGGTACTCGGTGAGTGCCTCGGGCGCCGGCCACGGAAAGGCCGGGGGCCCCTGCTCGGTGACCGCCCGGGACGCGATCCCGTGCAGTGCGAGCCAGAAGGTCGTCGCAGTGAGGAACGGATCGACGCTCCTGAACACCCCCGAGTCGATCGCTCGCCGGATCAGGCCCTCGAGCATGCGGAAGGTGCTCATCCCGGGCAGGTCGTCGACGTCGACGCCGCCGGGGAGCGGGGATCTCTGCAGGAAGAGCACGCGGTACTGCTCGGGACGGGCGAGCGCGTAGCGCACGTATTCCTTTGCGGCGGCGCCGAGAGCAGCCACCGGGTCGTCGACCTGCGACGCGGCGCTCTCGATCCGGGCCGCGAACTCGCGGAAGCCCTCCGAGCACACTTCCAGGAAGACCGACTCCTTGTCTCGGAAGTGCAGGTAGATCGCCGGTGAGGTCACCCCGCACGCGGCGGCGATCGCCCGGATGGAGACGCGTGCGGGGTCACCCCGGTCGTGGAGAAGGCGCGCGGCGGCGGTGAGGATCTCCGCGCGCAGGAGATCACCGTCGCCGCGCCGGGCACGGTGACGGCGGCCGGCGGCGTCCGAGCCGGTCAAGGTGCTGCCCTCGCGGGTGCCTCGGCAGCCTCACCGAGTGGGAGGGACGCGGGCGGTGGGCCCGCCTCGCGGATCCCGATGCGCGCATGCACCCTGCGGAGGATCGGCGGCGCCCACCAGTTGGCCGCGCCGGCGATGCGCATGAAGGCCGGCACGAGCGTCGCCCTGATGACGAACGCGTCGACGAGCACGGCAAAGGTCATCCCGATCCCCATCAGCTTCACGAACGCGACACCGGACGTGGCGAAGGCCGCGTTGACGACGCTGATGAGCACCGCGGCCGCCGTGACGATGCCCCCCGTTCTCTCGAGCCCCACGGCTACAGCGGCGGCGTTGTCGCCCGTGTGGTCGTACTCCTCCTTGATCCGCGACAGCAGGAACACCTCGTAGTCCATCGAGATGCCGAATGCGACACAGAACAGCAGGATCGGCATGCTCACGGCGATCGTCCCTGTGGGTGTGAAGCCCAGGAGCCCCGCGAAGTGTCCGTCCTGGAAGATCCAGACGAGCGCGCCGAGCATCGCGCTGAGGCTGAGGACGTTCAGCGCGAGCGCCTTCAACGGCACGACGACACTCCCGAAGAGCAGGAAGAGGAGCACGAACGTGGCGAGCGCGATCAGCCCTCCTGCCAGGGGCAAGCGCGCGAACAGCGATGCCTTAGCGTCGACGAGCTCTGCCGACCCCCCTGTGACGAGGGTCTCGAATGGTGCGTCGACTCCGCGCACCGCTCGCGCAAGTGCCTCTCCCTCGGGCGACATCGGCTCCACCGAGGGGACGACGGAGAGCCAGGTGGAGTCGTCGCCGTCGAAGCGCGCTCCCATCTCGACGATGGCGTCACGCAGATCGCCTGGCGGGAGGTCGTCGGCGTGTGTCGCGGTGCCGTCGGTGTATACGCCGGTGAGTGAGTCGACGCGGGACACGCCGTCGAGCCGGGAGAGGCGCAGTGCGTAAGCGTCGATCTCGTCGCTGTGTGAGCTCGGGTCGCCGAGGTCGGCGGCGACGACCTGGAGGGCGCCTGTCTCACGCGACTCGAAGCCCTCCCTGATCGCGTCCATCGCGGCGCGACTCGAGAGGTGTGGGGGGAGCACGCGGTCGTCGGGTACTCCGAACTGGATTCGGAGGAACGGGGTGCCGAGTGCGAGCAGGAGGACGATGACTGCGAACGCGATCGGCACAGGACGGCGCATCACGAGGGTCGCGACACGATGCCATGTACCCCCGCCGTCGCGCTCGACTGTGCGACGCCGTACTGCGAGCCGATCGACGCGTGTGCCCAGCACGGCGAGGAGCGCCGGAAGGAAGATGGTCGCCCCCGCTGCGGCCGTGATCGCGACTGCGATGCCGGCATACGCGAACGAGCGGAGGAAGGCGAGTGGGAAGACGAGGAGAGCAGAGATCGAGATCGCGACCGTGAACGCGCTAAACACGATCGTGCGACCGGCCGTGACGACGGTCCGCTCGACCGCGGTGTGCGGGTCGAGACCGCGTCGCAGCTCCTCTCGGAACCTCGAGACGATGAAGAGGCTGTAGTCGATCGCGAGCCCGAGGCCCATCATCGTCGCGAGATTCAGGGCGAAGATGGAGACGTCGGTCAGCGACGCGATCACGTAGAGCATGAAGAGCGAGCCGGCAATCGCGAGCGCGCCGACAGCGAGCGGAAGCACCGCCGCGACGAGGCTGCCGAACACGACGACGAGCAGTACCAGTGTCACGGGGAACGCGATCAGCTCGGCGCGAGCGAGGTCTTGCTTGATCTGCCCGTTCAGCTGCCTGAAGATCTCGGCGGCGCCCGTCACGGCCACGGAGACCTGGCCGCCGCTCATCCGGGTGTACCTGTCCGAGAGCGCCGCCAATCGTTCGCGACCGCCGTCGTCTCGGTGATTCACGACCGCGAGGACCAGGGCCGAGCGGCCGTCGGTGCTGCGGAGCGGGGGCGCGGAGGCGAGGCTCCAGTACGAGACGACGTCGGAGATGCCGTCCTCGCCTGCGAGCTCCTCGGTTACGGCCCGACCGGCCGCGGCCACCGCCGGGTCGTCGACGTCGCCACGGGACGCGGTGACCAGGAGCACGAGGTTCGGTTCGCGCGTGGCGAACTTCTCCGAGATCAGCGCGGCGGCGCGGCTCGACTCGGACGAGTCGTCGTTGAAGCCGCCGTCTACGAGCCGTCCGGGGGCGCCGCTGCCGACGACGGCGGCGACGACGAACGCAACGGCGGTCGAGGCGAGCACGCCGCGCCGGCGGCGGACGGCGGTGCGGGCGAGTAGCTCGAGGATGCGGGTACCCCCGGGTAACGGCGGACGGATGGACGGATGGACCGGCGGACCGGCGGTCGGGCGTTCAGGTGGTCGGTATCGGATGCCGCCGGACTCGGTCGGGATCTTCCTGATGGCGGTGTGCCTGGTGGGGCACGTGTCCACGAGAAGCGGTTCACACGTAGATGTTCAACGGTAAGTTACCGAAGATCATATATGGTACGACCATAGGTGGAAGTCCGATCTCCGCGACGATTGCGGCGGTGAAGCTGCTACAGAGCCCGGCCCGCCCGGACCCGCTACCGGAAGCAGCCGACTCGGATCTCGAGCTGGCGCCACCGGTGCGCGTCACGCGCGACATCCTCACGCTCGACGACGGGCATCGAGTCGGGGTGGCGGTCGCGGGGCGCGGCGTGCCGTTCGTCGTCGTGCACGGCTTCGGGGTGGAGTCGCTGCTCTACGCCCAGGCCCTGGCCCGTCTGGCCGCGCTGGGGCTGCAGGTCGTGGCGATCGACGTGGCGGGTCATGGGGACACTCAGCGCCTGGGCGGCTTCCCCTCGCTGCACGACTACACCCGGCTCCTGGAGCGCTCGATCGACGGCCTCGGGATCCGCCGCGCGATCCTCGCCGGGCACTCGATGGGCGGGAGGCTCGTCGCCGAGGTCGCGGCCGATCGACCGGAACAGACGATCGGGGTCGTGCTCATGGACGCGATCCTGGGGGAGTCCTGGGAGCGCCTCCGAACCCTGCTGCGGTGGTCGCCGCCGGCGTTGCTCGCATACGGCACGGTCTTCCTCCTCGACACGGCCGGGACAGTGCCGATCGTCGAGGATGTGCGGCAGGCTCTGAAGCTCGGCAGCCGGGTTGGCAGGTCGGTCAACCTGCACTTCGCGCGGCCCTGGCGGGCTCTCGCCCCGGGGCAGGCGATCCTGCGCGCCGAGAGAGGTGACGAGGTCCTCGACCGGCTCCGGGAGTCGGGCGTCGCGGTCGCCGTGGCACACGGTGACAGGGACCTGATGGTGCCCTACTCGTCGGGGCGCGACGCTGCGAAGAGGTCCGGTGGCGACCTGGTGAGGGTCCGCGGAGGCAGCCACTCGTGGCTGCTCCGCTGCCCCGAGACGCTCCCCGCGATAGTCGGGGGAGCTGCTCGACGGCCGGCTCGGTGCCGCGCGCGACGCCGCCCTGGCTGCCGGGGGGTGCGACGCCGCTACGGCGACGTTCGAGGAGATGGAGGCCGCCTGCACGGTGGAGGGAGGTCTGGCCGCGGCCCTCGGGACCGCTCACGAGATCGTCACCCTGCCGAGCCTGCGACGCCCGCCCCGCTTCCGCTGGAGCCTGGAGCCCGCCGTCTGATGCCGGCCCCTGTTTGGACCTCAGCGGAGCCATAGCGACCGGATCCGTCCAAGCTGGGGGTCGGGGTCAGCCGGGGGCGAGCATTGCGGCGTCGAAGACCGCGATCGCGCCGAGCACGCGGTCTGTCTGCCGTACCGGACCCACCTGGAGCTCGGCCATGATCGCGGCGATCGAGAGAGTCTCGATCCCGATTGCCAGCAGCTCCGGGCTGACGTCGTCGCGCACCTCACCGGCGACCTGACCGGCGCGCAGGTCGTCGGCCAGGTCGGATCGGACCGCAGCGAGCGACGGGAGGTCGAGGAGGCGCCGGACCATGTCGGACTCCTCACCTGCGAGCACGCGGCGCGCCAGCGGGTGCTCGTCGACGAGGACCCGCAGCTGTGCCAGGAAGCCGAGCCAACGGTCACGCACGCTCTCCCCGGAAGCTGCGCGCCGGGAGCGCTCGATCAGAGACGCGGCATCGGCATCGATGGCTGCGAAGAAGAGCGCCTCCTTGCCGGCGAAGTAGGCGTAGGCCGCGGCGGGGGTGAGACCGGCATCGCGGGCGATGTCGGAGACCGAGGTCCTCCGGAACCCGTCGGCGGCGAAGCGTCGGACGGCGATCTCCAGGAGACGGCGCCGGGTGCGGTGCCCTTTCCCGCCCTTCGGAGGCGTGCCGGCGGTCATTCCTGCGGAGACGGCTGCTCCCGAGGCCTCGGCGGAGTCCATGCGGCCAGGCTACGGAAGAGCGGGAGGATGTCAACATCTGAAGAAACATGTTGACTCATTGATTTCGCTCGGTCAGACTGCCCTCGGGACGGCGGCCTGCTCGCTGCCATCCCGAAGGACCACCGCCTGGTCCGGCTAGGTGTTTCGGCGCTGCACGACGGAAGGGACCGCCCGTCTTGCAGCGCCGAGACGCGTCCGGGGTCAGATCGCTGCACGGCCTGGGCCGTTCGGATCGTCGGGGCCGTTCGGATCGGCGAGATCGACGATCACCGGCGCGTGATCGGAGGGCTGAGCGCCCTTGCGGGCGTTGCGGTCCACCACGGCCCACGTCACGCGCGCGCGAGCGGCGCGCTCACCATGACCAGATCGATCCGCATCCCGTGGTGCTTGTGGAAGTCGCCCGACCGGTAGTCCCAGAAGGTGTAGAGGCGGTCGTCGTCGGGGAAGACCAGACGGAAGGCGTCGGTGAGGCCCCACTCCTCGAGCGCGCGTATCCGCTCGCGCTCGGCGGGGGTCACGTGGGTCGATCCGATGAAGGCTGCGGAATCCCAGACGTCGATGTCGGCCGGCGCGACGTTGTAGTCGCCGACGACGGCCACGGAGTCGGCCCGTGAGTGCTTCGCGTCCAGCCACTCCTGCATCGTCGTGAGCCAGGCGAGCTTGCGGACATAGAAGTCGCTGTCGACCTCGCGCCCGTTCGGCACGTACAGGTTCACGAAGCTCACGCCGCCACAGGTAGCGGCGACGAGCCGCGCTTCGCCGGGGTAGGGGTCGTCGAGGTCGTCTCCGAATCCGACGGCCACGTCGTCCAGCCCTACGCGCGAGGCGATCGCGACGCCGTTCCACCTGCCCTGCCCGTGGTGGACCGTCTCGTAGCCCAGCGCCGCGAAGGCGAGGTGCGGGAAGGCCTCGTCTGTGAGCTTGGTCTCCTGCATGCAGAGGACGTCGACGTCGGCGTAGCCGAGGAACTCCTCCACCCTGGGCAGTCGCGCCTTGAGCGAGTTGACGTTCCAGGTGGCCAGCCGCATGATCGCAGGCTAGCCACGCCGGCACGCGCCCAGGTCCCGCGTGCGATGGCCTCCGCAGTGGTGGCCGCGACGGGTAGCGCCGGTCGCCTAGTCGTCGAGGTACCGGGGGTTCGCGACCTCGAGCTTCGCCCTCACGGTCTCCTTCACGTGGTCGCGCACCTCGGTGCGCCGGTCGTCGAGGGAGCCGTCGCGAATGCGGGACGCGAGCTCGCGCTCGAGGTCGCGGGGCTCGCCGTCGTGGCCCAGGAGCGCAGCGGCGCGCGCAGCCTCGGCGGCGTCGAGATCGGGCCCGAGGCGGAGCTCGCGGGCGACCATGCCGAGCGCGTTGACGGCTACCCGGGTGTGGAAGGCGAGGTGGCCCTCCAACGCCGGCTGCACGTCGCGCTCGAGGAAGTCGCGCACGGCCTCGATCAGCTCGGTCGCGGTGGGCCGGTCCTGTGTCATCACCAACCTCCGTCGAGCAGCGAGAGCAGGTCCCACTCCGTCTCGGCGACGCGCCGCCCGAGGGTCGCCAGCTCGACGGAGGTCACGAAGCCCTGGAGATGCGTGAACGCCTGGGCGATGCAGATGACGCCCCACTTGAGCGTGCCGAAGACGATCCAGTAGCGGAGGGTGTCGATGTCGGGACGGGCACCACCGGCGCGCTCGTAGGCGTCGAGGAGCTCGTCGACGTCGCCGAACCCGCCGACCACGCGGTCGTTCACGCCGAACCGCCACGACTTGACGCAGAGCCAGCCGAGGTCCTCCACTGGGTCGCCGAGGTGCGCCAGCTCCCAGTCGAGCACGGACCTGACGCCGTCGGGGCCGACTATGAAGTTCCCGTTCCGATAGTCGCCGTGCACGAGGCACGGGTCGGCCCGCTGGGGCGGCGGGTTCTCGCCGAGCCAACGCAGGCCCAGCTCGAATGCGGGATGCGGCTCGCCGAAGAGGTCGGTGAGGTCGCGGTACTGGCCCACTGGGTCGGGCCGTCGAGTACGGGCATCTCGGGCAGTGAGGCGGTGTCGACGGCGTGTATGCGCGCCGCTATCTCACCGCACTGCTCTGCGAGACGAGGGCGCGCCGCGGCGTAGGCGTCGTCTCGCAGGATCCTCCGCGCATCGTCTCGCCCTCGACCCGGTCCATGACGAATCCCGAGCCGAGCCCGTCGGCGGGTTCGAGGAGCAGCCTCACGGGAGGAACGGGCACCCCCGCATTCTCAGCCGCCTCGAGGAGGCGGTACTCGGTCGAGCGCTCCGACTGGCCGGTGTGGGAGCCGGGGTCGCGCCTCAGGACGAGCCCCAGAGTGGTGCCGCGCTCGTCTACTGCATCGAAGGACCAGGTCTCGCGCGACGCCCCGCCAGAGAGGCGTCGGAGGTCCACGACACGCACCGACCCTCCGAGGTCGCGTGCGAGCGCGCCTGCGATTCTCTCGGTGTCGGGCGCGGAGCTGCTCATGAGCGCGTCACGCTACCCGGCGCCGCCGGCGAGCCTGGAGCCCGAATGGCGCGGGGCTAGCGTGCGTGCCATGGGCAGGGTCAGGAGAGTGCGCGCCGCGCTGGTGGATTTCATCGCCCAGGAGATCTCCGGCGGCATCGTGCTGCTGGCGACGACGGTCGCTGCCCTGCTCTGGGCGAACCTCCACGGGTCGAGCTACCACGACGTCTGGGAGAAGACGGTCACGATCGGGAGCGACTCCCTGGGCGTGAGCGAGAACGCCCGTGAGTGGGTCAACGAGGCGTTGATGACCCTCTTCTTCTTCGTGGTCGGACTGGAGATCAAACGGGAGCTCGTAGTGGGCGAGCTGCGCGATCGGCGCGCCGCGGCGCTTCCGATCATCGGCGCCGCAGGTGGGATGATCGTCCCGGCAGCGATCTTCCTTGCACTCAACGCCGGTACCGCCTCGGCGAAGGCGTGGGGGTGCCGGTGGCGACCGACATCGCCTTCGTGCTGGGTGTCCTGGCAGTGCTCGGACGGCGCGCCCCGACCGGACTGAAGCTCTTCCTGCTCGCGCTGGCGATCGTCGACGACCTCGGGGGATAGTCGTCATCGCGATCTTCTACTCCGAGGGTCTCGCCACCGAGTACCTGGCCGCGGCCGCGGCGCTCACCGTCGCGATCGCGTTGATGCGCCGGCGGGTCGCGGCGATCCCGGCTTACGTCGTGGTCGGCGCGGTGCTGTGGTACCTCGTCTACCGCTCCGGGGTGCACTCGACGATCGCCGGGGTGACGTTGGGGATGCTGACGCCGGCGACGCCGGTCCGGGGCCGGGAGGTCCTGCAGGTGCTCGAGCACCGGCTTGTCAGGTGGTCGGCCTTCGTGGCGGTTCCGGTCTTCGCCCTGGCGAACGCGGGCGTCGAGCTCTCGGCGTCGGAGATGCGTCACGCGTTCACGAGCCGGGTGGTGTGGGGCGTGATCCTCGGCCTCGTCGTCGGCAAGATTCTGGGGATCTCCCTCTTCACACTCGGAGCTGTCCGCCTCGGATTGGCACGACTCCCCGCCGGCATGCGGTCACTCGACGTTGTGGGGGGCGCGGCGCTCGCCGGGATCGGCTTCACCGTCGCGCTCTTCATCGCGGGCCTCTCGCTGGGGGAGACCCCCGAGGTGCTCGCGTGGGTGAAGATCGGGATACTCGTGGCGTCGGTCACGGCAGCGCTCGTGGGGAGTGCTGTTCTCATCGCGACGAGGGACTACCCCGAGGAGCAGGCCGAGTTGGAGTGATCGCTCTCGAAGCGCGTCGCAGTGCTGCGAAGTGCGTCGAGGACTGCCGGGCCGGAGGGGCAGAGACATCGCAGCCAGCGGCGGGTAGTACGGCGTCGAGGTCCTGCCCCCCACGGCGGCGAGATCCTCGCACCCGGCTCGCCCACCCGCAACTCCCGGTTTTGGCGTCACTTCCTCGCGCTATGCGCGAGGAAGTGACGCAAGAACAGGGGTGGGGGGGTCAGGCGGTGGGGGAGGGAGACGTAGGCGTCGCAACCGGTGCCGGGGGCGGGCGCTATCTGCGCGGTGCCTCCACACGCTCCGGCGAGCTGGGCGACGATCGCGAGACCGAGCCCGGAGCCGTGGCCGGGAGCGGAGCCCGCGGCGCGCCAGAAGCGGTCGAACGCCCGCGTGCGCTCCTCCTCGGAGAGCCCCGGGCCCTCGTCGATCACGTGCAGCTCGACGCGACCGTCGGCACGCGCAGCGCGGACGGTGACCGTCGATCCCTCGGGAGCGACCTCGAGCGCGTTGGCCAGGAGGTTGTCTAGCACCTGCGCGATCGCTCCCGGGACGACCAACGCGCGCGCCACCCCGTCGGACTCGAGCGTAAGGGCCACCCCCTGCTCCTCCGCGAGAGCCTGCCACGCGCCGACGCGCTCGGCGGCTTCGCGCGCGACGTCGACCTGGCCTCTCTCCGGGCGGGCACCCTCGGTGCGGGCGAGGGCGAGCAGCCCCTCCACGAGCCGCGCGAGGCGGCCGATCTCCTCAGTGGCCTGCTCGACGTCGCGTCGCATCTCGACGGGATCGGCCGACGCGAGGTTCTCGATGCGGAGCCTCAGAGCGGTCAGGGGCGTACGCAGCTCGTGCGAGGCATCGGCGACGAATGCGCGTTGAGCGCGCAGCAGCTCCTCGAGCCTCGACGCCATGTCGTTGAACTGGCGAGCCAGCGTCCTCACCTCGTGTGGTCCCGCATCCACGGGCGCGCGGGCAGTCAGGTCGCCGCTCAGCACCGTGGCGACCGCACCTCCAGCGATCGCATGGGTCTCGTGGACCGACCGCGCGAGGAGTGCGCCGATCCCGGCTGTCGAGAGCATCACCACGGCAGCCAGCAGGCCGAGCGAGAGCGTGTTGCGCCGGATGCGGCTCTCGAGGTTCCCGGCCGGGAAGGTGATCCTCACGGCACCGAAGACGCTCCCACCCGACGTCACCGGGACGGCAACGTAGAGGATTCGCTGACCGAGGGTCTTCGAGTAGCGGGACCCCCGATGTGACCTGCCCCTCCCGGATGGCCAGCTCGAACTCCGGACGGGTGGGAGACAGGAATTGCCTGGGTGTGCCCGCGTTCTCGGAGTCGGCGATGCTGACCCTGACGTCGTCCACGATGACGACTCGGGCGCCCGTCTCCTCCTCGTACTCCTCGAGCCGCGACTGGAGATCGACGCCGGGGCGGCCCTCCAGGGTGTCCTCGGCCAACGTCGCCAGGACGCGCGCGTCGCGCTCGATCGCCGCTTCCAGCCGGTCGCGCTCGCTCCGCGCGAACGTCACGCCGAGGGGGATCTCGAGGATCAGCAGCACGAAGGCCGTGATCGCCAGGTAGCTGAAGATGAGCCGCCGCGTCATCGCCGTGTCATGTGCACGTCGGGGCGCTCACTCGCCGGGATCGGTCAGCCGGAACCCGACGCCGCGGACCGTCTCGATCCACGACGAGTCGCCGAGCTTCTTGCGCAGGGCCGCGACGTGCACGTCGAGGGTCTTCGTCGGGCCGTACCAGTGCGTGTCCCAGACCGACTCCAGGATGCTCTGGCGGTTGAACACCGCGCCGGGATCCGAGGCGAGGAATGCGAGGAGATCGAACTCCTTCGGGGTAAGCAACAGCTCGCTGCCGTCAAGCGACACCCGGCGTGCGCCGATCGACCTCGAGAGCCCCGATGGCGATCGTGCCACCTGCGTCGGAGCGTGGCTGGCTCCTGCGGGCCACCGCACGAATGCGCGCGGCGAGCTCGCGGAACCCGAACGGCTTGACCAGGTAGTCGTCGGCTCCCAGCTCCAGGAGGACCACGCGGTCGATCTCGTCGGAGCGGGCGGTGATCACGATGATCGGGACGTCGGTACGTGAGCGGAGCTCGCGGCACACGTCGGCGCCGTCCATGTCGGGGAGGCCGAGGTCGAGGAGGACGAACTCGGGCGCGTCCGCAGCGAGGGCGGCCGTGCCCGTCGCCACCCTGTTCACGCGGAAGCCGTCGCGGGCGAGTCCGGTGACGAGTGGCTCGGCGATGGTGTCGTCGTCCTCGACGAGCAGGATGTCCATTGTGCAACCGTCGCATGCTCGGGGGGCCGCGTGGGGGCGAGTTTGCCGAATCTTTGCCCGCGCCTGGGCGGCCACTGGACCGGGGGCCCCTACGGTAGGCGTCGCGAGCAGGGCGCATCGGACGCCGGCGACGGAGCCGGCGATTGCAGCCAAGGAGTCGAGATGGACCGTCGCAAGATCATCGCAACAGCAGGGGCGATCACCGTAACGGTGCTCGCCGGATCGACCGCTATTGCGGCGAACGTGGGCATCCTCGGCAACGGAGCGAACAACCCTGTCGGCAAGCTCTCACCCGTGGTGAACCTCGAGTTGCCCGGCACATCGGCGCGACCGGTCGCGTGACGACGCCCGAGGCTCCGGAGACGACCGCGGCGACCCTGCCGCCCCAGGTCGAGACCGTCTACGTGGACGAGTACGTGCCCGTGGCCCCCCGTTCGAGCGATACGCCCGCGGAGAACCCTGCGGTCGTTCCCCCGTCGACGCCGTCCGCGAGCGTGCCCGGACAGGACGACCACGGCGATGACCAGAGCGACCAGGGCGACGACGACCAGGGTGAGCAGCACGACGGTGAAGACGGGACGGTCACGACCTCGCCGGGCGACGATGATCACGACGACGCTCACGACAACGACCAGGCCGACGACCACGACGACGACCACCACGACGACCACCACGACGAGTACGAGGGCGGCGACGACGATGACTGAGCCCGCCGTTCGTCCACGGCGACGTCTCTGTGGACGATCGTCGGCGCCGCCAGGACCGTGGTGCACCCGCACCACGTGACGGTCTCGACGGCCTCCGCCTCGCGGGCGCCGTCGCGTCCGTCGCCCGTCGCGCCGGTGTGGGTTGCGGTGCCGGTCCCGGCCCCTGCCCCGGCACCCGCGCCCGCACCGGTGGCGACGAGCAGTGACGACAACTGAGCAGGTGACCGTGATCGACGCCGGGAGCGGGGTCTCGGAGATGCGATTCCGCGCGATGGGGTGCGCCGCCCGCGTCGTGCTCGTCGGAGGCGCACCTGCGCTCATCGACGCCGCCAGGGGGCGCATCGACGACCTGGAGGCGCGCTGGAGCAGGTTCCGGCAGGGGAGCGAGCTGAACAGGCTCGGCGACCTGCACGGGAGACCGGTGGTGGTCTCCGAGGAGACCCTCACGCTCGTCGAGCGAGCCGTGCGCGGATGGACGGCGACCGGTGGGCTGTACGACCCGACGGTCGGCGGCGCGGTCGCGGCACTCGGGTACGACCGCTCCTTCGAGCAGGTCCTCGCCGGGCAGTTGTGCGACGCTCGGGATCGAGCGGACGGCCCCGGCGAGCCCTCCCCGGCTGCGCGGGGATCGAGATCGATCCGGTGGTCGGCGCCGTGACCCTCCCCCGCCGGCGTGCGAATTGACGCGGGAGGAATCGGCAAGGGACTCGCCTGCGACATCGTCGCCACGGAGATGATCTCCGGCGGAGCGTACGGCGTCCTGGTGGAACTGGGCGGCGACCTGCGCGTCGCCGGTTCCCCACCCGACGGGCACGCGTGGCGGATCGCGATCGAGGACCCGTTCGACACCGGGCAAGAGATCGCGCGGGTCGCGCTCCTCGACGGTGCAGTCGCCACGTCGAGCACCACCTGGCGACGATGGGTGCGCGGCGGCAGGCCCGTGCACCACATCATCGACCCGTTCACCGGTGACGTCTCGTCGAGCGACGTCGTCTCGGCGACCGTCGTGGCCGGAGAGGGATGGTGGGCTGAGGTGCTCGCCAAGGCGGCCTTCGTCGCGGGACTCGATCGCGGCGCTGCCCTCGTGGCCGATGCCGGTGCGACCGGTCTGCTGATCGACGGAGCCGGCGCCGAGCGCGCTGTGGAGGGCTTCGATCTGTACCGGGATCCCGGTCGGAACGCTGCCTCCGAGGGAAGCGCTGTCTCCGACGGAAGCGCTGTCTCCGTCCGGCCGGAGGTCGTCGAGTAGATGAACGAGCAGATCTGGTGGTACACCGCGCGGGCCGGCGGGATCGTCGCGTGGGTGCTCCTCGCTCTCTCGGTGGCGTGGGGCCTGCTCCTCTCTACGCGGCTGGTGTCGCGACGAGGCGCCCCCGCCTGGCTGCTCGACCTGCACAGATTCCTCGGTGCGCTCGCACTCGTCTTCACGCTCGTGCACATAGCCGGCCTGGTCGCCGACTCATACGTCCAGTTCGGCTGGAGCGAGGTGCTGGTGCCGATGGCGTCGGAGTGGAAGCCGGGCCCGGTGGCCTGGGGGATCGTCGGCTTCTACCTGCTCGTAGCCGTAGAGGTGACGTCGCTCCTCATGAAGCGCATGTCGAGGAAAGCCTGGCGTGCGGTGCACTTCACGAGCTTCGGCCTCTTCGCGGTCTCTGCAGTCCACGGCTCCCAGTCGGGAACCGACGCGACCAACATCGTCTACAGGGTCACGTCGGTGGCACTCGTCTCGGCGACGATGTTCCTGACGCTCGTGCGGATCCTGTCGCAGCGCCGCAGCCGCCGAGCGGCCCGGGTCGCTCCCTCCCGATCGGCGTCACCGGCCGCCGCCTGAGCACGGCTACCCGAACACCGTTGCCCGCGCGAGACGGGTCACTTCGGCGGACCCCCTGCGCGAACCCGACCCATCTCGGCGTCTCGGGGCCCTGGAGGCTGATCTCCACGGTTTCTCCACACGCTGGGACCAACTCCTGCACGGGCGCTCCGTATCCTGACCGGGTGACCACGCAGGCCCCCGCACGGACGATCGCGGTCATCGAGGACGAATCCTCGATAGCCGCCGCGGTTGCCGCGCGCCTGCGGAGCGAGGGCTACCGCGTCGAGACCGCGGGTGACGGGCTGGCAGGTGTTGCCCTCTGCGAAGACCTCCGCCCCGACCTCGTCGTGCTCGACCTGATGCTGCCCGGCCTCGACGGTCTCGAGGTCTGCCGCCGCATCCAGCGCGAACGGGCGGTCCCGGTGCTGATGCTCACCGCGCGCGACAGCGAGACGGACCTCGTCGTCGGCCTGGAGGTCGGTGCCGACGACTACCTGACGAAGCCCTTCAGCGCCCGCGAGCTCGTCGCGCGCGTGCGGGCGATCCTCCGCCGCTCCGACGGCATGCCGAGGCCGGGCTCGATGATCGTCGTCGGCGACGTCGAGATCGACGCCGAGGCGCGCCGGGTGCGCGTGCGGGGCAGTGAGGTCCATCTCACTCCGACCGAGTTCGATCTCCTGCGCTACCTCGCCGAGCGCCCGGATCGCGTGTCGACACGCGAGGAGCTGCTGGAGCAGGTCTGGGGCTACGCGGTCGCACTGGGGTTGAGGACGGTCGACTCCCACGTGCGGTCGTTGCGTCGCAAGGTCGGTACCGACGTGATCCGCACCGTTCACGGTGTCGGCTACGCGGTGGGGGGCCGACGGCGTGAGGCGTCCGCGCGCTCCCGAGCGTCCGTTGGACCCGCTTCCCTCGCTCAAGCTGAAGCTGAGCGTCGTGATCGCCGCGGCGGTGGGCGTGACCGTGGTGGTCTTCTGGGCAGGGACTCACCTCGGTCTGTGGCCGTCGGTGAGTGGGGTCGTCGCGGGGTCCATCGCCCTGGTGGTCGTCTGGTTCCTGAGCCGTGGGATGACCTCGCCACTCCGGGAGATGATGGCCGCCACCGAGGCGATGGCACGGGGCGACTTCTCGAGCCGAGTGCGCGCCTCGTCGCGCGACGAGGTCGGCATCCTCGCCGTCTCGTTCAATGCGATGGCTGCCGAGCTCGCGGAGACCGATCGCATCCGGCGCGACCTCGTGGCGAACGTCAGCCATGAGCTCCGGACGCCAATCGCCGCCCTCCAGGTAGTGCTCGAGAACCTCATCGACGGCGTCGAGGCACCCGATCCGGAGACTTTCAGGACGATGCTCGACCAGGTGGAGCGGCTCGGGCGCCTCGTGAGGCAGCTTCTCGACCTGTCGCGGCTCGAGTCGGGAGCGGTGCCTCTGGACCGGGGCGACTTCGCCGTCGAGCCGATGCTGGAGCGCGCGATCCGTGAGTCGCGACTCAATGCACCGGAGGTCGACATGACTGTGCAGGTCGATCCTTCGGGCCTCCGCATCGATGCCGACCAGGAGCGGATCCACCAGGTCGTGGCCAACCTCGTCGAGAACGCCGTAAGGCACTCGCCGCGCGGCGGCGTGATCGCCGTGTCCGCCAGGAGCTACGGCGGCGGCGTCGCTATCGAGGTCGCCGACGACGGGCCGGGCATACCCGAGTCCGACACCCCGCGCGTGTTCGATCGCTTCTACCGAGCCGATCCGGCACGTTCGTCGCGAGACGGAGGTGCCGGCCTCGGGCTCGCGATCGCACGCGGGATAGTCGATCTCCATGGAGGCGAGATCCGTCCCGAGCGCCGTGAGCCGCACGGCTGCCGCATGGTCGTCACAATCCCCGGGCGTTCCTCGTGAGCGTCACGACGAAGTCCACCAGAGCCCGTCGCACTCCGACGGTGTCACCCGCTATGGAAGGAATCTGACTTGCCGTTCACAACGATCGACGATGCCGTCCGCAGGATCCGCCGGGGCGAGATGGTCCTGGTGGTGGACGACGAAGACAGAGAGAACGAGGGCGATCTCACGATGGCGGCGGAGTGGGTGACGCCGGACGCGGTCAACTTCATGCTGCGCTTCGCCCGCGGGCTCGTGTGCATGCCCTGCGACGCAGAGGTGCTCGACGGCCTCGATATCGGACCGATGGTGCCCGAGGGATCGGCCACGGCCGATACGGCGTTCTGTGTCTCCATCGACCACCACCGCGCCGGGAGCGGTATCGGCGCCGGGGATCGGGCGATGACTATCAAGCACGTGCTCGACTCCGGATCGCGCGCCGGCGACTTCCTACGACCCGGTCACGTCTTCCCGTTGCGGGCGCGCCCCGGCGGAGTCCTGGAGCGCCGTGGGCACACCGAGGCGGCGGTCGAGATGACGCGGATCGCCGGCCTCCCCCCCGTCGCCGTGATCTGCGAGGTGCTCCACGACGACGGTTCGCCGGCGCGCATGCCGTACCTGCGGCTCTTCGCCCAGGAGCATCGGATCGCGATGATCTCGGTCGAGCAGGTGGTCGAGCATCGGATGCTCTCGCGAGACGGTGCGTCTGCCGGCCGCGGGCGGATGCTCTAGGCGAGCGGCTGCTCCTCGGCGGCGCCGACCGGCTTCCCGTCGACGATCTGGTCGAGGTACTCCGAGAGCCCGTACCCGGTGCGGCCTTCGAACGTCCACTCGGTCATGCCCTCGGAGATGCGCGTCACGAGCTGCTCACCATCGTCGGTCTTGCGCCGATTGCGCAGCGGGATGAGGTTCATGACCTTGCCGGAGATCTCGTAGCTGCCGACGTCGGTCTCTGCAGTCGCGTGGATCGTGTGGTGGTAGGCGTCATCGCCTTCCCACTCCGTCGTGATCGCGCACTTGCGGATGTGCTCGTACTCCCCGTCGCGCAGGATCATCCCGCCCATGTGGCGGCCACCGTCCTTGCGGGCGACGATCGATACGACGAATCCGGAGTCGGCTCCACAGTTGCCGGTGAGCCAGCGGTACCACCACGGCACCTGCCAGAAGCGGGGCCCCCACGAGTGGTCCCGGAGGCCGAAGCCGTCGACGGACCACTCCTCCTCGCCGACGCTGATGCTGCCGCGGACCGCCATGTGCTGTTCGTAGTGGCCCTTCGCGAATCCGCCCGAGATGTCCTCGGTCAGCGGGCTGCCGTCGTCGTTGACGGGTTCGCCCCCGTACATCGGAGACACGCCGCTGTGCGTCCACTCGACGCGGCAGTCCGTCCAGGGGTTCTCGGTGAACGCCTTGCGAGGGTTGGCCATCTGCAGCGGGTCCTCGAGGATCACGGCCTTGCCCTCGTAGGTCGTCAGCAGCTTCGCGAAGGGCTCCGATCACCTCGAAGCGCGTGCCGCCGGCATCGAACGCGTCGTTGTCGGAGATCTCGGGGCGCGAGTACATGAAGGCGACCCGTCCGTCGGGTAGGTACAGACAGGTGGTCAGCTCCGCGTATCCCTCGTTGGCGCGGTTCCCCAGCCTCAGGAATCCGCCGACGCGCTCCTTCGGGTCGTACGCGTTGAAGTACATCGACTCGTTGAAGTTCGCCTCCGACCCCAGCGTGTGCATGTACTCGTCGGACGGGTCCAGTCGGATCTGCATGCCGCTCTCCTCGCATACGGGCAGGCGCCCGCTGAATCCCACCCGATACTTGACCGTTCGGTCAAGCGCGTGCTTCGCTCCTCGGGCGGGCATCCCGTCCCGGAGTGCCCGAGGAGGCCGGGAGCAGACTATGAGCGAACCCGAGATCACAGAGATCGCGAGCGGCCTCGAGTTCCCGGAGGGGCCCGTCTGCATGCCCGACGGCACGATCTTCTGCGTCGAGCTGAAGGGGCGAGCGGTCACCCGAATCGGTCCCGACGGCGCCGTGGAGCGAATAGCGGAGCCGGGCGGCTCTCCGAACGGCCTCGCGATCGGACCGGACGGCGCCGGGTACGTCGCCAACTCGGGAGGCTGGGACTTCCACGAGGTCATGGGCCTGACGATCAGCGCGATGCTCGAGCCGGCCGACTACTCCGGCGGCCGGATCGAGCGAGTCGACCTGGAGACCGGGGCCGTCGACGTCGTCTACTCCGAGTGCGACGGCAACCCGCTCGTCGGCCCGAACGATCTCGTCTTCGACGCGCACGGCGGCATGTGGTTCACCGACCACGGCAAGCAGCGCGAGCGCATCAGGACCCACGGGGGCGTGTACTACGCGAAGCACGACGGCTCATCGATACGCGAGGTGATCTACCCGCTCGACTCGCCGAACGGGATCGGTCTGTCACCCGACGGCACGCGCCTCTATGTCGCGGAGACGCACACGGCGCGGGTCTGGTCGTGGGATGTGACCGGTCCGGGTGAGCTGGCGGAGCGCAGCCCGATCACGGGCCACGGCGGCGAGTGCCTCGTCGGTCTGCCGGGTTGGCAGCTCTTCGATTCCCTCGCAGTTGACGCAGAGGGCAACGTCGCGGTGGCCACCATCGTCAACGGAGGGCTCACGATCGTCTCACCCGACGGATCGAGCGTGGAGCACATGGCGATGCCGGACCTCTTGGTGACGAACGTCTGCTTCGGTGGCGACGATCTGCGCACTGCCTACGTGACCCTCTCCGGTACCGGGAGGCTCGTCTCGCTCCCCTGGAGGTGCCCGGGGCTGAGGCTGAGCTACTGACCTTCGGGGCCGGCTCGCGGGAAGCCGGATGCGTCGGGCGGCAGACACGGGGTGACAGAGTGAGCGGCGCGGCGAGAGCCGGGCACGACAACGAGCACGACCGGCACGAGGAGAGGGAGAGACGCGTGGGACCGCTACACGGTGTGAAGATCATCGAGATCGCCGGGATCGGACCCGGTCCGTTCGCGGCGATGATGCTCGCGGACATGGGCGCAGAGGTGATACGCGTCGACCGGGCACAGAGCGTCACCGGCGACTTCTCGCGGCCCAACCTCGACGTGCTGAACCGCGGTCGTAGGTCCGTCGGTGTAGACCTGAAGAACCCCGACGGCGTGGAGACGGTGCTCCGGCTCGTGGAGCAGGCAGACGCGCTGATCGAGGGCTTCCGACCCGGCGTGACCGAGCGTCTCGGCATCGGGCCGGACACCTGCATGGCACGCAACGGTCGTCTCGTCTACGGCCGGATGACCGGTTGGGGACAGGAGGGGCCGTACGCACAGGCGGCCGGCCACGACATCAACTACATCGCCCTCGCGGGCACCCTCGCTCACCTGGGGCGCAAGGGCGAGAAGCCGACTCCGCCACTCAACCTCGTCGGCGACTTCGGTGGTGGTGGGATGCTCCTGGCCTTCGGCGTCGCGTGCGCGTTGGTCGAGGCCGGGCGTTCGGGCGAGGGCAGGTCGTCGACGCTGCGATGGTCGACGGCGCTGCGACGCTGATGGCCATGATGTGGGGGTTCCGCGCCATCGGGATGTTCAGTGAGGAGCGCGGGGTCAACCTCCTCGACACCGGCGCGCCGTTCTACGACACCTACGAGACATCCGACGGCAAGTACATCGCGATCGGGTCGATCGAACCCCAGTTCTACGCCGAGCTGCTGGAGCGCGCCGGCATAGCCGGCGAGGATCTGCCGCACCAGATGGATCCGTCGGGGTGGGCGGCGACGAAGGAGCTCTTCGCGGCGCACTTCAAGACGAAGACGCGCGACGAGTGGTGTGCCCTGATGGAGGCGACCGACGTCTGCTTCGCTCCGGTGCTCACGATGTCGGAGGCGGCCGACCACCCCCACATCCGTGCCAGGGGGACGATCGTGGAGCGCGACGGCGTGGCGCAGCCGGCGCCGTCACCCCGCTTCTCCCGCACGCCGGGCGAGATCAGCCGCGGCCCCTCGTGGCCCGGCCAGGACACCGACGGCGTCCTCGCCGACTGGGGAATCCCCGGAGGAGATCTCCCGCCTCCGCGCCGCCAACGCCATCCGCTGACCACCCCGCGTTTTGGCGTCACTTCCTCGCGCATACCGCGAGGAAGTGACGCCAAAACGGGGATGGGTGGGGTCAGGAGGCGATGCGGGTGGCGGTGGGGAGGTCGGGGCGATGCCGACGCGGACGTTGTCAGCGTCGCAGCGGACGACCGCGGTCTGCTCCTCGCCCTCGAAGGCGAGGCCACCGTCGATGTCGCTGTCGGACGAGTCGGGGAACGCCGCGCGGTACCAGTCGGTGACGCTCGCGCAGAGATCGGCCCCTTCGTCGTGCTGCACGAAGGAGAGCCCGACCGCCGCGCTGTCGCCGTCGGTCCACTGGGCCACCTCGCCTCCGGCCCACCCGGCGGCGCGCCCACGCGGATCGTCGAGGGCGGCAGTGGTGTCGTCGCCAGGAGCCTGGAAGAGCCAGTAGAGGTCGGCCGCACCGATGGTCCGGACGCGCGCCTCCTCCCACTCGTCGCCGGGAGCCACGGGGTCGGGCGGGTCGATGGCGGCCTCACCCGACGCGTACCGCTCGGGGAAGAGGATCTGCGCTGTCGTGGTAGGGGGTCGGCATACGCGTCGTCGACCGCCCCCCAACCACCGTCGGCTTCGAGACCGCAGGCGAAGAGGAGGCCGTCGAGGTACGGGAACTGGAGCTGGCTGACCAGGTACGCGGGAGCGTCGGCCAGCGCCTCCTGGGCCTGGAGCGACGACGGGTCGAGGCCCATGCCCATCTGGTCCGTAGGCGAGAGGGCGCCCGCGCTGAACCGGTACATGAGCAGCGTCGCGTCGCCTTCGACGAGTGCGGTGGCCGCCATCTGCTCGTCGGACGCGCCGCTCATCTCGTCGACGTCGATGGGCAGGTCGAGCGACTGGTCTGCCAGGGCGTGCTCGACCTCGTGCGCGAGGGCGATCAGCGCGTACCCGGTGAGCGGCTCGCTCGGATCGTCGGTGAGCACCACCAGCTCTCCGTCGCGGGGGTCGTAGTAGCCGGCGACCTGGCCGCTGACGAAGTCGGCCTGCATCTCGCGCATGTCGGTGCCGGGCGCGACGACGCCGAGCGCGGAGAGCAGCTGAGAGTCGAGGCGGGCGGTCTCGTCGGGGTACTCGCGCCGGATCTCCTGCTGCACGCGCCTCGTCATCTCCTCGGAGGTGACGTACGTGGGCTCGGGTACCTCGTCGAACTCGAGGCCGCGCTCGTCGGCGACCCAGTCGGCCACCGCGTCGTACTGCGAGTCGACGCTGTCGTCGGGGATCTCGACGTCACCGCCACCGTCGCCCCCGCCCTCGCCTCCACCGAGGAGGCCACCGAGGGAGCCGACCCCGCCCATGCACTCGAGCATCGCCTCCATGTCGCCACCGAGGAGGCCGTCGAGATCACCCAGATCACCCAGGAGACCGCCGAGGAGGTCCTCGAGGTCGCCACCGAGTAGGTCGCCGAGGTCGCCTCCGAGCAGGTCGTCGAGGTTCGGTACCTCGCCGTCACCGGAGCCGTCACCGGAGCCGTCTCCACCGACGCGGTCACGCAGGTCGTCGAGCTCCTTCTCGACCGAGGCGAGACGCTCGGTCACGCGGTCGGCGCGGCGCCTCTCGTCGCGGCGCGAGTTCGCGAGCAGCCCGGCTCCCCGCCAGTGATGCGATCAGGAGCACGACGAGTGCGAGGGTCAGGCCACGGCGCCCGCCGCCAGAGGACAACTCGGGAGGACCACCGATCACGGGCGGCGGAGGAGGAGGGGGGCTTGCCCCGGACGTGTCGGTCCCGGCGTCGCTCACGCTCGCACCTCCTGGAGTCGTCGACATTGTACGAGGCTCACGGGGCCGGCAGATCCCCAGGTCGAGCACCGGTATCCCGTCGTAGCCGAGGAGGTCCGCTACCAGGCTGCGGACTAGTCCGGCGCGCTCCGACTCGTAGTCGCGCACGGCCTCGTTGAACGCCCTCGCCGCCTCGGGGACGTCGGCTCCGGCAAGGTCGGCGGAGGCCTCGACGACGGCCTCGTCGCCACTGAGGCGCTCGGAGGACGCGACGGTCGCTGCGAGGCGCCGGTAGATCCCCCTCTAGCGCGTTGGCTGCGGCGACCTGCTCGGAGACAGGGCTGCCGGACGCAGCGGCGCGCCAACGGTCGGAGGCCGCATCCAGGTCGTCGACGACGCCGCTCCCGATGCCGCCGGCGGCGCGCACGGCATCGCCCACTGCGGAGAGCAGGTCGTAGCGCGCGGTCAAGGGGCCGCGTACGGAACGCCACGTCGAAGTCGCGTCGTCGCGCGCCCGGTCGAGGCCGGGGCGGGCGGTAACGGCAGTCGCGGCGAAGCCCACGACGGCGATGAGCAGGAGCACCAGGACGGCGCGCCGCACGGTGCGCAGCATCGCACCAACCCTACCGGTAGTGTGCGCGAGTGGCTCGCTCCCGGGCCGCGGTCGTGGCCTCCGTGGCCGCCGTCCTGGCCGGGAGTGCAGCGGCGGGGTGGTGGATGGGCGGCCGTACCGCGCCGGCCCTTCACGCGACGGTTACCGAGGTGGTCGACGGCGACACGGTCGTCGTCGCGCTACCCGACGGGCGCACCGAGACCGTGCGC
The DNA here is from genome assembly GCA_027494135.1 of Acidimicrobiia bacterium. Lineage (GTDB taxonomy): Bacteria > Actinomycetota > Acidimicrobiia > IMCC26256 > PALSA-610 > JAOSJK01. The sequence goes on along the minus strand of JAOSJK010000012.1, from coordinate 503,411 downwards.
CTCCTGGGCGTCGACACGCCGGAGACGGTCCACCCCGACGAGCCGGTCGAGTGCTACGGGCCGGAGGCGTCGGCCTTCACACACGCACGTCTCGACGGGCGTGCGGTCCGGCTCGAGAAGGACCGCGAGGTGCGCGACCGCTACGGGCGGCTCCTCGCCTATGTGTACGTCGACGGCGTTCGGGTGAACGATCAGCTTCTCGCCCTCGGGTACGCGCGCCTGCTGGTCATCCCTCCGAACCAGGCGCACGCCAGGGCGCTCCTCGCTGCCGAGCTCGACGCCCGCTCCGCGGGGCGCGGTCTCTGGGGGAGTGTTGAGGACACGGGGTTGCGAAGCGCAGAAAGCGCCCCCGATGGCTGCCGAGGGGTCACCGCGTCGTGGCGATGATCTCGTCGACGATCTCGATGGTCGTCCCCGGGTGCAGGAACGCTAGACGTGCGACGGTCTCGCCGGCCCACGTGGAAGGCGTCACGAACGCGACCTGCGCGGCGAGCAGATCACGGGACCAGCGCGAGTAGTCCTCGGGTGACCAGCCGAGGCGTCGGAAGAGGACGATGGAGAGGTCGGGCTCGCGCACGAGCTCGAGCTGCGGCTCGGCGTCGACGCGCGCTGCGGCGGTGCGCGCCAGATCGAGGGTTGTCTCGATCGCGTCGCGGTAGGCGTCGGTGCCGTGAACAGCCAGGGAGAACCAGAGCGGCAGCCCACGTGCGCGACGAGTGAGGTGATAGGCGTAGTCGGACGGGTTCCAGCCTCCGTCGTCGCCGTGGATCACGTCGAGGTAGGAGGCCTCCTGCGCGTGCACCGCGCGCGCAGGTGGGGCTCCCGGTAGACCAGAGCGGCGCAGTCGAACGGCGCGTAGAGCCACTTGTGAGGGTCCACCACCAGCGAGTCGGCGTGCTCGACGCCGTCGAACAGGTGGCGCGCGCTCGGCGCAAGCAGCGCCGCCGCTCCGTATGCGCCGTCGACGTGGAGCCACAGCCCCCTGGTGCGGCAGACCTCGGCGATGCCCGAGATGTCGTCGACGATCCCGGCGTTGGTAGTGCCCGCGGTCGCGACGACCGCGCAGACCGAGTCTGCATCCGGGTGGGCGTCGAGTGCCGCGGCGAGCGTGGCTCCGGTCATGCGCGCGTCGTCGGTGGCGACGTCGAACGGCGCGCAGCCGAGCATCCGAAGCGTGTTCGCCACGGACGAGTGTGTCTGCTCGCTGACGGCGACCCGCCACCGGTCGGGCGTCGCGCGGTGACGCGCCGCTGCCGCTTCCCTCGCCACGGCGAGAGCAGACAGGTTCCCGGCCGACCCGCCGGCCACGAAGCAGCCGCCCGCGCCTTCGGGCAGGCCGGCGAGATCGGAGACGAATCGCAGAGCTTGGTTCTCTGCGTGCACGGCACCGGCAGCCTCGAGCCAGGAGATGCCCTGCAGCGACGAGGCGGAGACGATCATGTCGAAGAGGAGCGACGCCTTGGTGGGTGCGGCGGGGATGAACGAGAGGAAGCGGGGGCTGTCGCAGGAGATCACCGCCGGCGCGAGGACCTCGGCGAAGCGCGCAGCACCTCCTCGGGGTCGTTGCCCCGGGTGTGATGAGCGAGGCCGCCCTCTGCGCGAGCTCGTCGGGGCGGACGGAGCCGTCGAGGGGGACGGGGTCGAGCTTGAGGCGCATGCGCGCATACGCGAGCACCGCGTCGGCCATGCGGTCGGTGGACTCGTCGTAGTGGTGCACGACGACGACGCTACCGGCGCTCCGGCGGGGGCAGCATGCGGTTGTCTACGGGGCGGTGAGGCGGGTGCGCACCTTGTCGATCGCCGTCCCGACGAGCCGCCGCGCCTCGGAGCGGGTGCAGCCGAGCGCGGGTCCCAGCTGCTTCATGGACAGGCAGGTCTCTCCCCTCAGCCCGAAGCGATGGAAGAGGGCGGACCGTTCGAGATCCGAGAGGGTGTCGAAGGCGTGGGGGTCGACGCGCAGCTCGAGCGCGTCGAGGTCGATGTCTGCGTCGTCGACCTGGTCGGGTGAGGTCGACGAGTCGGGGTACGGCCAGCCCTCGTCGGTGGGGAAGAGGGGCAGGGTGGACCTCGACATGGCCGACCTCCTGGTCGTCGTACACAGATCCTCTGCCCGCGGGAGAGCCGCGTCAATGCCGGGTCTCCACGGCCCGGGCCGGAGGCGCCTCCGGTCGGCGTGGTTACCGACGGGTACGTCAGTCGTCGGGCGGGTGGCGGGTCACGAGGTCGATCAGGTCGGCCCCGAAGCGGTCGGCCTTGGTCGGGCCGATGCCGCGGATCGCGAGCAGATCCTCGGGCCTCCGGGGGCGGGCCTCGGTGACGGCGGCGAGCGTCGCGTTGTCGAAGACGACGTATGCGGGCACGTTCGCTGCACGCGCGCCTCGAGACGCCAGGCCTTGAGCGCGGCCAGCAGCGGGGAGTCGGGCTCGCCGCTTGCACGCGAGCCGCGACGTCGGTGCCGGCCCTCGCTGCCGGAGCCGTGCAGCGTCGCGCGCATCCGGTCGACCTGGAGTGCGGCGTCGGGCACGCGGTCGGCGGCCCCCGGGGTGTTCGCCGACTCGATCCCGGCGAGGAGCGGGCTCGGCCGGCGGCGCGCGGCCCGCCCACCGAAGACGCGCTCCTCCGCCCACGACAGGTGCAGCTCGCGCTCGGCGCGGCTCAGTGCGACGTGCAGGAGGCGCTGCTCCTCCGCCCTTGCCTCGGGCGTCTTCGCGTACGAGATGGGCACGAGCCCGGCCTCGATGCCCGTGACGAAGACGATCGGCCACTCGAGGCCCTTCGCCTTGTGGAATGTGAGGAGCTCGACGACGTCGCCGTCGGCGGCGTCGCCCTCTCCGCGTGTGGCTGCCGCGAGCCACGACACGAATCCCGAGTGGGAGCCGAGCCCGCCCTCGGCCGCGAGGTACTCGCGTCCGAGGTGCAGCAGCGCGTCGATGTGCTCTCGGCGCTCGGTGCCACCTGCGGCGAGGTCTTCGCGGGCCGGGGAGGAGCCGGGTGGCACGTCGCCACCGCCCGGCATCTCCGCTCCACCCGATTGCTCATCGTCGAGGCCGGCCGTGCCCGCGGCCAGATCGGTGAGGAGGTCGGCGAAGGGGCGACCGGGCGCCCCGTCGGCGCCGGTGCGCAGCGCAGCGAGGGCGGCCTTCACCTCGGGGCGGTCGACGAACCTCCCGGCGCCGGCGACACGGAAGGGGATGCCGGCGCGGCGCAGCGCCACCTCGAAGCCGGCCGACTGCGCGTTCACCCGGTAGAGCACCGCCATCGCCCTCCACGGCACCCCCGCGAGTGCGCCGCGGCGAGAGCGCGTGCCACCCCGGCGGTCTCGTCGTCGTCGGTGGGGTAGGCCGTCACCGCGGGCACGGGCCCGGCATCGACGACTGCACCGGGCATCGGTCGGCGGACCCCGGAGTCGCCCGAGAGGGCGGCCGCGGAGGCGGCGATCACCTGAGGCGTGGACCGGTAGTTGAGTCGCAGCCGGACGACCTCGGCGCCGGGGAAGTGCCGCTCGAAATCGGAGAGCGCCGAGGGGTCGGCACCGGCGAAGCCGTAGATCGCCTGGGCGTCGTCGCCGACGACGCAGAGGTCGCGACGGTCGCCGAGCCAAGCCCGCACGAGTCGGAGCTGTGCCGGGCTGACGTCCTGGAACTCGTCGACGAAGAGGTGCCTGAACCGGAACCGCTGGGAGGCGGCGAACTCCGGGTCGGTCTCGACCGCCTCGGCGCACCACCAGAGGAGGTCGTCGAAGTCGAGGAGCCGCCGGCGCCGCTTCTCCGCTTCGTACCGGGCGTAGAGGTCGGCGAGCTCATGGGCCGGGCGCGGCAGGCGCCGGCGGGAGGCCTCGGCCGCGTGCGCGAGCTCCTCCGGTCGCAGGCAGCGGGCCTTGGCCCACTCGATCTCGGCGGCGGTCTCGGTGATGGCGACGGCGGCCTCCGGGCCGTGCAGCCCCAGGAGAGGGCCGAGGATGCGGCCCTTGCGGTCGAGGAGCGACGGCAGATCTCGCTTCTGGTCGGAGGCTCGGCGCCGGAGCTGGGCGAGCGCCAGCGCGTGGAACGTGCCGGCGGTGACCGCGCCCTCGACCCCCAGGGTGCGCAGCCGCCCCCTGAGCTCTCCCGCGGCTATGCGGGTGAAGGTCACGGCCAGGACCCTGGCCGGGTCGGCACGCCCTTCGCGGGCGCTCCATGCGATGCGCCTCGTGAGGACCCTCGTCTTGCCCGAGCCGGCCGGCGCGAGGATCGCTAGCGGCGCGCCCTCGGCGGTCACCGCGGCGCGCTGGCTCTCGTCGAGGTCGTCGAAGAGAGGATCGCGCGCCACCCCCGGACCTTACCGGCGGCGTACGACAGCGGCAGCGGGCTGTGGCTGCGTGCGGCGGCTGCGGGCGGGTGGGTGCGGGGGCCCTGCGCGCGGCGCCGCGTCGAGCCCCGGCGGGAGGGCCCCGAGTAGTCATCGCCGCTCGCGCAGCTCCGAGCTCCTCGGGGCCGTTCCCCGTGGCCGTCCACCTCGGCGCCGCAGCGGCTCTTGCGAACCGTTGCGTCGCCATGACTCGACGACCTCGCCGTGGCTCGCTCCCGGAGGAGTCGGCCTCGGACCGGTGCCCGGCGAGCCTGCTCCGAGTCCCACCGTGTGGCGGGGCCTCGGGAGTGTGCACACCGTTTCCCGGTAGGAGCGACAGTAAGCCTGCGCGCGACGTAGGTCAAGAGGTTTTCACGACCGCTACCTTCTTGTCGTGAAACTGTCACGTAGGCGCTTCGAGCAGCTCGTCTCCGAGGCGATCGACGCGCTCCCCGACGACCTGCTCGAGACGATCGAGAACGTCGCGGTCCTCGTGGAAGACCGGCCCACGGCGCGGCAGCTCGACGGCCGGTCCGGGACGCTCCTCGGCCTGTACGAGGGGGTGGATCAGACGCGTCGCAGCCCGCTGGGCTACTCGGGGGCGATGCCGGACCGCGTGACGCTCTTCCGTCTTCCGCTCTGCGCGATCAGCACCGACGAGGATGCCCTCTACGACCACGTCTACGAGACGCTCCTGCACGAGTTCGCGCACCACTTCGGCATCGACGACGACCGGCTCGACGAGCTCGGCTGGTCGTAGCCAGGCCGCAGGCGTCGGCGGCACCCGGGATCACCGATCGGGTGCTTCACGCCCGAGGGTCGACCTCGATGCGGATCCTCAGCGGTTCCCCTACTCCGGGTGGCGCGATCGGGAGCCGCACCTCGCCGGAGCCCCCGGGGCCGGCGTCGCCCGGGGAGCCGTAGATGGGCTCGCCGAGAGCGCCGTCGGAGGTGACGCGCACGTCGAGCCCGGGCAGCGACCAGCGGCCGCCGCTCCCGAGCCGGGCCTCACCCGCTCCGAGCGCGCCGAGCAGCGCAGTGCCGTCGCGGCCGGACGCGGGGGGACGGGCTGTGACCTCGAGCACTCCGGGCGACGCCACCGCGTCGACACCGCCGCCGTGCAGGAGCCGCAACCAGGCGACGCCGCCGTCGGGGTGCGTCCAGTGGATGGTCGCCGGGTGGTACTGGTCCCAGCCGCCCCAGTCTGCCGGGCCCCGCTCGGCGCCGACCATGACGTCCGGGGCGAGCCACGCCGACGCGATGCGCCCGGAGCCGAGGTCGTGCTCGACGCGGCGCTCGCCTCGGAACAACGTGAGGTCTGCGATTGCGTCGTCGGGGATGCGCGGGCCGAGGAGCGCGACGAGGGTGCCGAGCGCGAGATCGTGCGAGTGGTCGAGGGCGACGTCGGGATCGCCGGGGAGGTCGGGCACCGGGGCGTCCGCCCTCCCGAGCGCCGCCCAGATCCAGAGTCCCAGCAGCCCTACGGAGCCCGTCAGGTCCATCGTGTAGGAGCGCGTGTAGGGGCCGGCGAGGTTGCGCAGGCCGGCGTGGTAGAAGCCCGAGAGGTCGCGCCACAGGGCCGACTCGATGCGCCCGCCCCACTCGCGCAGGCGTGGCGAGGCGGACCAGTCCCTCCAGAGGGCGAGGGCGTACAGATCGATGCCGTAGTACGTGGCGGAGTTGTACTCGTCGAATGCCCCGTGGCGGTCGAAGAGCGCGACCACCTCGGCGGCGAGGGCCTCGCCGCGCTCGACGAGGCCGGTGTCGCCGGTGCGATCGCCGTGGTCGACCTCGAGCCACGCCTTCATCAGGGCGATGTTCGAGTACCAGGGCGCGACCCTGCCGTCGGGCTCGCCGCGCACGGCGAGGTCCATGGCGCGCACGACACGCTCCTCGACGTCGCCCGGGAGCGCGCCGGGGCGTGACCGGAGCAGCAGGCCGAAGGTGGTGCCCAGGAACTGCCGCCAGTTCGGGTCGTAGTCGTCCCACATGACCGGGTCGGCGGGAGGGTGGGGCCACTCCGCGAAGCGGGCGAACGTCCCGTGTATTGCCGTGCCCGGCTCGTCGTACTGGAGGGCGAGGAGCGACTCGATGGCGCCGACGGCCCGCTCGGCGTCGTCCGACGCTCCGCGGTGCAGCAACGTCATCGCGTGCCAGGCGCTGCCCGGGACGAGGTGGAGCGAGTGCGGCGGCGCGAGGTCGCCGAACGCTCCCGGCGGGTTCCAGAGCAGCGACGTGTCGTGGTCCCAGTGGCGGTCGACCCAAGCGGCGGTCGTAGCCGCGAGATCGGCAGCCGGATCCGAGGTGGGAGCGTCGGGCGTGGCGTTCCGTGAGCGTGCTGCGTCTGATCCGTTCACGCGAGGCGACCGTAGTGTCTCAGACCCGCGTTAGGTTGACCGCTGTGGAGATCGAGCTCGTGCGAGGGACGCAGCGGCGCAAGCACGTGGCCGGCGTCCTCGTGGGCGACCGGCTCCGCGTCTCCTTCCCGCGGTGGATGCCTCTGGAGCAGGCTCGCGAGATCGCCGACGAGCTGCGGCAGCGGATGGAGCGTCGGGTGGCGCGCGAGCGCATCGACCTGGAGCGCCGCGCCCACGACCTCGCGCGACGGCACGATCTGCCGATCGCGGAATCGGTCGTGTGGGCGGAGAACCAGGCCGAGAGGTGGGGGTCGTGCTCCCCCGAGGCGCGCAGCATCCGGGTCTCGTCGCGGCTCGCGGCGTTCCCGGACTGGGTGCTCGACTACGTCCTGGTCCATGAGCTGGCGCACCTGGCCGAGCCGAACCACGGCCCCGCCTTCCACGACATCGTCGCCCGCTACGCGCTCGCCGAGCGGGCCAGGGGCTTCCTGATCGCCAAAGACCTCGACCCCGAGCGCGAAGTCTGACGGGCGTCGGGCACGAACGCGGCGCACGACGGCGGCGTGCAGGTGAGGGGAGTGCGGCGGGAAGCCGGGTCGCGGGCGTACTATTCCGCTATGCCGTACCCGCAGAGACTGCTGAACGAGGGCGAGGAGATCGCCCTCGACCTGAAGCCGCACTGGTGGTTCTTCTCCAAGCAGGTGTTCAGCGCGTTGCCGCTCTTCCTCGTCTTCCTGCTGCTCCTGCGGATCCCCGACAGCCAGGACACCCTCCGGGGGATCCTGCTGTGGGTGTGGGGGATCGGGGCGCTCGTCTGGGCGGGCTGGCTCGTGGTCAAGTACCTCGACTGGATGTTCACCTACTTCGTGGTCAGCGATGACCGTGTCGTCTACCGGACGGGTGTGCTCGCCAAGAAGGGCGTGGAGATACCGCTCGAGCGGATCAACAACATCAACTTCGCGCAGACCATCTGGGAGCGCGTGATCGGCGCGGGCGACCTCTCGATCGAGTCGGCGGGGCGCGACGGCCAGTCGGTCTTCAGCGACGTGCGCCACCCCGACGGCGTCCAGCAGGAGATCTACCGGCAGATGGAGGCGCACGCCAGGAAGCGCGCGTCCTGGTCGACTCAGCCGGCAGCGCCGGCAGCCCCTGCGGCACCCGCCGCGGCACCGTCACCGGCCCCCGCACCCGCTGCGGCCGCGGCGCCCGTCCCCGTCCCGGTGCAGCTCGAGCAGCTGGCGGAGCTGCGCGACAAGGGCGTCATCAGCCACGCTGAGTTCGAGGCCAAGAAGGCGGAGCTCCTCGACCGGATGTGACGGTGAGGGCTAGGGCCCGGGTACCTCTTCGCGCCCCATCGCCCGGAGAGCGCTGCGAAGCGTCTCGGCAGCGGCGTCGAGATCCTCGGGGCGCGGATCATTGTCGGCGTTGGCGAAGTCGAGATCGCGCATGCCGTCGATCGGCACCACGTGCAGGTGCGTGTGTGGGACCTCCAGGCCGGCGATCATCAGACCGACGCGGAGCGGACGCATCTCGGCCTGCTGGGCGCGGCCTATCAGGTGCGCGACGCGCATCAGGTGCGCGGCGGTCGGCGCGTCGAGGTCGATCCAGTGATCGACCTCCTCGATCGGGACCACGAGCGTGTGCCCGTAGTGGAGAGGCGCGATCGAGAGGAAGGCGACGCAGATGTCGTCCCGCCACACGAAGCGCCCCGGAAGCTCACCGTCGATGATGCGGGTGAAGATGCTCGGCATCGCCCCTCCCTCCCCGTCGCCCCAGACTACCGGCCTCCAACCCACGAGCGTCGATAGACCACACTATGTGTGGTCTATCGACGCTCGTCCTATGGGGGCGGCGCCGTCGGTGGCGATGACGGGGAAGGCGTCGGGGGTGATGCCGGTCCTCGACGCGTACTCGGCCGAGACGCGCTCGCCGATGACGCCGGCGGAGCCGGACGGCACGAGGGCCACGACGCAGCCGCCGAAGCCGGCGCCGGTCAGCCGCGCGCCGTGTGCGCCCCCGCCGACGAGGAGCTCCACGAGCAGGTCGAGCTCCGGAGTCGAGACCTCGAAGTCGTCGCGGAGGCTTGCATGGCTCGCGAGCAGCAGCGATCCGAGTGCTCCGACGTCGCCGGCGCGCAGCGCATCGACGAACGAGAGGACGCGAGCGTTCTCCGAGACGACGTGGCGTGCACGCGGGTCCCCGACGACCTGCTCCGGCGTGGCGTCGCGCAGGGTGGCGAGACCGAGTCGCCCGGCCGACGCCTCGCACGCCGCACGGCGCTGCGCGTACGCGCTCGTCTCGAGGGTGCGCGGTAGCCCGGAGTTCACGACCAGGACATCGAGACCCGCCGGCACTCGAACCGGCTCGGTGTCGAGCGAGCGGCAGTCGAGCAGCAGCGCGTGCCCGGCACGACCGAAGACCGATGCCATCTGGTCGAGCACTCCGCAGGGCACGCCGGTCGCGATCTGACCGGCCTCCCGCGCGGCCAGGGCCAGGTCGCGACCGCCGACGGGCCGTCCGGCCGTCGCCGCGAGCATGATCGAGATCGCGACCTCGAACGCCGCGCTGGACGACAGCCCCGACCCGATGGGGATCGTCGACGCGACGACGGCGTCGATCCCGACCGGTGGCCGTCCGCGTCGGACCAGCACCCGCACTGCGCCCGCGACGGTGCGTCCCCATGCCGGGACGATGGCCGGCGGGTCATCCGAGCCGTCGGCGGCGATGTCGACTCTGCCACCGAGATCGAGGGAGCGGACGACGACGCGTTCGTCGTCGCGCACACGCGACGCGACCATGACGTCTCGGTCGATCGCCATCGGGAGGCAGAGGCCGTCCTGGTAGTCGGTGTGATCCCCGATGAGGTTCACCCGACCGGGTGCGCGGAAGACCTGCAGCCCCCTAGGGTCTCCCGACGGCAACGCCGCGAACAGGCTCCTGATCCGCGCGTCGACACCGGCCACACCCGAAGGCTACCGACCGGGCGGCCGGTCTCAGCCGGTGAACGCGGGCATCAGGTCGGAGGCGAAGCGCTCGAGCCCATCGCGATCGAAGGGGCGCGCATGGCGAGGATGAGGTAGGAGGCTCCGGCGTCTCGGTACGCGCCGACTCGGTCGATCATCTCCTGGGTGCTCCCTGTCAGCACTCCCGGGCGGACCAGCTCGGAGATGTTGCCGAACTGCGCGCGCAGATCGTCTTCCGACGACGCCATGCCCACGTTGACGGTCCGCTCCACCGTCGACGGGTCGCGTCCCGCCCTCTCGCAGTGGGTGTCGAGGACGGCCGACTTGTGGGCCCAGGCGTCGGGCGCGATGAACGGGACGTTCCAGCCGTCGGCGTGCTCTGCGACGATGCGCAGGGTCACCTTCTCGCCGCCGCCACCGACCCAGATCGGAAGGTGCTCCTGGACCGGCTTCGGCTCGCAGCGCGCGCCTGCGAGCGCGAAGTACTCGCCCGAGAAGTCGGTGGAGTCCTGTGTCAGCAGGCCTCGCACGCACTGGATCGACTCGTCGAGCATTCGGAGCCTGGATGCGGCCGTGCCGAACGGGACCCCGTAGGCGTCGTACTCGATCTTCGACCAGCCACCGCCGAGTCCCAGCGTGACGCGGCCCCCGGAGAGCTGGTCGAGGGTGACGGCCGCGTTGGCCAGCACGGCGGGGTGGCGGTATCCGGCCGAGTAGACGAGGCTGCCGCAGCGGACGCGCGACGTCGACGCGGCCAGGGCTGCGTGTGACACCACGGCCTCGAGGCAGTGAGGGTCGCCCGTTCCGTCGGCCGCGTAGAAGTGGTCCCAGATCGAGATCCAGTCGAAGTCGAGCTCCTCGATGCGGTGCCAGAGGCCCTGCAGCTCGGCGATGCTCGTGTTCTGGAGTCCTGTGTGCACGCCGAAGCGCATTGGTCCGGCTCCTCGGCTCGGGTCAGGTGGGCAGGTCCGGGACGACCTCGGCGGCTATGAGGCGCAGGTGGTCGAGGTCGTCGAGGTCGAGAATCTGCAGGTACACGGTGTCGGCTCCCGCTGTGGCGAAGGCTCGTATCTGCTCCACCACCTCCGCCGGTGAGCCGGCCGCCCCGTTCTCGCGCAGCTCCGCCGACTCGCGCCCGATGGCGGCTGCGCGACGGTCGACCTCCGCCGCTGTTGTCCCGCAGCAGGCGACGAGCGCGACGGAGAGCCGCATGCTCGATGGATCGCGATCGGCGGCCACGCACGCAGAGCGCACGTTCGCGACTGCGGTGCGGTAGTGGTCGAGGGGAGGGAACGGTACGTTGAACTCCGTGGCGAAACGTGCCGCGAGGCGCGGGGTGCGCTTCGGTCCGTAACCGCCGATGATGATCGGCACCGGCTGCTGGACGGGCTTCGGCAGGGCGGGCGAGCCGGTGAGCGTGTAGTGCTTGCCCGAGAACGAGTAGCTCTCGCCCGGCGGCGTCGACCAGGTGCCGGTGAGGATCTCTAGCTGCTCCTCGAGCCGGTCGAACCGCTCACCGAATGACTCGCCGAACGGTATTCCGTATGCCGCGTGCTCCGTGTCGTACCAACCGGCGCCGAGCCCGAGCTCGACGCGCCCGCCACTCATCGCGTCGACCTGGGCGACGGAGATGCCGAGGATGCCGGGGTGCCGGAACGTGGCGGACGTGACGAGAGTTCCCAGCCTGATGCTCGATGTCTGCGCGCGAGGGCTCCCAGAGTCACCCAGGAGTCGGTCGGGCCGGGGCGTCCGTCGCGATCGCCCATGGCCAGGTAGTGATCGGAGCGGAAGAATGCGTCGTACCCGAGATCCTCCGAGAGGCGCGCCACGGCGAGCTGCTGGTCGTAGGTGGAACCCTGCTGTGGCTCGGTGAATACCCGTACGCGCATGGCCGCACGCTACCTCGGTGCCCGACGAGCGACGTCCGCAGGGCCGCCGAGCCGCAGCTGTCACCTAAGGTTGTGGCGTGCTGAACGTAGACCGTTGGCCCGAGCTGCGCGATCCGGTGATGGTCTACGCCTTCGCGGGTTGGGTCGACTCCGGCCATGTCGGGGCGGGGACCATCGCCTCTCTCGCCGAGCAGCTCGAGGCGGGCAAGGCCTTCGCGACACTCGACCTCACCGACCTTCTCGACCTCCAGCAGGTGCGCCCGACGGTCAAGCTCGACGAGGGTGGGATCCGCAGTGTCGAGTGGCCCCACATGGAGCTGATCGCCGGCCGGGCGGGCCGCGACGTTGTCCTCGCCTTCGGGCCGGAACCGTCGATCAGGTGGCGTGACGTCGCCGGCGAGCTGGTGAGCACGGCTCTCCGCCTCGGTGTGGTCGAGGCGGTGGCGGTGGGCGGGATGCCGGGGATGGCCTCGCACCGTCGTCCGGTCTCGGTGCTGGCATCGGCGACGAGCCGCGCGGTCGCGCAGGAGCTCGAGCCTCTGCGCGCCGACTACGAGGGCCCTACGGGGTTCCAGACCGTGCTGCAGCACGCTCTCGGCGAGGCCGGCATCAGGTCGATGGCGATGTGGGCGCAGGTCCCGCAGTACGTCTCCGGCTCGCTCTCGCCGCCGGGGGTGCGCGAGTGCTCACCCGGCTCGCGGAGGTCCTCGGCCTCGCACTCGACCTGAGGGTGCACGACGAGCGCTGCGACTCCTACTCGACGCGCCTCGAGGATGGTCTGGCCGAACGCCCCGACGTCCTCGAGATAGTCGACCGCCTCGACGCTGCGCTCCCCGAGGTCGCGTCCGGCGACGAGCTCGTCGGCGAGATCGAGCGCTTCCTGCGCTCGCAGCCCGAGGACGACTGACCGGCCGAACAGCCCCCTGAAGGTTCCTGCAACGCGGTCATCGTCGTCAGTTGTCGCGCCTGCGGGCCACCACCCACACCAGATCACCGAGCGCGTACGGCACAGCCCTGTCCCGCAAGGGCAACCTCGCAGCGATCTGAGCGAGTCGCGTGGTAAGAGCCGACCGATTGCCGTCGTGCAGGAGCGAGGCCGAGAAGCGCAGGCCGACCCATTTCCATGTGCGTCGGTAGTGCACGAGATCGAAGCCGGATCGCCGCAGCAGCAGGGTGAGCGAGCGCCTGTCGAAGGCCCATAGGACGGACGGCGGGGACAGGAGCTGCCAGTGCCGACCGAGGGCCTTCGCGACGACACTGGATCGGTTCCATGTCTCGAACGCGATCACCCCCGACGGTCGCAGGAGCGAGCGCGCAAGCGCGAGGTCCTGGTCGGGGCGGGGCAGGTGCTCGATCACCTGGAACATGGTGACAGCGTCGAATTGCCCGACGCGGGTCGCGGCCAGAGCGGCGAGATCGCCGGCGACGTGAAAGGCCCCGCCGGATCGGGCGCGTTCCGCGATCTCGTCGCAGATCTCGACCCCCAGAGCGCTCCATCCGCGCGAGTGCGCGTCGCGAAGCACATGACCGAGCGCGCAGCCGACGTCGAGAAGTCTGGCGCTGTCGGTACCCAGATCGGGTGCGAGCCGATCGAGACGTAGGTGGGCGTTGCGCATGTTGATCGAGTCGTCGGCTTCGTAGTCGTCATAGCCGCCTACACGACCGCCCGAGAAGTAGGAGGGATCGAAGACGTCCCTCACGGCGCTGGGCGTGGGCATGGGGTCGAGGCGGGCGAGGCCGCAACCGTCGCAGGCGACGTACCGGTACGCCCCGACGCGTCCCACCGTCCGGGTGAAGGCGCCATCACACACGAAGCAGCCGGCGGGGCTCGGATGCTGCCGATCCGAAGTGCCGGCTGAGGCCAATGTTCCTTCTCCGGCGGTTGCGGGGCCGTCGACGTCGCAGCTCGGGCGTCACCCTAGTGAGCAGATGGTGCGGTGTCTTCGCGTCGTTGCGGATGTCTCGTTGGCGTTCCGGACACGGTTACACGGAGAACGCCTTGCCGTTGCGTGCTGGTGTGCCGCCGTCGCCCGTCCGCTGTTGCGGAAGGCGGACCCTGATCCCCGCGGCGGAGTGGGGGTGTGCCACGACGTCGATGCTCCCGCCGAGGCGCGCTGCCTGTGCATGGATCAGGTCGAGATCGTGGCCGGCCGACGGTCCGGTGCGCAGCCCGGCGAAGGTGACGACAAGCTGGCCGGCGTCGAGGTGGACGGCGGCGTGCACCTCACCCGGCTCGCGCGCCGACGTGCGCAGCAGGAGCGCCAGCAGGTTCTCGAAGTGGTCCGCATCCGTGGTGACTGTGAGCCTCGGTGGGCACGAGACCGTCACGTGCCTTCCGCGTAGGGCGTCGCCCGCTCGGGCGGCGGCGTCCTCGAAGGCACCTACCACCGGAAGGGTCTCGGAGCGGACCCGCCGCTCGCCGGGCGTACCGTCGCCGTCGGGCCCGAGCAGCTCGTCGACGACTCCGCGGAGTTCGCCTGCGAGCGAACGCGCACGGTGGAGCAGCCGAGGGGAGTCGGGCGACGGCCTCAGCTCGACGGCTCCGTGGACGCTCAGCCTGTGCAGTGATCGGACGATCCCGTCGAGGGGATCGCGGAGCTCCGCCACGATCCTCGGTGGCGAGCCCTCCCGGGTCCCGGACGCTGTGGACCCGGGTACCTCGGTGCCGCCGACGGTGCCGGCCACGGTCTGGAACACACCAGTTGACACTCCAACCTCCGTCGGCGCGAGCGAGTCGCATGCTGCTCGCTCTCCTACGGTGGACCATCGACGCGCGCCCGAGCCGGGTTGAGCGCGACTTCGCGCCCTGCTGTCTGTGGCGCGAGGCACGTTGGGTACGCTCCGGGTCGCCGACCATCCCAGGAGATCGTGTGACCGACACTGATCCCGTCATCGCCGAGCTGACGGGCCCCGGAGGCGCCTTCGAGATCGTCGTCGAAGACGTCTGCGGCGTTCCGACGCAGGTCTTCGCGCAGCGGATGCGCTCGATGCGTGAGCTGATTGTGCAGAATGCGCTGCGCGGCGATGTCGACTGGATCGTGCAGGGTGACGTCCGACTCACGTTCGGCGATCACGACGCCGCCGTGCGTTCAGTGGCGACGAGGCTCGCTGCCCTCGGGGTCCGCGGCGGCGACAGGGTCGCCCTCGCAGCGGCGAACTGCCCGGAGTGGGTCGTCACCTTCTGGGCGACAGCCGCGCTCGGAGCGGTGCTGGTCCCCCTGAACGCCTGGTGGAAGGCGGAGGAGCTCGAGTTCGGGATCATCGACTCCGGCGCGAAGGTGCTTATCGGCGACGCACGCCGGATAGAGGTGCTGCGTCCGCGCCTCACGGAGCTGCGCGAGCTCCTCCACGTCTTCTCGATAGGGGAGGCCGGAGACCATCCGGTCCGCCCGTTCGACGAGCTCCTCGGAGACGACTCACCCGCCCTCCCGGAGACTCCAATCGATGAGGACGACCTCCTGGCGATCGCGTACACGTCCGGCACCACGGGTCAGCCCAAGGGGGCGACGATCACCCACCGCCAGGCGATCGCGAACCTGCAGAACATCATCCTGGCCGGGTACGCCCAGGCGCTCAGGGGGAACACCACCGCCGGAGGCGTCGGCGGGCCTGCAGTCGGCTTCGCTCCTCATAGTCCCGCTCTTCCACGTGACCGGGTGCCTCGCCACGATGGTCGTCACGTACGCGACCGGCGGCAAGCTCGTCCTGATGCCACCGGGACGCTTCGAGGCTGCACGCGCCATGGAGGTGATCGAGCGGGAGAGGGTCACCAGCATCGGCGGCGTCCCCACGGTCATGTGGCGGATCGTCGAGTCGCCCGAGCTCGGCCGGTACGACCTCTCGTCGGTGAGCGCGCCTCGTACGGCGGTGCGCCGGCTGCACCGGAGCTCGTGCAGCGGATCGAGGAGGTCTTCCCCGCACTCCGCAAGACGCTGAGCACCGCCTACGGGCTGACCGAGAGCGCGTCGGTAGCCACACTCAACGCGGGTGACGACTACTTCTCGCACCCGGGATCCGTCGGCCCCGCGGTGCCGACGGTCGAGATCCGAGTCGTCGACGCCGATGGCAACGGAGTCCCCGCCGGAGAGCGCGGCGAGATCTTGGTCAAGGGCCCCACGGTCATGGCCCGCGGCTACTGGAGGCGTCCCGAGGCCAATGCGGCGGCACTTACCGACGGCTGGTTCCACTCCGGGGATATCGGCTATCTCGACGCCGACGGATTCCTGTACATAGTCGACAGAGCCAAGGACATGATCATCCGCGCGGGTGAGAACATCTACTGCGTCGAGGTCGAGCACGTCCTCTTCGACCACCCCGACGTCGTCGATGCCGCCGTGGTGGGAGTGGAGCACAAGGAGCTGGGCGAGGAGGTGAAGGCGGTCGTGCAGCTCAGGGACGGCGCAACCGCTACCGCCGACGAGATCCGCGCGTTCTGCCGGCTGCACCTCGCCGACTTCAAAGTGCCCGAGTACGTGGAGATGCGAGCCGAGCCGCTTCCCCGCAACCCGGCGGGCAAGATCCTCAAGAGCCTCCTACGCGGCGGCGAGACCTCGTTCGCCGAGTCGGCCGACGACTCGGTTCTCTAGCGGAGGTATCTGAGTCATCGAGGGTCTGCGCGAGTTCCACGAGGTCTGGGGCTACGTCTCCATCGTCGCGAACGGCGTCGCCGGCGTCGTCGCGCTGATCGCCTGGAGGGTGCAGTCGCTGCGCGGCCGAGCCGTCTGGGCCTCGACGATCGCCGCCGAGGTGGCGCTCCTCCTCCAGGTAGTCCTCGGTGTGGTGTTGTTCTCGAGCGGCGACTACGAGGGGCTCCCGCGCTTCCACATGTTCTACGGCTTCGTCGCCTTCATCACGATCGCGCTCGCGTACTCGTATCGCGCCCAGCTGAAGGGCCGCGTCGAGATGTTGTACGGGTTCACCGGCCTCTTCCTGATGGGCGTCGGCATCCGGGCCGTCCTGCAGGTCACGTGACGTGGTAGAGGAGCGCCGTCGTCTCAGGGTGATGCTGCTCTTCGGTGGGCGCTCCGCGGAGCACGACGTGTCGCGGGTGACGGCGGTTGCCGTCGCGAAAGCGCTCGATCCCGAGCGCTACGAGGTCGTCCCGGTCGCGATCTCCAAGGACGGTCGATGGCTGCGGGCGGACCGGGCCAGGGAGGCGCTCGACGCCGGCGTCGATGCACTCCCTGCAGCATTCGAGGTCGAGGGCAGCTCCGTGGAGCCCTCGGCCGACCCGGGGAGGCCGTCGGTCATTGTGAGGGCCGGCGCCGTGCCGGAGGCCGTGGGCATCGACGTCGTGCTGCCCCTGCTGCACGGGCCGTTCGGAGAGGACGGCACCGTGCAGGGTCTCCTGGAGCTCGCGGGCCTGCCGTATGTGGGTGCCGGAGTTCTCGGATCGGCAGTGGCGATGGACAAGATCGCCATGAAGCGGATGCTGGCCGCCGCCGGCATCCCGCACGCTGGGTACCTGGCGTTCCGTGACGGTCACGACAGGACCGACTTCGCCGACCGGGTGGAGGCCGAGCTACGGCTGCCGTGCTTCGTCAAGCCGTCGAACATGGGCTCGTCGGTCGGGGTCTCGAAGGCGCACGATCGGATCGAGCTGGAGGAGGCGATCGACCTCGCTCTCGAGTACGACGAGTGGATCCTCGCCGAGGAGGCGATCGTCGGACGAGAGATAGAGGTCGGTGTGCTCGGTGACGACCCACCCGAGGCATCGATCGCCGGCGAGGTCGTGCCCGGCGCGGAGTACTACTCCTACTCCGACAAGTACGAAGACGGGTCCGCTCGGCTGCTGGTACCCGCGGAGCTCGACGCGGCGAGTGCGGAAGCGGTGCGCGCCCTCGCCGTCGAGGCATTCGATGCGTGCCGCTGCGAGGCGATGGCTCGCGTCGACTTTTTCTACGAGGAGTCCGGCGCGGCGCGTGGCTTCCTGGTGAACGAGCTGAACACGATCCCCGGATTCACCCCCATATCCATGTACCCGAGGCTCTGGGAGGCGAGCGGTGTCTCGTACCCCGCTCTGATAGATCGCCTGATCGATCAGGCGATCGCGCGGCGCGATCGTCGCGCAGGTCGTGCCGGCCGGCAACGCCCGGGAGTCGCGGGTTGAGCGCGGTGCAGCGAGGCCCTGCTACAGCCTGACGACGGGGCAGGTGAGCGTGCGCGTGATCCCGTCTACGAGCTGGACCTGCGATACGACCATCTTCCCCAGATCGTCCATGGTGTCGGCCGTCGCCTTGACGATGACGTCGTATGGGCCGGTCACGTCGTCGGCCTCGTCGACGCCGGGCAGGCCCCGGACGGCGGCGACCACCGACGACGCCTTGCCCACCTCGGTCTGGATGAGGATGTACGCGGTCACCGACATGCGGCCTCCTCGTGCTGGTTGGGGCGAATCGTACAGGCGGGCCGCGACCTCTGCCGGGTGGGCCGGAACCTGCACGCAGGCCCCGCTTCGGCTCACGACCCAAGGGTGCGCGTAGTCTCTTCTACCCTCGCGGGCTGTCCGTGCCCCAGGCCTCGGATGCGGCTCCGGGCCGCGGCGATCAGCAGGTGTTGCCGGCGCCGACGGGGCGTGCAGAGAGACGAGGACGGGTACTGGCATGACAGACGGAGAGGCGCCGACAACCCACCGGAGGCTCCGCAGCTGGGTCGACGAGTGGGCGGGGATCCTGAAGCCGGAACGCGTCGAGTGGCTCGACGGCTCGGAAGGGGAGTACGAGCGACTCTGCGACCGCCTGGTCGCCGCGGGCACCTTCACGCGCCTCGACCCCGCCAAGCGTCCTCACTGCTTCTACGCCCGATCCGACGTGGGCGACGTGGCGCGCGTCGAGGATCGCACCTTCATCTGCTCGGAGGACGAGAGGGACGCCGGGCCAACGAACAACTGGCGAGCGCCTGCGGAGATGCGCGCTGAGATGCTCGCCATCTACGAGGGAGCGATGCGCGGCAGGACCATGTACGTGGTCCCGTTCTCCATGGGGCCGATCGGATCGCCGATAGCTCACCTCGGCGTCGAGCTGACCGACTCCGCATACGTAGCGGCGAGCATGCGCACGATGACCCGCATGGGAGAGGCTGCGCTCGACGCGATGGGCGACGACGGCGAGTTCGTTCCCTGTGTCCACTCCCTCGGCGCACCACTGGCTCCCGGCCAGGACGACGTCGCCTGGCCGTGCAACCCGGACAACAAGTACATCGTCCACTTCCCCGAGACGCGCGAGATCTGGTCGTACGGCTCGGGATACGGGGGGAATGCGCTGCTCGGCAAGAAGTGCTTCGCGCTGCGCATCGCGTCGACCATGGCTCGTGACGACGGTTGGCTCGCCGAGCACATGCTGATCCTCAAGCTCACAAACCCCGCCGGGGAATCCAAGTACGTCGCAGCGGCATTCCCGTCGGCATGTGGCAAGACGAACCTCGCCATGCTCGTTCCCACGGTGCCTGGTTGGATGGCCGAGACGATCGGCGACGACATCTGCTGGATGAAGTTCGGAGACGACGGGCGCCTGCGGGCGATCAACCCGGAGTTCGGGATGTTCGGGGTCGCGCCGGGCACCGGGATGGACACGAACCCGAACGCGATCGCCGCGTTGCACCGCAACACGGTCTTCACGAACGTGGCGCTGACCGATGACGACGACGTGTGGTGGGAAGGCCTCACCGACGACGTACCCGGCCATCTGACCGACTGGAGAGGAAACGCCTGGACGCCGGACTCGGGTGTGCCAGCGGCGCACCCGAACAGCCGGTTCACCGCGCCTCTCGGGCAGGTCCCGTCCATCGCTCCGGAGTGGGAGGATCCGTCGGGCGTGCCGATCTCGGCGATCCTCTTCGGTGGTCGGCGGGCGTCGGTGGTGCCGCTCGTCACCGAGGCCTTCGACTGGGAGCACGGCGTCTTCCTGGGCTCGATAATGGCCTCGGAGACGACCGCGGCGGCGGCCGGCGCGGTGGGGAACCTGCGCCGCGACCCGTTCGCGATGCTGCCGTTCTGCGGCTACCACATGGGTGACTACTTCGCCCACTGGCTGAGGATCGGCGGCGGCACGACCACCGAGAAGCTGCCTCGGATCTTCTACGTGAACTGGTTCCGAAAGAGCGCGGAGGGAAAGTTCCTCTGGCCCGGCTACGGCGAGAACGGTCGAGTGCTCGCGTGGGTCTTCGATCGCTGCGACGGCGTCGCCGACGCGGTGGACACGGCGATCGGTCGGCTGCCCGCCGAGGGTGCGTTGAACGAGGTAGGTCTCGACCTGGATGCGGGTGCGATGCGAGAGCTTCTCCACGTCGACACCGACTCGTGGAAGGCGGAGCTCCCGCTCATCGAGGAGCACTTCGCGATGTTCGGCGACCGTCTCCCCGAGCGCCTGCGGGATCAGCTCGTCGCTCTCCGCCTCCGCCTCGGCGAGTAGCCCCCATCCCCGACAGGCACGAGCGTCGATAGACCACAATACGTGTGGTCTATCGACGCTCCTCCTCTGGAGGCCCCGCTACTGCTCAGGGGCGGGTAGCGTCAGGTCATGGGTGTCATGGCGTGGATGGTCGTGGGCCTCGTAGCCGGATTGCTGGCTCGTGGGGTGACGGGCACCAACAGGCGGGCAGATCTGCACCTGGGCTGTCTCGGTACGATCGTCGTCGGAGTCGCGGGCGGGTTGCTGGGCGGGATGATGTTCAACCTCGCCGGCAACGAGGGGATCGGCGAGTTCGGTCTGCGTTCGCTCTTCTTGGCATTCGTCGGCGCGTCGCTACTGCTCCTCGTCGTCGGCGCCCTGGGCGAGTCAGGTCGCCACGAGCGTCGATAGACCACAATATTTGTGGTCTATCGACGCTCGTGGCGGGGCGGGTCAGACGATGGCGGTGGGGAGGCCCATGTCGGGCTCGGCGCCCGTGCGCAGGGAACCGGCCCGGCCGGCGTCGTCGAGGTCGAAGACGACCCTCTGGCCCTGGCGGAGCATGCGGAAGACCGAACCCTCGAGTGCCCCCGGTGCGAGCACGTGCTCGCTGCGGTCGGCGTCGCTCACCACGACGCCTTCACCGCTCGCCGGGTCGAACGCCTTGACGACGCCTTGCATCACCGTCTCCTCAGGGCTTGACGACTCTGCCGGCCTTGATGCACGAGGTGCAGACGTGGAGCCGGCGAGGGGTCCCGTCGACGACCGCCCTGACCTTCTGCACGTTGGGGTTCCAGCGACGCCGTGTCCGGCGGTGGGAGTGGCTGACGTTCATGCCGAACAGCGGCTTCTTGCCGCACAACTCACACACGGACGACATGGCACAACCTCGCGACGGGCCGACAAGACGGCCGGTACAGGAACCGTGTGAGGATAGCAGGGCGGTAGGCTCGACCCCGTGCCGACGCTCACCGTCCTCGGGGCCGCCGACCTGCGCCGGGCGGTGCTGCGTTACCGCGACGCCCTCCGGATGCACCAGGAGGAGCTGAACAGCCTCAACGTCTACCCGGTCCCCGACGGCGACACCGGCACGAACATGGCCCTCACGCTCGAGTCGGTCGCCTCGGAGCTAGCGACCGCCGAGTGCATGGAGGAGGTATGCCGCGCGGTCGCGCACGGTTCCCTGATGGGCGCACGCGGCAACTCCGGGGTCATCACCTCGCAGATACTGCGGGGGCTGGCCGACACCTTCGCGGGTCTGCCGGAGATCCGTCCCGACGATCTGGCCGTGGGGCTCCGACGAGCGGCGGACGCCGCGTACCAGGCGGTGCTGCGCCCGGTCGAGGGCACGATCCTCACAGTCGTACGTGAGGCCGCCGAGGCGCTCGAGACGGCCGGGAACAGCCGCGACCTGGCGGGCCTGCTCGACGTCGCGGCCGACGCCGCGGCCGACGCAGTGCGGCGCACGCCCGAGATGCTCCCGGTCCTGAAGGACGCCGGTGTGGTCGACGCCGGTGGCAAGGGGTTCACGCTCCTTCTCGACGCACTACTCGAGGTGGTGTCGGGCAGGCCCATCCCGGAGCCACGGATCGTCGCGACCCCCGCTGCCGTCACTGCTCATGCGCGCGACTCCGAGGTGTCCGACCTCAGGTACGAGGTGATGTTCCTCCTCGATGCCGTCGACGAGACGATCCCGGCCTTCAAGGACGCGTGGGCGGCCATCGGCGACTCCATCGTCGTGGTCGGCGGCGACGGCATCTACAACTGCCACATCCACACGAACGACATCGGCGGCGCCGTCGAGGCGGGCATCGCGTCCGGCCGTCCGCACCAGATCCGGGTCACGGACCTCGAGGACGAGGTCGCCGCCGAGCACTCCTGGGTGGAGGAGGAGGGGCCCGCGGAAGGCGCCGGCCTTGCGACCCCCGTCACCACTGCGGTGGTGGCAGTCGGTGTCGGCGAAGGGGTGCGGCGACTCCTGTCGAGCCTCGGAGTCCAGGCGATCGTCGCCGGCGGCCAGTCGATGAATCCGTCCACCGCGCAGATACTCGAGGCCGTCGAGCGCTGCGCGTCCGACGCGGTCGTGGTCCTCCCGAACAACAAGAACATCATTCCCGTAGCCCAGCAGGTCGATGCGCTAACCAGCCGGTCGGTCGAGGTCGTCCCGACGACGGCGGTCGTCGAGGCGCTCGCCGCGCTCGTCGGCTACGACCCCGATGCACCTGTCGGAGCGAACGTCGCTGCGATGACCGAGGCGGTCGTGCGCGTCCGCACCGGAGAGGTGACGCGCGCGGTGCGCGACGCGATCGCCGAGTGCGGGCCGGTGAAGGAGGGCGACTGGATCGCGCTCGACAAGAACGGCGTCTGTGCAGCGGTCGCAAGTGCCCTCGAGGCCGTGACCCTACTCCTCGACCTCCTGGTCGACGACGACTCCGAGATCGTCACCGTGCTCGTCGGCTCGGAGGCCCGTCAGGCCGATACGGATCGCATAAGGCAGCACTTGTCGCTCGCCCACCCGCACGTGGAGAGCGAGTTCCACGAGGGCGGACAGCCCCTCTACCCCTACCTCGTCGGCGTGGAGTGAGCGGGACTGGTGAGCGAGGCCGCCGTTGCGCTCATCGGTCGCCCCCTTTGCGGCCGAGCGTGGCCCGAGCGGCCCGGCCCGCAGGGCCAGGAGCGGGAGAAGTGAGCGAGGCCGCGTCGCCGTTCACGCTGCGAGACCTCGCAGAAATCCCTGTGACGCGCCTCGACAAAGTCGGCATCTCGCTGGCGCGCCGACTCGAGGAGATGGGCCTCGCCACTGTCCTCGACCTGTTGCAGCACTACCCGCGCCGCTACATCGACCGCACGAAGCGGGCCCGAATCGCCGAGCTCGCGGTGGGCGAGGAGGCGACGGTCCTCGCCGAGGTGCGCAAGGTGCAGGGCCGGCGGACACGCAGAGGAAAGGCGCTCGTCGAGATCTCGGTCTCCGACGGCGAGACGTTTCTCGCGTGCGTCTTCTTCAACCAGGCATGGCGTGAGAGACAGCTCCCGGTAGGGACGGAGGTTGCCCTCTTCGGGCGTGTCGAGGTGTATGGCGGCCGCCGGCAGATGACGAACCCGGTGGTCGATGTCGTCGGTCGCGACGGTGCCGGCGACGATCGCACCGGCGCGCTCGTGCCCGTGTACCCGCAGTCGGGCAAGGCCGTAGTCGACACCTGGCAGCTCCGCTCTCTGGTGCTGCAGACGCTGAGGCGCGTGCGCGGGCCCGGTGCCCGTGGTCTGGCCGAGCCGCTGCCCGAGGCGATCCTCGACGCACATGATCTCGTCGACCGCGACGCCGCGTACTGTGGGATCCACCGACCGGAGACCCTGGCTGAGGCCAGAGCAGCGCGGCGTCGACTCGCCTTCGACGAGTTCCTGCGGATGCAGGTCGGGTTGGTGGCGCGCAAGCGCGCTCTCGAGGCGCAGGAGGGTGGCATCCGCCACGTCGTCGAGGGATCGATCGTCCGTGAATTCCACGCGCGCCTGCCGTTCGCGCTGACGGGCGACCAGCGCGTCGCTATCGACGAGATCGCGGCCGACATGGCCTCGGCGTCCCCGATGCACCGCCTGCTTCAGGGCGACGTCGGCTCGGGAAAGACGGTCGTCGCCCTGACGGCGATCCTCATGGCGGTGCAGGGCGGCTACCAGGGGGCGTTCATGGCACCCACGGAGGTGCTCGCCGAGCAGCATCACCTCTCGTCGAAGAGCCTCCTCGCGGGGCTCACCGTCCCATCGGAGCGGTCGCTGCTAGGCGACCGCCAGGTGCGCGTGGAGCTGTTGACGAATCGCACGACGGCATCGGAGCGTCGCTCGCTGGCGGCGGGCCTCGAGTCGGGTGAGATCGACGTCCTCATCGGCACGCACGCGCTGCTCTACGGCGACGCCGTGTTCTCGCGACTCGGCATGGTGGTCATCGACGAGCAGCACCGCTTCGGCGTCGAGCAGCGCGCGCTACTTCGCGAGAAGGGGGACGGCGCCTCCGGCCACGGGGGGAGCGCCGATCGTCCCCGACGTGCTCGTGATGACGGCCACGCCGATCCCCCGCACCGCCGCGATGCTCGTCTACGGCGACCTCGACAAGTCGGAGCTGCGCGAGATGCCTCCGGGGCGTACGCCGATCATGACGAGCGTCGTGGGGCCCGACCCGATGCAGCGTGAGAGCGCGTACCGGCTGCTGCGCGACGAGGTTGCCGCGGGGCGCCAGGCGTACGTGGTCTGTCCGCTCGTCGAGGGATCACCGAAGATCGAGGCGAAGGCCGTGACCGAGGAGTACGAGCGTCTCGCTGCCGAGGATCTCGAAGGGCTCCGCCTCGGGCTTCTGCACGGGCAGATGCCGTCTCGCGAGAAGGAGGCCGTGATGGCGGCCTTCCGCGACGGCGAGATCGACGCGCTGGTCGCGACGACGGTCATCGAGGTCGGCGTCGACGTGACGAACGCGACCGTGATGATCATCGAGGACGCTGACCGGTTCGGCCTTTCGCAGCTCCATCAGCTGCGCGGCCGGGTCGGCCGCGGCGCAGCCACCTCGCACTGCTTCCTCTTCGCCGCCCGAGCACTCCCGACTCCGAGGCGCGTCTGGCGGCGGTGGAGGAGTCGACCGACGGCTTCGCCCTCGCCGAGCGGGACCTCGAGATCCGAGGATCGGGGAGGTGTTCGGCGACCGTCAGTCGGGTTTCAGCGACCTGAAGATGGGCCGTATCCCCGCGACGAGGGCCTGGTGGTGGAGGCGCGCCGCGTGGCCGAGGGATTGCTCGACCTCGATGGCGACCTCACCCGTCACGCCGGCCTGCGACAGGAGGTCGAGGACCTGCTCGGCGACGACGTGGAGTTCCTCTTCAAGGCCTAGGTCTGCGACGGCCGTGAGCCACCACCGGTGCCGCGGCCTGTGAGACGATCCCGGCGTGCCACGGAGGGGGTTGCGGGTGATCGCGGGGTCGGCCCGGGGCGGCGCCTCCGGGTTCCAGCCGGTGACGTCGTGCGCCCGACGTCCGACCGCGTGAAGGAGGCGGTCTTCTCGGCCCTTGACTCCAGGGACCGGATAGCGGGGGCCTCTGTCCTCGATCTCTGGGCGGGGAGCGGCGCCCTCGCCATCGAGGCGCTCTCCCGAGGAGCCGACCGGGCCGTCATGGTCGAGCGCGACGCGGAAGCGGTGGCGGCCGTCCGGGCAAACCTCGACGCCTGCGGCTTCGCCCGCGTCTCCCGTGTGATCGGCGCCGACGTCGTCTCGCTCCTACAGGGGCCGGCCCCACCGGAGGGGCCTTTCGACCTCGTCGTCGCCGACCCGCCCTACCGCGGATCGGAAGACACTCTGGGAGAGGTGCTCGTCGCGCTGGGCGCGAAGGGGTGGGTGGCCGAGGAGGCGATGGTCGTGTTCGAGTGCAGGTCGGGCGCCGCGCCATCGGTCCCCGAGCCCTGGCGGGTGGTGTGGGAGCGTTCGTTCGGCGATACGCTCGTGCTCTTCCTGACCGGCTGAGGCATGGTGCCGGTCGCTCCCCGATCTGCTGGAGGACCTGCTCACGTGGCGACCGCCCTCTGCCCGGGCTCGTTCGACCCGGTGACCCTCGGTCACCTCGACATCATCGAGCGAACCGCGCGCCACTTCGACGAGGTGATCGTCGCCGTCATCAGGAACCCGAAGAAGGCGGATCCGCTCTTCAGCCTCGAGGAGCGCCAGGAGATGCTCGCCGAGGTGGTCGGCCACCTAGGCAACGTGAGGATCGAGTTCTTCAAGGGACTGCTGGTCGACTTCGCCCGGGATGAGGGCGCAGAGGCGATCGTGAAGGGGCTGCGCGCCGTCTCCGACTTCGACTACGAGCTCCAGATGGCCCAGATGAACCAGCGGCTCTCGGGCATAGACACGTTCTTCATCTCGACCAGCCCCCAGCACTCGTTCCTGTCGTCGAGCCTGGTGCGCGAGGTCGCCCGATTCGGAGGTGACGTGTCCAGCATGGTCCCCGAAACGGTCGCGCAGCGCCTGGTGGATCGATTCAGCGGAGGTGAACGATGAGCGACCCCGACGTGCCCGAGGGCCCTGCAGCCGAGCCCGGTCAGGCCGAGGTGGAGGAGCTCGTCCTCCACCTGCGCGACCTGGTCGAGAACGCGCGGGCGATGCCCCTCTCGGCCTCTGTCATGGTCAACCGCGAGGAGGTCGGCGAGATCATCGAGGACGTCCTCAACATCCTCCCGGAGCAGCTGCGCGAGGCGAGGTGGCTGCTGAAGGAGCGGGAGGACTACCTGGAGCAGGCGCGCCGGGAGGCGGAGAGGATCATCGAGACGGGCCGGGTCCGCGCCGAGCGGATGGTCGAGCGGACCGAGGTGGTACGAGAGGCGCGCCGTGCTGCCTCGGCCATCGTCGAGGAGGCCGAGGGCAGGGCCCGTCAGGTCCGTCACGAGGCCGACGACTACGTCGACAGGAAGCTGGCGAGCTTCGAGGTCGTTCTCGACCGAACCATGCAGACCGTGCAGAAGGGGCGGGAACGGCTCCATGCTCACGTCGGGCAGTCCCGGGACGACGAGGGGGCCGACGCCACGCTCGAGGAGGCGGCCTTCTTCGACCAGGACGTGCCCTAGAGGGCCTGGACGCAGACCTCCGGAAGGGCCGCGGAGCACGCGTCGCGAGGCGGCGCACCGCTCCTACCTGCTACGATTCGTCCCGGACGACCCTGTCCTGGTGACCGCCCGGGCCGGCGTCGGCGCCTGTGACGACCTCCCCGGAGGCCGGGTCGATTCCATCCGTCCTCGAGAGCGACCGACGAGAGATCGACCGATATGCCCGTTTCAGCCGGATTCCGCATCGTGGTCGCCGACCTGCTCCGCCGGCGCGGGCGACGGCGCGCCGTGAGCCTGGCCGAGCCACTCGAGGGGCTGGCGGCGGGGATCGTGACCGTGCCGCCGGGGGTGCCCGTAGAGGTCGACGCCGGCCTGGAGCGGATCAACGACGGGATCGTGGCGCGTGGCACCGCCCGGACGCGATGGCAGTCGGCCTGCGGGAGGTGCCTCAGGCCCGTCGCAGGCGATCTTGAGGTGCACTTCGACGAGCTCTTCGAGCCCGAGCCGCTGGAAGGCGAGACGTACCCCTTGGAGCACGACGTGATCGACATGGAGCAGATGGTGCGCGACGTGGTCCTGATAGAGCTGCCCGCAGCGCCCCTCTGCCGGCCCGATTGCGCCGGCCTCTGCCCGGAGTGCGGCACCGACCTGAACGACGCCGGCTGCGACTGCGTTCCCGACCACACCGACCCCCGCTGGGCGGCTCTCCGCTCGCTCCAGCCCTGACCCGATCCAGGAGCAACGATGGCCGTCCCCAAGAGGAACACGAGCCGGTCGAGGACCCGATCTCGCCGATCCGCCAACCGACGTCTCGACGCCCCGGCGCAGTCGACGTGTCCGACCTGCGGCGCGTCGAAGCTGCCGCACACGGTGTGTGGCAACTGCGGCACGTATCGCGGGCGCCAGGTGATCGACGTCGAGTGACCAGGTGAGAGCCACCGCACCGGCAGAGCGTGCTCGCGGGGTAGTCGCCGTCGACGCCATGGGCGGCGACAAGGCGCCGGGCGCGATCGTCTCGGGCGCCCTCGCTGCGGTTGCGCAGCTCGGCGTCGAGGTGCTGCTGGCCGGTCCTCCCGAGACTCTGGCCGAGCACCTTCCCGGTGGCGCACCACCGCCCGGAGTCACGCTCATCGCGGCCGAACAGGTCATCTCGATGGACGACGAGCCGGCGGCGGCCGTACGGTCGAAGAAGGACTCCTCGCTCGTGCGCTGCGTCGACGCGGTGCGTGACGGGCGCGCGGGCTCGATGGTCAGCGCCGGCAACACCGGTGCGGCGATGGCAGCCGCCCTGCTCCGGCTCGGACGGATCCCCGGTGTGGCTCGGCCGGCGATCGCGGTCCCGATACCGGTGCCGGGCTCGGATCACCCTCAGCTCCTCGTGGACGCGGGGGCGACGGTCG
Source organism: Acidimicrobiia bacterium (assembly GCA_027494135.1). Lineage (GTDB taxonomy): Bacteria > Actinomycetota > Acidimicrobiia > IMCC26256 > PALSA-610 > JAOSJK01. The sequence continues at coordinate 475,516 of JAOSJK010000012.1, read as the reverse complement.
ACTGCCGCCCCGAGTGGTTGGCGCAGTTCGCCGTGCTCGGTGTCGAGTACGCACGCGTGGGCCTGGGATTGGACGAACCGAGGGTCGGGCTCCTGTCCAACGGGGAGGAGCCGGGGAAGGGCGACACCCTGCGCAAGGAGGCCGCAGCGCTCCTTGCCGAGGTCAAGGGCTACTGCGGCAACGTCGAGGGACGCGACCTCGCCCGCGAAGGTGTCGACGTCGTTGTCACCGACGGCTTCACGGGAAACGTGGCGCTGAAGACCCTAGAGGGTGCGCTCCAGATGTTCGCTGGACTCGTGTTCGGTGTCCTCGACTCCACTCCGGCTGCGCGCAGGCGGCGCGGGTGGTCGTCCCGCTGCTCCTCGACGCGGCGGCCGACCTCGATCCCGACGCGACGGGCGGCGCAATGCTCCTCGGCGTCAAGGGTGTCTGCGTCATATCGCACGGCTCGTCGTCGGCGCGGGCGATCGTGAACGCAGTGCGGGTCGCCCGAGACGCGGCGGCCGGAGAGATCGTCGAGCACCTGACGGAGGCGGTGGCCCTTGCCGGCTGAGACACACAGCCGTCGCGTGCCTGTGACGCGCGACGAGGTCCGCGACCTCGTCGTGCAGCGCCTCGCCGAGGTGCTCGCGCTCGACGACGGCGCCCTGCACGACAGCGCCGATCTCCGCGACGACCTCGGTGCCGGCGACCTCATGCTCCTCGACCTCGCCACGTTCATCGAGGCGGAGCTGGGGGAGCGGACCGTGGCACTGAGGATCGACGACGAGGATCTGGTCGACCTGGTGACCGTCGGCGACGTCGTCGAGTGCGTGGTGGCACAGCTCGACGGTGCCGGCGCGGCATCCGAAGGGGCCGACGCGCCGGCCGGTCTCGAAGACATCGACGCACTCTCGGCCGCGCTCGGGGTCACGTTCAACGATCGGTCGCTGGTGAAGCGATCGCTGTCTCATAGATCGTGGTGTGCAGAGAACGGTGCGCCCTCCTCGAACGAGCGCCTCGAGTTCCTCGGCGACTCGGTGCTCGGCCTCGCCGTCACGAACCACGTGTTCCGCAGCTTCCCGGGCCTGCCCGAGGGTCAGCTCTCCGAGGTGCGGGCGGGTGTCGTCAACGCCCGCGTGCTCGCCGAGGTGGCGTCGGAGCTGGGGCTCGGAAGGCACCTGCTGCTCGGCAAGGGCGAGGACGCCGCAGGGGGTCGTGAGAAGCAGTCGATCCTGGCCGACGCGCTCGAGGCTGTGATCGCGGCGGTCTTCCTCGACTCCGGGTTCGCCGCGGCCGAGGCGTTCGTGCTCAGGTGCCTCGGTGGTCGGATCGACGACGCCGCCGCCGGGCCCGGCGGCCGTGACTACAAGACCCGCCTGCAGGAGAGAGCCGCCCGGCTCCAACTGGGGCGGCCGCGATACGCGGTGCGCGACGAAGGGCCCGACCACGCGAAGTCGTTCTTCGCGACTGTGTACGTCGACGGTGTGCTGAGCGGGCAGGGCGAGGGCCGCTCGAAGAAGGAGGCGGAGCAGGCGGCCGCCTGGGTCGCATACAGAGACCTCGGTGAGCAGGAGGACGATGATGCCGGAGCTACCTGAGGTGGAAGTGCTGCGCCGCGACCTCGATCGCGAGGTCGTCGGTAAGAAGATCAAGGCGATCGAGGTGAACGGGCTGCGGTCGGTGCGGCGGCACAAGACCAAGAAGGCGTTCATCTCGCGCCTGGAGGGGCGCAAGATCACGAAGGTCGAGCGACGCGGCAAGTACCTGGTGCTCAGCCTCGACGGAACCGACGCTCTCGTGGTGCACCTCGGGATGTCGGGCAGGCTCCTGCGGGCCAAGTCGGCACGGGAGAAGCTCCCCAAGCACACACACGTCGTGATCACCTTCACCCAGGGCGGCCAGCTCCGATTCGTCGATCCCCGGACCTTCGGCGAGGTGTTCGTGGCAGAGGTGGACGAGATCGACAGCCAGGTCGAGGAGCTCGCGCACCTCGGGATCGACCCGCTCGAGACGACGATGTCGTGGGATCACTTCGGTCGGCTGGTCGCCGATCGAAGGTGCCGGCTCAAGGCGATGCTGATGGACCAGAAGTTCCTGGCCGGCATCGGCAACGTCTACAGCGACGAGATCCTCTTCGCCGCCGGCCTGCGCTTCGACCGCGAGGCGACTCTCTCTCCGACCAGGAGATCCGGCGTCTCTACCGCGCCATCGCCGAGATCCTCCAGGACGCCGTGAAGCACCGTGGGTCCTCGCTGGCCGACGAGCAGTACGTGGACCTCTTCGGTAAGCCCGGAGAGTTCCAGAACCACCACAACGTCTACGATCGGGAGGGCGAGTCGTGCCGCCGCTGCAGGCACACCGTCGTGCGGCAGCGATTCAGCAACAGGTCCACGTTCTTCTGCGACGCCTGCCAGATCTGAGATCCGGCCTGCGGTGCAACGCACCCCGCCGCGCTTCGATGGGTGGCTCGGCGCCGATCTCAGGTTCTGACCTGGGTCTTCGCGGTGATCCGCGGCCCGCGGTGGGCGTCCCTCTACGATCCGCCACGGAGGAGGGGCCGTGTTCCTGAAGTCTCTTACGCTGCGAGGGTTCAAGTCCTTCGCCGACAAGACGATCCTCGATTTCGAGACCGGTGTCACGGTCGTGGTCGGGCCGAACGGCTCGGGGAAGTCGAACGTTGTCGACGCCGTCGCGTGGGTGCTCGGGGCTCAGGGGGCGCGGGCGCTGCGCGGCGGCAAGATGGACGACGTCATCTTCGCCGGGACCGCCGACCGGCCCGCGCTGGGCCGGGCCGAGGTCTCGCTGACGATCGACAACGCGAATCGCCTGCTGCCGATCGAGTTCTCCGAGGTGACGATCACGAGGACGCTCTTCCGCACCGGGGAGTCCGAGTACCAGATGAACGGCGAGTCGTGCCGCCTTCTCGACATACAGGAGCTGCTCTCGGACACCGGGATCGGGCGGCAGCAGCACGTCATCGTCGGCCAGGGACAGCTCGATGCGGTCCTCAACGCCCGTCCGGAGGACCGCCGCGGCGTGATCGAGGAGGCCGCCGGGATCCTGAAGTTCCGCCGCCGCAAGGAGAAGGCGGAGCGCCGCTTGGATGCGACTGAGGCGAACCTCCTGCGCCTCACCGACCTCCTGCGCGAGGTGCGCCGCCAGCTCCGTCCGCTGGAGCGCCAGGCCGACGCCGCCCGACGTCACGACGGGCTCGTCGCCGACCTGCGTGCGGTGCGCCTCCATCTCTCCGGCCGCGAGATCGAGGCCCTCCAGTCGAGGCTGCAGCGGCGAAAGGGATCTCGCGCCGAGCTGGCCGAGGTCGAGTCGGGAGTCCGCGGCAGGCTCCGCGACCTCGACACGGCCGTCATCGAAGCCGAGCGAGCGCTCAGCCTCCCCGGCGACGACGACGTCGCCGACCTCCTGTCGCGCGCGGAGTCGCTACGGGAACGGGCGCGCGGGCTGCAAGCACTCGTGACGGAGCGCCTCCGCGGGCTGGATCGCGAGCTGGAGGCAGTTGCCGACGAGGGAGTGGTCGAGTCGCTCGTAGCCGACGCCGCTGCACTGCGCGAGGAGATCGCTGCGGTGGATGTGGAGTCTCTCGGGCTGGTCCCGCTGCGCGCCGACGCCGAGGCCGCCGAGCGAGCAGCGACAGCGGCGCGCGAAGACCTGCTCGGCGACTCGGGTCCCCAGGGCGGCATCGAGACTCGCGAGCGGCGCGCGGCGGACGACGCGGCACGCGAGCTCGAGGACGCCTGGCGCGAAGCGGAGTCCGAGGCAAGGGCGCACGAAGCGCGTGCCGAGGCGCTTGCCGCCGACCTGCCTGCGGCCCGAGCAGGGCTCGCGTCGGTCGAGGCCGCGCTCGCGGAACTTCAGCCCGAGAGGGAGGTGGCCGAGGGCGCGGAGCAAGCTCTGGCGCGGGTGCGCGCCGCTCTCGACGACGATGCCAGAAGCGGATCGGCTGAACAGCCCGCGCAGGTGAGCGTCGACCTGGCAGAGGCCGCGGTGCGGACGGCCGACGAAGCGTGGCGCGCCGCCGAGGGCGAGGCGAGCCGTTGGCGCGCACGCGCCGAGGCGCTGGCCTTGGCGCTCGCGGAGGCGCAGGCATCGGCGGGAGGTGAGTGCCTCTCGGGGATGTCGGGAGTCGTGGGCCCCCTGCTCGACGGGTTGCAGATCGACGATGGAATGGAGGCGGCCGTCGCCGCGGCGCTCGGTGACGCGATGCACGCCGTCGTCATCGACGGATCGGCCGCAGCCCGCGCAGCGGTTGAGCGCGTCAAGGAGGGCGACGCGCAGGCGATGCTCGTCGTGGCCGACTCGGCCGAGGGCGGGCGCGTTCAGGGTGTGCTGCTCCCACCCGGGGTGAGGCCGCTCTTCGAGTGCGTCCGCTCGACATCGCCGGCACTGGACGCGGCGCTGCGGCAGCTGCTCGCGAACGTCGCGCTGGTGGAGACCGGTTGGCGTGCGGCGCTCGACCTGGCCCTCGGCGACCCGGCGGTCGTTGTGGTCACCCCCGAGGGCGACCGGTTCGGCGGTGCGACGCCCTGGAGGGCGGGCCCGCCGGGACGCTCGGCGGTGACGAGCGCATCGCTGGCCGAGGCGGTCGAGGAGGCCGAGAGATCCGAGGTCGCGCTGCCGATGCCGAGGCGACGGTCACCGCGGCGCGTGCCCGCCTCGACGACGCTCGGCGAGCGTTGCGGGAGCACGCGGAGGCCGAGCGCGAGAGGCGCGCAAAGGTCGATCGCGAACTGGTCGATGCGGGAGGTCGCCGGCACGCGCTCGAGATGCGTGCAGCGGCGCTCGAGGAGCGTCGGGAGGGCCTGGTGCGACGCATCGGCGGCATCGAGGAGAGCCTCGCCGGCGCACCCGAGCGCGGCGCAGCGCTCGACGAGAGGCGCACGGAGACGCGCCTCGCTCTCGATGGTGCGAGGCTGAGACTGGAAGCTGCGAGACGCGCCGACGACGCTGCAGCAGAGCGATTGAGCGCGCGCCGTCAGGAGGTCGAGCGGTTGCAGGCCGAGGCGGCGACGCTGCGGCGCGAAGTCGAGGTCCGGTCGTCGGGGGTCGAGCAGCGCCGAGGAGTGCTCGCCCGCAGGCTGGCGGAGGTCGAGGGCCGGCTCGCAGCAAGACCCGACGAAGAGGCCGCGGCCCAGGCGCGCAGGGAGGCCGTCACGGGTCGGCGAGCGGCCACCGTCGCGATAGGTGAGGCGCTGGCGATGCGCGCCGGCGATGCAGACCTTGTCGCGGAGCGACTCCGGCAGAAGCGCCGGGAGCAGTCGGCCGCGGCGCGCGATGCGGGGGTACGGCTCGATGCTCTGCGCACGGAGAGGGCGGCGGCCGAGCGCGACCTCGCCGAGAACCGAGAGCGCGCATCGCGGCTCGAGATCGAGGAGGCGGAGACACGGCTCCGCCTCGAGGCAGCGGTCGAGACCCTGCGTCGCGACTTCGACTGCGAGCCGCAGACCGCTCTCGATGCACCGCCCCCGGACGTACCCGAAGGGATAACCCTTCCCGCGAGGGGCAGGGAGCTCGAGCGTGAGCTGAGGATGCTCGGGCCGATCAACCCGCTGGCCCTGTCGGAGTTCGAGGCCCTGCAGGAGCGTCACGAGTTCCTGCAGGCCCAGCTCGACGACGTCAAGGAGAGCAGGCGCGAGCTGAACCGCGTGATACGCGCAGTCGACGCGGAGATCGTGAGCCTCTTCGAGGAGGCGTTCTCGGATGTCGCGGTGCACTTCGAGGGGCTGTTCGCGACGCTCTTCCCGGGTGGAGCCGGCCGTATAGTCATGACCGATCCGTCGGATCTCCTGAACACGGGCGTAGAGATCGAGGCCCGCCCGTCGGGGAAGAACGTGCGGAGGCTCTCGCTCCTCTCGGGGGGAGAGCGGTCTCTCACCGCGCTCGCCTACCTCTTCGCCGTGTTCCGTGCGCGGCCGTCGCCCTTCTACCTGCTCGACGAGGTGGAGGCCGCGCTCGACGACGTGAACCTCCACCGTTTCCTCGACCTCGTCCACGAGTTCCGGGGCGAGGCGCAGCTCGTGATCGTGTCTCACCAGAAGCGGACGATGGAGGCCGCCGACGTCCTCTACGGCATCTCCATGCCGCCAGGCGGCTCCAGCCGCGTGGTGAGCCAGCGGATGCGTGACCTCCAGCTCGAGGAAGCGTAAGGGCCCGCCGCCGGCGCTGTATGGTCGGCGCCGATGAGCCCGCTCGCAGGGTCTACCGCAGTTCTCGCCGCAGCACCCTCGCCGCTCGCCGAGGCGTGCGGCACCGTCGAGCGCGATCGGCGCTGGCTCTGCGAGGCGGTCGTGAACCTCACCGACAGCGTCTCGGCCGGGCGTGTCGCGCACCGGGCTTCTCCGATCGTCACGTCGTTGGTGATCGTCCTGCTCGCCTTCGTCGTGAACCGCCTGGTGCGCTTCGCGATCCGCAGGACGGTGCGGCGCCTCGAGTACGCGCCCACGCGGAAGAGACTCGAGACCATCCGCAGGCGCTCGGGGCTCGGCCTGCTCGACACGACGGAGTCGACGCCGACGGTCCGCAGCCACCAGCGTGCGCAGACGATCGGTGCGGGGCTGAAGAGCTTCGCCACGATCATCATCTTCACGGCGGCGGCAGTCGGGGTACTGGGCGCGCTCGGCATCGAACTGGGTCCGTTGCTCGCCGGCGCCGGGCTGATCGGCGTCGCGCTGGGATTCGGCGCGCAGAACCTCCTGCGTGACCTGATTGCGGGGACCTTCATGATCTTCGAGGACCAGTTCGGTGTCGGCGACGTCATCGACACCGGTGTCGCGTCCGGCACGGTCGAGCACATGAGCCTCCGCGCCACCCGCCTCCGCGACGTGGAGGGCGTGGTCTGGCACGTACCGAACGGTGAGATCCGTCGAGTCGGGAACAAGTCACAGCAGTGGGCGCGCGCCGTCCTCGACATCCCCGTTGCCTACAACACGAGCATCCCCGCAGCGAGCGACGTCATCAAGGCGACGGCGGTCGAGATGTCGCGAGACGAGGTCTACTCCACGCTGATCCTCGGTGAGCCGGAGGTGTGGGGCGTCGAGGACCTCGGGACGCGCGGGATCGTGATCAGGCTGGTGGTGAAGACGAAACCGCTGGAGCAGTGGAAGATCGCGCGGGAGTTGCGTGCGCGCCTCAAGGCGGCCTTCGATGCAGCGGGGATCGAGATGCCCATAGCCGCGCAGGCGGTCTGGGTCGGGGGAGGGACCTCGCCGGGCGGTCCCGGCTCTCCCGACGACGAGGTGACCGGGACCTCCTGATCGATCGCGCCGGTCGGGGAGGGGCGATGCGCGGGCAATGACAGGCCCGGCAGCGACCGCCGGTACCATCCGCCACCGCCATGGAGATCCTGCTCGCGCTACTGATCCTCGCCCTCCTGATCGCGGCTGTCGCGGGCGGAGTGGCGGCGCGCCGGCGTTCGTCCCGGAGGCACGGCGTCGAGGTGGAGCCGCCGCGCGCTCCGCCCGAGGCCCGCCCGGCTGCGCCCCCCGCCGCCGGTCCGGGCGCCGGAGCCGGCCGGGGAGGCGCCGGTTGCGGAGGCTCCTCAGGTTCCCGAAGCAGAACCGGTTGCGGAGGCGCCGCCGGAGAGGGCGCGGCTGCGCGACCGGCTGGGCAGGACACGGTCCGCGCTCGCCGGGTACGTGCGCGGGATCGCGGGTCGCGCGGTTGACGAGGAGACGTGGGAGGAGCTCGAGGAGGCGCTGATCCTGGCCGACGTCGGCCTACCCACGACGGGGCGGCTCCTTGATGCCGTGCGTGCGCGCGCCGCCGCGGAGAAGGTCGGTGACACCGACTCCGTCGTGGCGATCCTGCGCGAGGAGATTGCGGCGCTGCTCGACGGATCCACCGGCCGGGACCTCGTAGTCGAGCCCGGCGAGCCGAACGTGTGGCTCTTCGTCGGAGTGAACGGCGTGGGCAAGACGACCACCATCGGGAAGCTCGCGGCGCAGCAGTCAGATGCCGGCCGTAGCGTGGTCCTCGCCGCCGCCGACACGTTCCGTGCCGCTGCGGCCGAGCAGCTGCAGCTCTGGGGCGAGCGGGTCGGTGCAGCGGTTGTCAGGGGTCAGGAGGGTGCCGATCCGGGCTCGGTGATCTACGACGCCATGGCCGCGGCGTCGGGCCGCTCGGCAGACCTCGTCCTCGTCGATACCGCGGGGCGCCTCCACACCAAGGTGAACCTCATGGAGGAGCTGAAGAAGCTGCGCCGCATCGTCGACCGGACCGCGGGCGCATGCAAGGAGGTGCTCCTCGTCATCGACGCGACGACCGGACAGAACGGCCTCGCTCAGGCACGCCAGTTCGCGGAGGCCGTCGACGTGACGGGGATCGCCCTGACGAAGCTCGACGGCACGGCCAAGGGCGGGATCGTCCTCGCCATCCAGGGTGAGCTCGGGATCCCCGTCAAGATTGTCGGTGTCGGCGAGGGCGTAGACGACCTGATGGCTTTCGATCCCGCCGAGTTCGCGGCCGCGCTCTTCGAGTAGGCGGCGCGACTGCTCCCGCTCCGGGCGGGACACGGCAGCACTTCCGGCAGCTGCAGGAGCCGACCTGCTGCACCGTTACACTGGAAGGGCCCCGATCGAGGCTGGTAACCGTGTTCGACGCGCTCTCAGAACGGTTCGAAGGGATCTTCGGCCGACTTCGCAGCCGAGGGAGGCTGACGCCGAAAGACCTCGATGAGGTCGCGCGCGAGATCCGACTGGCGCTGATCGAGGCCGACGTCAATCTGCGCGCCATTATGCAGTTCATCGCCCGCGTGAAGGAGCAGGCTTCCGGCGCTGAAGTCGCCAAGAGCCTCAGCCCGGCGCAGCAAGTCATCAAGATCGTCCACGACGAGCTGGTCGCGACGCTCGGGGGCACCACCGGCAAGCTGACGATGAGTCCGAAGCCGCCCACCGTCGTGATGCTCGCCGGTCTCCAGGGTTCGGGGAAGACGACCGCCGCGGGCAAGCTCGCGCGGCTCCTCAAGGCCCAGGGCCTCCAGCCGCTCCTCGTCGGTGCCGACCTTCAGCGCCCGGCCGCCGTCGAGCAGCTGCGCATCCTCGCCGAGCGGGTCGACGTGCCGTTCTACTCCGAGCAGTCTGCGCCGGCCGACGTCGCGCGGGGCGCGATGGAGGAGGCCGCCCGCCTCGGTCGCAACGTGGTGATCGTCGACACCGCCGGACGGCTGCAGATCGACGCGGCCCTGATGGACGAGCTGCGCGGCGTGCGCGACGTCGCGATGCCGCACAACACGCTCCTCGTGGTCGACGCGATGACTGGTCAGGAGGCCGTAAACGTCGCCGAGGCGTTCAACGATGCCGTCGGACTCGACGGCGTGATACTCACCAAGATCGACGGCGATGCACGGGGTGGCGCCGCCCTCTCCGTGAAGGAGGTCGTCGGCAAGCCGATCCTCTTCGCCGGTACCGGCGAGAATCTCGAGGACTTCGAGCCGTTCCACCCGGACCGCATGGCCAGCCGCATCCTCGGTATGGGCGACGTCCTCACCCTGATCGAGAAGGCTGAGGAGGCATTCGACGAGGAGCAGGTGCGCAAGGCCGAGGCGATCCTGCGTCAGGGGCAGTTCGACCTCGACGACTTCCTCGGCCAGCTCCAGCAGGTGAAGAAGATGGGGCCGCTCCAGGGCGTGATCGGGATGCTCCCGGGCGTCCCGAAGGAGGTCAAGGACGCCCAGATCGACGACCGGGAGCTCGCACGTGTGGAGGCGATCATCCACTCGATGACGATGGAGGAGCGGAGGAACCCGGCGATCGTGAACGGCTCCAGGAGGGTGCGAATCGCCCGGGGCAGCGGCACGACCACCTCCGACGTGAACAACCTCCTGAAGCAGTTCAAGCAGATGCAGCAGATGATGCGGGGCATGGGGTTCGGCCGCCCCGGGAAGAAGGGGAAGCGGCCGAGGCTGCCTGTCCCCGGACTGTGACCTAGACTCTCGCCCTCGTGGCGACACTCGTCGCCGGACACCTAGGAGAGGAAGCCGCGAACGTGGCTGTCAAGATCCGCCTGATGCGCGTTGGCAAGAAGAAGCAGCCGACATATCGCGTTGTGGTGGCCGACGTGCGCAGCCCGCGCGACGGCCGCTTCATCGAGATCCTCGGCCACTACTCGCCGCGCCAGGAGCCGTCGGAGGTAGTGATCGACGGCGAGAAGGCGGTCGCGTGGCTGCAGAAGGGCGCGCAGCCGACCGATCAGGTCGCGCGCCTCCTCGAGATCGCGGGTGTGTGGGATGCGTTCGAGACGGCGACGGGCAGGCCGGCGAAGATGAAGCCGAAGCCGCGGACGCCGAAGCCGAAGACCGAGAAGGCGCCCGCCGCGGCCGCGCCTGCCGCGGAAGTGCCTGCAGCGGCCGCGCTCGCCGCAGAGGCGCCCGCAGAGGACACGCCCACCGAAGAGGCCGCCCCAGCAGAGGACGCGCCCACCGAAGAGGCCGCCCCAGCAGAGGAGTCGGGCGCGTGAGCGACCGCGACGACGCCATCGACGAGGACGACGACGAGTTCGAGGACGACGACGAAGGCAACCTCGTCGACACCGTCACCGATGACGACGACGACGATGACGACGACGATGACGACGATGACGACGATGACGATGACGACGATGATGACGATGACGACGATGACGACGACGATGATGACGATGATGACGACGACGACGAGGTCGGTGGGGAAGGCAACCGGGTCGTCGGCGGACGGGCGCGCAGTAGTGGAGCACGTCGCTTCGAGCCTCGTGGACGACGCCGATGCGCTCCACGTCGACATGCAGGAGCGCCGCGACGGTGTGATGCTCCTGATCCACGCGAACAGAGGCGACCTGGGTCGCCTCATCGGGCGGCGTGGAAGGGTGATCCAGGCACTGCGGCAGGTCGTCAGGGCCGCAGGGGCCTCCGAGGGCGTGAGGGCGAGCGTCGACGTCGTCGAGTAGCGCGACGTGACCGGTCCGCGGCGCCTCGAGGTAGGGCGGATCGTGAAGGCCCACGGTCTCGCCGGCGAGGTGGTCGTGCACCCCGTGAGCAACGCGCCCGGTCGCTTTGCGGCCGGCGCCCTGCTGCACTCTGCGGGTGGCCCGCTGGTCGTGCTCTCCTCCCGCCCGCACCAGGGGCGGTGGCTGGTGCGTCTGGAGGGGGTCGACGACCGTTCCGCCGCCGAGGCGATGCGCGGCACGCTGCTCATGGCCGACCTCCCCGGCGACGCTCCCGAGGGAGAGGTATGGGTCCACGAGCTGATCGGAGCGCGCGCCCGCGGTCGCGACGGCAGCGACCTCGGCAGAGTGGTGGCCGTCGAGGCGAACCCGGCGAACGACCTGCTCGTCCTCGACGACGGAGCGCTCGTCCCGATGGTCTTCGTGGTCGAGGTCCGCCCGGCGGGTGCCGGTGCTCCGGGGGAGGTCGTGATCGATCCTCCCGAGGGGCTCCTCGAAGTCAACCGGCGCGAGAGCTAACGCCTGTGCGCATCGACGTCTTCTCGATCTTCCCGGAGTACCTCGCCGGACCTCTGGGTGCTTCGCTCCTCGGGCGCGCAGTGGCCGGCGGAGTGCTCGACGTCAGGGTTCACGACGTTCGCGGATGGGCAGCGGACAGGCACCGCACCGTCGACGACGCCCCGTTCGGCGGTGGGGCCGGAATGGTCATGACCCCGGGCCCGCTCTTCGAGGCCGTCGAGGCCGTAGAGCCGGTGCGCCCCCTCTATCTGCTCTCGGCCGCCGGGCGGCGATTCGACCAGGACATGGCGGTCGAGCTGGCCGCCCTCGAGGGCTTCTCGTTGATCTGCGGCAGGTACGAAGGCGTTGATCAGCGCGTCGCCGACCATCTCTGCGACGGCGAGGTGTCGGTCGGCGACTTCGTCGTGGCCGGCGGCGAGGTGGCGGCGCTGGTGGTGATCGAGGCCGTCGTCCGCCTGGTGCCGGGGGTCATGGGGAATCAGGCCTCGGGGGCCGAGGAGTCCTTCGAGGGAGGGCTGCTCGAGTACCCCCAGTACACCCGCCCGGCCGATTTCAGGGGGTGGTCAGTGCCCGAGGTGCTCCGATCCGGCGACCACGGCCGCATCGCGAGATGGCGTAGGGCCGAGGCGCTGCGACGGACGTCGACACTGAGGCCCGACCTCCTCGAGGGTCGCGACCTGACGGCCGACGAGGCCGCCCTCCTCGAAGATCCCCCGGAGTGACCAGGGCGTCACCCGGGCGCTAGCATCGTTGGTCGCGCCTGCACCACCCTCGTGAGGAGCCCTTTCATGCATCGCACCGATCTCATCGACCGCGCGCAGCTTCGGGACGACATTCCCGACTTCGCGCCCGGCGACACGCTGAAGGTGCACGTCCGCGTCGTCGAGGGCTCCCGGGAACGCGTCCAGGTCTTCCAGGGAGTCGTCATCCGTCGTCAGGGCGGGGGGATCCGCGAGTCGTTCAGTGTCAGGAAGATCAGCTTCGGCGTGGGCGTAGAGCGCACCTTCCCGGTGCACTCTCCGATGATCGCGCGCATCGAGGTGCTGACGCGCGGCGATGTCCGCAGGGCGAAGCTCTACTACCTGCGAGACCGGGTCGGGAAGGCCGCGAAGGTCAAGGAGAAGCGCGTCTGACCGCGCAGCGGACTCCCGCGTCGCGGGCCCTGCGCCCGCGTACACTGGTCCGCGATGGCCACGTTGCGATTCGGAGCACCTCGTGAGCGCTGAAGACCTCGAGCGCTACGAGACCGAGATCGAGCTCGCCCTCTACCGCGAGTACCGCGACGTCCTACCGATGTTCGGATACGTCGTCGAGACGGAGCGCCGCTTCTACCTGGCAAACCACGTCGACGTCGCCGTGAAGACCGACCAGGGCCGCACCTTCGTCGAGCTGCAGCTCCGCGACGCCTGGGTGTGGGACATGTACCGGCCGTACAGGTTCATCACCAGCGTGAAGGTGGTGAGCTTCAAGGACGTCAACGTCGAGGAGCTGGCGAGCCGGGAGCTGTAGGGATGCCGCCCGACGGCCGGCGAGCCCTCGGAGCGCAGGGGGGAGGACGCCGCCGCGCAGTGGTACACGGCGGAGGGGTACCGGGTCCTCGATCGCAACTGGCGGTGCCGCGACGGTGAGATCGATCTGGTCGTGGCCGGCGACGGGCTGATCGTGTTCTGCGAGGTCAAGACGCGCCGCAGCGACCGATTCGGCACGCCGGCAGAGGCCGTCACCCGTACCAAGCAGCAGCGGCTGCGACGCCTGGCGTCGCGCTGGCTCCAGGAGCACGACTCCCGCGCCGCCGGACTGCGATTCGACGTGGCCTCGGTGACCACCGACCGGTCCGGCCACCCCGTGGTAGAGGTGATCGAAGCCGCGTTCTGAGCACGCCACCAAGTAGATGGGTCGTCTGCGCCGACCTGCTGCGCGGCTCTGACACATCTCGAGTGGTGGGGTGGGAGGTGGGATGGCGGCGGGTGTGGGGCTAGAGACGGGCGCGGAGCTCGGCGCGCCAGCAGGGGGTGTGCCAGTGCCGGCGCAGGTCGGGCGCGAGAAGTGGGACCACGACCTCGTGGCCGACGCCGGGTGAGATCTCGTGGTTGCACCCGGGGCACCAGTAGGCCTTGACGGCCCTGTAGGGCTGCACGTGGCGGACCTCGACCTCGTCGTCGGGATGGTGCATCGCGCTCTCCCTCCGGATATCAGAACGAGCCGGGTTGCGGGGGAGTGGGCGTCGATCGCACCCCGCTACGGTAGCGGCGACCCGGTTCGACGACCCGTTTAGACAGCGCTGCCGGCAGCCCGCGCAGGAGGACAGAGACCCGCATGGAGACACTCCTCGTCGAACGCGACGGTGGCGTGGTGACCATCACGCTGGATCGTCCGCAGAAGCTCAACGCGATGACCGTGCGCATGTGGAACGAGCTGATCGCGGTCCTCGACGAGATCGAGGAGAACCCAGCTGACCGCGCCGTGATCATCACGGGCTCCGGCGACGGCTTCTGCTCGGGTGCCGACCTGACCGACAGCGAGGGGAGCGAGGCCGCCATTGCGGGGGTGGGGGGGACCTGGAAGAGGATGCGCCTCGTAGGTGCCGCGGCGATGCGCCTCCACGACTTTCCCAAGCCGACGATCGCCGCGGTGAACGGCGTCGCCGTCGGAGCGGGGCTGAACCTCGCACTCGGCTGCGACATGGTCATCGCCTCCGACCGGGCGCGCTTCAGCGAGATATTCGCCAGGCGAGGACTCGTGGTCGACTACGGGGGCTCGTGGCTGCTGCCGCGCCTGGTCGGCATGCACCGGGCGAAGGAGCTGGTGCTCCTCGCGGAGATCATCGACGCGACGGAGGCCGACCGCATCGGGCTCGTGAACCGCGTGGTTCCTCACGACGAGCTGATGCCGACGGTGCGCGATGGCCGCCCGCCTCGCTGCCCTGCCGCCGCTCCAGCTAGCCATGTCGAAGAAGCTTCTCAACCAGTCGCTCGCGGTCTCGATGGCGCAGGCCCTCGAGGCCGAGGGGGTGGCGCAGACCGTGAGCTTCCAGTCGAGGGACACCGTCGAGGCAGTCATCGCCTTCGCGGAGAAGCGCGAGCCGCGCTTCACCGGCGAGTAGCGCAGACCTCGAGACGCGCTCTAGGAGGAGGCGACGTCGGCCTTCTCGGCGGCCGTAGCGCTGCGGGCCTGGAGGACCTTCTCGCGGTCGGGCTCGCGCACGCGGCGGACGAGGGCGTTGTGCCACTCCCATGCGGCGCCACAGCAGGGGGCAGTCGAGCAGCACAGAGCCCCCCGAGTAGGCCTCGGCCTCGACCGGGGAGCCGTCGTAGGGGCACTGGGTCAGATCCACATGCTGTGTTTCGGCACGCGCGCGACGAAAGTAAAGCACTGTTGCCACTGAGAGTGATGAGATGTCGTGAGCACATCCGTTCCCCGCGGCCCCAGAGGGGTCCGGGGGGTCAGCGTGGCCAGAGCAGCCCCCGGCTCCGCTCGGCGCGTCCGGCCCGCTCCAGCTCCCGAAGGGCGCCCGAGACGCGCTCCGGGGGGAGGCCGGAGCGGCCGGCGAGCTGATCGGCGGTCGCCGGCTCACCGCCGAATGCGTGCCGGACCGCCCGAGCGTCGGCCGAGAGAGCCGCTCCCGGCGGTCCGATCCAGCCGGGGCGCCCGCCGGCCGCGAGGCCGAGTGCGAGGAGGACATCGGACGGCTCGAGGAGCGGGTGGGCGCCGTCGGCCAACAGGGCGTTGCACCCGGCGGCAGCCGGGTTCCGCCTCGAGCCGGGGACGGCGAGCACAGGCCGGCCGTACTGGGCGGCGTACTCGGCCGTGATCCTCGCGCCTCCGCTCGCGGTCGCCTCGACGACCACGACGACGTCGGCGAGGGCCGCGATGATGCGATTGCGCACCGGGAAGCGCCATGCGATCGGCCCCGCACCGTACCCGACCTCGCCGACGATGAGCCCCCGGCGCCGCACGCGATCGAAGAGGGCACGGTGGCGACGCGGGTAGACGACGTCGAGGCCCGTCGCGACCACTCCCACCGGACCCGCCTCCGCATCGTCGCTCTCGGTCAGGGAGTCGAGGGCGCCTTCGTGAGCCGCGGCGTCGATGCCGATTGCGAGACCGCTCACCACGGTGACCCCGGCGTCGGTCAGGGCGGAGCCGAGGTCGCGGGCGTCGGCGAGACCGTGGGGGGTGGCGGCTCGTGTTCCCACGATGGCGACCCGCGGCGCGTCGAGAACGCCCGGAACGTCGCCCTCGCCGAGCAGCACGGGCGGACGCAGAGGCACCTCGTCGTGAATCGGGTAGTCGTCGTCGCCGGAGATCCAGGCGCGGGTTCCACGTCGCTCGACCAGCGCTGCGGCTGCGCAGAGGTTGGCCGCCGGGCCGAGTCGTGCCGGTGGAGCCCCGGCCCCGTCGCGGCGCGTCGCTGCAGCGAACGCCTGCCGGGCCCCCACCGGATCGATCGAGAAGCGACTTCAGCCGCGAAGGTGACATCCCGGGCAGCGCGAGGAGCGCCACCGCTGCGACGGTGTCGGCGTGAGAGGCCGGCATGGCTACACGATCTCCTCGCGGAGGTCGGCCGCCATGCCGATGTCGGCGCAGGTCACCTCGGAGCGGTCGTCGAGGTCGGCGAGGGTGCGCGCCACTCGCCGTACACGGGCTGCACCGCGAGCGCTCCAGGATCTCTCACGCCGGAGCACGCTCCACAGGCGCGCTGCATCCGAGCCGAGTGGGACCAGGCGTTCCAGGGCGCCCCCCGGGATCTCGCCGTTGCGCCGCCACGGCCAGTCGGCGAGGCGGACACCCTGGCGCGCGACGGCGGCATCGACCTGCGCACGCACCTCCTCCGACGAGGCGCCCGCCGCCGCGTCGGGATCGGGCGGCCGGACGGCCAGTCGGAGGTCGAACCGGTCGAGTAGCGGGGCGGAGAGGCGACGGCGGTAGCGCGCACGCATGGCGTCGCTGCACCGGCAGGCCGTGTCGGAGAGCCCGCACGGGCACGGGTTGCAGCATGCGATGAGAGTGAAGTCGGCTGGGAAGGCGAGTGACGTGGCCATGCGGCTGATGCGGACGCTCTTCTCCTCGAGCGGCTGGCGCAGCGCGTCGAGGGCGGTGGGGGCGAACTCCCCGAGCTCGTCGAGGAAGAGCGCTCCTCGGTGCGCGAGGGTGATCTCGCCGGGTCGGATCCGTGCGCTGCCCCCGCCGACCAGGGCGGCCGTCGTGGCGGTGTGGTGCGGCG
Organism: Acidimicrobiia bacterium; assembly: GCA_027494135.1. Taxonomy (GTDB): domain Bacteria; phylum Actinomycetota; class Acidimicrobiia; order IMCC26256; family PALSA-610; genus JAOSJK01. The sequence continues at coordinate 458,862 of JAOSJK010000012.1, read as the reverse complement.
AGCGGAACGGTCGCGCCCCGATGAGCCGGCCATCCGCCGCCAGGCCCGCGACGGAGTGGATGCGGGTGACCTCGATCGCCTCTTCGGGGCCGAGCGGCGGCATGATCGAGGGCAGTCGCCGGGCGAGCATCGTCTTGCCGACCCCCGGAGGGCCGACGAGGAGGAGGTGATGACCGCCGGCTGCGGCGGCCGTGAGCGCACGCCTGGCGATCGGGAGTCCGTGCACGTCGGCGAGGTCGAGCGGCTCGTCGGAGAACGCCGCGGCGACCGGGGCCGACTCCGGTATCTCCGGCCAGGGCTCCTCGTCCTTGAGGCAGGCGCGCAGCTCGTCGAGCCGCCGCGCGGGGCGCACCGTGACGCCCGGCACGAGAGCGGCCTCGGCCGCGTTCGCCTGCGGGACGACGACGTACTCGCAGCCGGCGCGCTGCATGGCGTCGACGAGGACGAGAACGCCCGCCACGGCCCTGATGCTGCCGTCGAGGCCCAGCTCACCGATGACTCCGACCTGGTCCAGCGCCGCCTCGTGGAGATCGCCACCCGCGACGATGACGCCCAACGCGACGGCCAGCTCCAGGCAGGAGCCCGACTTTCGGACGGTGGCCGGTGCGAGGTTCACGGTGATGCGTCGCATCGGCCAGTCGAGTCCCGACGAGAGCATCGCGGCGCGCGCACGCTCGCGCGACTCACGGACCGCTGTGTCGGGGAGACCGACCACGGTGAATGCGGGCAGGCCGGAGGAGACGTGAACCTCGACGGTGACGACCTGGCCGTCGAGGCCGAACAGCGTTGCGCTTCGGATCGCGGCGAGCACGGTGGCACCTCCCGGGAGACGGTTGAAGCGGGAGGCCCTTCGCCGCGGCCACGAACGTGTCCCGCAACCTAGACCGGGGGTGCGACAGTGGCGCTGCCGGCGCCGCGTCGCCCGGTACCGTGGGGAGATGGAGTGGCCGGTCGATCCGTTCGTCTCCTCGCTGACGGCCTCGAGCGACCACACCCGTCGTGCTTACGAGCACGACGTGCGCGAGATGGTCGCGTGGTGCGAGAGGGGTGGCTGCCCCGACCCCGCAGCGCTCGACCACAAGACGCTGCGACGGTACCTCGCCTACCTCACGACCCGCGGGTTCGTCAGACCGACCATCGCGCGCAAGGCAGCTTCGGTCCGCGCCTACACGCGATGGCTGAGACGGAACGGGCTGGTGAGCTCCGACGCCGGCCGTCACCTCACCACCCCCAAGGGCCGGACGCGCCTGCCGCGGGTCCCCAGGCGCCCGGACGCGGCAATGATCATCGATGCCGCCACGGGCGCGGCCGACGCCGGCGAGGGGTGGTAGCCGCCGCCGCGCTGCGCGACCTGGTGGTGCTGGAGCTTCTCTACGGCGCCGGCCTCAGGGTTAGCGAGTGCTGCGGCCTGGCGCCGGGTGACGTCGACACCCGCAAGGGTCATGTCACGGTCACCGGGAAGGGTTCGAAGGTGCGGCGTGTCCCGCTGGGGGAGCCGGGGTGCGACGCCGTGAGCCGCTACCTGCGGGAAGCGCGATCATCCCTGGCAGGCCCCGAGACGCCGCCCGACGCACTCCTCCTGAATGCCCGCGGCCGGCGCCTCGGCACGCGCGACGCTCGGAGGATCCTCGACCGGTACCGGCTCCCGGATGGCCGGGCGATCCATCCGCACTCGCTGCGGCACGCGTTCGCGACGCACCTCCTCGAAGGCGGTGCCGATCTGCGTGTGGTGCAGGAGCTGCTGGGGCACGCCGATCTCGCAACCACGCAGGTCTACACTCACGTAACCCGCGACCGACTCCGGTCGGTGTACGAGGACGCGCACCCCCGTGCGTGAGCGACCGGCCTGAAGGACCTCCGTAAGGACACTGTGGACGATTCACCCGATGTCGTCGCCGAGATCTGGCGCGAGTACAAGGAGTCGGACTCCCTCGGTGCCCGCGAGCGCCTGATCCTCCACTACTCGCCGCTCGTCAAGTTCGTCGCGGGGCGCGTCGCAGCCGGATTGCCGCAGAACGTGGAACAGGCCGACCTCGTGGCATACGGGATCTTCGGCCTCATCGACGCGATCGACAAGTTCGATCCGTCACGCGGGTTCAAGTTCGAGACATACGCGATCAGCCGCATCAAGGGCGCCGTCATCGACGAGCTCCGCTCGATCGACTGGGTCCCGCGCTCGGTCCGGGCGAAGGCCCGCTCCATCGAGCGTGCCTACTCGAAGCTGGAGAACGAGCTCCGCAGAACGCCCGACGACCGGGAGGTCGCGGCAGAGCTGGGGATGTCGGAGGACGAACTCGCCGCGGCGATGTCGCAGATCTCCTTCGTCGGGATCGTCGCGCTCGACGAGCTGCTCTCGGCGAGCGAGCGGTCCGGTGGTGCGACCCTGGGTGACACGGTCGCCGACACCGTCAACGACCCGGTCAACGCGTTCGAGAAGGCCGAGCTCCGACACGTGCTGGCGGATGCGATCAACCGGATGCCCGACCGCGAGCGACTCGTGCTGACGCTCTACTACTACGAGGGCCTCACGCTCGCGGAGATCGGCGGCGTCCTCGGTGTGACGGAGAGCCGCGTCTGCCAGATCCACACGAAGGCGATCTTCCAGCTGCGCGGTCGCATCTCGGAGCCACCCGTCTGACCGCCTGAGGGTACCCCCCACCCGGGCGCCGGTACGCGCCCGCACCCCCTCGACTCCGGCGCGGAGGCCGGGTAGGGTCCGCACGAGGCGCCGGGCGCGATCGCCCGGAGGCCCGCACGGCCTTTCCCCGCTTCCCCGGCCCTTCCCGCTCCGCCCCGGTCTCTTCCCCGGCTCTTCCCCGGCTCTTCCCCCTACGTGTACGCCGGCTTCGTCGCGTCCGGGGAGCAGCCATGGTCCGCCTACCGCCCGCGGTCCCCAGCAGTCCGTCCGTCCCAGCACAGCGGGCCCGTCGCCCGGCCGTGGCCTGTCTGCGCGCCACGGGCATCGTCGTCATCCTCGTGGCACTTCTCTGTGCCGGCGGCGTGCCGACCGCTCGGCCCGCCGCCGCCGGCGCACCGGGACCCGGTGCGTGGGCGGCGCCGGTCGACGGACCGATAGTGGAGCACTTCGACCCGCCGCTCGTGAGGTGGGGTGCCGGGCACCTCGGCGTCGACTACCGCGTGGTGCCGGGTAGCGCGGTCACAGCGGCGGGCAGTGGGACGGTCGCGTTCGCGGGTCAGGTGGCGGGATCCCTGCACGTGGTCGTCGTACATCCCGGCGGACTCCGCACCTCGTACTCGTTCCTGTCCGCGGTCGAGGTGCGGAGAGGGCAGACCGTGAGCAGGGGCGACGCGGTCGGGCGGAGCGGCGGGGAGGGATCCGGCCACGGCACAGGGGTCCTGCACTTCGGGCTGCGCTTGGGCGAGTCGTACGTGGATCCCCTGGTGCTCTTCAGCCCCGTCGATCTCGTGGCGGCGGTACGTCTCGTCCCCTCCGGTGCGACGGCGGTCGCGGCCTCTCCGGGAGTCGAGTCCGATGGCCTGCTCGCCGGCCTGGGTCGGCTTCTGGCCGACGCGGGCGACGCGACCGTCTCGGCCGTCGCCGCGCTGCTCGGTGGAGGAGCGGACGCGGCCGCCGGCCTGCTGTCTATGGTCGACACGCTCGACGTGGCCTTTCGGCCGCTGGCGGGGGCACTGAGCGCGGGAGCCATCGAGCTCCCGTGGGTGGTCGACTGGCTGAGCGAGCTGGAGCCGATCGGGCTCCTGCCCGGGCTCGCGCTCGATGTAGGCGGGTCGCTGCTGCGGTGGGCCCGAACCCTCGACGAGTGCGACCCCGACGCGCCACCCGCCGACGGCAGCGGCGGTTCCGGGAACGGCGTGATGATCGTCGCCGGGCTGAACAGCTCGGCCGGTAGCGACGGCGCGACCACCGACCTGCCGGTACAGCTCCTCGGCTACGCACCCGACGAGGTCGAGTACTACTCCTACGCCGAGGGAGGCGGGCCGCACCAGCCCGACGACTCCCACATGGGGATCGAGGCGGCTGCGGTGCTCCTCGCAGCGCAGCTCAGGGAGATGCAGACGGAGCAGCCGGGGCGCGAGGTCGACCTGATCGCGCACTCGCAGGGGGGAGTGGTGGCCGTCGCCTTCCTGACGCTGATCTACGACCCGGCCGACCCGTCCTATCCGCCGCTCGGACCCGTGGTCACCCTCTCCTCGCCTCACCGGGGAGCCCCGCTCGCGACGGCGGAGGTCCTCGTTGCCGCCACTCCGGCGGGCCGCGCCCTGCTGGAGTGGATGCCCGACGACCTGGTCCCCCGCCCTCGGCCGAATCGGTCCGCGATCTCGCCGAGGGCTCCGCGCTCCTCGGCCGGCTCGATGCGGGCCGGCTCCCCGAGGGGGTCGAGGTGACCTCGATCGGCGCCGCCCTCGACTTCGTGGTCCCGGCCACGAGCACCGGTCTGGCCGGCGCGACGAACGTCGTGGTGAACCCTTGGTCCCTCGGTGTGCACAGCGACATCGTCGAGGACCCCGAGGCGTTGCGCGCCGTCCGGGCCGCCCTCGAGGGCAGGCCTCCGCCGTGCGTGGCCTTCGGCGACGCGCTGGTCGCGGCCGTGGCCCCCGAGGTGATCTCCCGTGCCGAGCACACGGCGGGCCTGGTCGTCGCCGGTGGGGCGGCGGTGGCGGGCCAGGTGCTCGAACCGTGAAGCAGGTGCCGGGGCACCGGAGGGCCCGACAACCCCTTCGGGGACCGCAGGTGGAGGCGACTACACTGCCCTGCGACCCGGGCCACCTGGACCCGGATTCAGCACGCCCGCTAACCCGAGGTGGTGCCGCCGGAGGCTCCGACGGCGCTCGCGCGGGCGGAAGATTCGAACCAAGGGAGGCGCGGCCATGGCCGTCGTGACCATGAAGCAGCTGTTGGAGGCCGGAGTGCACTTCGGCCACCAGACCCGTCGCTGGAACCCGAAGATGCGACGGTTCATCTTCGGCGAGCGCAACGGGATCTACATAATCGATCTCAACCAGACGCTCGAGCTGATCGACACCGCGTACCGTTACGTCCGCGAGAGCGTCGCCGACGGTGGCACCGTCCTCTTCGTGGGCACCAAGAAGCAGGCGCAGGAACCTGTGTCGCAGCACGCGCTCAGATCGAACAGCCCGTACGTGAACTTCCGGTGGCTAGGTGGGATGCTCACCAACTTCCAGACCGTCCACTCGCGTGTCTCGAAGCTCCGCGAGCTGCAGCGTGTGATCGACACCGGCGAAGTCGACCAGATGATCAAGAAGGAAGGCCTCAAGGTGCGCCGCGAGGTCGCGAAGCTGGAACGGAACCTGGGCGGGATCAAGAACCTCGAGCGCGCGCCGAGCGTCGTCTTCGTCATCGACACGAAGAAGGAGCACATCGCCGTCACCGAGGCCAACCGCCTGGGAATCCCGGTGGTCGCGGTCGTCGACACCAACTGCGATCCCGACGTAATCGACTTCGTGATCCCGGGCAACGACGACGCGATCCGCGCCGCGAACCTGATGTGCAGGGTCATGGCCGACGCGGTCGAGGAAGGGCGATTCCTCGCGCAGCGTAGAGGTGCGCGCGCCGGCACCCGCTCGGAGGACGTGCCGGCCAAGAAGGCGCCGGCGCCCCCTCGGCTGAGCGCGGAAGAGGAGAAGGTCCGGGCGGAGCAGCAGGCGAAGGCGCGCGCCGAGGCCGCTGCTGCCCAGAAGCTCCGCGAGGAGCGCCTCCTCGCCCAGAAGGAGACGGCGCAGGAGAAGGTGCCGGAGGCGGCGGAGACCGCAGGAGTCGATGCCGGCGGAGCCGCAGAGGAGGGAGCGGCACCGGGAGCGGCCGTCGGCGCCGATGCGCCCCCGGAAGCCGACACGAGCGGAACCCCGTCGGATGGAGAGAGCAATGGCTGACGTCTCGGCCAAGGAAGTCGCAGCCCTGCGCAAGATGACCGGCGCCGGGATGATGGACTGCAAGAAAGCCCTGGAGGAGAGCGGCGGCGACATGCAGGCCGCTCAGGACTGGCTGCGGGAGCGCAACCTCTCGGGCGCGGCCAAGCGCGCCGGAAGGGCCGCGCAGCAGGGTGCCATCGACGTGGTCGCGGGCGACGACGTCGGTGTGATCCTCGAGCTCACCTGCGAGACCGACTTCGTGGCGAAGGGGACCGACTTCAAGGCCCTCGTCTCGCGGCTCGCGCGCCAGGTAGCAGAGAAGGGGGCCGACGACGTAGACGTCCAGGCGTTCGACGGGGGTACCGTCGGCGAGGCGATAACGCAGCTCTCGGGGAAGATCGGCGAGAAGATCGAGCTCGGTAGGGTCGTGCGCTTCGAATCGCCCGACGGCGTCCTCGACGCCTACCGGCACGTCCAGAACGAGCGTGGTGTGATCGGTGTCCTCGTCGAGCTGGGCGGGGTCGACAGGAACGACACGGGGGCGCGTGAGGTCGCTCACGACGTGGCGCTCCACATCGCGAACTCGGCGCCCCGGTGGCTGTCACGCGACGACGTGCCGGCCGAGGATGTCGAGAAGGAGAGGGCAGTCCTGGAGGCTCAGACGCGCCAGGAAGGCAAGCCGGAGCAGGCACTCACCAAGATCGTCGAGGGCAAGCTCGGCGGCTTCTTCAAGGCGAACTGCCTCGTCGACCAGCCATTCGTCAAGGACCCCAAGGTCACGGTCGGAGCGCTCGTCGCAGGTCTCGGCGGCGATGCGTGCATTCGGCGGTTCGCCCGCGTGAAGATCGCCGAGGACTAGCCGAGCGACGCCCGGGTCACCGAGTGCGCACCAGGAGAGCGGGGAGCATGAGCGGGAGCCGGTACGGCCGAGTGGTGCTGAAGCTCTCCGGTGAGGCGTTCGCCGATCGCAGGATCGGCTACGGGATCGACGCCGCGGTCGTGCAGCGCATCGCAGAGGAGGTCGCCGGCGTACGCGTCGAGCTCGGCGTCGAGGTCGCTATCGTCGTCGGCGGAGGCAACATCTTCCGGGGCATGACGGGCGCCACGCGCGGAATGGAGCGGGCGCGCGCCGACTACATGGGGATGCTCGCCACCGTCATCAACGCGCTGGCCATGCAGGACGCGCTCGAGGCGCTAGGTCATCCCACGCGCGTGCAGACGGCGATCACGATGTCGCAGATTGCGGAGCCGTACATCCCGTTGCGGGCGGTCCGCCACCTCGAGAAGGGCCGGCTGGTGATCTTCGCGGCGGGTACCGGCAACCCTTACTTCACGACCGATACCACGGCGGCGCTGCGAGCCGCGGAGATCGGTGCCGGCGCGGTCCTCAAGGGGACCCATTCGGGGGTCGACGGTGTCTACAGCGCCGACCCCAGGACCGACCCCGAGGCGGTCAAGCTCTCCGAGGTGAGTCACTTCGAGGTGCTCAACCGCGGATTGAAGGTGATGGACTCGACGGCGATCACGTTCTGCATGGACAACCGGATCCCGATCATCGTCTTCGACGTCATGGAGCCCGGCAACATCCGCCGGGCTCTCCTCGGTGAGCAGATCGGGACGCTAGTGAGCTCGAGGGAGGCCTCCTGATGGACGCGCACATCGCGGACTGCAAGGACCGCATGCACAAGGCTGTGGTGCACTTGCAGGAGGAGTTCGCGACGGTCCGCACCGGTCGGGCCACGCCCGCGCTCGTGGAGAAGCTGAAGGTCGACTACTACGGCAGCGAGGTCCCCCTGCAGCAGCTCGCCGGGTTCTCCGTGCCCGAGCCGCGCGTGCTCGTCGTCGCCCCGTACGACAAGGGAGCGATGAAGGCGATCGAGAAGGCGATCCAGGGCAGCGACCTGGGCATCAACCCGTCGAACGACGGTGCCGTCATCCGACTGACGTTCCCGGAGCTGACCGAGGAGCGGCGCAAGGAGATGGTGAAGGTGGCCAAGCACCGGGCCGAGGAGAGCCGGGTAGCTGTCCGCAACGTCCGGCGCCACGCCCGCCAGGAGCTCGAGGCGATGGAGCGCGCTGCGGAGATCTCCGCCGACGAGCTCGCGAGGGTCGAGAAGGAGCTCGAGAAGCTGACCCACGAGGTCGTGGCCGAGATCGATCGGATGCTGGTGCACAAGGAGCAGGAGCTCCTGGAGGTCTGATCGGAGTCGGCCCGCGGACGGCCTGGCGAGGCTGTCCTGAGCGAGTGGGCCGATTCGGTGAGGTCCTGGTCGGGCACGGCGGCGCCCCCGCCGTCTAGCCTGGCGGAGCACTTCCGCGGGAGGAACTCTGTGGCCGACCCAGACGACGACGCGAAGCCGGCGGCACCCGAGGGTGTCCGCATACTCGGCGCCGAGGAGGCGCAGTCGGCGCTCGAGGGCGAGAGTGGCAGAGTGCCGGCCGGCCGGCCGCGCCACGGTGACCGCCCCCCCTCTCCGGATCCGGCCGTCCGCCCCTCGCTGACGTTCCCGGCGCCGTCGGGGCCGACCTGGTCGGCGTCGTCCGAGCCCGACGACGCCGACGCCGCCGAGGAGCCCGAGGAGCCCGTTACCGCCGACCCGGGGAGCAGCACCGGGAGCACCGAGGCGGTCCCTCCGCTGCCCCACTGGTCGGAGCCGCCTACGGGGGCGATGCCAGCGATCTTCGTAGACGACGAGGCCGAGCCCGAGGTGGCGGACGCCGACGACCCGTGGGCGGCACTGGCCGGACCCGGGCCACGGTTCCGCGCCGAGGGCTCCGACTGGGCCGGAGCCGACTACCGCGCCGACCTCACGGACGAGACCGCACAGGTCGGTGTGGCAGCCGAGATCCCGCCCGACAGCGACGCGACCTTCGCCGAGGAGGTGGCTGCTCGTCGGCGCGTCTCCACTCGGCGTACCTCGACGACCGCAGCTCTGCACCAGCGGCCGCGGCCGGATCCCTCGCGGCCGGCGCCGGCATCCGATGCGCCCGCGCCCCAGGCCGGGGAGAGAGACGTGCCGACGGCAGTCCTCACCGCCGGAATCATTGCCGTGGTCGCCTTCGCCTGCTTCAACTCGGGCACCACCGCCACCGGGTACCTCTCCGCGGTGATCCTCGGCGTGGCGACCATCGAGCTGGCCCAGGGCCTCCGGACGAAGGGGCTGAAGCCGGCGACGGTGCTGGCGCTGCTCGGGTCGGTCGGGCTGGTCGTCTCGGCACGGGAGTACGGCGTCGGTGCGTACCCGGTCTTCTTCGGCCTCGTCACCGTCTTCTCCATGCTCTGGTTCCTGTGGGAGGTCACACCCGGCCGGCCGCTCCTCGGTGTCGCGACGACGCTCTTCACCTTCGGATACGTCGGTGGCCTCGGCGGGTTCGCGGGACTGCTGCTCCAGTCGGAAGACGGCGTAGGCCTGATACTCGGAGTCGTGATCTGCACGGTCGCCTACGACGTGTTCGGGTTCTTTCGTCGGGTCACAGTTCGGCAAGTCGCGCATCGCGCCCAAGATCTCGCCCAACAAGACCTTCGAGGGGACGCTGGCAGGGATGACCGCGTCGGTCGTCCTCGGTTGGGCGATCGTCGGCGGAGGCCTCGCCGGCGACGGCATTCATCCATGGGACTCCAAGAGCGGTCTCGCCCTCGGCATGCTCGTGGCCATGGGCGCTTTCGTCGGCGACCTCTGCGAGTCGATGCTCAAGCGCGATCTCGGCGTGAAGGACTTCGGCACCCTGCTGCCCGGGCACGGCGGCGTACTCGATCGATTCGACGCGCTGCTCTTCTGCCTCCCCATCACCTACTACCTCGCGCTCCACCTGAACGTGCTCTGAGAGCGGTCGCACGCCGCGCCGAGGGGCGGGGTGCTGCAGCAAGAGAAGGCCCCACCGTCACGTAGGCTTGCCGGATGTCGCGCGGCGTTGTGATCCTGGGGTCGACCGGCTCGATCGGAACTCAGGCTCTCGACGTGATCGCGCGCCACCCCGATCTGTACCGGGTCGTTGCCCTGGCCGCAGGGCGCAACACCGACCTCCTGGCCGCCCAGGCGGCCGAGCACCACGTCCCCGCCGATCTCGCCCGGGCCTGCTCCGACGACCCGGGCGCGCTGGTCGAGCTCGCCGCTCACCCGGACGCCGACGTGGTGGTCAACGCCGTAGTCGGCTTCGCGGGCCTGCCGGCGACCCTCGGCGCCCTCGAGCACGGCAAGCGGCTTGCGCTGGCGAACAAGGAGAGCATGATCGCCGGCGGCCCACTCGTCGCGAAGGCGCTCGCGTCCGGGGGCGGAGAGGTCGTTCCCGTCGACTCGGAGCACTCGGCCATCTACCAGTGCCTGCGCTCCGGACGGCGGGTCGAGGTCGGCCGCGTCGTGCTGACCGCCAGTGGCGGGCCGTTCCGCGGCAGGTCGCGCGAGGAGCTGGAGAGCGTCTCGATCGACGACGCTCTGGCCCACCCCACCTGGAGCATGGGCCCGAAGGTAACGATCGACTCCTCCACGCTGATGAACAAGGGCCTCGAGGTCATCGAGGCGCACGAGCTCTTCGGCATCGACTACGACCGCATCGAGGTGGTGGTGCACCCCCAGTCGGTCGTGCACGGCATGGTCGAGTTCTCCGACGGCGCCACGGTCGCGCAGCTCTCGTTGCCCGACATGCGCCTCCCGATCGGCCTCGCCCTCGGAGCCCCGGACCGCCTCGACGAGCCCTTCGGGGCGCTTCGACTGGAAGGCCCTCCGCCGCCTCGACTTCGAGGTGCCCGACCTCGACGCCTTCCCCTGCCTGCGCATCGCCTACGAGGCCGGCCGGGCCGGAGGTGCCGCTCCGGCGGTACTCAACGCCGCCAACGAGGTCGCAGTGGCGGCGTTCCTCGCCGGTGCGATTCCGTGGGTCGCGATCGCCGAGGTGGTCGCGGATGCCCTCGACGGGCCGATCGGGAGGGCCGATGAGATGGCCGACCTCCTCGATGCCGATCGCGCTGCGCGAGTGCGCGCCGGCGAGGCTGTAGGAGCGTCGCGCGGGCGCGGGAGTGGGCGGGAGGAGCGCGTGAGGGATCCGCTCGAGGCGTACGAAGTAGACCGCCGCCGAGCGGTCCTCGTGGTGGCTCTGGTCACGGCCGGCTCGATCGCACTGGCGATCGCGCGCCCGACCGTCTTCGGGACGATCCTCGTGATCCTCGGGTTCTTCGTGATGATCATGCTGCACGAGCTGGGTCACTTCGTGATGGCGAAGCGCTCTGGCATGAAGGTCACCGAGTTCTTCGTCGGCTTCGGCCCGCGGATCTGGTCCGTCCGGCCGCGGCGAGACCGAGTACGGCCTGAAGGCGCTGCCGCTCGGTGGCTACTGCAAGATCATCGGGATGACGAACCTCGAGGAGGTCGACCCGGCCGATGAGCCGCGTGCGTACCGGAGCAAGGGGTACCTCGCGCGCATGGGCGTCGCGGTGGCCGGCTCGGTGATGCACTTCATCATCGCGCTGCTGCTCATGTTCGTCGTGGTGTGGGGCGCAGGCGACTTCCGTAACGGCGAGCTGAGGGCGACGCTGAGCGGCGTCGAGCCCGGAGCACCGGCAGACATCGCCGGGATCGAGGCAGGCGACACGATCCTCGAGATCGACGGGGTCGCGATCGAGGAGTGGCAGGGGGTCCCCGACACGGTGCGCCCGCGCGGGGACAGACGGTCGACTTCGTGGTGGAGCGCGACGGCGAGCGGCTCACGCTCCCGGTCACCCTCGCCGAGACCCACCCGCAGGTGGCCGGTGAGACCGGCTACGCCGGTGTCAGCCCAACTGCCTACGTGCCGCGCCCCGGGATGCTCGGGTCGATGAGGGAGGCGCCGGTCGCGATCGCCGATCTCACAAAGGAGTCGGTCGCCGCGCTCGGCCGGATGTTCTCGCTCGACGGCCTGAGCTCGTACCGCGACGTCCTCGTAGGTGCCGACTCCGGCGACGACTCCGGCAACGACACCGGCGGCGCCGCCGAGGGTGAGCGCTTCATCTCGCCCGTCGGGTTCGGGCGCCTCGCCAACCAGGCGGTCGTCGCGGGCTGGGTGAGCACCGCCTTCCTCCTCATCTCGATCAACGTCTTCGTGGGGATCTTCAACATGATGCCGCTGCTCCCGTTCGACGGTGGCCACGTGGCGATCGCGACCTACGAGCGGATCATGTCGTCGATCCGCCGGCGCCGGGTGCAGGTCGATGCCGCGAAGCTGCTCCTGCTTGACCGTTGCCGTCGTCGGCGTACTCGCGCTCATCTTCCTCTCGGCACTCTTCCTCGACGTCGCACGCCCCGTGCCGGATCCGTTCTAGGGTCCCTGCCCGGAGGTTGCGGCCGTGACCGCCGGCCCCGGGGCGCTTCTCGGGAGCCGCACGTCCGGTCGTAGGCTGGGAGCGTGATCGAGCGGCGTACGACTCGGCGGGTGATGGTCGGCCCTGTACCGGTAGGCGGCGGCGCGCCGGTGAGCGTCCAGTCGATGACGACAACCCGGACGGCCGATGTCGAGGCGACGCTCGCGCAGATCTACGCGCTCGCCGGCTCGGGAGTCGACATAGTTCGTTGCACCTGCAACGACGAGGAGGCCGCCGAAGGTCTCGCGCACATCGTCCCGCGCTCGCCTGTGCCGATCGTCGCCGACATCCACTTCCAGTATCGACTCGCGCTGGCGGCGTTGGAGGCGGGCGTACACGCGCTGCGGCTCAACCCGGGGAACATCCGCAAGTCCGAGCAGATCAAGATCGTCGCCAGAGAAGCCGGGGATCGAGGCGTCCCGATCCGCATCGGCGTGAACGCCGGCTCACTCGACCCCGACGTCGCCACGCGCCACGGCGGCCTCACTCCCGAGGCGCTCGTCGCCTCCGCGATGCACGAGCTCGACCTGTTCAGGGAGGTCGGCTTCGACGACGTGAAGATCTCCGTGAAGGCCTCGAACGTCTTGCTGATGATCGAGGCCTACCGCCTCCTGGCCGAGACCACCGATCACCCCCTCCACCTCGGCGTCACCGAGGCCGGCCCACCCCCACAGGGTCTGGTGAAGTCGACCGCCGGCATCGGTGCGCTCCTCGCCGAGGGCATCGGTGACACGATCCGCTACTCGCTCACAGCCGACCCGGTGGAGGAGGGCCGTGCAGGTCGCACGCTCCTGGAGTCGCTCGGTCTTCGCGAGCGCCGCGGCCTCGACCTGATCGCCTGCCCGTCGTGCGGCCGCGCGGAGGTAGACGTGATCAAGGTCGCATCCGACGCCCAGGCCGCGCTCGACGGCCGTGGCATCCCGCTGCAGGTCGCGGTGATGGGGTGCGTGGTCAACGGCCCCGGCGAGGCCCGGGAGGCCGATCTCGGCATCGCCGCCGGCCGCGGCCGGGGGCACCTCTTCGTGAAGGGCCACGTGGTCCGGGTCGTGCCGGAAGACGAGATGGTCGCGGCGCTCGTGGAAGAAGCCGAGCGGATCATGACCGACGGCATCGAAGCGCGCGTCGCCGCCGCGCAGGCCGGCGCAGAGGAGATCGCCGCCGAGACGCGCGCCGAGATGCTCGCAGCGCAGGGCCTCGATCCGAACCACTCCGACGACCGCATCAAGCGGATGAGGGAGATCTCGGGCTGAGGCGTCAGCCGACCCTGCGCGCGACGTAGGCGTCGACCCGGTACGGGATCGAGAGCATCGCGTGACCGCGGGTGTCGGGGTGCCGGTAGACGACGTCGCGCACCTCGTCGAGGACGGCCTCGCGCTCCGCTGTCGGGAGTGCCGCGACGTGGCTGACAGACGCGATCCGCCCCACGACGCCCTCGGGCGACAGGGCCTGCTCGTTGCGGAAGGTGGCAGCCTCGAGACCGTCGAAGCCGGGCCAGTCGATGCCGTCGGCGCCGCGCCAGCGGTCGTGGTCACGCCAGGGCGCGTGCTTCTCGACCCGGTCCATGACCGACCACACCAGGTCGACCCACGCGGATGACCGGTCCCGGGCGTTCCAGATCAACGCGACGCCCCCACCGGGTCGCACCACGCGCGCAAGCTCGGCGACGGTCGCCGCCGAGTCGAACCAGTGGAACGCCTGAGCGACTGGGACCGTGTCGCAGGTGGCCTCGCCGAACGGGGAGTGCCTCGGCGAGACCCGAGACCACGGGGACCTGCGGAATCGACTCGCGCAGTGCGTCGCGCATCCCGCCCACCGGCTCGACGGCGACGACCGACGCCCCGCCGGCCAGGAGGAGGCGGGTCAGCTTGCCGGTCCCGGCGGCAAGGTCGACCACCAGTGCCCCGGGGCCGAGCGGGAGGCGAGCGGCGATCCACTCCATGGCAGCGGCCGGATACGTGGGGCGCGTCGACTCGTAGAGGCCGGCCTGCGGCCCGAACCCCGCCGCCGCCACCGGGTGAACCATGTCCAGATCGTGACACATCGCGCGACTCGCGGCGCGACAAGGGGTGAGGGCACCCTGAGCGACTACCGGGGCCGGCATGCGGTGAGGTCAGGAGCCCCCGCGGGCGGATCGCCGCTCGGCCAGGGCCGCTAGAACGGTTTCCGCGGCCACCGCGACGGGGGTGGCGCCGCCGTCGATGCGCAGGCCGGGCGAGAGGGGCGCCTCGTAGGGGTCGTCGATCCCCGTGAACCCTGTCAGCTCCCCGGCGCGCGCCTTGCGGTAGAGGCCCTTGGGGTCGCGCTGCTCGCAGACCTCGATCGGGGTGTCCACGAAGACCTCGAGGAACGAGAGACCGACGTCCTCGTGTATCGATCGCGCGTGGTCGCGGCCCGAGCGGTACGGGCTGATCACCGGGACCAGGGCCACGACGCCGGCGTCGGCGAAGAGGCGGGCGACCTCGGCGACGCGGCGCACGTTCTCGTGGCGCGACGCTGCGTCGAAGCCGAGGTCGCCGTTCAGTCCGTGGCGCAGGTTGTCGCCGTCGAGGAGGTACGAGATGCGGCCGGCGTCGAGCAGGAGTCGCTCGACAGCGGCTGCGACGGTCGACTTCCCGGAGCCGGAGAGCCCCGTGAACCAGATCGTCGCCCCCGCCACAGAGGCGGCGCTCCACCGCTCCTCACGGGTGAGCTCACCCTCGTGCCACACGACGTTCTCGCTGCGCGGCAGAGCAGCGGACCCGCGGTCGGCGTGACCCTCGCTCCCGGCCTCGCTTCGCGCCGAGGTCACGCGGCTCCGATGACCATGCCGGCAGCGACGGTCTCGTTTGTGGCTTCCTCGATGAGGATGAACGAACCGGTCATACGGTTGCGCCGGTACTCGTCTACGAAGAGCGGCGCCGTGGTGCGCAGAGCAACACGGCCCATCTCGTTCAACGTTAGGGTCGACGCGCCCTCGTCGCGGTGAAGCGTGTTGACGTCGAGCCGGTAGTGCAGATCCTGTACGCGGCAACGGGCGCTCCGCGTCGTGTGCTTGATCGCGTACTGGGAGCCGGCCGAGAGCGGGCGGTCCGGGCTGAACCAGCAGATCATCGCCTCGACGTCCTGGCTCACCGTCGGCTGGTTGTGAGGGCGACAGAGCATGTCTCCACGGCTCACGTCGAGATCGTCGGCGAGGCGGATCGTCACCGACATCGGCGCGAACGCCTCATCGATCGGGCCGCCGTATGCGTCGATCCCGGCGATGGTGGTCGCGAACCCCGACGGCAGCACGACGACCTCGTCGCCGGGGCGGAAGATGCCGCCGGCGACCTGCCCCGCGTAGCCCCGGTAGTCGTGGTGCTCGTTCGACATGGGTCGGATGACCAGCTGCACCGGGAAGCGGGGGTCGATGAGGTTGCGGTCGGACCCGATGTAGAGGTGCTCGAGGTGGTGCAGGAGAGTCGGGCCCTCGTACCAGGGCATGTTCTCCGAGTGAGCGGTCACGTTGTCGCCGAGAAGTGCGGACACGGGCACGAAGGTCAGGTCGGTGATGTCGAGCTTCGCTGCCCACTCGGTGAACTCGCTGCATATCGACTCGTAGACAGACTCGTCGTAGTCGACCAGGTCCATCTTGTTGACGCAGAGGACTATGTGATGGACGCGCAGCATCGACGCGATGACCGCGTGGCGCCGCGACTGCTCGACGATGCCGTTGCGCGCGTCGACGAGGACCAGGGCGAGGTCGGCGGTGGACGCGCCGGTGACCATGTTGCGTGTGTACTGGATGTGGCCGGGCGTGTCGGCGATGATGAACTTGCGCTTCGGCGTCGCGAAGTAGCGGTATGCAACGTCGATGGTGATCCCCTGCTCGCGTTCGGCGCGCAGGCCGTCAGTGAGGAGCGCGAGGTTCGTGTAGTCGAAGCCCTTCTCGCGACTGGTGCGCTCGACGGCCTCCATCTGGTCCTCGAAGATCTGCTTGCTCTCGAGCAGCAACCGGCCGATCAGTGTGCTCTTGCCGTCGTCGACGGACCCGCGGTTGCGAACCGCATCATCTCCACTAGAAGTACCCCTCGCGCTTGCGGTCTTCCATGGCCGCCTCTGCGAACTTGTCGTCTGCCCGCGTGGCGCCGCGCTCGGTGATCCGCGAAGCGGCGACCTCCTCGATCACCTGCTCGATCGTCTCCGCGGGCGACTCGACGGCCCCCGTGCAGGACATGTCGCCGACGGTGCGGTAGCGCACCTGGCGCTCCTCGATCTCCTCGCCGTCCATGAGCGTGACGTAGGGGTTCTCAGCCAGCCACATTCCGTCGCGCATGAAGACGCGTCGCCGATGTGCGAAGTAGATGGATGGAACCTCGATGCCGTCGTCGGCGATGTACTGCCACACGTCGAGCTCGGTCCAGTTCGAGATCGGGAAGACGCGGATGTGCTCACCCTTGCGGTGCCGACCGTTGTACAGATCCCAGAGCTCGGGCCGTTGGTTCTTGGGGTCCCACTGGCCGAACTCGTCGCGGAACGAGAACACCCGCTCCTTGGCGCGCGCCTTCTCCTCGTCACGCCGGCCGCCGCCGAACACCGCATCGAACCCGTTGGAGGTTATTGCGTCGAGGAGGGTGACGGTCTGGAGGCGGTTGCGCGACGCTCGGGCGCCGGTCTCCTCCACGACCCGCCCCTGGTCGATCGAGTCCTGCACCGAGGCGACCACGAGGCGCACCTCGAGCTCGGCGACGCGACGGTCCCGATAGTCGAGGACCTCGGGGAAGTTGTGGCCGGTGTCCACGTGCATGATCGGGAAGGGGACCCTGGCGGGCCAGAATGCCTTCTCGGCCAGGCGGAGCATGATGATCGAGTCCTTGCCGCCTGAGAAGAGCAGGACGGGGCGCTCGAACTCGGCGACGACCTCGCGGAAGATGTGGATCGACTCCGCTTCGAGCGCCGCGAGGTGGGAGATCTGGGTCTGCACGTTGGTCACCGTCAGGATTGTCGGGCGTGAGCGGGCAAGGATACCGGCCGGCGCGGGGATCGCTGCCAGTGGCGTCGTCCGCAGCGCCGCCTCCGGTTCCCGACGTGTCGCCTTTGGGGCTATCGGGCCTCCGGCCAGCCGTGGAGCCCGCACTCCGTCTTGCCCCGGCCCGCCCAGCGCCCGGAGCGCGGGTCGGCGCCGGGCGCGACGGGTCGTGTGCAGGGCGCGCAGCCGATCGATGCGTACCCGAGAGAGCGGAGGGGTGCCGGGGCAGGGAGTTGTCGAGCGCGTAGCCCTCGATGTCGGCGTCGGACCAGGGGGCGAGAGGGTTGACCTTCACGATCCCGCGCCCGTGGTCGACCCCGACGATCGGCGCGTCGGCCCGGGTGGCGGCCTCGGCTCGGCGGAGTCCGGAGATCCATGCGTCCTTTCCCCGGAGGGCGCGTGCGAGGGGCTCCACCTTGCGCAGCACGCAGCACTCGTTCGGATCGTCGCGCCACATCTCGTCGGGCTCGATCAGAGGCGTGACGACCCGCAGGTTGAGGTCGTAGCGGCGCCGCACCGTCTCCACGTACTCGTAGGTCTCCGGGAAGTGCATCTGCGTGTCGAGGAAGACGACCTCGATACCCGGAGCGACGCGTGTGGCGATGTCGACCAGCACGCAGTCCTGGAACGAGGCGGCGAGTGTGAGGCGCTCACCGAAGCGACCGACGGCGTACTCGATGGCGGCGGAGGCGGGCTGGAGCTCGAGGCGCGCGCTCACGTCGGCGAGCTCGACGAGGTCGATGTCGCCCGCGACTCCGAAGTCTGCGCGCGCTCGCGGGGCTCGGCGATGGGGCTCATCACTGCTCCGATCCGGTGAGGCGCGTCATGTCGCGCACTCGCTCTCTCCGATCTCAGCCACGTACGGCCCGGTCTCGCCGTAGTCAACGTAGAGATCGGGTGCGGCGTCGGGGGCGGGAAGATCGTCGAGGTCGGCGAGGGTCTCGCCGACCGCCCGGGCACCTCCGGAGCGGGCCAGCCAGCGAGCGAACACCTCCCCGGCCTCGCGCTCGGCCGCGAAGCGCCCTACGACGCGCACGACCGCCTCGGCTGCGCGCTTGGCCGGGAGCTTCGTGGCCTTCTCGCCGAAGTCGACCTGCATGTCGCCGAGGTGGCCACCGAGGAGCATCTGATAGCCGGGTGCCGAGGTGCCGTGGGCGCGCCGCTCGGCGCCGAAGAAGCCGATGTCGGCGACGTGGTGCTGGCCGCACGAGTTGGTGCAGCCCGAGATGTTGACGCGCACGCCCCCGGTCTCCGCGAGACCGGCCTCCTCGAGCGACTCGCCGATCGCCTCCGCGAGGCCACGCGACTGCGTTACGCCCAGGTTGCAGGTGTCGGCGCCCGGGCATGCGACCACGTCGCGCGCCAGCTCGGCCCCGGGCGCCGCCATGCCGACGTCGACGAGCCGGTCGTAGACGCCGCGCAGGTCGGCATCCGTCAGCGCGCAGCACGAGGTTCTGGCGGTTGGTGATTCGCACATCGGAGTCGAAGTCGCGCTGGATGTCGGCGAGCCCTCTCAGCTGTTCGGCGGTGAGATCGCCGAGCGGCGCGTGCGCGACGGCGCTCACGGTGCCGTTGGCGACTCCGCGCACCACGTTCGCCTGCTCCCAACGGCGGAACGGGTCGGTGGCCCCGAGCGCGACCGGCTGCCCCGAGCCGGTGCCGGTACCGATGCCACCCGAGAGGTCTCCGGTCACGGGCGTGCCGCCGGCCGGCTCGTCGCCACGGTCGCGCACCACTTCGGGGATGCCGCCGGGCCACGTCGCCGAGGCGCGCAGGAAGCGGCGCTCCTTCACGATGCGCTCGCGCAGCTCGTCGATCCCCATCGTGTCGACGAGCCACTTCATGCGGGCGCGGAGCTTCTTGTCGCGGTTGCCGTAGTGGTCGAACGTGCGCAGCACGGCCTCGATCGTCGGCATGAGGTCTTCGCGCGAAGTGAACTCCTCCAGGGCCTGTGCAGGGTGCGGCGTGGTTCCGAGGCCGCCGGCGATGAAGACGCGGAAGCCGGCCTCGGTCGTGCCGTCGGGCAGCGGCCGCATCACGGCGACGACGCCGACGTCGTTGAACATCGCCTGGCCGCAGTCGGTCGCGCAGCCGGAGAAGTTGATCTTGAACTTGCGCGGCAGACGCTGTGCCAGCGGGTTGCGGAGGAACCAGCGCGTCGTCGCCTCCGCCCAGGGAGTGATGTCGAGCACCTCGAGTGGGCACGCGCCTGCGAGATGGCACCCCGCGACGTTGCGGACCGTGTCGCCGCAGGCCTCCCTCGTCGTGAGGCCGACCGAGGCGAGGAGCCGGAGCACCTCGGGGGTCTGGCCGAGGTCCACGAAGTGGAACTGGACGTTCTGCCTGGTCGTCAGGTGGCCCCAGCCGCGCGAGTAGGCGTCGGCGACGTAGGCGAGCATCTCGAGCTGCTCGGGCGTCAGCCGGCCGTGGGGGACCTTCACCCTCACCATCTGGTTGGTGCCGCCCTGGCGCTGGCCGTAGATGCCGTTGGTCAGGCGGAAGACCCGGAACACCTCGTCGTCGACGCGCCCCGCCTGGTAGTCGGCGAGGGTCTGCTCGTAGGTGTCGAGGTCGGCCTCGACGGCAGGCTCTAGGGGCCTGAGGCGGAGCTGGGAGAGGTTGATCGACATCGTCGCTCCGATCTGGATGGTGGGGCGCGGGAGCGCCGAGGGGGCGCACGGGGACGGCAGCGGAGGAGGTGTCGCGCTCCCCGGAGGAAGATCTTCTCCGGGGCGGGAGCCGCCTTCGCTCGTCGCTGCTACGGGCGGGCGGCGTGCCGGCGACAGAGCTCGTCGTGCATCTCGTGGGGGTCCGCCCCATGTGGATGCTCGCTGCGCCGCTCTCCCGGATCACGCGGGTCAGCCTAACGACGCCGCCGGCAAAATACCAGTCAACTGGTCAGGAATTTATCCGAGTGCTTAGGTCGGGTTTCCCCGGCCTCGCTAGCCTGCTCGGATGCGAATGTCGAGGCTCTTCCTCCGCACCCTGCGCGACGACCCCGCCGACGCCGAGGTCGACAGCCACCGGCTACTGGTGAGGGCCGGGTGCATCCGCAGGGTCGCTGCGGGGATGTACTCGTGGCTGCCCGTGGGACATCGGGTGCTCCGCAAGGCGGAGCAGATAGTGCGAGAGGAGATGGACGCCGCCGGCGCCCAGGAGCTGCTCCTGCCGATCGCCCAACCGCTCGAGCTGTGGCAGCGCTCGGGGCGCGACACGACGTACGGGCCGCTCATGTTCCGCCTCGAGGATCGCAAGCAGACGGGCTTCTGCCTCGCGCCCACGGCCGAGGAGGTGATCACCGCGACCGTCGCAGCCGAGCTCACCTCCTACCGCGACCTGCCGGTGAACCTGTATCAGATCCAGTGGAAGTACCGCGACGAGCTACGCCCGCGGTTCGGCCTCCTGCGCGGGCGCGAGTTCCTGATGAAGGACGCCTACTCCTTCGACGCGGATCTCGAAGGCCTGCGCGTCACCTACAAGGCGATGTACGACGCCTACCACCGCGTCTTCGAGCGCTGCGGGCTGACGTTCCGCACGGTGGAGGCTCAGGCCGGGGAGATCGGCGGCGATGTCAACCACGAGTTCATGGCGGTCGCTGCGGTGGGCGAGGACGACTTCGTGTGGTGCAGTTCGTGCGACTACGCGGCGAACGTCGAGGCTGCGCGCCGCGACCACGCCTGGCACCACACCGAGGTGCCGGTGGTGGACGAGGCGAGCAGTCTCGGCGACGCGGAGCGCGCCGAGGTCCCGCCTGTCGAGAAGGTGCACACCCCTGACCTCCCCGGGATCGATTCGGTCGCAGAGGCGCTGGGCGCCGAGCCGTCCGAACTGCTGAAGTGCATCGCCTTCGAGGCAGACGGCGACCTCGGCCTCGCACTCGTGCCGGGAGACCGCGAGGTCAACGAGTACGCGCTCGCCGCAGCGCTGCCGGGGCGCGCGGTGCGACTCCTCGACGACGACGGATTCGCCGGCCGGCCGGGGATCCCCAAGGGCTACATCGGCCCGGGCTTCGCTGGTGCCACGATCGTCGTCGCCGACCCGTCTGTGCGCCGGCCGGGCGGATGGATCACGGGGGCGGACGAGATCGACCACCACGTCCGCAACGCGGTCCTGGGCCGCGACTTCGAGGTGCAGGTCTGGGCCGACCTCGTGGTCATCGTCACCGGCGACGCGTGCCCGCGGTGCGGGAGTGCGCTCTCGGTCGACCGCGGAATCGAGGTCGGGCACGTCTTCCAGATCGGGACGAAGTACAGCGAGGTGCTCGACGCGCGCTACACCGACGACGCCGGCGAGTCACACCTGATGGTGATGGGCTGCTACGGAATCGGCGTCACGCGTCTGGTGGCCGCGGTGGTGGAGGAGCACCACGACGACGCCGGCATCGCGTGGCCGGCAGCGCTCTCCCCGTACGACGTCCACCTGATCGTGCTGCCCGGGAGGGGCGACGCGGCCGTAGACGTGACGTCGGCCGCGGACTCGATCTACGACGAGATGCGCGCCGCCGGGCTGGAGGTGCTCTACGACGATCGCGAAGCGAGCCCCGGCGTCAAGTTCGCCGACGCCGACCTCCTCGGAATGCCGGTGCAGGTCGTGCTCGGGGCGAAGGGCCTCCAGCGCGGCGTCGTGGAGCGGAAGGTGCGCGCCTCCGGTGAGCGCGACGAGATCGCGCTCACGGGAGGGCATCTCTCGCCCGGCCCCGACGGTCTGCGGGCGACGTTGTTGTCGGGAGCAGCGTGAGCAGACGGGCGCCGTCAGGTGTCGCGGTGGGTGGCGACGCTCGAGATGAGGCCGGCGGCGCCGAGAGCCAGGAGCACGATCGGCGGCACCCAGGTGATGTCGGCGGAGACCGAGCTCAGCCGGTCGAGCAGGAACCATGTGCCGAGTCCCATGAAGAGCAGCCCCGAGATGAGTGAGTAGGCGTCGAGCGGGTGGCGGTTCACTTGAGGATCTCCTCCGGGTCGTTCGAGTTGTCGGTGGTGGTCGTCGCCGGTGAGCGGTGCACCTCGATCGTGCCGAGGCCGACGTCCGTCTCGAGTCGCAGCACTGCGTCGCTGCCGGCGCCGGCTGCGAGGGTCTCGTCGATGCTCACGCCGTCGAAGGTGCGTCCCCAGAGGTCGAGCTCTCCGGCTCCGACGTGGCTGTCGACCTCGACCTTCACGTCGTCGGGGGCCCAGACGATGATCTCGCCCATAGCGACCGAGACGTCGATCTCGGTGACTCCGGGGGCGAAGTCGACGCGGCGCAGGTCGAGCTCGAGGCTTCCCATAGCCATCCTGTAGCGGTCGCGGATCTCCGACGCGCTGTCGGGGCGGTAGATGCGCTCGCCGACGCCGCCGCGCAGGTCGATGTCGGCGACGGAGAGCACGGCGGCCACGAGGGTGAGCGGTATCGCCAGGCCCACCAGTCCGCGGGCCCGGCCGAACCACGCGCCCACGACAAGTGCCGCCCCCACCGCGATGAGGGCGATCGAGAGGACGGCGCCCGGGGAGACCTCGAGCGCGCCGGCGCTGTCGGCGAACCAGGCGCAGCCGACGAAGATGAGGACGAGGCTCAACGTCACCGGGCCCAGGAACGCCCTCGGCCTCGGCGGCCGGACCGGTCCGGCCGGAGCCGAAGCCGAGGCCGTTGAAGACGGCCAGGACTCCGAGCGCGACGGCCAGGCCGACGAGGTCGCGGTCGCGGTGGCGTCGGCTTCCGCGGCGACGTCGTCGCGGCCGCGCAGCCAGAGCACCGCGGCGCCGCCGAGTATCAGCGCGATGGGCCAGAAGAAGTGGCCCTCGGGGCCGAGGTCCAGCCGGTCGAGGAGCATCACGGCGCCGAGTCCCAGGAGGATGAAGCCGGTGATGGCGGCGCCGTTCGGCCGCCGCGGCGGCGAGCCTCCGGGCGTGGGATCGCCCTCGGGGATGATGATCCATGCCGCGATGTAGCCCACGATCGCGGCCCCGGCCGTGACCAGGGCTACGAGGACCATCCCGAGCCGCACGAGGGTGGGGTCCCAGCCGTAGGTGCGGGCCACACCGCCACAGACGCCGCCGAGCATCCGATCGCCGCGCGAACGGAAGAGGCGACGCCCGGTCGCCGGAGGCGGGTCTGCCGTGGCAGGAGGCGGGGTCGAGACGCGGTCGCCGGGAGTGCCGGTCGTGCCGTCGCCCGTGCCGCCCGCAGTGCCGTCACGTGTGGTGTCGTGTGTGCTGTCGTCTTCGTTCATGGGTGCATCGTCTGCCCTTCTCGGTCCCCGCACCATCGGGAATCACCCTGAGTCGACCCGCCGCGGCGTCGGCGCGACTCGGGGTGGTCCCCGGTTCCCACCACGAGGGGGGCGTGGGATCATCGTGGCGGTCAGCCACCCGAGGATGCGTGGCGGTCAGCCACCCGAGGACGCCATGACCGAGACCGAGCAGTCCCACGCAGCACCCGGAGCAGCGCCCGGCGGTTCCCCCGAGCGCCTCGCCCGCAGGGGCGACGGCCGGATGATCGCGGGCGTCGCCGCCGGCATCGCGGACCACTTCGGGGTCGCTCCCGTGGTCGTGCGACTCGCGTTCGTCGTGCTCGCCGCGGCGGGAGGCACCGGCGTCGCCCTCTACCTGGCGGCGTGGGTGCTGATGCCGCTCGACGAGCGAGCCGCTGCGGGCGCGGGCCCCGGCCCCGGCCGTTCGGTCGACCCCGACTGGGCGACGCTCGCCGCCCTCGGGGCCATCGTGCTCGGCCTGTTGCTCCTCACGGTTCAGATCGGGGGCCGTCTGTGGGGACGATTCGTCGTCCCGGTCACCTTCGTTTCGGTGGGTCTCGCTCTCCTGTGGATCTGGCCCCGCGCCCAGGAGGGCACGGCGCCGAGCGTCCCGGAGGCGCTGGTGCGGCGCATGCCCACCTCGACGGCCGACGCCGTCGCAGCGCTTGTCGGGACGCGCCGGGGATCGCTGGTGCGCCTCCTCGCCGGTGCCGTCCTGGTCGTTCTCGGGGTCGGGGCGTTGTTTGCGACCACCGAGACCTTCGCCGCCGCCCGCCGCGGCCTCTTCGCGACTCTCGTGACGGCGGCCGGGCTCGCCCTGATCTTCGGTCCGTGGCTGTGGCGGCTCGCCACGGAGCTGGGCGAGGAGCGCAGGGAGCGGATCAGGTCGCAGGAGCGGGCCGAGATGGCGGCGCACCTCCACGACTCCGTGCTGCAGACGCTCGCGCTCGTGCAGCGCCGTGCCGGCGACTCCCGCGAGGTCGTGCGTCTCGCACGGCGCCAGGAGCGGGAGCTGCGAGCGTGGCTGCTGGGAGGGCCCGATGGGGCACCGCGTCGCGGTGCGAACGGCGCGCACGATGTCGACGGATATCAAGGTGCCGCCGGAGATCGCGGCGCCGACGACCCGGACGGCACCGGCGGCACTGGCGACTCTCCGGCCGCCGCGCCGCAGTCCATACCGTCGTCGATGCCGTCTCACGCCTCGCTCGGCGCGGCGCTGGAGGCCGTCGCAGCGGAGGTGGAGGAGGAGCACGGTGTGCCGGTGGAGGTGGTGCGGGTGCGCGACTGCCCGATCGACGGTGCCGCCGGCGCGCTCCTCGCCGCCGCGCGAGGCGATCGTGAACGCGTGCCGCCACTCCGGGGCGCCGACTGTCTCGGTCTACCTCGAGGTCGGTGATCGCGAGGCGACCGTCTTCGTGCGCGATCGTGGATGCGGCTACGACCCGGAGGCCGTCGCGCCCGACAGGCGAGGCGTGGCCGAGTCGATCAACGGGCGGATGGCCCGCCACGGCGGACGGTCGTCGGTACGCACCGCGCCCGGCGAGGGTACGGAGGTCGAGCTGACGATGCGGAGAGGGGCGTCGTGAGCGTAAGCGTCTTCCTGGTCGACGACCATCGGCTCTTCCTCTCCGGGGTGCGCGCCGAGCTACCCGACGACCTGCCCGTCGCGGGGTCTGCGTCGGATGTCGAAGCGGCGATCGAGATGATCCGCGAGCGCATGCCCGATGTCGTCCTCGTCGACGTGCACATGCCCGCTGGCGGCGGGGCGCGCGTGATCCGCGAGGTGCTCGAGACGCATCCGGAGGTGCGCTTCCTCGCCCTCTCCGTCTCCGACGCGCCCGAGGACGTGATCGCCGTGATCCGAGCGGGCGCGCGCGGCTACGTGACGAAGACGATCGCGCCCGACGATCTGGCGGAGGCGATCCATCGCGTAGCAGACGGCGACGCGGTCTTCTCTCCGCGGCTGGCGGGCTTCGTCCTCGACGCGTTCGCCGCGCCGGCGTCGTCGGTCCTCGACCCCGACCTCGACCTCCTCACTCCGCGCGAGCAGGAAGTGCTGCGCCACCTCGCGCGCGGATACGCGTACAAGGAGATCGCGCGGCAACTGGAGATCTCGGTCAAGACGGTGGAGACGCACGTGTCGTCGGTGCTCAGGAAGCTCCAGCTCTCGAGCCGTCACGAGCTCGCGCGCTGGGCGGCCGAGCGCCGGATGCTCTGACCTCCTGGGGCGGCCAGGCCAGGGTGACGAGGTCGCGAAGGAGGTGGCTCAGCTCGGCCGCGGTGATCTGGTGGTCGACGAGCTCCCCGCCCATGGGGTCGGCGATGTCGTCGGCTGCCGGCGAGGTGGTCGCCACCAGGTCGGAGACCGAGCGATCTGCTGCGACCGCTGCGACCCACTCGGAGAAGGTCTCGCCCGCGCTGCGGGCGCCATGGCGTGCGGCGCGGGCGGCGAAGTCGCGCAGCGTGAAGGAGCGCACGAAGGAGTCGGGCTCGGCTGCGACTACCTCGCGCAGGTGCTCGTTCGCCATTGCGAGGACGAGGTCGGCGGCGGAGATCATCTCGGAAGTCAACCGGCGGCTGCGGTGCTCTCCGAGGCCGGGGACGGCACGGCGCGCGTACGGGGCGGCCGGCAAGGACTCCTCGGCACGGGTACCTGCGGAGGCCGCGGTGGCGCTCACCGCGGCTGCGCGGAGGTGGAGCCTGAGGAGCGCCTCGGCCATCGGGGACCGGCAGACGTTCGCGGTGCACACGAGGAGGATCTCGGTGGGTCGAGCGCGTTGCAGGCGTGTCCATGGTGCGCCGGAACCTCCCCACGAGGGCGTTCGCGAAGCGTAGCGGCGCGCGGGCCCACACTCTGCAGCGCCGTCAGGGGGAGTGATCGGCCCAGTGCGGCGTGAACTGAAGCGCGAGGCTCCGCGGAGTCGGAGCCGGAGTCGGGGCCGGTGACGCGGATGCGGCCGTCGGCGTCGCGCTCGATGCGCCGGCCGCCCTCGTGGGTCATGCGGTGATGGCGGCGGCAGAGGAGGACGAGGCGCCGGGCATCGGTGTTCCCCGATCGGCCCACCACTCGTCGCAGTGATGTACGTCGCAGTAGCGGGGCGGGCGGTCGCACCCGGGGTACTGGCAGTGGCGGTCGCGGTAGGTGACGGCGCGGCGGATCGCCGGAGGGATCGTGCGTGTCCGCCTGCCGACGTCGAGGGGCTCGCTGCTGCCCGCCACGACGATCCGGCTGACGCCGCTGTCGCATGTGATGCGGCGCGCGGTCTCGGCGCTGATCGGTCCGAGGTGCTCGAGCTCGCAGATCCGCTCGACGGTGCCCGGGTCCCATCGCAGCATGAGCTCAGGAGGGGGCAGGTCGGTGCGCAGGGCCTCCAGGTGCTCGGGGCCCGACCGGTCTCTCCGCCGTCGACTCTTGGAGGTGCTCTCGCGGCCGTCGGACGGATGGCGCGTCGGTTCGCCGGCCGCGCGGGAGCGGGGGCCGCGCCGGCCGCTGCCGCCGGAGCGTGGAGGATCCGACCCGGTCGCGGCGCCGGTCGCGCGGGCGGGGCTGCAGGTGGGGCAGTCGTCGGGGTGGGGTGAGTGATCGGTGCTGTGAGGGTTGTGGCCGGCCAGAGTCGCGAGGTCGACGACAAGCGTCACGTGCGGCCGTTCGCCTCCGGTGGTGGTCGGCTCCCCGGCGTCGATGGAGGCGCGCAGCATGTCGGTGAGGGCGTCGGCGCGCCGCTGGGCGGGGGTGCGCGGGTCGCCGGGGGGCGTCGCGGTCGGCGTCGAGGCGTGCGGCGAGCGCCGTCAGGAGGATCTCGCCGCCCTCGGGGTCGAGTAGGAAGCTGCCGGCGACCATGCCGTCGTAGGTGGGGAAGGCGTGGAGCCTCCGGCGGGCATGGATGGCCTCGGCGCGAGCGACGCCGTCGTCGCCGGCGAGGTCGAGGACGTAGCGCTCGACGATCTTGCGCAGCTCCTGCGGAGTGGTGACGCGCGCGGCATCTACGAACGACGGCTCCGCGGCCAGGAAGTGCTCCCGCGCGCCGGGGTCGGTACCCGGAGCGACGGCCGCGGCGAGCACGCGGGCGTGGGCGATCGAGATCTCGCCGCGCGAGAAGGCGCCGGCGGTCGAGGGCATCTCGGGGAGGCTCCGTCCGAGCGCCATCCGGTCGCGGGCGGCTCCGTGGCCCATCCGCGCACGTGAGCGCAGCCAGGCGGCGGGGGCTCACCGCTCCGTCGGCGAGGTAGGCGCCGCTGCTGTCGAGGTCGCAAAGGAGCCCGACCCGGGATGCCTCCAGGCGCTCGATGAGGACGCCGATCGCCACGAGGTCGCCGGCCGTCTCGGCCTCGCTGCGCGGCTCGGCGGATTCCACGTAGGCGGCGACCGCGGCCGAGAGGGCGTCGAGCGCCGGGCTCGTCGGGGCGTCCGCCGGGGAGCGTCGCCGGTGGGGGGTGGGGTGGGCGAGTCGTACATATGTTCGTATCGTAGCGAGGGGGACGACAGCGACGTGGCCCTCGCAGCGGGCCCGGGGTGTGGTGTGCCGGGGTGTGGTGTGCCGGGGTGTGGTGTGCCGGGGTGTGGTGTGCCCGGGCGGCGGGTGCCGCTCTACCCGCGAGGGAAGATCAGGCGACGATCTCGGCCAGGAGCGAGTCGAGGTCGGCGGCGCAACGGCGGTAGGCCTCGACGGGCCGGCCGACCGGGTCTGCCACATCGTCGGAGTCGTCGTGCCCGACGAGGTCGGAGGGGCGTCGCCCCGTGCCGACCCAGGTGAGCCAGGTCTCGATGCTCTCCCCGGGTCGCCTCGGCCCGGCGGCGGCTCCCCGCCTCGCGAGGTCCCTGAGGGTGTACGTGCGGATGAAGGCGGCAGGCGAGAGCGTGACGACCTCTCGCAGGTGGTCGCGGGTCATGCAGAGCACGAGGTCTGCACTCTCTACCAGGCTGCGAACCAGCCGTCTGCTGGCGTGGCCCTCGGGACCACCGGCCACGGTGAGGGCGTCGCGCGTGGCCGGGAGCCCCTCCTCGGCGAGGGTGCCGGCGGAGGAGACCAGGGTCGGCGTGGCGACCGAGCGGAGGCGCTCGCGCAGCAGCTGCTCTGCCATCGGGGAGCGGCATCGGTTGGCCGTGCAGACGATCAGGAACCGTGTGACCGACCGCGAGTCGGAGATCTCCGACCACTTGTGGTGCTCCCACCTCGGTACGCCGGTACCGGCAGTGGCGTCGGACGCCGCGCCGGATGCCGCGCCGGGGGCGTCGCCGGCCGGCGCCCGGGGCGGGCCGGGCGGGCCGTCGGGAGCGCCGAACGCGCTCGCGGGATGGTGTCGGGGCATGGTCATCGGCGTCGGAGGCCGCGGCGGGGGAGCAGCACGACGGTGGCGGCGAGGAGGAGGGGTGCCGCGTAGAGGTCGCGCAGATCCACGCCGTGGTTCTGGCTGATGGTGAGGAGCACCGGGCCCTGGGCCAGCGGTGGGTCGCCCAGGGCCCACGCGACTGCGAGCACCACGAGGAGTGCAGCGAGGAGCAGCCGGAGAGCCGGCGACCAGCGCCGGCGGTGGGACCGCGCCGAGGCACCGCCGGCACCGCCTGCGAGCGCCCGGTAGCGGGGGCGCGGCGGACGCGTCGGGCAGGAGGGGGCGGTCGCAGGAGCGGTCGCGCGGGGGTCTCGGGGTGCGTGGTCATCAGTAGACGCAGAGTGTTCCATCCCGGCGGGCCAGATCCACACCGCGGCGCAGCGCGGCGAGAGTCTCCACCGCGACGAAGAGGGCCGGGTCTGCGTGTACGGGCGCGACGGCACGGAGGCGCCGCAACCCCGGGCCCGAGGCCCCGACGGGCGCGTGAAGCGTGGCCTCAGCAGGGCTTCCGCCAGGGACCGAGCGCCCAGTGCTTGCGCATCGAGCTGAAGCCCATGGGAGCCGTCACCGCGCAGAACTGCGAAGTGCGCGTGTCGTACTCGACGTGCAGCACCGCCTTGCCTGCCCTGACGAAGGGCCGGAAGAGACCGCACTCGTCGTACTCGTAGCACTCCTCGACGACGGCGAAGTCGAACGACGGCTCCAGGACGGCGGCCTGCTCACCGTCGTTCTTGAGCGCGACGCCGAGACCTCGCGCGTGTGCCAGGCGGGCGATCCAGCGGTTGAACATGAGCTGGTCGTGCGCGCTGAGCGGGAACCCCGTGCGGTTGGCGTAGCCGTCGAGGTTGTCCGGCTCGACGGCGTCGAACCCCCTCCTCTTGCACAGGTCGAAGCGCGCCCTGAGGATCGGCGCGAGGAGCGAGATCCTGCGGATGTCGAGCCAGCGCTCTCCGGGCCAGCCGTTCGACCGGCCGAGGACGGAGGCGGGGAAGCGTGCCGCGTCGGGGCGCCATCTCTCGTAGGAGCCGACGGATACATAGCAGATGACCCTGTGGCCACGATCGTGGAGCGCGGCCACGACGCGTGCGCTGTTGTCGACGAGGTCGATGTCGTACACCGCGGCATCGACACGCCTGTCGACGCGCCCGGTCAGCTGCCACTGCCACGTCGTGCTCTGCTTCGGCGACCAGTGCCGAGTGGCTCTCGGGCCTCCGCCACTCGATGCGGCGCGAACAACGATCGTGCCGTGCGACGCGCGGGAGGAATCGGCGGCGACCGGGCCGGCGGGTCCCAGGGCGCACCCGATCGCGATTGCCATCGCGAGTGCCACAGCGACGACGGCGGTGGTCGCGCCTCGGTCGAGGATGTGCGTTGCGCGGGTTGCGGAGGATCTCAGGGTGGCACCATCTCCATCGTGACGTTGTCGAGATGTTGTCGGCGGCTGCGGCAGGGAACAGGAGCGACACCGTGACGGTGTGCGCGTGCCGGCCGGGTCGGTCCAATGCAACCGCGTGGGCGTCCTCCGAGAGACCGAGCCCACGGAAGACCCGGCGGTCGTGGAGCCGCTCGCGCACGGGGCCGGGGGCGAGCGAGCGGCCGATCGGGCCGGCACCGGGTGAAGAGTCCGAAAGGAGCCGAAGGCCCCCGTCGGTCAGGACCGAACCGGCCGAGCGGCGTCGGATCGGGCCCCGGCGCTCCGGCGGTGGGGGAGGTGGGCCGGTATAGTCGCGTGGTTCGGTCGGATCGGAGGGCCGCGGGCGTGAGCCCGTGGCCGGCGACGTGGGCAGTTACGCCCACGTTTTTCTGTGCGCGGGCCCGGGTAGCGGGCCCGTACGGCGCCCTGGGAGGTGTGGAATGGCGAACGGGACGAAGACCGCAGAAGCGGTACGTGAGGCCGTCGCGCCCGTCCTCGCCGCTCTCGGGGTGACCCTCTACGACGTCGAGGTGCTGGGCGCGGGCCCCGGAGGGCCGGGCCGCACGGTGCGCGTCACGGTCGACAGCCCGGGCGGGATCGACTTGGAGTCGGTGGCCGGCGCAGCCGGGCCGTCTCGGAGATCCTCGACGACTCCGACATCGTTGCCGGGCCCTACGAGCTGGAGGTGAGCAGCCCCGGGGTCGAGAGGTCGCTGAGGCGGCCGGAGCACTTCCGGATGGCGCTCGGCGCCACGGTCAGCCTCAAGTACCACACGCCCGACGGACCTCGCCGCGTGCACGGGGTGCTCGCCGAAGCCGGCGACGGCGCGTGCACGCTCGACGTCGACGGCGAGAAGCAGACGATCGAGTACCACGACGTCACTGCGGCCCACACGGTCTTCGAGTGGGGGCCGGCGCCGCGCAAGGGCGGCGCGAAGCGGGCGGGAGCAGCGGGGAGCGGACGCCCGAAGGAGAAAGGCGCGGTCATGAAGAACACGGAGATGATGGAGGCGCTCACAGCGCTCGCGGTCGACAAGGGCATCTCCGAGGAGATCATGCTGGAGGCGCTCGCGAACGCGCTCGTCACCGCCTACAAGCGACTCCCGGCCGCGGCCGAGGAGGCCCTGGTCGAGATCGACATCGAGACCGGCGAGATCAAGGTGATCGCGCAGGAGCTCGACGAGGACGGCGACGTCGTCCGCGAGTGGGACGACACTCCGAAGGACTTCGGGCGCATCGCCGCGCAGACCGCCAAGCAGGTGATCCTCCAGCGCATCCGCGAGGCGGAGCGCGAGATGAAGTACGAGGAGTACGCGGGTCGCGAGGGCGACATCGTCACCGGGATCATCCAGCAGACCGACCAGCGATACACGCTCCTCGACCTGGGCCGCGTCGAGGCGCTCCTGCCGCAGGCGGAGCAGGTCCAGAACGAGCGCTACGAGCACGGAAGCCGGCTGAAGGCCTACATCGTCGAGGTCCGCAAGACCGCCAAGGGTCCGCAGATCGTCGTGTCTCGCACGCACCCGGGGCTCGTGAGGCGCCTCTTCGAGCTCGAGGTCCCGGAGCTCCTCGACGGTGTCGTGGAGCTGAAGGCAGTCGCCCGCGAGCCCGGACACCGCACCAAGATCGCGGTCGCGTCGAACGACAGCAACGTCGACCCGGTCGGAGCCTGCGTGGGGGCGCGCGGCATGAGGGTCCGGCAGGTGGTCAACGAGGTACGTGGCGAGAAGGTCGACATCGTCCCCTACAGCGACGACCCCGCCGACTTCGTGATGAAGGCACTCGCCCCGGCGAGGGTCCGCGAGGTCCGCATCCACGAGGACACCGGCGCCGCGGAGGTGATCGTCCCCGACTTCCAGCTCTCGCTCGCGATCGGCAAGGAGGGCCAGAACGCCCGCCTCGCCGCGCAGCTCACCGGCTGGCAGGTGACGATCAAGAGCGAGTCGGAGCTCGCAGCGGAGGAGGAGGGCAGCCTCTACGCCGAGGGCGAGTGGATCAAGACGCC
This sequence comes from Acidimicrobiia bacterium, assembly GCA_027494135.1. Taxonomy (GTDB): domain Bacteria; phylum Actinomycetota; class Acidimicrobiia; order IMCC26256; family PALSA-610; genus JAOSJK01. The sequence goes on along the minus strand of JAOSJK010000012.1, from coordinate 426,713 downwards.
CGAGGGCGAGCTCGTCTTCCAGCCGGCCGGAGGTGGCGCGACGATCTCCGCCGTCGACGCGGGCTACGCGCCGGTCGCCGATGACGAAGGCGGCACAGCGACCGGCGACGTCGCGCTCGGGGAGTCCGGCGTGACCGACGCGGTGACGGGTGAGCCCGGGGGCGACGACGCGACGCTGGCGTCGGCCGAGGAGGCCGCCGTGCACATCGAGGAAGGTGCGGCCGACGTCGCCGCCGACGAGATCGCCTCCGCGGAGGACCTCTCGGACCAGCCCGGTGAGGTCGCGGCGGAGATGGAAGCCGAGATAGAGGAGGCCGGCGGCCCACAGTGACGAGCCCGCAGCGCACCTGCGTCGGCTGCAGGCGCACGGCGCCCAGCGGAGAGCTCCTCCGCATCGTGTCGGCGCCCGACGGGACGGTCGGTGCCGGCATCGGGCGTCCCGGCAGGGGGGCGTGGGTCTGCTCGGTCGGGTGCTTCGAGGCTGCGGTGAGACGAGGAGCCCTGAGCCGGGCGCTGCGACGAGGCCTGGCGGAGGACGAGGTGGACGCGCTCCGCGCGACACTGTTGGGTTGACCGCCCGGGGGCGGCAGAGACGACAGACAGGAACGAGAAGGTCTTGGCCACAAAGAAGATCCGGGTCTACGAGCTCGCAAGGGAACTGGGCGTAGACAACGCCGTCGTGATCGAGCTCTCCGAGGAGCTCAAGATCGGCGTGAAGAGCCACTCCTCGAGCATCGACGACCCGTCGGCCGACCGCGTCCGCCGCCTCGCCGACAGCCGTGGCCTCAAGAAGGAGCCGGAACCCGAACCGGAGCCGGAGCCGGAGCCGGAGGCCCCGGTCGTCGCCGAGACCACCGCCGTGGAGCCCCCGCCGGTTCGAGCCGCCCCCGCAGCCGAGGGACCGTCCGTGCGGCCCGCCGTTGAGAGAGACGCGACCGAGGCGCCGCGACCGGCGCACCGCGTTGTGAGGTCGACCGGCGGTATTGCGCCGCCGAGACCGCCCGCGCCCCCCGCCCCTCCGGCGGCTCCCGCCACACGCGGCGAGCCCGCCGTAGCGACGACTGGCACCCCGCCGGCCCCGCCGGCACCGGCGGCACCGCCGGCACCCGAGCCTGCGGCGCCGGGGATCGAGAAGGAGAGCGGCACGGCAGTCGCCCAGCCCGCCGCGACGCCGGTCACCTCGACGGAAGCGACGGAGTCGGAGGCCCCGGCCACACCGCCCCGCAGTCTCACGGGTAGGCCGATCCCGCCGCCTCCGGGTCAGCGCGTCCCGCCCCCGCCCGGGCGGACGGCGGGTCCCCGGGGCGCCCCGGGGTCCGGCGGGCGCCGGATACGGCGACAGGCGTCCGGGTAGCCCCGGCGGTGGTGGATACGGTGCGGGACGCCCGGGTGGTCCTGGTGGCGGTGGCTACGGAGCAGGTCGTCCGGGCGGTGGCCCGGGTGGTCCTGCTGGTGGCGGATACGGAGCAGGTCGTCCGGGCGGTGGCCCAGGTGGCGGCCGCCCCGGTGGTGGTCCGGGCGGGCCCGGTGCAGGGAGGCCCGGAGGCGGGCCGGGTGGGTTCGGTCGTCCCGGTGGCGGCCCAGGCGGTCGCGGTCGCCCAGGTGGAGCGCGGCCACGCCGCAAGAAGCGCCGTCGCGGGTTCGAGGATCTGGGCCCGGCGGAGGCGACGCGACTCACTCCCGCGGACACGCCGGTACCCGAGGGCGAGATCGTCGTGCCCCGCGGCATAACCATCCAGGAGTTCGCTCCGAAGCTCAACAGGACGGCGGCCGATCTCGTGCGGCTCCTCTTCGACGCCGGCGAGATGGTGACGGCGACGGTCTCGCTCGCCGACGAGATGATCGAGCTGATCGCCGAGGCTCTCGGTGCAGAGGTGCTGCTCGTCGAACCCGGCACCGAGGAGGAGCTCGAGCTCGTCGCGCTGCTCGAGGAAGGTGAAGACGAAGACGAGTCGCTGCTCGAGCCGCGCCCGCCGGTGGTCACGGTCCTCGGTCACGTCGACCACGGCAAGACGACGCTCCTCGACACGATCCGGCACGCGAATGTCGTCTCCGGCGAGGCCGGCGGTATCACGCAGCACATCGGCGCCTACCAGGTCGATCGCAACGGACGGTCGATCACGTTCATCGACACGCCCGGTCACGAGGCGTTCACCGCCATGCGGGCGCGCGGTGCCCAGGTGACAGACATCGCGATCCTCGTCGTCGCAGCAGATGATGGGGTGATGCCCCAGACGATCGAGGCGATCAACCACGCGAAGGCGGCCGAGGTGCCGGTGGTCGTCGCCGTGACCAAGTGCGACCGCGAGGACGCCGATGCCACCCGCGTGCGCCAGCAGCTCTCCGAGCACGAGCTTGTCCCGGAGGAGTGGGGCGGTACGACGATGGTCTGCGAGGTGGCTGCACCCGTCGGGTTGGGGGTCGAGGAGCTCCTCGACGCCATCCTGCTCGTCTCCGACGCGGAGATCGCCGACGAGCTCGTCGCAGACCCCACGGCGCCCGCCCGCGCCTACGTTCTCGAATCGAACCTCGACTCGGGCAAGGGCCCCGTCGTGACGGCGCTCGTCGAGCGGGGCACCCTGAAGGTCGGCGACACGATCGTCGCAGGACAGGCCTGGGGGCGTGTGCGCGCGATGTTCGACGAGAACGGCGAACAGGTCAAGCAGGCCGGCCCCAGCACTCCGGTGGAGATCCTCGGCCTCGACGACGTTCCGCTCGCGGGCGACGAGCTCCGTGTAGCCGCCAGCGACAAGGTCGCGCGCACGGTCGCGGAGGCCCGTGGTCGTCGTCGCCACACGGCCTCGCTCGCTCACCCGATGATGCTCGCCGGGGGCACTCGACTCGAAGACATCTTCGCGATGGTTCAGCGCGGCGAGGTGGCGACGCTGAACCTGATCGTCAAGGCCGACGTCCAGGGCTCGCTCGAGGCGCTCACCGACGCGCTGCGCAAGGTCGATCAGCAGCACGACGAGGTGCGTCTCTCCTTCGTTCACCGCGGTGTCGGCGGGATCACGGAGTCCGACGTGAGCCTCGCGGCGGTCTCGAACGCGACGGTCGTCGGCTTCAACGTGCGACCCGACCGCAAGGCGCGGGAGCTCGCGCAGCAGGAGGTCGTGGAGCTACGCCTGTACGAGGTCATCTACAACGTCCTCGAAGACGTCAGGTCGGCGCTGGTCGGCCTGCTCAAGCCGGAGTTCGAGGAGGTCGTCACGGGCGAGGCCGAGGTGCGCGAGGTGTTCGGCGTGCCGCGGGTCGGCAAGGTGGCGGGCTGCTACGTGCAGCACGGCGTGGTCACGCGTGGATCGAAGGTGCGCTTCCTGCGTGAGGGCACGATCATCTGGAAGGGGTCGATCGCTTCTCTGAGGCGCTTCAAGGACGACGTCCGCGAGGTGCAGTCGGGCTACGAGTGCGGCATCGGCCTCGAGAACTACCAGGACCTGAAGTCCGGCGACATCATCGAGACGTACGAGGACCGGGAGATCGCCCGAACCTGAGACGCCCGGTCCGAGGGCGAGGGCGGCTTCGCCGTGCCCGGCGCGAGAATGACCGGGTGCACGCCGCCGCAGTCTGCTTCGACCTCCACATACCCGAGAGCCGCTCGCTCAAGGCGAAGCGGGCGGCCCTCAGGCCGGTCGTCGACGGGCTGCGACACCGATTCAAGGTGAGCGTGGCGGAGGTCGACCATCAGGACAAGTGGCAGCGTGCGGCTATAGGGGTGGCGCTCGTGTCGGGAAGTGAAGGACACCTCCGGGAGGTGCTCGAGTCGGTGGAGCGCTTCGTCGCGGCCGCGCCCGACGTCGAGATGCTCGGTTCGCAGGTCACGTGGCTGGAGACGGTCGCGTGAGCCGCCGAGCATCGGTCCACCGCTATCCGCGCACCGCGCGGGTCAACGAGGTCGTGCTCGAGGTCCTCGCCGACGAGGTCGAGAGGCTCTCCGACCCTCGTCTCGGATTCGTCACCCTCACCGGAGTGGAGGTCACCGCCGACCTGCGCGAGGCGACGGTCTACTACTCGTCGGTCGGCGAGCACGGAGAGACGGTCGCGGCCGACGCCGCATCCAAGACGGCCGCCGCCCTGCAGTCGGCCGCCTCGCACCTCCGGTCGGTCCTGGGTCGTGCAGTGAGGTTGAAGTACGTGCCCCGCCTCACCTTCGTGGAGGACCCGGCAATCGCGACCGGTCAGCGGGTCGAGGCGATCATACGGGAGATCCACAGGAGAGAGGCCCCGGACAGCGCCTCGGTCGAAGACGGCGTCCGGGACGACGCCGGTGCCGGCGGGGAGGCGGCGTCGTGACGGGCTGGTCGGAGCTTCGCGACAACGGACTCGACACCGAGCTCGACCGAGCGGCCGATGCCATAGGCGGCGCGCGCGAGGTCGCTCTCGCCTGCCACGTGAATCCCGACGGCGACGCGCTCGGCTCGATGCTCGCGCTGCATCACGTGCTGCGTGCGGCGGGGATCCGATCGGTCGCCTCGTTCTCCGAGCCGTTCGTCACGGGGCCTCACTACAGACTCCTTCCGGGGCTCGATCTGCTCACGCGGCCGTCCGACTTCCCCGCCGAGCCCGAGGTCATGGTCGCCTTCGACGTCTCGTCGCTTCAGCGACTCGGCGACCTCGCGGGGTCGGCCAAGGCCGCGGGTGAGCTCGTGATCATCGATCATCACCTCTCGAACGACGCTTTCGGCTCCATCAACATCATCGAGCCCGACGCGGCGGCGAGTGCGGTGCCGGTACGGAGGCTCATCGGGCGGCTCGGGCTGCCGCTAAACCGTGACGCGGCCGTCTGCCTCTACGCGGCACTGATCTGCGATACCGGCAGATTCCAGTACTCCACGACGACTCCGGCGGTCTTCGAGCTGGCGCGAGAGCTCGTCGCGTTCGACGTCCCTGTCGCCGAGCTGTCGCGCACGTTGTTCGAGGAGCACCGCTTCGCGTACCTGCGTCTTCTCTCGGAGGTCCTCGGTCGGGCCGAGCTCTACTCCGCCGACCGGTTCGTGTGGACGGTTGTGACCCAGGACGACCTCCAGCGTCACGACGTCAGCCTGGAGGAGGTCGAGGGCTTGATCGATGTCGTGCGCGGGACGCAGGAGGCCGAGGTCGCCTGCGTGCTCAAGGAGGCGCCCGACGGCACCTGGCGAGTGAGCCTGCGCTCGCTCGGTGAGATCGACGTGCGCCGCGTTGCAGAGAGCGAGGGGGCGGCGGGCACCGCTACGCCGCCGGGTTCACGTCGGACGATCCGATCGACGTGGTCATCGCCCGCATCCGGGCACTCCTCTGATCTCCGGGGCCGGGGAGCAGCCGTGACCTCCGACGGCCTCGTGGTTGTCGACAAGCCCGCGGGGATGACCTCTCACGATGTCGTGGCCAGGTTGAGGCGCGCCTACGGGCAGCGCCGGGTCGGTCACGCCGGCACGCTCGATCCTGACGCGACCGGAGTCCTGCTGGTGGGCCTCGGTCGCCTCACCCGTCTGCTGCGGTACCTGCAGGACACGACGAAGACGTACCGCGGCGTCGTGGTCTTCGGGATAGCGACCGACACGCTGGACGCCTCCGGAGCGGTCCTCGAACAGCATCCCATGCCGCTGACCGAGGAGCAGGTGAGGGGAGCGACGCGCCGGTTCGTCGGTTCGATCCACCAGGTCCCCCGATGGTCTCGGCGATCAAGGTCGGTGGCCGCCGTCTGCACGAGATAGCGCGGGAGGGCCGGGAGGTCGAGCGCGCTGCACGCCCCGTGCGCGTCGACCGTTTCGACGTCGAGGCGCTCGCGGACGGCCCGTACCCCGAGGCGACCGTCGTCGTCGAGTGCGGTAGCGGCACGTACGTGCGCACCCTCGCGGCCGACCTGGGATCGGCGCTCGGGGGCGTGGCCCATCTGCGCGATCTCCGCCGCCTGCGCGTGGGGTCGTTCGGTATCGACGAGTCACGCACGATCGAGGCGATCGAGGCCGACCCGGCGGCGGCTCTGCTCCCGCCCGTGGTGGCGATGCGCGACCTCGCGCCGTTGCCCGTCGGGGCCGAGGAGGCTGTCGCTGTCGCGAACGGCGTCGTCTTCACCGCCACTCTCCTGGGCGGTGCCGACGGACCGGGGCCGTTCGCCGTGGTCGACGACTCAGGTGACCTGCTCGCCGTGTACGAGCGGCATGGCTCCGCGCTGCGGCCGTCGGTCGTGATCGCGCAAACCGGGGCGTGACGGTCGTGCGTAGGGAGCCGTGTGCAGGGGAGTTGCGCGGCGCGGGTGGTCGCGTGAGGATCGTGTCGTGAGGATCGTGTCGTGAGGATCGTGTCGTGAGGATCGTGTAGTGAAGATCGTGCGGGATCCGGCGTCGGCAGGGCCAGGCGGGCCGGGGCGCGCCGTGACGATCGGGGTCTTCGACGGAGTGCATCTGGGTCACCGCGCCCTGCTCCGCCTGGTCAGGAGCTGGCAACGGTGCGCGGCCTCGAGTCGGCAGTCGTCACCTTCGACCGGCACCCGGCCGAGCTGGTGCGTCCGGGGTCGGAGCCGAAGCAGCTCACGACGCTCGAGCAGAAGCTGGAGCTCCTCGACGCGACGGGACTGGTCGATACCTGTCTGGTGATCACCTTCGACGAGACTCGGCGTCACGAGCCGGCCGAGGATTTCGTGCGGGAGATCCTCGTAGCAGCGCTTCACACTCGGCTGGTGGTCGTCGGCGCCGACTTTCACTTCGGTCATCGGCGGTCCGGGAACGTTCCCTTCCTGGAGACGCTGGGGACCGAGCTCGGGTTCGAGGTGCTGGGCCTCGGTCTCGTCTCGACCCCCGACGGCGGCCAGGCTGCCGGGGGCCTGCCTCCCTACTCGTCGACCAGGGTGCGCGCGGTCCTCGCCGAGGGTGACGTTGCCGAGGCCGCGCAGATGCTCGGGCGGCGTCACGAGGTGATCGGCACTGTCGAGCACGGTGACGGCCGCGGAGCCGAGATGGGGTTCCCCACGGCGAACGTCGCCGTGCCGAAGAGCACGTGCCTCCCCGCCGACGGCGTCTATGCCGGGACCTTCGTCGGCGCCGACGGCGTGGAGAGGGCTGCGGCGCTCTCCGTGGGCCGGCGCCCCACGTTCTACGAGGAGGGCGGCCTGCGCCTCCTGGAAGCCCACCTCATCGACTACGACGGCGACCTGTACGGGCAGCGGGCGCGGGTGCGCTTCGCCGAGCGCCTCCGGGGCCAGGAGCGATTCGACAGCGTCGACGACCTCGTGGAGAGGATGCGGGGCGACGTCGTGGCGACGCGATCGGTCCTCGGGCTCCCCGCACCGCCGGCCTGACACGCCGCCGGGTGCCACGGGCGGGCCCTGCGGGGCCTCCAGGGAGGAGGCCGTGGTACCCTGAGCGGCCGTGCCGGGGGTCGTCCCCGGCATCGCGATATCCACTCGACAGATCCCCACCACAGAAGGTACCAACGCGCGCATGCCGAACAAGGCCGCCACGATCGCCGAGCACCGCCTTCACGAGACCGACACGGGTTCGCCCGAGGTCCAGATCGCGATACTCAGCGAGCGCATCAACCACCTGACGGAGCACCTGAAGGCCCACAAGAAGGACCATCACACGCGCCGCGGGTTGCTGATCCTCGTGGGGCGCCGCCGGCGCCTGCTCGACTACCTGCGTCGCAACGACGTCGCACGGTACCGGGCGCTCATCGCCCAACTGGGCCTGCGTCGCTGATTGGGGACGGGGAGCGGTCTGTCCGCTCCCCGTTTCGCGTCATGCAACAACAGCAGAGCACTGCGAGGGGCGCGTCGGTTGTCAGTCGCCACCGCCCGGACCTCGGGTCCGGACGATGACAACTGGGAACCGGGGCTCCTCGCACCAACAGAAGAGGAGCACCCCGATGGGTGAAGTTATTCGCGTTTCCGGTCCTGTGAACGCTGCAGGAAAAGAGCTCTCGTTCGAGACCGGCCGCCTGGCCAGCCTCGCCGACGGCGCCGTCGTCGTTCAGATCGGTGACACGACGCTGCTGTCAACCGTCTGCACGTCGAAGCCGCGTGAGGGCATCGACTTCTTCCCGCTGACGGTCGACGTCGAGGAGCGGATGTACGCCGCCGGCAAGATCCCCGGCTCGTTCTTCCGCCGCGAGGGCCGGCCGAGCGAGCAGGCCGTCCTGATCTGCCGGCTGACCGACCGTCCGCTGCGGCCGTCGTTCCCCGACGGGTTCCGCAACGAGGTGCAGGTGATCGCGACGATCCTCGGCGCCGACATGGAGAACCCACACGACGTGGCATCGATAAACGGTGCCTCGGCCGCACTGATGATCTCGGGCATCCCGTTCAACGGGCCGATCGGTGCAGTGCGCCTCGCACATCACGAGGGTGCGTGGATCGCTCATCCGACCTATCAGGAGGGCGACGCGTCGACCTTCGAACTGGTCGTCGCAGGACGACGCCTGCACGACGGCGACGTCGCGATCATGATGGTCGAGGCCGGGGGCACCGAGGGGTCCTGGGACCTCTACGAGGTGGGTGCACCGAAGGTCACAGAGGAGGTCCTGGCCGAAGGCCTCGAGGAGGCCAAGCGCTGGATCGCGGCTTCGGTCGAGCTTCAGCTCGAGCTCGTGCGCAAGTACCAGGAGGCCTACGGGCCGATCGAGACGATCGTGTACGAGCCCCGCTTCGACTACGAGCACGATGTCTACGAGGCCGTAGGCACGAAGGCGCGCGAGGCGACCGCGGAGGCGATGACCATCGCCGACAAGACGGCGCGCAACACGCGCCTCGGCGAGGTCGAGGACATGATCCTCGCCGAGCTGGTCGGCGGCGGAGACGCGCCGGGGCCCTTCGCCGACAGGGCGGGACAGGTCCGCAAGGCCTTCCGCTCCCTCCAGAAGGAGGTAGTGCGGCACCGTATCGTCACCGACGGACTGCGAATCGACGGCCGCGGCCCCACCGATCTGCGGGCGCTCTCGGCCGAGGTGGGGGTCTTCCCCACCGCACACGGAACTGGCCTGTTCCAGCGGGGTGAGACGCAGGTGCTCTCGGTCGCGACCCTCGGCATGCCGCGCATGGAGCAGATGCTCGACACGATCACCCTCGACGAGCGCAAGCGCTACATGCACCACTACAACTTCCCGCCGTTCTCGACCGGCGAGACGGGCCGCGTGGGCACGCCGAAGCGGCGCGAGATCGGTCACGGTGCGCTCGCCGAGCGGGCGCTCATACCGGTCGTCCCGTCGAAGATCGAGTGGCCGTACACGCTGCGCGTCGTCTCCGACGTGCTCTCGTCGAACGGCTCTACCTCGATGGCCTCGGTCTGCGGCTCGTCGCTCTCCCTGATGGACGCGGGCGTACCGCTGAAGGCCCCCGTCGCCGGCATAGCGATGGGCCTCGTCCACCACGATGGCCGCTACGTGACCCTCACCGACATCCTCGGTGCCGAGGACGCGTTCGGCGACATGGACTTCAAGGTCGCCGGCACCAGCGACTGCGTCACCGCGCTGCAGCTCGACACGAAGATCGACGGACTGCCCGCCGACGTTCTCTCGGCGGCGCTCCACCAGGCGAAGGAGGCCAGGCTCGCGATCCTCGCGGTCATGAGCGAGGCCATGCCCGAGCCGCGTGCCGAGGTGCGCGACTCGGCACCGAAGATCGTCAGCTTCGAGATCCCTATAGACAAGATCGGCGAGGTGATCGGGCCGAAGGGCAAGATCATCAACACGATCCAGCAGGAGACGGGCGCCGACGTCTCCGTGTCCGATGACGGCATGGTCGGGCTGGTCTCGATCGGCTCGAAGGACGGTGCCGCCGTCGAGGAGGCGAAGCGCCGCATCTGGCTGATCCTCGACCCCCGACAGCGGAGCTCGGAGCCACCTACACGGGCCGGGTCGTGAACATCACGAAGTTCGGTGCGTTCGTGAACATCCTCCCGGGGCGCGACGGCCTCGTTCACATCTCGAAGCTCGGTCGGGGCAAGCGCGTCGACCGCGTCGAAGACGTCCTCTCGCTCGGTGAGACGCTCGAGGTCCGCGTGGACGACATCGACAGCTCCGGCAAGCTCTCGCTCTCGCTCGCGGGTGAGGAGGGCGACGGCGACGGTGGTGGCGGTGGTGGTGGCGGACGCGAGTCCCGTTCCGAGTCGCGCGACCGCGGAGACCGCGAGGACCGTGGTGATCGAGGTGACCGCGGTGATCGAGGTGACCGTGGTGATCGAGGTGACCGCGGTGATCGTGGAGACCGCGGTGGACGTGGCGGTCGTGAGGAACGCAGTGATCGTGGCGGACGTGAGGACCGTGGCGGCCGCACCGAGAGCGCGGGCGGCGCTGCAGAGCCGGCGGCAGCGGGGTCGTTCGAGTCGCTCTGGGAGGATCAGGCGCGCGAGGAGTTCGGCGACCTAGGCCCGGCCGAGGAGCCGGCCGGCGGCGGTCGTGGCGACGGCAGCGGTGGTGGGCGCGGACCGCGCCGGCCGCGCCGCCGGTAGCACCGTTGGAGGGCATCCGCCGCACCCGACTCGACTCGGGACTCCGAGTGGTCACCGAGGCCTTGCCGGGACTGAGGTCGGTGACGATAGGGGCCTGGGTCGGGACGGGCTCACGCGACGAGGACGACGCGCACGCGGGCGCCAGCCACTTCCTCGAGCACCTGCTCTTCAAGGGCTCTCCCGACAGGACGGCGCGGGAGATCGCGGAGGCGGTCGAGTCGGTCGGCGGCGAGATGAACGCGTTCACGACGCACGAGCAGACCGTCTTCTACGTGCGAGTGCCCGACACGGAGCTGGACCTCGCCCTCGACATCCTCTCCGACGTCGTGTGGCGGCCGGCGTTCCGACCCGAGGAGATCGAGTCGGAGCGGAAGGTGATCCTCGAGGAGATCGGGATGCGCGACGACACGCCCGACGACCTTGTGCACGACCTCTTCGCAGGAACGCTCTTCCCGGATCACGCGCTGGGGCGCGAGGTGCTGGGCAGCGAGGCGTCGATCATCTCGATGCCGCGCGATGCCATCGTCGAGTACCACGGCACGCACTACCGGCCCTCGAACGTCGTTCTGGCGGCCGCGGGGAACCTCGACCACGGGGACGTTCTGAGGCGCCTCGCCCCACATCTCCCCGAGACCGACGGTGCCCGCCCCGATCGCGTTCACACCGCTCCGGCGCCTGCCCGAGGACTCACCGTCGAGCACAAGGAGACCGAGCAGGCGCACGTCGTGTTGGGGCTGCGCTCCCTCTCCCAGCTCGACCCCGACCGCTACGCGCTGACGGTCCTCAACCAGGCGCTCGGCGGCGGGATGTCGTCGCGCCTCTTCCAGGAGATCCGCGAGCAGCGGGGTCTGGCGTACTCGGTCTTCTCGTACCGGGGGCGTACGACGAGACGGGTGTGCTCGCGGTGTACGCGGGAACCTCGCCCGAGAGGGTGCGCGAGACGATCGGCCTCATAGAGGTCGAGCTGCAGAGGCTCGTCGACGATGCAGGACTCCCCGAGGGCGACCTGGCGGCTGCGAAGGGTCACCTCAGGGGGCGCTGACGATGGCACTCGAGACTTCGGCGAGTCGAATGCGACGGATCGGCCGCTCTGAGCTCGTGGAGGGCGAGATCCCCTCCATCGACGAGCTGGTCGCGCGCATCGAGGCCGTGACGGCCAAGGACGTCGCTCGGGTGGTCGAACGTGTCATCGCGGGGTCTCCCAGGTCACTGGCGGTGGTCGGCCCGTTCGAGGAGGCCGACTTCGCCGACTTCGCGGGCTTGCATGGCCGGGGGGACGACACGGCCCGACCCTCGGTATCCTTCTGACAGCATCCGCACAGTCGGGAGGGTCATGATCCGCGTCGGGGTGTTCGGGGCGGGTGGGCGCATGGGCTCGACCGTCTGCCACGCGGTTCACGGCGCGCCCGACATGGAGCTCGTCGCTGCGGTCGATCCCCAGCATGCCGGGATAGACATAGACCAGCTGGGTCTGCACGGAACCGGCATCCAGATCGCGTCGAAGGCCGGAGCGATCGCCGACGCGGGTGCTCAGGTGGTCGTCGACTTCACGGTCGTCGATGCAGCGCGCGGCAATCTGCGGTGGTGTGCGGAGAACGGCGTTCACGCGGTGGTGGGCACGACGGGCTTCTCCGACTCGGATCTGACCGAGCTCGCCGAGATCTTCGGACGCGGCGATGCCAATGCCCTGATCGCACCGAACTTCGCGATCGGCGCGGTACTCATGATGCGCTTCGCGGAGCTCGCCGCGCCCTACTTCGAGACGGCCGAGATCGTCGAGTTGCATCACGACGAGAAGGTGGACGCCCCATCGGGAACGGCGTGCCTGACGGCGCGACGCATGGCTGCGGCCTCGAAGGAGTGGGATCGCGACGCGACCCGTGAGATGGTCGCCGAGGGAGCGCGGAGGGCGGATCGACGGCATACCGGTCCACTCGGTGCGGTTGAGGGGGCTCGTCGCGCATCAGGAGGTGATGCTCGGCACTACCGGGCAGACGCTCGCCATCCGTCACGACTCCTACGATCGATCCTCGTTCATGCCCGGGGTCCTCCTCGCGGTGCGCAGCATCGGCGACACGCCGGGTCTCAGCCTCGGCCTGGATGCCGTCCTCTCCGTCTGATCCCGCAGACCCCTATCGGGCGACGAGCACCCGGCGGCGGAACGGGTTACGACCGGAGGTGACGACAGGCGGGCCGGCAGCGGCTAGTTTCCGACCCCACCGGAGGAACCCGAGGAAGCCGGGGACGCGGAGGGTGCAGTGCCGCTGCTTGAGGTCGAGGAGGTCAAGGTCGAGTTCGGCGGTGTCGTCGCGCTCGACGACCTCTCCTTCGAGATCGAGGCCGGTCAGATCTGCGCCCTGATCGGCCCCAACGGCGCCGGCAAGACGACGCTCTTCAACTGCGTCAGCCGCATCTACAAACCGACGGCCGGACGCATCCGATTCGACGGGCACGACCTCCTAGCCGCCGCCCCTCATCGGATCGCGCGACTCGGGATCACCCGAACGTTCCAGAACCTGGCCCTCTTCCCGACTCTCAGCGTCATCGACAACGTGATGGCCGGGGCGCACACTCTGGGGCACCTCGGACCCCTTCGGAGCGCGCTCCGCCTGGGCAAGGCGCGCGAGGAGAGCCGGCTGCGCGACCTCGGGCGGCGTCTCCTCGCGCGGCTCTCACTCGACCACCTGGCGGAGCACCCCGCCGCCGAGCTGCCCTACGGCACGCTGAAGCGCGTGGAGATCGCGCGGGCGCTCGCCGCCGAGCCGCGCCTGCTGATGCTCGACGAGCCGGCCGCCGGGCTCACCCACAGCGAGGTCGACGAGCTGGCCGCGACGATCCGCTCGATCCGCGACGAGTTCGATCTCACCGTGCTCCTCGTGGAGCACCACATGGCGATGGTCATGGGCATCTCCGACCGTGTCGTAGTACTCGACTTCGGGAGCAAGATCGCCCAGGGGACGCCGGAGCAGGTGCGCAACGACCCGCGGGTCATCGAGGCCTACCTCGGATCGCCGGCCGCATGACTCTGCTCTCGGTGACAGCGCTCGCCGGCGGCTACGGCCCGGTCAAGGTGCTCCACGGCCTCGACTTCGAGGTGGCCCACGGAGAGATCGTGGTCATCCTCGGTGCAAACGGCGCCGGCAAGACCACGACGCTTCGTGCTCTCAGCGGCATGATCCCCAGTGATGGAGAGATCGTCTTCGACGGCGAGGACGTCACCGGCCGCAAGCCACAGGTGCTCGCGAGACGCGGGGTGGCGCACGTCCCGCAGGGTCGGGGCACAATCGACGAGCTGACGGTCGAGGAGAACCTCAGGGTCGGCGCGTGGACGCGGCGCGACAGCGATGTGGCGGCTGACGTCGATCGCTGGTTCGAGGTCTTCCCGCATCTCGCCGACCGTCGCACGCAGCAGGCCGGCAGCATGAGCGGCGGCGAGCAGCAGATGCTGGCCATCGCGCGCGGACTGATGTCGCGCCCTAGGCTCCTCCTGCTCGACGAGCCATCGCTGGGGCTCGCGCCGATCATCACGCAGGAGCTCTTCGCACAGCTGGGCGACCTGAATCGTGAGCTCGACACCGCGATGCTCATCGTCGAGCAGAACGCCGGACTGGCTCTGCGTCTCGCGTCGCGCGGCTACGTGCTCGAGACCGGTCGGATCGTCGCGCAGGGTGCGGCGACCGAGCTCGAAGGCAACGAAGACGTCCGCAGAGCGTACCTGGGACTCTGATGCAGCTCTTCCTCTCACAGCTCATGAACGGACTCGGCAACGGCGTCATCTACGCGTCGCTCGCGCTCGCCATCGTCCTCATCTACCGCACCACCGGTCTGCTCAACTTCGCTCAGGGTGAGATGGCCCTCTTCTCCACGTACGTGACGTGGAAGCTCGTCGACGACTCGGAGATGGGGCTGCCGGTGGCGGCTGCGATTGGAATCTCGATGGTGATCGCCTTCGTGGGCGGAGCACTGATCGAGCGCGTCGTCATCAGACCCGTCGAGAGGTCGTCGCCTCTCGTCATCGTGATCGTGACCATCGGGATGTTCCTCGCCATCAACTCGATCGCACAGGCGATCTTCGGCACCGATACGAAGCAGCTGCCGAGCGTGTTCTCGGATGCCGCGTGGGTCGTCGGAGGAGTCCGCGTCACTGCCCAGACGGTCGGCCTCGTCGGTGTGCTCGCGGCCGAGTGCCTGCTGCTCTGGCTCCTCCTGCAGAAGACTCGGGTCGGCCTCGGCCTGCGTGCCGTGGCGTCGAATCCCGACTCGAGCCGGTTGGTCGGGATCGGGACGGGCAACATGCTGATGCTCGGATGGGCGATATCGGCAGCGCTCGGCGCGCTCGCGGGAGCGATGATCGTGCCGATGACCCCCGGCCTCAGCGCCGGCTCGATGCAGGCAGTCCTCATCTACGCGTTCGCCGCCGCCGCCCTCGGGGGCTTCGACAGCCCGCTGGGAGCGGTGGTGGGCGGGATCATCGTCGGTGTGGCGCAGGCGCTCGCGATCCAGTACGTCGATCCGTTGAACGACATCGAGCTGGTGGTGCCGTTCGCGCTCATCGGCGGGGTCCTGCTCTTCCGTCCGACGGGGCTCTTCGGGCGGCGCGTCGTGGAGCGCGTGTGAAGTCGGGCCCCGGCGCGCGGCGCGCTCTGCTCATCCGCGGGGCGACGACGATCGCGGTCGTCGGTGTGCTCTGCTGGCTACCCCAGCAGTACGGACCCACCGAGACGACGCTGTACGCCGAGGCGCTCTTCATCGCCGTCGCCGCAATGGGGCTGAACCTGCTGACGGGGTACAACGGGCAGGTCTCGATCGGGCACGGCGCCTTCTTCGGGCTCGGCGCCTACGCGACCGGAATCCTCATGCTCGACCACGGCTGGCCGTTCCTCGCGACGCTCCCGGTGGCCGCCGTGCTCGCGGCAGTGGTCGGGGCGGCGGTCGGCTTTCCCGCGCTACGGGTGAAGGGCCTGTACCTCGCTCTCATCACGCTCGGCCTCGCGGCGCTCTTCCCCGCCCTCGTGAACAAGTTCGTGAAGAGCACCGGCGGCACGAGCCTCGTCCAGCTCTACCGTGTACGGCCCAAGCCCCCGGAGTGGGCGTCGTCCTTCGCCGCTGCGGAAGACCAGTGGCGCTACTACGTGACACTGGTGGTGGCGGGCGTCCTCTTCGCGCTCATGGTGAACCTCGTGCGCGGCAGGTTCGGCAGGGCGCTCGTGGCGGTCCGGGAGCACGAGGCGGCGGCGGAGACCCTCGGGATCAACCTGGCCAGGGTGAAGGTCTCGGCGTTCGCGATCAGCGCGCTGTACGCCGGGGTGGCAGGCTCACTCGCCGCGCTCGTCCGGCTACAGGCCAATGCGGGGCAGATCGAGGTCTTCCAGCAGTCGATCATCTTCCTCGTCGCCGTCGTCATCGGGGGCACCGCGACCACCCTAGGACCGGTCGTAGGGGCCTTCGTGGTCGTGCTGCTCCAGGACCACACGGCCGACCTCATCAAGGACGAGCCGACGCTGTCACCCGCTCTCTTCGGAATCACGCTTATCCTGCTCATGTACGTCCTGCCCGACGGCCTCGTCGGCGGCTGCCGACGTCTGTTCCGGCGGATCCGCGGGCGGATGCATGCCGGATCGGCCACCGACTCTGCACCTACCTGAAAGGAACCACCATGCAAGAACTACGCGAAGCAGGAAACGGAGCAGCGCGCAAGCGGCTCCTGCGACCGCTCGCACTGATCGTGGTCGCCGGCCTCGTCGCCGCGGCGTGCGGCGGCGGGCGCGACGACGACAAGGCCGACGACACGAGCGTGACGACCGCCGCCGGGGGTTCGACGACCACCGGTACCGGCGAGGCGCCCACCGGTGAGCCGATCATCGACGCGTCGAACTGCCCTTCTGATCCGACGACGGGCATTGATGGCGACACGATCAAGCTCGGCACCAGCCTTCCGCAGTCGGGTCTCTACTCGGCGTTCGCCGAGATCCTCAAGGGTGAGGAGGCCTACTTCTCGTACCTGAACGAGGAGCTGGGTGGGGTGGATGTCGCCGGCACGAAGTACAAGATCAAGCTTGTCAACAAGGACGACGAGTACCTCGCCGACAAGACGGTCGCGAACGTCAACTCGCTCATCAACGACGACAAGGTCTTCGCCCTGTTCAACGTCATAGGAACCAAGAACAACCTGGCGATCCGCGACCTGGTCAACGAGCAGTGCGTGCCGAACCTCTTCGCCGGCACCGGCTCACCGGCATGGGGCAACACCGACTACCCGTTCGTCCTCGGCAGCGAGCTCGTCCCCTATCCGCTCGAGATGAAGGCGTTCGCCGACCACCTGGCGGAGACGAAGCCGGGTGCGACGGTCGCGATACTGCGTGCGTCCGACGACTTCGGGCGGGCGTACTCCGACACCTTCGAGAGCCTGGCCGCCGACGCGGGCCTCGAGGTCGTGAAGGAGGAGACCTACAACCCCGAGCAGTTCGACACGAAGTCGCAGGTCACGAGCCTCGCTGCCACCGACGCCGACGCGCTGATCCTAGGTACGACGCTGCTGGCGTGCCCCGACGCGCTGAAGAACGTCGATGCGGCGGGCTGGAAGCCGATCATCTACATGTCGGGCACCTGCACGTCCAAGACGCTCATGGACATGGCAGGCCCTCCGGGTGACGGCGTGCTCAGCGTCGGCCCGCTGATGGACCCGGCGAACCCGATGTACGCGGACCACGAGGCGATGAAGCTCTTCAAGGAGATGATCGCCAAGTACCAGCCCGAGGCCGACCCGACCAATGGCATCGTGGCGTACGGGTGGACCACGGGTGCGCTGATGGCCGAGCTTCTCCAGCGCTCTCCCGCCGCCGACCGGATCGCCGTGATGGAGACTGCGCGGACGATGTCGACGATCGAGGGCATCGGCCTCATGCTCGACGGTCAGGTTCACAACCTCTCCGCCGACGACTGGTTCCTCGGCGAGACGTTCCACCTCGTGCAGTACAGCACCGCCGACGGCTACTTCTCGCCGATCGGGGAGCTGATCAACGAGGACGGCAACACGGCCTCCTACACGCCGGACGACCTGCTCAACGGCTGACGCAGACGTGTGGCCCCGGCATGCCGGGGCGCGGAACCTGAGAGGGGCGCGGCGAGAGCCGCCCCCTCTCCGCGCGTTTCCTGCCGCGGATCATCGAGATGGGTCACTTGTGCGGTGGGGGTGCGGTTCTGTCCCATCTCGGGCGCGGATGCTCGAGATGGGTCGCTTGTGCGGTGGGGGTGCGCGGTTCTGTCCCATCTCGGCCGGGTGGGGTTGGGGCGCGGGCCGGGGGCGTCAGAGCGCGAGGAGCAGTGCGGCGAGGGCTGCCGGGTCGGTCACCACCTGCAGGCCCGAGCGGTCGCGGAGCCATGCGAGGTTGAGGTGATGCAGGTCGTGGGAGGGTCGAACCGGTTCAGAGCGACGATCAGGCGGTGGTCTGCGAGCGCGCCGGCGCAGAGGCGTACGGCGTTGATGGTCCCGAGGCCGGCGTCGGCGACGAGCACGACCGCATCGGGCCTCAGCGCCCCGGCGAGGTCGACCGTGTCCCCGTCGTCTGCGAGGGGAGATCTCGGGCCGCCGGCGCCCTCGACGAGGACCAGGAGACCGCCGCTCGCACCGGCCGGCCCGGGCAGGTGGGCGCGCACCTCGCCGGCGAGCTCGGCGATCGTGAACGCAGGCAGGCCGAGCGCGGCGGCGGCCATCGGGGGCGCCATGGCGACGGGGAACCGGCGGTGTGCCGGGCAGACACGGAGCGGGTCCTCGCCGGTGACCGAGGCCAGCGCCTCGGAGTCGGTCTGGCCCTCCCCGGGCGCGAACGACTCCACGGGCTTACGTGCCGCGACGCCGGCGCCGGCGGCGGCGGCGGCTCGCAGCGTCGCCGCGCCGAACCAGGTCTTGCCCACCTCGGTCCCTGTCCCCGTCACCACCGTCAGCGTCATCGCACTATCACCCTCCAAGATGGGTCACTTGCGCGGTAGGGGTGCGCGGTTCTGTCCCATCTCGGCCGGGTGGGGGCGCGGAGACGCTGAGATGGGTCACTTGCGCGGTAGGGGTGCGCGGTTCTGTCCCATCTCGGGTGGGTGGGGAAGCAGGAAGATGTCGGGAAGAGGTCCTCGAGGGCCGAGACGAGCGCACCGATCTGGGCATCGGTGTGGGCTGCTGAGACGGTCACTCGCAGTCGTGAGGTGCCGGGCGGCACCGTCGGGGGCCGGATCGCAGGGACGAGCATTCCCCGATCGAGAAGGGCCGCTGCGGCGTCGAGGGCGCGTGCCTCGTCACCGCAGACGACGGGGACGATCGGCGACGGGTGCCCCGGGACGAGGCGGTCGACGAGCGCGCGAGCCTGGCGACGAGCGCGTCTCCCTCGGCGGAGCGCAGCACGCCGAGGGCTGCGAGCGCAGCGGCAGAGTCGGCCGGAGTGGGAGCCGTCGTGAAGATGTACGGGCGCGCCCTGTTGACGAGCAGGTCCGTGTAGCGCGACGGCCCCCGCCACGAAGCCGCCGAGGGAGCCGAGCGTCTTGGAGAGTGTCCCGAGGCGGAGCAGCTGGAGGTCGTCGGGAACGTCGGCGTCCGGCCCGCCGGCACGGGTGCGCCCGGCGCCGGCCGCTACCGGGAGCTCGGGCCCGAGGACCGAGTGCGCCTCGTCGAGAATGAGCAGCGCCCCGTGTCGGGCGCAGGCCTCGGAGAGCCCCTCGACGGGCGCCATGTCACCGTCCATCGAGAACACGGCGTCGGTCACGACGAGCGCGAGTCGATCGCCGCGCGCATCGAGGAGCGACGAGAGGTGATCGAGGTCGAGGTGCCCGTAGACGGCGACCTCGCCGCGCGCGAGCCGTGCGCCGTCGATGAGCGGCGCGTGGTTCAGCTCGTCGGAGCAGATCAGGGTCCCCGGTCCGCCGAGGGCCGCGAGGACTCCGAGGTTCGCCGCGTAGCCGGTGGGGAAGAGGACGGCGCGCTCAGTCTGCTTCCACGCTGCGAGCTCCGCTTCCAGCTCACCGTGCACGGGGCGGGAGCCGACGACGAGTCGCGCCGCGCCCGAGCCGGCACCCCCACCTGTCGAGTGCGGCGTGGGCTGCGGCGACGACCGTCGGGTGCCTGCTGAGACCGAGGTAGTCGTTCGATGCGAAGGCGACGACCCGACGACCATCGGCCGTGAGCGTGCCCGCGTTGCCGGCCGCGTCGAAGTCGCGCGGCTCCCGCCACCTCTCTGCCGATCGGATCGCGAGCGCCTCTGCGTCGGCCCACTCGGCCCAGCCGCTTCCGCTCACGCGCTCGGATGGCCGCGGAGAGTCCTCGCCGGCGGCATCGATTCCGGCGGCATCGATTCCGGCGACGTCGATTCCGGCGGCATCGACCAGGGCGGCATCGACCAGGGCGGCATCGGTACCGGCGGGGCCTCCCCGTCGCATCCAGGGGCGGTACGGGTGGGCTCACGATCCGGCTCGTGTCACGTCGTCGAGTGCGGCGGCGAGCGTGTCGACTATCCGGTGCAGCTCCGGCGAAGTGATGGTGAGTGGCGGCATGAGCACGACGACATCGCCGAGTGGGCGTAGGAGCACGCCCCGCTCCACGGCAGCGGTGCAGACGCGGCGTCCCCACCGGAGCCCCTCTCCCGGCGGCGCGAGCTCGACGCCACCCATCAGGCCGCGCAGCCGTACGTCGCGTACGGCCGGGTTCGGGGCAATGCGGTCGTGGAGAAGACCCGCGAGCTCATCGGAGCGAGCGCGCACGTTGGCGAGCACGTCGTGTGCCTCGATCAGCTCGAGATGGCGCAGCGCGACGGCGGCGGCCAGCGCGTTCCCGCTGTAGGAGTGCCCGTGGTAGAAGGTGCGCGGGCCGAGGTCGTCGCCGAGGAACTCCGAGAAGACGCGGTCGGATGCGACGGTCGCCGACATCGGCATGTAGCCCGCCGTGAGCCCCTTGCCCAGGACGAGGAGGTCGGGGCGCAGCCCGCACTGCTCCGAGGCGAAGAGGGTCCCGGTGCGCCCGAACCCGGTGGCGACCTCGTCGCAGATCAACAGGACCCCGTGCTCCGCGCAGGCGTCGCCGAGAGCGGCCAGCCCCGCCGGGTCGGCGAGCATCATCCCGGCGGCGCCCTGGACGAGCGGTTCCACGATCACCGCAGCGAGCGATGCCGCGTTCTCGGCGACCATCCGGCACGCGGTGTCGAAGCAGTCCGGGTCGTCGAACGACGGTGCGCGCAGCACCGGGAAGCGGAGCGGTTCGAAGAGCGCGGTGCCGAATCCACCGTCGCCGACCGAGAGCGCCCCGATCGTGTCGCCGTGATACGCGCCGCCGAAGCCCAAGAAGCGCTGCCGGCCCACGTCGCCGCGGTTCCACCAGTACTGGAAGGCGATCTTGAGCGCCTGCTCGACGGCCGAGGCGCCGTCGGACGCGTAGAGGAAGTGAGGTCCGTCTACGGGGACGACGCGGGCGAGCGCCTCCGACAGCTCGATGACGATGCGGTTGCCGTTGCCCAGCATCGTGGTGTGGGCACCTCGTTCGAGCTGGGAGCGGGCGGCGGCGTCGAGCTCGGGGACCCGGTGGCCGAGAGTGGTCACCCAGAGCGACGAGATGGCGTCGAGGTAGCGCCGGCCGTCGGTGCCGACGACCTCGTGCCCCCTCGGCGCGCTCCACCACTACCGGCGTGTTGGGGGCGTATGAGCCCATCTGGGTGAAGCCGTGCCACACCACCGCCGCGTCGCGCGCCACCCAGTCGTCGTGCGATCCCATCGGGGGGATTCTCGCACCCGCACCGGAGATCGCGCCGACGGAGGTGTGACCCACGACACGTTGACGCCGCGAGGGCCGGAGCCGTACCGTCATCCACGATGACTTCGGGGGGAGTCGAACGGGGGGCCCTTGCGGCTCGCGCGTCTCTCGCGGCCCGCGCGCGGCTGCATGCCCCCACGGTCGAGCAGGCTCGACCGTGTTCTGCTCGCACCCCGGAGCGCGTCGCACTCACGCACATACGCAGAGCGACACTCGAGAGGGAGTCCCGATGAGCAGCAACGAAGATCTGATCGGCCGCAGCAACGTCAATGACATCGAGGCGATCCTCTCGGTGGCGAACACCGACGTAGAAGCTGTCGTGCACGCGGTGCGCTCCGCGCCGGACACCCTCTTCACCTGGGACTACGACCGCACGAAGCCGGCGCTGGTGAAGCTCTACGAGAAGGCCAAGACCTCCCAGTGGAACGTGGAGACCGACATCGACTGGAGCATCGATGTCGACCAGGAGAAGGTCGTCCTCGCGAATGTGGCACAGGCGCAGGAGAACGGCGGCGGCTTCTTCAGCGGCTCGGTCGACCTCTCGGGCACCGACTTCGCGAAGTGGACCGACAAGGAGTGGATCCAGCTGGGGATCGAGTCGCAGAACTGGACGCTCTCGCAGTTCATGCACGGTGAGCAGGGTGCGCTCATCTGCACGGCTCAGATAGTCCAGACGGTTCCGTGGATCGACGCGAAGTACTACGCATCGACCCAGGTGATGGACGAGGCGCGCCACGTCGAGGTGTTCGCCAAGTACCTCGACACCAAGCTGTCGGGGCACTATCCGATCAACGCGCACCTGCAGATGCTGCTCGACGACATCATCACCGATGCCCGCTGGGACATGACCTACCTGGGCATGCAGATCATGGTCGAGGGTCTCGCTCTGGCGGCGTTCGGATTCATGCACCAGATGACCACCGAGCCGCTGCTCAAGAGGATCCTGCGCTACGTGATGAGCGACGAGGCCCGCCACGTCGCGTTCGGTGTGCTCTCGCTCCAGGACTTCTACGCCGAGCTGAGCTCCGCTGAGATCCGCGAGCGCCAGGAGTTCGCGTTCGAGGCCGCCGTGCGGATGCGCGACCGGTTCCTCCAGCAGGAGGTCTGGGAGCGTATGGGCGTCGACGTCAAGCAGGCGGTGCAGCTCGTCATGCGCGACGACACCCGGCAGCTCTTCCAGTCGGCGCTGTTCTCGAAGATCGTGCCGAACTGCAAGAAGCTCGGCCTCCTCGACGCCGCCGACGGGTGGCTCCGCCAGAGGTTCACCGAGCTCGGGGTGATCGGGTTCGAGGACTGGGCCGACACTGGCGAGGAGTACATCGCCCTCGACGAGGTGGCGAAGGACCGGGAGGCCGCCGTAGCCGGCTGAGGTCGCGACCGGGACCGGCGGGGGCAGCGCCGGGGAGCGGGCGTCGGGGCCGTCCTCCGCTCGGGGCGAATGATGCGTGTGGGCCTGGAGTGGCCGGTGTTACGGTTGAGATATGGCGTCCACGACGGCAAGGCGCGCCCCGACGGCCCGCAAGCCGGCGGCCCGCAAGCCCGCGACCCCGAGACCGGCCCCCGGCAAGGCCTCGTTCGGGCAGGGCGGGCGGCAGGTCGCGTTCTGGCCCGCGCTCCGCGTGGTCCCAGCGGTTGGGGTCCTGGCGGAGCCACCTGGCGGGGCAGCTCGGTGACCACGCGGCCGACGCGGGGGCGCTCGCCCTCGGAGTAGTGGGCCTGCTCGCGGTCCTCGGCGCGTACACGGATCTCGCCGGCCCGGTCGGTGCGGGGCTCGACACGGCGTCCCGCACGGTCCTCGGGGGAGGCGGGCTGCTCTTCCCCGGCGCCTGCTTCGTGGGTGCCGGCCTCCTCCTCGCCGGGCGCGCAGCAGACTACGAAGAAGACCGGGCCGGGCTGCGAATCGGCTTCGGCATCGCCCTGGTCGTGGGTGCCTCGGCGGGGCTGCTCCACATCGCCGGCGGCAGCCCGAAGGCCGACTCCCTCGATCCACTTAGGGATGCCGGCGGCGTTCTGGGCGCGGCGACCGGGGGCTCGCTCGGCGCCGCGGCCGGTCGCGTCGGGGCCGCGGTGGTGCTCTCCGTGCTGGCCGGCTTCGGCGTGATGCTCGTGGTCGGAGCAGGACTCGGCCAGGTGGTGGGCGGCCTGCGGTCGGCCCTGCGGGGAGCAGGGCGGGGGCTTGCGTACCTCGGTCGCTCGATAGTCACCCTCCGCCCGGCCGAGGCCGAGACGGACACTCCGACGGCCGATCTCTACGACGAGCTGGCCCTGGAGGACGCGCCGGAAGCGGGCTACGAGGACACGTTCGAGATCGCCGAGGCGGACCCGGCCGGGAGAGCCGAGGTGGAGCCGGCAGAGCCGGTCGAGCCGGTGGTCGCGGCGGTGGTTCCCGACTCCGGCGCGGCCGAGCCGGTCATCATCGACGACGACGGCCAGCTCGCCCTCAACCTCGGCCCGGGTGTGCGTCCGAGCAGCTGGAAGCTGCCGCCGAGATCGATCCTGAAGCGGAGTGAGAGCAGGGAGATCGACGAGAGGCTCGTCGACGCCGGCGGCCAGACCCTCGAGGCGACCGTGCGCGAGTTCGGCGTCGGCGCGAGGCTCGTCGGCCGCACGATCGGCCCGACGGTCACGCGCTACGAGCTCGAGATAGCGCCGGGCGTCAAGGTGAGCAAGGTGACCGGCCTCAGCAAGGAGATCGCGTACGCGATGGCCAGCCACGACGTGCGCATCCTCGCCCCCATCCCCGGGCGGAGCGCGATAGGCGTCGAGGTTCCGAACAGGCATCGGCCTCTGGTGACCCTGGGTGACATCCTTGCGAGCGAGGAGGCTCGTCGGGCCAAGCACCCGCTCGAGGTCGGCATGGGCCGCGACATCGCGGGCAGGTCCGTGATGGCGAACCTGGCGACCTTCCCTCACGTGCTCATCGCCGGAGCGACCGGCGCCGGCAAGTCGTCGTGCATCAACAGCATCGTCACCTCGATACTGATGCGCTCGACCCCCGACCAGGTGCGGCTGATACTCGTCGACCCGAAGCGCGTCGAGCTCGGCCAGTACAACGGCCTGCCGCACCTTCTCACCGAAGTGGTCACGAACCCCAAGAAGGCGGCGAACGCCCTCGACTGGGCGGTCCGCGAGATGGAGATGCGCTACGACCTCCTCGCCGAGGTAGGGGGTCCGCGACATCGACGGCTACAACCTCATGTACGACCGGGGCGAGCTCCCCACGGAGTCGAACCCCGACCCTATGGGCGGCAAGAGCTACGAGCGACTGCCCTACATCCTGATCGTCGTCGACGAGCTCAACGACCTGATGATGGTCGCCGCGCGCGACGTGGAGAACAGCATCTGCCGGATCGCGCAGATGGCCCGCGCCGTCGGCCTGCACCTCGTGATCGCCACTCAACGGCCGTCGGTCGACGTCATCACGGGGGTGATCAAGGCCAACGTGCCGAGCCGTCTCGCGTTCTCGGTCAGCAGCCTCGCCGACTCCCGCGTGATCCTCGACCAGCCGGGCGCGGAGAAGCTCGTGGGGAAGGGCGACATGCTCCTGCTCGCCGCGTCGTCGAGCCGCACCGAGCGCATCCAGGGCTCCTGGGTCGACGAGGAGTGCGTGCGGAAGGCGGTCGCCCACTGGCGGAGGCAGGTCGGCGAGGTCAGCTACGTGGAGGGCCTGCAGGGCGACGACGGGCCGGGTGGCGCGGGGGGCGCCGACGAAGACGACGGCGACGACCTCCTCGACCAGGCGCTCGACCTGGTCGTGCGGAGCGGGCTCGGTTCCACGAGCATGCTGCAGCGCAAGCTGCGCGTCGGGTTCGCGCGCGCAGGCCGGCTCATGGACCTGCTCGAGCGGCGCGGAGTCGTCGGCCCGTCCGAGGGCTCGAAGGCACGCTCGGTCCTGATGAGCGTCGAGGAGCTCGAAGACCTCCGCTCGAAGGTCTGACGGGGCGGCGACTGCGCGACTGCCGCGTACCAGCCCGACCCGACCCGGCCTAACGCGTGGTGTCGCGCGACTCCGCTTCTTCGAGCCGCGTCCGCAGCTCGTCTAGGAGCGCCGCGACCTCCGCGAGGTGCTCCTCTATGCGCGCGACGTACGCGCCGGGTGAGGTGTCGGGCATCTCCTCGATCACGCCGATCTCGTTCACCACGGCCGCTGCGAACTCCGCGTGGTCGTCGGGCACGACGATGGTCCCCGTCGCGTCGCCCCCTACACCGGTCCACTCGATCATGACCGGGATGCCGGCAGACTCGAGGCGACGCCTCAGGATCTGAGCGGAGAGCCTCGGCCAGTCGCCGAGCTCCACGAGGGCGGCGGCGTCGCCCCCTCATCCCGAGCGACTCGGGTCGGTCGGCGACCAGCGTCACACGGCAGTCGGAGCAGCGCAGTGAGCCGGCCCGGTACTCGGCTCCACACGACGGGCACCACACTGTCGGGCTGTCCATGTCGGCTCCTCCTCGGGGCACGGCGAGTCTACGGAACGTGGCTTGTACGATGACGCCGTGCCCCCGACGCTTCCACGTCGAGACACTCGGCTGCCCGAAGAACACCGTCGACTCCGAGAAGGTCGTCGCCTCGCTCCTCGCCGACGGTCTGGTGCCGGCGGAGCGGGCCTCCGACGCCGACCTCCTCGTCGTCAACACCTGCGCGTTCATCGAGGTTGCCCGCGAGGAGTCGATCGGCGTCCTGCTCGGGCTCTCCGGCGACCGCAAGGAGGGTGCGAAGCTGGTCGCTACGGGCTGTATGGCCGAGCGGTACGGCGACGAGCTCGCTGCGGCGATGCCGGAGGCCGACGCCGTGGTCGGGTTCTCCGGCGAGGGGTCGCTCTCGCAGGTGATGCTGCGTCGCGCCCCGGACGGTGTTCGCGACCTGCTCGAGCTGGCCCGCCCGGACCCCACGGCTCCGTGGGCCTACCTGAAGATCGCCGAGGGCTGCGATCGGGAGTGCGCGTTCTGCGCCATCCCGTCGTTCCGCGGCAGGCAGCGATCGCGCGCCCCGGAGGCGATCGAGGCGGAGGCGCGCTCCCTCGTCGAGCGTGGCGTGGTCGAGATCGTGCTCGTCGCGCAGGACCTCGCGTCCTACGGGCGCGACGCGGGGGAGTCGGGTGCTCTCGCGTCGCTACTGCGCCGGCTCGACACCTTGTCGCGCGACGGTCTCCTGCGACTGAGGCTGCTGTACCTGTATCCCTCGGAGGTCCGCGGAGCGCTGCTCGACTCGATGCTCGGGCTGGAGACCGTGGTGCCCTACTTCGATCTCTCGTTGCAGCACGCGTCGGGGCAGCTCCTGAGGAGGATGCGCCGGTGGGGGAGTGGGGAGACCTTCCTGGCCCTCGTCGACGGGATCCGGTCGGTCCGGGGCGACGCGGCGTTCCGCTCGTCGTTCATCAGCGGCTTCCCCGGTGAGACCGAGACCGATCACGAGGAGATGCTCGGGTTCCTCCGGTCGGCGCGCCTCGACTGGGCGGGGTTCTTCCCGTATTCGCGGGAGGACGGGACCGTGGCGGCGGCCCTCGACGGCGAGGTGCCGCCCGGCGTCGTGGCCGAGCGGCTGCGGGAGCTCTCCGAGGTCCAGGACCCGATCACCGCGGCTCTGCGCGACGCCCTGGTGGGCGAGCTGGTCGAGGTGCTCGTCGACGGACCAGGCGACTCCGAGGGCGGTGATCGCCTCGGCGGCCGGGTCGGGCGCACCCACAGGGAGGCTCCGGAGATCGACGGCGTGGTGCACCTAGGGGGAGCAGCCCCCGGTGCGGGGACTCTCGTGACGGCGCGCGTGACCTCGGCCTCAGGTCCCGACCTCGAGGCGGTCGTGGTGGAGCCGTGCGGGGCGGAGCGGAGAGCCGGGTGACCGCTCCCGCCCCCCCGGTGCGCCGTTTCGGGCAGAGCGCGTTGCGGACGCCGGCGAACATGGTCACGATCGGGCGCCTGCTGCTGGCCGGCCCGAGCCTCGTGCTCGTGCACCGCGACGGCGCGACGTGGGCCACGGTCGGGCTGTGGTTCGTGCTCAGCATGAGCGACCTCGCCGACGGTTATCTCGCTCGCCGGGAGGGGACGACGCGCTCGGGGGCGTTCCTGGACCCGATCGCCGACAAGGTGCTCGTCCTCGGGGCGCTGTGGGTGCTGGCCGGACGCGGCGACGTGCCGTGGGCGCCGTTCGTCGTCATCTCGGCGCGCGAGCTCGCCATCTCGGCTGTACGGGGGGTGGCCGGCCGGCGTGGCGTCTCGATGCCCGCCCGTAGGCTGGGCAAGTACAAGACGTTCCTGCAGAACAGCGCCATCGGCTTCGTTCTCCTTCCGTGGACCGCCCGCTACGTGGGCTTCCAGGAGACGGTGCTCTGGGCGGCCGTGGCCTTCACGGTCGTCTCGGGAGCAGACATCCTGCTGAACATGGCACGCCGGGACGACGCGGAGCGGTAGCGCGCCGCGAGGGGCGTGTCCGGGTCTGCCGGCTCCTCCGCCTGCATCCACGTAGAGTCGGTGCGTGCGCTGCGATGTTCTCGCCGTCGGTACGGAGCTGCTCCTCGGGCAGATAGTCGACACCAACAGCGCGTGGATCGGCGAGCAGCTGGCCGCGACGGGGATCGACTCCTACGAGCACCGCGTCGTAGGCGACAACCTCGAGCGCATGGTCGTCGCCCTGCGCGACCTCCTCTCCCGCTCCGACTCCGTGATCGTCTGCGGTGGGCTCGGCCCGACGCAGGACGACATCACGCGTGACGCGATCGCCGCCGTCATGGGGGCGCCGCTGGTGCGCCGCCCCGATCTCGTTCAGCACATCTCGTCGATGTTCTCCTCGCGCGCGCGCGACATGCCCGAGAGCAACCTGCGCCAGGCCGACGTCCCCGAGGGCGGAGACGCGCTCGCCAACCCGCTCGGAACTGCACCGGGGCTGCGCTGCCCGGTCGGCGGAGGGATCGTCTACGCGGTTCCCGGCGTCCCCTACGAGATGCAGGCGATGGTGCTCGATCAGGTGCTCCCCGACCTGCTGGCCCGCGCAGGTGCGGCGTCCGCCCTGGTGTCGCGGTCCTTGAAGACCTGGGGACGTCGGAGGCGGCGCTGTCGGAGATGGTCGCCGCGCGGGTAGACCTGCTCGAGACGGCCGGCAACCCGACGATCGCCTTCCTCGCCCGGGGCATCGAGGGCCTGGTCGTGCGCATCACCGCGAAGGCCGCCTCGCCCGGCGAAGCGCTGGCGATGGTGGAGCGCGAGGAGGTCGAGGTGCGTGCGCTCCTCGGTGACCTGGTGTTCGGCGTCGACGACGAGACGATGGAGTCTGCGGTGGTCGCGCGGTTGGCGGAGCGCGGGTGGACCCTGGGTGTGGCGGAGTCGGTGACCGGTGGGCTGGTCGGCGCCCGGCTGGTGAACGTGCCGGGTGCCAGCAGCGTGTTCCGCGGCACCATCGGCTCGTACGCGACCGACGTCAAGCGCAGCGTGCTCGGCGTGACGGCCGAGTCGGTAGTCAGCGGTGAGGCGGCGTCGCAGATGGCGGAAGGGGCGCGGCGCGTTCTCGGGGCCGACGTCGGGATCGCGATCACCGGCGTCGCCGGACCGACGGAGCAGTACGGCCGGCCCGTCGGCACGGTCTGTCTCGCCGTCGCGCTGCCCGGCGCACCGACGGAGTCGGCCGAGGCGCGTCTCCCCGGCGACCGGGAGCGCATCCGGCAGTATGGAGCCATCTCGCTGCTGAACCTGCTGCGTCTCCGCCTCGACAGTCTCTACGGAGTCGACGGTCTCGAAGAACCCGGAGGCCCGAGCGACCCGGACGACGGCGCGGTGCGCGCCCGTTGACGAATGGAGTGACGACGATGGCTCCCCGCATCACACCCAACCTCGACGTCGCCGACCTCGACTCCATGAGCGCGTTCTGGTGCGCCGCCGTCGACTACGAGCCGTCGGCGGGCGCGGGGCAGTACCGGGTGCTCAGCCCCCGCTCGGGCGAGGGTCCGCGATTCATCCTGCAGCAGGTGCCGGAGGGCAAGGTCGTGAAGAACCGGCTGCACCTCGACCTCGACAACGAGGCGACCTTCGACATCGAGGCGGAGGCGGCGCGCCTCGAGGCCCTCGGGGCGACGCGCCTCTCCGGGGAGATGGAGGAGTGGGGCAGCAGGTGGATCGTCATGGCCGACCCGGAGGGGAACGAGTTCTGCGTCTGCGCGCAGTGAGCGTCGCGCTGCGTCATCGGCGACGCCGGCCGGGACGACCGGCGGGATCGGCAGCGGGGTGCAGGGCGTGGCGCGGGCCTTCGTAGCCGTCGTACCGCCCGGCGAGGTTCTCGACGCCGTCGAGGCGGCGATGGTGAGGGCCCGGCCGCACGTTCCGGGCGCGCGCTGGTCCACCCGCGAGAAGTGGCACGTGACGCTGCAGTTCCTCGGCGACTACGCGGACCTCGACGCCGCGGCCGCGGCGCTGGAGCAGGTCGGCCTTGTCGCCGGTGGCCTCGGGTCCGAGGGCGTGCGGTTCGGCGGTGTGCGGTTCGGCGGCGCGGGGGCCTTCGCGCGCTCCGAGCGGGCGACGGTGCTCTGGCTCGGGTTCGCGGCAGGCGCGGGGCTCCTGGAAGCACTCGCCGCGACCGTGGGCGAGGCGTTCTCGCCGCTGGGGCTCTCGCCGGACGGACGCCCCTTCGTCCCCCACCTCACGCTCGCACGTATGAGGGCCCCCCGGGACGTGCGGCGGGCGATCTCGGCGGTCGGGCGAGGCCCGGTCGGGCCTGAGTGGATACCCGACGCCGTCGCCCTCATGGAGAGCACGCTGCGTCGGGAGGGCCCCCGGTACCGGGTGCATGCCGAGATCCCGCTGGGGTGAGGGTGACGGTCCTTGTCCCGAACGAGTGTTCGGACTAGCGTGTCACACGCGTGGAGTTCCAAGGGTGTGGTCCGGGTGCCGGTCGACTGTCACACCCCCTCGTTAGGGTCGTGAGCGCAGTCGTCGCAACAGGAGTCGTTGCAACAGGTGCCGCCAGGAGCGGCGAGGAGGAGATCAACGGTGGAGCGTGACAAGGCACTCGACATGGCTCTCGGGCAGATCGAGAAGCAGTTCGGCAAGGGGGCCATCATGCGTCTCGGCGACCACGCGAACGTGGGGATCGAGGCCATCCCCACGGGGGCTCTGGCGCTCGACCTGGCGTTGGGCATCGGTGGCCTGCCCCGTGGGCGGATAGTCGAGATCTACGGTCCGGAGTCGTCGGGGGAAGTCGACGCTGGCGATGCACGTCGTGGCAGAGGCGCAGCGCAACGGGGGCGTCTGCGCATATGTCGACGCCGAGCACGCCATGGACCCGGTCTACGCGTCCGCCATCGGCGTCAACGTCGACGACCTCCTCATCTCACAGCCCGATACCGGTGAGCAGGCGCTCGAGATCTCGGACATGCTCATCCGCTCCGGCGCTCTCGACGTGCTGGTGATCGACTCGGTGGCGGCCCTCGTGCCGCGCGCCGAGATCGAGGGCGAGATGGGCGACACGCACGTCGGCCTCCAGGCGCGCCTCATGAGCCAGGCGCTTCGGAAGCTCACGGGAAACCTCAGCCGGTCCCGCACCATCGCGATCTTCATCAACCAGCTCCGCGAGAAGATCGGGGTGATGTTCGGCTCCCCCGAGACCACCCCGGGTGGCCGGGCGCTGAAGTTCTACGCGTCGGTACGCCTCGACATCCGCCGGATCGAGGCGATCAAGGACGGCGCCGAGGTCGTCGGCAACCGCACGCGTGTGAAGGTGGTCAAGAACAAGTGTGCGCCGCCCTTCCGCCAGAGCGAGTTCGACATCATGTACGGGCGGGGCATCAGCCGTGAAGGGTCGCTCCTCGACGTGGGCGTCGATCTCGGCATCATCAAGAAGTCGGGGGCGTGGTTCACCTACGAGGGCGAGCAGCTGGGACAGGGCCGCGAGAACGTGAAGGCGTTCCTGGCCGAGAACGTCGACATGATGTTCGAGATCGCCGAGAAGATCCGCCAGGCGGTCGGTCTGGACGAGCCCGACGAGGTGATCGCACTCGACGATCAGGCGGCCGAGGCGGGCCTGGAGGTTGCAGCCGACGCCGAGGGTTGACGGAGCCCACCCTCGGCTCAGAGCAGGCCGTTGAGGATCGCGACGACGCCGGTGAGGCCGGCGAAGGCAAGGACGGCCGGCCTCAGCCAGGTCGCGTCGATCGTGGCTGCGAGTCGGGTGCTCAGGGCGACCCCGGCGGCGATCCCGGGAGTCAGTGCCAGGGCGAGGCGGACATGCCGCCAGGTCAGTGCACCGGTGATGGCGAGCATCGTGATCGAGAGCGCGGTGCCGAGGAGGAAGCTCGCAGCGAGCGTTGACCGCATCGTCTCGCCGTCGCGGTGCTGGTAGAGCAGGGCCAGCGGTGGGCCGCCGATGGCCGCGGCGGTCCCCATCGTTCCTGAGGCGAACCCGGCCGCAGTCGACGTCGTGGCCGTTATCGGTACGGGCCGCCCCAGTGAGGTCATCGCAACGGCGACGAGGACGCTCGCACCGAGGAGCACAGAGAGCGCCCCGCGAGATGCGACGGTGACCGCCCAGGCGCCGAGGACAGTTCCGGGCAGGCGGCCCACGAGGATCCATCCGACCCCTGGTCGGTCGATGGCGTGGTGCTCCCGGCGCACCATGAGCGTGCTCACAGGAAGCCCTGCGAGGACGAGGGTCGCGGGTAGGGCGGTCGGATCGATGAGGGCTACCACGGGGACGGCGACGAGGTTCATGCCGAACCCGATCGAGCCCTGAACCGTCGCGCCGGCGAAGACGGCCACGACGGCGATCGCCAGCTGGGCGGCGGTGAGGCCCATCGGTCAGCGGCCCGCGCTGGTGGGTGGCGGGCGTCTCATCGCGGGGCTCCGGGGCTCGGGGGGCAGGGTGTCGGTACCCGGAGGATATGGCCCGGCCCGCAGGGGCCGCGCCATCGACGACTCGTCGGGGGAGTCTCCGCTCACGGTGGCTGACTGATCCATGGTCGGGTGTCGACGGCGCCGACATCGCCGGAGCCCGTTTCGGGGGGCTCGGGTAGCCGGTCCCGGGTCAATGGGACCGTCGGCCCTGCCTCGGAGCGCTGGTCTCGGGAAATATTTCACATGCTCGGGTGGACCGGGCGCGGCGACCGGGGGCAGACCGGTGGGTCGCATAGGGGAGGTACAGCGCATGCATGCAGTCGGAAACGAAGGGTCGGTAGCCCGTCCGAGGCAGACTCGCAAGAAGCGCCGCCTGTGGATCTCCGTGGTGGCGCTCGTCGCGTCACTCGGGCTGATCGCCGCGGCGTGCAGCGGTGACGACGACAGCGGCGGCGGTGGTGTGGGCGGCTCTGCCGACCAGATCATCAAGGACCGTGGCCTCACCGACGCCGACGTCCAGGCCGCTCTCAAGACCTTCATGCCGAGCGGGCAGAAGGACGACTACATAATGTTCGCCAGCGGGGGCCACGCCGGCCAGGTCTTCGTGGTCGGCCTGCCCTCGATGCGTATCCTGCGCACGATCGCCCTGTTCACCCCCGAGCCATGGCAGGGCTGGGGGTACGGAGCCGTGGGCCAGGAGGAGATCCTCTCGGCCGGTGACTTCAACGGGACCGAGATCCGCTGGGGTGACACACACCACCCGGCGCTGACCGAGACGGCCGCCGAGTACGACGGTGATGCCCTGTTCATCAACGACAAGGCCAACGCCCGACTCGGCGTGATCGACCTGCGCGACTTCGAGACGAAGCAGATCGTCAAGAACCCCATCGTCATAGTCGACCACGGCGGGACGTTCGTAACGCCGAACACCGAGTACGTGATCGAGGGCGGTCAGTACGCGCAGCCGCTCGGTGGCGAGTACGCACCCATCAGCGACTACGCCGAGAAGTACCGGGGCATGGTCACGCTGTGGAAGTACGACAGGGAGACGCGCCGAGTCCTCACCGACGAGTCGTTCGCGATCGAGCTGCCGCCCTACTGGCAGGACCTCTGCGACGCCGGCAAGCTCGACTCCGAGGGCTGGTTCTTCTGCAACTCGTTCAACACCGAGATGGCGACCGGTGGTGTGGAGAAGGGCAATGAGCCTTTCGAGGCCGGCGCCAGCGCCAACGACACCGACTACCTCCACGTCATGAACTGGCAGATGGCCGAGGATGTCTTCAAGGCCGGCAAGACCACCGAGATCAACGGTATGCAGGTGATCACGATGGACACCGCCGTGGCCGAGGGGCTCCTCTACCTGATCCCGGAGCCGAAGAGCCCGCACGGAGCCGACGTGACGCCCGACGGGAAGTACATCACTGTGGCGGGCAAGCTCGACCCGCACGTCACGGTGTACTCCTTCGAGAAGATCAAGGCGGCGATCGACGCGGGGCCGACCGAGACGGACGACTACGACGTCCCGATCATCAGCCTCGACGACACGATGGAAGCCCAGGTCGAGCTCGGCCTCGGGCCGCTCCACACCGTCTACGACGACCAGGGCTACGCGTACACGAGCCTCTTCCTCGACTCCGCGGTGGCCCGTTGGTCGCTGGCGGACCCGCCGGAGGGTGACGAGCCGTGGAGCCTCATCACCTCCACCCCTGTCCACTACAACATCGGGCACATCACGGCCGCCGAGGGCGATACTGCGAGCCCCGACGGGAAGTGGGTCGTCGCGCTGAACAAGTGGTCTATCGATCGCTTCTTCACGACCGGACCACTGCTACCGCAGAACTTCCAGCTCCTCGACATCTCGCAGCCCGGAGAGACGATGCCGGTGATCTACGACATGCCGATGGGCATCGGTGAGCCGCACTACGCCCAGATCATCAAGGCCGACAAGCTGGAGCCGTGGGAGGTCTACCCGGAGACCGGGTGGGATCCCGAGGCGATGGCCGTCGACCCCGATGCGCCGAAGGCAGAGGCGGATGCTCGGGTGGAGCGTGACGGGAACAACGTCGAGGTCTTCTCGACGCTGATCCGGAGCCACTACAACCCCGAGCAGATCGAGGTCAAGAAGGGCGACCACGTCGTCTGGCACCTCACGAACATCGAGTCGACGCTCGACGCCACGCACGGTTTCGCGCTGCCGGGGTACAACATCACCCTCAGCCTCGAGGCCGGCGAGACTCAGACGATCGAGTTCGATGCGGTCAACGAGGGTGTCTTCGCCTTCTACTGCACCGAGTTCTGCTCGGCGCTGCATCTCGAGATGATGGGCTACTTCCTCGTAGAGGGTAGCCGGGCACGATCACCGGGGGCCTCCGGACAGGGTCCGGAGGCCCCCTTTCTCGTGGTCGGAGATCTCCGGCCTCGACCGTCCCAGCGGCGCGACAGCGTCGAGCGCGACAGGCGCGACAATGAGTCGCCGCGACGTACACGAGTGCTTGGGAGCTGTGAAGATGGGAATCGCCGTTCGGATACTCGGGCCCCGGGTGCCTCCGGAGGAGCTTGCGTCCGGCCGCGTCCAGTACCGGCTGCCCAAGCTCCTCTTCGGGCTCGCGTCGGTGATGCTCATCGTCTCTCTCGTGCTCCCGTATTGGAACCTGTACCTCGTCGCGCCCCAGTTCCCTTCGGGTCTGCACGTCCAGGCCTTCGTGAACAGGCTCGAGGGCGACGTGATCCAGCTCGAGAGCCTGAATCACTACATCGGCATGGCCTCGTTCGCAGACGGTGCGAAGTTCGAGCGCTCCGTCGCCGTGGCCAGCATCATCGCGATGGCCGGCCTGATCCTCGCCAGCATGTTGATACACAGTCGGTGGGTGACGGTCTTCGTGCTCCCCGCGCTGCTGTTCCCCGCGATCTTCCTGGCCGATCTGCAGTGGTGGCTCTGGAGGTACGGGCACGAGCTCGACCCGCGGGCGCCGTTCGCCAGCGCGGTCGGCGACTTCACGCCGCACATCCTGGGGAGGGCGGAGATCGCCCAGTTCGATACGAACGCTCTACCCGGACCAGGGCTCTATCTCGCCACAGCAGCGTCGCTCTGCATCCTCGTGGGCCTGTGGTTCCACCGGAAGGCGTACAAGCCGCTCGTCGAGGCTACCGAGAGCGACGACGAGGGTGGGGGCGCACCTCGTCCCTCCGCCGAGTCGGTGTAGAACAGAGACGTGCATCGAGTGCTACCCGCGGCGGGGTTGCTGCTCATGCCGCTCCTCCTCGGCTCTCCGGGCGTTGCGGTCGGCGCGACGACGGCGACGGACCTCCAGGCCCTCATCGACGCTGCGAGCGTCGGCGCGGAGATATCCGTGCCGTCGGGGACTTACGAGGGGTCTGTCGTGATCGACAAGCAGGTGAGCCTCCGGGGCGAGGGATGGCCGGTGCTCGACGGCAACGGTGAGGGGACCATCATCGAGGTCACCGCCCCGGGCGTCCGCATCGAGGGCTTCGTCATCCGCGACAGCGGCCAGACGCTCGACCATGAGGACTCCGGAGTCAAGGCGCTCGCGCGCGGAGTGGAGATCGTCGGGAACCGGATCGAAGACGTGCTCTTCGGTGTGTACCTCGAAGGAGCCGACGGCGCGGTCGTCACCGATAACGAGATCTCCGCCAAGGACCTGATGATCGCCAGGCGAGGCGATCTGCTGCACGTATTCGAGAGCGACGGCACCGTCGTGGAGAGGAACACGATCGTGGGTGGCCGTGACGCCGTGGTCTGGTTCTCCGACGACACGGTCGTGCGTGACAACCTGTTCCGCAAGGGTCGCTACGGCATGCACTACATGTATGCCGACGACGGTGTGCTCGAGCGCAACCGCTTCGAGGAGAACTCCGTCGCCGCATTCTTGATGTTCAGCCATCACATGGAGGTCCGGAACAACGTCTTCTCGGCGAGCGACGGTCCGAGCGGCTACGGGGTCGGGTTCAAGGACGTCGACGGCGCCGTGCTCGAAGACAACCGGATAGTAGGAAACCGTGTCGGCGTCTTCGTCGACACCTCGCCGTTCTCGCTCGACGAGTTCATCTACTACAGGCGGAACATCTTCGCCTTCAACGACGTCGGCGTGATGTTCCAGCCCTCGATTCAGCGGAACATCTTCTCCCGCAATGCGTTCATCGACAACCGTCAGCAGGTCGCCGTGCGCGGTGGCGGCTTCGTGCCGGAGTCGAACGAGTGGACCGAGGACGGTGTCGGCAACCACTGGGGCGACTACGCGGGCTTCGACGCCAACGGCGACGGGATAGGCGACATGCCCTACCGGGCCGAGGACCTCTTCGGCGACGTCACCGACAGGCACCCCGACGTGAAGCTCTTCGCCGACACGCCGGCCGCGCGCGTGCTCGACCTCGCGGCGAAGGCCTTCCCGGTCTTCCGCCCCGAGGCGAGGGCGGTGGACACGGCTCCGATGCTCGATCTGCCGGATCTCCCGTCTGCTCCGGGCAGCCCGGCCGAGCCCTCCGTCCGGGGCCTGGTGGGCGTCTCCGTCGGGCTGCTGATGCTCGCCGCCGCGATCGTCGTCGTGTCGGGCGCAGGGCCACGTCGCCGCACTGCGGGAGTGCGGCCATGATCCGCGTCGAGACCATGTCGAAGGCCTACGGCGATGTGACCGTCGTCGACCGGGTGACCTTCGATGTAGGTGCACGAGAGGCCGTTGCGCTCTGGGGGCCGAACGGCGCCGGGAAGAGCACGATCGTTCGTTGTCTCCTGGGCCTCGCCCGCTTCAACGGCAGGGCCGAGGTCGCTGGGCTCGACGTGCGCTCCTCGGGCAAGGCCGTGCGCCGGCTGATCGGATACGTGCCGCAGGAGCTCTCCTTCTACGACGACCTCGACGTCGGTGAGACGGTTGACCTCTCGGCGAGCCTGCGCCGGATCGATCCCGCCCGGGCCGACGAGGCGCTGGCGACGGTCGGCCTGCAGGGCGAGCACGCGAAGCGCGTAGGGGCGCTCTCCGGAGGCATGAAGCAGCGGCTCGCCATAGCGCTCGCCCTGCTGCACGACCCGCCGGTCCTGCTCCTCGACGAGCCGACATCCAACCTCGACGTCGGCGCTCGCGAGAGCGTCATCGAGCTCCTCGAGAGCCTGAGGCGAGACCGCTGTCTGCTGCTGACCTCTCACCACCTCGAGGAGGTCGGCATGCTCGTCGACCGGGTCCTGGCGATGGAGAGCGGGCGGGTGACTCTCGAGTGCGAGCCCGCAGCGTTGGCCGAGGAGCTGGGGCTGCGCTCGTGGCTGCACCTGGTCGTGGCCGAAGATCAGCTCTCGGGTGCCCGGTCGCTCCTCGAGGCGGGCGGGTTCAACACACGGATGAACAGCCGTGGCATCCTCGTAGAGGTCTCGGCACAGCAGAAGGGCGCTGCGCTGGCGCTGCTCCACTCGGGTGGCCTCGAGATCCTCGATCTGGAGGTATGGAGGTGAGCATCACCACGGGAGAGGCCGTGGCCGAGATCACCCGTCCCGAGCACCGCGAGCGGCCCGACGCGCGGACGGTAGTCATCCTCGTCCGCAAGGAGCTGCGCGACGCTGTGCGCGACAGGTGGTTCTGGCTCTACGTGGCGGCCTTCGCCACGCTCGCGGTCGCGCTGACGTCGATCACGTTCTCCGACTCCAACACGATCGGCTATGAGGGGTTCGGCCGGACCGCCGCCTCGCTGATAGCGCTCGTCCAGCTCGTCGTCCCGCTGATGGGGCTCACGCTCGGTGCGCGGAGCATTGCCGGGCAACGGGAGAGAGGGACCCTGGCATTTCTCCTCTCGCACCCCGTCAGCCGCACGGAGGCGTTCCTCGGCGTGCTCGGCGGCAACCTCTTCGCGATGCTCGCAACGGTGGCCGCCGGATTCGGGGTGGCGGGAATCGTCGCGGCGGTGCGCTCCACACCGGTCGACTCCGGCGACCTGGTCGCGATCGCGCTCCTGGCGTGGCTGCTCTCCGCGGGGACCGTCGGCATAGGGATGCTGATCAGCGTGCTGTCCCGCCGTACCGCCGGGGCGCTCGGGACTGCGCTCTTCGCGTGGTTCGTCCTCGTGATCGTCGGCGACCTGGGCCTCATGGGCACGGCGGTCGCCACGCGGCTCCCCGTCAGCACGCTCTTCTTCTCCACGATCGCGAACCCCGTGGAGTCGTTCAGGATGACGGCAATGGGCGTCCTCGACGGCTCGCTCGACGTCCTCGGCCCTGCCGGCACCTACGCCATCGACCGCTTCGGAGACGGAGTCAGATGGGTCACGGGCGCGACGCTCCTCGCCTGGGCGGTGGTGCCTGCCGCCGTCGCCCTGCTCTTCTTCCGCAGGGGTCCGACCTGTGATGCGCCGGGTGCTACTGATCGTCCTGGTGGTGCTCGTCGCAGCGGCCGCGGGCGCCGGGTGTGGTGGGAGCGACGCGAGCGGTCCTCCGAAGATCGAGTACGGACGCGACATGTGCGAGGAGTGCCACATGATCATCAGCGACGAGCGGTACGCCTCGGCCTACCGCGGCGCCGACGGTGCGGAGCACCTCTTCGACGACCCGGGCGACCTGCTCTCCGCCGCCATCGAGGCGGGAGCGCTCGAGGATGCCGAGGTCTGGGTCCACGACTTCGACACGAAGGAGTGGCTCGGCGCGGAGAGCGCGTTCTACGTGGTAGGGGGTGAAGGGTTCGTAAGCCCCATGGGGTGGGGCATCGTCGCCTACGCTGACAAGACCGACGCGGAGGCTTCCGCCGACGATTCCCGAGGTCGGGTGGTCGCGTGGAAGGATCTGGTCGGGATGGCACGCTCGGGTGATCTGGAGCCAGGTGCGGGTCACGGGACAGGTCCGATCTCGGACGGGGCAGGGAACCAAGGAGGCGACCAGTGAAGAGGACGCGACTGCTGGCAATCGTGCTTGCCGGTGGCCTCGCCATCGCGGCGTGCGGAGGCGGCGACGACGACAGCGGCGGGAACGGCGACGACTCGGCTGCGCCGAGCGCCGAAGAAGGCAAGCAGCTCTTCGGCAGCACCTGTGCTTCGTGCCACGGGCAGGACGCAAAGGGGATGCCCGACCTGGGCAAGGACCTCACGACGAGCGCCTGGGTCGCGGAGCAGACCGACGCCGATCTCCTCGCCTTCCTGAAGGTGGGCCGGCCGGCGAGCGATCCGCTGAACACCACGGGTGTCGACATGCCGCCGAAGGGTGGGAACCCGTCGTTCACCGACAGCGACCTCGAGTCGATCGTCGCCTACGTGAGGTCGATCAACAACGCCTGATCGAGACGTCCGGGGAATCCCCGGCGCAGCAGAGATCCGAGGCCGGCGGGTCACGGGCGCCCCGTACACTGGGCCCCCGTGACCCGCCGGTTCCATGTAAGCACCTTCGGGTGCCAGATGAACGAGCACGACTCCGAGCGCATCGCCGGCCTGCTCGCGGCCGACGGCATGGAGGCCACCGACGACGTCGAGACGGCCGACGTGGTCGTGTTCAACACCTGCTGTGTGCGCGAGAACGCCGACGACCGGCTCTACGGGCACCTCGGCCGCCTCAAGGCGCTGAAGGCGGAGCGCCCCGAACTCCAGATCGCGGTCGGCGGCTGCCTCGCACAGAAGGACCGTGAGGTCGTGAGGGCGCGCGCCGGTCACGTAGACGTCGTCTTCGGCACCCACAACCTCGGCGAGGTGGCAGCGCTGCTCCGGCGGGCGAGGATGGAGGGCCCGGTCGTCGAGATCATCGAGGAGTACGAGACCTATCCGTCCGCGCTCCCGGTGCGACGCGCAGTCGACCACGCTTCCTGGGTGACGATCCAGATCGGCTGCGACAACACCTGCACGTACTGCATCGTCCCCAAGGTGCGCGGGCGCGAGATCAGCAGGCGGATGGGCGACGTACTGCGCGAGGTCGAGCAGCTTGCTGCCGACGGTGTGAGCGAGGTCACTCTCCTCGGCCAGAACGTGAACTCGTACGGTCGCGACCTCGGCTCGGGTCAGCGCTCGCCCGGGTTCGCCGACCTGCTGCGCGCTGTCGGCGCGGTCGACGGGATCCGCCGCGTGAGGTTCACTTCGCCCCATCCGAAAGACCTGAGCGCGGCGACGATAGAGGCGATGGCCGAGTCGGCGACGGTCTGCGAGCACCTGCACCTGCCGTTGCAGTCCGGGAGCGATCGGGTGCTGGCACGGATGCACCGGGGGTACACCGCAGAGCGGTACCTCGCGCGGCTCGGGGCGGCGCGCGCAGCGAACGCCGACCTCGCCGTGACAACCGACATCATCGTGGGCTTTCCCGGCGAGACCGAGGCCGACTTCGAGGGCACCCTCGCCGTCGTCGAGGAGGCCGGATACGACGCCGCGTACACCTTTGTCTACTCGCCCCGCGAGGGCACCGACGCAGCGGCGATGAGCGACGAGTTCGTGCCGGCGGAGACCGTGCGCGACCGGATGGGGCGCCTCATCGAGCTCGTCGAGCGTCACGCGCTGAGACGGTACGAGGCCAGGGTCGGCGGAGTGGAGGAGGTGCTGGTGGAGGGGCCCTCGAAGAAGAGCCCCACTGTGCTGACCGGCCGGACGCGGCAGAACAAGGTGGTGAACTTCCCGCCCCGGGGCGGGGGTGCGACGGTGAGAGCCGAGGAGATCGGCCCGGGTAGCTACGTCGATGTCCGCATCACCGGCGCGGCGCCCCACTGGCTCCGGGGCGAGTTCGTGGCGACGGTGGCGGGCGCTCGCAGGGTGCGGACCCGCATCCCGCTCACCGTGGAGTGAGACGCTCGGAGCCGGCCGCCGGTGACCGGCCGAGGCACCTGGCGATCGTCGGCCCGACCGCTTCGGGCAAGTCGGCTCTCGGTCTCGCTGTCGCCCGGGCGCTCGGCGACTCAGAGATCGTGTCACTCGACTCGATGCAGGTGTACCGGGGCATGGATATCGGTACGGCCAAGTCCCCCGCGGGAGAGCGATCAGATGTCGTGCACCACGTCGTAGACGTAGCCGACCCGGCGGAGGAGTGGTCGGTGGTGAGGACGCAGGCCGCGGTGCGCGGTGCCATCGACTCGATCGAAGCGCGCGGGCGCAGGGCAGTCCTCGTGGGTGGCACGGGCCTCTACGTGCGGGCGGTGGTCGACGGCATCACGGTACCCGCCGAGGACGCCGGCGTCCGCTCGGCGCTGGAGGCGGAGTGGCAGGGCGAGACGGGGCTCGCCTCGGCATACGACGAGCTCGCTGCGCGCGACCCGGAGGCGGCAGCCCGCATCGAGCCCGGGAACCGCCGCCGGATCATCAGGGCCCTCGAGGTGATGCGCGTCACCGGCCGGCCGTTCTCCGCGTTCGGCAGGGGCTCGACCACTACGGGCCGCCGGCGATCGACGTCGTGATGGTGGGAGTGTGGATCTCGCGGGCTCTCATGTGGCGGCGGATCGCCGAGCGGTTCGCCGCCATGCGCGAAGCGGGGCTTGTCGAGGAGGTCCGCACGCTGGCCGGGGAGCCGGGCGGGCTGTCGCGCACCGCACGTCAGGCCATCGGCTACAAGGAGGTCCTCGCCCACCTCGAAGGGGGAGACCGAGCTCGAGGAGGCGCTCGACCTCGCCGTGCGGCGGACCCGGGCCCTCGGGAGACGCCAGCGGGTGTGGTTCAGGCGCGATCCGAGGATCATCTGGATGGGCATCGACGGGAATGCGGAGGCGCTGGCCCCCGCTGTCCTGGCAACCTTGCGGGGACCGGCGGACGGCCGGGACCAGCCGGATCCGCCAGAAGGTGGCCGATGACAGTCCTGCACCTCTCGAAGCTCCATGCCACGGGCAACGACTTCATCGTCTGGAACGCGCTGGCCGGCGGTGTGGGGCTCCCCGACGCGGCCACGGTCTCCGCGCTCTGCGACCGGCACCGCGGGATCGGCGCCGACGGCTTCATCACCTTGGGCCCGGGCCCCGACGCGACCGACTGCTCGATGACGCTCCAGAACGCCGACGGCGGGGCCGCGGAGATGAGCGGCAACGGGGTGCGGTGCCTGGCTCGCGTGGCGGCCGGGTCAGGGGTGGGCACGCGGGACAGCCTCGTCGTCGACACCGCCGCAGGCCGGCGAGCTGTGAGCCTCGTGCGCGACGTCTCGGGCGACGTGGTGGCGGCCGAGGTCGACATGGGCAGCGTCACCTTCGACCCCTCGCTGATACCGCTCGACGCACCGTCCCCGTTCGATCTGGAGTTCGAAGCCGGCGGGACGGCATACCGCGGAGATGCCGCAGGGATGGGCAACCCCCACGTGGTGCTCTTCGTCGCGGATCCGAGCGGAGTTCCTGTGGAGCAGCACGGTCCGCTCATCGAGAGAGACCCCCGGCTCCCGAAGCGGGCGAACGTGGAGTTCATCGCGGTCGCCGGCGATGCCGAGGTGGTCATGCGGGTGTGGGAGCGGGGGGTCGGCGAGACGCTCTCGTGCGGGACGGGGGCGTGTGCGGCCGCCGCCGTCGCCACCGCCGCGGCCTGATCCGCGCCCGGTCGGCCGTTGTCGTCCCAGGCGGGAGCCTGACGGTGCAGGTCGGCGAGACGGTCATCCTCGGCGGGCCGGTCGAGCATGTCTTCGACGTGGATATCGACGTGGATACGACGCTGTTCGCCGGGGGCGCCGCATGACGCGAGCGCGCCGCTCGTGACCCGAGCGCAGTCGCGGCACGGTAGGCAGCGCCGTCGCCTCACGGCGACGGAGGTAGACCTCGGCGTCGTCGTACAGCACGCGATCCTCGTCGGCACGGGGCGTGGCACACGCGACGCGGCGGAGGCCGAGGCCTCGCTTGCGGAGCTGTCCCGGCTCGTGCAGACGGCGGGCGCAGTGCCGATCGACGCGGTCCTCCAGCGGCGCGACACGCCGGACCCCGCCACCTACATAGGCAAGGGGAAGCTCGAGGAGCTGAGTCGCGACGTAGAGGCCCTCGATGTCGACCTCGTCGTCTTCGACGACGAGCTGACACCGGCGCAGCAGAGGAACATCGAGAAAGCGCTCGGATGCGACGTCGTCGACCGCGTCGCGCTCATCCTCGACATCTTCGCCCAGCATGCGACCAGCCAGGAGGGCATGGTCCAGGTGGAGCTGGCTCAGCTCCACTACCGGATGCCGCGCCTCCGTGGTCGGGGCCTGCAGCTCAGCCAGCAGGAGGGGCGCATAGGTACCAGAGGGCCGGGCGAGACGCAGCTCGAGGTGGACCGCCGGCGGATCCAGCGACGGGTGCGGAAGCTGGAGCGCGACCTCGATGCCCTGGCCGGCACTCGGGCCACGCAGCGCAAGGCGCGGTCGCGGCGCGGCCTCCAGCGGGTCGCACTGGTCGGGTACACCAACGCCGGGAAGTCGACGCTGCTGAACCGTCTGACTGAGGCCGGCGTGCTGGTGGAGAACCTCCTGTTCTCCACCCTCGACGCGACCACCCGCCGGCTCCGCCTGCCGGGGGGCGAGACCGTCCTGCTCTCCGACACCGTCGGCTTCGTCCGTCGTCTCCCGCACCAGCTCGTCGAGGCCTTCCGCTCGACGCTGGAGGAGGTCGCCGATGCCGACCTCCTGGTGCACGTGGTCGACGCGAGCGCACCGGACGCCGAGGCGCAGATCGACGCCGTGCGCGAGGTGCTGGCCGAGATCGAGGCCGATCGGGTGCCGGAGCTGCTCGCCTGCAACAAGGCCGACGTGGCGGCTGCGACGGACGTGGATCGCCTGCTGGAGGAGCACGCCGGCGCCGTGGCGATATCGGCCGCGTCGGGCGACGGGATCGACGCCCTGCTGGGCGCCATCGGGGATCACCTCCGCGCGCTGGCGCGGATCGTGGAGCTGGAGGTGCCCTACGACCGCGGAGACGTGCTGGCCGCGCTGCACCGCGAGGGAGAGGTGCTGGTGGAGGTCCACGACTCGACCGTGACCCGCGTCACGCCCCCGCCTCCCCGACCCCCTCCTCTCCCGCTTCTCCCAGTTCCTCCCCACACCTGACGAGCGTCGATAGACCACAATATGTGTGGTCTATCGACGCTCGTCCCCGGTCCGTGATGCGGGGGGAGGGGTACGTACGATGCCCAGCAATGGCTGCAGACGTGTTCACGGGTGGTCGGATCATCACGATGGACCCGGCACTAGCAGAGCCCGACGTGGTGGTCGTCGACGGTGGGAGGATCGCAGCCGCCGGCGAGCGCGCCCTCGTCGATGCATACCCGGGTGCGGTCGTGCACGACCTCGCGGGGCGCACCCTCGTGCCCGGGTTCATAGACGCCCACAACCACCTCTCGATTGCGGCCCTCCACCCTCGCTGGCGTGATGTCTCGGCGGCAGCGTCGCTCGACGAGCTCCTCGAGATGGTGCGCCCCAGGCAGCAGCCGTGCCGGAGAGCGAGTGGGTGCGGGTGCAGGGCTGGACGGAGTGGGACCACGGGGTCTTCCCGACCGCCTCGGATCTCGACTCGCTGGGAATCGACCGCCCAATAGCGGTGGCGCACTACTCGCTCCACCAGTGCGTCGTCAGCTCGGCCGCTCTCGACGCCCTCGGAATCGGGCGCACAACCCCGGATCCTCAGGGCGGTGAGATCGGTCGTGGCGAAGACGGCACTCCCAGCGGATTCCTGCTGGAGAGAGCTTGGAGCAGCGCGCACGCCCGCTCCATGGCGGCCTACACGGACCCCGACCGCTGGGCGGAGCACATCGCCGCACG
The DNA here is from genome assembly GCA_027494135.1 of Acidimicrobiia bacterium. Lineage (GTDB taxonomy): Bacteria > Actinomycetota > Acidimicrobiia > IMCC26256 > PALSA-610 > JAOSJK01. The sequence goes on along the minus strand of JAOSJK010000012.1, from coordinate 382,051 downwards.
ATCTAGGGTGTTGCACGCGGAGGGGATCACCGCCGTGCACGATGCCGCATGCTCTCCGGCGGCCGAGGACCTCTACAGGTCGATGGCGAGTGCGCGCACCCTTCCTGTCTCTGTCCTGACCATGCCGCACCCGGAGGCGATCCTGGTCAACGATCAGACATCGCGCCTCGAGGGTGCGCGCACAGGCGAGGGCGACGAGTGGGCGCGGGTCGGGCCGATGAAGTTCTTCGCGGATGGCGGTCAGGCGATGGCGATCGACGCTCGTATCGGCGGTGAGCGCATGACGATGGGGCTCGTCATGGACGACATGGCCGCGCACGTCGAGCGGGCGGTCGCTCGCGGTTGGCGCGTCGCAGTCCACGCGGAAGGGAACGTCGCTATCGACAGGAGCATCGACGCGTTCACCGCGGCGTCGCGACGCCGCCCGGACGACGACCACCGGTTCCGGATCGAGCACGCCTTCGTGGCGTCGTCGCGGCAGATCGCGCAGATGCGCTCCGTGGGCAGCGTCGCGGTGGTGCAGCCCTGCTTCGTGGAACACATCGGCGACCTGGTGGCGGGCACGTCATTCGACGACCACTCGTGGCTGGCATTCGGTGAGATGGCCGCCTCGGGCGTACCTCTCGCGGCGTCGTCGGACGATCCCTGTGCTCCCTTCCCGCCGCTGTGGGGGGGGCAAGGGCGCGACCCGCACCACCGACGCCGGCAACGTCCTCGAGGCGGAGGAGGCGCTGCCGTTCGAGGAGTGGATCCGCGCGTACACGATCGGCGCGGCATACGCCGGCGGTCAGGAGGCGGAGCGCGGCAGCCTCACCCCCGGAAAGCGCGCCGACATGGTGGTCCTCGACGGTCAACTCGACCCGCACGCGCTGCCTCGGGTGGCGGAGACCTGGGTAGCCGCGGAGCGTGTGTACTCGCGCGACTCGGCGTGATCGCCGACGGCGGCGATCCACTAGCCGGGTAGGCTCCGTCGCCGTGGCAGCAACCGGTTCACCGGGCTTCGTCCCACCGCCCTACCCATACGAGCGCCTCGACGCGCTGCGAAGGCTCGCAGACGCCCTGCCCGGGGGAGTGGTCGACTGCTCGATCGGCACACCGTGCGATCCGGTGCCCGGAGCCGTGGCGGGCGCCGCCTCCGTGGCAGCCGCCCGCGCCAACGGCTACCCGCCCTCGGCCGGCACTCCCGAGTATCGCGAGGCCGCGGCGGCGTGGATGCGTCGGAGGCTCGGCGTCACGATCGATGCAGCGAGCGTCGGCGCCTGCATCGGGACGAAGGAGCTGGTGGCCTCGCTGCCGCAGATGCTCCATCTGCGCGACCCTGCGAGGGACACGGTCCTGTACCCGGCAGTCGCGTACCCGACCTACGAGATGGGGGCCACGCTCGCCGGCCTGCGCGCGGTTCCGGTCCCCCTCGACGCCGAGTGGCACCTGGACCTCTCGCGCGTCTCCGAGGCCGACGCCTCCCGGGCGCTGATGCTCTGGGTGAACGAGCCCGGGAACCCGAGCGGGTCTGCCGCGTCGGCGGAGTGGCTCGCCGACGTGGTCGCATGGGCGCGCGAGCGCGCTGTAATCGTCGCCTCCGACGAGTGCTACGTGGAGTTCGCCCCCGACCAGTCGACGGTGCTCGGGGCCGGTACCGACGGTGCGCTGGCCGTGCACAGCCTCTCGAAGCGGTCCAACATGGCCGGGATGCGCGCCGGCTTCTACGCGGGTGACGCGGCGCTCGTGCAGTACCTGGTGGAGGTACGCAAGCACGCAGGCCTGATGGTCCCCGCGCCCGTACAGGCGGCCGCTGCGGTCGCGCTCGGCGACGATGCGCACGTCGCCGAGCAGAGAGAGCGGTACTCGGAGCGCCGAAACCTGATGATCGAGGGCCTCGCACGGCACGGCCTCGTTCACGACGGTGGGCCGACGGTGTTCTACCTCTGGCTGCGCTCCGATGACGGGCCCGACGACGGGTGGGAGATCGCTGCGCGCCTTGCGCACGCCGGTCTCCTCGTGACCCCGGGAGACACATTCGGCCCCGCGGGGGCCGACCACGCCCGCGTTGCACTGGTGCAGCCACTCGATCGTCTGACGCTGGCGCTGGAGCGTCTAGACGCGGCGGGGTGAGTCGGGCCGATGCCGCGCCGCGCCGACCCGTCCACGAAACCGAAGAAGGGACAGACCGAACCGTGAGCGACCTGGGTGCGACGATCCGCAGCTTGTGGGATGCCGGCGACGACCTGGAGTCGGTCCTGCCGCACGCTCAGGCGCACGACACGGTCCGCAGCGCGATCGGCGCGCTTGATCGCGGTGAGGTACGGGTCGCCGAGGTGGTCGGCGAGGAGATCGTCGTTCACGAGTGGACCAAGCAGGCCGTGCTGCTCTGGTTCCGTCTGCAGAAGATGCAGGTAATCGAGGCGGGACCCTTCGAGTACGCCGACAAGCTCCCGTTGAAGCGCGGGTACCTGGCGGCGCGCGTGCGGGTGGTGCCGGGGGCGTCGGCGCGCTTCGGCGCATACCTCGCTCCGGGCGTCGTGATGATGCCTTCGTATGTGAACATCGGTGCGTACGTCGACGAGGAGACGATGGTCGACACATGGGCAACCGTCGGGTCCTGCGCTCAGATCGGCAAGCGCGTGCACCTGTCGGGAGGTGTCGGCATCGGCGGCGTCCTGGAGCCTCCGCAGGCCGCGCCCGTAGTGGTGGAGGACGACGTCTTCGTCGGCTCCCGGTGCATGATCGTCGAGGGAGCGCGCATCCGCCGGGGGGCGAAGCTGGGCGCCGGCGTGATGCTCACATCGTCGACGCCCGTTGTGGAGGCCGAAACCGGCCGGGAGGTCGGCAGGGGAGTGGTGCCGGAACGGGCGATCGTCGTACAGGCGGCGCGGGCGCGCGAGTTCGCCGGGGGAAGTTCGGGATGCCGTGCGCTCTGATCCTGCGCTACCTCGACGAGGGCGAGGAGCACGACAAGCTGAAGCTGAACGCGATCCTCCGCGAGCACGGCGTCGCGACGTGAGCGAGGCCGCCCCTTGCTCGGCTGCCGAGCGGCTGGTCGGGCAGGACGCCGACGACCTCCTCGCGCTCACCGCCGCGCTGGTCGCGGTGCCGTCGGTGAGTGGCGACGAGAGGACGATCGCAGACGCTGTGGAGGCGAGGCTTCGCGATCGGGCACCGGGGCTCGCGGTCGAGCGCTTCGGCGATAACGTCATCGCGCGCACCCGGCACGGCGCGGCCCGTCGCGTGGTGCTCGCAGGTCACCTCGACACGGTGCCGGCGAATGCGAACGCGGAACCGGTCATCGTGGGCGACGAGCTGCGGGGCCTGGGCGCTGCCGACATGAAGGGTGGCGTCGCGGTCATGCTGCGTCTCGCCGAGGAGGCGGCCCGCAGGCGGGGGCGCCACGACCTCACGTTCGTCTTCTACGAGGGCGAGGAGGTCTCAGACGACCGCAACGGCCTGAGGCACCTCTTCGAGCAGCGGGGTGAGCTGGTGGCCGGCGATCTCGCCGTCCTGCTGGAACCGACCGACGGGTGGGTCGAGGCGGGCTGTCAGGGAACCATCACCCTGAGGGCGGTGTTCCACGGCGAGCGGGCGCACACGGCCCGACCCTGGAAGGGCACGAACGCGATCCACAGGGCAGCGCCCGTCCTGAGCCGGCTCTCCACCTACGAGGCGCGCCGGCCCGAGGTGGACGGACTGGAGTTCCGCGAGGCGCTGCAGGTCGTGCGCGTCGAGGGCGGTGTCGCGCACAATGTCGTACCCGACCTCTGCGCGGTGACGGTCAACCGGCGCTTCGCACCATCGTCGACACTCGACGAGGCCCTCGACGACACGAGGGCACTGCTCGACGGCGCCGACGAGGTCGAGGTGCTGAACGCCTCGGAGGCGGCCCCGCCGGGACTGGCGAATCCGCTCGTCGCGGAGATGATCGGGACCCTCGACCTCGCGGTGCGCCCCAAGCTCGGGTGGACCGATGTCGCGCGCTTCACCGCTCATGGGATCCCGGCGCTGAACCTGGGCCCCGGAGACCCGCTCCTCGCCCACACCGCGGCCGAGCGGGTCGAGCGGGCCGCCGTGGAGGGTGTCACGGTCTACTGGCGCACTTCCTCGGCCTGGCGTGAGCATCGGAGCGGGCCGGGAGTAGGAGTCCGCGACCCTGGGAGAGGGCAGACGATGGAGATCGAAGGAAAGGTCGCCGTGGTCACCGGCGGCGCATCGGGTATCGGAAGGGCGACGGCGTCGGCCCTGGCAGAGGCGGGGGCTTCGGTCGTCGTGGTCGACGTGGACGACCCGGGCGGGCGGGAGACGGTCGCCGCGATCTCACAGCGCGGAGGCTCGGCGATCTTCGTCCTGGCCGACGTCAGCGACACGGAGGCACTGCGCGGCGCATTCGGGGCCGCGGAGGCCGAGTTCGGAGGGGTCGACATCGTGCACAACAACGCGGGGATCGTGGGGGGCGGGCCGCCATGGCCCGAGACCCCGGCCGAGCGCCTGGCTCTCGGCGTGGCCGTCAACCTCGGGGCGGTCGTCGTCGGGACCCGCCTGGCGGTCGATCATCTCGCCCGCAGGGGGCGGCGGCGTGGTCGTGAACACCGCCTCGATCGCGGCCGAGGTCCCGCTGCCGGACGACCCCATGTACGCGGCGACGAAGGCCGGCGTCGTCATGTTCACCAGGTCCTGCGCCCGGCTGAAGGCGACCCACGGCATCCGCGTGAACTCGGTGCTCCCCGCGATGGTCGACACGCCGATCCTCTACAAGACCGGCGACGGTACGGCGCCCGCCGAGTGGCTGGAGCCGATGCTCGCGATCTCCGAGCTGCTATCGCCCGAGGAGGTCGCAGAGGCCGTCCTCGCGCTAGTGCGTGACGACAGCGCAGCGGGTGAGGCCCGCATGGTGGTGCCGGGCGGCTGAGCGGCGGACGCCCAGGCCAGGCTGCCTAGAGGCGACGCATCACGGTGACGACGCGGCCGTAGATGGAGACCTGCTCGGGGTCGAAGAGCATCTCCTCCATGGCGGCGTTGGCCGGCCTGAGGACGACCTTGCCGCGGCGGCGGAGAAGCGTCTTCACCGTGGCCTCGTCGCCCGGGATGCCGGCCACGACGATGTCGCCCGCCTCCGCCGTCTGCTGAGACCTGACCACCACGAAGTCGCCGTCGAAGATGCCGGCCTCGATCATCGACTCGCCGCGGACGCGCAGCATGAAGAGGTCGCCGTCGCCTGCGAAGTCCTCGGGTACGGGGACCATCTCCTCGACGTTCTCCGCTGCGAGGACGCCGGTGCCGGCGGCCACGTCGCCCAGGAGCGGCACGAACCTGACGGGCCTGCGCTCGACCCGGGCGCCCGTGATCGGCTCGCGCCGGAGCTCGATGGCGCGCGGCTTGGTGTGGTCGCGCTTGATGTAGCCCTTCTCGTGCAGGGCGGCCAGGTGGGCGTGGACGGTCGAGGGGGAGGAGAGGCCGACCGCCTCTCCGATCTCACGCACGCTGGGCGGATAGCCCCGGTGGCTCATCTCGGTCTCGATGAACTCGAGGACTTGGCGCTGCCTGTCGGTCAATTCGAGCATGGACACACGGTAACACGATCGCCCGTTCGGGGCAAACACCCGTTCGATTTCCTCTTGACATCGAACGGGCGTTCGCTCAGGGTGACTGTCACACCCCTGTGATTCGCTACGTGGGCAACGCAGCCTCCCGGGATCCGTGCCCACGGCGCTCGGGAGCGAGAGTCAGGCACGAGAGTCAGGCACGAGAGTCAGGCACGAGGAGAGAGACATGTCCGCCGTCATGACCACACCCGGCCCGAGTATCGGGCGAGCACGCCGCACGGTGCCCACCACCGCCGTGCGCCGCCGCCCGTCGTCGGCCATGCGAAGCCACCGAGCCTCCGCCGCCGTCTACCGGCGTCGCAGGCTCGCCGCCGCGGCGCTGGCGCTCGGCTCGGTGCTGGCGGTGGGCCACGCGGGCAGCGCGCTCGGGGGCCACCCTCGCGACCCCCGAGCGCCGCCCGCATGTGGTCAGCCACGTGGTGCGCCCCGGCGACACCCTCTGGGCGATCGCGGGGAGCCTCGCCCCCGACTCCGACCGGCGCTCGGTCGTAGACGCCCTCGTCGACGCCCGCGGAACCGACGTGGTGGTCCCGGGGAGACGATCGAGTGGCTCGGCGGCTGAGGAGCTCGCCGGCCGCTCGGGGGGCGGCGAGCCGGTGGCTGCGGGTACGTTGGCTCCGTGCGATGTCCCTACTGCAGGGCCAACGACGACAAGGTCGTCGACTCCCGTCCCGGCGAGGAGGGGGCTGCGATCAGACGGCGGAGGGAGTGCCTAGCGTGCGGGCGGCGCTACACGACGTTCGAGCGCCCCGAGGATCTCCCCCTGGTGGTTCGGAAGCGCTCGGGCGCTGTCGAGACCTTCGACCGGCGGAAGCTGCTGTCGGGGATCGAGCGGGCGGCGACGGGCAGGATCGACGATGCGGCGGTCGCCGCGATGGCGGCAGAGATCGAGGAGGATCTCCGCGCCGGCGGTGTCGAGGTGCCGAGCGACCAGGTCGGCGTCGCTGTGCTGGAGCACCTCAAGGCCCTCGACGACGTCGCCTACCTGCGCTTCGCGTCCGTCTACAAGGGCTTCGAGGGGATAGAGGACTTCCAGCGCGAGGTCGTCGAGCTGAGTAAGACCACGGCGCCGAAGCGCCGGCGCTGAGCATGTGCTCGCGGTCACGAGTGGGAACCTTCGCGAGCGGTCCCTGACCTGGGCCGACCGTGCGCGGGAACCGTTGACACGCATGGAATTCCAGTGCTGTAATGCACCCTTACCTTGTGGCGCAGGTCAGCACAACCACAATATCTTGTGGTCATGACCGGTTGCGGGGCGGCAACGCAACATCAGGGACCACTCACCACGACCACTCACCACGACCGCTCGACAGGGCGGGCGTGGGACAGGATCACCAGGGGGTAGTGCGCATGGCTTTGGCGCCGCAGCAGGCAGGCATCGGGATCCGACGCTTCTTCACCGAGCCGGGTACCGACCCGCACGACAGCGTGACGTGGGAGAGGCGCGACGCCAGGATCCCCAACTACAGGGACGGGGGCGACGCCTTCTTCCAGGCCGGCGTCGAGTTCCCGGTGACGTGGTCGCTCAACGCGACGAACATCGTCGCCCAGAAGTACTTCCGTGGGCACCTCGGAGAGCCCGGCAGGGAGTCGTCCCTGCGTCAGGTGATCGACCGTGTCGTCGACACCATCACCGACTGGGGGACCCGCGACGGCTACTTCCTCGATGGCGCCGAGGCCGAGGCGTTCAGCGCCGAGCTGAAGTACGTCCTGCTCCACCAGCGCGCCGCGTTCAACAGCCCCGTCTGGTTCAACATCGGGGTGGAGGGCGAGCGCAGGCAGGCGTCGGCGTGCTTCATCCTCTCGGTCGACGACACGATGGACTCGATCCTCAACTGGTACCGCGAGGAGGGGATCATCTTCAAGGGCGGCTCCGGCGCGGGGGTGAACCTCTCGAGGATCAGATCGTCGGTGGAGCCGCTGAAGGGGGGCGGCACAGCGAGCGGTCCGGTCAGCTTCATGCGCGGCGCCGACGCGTCCGCCGGCACGATCAAGTCGGCCGGCAAGACCCGGCGTGCCGCGAAGATGGTGATCCTCGACGTCGATCATCCCGATGTCGAGGAGTTCGTGTGGTGCAAGGCGCGCGAAGAGCGCAAGGCGCGGGCGCTGCGCGACGCGGGGTTCGACATGGATCTCGACGGTGTCGACTCGCACTCGATCCAGTACCAGAACGCCAACAACTCGGTGCGCGTCTCCGACGACTTCATGCAGGCCGTGGTCGACGACGCCGACTGGCATCTGCGCGCCGTGGGAACCGGCGATGTGATGCGCACCGTGAAGGCGCGCGACCTGATGCGTCAGATCTCGGATGCGGCGTGGGAGTGCGCCGACCCCGGCATGCAGTTCGATACCACGATCAATCGCTGGCACACCGCGCCCAACACCGCGCCATCAACGCCAGCAACCCGTGCTTCCCGGCGAGCGAGATGGTTCACACCGACAAGGGGCTGATTCGGTTCGGTGAGATCGTCGACAGGGCGCGCATGGGAGAGGCGTTCGGGATCTACACACACGACGCGACGAACGTCGATGCCCCTGCGGATCGTGTCGAGATCTCGCGTCCCGAGGCGATCGCGCTGACCGGCTTCAACGAGATCGTGAGGTTGCGCTTCTCGAACGGGATGGAGCTCCGCTGCACCCCCACACACAAGATCTTCACGGCCAACAGAGGCTATGTGGAAGCGCGCGACCTGACGAGCGACGACCACGTGAAGGTGCTCGCCCTCCCGGCCCCGGCGGTCTCGGCCGACTGGGCGCTGCCGGCGGCGAGTCGTCTCTTCGCGCTGGCCGGGCGCGGCGACAAGCGTTCCCGGTCGTTCCGGTTGCCGGAGAAGTGGACCGACGACCTCGCGCACTACGCGGGGTGGCTGGTCGGCGACGGGTGCATCTCGGGCGATGTCGTCACGACCGTGTACGGGACTTCCGAGGAGCAGGCTCATGTGCTTCCGCGTCACCGAGATCTCGCGGCGTGGCTGAATCACGATGTCGCAGCGACTCCATCGGTTCAGACGAATGGCACGGTTCAGCTGCGACAGAGCCGACGCGTGATCGCCAGGTTCTTCGAGGCGCTCGGCGTTAGCCGCCGTCACTCGGCTGAGAAGGTCGTTCCCGATGCTGTCTTCCAGGCGCCGCCCGAGATCGTCGCAGCGTTCCTGCGGGGGCTGTTCGACGCCGACGGGTGCGCGTACGACGGAGCGAAATCACGCTACGTCGGGCTCGCTTCGTCTTCGGGCGAGCTCCTTCGTGGCGTGCAGCGCCTACTGGCCACTTTCGGTGTGTTCAGCCGGATCTACGAGCAAGGGCGCTCGGGAGGGAGTGGCTTCGAGTACGTTCGCAAGAACGGCGAGCACGCGCTCTACGGGAGCTCCGCCATGCACGACCTTCGCGTGTCGGCGGGCTCAATCGCTCGATTCGCAGAGCACGTCGGATTCAGTCTCCCCTCCAAGTCGGCGAAGCTCCGGAGCATGATCGCCGATCATCGCTTCTACGCGACCGATGAGACGGTGGTGCTGGTCGATCGGTCCGACGACGGTGTCGAGCTCACGTACAACCTCAGCGAGCCCAGGAACCACAGCTACATCGTGAATGGCGTGGTGGTTCGCAACTGCTCGGAATACATGCACATCGACAACTCGGCGTGCAACCTCGCGAGCATCAACCTCCTCGGGTACCTGACCGACGACGGCACGTTCGACGTCGATGCGTTCAAGCACACGGTCGAGGTCGTCTTCACCGCTCAGGAGATCCTCGTCGGCAACGCCGACTACCCGACCGACGCCATCGCCGAGAACACGCGCAAGTTCCGCCAGCTAGGCATCGGCTACGCGAATCTCGGTGCGTTGCTGATGGCCGAGGGCTTCCCGTACGACTCCGAAGGCGGTCGCGCCTGGGCGGCTGCGATAACGGCGCTGATGACGGGGCACGCCTACGCGACGAGCGCTCGCACGGCTGCGCGCATGGGGCCCTTCGCCGGCTTCGCCGAGAACGCGGAGCCTATGCTGAACGTGCTGCGGATGCACAGGGCCGAGGTCGCGAAGATCGACGAGGACCTGGTGCCCCCCGACCTCCTCGGCGCCGCGCAGCAGGCCTGGGACGACGCGGTGGAGCTGGGGGAGGAGCACGGGGTCCGAAACGCGCAAGCTTCAGTTCTGGCTCCGACTGGCACCATCGGCTTGATGATGGACTGCGACACGACCGGGATCGAGCCCGACCTCGCGCTGACGAAGGCGAAGAAGCTAGTCGGCGGCGGCACGATGTACATCGTCAACCAGACCGTCCCCCGGGCGCTGCGACGTCTCGGCTACACCGACGACCAAGTCGATGCAATCGTCGGCTACATCGACGAGCACAAGACGATCGTCGGTGCCCCCGGCTTCAATCCGGAGCACCTTCCCGTCTTCGCGTGCTCGATGGGCGACAACACGATCCACTACATGGGTCACGTCATGATGATGGGCGCCGTCCAGCCCGTTGATCAGCGGCGCGATCTCCAAGACGGTGAACCTCCCGGAGGAGGCGACGGTCGACGAGGTCGAGCAGCTCCACATAGAGGCGTGGAAGCTGGGGCTCAAGGCCGTCGCCATCTATCGCGACAACTGCAAGGTCGGTCAGCCGCTCTCGTCGCAGTCGAAGGCCGGATCTGCGGTCGCCGACGAGGCCGGTCGGATCGTCGAGCGGATCGTGGAGACCGTCATCGTGCAGGAGCCGGTGCGGCAGAAGCTGCCGAGGCGCCGGATCTCGAAGACGTTCTCGTTCCGCGTCGCCGACTGCCACGGCTACGTCACCGTCGGGGAGTACGAAGACGGCCGGCCGGGCGAGATCTTCCTGAAGGTCGCCAAGCAGGGCTCCACCCTGGCCGGGATCATGGACGCCTTCGCGATCTCCGTGAGTCACGGTCTCCAGTACGGCGTTCCGCTCGAGGCGTTCGCGGAGATGTTCACCAACATGCGGTTCGAGCCGGCCGGAATGACCGACGACCCCGAGATCCGATTCGCCGCGAGTCTCGTCGACTACATCTTCCGCCGGCTCGCCGTCGAGTACATCCCCTACGACAGGCGTGCCGACATGGGGATCCTGACTGTCGGGGAGCGCATCCAGCCGACGCTGCCCGGGGTCGAGGAGGAGGCGGCGAATCCGCCGACCGTCAATGATCTGCCGCTCGCCGACCGCGCGCCGTCGGCGGCCCTCGACGCGCCCGCGCCCCCGGCGCCGCCGGCGCGCCCCTCGAGGGAGCGCGAGATGGTGATCTGCAACGTATGCGGCGACATCATGCAGCGCGCCGGCTCCTGCTACGCCTGCCCGAGCTGCGGAGCCACCAGCGGCTGCTCGTGATCTGAGCCGGCAACGGGTTTCGATCGGTGCCGGCCGGGTTCGACGTCGCCGGCGGTCGCTAGAACTCGAACACCTCGAAGGAGACGGCGTGGTCGACGCCCAGGCGGGCCCCGGCCTCCTCGGCGAAGCCGCGCAGCATCGCGTCGACCTGATCCGGGGTCTGGCCGATGTGATCGAGGTACCGACGGTGCTCGCAGAGCGACGCGATCCCCCGATCGAGGAAGCCGGTCACGTCGACGGCGTGGGTGGGCGACGGCGATGCATTCACAGCGACCATCTGCACGCCCTTCCACGCCTCGCCGGCATCGGGGGAAGACCCAGCGGTTCGCGGCGTCGCGCACGGCGTCGAGGAGCGCGGTGCCGAGGTGCCGGTGGTCGGCCATGTTGAGGTTGTTCCCACCGAAGGTGTCACGATGGTTGATCGTGAGCACTATCTCCGGTCGGTGCCGGCGGATCGTTGCAGCGATGTCGCGGCGCAGGGCGAGGGTGTACTCGATCGTGCCGTCGGCGTGGTCGAGGAACTCGACCTCGGTTACGCCGACGAGTGCCGCTCCGGCCCGCTCCTCCGCCTCGCGCACGATCGCGCACTCGTCGGGTCGTAGGAGTCGATGCCGGCCTCGCCGCGCGTAGCGAGGACGTAGGCGACGTGCCTGCCCTCCGACGTCCACCGAGCGGCCGCGCTCGCGATGCCGTACTCGGCGTCGTCGGGGTGGGCCACTACGGCGAGGGCACGCTGCCAGTCGTCGGGAAGTGGTGTGAGTGGAGCGGAGCCCACGGGCCTCACGGGTGGACGGCGAGGAGGTCCACGACGAAGACGAGTGTCTCGTTGGGGCGGATCGCCCCTCCGGCGCCGCGGGCGCCGTAGCCGAGGTCGGGCGGGATGACGAGACGGCGACGGCCACCGACCCGCATGCCTGCGACCCCTCTGTCCCAGCCGGCGATCACCTGGCCGGCTCCGAGGCGGAAGGAGAAGGTCTCCCCGCGGTCCCAGGAGGCGTCGAACTGCTTCCCCGTCGACCAGGCGTTGCCTGCGTAGTGCACGTCGACGGTTCCTCCGGCGGAGGCCTCGGTGCCGTCGCCGACCTCGAGGTCCTCTATCACCAGCGCGGACGGCGGAGCCTCGGCCGAGGGCACGAAGACGGTGGGCTTCTCGTCGTTGACCATCCGACAAACGTAGCCCCCCGCCCCCTCCCCGAGGTTTCGGCGTCACTTCCTCGCGCTATACGCGAGAAAGTGACGCCAAAACGCCGGAAGGGGGTCAGGTGAAGGCGGCGAAGAGCTCTTCGACGGCCTTGGCCTGGCCGCCGGACGTGGAGGAGGGACGAGGATGGGGGTGCTCACGCCGGCGTCGAGCCATGCCTCGTAGCCTTCGCGCACCGCGGAGACGCTCCCGAAGAGAGTCACGTCGGCCAGCCAGCGGTCCGACATCAGCTCCGGCAGGCGGTCGCGCTCGCCGGCGGCGAGGGCGGCCTCGATCGCCTCCATCTCCTCGACGTACCCCGCCTCCTTCCAGTAGTTGCGGTAGTTCGGGAGGCTCACGTAGCCCCCGAGGGTGCGCCGGTTGACGGCCGCCGCCGCGGCGACGTCGTCGTCGATCACCGTGGGGATCATGTTGCCCACGAAGAAGCCCTCGCGGCGGTCGCCCGGCACGACCGAGAGGGACTCGGCCATGTGGCTGCGTGCGCCGTTGGCCCAGATGGCCCCGTCGCCCACCTCGGCCGCGAGGCGGAGCATCTTCGTGCGGAGCGACGCGAGGACGACGGGCGGCAGAGGGGCCTTCTCGCTCGCGTTGGTGCGGAGCGCCTCGACGTACGCTCGGGTGTCGGCGAGGGCTTGCCGGCATGGACGCCCTGGCGGGTGTGCACGGGGCCGTGGCTGACACCGAGGCCGAGGACGAATCGGCCGTCGCTCACCTCTTGGATGTAGCCCGCCGCGTGCGCGAGATCGGCGGGATTGCGGAGGTAGATGGACTGGATCGCAGTGCCGAACGTGATCCGCTCGGTCACGTGCGCGAGCGAGGCGCAGAACGAGACGGCGTCGGCCAGCGCCGGTGTGTAGATACCGGAGAACCCCCGACGCTCGGTCTCGACGGCCAGATCGAGGATCGTCCTGCGGCGTCCGGGTACGGCGACGAGTGCGAGGGCCGGCATCTTCTCCATGAGCGTGACGCTACCCCGACCCCACGTCGGGCCTCACCTCCGCCCTAGCGGACCGGTGCGCCGAGGACGAAGACGATCTCCACAGTCCCGTCGCTCCTCGTCAGGTCGGAGGTGCCGAAGATGCCGCTCCCGGAGAACTCGACGTGCGTGCGCCGGTCGTTGACGATCGTGTAGCCGCGGTCGAGCAGGCCATCGACGAACCAGTCGTGCACCTCGGGTAGCGGTACGCCGCGGATCGTCAGCGACTGAACCAGCGTGGAGTCGCCGCCGAGCGTCATGATGCCGTCGGCGGGTACGGGGGTGGTGCTCGGGGAGGCCTCTGGGTGCGAGGGTCGTCGTGGAGGTCGTCGGCGCAGGTGCCGTCGTGGGAAGTGTGACGCCGCTCCCCTCGGTCGCTCGCGGAGTCCCGGGCGACGAGGTCGGGATGGTGCCTCCCGGGAAGGGGCCTCGCGTGGAGTCCCCGCCGTCGCACGCCCCGGCTGAGAGGGCGAGCAGGGTGGGCACGACGACACCCGTCACCGTGGCGACGTAGCGGATCCGCGCGATCACGCTGCGGAGCGTATTGCCTCGACCCGTGGCTCCGACACAAGGCGAGTGAATGGCGGGGCGTCGATGCGGTGACATGTGAAGGTCGGCGCGCGGACCCTGGACCCTTTGACAACGCGCCGGGCGCTGTCAGCGTCTGTGTGCGTAGGAGTGGGAGAGTGACCTGCCGACGGAAGGTGTACAGAAGATGAGAAATGCCACAATGAGGCCTCGGATCGCGACGGTCGTCCTGGGGGTGGCCCTGGCGGCACCGGGAGCCTGGGTGACGGGAGCCGGCCCCGCCGGCGCTGTGAGCGGTCCGACGATCACGATCACCCCCGACACGGGCCTCGTCGACGGCCAGATGGTCACCGTCACCGGTGAGGGGTTCGAGCCGAGCTCCCTTCTCGAGATATTCGAGTGTCAGGCAACCCCGGTCGACTCGAGCGTCTGCGACGGCCTCAACGCCTACTTCATCGACACCGACGCCGACGGCCGGATCTCGTACGAGTTCCCGGTAGACGCACGAATCCTCGACCACTGGGGTGAGCCGTTCGACTGCCGCACCGCCCCGCGAGCGTGCGCGATCGGCGTCGGCTTCCTCATCGACTACGACGAGGCCGCCGTCGCGCCCCTCACCTTTGACCCCTCTGCGCCACTGCTGAAGCCGGTCCGCGCGGAGCTGAGCAGGCGGAGCGGCCTCGCTGACCGCGACGTCATCACCGTCACGGGCCGGAACCTCTCCCTCGCCAGGGAGAACGCGGTGGTGTGGCAGTGCCAGACGGGTGTCGAGCCGGGGCTCTGCGACTTCGACGGCGCCAAGATGATCCTGCCGAACACGAACCGCGCGATCCGCACGCGGTTCCGAGTCCAGGCGATGCTGCGCACAACCGCGGGCGACGTCGTCGACTGCACGGCGGGGCCGGGCGTCTGCTCGATAGGACTCTCGTGGGGGTACACGACCTTCGCCGACCGCTACGACGAGGTGCCGATCAGCTTCAGCGGCGACCCGGCCGTGAGGCGCCTCGGTGAGCCGGGATCCGGCTACCGCCTGGCGGCGACGAACGGGCGCGCGTACTCGTTTGGCATCCCCACTACGTGGCCGCCCAAGCTCTCGCCCGTTCCTCCGGTAGTCGACGTGGAGACGACGCCGTCGAACCACGGCTACTGGCTGGCGTCGTCCGACGGCGGGGTCTTCTCGTTCTTCGACGCGAAGTTCCGTGGGTCTGCGGGGAGCATCCCGCTGAGGTCGCCGGTGGTAGGGATGGCATCCACTCCTTCGGGGCGTGGCTACTGGCTGGCGGCGGCCGACGGAGGGTCTTCGCCTTCGGAGACGCACGCTTCAGGGGGTCGGCCGGCGGGCTGACCCTGGCCGAGCCGATCGTCGGAATTGCGGCGACGCCTTCCGGCAAGGGCTACTGGCTGGTCGCCGAGGACGGCGGTGTGTTCTCGTTCGGCGACGCGCGGTTCCGCGGGTCGCTAGGCGCGCTCACACTTGCTGCCCCGATCGTAGGCATCGATGCCACACCTACGGGGAAGGGCTACTGGATGGTCGGATCCGACGGCGGGGTGTTCTCCTTCGGCGACGCGCGGTTCTCCGGGTCGCTCGGCGCGCTGACTCTGGTAGCTCCGATCGTGGGGATAGCCGGCACCCCCACCGGGCGCGGCTACCGCCTGGCGGCTCGCGACGGTGGAGTCTTCGGGTTCGGTGACGGCGGCTACATCGCCGGGATGGCCGCCACCGACTTCGGCGGCGAGATCGTGGCGATCGGGTGACCCTTCGATTCGGGTCCGGGGAACCGGGACCGAGCCCGCGGGCGTCAGAAGGGCATGAGGATCACACGTGCCCTGGCAGCCACTGCCGTCTCCGCCGTTCTCGCCGCGGGCCTACTCGTTGCGTGCGGCGGGGACGACAGCGGCAGCGCCGATGGCGGTGGGGCCACGTCCGTCGCCCCGATCGACCTCGACGGTCGCACGTTCCTCTCCCACACGGTGACGATCGGCGGCAGGGACCGGCCCCTCGTCGACGGCACCCGTATCACGCTGACGTTCGACGGGGGCACGGTGGGTGCGTCGGCCGGCTGCAACTCGATGAGCGGCTCCTACGACCTCGACGGTGACGTGCTGAGACTGGGCGATCTAGCGACGACCGAGATGGGGTGCGATCCCGAGCGCCACGACCAGGACCAGTGGCTCGCCGGCTTCCTCGCGGATTCGCCGGAGGTGAGGCTCTCGGAGCCGGAGCTCACATTGACAGCGGGCGACTCCGTGGTGGCACTCGTCGACCGCGAAGTGGCCGAGCCCGACGCAGAGCTCGTCGGGACACACTGGACCCTCGAGTCGATCATCGACGGAGATGCCGCCTCCAGCGTTCCGGCAGGCGTCGACGCGACGTTCGAGATCTCCGACGACGGCACCGTCGCAGTGGTGTTCGGGTGCAACTCCGGTGGCGGGAGCGCGGAGATCACCGACGCGACGCTCGTCTTCGGTCAGATGGCGATGACGAAGATGCGCTGCGAAGAGCCCGCGATGCAGGTGGAGGGCTCGGTCGTCGCGGTCCTCACCGGCGAGGTCGCCTACGAGATCGACGCCGACCGGCTCAGCATGCGCAACGGCGAGAGCGGCCTCGACTGGCGAGCCACGGAGTGATGCGCCGCGGCGCTACCAGCCCAGAGCGGCGCCGGCGGCGAGGCCGACGACCAGGAGGCCACCGGCCCGGCGGGTGAGCAGGAACGCGTGTGGCGCGAACCAGAGCGGCCACACGGGGTTCGGCACCGGGGAGACGTCGGGCTTCGGCTCGTCGAACGCCCGCCAGACCGGCACCAGGCGTGGCATCGAGAGCACGACGAGGAGCGTCGCGACGGGCAGGACGCCGGTCGCGGCCCACGCGGCGACGAGCACGTAGAAGGCGACGAACATCGCCTGCGTCGCTCGCCGGGCGCGAGCCTCGCCGAGCAGCACGGGCAGTGTGTTCGTCTGCTTCGGCGCGTCCCACGGAAGCTTGTCGATGTGCTTGCCCATCAGCACTGTCGTGCAGAGGATCGCGTAGGGCAACGATGCGAGCAGCACGGCAGCGGGGATGCCGCCCGTCGCTGCGTAGTAGGTGCCACCGACCATGAGTGGCCCCCACACCACGACGACCGTCGGCTCACCCAACCCTCGCTTCTTCAGCCGCAACGGCGGCGCCGTGTACGCGGCCGAGAGCAGGAAGCCGCCGAGCGCGAACGCCGTGATGGCCCAGCCGCGCTCGATGGTCAGGTAGACCATGATCGCGAGGCAGGCGACGTTGACCGTGAGAGCCGATGCGGCGAGACGGCGCTTGGTGATCATGCCCGAGAGCACCGGATGCGGCGAGTAGAGGTTGCGGGGGTAGTCCTCGGTGTCGTTTCCGACCTCGAGGTCGAAGAGATCGTTCATCAGGTTGTTGGCGACGTGTGCGAGCACGAGACCGGCCGCGGAGAGGGCGAAGAGCGCCCAGCGGACGTCGTCGCCGCGGAAGACGGCGAGCAGTCCCGCCAGCGACGCCGCAACGAGCGTCATGGGGAGAACGCTTGCGCGGGTGAGCACGAGCCACCTCGAGACCGGGTCGAGGCGACCCGGCGGCGGGTTCGTCGTCGCGAGCACGTACAGCCACTTGCGGGGGAGCGAGTCGTCCTCGCGCTATCTCTGGTGCAGAGACGTCGGTCATGGTGATCAGCGTACCGACGAGAGCTCCCGGTGTCAGGCGTCGAGATGAGCCTCCACCAGATCGGCTAGCGACTGCAGCACGACGTCGGCGCCTGCCACAACGTGTGCGTTCTGTGCACCCTCTGCCACCGATCCGCGCTCGGGTACGGCAATGCAGCGCATCCCGGCGGCCTTCGCGGCGGCAACGCCGTTGGGGGAGTCCTCCAGGGCCACGCATTCCTCGGGGGAGACGCCGAGACGGCGGGCGGCGGTCAGGTAGACGCCCGGGTGGGGTTTGCCGAACGGCTCGTGCTCGGCGGAGATGACCACGTCGAACGCGCCGACGAGGTCCATGCGTTCGAGAGCAGCGGCGATGAGGATCTCGCGCGACGATGACGCGACGGCGCGCCGCAGCCGGAGCGATTCGACGAGCGCCAGGGCGTGCTCGACCCCGGGCATCATCGTGCCCCTCGCGCGGATCGTTGCGACGACCTCGGAGACGATCGTCGTGGCTACCGCCGGCAGATCCGGACCGGACCACGGTGCGCGCGCGAACCAGTGGGCGACGACCTCGTCGACACCGAGCCCCATGGTGGTGCGGCAGAGGTCGTCCGTCAGGGCCACGCCGAGGTCGCCGAAGACACGTATCTCGACCTCGCGCCAGATCGGCTCCGAGTCGATCAGCAGGCCGTCGAGGTCGAAGATCACCGCAGCGCTCACCGCCGGAGCATCCCAGCCATCTCGGTGCGGCACCAACCCTGTTTGGACGTCAGCGGAGCCCCGGCGACCGTTTGCGTCCAAACACGGTTGTGGGCGTGGGCCAAGATGGGGGAGTGGAGGGCCCGATCGCGATCGAAGATCCGCATGACCCGCGCGTGGCGGACTACGTGGGGCTGACCGACCCGGATCTGCGGCGCAGGGTGGAGGCCGGGGGTGGATTCTTCGTGGCCGAGACGCACCTGGTGATTCGCCGCCTCCTGACGACGCGGCACCGGGTCAGGTCGGTGCTGGTGACTCCCCGCGAACTCGAGCGCCTCGCCGACGTGCTCGATCTCCCGGATGCCCCTGTCTACGTCGCGAGCCCGGCGGTTATGCGCGCCGTCGCAGGCTTCGACATCCACCGTGGTGCACTCGCCGCTGCCGACCGGTTCCCGTTGAGCGATCCGGTGGATCTGCTGCGAGAGGCGAGCCGGGTCGCGGTGCTCGAGCGTGTAAACGACCACGAGAACCTGGGGATGATCTTCAGGAACGCTGCCGCGCTCGGGATCGATGCGGTGCTCCTCTGCCCGGAGTGCTCGGATCCGCTCTACCGCCGCTCGGTGAGGGTCTCGGTCGGGCACGCGCTGACCGTGCCGTTCACACGCCTCGAGCCGTGGCCCGACGCACTGGGGCTCGTCCGCGACGCCGGGTTCGTGCTGGTGGCCCTGACTCCGCGCGAAGACGCCACGCCGATCACGGCCATGGAGGTGGGTGGAGTCGAGAGGATCGCTCTCATGCTGGGCGCGGAAGGACCGGGCCTTCGCGAAGAGTCGATCGAACGTGCCGATATCCGCGTGCGCATCCCGATGTCACGCGACGCCGACTCGCTCAACGTTGCGAGCGCCGCGGCTATCGCCTTCCATGCGCTTCGCGACCGTGGATGATCGCGCTCGCGCGGAGAACTGCCAATCGTGATCCAGAAGTGTGTGAGCAGTTGTGGGCGGAGCCGGCGGCCCCGCCCACAACGCGCTCAGATCAGTCGGACGTTCTCCGCCTGCTCGCCCTTCTGGCCCTGGGTGACGTCGAACTCGACGTTCTGACCCTCTTCGAGGGACTTGTAGCCGGTCCCCTGGATGGCGGAGAAGTGGACGAACACGTCCCCACCCTGCTCGCGCGAGATGAAGCCATAGCCCTTCTCGGCGTTGAACCACTTGACGGTGCCGCTTGCCACGGTGTTGCTCCTTGCTCGTTCGGCACCCGGCCGCCTTGCGCGGCGGTCGAGCACGTTCCCGGTCGCCTTGCTCCCGGGAGGTGCGACGCGGATTGCGCCGCACAGGTGAATGTGATCGGTAAGTGCGCCACCCGGGTGACCGGCCGACGCTGTTCAATCGGACCTAGGGAGTGTCCGACCTCACGGCTGAGCCCTCGTCGACCGGCGTGGAGCCGTTGCGGGAGGTCCTGATCGTGTGCCGGGCATTCGGTCTTGCCGGTGACCGGAAGTGGCCACCGAACGTCAACCCGCAAGGCTACCAGCAGGGCGGCTCCGGAGGTACACGAGGCCGGGAACGAGTCCCCTGGGTGACGCAGACGTGCCCGGGGCTCTCCGGCGGGGCCGTCGGCGGCGTGCGGCGGCCGGCGTCGTGCGTCGTCGTGGAGTGGCTCGTTACGATCCCGCCGATGACACAGCGAACCCTCCGCGGAGAGGCTGCGATCGTCGGAGTCGCCGACGCGGCCTCACCTACAGGTGAGCTCGAGCTGACGGGCCGGGCACTCGAGGTGGCGATGATCAGGGAGGCGCTCGACGACGCCGGCCTCACCATCGCCGACGTGGACGGCCTCTGCGTCGGCGGGCCGAGCCCGGCAGGCCTCGCCGAGTACTTGGGGATACACCCCCGCTTCCTCGACGGCACGATGGTGGGTGGGTCCTCCTACGAGATCCACCTCGAGCACGCAGCCGCGGCAATCGCGGCCGGCCTCTGCGAGGTCGTGGTGAGCGTCTACGCGAGCACGCCCCGCAGCGATCGGAAGCGGCCGGGATCGGGCCGGCGGCCGCAGATGTCGGGCCCGAACCCGATGGCAGACTGGGAGCTCCCGTACGGCAACGCCCTGATGGGTTCCTACGCCCTCTCGGCGAGCCGCCACATGGCGCGATACGGCACGACGCCGGAGCAGCTGGCGCAGATAGCGGTCAGCACCCGCGAGTGGGCGTGCATGAACCCCCGTGCGCGCTACCGGGATCCGATCACCGTCGATGACGTCCTGAGCTCGCCCATGCAGGCGTCGCCCCTTCACCTCCTCGACTGCTGCCTCGTGACGGACGGGGCAGGTGCGATGGTCGTCACCAGCGCCGAGCGCGCACGCGACCTCGCGAAGGAGCCGGCGTACCTGCTGGGCGCCGGCACCGCCACCGATCATCAGATGATCAGTCAGATGCCGGACCTCGCCACGACGCCGGGCACGGTCTCGGGCCCGGCGGCCTTCGCCATGGCGGGGGTCGGGCCGTCCGACGTCGACGTGCTCATGGGATACGACTCCTTCACCATCACCGCCCTGCTCCACCTCGAGGATCTCGGCTTCTGCGGAAAGGGGGAGGGCGGGCCGTTCGCGATGGAGGGAAACCTCGGGCCGGGCGGCTCCCTTCCCATGAACACGAACGGCGGCGGGCTGTCCTACACGCACCCGGGCCAGTACGGGATGTTCCTGTTGGTCGAGGCGGTACGCCAGCTCCGCGGCGAGTGTGGCGACCGCCAGGTCGCGGATGCATCCATAGCCGTCGCGCACGGATCGGGAGGGGTGCTCTCGGTGATGGCGACGAGCGTGCTCGGGACGGAGGCGACGCTGTGACTGCAGATCAAGGTGCAGCGCGGCGTCGATTCGAGCCGGAGGTCACCGAGCACACGCAGCCGTTCTGGGACGCAACGCGCGACCGTCGCCTGGTGATCCAGTGGTGCCCGGGCTGCAATGCGCCGGTCTGGTACCCACGTGAGACATGCCCCGGCTGCCTCGGTAGCGAGTACGAGTGGCGCGAGTCCACCGGCAGCGGCACCGTCGACGCCGTGACGGTCATGCACCGACCCGGCAGCCCCGGGATGGCCGAGATGGTCCCGTACACCGTCGCGATGATCGAGCTCGCCGAGGGAGTGCGGATGATGAGCAACGTCGTCGGCTGCGAACCCTATGAAGTGGCTCCGGGAATGGCGGTTCGGTTGACCTGGGAGACGCTCTCCGACGGGCGCAACCTGCCGCTCTTCGAACCGGCGCGCCCCTGACACCTCCGGAGAGAAGCTGGCTCAATGGCAGCGGACATCGATCTCGGACCGGCCGCTGAGGCGTTCCGCGAGGAGGTCCGGGAGTGGCTCGGCAAGAACAGGTTGGGTGGCCTCGAGCACGTCGATGCCCGATACCTGGCCCGCGCCGTCGCCGACCCGGCCCTCGACGAGTGGACGAGGCGTCTCTCCGAGGGTGGCTACATGTGCGTCGGCTGGCCCAAGGAGTACGGGGGCCGTGGCCTGGGCGCGATAGAGGTCGCCGTGATGAACGAGGAGTTCGCCGGCGCCGGGGTGCCCCGCGTCACCCGTGGCATGGGGGAGTGGCTCGTCGGCCCGTCGATCATCGTCCACGGAACCGAGGAGCAGAAGGCTCGCTTCCTGCCCCGCATCATCTCCGGTGAAGATCGCTACTGCCAGGGCTTCTCGGAACCCGATGCCGGGTCCGACCTCGCCGGCCTGAAGACGCGCGGCGTCGTCGACGGCGACGAGATCGTCATCAGCGGGCAGAAGGTGTGGACCTCGGGCGCGCAGGTGGCGAACATGATGTTCGTCCTCTGTCGCACGGATCCCGAGGCGCCGAAGCACCGCGGGATCTCGTACGTGCTGCTGCCGATGTACCGCGACGACGGATCGTCGAACGGGATCGAGCTGCGTCCCATTCGCCAGATCACCGGATCGGCGCACTTCACGGAGTCCTTCCTGACCGACGCCCGTGCGCCGGCCGCCAACGTGATCGGCGGTCTCAACCAGGGCTGGAAGGTGACGATGACCACGCTCGGGAACGAGCGTGGCGGGCACACGACTACGCAGCACGTCGAATACCGCAAGCAGTGGGACGAGGCGCTCGAGCTGGTGCGGAGCCTCGGGAGATCGGGCGACCCCCATGTGCGCCAGCTGATGGCATGGGCCTACTCGAACGTGGAGATCATGCGCTTCGCCGGCCTCCGCCTGCTCGCCGAGATGGCGTCGCACAAGGAGCCGGGGCCCGCGGCGTCGATCAACAAGATGTTCTGGTCCGAGTACGTGCGCGACTTCACCGAGCGCCTGATCAACGTCCTCGGGCCCCACGCGATGATCCGCCCCGACTCGGGCAACGGCTCGGACTACGCGCTCGGCGGGTGGCAGTCGTCGTTCCTGGAGACGCGATCCGGGACGATCTGGGGAGGAACCGCGCAGATACAGCGCAACATCGTCGGCGAGCGTGTGCTGGGGCTCCCGAAGGAGCCCAAGCCGGAGAGCCGGAAGTGACCGGGGTCTGCGCCGGCCGGGTGGCGATAGTCACCGGGGCCGGGGGCGGCATCGGCCGTGGTCACGCGATCGAGTTCGCGCGCCAGGGTGCGAGAGTCGTCGTCAACGACCTCGGCACCGACGTCCACGGACACGGCGCGTCGAGCGAGGCGGCCGAGCAGGTCGCCGAGGAGATCCGCGGCTTCGGTGGCGACGCGGTCGCGAACGGGGAGAACGTCGCCGACTTCGAGGGTGCCCGGCGACTCGTGCGCCAGGCGATCGACACCTACGGACGACTCGACACCCTGGTCAACAACGCGGGGATCCTGCGTGATCGGATGCTCGTCAACATGACCGAGGAGGAGTGGGACTCGGTCATGACGGTGCATCTGAAGGGCACGTTCGCACCGACTCGCCACGCGGTGGGCTACTGGCGTGATCGGGTGAAGGCCGGTGAGAGCAACGACGCGCGGATCGTGAACACATCGTCGACGTCGGGGATATTCGGGAACGTCGGACAGACCAACTACGGCGCCGCCAAGGCGGGGATCGCCGCCTTCACCGTCATCGCCGCCGAGGAACTCGGACGATACGGTGTCACGGTGAACGCGATTGCAGCCCGGCGCGCACGCGGATGACCGAGAACCTCGCTGGGGCGTCGCCTCCCGCTGAGCCCGGCGAGTTCGACGCGCGCGATCCGGAGAACATCGCTCCCCTGGTCGTATGGCTCGGGTCCGACGATTCGCGCGACGTGACGGGCCGCGTCTTCCTAGTGGCCGGGGGCCGGATCGGAATCGCCCGTCCGTGGAGCCGAGGACCACTGGAGGAACGTGACGCACGGTGGGATCCCGCGGAGATCGGGCCGGCGGTGCGCGCACTCCTGGATCGCGACGCAGATGGCTGATGGCGATTCCGGGACGAGGCTGGTCTCCTTCGCCCGGCGCCTGAGCAATCTCGCCGAGCGCGCGCCCGACATGCCTGCCGTGACGGACGAGGACCGATCGCTGACACGTGCGGAGCTCGACGATCTGGCGACGCGCACGGCGAGGGCATTCGCGGGGTACGGCGCCGGCAGCGGCTCGATGGTGACGATCGCCCTGCCCAACAGCGTCGAGTTCGTCGCTGCGGTGATCGCCTGCTGGAAGATCGGCGCCACGCCCCAGCCGGTGTCGTTCATGGCCCCCCACCGGGAGGTGAGCGCGATCGTCGACCTCGCTGATCCGGTCGTGGTCGTGGGAGCGGAGCCACAGGAGTTCGAAGGGCGTGTCTGCCTACCCCGTGGCTGGGAGCCGGGGCCCGAAGCAGACACAGGTGACGCGCTCGCCGACGCGATCTCCGAACCGTGGAAGGCGATGACCTCGGGAGGCAGCACCGGTAGTCCGAAGCTCATCCTGGTCGGTGAGGCGGGCCGCATCGACGCCGAGTTCGTGTCGCCGTTCGCCATCGCGAACGACGGCTGCCACATGATGCCGGGGCCGCTCTACCACAACGGTCCGTTCGTATGGTCCACTCACGCTCTGCTCGCGGGGGCTCACCTGGTGCTGGGAGGCCGTTTCGACGCAGAGCGGACCCTCGGGCTGATTGAGCGGTATCGCGCCGACTCGATGTACATCGTCCCCACGATGATGGGTCGGATCTGGAAGCTCCCGGAGGAAGTGAGGGAGCGCTACGACGTGTCGTCTCTCCGGGTCGTCTGGCACCTGAGCGCGCCGTGCCCACCGTGGCTGAAGGACGCATGGATCGGGTGGCTCGGTCCGGAGAAGATCTTCGAGCTCTACGCAGGCACCGAGGCGCAGGCGGCGACGATCATCAGTGGAACCGAGTGGCTCGAGCACCGTGGCTCGGTGGGGCGTCCGATCGCGGGCGAGATGAAGATCGTCGGCGACGGTGGCGAGGACCTCCCCCGGGCGAGGTGGGCGAGGTGTTCATGCGCCCTTCCGACCCCGATAGGAAGACGTACCGCTATGTGGGAGCGGAGGCGAGGACGATCGACGAGGGATGGGAGTCCCTGGGCGACCTCGGATGGATGGACGCCGACGGCTATCTGTACCTGAGTGATCGCAAGAAGGACATGATCCTCGTCGGGGGATCGAACGTGTACCCCGCCGAGGTGGAGGCAGCGATAGAGGAGCACCCGCTCGTGCAGTCAAGCGTCGTGATCGGACTGCCCGACGACGACCTCGGAAGTCGGGTACACGCTCTCGTCCATGCCTCCGGCGCACTCGACGTCGATGATCTCCGGGTTCACCTAGCCGACCGTCTCGTCCGCTACAAGATCCCGCGCACGTTCGAGATGGTGGACGAGCCACTCAGGGATGATGCGGGGAAGGTGCGACGCTCGGCCCTCGCGCAGGAGCGCGGCGCCGGAGAGCACTCCTCTAGGCTGTCGGAGTGACCGGAGGCAGGCGAGACTTCGTCGAGGAGCAGATCCGAGCGCTCGCGCCCCTCGACTTCGTTGCCTTCGTGGTGCCGCTGCCGCCGGGCGTGGGCTTCATCGAGGTGACGCGCGACGAGGAGGGCTACGGCTACAGCGCCGGGGTCGGCGTCGAGCCGGAGCTCGCAGAGCCCGCAAAGGCCGGGCTGGCCTCACTCGGATTCGTTGTGGGTGAGTCCCGGCCGTCGCTGGCGTCCAGCGACGTCGTGCTGCTGGCGGAGAAAGTCGACGCCGCGCTCGCGGGGCCGCTCGGGGCGCCCGCCGGCGCCCGGATGGACGTGCGAAACGGCAGCCGGCGCGACGAGGTCGAGCGGGAGCGCAAGTTGGCGGCATTGAGGAGAGGCTCTCCTCAGTGCTCAGCAAGCTCCTCGAACCGAACAAGTTCGAGGTCGACAGCGACGGCGACTTCACCTTCCCCTTCAAGAGCACGCGCGTGTGGGTCGCGCCGCGCGGTCTGCCCGGCGGTCCATTGGTGGTTCGCGTCTTCGCCGTCACGAACGTCGACATCGACCCCACTCCGGCCCTCGGGCTCTTCCTCTCCGAGACCAACTTCGCTCTCGCCTTCGGTAGGTTCGCGCTCGATGCGCCGCGGCGAGCAGTGTGGTTCGAGGAGACCCTGCTGGGCGACTTCGTCGCTGACGAGGAGCTGACGTTCGTCGTGCAGATCGTCGCATCGACGGCAGACCAGTTCGACGACCGGATAGCTGCGGCATTCGGTGGCAGGGTCTTCAACTCACCCGAGAGCGCCGGCGCCGCGGAAGAGGTTCCCTCCGAGAAGCCGGGCGCCGCCGGATACCTCTGAGTCGAGTCGTGCGCCGCGGGTGCACCGGCCGGACCGTCGGTGCCCGTGCTCCACGGGGGCCGCAGGGGGGGGGCGTGGGGTGCTGGTAGAATCGCGCTTCCTTCCGTCGTCGAGACCCCCGGAGACAGCCCAGATGCCCTTCAAGGTTGGTGACCGCGTCGTCTACCCGCATCACGGCGCCGCCGTCGTCGAGAAGAAGGAGACGCGGCTCTTCGACGGCAAGAAGGCGGAGTACCTGGTGCTGCGGATGGCGCACGGCGACCTGATGCTCTCGGTCCCCGCCGAGAAGGCCGAAGAGGTCGGAATGCGACCCCCTATCTCCTCGGAAGACGTCGACGACCTCTTCCAGCTGCTGGCCAAGAAGGACGTCCGCGAGCCGACGAACTGGAGCCGGAGGTTCAAGAACCACCAGGAGAAGCTGAAGTCCGGCGACGTGTACCAGGTTGCGGAGGTCGTGCGGAACCTGGCGCTGCGGGAGCAGAACAAGGGCCTCTCCGCCGGCGAGAAGTCGATGCTCGTGAAGGCACGTGGAGTCCTCGTCTCGGAGCTGAGCTTCGCCCTCGACGTCTCGGAGGAAGACGCGCTGACACGCCTCGAGGAGCAGCTCTCCTGAGAGGGGCTCGAGCCCTCTGCCGGCGCCCGGGGATCTTCAGTCGGTCGAGCGGTCGAAGATGCTCACGCACTCGACGTGTGCGGTGTGCGGGAAGAGGTCGACCGGCGTGACCGTCGTGAGGTCGTAACCCTCGGCCGCAAGAAGGACCGTGTCGCGGGCGAGCGCGGCGGCGTCGCAGCTGACGACGACCAGACGCGCGGGTCCGGCCGAGAGCGCGGCGGCGACCCCGTCGGCGCGCAGGCCGGCACGGCTCGGATCGGCGACCACGAGGTCGGCCGGGACGGCCTTGTAGCGAGCGACGTCGGAGACGACGATGCGTGCGTCGAGCCCGGCGAGGTTCTTCCGGGCATCGGCGGCGGCGATCCGGTTGGCTTCCACAGCTACGACGCGTCGGTCCTCCGAAGCAAGCGCTCCGGCGAAGAGCCCCACCCCGGCGTAGAGATCGGTGACGACGCGCGCCTCGGACGCGGCGCGCAGGACGAGGGCGACGAGTGCGTCCGCGCCGTCGGGGCGCACCTGGAAGAACGACCCCGCCGAGATCTGCCAGCGCCGTCCGGCGGCCTCCTCGTGGTAGCAGACGCGCTTCCCCCGTCTGACCTCTGCAGTGCTGACCGAGAGGACCCCCTCCGGCAGCCTCAGCCGCGACGCGCGTGGGTGCGCGACGACCATGCGCTCACCGGTGCGGGCGCCGGCGCGCATCTCGACCTCCTTCGCTCCTTCGAATCGGGCGTTGCTCAGCATCTCGGCGAGGAGCGGGTGGAGCACGAGGCAGGAGTCGACCGTGACAGGGTCGTGAGAGCCGGAACGCCGGTACGCCGGAGTCCCGGACTCGGACAGCAGTCGGACGCTCGTTCGGTACGCGTCGGCCGGTAGCTCCACGGCTGGTTGGACGGGAGGGTCCTCGATCCTCGCGATTCGGCGGAGCGCATCGATGATGATGTCGCGACGGAGACTGCGCTGAGCGTCGACTGCTATGTGCTGCCACGGGCACCCACCGCACCCGCGCGAGACGTGAGGACACGGGGGCTCGACCCGGTCGGGGGACGCTTCGATGATCTCGACGAGATCTGCGCGCGAAGTCGCGCTTCACTTCGCGGAGGCTGACGCGGACCCGCTCACCCGGAATGGCGCCGGGGATGAAGACAACTCGCCCGTCGGGATCGCGGGCGAGGGCGTCGCCGCCGGCGACGAGGGTGGTCGGCGAGAGCTCAATCGTCTCGGGCGCGTCGTGTGAACCGCTGCCGTGGGCGTCCGGTGGGTGGATCACGTTCCGGCCTCGAACGCAGGAGCGCCGCCCGTGAAGCCGACTCTCAGCAGATGCAGGGTGCGGCTGCTCGGGTATCCGACGTCCGGCTCGGTATAGGCGTGGAATGCCATCCACGATTCGCCGGAGGTGTCGCGGAAGAGCTCCTGCCCCCCGGGACCGGCGATCCTGCCGTCGGATGCGAGGATCGGAGCCGCTGCGGGCTTGACGCACGGGCCGGCCGGACCGTCACAGAGTGCGTAGCCGACGGCGTACTCCCTCGTCTTCCAGTCCCCGCCCGAGTAGAACAGGTACCACCTCCCGGAGTCGCTGAACATCGACGGTCCTTCCACCACACCATGCTCCCAGTCCTGGTCGGCGACGACGAGCCGCGAGGGGGACCCGACGAGTCGCTCTCCGTCGCGGCTCAGCCTCTGGGACCAGATCGACTGTGGCTCCGCGCCGAGCCCCTCACTCTTCCATGTGAGCCAGGTACGGCCGTCATCGTCGAGGTGTGCGCTCGGATCTATCGATCCGCCGTGCTCCAACTGGCAGACGAGCGGCGCTTCCGAGTCGTCGACGAAGGGGCCCGCGGGCGACACGCCGATCGCTCGACTGATGCACTGCCGTGTGCTCTCCCGCTCCCGGGTCGTGTAGTAGGCGATGAAGGTGCCGTCGATCTCGGCTACGAAGGGCGCCCAGATCCAGTTCTCCTCGGCCCACCCCGGGAGGGCGGCGAGGCCGTTGCCGACGATCTCCCACGACGACAGGTCTGCTGATCGAATGACCTGGATGTCGCCGACCCCCGCGTTCGTCGAGTAGGCGTAGTAGACGCCGTCGGAGAGGAGGACTGCCGGATCGGCGAAATCGAATGGGAACCGGGAGCCGGTTGCAGCCGTGAGCGCAGCGGAGCACGCCGGCGCTGCGCGACTCAGGGCGGCCACCGCGGTCACGTTGTCGGAGAGCCGTACCGCCTCGGTCGCTGCGGCGACGCCATCGAGGCAGCCGGCAACCTCGAGCTGGTGGAGTCTGGTGACGAAGACAGCGGTCTCGGTCAGGCTGAGCCGCGTCTCGGCGTCGACGAGGCCGGCGCGGGTCGCCTCGAGCCCCGAGAGGAGCACGTCGCGTTCGCGCACCCGGCGTTCGGCCAGAGTGCGCACGTCGATCGACTCGTCTCGGGTCGATCGGATCTCGCCGGCTGTCAAGGCGACCGTCTCCTTCGCGGTTCCTAGAGAGCCGATGGCGCGAGTGGAGAGCTGCTGCTGCTGATGCAGGAACGACAGCGCACGCCAGTACTGGTGAACCTGGACGCCGAGATAGGCGGCGATGACGACCGCGAGCGCGGTCGTCGTGGTTACGAGTCGGCCCGCGCTGCGGTGCATGCGCCCTCCACCTCGCGGAGTGTCGCGACGAACCCGGTCAGATCGGCCACCGCGATCTGGTTGAGCGCCTCGGAGGCACCTACGAAGCAGCGGCTGAGCAGCACGAGGTTCGCCTCACGCCGCCCGATCTCGGAAGACTGATCGTCGACGAGGTTGTTCCGGTCGTCCAGAGCGGACTGCGAGGCGATGAGTCGTGCCTCGACGGCGTCGCGCGCCCTCGTGCGACGGCGCAGAGTGGCTTCGGCAGCTGCAAGCTCGGCCCTGGCGACGGCGAGAGACTCGTATCCGCGCACGATTCGCACGCGGGTGGCGTCCGATCGGCCGGCCGTGGCGGTCAGCTCGGCGTCGACTTCCCTGAGGTTGTCGCGGAGGCCGGTCCAGGCGACCTGTGCGAGCGAGATCAGCACCAGTCCCGCGACGACGAGGGCCGCCATCCGCCAGTGGCGACGCCGGGGCTTCCGGCCCGAGAGGATCGAGTCGTCGTGCATCTGCTCGACCCGGGTCCCGCTAGAAACGGGCCATCTCCGCCTCGAACGGCTCCAGCCCCATGCTGCCGAGGTCGAGCGCGTAGGCATGGAACGCCTTGAGGGCGAAACCGGAGCCGTGGCGGCGTCGGGCATCGTCGCGGGCGCGCAGCCAGACGCGCTCGCCGACCTTGTAGGAGATCGCCTGCCCGGGCCAACCGAGATAGCGGTCGACCTCACTCGCCATGAAGTCGGCGGGGAAGCGGCTGCGCTCGATGACGAACGGGAGAGCGAGCTCTGGGGTCCAGCGCTCGCCGGGGTGGTACGGCTCGTCGTGCGGGATCGTCAGCTCGAGATGCATCCCGATGTCGACCACCACGCGGACGGCGCGCATCGCCTGTGCCGTCAGCATGCCGAGCTCGAACGCGGGGTCGTCGAGATACCCGAGCTCTCCCATGAGGCGCTCCGCGTAGAGCGCCCACCCTTCACCGTGTCCGGAGACCCAGCCGAGCAGCCGTTGGTAGCGAGAGAGCGTCTCCGCGAGGTGGTGGACCTGCGCTACCTGGAGGTGGTGGCCGGGAACGCCTTCGTGGTAGCAGATCGATACCTCGCGCCAGAGCGGGAAGCGTGTCTTGCCGAGCGTCGGGTACCAGGTCCGGCCCGGGCGGGAGAAGTCCTCGCTCGGCCCCGTGTAGTACATGGCCGCCGCCCCACCCGGCGGCGCGATGCACGCCTCCACGCGCTTCACCGGCTCGGCGATGTCGAAGTGCCTGCCGTCGAGGTCGGCGACTGTCGAGTCGAGCAGGTCCTGGAGCCACCTGCGGAACTCCTCGGCGCCCTCGATCGACCGGTGGGTGTCGGTCTCGAGGTGCTCCATCACTGCGGCCAGCGGGCGACCCGGCAGGATCCGCTCACCGACCTCGATCATGGCGTGCTCGATCCTGCGCAGCTCGTCCCAGCCCCAGGAATAGGTCTCGGCCAGGTCGAGCTCGACACCGCAGAAGGCCCGAGCGTTGAGCGCGTATCGCTCGGCGCCGGCGGGGTCCCGCGAGGTCGTGCGGGGCGCGTACTCGTCGCGCAGCCAGCGCGCCGTATCTGCGTATGCGCCGGTTGCCTTCGCTGCCGCGCCGGCGAGTCGCCGGGCGAGAGAGGAGGGCACTGCTGCGGACGCTCCGTGCTCTTCGGCGAGCCCGAGGAAGAAGGGAGTCGCCGCGCCGGTTGCGGTGCTCGCCGTCCCGCCCCACGTCGCTGCCTGGTCGGCGGCCGCGAGCGCCTGCCTGCGCGCTGCTGTCAGGCCCCGGTCGAGGCCGTCCCCGAGAGCGGCGCGTAGCCCCGCGAGGGCGAGTGGGACCGCTTCCATGCGCGCCGCGATCGTCTCCCAGTCAGTCTCGGTGTCGCGAGGCATCAGGTCGAAGCACTGCCGGATCGACTGCATGGGGCTACCGATCACCCGCAGATCGCGGAGCCGCTCGCCGTCCTCGTAGAGATCGAGCGAAGTGCGGAGGCGTTCCTGCATGACGGATGACGCGATCCGATCCCGATCGTCGTCGATCGGTGCCGCTGCGAGCGCGGTGAGGGTCGACCGGGCCAGATCGGCGCGTGCCTCTGCTCCCTCGGGCGAGTAGTCGGTCAGCCGATGATCGTGTCCGGTCACTCCGATGCCGGTGGCCGCGATCGGGTCGAGCGCGGCGATGCTCTCCACGTAGGAGTCGGCGATCTCGTAGACCTTCGACACGGTTCCCGACTCGGTTCGCTGCACTGGGCTCCTCGCTCGATCGGTGGATGCCGCATCCGGGCATCTCTGGAGGACGTCTTATCGCAGATCGGTGCCGCGCGGGTGCTCACCGGTACGCTCGACCCGATGGCGCACAAGTTCATCTACACGATGCACGATCTGTCCAGGTTCTACCCGCCCGACAGGGAGGTGCTGCGCGGCATCAACATCTCGATGTTCCCCGGCGCCAAGATAGGCGTCCTCGGCTCGAACGGGTCCGGAAAGTCGACTCTGCTGCGGATCATGGCCGGGGAAGACGACGGCTACAAGGGCGAGGCCCGCATCACCCCCGGGTTCACCGTCGGCTTCCTGCCGCAGGAGCCGGCCCTCGATCCGGCGAAGGACGTCCTCGGCAACGTCATGGAGGGGGTGAGCGAGACGAAGGCCCTCCTCGACAGGTTCGAGGAGGTATGCGTGGCGATGGGTGAGGCCGACGCCGACTTCGACTCGCTCCTCGCAGAACAGGCCGACCTGCAGGACCGCATCGAGGCCGCGAACGGTTGGGACCTCGATCGTTCGGTGGAGATCGCGATGGACGCGCTCCGCGTTCCTCCGGGCGACTCGGACGTCACGAAGCTCTCCGGCGGCGAACGGCGACGCGTGGCGCTCTGCCGTCTCCTGCTCCGCCGTCCCGACCTGCTGCTCCTCGACGAGCCGACGAACCATCTCGACGCCGAGTCGGTCGCCTGGCTCGAGCGGTTCCTACACGACTATCCGGGAACCGTTGTCGCGGTGACGCACGACCGCTACTTCCTGGACAACGTCGCGGGTTGGATACTCGAGCTGGACCGCGGCCGGGGGATCCCTTGGGAGGGCAACTACTCGTCGTGGCTGGAGCAGAAGGATCAGAGGCTCGCCCTGGAGGAGAAGGCCGACGCCGCTCGGCGTCGCACGCTGGCGCACGAGCTCGAGTGGATCAGGATGGCGCCCCGTGCCCGTCAGGCGAAGGGCAGGGCGCGACTGAACGCGTACGAGCGGCTACTCGCAGATGCCACCTCCTCCGAGGGACGCGCCGACAAGCTGCTCATCTCGATACCGCCCGGCCCGAGACTCGGGGAGAACGTCATCGAGGCCCGGAACCTGGCCAAGGGCTACGGCGACCGGCTGCTCATCGACGACCTCTCCTTCTCGATCCCGAGAGCTGCGATTGTGGGGATCGTCGGGGCGAATGGCGCCGGCAAGACGACCCTCTTCCGCATGATCACCGGACAGGAGGATCCCGACGGCGGTGACCTCGAAGTCGGGGCGACGGTGAGCCTCGCATACGTCGACCAGTCACGCGAGGCGCTCGACGGATCGAAGACGGTCTACGAGGAGATCACGGGAGGGGTCGACCACCTGACGGTCGGAGGTCGCGAGATCCACGGTCGCGCCTATGTGGCCGGGTTCAACTTCAAGGGATCCGACCAGCAGAAGCGTGTCCGCGACCTCTCCGGAGGTGAGCGCAACCGCCTACACCTTGCAGAGGCCCTGCTCCTCGGAGGGAACGTGCTCCTCCTCGACGAGCCGACGAACGACCTCGACGTCGACACGCTGCGAGCGCTCGAGGAGGCACTCCTCGACTTCGCAGGCTGCGCGCTCGTCATCAGCCACGATCGCTGGTTCCTGGATCGGATCGCGACCCACGTCCTCGCGTTCGAGGGCGACTCCGAGGTGCGGTCGTTCGAGGGCAACTTCAGCGACTACGAGGCCGACCGACACAAGCGACTTGGCGCCGAAGCGGACCAGCCCCACCGGCTCGCGTACAAACCGCTCGTCCGCGGCTGACCGCACGGGCCAGAAGGGCCTGCGAGGACCGGTCAAGGCCCCGGCAGGACCGAGACGAGGCTCTCGACGTCGAAGCGTGCGCCGCACTCGCCGCTGGAGCCACCCTCGAACCCTGCTACGAAGACCGTGTCGCCGCTGTGGGCGATCGCTATCCCGTCGGTGCCGACGAGCGCGGGCGCACCGTCGTCGCCGAGCGAATAGTCGTCGCGGGTGAACCTCAGGTCGACCCGGCCCGCCGCGGTGTCGATCGAGATGCAGCCCGCGGCGGGATCGAGCGCGAGCGTGCCCTGAAGCGTCTGTGGTCCGCCGCTGGTGTCGTTCGGCCCGGGGTCGAAGGTCGTGGAGTTCGGCCCGGGATCGATGGTGGAGGGGTTGGGCCCCGGATCTGTCGTAGCGGTCGCCGTGCCGCTGTCGGCTGTGGTGTCCGCGGCGGTGTCGGTCGCGGGCGAGGCCGCTGCAGGCGGTGGGGTCGACGAGAGGGTCGTGGTGGAGGATGAGCCGGTCGCGTCCCCGGATCCGCTGCAGGCAGCCGCGAAGAGAGCGACCGCCGCGAGCACGACGCAAGAGCGGTGCCTGATTGCCGAGGGCCCCCTTGCGGGGCGGACCATCGTGGCGGGAATCTGCACTGCGACCTCACCGAAGGCTGACGGGGCGGCCCACCGGAAGGAGCCTGACCCTACGATGGTATGCGGCAGCCCCCGTCCACCGTGCACCCGCGCAGACGAGGGTCGCCGTCGGTTGTCGCCGGCGGTGCTGCAATCCGGGCGATGAGGGGGAGCAGTGGAAGGGCGCGTGCGAGTGACGCGGACATGCGTGATCGACGCCGACGAGCTCGAGTGGCGGGCGACCACGTCGGGGGACCCGGCGGTCAGCACGCGAACCGCTCGCTCACCGCGGTCGAGGTGCGTCTCGATATCGCCGAGTCGCGCTCACTCGGCCCACGGCAGCGCGCGCGACTACTGGAACGGATCGGGCCGGTCGCTCGGGCCTCGGCCTCCGAGAGGCGGTCGCAGGCGCGCAACAGGGAGCTCGCGCTGGAGCGCCTCTGCGCGCGACTCGCAGCCGCGCTGCACGTCGATGCTCCACGGCGACCGACCGCCCCGACCAGGAGAGCGCGAGCGCAGCGGCTCGGCGACAAGCGCCGCAGGGGCGAGTCGAAGCAGCTCCGCCGACGGCCCACGGCCGACGACTGAGCAGCCACCCACGCTGGGAGATCCGGGAGGAGTGGGGCTATCGTTCGGGCTGCCGGGCGAGCGCCGAACGCCGGTGTGCGGGTCCGGGATGCGGGGACAGGCTAGGAGGAACCAGTGAGAAGGCTCACAGGTCTCGATGCGGCGTTCCTGGCCATAGAGACGCCGACCAGCCACATGCACGTCCTCGGTGTCGCCGTTGTCGATCCCCTGACAGCTCCGGGCGGCTTCTCGTTCGGCACGGTGCGCGCCCTGATCGAGGAGCGTCTGCCGCTGCTTACGCCGTTCAGGCGGAGAGCGGTCGAAGTTCCGCTCGGCCTGCAGAACCCTCTCTGGATCGACGATCCGGACTTCGATCTCGACGATCACCTCAGACTCTCGCGGCTGCCGCCGCCCGGCGGGCCGGCGCAGCTCGCCGAGGCGGTGGCCGGCATCGCCGCCGAGCAGCTCGACCGATCGAAGCCGTTGTGGGAGCTCACGCTCATAGAGGGCCTCGAGTACGGGCACCAGGCCATCGTCGTGAAGGTCCACCACTCGGCCATCGACGGTCTGTCCGGTGTCGAGCTGATGTCGGTGCTCTTCGACCTCGAGGCGGAGCCGGCGACGATCGAGCGCGACTCCGATGAGTGGGTACCCGACCGGGTACCGACGGTCCAGGAGCTCGTGGGGCACGCAGTGGTGTCGTGGGCACGACAGCCTCTTCTGGTTGCTCGGGCGGTGCGCAATCTCGGTCGGAGCATGGTGCGCCTGGCGAAGCGGGTAGGCGACGACGCCGTCGAGATGACGGCGCCGCTCAACGCTCCGCGGCTCGCGATGAACGCCGCGATCTCCGCGCGCAGGAAGATCGCCTTCGCATCCATGCCCCTCGACGACGTGAAGCGGGTCAAGAACGCGTTCGGCGTCAAGGTGAACGACGTCGTGCTGGCGGTCGTCGCCGGAGCGCTCCGGTCATATCTGGAGCAGCGAGGAGAGCTTCCCGATCGGCCGCTCACCGTGACGGTTCCCACCTCGGTTCGAGCCGACGATCAGCGCGGCTCGATGGGGAATCGCGTCTCTGCTCTCTTCACGGCGCTCCCCCGTCGAGATGACCGACCCGGTTGAGCGGCTGGTCGAAGTCCACCACGCCACGGCCGGCGCCAAGCTGGTCCACGAAGACATCGGGGCCGCGACGCTGCAGGAGTGGGCCGAGATCGCGGCACCCTCGATCTTCGGGCGCGCTGCGCGCCTGTACTCACGGCTCCACCTGGCGGACCGGCACCGGCCGATTCACAACCTGGTGGTCTCCAACGTGCCGGGGCCGGCGTTCCCTCTCTACCTCGCCGGCGCGGGCTGGTGGCTCTCTACCCCATGGGGCCGATCTTCGATGGGGCCGGTCTCAACGTAACGGTGATGAGCTACCTGGACAACGTCGACTTCGGCTTCCTGGCTTGCGGAGAGCTCGTACCCGATCTCGACGATCTCGCAGCGTGCGTACCCGATGCGCTAGCGGAGCTGCGCAAGGCTGCGGACCACCTCGACGACAGGGCGCAGCAGCGGCTGCCCGACGGCGCGTAGCCGCTGAGCGCGCTCCGGGTCTCGGACGCGTCACTGCGGAACGTGTTGCTCCTCGATCGAGAGATCATCGAAGGCGCCGGTGTCTGCGAGGCCTATCGGCGGGTTGTCGATCCCCCACACCGCGCGGAGGTGCGCCGTGGTGAAGTGGTTGATGGCAGGCCAGACATCGGGCGGTGGAGTCTCGTCGGGCGAGCAGCCGTCGGAGGCGAGTCGCTCGAGCGACTCGGGGACCTCGATCCCGAAGGCGTCGGCGAGCGCGAGCACGCCGCCCTGATCTTCACCGATCATGCAGATGTCGCTGAAGGCGAGATGACCTGCGCCCTCGAACGAGTAGAAGCGCTTCGGGTCCGGAGCGCGCTCGTAGGCGTCGACAGTCGTCGCGGGCACCACGACGTCGTCGTCGGTACCGAGCATGAACAGGGACGGGATCGCGGGAAGTTCCCCTTCGGTCATGGCGCCGGAAGCGAGCGAGACATACGTGTCGACGCGACTGCCGATCTCGGGATCCGACGCCAGCGCGAGGATCGTCGCGCCTCCCGCCGAGTGACCTATGGCGGCGATGTGCTCGCCGTCGACACGCCCGGTCAGCGGACCTGCCGGCTTGGCGCTCTCGTCTTCCACGAGTGCCAGTGCGTTCGCGAGGTCGGTCACCGAGAGCGTCGCGTCGTCGGGGTCGCCGCCTCCCATGACGCTCAGGAGGCCGCGACTCGGATGATCCGGAGCGGCGACCACCATCCCCAGGACGCGAGGTGGGTGGTGAGGAACGTCGACTGGTCGCGGAAGGATGCGTACCCGTGACTGAACAGCACGAGTGGGAACGGGCCCCCGGGGTCGGCTTCGACGTCGCGGTACGCGTCTTGCTCGTAGCCGTCGGTACCCTCGGGCACCTGGGCGCGCAGTGCCTCCGGGAGCCATGATGCGAGGCTGTAGACATCCTTCGGCACGCCGTCGGTAGACCCGTCGGCGGCCGGATACCAGACTTCAACGCTGTTCCCGTCTGCCAGATCGAATGTGCGGACTCCGACCTCGTAGTGCCCGTGGTCGCGGTATGCCGCTACTGGAGGACCGGTGGTCGTGGTGGCGGCCTCCTCGGTCACGGTCGTCCGACCGGCCGCGCCCGTCGAGGATGTGGCCGCTGTGTCGTCACCCCCGCCGCCGCACGCCGCGACGACGAGCGCTGACGAGGCGAGGAGGCAGGCGGCTCGTCCGACGCGCGGCATCTTGACCGGGATCGTTCTCACTGCAGGTACTCGAAGAGGCTCGAGCCGCGGGTGCCCGGCGTAGCGTCGCGGCGGATGAACCACTCCCAGCCGAACGCCTCGCGGAACGCCTCCGGCGGCATCTGCAGAAAGAGGGAGCTCTCTCCGATCTGGCTCGCGTGCGCCGCCATGGCCGAGCGCTTGACATCGGTGAACTCGCGCACGTCGATCGCCGTCGTGATCTGGGAGTCGGGTGTGCCGAAGTCTTCCATGTCGACGTCGGGGCGTTCCGCAGACTCCGGATAGGCGTCCATGAGCCGCTCCACCATCCCGCGGATGTGGTCGCGGTTCATCGTCGATTCGAAGACCTCGGGGGTCTCGGCGATCATCGCCGCGCGGTGTCCTACCCGGTGCACGCCGATGTGGTCCGGGTGTCCGTATCCGCCGTGGCTGTCGTAGACGGTGAGCACGTCGGCTCGCTCCTCGGCGAGGATCACCGCGAGACGTGCTGCGGCCTCTTCGAGGTCGGCGGAGCAGAATGCCATCGGGTGATCGTTCGTGGCCGTGCCCGAGGTTCCCGAGTCGCGGTAGCCGAGGAACTCGACCCTGTGAGCTCCGAGTATCTCGGCTGCGCGAAGCGTCTCCTCGGTCCTTCGGGCTCCGAGGTCCTCTCCGGGCGCCAGGAACCCCTCGGCGACCTCGCCCACCTCACCGCGGGTCGCCACCACGAGCACTACGCGATGGCCCTCCCCGGCGGCGTTGGCGATCACCCCGCCGGTGGCGATGCTCTCGTCGTCGGGGGTGGGCGTGGAAGGTCACGAGAGTGCGCTGCATCTGCGGATCTTCGCAGACGTCGCGGCGCTCCCGCAGGTCACGTGTGGTCGTGGGTGACCGCCTACCCTGTTCCCGGCTCACCGGCATGGCTCAGAGGGAGGCGGTGTGGCGCTGAGGATCGTGAACCAGTTCGGCGAGAGCGTGGCTAGTGCGGTGCGCGACGCCTTCCCTGACGCCGATGTCGTGCCGGTCACCGTCGATGGCCCCGCCCCCGGCCTGACGGCCGACGTGCTCTACGGCGGCTGGGGCGACTGGAGCACGATCGGGAGATGGGCCGAGCTGGTGCCGTGGGTCCAGCTTGCCGGCACCGGCGTCGATCGTGTTCCCGCTCAGCTCTTCGACGGGAGAGTGGTTACGTGCGCCCGGGGAGCGAGCGCGGTCCCGATCTCGGAGTTCGTGCTCGCAGCGATGCTCGCCTTCGAGAAGCAGATCCCCGAGGTGTGGGTGAAGGCGCCTCCGGAGCACTGGAATCTCGCGTGGTTGGGGACGCTCCACGACCGCACTCTCGGCCTGGTCGGCCTCGGAGGGATCGGGGTGGCCGTCGCGGAGCGGGCGCTGGCGTTCGGGATGCGGATCTTGGCGCTGCGACGCACGGAGAGCCCGAGCCCCGTTGCAGGAGTCGAGGTGGTCGGGTCGCTCGCCGACCTGCTTCCGCAAGTCGACCACCTCGTGTTGGCGGCACCCGCGACCGCGCGCACACGGGGTCTGATCGACGCGGACGCCTGGCGCTCCTGAAGCCGGGTGCGCACCTCGTCAACATCGCGCGAGGCGAGCTAGTCGATCAGGAGGCGCTGCGCGTCGCACTCGACGACGGCCGTGTCGCCCTGGCGACGCTCGACACCGTTCACCCCGAGCCACTGCCCGAGGGGCACTGGCTCTACGAACACCCGAAGGTGCGAGTCAGCCCGCACGTCTCGTGGGCATCACCGCGCGGGAACGAGGCCGCGATACGCATCTTCGTCGAGAACCTGCAGCGGCGGGTGGCAGGCGGGCCGCTCCGGGGGGTCGTCGACCCCGACGAGGGGTACTGACCGCGGCGTCGCGCTCCTCGGGGCGCTACCGGTCATTCGACGACGTAGGGGACGGGCGAATCGACTACGACCCGGCCGTCGGAGTGCGCCTCGACGGTGATGAGCCCGTGTGGAGTCGGAGCAGCGCCGCGCGCCCACTCCAGGCCGCCCAGTCGCGGCGCGATGCGCGCGCGCGCGAAGCCGGGCTCCGCGGGAGTGATCCCGAGCGTGAACCAGACGAGGTCGCGGGTGGGAGTAGACGACCACCCGTGGCAGTGCGTGCCGCCGACCCAGCACTCCGGCCAGGAGGTCTCTCCGCGGTCCACGAAGACGCTCCAGTCGCGGCACGCATCAGCGATCAGGTCGGCTCTGCCGATGGCGGCGAGTCCGTCGTGCAGCACGTAGCGGAAGAACGGCTGAGCCTCGACCATCTGCTCCTCGACGTCCCAGTCGGGATCTGGGCGGGGTGCGATCAACCCGGCGAACCCCGACGAGTCGCCCTCGGGCGTGACGGTGTCCATCACCCAAGAGCGGCGGATGAGGCGCGAGCGATCCAGTAGCCGCTCGGCGACGCGGTCCGCGCGCTCTCGCGGCACCAGGCCGGCGGCGAGCGCCGCGGCACCACCGTGTTGCGCAGCAGCGCGTTGCCGAACGCCTCCGACGACGTGGTCTACGTACACGCCACGGTCAGGATCCCAGAACGTGTCGAAGCTCGCTTCGACCGTTCCGTACAGTCCCCGCGACCATCCGGCGCGGCCCGCGTCACCGAGCCACTCCGACATCTCGGCGAAGTCACGCAGGCCCCGAGCCCACAGCGCGTTCAGCGCAGAAGACGCTCCCGTCGTGTACACGCTGCTCCAGTCGATGAGCACCCACCCGGAGACGTCGTGCAGGAGCCCGTCGTCGCGCGTGTACGACGTGAACCATCGCAGCACGCCCTCGGCAGACCCCATCAGCGACGAGACGAGCTCTCGATCGCCGGTCCACCTGTAGAGGTTGTGGACCGAGCGGATCCAGTGCAGCGGCCAGTCGGGGATGAACGACTGGTCGGCAAGCTCGAAGTCGCAGGCAACTGCCATGGGAAGCATGCCGTCCGAGCGCGGTGACGCCGTCAGGACCGGGTGCCGTCGCGCTAGCGACCAGTCGGGGTTCGCCGCCAGGTCGACCATCTGGTGGACGACAGCGTCGCCGGTCCACGCCCGCTGCTCGCGAGTAGGGCAGTCGATGTAGGCATC
Organism: Acidimicrobiia bacterium; assembly: GCA_027494135.1. GTDB lineage: Bacteria > Actinomycetota > Acidimicrobiia > IMCC26256 > PALSA-610 > JAOSJK01. The sequence continues at coordinate 342,083 of JAOSJK010000012.1, read as the reverse complement.
GTGGGCACAGAGGTCGACCGTGCGCAGACCGGTCTCGTAGATGCGGGCGAGTAGCGGGTCGCTGCACTCGAAGAACGCGCCGGGTGCGCGCGGCCGGTGACGCTCCAGGACGTTCACGTAGAAGACCTCGAGCGGCCCCGGACCCCTGGCCGCCACCCGGAGGTAGCGGGTGCCGATCGGATCGAAGGCCCGGAAGGTCTCATCCCCGCCGCGGGCGGTGTAGCGGACGCCGGTCTCCTGCGAGAGCCGGCAGAGCCCGCCGTCGGCCAGGAGAGACTCGGCGGCAGAGAGATCGAAGCGGGTGCCCGCTGGAGCGTCGATCTCGACCTCGAGGAGCCCCGAGACGACCTCGCCGAAGTCGAAGGTGAGCAGCTCGACGGGGCCGGCCGGATCCTCGGGAGACCTCTCGTCTGTCTCGACCTGGCTGACAGGGTGGGGCTCGTCGGAGCCGCCGGCGACCCTGACGTGCGCGGCCAAGTGGGCTCGGCGCAAGTCGCCCTGCAGTGGTGGAACAGGCCGGGGGAGCAGTGGCCCGTATGGTGCGCTCGGTGGGTTGGGTGCACCGTGCGCGCCGACGTGAAGGGGTGTGATCTCGAAGGCGTTCGCCCAGCCGGAGTCGTCGAAGCCGGGTTGGGTCCAGCGTTCCGGCAACAGCCGGGCATCGACGATCTCGGGAATCGAGCCACCCATGCCGTGCGGCGCGGCCGGAGTCCAGGCCGTCGCGGGGGTGGCCCGCCACGTCGCGTCGGAGACGATCCACTGGTCGCCGATCGCCGACTCGAACGCCATGCTCCCGGCGCCGAGACTGTACGTGACCGGCACAGGCATCCACCACGGCGTCGGGTTTCCGTAGAACCGGACGAGGATCGCGATGACGTTCTCACCGACGCGCAGGTGCGGGGCGAGATCCAGCGGGTCGTAGGTGAGCAGGCGAGGGTTCGAGCGGACGGGACCGCGTGACACCTCGGCGCCGTTGACCCAGAGCACGTAGCGCGAGTCGGCGGTGACGCGCGCCGGAGCGGTCTCGGGTGCCGAGTCGAGGTGGAATGCCCGACGCAGCATCCCGTACCGATCGTGAGCCGAGCTCTCGAGCTCGGGCTCGGTGAATGCGCGCAGCGCGATGCGCGGAGCCTCGAACCAGATCCAGCGCCCCCGCCACGTGGGTGCGAAGAACTGGCCCGCAGCGCCGCCTTCCGGAGGGCTCCCTCTCATCGCCGCCGAACGGCCTTGACCAGACAGTCGATGGCTGTGGCCCGTGTGCCGTCCTCGATCTCGACGGGGCGCTGCACTTCGTCGGCGCGCACGATGTCGAAGCCGCCGTCGGCGTCGAGGGTCGCGACGACGTCGGCCGGCGTGTAGAGGACGGCGGGCTCGCGGGGGCCGCCCCACCCCTCATGTAGGTTCCGCGAGTGGTGGCCCACGACCATGATGGTGCCGCCGGGCGCCACCGCCGAGGCAGCGGCCGGCCAGATGATCGAGCGATCGCCGGGAGGGACCTGCAGGTACGAGAGGACGACGAGGTCGTACGAACTGCGCTCCGGCTCGTAGGTCAGGAGATCGGCGACTACCCACTCGACGTTGACGCCCCTCCTGAGGGCGAGCGCCCTACCCTTGTCGATGGCCGCATCGGCCCAGTCGACGGCGGTGACCCGCCAGCCGAGTCCGGCGAGCCAGACGGCGTTGCGGCCCTCTCCGCAGGCGAGGTCGAGGGCGCGTCCGGGAGTGATGGACGCACACTCCGACTCGACGAAGCGGTTGGGTGCCTCCGCCCATACGAGGTCGTCGCGCGCGAGATAGCGCTCGTTCCACGCGTCACTGTCCACGATCACAAGCGTAGGGCGGTCGGAAGGTGGACGGAGCACGGCGTTGGTCGGCGCAGGGCGGGCCGGCGTGGCATGCTCTACGGTACGGTTCGGGACGAAGGGTGCGGTATGGGTGCAGCGGAGATCCTACGTGCGGAGCGCGACGCGCTCTGCGAGACGCTCGAGACCGTCGGGCCCGACGGCCCGACCCTCTGCGAGGGGTGGATGGTCGCCGATCTCGCGGCGCACTTGGTCGTTCTCGACAGGCGCCCCGACTCGTACCCCCGGCGTTGCGTTGGGTGGGGCGTTGGGGCGTCACACCCAACGACTGATGGATGCCGCGAAGGACAGAGGCTTCGACTGGATGGTCCAGCGGCTTCGCGCAGGTCCGCCGCTGGTGCACCGGGTGGGGCCGTTGGCAGTCATGAACGTCTACGAGAACTGGGTCCACCACGAGGACGTCCGCCGTGCCGCCGGGAGCGCGCCGCGCCCCGACGACCCCGGCGTCGACGACATCCTCTGGAGGATGACCTGCCTGTCGGGGCGTCTCTCGGTGCGGAGGGTCAAGAGCGCCGGGATCGAGATCGTCGACGGCTACGGACGCCGCAAGGCTCTCTCGAAGACCGAGCCCCGGGTGACCGTCTCGGGCACCACGGGCGAGGTGGCTCTGTACATGTCGGGCCGGAAGGAGGCCGCCGACGTCACGGTCGACGGTCCGCCCGAGGCAGTTGCACTGGTGATAGCCGCCCGCTTCGGCATGTAGATGCCGGCCGGCACATCGAGCGCACCCGACGGCTGAGCGATGAGTGGAGGTCGCGATGCAGGAGCTTCTCTTCCATAGGCTGCTACTTCCGGCGGTCGAGCGAAACGCCGCGAAGGTCGCGTTCTTCGACGGGGCGTACGAGGGGACGTACGCGCAGCACCTCGACCGTGTCTGTCGAGTCGCGTCGGTGCTGCACGACGATCTGGGCATCTCTCGTGGAGACCGATTCGCGGTCATGGCGCTCAACAGCCACCACTTCCTCGAGCTGTACCACGCGGCGTTCCTCGGCGTCGGAGTGGTCAACCCGCTCAATCTCCGGCTCGCCACCAAGGAGCTCGCCTACATCCTCGCCGACTCGGAGACGAAGGTCTGCTTCGTCGATGCGCCGTTCGCCGGGTTGATCAACGCCGTACGCGACGAGGTGGGGCTCGAGCACGTCGTGCTGATCGGCGACGGCGACGTCGAGCACGACGCGAAGCTGGAGGACCTGATGGCAGGAGCCGATTCGGGCGTGCCGCCGGAGCCGGAGGAGACGGATCCGGTGGTGCTGATGTACACGGGTGGTACGACGGGTCTGCCGAAGGGCGTGCTCCTCGAGCACCGGGCCGAGATGCTCAACCTGTACCACATCGCCATCGGCGTCGGGCTGGGCGAGGACTACGTGTTCCTGCACCAGACGCCGATGTTCCACGCCGCGTCGATGGGGGGATCCTCGGCATCCCGGGCAGTGGCGGTACGTCGGTCTTCGTGCCGATGTTCAACCCTCCGGAGGTGCTCGATGCGATGGAGCGACACGGGGTGACCATGACCGTGGTCGTGCCGACCATGCTCGCTATGCTCCTCGACACTCCCGGATTCCGCCCCGAGCAGATGGCGGGCCTGACCCGTCTCGTCTACGGCGCGTCGCCGATGCCGACGACGCTGCTCGAGCGCACGCTGGAGATGCTCCCGAACGTCGAGGTCTTCCAGGGATACGGGATGACGGAGGGATCGTCGGTCTCCACCCTGCTCGGCCCCGAGGAGCACCGCGGCGGAGGCGCTCTGCTGAGGTCGGCCGGGCGTCCCGTCATCGGAACCGTCATGAGCATCCAGGACCCCGACGGGACCATCCTGCCGGTCGGCGAGACGGGCGAAGTGTGCTTCCGTGGGGGGGCAGTACATGCGCGAGTACTGGAAGAAGCCCGAGGCGACCGAGGAGGCGTTCCGCGGCGGGTGGTATCACACGGGCGACGCGGGGTACGCCGACCCGAAGGGCTATCTGTACCTGGTGGACCGCGTGAAGGACATGATCGTCTCCGGCGGCGAGAACGTGTACTCGGTCGAGGTCGAGAACGCGATCGCGACGCATCCTGCTGTCGCGCAGGTGGCTGTGATCGGCGTACCCAACGAGACCTGGGGAGAGGCCGTACATGCGATCGTCGTGCTCCGCGACGAGATGACGGCCTCCGAGGAGGAGATAGTCGAGCACGCCCGTCGATCGATCGCCGGCTACAAGGTCCCGAAGTCGGTCGAGTTCCGAGATGAGCCGCTGCCGCTGTCGGGAGCGATGAAGGTGCTGAAGCGCGACCTTCGCGCACCCTACTGGGCGGGTCGCGAACGAGGTGTCAACTGACACCCGTCTTCGGGCCCCCGCCCGTCAGGGGCATGCGGCCGTCGCGTTGAGGCAGAGCGCCGGCACGTCGTATCCGCCGTGCTCTGTCCGGAAACCGGCCAGCGCCGCAACGAGGCTCTCGTGGACGGTCGCCCGGTCCGCCGGCTCGAGGGCCGCTATGCGCATCGCAGCGCCCCCGAAGAGATCCGAGACGAACGCCCAGAGGTCCGCGCCGTCGGCGAACCGCCATCGGAGGTCGTGCTCCTGCACGAGCACGTCTACGAGATCCGCCTCGCAGAGCATCATGCCGACCTCCTCGGCCGTCTCCAGTGCCGGCACAGGAGCCGAGTAAGGGGCCGGCCGCCGGGTGGCGGGCGCGTCCATCTCGGCCAGTGCTGCGGTCAGGGCGGCGTCGAGTGGGTTGCGGGAGCCGTCCGCCCACACCGAGATGCAGATGCGCCGCCTCCTGCGTAGCACGCGGTGCGCCTCGCGGAGAGCGCGTCCCGGGTCGGGTACCTGCTGGTAGCCCCACCGGCAGAGGACACCATCGACGCTTGCGTCCTCGAGTGGTATCTCCAGCAGGTCGGCCACGCGGAACTCGACGTTGCGCACTCCGCGACCGGCGGCGCTGTTGCGCGCGGCCTGGAGCATCGCGGGTGAGAGATCGGTCGAGATGAGTCGCCCGGCGTGGCCGAGCACTGGCGCGACAAGGAAGCCGGTCTCACCGGTGCCTGCGGCGAGCTCCAGAATGACGTCGCCGGGGCGCGCGTCGAGGTGCTCGACGAGCCACTCGCTCACGGGGCGCGTCCGCTCTGCGAAGTCGACCCTGTGACGCTCCCACGCCGGCGCGAGCGCGTCCCAGACTCGCCTCTTCTGCTCCCGCCAGTCGTCTTGGGCCACATGTCTCCTCGGGTCGCAGGGCTCTGCGCCGGGTCACAGGACCCGACGCAGGACCCGCTCCTTCCATCTGCGGTAGGGCGGGTACATGACCGGCGGATCGAGGCGGGTCGAGCGGCGCATCACCGACTTGTGGTGGCTGAACGTCTCGAAGCCCGACTCGCCGTGGTAGGCACCCATACCGCTCTCGCCGACGCCGCCGAACGGCAGCTCCGTGTTGGCGATGTGCAGAAGAGTCGCGTTCACGCAGACACCGCCTGACGAGGTCTCGGCCACGGCCAGGTCGGCGATCTCGTCGGACTCGGTGAACACGTAGAGGGCGAGTGGCTTGTCGCGCTCGCGTACGAAGGAGATCGCCTCGCCGACCCCGTCGACGGCGATCACGGGGAGGATCGGTCCGAAGATCTCCTCGTCCATCACGGGCGCATCCGGTGAGACATCGGCGAGGATCGTCGGGGCGATGTAGCGCGCCGCCTCGTAGGTCTCACCACCGACGACGGTGCGGCCGTCGTGCAGGAGCTTCTCGAGGCGGCGGAAGTGGGTGTCGTTGACGATCCGGGCGTAGTCGGGGCTGTGTCGTGGATCGGCACCGTAGAACTTGCGGACGGTAGACGCGAGAGCGTCGAGGAGCGGCTCTTCGACCGCGCGGTCTACGAGCACGTAGTCGGGAGCGATGCAGGTCTGGCCGGCGTTGAGGAATTTCCCCCAGGCGATGCGTCGCGCGGCGAGCTCGATCTTGGCGTCGCGCGCGACGATCGTCGGGCTCTTGCCGCCCAGCTCGAGTGTCACCGGCGTCAGGTTCCTGGCCGCGGCCGCCATCACTACGCGCGCCACGCGGCCGTTGCCGGTGTAGAAGATGTGGTCGAAGCGCTCGTCGAGGAGGGCGGTCGTCTCGGTCACGCCGCCCTCCACCACGGCGATCGCCTCGGGGTCGAGGTACTCGGGAATGAGCCGGCCGAGCAGTGCCGAGCAGCGCGGGGACACCTCCGACGGCTTGGCCACCACTGCGTTGCCCGCTGCGATTGCCGCGACCATCGGGGCGAGCTGTAGCTGGATCGGGTAGTTCCACGGCGCGATCACGAGGACCACGCCGAGGGGCTCACGCACGATCGACGACTTCGCGGGTTGGCTCGTCATGGGAGTGCGCACACGCCGGGGGCGCGTCCAGCGGTCTAGGTGCTTCAGCGCGAGGTCGACGTCGCCGGTGACGAACCCGAGGTCGGCTGCGTAGGCCTCGATGGGTGGCTTGCCGACGTCGGCTGCCAGGGCGTCGAGGAGCTCCCGCTCGTGCTCGGTCACGAGGGTGCGCAGGCGGTGGAGCTGCGCGCGCCTCCACTCGAGCGGTGTGGTCCGCCCGCTGTCGAATGCGGCTCGCAGCCGCGCGACGGTGGCCGGGATGGTCGAGACGTCGGTCGCTGGTCCCGTGACGGTCATGGCTGCTCCCTACGGTGGCGGTCGACGCCCCGAGGTTAGGCCGCGAGCAGCCGGATCGGGCTACGGGCGTCGCGCGAGGGCAGCGTCGATGAGGTCGAGGAGGCCGTGCAGGTCGGGGAGGCGCGCGACCGGGTGGTCGTGGGCGTCGTCGGGGGCGGTGTGATCGCGCTCCTGTGCGCTCTGCGCACGTAGACCGGCGTCATGCCGGCGGCGCGGGGGCCGTCGACGTCGGGGCCCCAGGTATCGCCGACGAAGAGCGCTTCGTCGGGGGTTACGCCGGCCTGCTCGAGGGTGTGCGTGTAGATGCGGGGGTGGGGCTTGCGTGCTCCCACCCAGGCGGAGGAGACCATGAGGTCGACGTGGCCGAGGAGGCCGGCCGACTCGACGGCCTCGGCCAGGTCCCAGTCCCAGTTGGAGCAGATCGCCAGGGTCAGCCCCCGGTCGCGGGCGGCGGTGAGGACTGTGGCGACCTCGTCGTAGGCGACGATCCGGCGGTGCGCCCCGACGGATCGGAAGCGATCGATGATCGGGGCGTGGCGGTCGTCGGAGACCCCGCAGTCGGCCAGCAGGCCGCTCATTCGCTCTCGTTGCCAGGCCATGTAATGGTCGCGGCTCTGCGAGTGCTCGTCGTGCTCGGCGCCGTCGATGCCGTCGCCCCACCAGCGGTCGCGTACGTCGTCGGGAAGGTCGATGCCCTGCTCGGCGAGGATCTCCTGCCACGACGGTCCCCAGTCGGGGGATTCGGCGAGGGTGCCGTAGAAGTCGAGGAGCAGGGCACGGTAGGTCATGGACCCATTCTCGCGGACGGATGCGACACCGCGGCGTCGGAGCGGCCGGTGCGGGGTGCTCAGGGAGTGACTCGAACGACCCTGGCGCTGCCTACGTTGCGGTAGCGGTCGGGCATGCAGGTGAGCACGATCACCTGGGAATCACCGCAGGCTGCGGCGAGGACGGCCCCCATGCGCTCTAGGCGAGGGGTGTCGGTGTTGCCGAGTGCGTCGTCGAAGATGACCGGGACACCACCGTCGTCGCTCACCATTGCCGCGCATGCAAGGCGGGCGACGACGGCCAGCTGCTCCTTGGCACCGTTGCTCAGATCGTCCCAATCGATGGTCTTCCCGTCGAGTGTGCGACGGACGATCTGGAGGTCTTCGTCGAGCTCCACCTCCAGGCCGGGCCCGAAGACGACTCTCGCGAGGCCTTCGATCCGCTCACGGAACGGCGCGACGTAGCGCCGCCTCGCAGCGTCGCGATGGCGGGTCATGGTGGTGTGGAGCAGGAGCGCGGCGTCGGCACGGGCCTCGAGTCGCTCCAGCGCTGATCGAGCATGCGCGAGGCGGGTCGAGGCCTCGTCGAGGTCGTGCTGGAGGCCGTCCTCGCCGCGGACCTCGAGGCGGGCCTGAGCGCCGCTGAGGTCGTTCTCGCGGTCGCGGATCTCCGAGGCGGTCCTCGCTACGGCCAGCTTCGCGTTCTCGCAGCGCAGCCGCAATGACTCCGGGTCGTCCTTCGCGAGTGCCTCCGTGGCCGATCGGAGGGCTTCCGAGGCTGCCTCCGACACGGTACGGGCAGCGGCGACACGCTCCTCGAGGCCCTCATCGGACTCCTCCGCGCGAGCCGCTTCGAGGCGCTGGGCCACCTTGTAGAGCTCTTCCGCCGACGACCTGAGTCTCTCGTCGAGGCTGCTGCGATTGAGAAGAAGGTCCTGGCACTGATCTCGAGTCATTCTCAGGTGCTCGTCGCAGCCGCGTACGACCTCTTCAGCGTCGTGCAGATCGCTCGCGGCGTCGTCGGCGAGCCGGTGCGCCGACGAGAGATCGGCCGGGAGCGAGGATCCGGCGTCGAGCGAGCCTTCGTACGAGGCGATCGCCGCCTCGAGTCGTTCGATCTTTCCGACCATCTCGTCGAGGGTCAGGTCGCGAAGGCTCTGGCTGCGGCGCTGCATCGCTGCGTCGCGGGCCTGCTTCGCCATCTGCCGGGCCTGGTGGGACCGCCTTGCAGACGCGACATCATCGACCCCCACGGAGCGACAGAGGCGATCGAGCTCGTCGCGAGCGGTCGCGAGCTGCAAGCCGAGGGCCCGTGCATCCCCGCCCGGGACCACGACCATGCGGGCGTGATCGCCAACCAGCAGCTCCATCTCACCGGAGACCTGCCGCTCGTCGGCTTCGCCCCCGCGCAGCGAGACCACCTCGTCGCCCACCTGCAGTGAGATGTCGCGCAGCGCCTCGGTGCGAACGACCACCGAGCTCGCGTCGAGCGAGGCGCGCAGCGTCGTGACCCGCGTGTGTGCGGCCTCTATGGCGTCGAGGGCCCCATCGTCGACCTTGGATGTCGCCAGCAGCTCATCGGCGGTGGCGATGTCGCCCTCTGCCTCTGCGGCGTGCCCGTGCCGCTCGGTGAGGGTCTCGAGGTCGAAGCGATCGCGCAGATGCTGGTGGTCGGCGGCAGCCCGCTCCGACGCGACGCGCGCTGCACCCAGCGACTGCTGTGCGGCCCGCAACTTCGATTCGGCCACCTCGACACCGCGCCGGGCAGCCTCGAGAGCGGGATCGCTTCGCAGCCGTTCTCCCTCGATCTCCTCTTGCGCGACGCGCCGTTGATCGACGTCTCTCACGAGGTCGCATCGGGCGGCGGAGGCATCTTGCGATCGTTCGAGAACACCGGCCGCGACCTCGGCCTCGGATCCGAGCCTCTCGATCTCGGCCTCGCGCTTCTCGACGGTGCTCAGCTCCTCGACCAGGCGGTCCCGATCCTCCGTGATCGAGGCGAGCTGCTCCCGTAGGTCTTCGACCTCATGCGTCAAGCGCCCATGGAGATCGACGTCGGCTTCGAGCGCCTTCAGGGCGGCGGTGACCTCCTCGACCTCATGCCGCGCCTCGGTGCACTCCCGCTCGACGGCCAATCGCCCGGCGTTGGGCCGGCTTGTCGCCGCGGTCCAGTACCTGTCGCGCTCATCGCGGACGCGCGCAAAGAGATCACCGTCCTGCGCAGTGGCCTCGGACCCGCCGGCCGCGATGTCGAGCGCCCGCGCGAGCGAGGAGTCGGTCCCCCAGGCGGGTTGCTTGTGGGCGGCGTTCTGGTCGACGCGCAGCGCCCGCCAGAGGGAGTCATCGACGGTCGCATCGAGGATCTCCCTCACCCGATCGTGAGCCGGTCGTCCCTCGATCTGCTCACGACGTGGTTCGATGATCTCGAGTCGAGTGAATCGATCGCGGTGCCAACGCTTCGAGTAGACGAAGTGGTACTCACCGGCTGTGACCTCGGCCTCGATCTCGGCACCGACGTCTTGACCGACGGGCTTGACCGAACGTACCCGCGACTTGGTCGTGTCGTCGCGCTCCTCGAAGAGCAGGTCGATGGCCTCGGCGAGACTCGACTTCCCGACCTCGTTCCCGCCCTCGACGATCGTGACACCGGTCGTCGCGAACTCGACCTCGCGGTCCCCGATCCCCCGATAGTTGCGGAGCCTGATGCGGTGGATCCTCACAGCGCACCGCCTGCGAGCCGGTACAGAAGTGCCAGGGCGTCGCTCGCGGCTGTGGCATCTTCGCCCGTGGAGCGAGCACGTTCGGCCAGCTCCGCGAAGGTGTCGCGCGCGAAGCCGGTCAGCTCGAGGGCTCCGTAGTCGCCGTCGTCGGGGAGCACCGCGAGGTCGGTGTGGCGCTCCCAGGTCTCCAGCGCGGCAAAGAGGTCGCGATGGTGGTCGAGCATCTCTTCGAGTCGGGTCGACTCGCGGAGTGAGAGTGTCCCGACGAAGCTGAGCTTTACGACGGTCCTGTCCTTCTCGGGGAGCGCCGTGAGCAGGTGTTCGAGCGCCGACACGTCTTCGGCGCCGTTCAGGTCGACCCGCTGCTTGATGAAGCGCCATGTGCCGACCCGGTGCCGTTCCGACCTCGCAGGCGGCCGGGGTCAGGTCGACGACCAGGGCCTCCCCGGGGTCGGTTTCAACGTAGTCGGTCACCTCGGGCGTTCCCGAGTACCAGGTCCGTTGCGTGGAGCCGACGGGTGTGAGGGAGTGACGGTCGCCGAGCGCCACGTAGTGGACGCGCCCGTCGTCGAGCGCCTCCTCGACCGTCGACAGGTGGATGATCGCGGGGTCGCCCGGATCGGGAGAGAGGCTGTCGACCGCGCCGTGACCTACGACGACGCGCGGGGTGTCGCCGGAGGGGGACAGGTCGAAGATCGCCTCCCCGACGAGGTCCGACAGGGGCCGCTTCGTGAGCCACGGCGCTGGGACCACCTCGACTCCGGCCACGGCGTAGGGCTCGCGTGTGGCGAGCACGACCACGTTCTCGGGACGGTTGCGTTCGAAGGTCGGTGAGCGGTACACGGAGCCCGCGTCGAAGGGGTCGTGGTTGCCGGGGAGGAGGAGTACCGGTACGGGGATGGTCGCGATCGCCTCGAGGGACCGAACCAGGACCTGACGGTCGACCTGGTTCGACTCGAAGACGTCGCCGCAGACGACCACGAACTCGCAGTCGTGCTCGTCTGCGATGCGGCCGATCGCCTTGACGGCGTCGACCCTCGCCGCCGTGAACCTGGGCTGAGCGTCGGGGCCCAGGAAGTGGCGGGTCATTCCGAGCTGCCAGTCGCTCGTGTGAAGGAAGCGGGCCATGCGTGTCCTCCGGGTGGTGGTCCCCAATCCGACCGAGACCGGACCGTAACAGGGGGGTGTGACAGCCATGGTGTGGGTGGTGCGCGCAGGGGGGCGACGTGGCCCTCGGCCCGGGGCGAGCGGCCGACCGGTAGATTCGGCGGCGTGCGACGGGCCGGGGAGGATCGGGCGCAGGACGTGTCACGACGTCGGCTCGCGGGTGCGGGGGTGCTGATCGCCCTACTCGCCGGGTGCGGTGGCGGGGGCAGCACCGAGCCGGCGCCCACGGCCGCCGGTAGTACCCGGCCGCCCGGCGGGGCCGGAGGCCTGGCGATCTCCAGCAGGGCGTTCGGCGATGGCGAGCCGATCCCCGAGCGCTACACCTGCGACGGCGACGACCTCTCGCCACCGCTCTCCTGGTCGGGTGCTCCCGGCGGCACCGCTCAGCTTGCCCTGGTGGTCGACGACCCCGACGCCCCCGGCGGCACGTTCACGCACTGGGTCGTCTGGGGAATCGACCCCGCCGACGGCGACCTCGGCGCCGGCGAGGTGCCCGCGGGGGCAGTGCAGGGGACGAGCGACTTCGGGGAGACGGCGTACGGCGGCCCGTGCCCGCCGTCGGGCACTCACCACTACAGGTTCGAGCTCCTCGCCCTCTCGGCCGGGCCGAGCGTCGAGGCCGGGGTGGGAGCGGAAGAGCTGCGAGGAGCGGTCGAGGGCAAGATCGTCGGTGGTGCCGTCCTCACCGGTACGTACGGGCGCTGACGGCCCGGTGCCCACGTGAGCCGTCCGCTGAGGTACCTCCTCGTCGCGTACCTGATCGCGCTCGCGCTCGCACGGGTCACGATCGCGGCACCCGAGCGGTGCGACGCGCCGAGCCCCGACAGGATCCGCGAGGCGGCCGCCGACGCGGCGCAGTGGGCGGCCGCGAACCAGGGCGGCGACGGCACCTTCGTGTACGAGCAGGACCGCGACGGCAGGTCGCTCGGCGGCTACAACGAGGTCAGGCACGCCGGCGTGACGACGGCGCTCTATCAGGCGGCCGCTGCGCTGGACGACGGCGCCCTCCTCGACCACGGGGACCGGGCGCTCGACTGGATGCGCGCGCACCTCGGCGGCCGCGACGACTGGCAGACACTGACCGTGAGTGGCTGGGCATCCCTCGGTGCAGGGGCGCTGATGCTCACGGCCCTCGAGGAGCGCCGCGAGATCGACGGGAGCGATCAGCGCGACGGGCTCATGAGATCGATCGGCCGATTCCTCGTCGCGATGCAGCGCGACGACGGTGGCTTCCACGTGGGTGCCGACGTGGCGACCGGCGACCCCGACACGGACGGAACCTCGCCCTACTACCCGGGCGAGGCGCTCTGGGCGCTCGCCCGCCTCGACGCGCTCTTCCCCGACGACGGCTTCGGCGACGCAGCGCGGCGGGCGGCGCACTTCATCGCAGGCAAGCGCGACGATGTGGAAGACGTCCGGTTCCCGCCGCTGAACGACCACTGGGCGTCGTACGGCTTCGCTGAGATGGGGAAGCGCGAACGCCTCGACGACGACGTCGTCGAGTACGCGCGCCCTGTCTCGTTCCGCTTCGACCTGTTGATACGCAGTGAGGCGCAGCGCGATGCGGGTGCGCTCTACGCACTCACCCACGGCCCTGCCCGCCGTGCCGCAGCGCTCGGCACCTGGGTCGAGGGGCAGGCGGCGCTCGGCCGCCTCGCAGGCGAGGATGACCGGCTCTCCGGGCTGGAGGAGGAGATCACGGACCGGGCTGCCTGCGGAGCGGCGGTCCTCGTGGATCGCCAGAACGACGACGGACCGACTTCGACGCACGGAGCGTGGTTCGTCGGCGGAGTGACCCGCATGGACGACCAGCAGCACGCGATCTCCGGACTCCTGGCGGTGGCCGACCTGCTCGAAGCCAGGGGGAATGGCCGGTGAGCTCGCTGCTGCGGGCGGTAGTGCTCCTCATGGTCGTCTGCGATCCGCTCGGCGCCTTCGCGATAGCGGGTGGCCTCTGCGAAGGTGCGGGCAGTGCGACGTTGCGGAGGCTTGCAGCCGTGGCCTCGGGGACGGCGTTCGCCGTGCTGGCCGCAGCGGCGCTCGCATCCGACGCGGCCGCCGGCTTCCTCGACCTGTCGTCGGGGGAGCGTCACTCTCGCGGCCGCCGTCGTGCTGGTCGTGCCGGGTGCCTGGCTGCTCGTGCGAGGCGACCGGATGGCTCTCGTAGCGGGGTCGAGCGGCGGCGCGACACGTGGAGCCCTCGTGCCGATCGCGTTCCCCCGTCATGGCGGGCCCGGGGGCGGTATTGGTGATGGTCTCGCTCACGCTGACCCGCGGCGCGGGCACCGCCGTCGCGGCTGCGGCCGTCGTCGCGCTCGTCACGGCTGCCGTCATCGCGACGGGTTCGACCTCGGCGGCACTTCGGTACCCGGTGCTCCTGAACCGCGTCGGGGCGAGGGTGGTCGGCGCGGCGGTGCTCGGGGTGGCGTTGGCGCTCGCCGTCGAGGGAGTGCTCGGCTACTGAGCCGCCCCGCAGCCCTGATTGGACGGAAGTGGTCGCTATGGCTCCGCTGACGTCCAAACAGGGGGTGGGGCGGGCGGGCTAGCCCGAGGCGCCGCCGGTGACGTCGGTGGTGCCGGTAGGCGCGCCGCCGAGGTAGCGGGCGCGTCCGAACGCGAACGTCGCGCCGCGCCCCGACACGAGCCAGTAGCCGGCGCCCCCCGGAGGGCTGACGATCGCGGCGACGCCGCCGGCGACGACGGCGCCTGCGGTCGAGCCTGCGAAGCGCGCATGGCCGAACGCGTAGACCGCGCCGTCGCGGCCGGCGAGCAGGTAGCCGGTGGAGGTACCTCCCGGCGCGATTCCGGCGATGGGGGCCGAGAGCCTCAGCCCGCTCAGGCCCCCTCGTAGACGGCGTCGCCGTAGGCGTAGACGGCTCCGGTCGCGGTGGTGAGCCAGTAGCCGCGGCCGGTGGGTGTGGCTGCGATGCCGACGATGTCGGTGGTGCCTGCGGGTGCGCCGCCGGCGTATGCGGCGTCGCCGTAGGCGTAGACGGCTCCGGTCGCTGAGGTGAGCAGGTAGCCGCGGCCGGTGGGTGTGGCTGCGATGCCGACGATGTCGGTGGTGCCTGCGGGTGCGCCGCCGGCGTATGCGGCGTCGCCGTAGGCGTAGACGGCTCCGGTCGCTGAGGTGAGCAGGTAGCCGCGGCCGGTGGGTGTGGCTGCGATGCCGGCGATGTCGGTGGTGCCTGCGGGTGCGCCGCCGGCGTATGCGGCGTCGCCGTAGGCGTAGACGGCTCCGGTCGCTGAGGTGAGGTGGAGGCCCTGCTCGTGGATGGCGCTCTTCGACTCGAAGCCCTCGAAGGAGATCGGTCGTAGCCGGGGGAGGCGGAGAGGAGAGACCAAGCCGCCGGCGTCGCGGCCGCGGGCGTCGACGGTGAGCCTGTCGCGTCCCGGGCCACCGAGGAGGCTCAGGCGCGTGGCCGGGAGCGCTGGGGCCAGCACGAGGTCGCGGTCGCCCGAGGTGGAGATCCTGACTCGCGAAGGCCCGATCAGGGAGGGGTCGATCTCGATGCGGTCGCGGAAGCGTGTCGCCTCGATGGAGACGCGCTCGGCGTCGCCGATGGGCACGCGGAACCGACCGCCCGCGCGGTACTCGCCGACGAGAACTGTGCCGTGGGCCCCGGAGCGCAGGTCGGCGACGGCCCCGGAGGTAGGCATCGGCGTCGTCCAGTCGTCCGGAGCGGGCCGCTGCAGGTCGACCGAGAGGCTGTCGATGCCCGCACCGCCTCGCACCGAGTCGGTGCCGCCACCCACGAACCGAGAGAAGCGATCGTCGCCCGGCCCTCCGTTCATACGATCGTCGCCGCCGCCGGAGACGAACCAGTCGCGGCCCCTGCCGCCGCCGCTGCGGTCGGCGCCACCCATGTCGAAGAGGAGGTCGGGGCCGGAGCCGCCCGAGATCCGGTCTGATCCGCCCCCTCCGTTCACGACGTCGCCGCCTCCACCGCCGCGCACGAGGTCGTCGCCGGCGCCGCCGAAGAGAAGGTCGCTGCGCGGGCCGCCGCGCAGCGTGTCGTCGCCGCGGCTGCTGTCGACGCCCACGTGGTAGGTGCTCCCGGAGAAGTCGATCGTCTCCGATGCCGGGCCGCTGTAGAGCGAGACGGCTTCGACGCCGGCGAGCCCTAGAGAGGGCCCCGCACCCGCGGGGACGCGCAGCGAGCTGGCGGTGCCCGCGAACCTGCCGGCCACGCGGTTGCCGGGGAGGGCGAGCATCACCTGGTCGCCGAAGCCCAACCCCTCCAGCGAGCCGGGTCCGCCGTCGAAGGTGATCCGCCGGAGGTCGAGGAGGTGCGCTGAGTCGGCCTCGACGACCATCAGCGCGTCGTCGCCGGAACGTCCCGCGAAGTCGACGGCGCGCACCGGACCGGTGCAGAGCGCCGGCCCACCGGGGGTCTCGATCGACGCGAGCCCGATCTTGAGGAATCCGGCCTCGCAAGCGATCACGAAGAGGTCGTCGAAGTTGGTGCCTCGAACCTCGAGGGTACGGGTCGGCGCGTCGTAATCGACCTCGTACGGCCACGTCGACGTCGCCCCCGAGAGGATGCCGGAGATCGTCGTGAGTGCGGACGTCACGCGCGAGTACACGCCCGGGAAGCCGGGTATCGCGCAGTCGAAGCCCCAGGAGACGACCCCGGTGAGGCGGGCACCCGAGAGCGACGGGTCGGACGGGTCGAAGACGACGAGCGGGCCGCCGCTGTCGCCGTAGCACGAGTCGGAGACGTGACCGTCGGGGAAGACGGTGTCGCCGGTGGCGCATATCATCGAGGCGGCGGTGTAGTAGGGGCCGTAGGAGCGCTCGCAGGACGCGCCGTCGACGATGTTCAGGTCGGCCTCGCGCAGGCGGTTGGGAAGCGCGATTCCATCCGAGCTCGTCTTGCCCCAACCGGCGACGTGGGCGTCGTCGCGGGCATCGGCCCAGCCCGCCGCGGCCTCCGCAGCCGAGAGGAGCGGGATCGGCTCGATGTCGGCGTGTGCGACGTTGGCCGGCACGGAGAGGTGCACGAGCGCGAAGTCGTTCACGAACGACGAGTCGAAGCCGAACGGCCAGTCGACGACCCGGTCGATCTTGATCGTCTGCACTGCCCCGGAGTCGAGGTAGGAGTTGCCGAGCACCACGCGGTCGGGGTTGTACGGCGCCGGCAGCGCGAAGCAGTGAGCGGCGGAGAGCACCCACTCCGGGTCGATGAGGGAGCCGCCGCAGACGTGTTCGGGCCGGCCCGTGTAGTCGGTGTCGCGCAGCGAGACCATCCACGGCCAGTCGGAGACGTCGGCCTTGGAGCCGTGGACGATCTTGGTAGCACCGCCGGACCCGGCGCCGTGCGACTGCCCGCGGGCATCGGCGACCCACGGGGGACCGGCACGGCAGGGGGTTGCGAGTAGGCGTCGAAGAACTCACGCATCGCAGCACGGCGTGCCTCGCCGGGATCGGGGGCATCGCCGGTCTGGGCGGCGCCCCTGGTCGGCGCGGCCTCGGCCGGGATCGCTCGGGGAGCGGCCACGGCCGTGGACCCCGGGGCTGCGAGGCCCATCGAGGCCACGAGGAGCGTGGCGAGCATTGCGTGGAAGCTCGGGGTCGGGCGCATCCGCGCAGTCTGCCCTATTCGCACTACTGGTGCGAGGATCGTGTGGGTACGATTCGGAGATGCGAGACGGGCGGGCACGGAGGCGGGCCGACGGGACGTGCTGCGGGGGGACGCGTCGGCGGCAGGTCACGAGCCTCGTCGCGGCCCTCGTCGTCACGGCGGGTGCGTGCGGGGGAGTGACCACCTGGCCGGGAACGACCACGACCACTGGCGCGACCGCTACGACCACCACCACGACCCTCCCGGGTGGTGGCGGCGCCCTGACGCTGCTTCCGGAGTCGATCACGACGACGAAGGGGGCGACCGGCGGCCAGCCGGTGGGCAACCTGGCGGTGCGCGACCAGTCCGGGGTCACGGTCGACCCGACGAGATCGGTCATCTTCGGACCCGGCGCGTACGCGGGCTACCGCACCTACAGGCTGCCGGCCGGCGTCGACCCGGCATCGATCTGGGGCGTGACGGTTTCGGCCGGCTACCTCGGTCCCGACAAGGCGACCCAGCGCTGGCGGTGGTACATGTACGACTGGTCGACGGGCTCCTGGGTATCGCTCGGAGACAACGCGGAGGCGCCCGACTCCGGCCCCTGGCAGCCGCTCACCTTCTACGCCGGCGGCGACCTCGCCGACTACGTGGAGCCGGCGACCGGAGCGATTCGCGTGAGGCTCGTGTCCCCGAACAAGCCGTACGTTGCCGCCCTCGACGACGAGTCGGTCGTCGTCGACCACGGCCCGCTACCGGTGCACCCGGGGTGGAAGCCGGAGGTGGGGAGCCGGTTCCAGATCCAGCTGCAGGACAGCATCGACACCTCCCTGTGCGTCGTGCCGTACACCGGAGGAGCGTGCGTGCGACCCGAGGTGTACGAGTTCGACCTCTACTCGCCCGACGGCGTGACTCCCGACGCCGCCGCCGTCGACGCGGTTCACGCCGCCGGTGCGCGCGATCTGCTACGTCTCGGCGGGATCGTGGGAGGACTGGCGGCCCGATGCCGGCGCGTACCCGGAATCGGTGAAGGGACACTCGAACGGGTGGCCGGGCGAGAAGTGGCTCGACATCCGAAGGACCGACGTGCTGCTGCCGATCATCGACGCCCGTCTCGCCGCGTGCGCCGCTGCGGGGTTCGACGGTGTGGAGCTCGACAACGTCGATGGTTACACGAACGGCACCGGCTTCCCGCTCACGGCGTCGCAGCAGGTCGTCTTCAACCGCTCGATCGCCGACCTGGCACACGACCACGGGCTCTCGGTCGCTCTGAAGAACGATGTGGAACAGCTCGTCCAGCTCCTGCCCTGGTTCGACTATGCGGTGAACGAGCAGTGCCAGCAGTACTCGGAGTGCGGCGGCTACGACCTGTGGATCGGCGAGGGCCGGGCCGTATTCCAGATCGAGTACTCGGCGGGTCTCTCGGCCACGTGCAATGCGGCCAACGCCGCGGGCAGGAGCGCGATCCGCAAGAGCCTCGACCTGCGCGCGCTGCCCTGGACTCCCTGCGACTGAGCGGTTCGGGCGCGCAGGCACGGCTGTGATCTCGGTCACACCCCGGGCAAGTCACCGAGAGTCGCGGTCGATACGGGGATCAGCCGCGCTCGGCGGCGGACGCCGTAGGCCGGCGACAACCTCGATCAGCAGGAGCAGCCGTCATCGTGCAGAGCCCCGCAAGAAGCCACCGCCGACTCACCCGACTTCTCGCCCCGCTCACGGCGGTTGCGATGCTGCTCTCCCTGGCCGCTCCGGCGTCGGCTTCGGATGGCGGCTCGGGCAACGGCGCGCCCGCCGCCGTGCGCAAGGCGTGCCTGAAGAAGGTGGACAAGCGGGCCGCGAACGTGGCGCGGCTCGCGAACAAGGCAGCCAAGAGCAAGTGGGTGACCGGCGAGAGCGCCGTGAGCCTCGCCGGGATCCTCGAGGCCGACCTTGCGACCATCGCCGGTCACCGGTCCGCCGTGCAGCGCGCGCCGTGGGGTGAGGAGCTGCTCGAGGCGTGTCGTGTGGCGTTCGGCGGCACTCGCTCGATCGTCGCGGTGGACGTGCGGAAGCTGGGCATCATGGTTCGCACTGGGCGTGTCGACGCACTGCTCGCCGACCTGCAGAGCCGACTCGGCGAGATCGTCGCATTGCTCGAGGTCACCCGCGCCGATGCGGGCGTCGGCGAGGAGACCGACCTCGTCGCCGTGCTCAGTGACGCTCTGGCTCAGGTCAGGATCGACGCGGTGGCGCTCGTAGCCGAGGCGCTCGCGATCGCTCCGTCGGAGTGGGAGTCAGGCAGCGCGCAGGAGGTGCTCGCCGGCCTGCGGGAGGAGGCGACGGCTCTCGAGCCGGTGCTCGGCGGCTTCCGATCGGCGATGGCAGCGCTCGAGGCGCTGCTGGGCGTCTAGGCGCGCTGGTCCAGAGGTCGGTTTCCGAGAGACAGCGAAGTGCGTCTCTGCTCTGTGAGGAGCAGGAATCCGAGGATGACCAGGCCACTCTGGTACGTGCTGTGGAGCCCCAGCCCTCCGACGACCAGCAGTACGAGACCGGCCAGGACCAGTGGGTCGGGGTCACGGCGAGCGCCCGTGAATGCGAGCGTCAAGGCTGCGGCAGCCGCCGCGTACACGATCGACGGGTAGTACCCGGCGAGGCCGAAGTTCCAGAGCAGCAGGATCTTGACCGTCGAGCCGTTCGCCACGAGTGCGCCGAGCACGAGGAGCGCCGCTCCACCCCCGGCGACCACCTGCATGCGCGAAGGGCTCCGCCCCCACGCGGCGCCGGCAACGACCATGGCGAGTAGGGCCGAGGTCTCGCCTGCGAGAAGGAGTCCTCCACCGTTGTCCATCCTCCAGCCGTAGCGAGCGCCGTCCTGAACGATGCCGTGCGCGGCCGCGAGGAGATGCGCAAGGCCGAGCAGCGCGAGCGCCACTCGCTCGAGTCCGCCGCGAGAGGCCGCTGCGCCGACTGCGGCACCTGCGACGACCGTGGACAGCGACGCCGCGAGAGCGACGCCGTCGAGCAACCCTGCGCGGGCTCCGGCCGCGACGAGCAGGAACGCGGCGGCGAGGGCTCCACCGACGCGTCTGCCGTGTGCAACGGAGCCGAGTCGCTCCGAAGCCACGATCGCCAGGTTCGCGCCCAGGAGGAGCACCGAGACGAAGAACGCGTACCTCGCCAGCGTCGAGACGACCTCATACGGCCCGTGAAGCTGCTCGAGCGCAGGTATGTGGATCGCCGTGCGCGTGAAGATCCGCAGAGAAGCGAGCTCGACGACGCCGGCGACGAGGCCCGCCCGGAGCAGGAGGTCGCGGGTCGCCGCGTCGACAACGCCCAAGGGGCGCAAGGGGTGCACGGCCGCGGATCCGGCCTCGACTGCGGTGGTCGACGTCACGCCACCTTGCGCCTACGGCGGGCCGACCCCATGATGAGCACACCGGCGCCGACCACCAGGACCGTGGCAACCGCGATCCAGAGCGCGGTGAGGCTCTTGCCGGGGACGCCCTTGTCGCTCAGCTGCAGCGTCAGGAACTGTGAGACGGACTTGATGCCGTTGCGCTCGTCGCGTGCGCCGTCCCACACGGCGAACGCGATGTCGGTCTTGTCGAGCCCGGCGAAGGTCGGCTGGTCGTTGCCCGGGGCCTCGAGTGCCCGCTTGTAAACGACGGACCAGCGGCCGTCCGCCCACTCGCCGAGCCCTTCGACGGCCTGGTCCGCGAGCGGCTCGATGGTCCCGAAGCCCACGGCCGTCAGGTTCTGCACGGCGCCGGCGCCGAGGAGCGCGTAGGGGTTTCCGGCGTTACGGGCCGGGTACTCGAGATCGTCGCCGGCGGGCGGCTCGATGTCGGCGACACCGTTGCCGAGATCGGACGACGACGACGGCAGGCCCTCTTGGGAGTCGGCTCGCCACTGCCAGATGTTCACCGCTCCGTCGGCCTGCCCCATGCAGATGGCCGGTACCGACGCGCCGGCCGTACCCGGCAGCTCGATTGCGGCGGCGTCGCTGAAGTCCTCGGCTCTCCCCGTCGCGTCGTCGCGCACCGCGTCGTTCCACGACAGGCGCACGTAGAGGGCATCGGCGTCGTGCAGCGCCTGGACGTCGACGGTCTTCACAGCGCCGCCCCCCATCGGATAGGAGGTCTGCTGCGCTGTCAGCGGAACCTCGACCGCCGAGACGCGGTCCCAGACTCCCGCCTCGGGATCGAGCTCGGGCCCCTCGCCGACCCGGTGGGCGACGAGCGTCGTGACCGCGGAGGTCGCCGGGTTGGCCCCGAGCGTCTGCAGCGCGGCGGCGGCGATCAGCACGCCGGCGAGTGCGGCGAGCGGGCGTCGGCTCGGCGGGCGCCGGGCGATCTCGGCGCTGGTGGTGTCGCTCACGACTCTCTCCCCGATCTCGATGGGGATCCTGTGTTCTGCGGCCGCCGCGCACTCGGATGGGTCGAAGCCGCATCCACCGTCGTCGGGCGGGGGGCTGGGTGTGGGCTCTCGAGCCTCGTCGCGGGCTCGGCATCCCATGCCGCGAGCTCGATCTCGATCCACCGCTCGAGGAGCGAGCCGACGGAGCGGAAGAGCGGGTCGTCGCAGAACGTGGCGAGGCGGCGGCCGAATGCCGGCGCCCAACGCCCCAGGTGGTCGCGCAGGAACAGCACCTGGGTGCGACGGCACTCCTCGACCTGCTCGGTTCCGAAGTGCTCGAGGGCGTAGGCCTCCTTGCGCGCCATGAAGGCCATGAACTCGAGCTCCGTGACGGCGTGATCGGGGCGTTCTCTCTCTACGCCCCCGACTTGGAGCCCGTGCGCGCGGTAGAAGCCCGCGACGTCTGCCATCACCGCCGACTGCCGGAACGCGTCGGCCGAGTCGAAGGCGGTCTCGTACGGCGGGTAGTCGGGCGGTTCGATGTGGGTGAACACCCGGGTGTGCGCGCGCCGAGCATCGGCGAGGGGCAGTGTCAGCGCCGCGATGATCTCCGGCACCAGTCGGTCGGCGTCGTCGTCGCCCGTCTGCACGGCGGAGACCACCGGCACGATCATCTCGGCGAGCTCCGCTCTGTGCGCGGGGGTCGGGTACGCGAGGGCTCGACCGAGGAACGCGTAGAGAGCGCTCCGCGCGACTGCAGTGGCGTGCTCGGCTTCGGAGTCGTGGTGCACGGCGTCTCCTAGATCGAGTTGATCTTGTTGGGTCGTTCGTGGATCGGTTCCTGAACGCTCACGCGCACGGCCTCGTTGCCGGCCTCGTCGAAGCCCACGATCGTGTCGTCGAAGAGCTCGACGGTGCGGCCGTCGACGTTGAGCTCGCTCACCTTCGGGCCCTGCTCGATCTCGAATGAGAAGACGATCGTACGAGTTGCCCGGAAGAGCTGCAGCACAGCCAGCAGCTCGCGCGACGGGTTCGTGTAGGCATCGATGGCGGCGTCGGCACCCGGACCGAACATCTGGTGCAGGTAGGGGCGTGGGACCCACCGAGGCGGGATGTAGTAGATGTTCGGCTGCGTGCCGAACTGCGGGTAGAGCGGCAGCGCGACCTTCGCCTCGTGTACGAGGTAGTAGAGGGGGTTCTTCGGGTCATCGGCCCAGGTGCCGTCGTCGTTGGTCTCGACGAGGCCCTGCAGCCGGATCTTCCCGACGCAGACCGACATACATCGCGTCTCCATCGGGAGTCCGTCGCTTAGCTCGTCCTTGCCCTCCACGCGGGGAAGCAGGCAATGCACTTCTCCGAGGTACGCGTCGTGGAGCGGTACATCGACTTCTTGTAGGGGCATGCCTCGACGCACTTGCGATAGCCCCGGCAGCGCGACTGGTCGAGGAGGACGATGCCGTCCTCGGGCCGCTTGTAGATCGCCTTTCGGGGGCACGCGGCCAGGCACGCGGGGTACGAGCAGTGATTGCAGATGCGCTGGAGATAGAAGAACCAGCCGGCGTGCTCGGGGAGCGAGACGCCCTCCTTCGGTGCGGCGGTCGCGTGGTCCTCGAATGCGTTGGGTCCCTTCCAGTCCTCTTCGATCGGCAGGTATCCGAGCACCCGCTCGACCGACTGGTCGGCGGCCTCGAAGATCGTCTTGCCGTCGTAGCGGCCGTACGGAGCCTTGTCGCCCTCGGCCGCCGTATCCCACGTCATGCCACCGGGGTCTGCGGCATCGAGGCGCTGGAGGATCTCGACGTCCCAGTTGCGCGGATACCCGCCGTAGGGCTTCGTCTCGACGTTGTTCCACCACATCAGCTCCTGGCCGGGAGCATGTGTCCAGGTCGACTTGCACGCCATGGTGCAGGTCTGGCATCCGATGCAGCGATTGATGTTGAACACCGCGGCGAACTGGCGGTCGGTCTTCCCACCCTCGTACGCGTAGCTCATCTCGCGTCCGAGCTGCCAGTTGTAGACGGGCGGCATCAGCGCTCTCCTTCGAACGGTCCGAAGACTTCGGCTATCAACTCGTCGACGAAGTCCATGCCGCGCCGCTGTGCGACGTCGTATGAACCTCGGTAGTGGGCGTCGGTGAAGAGCCGTCGCACCTGGTCGGGCGAGGAACCCATCAGGGCGAACTCTTCGACGAAGCACCGAGCGGTCAGCCGGTCGCCGTCGACGCCGTCCGGGGAGCGGGAAGCGGACGCCGACCAACTCGTAGGGGTCGTCCTGCTCGGTCTCCTTGTCGGCTGCGGTGAGGGTGCTGCTGTTGTTGGCGCCGGGCTCTTCCATCAGCGGCCCTTCACGTCGATCACGTCACCGGCGAGGTACCTCTTCATGAAGTCGCCCTCGTTGCCCGGTGTAGTGCCCAGCGTTCCGCGGTGCCACGCACCCTGGCCACCGAGGCCACCGGGTTCGGCCTTGGAGATCTTGATCAGGGTCTCCTTCGGCACGGTGTTGATTGCGTGGTTGTCGACGTCGAAGCCGAAGAGGAATCCCATCGCACCCGCCTTCTTGTGGAAGAGCGAGTCGGTCTGATGCATCGGGGGAGCCCAGCCCCTCGTGATGCTCTGCTGGCTCCCCGAGCGGAAGCTCGACTGGTAGCCGGTCGTCTCCGAGAGCGCCCTGCCGTCCTTCCTGCTCTTCGACGCTGCCACCGTGCGCGGGGTCGCCATGTAGAAGGCGTGCTTCAGCATCGTCACGCCTCGTGGGTACGCCGGGTTGTACGTGGCGCGCACTTGCAGGCGCGTCACCTCGTAGAAGCCGTCGTCGTCTGTCCACCCCTCGTACGGACGGTCGGCGGGGTTGGCGTCGACCCAGATGTAGTCGCCGTTGACGATGCCGAGCTCCTTGGCGTCGTCGGGGTTCAGGTGAAGCTGAGGGTCGCCGAAGCCCGGCATGCGGGTCTCGACGCGGTACGGGTCGGAGAAGTTCGTGCTCCACAGCCAGTGCCAGTCGGTCACCGCCCAAGAGGAGTGTGTGCTGTGACGTGACTTCGGCGTCAGGCACAGGAAGCGGTATCCCTGCTCGTACAGGGGGTTCTTCGTCTGCTTCACCTCGTCCCACGACATCATGACGTTGCGCACCGAACGCTCGTTGGCGTCTATGGAGTCGAGCGGGATTCCGTAGTCGTTCGGGCGCAGATACTTGCTCGTCGAGACGATGACGTTCGGGAGGTACTTGGTCGCCTCGACGGCCTCCCGGTGGACGATCAGGTTCTCGCCGTAGTCGATCGCCTCGGGGATGTCGCAGTAGGCGTGCATCCGGCCCGTGTCGGTGTAGAAGGGCAGGCTGTCGTTGATCTGCTCCCAGAACGGGATGCGCGGGTAGGTGCGGTACTGCATCAGGGCGCCGCCCGGCTCTCCGTACTTGCCCGCCATGAGGTCGGCGACCGTGTAGCCGTCGGTCGTGAACGACCCCGCGAGAACACGGTCGATGTAGACCTCGGGAGTATCGGAGAACTGGAAGTACTTGGAGAAGCGGTCGTCGCCCGTGAGAGCACCCAGAGCGTCGGCGACACCGGCGAAGATCGCGATGTCGTCCTTCGAGTCGTTGAGCGGCTCGATCCCGCCCTTCCACACCTGGAGGAAGGGGTTCGAGCAGGATGCACCCATCTCGACGGTCTGCATCTCCATCCACGAGTTCGCGGGAAGGACTACGTCGGCGAACTCCGCGGATCCCGTCCACTCGATCTGCTGATCGACGATCATGTCGATCTTCGGGAAGACGTTGTGGATGAGGTTGTAGTGCCACTTCGCCTGGTTGATCAGGTTCGCGTTGTTGTACCAGAACACCTTCGTGGGCGTGGGCATGTGAGTCGTGCCGGTGAAGACCTTGCGGCCCTCCTTCGGAGTGTCGACGATGAGAGGCTTGTCGCCGAATCCCCAGTAGCTCATCTCCTCGCCGTGGATCGTGTGGCGCAGTTCGTCGAAGCTGTAGGTGGCTGTGGTGTCGGCTATCGGGTTGAAGGGATCCTCGTTGACGTAACCGCCGATGCCGGGCCCGAACCAAGGGGCCGCCTGCCACACGCCTCCCTTGTAGTTGCCTGCCCAGGTGCTCACGGATCCACCGGGCACCCCGATGCTGTCGGTGAGCATCGCGAGGAGGTACATCGCGCGATTGTGGAGAGTCGCATGGAAGTAGTGGTTGACCCCCTCACCCAAGTGGAACCCGACGGGGCGGATGGTGGCCAGGTCCTCGACGAGCCGCTCGACGAGGTCCTTGGGGGCCCCTGTGATCTCGCAGACGGTGTCGAGGTCGTAGTCGGCGAGGTGCTCACGGTACATGGCCATTGCCGTCATCGCCTCGACGGTGGTGCCATCGGCGAGGGTGATGGTGCCCGACCAGTCGAGTGCCGGCCGGATGCCCTTCTCGCTCATCTTGTCGCCCACGTCGTCTCGGGTGATCGGGGTGACACCACCGCGACCCTCGTCCCAGACGACGCGATCGCCGAGCTTCGCGTAGTCCTCAGACGTGAGGCCGTGAAGAGTGAAGCTCGGTCCGTTCGGATCGAGGGCGTTCTGGTAACCGGCGATCACCTCGTCGGCACGGAGGCGCTGCATCGTGTCGAGGCGGATCAGCAGCGGCATGTCGGTGAAGCGCCTGAGGAAGTCGGCGTCGTAGCGGTCGGAGTCGATCAGTGCCTTCGCGAGGCCGAGCATCAGCGCCGTGTCGGAGAGGCCGGCTCGAACAGGGATCCAGTAGTCGGACTTGCTCGACGGCGGCCCGTACTCGGGAATGATCGAGACGATCTTCCCGCCGCGCTCCATCGTCTCGTGGAACCAGTGGCTGTCGGCCATCTTGTTCTCGACGAGGTTCTTGCCGACCATGACGATCAGGCGGCTGTTGCGCATGTCGTTCATGTCGACCTCGGACGTCTGCAGACCGTGGACGAACGGGAAGCCCGGCGCCTGGTCGCCGCGCCACGTGTACTCGGACCAATCGCGCCCACCCTTGGCCTCATCAGCGCCCACGCCGCGAACGGAGGCGTCGAGGAGCGACAGCATGTTGCCGAATCGGAAGAGACCGAACTTGCCCGCGGCCCCGTGGATGGGGAGAGACGAGCCGAACTTCATCGTGCGGACGCCGGACTCCTCCCAGAACTCGAGCATCTCCTCGGGATAGCCGTCCTTCTCGAGCAGTCGGGTTCTGCCCTCTTCGTTGCTGTAGGTCTGCGCCACGGCCTGCAGGCCGCGCGCGCAGTAGTCGTCCGCCTCCTCCCAGGAGACGCGCACGTAGTCGTCGTTGCCGCGGTCGTCGAACTTGTAGCGAGTGCGCAGCGCGGGGTCGTCGGAGAGAGACGGGAAGCCGTCGTCGGCCCACTGCTTCCAGCCCTGGCGGAGCATCGGGTACTTGGATCGGTACGGCCCGTAGACGCGGCGGTGCATCGTGAAGCCCTTGGCGCAGCCGCGCGGGTTCCAGTGCGCGGTCGACCAGTTCCCCTGGGGGTCGCTGTAGTTGTCGCCGTCGTAGTTCTGCTCGCTGCGCAGCACCACGCCGTTGCGGACGAAAGCCTGCATGCGGCACATGTGCGTGTCGTTCGGGGCGCAGATCCAGGTGAAGGAGTCGTCGTACGCGTAGAGATCGCGGTAGACGCTCTCCCAATCGCGGTCGGGGTACTCCCCGAGGGGGTTGCCCACTCCCTGCGCGGGTCGCAGGAATGAGAGGCCCGCCTCGTACCGGACGAACGCCGTCGCCGTGACGGCCGCTCCCGAGTACTTGAGGAACGAGCGCCTCGACAAGCCCGATGCGGGAACCTGGTCCTCGGTCACGCTGCCTCCGATCGGCAGTAGACGCTTGTGATCGTCTTCACGTTATTCCCGACGTAGCGATGCCATGGAATCGGGGATGCCGGTAGGGGGATTCGCGGCTCTACGTGGCCGGGGAAGGACGAAGGCCCCGACACCTGGCAGCTGACCGGCCTCCGAGAGATACGTCCGATTAGGGCCCTTCGTCGTCCACGGCGCCGAGGATGTCATGTCGACCTGCCGGTGCGTGGGGAACGCGCCGATTAGGCTTCCTCCGTGCTCCTCTGACCTGCCGAA
The DNA here is from genome assembly GCA_027494135.1 of Acidimicrobiia bacterium. Taxonomy (GTDB): domain Bacteria; phylum Actinomycetota; class Acidimicrobiia; order IMCC26256; family PALSA-610; genus JAOSJK01. Next base: position 314,957 of record JAOSJK010000012.1, on the reverse strand, counting down.
GAAGCCGTCGTCCTCTCCGCCCACGCCCGGCAGGTCGCCCCGTGCCACACCCCCTCGGCAGCGCCACTCCGTCGCCCGCGACGTCTCGAAGGCCTACGGGCCGCACCTCGTGCTCGACGCGGTCTCCCTCACCATCGGCCCGCGGGCCCGAGTCGGCGTCGTCGCCCCGAACGGGGCCGGCAAGACGACGCTGTTGAGGATCCTGGGCGGCCTGGACCGATCCGACTCGGGATCGGTGAGGCTGATGCCGCCCGACGCGACGATCGGCTACCTGCCCCAGGAGCCCGAGCGTCGAGCAGGCGAGACCCTGAGGGGCTACCTGGGCAGGCGGACCGGCGTCACCGATGCCGAGAGCGCTCTCGAGGCAGCGGCCGGTGACCTCGCCGGCGGTCGCGAAGGTGCCGGCGACGCGTATTCAGCGGCGCTCGACCGGTACCTGGCGCTCGGTGGACCGGACCTCGACGCTCGCACCGGAGAGGCGTGCGCCGACGTGGGCGTCCCCGAACGCCTCCTCGATGCCGAGATGACGTCGCTCTCGGGTGGCGAGGCGGCGCGGGCTTCGCTGGTGGCGATCCTGCTGAGCCGGTACGACCTGTACCTGCTCGACGAGCCGACGAACGATCTCGACTTCGCCGGGCTGGATCGCCTGGAGCGGTTCCTCGACGACGTGCCCGGAGGTGCCGTCGTCGTCTCGCACGACCGCGCCTTCCTCGACCGCACGATCGGCGTCGTGATCGAGATCGACGATCACACGCATCGGGTGACCGCGTACGCGGGCGGGTGGACGGCCTATGTGGAGGAGCGCGCCACTGCACGGAGGCACGCCGAGGAGGACTACGCGGAGTTCCACGCCAAGCGCGACACGCTCGAGAGGAGGGCGCGCACGCAGAAGCAGTGGGCGGCCGAGGGAGCGCGCAAGGCGAGGAAGAGCACCAAGGACGAGCCCGACAAGTACGTACGTGGCTGGAAGTCGCAGCGGAGCGAGCAGCTTGCGGCGAAGGTCCGCATCACCGAGAAGTCTCTCGAACGGCTCGACGTGGTCGAGAAGCCGTGGGAGGGATGGGACCTCCGGCTGGAGATCGCAGCCGCCCCGCGAAGTGGTGCGGTGGTCACCCGCCTCACCGGAGCGGTCGTCTCCCGCGGCGAGTTCGCCCTGGGGCCGGTCGACCTGGAGATCGGCTGGGGCGAGCGGGTCGCGATCCTCGGCGCCAACGGGAGTGGCAAGACGACGCTGCTCCGCGTGATCCTCGGGCGTGTGGCTCTCGACTCGGGCGAGAGGTGGATCGGCCGCGGCGTCGAGGTGGGCGAGCTCGATCAGGCGCGCGGACGGTTCCTGAGCGACGAGCCGCTGCTGGGCGCATTCGAGGGTGAGACCGCGATGGCCACCTCGGAGGCGCGCTCGCTCCTCGCGAAGCTCGGCCTCGGGTCCGAGCACGTCGAAAGGCCCGCATCGACGCTCTCGCCGGGCGAACGCACGCGCGCGGAGCTCGCTCTGTTGACGGCGCGCGGTGTGAACTGCCTGGTGCTCGACGAGCCGACCAACCACCTCGACCTCCCTGCGATCGAGCAGCTCGAGAAGGCACTCGAGACGTTCGGCGGGACGCTCCTGCTGGTGAGCCACGACAGGCGGATGCTCGATGCCGTTTCGACTACACGCCGGATAGAGCTCGAAGGCGGGCGCGTGATCGCGGACTCGCCCACGTGACCGCTCCGCGGGCACTGCTTCCTCCGTGCCATGGCTAACCTCCTGCCGTGCTCACGACGCTCCGCAGGTCCCGGCCCCGGTCCATCCGTGGCCCGCTGCTCCTGTTCGCCTGCGCCTCTGCTCTGGCGGCCGCAGGCTGCGGGGGAGGAGGCGACGGCGACTCCCGCACCGACGCTGCCGCGACGACCACGACCGTCGCGGCGTCTGCGACCAGCGGGCAGGGCGCCACAGCGCCGACCACTCCGGACACGACTGCTGTCGCTCCGACCACGGTGGCAGCCGGATCGGCGGTGGTGCTGCGGACCGATGGACTCGGTGTCACCTCGTTCGGCGACCTCCCCGAGTACACGGTCGCGGCTCTCACCATGGAGCTGGGCGAGCCGACGGGCGATGCCACCGAGCCGTCCTTCTCGTCGTTCGGGACGTGCCCGGGTACGACGCTGCGCGCCGTCGAGTGGGACGGGCTCGCGGTGCTGATCACCGATGGCGCCACGGCCTATGGGGTCGAGGGCGGACCGCACTTCTTCGCCTACCTCTATCGATCCGGGGGTGGCGCGAGCCTGGTCACGCAGGAGGGTGTGGGCGTCGGGTCGTCTGTCGCCGATCTGCGCGCGGCCTACGGGGAGGCACTCCAGGTGAACGCGGGAGAAGAGGGGGGCGGCCCGTCCTTCTCGGTCGGGCCGACCGGGCCGGGAGCGATGTACGGCTTCCTCGAGGGGACGGACGACGCTGACGCCGTGACGGCGATCGAGGCAGGTCAGGTCTGCGGCGAGTGACCTGAGAGTCGTCGGGGCGACAGGGGCGACGGAGGAGCCGTAGCATCGTCCGCCATGCTCACACGACTCGACGACTACCCCATCCACCAGACCCCGGAGCCGCTCGCGCACGGGGCGGGTGCGAGCCTCAACCAGTACGACAGGTACTTCTTCAACGGGTACAACCACGACGGTTCCCTGTACTTCGGCTGCGCGCTCGGGTACTACCCGAACCGCCGTGTGATGGACGCCGCGTTCGCGGTGCTGCGCGACGGCGAGGTGGTCTCGGTGATCGCGTCGCGTCGGGCCCCGCTCGACCCGATCGAGACTCAGGTCGGCCCGATCAAGGTCGCCATCGAGGAGCCGATGCAGCGCTTCCGGATCACGGTCGATCCGAACGAGGCGGGGGTGGAGGCCGACGTCGTCTTCACGTCGCGAACGGCGGCCATCGAAGAGCCGCGCTACACGCTGCGGTCGGGCGCGGTCACCTCCTTCGACTACACGCGCCTGACGCAGTGGGGGGCGTGGTCCGGGAACGTCTCGGTCGATGGCGAGGAGCATCAGATCGTCCCGTCGGAGCACGTCGGGTGCCGCGACCGCTCGTGGGGGGTGCGACCGGTTGGCCAGCAGCCTCCCGGTGAAGGGGTGGAGCCCCAGTTCTTCTGGCTGTGGGCGCCGTTGTGGTTCGACGACTGCTGCGTGCACTTCGACGTCAACGAGTACGGCGACGGACGGCAGTGGCACTTCGTCGGCGCGCACATACCCCTGCTCGGCTCACCCGAGGAGGCCGTGCCGGGCGCCGACTCCACGGTCACCTGGGCGAGCGCCGTGGAGCACTCGATCAAGTGGCAGCCCGGGACGCGCTGGTCGGAGTCGGCCGACATCCGGCTGCACATGCACAACGCCGAGTCGATCGACATCCACTTGGAGCCGCTCGCCACGTTCCAGATGCGCGGACTCGGCTACCTGCACCCGGAGTGGGGTCACGGGCATTGGCAGGGCGAGCTGGAGGTGCACGCCGAGAGGTGGAGGGTCGCGGATACGAACCCGATGGATCCGTTCTACCTGCACGTGCAGCAGCTGGTGCGCGCGACCTGGGGTGACCGTGTCGGCGTCGGGGTCTTCGAGCAGATCGTGCTCGGTGCGTACGGGCCCTACGGCTTCACCGGCCTCTTCGACGGCGCCCCCTGACCCCCGCCCCCGGCACGAGCGTCGATAGACCACAATATGTGTGGTCTATCGACGCTCGTGGTTGGTGCGTTGGGAGGATGCGTGCAGCTGCACGAAGGTGACGCCGCGTTCACTGCGCCGGGCCCCATGGGGAGCCGCCCCGAGCCGGTCTACGCGGGGGCGACCAGCTTCCTCAGGCGGCGCTACTCGCGAGACCTCGTAGCCGAATCGCCGGACGTCGTCGTGAGCGGGATCCCCTACGACCTCGGCACGACGAACCGCCCCGGTGCGCGGTTCGGCCCGCGTGCGATCCGTGAGGCCTCGGCGAACCTCGCGTTCGGGAGGGTCTGGCCGTGGAACCTCGACCCCTTCGAGACGCTCTCGGTGATCGACTGGGGCGACGTCGTCTTCGACGAGGGCTACCCCGACAGGATGGTCGAGGCCGTCGAAGCACACGCCGACCGGATCATCGCAACCGGGGCGCGGATGCTGACACTGGGGGGTGACCACTTCGTGACGCTCCCGCTGCTGCGCGCCCACGCGCGCAAGCACGGTCCGGTCGCGCTGGTGCATCTCGACGCCCACTCCGACGCCTGGCGCGACGAGCGGCACAACCACGGGTCGATGTTCTTCCACGCGGTGGAGGAGGGTCTTGTCGACGCGAGCCGCTCCGTGCAGATCGGGCTGCGGACGTTCAACGAGGAGGATCACGGTTACACGATCCTCACGGCCCCGTGGGTTCACGAGCACGGCCCCGGCGCCGTCGCCGAGGAGATCCGGCGCGTCGTCGGCTCGCACACCACCTACCTGACGATCGATATCGACTGCCTCGATCCGGCGTACGCGCCCGGGACGGGAACCCCCGTCGTCGGGGGGCTGACGACCTCTCAGGTGCAGCGCGTCGTGTACGCGCTCGCCGGCGCGCCGGAGCCGAGCTTCGTGGGGATGGACGTCGTCGAGGTCTCGCCCCCATACGACGCCGCCGGCATCACGTCGCTCGCCGCTGCAACACTCGCCCTGGAGTGGATCTGCCTGCTCGCGTGCCGGCTCCAGGGGCTCGGTGCCCCCAACGCGGCGCAGGGCGGCTCGGGACGGGTGAGCGCCGGGCGCGCGCTCCGGTGATCAGGAGGCCGGAGGTGTCACGGCCGGGAGGCCGAGCCTCGCGGCGCAGTCTGCGAGGAGGACCCGATCCGAGTCGGGCCTCCGAGTGGCCCGCGGGTGGATCGAGTCGCCGGCGAGCGCCCCGGTCATGTGCAGGAACTGCGCCGCCGAGTGCTTGTACGCCGGTACCGGAGAGCGGAACGCGACGTTGCCCAGGTGCTGCAGCGCGCCGTTGATCGAGAGGAACTCGACGTCGTCGTTCGCGAGTGCGCGGTCTCGCTCCGCGAAGACCTGCGGGGCGAACGTCGAGAGGCCCAGCAGGTAATCGGAGCCATCGAGGACCATGTCGATCGCGAGGTCGTTGCCCGTGTAGACGCGCCACTCGGGGCGGAGTGCGGCGCGCGTCTCGAGCCGGCGGAGCTCAGTCGCCCTATCGAGCGAGGAGTGCTTCGCCCCGACGAGGCTCGGGATGTCGAGGAGCCTCGCGAAGGTGTCGTCGTCCCAAATCTCACCGTGTGGCGCGAAGGCGGGGCTCAGCTCGAAGGCGAGCGCGCGCTCCACGCCCTCGAGAGCAGCGCGGTAGAGAGCCACCTTGGCCTCGGCGCCGAGCGCACGCATCGCGCTGCACTGGACGATCACCGGGATGCACCCGCGTGACGTGACCGCTGACAGCTCCGAGCGGTAGCCCTCGAGCGGATCACCCTCCCCGGCGAATACCGCGGCGTAGATCGCGGGACCCGTCCCGAGGACTCCCCGCGCGGCATCGAGAACGTCGAGCCGCTCGCCGGGCGTGAGCAGGTCGCCGAAGCCCGTATCCATGTTCAACGCGACGTCGAGGCCTGCACCGGCAGTCCGCGCGACGTGCTGCTCGAAGGAGGGCCAGTCGATCGAGGCGTCGGCACGGTAGGGGAGCAGCACCGCCGATATCCCGTGGACGGGATCCGTGCGCGCCGGCCGCCTCCGGAGGACTTCGGAGAGGCGAGGTGGTGTCATCGCTGTCCGCCCGACGACCGCGATCGGCGGGCGCGCTTCGCGGCGAGCACTCCGGCGCGCTCCGGGCGCTCCCGGTAGAAGGGGTCGAGTGGGTAGCAGCCGGAGACGAGCCCTGCGCGCGGCGCGGTCGTGCAGTCGCTGAAGGTCCGGCAGAGGCGGCTCACGTCGATCTCTCGACCGGCCAGGACATCGGCCGGGAGGTCGGGGTAGGCGAGCGCCATCCGCCCTATCCCGACCCCTCCGAACCAGCCGTCGCGCACGCAGGCCTGCGCGACATGCGGGAGGTACTCCTGCAGGTACGACCAGCCCGTGGAGACGATCGGCAACTCGGGCGCCGCCCGCTGCGCAGCCCTGGCGGCGTCGAGGAGGCGCGCGACTCCGACGAGCGGGTCCTCGGGTGTCTCGTAGCCGTCACTCGGCGGGAACGCCGCGGGGCGCTGGGCGTGCGGCACGTAGTAGGGGCTGCCGCCGGACACGTTGAGCATCGAGAGGCCGAACCCGGTGAGGCGGCGGACCAGTGCGAGGGGCTCGGCAAGGTCGGTGCGCGTGGGGTCGCCGGCCAGGGCTCCGAACGCGTCGGTGTAGGGGAGTGCGACGCTCTCGGGCTCGCCACGCCCGTCGCGGCCGGGACGATGGGGGACGAGATCGAAGAGCGAGAGCCTGACGCCGATCACGAGGCCGGGGCGCTCTCGCGCACCGCCTCGGAGACGCGCCGGATCAGCCGTGTCCGGTCGTCGAGCGTCGGGCCGCCCCACGCGCCCGGGCGCCTGCGCGCCGCGAGGAACTCGTGGAGCAGGTAGCCGTGGCAGTGCTTCAGGTCGACGAAGTCGAAGCCTTCCGACTGGGCCAGCGCGGCGGAGCGCGCGAACGCAGCGACGAGCGCATCGACGTCTGCGTCGGTGACGACGTCGTCGGCGGTCGCACCGGAGCGGGCGTCGAGCAGCGGGTGCGAATACGCGATCCGCGGACGGGGCCCCGCCGAAGTGGGACACGCCCAGCGGCCGCTGTGGGTGAGCTGCAGGCCCACGATCGGCGTCGGGTTGCCGGCCTCCGCCGCCACGTCGAGCAGCGCTCGCCGGAGGGCTCCGAGACCGGCCGCGGTGCCGTCGGACACGACGAGCTGGTGCGGGTTCCCGCGACCGTCGGGGGTCACTGCGGCGGCTTCTCCGCCCCAGACGAGCCCTGCGCCGGAGCGACCGAAGTTCCGCCACCGACGGAGGGTGAGATCGGACGGGGAGCCGTCGGCGAGGGCGTCCCATCCCTCCATCGGCTGCACCACCCAGCGGTTCGGGGCGATCAGGCCGGGGGCGAGGGGCCAGGGGTCGGCGAGGGGGAGAGCGGCGACGGGAGCGGGGCGTCGTCGCACGGCAGGTCGATGCCCAGCTCGGCGACGCGGTCGCGGAGCCCAACGACGCCCTCGAGGCTCTTGATCCTGGGAAAGCCGGCCGTCACGCGTGAGACGCTACCGGTATCCGGTCGAGCGACCCGCGACAAGAGCACGGGGGGCGTTTCGGGTCAAGTGTGCCGGATCGCCTGCCGATCAGTACGCCATGGAGGGGACGGGCACCGGGTTGCCCACACAGCAAGCCGGGAGCGAAGCCGGCGACGAAGGACGTCGCGCCGCATGGCGCGCGGTGATCAACCCCGCGCAGGCCATCCCGTTGCTCGTGGCCCCACTCTTCGCGATGGGTCAGCGCGCGGGGTTCATCGCCGACGTGCCGCTGTGGATGCTCATAGGTGCGCTCGTATTCGCGCAGGTGACAAGCAGCCTCGCGACGGCTCTGGTCATGCCCGGCAGCACAGGGTGGAAGCTGTGGGTTCGCGTCGGGGTCATGTGCATCTCGATCGGTGGGGTGTGCTACCTCACCGGCTGGGGTGCGACCCTGGCGGTCGGCTTCGTCTTCGGTGTCGCCGAGTGCATACGTGTAGAGGGATCCCGAGCGGCGCGGCTCGGGGTCCTCTGGACGCTGGCGTCGATCGCCTTCGGCGAGGTCGCGATCTCGGCCGGCTGGATCCCGACGCTGCTACCCCAGCCCGAGGGTCACGGGCTAGCGGTGCTTGCGGCGATCGGGGCGTCGCTGATCATCGCCCTCATCGGCTGGACGACCGCACGCAAGGAGCAGGTCGAGGGAAAGCTGCGAGCGAGCGAGGAGAGATTCCGGGCGCTGGTGCAGCACGGCTCCGATGTGATCATGGTGATCGGCGTCGACGGCGACGTCCACTACGCGAGCCCCTCGGTCCTGAGGACGCTCGGGTACGAGGATCACGAGGTATCGGACGCGGCCGCAGGGTGGGTTCACCCCGAGGACCTCGAGCGAGCGGTCGAGTTCTTCGCGGCGATGATCTCGAGAACGGGCGATGTCGCGTGGATGGACATGAGGCTTCGGCACGCGGATCAGTCGTGGAAGTGGTTCGAGGTGGGGGTGACGAACCGGGTGTCCGACCCGAGTGTCCGCGGGATGGTCTGCAACCTGCACGACATAACCGAGCGAAAGCAGTTCGAGAACCAGCTCGCCCACCAGGCGAACCACGACGAGCTGACGGGACTGCCGAATCGGGCGGCGTTCCTCGAGCGTCTCGAGCGTGCGCTCGCCAGGGCGCGTCACGACGGGCTCCCGATCGGGGTGCTCTTCCTCGATCTCGACCGATTCAAGCTCGTGAACGACAGTCTCGGCCACGACGTCGGTGACCGGCTCCTTGTCGAGATAGCGGAGCGACTCCTCAACTGCCTGCGTCCGGGTGATGTGGTGGCGCGCTTCGCCGGCGACGAGTTCACCGTGCTCCTCGAGAACCTGGTGTCGCCGGAACAGGCTGTGACGGTCGCCCAGCGCATCACCGAGTCCCTGAACGAGGCCCTCTCGATCGACGATCGGGACCTGCACGTGACTACGAGCATCGGGATCGCGATCTCCTCGGACGGCAACGACGCCGCCGGTGACCTGCTACGTCAGGCGGACCTCGCGATGTACCTCGCCAAGCAGAACGGGCGCTCGCGGTGGGAGATGTTCGACGCCATCGACGCCGCCGACGTCGTCGGGCGCCTCGAGCTAGAGGGTGACCTGTGGCGCGCACTCGAGCACGATGAGCTCGAGGTCCACTTCCAACCGGAGGTGTCCCTGCTGACCGGTCGGATCGTCGCGGTGGAGGCCCTGGTGCGGTGGGACCACCCGACGCGAGGATTGTTGGAGCCCGACGCGTTCGTGCCGTTCGCCGAGGAGTCCAGCCTGATCGTCGAAGTAGACCGGTTCGTGCTCCGCGAGGCGTGTCGTTGGGCACGTACGTGGAATCTGCCGGCGACCGGCGATGACGACGGTGACGCGGGGCACGACGGCGTGGTAGTGAGCGTCAACATCTCGCCTCGCTTCTTCCGTCAACCGGACACGGTGGGAGACCTCGTCGCGGTCGCGAATGACATGGGCGCCGACATGCGGCGCCTTCAGATCGAGATCACGGAGAGGACGGCCCTCACCGATGTCGACCGCACGGTCGAGACGCTCGATCGACTCCGCTCGCTGGGAGTCCGAGTCGCGATCGACGACTTCGGTACCGGCTACTCGTCGCTCGGGTACCTGAAGAGGCTCCCTGTCGACGTCGTGAAGCTCGACCGGACGTTCGTGGAGTGCATGGATACGCACGCCTCCGACGTCGCGATCGCACAGGCGGTCATCACGATGGGTCACGCCCTGGGCATGGAGGTCACGGCCGAGGGTGTCGAGCGGGCAGAGCAGGCGGCGCGGCTGCGCGCCCTCGGGTGCGACCGCGCGATGGGATGGCTCTGGTCCCCGGCGCTGTCGCCGGAGCAGGTGGAGTCCGTTCTGCTCGAAGGAGTGCGGGGGACCGGTCCGGTAGCAGACGCGGCGAACCGGGCGGCGACGGTCATCGCGTTCCCGCCCGCCGTAGACGGACGCCGCTGACACGAGCGGCGCGTCGGTCGTCTACGGCACGTAGTCGACGGTGGCCAGTCCGGGCTCTTCGCCGTCGGCTCTGATGCGCTCGTTCGCGCGGGAGTCGCCCAGCAGGTAGGCGTCCCAGAAGTCGAGGGTGACGAGCGTGACGACCCGGTCGTGCGGGTCGGGCGTGTCCTCGAAGGGCGGTGAGTGCGAGCCACCCAGCAGTGTGACGAGCGCCTTCGGCGACGCCGCCTGCGCGTATGCCTCGGCGGAGTCGGCGTGGGGAAGGCTCAGATCGGCGTCGCCGTGGACCCACATCGCCGCAACACCGTCGAGCGTGTACTCGCCTCGGAATGGGAATCGGCGTCCCGCCATCAGGATCGTGGCGTCGATGCGCCGATCGAGGCAGCAGGAGTTGAAGGCGACAGCGTACGCGGTGGCTGCTCCGAGCGAGTGGCCGGCGACGCCGATGCGGTCGGGGTCGATCCTCTGAGAAAGGGCGCCGTGGTCGAGAGCGGAGAGCCGCAGCATCTCGTCGATCACGAACGAGACGTCTTCGGGCTGGTTCACGTAATCGGGTATCCGGGCGCCACCGTCGATGCCGTCGTTGGTGAGGGGGAAGTACGGGACGGCGACGACGTAGCCCGCCGACGCCCAGCCCGACGCGAGCATGGTGAGCCTCTCAGGGCTCCCGTCCTTGCCGTGCGCCAGCACGACGAGCGGGAACGGCCCGCGCTCGCGGGGAACGTAGAGGTCGGTCGCGATGGTCCGGTCGGGAGCGTCGAGGACGTCGAGGGGTCGTCGGTCGGGCGCGAGGTGTCCACGAGGGTCTCGGTGCGCTCCAGGACGGCGTAGGGCCGACCGTCGGGGATCGAGGCGACGGCGATCGTCGGTGCCGGCGTAGAAGTCGTTGTAGGCGCCGTCGCGGAGTCGATGTCGCTCCCCGCGCTGTCGCCACCGGTGCAGGCCGCGGCCGTCGAGACGGCGCAGAGGAGCGCGATCGTCGCCGACCGAAATCCCCGGCGCGGCCGGCCCCGTGTCGTGTGGCGGACCGGCACGGATCAGCTCCCGAGGCCCAGGAGCCTCTGCGGCGGACCGACCGGGCGCCGCGCCAGAGCGCCAGCGCCGCAGCGACCCATGCGAGCGCGCCCACCACGATCCCGTAGGTGCGCGCCTGTGCCAGCGACCCCGACGAGAGGCCGTAGGCGACGATCACGAGCGGGAGGGTGACGAGTGCCGAGGCCTGCTGGGCGGCCGCAGAGCTGGAGACGCGGGCGGAGATCCGCAGTATGAGGGCGACGACGAGGGCCAGGAAGGGTGGCACCACCCAGAGGATCATCAGCCACCAGTTCGGCGTCGGGAAGAACCAGCCGCCGACCTTGCGGCCGACTATCAGGTTCACGACGAGCGAGTACAGGCCGAAGCCGACCGCAGCGGTCACGTAGCCGGGGAGGAGGCTCGCGATGAGCTTGCCGACGAAGATCTCGTTCTCCGAGGCCGGTGAGTGCGCCAGGAACTCGCCGCTCCCACGTTCGCGCTCACCGATGATGGTGTGAGAGCCGATCGCCGACGACACCGTCAGGGGCACGATGATCGCCAGCGGGGCGAAGAGGTACACGGCGAGTGCGTACGCGACCTGCACGTCGGGGCTGCCGGCGGGCGTCTGCGCTCGCACCGATTCCGGCAGCACGTTCACGACGTCGCCGAGCTGCTGCACGATCCCCTGGTCGCGGATGGTCGTGAGGGCGAGAAAGAGCCCCGTGGGCAGCACGACGAAGAAGAGCGCGGAGATCGCGGCGAGCGGCATCCAGAAGTCGCGGCTGTTGCGCAGCGCACGGAGATCGGTGCGCGCGATCACCCAGGCTCGCCGTGTCACGCCGCTGATCATCGGGTGGCACCGGATCGCTGTGGAGCCGTGGGCCCCTCGGTTGTCTCGGGTTCGACGGTCGCATCTCCACCGCGCGAGGCGCGTCGCACCGCGAAGTACAGCTCCTCGAGCGACGGCATCCGCGGCTCCACGCGCGTGACCCGAACGCCGTCGCGCACCAGAGCACCGACGAGGTCGGCGACCCTGTCGAGCGAGTCGAGGCCGACGAGGGCGACCCCGTCGCGCTGGTAGGAGGTGATGCCCGGCATCGTCGCGATCCGATCGAGGTCGCCGGGCTCCTCCGCGTCGATCACGACCGTCGCCGAGGTCCAGTAGCGGCGCGTGAGCTCCTGGGGAGAGCCGGAGACGAGGGTCCTGCCGTGGTCCATGACGACGACGTGATCGGCGATCCCCTCTGCCTCCAGGAGGAGGTGCGTGCACATGAGGACGGTCTTGCCGCCCCGGGTCATCTCGCGGATGAGGTCGAGGACGGCGCGAGAGGACTCGGGGTCGAGACCGGCCGTCGGCTCGTCGAGGAGGAGGAGGTCGGGGTCGTGGAGTGTTGCCCGTGCGAGGGCCAAGCGTGCCCGCATCCCGGTGGAGTAGCCGCCGACACGCTGGCCGAGGGCCTCGGTGATGTCGAAGCGCTCCGCCGCTGCTCCGATCGCCGAGTCGGGCTCGGCCACCTCGAAGAGGTCGGCCGCATAGCGGAGGTTGTGGTAGCCGGTCAGGCGGTCGTAGAGCGCCGGCCTGGCGGGCACCACCCCGCAGCGGCGCCGGACCTCCTCGCCGTCGGTGAGCGGGTCGAGGCCGAGGACGCGCACGCCGCCGTAGTCGACGGGTAGCGCCCCCGTCACGACGCGCACCGCCGTGGTCTTTCCGGCTCCGTTGGGGCCGAGGAGCATCGCGATGGTGCCGGCGGGCACTTCGAGAGTGAAGTCGGAGAGGGCGGCGATGTCTCCGAATGAACGCGTGACATGCTCGAGTCCCACCGCCGACGCGTCCACCACAAGACGGTACCTTCTGCGCGGCCACGCGACGCGGCGGGGCGCCCACACCTGCGCCCGGCGACTACCCTTGCGGCTCCCGGCGGCGTAGCCGAGTGGCTCAGGCAAGGGTCTGCAAAACCCTGGACGTGGGTTCAATTCCCACCGCCGCCTCGAAGAGGGTTTCACGAGAGTGTGGCCCTACCGTTCATGAAACTGTCCGGCGTGCGTGGCGGGCGGTTCGGTGCCGGTGTGGGCGATGTTGTTGAACTGACCATCGCGGGGGCTATTCACTCCCCTACTCATCGCGACGATCCCTTGTAGGACGCGCGCATTGCCGCCCAGTCGTTGGAGCGGATAACCGGCGCCGTCGGAGTCAGCAGTACGTGGGTTGGGTAATCGTCGGATGGCCCGTGTTGTACCAGGGGTCGTAGCAGCCCATTGGCTCGTACAACCAAGTGTTGTAGGGCGGAAGTTGCCACATCGGGAAAGTCCAGGGGCTTCCTGACCACGTCCAGATAGTTCCACCGCTGTAAGGACCGGCATTCGCCGTGTGCCAGAACCGCGCCGTGTTCCAGGTCTGCTGTCCTACCTGGCCATCGACGGTGATGCCGTGGTCTTGCTGGAACTGGCGTGTGAGCCAGTCGTCGGCCGTCTGAAACCGGCCGTTTACGTGCCCCACATCCGCGTACTCCGCCGCGAGCCCAGTTTCCCAAAACGCGATGATATTGCCCGCGGTGACCGATCCGTTCAACTTCAGCAGATGGTTGTCCCACCAGTCGCCGTCACCATCCATCGCGTCTCCATGTGCGGGACCAGCAAACCCAAGGACAAACACCGTCAGACCGATCAGTGTGCCTTGACATGCCGATTGCACGGCGCCTTGTCACTCTGCGACCTCCAGATCCTGTGTTCCTCTGGCGATGCTTCGGAGATCCTCGAGGCTGAGACCTTCACCGAGGACGTGGACGACGCTCCGGTCGCTCAGGAAGACTGAGATCTGTCTTGTCACTCTGTCCGGATAGGAGGCGTCCGGGCCGAGATCACCAGAGATTCGCGAGCTTTCTTCGATCTCGATCGCAAGCCCGCTCGGGTACTCGCGAACGCTCCCCGAGAGCGACCAGGCCTTCTCAATCGCCTCACGGAGTGCCAGCGGATCCATCGCGGCGGCACGCAGTGCCGCGTCCTGGAGCCCATCAACTCGCGTGATTGTCACCAATTGGGGAAGAGGCGAGCCCGGCGATTGCGCCGCCGAAGAGACGAACGACACCGTGCGAGCTGCCTCCGCGCCGGGGATGGAGACCACGCCACCGTCCCGAACGAAGCCCTCCTGCAGCGAGCCAACTCGCAACCCGAGCTCGGCGATCCTGATAGTCGCCGCGGAGTCGCCTGCGCCAGCAGCTTCGGTCCGGGCGACGGCGGAGATGTCGCCTACAGCGCGCACTCCGGACTCGTCTGACACACCCGTGCCGCACCCCGCGATCGGCAGTGAGGCGACGAGGCACCCCAGCCCTAGAGCCATGAGCCGACGCCCCACGGTCATCCCCCAATCGATAGATAACTACCGTATGGACACTCTATGCCCAAAGTGCGGATACGCAAAGGGTACCAGCGATCGAGGTTGCGACCACGGGGGTGGTGTGGTCGGTCGGGGCGGGACGTGGCTGAGAGAGAGTGCGTCGTGCCGTTTCCTCCGATACCGGATTAGTAGGAATATGGTAATGTTACCACGGTAGTAAGGATCGTCTCAGAGGGGGCCCCGTGGACTTCCGCTCACCGATCACGACCGTGGTGCCGGGGGCTCGTGGCGTCGTGCTGCGCATTCTCGCCGCAACGACCGTGCCTCTCACGGGGAACAAGATCGCGGAGCTGTCCGGCGGCGCCGTCTCCCAGTCCGGCGTGAGCAAGGCGATCGCACCGCTCGTGGAGTCGGGCCTGGTCACCTGCGAGCATACCGGCACCGCGAACCTCTACCTGCTCAATCGAGACCATGTCGCTGCGGCAGCCGTGCTCGCTGCCGCCGGTGCACGCGACGAGCTCCTCGCCCGCATGGCCGCCGCAGTGCAGTCATGGCGTGTCCGGCCGGTGGCGGTGTGGGTCTTCGGGTCGGCTGCACGAGGACAGGCGACGCCGTCGAGTGACGTGGACATCCTGGTCATTCGCGCGGATGCCGTCCCCGAAGACGACGACCGCTGGGAGACACAGACGTTGGCGCTGGCCGAGAGCGTCCTGCTGTGGTCGGGGAACAGGTGCCAAGTGCTCGAGTACTCCGAGGCGGAGTTCTCGGAGCTCGTCGCAGCCGGCGATCGGCTGGTGAGGGCGTTGCACGACGATGCGGTCGTGGTCGCGGGACGCTCCCCGCGCCAGATGGCGAAGGCGCCGGCATGAGCGTGCTGGAGGATGCGCGCGCACATCTGGCCAAGGCGAAGGAGTTCCTCGAAGCGGCGGAACTCTCCCTCGATGCCGCGCTATTCAACGCAGCAACATCGGATGCCGTTGTCTCCGCCATCAACTCGAAGGATGCCATCTGCCTGAAGCTCACCGGCCAGTCCATGAAGCTCGACGATCACAACGCGGCTCCGGCCGAGCTGCGCCGGGCCGGGAAGGCCGGCGCGGGACTGGAGGCGACCTTCAAACGACTGCTGAACCTGAGGGCGCGCTCCCAGTATCAGGTGCTGTCAGTGCAGCGACGCCACGCGAAGGACGCCGTTGCCTGGGCGGAGCGCATGTACGACGGTGCGCGTTCGGTGCTTGACAGCTGAGACGCTGAGAACGCTCATCCGCGGTCGAGGCAGCTACCGCGCGGTCGCGAGGAACTCGATGAGCGCGGCGTGGAGAGCGGGTTGGTCGTTCGCGGTGAAGTGGTCGCCGGGCACGCTGACGGCCGTCGCTCCGGGGATCCGCTCCGCGAGGCCCTCGGGCGGACCGGCCAGGAAGTCGTCGCGTCCGGCGATGACGATGACCGGGACCTTGATCTCCCCAGCGCGGGCGCGGCGTCGTCGCCCGTCGCGCGGGCCCAGGCGGCCAGCGCGAGGCGATCGGCGCGCACCGAGTCGGCGAGCCTGCGGAACTCGGCGGCTATCGGGTCGGAGAGCGACGCCGGATCCTCCGCGGTCATCGCGTCGACGAGGAAGTCGCGGCGTTCGCCGCCGGCCACGAGAGTCACCGCGCCGACTCCGAGAAGCGCGGCAGACCGGACGCGCGGCTCGACGACTGCGAGGTGCATCGTCGTCGCGGAGCCCATCGAGAAGCCGACCACGGAGCACGCGTCGCACCCGATCTCGTCGAGCAGGGCCTGCACGTCGCGCACCATCGCTCCACCGGCGTAGGCGCCGTCGTCATGTGGCTTGCCGGAGAGGCCGTGCCCGCGGGCGTCCAGCGTGACGACGCGGTAGCCCTCGTCGCAGAGCGCGTCGAAGATGCCCGGCCGGATCCAGTTGATGTTGGTGTCGGCGGCGAAGCCGTGAAGGAGCACGACGACGTCGCCGTCGCCCTCCTCCTCGTAGTGCAGCGTGACGCCGTCGAACGACTCGAATGTCGGCATCCGTCGACGCTACCGCCCGCAGGTCGGTCACAGGGTCGGGGACCGGGGGTGCGACGTACAATCCGCCCTCGGCCGGGTCGCGGAAGAGCCGAGGAGCGACAGGCAGCGCGAGGAGGCGTCGTGACGCTCGAGGTGATCGGGGCGGGGTTCGGTCGTACGGGCACCCTCTCTCTCAAGACCGCGCTCGAGCGGCTGGGCCTCGGTCCCTGCTACCACATGATCGAGGTGTGGGCGCACCCCGAGGCCGCCGACTTCTGGGAGCGGGCGGGTGCGGGCGAGGCCGTCGACTGGTCGGAGATCTTCGGCGCCTACGCGGCGACGGTCGACTGGCCGGGCTGCGCGTTCTGGCGGGAGCTGATTGTCGCGTACCCCGATGCCAAGGTCGTCCTAGGCGTGCGCGAGCCGAAGAAGTGGTGGGAGAGCTTCAGCTCGACCGTCCTGGAGCAGATGGCGCTGCCGCCCTCGGACGACCCCGGAGTGCGCAGCATCCAGCGCGTGGGGATGAGCGTCGTCGCACCGCGCAGCTTCGCCGGGTTCGAGCTCGACGAGGCCGGCTTCACAGCGGCGTTCGAGGCGCACAACGCCGCGGTCGTGGCCGAGGTGCCGGCCGAGCGCCTCCTCGTGTTCCGCGTGTCGGAGGGGTGGGCGCCGCTCTGCGACTTCCTCGGAGTGCCGGTACCCGACGAGGAGTTCCCCAACGTCAACGACCGCGAGCTCTTCCGCGCCGTGTTCGGTCTCTAGCGGAGGGCACGCTTGTTCGAGACGGCCGCGGGCGGCGCGACGACCGGGGCAGCCTCGAAGGGCGCGCCGGGCGCACCGCCCGCGGGCCGAGCAGTGTCGTGCCCACGAGCGCGCATGCAGAGTACCCCTTGCCGTGCATCTCCGGAACCTGCACTGTCGCTGCCGACCGGACGGTGGCACGATACGGACATGGCAGACGACGTGGACCCCGTCGCGGGGCACCCCGATCTCGTGGGAGCGGGCGCAGCGATGCGCGCGGACTGGCGGTCGGAGGAGGAGGCGGCGGGCGCCGACGCGGTCGAGCACTGGCAGCACGGTCGGAGCCTGCGCGACCGACTGCTGGAGTGCATGCACAGAGGCGACTCGGTAGCGGCGGTCGTAGCCGGACACCGATTCACCGGCGAGGTCGTCGAGGCCTCCGACGACCTGCTCTCGATCCTGACCGTCGCCGGTAGGGTCGACGTGAACCTCTGCGACGCGGTTCCGGTGGCGCTCGAGGTCGCCGAGCGAGCGCGTGCCGGAGGCCGCTCGGGCGGCGAGTCGTCGGGTGGGTTCCGGGCCCGCCTGCTCTCACGCGAGACCGAGGGTGTGGAGGTGACAGTGGGTACGGCGTTCCTTCCCGAGCCGTTCGACGGCCGGATCGGCGTCGGGTCCGACCACGTCTGCGTCACCGGGAGAGGGGGAGGAGAGGTCTTCCTGGCCCTCTCCTCGGTGGCCTTCGTCGCGCCGCGCCGCCCGTAGCGGCGCGCGTCAGGAGCCCGACTGACGGGCCTCGGCCGACGGCGAGCGGTCGAAGCCGGGCTGGTTGCGGACCCACTCGACGAGCTCGTCGCGCAGGAAGCGCATCTCGCGTCCGCCGGGGAATCGGTGGGCGGGGATGCGCCGTTCGCGGACCATGCGCCGCAGGTACTCGACGTGCACGTGGAGCAGCTCCGCGGCCATGGCCGTCGTGAGGATCTCGGGGAAGGCGGCGGGCTCGATTCCCTCGTCTGCGGTCATGGGGCGATGGTACCCGGGGGTACGACACCGAGGTGCTCTGTCGCAGCGAGACGTGTAGAGGCGCAGCATGAGGGCGAGAGGAACCGGACCTCGTAGCCGGCACGATCCCGTGCAGAGCACTACTTGACACTGGATGACGCCTGTGGACACACTTCGTCGTGTCCCGTCGCTGTGCGTAAGCCCCGAACGGGGCTGATCGGCAGAGAGTGCCCCTTGCACGCGAAGGCATGATCTGCTGACATTCCGTCGCGGTCGGCGGTCGTGTTCGTACTCGCGCTCCACGGGGCGGGAAGGGGGAGGTGAGCCCGATGACGGCCGCGACGATCCGACGGGACGAGGCGACCGCCCATCTGCCGGTGCCGAGGCGTGCGCTCACCTCGAGGCTCTCTGCGGGGCACGTCGTGATGGTCGTGGCCGGCCTCCTCGGGTTCCTCCTGACCCTCGACCTCCTACAGGCCGCCGACACGACGGTGCCGGTCGCGGTCGCCGCCGCCGACATCGAGGCCGGTGAGCGCGTCGACGCCGGCTCCTTCGATCTCGTCGACCTCCACGCGGCCGGGAGCGTGCTCGACACGCTCGTCGCGGCGGACCGGATCGACTCGATCGAGGGGGGGTGGCGGGGCGGCGCGCGAGCAGGGTGAGCTGGTCGCGCTCTCCGATCTCGAGACGGCGGGGACGGGGGCCGCGCCGCGATCGATGAGCTTCCCGATCGACGCTGCTCTCGCCGTCGGTGGTGCACTGAGCGCCGGAGACAGGGTCGACGTGGTGGCGGCGTCGGAGGGCGTGGCGCGCTACGTGCTCGCCGGCGTCGAGGTCCTGGCAGTCGACGGCGGCGGGGGCTCGGGAGCGCTGCGCGCAGGCGACGACGCGCTGACGGTGACGCTGGCGGTCCGTCCCGGCGAAGCCGTGTTGCTGGCCGCAGCCCTCGACGGCTCGAAGGTGACCCTGGTGCGCTCCACCGGAGCCGAGCCGTTCGACGCACGCGCCGCCGAGGCAGCGGGGACCGTCCCGTGAGGGAGCCCGAGATCGCACTCGTCTTCTCGCCCGAGCCATGGGTGGAGGAGCTCCACCGGCACTTCGCCGATCATGGTGGCGCGCGGGTTCGTCAGGTGCTCGTGGATCCGGCACTGGCGCTCGAGGAGGACTACGACACGCTCGTCGTGAGCCACCGGTGGCCGGCTCTCACTCAGGCGCTCGTCGCCGACCTGCACGACCGGCGACGACGCATCCTCGGCGTCTACGACCGTGAGGAGCCGGCGGCGCGCGAGATCCTCGATCGTCTCGGCGTGGACGCCGTGGTCGAGTCGGATGCCGGCCCGCGCTCCTTCCTGGACGCACTGCTGCTCCTGGCGCGCGAACCCGAGGAGGAGCCGGCTGCCTCAGCGGGGGTGCGGGCTTCTGCTGCTTCCGTGCACGACGCCCGGCTCGGGCGCACGATCCTCGTGGGCGGGCCGGCCGGGTCGGGGAAGACCGAGCTCGCGGTCGAGATGTCGCGGGCCGTATCCGTCGAGGGCAAGACCGCCGCCCTGCTCGACGCCGACGAGGTTGCACCGTCGGTGGCAGCACGCCTCGGACTGCCCATAGAGCCGAACCTGCGCAGTGCCATCGATGCGGTCGAGTTCGGGCTCGGCACGCTCTCCGGTGCCCTCGGTGTCGCTCCGCAGGGCGGTTTCGCAGTGGTCGCGGGCCTGCCGAACGTGGCGGCCTGGTCGCAGGTCCGCCCGGGAGAGGTAGTGCGGGTGCTGCGCGGGCTCGCCGGATCGCACGACGTGGTGGTCATCGACGTCGCGGCGCCGCTCGACGACGTCGGCGGAGGGAGCCGCGGCCGCTACGCGCTCGCCCGCGCGCTCCTCCAGGAGGCAGACGAGGTCGTCGCGGTGGGTAATGCCGATCCGGTAGGGGTGACGCGGCTGCTCGCGTGGCTTGCCTCGGCCCACTCGATCGCACCCGCGTCGCAGATGCATGTGCTGGTGAACAGGGCTCCACGCGACCGCTTCCGCCGCGGCGAGGTCTTCGAGGAGATCTACCGGACGTTCCCTCCGGCGTCGCTGTCGTTCACTCCGTCCGACCGGCGCGTCGAGGCGGCGGCGTGGGCCGGATGTGCCGTGCGGCGCGGACCATTCACGCGCGCCGTCGGTGCGGCTGTATCCGAACTCCTGGCCATGCGGACGGACCGGCGCGGCCGAGCCGGTGCCGAGCCACCGAGCTTGGAGGTGGTGGCGCCTTGAGCGCGCGGCCCGACGCCTACGACGCGATCCGCCGTGACTCGTTGGCGCGCATCGAGCGGCGCCGCCTGCGCGTCGAGTCGGACCTCGACGAGATGAGGTCCGAGATAGATGTTGCCGTCGACGACTACCAGCGTCGCGCCCACCTCGGTGAGGAGATTCCCCTCGGTGAGCCCCGGGAGATGGCCGAGCGCGTTCTGAGATCGATCAACGACCTTGGGCCACTGACGGAGCTGGTGGCGCGCCGCGACGTCGAGGAGATCTTCATCGAGGGCTCACGCGTCTCCTATCTCGACACTGCGGGACGTGTGCGTGGGCTGGCGGTGCCGACGACGGAGGAGGAGAACCGACAGATCATCGACCGCCTCCTCGCGACCACCGACCGGCAGCTGAACGTGAAGAACCCGATCGTCCAGGCCCGCGTGCTGCAAGGGGGCGCGAGGCTGACGGCCGCGATTCCCCCGGTCGCCGACCGCCTATCGGCGACGGTGCGCCGCTACACCGTGCGCAACGTTGCCCTCGCCGACCTCGTGGAGCTCGGCGCGCTGTCGCGTGAGGCCGCGGGCTTTCTCTGGGCGGTCATGCAGATCCGGTCGCGGATAGTGGTGTCGGGGGAGCCCGGTGCAGGGAAGACCACCCTGCTCGCGGCGCTCCTCGCCGCCGCGCCTGCGGCCCACTGCGTGCGCTGCTGCGAGGAGATCCGCGAGATCGCGGTCCCCGTCACCCACGGCGCGTACTACGAGGTGAGGCCGGCGTCGGTCGACGGAACCGGCGAGATCTCCGTAAGAGCTCTGCTCAAGTTCGTGCTCGCGATGCGCCCGGACCGAATCGTGGTGGGCGAGGTGCGCGGCGGCGAGGCCTTCGAGCTGACACGCGCTGTCAACGCCGGCTGCGGATTCCTGTGCACGGTCCACGCGAACAGCGCACCCGATGCGCTGAACGCGATGGTCAACGCTGCTCTGATGGCCGGGGGAGAACGTCACCGAGAGAGTGGTTCGCAAGGTCTTCTCCGAGTCGCTCGACCTCGTGGTCCACATCGATCGCGACGACCTGCCGCGCGACGACGTCGGGATCAGGAGGCAGGTGTCGGAGATCACCGCCGTCGCTCCGGCGCTGTCGGAGGGCTTCACCTGTGAGCCGGTCTTCACCCGGCCCGCGCTCGGCCGCCCGTTGGAGTGGACCGGCGCGATCCCTGCGGGCCTGGAGGACCGCGTCGACCGCGCCCTCCCGCGCGGGATGAGCCTGCGTAGAGTGGCGGAGCGGGCGGTCGCGCCGGTATGAGGCTGCTCGCCGCCGTCTGCGCCGGAGTGGCTCTGGCGCTCCTCGCCGGTGTGCTCACCGGTCAGCCGCTCCGGTTCCGGATGAGGCTCACGCGGCGCGGTCGCGGGCGGGGGCGGAGGGAGGTATGGCTCCAGCAGGCGGGCGTGGGGCTCACCCCGGCGCAGTTCGTTCTCGGCTCCTTCGGCGTCGGGCTTGCTGCGCTCGCGATGCTGACGGTCGTCTGCGGGTCACCGATCGTCGCGGCGGTGCCGGCGACCTCGGTAGCGCTGCTCCCGCGCGCCTACTTCGGTCGCCGCCGGGCGCAGCGGATGCGACTCGTGCAGGCGGCGTGGCCCGACGGCCTGCGCGACCTGCTCGCGTCGATCTCCGCCGGTCGTTCCCTGGGGCAGGCGGTCGAGGCGCTCGCGCAGACGGGGCCAGAACCGCTGCGTGAGGCCTTCGCCGACTACCCCTCGCTCGCGAGGATGCTGGGTACCGTCCCGCGCTGGAGATCGTGCGCGAGGAGATCGCCGACGCGACGAGCGATCGCGTGCTCGAGGTTCTGATACTCGCGCACGTCCGCGGCGGAGCGATCGTGCGTCCGATCCTGGAAGACATCGCCAGGGCCACTACTCGCGACCTGCGACTCCTTGAGGAGGTGGAGACCGAGGGGCTCGAGATGCGCATCAACGCGCGCGCGGTCGTGGTGCTGCCGTGGCTCGTCCTTGTTGCGCTCACGGCGTCCGAGGGCCCGTTCAGGGAGTTCTACCGTCGCGGCGCGGGTGTGGCCGTGGTGATGGTCGCCGCTGCTCTCTCGGGAGTCGGCGTGGTGGTGCTCGGACGACTGGGGCGCCAGCCGGACGAGCCACGGGTCTTCGGCCGGGGGCGACGCAGTGACGGGCACGACCTTCCTCGCCGCAGCGTCGGTCGGAGTCGCACTCGCGGCTCTGGCCCGGATCGTCGTGCGTCCGACGCGGCGACTCGGGCCGCGAGTCCGGCCGTACACCGTGGTCACGCGCTCGGCGCTCGGTCAGCGGCCCGACTCCCCGGGCACGATCGGCAGCGCGGCGATGGCCGGTGGAGGCACGGTCAAGAGCCTCTTCGGGCCTCCGGTGATGGCTCTCGCGCAGCGACTCTCGAGGGTGATCGAGTCGCGAGGCGACGACTACCTCGCGCTCAGGCTGCATCAGGCCGGCATCTTCGACGTCACGCCGGAGGAGTACCGGCTCCGGCAGGTGACCCAGGGAGCGCTCGCCGCCGCGGCCTTCGGGCTCGGCGCGGCGGTGGTGCTGCGTGCCCCGGTCGCGGTTCTAGGTGCGGTCGTGGCGGGTTTCACCTTCGGCTCGACGCGTACGCGTTCGCGGGTGGATCGGGCGATCGCGGAGAGGTCCGATCGCATCCGCCAGGAGCTCTACACGGTGAACCAGCTCCTCGCACTTCACGTGCGCACCGGCGCCGGGCCCCTTCAGGCTGCGCAACGGGTCGTGGACCGCGGGCGGGGAGCTGTGGTGGAGGAGCTCGACGCGCTCCTCTCGTGGACGCGTCGCGGCATGCGCGAGCCGGAAGCGTTCCGCAGGGCTGCGGAGCTCACGCCGGAGCCGAGCGCGGCGCGCACGTACCGCCTCGTCGCGACCGGGGCGGAGCGCGGAGCCGATCTCGCCGATGCGCTGCTCGCCCTGAGCGAAGACCTACGGGAGTCGCGTCGCGAGCATCTCCGCAAGGCGGCGATTCGTCGCCGTGCGGCGATGCTCGTGCCGACGATCGCGATTCTCGCTCCGATCATGCTGCTGTTCATCGCCGCACCGCTCCCCTCGATTGTGCTGGGGCAGCGATGAGCACCGACGGCCGGCGCGGGCGTCGCGTCGTTCGCAACAGGAGAGACAGGAGGGCACCGTGCAAGATCGACTGATGGCACTGCTCGTGGGCCTGCGCCACAGGACCCGGGAGGTCGCTGTGCCGGGGAGCGACGAGCGCGGCATGACCACCGCCGAGCTGCTGGGCAACGCCGCTCTCGGGGTCTTCGCGCTCATCGTCGTCTGGGCCGGCCTGCGCCAGCTCGGCCTGGACGTCGTCGACTGGATACGGAGCGACCTGCTCGGCGCGCGCTGACCACGGTGGTGGAGCTCGGCGGACCGACGCGGACGCGCGAGGCTGGGTTCGCGACGGTGCAGTACGTGGTGGCGACGGCCTTCGGGCTGCTCGTCCTCGTACTCATCGCGAACCTGATGGTCGACCTCTACGCGCGCAGCGGTGCGCTCGGCCCTCGACGAGGCGACGCGCGCAGCGACGCGCCTCGACTCACCCGCGGGCACCTGCGCGGAGCGCGCCGAGCAGGCGCTCGACGCGACACTCGGCGGATCCCCTGACGATCGGGTGGTTGTGACCTGCGCCGAGGACCCAGACCGGGTGAGTGCGTCCGCCGAGGTCACCCTCGCCTCGTGGCTTCCCTGGCTGCTGCCCGACTGGAGCTTCACGGTCTCGGCGATCGCGGCGCGTGAGCAGTGAGCACCGAGCGGGAGGCGGCCAAGGAGCGCGGGCATGCCGCGATCGAGCTCGTCGCATCGGTGGGTCTGCTCCTGCTGCCGGTCGTGCTCCTCGTCGCGTCGATCCCGACGTGGTCGGAACGGACACACACGGCGATCGCAGTCGCGCGCGAGGCCACGATCGTGGCTGCGAGCGGCTTCCCCGGCGACGCGACTGCCGAGGCGGAATCGGCCGCGCGGTCGCTCGCCGCGGCTCACGGCGTACCCGAGGAGGACATCCGAGTGGAGGTGCACACATCTGATGCGGGCTCCGGACACGTATCCGCGGAGGTGACGGTGCGGATGCCTGCGCTCGCGATCCCGGCGATGGGAAACGTCGGGTCGTGGAGCTGGAGCACCACGCACACCCGCCGAATTGGCGACTACCGGAGCAGAGGGTGATCGCGTGTGGCTCCGGCGGTCGCCGACGCCGTCGCGACCAGGAGGGCACGGTGACCCTCTACGTTCTCGGGCTCTGCGTGGCGGTTCTCTTCCTCGGCGGCCTCAGCGCCGACCTGTGGCGCGTGATCGCGGTGCGCAGCGACCTCGCGACGATGGCCGACGGAGCCGCAGCCGCTGCGGCCGACGGGCTCGACGAGGCCGCCCTGCGCGAGGGGGCACTGGTCCTGGACCCGGAGAGGGCCGCGCTCCTGGCGCGCGAGCACCTTGATGCGCAGTCCGACGCCGGCATCATCGACGACGTCGCGATCGATACGGGCGACGGCGGCGTGACCGTGAGGCTGCGCTCGGCAGTTCGGTTCACTCTGCTCGGCGTCTTCCTGGACGCCGGGGAGTTCGACGTAACGGCCTCCGCGGTCGCAGAGCCGCGGCGCCGGGAGTGAACCTCGGCGTTTAGGCTCTCGTCGATGACCGTCGACTCGTACCTCGCGCTCGCTCTGGATCTCGTCGACCTCGCCGACGAGATCACCATGCGGCTCTTCCGCGCGACGGATCTGGTCGTCAGCACCAAGCCCGACAACACGCCCGTGACGGAGGCGGACCACGCAGTGGAGCAGGCGATCAGGGAGCACCTCGCCATCTACGCGAAGGAGCACGCGATCCTCGGCGAGGAGTTCGGCTACGACGAGACCGACGACAGCGAGTACAGGTGGATCATCGATCCGATCGACGGGACCAAGAGCTACCTCCGCGGGGTGCCGATATGGGCGACCCTGGTCGGTCTCGAGTGGGGCGGAGAGATGGTGGTCGGGGTCGTCTCGGCGCCGGCGCTGCACACGCGCTGGTGGGCAGGCCGCGGGCTGGGCGCCTTCCGCGACGGCGACCCGATCCACGTGTCGGCGGTAGAGGCGATCGAGGACGCGCACATCTCCTTCTCGTGGGACACGACGGAGCGGTTCGAGCACGGCCGCTTCGACACGAACGTGATGGCACTCGCCCGCCGCTGCTGGCGGTCGAGGTCGCTCGGCGACTTCTGGCAGCACGTGCTCGTCGCAGAGGGCGCGCTCGACGCCGCGGCGGAGCCGGTGATCTCGCCCTGGGACGTCGCCGCCCTGCAGCCGATCATCGAGGAGGCGGGCGGGAGGTTCAGCGACCTGAGCGGAGCAGCGAGGATCGACGGTGGCAGCATCGTGTGCACGAACGGTCGGCTGCACGAGGCCGTCCTCTCGGCCCTCGCCCCCGGTGCCGGCGCCCGTCCTCAGGCCGCCCCGGACTGACGATCCGCCCGGGAATCCCGCCGGGCGGATGACGCATCTCGTAGCCTTCGACGCAGTGTCAGCGGAGTCGGACATCACCGTAGGCGTCGACATCGGTACCTCCTCGGTCAAGGCCGTGGCCGCCGACGGCGACGGGCGCGTCGTGGCACGCTCGCGGGTGCCGCACCCCTTCGCGGTTCCTGCACCGCTCCGCTTCGAGCACGGCGCGGGGAGGGCCTGGAGCGACGGACCGCGAGCCGCACTGGCCTCTCTGGGGAGGATCGACCCACGCGGCGTCTCGACGTCGGCGATGGTCCCGTCGCTCTGCGCGGTCGACGCCGACGGTGTCCCGTGCTCGCCGGGGCTCCTGTACGGCGACGAGCGGGGCTACACCGGGTCGAGCGGCAATCCGTCGGAGAGCGGCGAGCTGGAGCAGTTCCTGCGCTGGACGGCCGGCGAGTTCCCCGACGCGTCCGGATACTGGCCGGCGCAGGCCGTCGCCAACCACGCGATAGCGGGGGAGGGCGTGATCTCCACCACTACGGCCGCTACGGCGGTACCCGTCTTCGACTGGGTCGGTTGGGATGCCGGGCGTCTCGCCGAGGTCGGCGCGCGGTCGGAGCAGATGCCGCGGGTGGCACCGAGTGGCAGTGCCGCCGGCGAGGTGACGGGGTATCGCAACTGCGTGCTCGAACCAGGAACGATCGACGCGATCGGCGAGCAGCTGGTGGCCGGAGCCGACGACGTGGGCGACGTGCTCGTCATCTGCGGCACGACCCTCATCGTCTGGTGCGTGGTTCCCCAACCGGTAGAGCTCGAGGGCTACTACTGCGTGCCGCACACCGCTCCCGGGGGCAAGTTCCTCCTCGGCGGACCGAGCAACGCCGGGGGCCTCTTCCTCGACTGGGTGGACCGGCTCCTGGAGGACAGCACGCCGGTCCTCGGCTCGGTGGCGAGGGCACTCGATCCGAGCAACGTCCCCGTGTGGGTCCCGTATCCGCGTGGCGAACGCGTCCCACTGGCCGACCCGACGCGCCGTGCGCAGCTCATCGACCTCGACCTGACACACGACGCGGCGGCCATCCGGCGAGCCGCCTACGAGTCGGCCGGCTTCGTGGCCCGTCGGATGATCGATGCGTCGCCCGTGCGCGCCCGGCGCGTCGTGGCCACGGGCGGCGGCGTCCGCGATTCGGAGTGGATGAGCGCTCTTGCCGGCGCGACAGGTATCGAGGTGCACGTGGCGGCGGTGCCCGAGGGTGCGGCGCTCGGGGCGGCGTTCCTCGCGAGGGTCGCCGCGGGACTGGAGGAGTCGATGGGCGATGCGAGCCGTTGGGCGCGCACGGCGCAGATAGTCGATCCGGATCCGCGCTGGGCCGCCGCAGCGTCGGAGCGCTACTCCCGCTTCCTCGAAGTCGCTCGCTGAGATCGTCGCGGGCCGGAGGGGATTGGCGATGTCGATCGGGGTGACCGAAGAGCACGAGGAGCTCCGTCGGGTGGTCCGCCGATGGGTCGAGACCTTCTGTCCGCCCTCGGTTCCCAGGGCGGTGCTCGACGCAGAGAGCGAGGGGAGACCCGGATTCTGGGACTCGCTCGCCGGAGCCCAGTGGCTCGGCATCCACGTGGCCGAGGAGCGCGGCGGACTCGGTTACGGGCTGCCGGAGCTCGCGGTGGTGCTCGAGGAGCTCGGGCGCGCGGCGTTGCCGGGGCCGTTCCTGGCGTCGGCACTCGCCTGCGAGGTTCTCGCATCGGCCGGCGGGCCGGCGGAGCAGGCGCTCCTGCCTGCGCTCGCGGCCGGCGAGACGATCGGGGCAGTGGCGCTGGGGTCGCCGCTCCACGCGACGCGCGAGGGCGCCGATCTGCGAGTCGAGGGCGAGCTGCGGCCGGTCCTCTCGGGGCACCTGGCCGACCTCGTCATCGTGCCGGCGATGCTGCCCGATGCCACCGAGGTGTGGTGCGTCATCGAGGCCGGCGCCCCAGGGGTCGCGATCTGCGAGCTGCCCAGCGCCGACCGCGTCCGGCGCAGCGGCTCCCGTAACGGCGTCGGGCGTGACGATTCGAGCCGACCGCATCCTCGACGGCATGACGCGGGATCGAGTCGAGTCGTCCGCGGTGGTCCTGGCGTCGGCCGAGGCGGTGGGTGTAGCCCAATGGTGTGTCGAGACCGCCGCCGAGTACGCGAAAGTGCGCGTGCAGTTCGGTCGCCCTATCGGGCAGTTCCAGGGAGTGAAGCATCGCAGCGCTCTGGCACTGGCGCGCACCGAGCTCGCCCGCGCGGCGGCGTGGGACGCTGCCCGCGCAGTCGGCGACGCCGAGAACGGTGGCGCGCTGGCCGTGGCATCGGCGGGAGCGCTCGCATTTGCTGCGGCGCTCGAGTGTGCGAAGGACTGCGTCCAGACCCTCGGTGGCGTCGGGTTCACCTGGGAGCACGACGCGCACATCTACATGCGGCGCGCGGTCACGCTGCACCAAGTCTTCGGGTTGCCGTCGCGGTGGCGCCTCCGTGCGGCGCAGGAGGCGCTGGGCGGGGCGCGGCGCCGCCTGACGGTGGAGCTGCCGGCGGAGGCAGCGGAGATGCGGGCGGCGGTGCGTGAGTTCATCTCGGAGATCGAGGGGCTCGATCCGGCCGCGCGCGTCGCTCGCTTCGCCGAGGCGGGGTACGTCGTGCCGGGATGGCCGAAGCCGTGGGGGCGCGAGGCGTCGGCGGTCGAGCAGCTGGTGATCGACGAGGAGCTCCGGGCCGCCGGTGTGCAGCCCCCGTCGATCATCATCGGAGGCTGGGCGCTGCCGACAGTGATCGTCTACGGGACGGCGGAACAGCAGCAGAGGTGGATCCCGCCGACGTTGCGCGGCGAGATCCAGTGGTGCCAGCTCTTCAGCGAGCCCGGTGCCGGGTCCGACCTCGCATCGCTGAGCATGCGCGCCATTCGCACCGATGGCGGCTGGATCCTCGACGGCCAGAAGGTGTGGACCTCGCTGGCGACGACTGCCGACTGGGGGATCTGCCTCGCCCGGACCGACTTCGACGCGCCGAAGCACGACGGCATCTCCTGCTTCATGGTCGACATGCGCTCCCCGGGGATCGACGTGAGGCCTCTCCGTGAGCTGACCGGGATGTCGATGTTCAACGAGGTGTTCTTCGGCGCGGTCTTCGTCCCCGACGATTGCCTGGTAGGCGAGGCCGGCGGCGGCTGGCGCGCCGCTCGCACGACACTGGCGAACGAGCGCGTCTTCATGGGCTCGGGCGCCACCACCGGCTACGGCGTAGAACGAGTGATCGGCTTGGCCAGGGCTCGCGGGGCGGAGGACGATCCGCTGGCGCTCGGCGCGATCGGGCGACTCGTGTCCACCGGGCACGCGCTCGCGGTCCTCGGATACCGCCTCACGCTGGAGGCGATCGCCGGTACGGACCCCTCGGGCTCGGGAGGCCTCCGTGCGCAAGCTCCTCGGGGTCGAGCACGATCAGGATGCCCAGGAGGTCGGACTGCAGCTCCTCGGCGCCGACGCAGTCATCGACGATTCCGAGGGTGCCGAGTGGATGAACGGCTTCCTGTCGACACGGAGTCTCTCGATCGCGGGCGGTACCAGTGACGTCCAGAAGAACGTGATCGCGGAGCGACTACTGGGACTGCCGCGAGATCCATGAGACCTCGCCGACCGCTCCCCAGCCTCGCACGCCTGCTCTCGGTGTCGGTGGCGGCAGTCGTCGTCGTCGGTGTGGCGCTCCGCCTCTACACGACGTCGGATCTCTGGCTCGACGAGGCCCTCACCGTCAACATCGCACGCCTGCCGCTGGGCGACCTGCGCGGCGCCCTCGAGATCGACGGTGCACCGCCCCTCTTCTATCTCCTCCTCCACGTCTGGACTGCTGTCTTCGGTTCCTCGGACATCGCGGCGCGGTCCCTCTCCGGTGTCGCGGGCGTGGCGGCCCTGCCGCTCGCCTGGTACGCGGGTCGGCGGGTCGGAGGCATCACCACGGCGTGGCTGTCGGTAGTGGTCCTGGCGTCCAACCCGTTCGCGGTGAGGTATGCGACCGAGGCGAGGATGTACGGCCTCGAGATCCTCCTCGTCTTCGCGGGGATCCTGGCGCTGCGCCGAGGGCTGGAGCGGCCGAGCCCGGCGCGCGTATCGCTCTTCGGTCTCGTGCTCGCGCTGCTCCTGTACACGCACTACTGGGCCTTCTACCTGGTGCCGGTCGTCGTCGCGCTCCTCGTCTTCCTGGGATGGAGGGGGGGCTACGCCGACGCTGCGAGACGGCTGCTGCTCGCGTCGGCGATCGGAGTGCTCGCGTTCGCTCCCTGGGTGCCGACGCTCCTGTACCAGAGGGCCCACACAGGGACCCCGTGGGGAGAGGCGGTGCTGCCGGGTCTGCCGATCGGCGAGACCTTCAGCGACTTCGCCGGTGGCATCGAGCACGAGGGGTGGCTGCTCCTGCTGCCCATGACCGCGCTGATGTTCCTCGGGGTCTTCGGAAGGGCGACCGACGGACGGCACATCGAGATCGACCTCCGGACCCGACCTGACGTCAGATGGGAGGCGCTCGTCGGCGTCGCGACGGTGGTGGTCGGCACGACCGCGTCCTACCTTGCCGGCAGCGCGTTCCAGACGCGCTACTCCGCGATCGTGCTGCCGTTCTACGTCCTGGTGGTCGCGCGCGGCCTCGCGTGCTTCACGGATCGCAGGGTGCTGGCCGGCGTCACCGGTGTGGTCGTGGCCCTGGGCTTCGTCGGCGGTGGCCGGAACCTCGTCGAGAACCGCACGCAGGCAGGCGTGGTGGCCGAGGTCCTGAGCGCCGAGGCGGAGCCGGGTGACGTGGTCGTCTACTGCCCGGACCAGCTCGGGCCGTCGGTCGACCGCGGAGCGCCCGACGGGCTCGACGCCTTCACGTATCCGTTCTTCGGTGACCCCGCACGCGTCGACTGGACCGACTACGAGGAGCGGCTCACGACCGTGGACCCGAGCGACTTCGCGCGGCGGACGCTGGAGAGGGCGCGCGACGATCGTGCCGTCTGGCTGGTGTGGGGCCCCGGATACCGTACGCACACCGGCACCTGCGAGGCGCTGGCGGCCCGGCTCGGCGAGTCGCGGGATGCTGTCACGCGTGTCCTCCCCCGACGACTCGGTCTTCGAGATGGCCGGCCTGATCCGGTTCGCGGCACCGTGAGCCGGACCCGGTGGTCGCTGCGCGCGGAGCGGGAGACCCTCGTCGACGCGCTGCGCGCCGCCGCACCGCCGTGGATCATCGCCCGAGTGCTGGTACTCGGCTCCCTTGCTCTCGCCCGCCACCTCGCCTCGGAGATGGCGGTGACGCCGAGGCCGACGCAGCTCTCCGGGGGCCTGCTGTCGTGGGACGCGTCCTGGTATGCCGACATCGCGCGCGGGGGCTACGCAGCGGTGCCGGAGCCGGGGCTCCGGTTCTTCCCGCTGCTCCCGCTTCTGGGGCGTGCCCTCGGCATCGCGCCGGCGATCGACACCGACCTCGGAATCCTCGTCGTCGTGAACCTCTCCGCACTCGCCTTCGGCGTGCTGCTCCACCGGCTCGTCGTACACGAGACGGGCGACCGCGACCTGGCCCGCCGCTCTGTGTGGATCGGCGCGCTCGCCCCGCCGGCCTTCGTGCTCGTCATGGGCTACGCGGAGGCGCCGATGATGGCCTGCGCCGTCGCGGCCTTCCTGGCACTGCGTACGCGCAGGTGGGGGTTGGCGGCTGCGGCGGGCCTCCTCGCCGGGCTGGCCAGGCCGGTGGGACTGCTGCTGATCGTCCCCGCACTCGTGGAGGCGCTGCGCGACCTGCGCCGGGCTCCGACCGGCGAACGGCTCGCGCGTGCCACGGCGGTCGCGGGGCCGGCGGCGGGCGTGCTCGTCTACCTGATCTGGGTCTGGGACCGGACCGACGACCTCCTCCTGGCCATACGACTGCACAACACTCCCGATCTGCGCGGAGGGACGGTCGAGCCCGTGGGGAACCTCGTCGAGGCGTTCCGCGACCTGACGGGGGCGATCGGTTCGGCTCCGGTCTCCACTTCCTGAGCGCGCTGGTGCTCGGTGCCCTTGTGGTGGTGCTGGTGCAGCGCTGGCCCGCCTCGTACTCCGCTTACGCAGCGGCCTCGCTCCTGCTCGGTCTCACGGCGAGCAACCTCGACTCGCTCGAGCGATACTCGCTCTCCACGTTCCCCTTCCTGCTGGCCGTCGCAGGGCTCTGCGACAGGGAAGCGGTCGAGCGGACGGTCGTGACGCTCTCGGCCGCGGGCCTCGTGGGCGCGTCGGTTCTCGCGTTCTCCGGCGTCCTGGTCCCATAGACTCGCCTCGATGGCCGCGCCGACCGACGAGCCTCGCCCGGCGCGCTCCGAACGCAGGCGCGAGCTCGACCGGTTCTGGCGGGTGCTACTGGCGATCGCATTCGTCGCCCTCGTCGTGCGGGTCGGCTATGTGACGTTCGCGAAGTCGGGCCCTTGTCCCGTCGTGCTGCACGGCGAGGTGGTCGGCTCGTACCCCAGCGAGTGCGCAGTGGGCGACCAGGTCTTCTACAACTCGGCCGCCAACCGGCTCGCCGAGGGAGACGGCTACGTCGAGCCCTTCGACGCTCGGAACGCCCCGGAGCCCGGCACCGCTCCCGCAGCCGACCATCCCCCGCTCACGATCACGGTGCTGGCACCCGTCTCGTTCGTCTTCGAGCACGTACCGCCCTTCTCCTGGTTCGGAGACGCGACCCACGTGCGCGAGCACCGCTACGCGATGGCGCTGCTCGGAACGGCACTGGTCGTGCTGATCGGCCTGCTCGGGCGCTCGGTCGCGGGCACGCGTGTCGGGTTGATTGCAGCGGGCGTCGCCTCGATCTACCCGAGCCTGTGGGTCAACGACGGTCTCGTGATGTCGGAGACCGTTGCGGGCGTCGCCGTCGTCGCCACGCTGCTGGCCGCTTACAGATTCTCCCGGGCGCCGTCGATGCGCGCGGCCGTGGTGCTCGGCGGGTGCTGTGGGATCGCGGCGCTCGCGCGCGCAGAGTTGGCCCTATTCGTGCCGTTGCTTGCGGTCCCGGTGATCGTGCTCACCCGCGAGCGTGGGTTACGGGAGCGCCTGGCACTGGCCGTCGCCGCGGCGGTGGCCTCGGGCGTGGTGGTCGGTCCGTGGATCGTCTACAACAACCTGCGCTTCGACGAGCGGACGACGATCTCGACGAACGACGGGATCGCACTCGCCGGCTCGAACTGCGATCGCGTGTACTACGGCGGCGGCCTGGGTCTGACGTCGCTCGATCCGCCGTGCATCGACAGCCCGCATCCACCGGGCGACCAGTCTGTGGTCGCGGGCATCTACCGGGAGCGGGCGATCGAGTACGCACGAGATCATCTCCGTCGCGTCCCGGTGGTGGTAGCGGCGCGCGTCGGGCGGACGTGGGGCCTCTACCGTCCCGCCGACATGCTCTCCTACAACCTGGGGGAGGGGCGCGAGCGCTGGGTCAGCGCGCTAGGCATGTGGACCTACTACCCGCTCCTCGCCCTGGCATCCGTCGGCGCGGTCCACTTGGCGCGGCGCCGCTTCGCGACGCTCTGGCCCCTGCTGGTCCCCGCCGTCATCGTGACGATCGGAGTGGCGGTCACCTACGGCCAGACCCGCTTCCGGTCCGCCGCCGAGCCGTCGATAGTGGTGCTCGCCGCCGTCGCCCTATCGATGCTGGCGGGTCGAGCGGAGCGGTCGCCTGCCGCCGACGCAGACTCCGGGGGCGGTGAATCGGTCTGACCTCCGGCGGAACGGGCGGTCCGGGCGAACAGGGCACTTCTCGCGCCCGGCGACTACTAACCAGCTGTCACCGACGAATCGCCAGGGTCATATGGACTGTCGGTAGCCGAAGAACTCGTGGTCCTCGTTGTATCCGCCGTAGCCACCGCCGATGTCGGTGAAGTCTGCGACGAACTCCACACCCTTGATCCACTTCACCTGCTTGAAGCCGAGCTGCGTCTCGTTGCGCAACCGCAGCGGGGCGCCGTGGCCGAAGGACAGCGGCTCGTCGTTCATGTCGTAGGCCAGCATCGTGAGGTGGTAGCTCATCTGCTCAATGGGGTGGGCGTCGTAGTACACGCCCGTGTCGGCACCGTCACCGAGTGAGTAGAAGACGACCCACTTCGCCTCGGGTGTCGGCTTCACCAGATCCATGATCGTCTGCATCGACACACCGCCCCACTTGGCGATCCCCGACCAACCCTGTATGCAGAAGTGCTGTGTGATCTGCTCGTGGTGAGGGAGGGCGCGCAGCTCGGCGAGGGTGAGGTCGACGGGGTTGGCGACGAGCCCGTTGATGCGTAGCCGATAGTCGGCGAAGTTGCCGTCGAACAACGCCGTGTACTCGTCTGAGTCGGGGTACTCGCCGTTGTGCCAGAAGTACGGCGAGATGTCTTCCTCGGTGTACTCACCAGGTGTTGAGTCCACATGTTCGAAGAGGCGCTGTGCCGGGCCGACCAGCGCGAATCCGACCCGCTGCACCACGCGTGGACGGTGCAGGGTGAACGGTGTCGCCGCGACCCATGCGACGCCGCACAGCAGCATCGACGCGGCGAAGACAGCGGAGCCGATCCAGCTCTCGTCGTTGCGGTTGGCATAGACATGGTTGAGGTTGTTGAGCGTCCCTGTCGCGAAGACGAGTGTGACGTGCATGACGATGAACGCGAGGAACCAGACCAGCACCATGAAGTGCATTGATCGTGCAGTCTGGATGCTCAAGAGCTTGCTGACGCGCTTGAAGCGCGCCGAGAGGGCGGGTGACATGCCGAGCCCGGTGATCAGCGCGAGTGGTGCAGCAACGAAGATCGTGATGAAGTACGCGAGGAGCTGGAGGCCGTTGTACGCCACCCAGCCGTTCTCGGTCGGCCAGTGCAGTGAGAGGTACTGGATGAGGACGGAGAGGGCGTTGGGGAACACTGCCCAGGTCGTGGGTACGACGCGACGCCACTGCCCGGTGGTGAACAACAAGACGTAGAACACGAGCCCGTTCAACAACCAGATGGCATCTGTCCCGAGATGCCACCACCGGGCGAGACCGATCGTATGCCGCAGCCCCGGTAGGCCGACTTGTCGCGGCAGACGGATGGAGTCCTGCTTTGCGGTCCACAAGGGGTCGTTCGGAATTGCTGTCTGTGCGCGGAACCACTCCTTGCCGGGGGTGCTGTGTCGCGTCCAGTACAACCGCGGGTGATCGGCGAGGATCTGCAGGCCTGATCGGATGATGAAGATCATCAGGAACAGGTTGAAGAAGTGCTGGACACCGACCCACGCGGGGAATCCAGGTGTTGTCCTCGCTCCGGCGGTCTCGATGGTGCCCGGGTAGCGGGCGATGAAGCGCTCGACGGGCGCCACGTTGCGCAGGCCCTTCGCCGCCGCCACGGCGACGATCAGGGCGACGAATACGATCGGCAGCAACCACAGCAGGTTGAACCAGCGACTCCTGCCGATCCGCACACGCGGCGCGATGCCCTGCGCCTGGGGTATCGAACCCGCCCACGTCGACGGATCGATCACGTCCTCACCCGGTGTCAGTTGCGATCGGAAGCTCCGCACCACATCAGGTGATATCTCTACGGGAGCGGGCGGCTCATGTCCGTTCGAACGGCGCTCGCGAGGATCGGGCATCAGGTACCTACGGAGGGCTGTGTGACGACCTGTTCGTCTTCGACGAGCATCTCCCCGAGCGCGGCGGACAGCCGTCCGGTCAGCTCGCGCTCCTCGTCGTTCATCACCGTGCTGTTCATTCGCTGTGGTGTGCGCCGATGAGGTCTTCCAAGGCAACCGCAGGGTCTGCGAGCCGGTCGATGTCGACCGTGTCGTGGGAGCGGACCAGGGCGTTGATGGCGTCGCTCTGGTCCCAGACGTTGACGTTCATGGCCGCCAGCACCCGTCGTTGACCCACCCAGAACGCGATGTACTCGCCTCCGGAAACCTCACCTCGAAACACGACCTGGTCGTAGCGGCCGGCCTCTACGTAGCCCCGGTACTCCATCCCCATGTCGTACTGATCGGAGAAGAAGTACGGCACGCGGTCGTATGCTGTCGCCCGGCCGACCATGTTGGCTGCCGCCACGGGACCTTGGTTGAGGGCGGCCGACCAGTGCTCCAGGCGCAGGTTGTGGCCGAGAGACGGATAGTAGGTATTGGCGACATCACCCGCGGCGAACACGTCGGTATCGGAGGTTCGCATGTGTTCGTCGACGAGGATCCCGTTGTCGACGCCGAGGCCGGCCGCCTCGCCCAACTCGGTGTTGGGGGTGATGCCGATGCCGACCACGACGACGTCGGCGTCGATCCGGCTGTCGTCGGCGAGACGCACTCCGGTCGCCTGGCCGTCGACGCCGACGATGCCGGCCAC
The DNA here is from genome assembly GCA_027494135.1 of Acidimicrobiia bacterium. Lineage (GTDB taxonomy): Bacteria > Actinomycetota > Acidimicrobiia > IMCC26256 > PALSA-610 > JAOSJK01. The sequence continues at coordinate 279,190 of JAOSJK010000012.1, read as the reverse complement.
CTGGACGCCCGTTCGCAGCTCCACGCCGTGACGATCGTGCAGCGCGGCGTAGATCTCGGCCAGCTCCGGGCCCAGCACGCGCAACAGCGGTAGGTTCGCCGCCTCGAGCACGGTCACCTGGACCCCGGCGGCTCGGGCCGCGGCTGCGGTCTCGAGACCGATCCAGCCGGCTCCGATGATCGCCGCGCGCTTCGCCGTTGCGAAGGCGGCCTTGATCGCCTCGCAGTCACCGACCCGCCGGAGGTACAGGACCCCGTCGAGGTCGTTTCCGGGCACCGTCAGATGACGTGGTGACGAGCCGGTGGTCAAGAGCAGCTTGTCGTAGCCGAGCTTCACACCGTCCTGGGTGGTCACCTGGTGGGCTGCTCGGTCGATGGTGGTGACGCGGGTCTCGAGGCGCAGCTCGATGTCGTGCTCAGCGTAGAAGCCTTCGGGGTGGACGTAGATCTTCTCCTTCTCCGACTTGTCCTGTAGGTAGTCCTTGGACAGCGGAGGGCGGTCGTAGGGTCGCTGGTTCTCCTCCCCGAGGAGCACGACCCGACCGTCGAAGCCTTCTTCCCGCAGCGCCTCGGCCGCCTTGGCTCCGGCCAGGCCGGCGCCTACGATCACAAGCGATTCTCTTTCAGTCATCCGGTCACGATCCCTTCTGGATGAGGGCAAGCGATCGGAATGAGTCGCCGACTTGGGTCCGGTGGAAGCTCGGGTTGTTGGATTCCGATCGTCTCGTCGGTGTTCGTGGAGGCAGCGTAGAACGCGTGCTCGAACTCCGCTGGGCGCACGTCGTCGAGCGTCTGTGGAGGCGCGCGGTGTTGTGCCAGTGCACCCATGAGAGTGTCGCGAGCTCGAGCTCGTGGGCGGGGTCCACTCCGATGATCACTCGAATCCCTCGAGAGTCGCTCCGAGCGTGTGATGACCACCCGGTTCGACGGCCGGACGCCCATGAGCGGAGGACTCCCGCGAACGACGAAGGAGCAGCAGATGACCAATCCCATCGATGAGGCCATGGCCCTGGGCCAGAGCATCTGGTACGACGGCATCCGCCGGTCGCTGCTCACCTCGGGTGATCTAGAGCGCATGGTCACCAGCGAAGGGTTGCGGGGCATGACCTCCAACCCGTCGATATTCAAGGCGGCTATCACCGGCTCCAGCGACTACGCGGAGGCCATCGCCGAGCTGCGCCGCTCGGGATCCACCGAAGCCAAGTCCGCCTACGAGTCCCTCGCCATTGCCGACATCCGCGCGGCGGCGGACATCTTCCGGCCCGCGTTCGACGGCACGGGAGGTGCCGACGGCTATGTGAGCATCGAGGTCTCCCTGAGCTGGCCCATGAGAGTGCCGCCACTGCCGCAGAAGCCAGGCGGCTGTGGGCGGCGATCGACCGACCGAACCTGATGGTCAAGGTCCCCGCCACCCCCGAGGGGATGCCGGTCATCCAGGAGCTGACCGGGGCGGGCATCAACGTGAACATCACCTTGCTGTTCGGCCTCGATGCCTACGAAGCGGTGGTGCAGGCCTACATGGCCGGTCTCGAGGACCGTCTCGCCGCAGGCGGCGGCCTGAGGGACATCGTCTCGGTGGCCAGCGTGTTCGTGAGTCGTCTCGACTCGGCGCTCGAAGGTCGCCTCGAGCCCTCCTTGCAGGGCAAGGTGGCGATCGCCAACGCCAAGGTCATCTATGCCCGCTCCCGTGAGCTCTTCGCCGGCGGCCGATGGGAGGCTCTGGCCGAAGCGGGAGCGAGGGTGCAGCGACTGCTGTGGGCATCGACGAGCACGAAGAGCCCGGCCCTCCCCGAGCTGCTCTACGTGGAGTCGCTCATGGGCCCTGACACCATCAACACGGTCCCGCCCGCCACCTACGAGGCCTTCCGCGCTCACGGCACCGTGCGCGCGGCACTGGAGGAGGACGTGGACGAGGCCCGGGCCATCATCGACAGCCTTCCCGACCAAGGGGTCGACTTGACCGCGGTGACCGACCAGCTGGTGAGCGACGGGGTGGACAAGTTCAAAGGCGCCTTCCGTCAGCTGCTCGCCTCGATAGAAGCGGCCCTGGCAGGACCGTCCGAGAAGTCGCAACCCTGGCGCCTGCGCCGCTCGCTGCCCGACGATCTGGTCGAGCAGGTGAACGCTGCCGTTGACGAATGGCGGGCGAACGGCAAGGTGTCCCGCCTGTGGACTCATGATGCCACGGTGTGGACCGGGAAGGACGAGGACCAATGGCTGGGCTGGCTGGGGGTGGCCCTCGACCAGGCGGTCCACGCCCATCGCTTCGAGGATCTCGTCGGCGGGTGCGCGATGCCGCCTTCACCGACGCCGTGGTGCTCGGGATGGGCGGCTCGAGCCTGTGTCCGGACGTACTCGCGGCCACCTTTGCACCAGAGCCCGGCTTCCCGACGCTCCACGTGCTCGACTCGACCGACCCCGCCCAGGTCAAGGCCATGGAGGAGCGAGTGGACCTGGCCACGACGCTGTTCTTCGTCTCCTCCAAGTCCGGCACGACCCTCGAGCCCAACATCCTCGCCTCCTACTTCTATGAGGCCGTGACCAAGGTGGTCGGCGAGGAGCCGGCCGGCTCGCACTTCGTGGCCATAACCGACCCGGGCTCGCCGCTCGAGGACCTGGCCCGGCGGCACGGTTACCGGGCCGTATTTCACGGGGTGCCCTCGATCGGCGGGCGCTACTCGGCCCTGTCGGACTTCGGCGTGGTGCCCGCAGCCGCCTGCGGTATCGACGTGGTACGCCTGTTCGACTCGGCCGAGACGATGGCGCACGCCTGTGCACCTTCGGTGCCGGCCGCGGACAATCCCGGACTCCTGCTCGGCGCGGTGATCGGGTCGGCCGCCAACACCGGCCGGGACAAGCTGACCCTCATCACCTCCCCGGGCCTGTCCCACCTGGGCGCCTGGTTGGAGCAGCTTCTGGCCGAGTCGACCGGCAAGAGCGGCCGTGGCGTGATCCCGATCGATCGGGAGCCTCTCGGGGAGCCCGAGGCCTACGGATCCGACCGGCTCTTCGCCTACATCTCCCTCACTGACGACGACGATGCGGACCAGGATGCCCGGGTCTCGATCCTGGAGGAGGCCGGCCGGCCGGTGGTGCGCATCGAGCTGTCCGACCCCTACGAGCTGGGGCGAGAGTTCTTCCGCTGGGAGTTCGCCACCGCCGTGGCCGGTTCGTTGATCGGGATCAACCCCTTCGACCAGCCCGATGTCGAGGAGGCCAAGGTGGCTGTCCGCCGGCTCACCGACCGCTACGACCAGACCGGCACCCTGGGAGACCAGAAGCCGTTCTTCGAGGCCGACGGACTGGCGCTCTACGCGGACCCCTCCAACCGGGCCGAGCTGGCCAAGGCCGCTGGTGAAGACGTCTCCTTGTCGGCCTACCTGGGGGCGCATCTCGCCCGGGCCGGGGCCGGCGACTATGTGGCCCTCCTCGCCTACGTGGACATGACCCCTGCCCACGAGGCTCTCCTGACCGAGATCAGGACCATGGTCAGAGACGCCCGCCGTGTGGCCACGTGCGTCGGATTCGGGCCTCGCTTCCAGCACTCGACCGGCCAGGCCTACAAGGGCGGCCCCAACACCGGGGTGTTCCTCCAGATCACCTGCGAGGACACCGTCACCCTCGCCGTGCCCGGGCACCGCTACAGCTTTGGGGTGGTCAAGGACGCCGAGGCCCGAAGCGACCTCGAGGTAATGGCCGAGCGGGGCCGACGTGCGCTACGGGTCCACGTCGGCACCGACGTGATCGCTGGGCTTGAACAGATCCGTGCCGCCGTGACTTCGGCCCTCCCTCCGGCGGACTCTGGGTCATCATGACCGGCTCCGGAGCGACCAGCCCTGATCATGCCGCCGGCCACGTCGATCCGGCCCCGTTCTATCGACCAGGACGACAGGGGGTACGGACGAGGGTCCGAATCGCACGATCGATGCCATCGACCGGGGGTAGTCCATGACCAGCAAGCACGAGGTTAAGGTGGGCCGCGTCTACGACGAGCGGGTGCGCGGTGACGGTTTGCGAGTACTGGTGGACCGCATCTGGCCCCGGGGCCTGAGCAAGGAGAAGGCCGACCTCGACGAGTGGTGCAAGCAGATCGGGCCGTCGACGGCGCTTCGCAAGTGGTACGGCCACGATCCCGAGCGATTCGCGGAGTTCACCCGGCGTTACCGGGTGGAGCTCGAAGAACCCGAGCGTGCCGAGGCCCTCCAGCACCTGCGCGACTTGGCCGACCACCGGATCCTGACACTGCTCACCGCCACCAAGCAGGCCGACATCAGCGAGGCCGCGGTGCTGGCCGAGCTCGTGAGAGGCTGACCCGCAGTGCTCGATCCCGTCTCGGCCGGCAGCCGGATCACGACGGCGGGCCGGCCATGACAGATCGCGCCGCCGGGAGCGTGCCCCGGCTCGTACGAGGCGATGTGGATCGGTGACACCCGCCACGACAGGCACCATGACAGGCACGGCTGCGAGGTGGGTGACGGGCCCGTGATCAGCCACCCTTCCTTCGAGGTCGAGCCGTGGTGCCTGCGGGAGACCGAGCTCGATCTCGACGTCCTCGACCGAAGCGAGTCGGTGTTCGCGCTGGCCAATGGTCACATCGGCTGGCGGGGAAACCTCGATGAGGGCGCCCCACGAGGCCTGCCCGGCTCCTATCTGAACGGCGTGTTCGAGCAACGTCCGTTGCCGTACGCCGAGGCGGGCTTCGGCTACCCCGAGGCCGGCCAGATCATGCTCAACGTGACCAACGGCAAGCTGATCCGCCTCTTGGTCGATGATGAACCGTTCGATGTCCGCTACGGCGAGCTGCGCGGCCACGAGCGGGTGCTCGATTTCCGAGCCGGCGTGTTGCGGCGCCAGGCCGAGTGGACGTCGCCGGCCGACCGGACGATCCGGGTGTCCTCGACCCGCCTGGTCTCCTTCGTCCAGCGTTCGGTGGCGGCAATCGAGTACGAGGTCGAGGTGCTCGACGGTCCGGCGCGTCTCGTCGTCCAGTCCGAGCTCGTCACCAACGAGCCCCTGCCTCCGGCGAGCGCCGATCCGAGGGTGGCGGCCGTGATCGAGGATCCGTGGCGCTCGGAGGAGCACGCCGGCGAAGGTGGTCGGGTCGAGCTGGTGCACCGTACCGAGCACAGTGGCCTGTTGATGGCAGCAGCCATGGACCATGTCGTCGACGGGCCGGGTCCCACCGAGATGCTCGTCGAGAGCTCCGCCGACCTCGGCCGGGTGACGGTCGCCGCCTTGCTCGCGCCCGGAGAGCGGCTGCGCCTCGTCAAGTTCGTCACCTACGGCTGGTCGGCGGCACGGTCACGGCCGGCGGTGCGCGACCAGGTCGAAGCTTCGCTCACCGCCGCCCGCCTGACCGGTTGGGAGGGCCTTGTGGCAGAGCAGAGGGCCTACCTGGATGACTTCTGGGCGCGTGCCGACGTTGCGGTCGACGGTGATGCCGAGATCCAACAGGCCGTGCGCTTCGCCCTGTTCCACGTGCTCCAGGCCGGGGCCAGAGCCGAGCGCCGAGCCATCCCCGCCAAGGGACTGACCGGGACCGGCTACGGCGGTCATGCGTTCTGGGACACCGAGACCTTCGTCCTGCCCGTGCTCACCTACACCGTTCCCGCCGCGGCCCGCCACGCACTGGCCTGGCGGCACTCCACGCTGCCCATGGCGCGTCAGCGGGCCGACCAGCTGGGCCTTGCCGGCGCCGCGTTTCCGTGGCGGACCATCACCGGGGTCGAGTGCTCGAGCTACTGGCCGGCTGGGACGGCGGCGTTCCACGTCGGAGCCGATATCGCCGGCGCCGTCGTGCGCTATCTGGGGGCCACCGCCGACGAGCACTTCGAGCAGAACATGGGCCTCGAGCTGCTGTCCGAGACCGCCCGCCTGTGGTGCTCCCTCGGCCACCACGACACCCGAGGCGGGTTCCGCATCGACGGGGTCACCGGCCCCGACGAGTACAGCGCGGTTGCGGACAACAACGTGTACACGAACCTCATGGCCCAGCACAATCTCCGTGCCGCTGCCGAGGTGGCCGAACGGAACCCCGACCGAGCCCGCCGGATCGGGGTCGATGGCGAGGAGATGGCCGCCTGGCGCGACGCTGCGAATGCCATGGTCGTTCCCTACGACGAAGCTCTCGGCATCCATCCTCAGGCCGAGGGCTTCACCGCACACGAGATCTGGGACTTCGACGCCACGAGCCCGGAGCAGTATCCGCTGCTGCTGCACTTTCCCTACTTCGACCTCTACCGCAAGCAGGTGGTCAAGCAGGCCGACCTCGTGCTGGCCATGCACCTGCGAGGTGACGCCTTCTCCCCGGAGGAGAAGGCGGCCAACTTCGCCTACTACGAGCAGCTGACCGTGCGGGACTCGTCGTTGTCCAGCTGTACCCAGGCGGTCATCGCGGCAGAGGTGGGTCATCTCGACCTTGCGTACGACTACCTGGTCGAGACCGCCCTCATGGATCTGGACGACCTCGAACACGACACCCGCGACGGTCTGCACATCGCCGCGCTTGCCGGCACATGGATCGCGCTCGTCGACGGCCTGGCCGGCATGCGCGAGTGCGACGGCACATTGGGCTTCGCGCCGCGCCTGCCCGAGGGGCTCACCCGGTTGGCGTTCGGCGTCGTCTTCCGGGGAAGGCGCTTGGGGGTGGAAGCGACAACCGAGGCCACGACGTACCGGCTGTCAGGTGGCGATGCGCTGACGGTCTTCCACTTCGGGAAGGCGACCACGGTGTCCGGCGATGAGCCCGTCGTCTGTCCCACGCCGCCGAGCGATACCGTAGGAACGCGCAGATCGCGTCCGACCCAACCTGCGGGTCGCGAACCACGACGGCGCCGAGCCGAGCACCGGTAAGTGACCGTAGGGGAGCACCGTGAACGGCATCACCTGGCCGGCCTGACATCACCACGGGTCCGAACCCGCGCCCCCACTGAGACGCGTGGAGATAGTTAAACTAGTGATGACTAGAAATAAGGGAGAACACGACGCCTACCGACCTCGATGTTGACGAGACCCGTGACTGGCTGGAATCTGTCGACGCACTAGTGGCGACAGTCGGCTCTCGCCGGGCGCAGAAGATCCTTCTTCGAGCGGTCGCCAGGGCACGAGAGGTCGGAGTCGACGTCGCGTCACCGCTCGCGACGGACTACACCAACACGATCCCCGCTCGAGCGGAGACGCCCTTCCCTGGCGATGAACGCCTCGAGACGCGGCTCCGCCACTACGTTCGGTGGAACGCCGCGGTGATGGTGGCGCGGGCGAACCTGAGTATCGACGGAATCGGCGGTCATCTCGCGACCTACGCGTCCGCTGCCACGCTGTACGAGGTCGGCTTCAACCACTTCTTTCGCGGCAAGACCGACGAGAGCTTCGGCGACCAGGTCTTCTTTCAGGGCCATGCCTCTCCTGGCATCTACGCGCGGGCGTATCTCGAAGGGCGGATCGATGAGTCTGCGCTCGATGGGTTCCGACGCGAGATCGGCGGTGGGTTGCCGTCGTATCCACATCCGCGTCGTTGCGACTACTGGGAGTTCCCGACCGTGTCGATGGGCCTCGGGCTCATCAACGCGGCATACCAGGCTCGCTTCAACCGCTATCTTGCTGCCCGCGGGATCGCAGAGACGGCGGATGCGCGAGTCTGGTGCTTCGCCGGCGACGGCGAGATGGACGAGCCCGAGAGCTTGGCCGGCGTCGCTCTCGCCGGTAGGGAACATCTCGACAACCTGATCTTCGTCGTCAACTGCAACCTTCAACGCCTCGACGGACCGGTGCGTGGAAATGCCAAGATCATCCAAGAGCTCGAGGGCCTGTTTCGCGGTACAGGCTGGAACGTAATCAAGGTGGTGTGGGGTCGTGAGTGGGACCCACTCCTCGCGGCAGATACGGAGGGTGTGCTCGTCGACAAGATGAACTCGACAGTCGATGGCGAGTTTCAGAAGTACCGAGTCGAGAGTGGCGCGTATGTACGGGAGCACTTCTTCGGCCCGGACCCCCGGTTGCGTCGACTAGTGGCTCATCTGTCCGACAGCGATCTGCGTCGGTTGCGACGCGGTGGTCACGATGTCGCCAAAGTGTATGCCGCCTATGCGTCTGCATGTGATCATCGAGGTGCACCGACGGTGATTCTCGCCCATACCGTCAAAGGCTGGGCGCTGGGTCCGGACGTCGAAGCCCGAAATGCCACTCACCAGATCAAGAAGATGACCGAACTGGAACTGCGAACGTTCCGCGATCGCCTAGAGCTGCCCATCACTGATGCGGCACTGACCGACTTCGCTCCGCCATACGCGCATCCGGGTCTCGACTCTCCCGAGTTCCGGTACATGATGGACCGCCGGAGCTCTCTCGGTGGTCACCTACCGGAACGGCGTGTACGCCCGAAGGCCCTAGCGCTCCCTGCAGCAGAGACCTATCGAGAGGTGCTCGCAGGTACCGGAGAGAAGGTGGCTGCCTCTACGACCGGCGCGTTCACAAGGCTCTTGCGCAACCTCATGCGTGATCCCGAGATCGGTCGACGAATCGTGCCGATCATTCCGGACGAGGCGCGTACGTTCGGGATCGACGCACTGTTCCGTCGACACAAGATCTACGCGGCCGACGGGCAGAAGTACGAGCCGGTCGACGCCGATCTCCTGCTCAGCTACCAAGAAGCAGCCGACGGCCAGATCCTGGAGGAGGGCATCACCGAAGCCGGTGCGATGGCGAGCTTCACGGCTGCGGGCACTGCCTATGCGACCTGGGGGAACCGGTCGTACCGTTCTTCATCTACTACTCGATGTTCGGATTTCACCGATTCGGCGATCTGCTGTGGGCGGCGGGCGACATGCGCGCTCGAGGGTTCCTGTTGGGCGCCACCGCCGGGCGCACCACGCTCCAAGGCGAGGGCCTGCAGCACTGCGACGGTCACAGCTTGTTGTTCGCAACCGCCATTCCGAACATGCGTGCGTTCGATCCGGCCTTCGCATACGAGATGGCCGTTATCGTGCGCGACGGGATCACGCGCATGTACGGTGCGAATCCTGAAGACCTGATCTATTACCTGACCCTGTACAACGAGCCGTTCCCGCAGCCGCCGATGCCTGCGGGTGTCGAAGAGGGAATACTCGCCGGGCTGTATCGATACCGAGACGCACCCGCCGGTCGCGCGCACGCGGGCCGGATACTCGCGAGCGGCACCGCGATGCTCGCCGCGCTCGAGGCGCAACAGCTGTTGTCCGAACACCACGACGTCGGCGCTGAAGTCTGGAGCGCGACCAGTTACAAGGCGCTACGTGACGATGCACTCTCCGTTGAACGTTGGAACCGTCTTCATCCCCTCGATCCTCCTACCGTCCCGTACGTCCAGCGTGTACTGGAGGCCGGCGAGGGGCCGGTCGTCGCCGTCACCGACTTCGTGAAGCTCGTAGCCGACCAGGCTGCGCGCTGGATGCCACAGCCGTTCATTCCACTCGGCACCGACGGCTTCGGCATGTCCGACACGAGGCCTGCCTTGCGCCGGCACTTCGAGACCGACGCGGCCCACATCGTCCTGGCGACCCTCTGGGGACTGTTCCTGCAAGGAGAGCTGAAGGGCAGCACGGTGAGCGATGCCGGGCGCCAGTACGGAATCGATGTCGAGCTCCCCGATCCCCGCGACTCCTGACGACACTGCTAGACGTCTGAACCACAACCGTTGGAACCTCGAGCCCTCACGGTCTTGTTGTCATCAAACAAGGAGATGATCGATGTCGGACACGATATATCACCCGACCACACCCGAGATCGCGGCTCGGCGCAAGGAGCTCGCCCCCGATATCCACGATGCGTTCGTGCAATTCAGTCGAGCCGTGTTCGCCGATGGTGCACTTCCGGAGAAGACGAAGCAGCTGATTGCGGTGGCGGTGGCGCATGTGACGCAGTGTCCCTACTGCATCGACGGGCACACGCGGCTGGCGCGGCGCAAAGGTGCAAGTCCTGAGGAGATCATGGAGGCGATCTGGGTAGCGGCGGAGATGCGTGCCGGGGGTGCCTATGCGCACTCCACGCTTGCACTGCATGCAATGCACGAGGCGTCGTAGGAGCACGAGGAACGGATCTCGGGTGAAGCAGACGGATCGTGACGCGGAATAGCTTCGACGCTCACGCCCGCCTCGACGTCGACGGGTCGGCGTACGAGATCTACCGGCTCGACCGGATTGCCGGCTCGACACGGCTTCCCTACAGCCTGAAGATCCTGCTCGAGAACCTGCTACGACGCGAAGACGGCGTCGCCGTAACCGGGGACCAGATCGGCGCGCTCGCGGCGTGGGATCCGACGTCTGACCATGGGATCGAGATCCAGTTCGCTCCGGCACGCGTGCTGTTACAGGACTTCACCGGCGTGCCGTGCATCGTTGACCTCGTCGCGATGCGCGATGCGATTGTCGCCTTGGGGGGTGATCCGAAGAAGATCAATCCGTTGATTCCGGTTGAGCTGGTGATCGACCACTCCGTCATCGCTGATGTATTCGCGCGCCATGATGCCTTCCGAGTCAATGCCGAGTTGGAGTTCGATCGCAACCGCGAGCGTTATCAGCTCCTGCGGTGGGCTCAGCACGCGTTCGACAACCTTCAGGTCGTGCCGCCGGATACCGGTATCTGTCATCAGGTCAATCTCGAGTATCTCTCGCGTGTCGTGTTCACCCGTCATGAGCCCGACGGCGTGATGGCGTATCCGGACACGTTGGTCGGTACCGACTCGCACACCCCGATGGTCAACGGCCTGGGCGTGCTCGGCTGGGGAGTCGGCGGCATCGAAGCGGAGGCCGCGATGCTCGGTCAACCACTGAGCATGTTGATACCTCAGGTGGTCGGCCTCAAGCTGATCGGAGCGCTACCCGAAGGTACGACCGCCACCGACCTGGTCCTGACGGTGACAGAGGTCCTACGCCGCGCAGGGGGTCGTCGGCAAGTTCGTCGAGTTCTACGGTCCCGGCCTGGCCAACGTTCCGCTTGCCAACCGGGCCACGATCGGCAACATGAGTCCGGAGTACGGCTCGACTTGCGCGATCTTCCCGATCGACGGTGAGACGCTCGACTACCTTCGACTCACCGGACGGGCCGAGCACCAGATCGCGTTGGTCGAGGCCTACGCCAAGGAACAGGATCTCTGGCACGACCCGGCCCATGAGCCCGTCTACTCCCACTCGATCGAGCTCGACTTGGCGAGCATCGTGCCGTCGATTGCCGGTCCGAAGCGACCGCAGGACCGCATCCCGTTGGCCGGCGCCCGCAACGCAGTCCGCTCGCTTCTCGCCGACCAGACGACGGTTCCGGCGGTGCCCGTCGGGCTCGACCAGGCGTCGCGGATGTCGTTTCCGGCGAGTGATCCGATCGCGGTCATTCGCGACTATCCCGGCGACGAGCCCGTCACCGCTCGGGTCAACGGAGATGCACGCGAGCTGCTATCGGATCCGGTCGGTGTGATCTTCGATGACGGTTCGACCGCAATGATCGATCACGGTCATGTCGTGATCGCTGCGATCACATCGTGTACGAACACATCCAATCCGTCGGTGATGATCGCGGCGGGTCTGGTGGCGAAGAAGGCCGTGGAGCGGGGCCTGAGCACCAAGCCCTGGGTGAAGACGACGCTCGCGCCCGGTTCCCGAGTGGTGACGGACTACTTCGACCGGGCCGGGCTCACCCCGTTTCTCGAGGAGCTCGGCTTCGGACTGGTCGGCTACGGCTGCACGACGTGCATCGGGAACTCAGGTCCGCTCATCACGCAGGTCAGCGACGCGGTGATCGCACACGACCTGACCGTCTGCTCGGTGTTGTCCGGTAACCGCAACTTCGAAGGGCGCATCCATGCCGAGTGCAAGATGAACTTTCTCGCTTCGCCGCCACTCGTGATCGCCTATGCCCTCGTCGGCACGATGCACGCCGATCTCCTGGAGGAGCCGCTCGGCAGCGATCATGGAGGCCGGCCCGTGTTCTTGCGCGATATCTGGCCAACGACTCAGGAGATCGAGACCGTCATCGCCGAGTCTCTCCGAGCTGACATGTTCACCGCAGGGTACGCGGACGTGTTCGCCGGTGATGACAACTGGCAGCATCTCGCGACGCCGGTGGACGAGACGTTTGTCTGGGACGACGCATCAACCTACGTCCGCCGTCCGCCGTACTTCGACACCATGGCCTCCAGCCCGGCGCCGCTCGAAGACATCACCGACGCACGCGTACTCGTGTTGTTGGGAGATTCGGTGACCACCGACCACATCTCACCGGCCGGCGCGATCAACGAGGCGTCTCCGGCGGGACGGTACTTGACGGAGCACGGTGTCGGCTCCGACGGCTTCAACTCGTACGGTTCGCGGCGCGGCAACCACGAAGTGATGATCCGCGGCACATTCGCGAACATCCGGTTGCGCAACCAGCTTGTGCCCGATGCCGAGGGCGGCGTCACGCGCCACCTGCCTACCGGCCGGATCTCGAGCATCTACGACGCGGCGGTCGCCTATCGCGCTGACGATGTGCCTCTGGTCATCGTTGCCGGCGCCGAGTACGGCTCGGGATCGTCGCGCGATTGGGCTGCCAAGGGCACGATGCTGCTGGGTGTCAAGGCCGTGCTAGCCACTTCGTTCGAACGGATCCATCGCAGCAACCTCATCGACATGGCCGTGCTGCCGTTGCAGTTCCAGCACGGCGAGTCCGCGCAGAGCCTCGGTCTCACCGGTGAGGAGTGCTACTCGATCATCGGACTACAAGGTGCCGACCCGGTCCCAACCGAAGTCATCGTTCGCGTCGCGCACAACGGGCAGACCCGCGAGTTCACCATGACCGTACGGATCGACACTCCGGCCGAGGCTGAATACTTCGTCCACGGCGGAATCCTGCAGTATGTCCTACGACAACTTGTCGACAGCTGATGTCATTCATGGCTTGTATCATTGATCCACGCTCCCAGTGTTCACGGCGTAGAGTCACTATGGTGCGGCTGGATTGTCGCCCATGGGTGACGTTCGGCACTCGCGGGAGATGAGCGCGGGGGATGAACGATGAGCGTTACAGCGGGATTCACGCCGGCAGGTGTGCCGGTGTCGGGTGATGCGCATGCATCGCCGCTCGACCTCCAGATCGTACCGCTCAAGGCCCTGCCGATCGTCGGTGCCGCCGTGTTGTTCGTCATATACGCGATCGCATCCAACTCGATGTGGGCGCTCATGCTGGCACACGTCGCGGGTGGTGGCATGTGGACGGCGGTCGACCTCTACGTCGGCCTGATCCTCGGGCCGATAATGGGAGGCCTGTCTCAACCCGCCCGCGTCGAGTTCGCTTCGAAGTTCATGCCCAAGATGGTGCTGCTGATGCCCACCCTCGTCATGTTGACGCTTGCCGCCGGGTTCCAGATAGCGATCAACTACGGCACTCTCTACCAGGGGAACGCCAACCAGCCATGGCTTGTCGCCTCGATGGTCGTCGTCGGGATCATGGCGATCATCGCGCTCGGCATTCTCGAACCTGCCAACATCGCAGTGCTCTTCGAGATGAAGAAGCCCGGGCCCGACGTCGAGGTCATCGATCATCTGATGAAGCGATTCGTCTACACGGCCGGTATCACAGGCTTGATGCAGATCGCTACGTTGCTGATCATGACCCGGGTGGCAACGCAATGAGCACCACCGCAGTGACGGCAGTCCGCCCTTTCGAGCGCAAGCTTGTCCCGGTCGTCGGTATCGGTATGGCCGCGTTGACCTCGGCGATCACCGGAGGCATCCTCGTCGCCGCGCAGATTGGCGAGGAGCCGGAGCTCGTCCTGCCGAGCGTGCTCATGGGCGCAGCGATCGTTCTCGAGACGACCGCGATCGTGATGCTCGTGACCATCCGTCCCTTCGCGTGGACCCGGTTCGCCCAGGTGCTCCGCTGGGCCCTCCTGGCGTACGTATTCCAGGCCGGGATCATCGAATGGTCGTTCATCAAGAACGACCTGCCCGGTCGCCCGCTGGCCGTGCTCACCGTCGGCCTCGTCGTGTTCGCAACTGCCGTGCCCCTCATGATCGCGTTCACCGTCGCCCGCTATCAGGCCGTCGCTGACTGAATGACAGGGGGCCGGGGGCCGGGCAGGCGGGGCAGCGACAGCTTCGAGATCAAGCCGGTGAGTCCGTTCCGTCTGGATCTGACCACTTGGGCACTCCGGCGACGATCCCAGAACGCGATCGACCGCTGGGATGGCCACACATACCGTCGGACATTGATCGTGGGCTCCGCGGCCGTCGACGTGGCCGTCACGCAGACGACGAAGCCCTCTGCGCCGTCGCTTCAAGTCGTCGTGACCGGAGACGCATCCGGGTGCCGGGTCGAGACGACGCGTGCGCTCGAGCGGCTCCTCGGACTGCGCATCGACTTACGAAGCTTCTCCCGTCTGGCGAGAGGAGACCCGCGGCTCTCCGCATTGGAGCGTCGATTCCGAGGTCTCAAGCCCCCGAGGTTCGCCAGCCTCTTCGAAGGGCTGGCGAACGCGATCGCGTGCCAACAGCTCTCCCTTGACGTCGGGATTCAACTGCTGAACCGCATGGCGCAGACCTACGGGTGGTCGGCACCGACGGCCGAGCAACCGGCGGCATACGCGTTCCCACGTCCGGAGGAGATCAGAGACGCGAAGCCCGAGGCGCTACGGGCTCTTGGATTCAGTCGGGCGAAGGCGATCGCGCTGATAAACGTCGCAGAGCGCGTGGCAAGCGGTGAGCTCAGCCTCGACGTTCTCGCGGGTGAGGACAACGAGCGTGCCTCTGTGACCGTTCAGCGTGAACGCGGTTTCGGACGCTGGTCTGCCGAGTATGTGCTGCTGCGGACGCTGGGGCGTCTTGATGTCTTCCCCGGCGACGACGTGGGTGCCCGCAACAAGCTCCAGAGCTGGCTCGATCTCGACACACCGCCCAGTTACGATGAGATCCGATCGGTACTGGCTCGATGGAATCCCTTCTCCGGCCTCGTCTACTTCCACCTGCTCCTCGACGGGCTGGCGGAGTCGGGAAAGATCTGACGATCGGCCGAGTCAGATGCCAGCTCATGCGACGATTGCGCGCCGCCGGCCTGGTCCGTCAATCTGCGTACGTCCAGTCGGGTCGTTTCCGCATCTGCTGCGCGTCGAAGACGGCGCGCCCGTCGAGGATGTCAACGAGCTTTGGGACGACCGCTCGGTGCTGTCGCGTGCACCTTCCTCGGAGGTGCGCTTCGAAGTCCTCGGGGAACGACCGCAGGATGCTGCCCACCAGCTGCTGTTCTTCGACGGGCAAGTAGCAACGGTTCCCGTCGGCGACGACACCGAGCCAGTGGTTGATGTGCTCGAGGCTCGCGTCAGTGCCGCTTCCCGTCGCGATGTCGTCGAGCGCACTCGTGATCGCTCCGGTCCCGAGCTTGCACGGAGGGCACTGCCCACACGACTCCACGTACAGGAATCGGGAGAGAACAGCAGCAACGTCGACCATGCACACCGAATCGTCGTACACGATGAATCCGGCGGCGCCGAGACCGGTGCCTGCAGCGGCGAATGCCTCGAAGGTCAGTGGTATGTCGAGCTGCGCTTCGGTGAGCACGGCGTTGGTCACACCGGGAAGTACTGCCCGGATGGTGGCGTCGGTTCGCAGCGTTTCGAACGTTTCCAGGACCTCGCGTAGCGGTGTACCGCACTCGACTTCCACGACACCAGACCGCTTGACGTCGCCGACGACCGTGCACACGACTGTTCCCGGCGCGGCGACGGTACCGAGCGACCGATACCACGATGCACCATTTGCAAGAACGTGTGCGACATTGGCCAGTGTCTCGACGTTGTTGACCGCCGTCGGGTTCGACTCCTGTCTGCGGGAGTGCCCGGTCTCGGGTTCGTGCGCCTGCCAGCCCAGTTGTGGCGCGGTCGCGAACAAGCCATGCACGTACGGCGGAAGCCAGCGCGGAAGCGGATCGTTGCCCTCGATCACTTCGAGCAGCGCCTTCTCCTCGCCGAAGAGGTACTCCTCGGGTCCGGCAACAACGGCGATCGAGAGGTCGCCGACGAGACCGGCCTGTTCGACTTCCGTTACGGCGGCGATGACACGCTCACGCTCGGGCTCGAAGCTGGCCTTCAGCGCGATGAACACCTCCCGCGCGCCGAGGACGTACGCGGCGATTGCGAGACCCTCGATGACTTGATACGGATCTGCGCGCAGGATCGTGCGGTCCTTGAAGGTGCCGGGCTCGCCCTCGGCCCCGTTGCACACTGCGTATCGGTGGCGGCCCACGGCGCCTAGCACCGTCCGCCACTTGGTCGCGACGGGGAATCCAGCCCCACCGCGACCGCGCACCCCTGCCCGCTCCAGCTCGGCAATTGTCGCTTCCGGACCCAGCTCCCTAGCCCGCGCGAGGCCCTTGGCGCCGCCGGCCGCGACCCATTCGGCCAACGACTCGATGCTTCGAGCGGGTAGTACCACCTCACGGCGGCTCACCGTCATCGGGCGACCTTCGAGCGGGGGAGCGGATGCGGAACCAATGTGACCGGGACGGTACTGCGATTGATGATCTTGTGCGCCGTTCCGCCGACGACGAGATCGTGTACCGATCGGTGGCTCTTCGTGCCGATCACCAACATCAGGGCGTTGGTCCGCGTGGCGAGACGTAGCAGTTCACTTGCCGGATCGCCTCGTAGGAAACGCGTTGTATGGGGAACTCCAGCCTTGCGCAGAACCTCCGTCCACTTCCCGTCCAGTAGTGCCTTGAGCTCGTCGACGATCGGTCTGGCATCGACCTGCAATGCGCCGAGGGTCCAGAGCTCTGATCTCTGCATCACGTGCGCCGCGACGACTCGAGTGTCGGGTCCTGCAGCGGCCGTGGTCCATCGAGCCGCGACCTGGGAGCCGTTGGAACCGTCGAGACCCAAGATGATCGTGTTCATCTTCAATCCGATCTCATGGGGGGTCGCACCCCTCGCGCGAAAGGTGCGTCATTGCTGCCGTACTAGCACATCGTCTTCGTACCCTGTCAACGGGGACCACCGCATGACCGCCGGATCTCGGTCGATGCCCACGGCGTTGCAGACCCGGACCGTCAAGGTGCGCGCCGCTGCAACTGATCACGACGAGACGCGGATGCAGTTGATGGGCTCTACTGGAAGTCCGGACTCCGGAGGTAGTGGGACGCAGGGCTAGGATCGTTCGGCGCCGCGGACGTCCACCGGCCCGATGCCCGCTACTCAGAGGTGCAGAGAACCGCGATGACCTCCGACGTCGACGAGCAGACGCAGGCGAGACCCGCCGTCGTCGTGATCGGAGCGGGTCCGGCCGGGCTCACCGCCGCGTACGAGCTCGGGAAGGCCGGTCACGCGAGCACCATCCTCGAGGCCGACGACATCGTCGGGGGGATCAGCCGCACCGTCGAGCGCGACGGCTGGCGGTTCGACATCGGCGGCCATCGCTTCTTCACGAAGGTGAAGCCGGTGGACGACCTCTGGTTCGAGATCCTCGGTGCGGACGAGTTCCTGAGCCGGCCGCGTATGAGCCGGATCTTCTACAAGGGCAAGCTCTACGACTACCCGCTGGTGCCGATGAACGCGCTCCGCAACCTGGGACCGGTCGAGGCCGTCCGCTGCGTGCTCTCGTACCTCTGGGTCCGCGTGCGGCCACCGAAGAACCGGCACACGCTCGAGGGCTTCATCGTCTCGCGATTCGGTTGGAGGCTCTACCAGCACTTCTTCAAGACGTACAACGAGAAGGTGTGGGGCGTGCCGCCGTCGGAGATCTCGGCCGACTGGGGTGCGCAGCGGATCAAGAACCTCTCGTTGATGCGGGCGGCGACCGAGGCGCTCACACCGAGGTGGATCCGGGCACGGCGCGGCCGGGAGAAGCAGGTGACGAGCCTCATCGAGGAGTTCAACTACCCGAAGTACGGACCGGGCCAGATGTGGGAGAAGGCGGCCGAGATCGTGACCGGGCAGGGTTCGACCCTCCTGATGCAGTCCCCGGTGGTCGGTGTGCACCACTCCTCCGGCCTCGCCCACTCCGTGACGGCTCGGGTCGAAGGCGAGGAGCGCACCTTCGGGTGCACCGATGTGGTCTCGTCGATGCCGTTCGGACAGCTGATCGAGGCGATGGACCCACCCGCGCCCGCAGAGGTGCTGCGCGCGGCCCGCGCTCTGGCGCACCGCGACTTCATCACGGTGGCGCTGGTGGTGCCGGAGGAGTTCTCGTTCCCCGACAACTGGATCTACATCCACGATCCCGGCGTCGAGGTGGGGCGGATCCAGAACTTCGGGTCGTGGTCGCCGTATCTGGTCAAGGACGGCCGTACCTGTCTCGGCCTCGAGTTCTTCGTCAACGAAGGTGACAGCACTTGGACCAAGTCCGACGACGAGCTCATCGCACAGGCGACGCGGGAGGTGACCCAGCTGGGTCTGGTCGAGGCCGGGAAGGTCGAGGCCGGCTACGTCGTGCGTATCCCGAAGGCATACCCGGTGTACGACGACGCGTATCAGGTGAACGTAGAGGTGCTGCGAGCCTGGATCGCGGAGAACGTCCCGAACGTCTTCCCGGTCGGGCGCAACGGCATGCACAAGTACAACAACCAGGACCACTCGATGCTCACAGCGATGCTCTCGGTCGAGAACATCATGGGGGCACACCACGACGTCTGGGCCGTGAACGTCGAGGCCGAGTACCACGAGGAACACGGCGACCCGACCGGCGGAGGCGGAGGGGGCACCGGTCGCGACGCCCCGATCCTGCCCAGGACCGGCGCCGATTGAGCTTGTGGCTGCCTAGCGAGTGCCGGTCGTGCGCGCAGCGCGGCCCAGGCGCGGTAGCCCGGGCCGGCGCCTGGCCCCGTGCCAGTGGGGCTTCACCCGGTCGCGCAGGCCCCACCACGTGACCATCGTCATCTCCTCGACGACCACCTGCCACGACATCTTCGACTGGCCGCGCACCCTGTCGGTGAACGCGATCGGAACCTCGGCGATGCTCCCGCCCCACAGCCAGACGCGGTACGCGAGCTCGATCTGGAACAGGTAGCCGTTGGCCTTCGTGTTCTGGAACTCGATGCCTTCGAGCGTCGTCGTCCTGTACGCCCGGTAGCCGGAGGTGGAGTCGGTAACGCCGTGACCCAGCATGAGGCTCGCGTAGAGGTTGCCGTAGCGCGACATCGCCCGCCGGTACGCCGGCCAGTGGGGGATGGTGCCGCCGGGGACATACCGGGACCCGATCGCCATGTCGGCCCCGGCCCTCACCGCCGAGAGCAGTGACGGCAGGGCGGCGGGGTCGTGGGAGAGGTCGGCGTCGATCTGGCAGATGAGGTCGTAACCGCGGTCGATCGCGATCCCGAACCCGGCTCGGTACGCGCTTTCCCAGCCCCTTCTTGGCGGGGCGACGGAGGACCTCGATCTGCCCCAGCTCGGCGGAGACCTCCTCGGCCATGTCGGCGGTCCCGTCGGGGCTGTTGTCGTCGATGACGAGGACATCGGCGTCGGGGACGGCGGCGCGCAGCCGCCCGAGCATCTCGCGGATGTTCTCGCCCTCGACGTAGGTCGGAACCGCCACCAGCGTCCGCATCGCAGGAAGGTTACCGGTCACAGTGACGGTAGAGCTCGTACAGGTGCTCGTAGTCGCCGACGAGGCAGAACTCCTCCTCGACGACACGGTTGGGCTCATCGGAGCCGAAGACGCGCGAGTCGTTCGGCTCGTCCCACTCGTCCCACACGCGCGACAGGACCAGGAAGTCGGCGTCGCGCACCTCGTCGGCGAGCCCCGAGTCGTCTGCGTTGGCGACTCCGGGGTCCATCTCTATGTAGTAGGTGGCGGGAGGCAGCTCCGGGAAGAGGTAGTAGAGGAACGCGTCGCTGTACGGGGTCTTCCTGAGGTCTGCGGTACCTACCAGCAGGGTCTGCCCCGGTTCGGAGATGGCGTCGAGCTCGCGGATGAGCGGTCGTAGCGCGGACGCGACGTCGGGGCGCCCGTAGTAGAAGATGCGGTCGCCTCGCTCGATCTTGAACGCCTGACGGTGGATGCCGAAGGTCTGGAGCGTGTAGTCGGTGAACGAGTGGAACGTGTAGCGCGGTATCACGAAGGCGAGGAAGGCGATCACGACGGCACCGGCGGCGAGGCTCGTCGAGCGCGGATCCCTCCTCGGGGCGGGCGATGGCCGCCGCGACCGTGACCACTCGATGATCGCTGTCGGCAGGAGAGCCACCGGGACGCACGAGACCCACGCGAAGTGGGTGGAATCGGTGCGTTGCAGCGCCTGCGGCAGGATCCCGAGGCTGAAGAGGCCCACCGCGAGCAGGACACGCCCGCGGTACGAGGACCGATCGACGCGCAGCCGTCGCCAACCGACGAGGAGGAGCGCCGCGATCGAGAAGATGAGGAAGAAGAACCAGACGGTCAGCTGTGTCGCAGGCCGTAGCGTGGGCACCGGCCAGTCGAGTGCTCTCAGCTCGCCGGCCCGCTGGAGGAACCCGGCGAGGTGGTCGGGTGGGGGAGGGATGGGTAGGCGCCGCCCACCGCGCAGGTAGACGACGGGGTCGAGGACCATCCTGCGGATCACGTTGCCGGGCCCGGCCGTGGCGAGGTGAACGAGATACGGGGCGCTGCCGGCTGCGAGGCCGGTCAGGAGCCGGGTGCGCAGGCGGCGGTCGACGGCGAGCCAGAGCACGGAGCCGGAGAGGCCCACCGCCACCACCAGGTCGAGACGGAAGAGGAGAGCCAGCCCGAACAGGAGGCCGCCGAGCAGCATCCGGCGCCCCGACCGGGGGTCGGACTGGTCGCGGACGGCGCGCAGCCCCATCGTGAGGCCCCAGACCCCGAACGCGACGGCACCCACCCACGCCAGCGCCGTGAGCCCGATCGAGGCACGATGATCACCAGCGAGATCGCGCCGCAGAGTGTCGCGGCGGTCCGTCCCCACCGACGTGAGAGCGCGAAGACGCCGGCGAACACGCCGATCTGTTGTGCCAGGGCGAAGAGCCGCTGCACCTCGAGCTGGGTCCCGAAGGCCTTGAACGCCGCGGCGAGCGCCCAGAGGCTCCCCGGCCCGTAGAGGTGCAGGAAGTCGCGATTGGGCAGGTCGCCCGCGAGGACCCGCTCGGGGAAGACGAGCATGAAGCCCTCTTCCATCGGGGGTCCCTGATTCCGCATCAGGCCCCTCAGAGGCAGTGCGACGAGCACGGCCAGCGCTCCGAGCGCGAGTGCGTCGCCTGCCGTGGCGTGAGACGGCTCATCGTGCACTGCCTCGTCGATCGCGCCGGAGGGGCGCCGGCAGGAGCGGCCCGTTCTTCAGTGCCATCAGGGGCCTCTCGGCCGCGTAGTAGGAGAGAGCCGCGATCGCCACCGATGTCAGAAGCATGAAGACCCCCATCTCGACGAAGGCGGCATCGATGCCGAACGGGTAGTGCCAGCCGATCTCGGACGAACCGTCGATCCACGCGCACGGGATGCCCGGCACCGAGCAGTCTCCCCGGTCCCACCACACGAGGAACGCGCCGAGGGCGGCCTCGTGCCACAGGTAGATGCCGTAGGAGATCAGACCCAGCCACTGCACCGTGCGCCGCGCGAGAAGGTGCCGCACTGCGCCGGTGGACTGCGGACCGAGGACCGCGGGCACGAGCAGGAAGAAGGCGAAGGCTCCGTACAGGAGCTGCATCTCGAGCTCCTGGCTCGTGGTGAAGGGCACCGGGCCGCGGTTCTCCATCAGCTCGAGGCCGATCTCCTTGGAGACCCAGTGAAGAGCGAGGAGAGCGAGGCACCAGGAGACCCACGGGACGGCCCGATGCGCCAGCCACCGCGGCTCGGAGCGCCCGGGTGCAGACCACCAGGCGCTGAGCACGGCGAGCAGCATCCCGAGCGCGAAGAGATCGGTGCGGGCCACCAGCCACGTCTTGTACATCCCGGCGGGCTCGATGCCGGCTGTGAGCACCCAGGCGCGGAAGGCGACGCTGACGGCGTAGAGCAGGCAGAGCCCGGCCACCTCGTGGGCAATGAGGTGTGTCGCAGGTCCGCGCCTCCCTACGCATGAAGGCCGCGTATACGGGCAGGAGCAGGTAGAAGCTGAGCTCGGTGGCGAGGGTCCACGACTGCTGGAGCGGACCGAGGACGTGTGGCTCGAAGTAGATGTGGGTGAGCGAGTAGAGGGCGACGAGTCCGCCGAGGCTCGGTATCGCGTCGTCGGGGCGCGGCAGCACGAAGATCACGAGGGTGACGGCGATCCAGAACGCCGGGAAGATGCGCAGGAAGCGGCGCCGGAAATATGGGCCCGGTGCGGGCGCCGGCCGGTCCTCGAAGCGCGCCGCGACGAACGGTCGGTAGAGGAGGAAGCCGGAGATGAGGAAGAACGTCGCGACACCGATGTCGAGGCGCGCCGCGTACGGGCCCCAGAAGTCGCTGCGCAGGCTGAAGCCGCTGATGAACGCCGCGTGGGTCACTGCGACCGAGAGCGCCGCGATCGCCCGCAGCCCGTCGAAACCGGGGAAGTGCACTCCGGTTCGGACCTGCGTGTCGACTTCTGACGTGCCTGCGGTCACGCCTCGCGCCGCCGCAGGAGTGTGTCGACGGCGACGGCCGCGAGGACGACGATCGCCGTCTCCGCCGTGGCTCTGTAGCGCGTCGTCGCGAAGGTGATCGTTATCGCGATCATCACGCCGATCGGAGGTGCGAGAAGCGGGAAGAGGGGAGCGTCGCGGCGACGCCTGAGTGCGATCGCGCCGCCGATGGCGAGGAGAGCGAGTGGATACCACGTCAGCAGCGCCGACCAAGCGACCCACTTCTCCCGGCCCTCGGGGAATTGGTCCAGCTTCACCTGCTGTCCGGGATTCCAGAGGCCGGTGATGCGGCCCCAACGCGCGAGTACGACGACGGGGAGGCGTCCGAGGTTGTCGCCCAGGTACTCCGTCGCCGCCCTGCGGTAGATGACGGCGGTCTCCGACTGGTCCATGTCGGGAGTGACCTCGGCGTCGCGGACCTCGGCGACGCAGAAGATGCTCCAGTAGCCGGTGAAACGCCCGTAGTAGGTGTCGTCGCATGTCGAGCTGAGGAGTGTGACGTCGAAGCCCGACGACAGGAAGACGGGGTTCTCGAATCGACTGATGTTGAAACCCACCCACGAGCCGATGAGCAGGATCGGCAGGAGTGCGGCAGCGACGAGGCGTCTGAGCCGGAGCTTGATCGGCTCCTCACGGACCCGCCAGATGACGGGTAGCACCACCAGCGCGAAGAGCAGGAGCGCCTCCGCACGCGATAGAGCGGCGAGCGCCGCGGCGGTACCGAGGAGCACTGCCCGGCCGGTACCGGGTTCGCGCACATAGCGGTACGCGAGGAGAAGCGTGAGGGTTACCGTGAAGATCGCCATCGTCTCGGAGACGAGGAAGCCGTCTGGCGCCCAGATGTTCGGGTAGACGGCCGCCAGGCCGGCGGCGATCAGCCCGGTCCGCTCGCCTGCGACCTCGCGCCCGAGGAGCCCCACGGTCACGATCGTCGCGGTGCCGATGAGCGCCGACCAGAGCATGTGCGCGAGTGGACTCGTCACGTTCAGCGCCGAGGGGATCGCCAGCCACAGGAGGTAGAGGGGAGGGTGCTCCGCAGCCGGCATGACGCGCCCCTCCCCCAGGAACACCTCGGGCGAGATGAATCCGTGGTGGGGCAGGAGCTGGGCGCCCTTGTGGTAGAAGAACGCGTCGCCGCCCACGACGCCGGCGGCCGCTTCCAGGCCTGTACCGGAGCGCTCGAACCTGATGTAGAGCACCCGCAGCACGAATCCCGCGACGGTGACCGCCGCGAGCCACCACCGGAACTTGCGGCTCGGCCCGGGCATGGCGCGCACCGTAGCAAAGCGCGCCATCACTCCACGTCGTCCTCCACGTCGTCCTCCACGTCGTCCTCCACGCTCGTCCTGAGGAGAGCGAGGTCCTCGGCGACGGCGCGGAGCCTCGTCTCGAGGCGCGACACCTCCCAGGAGAGGTGGATGACGACCACGAGCAGGAAGCCGATGGCTCCGAGCAGGAACGTGGTCGGTGCGTACGAGATGCCGACCCAGTCGGAGATGGTCTCGAGGCTGCCCGGGAAGGCGGCCAGCGGCAACATCAGGACCCCGGTGCCGAGCCAGAGGAGCGCGTACTTGCTGCGGAGCTGGCGGCGGCCGACCAGCCGCAGGATGAAGACCATCGTCGCGACGGCGACGACGGCGACGATCACGTGCGCACGGGTTGTCATCGCACCTCCTCCCCTACGGGGTCGCGAACGCCGGTACGCAGACGAGAGGATGCCTACCAGAAGGCGCATGTAGTTGAGGACAAGGCGGAGGCGGACGCTCGAGGGCCTCCCGCCCGCGCGGGGCCGCATGGAGACCGGTACCTCATCTATCCGGTAGCCGCCGTGCGAGACGATCAGTAGCACCTCCACGGTGTCGGCGAGGTACTCGGCCGGATACTCCCGGGCGAGCAAGTCGAGCACGGGCCGGCCGAACGCGCGGAAGCCGGAGGTCACGTCGGTGAAGGCGTGTCCGGTGGCGCGCTTCACGACGAACCTTAGGGCGGCCATCGCGCGTCCACGGGTCATCCCGACCGCGTAGTCGGGTGCACCCTGCGCGAACCTGCTGCCGATCACCATGTCGGCCCCGGCGTCGAGACGCGCGAGGAGCGCCTCGATCTCCGCGGAGTCGTGCTGCCCGTCGGCGTCGAGGACTACGGCCCGGTCGTAGCCGCGCTCCACCGCAAAGCGGAGCCCGGTCTTGACGGCACCGCCGACGCCCAGGTTGAAGGGCAACCGCACGACACGCGCGCCTGCGGCGAGCGCGACACGCGACGTCGTGTCGGAGGAGCCGTCGTCGACGACCACGACGTGGAGATCGGGCGCGGTCGTGCGGAGCTCCGCCAGCGTCGCGGGGAGCGCCGCCTCCTCGTTCCAGGCGGGGACGACGATCAGCGTACGGACGGCGAGCTCCCTTCGTGCGCGGGACCGTCGGGAGCGCTGTCGGTGTCCTCCA
This sequence comes from Acidimicrobiia bacterium, assembly GCA_027494135.1. GTDB lineage: Bacteria > Actinomycetota > Acidimicrobiia > IMCC26256 > PALSA-610 > JAOSJK01. The sequence goes on along the minus strand of JAOSJK010000012.1, from coordinate 254,240 downwards.
CGTACAGCCAGTCGCCGCCGACCAGCTCGCACGTGTGGCGGCGGTCGGTACCGGTCCACGCGAGGAGTGAGAACCGGTAGGGGAAGAACTGGATGTGAGGGTTGAAGGTGACCCGATAGGGGCGTTGACGCGGCACGACGATGACAAGCCGGCGAGCGGCGATCCTGCGGAGCTCGGCAAGCGCCTCGGAGAGGTGCTGGACGTGCTCGAGGGTGTGGGTCGAGACGACGGTGTCGAAGGCGCCGTCGCGGAAGGGGAGCTGCTCCAGGTTTCCCTCGCAGTAGGTGACCGTGCTCGACGATCCACGGCGACCGGCGGTCACTGCGACGTCGCAGCCGACGACGTCGCGGTCGGCCGCGAGGCGCTCGGCCAGGTGGCCTCTGCCGCAGGCGACATCGAGCACACGTTCTCCCCTCACGGCGTCGACGACGGCGTCGAGCGACTCGGGCGTGAGGTCGGTGATGCCCTGGTCGACCTTGGAGCGGAGCTGCTGGTAGAAGTCGGCGTACTCGCGCCGCGAGAGGTAGAAGGCGCGCTCCTTGAACTCGCTGATGTCCTCGGTGAGGGGGCCGTACATCCGCCGCACGAGGGCGGCGACCGGGCGCGAGTCGCGCAGCACGGGAGGCAACCAGCGGTCGAGCGCGTCGTTGATGCGGAGCGACGCTCTCCTGCTGACGTGCACGCGCTTCATCGGTTGGCTCCTTGTCGGTCGATCCGATGGCGCGCCGCTCGGACTGCCGCCACAGCCCCCATCGCGGCGAGGACGACGAGTGCGGGCTCCGCCGAGATGCGGAACCGCTCGTTGCCGTGGGTGAGGACGACGGTGATTGCGACGAGCACGAACGGGGTGAGCAGGGGGACGAGGTCGGTGCGGCGGCGGACAAGGACTGCCCCCGCCACGGCGAAGGGCAGGAGCAGCCAGTACATGCGCAGACCGAGAGTCTGCCAGCGGACGGTCCTTCCCTCCAAGGACTCCAGACGCACCTGATCGAAGGTGTCGTAGAAGCCGAAGGCACGACCGAGCCGTGCCATCGCGACGACCGGGAGGCGGCTCGCGTGGTCGCGGGCGTACCTCAGGCCCGCGTCACGGTGGAAGGCGGCAGTCTCTGCCTCGTTGAACCCGTCCTGGGTGATGTCGAAGCCCTCGAAGCACTCGTCGCTCTCGGCGGCCGTGTCGCCGAACGTCGAACGCCAGTACCCCAGGTACGTGCCCGAGTAGGTGAGGTCGCAGTTCGCCCCGTCGATGGTGGGCCCGACGTTGTTCGAGATCGGGACGAAGGCGTCGAAGCGCACGTAGTTCCTGATCGTCCAAGGAGCGACCACCGCGAGTGCGACCGCGAGCGCGACGGCGGCGAGCCCGAGCCGGGTGGCCCTGGACCGATCGCGCAGGAGCAGTGCCAGCGGCAGGACGAGCAGAGGCGCGAAGAGGGCTCCCTCGGAGCGCGACAGGGCCCCCAGGCCCAGGGCGAGGCCCAGGGCGGCGAACGTCGCACGCGACGGGCGGTCGGCGGCGCGAAAGGCCAGGAGGGTGGCGACCGTCACCAGCAGGGCGTGGGGTGACTCGGTCATCAGCACGGCGTCGGCCTGGAAGAGGTTCGGGTAGATGGCGGCGATCGCCGCGGCGGTCAGCCCCACCGCGTCGCCGCCGACGCGGCGCCCCACCAGGCCTATCCCGAGGACGGTGAGCGAACCGACGAGGCAGAGGGCCAGCTGCTGACCGTCGACGGAGTCGACGCCGGCACCGTCGAGCACCGCCAGGAAGGCGGGGAAGAGCGGCGGGTACTCGGCGCTCGGGTGCTCGAGGCCGAGGAGCTCCAAGTCGAAGGGGCGCACGTAGCCCCTGCCCTCGGAGAGGTTCTTGCCTATCAGGTGGTACGCGCGGGGGTCGCTCAGCTCGTCGGGGGACTCGCCGATCGACGGGTCGACGACGACGGTGAAGAGGACCCGCACCACCAGCGCCGCGACCGCAATCGCGCCGAGCCACCGGCCGAAGTGCGCGTGACGCTGCCCGGTGGAGGCGTCGCTTCTCGCCGCAGTCGTGGCAGCGGTAGAGGTGTCCAGGCGGCCGAGGGTAGCGGACCGTGCCGGGACGGCCGGGTTGACACCGCGGCCGGTGCACCCACACGATTCCGGGTCGTGCGCGGTGCCGTCCGGGTCTTCAAGAGGGATCACGTCGTAGTGGCGGTGCTGATCTGCACCGCTGCACTCGCGCGCCTCGCGTGGGCGCTGCACGCGACCCGGCCCGTGACGGCACTGGGCGATCCCGCCATCTACGGGTACCTCGCCGATCGGATCGTCCGGGGCCACGGCTACACGTACGTCGACGGGGTCGCGACCGCGTACTACCCGCCGGGCTACCCCTTCGCGCTGGCGGGGCTCCAGTGGCTGCTGGAGCGACTCGGCGCCGACGTCTCCAGGCACGTCCGCATGACGCTCCTCAACTTCGTGCCGTCGGTTCTCACCGTGGGGCTCACCTGGGCGATCGCCAGGCGCCTCCTCGACCGCACCACCGCCGTCGTGGCTGCCGGGATCGTCGCGATCTGGCCGAACCTCGTGTTCTTCGTCGCCATCGGGTTCACAGAGACGCTCTTCGTGTTCCTGGCAATGGCCGCGCTCTGGTCGGTGACAGCGGTCCCGTGGACTCCCGAGGCGCTCACGTCGAGGCGTCTCATGGCCTTCGGCGCCCTGGTCGCCGTTGCGGCCCTGGTGCGTCCTCTCACGCTCCCGTTCCTCGTGCTCCTCCCTGTCGCTCTTCGCGCCGGCGGGCTCCCGTGGCGCTCCTGCCTGTGGAAGGCGGGGTGCGCGGCGTCGGCCGCGGCGGTGGTGCTGGCGCCGTGGGCGATCCGCAACACGCTCGCCTTCGACTCGCCGGTCCTGGTCTCCACGAACCTCGGCGAGAACCTCTGCATCGGACGGAACCCCAATGCCTATGGCGGCTACAACCTCCCCGCCGCGTGCACGACCGGGGCAGAGGAGCGGGAGGCCGAGAACGACCGCAACGACACGATTGCCGCGGTGAAGTACGCGGTACGCCATCCGTTCACGGAGGCGCGTCTCGCGTACCGCCGCGCGTACTACACCTACCGCGACGACCACGACGGCCTGACCGACACGGCCGGCTACCTCGTTGCATCGGGTCCCGGGCATCGCACCTACCGGTACGTGCTGGCGCACCTGGCCGATGTGTTCGCATGGGGCGTGGTGGCGCTCGGCCTGCTCGCGCTCCCGCGGGCGCTGCGCCGCTTCGGACGCGGCGATCCGCGACAGGCGTTCCTCTTCATGGTCGCGGTGTGGCTCGCCCTGACGCCGATCGTCTTCTTCGGTCAGCCGCGCCTGAAGATCCCGGTGGCCCCACTGTGGGCGATGGGGGCCGCGGCGACGCTGGTCGCCGTCGTGCGCGCTCGGGCGGATCGCGGCGCTGCTAGGCCCGCTCCCTGACGCTCGGCCGTGGTCGTCGGGCGATGGCGAAGAGCACCGGTGTGGAGGCGTCGATCGCGTCGCTCATCGTGAAGTGCGTGTGGTCGAGACCCGAGCCGATCCCCGCGCCTTCGCTTCCGAGGAGGCGGTAGACGACCGGTAGCGCGTGCTCGTATCCCCACACGTACAACCGACGGGGCAGGCGGTGGCGCAGGCGCAGCGCGTCGAGCTTCAACAGGCGCTCGCCGCTGGCGCGGCGGGAGGCGAAGTCGGCTTGAAGCTCGGGAGAGCCCTCGAGCCCCAGGACCTCGACCTCCTCGAAGAAGATCCGCAGCAGCGACGCGAGCTGGGCCGGGTCGAAGAGGTACACGTGGAAGGGGTTCTCGAAGTCGGCCGGCGCGTTCGGGGTGATCACGAACGCGGTGCCTTCGGGCGCCAGCACCCGGGCGAGCTCCGCGGCGTGGCGCTCGGGGTTCGTGAAGTGCTCTATGAGGTGCGACGAGCACGCCCAGTCGACGGAGCGCGAGCGGATGCCGAGCCTCGAGCCGTCCATGCCGGCGAAACGGACGTCCGATTCGCGCTGATCGCCCGCGCCCCACTCCCTACCGGCATCGACCGCGGTCTGCGCGCTGTAGTCGACGCCGAGGACGAAGCGGCCCTCGCCGCCCAGCCGTACCGTCTCGTCGCCGACGCCGCAACCCACGTCGAGGACGACGCCGGTGCCGAGGCGTTCCGCGACCTCCCTGTATCCCGCGTCGTGCAGCGCGAGGAGTGAGTCGGGGGGTCGCGCCCTGCATCGGGCGCTCGCCTGTGAGTCGCAAGACGCTCTCCGGGTGTAGGCGGACGGGTCAGCGTATCCGCCGCCGTAGCGGCTATGGGCGGCTACGGGACGGAGCGGGTCGGCGCGGCGGGACATCGACGATTGCGTACCGCTGCCTGATCCCCTCGGCCAGGAGACCGACCCCGATGCACATCGTCAGGTCGAAGGGGGCACGCAGTCGCGGCGGCGCGACGATGAGCAGGGAGAGCACGGTGAACTGCGCCGCGATTGCGAGCGTAGGCCAGACCGCCCTCCTGCGGATGTTGAGTGCGATTGCCATGAGGCCGAGGATCGTGACGACGTAGAAGAGCGGGAGGGTCGCCGTGCGGAAATCGATGTTGCGTCCGTCGAAGCGCTCGGCAGTCTCATTTGCTGAGGTGTCGAGCTCGAAGAAGGCGATGGTGTTCCGGCGCGCGACCGTGACGACATAGCTCGGGTCGTCGCTGATCGTGTCGAGTGCCAAATCCGTGAGGGCAGAGCTCCATCTGGCTTCGTCGAACTGCAGGAGCTCGAACTCGGTGCCGTCATACCAGGTGTCGTAGACGGGATTCACGAAGGTCTTGTGCTCTCGGGCAGGCGGCGCATACATGGCGGCCAGAGTGAACCCGTCGGAAGTGGTCGGCCTGATGGTGTCGACCTGGATCTGGTTCCTGATGATCCACGGCGAGACCACTGCCGCGCAGACGCATGCTGAGAGCAGCGCGCGCCGGTGACCGATGAGCCTCCACAGGGCCGCCACCACGACTACGACAACCAGGTACGCGTTCGGACGGGTAAGCAGCAGCAGGCCGGTGAGAACGCCGCAAGCGACCCAGCGGCGGTCGTGCAGCTTCAGGAGGATGCCCAGGATCAACAGCAGCGCGAGAGGTTCCGAGAGGGTGATCGTGTCGTTGGCGACCAGCGGCGGATAGACCGCGACCATGCCTCCCGCCACGAAGCCTGAAGTGGGGCCGGCGAGTCGCTCACCGAGCTTCACGGTCAGAGCTATCACCGCAAGTCCGAGAACCAGCGACAGCAGGCGCGCCGGCCAGAGGACATCGGCGCCGCCCACCCACTCCACGATCGCGAGCAGCAGAGGGTAGAGCGGAGGTCGGAAGGCGGTCGCGTGCATCTCGAGCTGGGGAAACGCCATCGAGAAGCCCGTTCCCGAGGCGAGGGAGCGCGCCAGTCGTAGGTAGTGGTCGGCGTCGGATATCGGCTCCCAGTCGGGGGTGACGAAGCGCCAGTAGGCACCTCGAGCCAGCGCCCCGACGACAACTGGTCCCAACCACGATGGTCCCGACCGCGATGATCCCAACCACGACACCGTATCCGGAGGATGACGAACGGCACCGGCCGAATCGCGGCGCCCCCGCGTACACTGCCGCGGTGGATGTGGTCGGGAAGCTCGGCGATCTCGCAGAGCGCGCAGGTATCCGACGCATCAACATGCTGGCCTGGCGGGATCTCGACGATCCCGAGGCCGGGGGGTCGGAGATCCACGCCGCGGCCGTCGCCGGGCTGTGGGCGGAGTCCGGAGTCGAGGTGACGATGCGCACCTCCTACGCCGCCGGTCACCCGGTGGTGTCGTGGCGGCAGGGCTATCGCGTGATCCGCAAGGCAGGCCGGTACATGGTCTTCCCGCGCGCCGTTCTCAGTGAGGTCATGGGATGGCACGGGGAGCGCGACGCACTCGTCGAGATCTGGAACGGGATGCCGTTCTTCTCGCCGCTGTGGGCGCGTGGACCGCACGTCACCTGGCTGCATCACGTCCACGGCGGGATGTGGGGCATGACGTTGCCGCCGCGCCTGGCGGCGTTCGGCAACGCGATCGAGTCGAGGATCGCCCCGCCGATCTACCGGCGCACTCCGATAGTCACGCTCTCGGAGTCGTCGAAGCAGGAGCTGGTGGAGAAGCTGAGGTTCAAGCCCTCGCGTGTACACGTCGTCCCTCCCGGCATCGACCCGAGGTTCACACCCGGGGGCGACCGATCGCCGGCGCCGCTCGTGGTCGCGGTGGGCCGCCTCGTGCCGGTCAAGCGGTTCCATCTGCTGGTGGACGCGCTGGCCGACGTCAAGGTGCGGCACCCGTCGCTACAGGCGGTGATCGTGGGAGAGGGCTACGAGCGCGAACGCCTCGAGACCGCCGTGGGCGAGCGCAGCGCCGACGACTGGATCCACCTGCCGGGCCGCCTCGACGACGACGACCTCGTCGCCCTGTACCGCCGCGCATGGCTCGTCGCATCGGCCTCGGCTCACGAGGGGTGGGGGATGACGATCACCGAGGCGGCCGCCTGCGGCACCCCCGCCGTGGTCACGCGGATCTCCGGGCACTCCGACTCCGTCTCGGAGGGGCACTCCGGGCCTCCTCGTCGACGGGCCCGACACCCTTGCCGGGGCGATCGAGCGGGTGATCGCCGACGAGGGGCTGCGACGCCGTCTCGGCGCCGGCGCGGCGGAGCACGCCGCGAGGTTCACCTGGGGCGCGACAGCCGTCGGGACCCTGGAGGTGCTCGCTGCCCAGGCGGTGCGGCGGCGGTCGACCACGTGACGGAGGTTCCCGGATCGATGCGTCGGGTCACACCGCGCATCGGCTACTCGCTGCTGGCCGCACTTGCGTTCGTGCCGCCGCTTCTGACGGCCCGAGGACAGGTGGCCGCGGACACCAAGCAGTACCTGTACCTCGACCCCGGCCGTCTCCTGGAGCGCGCCACGTCGATGTGGGACCCGAACATCGGGATGGGCACGGTCACGCACCAGAACATCGGGTACCTCTTCCCGATGGGGCCGTTCTACTGGACACTCGATCGTCTCGGCGTGCCCGACTGGGTCGCGCAGCGCCTGTGGCTCGGTGCCATCGTCTTCGCTGCGGCCACAGGTGTCCTGTATCTCTGCCGAACGCTCGGCCGGAGCGGACCCGGAGTCGTGGTCGCCGCACTCGCGTACGCGTTCAGTCCGTACTCGCTGCACTACGCCGCGCGGATCTCGGTGATCCTGCTGCCGTGGGCCGCGCTCGGGTGGATGCTCGGTCTGACTATCCGGGCGCTGCGAGACGGAGGATGGCGGTACCCGGCTCTCTTCGCGATCACGGTGCAGGTCGTGGGTGGGGTCAACGCGACGGCTCTCGTCTTCGCCGGCGTGGCTCCGGTGCTCTGGATCCTCCACGAGACGCTCCTCACCAGGGAGGTCCCGCTGCGTCGCGCCGCGGCGACCGTGGCTCGCATGGGATCCCTCACCGTCCTCACGTCGTTGTGGTGGATAGCCGGGCTCTCGATCCAGGGCGGCTACGGCATCAACATCTTGAAGTACACCGAGACGGTCAAGGCCGTCGCGCGCACCTCGATGCCGAACGAGGTTCTGCGGGGCCTCGGCTACTGGTTCTTCTACGGTCAGGACCGGTTGGGGCCATGGGTCGAGTCGGCCCGCAGCTACACGCAGAGGCCGGCGATGATCCTCCTCGGCTACGGGCTCGCGAGCCTCGCGCTCCTCTCGGCGGCAGTGATCAGGTGGAGGCACCGCGCGTACTTCGTGCTCCTGGCTCTCGCCGGGACGGTGATCGCCGTCGGAGCGCACCCATACGACTCCCCGACCCCGCTCGGGACCCTCTTCAAGGAGTTCGCCGAGGGCTCGAAGGCAGGACTGGCCCTGCGCAGCACGGGGAGGGCGATCCCGCTGGTAGTCCTGGGGCTGGCGATGCTGCTCGGCGCCGGAATCGACGCGCTCGGCACCTGGCTGAAGGCACAAGAACGGGCGAGGCTCGCGACCGGCGCGGGGCTCCTGGTGGGCGCGCTCGTCCTCGCCGGCTTCCCCGCGCTCTACGACGGCACCTACTACGGCCGGAATCTCCAGCGGCCCGAGGAGATCCCCGACTACTGGAACGAGGCCGCCGGCTTCCTCGACTCGAGGGGCGACGACACGCGCGTCCTCGAGCTGCCCGGAGCCGACTTCGCTGCGTACCGCTGGGGGAACACCGTCGATCCGATCACGCCCGGCCTCATGGACCGGCCGTACGTCGCGCGGAGCTGATCCCATACGGCAACGAGGCCACGGCCGATCTCCTGAACGCCTTCGACCGCCGCATACAGGAGGGCGTCTCCGACCCGGCCGGCTTCCACGACCTGCTCGCGCGCATGTCGGTGGGCGACGTCGTGCTGCGCAACGACATCCAGTACGACCGCTACGACCTCGTGCGGCCTCGCGCTCTCGTGAGCCTCTTCGATCCGCTCCCCGAGGGTGTCTCGCAGGTGAAGTCCTTCGGTGATGTCGCGGCGGGGAGCCCCGCCCCCGACTGGCTCGACCCGGAGGTGCTGGCCAGGCCCCCCGACGAGGCCGAGCCGCGGCCGGTGATGGTCTACGCAGTCGACGGCGCCCTGCCGATCGTGCGCACGGAGTCGGAGAGCGGCGCGGTCGTCGTCTCCGGCTCCGGCGAGGGTCTCGTCGACGCGGCGGACGCCGGGCTCCTCTCGGGCGAGGGCGTGATCCTCTACTCGGCGTCGTACCCGGACCCCCGGGAGCTGCGCGACGCGGTCCCGGAGGGCTCGGTGCTCGTGCTCACCGACTCGAACCGCAGACGGGGTCGTCGCTGGAGCACCGTCCTCGACAACACGGGCTACACGGAGCAGGCCGGCGAGGAGCCCTATGCCCACGACCCGAGCGACGCACGCCTCGAAGTCTTCCCCGGACAGAGCGAACAGGCCTACACCGTGGCCGAGCAGCGCGGCGTGCAGAGGGTCGTGGCCACCGCGTACGGGAACCCGATCACGTTCACGCCCGAGGACCGCGCCGCCAACGCATTCGACGGCGACACCGACACCGCTTGGAGGGTCGCCGCGTTCGACGAGGCGATAGGGCACAGCATCCGGGTCGACCTGAAGCAACCGATCACCGCCGATCGTGTGAACCTCGTTCAACCTCTGCAGGGGCAGCGCGAGCGCTGGGCAACGCAGGTCGAGCTCCGGTTCGACGGCGGCTCGCCGATGGTGGTCGATCTCGACGACACGTCGCGGACCGAGAAGGGACAGATCGTGCGCTTCGACAGGCGCGAGCTCTCCTCGTTGGAAGTCGTCATCAGGGGCACCAACGCCGGTCCGAGCCCGCTGCACCCGGGTGCGAGCCCGGTCGGCTTCGCGGAGATCCGGCTGCGAGACGGCGCGTCGGGTGGCGGGGGCTCCGGCTACGTACGCGTCGACGAGGTCGTGCGGATGCCAAGCGACCTCGCGGATGCACTCGGCGAGGACACCGCCGATCATCCGCTCGTCATCCTGATGGGCCGCCAGCGTCAGCTCCCGGTACCGCCGCGCTCCGACGAGGAGGAGCGCATCGTCCGCTCCTTCAACCTGCCGGCCGAGCGGACGTTCGGCCTGGCCGGTGAGGCTCGCCTCGCGCCGGACGCCGATCCGGAGGTGGTAGATGCGTTTCTCGGACTCCCGTCGGTCGCGGAAGGTGGAGTCGCGGCCTCGGCCTCGGCGTCGCTCCCCGGCTGCGTGCGCTGCCGGCCCGTCGCCGCGATCGACGGCGACCCGGCGACTGCGTGGAACACCCCCTTCTCGGAGGTGGTGGGGCAGTGGGTCGAGTACGACGCGGAGGAGCGGATCACCTTCGACCGCCTCGCCCTGAGAGTCGTGGCCGACGGGGAGGCACTCCGTGCCGACGAGGCTGCGAATCGAGGCCGGAGGCGAGGCCCGCGACGTCGACGTCGGGGAGATGGTCGACAGAGCCGTGGAGAACGCGACGGCGAAGGTCGATCTGCGCTTCGGAGCCCTGGCCGGCCGTAGGGTGCGCGTGACGGTCCTCGCGGTACGGGAGGTGCGGGCCGCCCACTACTTCTCGAGCGTGCCGCGGGCCGCGCCCGTCGGGATCGCAGAGCTGGGAGTGCCCGGGGCGATTCCTCCGGCGGCCCCCGAGAGGTTGACCGCCCGGTGTCGAACCGACCTGCTGACGATCGACGGGAAGCCGTTCGCGGTGCAGATCGTCGGCGATCGGTCGGATGCCGAGGCGCTGAGAGCACTCGAGATCCGCCCGTGCGGCGCCGTCGACCCGACCGGCGCGGCGGAGGTGACGCTCTCGGCGGGGGAGCACATCGTGCGATCGATGCCGGGGAAGATGACGGCGGTCGACGTCGACCGCCTCGTGCTCGCCTCTGGGGCCGCGGGCGATCCTGCACCGACTGCGAGGGGGATGCGCGTCGACGGCCTGATCCGCGACACCTCGGAGCCACCGGCCGTCGAGGTGGTCAGTAGGGGACGTACTTCGATGCGAGTGCGGATCGACGGGGCCACCCACCCGTTCTGGCTCGTGCTCGGAGAGAGCATGAATGCCGGGTGGACCGCGCGCGTCGTGGGGGGCGACTCCCTCGGCGGGTCACGGTTGGTCGACGGGTACGCGAACGGTTGGAGGATCGTGCCCAACTCGGCCGGTCCGTTCGACGTCGAGATCGTGTGGACTCCGCAGCGGCGGGTGGCGGCCTCGATCGCCGTCTCGATCGTGGGTGTGATCCTCTGTGCGGCGATCGTGGTAGCCACTCGGCTGCGTCGCCGGCGCCGCAGCACCTGCGGCGGTGACGGGGCGCCGACCCTCGCCGACCTCTCCGGCCGTGGACTCGGCCCCGCACCGGTGCGTCCGGTGGCGCTCGGAGCGCTGGTCGCGGGCGGCGGTGCAGCGCTGGTCGTCGCGCCCTGGGTGGGGCTGCTCGTGGCCGCGTCGGTCGCTGCGGTCCTGCGGTTCCCCAGGGCACGCGCGGTCCTCGCGATCGCGCCGGCTGCACTGCTGGGCCTGGTAGGCGTCTACATGACCTACAGACAGGTGCGCGACCGCCTTCCGCCGGTCTTCGAGTGGCCCACGCTCTTCCCGCGGGCGCGGACGCTCGGATGGCTGGCCATCGTGCTGCTCGCCTCCGACGCCGTCGTGGAGCTGGTGAGGGCGCCGCTCAGCGCGGGCGCGACCGGAGATGATCCGCCAGGCGGAGAGTCAGAGCGACGATCGTGAGGGTCGGGTTGGAGAACCCGGCAGCCGGGAAGACGGAGCTGCCCGCGACCCAGAGGTTCTCCACGGTATGCAGCCGGCAGTTGCTGTCGACAACTCCCGTCGAGGGTCGTCACTCATGCGTGTGGTGCCCATGTGGTGCGCTCCGTACCAGATCGGGTGGCGCTCGGTGACCAGATCGGGGATATCGGCCCGAACGAGACCGGTGATCGCTCCGCCGAGGCGATCCGCGAGCAGCGACAGGCCGCGGGCCACCCGCTCACGATCCGCCTGCGTGACAGCCCAATGCACGTCGGCGACGGGCACGCCGAGCGCGTCCGACCGCTCCGTGAGCGTCACCCTGCTCTCCGGGTTCGGCTCCTGCTCGGCGCCACCTGGAGGCTGTACGGGACGCTCGTTCCGCCCGCGAGGCCACGGAGGATGTCGGCCGCGTCGTTGGCCCGGACCGTCTTGTAGTCGGCCTCGTCGGGCTTCCAGAAGGGGAACGACTCGACGACGAGGGCTATGCCCCCGATTTCGTGCTCGCGCTGGGCGGCGGGGGTCAGGGTGATCGCCGCGCGTCGCTGGTCGAGGCGCCCGGGTTGATACGCGCCGTCGATCGGCGAGGTGAGCAGCATTGTGCCCATCGTCTGGTCGAAGTGGTCCATGAAGTAGCGACCGACGAGGCCGCCGTCGTTCCCCAGGCCGGCGGGGCTCGAGTCGCGCGACGCCAGGAGCATCCGTGCGTTCTCGATGCCGCCCAGCGCGATCACGTAGGCACCGGCCTCAACGGCGAAGTTGTTGCCGTCGAGGGTCGCTACCTCGAATTGAGTGACACGACCGTCACTGTTGGCCACGTTCACCAGGTTGGCCCGGAGATAGGCGGTCGTCTCGGACGAGAGCTCGAGATCGTCGCGGTACCGGGATCCGAATCTGGTCGGTGGGCTGAACCAGTACTCGGTAGACGTGATCGCGTCGTCCTCGAAGAGGGACTGGAACCACCGGTCGACGCCCTCGTTGTCGCCCCGATCGCCGGCGGTCGAGTCGCCGAAGGACGGCGGCAGCTCGCAGACCTTGGCGGCCCGCGCGTAGTAGGGATCGAGGTCCGAGCGCGAGATCGGCCATCCACTGTTCGCGATCCAGCCTCTCGGCTCGAAGTGCAGGGGGTCGATGGGCCGGCACCAGCCCGACCAGTGGTTGGTCGCCCCGCCGAGGTACCTGAGGCGCGTGGCTAGCGGGTCGTAGCGGTCGCCGCTGGATCGCGCGGTGTAGAGAGCCTGGTCGTCTGGGTCGGGGTCGAACCCGCCGCTCTCGAGCAGGATCACCGACGCCCCGCTGCCGCGGAGCTCGCGTGCGAGCGTGATACCGGCGGCACCACCGCCTGCTATGCAGATGTCGGCACGCAGCACCGAGCCGGCCGGCACCTCATCGGCCGGGCGGAACACTCAGGCGCTCCGTGCGATCAACGCGCAGAGCTCCGCGGTGCTCCGGGCCAGCCTCCAGCCCCCTACCTCCACGGCGCGCCCCTCGGAGTAGTCGGCCGTGGCGAGGAAAGACGCGCGTCCGGAGAGGTCCTGGTGGTTGGCCGAGGAGAGCCACGCCTCGGCCTCCTCGGGCTCCACGGGTACGAAGCCTTCGGGGAGCGAGGACTCCCCGCCCGCCGGCGGCTCGGGATGCGAGGCCAGGTACACCGCTCCGGCGCGACCGGGTCCGTCCGTGCCGAGGAAGAGCCGCTTCACGGCGTCGCGCTCCAGGGCCCCGCGACGGTCCGCAGCCGGCCGGGAAGTGGTCGCCCGGTCGTCTCCGCCGCTCGGGCTGTCACCGCTCGGTGAGTTGCCGCCCCGCGTCACACGGCCCGCCGCGAAGCCCCCGACCGCCGCGGCAGCGCCGGCCAGCGCGAGGAAGGCCCGTCTCGTGATCGGCTCGTTCATCGACGTCCTCGTCGGATCCAAGGGCCCGCGAATCGTAACCACCGGCGGCGGGTCCTCACTGCGGGCCCCGGTGCCGTTTCGGCTGAGGCGGTCGACGCCGGCGGACGGCGACTCCTAGCATGCCGTCCACCCCACTGCGAAGGACGGAACATGACTGACTCTCCCTGGCTCGGTGACGCCTGCTCGCTGGTCGATGCGTTCAGGTCGGGCGAGCGCAGCCCGGCGGAGGAGCTCGACGCCTCGCTCGGTGCCATCGACCGCTCGGAGCTGAACGCGTTCTCGTTCCTCGACGCCGATGCCGCCCGCGCGACCGCGGCCCGGGCCGACGTCGCACTGCCCTTCGGGGGAGTCCCGATCGGGGTCAAGGAGCTCGATGCAGTCCGCGGGTGGCCGGCCACCGAGGCATCGGTTCCGCTGAAGGACCGCGTCTCGCCTCACGACTCGACGATGGTCGCGAGGCTCCGCTCGGCCGGCGCCGTCCCATTCGGTCTGACGACGTCGAGCGAGTTCGGCGGGGTCAACCTCACCCGCACGAACCTCAACGGCGCCACGCGGAACCCGTGGGACCGCGAACGGACGCCCGGCGGTTCGTCGGGCGGCGCCGCAGCGGCGGTGGCCGGCGGGCTGATCACGATCGCCACGGGGGGCGACGGCGGGGGATCCATACGCATCCCATGCGGGTTCACCGGGCTGCTCGGCCTCAAGAACACCTACGGACGGATCCCGAAGGGTCCGCAGATGTGCGTCGGCTCGCTGACGGCGGTCACCGGCGCTCTGGCACGCTCGGCGCGGACGTGGCGCGCTTCCTCGACGCCACCAACGGCTTCGACCTCCGCGACCCCTACAGCCTCCTGCGCGTCGAGGGCTGGGAAGCCGGGCTCGACACGCACGACCTGCGGGGGAAGAAGGCCGTGATCGTCGCCGACCTGGGCGTCGCCGTCCTGCACCCCGAGATCGCCGATGCCGTGGTCCGTCACGGCGAGATGCTCGCCCGCGATGCGGGTCTGGAGCTGGTCGACGTTCCGGTGAAGATGCCCGAGCTCAGCCTCGAGTGGGCGTTCTCCGGTCTCGCCGAGGTCCGCAAGGACCTCGGCGACCTCTACCCGGCGTGCGAGGAGGAGCTCACGTTCGAGATCTCCCTCGGCCTGAAGATCGCCGAGGAGGCATACAACCTCCAGTCGCGCGCCAACATCGAGGCCGCAAGGATCCTGATGAACGAGAAGATGGCGGAGATCTTCGAACAGGTCGACTTCGTGATCGCCTCCACCAATCCCGAGATCGCCTTCGCTGCGGAGGGCCCGCTGCCGTCGCAGTTCAACGGCGTCGAGGCGGGCTTCGGCAACAACGGGGCGCTCACGATCCCGGCGAACATCTACGGCAGCCCCGCGATCTCGATCCCGATCGGGACGAGCCGAGGGCTCCCCATAGGCATGCAGGTGCTCGCACCTCACCATCGCGAGGCGTGGCTGCTCGACATGGCGCGCATCGTCGAGCGTGAGCGCCCTTGGCCGCTGGTCGCACCCGACGCACCCGTGTGACGCTCGGCGCTGCCCCCGTGGGATCATGAGCGCATGCTCCAGGTGCGCGATCTCGCCGTGGAGGTCGGCGGCCGGCTGACCCTCTCCGGGGCGTCGTTCTCGCTGCGTGCGGGGGACAAAGCGGGACTGGTCGGACGGAACGGCGCCGGCAAGACGTCGATGCTGAAGGTCCTGGCGGGCGAGGCGCCGGCGGCGGCCGGTGTGATCCTGAGGCCGCCCGCAGTCGGCTACCTGCCACAGGACCCGAGGCCGCAGGGGTCGGGTGTCGACGCGACCGGCATGTCGCACATCCTGTCGGGGCGCGGCCTCGACGAGGTGACTCGGCGCCTGGTGCGGCTGCACGAGCGCCTCGACGACGACCCGTCGGAGCGGAACGTGCGCAGGTACGCCAACGCGCAGGAGGAGTTCGAACGCCTCGGCGGCTACGCGGCGGAGGCGGAGGTCCGGCGTCTGGCGGCGGGTCTAGGCCTCCGGCCCGACAGGCTAGACCTCGCGATCCGCGTCCTGTCGGGAGGCGAGCGCCGACGGGTCGAGCTCGCGCGGATCCTCTTCGCCGGGAGCGATCTCCTCCTCCTCGACGAGCCGACCAACCACCTCGACGTCGACGCCAAGCAGTGGCTGATGGGGTTCCTGGGCTCCTACAAGGGGACTCTCCTGGTCGTGAGCCACGACCTCGTCCTCCTCGACCGGGCGATGACCCGCGTGCTGCATCTCGACGAGGCCGAGATGGTCGAGTACCGCGGCACCTACTCGCAGTACCGCGTCGCCCGCGCCGCCGACGAGGAGCGGCGCGCGAAGCTCGCGTCACGCCAGGACGTCGAGATCCGGCGGATCAGGAGTCTCGCCGACTCGATGCGCGGCCAGACCGAGAAGCGGGCGCGGACGGCCAAGACGCTCGACTCGCGGGCGCGCCGGCTGGAGTCGCAGCGCGTGACGGCGGCGCGCAGGGAGCGGACGATCTCGGTGCGCCTCCCCGACCCGCCGCGACCCGGGGCGGTCGTCCTCGAGGCCGAGTCGCTCGCCAAGGCGTTTGGTGCCAACACCGTCTTCGAGGACGTGACGTTCGACGTAGGCCGGGGGGAGCGGCTGTTGGTGCTCGGCCTCAACGGCGCGGGCAAGACGACCCTGATGCGCGTGCTGGCGGGGCAGGTCGAGCCCGACCTGGGAGAGCACAGGCTCGGGCACGGGGCCTCGCTCGGCTACTACGCGCAGGGAGCACGAGGGAATCGTGGCGGGGCGGTCGATGCTGGACCACATGCGGGACGCGGCGGCCGGCCTCGGCCTCGGCGACCAGCAGGTGCGCGCGCTGCTCGGCATGTTCGGGCTCTCCGGTGAGATGGCGTTCCAGGATGCCGCGACGCTCTCGGGCGGGGAGAAGACGAAGCTGGCGCTCGCGATGCTCGTGACCGGAAGGCACAACCTGCTCCTGCTCGACGAGCCGACCAACAACCTCGATCCTCCGTCGCGCCTCGCCGTGGGAGCAGCACTGCGTTCGTGGAAGGGGGCGATGGTGTTCGTCAGCCACGACACCGAGTTCGTCGGAGAGCTCTCGCCCGACAAGGTCCTGATGATGCCGGACGGCACCGTCGACTACTGGTCCGACGACCTGCTCGACCTGGTTGCCCTGGCTTGAGTCTCTACCGCATGCGGACCTGACGGCTCACGGGTCGCGCATCGGCACCGGCGAGAGCGTCACGTCGCCGACCGGCCCCGAGATCTCGTAGAGCTCCAACTCGTTGCGGCCGTCACGGAGCAGCGAGTCGGGGATGAGGGTCCAGAAGTTGGAAACGTGCTCGACGGTGCTCGCGAACGTGGGGCCCCACCCGCCTATGACGCCGTTTACCGCGACCGCAATCACAGGTCCCGGCTCGGTCCCGACGGACGCGGTGTCGAGGTGGATGGGGGGTCGTGGTTCGGGTCGACGTCGTCGTAGACGTCGGGGTCCGCCAGCCATCCGTCGAAACCAGCGGGCTGCCCGATCGTGTGCTCTTCCGGACGCGTACCCACGAGAGCGCCGTACTCGCCCTGCCGCCAGACGCGCAGGTCGTCGTCGCCGGGAGGCGCGGACGACCACTTCAGCAGGCGCTCGAACCCCTCGACGCCGTCGACGTGGACCAGACCGTCGGCCGCGGCCGGGAGTGAGTTGCCGAGCTGTGTGAACAGCACTTTGTCCGACGGGTCGCGGACCTCCCCGTCGCCGATCAGGGAGTGCCCTGTGATCTCCCAGTCGGCCGGGATCTCTACCCCGAGGATCTCGGCGACCGTCGGCAGCACGTCGACCGACCAGGCGTTCTTGTCGTCGATGCGCCCCTGCTCCTGGTGAGGCTCCTTGATGAGCAGAGGTGTCCACATGATCTGCTCGTAGTTCGCCGCCGAGGTGCCGCGCCAGGGCTCCAGGTTGGTGAAGCCCACGCCGTGGTCGGCGGTGACGACGATCAGGGTGTTGTCGAATCGCCCGGCATCCTCGAGGCGGTCGAGGGCCTCACCGAGGAGCCGGTCGGTCAGCTGGGCCTGGAGCAGGTGCCGCTGACGACCTATTGCGGCCCCGTGCTCGTCTGTCCACGTGAGGAGGAAGAGGCCGACCGGGTGCTCCGGTGCCGGGTACTTGACGCCGTTCGGCAAGTACTCGACGGGGTCGTGGGGCAGCAGCGAGTGCATGTAGTCGAGGACCGGGCGGTCTCGTCCCGGCGCGATCGAGGCGCTGAACTCCTCGAAGTCGTCGGCGCGCTCGTCCCACGTGGTCCCGCGCGCGACGAGACTGCTCCCTTCGCCCTCGGCGTCGGCAACGTTGCCGGCCACACCGACGGCGTCGCCGAAGAGCGCTCCGAGACCGTCACCCGGTCCTGAACCGCAGAGTGTCGCAGGGCAGATCCGTTCCACCGGTTCCGGAGACGTTGAGGTCGTAGGAACCACCGAGGAGAGTGAAGATGCTTCGGGGGAAGTTGCTCGCTGTGGCTGCCGTGTCGTCCGCGACGGGAAGGGTGCCGGTGACGATCGCCGGCACGGCCAGGTTCGTCCACGGCGCAACCGTCGTGTTGTTCCGGTACCAGGTGGAGGTCTCGGCCAGGCGTGCGAAGCTGGGAAACAGATCGGCGTCGATGTGTCCCTCGCCGTCGAGGAGGGACGCGGTCGGGAACTGGTCGAGGACGATGAAGAGGATCGACGGCGCGGCGTCTGGCACCTCGACGTCGGCGGCCTTGACCGTGCCTCCGAGCACGAGATCGGCTGTAGGCGAAGCAACGAGGAAGATGGTTGCGAAGGCCAGCGGCGCCGCCGACGCGACCCGCAGATACGTTCGCGCCCACGTCGTCCGGGCGTACAGCATCACCATGCAGATGCTCGCGATCACCCCGAGCGCGGCGGCGGCGACACGCGCCGAGCCGAGGGCGTCGTATCCGAGCCTGGCGGCGAGGAGTCCGGCGAGCACGCCGAGAGCCGCGACATGTGTGATGCGCCGTCGTGACCTGCCCGCGAGGCGCGCCGCGAACGTGATAGCCCACACGGCGAGAGCGGGGACCGCCGCGACGGCGATCGCGAAGGCGATCACCTGGGAGCGGTCGGCCCCTCTGGAGATGAAGGTCTCCGGGGACCGCCCGAAGATGTCGAGGACGGGCTGCGAGATGAGGAATCCGGTTATCGCCGCGACCTCGAGCAGGTACCAGGCCTCCTCGCGGGCTGTACCTGCCTTGCTCACGCCCGCGGTTCTGCGAGGTAGATCGTGCGCGTGCCACCGGGGAGCACCTCGAACTCGACCAAGCGGAACGCGCTGTCGAGCAGTGACTCGAAGGCATCGACCCGGTAGTCGTCGAAGAGGCCCGCCGGCTTGTCGGCCATGAGCCGGCGCGCCATCGGGTCGTCGGGGTGCACGAGCTCCACGACCAGGCGAGCGCCGAAGCCCCGAAGCCAGTCCACGACCTGTGGCATCGGGATGTTCGCGCCGATCACGAGGTGGTGCACGAGGGCGAGGGCCAGGACGACGTCACCGTCTACACGGTCGGCGAAAGACGACCTCTCGGCATTCCGCCAGCCGATTGCCGGGGACGGGTCGACGAGGTTCATCACCATCGGGAGGACGTTGGTGACGTCTTCGCTACGCAGACGCCGGTAGAGGGCGTCGATCACGGTCTCGTCGGCATCCACCGCGACGACGCGCTCGGCGTGTTGGGCGGCGAGCAGTGAGTACTCGCCGTCGTTGGCTCCCAGGTCGATCACGGTGCCGGCACTGTGATCTGCGAGTGCTCTCTCGACGAACGCCCTCTTCGCCGCTGCATCGGCTGTGCTGTACGAGCAGGTGTCGCGGTAGTCGTCCCACGTCGAGCGGCGACGCGGCGCGTCGAGGCCGCGGACCAGCTTCAGGAGCTTCTTCGCCATCGCCTTCGCCAGCTCGGCCCCGAAGCCGGAGCGTCGCAGCTCGGCCTTGACTTCCTCGCTGCCCGACCGACTCGATCGGCCGGACCGGCTCGACAGGGCCCGGCGTTCGAGCGCGCCATGGAGCACGACGTTGCGGAGCACGCCCTTCTTCCACTTGCGGCGGCCGCCGAACATCGCCGCGACGTCGGTGGGCAGCAGGCCGTCGACGCTGCCGCGCAGGAAGGGCTGGTACGCGATGCCGAGGTGCGCCTGGATCATCAGCGGAAAGAGAAGTGTCCGGCAGAACTGCCGGTACCCCGGCCAGGGACCCGTGACGCGCTCGAACGAGCCGACGTCGATGAACACGGGTCGCACGCCGTCGAACTGGAGGTTGAATGCACTCCCGTCCTTCGTGGAGAACCCCTCGTCGAGTGCGGCGAGGAGGATCTCCAGATGCAGGGCGGCCGCGTCGCGGAGCATCGCGAACGGCCACTCGTAGGGGTAGGTGACCACAGGAATCCGCTCGTGCTCGAGGACTGCCGCCCAGGCCTCGCCTCGCGGCGACAGGGGAGCGTCGCCGGCGAACGGGCGCGTCGCGACGATCTTCCCCCTCGGCCGTCAGCCGGGTGAAGAACCGGGTCGTCCGGAGCGTCTCCCAGTCGGCGGCGGCACGCTCGGAGAGGCCTCGAAGCACTCGGCCCTCCGAGTAGAAGATCGCGCTGTCGGGGTCTCGAAAGGATGCGGGTTCGGAGCCGGTCGGTCCAGTCCCCACAGGCTCGCCGCGCACCTAGCCGTCGTTGTCCGGTGTGCGGCGGCTCTCCTGAGCCGCGCGGAGGGCGGCGCGTCTGCGCGGTGAGAAGATGCCGATGATGCGGCCTATGCCCATCTTGAAGACCACGATGATCCCGGCGAAACCGGCGACGATCGCGGAGGTGATCAGGTTCACGGCGCCGGAGTCGAGGTACGCGGTGGATCTCATGGGCCCCCCGGGGCTGCCCCGACCCTGTCGGTTCGGGTCGATGTCGGTGACCGCACTGTATCCGTAGGCGGACGGCCCAGGCCCTAGAGAGACCGCATGAGCGGGTAGACGCCCGCGAAGCGCTCGACGGTCTCGGGAGGCAGCGGGACCGCGTCGCCGAGGAGCCTTGCCCCCCATACGATGCGAGCGGTGCGCTCCACGAGAGCGGTCACCTTCATGGCATCGCGCGGATCCTTGCCTACCGCGAGCAGACCGTGGTTGGCCATCAGGACCGCGGCGCGGTCGCCGACGTGTCGGGACACCTCCGCCGCGAGCTCGTCGGATCCGGTCATCTTGTACTCGGCCACCGGCACCTCCCCACCCACGTACACGTCGAGCTCCTCGATCAGGCACGGGATCGGGATGCGGGCCACGGCGAACATCGAGCAGTACAGCGCGTGGGAATGGATCACTGCGTGGATGTCGTCCCAGCGACGTAGGCAAGCGAGGTGCAACGCCTTCTCGGTCGTCGGCGACCGCTCGCCCTCGACGACCTCGCCGTCGAGATCACAGACGACCAGGTCGCCGAGGGTCATCTCCTCGTAGTCGAGCGAAGACGGCGTCATCACGACGTGGCCGTCGGGAAGGCGCGCCGACAGGTTCCCGGATGTCCCCTCGACCAGTCCCTTGCTGAGGAGGTCTCGCGCGGTCGAGAGCAGCAGGTCCTTCGTCTCGGAGGCTGTGAGCCTGGATGCGGTCATTCTGCGAGCACCTCCGGGTTGACGATGTTGACCGGCATCTCTCCGGCCAGGAGACGCGCGATGTCGTCGGCGATGAGCAAGGAGTGGTTTTCCTCGGTGTCGTAGGTGGCCCCACCGATATGAGGTGTCAGCACGACGTTGTCCATGTGACAGAGAGGATGATCCGTCGGGAGGTTCTCGCCCGGGAGGTGATCCAGGCCGGCACCGCCCAGATGGCCAGACTCGAGCGCCTCCACCAGGGCGTCCATGTCGTGCAGCGCGGATCGGGCCGTGTTCAGGAAGAGCGCACCCTGTCCCATCTGCGCCAGCTCCCGGGCGCCGATCATCCCCGAGGTCTGCGGCGTCACCGCGGCGTGCATCGACACGACGTCGGACTCGGCCAGGAGGTCATCGAGGGAGTGGGTGGCCTCGGGGCTGTAGGGATCGCAGGCGATGGCCCTCATACCGAGACCCTCCACCCTCCAGCGCGTCGCGCTCCCGACGGCTCCGAGGCCGACGAGCCCCACCGTGCGGCCGGCGAGCTGCCACGCCCGGAAGCGCTGATATGGGATGAGGCCGTCCCGGTAGATCTCGCCACCGCGCACGTCACGGTCGGCCGGCACCACGAAGCGACGCACGGCGAAGAGCAGCGCGACCGTCAGCTCGGCCACCGCGTCGGCATTGCGGCCCGGGGCGCGAACCACGGGTATGTCTCTGGCCGTGGCAGCGGCGACGTCGACATTGGTCGGGTCTCCCCGGCAGGAACCGATCACTGTGAGTGGGAGGTCGAGCACATCGCCGTCGACCAGGTCGGCCTCGACGACGAGGATGTCCGCCGCCTCCTCGCGCACGCGGGCGGCGAGGCCCGCCCCGTCGTAGATGCGCAGCGGGCGCTGCTCGATCCAGGGGTCGTACACCACGTCGGCGATCGACTCGAGCCGCCGCAGGCCCTCTCCGCGGAACGGCGCGGTCACCAGCGCCCTGTGCCGTCGGGTCACGATTCGCACCCCTGCCTGTCTGCGGTCGGGGCATCTTCGCGCGGCGGTCGTCTTTCGCGCGGGAGCGGCCACCGGGTACATTCCCGCGGACCGCCCGCCCGGGCCCGACCGACAGGAGTGAGGCCCACATGCACCGGACCTCTGTACGCCGCAAGTGGCTACCGACGACGGCCATCGCGCTCGTGCTCATCCTCTTCGCAGCCGCGTGCGGCGGAGGTGACGACGACGACGCCACCGGCGGTGGTGGGGGCGACGACGACACGACCGAGACAACGGCGAGCGGTGAGCCTCAGGCGGGCGGCAGGGTCGTGTACGGCCTCGAGGCGGAGTCCTCGAACGGTCTCTGCCTCGCCGAGGCCCAGCTGGCCATCTCGGGGATCCAGATCGCCCGGGCCATCTACGACCCGCTCACGATGCCGAACGGCGACGGTGAGTACGTCCCCTATCTCGCGAAGTCGGTGACTCCCAACGCCGGCTACGACGAGTGGACGATCGAGCTGCGCGAGGGAGTCAAGTTCCACGATGGCAGCGATCTGACGGCAGAGGTCGTGAAGAACAACCTCGACGCGTTCCGGGGCCAGTACGAGGCGCGCAAGCCGCTCCTCTTCCTGTTCGTCTACGACAACATCGATACGGTCGAGGCGACCGGCCCGCTCACGGTCGTGGTGACAACGAAGTCGCCGTGGCCCTCGTTCCCGGCCTATCTGTTCATGAACGGCCGCTTCGGTGTGATGGCGCAGTCCCAGCTCGACGACCCCGATCACTGTGGCGACGACCTGGTCGGCACCGGACCCTTCTCCCTTGTCGACTGGAAGATCAACGACCACCTCACCGTGGAGAAGAACGCCGACTACTGGCAGGAGGGGTTGCCGTACCTCGACGAGATCGAGTTCCGGCCGATCACGGAGGCGCAGCAGCGCCTCAATGCCCTGCAGAGCGGCGAGATCACGGCGATGCACACCTCTACCGCGTCGACCATCGACGAGCTGCGCAGGCTCGTCGACTCCGGCGACGTGGCCCTCACCGAGGGAGCCGAGTACGCAGAGGTCGGCTACGCGATGCTGAACATGGCCAAGGCCCCGTTCGACAACATCAACGCGCGCCTGGCGTTCGCCCACGCGCTCGACCGCGACACTCTCAACGAGGTCCGCAACAAGGGCATCCTCACCAACGCCAGCGGCCCCTTCGCCCCCGGGAGCATCGGCTACCTGGAGGACGCGGGGTTCCCCGAGTTCGACGTGGAGAAGGCGAAGGAGTACGTCGCCAAGTACGAGGAGGAGAGCGGCGGCAAGCTCTCGTTCGCCTACAGCACGACCCCGACACCCGACTCGGATCGAGTGGGCGACGATGCTCCAGCAGATGGTCGAGGCGGTCGGTGGGTCGATGGAGATCAAGACCGTCGAACAGGCGCAGCTCATCAGCGACGCGATCGGCGGCAACTTCGACGCAGCCGGCTTCCGTCTGCACCCCGGAGGCGACCCCGACCTGCAGTACGTGTGGTGGCACTCGGGATCGCCTGTGAACTTCGGCAAGTTCTCCGACCCGGAGATCGACCGGCTGCTGGAGGAGGGGCGGGCCGAGGCGGACCCGGCGAAGGACGCCGCTATCTACGAGGACCTCAACCGGCGCTTCGCCGAGCAGGCGTACAACCTCTGGTACCAGTGGACCCTCTGGGTCGTCGCCACCGCGCCCGACGTGCACGGGGTTCTGGGAGCCGACCTTCCCGACGGCTCGGCGCCGTTCCCCGGTCTCGCAGACGGACACAACCTCGGCGGCCTCTGGGTCGAAGGGTAGGAGGATCGAGTGACTCGGGCCCGTTCCGCGGCGTCGACGGTCGTAGCGCTGGCGCTGGTACTGGGCGCCTGCGGAGGCGGTGACGACGACTCCGCGGGCGACGACGCGGGCGGCGGTTCGAACGGCGGTACCGCCTCGACGGCATCGACCACCCCGGCCGAGCCCGAGCATGGCGGCACGCTCGTCTACGGGATCGAGGCGGAGACCGCCGGAGGGTTCTGCCTTCCGGAGGCCCAGCTCGCGGTGTCGGGCATCCAGGTCGCGCGCTCGATGTACGAGACCCTCACGGCCCCGAACTCCGAGGGCGAGTACGTCCCGCTCCTGGCCGAGTCGGTGACCCCGAACGAGACGTACGACGAGTGGACGATCGTCCTGCGCGAGGGCGTGAAGTTCCACGACGGCAGCGACCTGACGGCCGAGGTGGTGAAGAACAACATCGACGCGGGCAGGGGGCTGTACCCGGCGCGGCGGCCGCTCCTCGGCCCGCTGGTCACGAACAACTGGGACGAGGTGACCGTCAGCGGACCGCTGACGCTGGTCGTCACCACGAAGACCCCGTGGCCGGCGTTCCCGGCCCACCTCTACGCGAGCGGTCGGGTGGGGATCATGGCCCAGGCCCAGCTCGACGACGAGGAGCACTGCGCCGACCACATGATCGGTACAGGCCCCTTCATGCTCGAGGATTGGGTGCCCAACGACCACCTGACCGTCGTCAAGAACCCCGACTACTGGCGAGAGGGCCTGCCCTACCTCGACAGGATCGAGTTCCGCCCGATCCTGGAGGCGACGCAGAGGGTGAACGCCCTTCAGAGCGGCGAGATCCAGGCGACGCACACGATGAACAACCTGCAGGTGGCGCAGCTCCAGGACCTCGCCGCGCAGGGAGACATTGGGATCTACCAGACCGACGAGTTCGCGGACACCGTCTACACCTTGCTGAACACCTCGCAGCCGCCGTTCGACAACATCCTTGCGCGTCGGGCGCTGGCGACTGCGACCGACAGCGAGACCCTCAACGAGGTGCGCGAGATGTCGATCCCGAAGCGGGCGACGGGCCCCTTCCCGCCCGGGAGCATCGGCTACCTCGACGACACCGGCCTGCCGGAGTTCGACCTCGCGGAGGCCAAGCGCCTGGTCGAGCAGTACGAGGCGGAGTCGGGCGAGCCGCTCGAGCTGACGCTGCTCTCCACGCCCGAGCCGGCGAACATCGAATCCGGGCAGATGGTCGCGGAGATGGCTGCAGCTGCGGGCATCGAGGTGAGGCTGCAGCAGATCGAGGAGGCGCAGCTCATCAACCAGGTCCTGGGCGGTGACTACAACGCCGTGTTCTGGCGGGGCCACAGCGGCGGCGACCCCGACCTGCAGTACTCGTGGTGGAGGGCCGACTCGCCGGTGAACTTCGGTCGCTTCGCCGACGTCGAGATCGACCGCCTCCTCGACGAGGGCCGCGTCGAGAGCGACCCCGCGTTGAGGGAGGAGATCTACGCCGACCTCAACCGCCGCTTCGCCGAGGAGCTCTACAACCTCTGGGGCTTCTGGTCGATGTGGACGATAGGCACGAGCACCGACGTGCATGGTGTGCTCGGCCCCGATCTCCCCGACGGGTCGGCGCCCTTCCCCGGCCTCGCCGACGGCCACCCGGTGACCGGACTGTGGATCGAGCAGTGACAGAGGACGCGACAACGGAGGCATCCATGACGCTCTCACGTACCACCCGTGGCCTTCGAGCGGCGGCGCTGGTCGTCGTCCTCGCCCTCCTCGCAGCGGCATGCGGCGGTGGCGACGACGGCGACGACACAGGTGCTCCGGACTCCGGAGGAAGCGAGACGACCGCCGCCTCGGGCGAGCCGACCCCCGGCGGCAAGGTCGTCTACGGCCTCGAGGCGGAGAACTCCGGTGGCTGGTGCCTGCCGGAGGCGCAGCTCGCGGCAGCGGGGATGCAGATTGCGCGCTCGATCTACGACTACTTGACCGTCCCGAACGCCGACGGTGAGTACGTCCCGTACCTCGCGAAGTCGGTCACACCCAACGACACCTACGACGAGTGGACGATCGAGGTGCGCGAGGGAATCAAGTTCCACGACGGCAGCGACTTGACCGCGGAGGTGGTCAAGAACAACCTCGACGCGTTCCGTGGCGCGTACCCGGCGCGTCACCCCTGCTCTTCGTCTTCGTATTCGACAACGTCGACACCGTCGAGGTGACGGACCCCATGACTGTTGTCGTGACCACGAAGGTGCCGTGGGTAGCGTTCCCGGCATACCTGTTCTCCAATGCGCGCTTCGGGATCTCCGCGCAGGCGCAGCTCGATGACGCCGACCACTGCGACACGAACCTCATCGGGACCGGTCCGTTCATGCTCGACGATTGGCGCCAGAACGACCATCTGACGGTCGTGAAGAACCCCGACTACTGGAAGCCGGGGCTCCCGTACCTCGATGAGATCGAGTACCGCCCGATGCCCGACGCCACGCAGATGGTCAACTCCATCCAGAGCGGCGAGATCGACGCGATGCAGACCTCGAGCGCGCTCGCCATCTCCGATCTTCGCGAGATCGCCGACTCCGGAGACGTCCAGCTCTACGAGACCGACGAGTTCACCGAGACCGGTTACCTATTGGTCAACACCGCCAAACCGCCGTTCGACAACATCCTCGCGAGGCGAGCGATCGCGTACGCGATCGACCTCGACACGCAGAACGAGGTCCGCAACAAGGGGGTGCTCACGAAGGCGAGCGGCCCGTTCGCTCCCGGCAACATGGGCTATCTGGAGGACACCGGGCTACCGCAGTTCGACCTGGAGAAGGCCAAGGAGCTGGTCGCCCAGTACGAGGAGGAGACAGGGCTCGAGTTCCGGTTCACCCTCAGCCACGGCGCCGAGCCGGACGCCCAGGAGGGCGCGCAGTTCTTCATCGAGATGGTCGAGAAGGCCGGCGTCAAGGTCGACAGCAAGGTCGTCGACCAGTCGCAGGGCATCAACGACGCTATCGCCGGCAACTTCCAGGCGACCGGCTGGCGGAACCACCCCGGAGGCGATCCCGACACGCAGTACGTGTGGTGGCACACCGGGTCCCCGGTCAACTTCGGCAAGTTCTCCGACCCGGAGATCGACCGGCTCCTCGACGAGGGTCGATCCGAGCCCGATCCGGAGAAGCGCGAGCAGATCTACCAGGACCTGAACCGGAGATTCGCCGAGCAGCTCTACGACCTGTGGAGCTTCTGGACCCTGTGGGCCAACGCGACCGACGTGAACGTCCACGGGCTCCTCGGGCCCGACCTGCCGGACGGGTCGGGGCCCCTACCGGGGTTGGCCAACGGGCACGCCGTGGACGGCCTCTGGGTGGAGGGGTAGAGCCGTCCGCCGCACGGGCTGCGACCGGGGGTAGGTTCTCCGGATCGGGCACCGTCGGAAGGGGACACCGTGAGGCGCACGCACGAGCTCATTTCGTCGCGGCGGCTGTCGAAGCTCGTCTCGGTGGCCGTCGTGGGCACCCTCGTGTTCGCAGCCTGCGGCGGCGGCGACACGACGTCGGAGGGCGACGACGACACGCCCACGACCCAGGACGCAGGAGAGCCGGTGCCGGGTGGCTCGGTCGTGTACGCGGTGGAGGCCGAGACCAGCGGCGGGTGGTGCCTGCCGGAGGCGCAGCTCGCGATCGGTGGGATCCAGATAGCGCGTGCGGTGTACGACACCTTGACGCTGCCGAATGCCGACGGCGAGTACGTCCCGTACCTGGCCGAGTCGGTGACGTCGAACGCGACGTACGACGAGTGGACCGTCGAGCTCCCTGAGGGCGTCACGTTCCACGACGGGAGCGCCCTCACCGCCGAGGTCGTCAAGAACAACATCGACGCCTACCGCGGCCAGTACGCCAACCGGAGCCCGCTCCTGTTCATCTTCGTGTACGAGAACATCGACACCGTCGAGGTGACCGGGCCCCTGACAGTGGTGGTGACCACCAAGACGCCGTGGCCCGCCTTCCCGGCCTACCTGTACGCGAACGGGCGGATGGGGATCATGGGACAGGCCCAGCTCGACGACGCCGACCACTGCGACGAGGACCTGGTGGGAACCGGTCCGTTCGTGAAGACCGAGTGGCAGGTCAACGACCACTTCACCGCCGAACGCAACACCGACTACTGGAACCAGCCGTACCCCTACCTCGACTCGATCGAGTTCAGGCCCATCCCCGAAGGCGAGCAGCGGGTGAACTCCCTGGAGTCGGGCGAGGTCCAGGTGATCCACACCAACAACGCCCTCAGCATCGACACTCTGCGAGGCCTGGCCGAGAGCGGTGACGTCGACCTGGTCGAGGGGACGGAGTACGGCGAGGTCGCGTACATGATGATGAATGCGAGCAAGCCGCCGTTCGACAACATCCTCGCCCGCAGGGCCCTGGCCTACGCCGTCGACCGCGGCGCGCTCCGCGAGATCCGCACGAAGAACGTCCTGACCAACGCGAGCGGTCCCTTCGCTCCCGGCTCCGTCGGCTATCTCGAGGACACCGGCTTCCCCGAGCACGACCTCGCCAAGGCCAAGGACCTGGTCGCCCGGTATGAGGAGGAGACGGGCGAACCGCTCGCCTTCACGCTGACGAACAACGCCGATGCCGACGCCCAGGCGACGTCGCAGCTCTGGAAGGAGATGGCCGAGGCCGCCGGGATGCAGGTCGAGCTGAAGACGGTCGACCAGGCCCGCGAGATCGACGACGCCATCGCAGGCAACTTCCAGAGCGACCTGTGGCGCAACCACCCCGGCGGTGACCCCGACCTCCAGTACGTGTGGTGGCACAGCTCGTCGCCCGTCAACTTCGGGAGGATCGCCGATCCGGAGATCGACCGGCTCCTCGACGAGGGCCGCGTCGAGACCGACCCGGCGAAGCGGACCACCATCTACGAGGAGATGAACCGGCGCTTCGCCGACCAGGTCTGGAACGTGTGGTCGCAGTGGACGCTGTGGGTGATCGCCTCGGCCCCCGACGTCCACGGGGTTCTGGGCCCCGATCTACCGGACGGATCGAAGCCGTTCCCGGGTCTCTCCGACGGTCACCAGGTCACGGGCATCTGGGTCGACCAGTAGGGAGCGGAGGGGATCCTGATGCCCGTTCACTACGAGCGAGACGTCGACCACGTCGTGCTCATCACGATCGACCGGCCCGAGGCGCGCAATTCGGCCGACATGGAGCACTTCAAGCTCCTACGGGAGGCATGGGAGAGGTTCCGCGACGACGACGACGCATGGGTGGCGATGGTCACGGGGGGTCGGTGACGCGTTCTTCACGGGGGGCGACCTCAAGCTCTACATCCCGGAGATCACCAGGCTGATGCAGCGGATCTCCGAGGACGGCGTCGAGGAGGTCGACGGCTACCGCCTCGACGACGGCCTGAAGGCCGTGCTGCGCGACTTCGAGCTGCACAAGCCCGTGATCGCCGCTGTGAACGGCTTCTGCGTGGCCGGCGGCATGGAGATGCTCGGCGGCGCCGACATCCGTGTGGCCTGTCCGGAGGCGCAGTTCGCGGTGATGGAGCCTAAGCGGGGGCTCTTCGCAGGGGGCGGCACGACCGCCCGTCTTCCGCGACAGGTGGCGTTCCCCCCGCGATGGAGCTCCTGCTCTGCGCCGATCTCATCCCCGCGCACCGAGCCCTGGAGATGGGCCTGCTGAACGCAGTGGTCCCTCGCGAGCAGGTCCTCGCGAAGGCGCGCGAGTACGCGCTGCGGATCACCGCGAACGCTCCGCTCGCCGTGCAGGCCACCAAGCAGAGCGTCCTCGAGGGCATGAGCATGAACCTGCTCGACGCGTACGAGAACGAGAACAGGATCTCGGCGCGGGTCTTCGGCACCGAGGACGCCCGAGAGGGCCCGAAGGCCTTCGCCGAGAAGCGCCCCCCGGTCTGGCGGGGACGGTGATGGCATCGGCCGGCGGTGGCGGGTGATCGACCCGCGTACCCCGTGCCTCATAGGAGTCGGGGCACGCACCTGGCATCCGGAAGATGTCGGCGAGGAAGGGGCCCCCGAACCGCTCGCCATGTGGGAGGACGTCGCCCGGGCAGCGGCGCACGACGCCGGCGCCCCCGGTCTGCTCGAGCGCGTCGAGAGCCTCCAGGTCGTGTACTGCCAGACCTGGCAGTACGACGACGCTGTGGGTCGCCTCTCGTCGCGACTCGGCATCAACCCACGTCACGGACTGTATTCGGGGATCGGCGGCACTACACCTCAGCTGCTCCTCGACGGCGCTGCCGAGGCGATGCTCCGCGACGATCTCGACCTGGCGCTCGTGGTCGGCGCCGAGGCGATCGCCACGGCGAGGGCATACTTCCTGCGAGCCGAGGCGCCCCCCGTTCGGGCACGCTCCCCCTGAAGCGAGGCCGTTCCCGTGGGAGGCCCCGTTCCACCCGGCCGAGGTCGCGCACGACGTGTGGCAGGCATGGCTGACGTTCGCCCTCTTCGACAGCGCGCGGCGCGCTCATCTCGGTACCGATCTCGACGAGTACCGCCGGGCCATGGGACGGATGCTCGCGCCGATGACGGAGGTCGCGGCCGGCAATCCGCGCGCGTGGTTCCGGGTAGCGCGCACGGCCGAAGAGATCGTCACGCCGACGCCCGGCAACCGGATGGTCGGCTACCCGTACACCAAGTACACGATCGCCGCAATGGACGTCGACATGGCGTCGGCAGTGGTCATGGCGAGCCACGCGATGGCCGACTCGCTCGGGGTCCCCGCCGACAAGCGCGTCTACCTGAGGGGATGGGGCAGCGCTGTCGGGCCTACCTACGTCGCCGAGCACGCGGAGCTGTGGCGGTCGCCGGCGATGGCAGCGGCCGCCACCCGGGCACTCGACGCTGCGGGAATCGGAGTCGACGACGTCGCCCATCTCGACCTCTACTCCTGCTTCGCCGGCAGTCTCAACTTCGCTCGCGACGCGCTGCGGCTGGGCGGAGACGACCCACGACCGCTGACCGTGACGGGCGGCCTGCCGTATCACGGGGGTCCGGCGAGCAACTACGTGACGCACTCGGTGGCTGCGATGGTCGAGACGCTCCGAGCCGACCCGGGTTCGGTCGGGCTGGTGAGCGGTGTGGGCATGCACATGACGAAGCACGCCTTCGGCGTCTACTCGACGGCCCCAGGAGACGCCGTCCCGACGGGGAGCACGACGCTGCAGGTCGAAAGGGGAGTTCAGAGAAGGACGATCGCGGAGTCGCACGAGGGCGCGGCGACCATTGCCGCGTACTCGGTCGTCCACGGCCGGGACGGCGAGCCCGAGTGGGGCCTCCTCGTCTGCGACCTACCCGGCGGCGAGCGCTGCTACGCCAAGGTCCACGACCGGGCGGTGCTCGCAGAGGGGAGCGGCGCGAGCTCGTGGGCTCCGAGGTGGAGCTCGCCCCGTCGAGGGTCGAGACGATCCATGGAGAGGGCACTCTGAACACAGCGACTCTCCGCTGAGCACGATTGACAAGCGGGGCGGTGCTTCCATACCGTGCCTCGCTACACTGCCGCTGTGACGGCGGTCACAACACCGGAATCAGACGGGGGAACATGACTCACCTCGCTCGCAAGCCCCTTCTCAAGCGTCGACACGGATCGCTGCGCAGGATCTCTGCGCTCGTGCTGGTCGTCGCATTCGTCGCGGCGGCCTGCGGAGGTGGCGGTGACGACGACGCCACATCGGGGACGACGACGCCACGACAACGACGGCCGACGCGGGTGAGCCCCAGGCGGGCGGGAAGGTCGTGTACGGGCTGGAAGCCGAGAACGGGGGTGGGTGGTGCCTCCCCGAGGCGCAGCTCGCGATAGCGGGTATCCAGGTCGCCCGCACGATCTACGACACGCTCACCGTCCCCAACGCCGACGGCGAGTACGTGCCGTACCTCGCCGAGTCGATCACCTCGAACGACACCGCCGACGAGTGGACGATCGTCCTGCGCGACGGGATCAAGTTCCACGACGGCAGCGATCTCACCGCCGAGGTCGTCAAGAACAACATCGACGCCTTCCGCGGGCAGTACGAGGGGCGCAGCCCGCTCCTGTTCGTCTTCGTCTTCGACAACATCGACACTGTCGAGGTCACCGGGCCCCTCACCCTGACCGTTACGACCAAGGTGCCCTGGCAGGCCTTCCGCGCCTACATGTACTCGAACGGTCGGTTCGGCATCTCCGCGCAGGCGCAGCTCGACGACCCCGACCACTGCGACACGAACCTCATCGGGACCGGACCGTTCAAGTTGGAGGAGTGGAAGCAGAACGACCACCTGACCGCTGTGCGGAACCCCGACTACTGGAACCAGCCCTACCCGTACCTCGACGAGATCGAGTACCGACCGATGCCGGAGGGCACCCAGCGGCTCAATGCGTTCGAGACCGGTGAGATCACGGTCATGCACACCTCCGGGCCGGAGTCAATAAAGACACTCCGCGAGCTCGCCGACCAGGGTGACGCGAACCTGATCGAGTCCGACCAGTACGCCGAGGTCGGCTACGCGATGCTCAATGCCACGAAGCCGCCGTTCGACAACCTGATCGCGCGGCAGGCGATGGCTTATGCCATCGATCGAGATGCAGTCAACGAGATCCGGAACCTCGGGATCCTCCAGAACGCGAGCGGACCCTTCGGCCCGGGGAACATGGGCTACCTGGAAGACGCCGGCTACCCGGAGTACGACCCCGACAAGGCGAAGGCGCTCGTGAAGCAGTACGAAGAGGAGACCGGTCTCCCCTTCGAGTTCGCGCTCATCAGCACACCCGACACCTCGACAATCGAGACGGCCCAGCTGGTGAAGGAGTACGCGGAGACGGCCGGCGCAAAGGTGACACTCGGCCAGATCGAGCAGGCACAGCTGATCAGCACAGCGATCGCCGGCGACTTCAACGCGATTCTGTGGCGGAACCACCCCGGCGGCGACCCCGACTCCCAGTACGTGTGGTGGCACACGGGATCGCCCGTCAACTTCGGCAAGTTCTCCGATCCGGAGATCGACCGGCTCCTGGAGGAGGGTCGTTCGGAGGGCGATTCGGCCAAGCGTGAGCAGATCTATCAGGATCTCAACCGGCGATTCTCCGAGCAGCTCTGGGACCTCTGGGCTCAGTGGACGCTCTGGGTGATCGCCTCGGCGCCCGAGGTTCACGACGTCATGGGCCCCGACCTGCCCGACGGATCCAAGCCGTTCCCGGGCATGGGGAACGGGCACACCGTCATGGGGATCTGGGTCGAGCAGTAGGCGACAGGTAGCGAAGGGAACCCAGGGAGACCCGTGCGATTCGTCGTCCGCAAGCTGGTCCAGCTGACCGTGGTGCTGCTGCTGGTCACGTTCATCTCGTTCCTGCTGATGAACCTCCTGCCGGGCGACCCGGTCGAGGTGATCGTCCCGTTCGGGAGCGACGAGCAGAGGCAGGCGCTCCGCGAAGACCTCAACCTCGACGATCCGATGATCACGCGCTACTGGGACTGGCTGTCGGGGCTGGTGCGCGGCGACTTCGGCAAGTACTACACGACCTCCAGCTCACGGCCGGTGTCGAAGGACCTGAAGGAGGCGCTGCCCGTCTCGCTCCAGCTCATGGCCTACGCGCAGATCATGGCCCTCGCGGTTGCCATACCGGTCGGAGTCGCCACCGCGTACAGGGCGGGGAGCAGATTCGACAAGGCTGCGAACACCTCGGCCTTCGCCATGCTCGCGATGCCGAACTTCGCCATAGCGCTGCTGCTCTCCTATTACCTGGGGGTGAAGCTCGACCTGCTCCCTGTCACGGGGTATCGACCATTCGGGGAGGACCAGGCGGAGCACTTCAGGCGGATGGCCATGCCTGCGCTCAGCCTCGCGGTGGGTCAGATCGCGATCTACATGCGGCTCCTGCGCAGCGACATGATCGCGACGCTCCAGGAAGACTTCATCACGATGGCCAAGGCAAAGGGAATGCGGCCCCGTAGGATCCTGTGGCGCCACGCGCTGAGGCCGTCGAGCCTCACGCTGCTCACGGTGGCCGGCCTGAACGTCGGGACGCTCATAGGTGGCGCCGTGGTCATCGAGGTCATCTTCTCGCTGCCCGGGATCGGGCGTCTCATCTACGAGGCGATCCTGTCGCGGCAGTATGTGGCGGTTCAGTCGTTCATCGTCGTGATCGGTGCCGCCTACGTGATCCTCAACTTCCTCGTCGACATCCTCTACTCCATCCTCGACCCGCGGATACGACATGTCCGAGCCATCCAATAGCGAAGCGTCCACGCAGAGCGTGGATACGCAGGTGCTGCTCGACGAGGTGACCACGGCCGAGCTCGAGGTGGCGCCCACGAGGCGCATCGGAGTTGCCGGATGGCTCGCAGCCGCATGGCTCATCATGGTCGTCCTGGTGGCGTTTCTGGTCCCGCTGCTGCCGCTCGACAACCTGAACGAGAGCGTCGCATCGCTCGCACGGCAGGGGCCGTTCACCGACGGTCATGTCTTCGGCGGTGACGGCAACGGTCGCGACCTGCTGTCGAGGGTCGCCTGGGGGACGCGGGCTTCACTCGAGGTGAGTGTCGGCGCTGTGGGCGCCGGCATGCTCATAGGCGGATTCTTCGGGCTGATCGCGGGCTACTTCCGCGGGCGGCTGGAGACCGTGCTGACCGGCCTCCTCGACGTCATGCTCGCCTTCCCGCAGCTGGTGCTCGCCCTCGCCCTGGTCACCTTCCTGAGGGGCGACCCGAACCAGGAGGGTGGGGTACGCCTGAGCACGGTGCTCGTGCTCGTGATTGCGCTCGGGATCGTCTCCACGCCGATCATCGCCCGGATCACGAGGGCCAGCACGCTCACATGGGCGCAACGGGAGTTCGTCCTCGCATCCAGGGCTCAGGGTGCGAGGAGCTTCCGAATCCTCTTCAGGGAGGTCCTGCCCAACGTCCTGCCGGCGATGTTCTCGATCGCGCTCCTGGGAGTGGCGGTCGTCATCGTCGCCGAGGGCGGACTCTCCCTCCTCGGGCTGGGAGTGGAGCTGCCGACACCCTCTTGGGGGAACATCATCGCCCTGGGGCGGAACGACCTGCGCGACGCGCCCCACATCGTCTTCATACCGTCGATAGCGATCTTCATAACTGTCCTGGCGCTCAACTACCTGGGCGACGTCGTCCGTGCCAAGTTCGACATACGAGAGAGCGGGCTGTGAGCCCTCGGAACCGGCGAAGTTCCGAGCGCTTCGCTGAGACGGTCCTCGACGGCCCTCTGCTCGAGGTCTCCGACCTCAAGACGCACTTCCGCACAGACAGAGGCCTGGTCAAGGCCGTCAACGGCGTGTCGCTCACCCTGGAGCGGGGCCGGACGCTCGGGGTCGTGGGCGAGTCGGGCTCCGGGAAGACCGTGCTGTCGCGCTCGATCATGGGGCTCCTACCCAAGCACAACGTCGTGCGCTCGGGGAGTGTGCGATTCGAGGGCAGGGAGATCGGAGCGGGTGACCCTCGCACGATGAGGCCACTCTGGGGTACGGAGATGGCGATGGTGTTCCAGGATCCGATGACGTCGCTGAATCCTGTGATGCGCATCGGCAACCAGATCACGGAGTCGCTGCGCTACCACCTCGAGGTCGCCAAGGACTTCGCGAACGAGACAGCGATCGCCCTCCTGCGGTCGGTCGGGATCCCTGAGCCCGAGCGACGGATGCGGGAGTACCCGCACCAGCTCTCGGGTGGGATGCGGCAGCGCGTGACCATCGCGATCGCCCTCGCGTGCGGTCCGAAGCTCCTCTTCGCCGACGAGCCCACCACAGCGCTCGACGTGACCGTCCAGGCTCAGATCCTCGATCTCCTACAGGCTCAGCAGCGTGAGAGGTTCATGGCGATGATCCTGGTCACCCACGACCTCGGTGTGGTCGCAGGACGGGCCGACGACATCGCCGTGATGTACGCGGGCGAGGTCGTCGAGAAGGCGCCCACCCGGACGTTGTTCACGGAGATGCGCCACCCCTACACGGAGGCACTGCTCAAGTCGATCCCGAAGCTGGGAGACCCGAGCCATACCCGCCTAGAGGCCATCGGTGGCCGCCCACCCGACCTCGTGGACCCACCGCCGGGATGCAAGTTCGCCCCGCGGTGCCCCTATGCACAGAACAGGTGCGCGATGGAGGTGCCGGTGCTCACCGAGTCCGGTTCTTCGGGGCACGCCTTCGCGTGCTTCTATCCGGTCGGCGTCGGGGCAGCCCCGGTGGCAGGTGCCTGATGGCCGGTAGCGGTACGGCTCATCTGCGTCCGGAGGGCGATGCCCTGCTCCGCGCCGAGCACCTAGTCGTCGAGTTCCCCGTGGGGCGGACCGGCGCGAAGGTGCACGCCGTCTCAGACGTGAGCATCGACATCCTCGGTGGTGAGACTCTCGGTCTCGTCGGCGAGTCGGGGTGCGGCAAGTCGACGACCGGTAGGGCGATCATGCAGCTCCCGCGGCCGAAGAGCGGGAGTGTCGTCTTCGAGGGCGAGGACCTGACGAAGCTCAAGGGTGAGGATCTGAGGCGGCAGCGGCCGCGCCTCCAGATGATCTTTCAGGACCCCATCTCTTCATTGAACCCCCGCCGCCGGATCGAGGACATCGTTGCGGAGGGCCTGCGCATCTGGAAGATCGGCGACGAGGCATCTCGCCAGGCGAAGGTCGACGAGGTTCTCGACGCGGTGGGTCTCGACCCGGCACGTGCGCGCGGAGGAGGCCGCACGAGTTCTCGGGTGGGCAGTGCCAGCGGATCTCGATAGCGCGCGCCGTCATCACCGAGCCGAAGCTGATCATCTGCGACGAGCCAGTCTCCGCCCTCGACGTGTCGGTGCAGGCCCAGATCCTCAATCTCCTCGAGGACATGAAGGCACGCTACGGGCTGACGCTGGTGTTCATCGCCCACGACCTCGCCGTGGTGAAGAACGTGAGCGACAGGGTCGCGGTGATGTACCTGGGGAAGATCTGCGAGGTCGGCCCACCGGACACCATCTACAAGTCCCCGGCGCACCCGTACACCGCAGCGTTGCTCGCTGCCATCCCCGTTCCTGATCCCGCGGTGAAGGCGGCTGAGCGGCCGCACCTCGGCGGCGAGATCCCGTCGCCGATAGCGCCGCCGAGCGGTTGCCGCTTCCGTACCCGCTGTCCGCGGGCGCAGGAGCTGTGCGCGTCGCAAGAGCCGGAGGTCGTACCGTCGGGAGAGGGCCACTTCGTGGCTTGCCACTTCCCGCTGGGACCCGGCGAGACGCTCTCGTTGAACGGATCGTTGGCGGCCGCGGAGGCAGAGCCCGCCTGACGCGCACCCGCTGCCGGTAGAGGAAGATGTAGAGGTGACCTCGCAGTCCGCCGGTGGCGGGTTCTCGTACCGTCCCGCTCTCGATGGGCTGCGGGCCGTCGCGGTGCTGGCGGTCTTCTGGTATCACCTCGACTGGTCATGGGCGCCCGGAGGCTTCCTGGGCGTCGACGCGTTCTTCGTACTGTCCGGATACCTCATCACTTCGCTGCTGGTCGTGGAGCACGACTCGAAGGGGCGGATCGACCTCGTCGCGTTCTGGGCGCGCAGGGCGCGCCGGCTCCTACCGGCACTGCTGCTGCTCCTCGTGGTGGTGAGCGTGTGGGCGACGATCGGGGTTGCTCCCGACCGGCTCGACTCGCTGCGCGCCGACGGGCTCTTCACCATCTTGTACAGCGCGAACTGGCACCTGATCGCCAGCGGCCAGTCGTACTTCGGTCTCTTCGTCGCGCCGTCGCCGCTCCGTCACACGTGGTCGCTCGCGATCGAGGAGCAGTTCTACCTGGGTTGGCCGCTGATAGTCGCGATCGCGATGTACGGCGGGCGGCGACGACGGTGGGCGATAGCGGCAGTGAGTGCCGTTGGTGTGGTCGCCTCGGTCGCGGTGATGGGATTGCTGTACGACGCCGCCGACCCGTCGCGCGCCTACTACGGCACCGATTCCCGCGCGCACTCCCTGCTCGTGGGCGTACTGCTCGCGCTCGCCCTCGACCGCTGGAAGCCCTCGGGATCCGGAGCGTCCGTCGTGCAGGGTCTCGGCATCCTTGGCGCGGGTGGCATGGCCTGGGCCATCGCATCCACCGACGAGCGCGGGAGCGGGTTCTACCACGGGGGATCACTCCTCTATGCGATCGCCGTAGCCGCGGTCATCGCAGCCTCGACGGCCGATGGACGCTCCATTCTCCGATCCGCGCTCTCCGTCGCTCCGCTGCGATGGGTCGGCACGATCTCCTACGGCGTGTACCTGTGGCACTGGCCCGCCCAGGTGGTCATGACCCCGGCGCGCGTCGGGGTAGACGGCGTCGCGCTCGATGCCGTCAAGATCGCGGCGACGTTCGGTGCGTCGGTCGCTTCGTACTACCTGATGGAGAAGCCGATCCGTCACGGCGGGATGCCGAACCGCCGGACCCTCCTCCTCGCTCCTGTTGCCATGGTCGCGGTGGGCGCCGCGGTCGTCGGCGGAACTCGCGGAGGGGTTCCCCTGGCGAAGGTCTTCGACGTCGGGGCGCCGATCACGGCGCCGGCATCACCCGTCGTGACTGCTCCGGGAGACGCACCGGTCGTGGCGGTCATCGGCGACTCGGTGGCCGGGACCGTGATCTGGGGTCTGGAGGAGGTGGGGCCGCGCAACGGCCTGACGATCCTCTCCGCGGCGTTTCCGGGTTGCGGCGTGGCGAACGGAGTCGCTGTAGACGACGACGGGCGCCCCTTCGAGTGGTCGGAGGCGTGCGATGAGAACATCGGCCCCGCGCAGGCGCAGATGATCGAGGAGCAGGATCCCGACCTGGTCGTCTGGTTGAGCACGTGGGATCTCGCCGACCGCCTGGTCGACGGGCGGGTGATCCGTGCGAACACTCCGGAGGGCGACGAGGTGCTCTTGGCCTCGATGGATGTGGCGCACGACCGCCTGACCGCGCGCGGCGCACACATCGCTCTCCTCACGGTCCCCCGAACGCCAGGAGCGACACCACAGAGGCCGACGACGACGCCGACGGCGACATAGCCCACTACAACAACCTCCTCAGCGTCTTCGCGAAGGCGCACCCCGAGACGGTCTCGGTGATCGACTTCGCGAGCCTGGTCTGTCCCGGTGGGGCGCCCTGCCCGGAGGAGGTCGACGGTGTCCGGCTGCGCCCCGACGGGGCCCACTTCACAGAGGAGACCGCACCCTGGATCGCCCGGAAGCTGCTGCCGCTCCTGAAGGACGAGATCCGGAGTGCCGGCGGCTGAGGGCCGGGGAATTCTCCGCAGGGGTTGCTTATCAGCAATGAATGCTGATAAGGTCTCCTCATGCAGTCGGTGCAGGAAGTCACGGCAACGATGAGGGCGAAGGGGCTGAGGGCGACTCCACAGCGCCAGTGCATCATCAGGCTCCTGCAGGACAACCACTCGCACCCGACGGTGGAGAGCCTCTATGAGGAGGCCCTGGGTGAGATGCCCACGATCTCGCAGCGGACCGTCTACCAGACGGTCCACGACCTCGAATCGCTCGGCGAGGTCCGACTGCTGGACCTCGGGACCGGTTCGCTACGAGTGGAGCCGAACCTCGAGAACCCGCATCATCACCTGGCGTGCATCGTCTGTGGCCGGGTCGTCGACATCCCGGTCGAGTTCCCGGGGCTGCGCGTACCCGACGACTACCTCGGGGGCTTCTCGGTCGACACCGTCGAGGTGGTCTTCCGCGGACGCTGCGAGACCTGCACCTGATCGGCCCTGACAGACCCCAACAGCAGAGCACCAAGGAGGCGACATGCCAGCACTCAAGGGATCCAAGACGCACGACAACCTGAAGGAGGCCTTCGCCGGCGAGAGCCAGGCGAACAGGCGCTACCTCTACTTCGCGCAGAAGGCCGACGTCGAGGGATACCCCGACGTCTCAGCGATCTTCCGGTCCGTGGCCGAGGGAGAGACCGGACACGCGTTCCGGTCACTTCGACTTCCTCTCGGAGGTCGGCGACCCCGCAACGGGGGAGCCGGTAGGCGACACGGCCGACAACCTGCGTTCGGCGATCGCCGGCGAGACCTACGAGTACACCGAGATGTACCCGGGCTTCGCGAAGGTGGCACGCGACGAGGGCTTCGACGAGGTAGCGGAGTGGTTGGAGACCCTCGCACGGGCCGAGACGAGCCACGCGGGGCGCTTCCAGCAGGCGCTCGACGCACTCGGCTAGACGCCGGAGCACAACAGAGAGACCGACGCCACGGCGGGGGAATCGCCACGGCGGGGGAACGGCCCCGGGGGGACCCCCGGGGCCGTAACATTGCACCGGCCGTATCACGGCTGGTAGCGGAGCACGAGGTGGGAGCAGACCATGGCCCTTTACGACCCGCTGGATCCCGTCTACCTGGACGCGGAGGCGGCCCGGTCCGAGCGCGACCGGACCTTCCACATCTGCTCGGACTGCCGCGTCTGCGTGAAGCTCTGCCCGAGCTTCAAGGACCTCTTCCGTATGATCGACGACCGCGGCGGGACCGACCAGGTCGGCGAGCTGAGCGCCGATGAGCACAGAGTGGTCGTAGATGAGTGCTTCCAGTGCAAGCTCTGCTACGTGATCTGCCCCTACACGCCGGATCAACAGCAGGAGTGGGTGATCGACTTCCCACGACTGATGCTCAGGTCCCCTCGCTATCCAGGCATCCGACAAGCAGGTGCCTCGCAGCGCCCGGCTCCTGGCCCGCACCGACCTGCAGGGGAAGGTAGCGACTGCGTTCGCGCCGGTGGTCAACAAGGCGACGTCGGTGGGCGCCGTCCGCGCGGTCATGGAGAAGGCGACCGGCATCTCGCGGGTACGTCTCCTGCCTACGTATGCGCGCATCCGGTTCTCCAAGTGGTTCCGGCGTCGCCCGGCGAGCCCGGCGGGAGCCGAGCGCGCGAGGGTCGCGGTCTTCCCGACATGCCTGGTCGAGTACCAGGAGCCGGCCATCGGAAAGGCCCTGGTCGGTGTCTACGAGCGCAACGGCGTCGCGTGCGAGCTCCCGGAAGGGCAGGTCTGCTGCGGCATGCCGTGGCTCGACGCGGGCGAGATCGAGAAGTTCAAGGACAACGCCCGGAGGAACGTCGGAGCGCTACTCCCGGCCGTCGAGGCCGGCCTCGACGTCGTCGTGCCCCAGCCCACCTGCGCTTACGTGATCCGGAACGAGTATCCCGACTTCCTCGGTACCGACGCGGCGCGGAAGGTCGCCGAGCACACCTACGACTCCTCCGAGTACCTGATGGCCCGCCACCGAGAGCAGGCGCTCGACACCGACTTCGAGGGGACGACCTACGAGTCGATCACCTGGCAGGCTGCGTGCCACTACCGCGCTCAGCAGATCGGTCCCAAGAGCCGCGACCTGATGAGGCTGACCGGTGCCAAGGTGAGCACCGTCGAGCGCTGCTCCGCCATCGACGGAACCTGGGGGCTGCGCGCCGAGAACGTGGAGAAGGCCCGCAAGGTCGCGAAGCCGCTCATGGAGAAGGTCAGGGAGTCGGCCGATGCAGTCGTCGCCGGCGACTGCCACCTCTCGAACACCGCGATCGCGCAGGACGCGGGTAAGCGTCCGGTGCACCCGCTGCAGATCCTCGCCCGCGCCTACGGCCTCCCGGAGGACTGAGGATGCGCAAGCTCTCCGTCGACGACATCGCCGACCTTCGCGCCTACGAACGCGAGCGGCCTGAGCTGCGGTCCCACATCATCGAGCTCAAGCGACGGCGGCGTGTCGCCTTGGGCGACCTGATGTCGATCCTCTTCGAGAACACCGAGACGATGCGGTGGCAGGTGCAGGAGATGGCGCGGGCCGAGCGGATGCTGAGCGACGAGCAGATCGCTCACGAGGTTGCCACCTACAACCGACTGATCCCCGACGCCGACTCGCTCTCGGGGACGCTCTTCCTCGAGCTCACCGACGACGCCAAGCTGCGCGAGTGGCTTCCGAAGCTGGTCGGCGTCCAGCACTCCATCGCCTTCGAGCTCGAAGGCGCCGAACGGGTCGTCGGATCGCCCCAGGACGAGGAACGGCTCACGCGCGCGGATACGACCTCAGCGGTGCACTTCCTGGTATTCCGGTTCTCACCCGGTCAGGTCGACGCACTCCGCGCCGGGCCGCCCCGGATCGTCGTCGACCACCCCGGCTACCGGAGCTCCACCCTCCTCACCGACGAGCAGCACGCCGAGCTCGTCGCCGACCTCGCGGCCGGCTGAGTCGGCCTCTGGCGCCTCGGCCAGCGCGAGCACCTCTTCGAAGGAGCTGCGGATGCATGCGAGCAGGGTGTCGGGGTCCGGCACGGCGGCGAGATCGGCGACCACACCGATGCCGCAGGTCCCCGCGTAGGAGATCAGCGCGACGTTCACGGCGGCACCCATCGTCGGGGCGAGTGCCCATAGGCGCTCTACCGATGCCCCTTCGAGGAAGACGGGTTCGGGGCTGCCGGGGACGTTGGTGGTGAGGAAGTCGATGTGCTCGAGCATTCCGCCGAATACGGTTGTCGTGAACCGCCCGGGCAGGTGCTCCAGGACCGTCGCGAGAGC
This sequence comes from Acidimicrobiia bacterium, assembly GCA_027494135.1. GTDB lineage: Bacteria > Actinomycetota > Acidimicrobiia > IMCC26256 > PALSA-610 > JAOSJK01. The sequence goes on along the minus strand of JAOSJK010000012.1, from coordinate 212,298 downwards.
GTCGGTGAGTGGGAGGGCGGGCTCGCGCTGCCACGAGTGACATACGTCGCCGACGCGGCGTATGCGCTCGGCAGGGTCCTGTATCGCGATCGGGAGCGGGAACCTCGCCGGCATGATGCGGTTGCCGCCGAGGGGGTCGTCGTAGGAGCGCGTGCTGATGGGCATCGTCACGCGCAGCTCCGGAACCGGGTCACCGTGCCTCACGTGGTAGCGGTGAAGGCCGCCGGCCACCGCGGCTACGAACGCGTCGTTCAGCGTGCCACCGGCGCTGTGGGCGGCGGAGCGGAGCCTGTCGAGCGGGATGTCGATCACGTCCATGCGCCGGCGGAGGGAACGGTCGCGCATGATGGGGGAGAGGGTCGAGTTGATCGGCGAGAGAACGCGCCCGATCGATCCGCCGATCTGAAGTGCGTCGGTGGCCGCCTTGCCGGGGCTGCGCAGGATCATCGCCAGACCCTGTGCCGCGGCGCCGAGTGCGGATCGAGCTGCGCCCGCGAGCTGCCGGCCCGAGTGGATCAACGCGTCAATGGTGATAGTAGGAGCGCCCAGGTGCTCGACAGCGGCGTCGGGGATCGGCTCGGCCGGCAGCGGCGAGGGTTCGCGTTCGAGGTCCACGAGGTAGTGCAGCAGGCGCATGCCGCCGACGCCGTCGGTGACGGAGTGGTGGATCTTGAGCACGAGAGCCGCCCCTCCGCCCTCCAGGCCCTCGCAGAGGACGGTCTCCCAGAGAGGGCGCTCGCGGTCGAAGGCTCGACCGGCCAGGCTCTCGGCGAGCCTGAGCACACGACCCATGTCGCCCGGGGGCGGGGCGACTATGCGCCGGGCGTGATAGTCGAGGTCGAAACCTCTGTCGGTGACCCACCGCGGCGGTGCGAGGCGGAGCGGCACCTCGACGACCCGCTGGCGGAGGCGGGGGATCTGGTGCGTCGCGAGCTCTAGGCGGTAGCGCAACCGTTCCCAGTCGGGAGCGCGATCCAGTAGGAAGACGACGGTGATCGTGGAGCGCAGATTCGCGTCGCGCTCGATGGTCCACATGATTCCGTCCGAGTCGCCCATGTACCGGTCGAAGCTCTCCTCGGCCACGGAGCCCCCTCTCGCTCGTCCGTTGGTCCCACCACAGGTATACGGGCTCCCGCCGGAGCAGGCCAGGGGCGCTCGCCCGTCGACGACGGGACGTCGGTCCCGTCGGTCCTAGGATCCGGTGTGATGCCAGTCGAGATCGAGATCCTCCGCGTCGGCCCGGACTCGCCGCTACCGGCCGTTGCGCACCCCGGCGACGCGGGTTACGACCTGCGGGCGAGGGAGGGGGCGGTGCTGCATGCGGCCGGTGGAAGAGCGGCGATTCCGACGGGGGTTGCGCTGGCGATACCGGCCGGGTACGCCGGGTTCGTGCAGCCGCGGTCGGGCCTGGCGCTGCGCCACGGCGTCACCTGCCTCAACACGCCGGGCCTCATCGACTCGGGCTACCGGGACGAGATCCGCGTGATCCTGGTGAACCTGGATGCGGTCGAAGACTACGAGGTGCACCCGGGAGACCGGATCGCGCAGCTCGTGATCCAGAGGGTCGAGGAGGCGGGCTGGCGGGAGGTCGCAAGCCTCGGAAGCACCCAGCGGGGGCTCGGGGGCTTCGGCAGCACCGGCACGAGGTAGCGTCGTTCCAGCCCATACCAGGAGAGTGCAGTGAACAAGCCGTTCCGCTTCGCAGTCCAGGCCGGCGGCGCTGAGTCCGACGCCGACTGGCGCGACACGGCCCGCCGGGCGGAGGCGCTCGGGTACTCCACGCTCTACCTGCCCGACCACTTCATCGACACGGTCCTGGCGCCTCTACCGGCCCTTGCCATGGCCGCCGCCGTCACCGAGACGCTGCGAGTCGGGACGCTCGTGCTCGGCAACGACTACAAGCACCCGGCGATCGTGGCCAAGGAGGCCGCGACGATCGACCTCCTCTCCGACGGCCGCCTCGAGCTGGGGATCGGAGCCGGCTGGATGGAGGTCGACTACACGGCGCTCGGCATCCCGTACGACCCGGCCGGCACTCGCATCGACCGCCTCGAGGAGGCCGTCGCAATCATCAAAGGATGCTGGCGGGAGGGGCCGTTCTCGCTTGCCGGGGAGCACTACTCGATCACCGAATACGACGCGACGCCCAAGCCGGTCCAGCAGCCGGGACCACCCCTCCTGATCGGGGGTGGTGGCAGGAAGGTCCTGAGCCTTGCTGCGCGAGAGGCCGACATCGTCGGCATCAACCCGAACCTGCGCGCCGGCGCGATCACGGCCGACGCGGTGCAGACCTCGTTGGCCGATCACACCCGTGAGAAGATCGCCTGGGTGAAGGAGGCGGCCGGGGCGCGCTTCGAGGAGATCGAGCTGCAGATCCGCTACTTCCTCAGCACGATCACCGACGACCGCACAGGACTCGCCGAGATGATGGCACCGGGCTTCGGACTGACTGCCGATGAGGCGCTCGAGTCGGGCGTCGCTCTCGTCGGTACCGTCGATCACGTGATTGAGCAGCTGGAGCAGCGACGCGAGGAGTGGGGCGTCACCAACATCGTCGTCGGCGACGACGCCGCGGAGCAGTTCGCACCCGTGGTGGCGGCGCTCGACGGACGCTGAGCGCGTCGTGGCGACGGGTCAGCTGCGCGCCGATCGCGGCAGTTGGTCGTAGGGCAGATCGCGGTCCAGGCGGGGCTCCCGGGGTAGCCCGAGTACACGCTCGCCGAGGATGTTCCGCTGGATCTCGTCGGTGCCGCCCCTGATTCCCAGCGACGGCGCGGTCAGGAAGAGCGTCTCCCACTCGGCGTCGTCGATGGCGTCGTCGTCGGCGAGGTCGCGAGCGGTGGCGCGCGGACCGAGCAGGCTCATCGCGAGGTCGGTGAACCTCCGGAAGGCCTCGCTGCCGCGCAGCTTCATGCCCGAGCCTTCCGGTCCGGGGGCGCGGCCGGCGCGGAGGGCATCGCCCGCTCGACGCGCTGTCAGTGCCGCGACGCGTGCCTCCACCCACATCCTCACGAAGCGGTCGCGAAGCAGGGGGTCCGTCGCACCGCCCGTTTCGCGGAGGAGCCGCAGGAGGCGGTCGATGTCGAGCAGCGAGCCGCTGCCGGCGGTACCCGCGCCGCGCTCGTGGGCGAGAGTCGTCAACGCGACCCGCCATCCCTCGCCGACCTCGCCGATGCGATCGGAGTCGACGACGGTCACGTCGTCGAGGAAGACCTCGCTGAAGTGCGCGTCGCCGTTCATCTGGACGAGCGGCCTGATCGTCACGCCCGGGCTCGTCATGTCGAGCGCGAATGCAGTCACACCCAGGTGCTTGGGAAGGCTGGCGTCGTGTCGGGCCAGAAGGAGCCCACGCCGCGAGTAGTGAGCACGGCTGGTCCAGAGCTTCGCGCCTCCGATCCGCCAGAAGTCGCCGTCACGGCGGGCGCGGGTGGAGAGATTCGCGAGGTCGGACCCGGCGTCGGGCTCCGAGAACATCTGGCACCAGATCTCGCGGCCGGTGGCAATCGCCGGTAGGAAGCGCGCGCACTGTCCGGGACTGCCGTGCGCGAGCAGCGTCGGCCCGACGAGGGCGAGGCCGACCAGGAAGGGGTAGAGGTCCGGGCTATGGAAGCGTGAGAGCGCTGTTCGCACGGTGGCGGCTGCCTCGGCGTCGAGCCCCATTCCGCCGTACTCGCGCGGCCAGGTGGGGACCATCCATCCGGTACCGCCGAGTGTGCGCAGGTACTCGCGGCCGGCCTCGATGTCGTCGCTCCCGGCACCGAGTACCGAGCGTTGCTCCCCACCCTCGGAGCGCGGTTCGAGAAGGCCCGCCATCTCGGCGACCAGGGCGGAGTGGACCTCGTCGTTCATCGGTCGCAGTCTCTGCGTCGAGGCCGTGTCACGTGGCCGATCCCCCGATAGCGTGCGCGCCGTGTCTCCCGAAGTGGTCGAGATCGTCGTCGCCGACCCCCTGAGGCGTGGCGGGCCGCGGGCTTCTCCGTGCGCCGGGTCCGTGACGTGGTCCCGGGGGCGCCCCATCCGCCAGGTGTTCTTCTGCGGCGGTGAGGTGGTCATCGAGGTGGTGGGTCCGCTCGAACCGGATCCGGACGTCGGCGCGGAGCCGGCCCGCTTCTTCGGGCTGGCGATCACGGTCGAGGATCTCGACGCGACGGCCCACCTGCTCGACGGTCACATGGGGAGCGTCAAGGAGGCGGTTCAGGCTGGGAGACGCATCGCTACGCTGCGCAACACCGGCCTGGGGATCTCGACTGCGGTTGCATTCATGTCCCGCGACCCCGGGAGGCGCGTGTAGTTGGCCGTTCAACGCCCCGTTGCCGAGAAGTGCTGGTAGTCGATCGGTTCCGTCCAGTCTCCGCCCCACTCCCACCCGATCTCCGCGAAGGCGGCGACGCCCACGTCACCTTCGAGGATCATGCCGGGCGCCCCGAGTGAGCGGTCGAGGTAAGGGGCAGCATGGGGGTCGAGGACGCTCCCATTGCTCACATAGGGGTTCTGGACCGGGTTGATGTCGATGGCCGTTCCATAGGAGTGCTCGGACCACCTCGCGCCCCCCGTCACGGCTCGGCAGTTGAATGCCGAGGTGTTGTTGGCCGCAGTAGACAGGTCGTCGTCGGCGCCGTAGACATCGACGAGCTCCATGCGCATGACGGGGAAGCGAGCGTCGAACAGCTCGGCGAAGACTGCCACGACGTCGTCGGCGACGTCGCGGTGCACCACGAGCTCACCGGTGGTGACGGCCCCGTCGAAGTCCCAGTGCGAGAGCCTCACGAGGCGCAGGTCCTCCAGTGGCACCGGACACCCCGGTCGCCACGACTCGGTCATGCGAGCGACCGTCGAGCCGTCGATGCGGGAGATGGTCGCGGCGAAGGCCGGAGGCGGCGATGTCGTGGAGGTGGGCACCGTCGTGGACGTGAGCGCGGTCGTGGTCGGTCGCTGCGGCGAGCTCGTCCAGGGGCCGCGACAGACGGGCCGCCGCAGGCCGCGGCGACTGCGAGCAGCGCCGACGTGACGATATGGGTGGATCCGCGCACCGGATCATCGTCGCGCGCCCTGGCTCCCCCGATTCCGGATCCGCCATCGCGGAGCCCGATTGCGCAATGCTGGCAGATCCCGGCCGGAGGAGTGAGCATGGCGCTGGAGCACGTTGAGATCGGCGATTACGACCCGCTCGACCTCACCTGCCTGCGCTGTGGCGGGCCGGCGATGCTCAGGTTCGTCGGGATGTGCGAGCCCTGCACTTCCCAGATCCGAGAGCGGTTCTCGGGAGAGGCCCGGGAGATCGACGCGGTCTACGTGCCCAAGATGAACGTCACGCCGAACGCCGTCGCTCTCAAGGACGACTGAGGGTCGGCGGGGCTGCGGGCGCACCACCTGTCGCAGGGCGCGCCACCTGTAGTAGAACGTGTTCCAGTAACTCGTCCGCGCGGAGATGGAGGCGTGACTGTGGACACCTACGACGTAGTGGTGGTCGGTGCGGGCTACGGAGGCGCGTCGGCGGCCGCACTTCTCGCCAAGTCAGGCCGGACGGTCGCGCTGGTGGAGAAGAATCCGCGTGCCGGTGGCAAGGGGGCGACCATCAGCCGCAAGGGCTACGAGTATGAGATGTGGGGAGCGGTCGGAGTACCTGCGCACAGCTCTCGCTTCCACGAGCTCGTCGACGTGCTCGACATTGCCGATCGCGCCCCGTTCGTCTTCCCCGAGGGGAACGCCGCGTCGGTGTACTACAAGGCGTCGACGGGGGAGTGGCGCAACTCCGTCGGGCCGGCGAAGCAGTCCGAGGACCCGGGCGCGCTCGACAGGGTGAAGCGCGTCTACGGCGCGAACGACGAAGAGGTCGATGCGCTGGCGACCCTCTTCGCGACGATGCTGACCATGAGCGACGAGGAGGTCGACGCGCTGGAGAACGTCGGCATGATCGACTACGTGCTCGGCTTCCGGATTGCCGCCCTCGCTCATATCGCAGGTCTGCACGGGTCTCAACATGGCCTTCTGCGTACCGCTCAACAGACTCCCGGCGTCAGAGGGCATCTTCGTTCTGCGTCAGATAGTCAACGGGGGAGCCGGGCGCTATCACGTCGGCGGGTACGGGCGTGTGGCGGAGGTCTGTGCCGAGTACGTGACCGAGCACGGTGGCGCGTTCATCAGCGGAGATCGCGTCCGGCGGATCCTGGTCGAAGAGGGCCGCGCCGTGGGGATCGCGACAGACGACGCGGAGATCCGCGCCCGAGCGGTCGTCTCGAACGCGGGCATTCAGCCGACGGTTCTCTCTCTCGCCGGTCCCGAGCACTTCCCGCCGGAGTACGTGGAGAGGGTGAGCGCGCTCGAGCCGAGCCTCGCAGTCGTAGGGGTGCGCTACATAATCGACGCGCCCGTCTTCGAGGCGCCGATCATCCTCGCGTACTCTGACCAGAGCTGGCTCGACGACGACAGGTACGCGCGACTGCAGGGCGGCGACTGGCCCGACATCCCCCTCATCTCGATCGGCGTACCGTGCCTCTTCGATCCCTCCCTCGTCCCGGACGGGCATCAGGTGGCCATCTCGGCGGTCTTCGCATCTCCCGACCCGACCTCGGAGACGAGCGCGGAGGCGATTCGCCGCTCCGAGGTGGTGATCGACGAGCTCTGGCCCGATCTGCGCAAGCACATCGTGCGGACGGAGCCCTACACGGCACGCCAGGTTTCGCGCATGACCCGCGACGCGGTCGTGCCGGGCCAGGGCGGCGAGGCGATCGGAATTGCTCAGGTGATCGGGCAGTGCGGATCGACCAAGCCCGACCCCCGTACGCCTCTGGCCGGCCTCTACATCGTCGGTTGCGACGCGGGTGGGCGCGGTGCCGGGACGCACCAGGCCGTGGACTCCGGATTCAACGTCGCCGCCATGGTCGACGCCGACCTCCCCCTGAAGACCCACGAGCGTCGATAGACCACAATATGTGTGGTCTATCGACGCTCCACCCTGGCGTGCAGGTAGGGGGGAAGGGGTGTCGGGGAGAGGTCGGGCTCGTGTTCGGGGGTGCCGAACGTGATCGCCGTGGGCAGGACGCCCGCCCATACGGGGGAGGGAGAGGTCGTCCTCGTCGTCGTGGGGCCCGGCGGAGCGGATCTTCGCCGACGCCTCCTCGATCTCCACCGCGGCGAGGCCGGTGCCGCGCCGATCCTGTGCCGTCGACGGCTTGGCATCCTCGGAGCGGCCCGGAGCGACCTGCTCGACGAGGCCCCGCAGCGCCGTCCACCGCTCGTCGGGGTCGGTGACCTTGCGCCCCCTACCGAACACGACAGCCGATCTGTAGTTGACGGAGTGATTCGTCCACGACCGCGCGAGCACCAGACCGTCGACGAGGGTGAAGGTGACGCAGACCGGGTCGCCGATCTGGAGGGCGCGCAGCAGCCGGCTCCCGTGAGCGCCGTGGAAGTAGAGGGTGTCGCCCTCGCGGGCGTGGTTGGTGGGGATCACGTACGGCTGACCGTCCGGTCCGGCGAAACCTACGTGTGCGACGAGCGACTCGTCGATGATCGCGTGAACGGTCTCCCGATCGTGGTGCGCCCTGTCGGGGCGGCGTCGCAGCCTGCTGCGCGCTGTCGGCTCGTATGCGGTCAAGGCGGTCTCCGTCCCTTTCGTGGAACCCGCCATTCTCGCCCGCCGTGGCGCTGTTGCCGGAGCATCTGTACGGGCGGGGCACGCGCGCTGTAGCGTCCCCGCCAACCAGAGCCATGACGAGTCCCGAGAAAGGGGCGGACGTGACCGAGCAGGCACGGAACCGTCGGGGAGGCGACGCCAGAGAGCGCGCCGGCTCGAGCAGTCACCTCAAGCGCTACGGCCCCTTCTACGCAATCGCGCTGCTCATAGTCGTAGCGCTGGCCGTCGTCCCGAGCTTGGGCGGCGGCGACGATGATGACGACGGTGGAGCGACGGACACGACCGCAACCGTCGCAACGACCGCTCCGCCCGAGGGTGAGTGGGCACCCGCGTCGGGTGGCATCGCCGCGGGGACGGGGACGACGCGTGGCGGTATCGAGTGCGAACCGGGCGTCGCACAGATCCCAGACACGATCTACGCGGCGCCTTGCGTACCGGAGTTCACCGGTGACAACGGCGGCGAGACGTACCGCGGAGTCAGCGCGGACACGATCCGGATCGTGCGCCGCACGTTCCCGGCCTCGGCAAACTCCGAGGCCGTCGACGAGGGCTCCGCAAGGCCGGCCTGGCCACGGCCGACGAGGCATACGAGATCCAGAAGCTCTTCAACGAGTATTTCAACGACAACTACGAGCTCTACGGCCGCAAGGTCGAGCTGATCGAGTACGAGTCGGAGTTCGGGAACAGCACCACTGAGGCACTCGGCCAGGGGCGAGAGGGTGCCTGCCAGGGCGCGACGAAGATCGTCGAGGAGCTCGACGCGTTCGCCGTGATCAGCGAGACCAGCCAGGTCTTCACCGAGTGCGCGAGCGAGCGCGGCCTCATGACCTTCGCCGCCGGCGCGTACGCGTCGGAGGACTGGTACCAGGAGCAGCATCCCTACGCGTGGCACCTCACGATGAGCTGCACGGTGATCGCCGACCATGTGGCCGAGTACCTCGGCAAGCGCCTCACCCTCGCCGATGACAGCGCCGAATTCGCGGGTGGCAGCCAACAGGGCAAGACGCGCAAGTTCGGCACGTACATCCCCGACATCGAGACGTACCTCTCGTGCAACGACCGCACGATCGAGATCCTAGAGAAGGACTACGGGGTCACCGAGAGGAGCCAGCGGATCACCTACGCGCTCGACATCTCCAGGTTCGCCGAGCAGGCGCAGCGGGCGATTCTGCAGTTCAAGGCCGACGGAGTGACAACGATCATCCTCGCAGCCGATCCCTTCTCGGTGCAGTTCCTGACCGCCGCGGCCCGCGAGCAGGAGTACAGCCCCGAGTGGATCATCATCGGCTCCGCGGCCGTCGATACCGACAACTTCGGCAGGAGCTACGACCAGGAGTCGGTCGACGGGCACATCTTCGGAGTCAGTCAGCTTCCTCAGGACGAGCTCCTGATGGGTCCCGATGGCGAGGCCGGGCGGCTCTACGAGAAGCTCACGGGCGAGACGATCCGCGGCGGGACCACCGGCTCGCTCAACTCTGTCATCACTCTCTTCAACTTCCTTCAGGCGGCCGGACCCGACCTGACGCCCGAGAACGTCGCGGCCGGAGCGCAATCACTGCCCGTGCGAGGCGACGACGTTCTCGGCGTCTGGAGCTGGCATGGCGATCACACGGGCCGCGAGGACGCGCGAGAGGTGTACTGGGACGCGGATTCGGAACCCTCCCCGCGGAGGCCGACCGGTCCCTGAGGGGGCGTTGGGTGGCGACCGACGGAGGACGGCGCTACCTGCGAGGCAACTGGCCGGACGAGCCCCCGGCCGTGTACCCGGACCGCTGATCGCCCCTAAGCGACGGCGGTGAGGGCTACGGCATGAGGGAGGTTCTCGACAACAGGATCGTGCGCGTGGTCGGCGGGACGCTGCTCGTCTACGCGCTCTGGTTGGTGCTCGACGCGCGCCTCCCGCGCGGCCTCCCGCCGGGCATCCTCCTGCTCGGCACCGTCTTCGGATCCCTCTACGCGCTCAATGCGATGGGCCTGGCCCTCGTGTACCGCGCGAGCCGTGTCGTCAACTTCGCGCAGGGCGAGCTCGGCAGCCTGGGAGCGGTACTGGGGATCATGGCGTTCCTGCACTGGTCGTTCCCGTTCTTTCTGGCCGTCGGCGGTGGCCTCGTCGTCTGTGCGGCGATGGGGCTCGCGATGGAGGTACTGGTCGTTCGGCGGTTCCGGGAGGCGCCCCGCCTCACCGTCGCGGTGGTGACGATCGCGCTCGCGCAGGTTCTCGCCGGTGCGTCACTGGTCGTCCCACTGCTCGTAGAGGGCGGACGTGACGAACGGTTCGCGGTGCCCTTCGGCGCCAAGCTCACGATCTTCCCCGTGATCTTCGACTCGAACCACCTCGTCGCCATCGTCGTGGTGCCGGTGGTGCTCGTCGCGTTGGCGGTGTTCCTGCGATTCACCGACTACGGCACGGCCATTCGGGCGTCTGCCGACAACGTCGACAGAGCCGGCCTACTGGGTGTGCCCACCGCGCGCGTCTCCGCGATGGTCTGGATGATCGCGGGGTTCCTGTCGGCGCTCGCTGTGCTCCTGCGGGTCCCGATCGTCGGGTTCGGCTCGTTCTCCAGCGTCTCGGGTAGTGGACCTTCCCTGCTCTTGTTCACCCTCGCCGCCGGCGTCATGGGCCGGATGGAGCGCCTGCCACGGATCGCGGTCGCGGCCGTGGCACTCGGGGTCATCCAGGAGGCGGCGATCTGGAACTACTCGAACACGACGTTGGTCGACCAGATGCTCGTAGTGCTCATAGTCGTGGCGCTTCTGGTCCAGCGCGACGCGTTCTCCAGGATCCGCGAGACCGGGATCTCGAGCTGGAAGTCGCTGCGTGAGATCCGACCGGTCCCGGCGGAGCTCCGGCGGATCCCGGAGGTCATGTGGGCCTCCGTGGCGGTCAAGGTCGTCGTCATCGCCGCCGCGATGAGCGTTCCGCTGGTCGCGAGCCCGAGCCAGGTCGGTGCGGCCTCGCTGCTCCTCATCTACTCGGTCGTGGCGATCTCGCTCTGGATCCTCACGGGATGGGCGGGTCACATCTCGTTGGGCCACTGGGCGGTTGTGGGATTCGGGGGCGCCACGACAGCAGTGCTGTACGGGCGTCACGGCATCGATGCGGTGCCGGCATTGGTCGCAGGCGCCGTGGTCGGCGGCGCGGTCTGCGTCCTGCTCGGCATCCCCGCGCTGCGGATCCGCGGACCGTTCGTGGCGGTCACCACCCTCGCCTTCGCGGTGACGTCGTACACCTACTTCCTCCGCGAGCGGCATCTCCCCTGGTTCATCGAGGAGCGGATCGAGCGACCCCGACTGCTGGGGCGCATCGCCATCGAGACGGACGTCAACGTCTACTACTTCGCCCTCGCGGTTCTCATTATCGTCATCCTCGGTGTGCGCGGGCTGCGGTCGAGTCGTACGGGCAGGGTGCTGATCGCTGCTCGTGACAATTCGCTCGCGGCAGAGGCCGTGACACTCGATACACGTCGCGCCCAGCTCACGGCGTTCGCCATCTCCGGGTCCATCGCCGGGCTGGCAGGCGGCGTGTACGTGATCCACCAGAAGGGTCTGCACACCGACGCGTTCTCCCCCGACATCAGCATGCTGATCTTCTCGATGATCGTCCTGGGCGGCCTCGGCTCGATGTCGGGAGCGGTCCTCGGAGCCGTCTACATACGAGGCGCCGAGTTCTTCCTGCCGAACGGGTGGGACCTGGTGGCGAGCGGTGCGGGGATCCTCGCGCTGCTCCTCCTGCTCCCCGAAGGGCTGGGTGGAGCCGCGTACGCAGTGCGTGATCGTTTCCTCCGCTCCGTCGCGCGACGACGCGGCATCTTCGTGCCGTCGATGGTCACCGACGCGCGTCGTGAAGGAGGAGAGACGGCGCTCACCGCGGGTGCGTTCGTCTCGGACGTGGCGGAGAGCGCATGACGACCCCGGACGACGACGCCGTGGTGGGACCCGATGCCGCAATGGGAGTGAAGAAGCCCTGGCGAGAGCGGCTGAGCCTCCGCAGGGTCGTGGGAGCGGCCCCGATCTTCCCGTTGGCGGTTCTCTTCGGCTTGAACGCGGTCGACGAGCTGGACCGGGCCGCGTTCGCAGTGCTCACACCGGAGATCAAGGATCACTTCGGACTCGGCGTCACCGGTGTGACCACGCTCGCCGCTGCGATCATCCCGGTCGGTCTGCTCCTCGAGCTCCCCATCGCGTACTGGGCCGACCGTAGGAACCGGACCCGCATGGCGGGTCTGGGCGCAGGCATCTGGGCCCTGTTCACGATGCTCACCGGTGTGGCCGGACTCGTGTCGAGCCTGGCGCTGATGTACGTCGCGCGGTGGCTCGGCACTCGGCAAGACCTTCAACGCTACGCACAACAGCCTCCTCGCCGACTACTACCCGCAGGAGAGCCGAGCGAGCGTCTTCTACGCGCACCGACTCGCGAACACGGTCGGCCAGTTCATCGGGCCGCTCGGGGCGGGCCTCATCGCCGCCTCATACGGGTGGGAGACGCCGTTCTTCATCTTCGCGGTGCCGAGCCTGGTCTTCGTCGTGCTCGCCCTGATGCTGCAGGAGCCGATCCGCGGCGTGCACGAGCGGCGCGCCGCCGGAGCCGACGAGGAGACAGCCGTCACCGAGGAGGTACCCGCGACCTTCTCCGAGACGTTCCGGACGCTCTATGCGAGCGAGAGCGCGCGACGCATCTACTTCTCCTTGCCATTCCTGGCCGCCTCCGCGATAGGCATCCAGACCCTGCTCAGCCTCTTCTACGACGACGTCTACAACGTCGGTTCGCGGGGTAGGGGCGTCATCTTCGCGGCGGTGGAGCCTGCGCAGGTGATCGGCCTCCTGGTCGGGGCCGTGATCATGCAGCGCTTGATCGTGCGGGATCCCGGACGGGCCATGCTGATGCTCGGCTGGACTGCCGTTGCGTCGAGCGGGTTCCTCGCCCTGATAGCTCTCTCTCCAGCGCTCGGCTTCGCGATCGCGGGACAGATCGGGAACGCCGTGGTCGGGGGCATGCTCCTGCCCGGCGTCTTCGCAGTCATCTCGCTCGCCGTCCCTCCGCGCATGCGGACGCTCGGCTTCGCGACCGGCTCCCTCTGGATCCTGCTCGGACTCCCCCGTCCTTCCCATCGTCGGGTCGATCGGAGATCGCTACGGCCTGCGCGTCGGAATCCTGATCTTCATCCCCGTCTACCTGCTCGGTTCCTTTCTCCTGGCGTCGGCGGGAAGGTACATCAATGCCGATATCGAGCGGAACAACCTCTCGTCGCGCACCCAGGCCGAGATCCGGCGACGCCGGCTCGAGGGAGACTCGCAGATACTCGCCGTCCGAGGTCTCGACGTCGGTTATGCGGGTACCCAGGTGCTCTTCGGTGTCGACTTCGACATCGCCGACGGTGAGATAGTCGCGATTCTCGGGACGAACGGCGCCGGGAAGTCGACTCTTCTCAAGGCCATCTCCGGGCTTGTGCGCTCGCAAGCGGGGAGCATCATCTTCGACGGCCGCGAGATTTCGGGCGCCGACGCGACGCTCACGGCGAGCCTCGGACTGACGATGGTCCCGGGTGACCGCGGGATATTCCCTCCCTGACGGTCGCCGAGCATCTGCGCATAGCCGGCTGGATGTACCGAGACGACCCGGTGTATCTGGAGCAGGCTACCGAGGACGTGATCGGGTACTTCCCGGTGCTGCGCGATCGCTGGGAGGTGGAGGGGGCAACCTCTCGGGTGGCGAGCAGCAGATGCTCAGTCTCGCCCAGGCCTTCATAGCGCGGCCGAAGCTGCTCATGATCGACGAGCTCTCACTCGGACTGGCGCCGACCGTCGTGGAGCAGCTCGTCCAGATCGTGCCCGCGATCCACGCCGCGGGCACAGCGATAATCCTCGTCGAGCAGTCGGTGTCCACGTCGTTGCGGCTCGCGGAGAGGGCCGTCTTCATGGAGAAGGGAGAGATCCGGTTCAGCGGTGCGACGGCGGAGCTGCTGGAGCGCAGAGACCTCGTGCGGTCGGTGTTCCTGCACGGTGCGGCGTCGGCGGCGTCGGCGGGGTCCGGGGCGCCGGGTGGCTCGACCGAGGCGAGGAGCCCGGAGGCGCAACGGGAGCGCGCCTCTGTGCTCGAGGCGAAGCCAGTGGTTCTCGAGGTCTGTGAGATCACCAAGCGTTACGGGGGCCTGGCGGCCGTCGCCGACGTCTCGTTCTCGTTGCACGAGGGCGAGATCCTAGGCCTCATCGGACCGAACGGAGCGGGCAAGACGACGATCCTCGACCTCGTGTCCGGCTTCCAGGACCTCAACGCCGGCCAGGTTCTCCTCGACGGCGAGGATGTCACCGGGCTTGCACCGCACGCGAGAGCCCGACGCGGGCTCGGTCGTTCGTTCCAGAGCGCGATCCTCTGGCCGTCCCTCACCGTTGCAGAGGCGATCGCGACCGGGTGTGAACCGGAGGTGGCGGTGCGTGCGGCGCTCCCGGCGTTCTTCAGACTACCGGTGGTGAGCGACTCGGAGGCCGACATCGCGGCACGCGTCGACGAGCTGATCGATCTGCTCGGGCTCGGCGACTACAGGGACAAGTTCGTAGGCGAGCTCTCGACCGGAACTCGCCGGGTCGTCGACGTAGGAGTCCAGCTCGCGTCGCGCCCGTTCGTGCTGATGCTGGACGAGCCGTCGTCGGGAATCGCGCAGCGTGAGACCGAGGCGCTCGGTCCGCTGCTCCGCTCGGTGCAGGCGGAGCTCGACTGCAGCCTCCTCGTCATCGAGCACGACATGACGCTGCTGTCGGGGCTCGCCGATCGATTGGTCGCTCTCGACGCCGGCGAGGTGATCGCCGTCGGTACGCCCGCTGATGTCCTGGCCCACCCCGCCGTCGTGGAGTCGTACCTCGGCAGGGGTTGGGGAGAGCGGGAGGTTCCCGCCGGCCCACCTTGACATCGCCGACGGCGAGCGCAGATACTCCCGTCGAGCCGGGCGCACCCAGACGGATATCATGGCGCCACGTCAACAGATCCGGCTGCCAGGTCAGGACCCCCGCCAGACCGGCAGTCGAGCCGACCGGATCCCCCGCCGGTTGTGCTGTGGGGCGGCCCGGGCACTGCCCGGGCCGCCTCGCGTTCGGATCTCGGGGTCATGGTGCCCCGGAGGGCGAGACGAGGAGCGGTGATGGCGGACGTGGAGGTGATTGGGCCCTCGGGCGGGATTGCGACGATCACGCTCTCCCGGGTCGAGAAGCGCAATGCGCTCTCGATGTCGATGAGGGACGAGATCGTCGGTGTGCTCGGGGCGCTCGCCGCCGACGACGCGGTCAAGGTCGTGATCGTCACCGGCGACGGTGCGGTCTTCTCCGCCGGCTACGACCTGAAGGAGTTCGAGGCCGTCGCTGCCGGGGAGATCGACGCCGACACGTTCTGGGGGGCGAGCGAGCAGTGGCACAAGGCGTGGCTCGAGTTCCCGCTCCCCACCATCGCCGCCCTGAACGGTCCGGCGCTCGCCGGCGGCTTCGACCTTGCGGTCATGTGCGACCTGCGCATAGCTGCCGAAGGGACTCGCTTCGCCCACCCGGAGCACACGTTCTCCGACGTCGTGTACACGCCGCTCCTCGACCTCGTCGGCTCGGCAGTGGCGAAGGATCTCGCACTGACCGGACGCGCCGTCGAGGCCGACGAGGCACTGCGACTCCATCTCGTGTCGGCCGTGGTGCCACCCGCCCGGCTGATGGAGGAGGCGCGCCGGTACGCGTCGATGATCGCAGAAGCGCCACGTGAGGTGCTGATGCGGACCAAGGCGAAGGCGAACCGGCGCGCGGCCACCGTGGTCGACGGCCGCCTCGACGTGTGAGCCGCCCCGGCGGACGCCTGATAACGGGCCAGTTCGTCCTGGTGGT
The DNA here is from genome assembly GCA_027494135.1 of Acidimicrobiia bacterium. GTDB lineage: Bacteria > Actinomycetota > Acidimicrobiia > IMCC26256 > PALSA-610 > JAOSJK01. The sequence goes on along the minus strand of JAOSJK010000012.1, from coordinate 196,808 downwards.
GGCGGCCGGACTCGCCTACTTCCTCGCGCTCACGATGCTCTCTCCTGTGATCCCGCGCTACGTGGAGGGGCCACTGGGCGGTGGCAGCGTCGCCGTCGGCGTGGGGGTGGGGACGTTCGCGGTAGGGGCGGTCCTGTTGCGCCCGTACGCAGGCCGCATCGGCGACCGGATCGGGAGACGCGTGCTCGTCGTCGGTGGGGCGCTCGTCGTGGCTGTGATGACCGCGCTGTTCGGGCTCGTCGAATCGCTTGCCTGGCTGGCGGGGATACGGTTCATAGCGGGAATCGGCGAGGCCGCCTTCTTCGTCGGCGCGGCGACCATGATCACCGACATGGCTCCACCGGAGAGGCGCGGCGAGGCAGTGTCGTATTGGTCGGTGGCCGTCTACGGGGGCCTTGCGTTCGGCCCGGTGCTCGGTGAGGCCGTCCTCGGCGAGGATCGCTACGGGCACGCTTGGGCGGCCGCGGCGCTGCTCGCACTGCTCGCCGCGGGCCTCGGGATGTTGACGCGGGAGGTGGAACGACCGAGGGCTCACGCCGGAACCTCGACGCACCTGCTGCACCGGGCCGCTCTCGGTCCGGGCCTGGTGCTCTTCCTGGGCCTCGTCGGGCTCGCGGGCTACTGGGCGTTCGTTCCCCTATACGTAGACGACCTCGGCCTGTCGGGCTCCGGGGGGATCTTCATGTTGTACGGCGTGCTCGTGCTCGCGGTGCGCATATTCGGGGCGCGCCTGCCCGACACGCTCGGGTCGCGCCGGGCCGGGAGCGCCGCGCTCGCACTCGGCGCTCTGGGAACAGCGGCCATGGCCGCGTAGGGGCACGGTCGCGGGCCTGGTGGTCGGCACGGTCCTGTACGCGGCGGGGATGTCGTTGATGTACCCGGCGCTGCTGCTCCTCGCCCTCGACGGGGTCGACGACTCGGAGAGGGCCTCTGTGGTGGGGACCTTCTCGTCGTTCTTCGACTTGTCGCAGGGGCTCGGCGCGATGCTGTGCGGCGCCGTCGCCGCGATGACCGGCTACAGGGGGGCGTTCGCCACCGGCGCGATCCTCTCCTGTGCGGGCTTCTTCTACCTGCGAGGGGCGGCCGACCTGCGCGAACGCGGAGGCATCCTGCCGGAGCCGACACCGGCGTGAGCGGCGGGCGGACCCGTAGCATCGCGGCCTGTGACCTCGCTGCTGGTGACCAACGACTTCCCGCCGAAGCACGGTGGGATCCAGTCGTACCTGTACGAGCTCTGGCGCCGGCTGCCCCCGGAGAGACGACCGTGCTCACCACACCCTTCCGTGGGGCCGACGAGTGGGACGCCTCGGTGGCGTTCCGGATCGAGCGGACGCCTGAGAAGGTCCTGCTGCCCACGCCGTCGCTCGCTCGTCGGATCGACTCGCTCGCGATGGAGATAGCGGCCGACGTGATCTTCGTCGACCCGATGCTTCCGCTCGGTATCGTCGGGCGCCGCCTCCGGTCGGCACCGCACGTGGTGATCGCTCACGGCGCCGAGGTCACGCTGCCGTCCCGACTCCCCGTGTCGGGGCTGCTGTCGCGGCGGGTCCTCACCGGCGCCGCGGGGATCGTCGCCGCCGGTCGGTATCCGGCGCGCGCCGCGACCAGGGCGGCCGGGCGCACGCTCGACGGCGTCGTCATCCCGCCGGGGGTGGACGTCGATCGATTCGCACCGCCGGCGGATCCCGAGGAGCGGCGCCGCGTGAGGTGCCGGTTCGGTCTCGACCCCTCCCGGCCGCTCATCCTGGGTCTCTCCCGGCTGGTTCCGCGCAAGGGCTTCGACGTGCTCATCGAGGCACTGTCCGGGTTGGACGACTCGGTGGTCCTGGCCATCGGCGGCGCGGGGCGCGACCGGGTACGGCTGGAGCGGTGCGCCGAGAAGTCGGGAGTGGCGGGGCGCGTTCAGTTCCTCGGCCGTGTTCCCGACTCCGAGCTGCCGGGCCTGTACGCGTGCGCAGACGTATACGCCATGCTCTGTCGAGATCGGTGGGCCGGCCTGGAGGCCGAGGGATTCGGCATCGTCTTCCTCGAGGCCGCCGCCTGCGGCGTGCCACAGGTCGCGGGACTCAGCGGGGGATCGCACGAAGCGGTCGCCGACGGAGAGACCGGGTTCGTCGTACCGCCGCGCGACGTGGACGCCGTCCGCTCGGCGCTGGATCGGATCCTCGGCGACGGAGCGCTGCGCGTGGCACTCGGACGTGCTGCGCGCCGGCGTGCCGTGACGGAGTTCTCGTACGAGGTCCTCGCCGATCGCCTCCGTCCCCTCGCTGCGGGAAACCTGGACGTACTGCGTCCACTGACCCCGCGGGAGATCCTGGATCGGTAGCCTTCGAGGATGATCGGCGTGGAGACCGACGGCGAGCGGACACAGGACCACCGCCGGATCATCCGCGTCGCGTGGGTTGCCGACGGCGTCTTCGCGGCGACTTCCATCCCCTACGCTCTCGGCATCGAATCACTGGAGCGCGCGAGCGTGGCCGTCGACCTGACCCTCTTCCTGGTGTCGCTGCCGGTCTGGGTCTACGCGTTCCTGGTCGCCGTCGGGCGGACCGCGCGGGGCGACGACATCGCCGTCGCAAGCCTCTTCTTCCTGCAGCGCTCCGCGCCCCGCTCCGTTCGCGTGAGCCTGCTCGGCGCACTCGCCGTCTGCCTCGGCGTGACTGCTCTCACGGCGAAGTCCAATCCGTTCGGAGTGCTCGTACCTATGCTGCCACTTGGGCTCGCGGGTCTCTGGGGTGCACTGCACGGCACCTACCCGCCCAGGCCGGCGCGATCAGGCGGCGCGAGGAGGTCTCATGGTCGATCAGGCGAGTGAGCGGATCCGCGTCGAAGCACCGGCGGACCGCTGTTTCGATGTTGCAGTCGACTTCGAGGTCGTATCCGGAGTGGGCGCGCGACGTGAAGGCGGCGACGGTCCTGGAGCACGATGACGAGGGGCGCGGTACGCGGGTCGAGTTCCGTGCGGCCGCGTTGGGGAAGAGCATCCGCTACGTCCTCGCCTACGACTATTCGACGGCTCCGGGTGGATTCTCGTGGCGGCTGCTGGAGGGCGACATGCTGCGGCGACTCGACGGCAGCTACCGCTTCGAGCCCGACTCGGACAGTTCGACGCGCATTCACTACGAGCTCGCGGTCGAGCTCTCGATGCCGCTCCCCGGCCTGGTGAAGCGCCGAGCCTCGGGGCTGATCATGGGGAACGCCTTGAAGGAGCTCAAGAAGCAGGTCGAGCTGGTCGCCTGACGCGAGGAAGGCTGCGGCGCGACCCGGCCACGGGTCGGTCAGGCGCTGTAGCCTCGCCGTCGATGCGCATCCTCCTCTTCACGGGCAAGGGCGGTGTCGGCAAGACCACCGTCGCCGCCGCCACGGCACTCCGTGCGGCCGAATCCGGGCTGCGCACCGTCGTCATCAGCACCGACCCCGCCCACTCGCTCGCCGACGCGCTCGATGTCCGGCTCGGCGACCAGCCGACGGCCGTTGCGCCACAGCTCTGGGGGCAGGAGCTCGACACCCGACTGCGCTTCGAGGACGCCTGGCACGACGTCCGCAAGTACCTGATCGACCTCCTCGACTGGGCCGGGATCGGCGCCGTCGAGGCCGAGGAGCTCGCAGTCGTCCCCGGACTCGACGAGGTTTTCGCACTCGCCGACATCAAGTCGTTCGCCGCGTCGGGGGAGTACGACCTGCTGGTCGTCGACTGCGCGCCGACGGCCGAGACGCTCCGCCTCCTCTCCCTGCCGGATGTACTCGCTTGGTACATGGAGCGGGTCTTCGACCTGCAGAGGCGCTTCACACGTCTCGCGCGCCCGCTGATGTCTCGCGTCACGCGCGTGCCTGTGGCCGGCGACGAGGTGTTCGCAGCGATGCGCCGGTTCTACGACCGGCTCGACGGTGTACGCGAGCTGCTCACGGACGGCGCGACGACCTCTGCTCGCTTGGTGGTGAACCCGGAGCGCATGGTGGTGGCCGAGGCGCGTCGCACGTTCACGTACCTCTCGCTCTACGGATACCACGTCGACGCGGTGGTCGCGAACAGGATGCTCCCCGACTCGGTCGGTGACCCCCTGGTTCGACCGCTGGAAGGCCGCGCAGGCCGCCCACATCACGACTGTCGAGGAAGCCTTCGCCCCGTTGCCGGTCCTGAGGGCCGACCTCGCGGGGCACGAGCTCGTCGGCTTGGAGCACCTCTCTGAGTTCGCCGGTCACCTGTACGGGCTCGAGAGTCCCGCCGACCGGCTCGCCGAGGTCGAGCCGATGAGGGTCGAGGCGAGCGATGAGTCTCTTGTTCTCTCTCTGCACCTTCCGTTCGCGGAGAAGGGCGACATCGATCTCGGCAGCGGCGACGGCGAGCTCTTCCTCGCCGTGGGACCGCATCGGCGCGCGATCGTGCTTCCCGACAGCCTCGCTCGGCGCGAGATCGCGGGTGCTCGCTTCGCCGGGGAGCGCCTCGAGGTGGAGTTCGTGGAGCCTTGAGCGGTGCTGCGGATGGCGCGCCCCGCGAGGGTGAGGCCGAGAGGCACGACGAGTGCTACGCGTGCCCGATCGGCGGGTTCTTCCTCACGCTGCAGGGCTCGCAGCCCGACGCGACGGAGCACCTGTTGAACGCCGCGCACGAGATGATCGAGGTCGCACGTGCAGTGATCGACGCCGCCGACGAGGTGATCGAGTCGCGGCGCGAGGCGGCGGCGCGCCGCGTGGGCGAGGGCCGGGTGCGGCGGATCGACATCGGCTGAATGATCACGCCCGAGCCGCTCACCGTGGGCCTCGACATCGGAGGTACCAAGATCCTCGGCGTCGCGCTCACCGACGACGCTGAGGTCGTGGCCGAGGTCCGGCGCGACAGTCCCGAGGGCTTCGGGCGCGTCCTCGACGTCTCGAGCGAGATGATCTCGGAGATCGAGCGGGAGGCTGGGAGGGCTCTCGGGGCCGTGGGCGTGGGCATCGCGGGGCTGGTGGACGCCGAAGGGGCGCTGCGCTACGGGCCGAACGTCCCCGACGTCGTGCTCGCCCCGGTCCGCGCCGCGCTGGCCGGTCGAACCGGACTACCGGTGGTGGTGGACAACGATGCCAACGTCGCGGCGTGGGGCGAGGCGGCCCTCGGCGCGGCCGCGGGGGTCGACGACATGCTCCTGGTCACGTTGGGGACAGGGATCGGGGGCGGCATGGTGCTGGGAGGACGGCTCTACAGGGGCGCCAACGGATTCTCGGGTGAGATCGGCCACTTCACGGTCGAGCGCGAAGGCCCGATGTGCGCCTGTGGCGAGCGTGGGCACTGGGAGGCGATCGCCTCCGGTTCCGCTCTCGGGCGGATGGCCCGCGACGAAGTGAGTGCGGGGCGGGGTGCGCGGATGCTCGCCGCAGCGGAAGGAGGGGCCGCAGGCGTCGACGGGCGTTCGGCCGTAGCCGCCGCCTCCGAGGGGGATCCGGAGGCGCTTGCACTCCTGCGCCGGTACTCGGAGAACGTCGCTCTCGGTCTGGCGGGGTTGGCGAACATCCTCGACCCGGAGCGGATCGTGATCGCCGGCGGCCTCGTCTCGATGGGCGACCTGCTGTTCGTCCCTCTGCGCGAGGCGTTCTCGGAACATCTCGAGGGAGTCGACTACAGGCCTCCTATCCCGATCGTCCCGGCGGTGCTGGGTGAGCGCGCCGGGGCCATGGGCGCGGCGCTCCTCGCACGCGACCTCGTGTGAGACGCTCCGCGCTTACTGCGCGCTAGCGTCCGAGTGCCCGCTTCGCGCGTGACGCGACGCGCTGCAGCAGCGGACGCTCGACCGGCTCCGGATCGGGCGTCCCGCGACGCGAGCGTCCCTCGCTCCGCCAGAAGTCGGCCCGCTCCGGGTCGCGTGCGACGCCGACGCCCTTCCGGTAGCAGCGCGACAGCAGGCGCATGGCCGCCTGGTTCCCTGCGCAGGAGGCGTACGTGAGCCGTTCCACTGCCTCGGCTGTGGCCGCGTCACTGCCATCGGTCAACAGCAACCTGGCGAGGCTGAGCGAGTGGTTGACGCGGCCGGTATCGGAGCGGGCGCGCAGCAGCGCGATCCGCTCGGCGGTCGGCTCCTTGGTCTCGTAGAAGAGCTCGAGCTGCTCCCTGCGCGAGCGGGAGCTCCGCTCGATGTACTCGGAGGCGATGGCCGGATCGATGACGGGCTGCTCGGCGATCTCCCAGTCGTCGTCGTAGCCGTAACGTTCCGAGTACGCCCTGAGCAGTGACCGGAAATACGGGACGTCGGTGGGCAGGAACCAGTTCTTCCAGCCCCCGTACTTTCCCGACCGCTCGATGTGCGATCGGCTCGCCCCCGACCTGTTGCCGCTCAGCTCGAGGGAGAGGAAGTCCTCCACTTCGCCGAGCTCGCCATCGACGAAGGCCTCGTACTTCACGACGAGGGAGTCGACCTGATCGTGGTACCGGCGGGTGTTGCGGAAGCGGGAGGTGAGGGCTGTGCTCAGCTTCGTCGTTGATCCCATCAGGTCGTAGCCGCTCGCCAGCAGATCCTTCATCGAGACGGAGAGGGGATCCTGCTCCTTTCGGCGGATCAGGGTCGTGAACTCGGCGATCCGGGCATCGTCTACCCCCTTGTTGATCGCGAGTATGGGGAAGAAGAGCAGAGCGCTGACGAGCGTGTCCCGAGGATCCCTGACGATGAGCAGACGGTTCCGGAAGGCGGCTGCGACCTCGGCGTCGAAGCTCTTGTTGGTGACCAGGAGCTTGGCGACGACGAGTCGTTCGGGCGCGTACTTGTCGAGCGAGTCGTATGGCCGCGCCCCGTGGATCTCGTAGAGAGCGTAGAGCGGGACTCCCGTGGCCTCCAGGCCTCGGAGCACCGAGTAGAAGAGCCCCGTGGTGCCCGTCTTCGACGAGCCTACGATGACTGTGTGACGCAAGTGATCCTCCGAGAAGTGATCCGGGGCACGCGTCGTCAGGCTAAGTCATTTCCGAGCGGCGGTGCGATGTGCGGCATGTAGTCGAGGGGGCGACAGATGTCCGGGTCGCGATGACCCTGCCGTCGTTCGTCGAGGATCCGGGCATCCCTCTGGAGGTGGCCGATGCCGCGGAGGATTCGGGTCTCGACGCGGTCTTCGCGTTCGACCACCTCTTCGGGGAGGGGCCTGCGGGCAGGAGGCCGGCGCTCGACTGCTTCGCGCTTCTCGGTGCCGTCGCAGCCGAGACGGAGAGCCTCGCCCTGGGCCCGCTGGTCGCGCGCGCGACCCTTCGAAAGCCCGCGGTGCTCGCCGGCGAGCTGGATACCCTGCATCGCGTGAGTGAGGGTCGCGTGATCGCGGCAATCGGCGGTGGCGACCGTCGGAGCCAACGCGAGGACGACGAGTACGGCGTCCGGGTCGATTCGGTGTCGCACAGGGTCGGAGCGCTGCTGTCTTCGGTGAGGGCGACGCGCGATCGCGGGTACCCCGTATGGGTGGGCGGGCGTGCCTCGAGCCTGGGTACCGTGATCGCGCAGGCCGACGGGTGGAACCGGTGGGGCGGGACTCCAGCCGACTTCGCGGGCGACGCGGCCCTTCTGCACCGATCGGCGTCGGTCGGGGCGACCCTCACGTGGGGAGGGCTGGCCGTCGTCGGCGCGACCGACGGCGACGCGGAACGCAAGGCCGAGTCGCTCTCGGCCCCGCCGGGAGCGATCGTCGGCGGTCCACGCAGCGTCGCCCAGCAGCTCCGTGCGTACGCCGACGCGGGCGCCGAGTGGGTGATCGTCGCGCCGGTCGACTCTTCCGAGGTGAGCAACGCCGGCCTGCTGGGCGAGGTGGCGTCGTATCTCCGGCGGGGCTGAGGCGAAGGCTCAGGGGAGGAGGAGACGGGCGGCGCTCTCGAGGTCGTCGCCCATCCGCCCTGCCGGCGTGGTGCCGCCGACCCACGCCACGAGGGACGAGAACCAGACGTGCCCCAGCACGCGCTGGATCGCGTCGAGATTCTCCACGTGGTGATCCCCGAGGGCCCCCGAGATGATGGCGGAGAAGCCGTCGTGCACGCCGATCTTGCCCGGCGCGTCGCCGGTCGAGGTCATCGCGGTGATCAACGCCGCAGTCAGCTCGGGCCGGCGCTGCAGCGCCCTGCATGCGCGTCGGAGCACGTCGGCGACGCGCTCCGACGGGGTGTCGCCGGTGGCCGGACGCTGCTCCGAGCGTGCGCGGAGGGTCTCGATCTGCTCGGCGAGCGCAGCGAGGAGGAGCTCGTCCTTCGACGGGAAGTGCCGGTAGAGGGTTCCCAGTGCAACGCCCGCGTGGCCCGCGACGTCGCGCATCTGCACGGCTTCGTAGCCGCCTTCGGCGGCGAGTCGGGTCGCGGTCTCGATCAGCCGTGCGCGACGTGCCGCCGACTGCTCGGCGCGGGACCCGCGGGTCGGTCGGACGAGGTCGGGAGCGTCACGACGCTCACGCTAGCGCGTCTGGGGTGCAGATAGAACGTGTTGCAGTTGAGACCCTTCCATGCCTATGGTCGAGGGCACTTCATCACTCCGGGGGGAGCGTCAATGCGCACGCAGATCGCAGAGGAGCTCGGTCTCGAGTTCCCCATCTTCGCCTTCAGCCACTGTCGCGACGTGGTGGCCGCTGTCAGCCGAGCAGGGGGATGGGTGTGCTCGGGGCCCTCTACTTCACGCCCGAGGAGCTTGAGATCGAGCTCGCGTGGATCGACGAGCACGTCGACGGCCGGCCGTACGGGGTCGATGTCGTGATGCCCGCAAAGGTGTCGCTGCCGGCCGAGCTGGCGGGGGCGGACGACCTCGAGGCGGCGCTCGCCGACATGATCCCCACCGAGCACCGCGAGTTCATCGACAGGGTTCTCGCCGAGCACGGTGTGCCACCCCTCCCGGACGACGCCGAGAGCGGCCGGCGCCTCCTCGGGTGGACTCCGGAGACAGGTCGCCCGCAGGTGGACGTCTCGTTCCGCCACCCGATCTCGCTACTCGTCAACGCGCTCGGCCCGCCGCCGAAGGAGGTCGTGGACGAGGCTCACTCGCACGGCGTCAAGGTCGCGGCGCTCGCCTCGAATGTCACACACGCCCTCAAGCACGTCGACATCGGAGTTGACATCGTCGTAGCTCAGGGTGGCGAGGCCGGTGGCCACACCGGCGACGTCGCGTCGATGGTGCTCTGGCCCGAGGTGATCGCGGCGGTCTCACCGACTCCGGTGTTGGCGGCGGGCGGCATCGGCCACGGGAGTCAGATCGCGGCGGCGCTCGCCATGGGCGCGCAGGGCGCTTGGACCGGATCCATCTGGATGACGACGGCCGAGAGCGACCTGGCAGAGCCGATCGTGAAGAAGTTCCTCGCCGCCACGTCGCGCGACACGGTCAGGTCACGAGCGCTGACCGGGAAGCCCGCACGTCAGCTCCGCACGGCGTGGACCGATGCGTGGGAGCGCCCCGACTCGCCAGGCACCCTGCCGATGCCGCTCCAGTTCATGCTCGTCGGCGACGCCCTGGCGCGCATTCAACGAGCGCAGGCGACGGATCTGATGGGCATGCCCGTCGGTGAGATCGTCGGCTCGATGAGCTCCGTGAGACCGGTTCGCGACGTCGTCTACCGCCTCGTAGAGGAGTACGTCGAGGCCGTCGACCGCCTGCGCGCCCTCGACGCCTGATCTCGGGGACAGGGGTCAGATGTCGGCGAGGGGATCGTGCTCGCAGAGAGTGCGGACCATGTACTCGGGGCCGATCCCGTCTCCGTAGACGTCGCAGCCGATCTCGAACTCGATCCACTCCGACGCCGGGCCCTCACCCTGGGAGTTGACCGCGGCGACCTGCATCCGGAACTTCGCCGGAGGTCGCTGTCCGTAGAACGACTTCGCGAAGCCGAGGTCTGTCTCGGCGCCGGCGAGGCTGACGACCTGGGTCCCGCCCCAGCCGGCGGCACCCATCTGCTCGCCGATGACGACCCAACCGGTGATCGGGCTGTCACCCTCGTCTCTCGGGGCGGCCCAGCGGAGAGCACCGTCGAGGCCCTGCCCGGGCGGCCGCGACTCGCTGGGCGACCACTGGTCGAGGCTGAGATTCGTCGGTGCGCCCGGCACGCCCTTGGTGGCGGGCGGTGCCGGATGGGCCTTCTGCTCGGCCGTGCTCCAGTCGAGGGTGGTGCGTCCCCGGCCGCCGCCTGCGGTCGGTGGCGTCGTCTGCTGTGTCACAGCCGGCACCGGTCGCGGCTCTACGGCGTTCGAGGGTTCGGACTCGGGTCCCTTGCCCGCCTCGTTCTCGGCGGTGACGGTGAATGTGTAGGCGCTGCCCGGACGCAAACCCGGGATCTGCATCGATGTCGCGGGCGCGTAGGCGACCAGCTGCGTGCCACCCGGCCGCACTGTCACGAGGTAGCGCTGCGGCGTGCCGCGCCGGCCCGTAGGGGGCCTTCCAAGAGACCGTCGCGCCTGCGACGCCCGGCGTGGCGCGAACGCCGGTTGGCTCTCCTGGCGCGACGTCGAGCACGGGAGCGCCTTCGTTCTCCGCCGTGAAGGTCTTCGTCGCACCTGGTCCGTCGAGAGTCCCTGAGCTCCGGGCCAGCAGCCGGTCTGCGCGTCCGTCGACGCGGAAGCTGAAGGTGAGCGGCTGTGACGCTCCCCGCACTGCCGATGCAGGCTGCACTTCGATGGCGCCCCTGTCGGAGAGAACGGTGAGGTCGAAGGACTGAGGTCCGTCGCCGCCCGGGCAGGAGCTGTAGTACCTGACGGTGATGGTGTACTCGCCGATAGGCGCCGCCCTGCCGCCGCGCCAGAAGACGTTCTCGACCGGGACATCGGTGACGCCGCTGCAGCCGGGGTTCGAGTCGACGTCGAGGCGCCCACCGCTCGGCGAGCTCGGCGATCCGTACGAGATCGTCGCTCCGGTCGGGTCGGTGACGGAGAGGTCGAGGTCGGCGGTCGAGTACCAGCGCAGCGTCACCTGGAGGGAGCCGCTGCCGACCTGCTCCTCACCGGGACGCGTCGTGGTCGTCGTTGCGGGCGGCGCGACCGATTCGGGTACGCATCGCTGCGGATAGAGGTCGCAGAACGTCTCGACCAGGACCGGCGTGTCATTGGGAGCCCCGGTCGAGCTCACGCCCGGCGGACGCTCTATCGGTGCACCGTGGTCGAGGTCGACGAGGATGATCGTCGGCGCCGGAGTCGGCGGAGGTTGCACGACCACGACTGTCACGGGGTTGAAGGCAGGCCACTGCGACCCGGTGTAGACGGGCGGTCCGACCACGGGGACGGGCGGGAGCAGGGGGTTGCCGCAGTTGCACTTGACACGCGGTACCCCATATCCGTCGACCATCACCGCCGTTCCCGCCTGGAGGATCGACTGGAGCGACGTCGCCCTTCCGTCGCGGTACCCGTGGTTGGTGACGCGGGTGTCGGCGCGCAGCACGACCGGCGTGAGAGACATCACGTACTCGCGGATTGTCGCCTGCTCGATCCCCAGCGCGTCGGCCCAGGCCTTGCCCTTCTCCGGGTTCTGCTCCAGGTAGTCGATCAGCTTCGGCACGTCGCACGACGACATGCTCCCCGAGCCTCCATAGAGGCCGGGAGCCGTCCCGGAGACACCGCTCACGGCGCTCGGTGGGACCGTCGTCGATCCCGACGCGCCGGATGATGTCGTGTCGCCGACAGTGGTCGTCGTGCGCGCAACGGTCGTCGAGACGTTCGCTCGCAACGGCGCAGGAGCTTCGTTGGTGTCGTAGTCGTCGGTGAACGGATCGGGTCCGACCTCCGAGACCGGCTCGAGGAACACCTCTCCGGGCGCCTGTCCGCTCGGCGCCGCGGTGGTGCTGCCCGCGGCCGCGTCGCCGTCGCCGTCGTCGTTGGTCAGCACGTAGACGCCGCCGATGAGGAGGATGACCAGCGCGACGGCGATACCCACCAGCGCCTGGCGCGGAAGGCCGAGCGGTCCCGTGGGAGAGGGCGGCGTCGGAGGAGCAGCGGGTGGCGGCGGGGGCGGTGGTGACGGCGGCGGGGGCGGGGGCGGGGGCGGTGACGGGGGCGGGCCGCCGTCGGCGCTGCTGAATCGGTTCGCTTCGGTCATCTCGGCCATCCCTCGTCGTCTACGCCCAAGGTAGCCACGACCCGGGCGCGTGAGACGGACTCGGATACTCGATCGGCACGAGTCTGCGGCTCGTTAGCGGTCTCGTCGGTGCGACTCAGCCACAGGAGGTCTCCGGTCGGTCGACGCTGCGGTCCAGGAAGCACTCGAGGGCCGTCAGATCGATCCAGGGCTCCGGGTAGTGGGCCCCGGCGGACTCGGGGTCGGCGTCGACCAGGTCCCAGAGCACGCCGTCCGGCCCGTTCGCCTCCAGCAGCGCCAGTCGCAGTGGCTGCCCCTGGAGCTCGGCATCGACGAGCGGGTCCTGCCGCACGTACGCGAGGTAGCCGGGGGGATCGGAAGGATCCACCCAGTGGACGGGGGAGGCTCTCAGCATCGCTCTGCGAGAGCAGGTGTAGATCTCGGCGCACGCGAAGTACGCGAGGGTCGAGGAGAGCGACGACGCGCCCGACTGCCACCACCAAGTGGTCAGGTCGGTCGGACCGGCCTCGACGACGAAGGCCACGACGGCGCTGCTCTGCTCCGACAGGCCGCGGGGCACGACGGTGGGCTCGAGGATTCCCGGCGTGAGGGCGACCATGGAAGCGAGAGTCGCGCCGGACGAGTGCCCCCATGCGACGACGCGGTCCGCATCGAGCCGGTAGCGCTCCGCACGCGACTTGAGCCAGCGGACCGCCCGCTTCGCGTCTCGGACGGCGGCCGGGAACGGATGCGCCGGTGCGAGGCGGTGACGGAGCGAGGCGACGGCGAAGCCGCGATCAACCTGTGCAGCGACAAGTCCCGGCAGATCGTTCTCGTCACCGCCGACGAACCCTCCTCCGTGGATCCAGACGATGACCGGATGTGGACCGTTGCCCTCGGGTGTGCGCAGGTCGAGTCGGTGATCCGGGTCGGGGCCGTAGGCGAGATCCTGAATGGTGGCCGCCGTGCGTGTGGTGTTGGGGGAGCGTGGCTGCGCGTCGACGTGCTTGGAGTCGCGCGAGCACGAGACGCCCAGGAGGGAGGCGACCACGAGGGCGGCACCTGCCCGGCGTGCCGGGTGGCACTTCCTTCTAGGCATGTTTGCGATGTGTCACGCCTCGGTGATGTGGGCGAAGTACGCGGCTGCTACCTCCGGCCGCAGGGCGACGAAGAGGCCCTCGGCCTCGGCGCAGAGCGTGTCGTCGTGTCGTAGCTCTCCGCGGATCACGACGCGCCGTCCCTCCATGCGCTCGACCCAGGACTCGAGGCGTACCTCGCGGTGCAGCGGGGTCGGGTTGCGGTACTTGATGCTGAGCGTACCGGTCATCCCGGGTCGGCCGAGCTGCGAGTTCGTCAGTCCGAGCAGCTCGTCGAACGCCATCGCGATGAAGCCGCCGTGCACGTAGCCGGGAGGGCCCTCGTAGATCGGCCCGAACGTCACCGTGGCATGGACGCGCTCGCCGCGCACGTCCCACTCGGCCGGTGGCGAGACCGGGTTGGCCTCGCCGACGAACGGGCTGCGCGGCAGCCGGTCGAGCGGATGGGTGGGCCGGTATCCGGCGCCGGCGGGCTTGTCGTTGCCACCCAGCCGTCGCGTGACGTCGTGGATGACCGAGGCGGCTGCGTCGATCTCGGCGGCGGGGACGTCGCCGAGGGTGATCACGGCATCGAGGAGACCACGTGCGGCCTCGGCGAGACGGGCTCGCTCACCGGTGGAGAACTTCGCGGGATCGGGGAGCCCTGGCGCTGCCTCACTCACCGCTCAGCGACCCTCGAAGCGCGGCGGGCGCTTCTCGGCGAAGGCCCGGGGCCCCTCCTTGGCGTCGGCGCTGGCGAAGACCTCCCAGCCGATCGGGTCCTGGTGCTGCATCGCCTCGTAGTCGCTCATGTGCTCCGTCTCCCGCCAGGCTCTCAGGATGGCCTGGGTGGAGAGGGGGCCGCACGCTGCGACCTGCTCGGCGATCTCTCGCGCAGCTTCCAGGGCCTGACCGTCGGGGACGACGCGACCGATCAAGCCGATCTCGCGCGCCTCGGTGGCCGTGACTGCGCGCGCGGTGAGGAGGATCTCCATTGCCTGGGTGTACGGGATCTGTCGGGGGAGGCGGCATGCGGAGCCTCCGAGCGGGAATAGACCTCGCTTGGCCTCCCACACGCCGAAGATCGCGCCCTCACCGGCGACCCGGATGTCGGTGCCCTGGAGCATCTCGGTCCCGCCCGCCACCGCGTAACCCTCGACGGCGGCAATTAGCGGCTTGCTCAGGCGGTAGTCGCGCAGCAGCGCCTTCCAGTGGAGGTTCTGGCCCTGCGACATCCGCTCCATCACGCGCGCGTCGTCCGACGGCTTCGCCATCGCCTTCAGGTCCGCTCCGCTCGAGAAGGTGCCCCCTGCCCCGGTGAGGATCGCGCACCTCACGTCGGTCGAGTGGTCCACGTACGCGAAGCCGTCGGCGAGGCCGACGATCATGTCGGGGGAGAGTGCGTTGCGTGACTCGGGGCGGTTCATGGTGAGGGTGACGACGTGCCCCTCCCGCTCCACTGTGCAGTGCTTCGTGCTGATGTCCTCGAGGACGGTCATGGATCCTCCCGCTCGTAGCGCAGGGTACGCGTGGTAGTCGGACGGCTGGTTCGGAGGCCAGGGTAGAACACGTTTCAGAGGGGGTGCCTTGTTGTAGACAGCAACGCGTTCTACCCTGCCTTCAGGGCACCGACCCGGGGGGGATACACGATGCCGCCGAACGATCTGCGAGAGCCACGCGCTCTCGGCGTGGACCTTACGGATCCCGCCACGTACGAGCCGGGATTCCCGCACGACGTCTTCGCGCGGCTCCGCGACGAGGAACCCGTCTTCCGTCACGAGGCGCGGCACGTGCCCCTCACGTTCTGGGGAGTTACGAAGTACGACGACGTCGTGGCGGTCAGCCGCGACGCGGATACGTTCTCGTCGGCCGCCGACGGCGTGCTCCTGGAGTCGTCTCAGGGTGGCGCGGAGCTGATGATGCTCAATCAGGACGCTCCGCACCACACTCGGCTCCGCAGCATCGTCAACCGCGGCTTCACGCCGAAGCAGGTCAAGTCGATGGAGGACGGCGTGCGCGCCGCCGCCAGGCGCATCATCGACTCCATCGCTGTACGAGGTGAGTGCGACTTCGTCACGGATGTGGCAGCGGAGCTACCCCTCATAGTCATCGCCGATCTCCTCGGGGTCCCGCAGGAGGATCGTCACAGGGTCTTCGAGTGGACCAATCGGATGATCGGCCGAGAGGACCCGGAGTACGGGATCACGCTCGACGAGGCGACTGACGCCGCCGCCGAGATCTTCGCGTACGCCTCCGAGCTCGGGGAGCGGAGGCTGCGGGAACCTGCGAACGACATCGTCACGAAGCTCCTCACCGCGGAGATCGACGGCGAGAAGCTCGAGCACATGGAGTTCGTCTTCTTCTTCCTGCTGCTGGCCGTCGCGGGAAACGAGACGACCCGCAACCTGCTCTCGGGTGGCCTTCTCGCACTGGCCGAGCATCCCGACCAGCGCGCACGCCTGATGAGCGATCGAGACCTGCTCCCGAGCGCGGTCGAGGAGATGCTCCGCTGGGTCTCGCCGGTGATGAGCTTCCGCAGAACTGCCACTCGTGACACGGAGATACGCGGCGTCCCCATCGCCGCCGGAGAATCTGTCGTGCTGTTCTACCCCTCGGCCAACCGCGACGCGGAGCACTTCCCGGATCCGTCGCTCTTCGACGTCGGGCGTGTCCCCAACGACCACCTGGCGTTCGGCGGCCGCGGGCCGCACCACTGCCTCGGGGCGAACCTCGCGCGGATGGAGATCCGCGTGCTGTTCGAGGAGATCCTCGAGCGCATCCCCGACTTCGAGCTGACGGCCGACCCGAGCCGACTGCGGTCGAACCTGATCTGCGGAATCAAGCACCTGCCGATCCGCTTCACCCCTTCTGGGTGAGGCGGGCCGGCCGCCGCGGGCCCAGGTGGTTCTTGCGGGGTGCCGGGCCGCGCGACGCCACCCATGAGTCGACCGTCTCGCCGACGAGATCGGCCATCGCACTCCTGCCAGGGGGAGGTAGGTGGATCCCGTCGGAGTAGAGGTACGTCGGATCCGACGTGGCGACGCTCTGCCAGGGAGCGATCTCCAGGTTCGGCCAGCGCGAGGCGGCGGCCGCGAGCTCCTCGTTGGCACCGGCGACCCAGGCGTCGAACTCGACGAGGTCCAGCCAGACGACGCGCTCGACCCCCGACAGCTCGGCCATGACTTCATCGATCCGGGTGCGGAAGAGCTCACGGGAGGCGCCGTCGTTGTGCCCGAGGTGTACGACGACCAGGTCGCCGATCCTCTCCCGCTCGCGTCGTAGCACGTCGAGTCCGCCGACGGTTGACCGGCCGACCTCGGCATCGACGGTTGTCTCCCACCCCGAGAGCCGGGAGACGACGTCGTCGCGGGCGCCGAGCAGGACCGAGTCCCCGACGACGAGGATTCTCGGGTCGGGCGGAGCCGGTGCAGGCGGGCGCCGTGGTGTTGCGACGCGCTCGGCGACCGTGGCGGGAGCGGGAGCCGGAGCGACGGTGGGAGTGGGGGCGCTGGCGGGAGCGGCAGTCGGAGTGGCGGAGGGAGCCCCGACCGCGGCGGGGACACCCGATCGTGCCAGGAGTGGCCCGAGTGCTCCGAGCAGGGAGACCAGCAGGATCGCGGGACGCCGGGACACGACGCCTCACGGTACCGTCCGCGGCGGCCCTTGCAGAGGAGCCACTTGCAGGTGTGATCTAGAACGTGTTCTACTAGCGCGCTCGCGCAGCGGACCTAGGGGACGGCACATGGGTGGCTTCTACAGATTCGCCGAGGAAGACCCGGGGTTCCTCGCCCTGGTCGAGCCGGACGGCACCGAGTGGGCCGCCGGCGATCTCCTCGCCCGCGCCAATCAGGCGGTCCACGCCCTACGCTCGGTAGGGCTGCAGAAGGGCGACACGGTGGCGGCCGTCCTGCCCAACGGGCTGCACCCGGTCACCGTGTACCTCGCAGCACTCCAAGCCGGCTTCTACTACGTCCCGATCAACTACAGGCTCTCTGCGCCGGAGATCGCGTACATCCTGAGCGACAGCGACGCGAAGGCCTTCGTGACCCACGACCGGACCGCGGCGACGGTCGTCGCCGCCGCCGACGAGGCAGGCATCCCGGCCGGCGGGCGCCTCGGCATCGGCGACCTGGCCGGATTCCGCGACTGGGTGGCGCTCCTGGCCGACCAGCCGACGACACGGCCCGACGATCGGGCGACGGGCGTCGCGATGCACTACACGTCGGGTACGACGGGGCAGCCGAAGGGCGTCAAGCGGGCGCTGCCCGAGATCGACCCCGACGCCAGCGCCGAGCTGATGACCTTCCTGCTCAACCTCTTCGGGATTCCCGCGCGCGACGGCAATGTGCACCTGTGCACGTCGCCGAACTACCACACCGCCGTGACGACGTTCGCCGGCAACGCGCTGCACGCGGGCCACACGGTCGTGTACATGGACAAGTGGGATCCGCAGGAGACCCTCGCGAAGATCGAGCGGTATGGGTGCACGCATACGCACATGGTCCCCACGCAGTTCCACCGGATGCTCCAGCTCCCCGACGACGTGCGCGACCGCTACGACGTCTCCTCGATGAAGTGGGCCATCCACGCAGCAGCTCCGTGCCCGATCGACGTGAAGCGCAAGATGCTCGAATGGTGGGGCCCCGTCATCTGGGAGTACTACGCAGCAACCGAGGGAGGCGGCACCATCGCCTCGCCGGAGGACTGGCTGAAGTACCCGGGGACGGTCGGCAAGGCGTGGCCGATCTCCGAGCTGAAGATCGTCGACGACGACGGCAACGCGTGCCCCACGGGTGAGCCCGGGACGGTGTGGATGCGCATGGGCGCGGGGCGATCGTTCGAGTACAAGGGCGACGCGGAGAAGACTTCGAAGAGCCACGACACCGAGGGCTTCTTCACGGTCGGCGACGTCGGCTACCTCAACGAGGACGGCTTCCTCTTCCTCTGCGACCGCAAGACCGACATGATCATTGCCGGTGGTGTGAACATCTACCCGGCGGAGATCGAGAACGAGCTGATGGCGCACCCCGGAGTCGCGGATGCGGCGGTATTCGGCGTCCCCGACGACGACATGGGCGAGCAGATCAAGGCAGTGATCGAGCCGCGGGACGGCGTCGATGCCGACGAGGCGCTCCGGTCGTCGATCATGGAGCACCTCGCGGGGCGCCTCGCGAAGTTCAAGTGGCCGCGCACCGTCGAGTTCATCGAGGAGATGCCGCGGGAGCCCACGGGCAAGCTGTTGAAGCGCAAGCTCCGCGATCCCTACTGGGAAGGACGCGAGCGCGCGATCTGACGATGACTGCGGATGAGCCGCTGGTCGGCCACCACGTACTCGACTTCCCGGGCGGGTATCGGAGGTCGTTGGGGCCGGTGTTGGGAAGCTTCCTGACCTCACTGCGCGACGGACGGCTCGAGGGCGTCCGCCTCGCCGACGGCAGGGTGCTGGTCCCTCCCACCGAGTACGACCCGGTGACGAGCGAGGCGGTAGGCGCCGCGGTCGAGGTCGGCCCGGCCGGCACCGTGACGACCTGGACCTGGGTCAGCGAGCCTCACGAAGGCAAGCATCCATTGGATCGCCCGTTCGCCTTCGCTCTCATCCGGCCCGACGGAGCCGACACGGCAATGCTCGGCGCAGTCGATGCCGCCTCGGCCGATTCGATGCGCACCGGGATGCGCGTCGGCCCGCGATGGAGTCCGGAACGCCGGGGCCACATCACCGACATCGAGTGCTGGGTCCCTCTCGCCGACGGCGAGGCTCCGGCTCCGGCTCCCGCGTCACAGGATACGGAGGCGGAACCGGTCACCGAGTTCCGTCAGCCGCTGCGCCTCGAGTACGAGATCAACCCCGGTGAGGCCGCGACCGCGTATCTGCGCGGCCTCGCGGAGGGTCGCCTGCTGGGTAGGCGCGCCGAGGGGTCGAGCGACGTGTACATCCCGCCGGTGGATCCGACCCCAAGACCGGTGAGGCGACGACGATCGACGTGTCGGTGAGCACCAGCGGCACGGTCACGACCTTCTGTGTGGTCAACGTCAAGTTCACCGAGCTCACACCGGAAGTTCCCTACGTCTGCGCCCAGGTCCTACTGGACGGCGCGAGCGTCGCGTTCTTCGGGCTCATCGCCGACTGTCCGGTCAGCGATGTGCGCATGGGCATGCGCGTCGAGGCGGTGTGGGCCGACGACCTCGAACCCGACGCGAGCAGCATCAAGTGGTTCCGGCCGTCGGGTGAGCCCGATGCCGCCTACGACTCGTACAAGGAGTACCTCTGATGGGCCTCCGCGACGTCGCCGTCGTCGCCTTCGCCTACTCCGCCGTAGCGAAGGACGACGAGCACAACGAGGTCGAGATGATCATGCCGGTCATCAGCGAGGTGGTCGCGCAGTCGGGTATCTCACGCTCGGAGATCGGGTTCACGTGCTCGGGCTCGTGCGACTACCTGATCGGCGGTCCGTTCACCTTCGTCGCCGGGCTCGACGCGGTGGGGGCGTGGCCCCCGATCAGGCGAGAGCCACGTCGAGATGGACGCGGCGTGGGCGCTCTACGAGGCGTGGGTGATGATGCAGACCGGCGAGGTCGACACCGCACTCGTCTACGGCTTCGGCCGTGCCTCCCTCGGCGACGTGACCGAGGTGCTCGGCCTCCAGGCGGACCCCTACTACCTGTCTCCGTTGTGGCCGTCGACCGTGCACCTGGCAGCGCTCCAGGCGCGCATACCTAGATGCCAAGGGATTGACCGAACGGCACCTTGCCGAGGTCGCGTCGCGCAGCAACAAGGACGCGACTGCGAACCCACACGCGGTACGTTCGGGTGACGTCAGTGTCGATGATGCTCTCGCGGCTTCGATGGTCGCTGACCCGCTGCGGACACTCGACGTCGCACCGGTCACCGACGGCGCCGTCGCGATGGTGATCGCCGCCGGCGACGTCGCTCGCCGTGTCTGCAACCGCCCCGCATGGATCAGGGGCATCGACCATCGCATCGAGACGCACTCTCCCGGCGCCCGCGACCTGACGGCCTCCGCGTCGACGCGGTCCGCGGCAGAGCATGCAGGGCACTTCGAGCGTGCAGTCGATGTGGCGGAGATCCACGCTCAGCACTCGCACGAGGAGCTGATCCTGCGCGACGCGCTCGGCCTCGCAGATCACGACAACGTGAACCCGTCGGGCGGTGCGCTGGTGGCGAACGGGCCGATGAGCGCGGGGCTCGTGCGGATAGGGGAGGTCGCACGCCGGATCTGGTCGGGCGAGGCCGACAGGGGTGTCGCCCACGCGTCGTCGGGGCCGTGTCTGCAGCAGAACCTCGTCTGCTTGCTGGAGGGGGAGTGATCGATGGGCGCCTCTGGTGACCGCTGTGCGGTCGTAGGTGTCGGTCAGACGAAGCACACGGCTGCCCGGCTCGACGTCTCGATGGCGGGTCTGGTTCGCGAGGCCGCCCACGAGGCTCTGGCCGATGCAGGCATGACCTTCGCCGACATCGACGCGGTCGTCGTCGGCAAGGCGCCCGACATGTTCGAGGGCGTCGTGATGCCCGAGCTGTACCTGGCCGACGCGCTCGGCGCAGTGGGGAAGCCGATGCTGCGCGTGCACACCGCCGGATCTGTCGGGGGGTCGACGGCGATGGTCGCGGCGAAGCTCGTGGCGGCGGGGATACACGAGCGGGTGCTCACGGTCGCGTACGAGAAGCAGTCGGAGAGCAACGCGTCGTGGGGGCTGACGGTGAAGATGCCGTTCTCGGCGCCGCTCGTAGCCGGGGCCGGCGGCTACTTCGCCCCCGCTGATCCGCGCGTACATGCGCCGTTCCGGGGCGCCCGATCACATCGGGATGCTCGTCGCGGTGAAGGACCGGCTCGCCGCCCTGCGCAACCCGGAAGGCCCACCTCCACCTGCCGGACATCGACCTGAAGACGGTCGAGGAGTCTCTGATGCTGTGGGAGCCGCTCCGCTACCTGGAGGCCTGCCCGTCTTCCGACGGGGCGATGGCGCTGGTGATCGGGAGCGAGCGGGTCGCCGATGCGGCTCCGAACCGGCCGGCGTGGGTTCACGGCATGGCGATGCGCTCCGAGCCGACGATGTTCGCCGGGCGCGATCAGGTGAACCCGCAGGCAGGGCGCGACTGCGCCGCAGATCTCTATGCCCAGGCGGGGATCTCAGACCCGCGCCGCGACTTCGACTGCGCCGAGGTCTACGTGCCCTTCTCGTGGTACGAGCCGATGTGGCTCGAGAACCTCGGGTTCTGTGCCGAGGGCGATGGCTGGAAGCTCACCGAGGCCGGGGCGACCGCACCCGACGGAGACATCCCGTGGAACCCGTCGGGAGGCGTGCTGTCGTCGAACCCGATCGGCGCCTCGGGGATGATCCGCTTCGGCGAGGCTGCTCAGCAGGTGCGCGGAATGGCCGGCGACTTCCAGGTGGAGCCGAAGACCGGCCGCGCGCTCGGGCACGCGTACGGCGGCGGCTCGCAGTTCTTCGCCATGTGGGTGGTCGGAGCGGAGAAGCCCGAGTAGAGGGGCGCTTCAGCCCGCCGCCGCCGAAACCAGCTCGGAGAGCGATCCGACCGTGGCGTAGTCGGCGTGGCCGTGGAGGCCGAAGGGGTCCATGACGATCGGGTGCAGCCCCGCGGCGCGTGCTCCGACGACGTCGATGCCTGGCATGTCGCCGACGTACCAGGCCTGGTGCGCCTCGATGCCCATCGCGTCGAGCGCTATTCGGAAGATCCGCACGTCGGGCTTCTGCACACCGACCTCACCCGAGTCGATCAAGCAGTCGACGGGTACGCCCATCCCGGCGCCGACCTGCAGCACCTCCTGGTCGCGCAGGCGCGCCCCGACCGATCCGTCGGCGTTCGAGATGATGCCCAGGCGCACGCCGGTGGCGGCCAGGTCTGCCAGAGCCTCCTTGGATCCCTCGATCACGCGTGTCCAGAGAGCGGCGCTCGCGAACTCGGAGGCGAGGTGCTCCGTGACGTCGACGCGCAGATCGTCGGGGACGCCGAGCGTGTCGACATAGGCGTCGAGGTACTCGCCCCAGAAGTGGTGCCAGTCGAGGTCGCCCTCGTAGTCGGTCACGAAGCGCGCGGCGCCGGCGTAGTGGGCCCGGTCGATCAGCGAAGGATCGGGTTCGAACTCGGCGCGCCTGAGTGCCCCGAGATTACTCCGTGGTCGGGCAGGTGGAATATCCCGCCCACGTCGAGCAGCACTGCGTCGATGACCGGCATGGGGCGCGAGGCTAGCGGCGGCGAGGGTCGAACCCGACACCGGTTATCTGCGCCGGTGCCGTGCAGGGCGGCTGGTACCGTCTCCACATGGAGTTCCGCCGGATCAACGCCCTCCCGCCGTACGCGTTCGCGCAGATCGACACGCTGAAGATGCAGCTGCGGCGAGCCGGCGAAGACGTCGTAGATCTCGGATTCGGCAACCCCGACCTCCCCCTCGCCGAAGGTCGCCGTCGACAAGCTCATCGATGCGGTGCGGAACTCGAGGAACCATCGCTACTCGCTCTCACGGGGGCTGCCGAAGCTGAGGTTGGCCGTCGCCGACCTCTACGAGCGGAAGTTCGACGTGACTCTCGACTTCGAGACAGAGGTCTGCGCCACGATCGGTGCGAAGGAGGGCTTCTCGCACCTGATGCTCACCCTCGTCGGCCCCGGCGACACCGCCCTGGTGCCGAGCCCGTCGTACCCGATCCACATCTGGGGCCCGATTCTCGCCGGAGCCGCCATCCACTACGTGAGGCTCGGCCCGGAAGAGAACTTCTTCGAGAACCTGCAGCAGGCCTGGGAGCAGGCGTGGCCCCGACCGCGTGTCGTCGTCACCTCGTTCCCTCACAACCCGACGACCATGTCGGTCGACCTCCACTTCATGGAGCGGCTCGTCGACTGGGCGCGTGAGCACGAGGTCTTCGTGGTCCACGACTTCGCTTACGCAGACCTCGGGTTCGACGGCTACCAGCCACCGTCGATCCTGCAGGTGCACGGCGCCAAGGACGTCGCGGTGGAGCTCTACACGCTGACGAAGTCGTTCTCGATGGCCGGTTGGAGAGTCGGCTTCCTGGTAGGGAACGCAGACGTGGTCGCGGCGCTTGCAAAGCTGAAGTCGTACCTCGACTACGGCATGTTCCAGCCGATCCAGATCGCGGCGACGGTGGCGATGAACGAGGCACCGGAGCACCCGGCCGAGGTGAACAAGGTGTACCAGTCGCGGCGCGACACCCTCTGCGACGGGCTCGACCGGATGGGCTGGCACGTAGAGCGGCCGAAGGGGACGATGTTCCTCTGGGCCCGGGTCCCCGATCCGTACCGCGAGATGTCGAGTCTCGAGTTCGCGACGATGTGCGTGCAGGAAGCAAAGGTCGCGATCTCGCCCGGCTCCGGGTTCGGTCCCGGCGGCGAGGGCTACGTGCGCTTCGCGCTGGTGGAGAACGAGCATCGCATCAACCAGGCCGTTCGCGGACTGCGCAAGGGGCTCACGAAGCTCGGCTGAACTCCGCTCGCTAGAGGTCGAGCCAGTGGTCGTGGAGGGGCTCGCCGGTGGGGTGCTCGTAGCGAGGTGTCGTGGGCAGCGCGCCCGGCGGCCGAGTCTTCGCGGAAGGCACGATCGGCCTGCCGCGCGCGTCGGCGAATCGCAGCCCCCGCGGGTCGGTGGGCGGCCGGTCGGCGTCGCCGGATATGTGGAGACCGCCCTTGTGGTGTTGCCGGTGATGTCGCCTGCACAGCGCCGCGAGGTTCGCGGTGTCTGTCGCGCCGCCGTCTTCCCAGTGCTCGACGTGATGGATCTGCAGGAACCTGGTCGCGCCACAACCGGGGACGGCACAGCCGCCGTCGCGATGCTCGACGAGGCGCCGGGTGCGTTCGGGGACGATCCGCAGGGCGCGTCCGACGTTCACCGGGCGGCCGTCGCGCATCGCCACGGGACGGATGTTCGCGTCGCATCCGAGGAGGCGGCGCAGCTCGGAGGGGAGCGGGCTCCCGAGGTGCAGCGAGATCGTGCCGGCTGCACCGGAGTCGGCGAGGTCGGCCTCCAGGTGCGCGTTGATGACGAAGCGGCCCGCTCCGGGCAGGTGCGCCTCGCCGGTCGCGAGGCTCGTCTCGGCGACGGCCACGAGCGCGTCGGCCCAGGTCACGCGCAGGCGCTCCTCTTCTGCGGGTGCCTCGGCGGGAAGATCGGAGAATAGGCTCTGGTGCGCTGCGGTGAGGGCCTGCTCGACGACGGCGCCCTCGTCGGCGGGGAGGTCGGCGTGCAGGTGCCAGCGCCCGCCGTCGCGCGTGCCGAAGGAGACGCGGCGGTCGTCCTCGCGGGTTGCCGCCGCGGGTCGGTCATCGGCCTCGGAGGTGCCGTACGCGTAGCGGGAGAGCGTGCGTGAGAGCTGTCGGACCGTGCAGAGCCGGGCGAGGTCGGCCGCCGGCTCCTCACGGTCTGCCGGTACGTGGCGTGCGATCACCGAGGCCTGGTCGAGAGAGAGCTCCCCTGCGGCGAACGCCGCCATGGTGGCCGGGAGCTCCCCGGCGCGGCGGGCCAGGGCGAGGATGCGGCGTGCCTGCCCCGTGGATACCCCGAGCTGCCACGTCAACCAGTGGGCGGGGGACTGGACCCCGCCCTGCTCCCACAGGCCTCTGGCGAGACCGTCGGCCACGAGGGCGACGAGGCGCCCCGAGGCGGCGTTGACCACGCCCGCCAGCCCGGCCATCTCCGACTCGAGGGCGTCGATCTCGCCGTCGCGGTCGCCTGGCTCCCGCTGTGGGTTCTCGTCGGGCTTGCTCTCGTCGGGTTCGTTCCCGGTCTCGAACATATGTTCGATGATACTCCGGGGGTACGACACTCAGGCGGGCCGGAGGGCTCATCGATGACGGGTGGCGTTCCCCGGTGAGCCTGGGGTCAGCGGCGGATCTCCGTCGTCGGGCCCGGCGCTGCCCTCGTAGACTCCCGCTGGCGCGGTCGGGGCGGCGTCGGGAGGCTGATCAGTGCGCACACACTCGAATCGCCGGCTGGTCGCCGGTCTCTCGGTATGCATCTTGGTCGTGGCCGCGTCCTGCACCGGCGACGACGACGATGTGGCAGGTGCCGGCAGCTCCAACAGCGCCGGCGCGAGCAGCACCGCCGGCGCGAGCACCACGACGACTCCGGTGCGCAGCGGCGAGCTCAGCATGCTCACCTACAACGTGGCCGGGCTGCCGCAGGGCCTCTCCGGGTCGAACCCGCAGGAGTACATGCCCCTGATCGGCCCGAAGCTGAACGACTACGACCTGGTGGTCACCCAGGAGGACTTCGCGACTCCCGATCCGAACCCGTTGCCCCTCGGCTTCTTCCACGAGGTGCTCGTGCGTACGACGGGCCACGAGTACAAGTCTGCGCCCATGGTGCCGCCCGTGGGCAGCGACCCCGATCGTCCGTCGGCCATCGCGGGCGACGGCCTCAACATGTTCTCCGACTTCGAGATCGGCCCCGTCTACCGGCAGGCGTGGGAGAAGTGCTTCGGTGGTGCCGACACGAGCGACGGGGGCGCGGGCGACTGCCTCGCGTTGAAGGGCTTCTCGGTCGCAACCGTGACGCTGGCCGACGGTGTGGTGATCGACGTCTACGACGTGCACGGCGAGGCCGGCGGCACGCCGATGGACGCAGAGGCGTCGAGGTCCGACTACCAGGAGCTCGCCGAGTACATCCTCGAGAGCTCCGAAGGCAACGCGATCATCCTCGGCGGCGACACGAACCTCTCGACCGATCGCAGCGAGGGCGACGCGGAGGTGTGGGACGCCTTCCTGGAAGCCACGGGGCTGGAGGACATATGCCGGGCGATCACGTGTGCGACGCAGCCCGGCAGCATCGACAAGTTCGCCTACCGGTCGTCGGCGGAGATCACTTTGGAGCCGCTCGAACGAGTGGTCGAGACGGAGAAGTTCCTCGCACCCGGAACCCCCGACCTCAACGACGGCCAGCTCAGCGACCACGAGGCCATCAGCAGCCGGTGGCGCTGGACGGCCGGCTGATCGACTTCACCGGGGGCGCAGTGCCGGGTCAGCCACCGAGGCCGTGCAGGCAGAACGAGACGGCCGCTGCGCCGACGCGGTCGACCGGCTCGTCGCCGTCGACCAGATAGCGCCGCGTCAGCTGCTCGACGACGCCGAGCACGGCGAGCGCCAGCATCTCGGGATCCTGGTCGGGGATCCTGCCCGCGACGATCGCGTCCTTCAGGTGCCTGATCGTGTCGCCGAGAGCGGTCTCGCGGTTGCGCCGCAGCACCGGAGCGAAGCGCTCGTCGGTGGCTGCGAACTGGATGATCGAGAAGTAGTCGCGGTGGTCTCGGAACCACTCGAGCGATGCCCGCACTCCGATGGCGATCCTCTCGAGCGGATCCGGCTCGTCGCCGATGGCGGCCTCCTGGCGGCGGCGCAGGTCGTGGTTCGACGCCTTGAGGATCTCCGCCAGGAGCTCCTCCTTCGAGGTGAAGTACCAGTAGAAGACGCCCTTTCCGACGCCGAGGCTCTCGACGATGTCGGCCACCGAGGTCGGGTCGTAGCCGCGCTCCGCGAAGAGCCGGGCCGCCCGGTGCATCAGCTGCTCGCGGCGCTGCCGGCCGCGCTGGGTGAGCTTCCGGCGCATCGGCGGAGAGGCTACCCGAGCACTTGACCGACCGGTCAACAAGAGGGGAGGCCCGCCGGATCGCGTCTTCCCCCGGAGGCGCGGGCCGCGTACGCTTCGTCGGCCGGGTGCCGCCTTCCGCCCCGGCGCCGGGAGGTCGGGTGCTCTACTGGGTCGTCAAAGGGGTCCTCACGCCCCTGCTGCGCGTCCTGTACCGCGTGAAGGTGGAGGGGCGGCAGAACATCCCGCGGACCGGCCCGGTGATCCTCGCCGCCAACCACCGGTCGTTCCTCGACTCGATCTTCCTGCCGCTGGTGCTGCGCCGGCGCGTCACGTTCGTGGCCAAGGCCGAGTACTTCGACGATCCGAAGACGGCGTGGTTCTTCCGGGGGGTCGGTCAGATCCCCATCAGGCGCGAGGGGGGCAGCGCGAGCGAGCGTGCCCTGGAATCGGCGGCGGAGGTGCTCCAGGCCGGCGGGGTCTTCGCCATCTACCCCGAGGGCACGCGGACCCGCGACGGCTACCTGCACCGGGGCCACACCGGAGTCGCCCGCCTGGCCCTGCGATGCGGCGCGCCGATCGTGCCCGTAGGGATGATCGGGACCGACGAGATCCAGCCGGTCGACCGCAAGCTCCCGCTCGTCTTCCGGACGGTGGGCATCCGCTTCGGCCGTCCCCTCGACCTCTCGCGCTTCGACGGTGCCGCCGACGACAGGCTCGCACTGCGTGCCATCGCCGACGAGATCATGTTCGAGGTCCAGGATCTCTCGGGCTACGAGTACGTCGACACGTACATGACCCGAAGTGCCGACGACGCCGCCGCCGAGCCGGCCCGGGTGGTCACGCTCGCGGAGGCGCGCACGCCCGAGGCGGTGGCTTCGTAGGAGGTGTGCCGGCTAGAACGGCCGAGAGCCTCGTCGAGCCTCGGTCAATCAGCTGCCTGGCCACGTGAGCGCTCCACGGCCCGCAGCCACTCCGAGTGCAGCTCCTCGCGGCGGGCAGGGTCCATCGACGGCTCGAAAGTGGCATCCGAGGCCCATGCGGTGGCTGCGCCGGCGGGGGAGTCCCAGACGCCCTCGGCTATGCCGGCGAGATAGGCGGCGCCGAGGGCCGTCGTCTCGTGGACCAGCGCCCGGCGCACCGTGACGTCGAGCATGTCGGCCTGGAACTGGCAGAGGAGGTCCATCGCCGACGCCCCACCGTCGACCCGGAGCTCGGAGATGGGCGTACCGCTCGCCGCGGTCATGGCGTCGATCACGTCGCGCGTCTGGTATGCCATCGCCTCGACGGTGGCCCGCGCGATGTGGGCGCGTGTGGTCCCACGCGTGATGCCGACGATGGTGCCACGGGCGTACGGATCCCACCACGGCGAGCCGAGGCCGGCGAACGCCGGCACCAGGTACACACCGCCCGTGTCGGGCACTCCGGCCGCGAGGGGGCCGGTCTCTGCAGCGTCGTCGATGATGCCTAGACCGTCGCGCAGCCACTGGATCGCGGCCCCGGTGGCGAAGATCGCGCCCTCCATCGCGTAGGTGACCTCGTCGCCGATCTGCCAAGCGACCGTCGTGAGGAGTCCGTCCACGGGTGCCGGCAGACTCGGCCCGAGGTCGAGCAGCACGAACGAGCCGGTGCCGTAGGTGTTCTTCGTCATGCCCGGCTCGATGCAGGCCTGCCCGAAGAGCGCCGCCTGCTGATCGCCGGCGATGCCGCTGACGGGGACGCCGAGACCGGCGGCCCTCTCGGGCACGGTGATGCCGAAGCGGCCGCTGCTGGGCAGCACCTCGGGTAGGCACGAGGCGGGTACCCCGAGAAGGTCGCAGAGCTCTTCGGACCAGGTGAGGCGCCGGATGTCGTACAGCAGAGTACGGCTCGCGTTCGAAGGATCGGTTGCGTGGACGCCCCCGTCGGGACCGCCGGTCAGGTTCCAGAGGATCCAGGAGTCGACGGTGCCGAAGGCGAGGTTCGGTCCCCTGGCGACCCCGCCCTCGGTGAGCAGCCACTCCAGCTTCGTCCCGGAGAAGTAGGGGTCGAGCACCAGCCCGGTGGCCTCACGGACGAGCGGGAGATGCCCGGCGTCGCGCAGGGCGTCGCAGCGCGCGCGGTGCGACGGTCCTGCCACACGATCGCCCGGTGAGCCGGCCGGCCCGT
This sequence comes from Acidimicrobiia bacterium, assembly GCA_027494135.1. Lineage (GTDB taxonomy): Bacteria > Actinomycetota > Acidimicrobiia > IMCC26256 > PALSA-610 > JAOSJK01. The sequence goes on along the minus strand of JAOSJK010000012.1, from coordinate 168,035 downwards.
CGACGTGTCCCAGACGACGGTCGTCTCGCGCTGGTTGGTGATGCCGATCGCGGCGACGGTCTCGCCCTCGTCGGCCATGCGGAGCTCGACCTCTCGAAGGGTCTCGAGGGTGGCGCTCCAGATGTCGCCGGCGTCGTGCTCGACCCGACCCGGTCGCGGGAAGTGCTGTGGGAACTCCCTGTAGGACAGGCCGCGGAGAGCCCCCGAACCGTCGACCGCTACCGAGCGGACCCCCGTGGTACCCGCGTCGATCGCAACGACGACGGCCATCAGCCGTCCTCGGCAGGCGCGCCGGCCGGCGCCCCCTGATGGCCCTCCGGGGCGGCACTGCGGAGCAGTGCGTCGGCGAACGCGACGCTGCGGTCGCTGCGGTCGAGCTCGATGAGGACGGACGCGTGCGCCGGCGACTCGACACGCAGGCAGCGGCCGGGCCTGCGACCCTGCTGCGCCACGGTGATCTCGTCGAGCCGGTCCGCGAGGACGCGGCGGCGGGGGAGCCTGCTGAAGAACCCGGTGGAGACGAGGAGCAGGCGACGGTCGGTGACGACGGCGAAGTCGCGGTGCCGGGCAGCGAGCAGGAGACGCATCGGGCGGTCGCGCGAGACCCAGGCGCGTGACCAGGCCGAGATCTCCTCGCCCTGCTCGAGGCGGCAGCGGGAGTCGTTCCGAAGGCGCCGCTCGATCCTCTCGGTGCTCAACGGACGAACCTCCCAGCGGGTCTCGGGGGTCTGATCGCGAGGGTGCTGCCGGGCGTGAGACCCTTACGGGGGGCAGGATAGGGCACGCAGCACGGGACTCCGGTGGCTGCGCATGGGAGGGTCGATGAGGGTCGGGATGCTGAACGGCGGCGGGGACTGCCCCGGGTTGAACGCGGTGATCCGCGCCGTGGTGCGCAAGGGCGAGGGCCGCTACGGCCACAACATCGTCGGGTACCGGGCCGGTTGGCGCGGTCTGATGGAGGGCGACTCGGTCGACCTGACGGTCGAGTCGACCCACGGTCTGCTCCATCGTGGCGGGACGATCCTCGGCACGTCCCGCACGAACCCCTACAAGTCCGACGACGGACCGGCGAAGGTGAGAGAGGCGCTCGAGCGCGATCACATCGAGGCGTTGATAGCGGTAGGTGGCGAGGACACGCTCGGAGTCGCCGAGAAGCTCTCGGCGGGTGGCGTGAAAGTTGTCGGGGTGCCGAAGACGATCGACAACGACCTCTCGGCGACCGACTACACGTTCGGCTTCCACACCGCTGTGCAGATCGCTACTGACGCGATCGACCGACTGCACACGACAGCGGAGAGCCACGACCGTGTGATGATCTGCGAGGTGATGGGGCGTCACGCAGGGTGGATCGCCCTCTACTCCGGCATGGCGGGAGGCGCCGACGTGATCCTCGTCCCGGAGGAGCCGTTCGACATCGAGGAGGTCTGCCGGCGGATAGTTCACCGCCACCGCAGGGGCGCGCGATTCTCGATAGTCGTCGTGGCCGAGGGGGCGGTGCCGGTCGAGGGGTCGATGAGCGTCACCTCGGGCGACGTCGACGAGTTCGGGCACGTGCGTCTCGGTGGGATCTCGAATCGGATCATGGAGGAGATCGCGCAGCGGACCGGATACGACACGAGGGTCACGATCCTCGGGCACGTGCTGCGCGGTGGCACTCCGACGGCATACGACCGTGTGATAGCGACGCGCTGTGGACTAGAGGCGATCGATGCGGTGCACGAGCGCGACTTCGGCAAGATGGTCGCGCTCCACGGCCTGAAGATCGTCCGCGTTCCTCTCTCGGATGCCGTCGGCACGCTCAAGACGATCGATATGGCAGTCCTCGACCAGGCGGCCGTCTTCTCGGGCTGACACTCCTGTTTGGACGGATCTGGTCGCCAGGGCTCCGCTGAGGTCCAAACAGGGGTGGGGTACCGGAGGCGCGTACGATTGCGGTTGCATGGGTACCGCACTCGACGACCTCGTCTCACTCCTGGAGCTCGAACCGCTCGAGCTGAACCTGTTCAGAGGGGTGAGCCCGAAGGAGAACCGCCAGCGCGTCTTCGGCGGGCAGGTCGCCGGCCAGGCGCTGATAGCCGCCGGCCGCACGGTGCAGATCGGAAGGGTCCACTCCCTGCACGCGTACTTCCTGCGTCCGGGCGATCCGCAGGTGCCGATCATCTACGACGTCGACCGGATCCGTGACGGCCGGTCGTTCTCGACCCGCCGGGTGGTGGCCATCCAGCACGGGCGGGCGATCTTCAACCTCCAGGCCTCGTTCCAGGTCGACGAGCCGGGGCCGGAGCACCAGTACCCGATGCCCGACGCGCCCGACCCCGAGACGCTGCCGACGCTCCAGGAGCAGATGCAGCCGCATCTCGACAGCTTCCCGGCAGGGGCGCTCGACTGGCTCATGCGCGAGCGACCGATCGAGTCACGATCTGCCGACCTGCCGCGCTGGATCGACCCCGGCCCCGTCGCGCGCGGCGGAGCAGCACGTCTGGATCAAGGCGAACGGGCGGCTGCCCGACGACCCACTGCTCCACGCGTGCGTCGTCGCCTATGCGTCCGACATGTCGCTGATCGACACCGCCGTGATGCCGCACACCCGCGGCTGGGGCGACGACCGGTACATGATGGCGAGCCTCGACCACGCGATGTGGTTCCATCACGACTTCCGTGCCGACGAGTGGCTCCTCTACCACCAGAAGAGTCCCTGCGCGTCGGGAGCGCGCGGGCTCGCCGAGGGGTTCATCTACACGCGCGACGGCCTGCTCGCCGTCACCGTGATGCAGGAGGGCTCATCCGCCCGATCACGCCGGCTCCGGCACAGGACTGACCCCGGACCGGGGATACGGAGGAGAGCTTGCCGTCGGCGGGAGGGAACGTGGATCTGCGTTCCGACACGGTCACGTTGCCGACCCCGGAGATGCGGCGCGCGATGGCCGAAGCCGAGGTAGGCGACGACGTGTACGGCGAGGACCCGACGGTGAACCGACTCCAGTCGCTGGCGGCGGCTCTGCTCGGCAAGGAGTCGGCGCTCTTCGTGCCGTCGGGGACGATGGCGAACCAGCTCGCCCTGCGTGTGCTCGGCACCCCGGGGAGCGAGCTGCTCTGCGCCGACGGCGCGCACGTGTACCGCTACGAGGGCGCGGCGGCTGCGATGAACTCGGGGATGCAGTGCCGCCTCATCAACGACGACGACGGTCTCTTCACCGCAGACGACGTCCGAGACGCCGTGGAGGTCGCGGGCTATCACCGTCCACCGGCATCGGTCCTGTGGATCGAGAACTCGCACATGCCGGCGAACGGGCGCCTGTGGACGTCCGACGAGGTCGCCGCGGCCGCGGGTGCCGCGCACGCGGCCGGCCTGCGTGTGCACTGCGACGGGGCGCGCATCTGGAACGCGTCGGTCGCGCTCGGCGTGCCGCCGTCGGAGCTGGCGGCGGCCTGCGACACGGTGATGTTCTGTCTGTCGAAGGGCCTGGGCGCTCCCATCGGCTCGTTGCTCTGCGGAACGGCCGACGTGATCGCCGAGGCGCGCCTCCACCGGCAGCGACTCGGTGGCGCGATGCGCCAGGCCGGAGTCGTCGCGGCGGCCGGAGTCGTCGCCGTGGAGACGATGGTCGATCGTCTCGCCGACGACCACGCGCGTGCCCTGGTGCTCGCGGAGGCGCTCGCGGCGCGCTGGCCGGGGTCGGTCGAGCCCGTGGACGTCAGGACGAACATCGTCTGCACCTCCGCAGCGGCGCTACCGGAGTCGTTCCCCGACGAGATGCTCGCCGCCGGCATCCTGTTCGGACCGATCGATCCCCGGACCTACCGGTTCGTGACCCACAAGGACATCGACGACGACGACCTCGCCCGCACCCTCTCCGCCCTCGACGCAGTCCACGAGCGTCGATAGACCACAATATGTGTGGTCTATCGACGCTCGTCAGGGTTGCGGGCGAGGGCGAGGTCGGCGCGGCGGAGGTCTTCGGGCGCCGGGGTCTCGATGATCGCCGGCACGCCGCGCCACTCAGGCACTGACAGGACCCTCCGGATCGCGTCGACGCCGATCGTGCCGTGACCGAGGTTCGCGTGACGGTCGCGCGAGGAGCCGAGTGGGTCCTTCGAGTCGTTCACATGGATGAGGCGCAACCGGTCGAGGCCGAGCGCCCGGACCTCGGAGCGGAGCCGCCTGAGCCCCGAGGGCGTAGCGAAGTCGACTCCTGCGGCCCAGAGGTGACAGGTGTCGAGGCAGACACCCACCCCGGGGTGGCCGTCGCACGCCTCGATGATCATTGCCGCCTCGTCGACGCGGCGGGCCAGGGAGCGCGAACCGCCGCCGGCTGTGAGCTCGACGAGGATCGAGGGGGCGCCCCGCCCAATGCCGCCTCCTCGCCCGCCGCCACGGCGTGGAGGATCGCGGAGGCGGCCCGGAGTCTCGCGTCTGTGAGGTCACCGTCGAGAGCGCTCCCTGCGTGAACCACCACCCCCTGCGCTCCGATTCGGGCGGAGCGCTGCGTCGCGGCGGTGAGGCTCGCGATCGAGCGTGAGTAGACCTCGGCATCGGGGATGCGACGTTCACCAGATAGGGGGCGTGGACGAAGATCGGCCATCCCCTCCGCGCGCACTCGGTCGCCAGCTCGTCCTCGGCTCCGGCGTCGGGTGTGGGCAGTGACCAGCCGCGCGGGTTCGACGGGAAGACCTGGAGCGCGTCGCCGAGGAGCCGCTCCGTCTCGCGGACCGCGCGCATCAGTCCTCCGGAGATCGCGACGTGTGCTCCTACGTGCCGTCTGCGTCGTCGCGACGTGCGGGTCGTGCGCGCCGCTGCGCCGCTGCCGGTTCGGCCCCGGGCTCCGGGGTCGTCGGGGTTGTCGGGGCTCCGCGGCATCGACCGCTACCGTACAGAGCGATGCTCGATTCCGACGTGCCGGCGCGCGCCCTGGCGGTGTATGCGCACCCCGACGACCCCGAGATCTCCGCCGGCGGCACTCTGGCCCGGTGGGCCGACCGGGGGTGCGAGGTGCACCTCCTGATAACGACCCGAGGCGACAAGGGCACGAGCGACCCGTCGGTCGATCCGGCCGCTCTGACCGATCTGAGGCTGGAGGAGGCCGCCGCCGCTGCGGAGGTCCTGGGGCTGGCAGGGGTGCAGCACCTCGGGCATGCCGACGGCGAGCTTCCCGACGACCTCGAGCTGCGTGCCGAGATCGTGCGCCGCGTTCGGGAGCTGCGCCCAGACGTGGTTCTCTGCCCCGACCCGACGGCCGTCTTCTTCGGCGACCGGTACTACAACCACCGCGATCACCGCGTGACCGGATGGGCGACGCTCGACGCCGTCGCTCCGGCGGCCGGCAACCCTCACTACTTCCCCGATCAGATCGTCGACGGCCTTGCCGTCCACGGCGTCCGTGCGGCGTACCTGTCGGGGACGCTCGAGCCGAATGTGTGGGTCGACGTCAGCGACACGCACGATCGCAAGGTCGAGGCCCTCTTCCGTCACGCCAGCCAGCTCGTGGAGTCCGACGAGTGGTTCCGCGAGTTCCTCAGGGGGCATGCCGAGGACGGCGGCCGCCGGGTAGGGGTGCGCTACGCGGAGGGCTTCCGCCGCGTGGTGTTCTCGGGCTGAGCGCCGCCGGGCCCGTACCCGGGTCCGCGCCTCAGGGTCGGTCGGGATGGTGGGGTCGCCACTCCGACATCGAACGCAGCAGCAAGACGATCACGACGCCGGTTCCCACGGCCGCGACGACCGCGCCCGAGACAGAGCCACCGAGGCGGTAGGGGTCGCAGCTGGGCACGCGGGCGGTGTAGCCGTCGATGTTCAGAAGCAGCTGCTGCAGGAGAGTCGGCTTCTCGGCGCAGAGAGTGTCGATGATCCCCCAGCCGATCACGCCGCCGAGGGCTCCCGCGATGGCCAACCCGAGGAGTGCCGCGACGACGACGGGCCCAGATGGTGCGTTCGGGTGAGTGCCGGGGCTCTCCTCGGAGTCGAGTCCGCTGTGATCCGAGTCTGTGCCCGAGTCGTCTGTGCCCAAGTCCACTCGGCGGGATCGTACCGGGTGAGCGTGAAGGGAGGCCTGCGGTCGGCGCAGATCCGAGGTGGCGGGCCCGTGCGGGGCGTTCTGCGACCGTGCAACACTGGCAGGCGTGTCGATGCACGAGTGGACCGTCGCGGGAGCGCTCATCGAGACCGACGAGGGGATACTGCTCGTACGCAACATCCGGCACGGGGGCCACGAAGACTGGAGCACGCCGGGCGGCGTCATCGATGCCGAGGACCCGTCGATAATCGAAGGTCTCGCTCGCGAGGTCGAGGAGGAGACCGGTCTCCGGGTGAGCGCATGGTCGGAGCCGCTGTACGAGGTGAACGCCTATGCGCTCGATCTCGGGTGGCACATGCGTTGCGAGGTGTACCTCGCTGTCGCCTTCGAGGGCGACCTCGCCATCGACGATCCCGACGGAATCGTGGTCGAGGCCGCGTTCGTCCCGCCTCACGAGCTCGACGAACGACTCGCCACGGGGCACCCGTGGGTCCGCGAGCCGCTCGTCGAGTGGCTGCTGCATCGATGGGAACCGGGTTGCGGCCGGGGCTTCCATTACGAGGTCCGCGGCACGCGCCTCGGCGAGATGCGCGTCGTCCGTCAGTCCTGAGGGCCGGCTCCGCACGTGGCGCGCGACGAGCCCACCCTGCTGCACGTAGACCTGGACGCGTTCTTCGCCTCGGTCGAGCAACTACTCGATCCGGCGCTGCGAGGCCGGCCGGTGATCGTCGGCGGCCTCGGCAGGCGAGGCGTCGTCTCGGCCGCCTCTTACGAGGCGAGGCGGTTCGGCGTCACATCGGCCATGCCCATGAGCCGAGCGCGGCGGGCCTGCCCCGAGGGGGTGTTCCTCCCGCCACGAATCGACGAATACGGACGGTACAGCCGCGCCGTCATGGAGGTGCTCCGGTCGGTGACCCCCTGGTCGAGCCTCTGAGCATCGACGAGGCGTTCCTCGACATCGCAGGTGCGCGTCGCATGTACGGCACCGGAGCCGAGATCGGCGCGCTGCTGCGCCGCCGCGTTCTCGCGGAGACGGGCCTCACCGCGTCCGTCGGCGTGGCCACCACGAAGTTCCTCGCGAAGATCGCGAGCGACATGGCCAAGCCCGACGGCATGCTGGTGATACGGGCCGGCACCGAGGTCGAGTTCCTGTCCCCGCTGCCCGTGGAGAGGCTCTGGGGCGTCGGCCCTGCCACGCTCATCCGGCTGGAGCGCATGGGGGTGGGAACGATCGGCGACGTCGCCGATGTGCCGCTGGAGGCCCTCGTCGCCGCGTTGGGAGAAGCGTCCGGCCGGCATCTCCACGCCCTCGCGCACAACGTCGATGATCGCAGCGTGCAGACCCGTCGCGTCGCCAAGTCGATCGGCGCAGAGGAGACGTTCGGCGTGGATCTCCGGTCGATGCGCGACATCGAGCGGGAGCTGGTCCGTCTCACCGACCGGGTCGCGTCGCGAGTGCGCAGCGCGGGTGTAGCAGCGCGCACCATCACGGTGAAGGTCCGCTATGCAGACTTCGACACCGTCACCCGCGCGCTCACGCTCGATGAGCCGGTGGACACGGCCGCATCGGTGTTGAGGGCAGCGCGCTCTCTCGTCGCCGGAGCGGAGCCTGCACGCGGCGTCCGCCTGCTGGGTGTCCATGCCTCTCAGCTCGCCGCCCCGGGTCCGGTGCAGCCGACGCTCGACCTGGGGGTGATCTGGCGTCGGACGCGGATCGCCTTCGTCGCGAGTCGGCCGTCGAACGCGCCATCGACGAGGTACGTACCCGCTTTGGCGCAGCCTCGGTCGGCTCGGCCACACTTCTGCCGCGCCCGGACCCGTCGGGTCCCGGCGATGGTGCGGCGAAGGGCTGACGACGATGATGCGGATCGGGTTGGCAGGCTGTGGGCTCATCGGCTCCGTGCACGCGTACGCGCTTCAGCAGCTCGCCGAGAACGGGCTCGTCGAAGCGGAGCTGGCATCCACCTTCGACACCGACCGCGAGCGCGCCGAGAGAGTGGCGCGGAGCCACGGGGGGCGGGCCGTGGGGTCGCTCGACGAGCTCCTCGACGGGGTGGACGTCGTCTGGATCTGCACCTGGACGGCCGGGCACCTCGAGGCCGTGGAGGCCGCCGCCGAGCGGGGATTGCCGGTGTTCTGCGAGAAGCCGCTCGCCCCGACGCTCGACCTCTGCGAGCGCGCGGCCGCGGCGCTGGAGCGGGTGCCGCACCAGGTTGGGTTGGTGCTGAGGTGGTCGCCCGTCTTCGCCGAGATGGGCAGGATCATCGAGTCCGGCCGGTACGGGCGGCCGCTGGCCACGATCATGCGTGACGACCAGTACTTCCCGATCCAGGGAATGTACGGCTCGACCTGGAGGGCGGAAGCCTCGTTGGCGGGCGGTGGGACGCTCATCGAGCACTCGATCCACGACATCGACGTTCTGCGCTGGTTGCTCGGCGACCCGGTCTCGGTCTCGGCGAGCACCGCTGCCACCTTCGGGCACGCCGGCATCGAGAACGTCGCCGCTCTCACGCTCGCCTACGAAGGTGGCTCGACGGCGACCCTGGTCAGTGTCTGGCACCAGATCCTGAGTCGTGAGTCGAGCCGCCGCCTGGAGGTGTTCTGCGAGGACGCTCTGCTCTTCACGGAGGACGACTATCTCGGCCCCCTGCACATCCAGACGTCGGACGGGCTGGAGATCGTCGAGGGGAGGCGCCCGAGTGGGTCGCCACCCTCACGGTTCCCGAGGAGTTCAGGAACGCCATCGCCCACTACGCCGCGCCGAGCAAGGCGTTCCTCGACGACCTTGCCGCCCGCGGCGGCGAGGCGCGGGGGCATCCGGCGGCGGCGGAGGCCCTGGCAGCACACCGCCTGGTGGATGCCGCGTACCGCTCCTCGGAGGCCGGCGGGGCCCCGGTTGCCCATGCTGGGTGAGCCGGGCGCGCCGGCCCGATGCGGCGGGCGAGTCCCGCGTTGTTGAGGGTTACGTCATGCGCGACAATGGCGCCCGCGGAGGCCGTGCCTGCGGCAGCCGGTTCCAACGACACCTGGGGACGCGATGCCGCTCTCCGATGAAGAGCAGAAGATCCTCCGGGAGATCGAGGCGCAGCTCAACGCGACCGACCCCGCCCTCGTGGAGCAGGTCTCGCGTACGACCCTCTACCGACACGCTGCGCACGCGATCAAGTGGGCTGTGCTGGCATTCGTCTTCGGTCTAGGCCTGATGGTCTTCACGTTCACGTCGAGCATCGTCCTGGCGTTCGTGGGCTTCTGCATAATGCTCGGTGCCCTATTCGTCGTGGAGCGCAACCTCCGCCGGATGGGCAAGGGTGCCCTGAACAGCATCACCGGTCGCACCCGTGCCGAGGGGGAGTCCGGAACCCGTTCGGCGACGGCGGCGCGTGGCGCGAGCGATTCCGTCGTAGCGACGACTGACCCGGTGGCCTTCACCACCACGCAGGCGGCGCGCCTTGCCGGCTGCTCCGTCTCGCAGATCCGCCACTGGGCACAGACGGGTCTGGTACCGCCTTCGGGGGCGGAACGGGGCTACGAGTTCCGAGACCTCGTCGCCCTTCGGGTGGTGCGCTCTCTTCTCGACGCGGGCCTCTCTCTCTCGAGGATCCGAACGGGCGATCGGGTACGTGGCAGGTGCCGGCGAGGACCTCGCGGGTCTGCGCCTGGTCACGGACGGGGCGACGGTGTGGGCGTGCCGTGACGACGGCCAGATCCTCGACGCGCTCCGCGCCGGCCAGCTCGGGCTCTTCGTTGCTGTCGACCACTTCGCCGACGAGGTCGGCGCCGATGTCCGTGCGTTCGAGGAGGAGCGAGCCGCCTTCGTGAGCCACCTCCGCGAACCGCGCCCTGCGACCGGCTGAGGACACGGTCCGGATCACTCGTTGCGGCGTCCGCGACGACGAAGCTGTCGAGGGTCGAGCCGCCGGCGCCAGCGCGCGCCGGCGCGACCCGAACCACTCAACGCTGTGCGAATCCGCGTCGCGTGCTCCCAGGCCTCCGCCACTTCGTCGTCGCTGGGCTCGTCCGGAGAGAAGACGGCTGCGGTGTGCAGCTGGGCGAGCTCCATGAGAGCGGGCCCTGCCGTCCCCGCGCCGTGCGCCGGCGCGTAGCGCAGAGCGAACTCGTACGGCGTGGCTGACGGCCTGCGCTCGATGCCGACCTCGGCGAGACGGTCGGTGGCCTCGTCCCAGGCGCCGGTGACGCGCTCACGGTTGGTGGCGGCGCGTCGGCGCGCTGCGCGGCGCCCGACGACGACGAGAGACACGATCGCAACGTAGGCCAGCGCGAGGGCGATCCCTAGAGCCGCGACGAAGACCAGGGTGTTGACGACGGTACCTGCCCGAGAGCCCCCCTCGTCGCCGGAGGCGGTCTCGACGCTCAGGCCGGGCGCGTCGTCGGACTCCGGGAACGAGGGCAGGGTCGCCTCCGGTGCGGTGGTCGTCGGCGTCGGGACGGCGGTCGTCGCAGTTCCGGTCGGGGTGGATGCGTCGCGTTCGGCCTGGGTGCCGGTCGGATCCCCCTCGGTGGGCTCGAAGCGGCCGGGCGTCGGCTCGAACGCCGTCCAGCCGATGCCCGACAGGTACACCTCGGGCCATGCGTGCGCATCCTTCGATGTCACTCGGTAGATGCCGGCCTCGGGATCGAGTGTTCCGGCCGTGAACCCGACGGCCACGCGAGTGGGGAGGCCGACCGAGCGTGCCATCGCAGCGAACGTCCCCGCGAACTGCTCGCAGTAGCCGCGGCGCGTCTCGAAGAGAAAGGTCTCGATCGCGCTCGAGTCGTGGCCGCTGCGCGCGTCGAGGGTGTAGGTGAAGCGTCCCGGGTCGCGTAGCCAGCCCTGGAGTGCGAGCGCCCGGTCATACGGAGAGCCGGACGGGGCGGAGTCGACGATGCTGCGCGCGAGATCGGTGACGCGGTCGGGGAAGTCGGCGGGCAACGCCAGGTAGCGCGACCACTCGTCGCTCCGAACCGGTGCCGAAGCGGCGAGGTCGGCCACACCGGGGGTCGCGACCTGCGACACGACCCCGTACTCGACACCTGCGGAGAGATCGTCGGACGCGACGAGCGTGAGCGCGTCCTCGATCACGTACGCGTCGGCCATCTCGATCGCAATCGGCCGGTAGACGGCCGGCAGCCAGCGCGACGAGAGCGCGCCGATCTCGAAGTGCTGTCGCACCTCCACGGACGGGACCGGCCCGGCGCCGCCCTCCGGGAGCCCGCCGGCCGCCGGGGGAGCCTCGCTCCTGCCGAGTACCCAGGCGGAGCCGTCGAACTCGTCGAGCGCGACCAGACGCCAGTACGCCTCCCGGTCGCTCTGAACGGTGAACACCTCGGCAGGAGGGTTCTGTGAGAGGCGACCGCGGATGTCCACCAGCGGAGAGATCGTCTGCCAGCTACCGGGCCCCTGGCCCTCGCCGAGTTCGCGGTAGTCGAGGATCGCGGATCCGGACGCTCCGGGCAGCGATGGGCCGACCACCGCTCCAGCCGCCACGGCGAGCGCTCCCGCGGCGAGCCCGCCGATCGTCAGGCCGCGCAGCCCTCTCCGTCGCCGGGCCCCGGGAGCCCACGAGTAGCTCCCGGTCAGGTGCTCGATGCTGCCCGCGAGCAGATACGCGGTCACCGCTACCCCGTAGGCGACCGTGACAGCGGTGTAGGCGCCCGAACCGAGGGCGATCACCGCCACGAAGAGGACCAGGCTCGGAGCGACCGCCACGAGGGAGCCGCCTGCGGCTCGGTCGAGCCTGGCGGCCGTCGTCGACGCCCCCCACAGCGACACGAGTGCGAGGAGCAGTGCCGCGCCGGCGGGCTCCACGGGGACGACGGCCGTGCGCAGCACGTCGGGGGCATCGGCGATCCCGCGCAGGGAAGGCTCCGACCGTCGAAGGGGTCGGAAGGCCCAGGAAGGTCGTGTCGGGCTCCACGACGACCATGCAGAACGCGACGCCCACCGCGGCGGAGACGAGCGTGACCGGCATCGGGAGCGGACGTGCGCGCCGACGGTCCCACGCTGCGATCAGATGCGGACCTGCGGCGGCGGCGAGAGCGGCGGCCATCCATGACGCGCCCGAGAAGACGCGCAGCAGGGTCGGCGCGGCGGCGGCGCAGAGCGCGGCTAGAGCGAGGCCGGACGCCGGCGCGCTGTCCCGTTTTCCCATCGCACCATGCACTCGTTCCATGCATCCCGAAAAGGAGTGTCGTGTCCGGCAGGCACCAGGATGCTCGTGCCGCGCCTCGGCGGTAGGGCATCTGTGGCGCTCCTGGTCGCGACGACGGCGAGTAGGCCGGGGCCGCGCACGAGGAGGTTCAGGGCGGAGGTGTCCACGCCGTGCATCCGGCCCATGACCGCCACCAGCGCCGCTGCGCGGTGGCGGCCGAGGAGCGTCGTCAGGTGGTCGGGCCCACCGGGCTCGACCACGGCGAGGGCGTCGAGCACGGTCGCCATGTGGCGCCGGCCGGGAGAGCCGAGGCGCTCGCCGGAGGTCGTCATCAAGGTGACCGGCCGGCCGTCGCGGTCCAGCGCCGCCACGACCGAAGCGGCAGCCTCCACGGCCACCTCGAAGGATGTGCGGTCGTGTCTTCCGGGGCGGGTGTCGAGGAGGACGAGCACCGGCGCGCGTCTGCGCGCCTCTTCCTGGCGGATCATCAGCGAGCCACGTCGAGCAGTGGAGCGCCAGTGGACGCGTCGGAGGTCGTCGCCGTGCTCGTAGTCGCGCAGCGTGTGGAACTCGCCGCCGGGCTCGGGCCTGCCGCGGACGTTGGCCGCGTCGTAGTCGAGATCGTCGCCGCCGCTCTCGGGAAGCGGCATCACGTCGTGCACGCGCGGGTGTACGACCACCTCGGTCGTGCCGGAGATCTGCTGGCGCTCGCCGGTCAGGCCGAACGGGTCGCCGACTGCTCTGCGCATCGGGCCGATCCGGTAGCGACCGCGGCGCTCGGTCGGGATCGGGTACCGGGCACTCGACGATTCGCCGGGAGCCATCGGGTTCAGCAGGAAGCGCGCCGTCCGGCGGCCCCCTGCGACGGTGTCGGTGACGGCGATCGTCGGCGTCCGCCTGTCGCCGGTGTTGGTGACCTGGATGGCAACGCTTCCCTCGACGCCGACCTGGAGGCGATCGCTCACCTCACGCGTCGCGCTGATGTGGGGGTGGCGGGTGCGGGTCCAGGTGAGGGCACCGGCGAGGAGGACGCCGCCCTGGGCGGCCAGGACTGCGAGGGGGGCGAGTCCGAGGAGCAGCGCTCCGGCGTAGAGCCCGGCCACGGCACCCAGGAGCGACCATCCGCGCCGGGTCGGCACCTGACCCTCAGTCGCCGCGTGCGGCCGGGGCCGGCACCGTCTCGAGGACGCCTGCGACGACGTTCGCGGACGTGGCGCCGCGCATCTGAGCCTCCGGCGAGAGGATCAGCCGGTGTTCGAGCACCGACGGGGGCGAGGGCCTTCACGTCGTCGGGGACGGCGTAGTCGCGACCCAGGCTCGCGGCGAGCGCTCGCGTGGCGCGCTGCAGGGCGAGGGTTCCGCGCGGGCTGACGCCGAGAAGAAGATCGCGGTGCCTCCGAGTCGCGTCCGCCAGATCGACGATGTAGCGCTGTACCTCCGTCGCCACGTGGATCTTGGCGATCTCGCGTGTCCATGCCGCTACGACGCCGTCGTCGGTCACCGGTGTCAGGTCCTCGGGGGTGACGGTGTCGCTGCCGTGGGTCTCGAGGATGTCGAGCTCAGCGGCACGATCCGGGTAACCGATCCGAAGACGCATGAGGAAGCGGTCGAGCTGGGCCTCCGGCAAGGGGTACGTGCCCTCGAGCTCGATCGGGTTCTGGGTCGCGATGACCATGAAGGGAGCCGCCAGCGGGTGCGTCGTCGTGTCTACGGTCACCTGGCGCTCCTCCATCGCCTCGAGGAGCGCCGACTGTGTCTTGGGCGACGCCCGGTTGATCTCGTCGGCGAGGACCACGTTCGCGAAGACGCCTCCGGGCCGGAACTCGAAGTCGCTGCGTGCGCGGTCCCACACCGAGACGCCGGTGACGTCGGACGGCAGCAGGTCGGGAGTGAACTGGATGCGGTGCCACGAGCCGCCGATCGCGCGGGCGATCGACTTCGCCAGCGACGTCTTGCCGACGCCGGGAACGTCCTCGATCAGCAGGTGCCCTTCGGCGAAGAGGCAGACCAGGGCGAGGTGGACGGGGCGGCGCTTGCCTCTCAGGACGCGCTCCACCTGGTGGGTGAGCGACTCGAAGAGCTCCCGGAAGGTCGTCTCGGTGTCGGGGGCCGGCTGGGCCAACGAGTCGGACCTCCGGGTCGGATCCTGCAGGGGGCTCGGACCTCCGCCTCGGTCGCGGGCCTGGACGGGACAACGCTAGCGTGCCCGGAGATGGCGGCCATGGCGCAGAGGGAGCGGGTTCACGGACGGCCGGCGATGTGGGCGGCGTTCCTCCGCGCGCTCGCCGTCCTGCTGGCCCATCCCGAGCTGTGGGTCACGGCGCTGCGTCAGGCTCAGAGGATGGCCCGGCCCACCTGGTGGCGGCGCCCACCGTTCCTGCCGCTTCCCGACCGTGGTTACCTCCGGTTCCGGCTCGAGACGGCGTACGGGGAGGACGCCGTCCCGGAGGCCGGTGATGTGGTCACGTATCTGCGTTGGTGCCGGGACCGTCGCCGGTAGACTGCCCCGGACCACCGTCCGATCGCCCGAGGAGGGCCCCGGCTTGGGACGTGCGTTGCTGCTCAACGCGACCTTCGAGCCGCTCTGCCTGCTGCCGGCGCGGCGCGCCGTCATGCTGGTGCTGAAAGAGAAGGCGGAGATCGTCCACCGCAACTGCGCGGAGTTCCGCTCCGAGCGCCGTGTCGTGCCGGTGCCGTCGGTGCTGCGTCTGGTCCACTACGTGAGAGTGCCCTTCCGGGTGACCGTGCCGCTCTCGCGCCGTGCCGTCTTCGCCCGCGACGGGAACCGGTGCCAGTACTGCGGCCGCCCGCGGAGAACATCGACCACGTGCTTCCGCGTTCGCGCGGCGGCGGGCACGAGTGGGAGAACGTCGTCGCGTCCTGCCGCTCCTGCAACGCCCGCAAGGAAGACCGACTCCTCTCCGAGTGTGATCTGGTGCTGCGACGACCGCCCAGGGCACCTCATGCGGGGCTCTGGATAGTGACCGGCGCCGAGACGATCGACCCGGACTGGCACCAGTACTTCAGCGACGCGGCCCTCGCGGCGGTCCCGGCCTAGCCGGGACCCCGCCCTCGGCGCGTCCGGTCCGGCGCGCCTCCGCTCCCCACCGAAGACCCTCGGGGCTCCCGCGCGGCCGGACGGGGGCGGGCAACGGGGCCCGGGGGAGCGGCGGGGCGCGATCCGGACGCCGAGGGGGAGGAATGTGGGTCTCAGGGATTGACGGGTGGTGGGAAGTGGCATAGGGTGGCGCCAAGTGGTGGAAGGGGGTGCATGCACCCGACACGTGACCCCACAGCGAGGGCAGAGGTGGTGGAGACGAGATGTTCCTGGGGGAGGACGAGCACTCCCTCGACGGGAAGGGCCGGATCATCATCCCGGTCCGTCATCGCGAGGAGCTCGGAGAGAGGCCTGTGATGGCCAAGGGGCTCGATGGCTGCCTCTCGATCTACCCGAACGAGACCTTCGTCGAGGTGGCCCAGCAGGCTCGTGAGATCGGGAGACGCGGACCGCACGAGCGCGTGGCGTCGGCGGGGTTCGCCGCAGGAGCCGTCGAGCTCACGCCCGACAAGCAGGGGAGGGTGGCCGTCCCCCCTCATCTCCGCAGGTACGCGGAGCTCGACAAGGAGATCGTGATCGCCGGCAACTTCCACCGTGTCGACATCTGGAACGCGGAGGCGTACGCGGAGCGTCAGCAGATCGCCGACGACGCGATGCGCCGGGCCGACGGTCTCGCGGAGATCGGTTAGCGGAGCAACGACAGCAGCGAACTTGACAGAGACATTGACAACGACGAGGCCCGAGCTCCGGGCCCGTCTTCAGCCCCTCGGCCGGCGCGGTTGCAGGCCCCTACTCCGCCCGCTTCGACCGAGCCGTCAACGGGGGAGAAATCCCGTGCGGCGCTCGTCCGACCGGGGGGCTGAAGAAGGGTCCGGCGGCCCGGCCTCGGTGCACGGACGAGCGAGGGAGCAGCGTTGGAAGGGGAGTTCCCGCATCTCCCGGTGATGGGTCGGGAGGTGGTGGAGCTTCTCCTCCCGGTGCCACCCGGCCTGATCGTGGACGGGACGGTGGGCGGCGGCGGTCACGCTGCGCTGCTCCTCGAGGCCCGCCCCGACATCCGGGTCCTCGGGATCGACCGTGACGCCGAAGCCGTAGCCGCCGCCCGCACCTCTCTCGCCCGCTTCGGCGGGAGGGCCGAGGTGGTGCACGGAGGGTTCGAACGGATGCGGGACGTGATCCCGCACGACGAGGAAGAGGTGATGGGAGTGCTCCTGGACCTGGGGGTGAGCAGCCCGCAGCTGGACCGTCCCGACAGGGGCTTCTCCTACCGATTCGACGCGCCCCTCGACATGCGCATGGACGCCGCGCAGGCCCTCACGGCCGCCGCCGTCGTCAACGACTACACCCAGGAAGAGCTCGCCGATTTGATCTTCCGGTATGGCGAGGAGCGCTACGCCAGGAGGATCGCGCGCGCGATCGTCGCGCGTCGCCCCCTGGCGACGACGCGCGACCTCGTCGATGCCATCGTCGCCGCGATCCCCGGGCCGGCACGCAGGCGTGGGGGCCACCCCGCGCGCCGGACCTTCCAGGCGATCCGAATGGAGGTCAACAAGGAGCTGCCCAACCTCGCGGAGGGCCTCGACGCCTCGGTGCACCGCGTAGGGCCCGGAGGGCGTGTGCTGGTGCTCGCCTATCACTCGCTGGAGGACCGCATCGTCAAGGAGCGGTTCCGTGACTGGGCGGGGGAGACTGTTCCGGAGCTGCCGCACTTCCCGGTCGAGGAGCCGGGTCGCACGAGGGCGGTGCGCGTGCTGACCAGGGAGGGCTCTGCGTCCTTCCGCCGACGAGGTCGCGCAGAACCCGCGTTCGAAGAGTGCCCGCCTCCGCGCCGTCGAGCGCCTCCCCACGGCCTCCGCCGGATGAGCGTCGCCGCGCCCCGGAGGGCCACGCAGAAGTCGGTCCGGCCGGCTCCGTCGCCACGCGGACGCGCGCGCCACCTGCAGCCTGCCCCCGATGCCGGGCGGCGTCGGCGCGTGCGACTGGCGCTCGTCGCCGGCGTGGTCGTGTCGGTGGCGTCGCTCTTCCTGATGGTCGCGAGCAGCGTCCTGATCGTCCAGGGCCAGTTCGTGCGCGCCGATCTCGCCGAGCGTCAGGAGCTCGAGCAGCGACGCTACGAGACGCTGCGGCTCGAGGTGGCGGAACGCTCCTCGCCCGGCGCCATCGTCTCCGCGGCGACGGACCTGGGAATGATCGTTCCAGACCAGGTCGAGTACATCGAAGCTCGGATCCCTTCCCGTCCCGAAGCTGCCGATCGCACCGCGACGACACTCGATGAGTCGTGGGAAGACGTCAAGGCGAGCCTTGGCTCAGAGCCCTAGACACCGGCCGCCGTCGCGCCCGCCCAGGGTCCGTGTCGCCGCGGAGCCCGACCTCTCACGCCGCGCGCGAATCGCATGCGGGTGATCGCGGTGGTGATGCTCCTGCTCTTCAGCGCGATCTCTGCCCGGCTCGTGCAGGTGCAGGCCCTGGCCTCCGAGTGGTACGCCACGAAGGGCCTCAGGCAGCGGCTGGCAACGGTCCCCCTCACCGCCGAGAGAGGGAGCATCTTCGACCGTTACGGCCGAGATCTCGCCGTCTCGGTCCAGCGGGACACGGTGTGGGCGGATCCGTCACTCGTCGCAGACCCGGTGGGAACCGCGGCTCTGCTGTCTCCGGTCGTCGGTGTCGATCAGGAGACGCTGGTCACGCGCCTGTCTCAGCGGGACAAGAGGTTCGTCTACATCGCGCGCACGGTCGACGTCGGCGTCGCAGACGCGGTGCGCGCGCTCGACGTGGCGGGTGTCGGCTTCATCCCCGAGTCGAAGCGCTACTACCCGGCCGGCGACCTCGCAGCGCCGGTCCTGGGCGAGGTCGGAGGCGAGGGCTCCGGCCTGGGAGGGCTCGAGTACATGTTCGAGGACCTCCTCGCCGGCAAGGACGGCGAGATCGAGGTCGAGCACGACCTCGAAGGAATGGAGATACCGCGCACGGTCCGGCGGCGGATAGCGGCCGAACGGGGGACCGACCTGGTCCTCACTCTCGACCAGAACCTCCAGTACCAGGTGGAGCAGGTACTCGTAGACCAGGTGACTGCGACCAGTGCGCAGGGCAGCACAGCGGTCGTGGTCGACGTGGAGACGGGAGACATCCTCGCCATGGCGAGTGTCGACGGAGCGACGGAGGCCGGTCCGCCGCGCCCGGCGGGCGCGTCGTCGCACAACCGGCCGCTGACCGACGTCTACGAGCCCGGCTCGACGAACAAGGTGATCACCGTCTCCGCGGCGCTGGACAACGGAGTTGTCGGTCCGTGGACGGAGTTCGACGTCCCCGACTGGATACGCGTGGGGGACGCCACGTTCACCGATCACGGAGGGCACCCGCTCGAGCGGTGGAGCACCACCGACATAGTGCGCGAGTCGTCGAACGTCGGGACCATCATGATCGCCCAGGCGCTCGGGAAGGAGCGCCTCGACGCCGCGCTGAGGGCGTTCGGGCTGGGGGAGGCGACGGCCGTCGACTTCCCGGGCCAGGCGGAGGGGATCCTCCTCGACCCCGACCGGTACTACTCGACCGGGATCGGTGCAGTCCCGATCGGGTACGGCGTCGCCGTCTCGCTGCTGCAGATGGTGGACGTCTACGTGACGATCGCCAACGACGGCGTCACACAGCCGCCGCGCCTGGTGGCCGCGACGATCGAGGACGACGGAACGCGACGCCCCGAGCCGATCGAAGCGGGGAATCGGGTCGTACAGCCGGAGACGGCGGCCGCCGTGAGCCAGATGCTGACGGAGGTCGTGCGGGAGGCACCGGCGCCTGCGCGGCGATCCCCGGCTACACGGTGGCCGGCAAGACGGGGACATCGCGCAAGCAGGTGGAAGGGGTCGCCGGCTACTCCGACAAGTACCTGGCATCGTTCATCGGGTTCGCTCCTGCAGAGGATCCCCGCTTCGCGGTTGCCGTGATGCTCGACGAGCCCGTGCCCATCTACGGCGGTCGGGTCGCGGCGCCGGTCTTCGCCGAGATCATGCGCGCGGCGCTACGTCTCGAAGGCGTCGCCCCGGCGCCGATCGTCGGCTCCGGCCCCACCCAGTGGGAGCAGGCGGCAGAGACGGCGCGGGTGGAGGCCTCTGACTGCCGGATCCCGCACGGATCGGCGCTCGACGAAGTGGTCGCAGCACGGGCCGCCGAGGAGGGCGGTGGCGGGGTCGACGCCTCGGCCGAGGCTGCCGATACCCTGACCGAGTCAACCTCACCGACCGGATAGGGGCGCGCGTGCTGCTGCACGACCTCCTCGACGGACTCGACGTGTCGGAGATCCGCGGCGGGCTTCACGTCGAGGTCGACGCCGTCGTCCACGACAGCCGCGACGCACGCCCGGGCGCGCTCTTCTGCTGCATCCCGGGGGCGGTGACCGACGGGCACGAGCACGCCGCCGCGGCGGTCGCCGCAGGCGCGCGGGCGCTCCTCGTGGAGCACTTCGTGGAGGTAGACCCGGCGGTTACCCAGATCCGCGTCGCGTCGGTCCGCGCGAGCATCGGCGCCGTCGCAGCCCGATTCTGGGGCGAGCCGTCGCGGTCGATGCGGGTGCTCGGGGTCACCGGCACCAACGGCAAGACCACCACCACGTACCTGCTCGAGGCAATCGCCCTCGCCGGTGGTGAGCAGGCGGGGGTGATCGGGACGGTGGAGACGCGCTACGCCGGGATCGTGGAGCCCCCGGGTCGTACGACGCCCGAGGCCACCGACCTGCAGGCTCTCCTCGCTGCCATGAGGGACGTCGGGGTGGGCACGGTCGCGATGGAGGTCTCGTCTCACGCACTCGTGCAGCATCGGGTCGACGCGACCTGGTTCGGGGCAGCCTGTTTCACGAATCTCTCACACGACCATCTCGACTACCACGGCAACCTGGACGCCTACTACGAGGCCAAGGCCGCCCTCTTCGATCCGGAGCGCGCTGCGGTCGCTGCGGTGAACGTCGACGATGCCCACGGCGTCCGGCTCGTAGGTGACTGCGAGGCGCGCGGCCTGCCCGTGATCACCTTCGGCGTCGTGAGCGAGGCCGCGACGGTGCGCGCCGTCGACGTGGAGCCCGGCGTGACCGGTACCGCGTTCAGCCTCGCGGGAGGAGGCTCGTCGCTGCGCGTGCGGACTGCCCTCATCGGCGAGTTCAACGTGTCGAACGCTCTCGCCGCCGCGACGACTGCTCGGGCCGCCGGGATTCCCGACGATGCGATTGCGGCGGGTCTCGAGACGCCTGTGGTGGTACCCGGGCGCATGGAGAGAGTCGATTCCGGCTGTGGCCCGTGCGTCATCGTCGACTACGCCCACACGCCGGACGCCCTGGAGAGAGTGCTCGCAGCCGTGAGACCCATCGCCGGGAGCAGCGGGCGCGTGACAGTCGTGTTCGGGTGTGGCGGCGACCGCGATCGGGGGAAGCGGCCCATGATGGGCGCCGTGGCGGCGCGGTGGTCCGACCTCGCCTACCTGACGTCCGACAACCCGCGGGGCGAAGACCCGGCGATGATCATCGCCGAGGTGATGCGCGGCGTACCCGACGACGATCGGGCGCGCTCGAACCCGACAGGCGCGCTGCGATCCGAGCCGCCCTGGAGTCATCCGGGCCGGGTGACGTCGTGGTCATCGCCGGCAAGGGTCACGAGACCGGCCAGACTTCAGGAGGGTCCACGACGCCGTTCGACGACCGTTTGGTTGCCCGAGAGGAGCTGGAGGCACTGCGTTGCACCTGAGCGCTCGCGAGATCGCGGAGGGCGCCGGCGGCGATGTCGTGGCCGGCGATCCAGAGGCGCGCGCGACATCGTTCGGCCACGACTCGCGCGCCCTCGCTCCGGGAGCGTGCTTCGTGGCCCTCCGGGGGCATCGGGACGGCCACGACTTCGCCGGCGAAGCCTTCGACGCCGGCTGCACGGTCGCACTCGTCTCCCGGGTCCCCGACGGGCTGCAGATGGCCCCCGGATGCGCCCTCGTATCGGTCGCGGACCCCCTCACCGCGCTGGGACGCCTCGCTGCGCACTGCCGTGCCACCGCGCTGGCCGACGTGACCGTGGTCGGCATCACGGGCTCCACGGGCAAGACATCCACGAAGGACCTCACCGCTGCCGCGATCGGCCGGTTCCGCAGCGTCCACGCGAATCCGGACTCGTTCAACAACGAGATCGGCCTACCTCTGACCCTCCTCGGAGCCGGACCCCACACCGACGTCGTGATCGCCGAGATGGGGGCCCGCTTCGCGGGGAACATCGCGGAGCTCTGCGCGATAGCGCGACCCGAGGTGGGCGTCGTCACGAACATCGGTCTGGCGCACGCGGAGCACCTGGGGGATCGACGGAGTGCTGGCGGTGAAGGGTGAGCTCCTCGCGGCGCTGGCGCCAGACGGCCTCGCAATCGTCAATGCCGACGATCCGGCGAGCGAGCGGCTCGCAGCGCTCACCGAGGCGCGGGTGATCCTCGCAGGTCGGGACCGCTCCGCGGAGGTCCGCGTGCAAGAGGCGCACATCGACGGCGATCTACGGCCGGTGCTCACCATCGAGTCCCCTTGGGGAACCGTCGAGGCGTGCCTACAGGTCAGGGGAGAGCACCAGATCGCGAACGCTGCTCTCGCAGTCGCCGTGGCGCTCGGTACAGGCGTGCCGCCGGAGGAGGTGTCGCTCGGCATCGCCGAGGCCACGTCGTCGCGTTGGAGGCTGGAGCTGTCGCACTCGCCGGCCGGGCTGACCGTGCTGAACGACGCCTACAACGCGAACCCGGCGTCGATGGAGGCGGCGCTGCGCTCGCTGGCGAGGATCGAGACGAGCGGGCGGCGCGTCGCCGTGCTCGGGGAGATGCGTGAGCTCGGCTGCCACGTCGACGAGGCACACGCCGCCGTCGGACGTCTCGCCGCTGAGCTGGGAATCGACGTGCTGGTGGCGACAGGCGACCTCGGCCCGCTGGTGAGCGCGGCATCGGCAGGCGTCGCGGAGATCCGCTCGGTGGCCGACGCGCACGGGGCGCTCGAAGTCGTGGCCGAGATCGCGTCCGCGAGCGACGTGGTGCTCGTGAAGGCGAGTCGCGCCGTCGGACTCGAGATCGTCGCCACGGCGCTGGTGGAGGGGGCCGCCGACGCCGGTGCACCTGCGCCCGGTATCCGCGGGGGTGGCGCCGGGTGAGGACGATCTTCATAGCCGCCTCGGTGGCGTTCGTGATCAGCGTCTTCGCGACGCCGTGGCTCATCAAGTGGCTCCGCGCCCGCGGAATCGGGCAGGAGATCCGCGACGACGGCCCCGTCGAGCACCCACACCTGGCAAAGGCGGGAACGCCGACGATGGGTGGCATCGCCATCGTCGGCGCGGCGACGGGCGGCTACCTGATCGCGCACCTGCGGACCCACGACATCTCCTTCGCGCGCTCCGGGATCGTGCTGATCGGGCTGCTCCTGGGGTGTGGCCTGGTCGGATTCGTCGACGACTACCTGGGGGTGCGCAAGCGCCGGAACCTCGGCCTGCGCAAGCGCGGGAAGCTGGGTGGTCAACTGCTGGTGGCGACGGGATTCGCGCTCCTTGCCCTGCACTGGGCCCAGGCGTCGACGCACCTCTCGTTCACACGCGATCTGGATCTCGACCTCGGCACGTGGGTCTGGACCGCCTGGGCTGTCATCGTGATCATCTCGGCGTCGAACGCGGTGAACCTGACCGACGGTCTCGACGGCCTCGCCGCCGGGTCGGCGGTGTTGGTGTTCGCGGCGTTCACCATCATCGGGTTCTGGGAGTTCCGGCACCCGGAGGTCTACGGGGTCGCTCCGGCGCAGGCAGTGGACCTCGCGACGGTCTCGGCGGCGATGATGGGCGCCTGCGCAGGGTTCCTGTGGTGGAACGCCGCACCCGCGCAGGTGTTCATGGGCGACACCGGGGCACTCGCCATCGGAGGTGTCCTGGCCGGTCTCGCCCTGTTGACACGTACGCATCTCCTCCTGCCGATCATCGGCGGCCTGTTCATGGTCGAGACGCTCTCGGTGATCGCACAGGTCGTCGCCTACAGGGGATTCAAGAGGCGGGTCCTGCGGATGGCGCCGATCCACCACCACTTCGAGCTCTCCGGCTGGCCGGAGTTCACTGTCATCGTGCGCTTCTGGCTCTTCGCGGGTCTCTTCGTGGCCCTGGGCGTGGGGCTCTTCTATGCCGACTTCATCAACATCCCAGGAGCGATCGACTGATGCGCGTCCTGGTGGTCGGCCTGGCGCGCACCGGCGAGGCGGTCGCCCTCCGATTGGCGTCGGAGGGCCTCGACGTCACGGTCGCGGAGGAGGTGCCCGCAGGCGACTCCTACGCGAAGCGCCGCGACGCCGTGCGCTCCCGTGGTGTGACCGTCGTCGAGTCGCCCGACCCCGCCCGGTGGCGATCCTCGCCACCGGTGCCGACCTGGTCGTGCCCAGCCCAGGTGTCCCCGAGCGCCACGTCTCCATACGGTCGGCCCTCGAGGCCGGTGTCGCCGTCCGGTCGGAGGTCGATCTCGCAGCCGAGCGCATCCGCGTGCCCCTGGTCGCGATAACGGGTACGAACGGCAAGACGACCGTCACCGAGCTGACGGCGCGGATGCTCAGCGCCTCGGGTCTCGTGGTGGCTGCAGCGGGGAACATCGGGCGGCCGCTGATCGAGGTCGAGGGTGCGGGAATCGATCCGCGGGGAGACGAGCCTGATCTCGACGTAGTCGTCGCAGAGGTGTCGTCGTTCCAGCTCGCGCTCACCGACGTGTTCCGGCCACGCGTCGCCGTCCTGCTCGCCGTCGCCGAGGACCACACCGACTGGCACGGTTCCTTCGACGCCTACGTGGCGGCGAAGGCGCGCATCTTCGCCAATCAGACCGGCGGTGATCTGCTCGTGTACGACGCCGACGACCCAGTCGCGACCGGCATGGCAGCCGCGGCGCCGGCGTTGCGAACGGGCTGCTCGCTCGTGCCGGGACCCGAGTACCACCTGGAGGGAGATGCTCTCTGCGCTCGCGACGATGTCCTGGCCCGGACGGCCGACCTCCGGAGGGCGCTGCCTCACGACATCGGCAACTCGCTAGCGGCGGCGGCAGCGGCCCGGCACGTCGGGGCGAGCCCGGAGGGAGTCCTCAGAGCCCTCCGGGGCTTCGAGACCCTCCCACACCGCGTGACTCTGGTCGGCGAGAGTGGTGGTGTGCGCTGGTACGACGACTCGAAGGCGACGAACCCCCACGCCGCGCTCGCCGCCACGCGGTCGTTCGAGCGCGTGGTGCTCCTCGCGGGCGGGAGGAACAAGGGGCTCGACCTCGGTGCGCTGGCTCAGGCTTCCGACCACGTCGTCTCCGTCGTCGCCTTCGGGGAGGCGGCAGGTGAGGTCGAGGCGGCCTTCGCCGGCATCCGTCCGGTAACGCGCATCGCGACGATGCACGAGGCCGTCCTGGCTGCGGCGCAGGCCGCGAGCGCCGGCGACGTAGTGCTCCTGTCTCCCGGATGCGCATCCTTCGACGCATACGACGACTACGCAGAACGCGGCGACGACTTCTCAGCCGAGGTGCTCTCGCTGATCGGCTCCGATCGCTCGAGGACGCCCTGATGGTCGCCGAGACGCAACGGCTCGCCCCCGGCAGGCGCAGGTTGCGCGACATCCTCGGCCCTGCGCCGCTCAGGCCGCCCGCGTTCGTGGTCGTGGCCGTCTCGGTCGGCGTGCTCAACACCGTCGGGCTGGTGATGATCCTCTCGGCGTCGTCGGTCGCCGCTCTACGCAGCTACGGCTCATCGTGGTACTTCTTCAACAGGCAGCTCGCGTGGTCGATCGTCGGCCTCGCCGTGTTCATCCTGGCGGCCCGCATCGACTACCGGCGTTGGATGAAGCTCGCGTTGCCGCTCCTGCTCGTCGCGTGCGCAACACTGATCCTGGTCCTGGTGCCGCAGGTCGGGATAAGGGTGGACGGCGCGCGACGCTGGCTGGGGGTAGGCGCTCTGCGCTTCCAGCCGAGCGAGCTCGCGAAGCTGGCGCTACTCGTCTTCGCTGCCACGGTTCTCACGCGTCGGGCCGACTCCGTCGAAGACTTCTCCAGGGGAGCGAAGCCGGTCATCGCCGTCTTCCTCGGGTTCGCGGCACTGGTCCTCGTCGAGCCCGACCTCGACTCGACGATCGTCCTCGCTCTCATCGCGCTCTCGGTCCTGGCAGTGGGGGCGTCCCGTTGAGGCAGATCGGCGCGCTCGCCCTGCTGGGCATGGTGGCGTCGGTGACTCTCTCGATCGCGGCGCCGTACCGTCGAAAGCGTGTGCTCGCCTTCCTCAACCCGTGGGAGGACGCGGGCAACACCGGCTATCAGATAGCGCAGTCGCTGATCGCTCTCGGCTCGGGCGGGGTCGATGGCGTCGGGCTGGGTTCGGGTAGAGCGAAGTGGGCGTTCCTCCCCCAATGCGCACACGGACTTCATCTTCGCGATCGTGGGCGAGGAGCTGGGGCTGATCGGCTGCCTCATCGTCGTCGGGCTCTTCGCCGGGTTCGGACTGGCCGGGCTGCACATAGCGCGCAACGCCCCCGACCGGCTGGGCATGCTCCTCGCAGCGGGGGTCACCAGCTGGGTCGTCGGTCAGGCACTCATAAACATGGGAGCCGTGATAGGTCTGCTCCCGGTGTCGGGGATCCCACTCCCGTTCCTCTCCGCGGGCGGGTCTGCTCTCGTCTTCACCATGGCAGCGGCCGGGATCCTCGCGAATGTCGCGCGGCAGAGCCCATCGGCCGACGATCGCGCGCGTGCACCGTCGAAGCGGCCCGCGGGTCGGGGCCGGTGAAGGCGGCGCGGCCGCGGCGACAGACCTTCGCACTCGTCGCAACGGGCGGCACCGGCGGGCACGTCTATCCGGCTCTCTCTCTCGCCGGTGCACTCGTCGACCGTGGGCACGACCGATCGTCGATCCGATTCGTCGGGTCCCGGCGGGGCATGGAGGGTCGGGTCGTCGCCGAGGCGGGGTACGAGATCGACCTCCTGCCGGGCAGGGGGCATGCAGCGGAGGCTCACCCCGACGAACCTCCGGGTGCTCCTCGAGTCGGTCGTGGCCCTGGTGCGCGCCTCCGGCTGGTCCGCCGGTACCGACCCGAGGTCGTCGTGGGGTTCGGAGGATACGCGCCGTTGCCGTGCGTCGTGGCGGCGCGCATCATGCGTGTCCCGACAGTCGTGCACGAGCAGGATGCCGCGCCCGGACTCGCGAATCGGATCGCAACGCGCCTCGGAGCGAGACCGGCCGTCTCGCTCCCGGGTACCGCGCTGCGGGGCGCCGTGCTCACGGGCAACCCCGTCCGCTCCTCAGTGGCAGCGGTCGAGCGCGCCCGAGTGCCGACCCTCCGCTGGTGGCGATCTGGGGCGGCTCGCTCGGTGCCCGACGGGTCAACGAAGCTGCTCTGGGCCTCTACGACCTTTGGCGGGGACGGGGCGATGTCGCGGTGCGACACATCTGCGGACCGCGCGATCACGCAGAGTGCGCCCGGCGCCTCCGCGCTCTGCGCTCCGCCGACGACGGCCTCGTCTACGACCTGGTCGCGCACGAGGACCACATGGAGGATGTCTACGCCCGCGCCGCCGTGGCCGTCTGCCGGGCGGGCGCCGGTACCGTCGCCGAGCTGACGGCGGTGGGCGTCCCCGCCGTGCTCGTGCCGCTTCCCGGAGCGCCGAGCGATCACCAGACGCGCAACTCGTCGACGCT
Organism: Acidimicrobiia bacterium; assembly: GCA_027494135.1. Taxonomy (GTDB): domain Bacteria; phylum Actinomycetota; class Acidimicrobiia; order IMCC26256; family PALSA-610; genus JAOSJK01. The sequence continues at coordinate 141,149 of JAOSJK010000012.1, read as the reverse complement.
CGCCGAGGCCGGCGCCGCGGTCCTGCTCCCCGATGCCGAGTGCGATGCCAAGCGGCTCGACGGGTTGCTGACGTCGCTGCTGGCCGACGCTGCGCGCCTCGAGGCGATGGGAGCGAGCTCTCGCTCTCTCGGCCGGATCGACGCCGCGGAGAGGCTCGCGGACTTCGTCGAGGAGAACGCAGATGCGCGCTGACGGCGCTGGGCCCGACGCGTCCGATCCCAACGATCCCGGCGAACCCATCGATATCCGAGACTTCCGGGAGTTCGACGCCGCGGTGCCCGCCCGAGTGCACGTCGTGGGAGTTGGGGGCGCCGGGATGAGCGCGATCGCCCTGGTGCTCGCAGGCATGGGTCACAGCGTCAGCGGCTCCGACCTCAAGGCGACGCCGGTGCTCGAGCGGCTCGGGCTCGCCGGCGTGGTCACGTGCGTAGGCCACCGCCCGGAGAACGTCGCGGAAGGCACGGGGTTCGTCGTCATCTCCACTGCCGTGCCACCGACGAACCCCGAGGTTCTCGCCGCACGCGAGCGCGGCATCCCGGTGCTGCGGCGCGCCGAGGTCTTGAGTGCAATCGTCGCCACACGTCGGTGCGCTGCGGTGGCGGGCTCACACGGCAAGACGACCACGTCCTCGATGCTCGCCCTGGTGCTGAGGTCCGCCGGATTCAGGCCCGGCTTCATCATCGGTGGTGAGCTCAACGAGATCGGGACGAACGCCGCCTGGGACTCAGGTGAGTGGATCGTCGTCGAGGCCGACGAGAGCGACGGCACCTTCCTCGAGCTCGACGTCGAGGCGGCGGTCGTCACGAACGTGGAGCCGGATCACCTGGACCACTACGGCGGCTTCGATCAGCTGGTCGACGGCTTCCACAGGTTCTGCGGCGCCGTCGAGGGACCGCTCGTCGTCTGTGCCGACGACCCGATCGCTGCCCGTCTGGCGGAGTCCTGCCCGGGAGCGCTCACGTACGGCGTCGCCGAGGGAGCCGAGTACCGGATGGCGGGCTACGCGGGGGAGAAGGGGGAGCAGGTTCGATCTGCTGCGCGGCGGCCGTCGGCTGGGGGAGATCCTGCTCCCGGTCCCGGGCCTGCACAACGCCAGGAATGCGGCGGGCGCGGCGGCTCGCGATCGAGATGGGGGCCGGCTTCGAGGACGTCTCCTCCGCGCTCGCCGGCTTCGGCGGTGTCTCCCGGAGGTTCCAGCATCGCGGACGTGCCGCGGGTGTGACGTTCGTCGACGACTACGCACACCTCCCGACGGAGGTCGCGGCGGCCATCTCCGCGGCGCGGGAGGGTGGTTGGCGCCGCGTCGTGGTCGTCTTCCAGCCTCACCGCTTCACGCGGACGGCAGCGCTGTGGCGCGACTTCGCAGACTCGTTCCTCGGTGCAGACGTCGTCGTCATCACCGACGTCTACCCGGCGGGCGAGGATCCGCGGCCGGGGGTCTCCGGTCGACTGATCGTCAGGGCCGTTCTCGATGCCCATCCCGATACTGCGGTCGCCTACCTGCCGAGGCTGTCAGACCTGCTCGACCTGCCACGGCGCTTCGCGCGCGAAGGCGACCTCGTACTGACGCTCGGGGCCGGTGACCTGACGTCGCTACCCGACGAGTGGACCTCCGCAGGAGCAGAGGCGTGACCCCCGACCCCGAAGTGCCGATGAGATCGCTCGCCGATGAGCTCGGCCGCCGCCTCCCCGGTCGGGTGGAGCGTGATGCGCCCAGCGCCGGCCTGGTGACCTTCCGGTGCGGCGGACCGTTCGCGGTCCTCGTGCGGGCCTCGGGGAGTCCGATCTGCTGGGGGTGGCGGAGTCTCTGGCGGGTGCGCCGGAGATCCCGCTGCTGGTCGTGGGTCGGGGCTCGAATCTACTGGTGGCCGACGACGGGTTCGCCGGCGTCGCCGTGCTCCTCGACGCTGGTCTCGAGGGCATCGAGACGGACCCGGCCGGCTGCACCGTCCGCGGGTGGAGCCGCCGCCCTCCCGGTGCTCGCGCGCCGTGCGGCCTCCGCCGGGCTCGCGGGCCTCGAGTTCTACGTCGGCATCCCCGGCTCCGTCGGCGGCGCGGTCCGCATGAACGCCGGGGGTCATGGGAGCGAGACCCGCGACGTGTTGACCGAGGTCCGAGTGGTCGACCTGTCGAGCGGCGCGTCGGCGCGCCGGGCCGCGGCCGACCTCGACCTCGGCTACCGCAGCTCGGCGCTCCGGGACGGAGAGGTCGTGGTCGAGGCCTCCTTCGCGACGACCCGTGACGACCCGGACGAGTGCACGCGCAGGATCGACGAGGTCGTCCGCTGGCGACGGGAGCATCAGCCGGGCGGGGCGAACGCAGGCTCGGTCTTCAGGAACCCGCCGGGCGACTCCGCAGGTCGGCTGATCGACGCGTGCGGGCTCAGGGGCAGGACCGTGGGGGGTGTCCGTGTCTCCGAGAAGCACGCCAACTTCTTCGTGGCGAGCCCCGGGGCGACGGCCGCCGACGTGCGCGATCTCGTGGCCGAGGTCCGCGCTGCTGTCGAGGCCGGGGCCGGTGTGCGGCTCGAGTGCGAGCTTCGCATGGTCGGCTTCGGCGAGAGCGCGGAGGTACAGCAGTGACCAGCGCCTCCGCCGTCGATCCTCGCCTGCGGGACCGCCGGCGGGCGGTTCAGCGAGCGAAGGAGCGACACCGCCTGCGCGTGGTGCTGGCCGTGCTCGCGGTCCCGGCGGTGATCGGCGCGGGGATCCTGGTCCTGCGCTCCGCGATCTTCGACGTCGACCACGTGCGGGTATCCGGAACAGGCCACGTGAGCGTCGACGAGGTGCGCGACGCCGCCGCCGTCGACCTGGGCACGCCGCTCGCTTTCGTGGATGCCGGGTCGGTCGCCGAGCGCGTCGAACGACTGCCCTGGGTCGCCGGCGCAGAGGTGACGCGCAGGTGGCCCGGGACCGTGCTGATCGCGGTTGTCGAGCACGAGCCGGCGGCGTTCGTGAGAGGCCCGGCCGGCGAGGTCGTTCTCGTCGCCGACGGCGGCAGAGTCCTGGGCGAGGCCGCGACGCCGCCGCAGGGCGCAGTGGAGATAACGGGGGTCCGGAGGCTGCCGGACCCCGGCGACGTGCTCGTGCCGGCGGGCGCGGCGGGCATCGCAGGTGATCTGCCCGACTCGCTGGCGGGGCGCGTGGCGACGATCGACCTGGGTGAAGCCGGCGTCAGCGTCCGTCTGATGCTCGGACCCGAGATCAGGCTCGGCTCCCTCGACGACATCGAGGCGAAGGGGGCCGCGGCCGAGGCCGTGCTCGCCCGGTTGGGCGACACTGCGGTGGAGTACATCGACGTGAGCGTTCCGGCCGCACCGGTCGCGGGGACCGCGGACGGGGGAGTGGTACCGGGACTCGACGCGCCCGTGACGGCGGATCCGCCGGTGGATCGTTGACCGGAAGGGGCACCTCCGGTACAGTCTCGACGGGCGATGCAGGTTGACATAACTCTCGACCTCTACAATAGGTCGAGAGTCTGCTGCACCACAGTACCCGTACCCGTCGCTGTGCCCTGTCCCTGTATCAACGTCCCTGTACTCCGTCCCTGTACTCCGTCCCTGTACTAACGAGGAAGGTCGCCATGCTGGGCGCTCCGCAGAACTACCTCGCGGTGATCAAGGTCATCGGCATCGGCGGCGGCGGATGCAACGCCATCAACCGCATGATCGACGCCGGGTTGAAGGGTGTCGAGTTCATCGCCGTCAACACCGACGCCCAGTCGCTGCTCCTGAGCGACGCCGACGTGAAGCTCGACGTCGGCCGTCAGCTGACGCGCGGTCTCGGTGCGGGCTCCGATCCGGAGATCGGTGCCCAGGCGGCCGAGGAGCACCGGGGGGAGATCGAAGAGGTCCTCAAGGGCTCCGACATGGTCTTCATCACCGCGGGCAAGGGCGGTGGCACCGGAACCGGTGGAGCCCCCGTCGTGGCGGAGATAGCGAAGGCGCTCGGAGCCCTCACGATAGGAGTGGTCACGCGGCCGTTCGGGTTCGAGGGGCGGCGGCGCTCGGTGCAGGCGGAGACCGGGATCCAGAGGCTCAAGGAGAAGGTCGACACCCTGATCATCATCCCCAACGAGCGCTTGCTGCAGATCTCCGACGAGAAGACGTCGATGCTGAACGCCTTCAAGATGGCCGACGAGATACTGCTGCAGGGCGTGCAGGGCATCACCGACCTCATCACGACCCCGGGCCTGATCAACACCGACTTCGCCGATGTCAAGATGATCATGACGAACGCCGGGTCCGCCCTGATGGGGGTGGGCCACGCGTCCGGCGACGGGCGGGCGGTCACGGCGGCGCGCGCCGCCATCTCGAGCCCGCTGCTCGAGGCGAGCATCGAGGGAGCGCGCGGCATCCTGCTGAACGTGAGCGGCCCCTCCGATCTCGGGCTCTTCGAGCTGAACGAGGCGGCGGAGATCATCGCCCAGGCCGCACACGCCGACGCGAACATCATCTTCGGCGCGGTCGTCGACGACGCGCTCGGCGACGAGGTGCGCATCACGGTGATAGCGGCCGGCTTCGACCGCTTCGAGGGGGAGCGCTCCGCGGCGCGTGGGGGCTCCGGGGAGCTCGGGCTGAGCGACGACGAGACCCTCGCCGGCGACGACGCCCTCGACCTGGGCGACGACGAGTTCGACGTACCCGACTTCCTCCGCTGAGGCCGGCGCGGCGTGCGCCTGGGTGAGCGGGCCCTCGGGGCTGCTCGTGTCCTCTGGACGGACCGCCACGGTGGGATCTCCGCGGGCAGGTACTCGAGTCTCAACCTCGGTGACCATGTAGGCGACTCGCCGCCCTCCGTCGCCGAGAACCGGCGACGTGTGGAGCGAGCGGTGGCCTCTCGTCTGATCCTGCTCGAAGAGGGCGGGCCGGAGGAGCGATCGACTCCGCGCCCGATCGTCTGGCTCCGCCAGATGCACGGATCGAGCGTGCACATCGTCGCCTCGGGGAGCCACCCGGGCGACGATGCTCCGGCTCCGGTCGCCGACGCCGCGATCACGGATCGCTCCGGCGTCGGCGTCGCCGTGCTGACTGCCGACTGCGTCCCCTTGGCCATCAGCTGCGACGGAGCGGCCGGAGTCGCCCACGCCGGCTGGAAGGGGCTGACCGGAGGTGTCGTAGAGGCGACAGTGGCGGAGCTGCGCCGGATCGGTGGCGGTCGCGTGCGGGCGCTCATCGGGCCGTGCGTGCACGCGGGGCGGTACGAGTTCGGGGCCGCCGACCTGGAGCTCGTGGCGGATCGACTCGGGCCGGAGGTGATCGGGCGCACCGACGAGGGGGCCCCCGCACTCGACCTCCCGGCCGCCGCCCGCGTCGTGCTGTCGCGCCCGGCGTTGCGGAGACCGACGTCGACGATGTGGGCATCTGCACGGCCGCGTCGCCCGACTACTTCTCCCACAGGCGCGACGGTGTCACCGGGAGGCAGGCGATGATCGCCGTGCTGCCCCGGTGAGCTCCGTGGCCGAGCGCATCGCCGAGGTCCGCGGGCGGATCGCCTCGGCGGCCGCACGGGTGGGGCGGGCGCCGTCCGAGGTGACGCTCGTCGCCGTGACCAAGACGGTCGGGGTGCCCGCGATAGGTGAGGCGATCGCAGCAGGTCAGGCGCATCTCGGCGAGAACCGTGCCCAGGAGCTCCTCGGGAAGGCTGCGATTCTCGGAGCATCCGCCGCGGGCACCGGCACCGGCCCGGTCTGGCACTTCATCGGCCGTCTGCAGCGCAACAAGGTGAAGATGCTGGCGCCCCACGTCGCGTGGTGGCACTCGATCGACCGACCCGAGCTCGCCGGGCTGCTCGCCCGCCACGCTCCCGGGGTATCGGTGTACGTGGAGGTGAATCTCGGAGACGAGCCGCAGAAGGGCGGATGCGATCCCGGCGCCGCCGCCCGGCTCGTGGGGGTGCTCACCGACGCGGGCATCGGCGTCGAGGGACTGATGACCATCCCGCCGGAGGGGGAGGAGTCGAGGCCGTACTTCGGCCGTCTGCGGGACCTCGCCGATCGGCTCGGTCTTCGAGGGCTCTCGATGGGGATGACCACCGACTTCGAGACCGCGGTGGAGGAGGGCGCGACGGTGGTGCGCGTAGGGAGCGCGATATTCGGTCCACGACGAACCGGCGCGGATCTGCGACGATAGGCTGGCACAGCAGGAGGACGGTCATGGCCGCGTGGCGTCGCGCAATGGTGTATCTCGGGCTCGTCGACGACGAGTACCCCGACGACGGGTACGGCGATTACTACGAGGACGACCTCGAACCCGTGGAGGAGCCGGAGCCCGCGCCCAAGGCGCGCCCTGCACGCAGGCAGGCGTCCGAGGGCGGGTCGGTCAGCGTCATGAGGCAGGGTCCGGCGAGGCAGGGTCCGGCGAGGCAGGGTCCGGCACCGGCCGTCGCCGCCGAGTCGGGTCCCGTGCCGGTCGCTCGCAAGGTCATCCCGTCGGTCCGCCCGGTGATGGCGCCCGCCGCGCAGGTCCACGTCATGGAGCCGACCGGCTTCAACGACGCCCAGGACCTCGGCGACCGCCTCAAGTCGAATCAGCCTGTGATCTTGAACCTGCAGCGCGTCGATCGCGACCTGCAGCGCCGGCTCATCGACTTCTCCAGCGGCCTGGCGTACGCGCTCGGAGGGCAGATGTCGAAGGCCGCCGACCAGGTCTTCCTGATCACGCCGTCGAACGTCGAGGTCTCCGACGAGGAGAAAGAGCAGCTTCAGGCCCGCGGTCTCTACCGCCCGCGCTGAGCCGGCATCGGGGCGCATCCGTCGTGTCGCTCGTCTGCGCGTTCCTGACCGTGTACCTGGTCGTCCTCTTCGCCCGAGTGGTGCTGTCGTGGTTCCCGGTCCGCGAAGGAACGGTGATGGCGCAGGTCAGCACGATGCTCTACGAAGTCACCGAGCCGGTCATCGCCCCTGTCCGCCGGGTGATCCCGCCGGCCGGGATGTTCGACCTCTCGTTCCTCGTGGTCTCGTTCGGGGTCATCATCCTCAGGTCGATCCTCTGCGGCTGACCGCGGCGGCGGCAGAACTGCGCATCGGGCGCCCGGCTCGGCGGTCCCGCGACGTCGAGTAACCACCACTTCGCGGCGAGGATCGCTACAGTGAACGCCATGGACATCACGGCGCGCGAGCTACTAGACGGTGAGATTCGAGAGGCGTTCCGGGGCTACCACCACGACGATGTGAACGATCTCCTCGAGAGGGCGGCGTCCACCATCGACGGCCTGACGGAACGGGTGCGGCAGCTGGGCGAGCGCCTTGCGGCCTCGGAGAAGGATACGGGGCGCAACCGCGAGACGGAGGACATCTTGCACCGCACGCTCCTGCTTGCCCAGCGGGCGGCCGACGAGGCGGTTGCGGAAGCGCAGCAGCAGGCGCAGAAGACCATCGAGGAGGCCGAGTCGCAGGCGCGCAGGATGCTCGCCGAGGCCGAGGCCGACCTCCGCCGGCGCGTCGACGGTGAGCGGCGGCGCCTGGAAGACGAGATAACAGAGTTCGCCGGGCGCCGCGACGCCCTGCTCGCCGACGTCGAGTCGCTGGCGCGACACGAGGCCGAGTACCGCGAGAGGCTCGTGCTCTCCATCGAGGCCGACCTGCAGATGCTCACGGGGAGGGCTCCTGCGGCGCCGGGGCCGCGCCCCGCCGTTCACGAGGTCGCGATGCCCGCCTACCCGGAGGCCGTGGTCGCTCCCGGCACCGGGGCCGACGAGCCGACTCAGGCGCTCCGAGTGGCCGGCGCCTCCCTGCCGGAGCCGGAGTCCCCCGAGGAGTCCCCCGAGGCAGAGGTTGCCGTGGATCAGGCGCTTCCGACACCGGCTCCGCCGACCGAGGATCCCGGTCCCGAGACGGCGCCGCCTCCCTCCGCGTCGGAGATCGATCTCTCGGGCGAGGAGCAGGTAGTCGAGGCCGAGGTGCTCGACGACGACGCGTTCTTCGCCACGCTCCGCGACGCTGTTCGCGACGAGGGTCCTCTGGGGCCGCGAGACGAAGACGCCGGCCTCTTCGACCAGGACGACACGGAGTCCGGCTCGTTCCGCGAGCTCTTCAAGCGACGCCGCTGACCTGGCGTCACGCCTTCCCGAGAACCAGCCAGACCGGCTCACCGTCGATGGTGGCGGTCGCAGGGCCGGCCGGTACGGAATCCTCCACGACGCGGGTATCGACTGCCAGCACCTCGGCAGAGACGGCGTCGATGTGGGCAGTTGCCGCCGTCGCCACCCTGCCGGTGGCGTGCACGACGAGCGAGATGCGGTCGGCGATCTCCAGGCCCGTCGCCTTGCGGAGGTCGTTGACGATGCGGATCAGCTCTCGCGCGATCCCCTCGGACCGCAGGTCGTCGTCGAGGGCGAGGTCGAGGGCGACGGCGTGAGGGCCCTCCTGGGCGAGCGCGAGACCTTCGTGATGCTGGACTCGGACCTCTACCTCCTCGGCGTCGATGGTCAGATCCTCGCCCTCGATCGTCACGACGAACGAGCCGTGCTCCGCCAGCGCGCGGCGCACGGCGGCGCCGTCGGCGCTCGCGAGTGCGTCCTTGACCTGCGGCATGCGCGCGCCGAGACGAGGGCCGAGCGCACGGAAGTTGGGGATGACCGAGTAGTCGAGCAGGCCCTCGAGGCTGTCGACCACCTCGATGCGCTTCACGTTCAGCTCCGACGCGATCTCCGCGGCGACTTCGTCGTCGAGGCTCTCGCCGCCGGTGAGCAGCACCAGCGCACGTGGAAGTGGTTGGCGGGTGCGAACACCGGCGTCGACGCGCGCGGCGCGCCCGAGTGACGTGACCCGCCGAGCGAGGTCCATTCCGGCGTCGAGATCCGGATCGAGGGCTCCCGGGTCGGCCGTGGGCCAATCCTGGAAGTGGACCGAGTCCTCGGTCCCCATGAGGTTGCGGTACATGTCGTCGGCAACGAAGGGGCAGTACGGCGCCAGCATGAGCGCTGTGGTCGTGAGACATTCGTGTAGTACCGCGTGGGCTGTCGGGTCCGACGACTTCCAGAAGCGGGGGCGCGAGCGGCGCACGTACCAGTTCGAGAGATCGTCTACGAGCTCCTCGAGAGCATGCGCCCCGGTGAGTGCGTCGAAGCTCTCGAGCGCGTCGGTGACGGTCTGCACGGTCCCGTGCAGACGGGACCGGACCCATCGGTCCAGAACGTGCTCAGCCTGCGGCGGCGTGCCAGAGGGCTCCCAGCCGTCGATTCCCGCGTAGGTCACGAAGAACGCGTAGGTGTTCCAGAGTGTGATGAGGAAACGCCGCGTCGTCTCGTCGATGCTCTCGACGAAGACCCGTTTGGGAGTCCAGGGCGATCCCGCGGAGAACACGTTCCAGCGCAGCGCGTCGGCGCCGCGGGTGTCGAGCACCGACCAGGGGTCTACGACGTTTCCCTTCGTCTTCGACATCTTCTGCCCGTCCTTGTCGACGACGAGGGCGAGGCAGACGACGTTCTTGTAGGGCGTGCGGTCGAAGACCAGCGTGTTCACGGCCAGCAGGGAGTAGAACCAGCCGCGGGTCTGGTCGATCGCCTCGCAGATGAAGTCGGCGGGAAAGCTCCGTTCGAAGAGCTCGCGGTTCTCGAACGGATAGTGGAACTGCGCGGCCGGCATCGAACCGGAGTCGAACCACGCGTCGAGGACGGGTTCGATGCGATACGACGTACCGCCGCACTCCGCGCACGGCACGGTGATGTCATCGACGTAGGGGCGGTGCAGGTCGAGGTCGGAGAGGTCGCGGCCCGCCTGCGAGGCGAGGTCGGCGACCGAACCGAAGCATGCGTCCGCTCCGCAGTCGTGACACCGCCAAACAGGCATCGGGGTGCCCCAGTAGCGGTCACGGCTGAGCGCCCAGTCGACGTTGTTGGCGAGCCAGTCGCCGAAGCGGCCGTGCTTGATGTGCTCGGGGTGCCATCCGATCGTCTCGTTCTCGCGCAGGAGTGCGTCCTTGCGCGACGACGTCCGCGCGAACCATGTCGGCTTGGCCCAGTAGATGAGGGGGTGCTGCACCTCCAGCAGTGAGGGTACGAGTGCGTGTAGTCGACGGTGCGGACGAGCCTGCCGGAGGAGCGGAGGGCCTCGATCAGGTCGGGGTCGGCGTCCTTGACGAACCTGCCGGCGTAGGGGCCGGCGTCGTCGGTGAACTCCGCCGCGGCGCCCACGGGGTTGAGCACGGGGAGCCCCTCGGTGCTGCCGATCTCTCGGTCGACCTCGCCGAATGCCGGTGCGAGATGGACGATCCCGGACCCGTCCTCGACGGTTACGAACTCCGCTGCGACGACGCGGCTCGCCCCCGGGTCGATTGGCAGGAGGTCGAAGGGGCGCTCGTAGTGGAGGCCTACGAGGTCTTCGGCGGACACGTGATCCACCACCTCGGCCGAGGTACCGAGAACGTCGACGACGCGGTCGACTGCCATCACCAGGTCCCGACTCTCGCCGTCGGTGCGCACACGCGCATACTCGATGTCGGGACCGACGGCCACAGCGACGTTCGATACGAGCGTCCACGGCGTCGTGGTCCAGACGAGGAGGTCGAAGTCGCGTCCGACGACAGGGAATCGGACGTAAACCGATGCCTCGGTGACGTCGCGGTACGCGCCGGGTTGGCCGAGCTCGTGGCTCGAGAGCGCCGTGCCGCAGCGGCCGCAGTACGGGACGACCTTGAACCCCTCGTAGATGAGGTCGTGCTCCCACATGCGGTGGAAGTGCCACCAGACGCTCTCGATGTAGTCGTTGTCGAGGGTCCAGTACGCGTCGGCCGTATCGAGCCACATGCCGATTCGCGAAGTGAGCGCCTCGAAGTCCTCGACGTACCGCTGCACGGAGGCGCGGCACCGCGCGTTGAACCGCTCGATCCCGTAGTCCTCGATCTCGAGCTTGCCCGAGAATCCGAGCTCCTTCTCGACCTCGACCTCGACGGGGAGCCCGTGGCAGTCCCAACCACCCTTGCGGGCGACGTAGCGCCCCCTCATGGTGTGGAAGCGCGGATAGATGTCCTTGAACAGCCGGGCCCACACGTGGTGGATTCCCGGCCGCCCGTTCGCGGTGGGCGGGCCCTCGTAGAACACCCAGGCCGGGCAGCCCTCGCGCCTGCGGAGCGACTCGTGGAACACGTCCTCCTCGCGCCAGCGCGCCAGGACGGATTCCTCGAGAGCTACGAGGTCGAGCGAGTTCGAGACGGGCCGGAACATGGCGGGTACGTTACCCACCCCGCTCCGGGCGACCGGGGCGATTCGCGCAGTCTTGCGCGCTCTGCGGGGCGCCGGCGCGTGGGATCGGGCTCCCGCCTCGCACATGGTGGTGGCGGGGGAGGGGCGCCGGCGCCGGGTTCAACTGCGGGCCGTGGCTGCCGATGTTCTCCTCGGTGGAGACAGGCACTCAGGATCCCGTTCGGCGGCAGAGCCCGCCCGGTGGCGCGCGGCGCGAACGACGCGCCGGCCGCCCCAGACCTGGCGGCGCTGTCTCCCGACGCCCTCGTGCTGCTCAGCCCGGACGGCGCAGTGCTCGCGGTGAACGCCACCGCTGAGCGGATGTTCGGCTACCGGCGAGACGAGGTCGTCGGGATGCACGCCATCGGGCTCGTGCACCCCGACGATCTGTGGGAGGCCGCCGACTCGCTGCGCACGACCCAGAGGGTCGAAGGCGTCTACGGGTCGCCGAGCCTCCTGCGTCTCCGCAGAGCCGACGGCGGATACTTCACAGCCGAGGTCCAGGGTGCGAACTACGCCGAAGATCCGTCGGTGCGCGGGGTCGTCATCTCGATTCGCGACGTGAGCGAGCGGCGCGAGGTGGCCGAGGCGCTGGCGAACACCGAGGAGACCTTCCACGCCGTGGTGAAGCACGCGTCGGAGATCATCCTCCTGCTCGACGCCGATGGCCGGGTCCAGTACTCCAGCCAGGCCCTCACGGCGATGACGGGTTGGCGTCCCGAGGAGCTGCTGGGCAACACCACGGAGCACTTCGTCCACCCCGACGACCAGCCCGATCTCTTCGCTGTCACGGTTCCGGCGTTCGACGTTCCGGGGGCTCAGGTGACGGCAGAGTTCCGGCTCCTCCACCGGCTCGGGGAGGTACGGCACTGCGACCTCCTTCTCGTCAACCTCCTCGACCAACCAGCGGTCGGCCGGGTCGCACTGTACGTACGAGACGTCACCGAGCGGAAGGCCGCCGAGGAGGCGAGGGCCGAGGTCGAGGAGCGCTTCGTGTCTGCGTTCCAGAACGCCCCCATTGGCATGGCGCTGCAAGATCTCGAGGGGCGGTTCCTGCTGGTGAACCGCGCGCTCTGCAACCTCGTCGGCTACTCGGCGGAGTACCTGTTGAGCGCGACCGGAGACGCGCTCACGCACCCGGACGACCTTCCTGATCAGGCCGCGTTGAGGCAGAGGGTGGTCTCGGGCGAGATCGCCGGCTATCACTTCGAGAAGCGCTTCGTGAGGGCCGACGGGCGTGTCGTGTGGGTGAAGCTGAGCGTCTCCACGGTCGTGGGCGCGGACGGACAGCCGGCGTACGTGGTCGCGCACGTCGAGGACATCAGTGGCGCGAGGCGCGACCAGGAGCGACTGACGCACCAGGCGTTGCACGACATACTGACCGGCCTGCCGAACCGGGCGTTGCTGATCGACCGGATGGGCCACGCCCTGGATCGCGCCAAGCGCGGAGCGCCGCCGTTCGCCGTCCTCTTCTGCGACCTCGACCGCTTCAAGGTCGTGAACGACAGCCTCGGTCACGAGGTGGGCGATCGGTTGCTGGTCCAGTGCGCGGAGCGGCTGCAGGGCGTCGTGCGCGCGGGGGACACCGTTGCCAGGTTCGGCGGGGACGAGTTCGTCGTTCTCTGCGAGGACGTCCACGACAAGGAGGAGGTCCACGGCGTAGCCGAGCGCATCGGGGCCGCGCTCCGGTCGCCGTTCGTGCTCGACGACGCCGAGTTCGTCGTCTCGACGAGCATCGGCATCGCGTTCTCGGGGAGCACACGCTCGTGCCCGCAGGCGCGCTGAGAGATGCCGACGCGGCGATGTACCGGGCGAAGGAGCAGGGCCGGTCGCGCTGGGTCGTCTTCGCCCCCGAGATGCGCTCTGTGGTCGTGCATCGTGAGGAGACGGAGCGAGCGCTGCGGAGCGCGATCGACAAGGGCGAGCTCCGCCTCCACTACCAGCCGATAGTGCGGCTCGGGTACGACGAGATCGTCGGTGCGGAGGCGTTGTTGCGTTGGGAGATGCCCGAGCGCGGGCTGGTGCCGCCCGGGGAGTTCGTGCCCCTCGCCGAGGAGACGGGGCTCATCGTCCCGGTGGGTGCCTGGGTGATGGGGGAGGCCACGCGCCGGCTCGCGGAGTGGCGCGACGCCGGTGTGCTCTGCCCGGGCTTCGTGATGACGGTGAACCTGTCGCTGAGACAGCTCGACGACCCGCGGCTGGTGGAGAACGTCGCGGCGGTGCTCGAGGCGTCGGGGATCGAGGCTTCGAGCCTCTGTCTGGAGCTCACCGAGAGCGCCCTCGCCGCCGACGGTGAGTCGGCCGTGCGCGTCCTACGAGATCTGCGCACACTGGGGGGTGGGCCTCGCGATCGACGACTTCGGCACCGGCTACTCGGCGCTGAGTCACCTGAAGCGGTTCCCCTTCGACACCTTGAAGATCGACCGCTCTTTCATCGACGGCCTGGGGCGTGACCCCGAGGACGAGGCGATCGTCGCCGCTGTCGTCGGGGTGGCTCGGGCGCTCGACCTGAAGGTCATCGCCGAGGGCATAGAGACCGACGGCCAGCTCTCGGCGCTGCGCGCGAGGGAGTGCGTACGGGTCAGGGGTTCCTGCTGGGGCGCCCGGCTCCGGCCGCAGACCTCCTCGCGCGACTGCGCCGCTGACGGGCGCGCCGCCGGAGCCGGCGGAGCCGGCTGGCAGGCCCGCACGCGTGAGCGGTGGCTCCCGTTGGTATCGTTCTGCGCTGGTCGCGCACTGGAGGATCCCCCTTGCACCGAAACGCCGTTTCCGCAGGTAGCAGGCTCGCACGCCGTGCGACGCGCGCAGTCATGTCAGGCGTCACGGTCGGGCTGGTCGCCGGTCTGATCGGAGTCGTGGTACCTGCGGCCACATCGCCGGCCGGCGCCGCCATCGGTCCGGGATCCGACGACACCGTGCTCACGTACGGGAAGGCGGGCTTCTACGGGTCCACGTCGGGGCGGACGCTGAACGAGCCGATAGTCGGGATGGCGGCCACCGTCGACGACCGCGGCTACTGGCTCGTGGCCCGCGACGGCGGGGTCTTCTCGTTCGGCACGGCGCGCTTCTTCGGCTCCACCGGTGGGATGCGGCTGAACGAGCCCGTGGTCGGCATGGCCGCGACGCCCGACGGGCGCGGCTATTGGCTCGTGGCCCGCGACGGCGGGGTCTTCTCGTTCGGCACGGCGCGCTTCTTCGGCTCGACCGGCGGGATGCGACTGAACTCACCGATCATCGGCATCATCCCGGTTCCCGACGGTGCGGGGTACTGGCTGATGGCAGGCGACGGGGGAGTCTTCTCGTTCGGCAGCGCCCGGTTCTTCGGATCGACGGGCGGGATGCGACTTAACGCGCCCGTGGTCGGAATGGCTGCCACGCCGAACGGGGGCGGCTACTGGCTCGTGGCGAAGGACGGTGGGGTCTTCTCGTTCGGCCGCGCCCGGTTCTTCGGATCCACCGGGGCGATAAGGCTCGACAAGCCGGTCGTCGGGATGGCCCCGAGCCCCACAGGTAAGGGCTACTGGATGGCGGCGGAGGACGGCGGGATCTTCTCCTTCGGCGACGCCAGGTTCCGTGGCAGCGGCGCCGGAAAGCTCGCCCTCGACCGGCAGGTCGTGCAGATCACGTCCCTGCGCGCGGGTCAGGGGTACCGGATGCTCTCACTGCCGATCCCGCGCGATGTCGTCCTGCTCGCCCGCGGCGCGACCGGTCCGGAAGTCGTCGACCTCCAGAACCGCCTGACGTCGCTCGGCTACTGGCTCGGCTCGGCGGACGGCTCGTACGACCTCCTGACCGAGCAGGCCGTGACCGCGTTCCAGAAGGTCGAGGGCCTCCCCCGCACAGGGCGAGTCGACCAGGGAACCCAGATCGCGATGCGCGACGCGGAGCGTCCACTGCCGCGCTCGACCAGCGGGTACGTGGTCGAGGTCGACAAGCCGCGCCAGGTGATCATGGTCGCCCGCAACGGTCGGACCGAGTGGATAATCAACACGTCCACGGGAACGGAGCGCCCGTACACCTTCGAGGGGCGTACCTACCTCGCCGACACCCCTGTGGGCACCTGGCACGTCTTCAGCCAGGTCAACGGCGTCCGGGTGGGTCCGCTCGGGGCCCTCTACAGACCGAAGTACTTCCACGTCGACGGCATCGCCTTCCACGGCTACTCCAGCGTCCCGTCATACCCGGCATCGCACGGCTGCGTCCGCATGACGAACGCCGCCATCGATTGGGTGTGGGCGGCCGACATTATCCCGATGGGTTCCACGGTGCTGGTCTACTGAGCCACCGACCCGGAGCGCGGATCGAAGCGATGGTGCGGCCACCGGAGGCGGTGAGGATGATCGAGGCCAGAGGCGAGGACTCGGTCGTGCACGTCCGTGTACACCCGCGAGCCGGGCGCACCGAGGTCGTCGGTAGCCACGGTGACTCGTTGAAGCTGCGCGTCTCGGAGCCGCCGGTGGACGGGCGGGCTACGGAAGCGGCGAGGCGGGCGGTGGCCGGTGCGTTCGGTCTTCCGGCGTCCCGGGTAGAGGTCGTCTCGGGTGAGAGGTCGCGCGCAAAGGTGTTCCGCTTGGTGGGGTTGCCGGCGGACGAGGCCGCCCACCGACTCGGAGAGCTTCTGGCGTGAGCCCCCTTGGGGGGCAGGGTTCCGGGCTACACTCCTGCGCTCTCCCCGCCCCGTCATGGGGACGCTGCGATCCGCCACTACGTGCGCACGGAGCCAGGTGTGAGCGATCGGGGTCACTGGGGCAGGGTCGAACCACCGGTCAGGAGCGCAGTGAGGCAGATGAAGACGACGAAGTCGGGGCAACGGTCGGCCAAGGCGCCGGCGAAGAAGGCCCCCGCGAAGAAGGCCGCAGCGAAGAAGAGGCCGGCGAAGAAGGCGGCCAAGGCCGCGGCGAAGAAGGCCCCCGCGAAGAAGGCCGCAGCGAAGAAGGCCCCCGCGAAGAAGGCCGCGGCGAAGAAGGCCCCCGCGAAGAAGGCCGCGGTGAAGAAGGCCGCGGTGAAGAAGGCCGCGGTGAAGAAGGCCGCGGCGAAGAAGGCCGCGGTGAAGAAGGCCGCGGCGAAGAAGGCCCCCGCGAAGAAGGCCGCGGTGAAGAAGGCCCCGGCGAAGAAGGCCGCGGTGAAGAAGGCCGCGGTGAAGAAGGCCCCCGCGAAGAAGGCGGCAATCCAGACGGTCGCCCCGCGTTCGACGATCCGGCCGGAGAAGCCCAAGAAGCCTTCGGGGCCCGCTCTCGCGGCCAGCACACTCGAGCGGCTCCGGGAGCTGCTCGCCGAGGAGCGCGACCGGCACTACCGGCAGGCCGAGGACCTGCAGGCGGAGGCGGAGGCCTTGGCGAACGAGCGGGAGCAGGGTGACACCCAGTTCGACGAGGAGTCCGGCGAGGGCGACACCGTGAGCGTCGAGAGGGAGCGCGATCTGGCGCTCTCGGCATCCGCTCGCCAGACTGTCGAGGAGATCGAGATGGCCATGGAGCGCATGAGCTCGGGTACCTACGGTCACTGCGAGCTCTGCGGTGACCGGATCCCGGTCGCCCGCCTCGAGCTGATCCCGTGGGCGGTGCTCTGCGTGAACTGCAAGTCGCGTGGAGAACGGCGCCGCTGAGGCGGCCGCCGGCCTCGCGGCGGTCGACCCGCGACCCACCGGGAGGCGGGCGGCCCTGATCCTCGCGGCGGTCGCTCTGATCGTCGCCGTAGATCAAGCAACCAAGGCGTGGGCGGTCGCGTCGCTCTCCGACGGTCCGATCGGCCTGATAGGCGAGGGCGTGGAGCTCCGCCTCAGCAGGAACCCCGGTGGGGCCTTCAGCACCTTCCGGGGAGCGACACCCGTCCTGGCGGTCATCGCCGCGGGGGCGTCCGTGTTCCTCTGGCGGACCGCCCACCGCGCCACCGATCGGTGGGTGCTCACCGGTCTGGTTCTCGTCCTGAGCGGCGCGCTCGGCAACCTGGTCGACCGGGTCGCTCGCTCGCCGGGCTTCCTCCGGGGCCACGTCGTCGACTTCGTGAGCGTCGGCTGGTGGCCCGTCTTCAACGTCGCGGACTCCGCGATCACGCTCGGCGCGATCGCGCTCGTGATCCGCACCTGGCGCGCTCAGCCGGATCCGGCTCCGGACTCCGGTGGCTGAGACCTTCGAGGTCCCCGCGGCGCTGGACGGCGAACGGGTCGATCGAGCTGTTGCGCTCCTCTCGGGCTGGAGCAGGGCCGAGGTTCAGGCCCTGATCGAAGCGGGAGCGGTTCTGGTG
The DNA here is from genome assembly GCA_027494135.1 of Acidimicrobiia bacterium. Taxonomy (GTDB): domain Bacteria; phylum Actinomycetota; class Acidimicrobiia; order IMCC26256; family PALSA-610; genus JAOSJK01. The sequence continues at coordinate 123,725 of JAOSJK010000012.1, read as the reverse complement.
GGCGGAGGGCCCGCGCCGAAGAGCCGCCGCTTGAGCGTCGGTGACGTCGTCGATGTGCTTGCCGAGCCCGGGCCCGAGGCGCTGCCGTACGCCGAGGACGTAGCGGTCGATGTGAGGTACGAGGACGACCACGTCGTCGTCGTATCGAAGCCGGCGGGGCTGGTCGTCCACCCCGGAGCCGGCAACGCGACCGGGACGCTCGTGAACGGGCTCCTCGCCCTGTACCCGGAGATCGCCGAGGTCGGAGAGGCTCACCGCCCCGGGATCGTCCACCGCCTCGACCGCGACACGAGCGGCCTGCTGGTCGTCGCGCGCACTGCTGTGGCCTACGACGGCCTGGTGTCGCAGCTCAAGGCAAGGGAGATGGAGAGGCGCTATCTGGCGCTCGTCTGGGGGAGCCCCTCTCCCCGCGGCATGATCGACGCGCCGATCGGGCGTTCGGCATCGCGCAGGACGCGCATGGCGATCCGCGACGCCGGCCGGGAGGCGCGTACCGGGTTCGAGGTCGTGGAGAGCTTCCCTGTGCCGGAGGTGAGCCTGCTGGAGTGCCGCCTCGAGACCGGCCGCACGCACCAGATACGCGTGCACCTCGCGGCGATCGGACACCCGGTCGTGGGAGACGCGACGTATGGGGGGGCGCGCTCGTCACTCGAGCCGGGGCGCCCCTTCCTGCACGCGTTCCTGCTGGAGTTCGAGCACCCTGTCTCGGGTGAGCGCGTCCGGGTGGAGGATGCGCTACCCGACGCTCTGGAGGCGGTGCTCGATGGCCTCAGGTCCTGAGTTCCGCCGGTCGCTACGCGGGGGCGGCCGGCTCTGCGGCCCCGGCCTCGCCGGGATGACCTACCCGCGCCCGGGCGGCGAGGTCGGCGAGGGAGTACGCCTCCAGGACCCTGCGGCTCTCCTCTGCCACACACCCCCAGACCTCTTGCAGGATGCAGTGCCCCTCACAGTGGTCGTGGGGCTCCGCGACCGGAAGCTGGGGGCCCTCGACAGCGCCGAGTATGTCGGCGAGGGTGATCTCCGACGGCGGACGGGCCAGGAAGTAGCCCCCGCCGACGCCGCGCTTGGAGTGCACGAGGCCGGCGCCCTTCACCGCGAGCAGGATCTGCTCCAGGTAGGGCTGGGGAAGCTGGGTGCGCTCGGCGATCTCCTTCACCGACGTCGGGCTGTCGGAGCCGTGAAGTGCGAGCGAGAGCAGAGCGCGCGCCGCGTAGTCGCCGCGCGTCGAGACCTTCATGGCGCAATGGTCGCGCAGCGGGTGTCGCTGCTACCACCGGGGAGTCGATACTCTCGCCGGGTGGACCCGATAGCACCCGACTACGAAGGCGCGTGCGTCACGGGTCTGCTCCCCGCCCTCCTCGGCCTGGAGCGGGCGGCGTGGCTCCCACCCGGCGTCGAAGGGGCCGAGTCGGTGGTGCTCCTGGTCCTCGACGGCCTCGGGGCGCACGCTCTCGATGATCACCCACGGGCCGTTCCGCTGCTCCGATCCTTCCCCGGCGGCACGATCACCACGGTCGCTCCGTCGACGACGGCCTCCGCCCTCACCTCGATAGCCACCGGCCTCGCCCCGGCGCGCCACGGGATCATCGGGTACCGGATGCTCGTCGGAGGCGCGGTCCTGAACGTCCTGAGATGGCAGAGCTCCGAGGGGCACCCTCCGGATCCGTTCGATGTCCAGAGGCACCAGGCGTTCCGGGGCCGCGAGGTCCCGGTGGTGACCAAGGCCGAGTTCCGCAAGAGCGGCTTCACCCGCGCTCACCTGCGCGAGGGGCGGTTCGTCGGCTGGCACACGGAGTCGGGCCTCGTGGAGCACTGTCGGAGGCTGGTGGAGGCGGGCGAGCGCGTCGTGTACGCCTACTACGCGGGCGTCGACGCCGTCGCACACGAGTACGGACTGCTCGACGGGTTCTTCGAGCGGGAGCTCGCGGCCGTCGACGACCTGGCCGATCGGCTGCTCTCGGCCCTGCCGAGGAGCGCGGCTCTCGTGGTCACCTCGGATCACGGGCAGGTTCACCTCGACGGCGACTCGTGGCTGCGCCTCGACGACGTCGCGGAGATGGTCGAGGTGTACGCGGGCGACGGCAGGTTCCGGGCTCTTTATGCACGCAAGGGAGCAGCGCGGGAGCTGCTCGAGGTCGCGCGGGAGAGCTACGGGCACGTGGCCTGGGTCCGCTCCCGCGCCGAGCTTCTCGACGACGGGTGGCTGGGGGAGGGAGCGACGGGGTCGGTACCGGGCCGCATAGGCGACGTCGTGCTCGCCGCACGTGAGCCGGTCGCCTTCGTCGACCCGACCTTCCCGAAGGAGGCGAAGCTGCGGTCGGGCCACGGGAGCCTGACCCCCGACGAGATGCTCGTGCCCCTCCTGGCCCACCGCGGGAGGGCCTGAGGGCCGGCGCGGCGGGCGCTTGTGGCGACGCGGCGCGCGGCGTAGGGTGAATGACAATGCTGTAACTCGTCCACAGCCTTGTCCACAGAGCCCCCACAGGGCTGTGGAGCATCCGCAGTGTCAGATCCCCAGTCGAACCGCCAGTCGAAGCCGAGATGACCGACTCCTTCGTTCACCTGCACCTGCACACGGAGTACTCGATGCTCGACGGTGCATCGCGGATCGACGAGGTCGTCGCGGCCGCCGCGGCCGACGGGCAGCCCGCCGTCGGCATCACCGACCACGGCAACATGTACGGGGTCCTCGAGCTGCACCAGGCGGCCCGCAAGGCAGGGGTGAAGCCTGTCCTGGGGATGGAGGGCTACTTCACGAGCACCTCGCGGTTCGACCGGCCTCGCCGGTCGGAGAACGAGATCTACCACCTGACCTTGCTGGCGGAGACGACGCAGGGGGTACCGCAACCTGATGCGCGTCACCAGCTCGGCCTTCCTCGACGGCTACTACTACAAGCCGCGCACCGACTGGGAGCTGCTGGAGCGGCATCACGAGGGGATCACGGCGACATCGGGCTGCCTCGGCGGCCTCGTGCCCCAGCTCATCCTGGCGGGTGAGGAGGAGGCGGCTCTCCAGGCGGCGGCGAGGTTCCAGGACATCTTCGGGCGGGAGCACTTCTTCATCGAAGTGCAGGATCACGGACTGGCCGACGACGCCGTGGTGATACGACCCCTGCTCGACATCGCGCGCCGGATCGGAGCGCCCCTGCTGGCCACCAACGACAGCCACTACACGCACGCAGGCGACGCCGACGCGCACGACGCACTCCTGTGCGTGCAGACGGGCGCGCTGAAGGCCGACTCGAACCGCTTCCGCTTCGAAGCCCAGGACTTCTACATCAAGTCGGCCGCGGAGATGCGCCACCTCTTCCGTGAGCTCCCGTCGGCCTGCGACAACACCCTTCTCGTCGCGGAGCGGGCCGAGGTGGAGATCGAGCTCGACAACGCCGTACTACCGAGCTTCCCGGTTCCCGACGGCGAGGACGAAGACTCCTACCTGCGCGCCCTGACCATGGAGGGCGCACGCACGCGGTACGGGCTCGCCCCGGCGCAGCACGTCATCGAGCGGATCGAATACGAGCTCGACGTAATCAAGCAGATGGGGTTCTCCTCGTACTTCCTCGTCGTGTGGGATCTGGTGCGCTATGCGAAGTCGCGCGGCATCCGCGTCGGCCCCGGACGCGGCAGCGCGGCCGGCTCGGCGGTCGCGTACTGCCTGCAGATCGTCGACATCGATCCGATCCGCTACGACCTGCTCTTCGAACGCTTCCTCAATCCGGGTCGCAAGCAGATGCCCGACATCGACATGGACTTCGACTCGCGCTATCGGGGAGAGGTCATCAAGTACGCGGCGCAGAAGTACGGTGCCGATCACGTCGCGCAGATCGTGACGTTCTCCACGATCAAGGCACGCGCGGCCGTGCGTGACGCGTCGCGGGTTCTCGGATACCCGTATTCGATGGGTGACAAGATCGCGAAGCTGATGCCGCCGCTCGTCATGGGGCGCGACACGCCGCTGCGCGCCTGCCTCGAAGTCGATCCCGCATACGAAGACGGCTACAGGGCGGCGACCGATCTGCGCGCCCTCTACGCGGCAGACCCCGACGCGCAGCGGGTCATCGACGTCGCGAAGGGTCTGGAGGGCCTGCGCCGCCAGGACGGCATCCATGCGGCCGGAGTGGTGATCACGAAGGAGCCGTTGACCGAGTACCTGCCGGTCCAGCGGAAACCGGAGGCCGGCACCCCGATCGAGGAAGCCCCGATCGTCACGCAGTACGGGATGCACGGAGTCGAGCAGCTCGGTCTGCTCAAGATGGACTTCCTCGGACTCCGCAACCTCGACGTGATCGAGATAGCGATATCGCTTGTCGAGGCTTCAACCGGAGAGCGAGTCGACATTGACAACGTCTCGCTGGAGGACCCTGCGACCTTCGAGCTTCTCCGCCGCGGCGACACGATCGGCGTGTTCCAGCTCGAGGGCGGGCAGGTGCGCAGGCTGATCCGATCGCTGGCGCCCACGACGTTCGAAGACGTCGCTGCGCTCGTCGCCCTGTACCGCCCCGGCCCGATGGGCCAGAACTGGCACCAGGAGTACGCAGATCGCAAGAACGGCCGGAAGCCGATCGTGTACGACCATCCGAGTCTCGAAGACGTGCTCGCGCCCACCTACGGCCTGATGATCTACCAGGAGCAGCTGATGCGGGTCTCGCAGCGGCTCGCCGGGTACTCGCTCGAAGATGCGGAGAACCTCCGCAAGGCCACGGGCAAGAAGATCCGCGCACTCATCGCGCAGGAACGCAGCAAGTTCGTCGACGGCTGTCTCTCGAACGGCCACGACCGGGCGTTCGCCGAGGCCTACTTCGACAAGATCGAGCCCTTCGCCGACTACTCGTTCAACAAGTCGCACTCGGTCGGCTACGGCTACGTGGCGTATCAGACGGCCTTCCTGAAGGCGAACTACCCGGTGCAGTACCTCGCAGCCCTGCTCACCAGCGTCAAGACGAACCTCGACAAGGCGGCGGTGTACCTCGCGGAGTGCCGCTCTCTCGATATACCCGTGCTCCTCCCCGACGTGAACGCCTCGTTCAGTGACTTCTCGGTCGATGCCGGCGACGCGGCACCGGGATCCGCTGATGCCACCGACGACAAGGGCGCTTCCGCGGGCCCCCGCGCCATCCGATTCGGCCTCTCCGCGGTGCGCAATGTCGGTGAGGGCGTCGCGGAGCAGATCGTCGCCGCACGCTGTGCCGACGGTCCCTTCGCCGACTTCCACGAGTTCTGCGAACGAGTGGATCCGGCGGCCCTCAACAAGAGGACGATCGAGTCCCTGGTGAAGGCGGGTGCGTTCGACTCCATGGGCCACCCCCGACGCGGGCTCCTGACCGTTCTCGACCAAGCGATCGACGGGGCGGTCAAGCGGAGGCACGAACGAGATCAGGGCACCTTCAGCCTCTTCGACGTCGCGGTCGACGATTCCGGTGCGCCGGCCTTCGACTCGCGGATCCCCGTTCCGGAGATCGAGTTCGACAAGTCGTCGAGGTTGAGTGCGGAGAAGGAGATGCTCGGCCTGTACGTCAGCGACCACCCGCTTCTGGGCGCGCAGAGCGCTCTGCGTCGCCTGGTCGACTGCACCGTCGCAGATCTGGCCGATCTCGACGACGGGGTGACGCGCAGCGTCGCCGGAGTTGTGACCTCTCTGGCGCGCAAGTACACGAAGAGGGGCGATCTGATGGCCACGTTCGTCCTCGAGGACCTGACCGATGCCGTCGAGGTCATGGTCTTCCCCAAGGTCATGGCGAGTCTCGGGCACCTTCTCGAGAGCGACGCGATAGTCACCGTCAAGGGTCGTGTCGACCGGCGCGACGAGACGCCGAAGCTGATGGCGCTCGACGCCACGCGGCCCGAGCTGCACCTCGATGCCGGCCCACCCGTACGGCTCGAGGTGAAGGTCGGGACTTTCACCGAGGAGCGGGTGGGCCGCCTGCGAGACCTGCTCCGCGCGCACCCGGGCGACTCCGCCTTCTTCGTGCACCTCGTGAGCTCCGACAAGCAGACGGTCCTCCGCCTCTCCGACGAGTTCTGCTGCGACGGGAGCTCAGGGCTGATGGCGGAGCTCCGGGTGCTCTTCGGCGCCGACTGCATCGTCCGAGCCCGGGTCGCGGGCTCCACGGTCCGCCGGATTGTGTGCCCTGCCGCGGCGGCGAGCCGGTCTGCTCAGCGCCGCTCGCGGGATCGTCTGCGCGATACTCGGCCGAGGAAGAACGCGCACCGATGCGACCGTGAAGTAGCGCAGGAACGGCCTGGCCCACTCGTACGCGCTGCTGATCGTCACCCACGCTCCGACGACGACGAAGACGACGAGGATCGCTCGCCAGGCGGCGCCGCGCAGCCAGGTTCTGCGTCGTTCGGTCTCGGGCTCGGCCACGAGCCGCGAGCCTAGATGCGTCGCGGCACCGGGGGTGCGCCCTCGGCCCGATCGCGATGGCGGATCGGCCGGGGCGATGCGCTTCGCTCGTGGCGCTCCGGACGGCCGATGACCCGACAGGGCTGAGTAGGGTTGGTGGATGCGGATCGGGATTCTCGGGGCTACGGGCCCCGCAGGCAAGGGGCTGGCTGCCAGGCTGGCGAGCGTCGGGCACGAGGTGCTCTTCGGATCGCGAGAGGTCGAGAAGGCGAAGGCGGGAGTCGAGGAGCTCCGGTCCGCGGGGGATCGGGTCTCCGGGCTCGTCCCGTGCGACAACGCCTGGGCCTGCGATGCGCCGGTCGTGATCCTCGCGGTGCATGCCGACTCGGCGCTCGCGACGGCCCGGCAGCACGCTGCGCGGCTCTCGGGCACCATCGTCGTATCCATGGCGAACCACCTGGTGCGCAACGGGACCGAGTTCAACGCCGTCCTACCGCCGCACGGCTCGATCGCCGCCGAGCTGCAGGCTCTCCTCTGGGAGTCCCGTGTCTGCACTGCCTTCCACCTCGTTCCTGCCGCAGAGTTCATGGAGCTCGATCACGACATGGAGAGCGACGTCGTGGTCCTGGGTGACGACGACGAGGCCCGAAGCACGCTCATGGAGGTGACGAGGAGCATCCCGGAAGCTGCGCCCGCTGGACGGTGGATCCCTGGCGAACGCGGTCGGCATGGAGACCTTCGCCGCTGTGCTGTTGACGATCAACCTGCGCCACAAGGGCCGGTCGAGCCTGCGCCTCATAGGCGTCTGAGGGCAGGACGGTGACGCTTCGGCTGTACGACACGGCGCGCCGTGCCGTGGTGCCTTTCGAGGTGGGCGAGACGGCGCGCCTCTATGTCTGCGGCATCACGCCGTACGACTCCACGCACCTGGGTCACGCCGCCACCTACCTGACCTACGACCTCGTGACGAGGCGTCTAGAGGACCTCGGCCACACGGTGCGGATGGTTCGCAACATCACCGACGTGGACGACTCGATCCTGCCCAAGGCGCGCGAGCTCGGGGTGCCCTACCTCGAGCTCGCCGACGCCGAGATGGCCCGCTTCCGGTCCGACATGGCCGCGCTCGAGATGCGGCCTCCTGCGGCGGAGCCGCGGGCGACGGAGGCGGTGCCGCAGATCGTCGAGATGGTTGCGCGGCTCCTCGAATCGGGAAACGCTTACCTCACTGCGGGGACCGTGTACTTCGACGTGGCGACGTTCGCGCGATTCGGCTCTCTCTCGCAGTACTCGGAAGACCAGATGGTCCGCCTCGCGCGCGTTCGCGGTGGCAACCCCGATGATCCGCACAGGCGGGCCCCTCTCGACTTCGTGCTCTGGCAGACCTCAGCGGCCGACGAGCCGGCCTGGCGGGCGCCGTTCGGCGTGGGTCGACCGGGCTGGCACATCGAGTGCTCCGCGATGGCCATGCACGAGCATGGGCCGACACTCGACCTGCACGGTGGCGGGACCGACCTCATCTTCCCGCATCACGAGTGCGAGATCGCACAGAGCGAGTCATTGACCGGCGTGCCCTTCGCCCGACACTGGATGCACTCCGCAATGGTCAACTACGAGGGCGAGAAGATGTCGAAGTCGCTCGGTAACCTCGTCTTCGTGAGCGAACTGCTCGAGGTGGCCGACCCGCGTGCGATCCGTCTCGCTCTGATGGCCCACCACTACCGGTCGGGGTTCGAGTGGTACGACACCGACCTCGCTGACGCGACCGCCCTGCTGCATCGTCTGCTGGCCGCGGCGCGATGTCCTGATGGACCCGATCCACGACGGTTCGCCGCGCGAGTCCGCGAGGCGCTCGACGACGACCTCGACGCTCCTGCGGCGCTGGGCGCGCTCGACGACCTCGCCAGCGCCGTGCTCTCGGGTGGCGACGACCGTTCTGCGCCGGCAGCGCTCGCGACGCGGCTGCGCTGCTGGGCCTCGACCTGACCAGGGAGCCGAGACCGTGAGCGGCCTGATCACGATCACCCTTCCCGACGGCACGAGCCGGGAGTACGACAGAGGGGTCACCGCTGCTGGTGTGGCGGCCTCCATCGGGGCGCGGCTCGCCAAGGCCGCTGTCGCCGCCGTCTTCGAAGGGGAATGGGTCGACCTCGACGTGCCGCTGGCGAGCGACGGCACGCTGCGGATCGTGACCCCCGACTCCCCGGACGGGCGAGAGGTCCTTCGGCACTCGACGGCGCACGTCATGGCCCAGGCGGTCGTAGACCTCTTCCCCGGGGCGAAGTACGCGATAGGCCCCGCTATCGCCGACGGCTTCTACTACGACTTCGAGCTCCCCGACGGAGCGCATCTCAGTGACGCCGACCTCGAGCGAATCGAGGCCAGGATGCGCGAGATCGTGAAGAGCGACCAGCCGTTCGTGCGCGACGAGCTGGATTTCGAGGCGGGGCTCCGGCTCTTCGCGGATCAGCCGTACAAGTGCGAGATCATCGAGAAGGTGCGCGCGGGAGGTGCGGACGACGTCGACGCCTCGGAGGTCGACGGCGAGGGTGTCTCCGTCTACCGCAACACCACCGACTCGGGCGCGACGTTCGTCGACCTCTGCCGTGGGCCCCACGTGCCCTCGACTGCGCGCCTCGGTGCGTTCAAGCTGACGAAGGTCGCCGGCGCCTACTGGCGTGGTGACGAGAAGCGACCGATGTTGCAGCGCGTCTACGGGACTGCGTGGGAGTCGAAGAAGATCCTCGAGGAGCACCTTCACCGGCTCGAAGAGGCGGAGAGGAGAGACCACCGGCGCCTGGGCGTGGAGCTCGATCTGTTCTCCTTCCCCGAGGAGATCGGCTCCGGGCTGGCCGTCTTCCATCCCAAGGGTGGGACCGTGCGCCGGCTGATGGAGGACTACTCGCGTCAGCGCCATGTCGAGGCCGGATACGAGTTCGTCTACTCGCCGCACATCTCGAAGTCGAAGCTCTTCGAGACGTCCGGCCACCTGCAGTGGTTCGCCGAAGGGATGTACCCGGCGATGAAGCTCGACGGCGGTGCCGACTACTACCTCAAGCCGATGAACTGCCCGTTCCACATCCTCATCTTCGGGAGTCGTATGCGCTCGTATCGGGAGCTGCCCCTGCGGCTCTTCGAGTTCGGGACGGTGTACCGCTACGAGAAGTCGGGGGTCGTCCACGGACTGACGCGTGTTCGGGGAATGACCCAGGACGACGCCCACATCTTCTGCACCAAGGAGCAGATGCCCGGCCAGCTGAGGGAGCTGCTCCACTTCGTCCTCGACCTCCTACGCGACTACGGGCTCACCGACTTCTACCTCGAGCTGTCCACGAAGCCGGAAGGCAAGGCGGTCGGTGAGGACGCGGAGTGGGACGAGGCCACGGAGATGCTGAGGGCCGCGGCCCTCGACATGGACCTCGATCTGGTCCTCGACGAGGGCGGCGGCGCTTTCTACGGACCGAAGGTCTCCGTCCAGGTCACCGACGCCATCGGCCGCACCTGGCAGATGTCGACGATCCAGGTCGACTTCCAGCTCCCGGGGCGATTCGACCTCAGCTACGTCGGCGACGACAACGAGCGGCACCGCCCCGTGATGATCCACCGTGCCCTCTTCGGGACGGTCGAGCGGTTCTTCGGGATTCTGCTGGAGCACTATGCCGGAGCCTTCCCCGCATGGCTGGCGCCCGTGCAGGCCACGGTGCTGCCCGTCGCCGATCGTCATGACGCCTACGCGTTCCGGATAGCCGATCGACTGCGCGCCGAGGGGTTCCGTGCGGAGCTGATCGACGGGAGCGCCGGCGCACTCGGCGCGCGGATCCGTCGCGGGAAGCTCGAGAAGGTCCCGTACGTCTTGGTCGTGGGCGACGAGGACGCCGAGAACGGCACCGTGGGCGTGAACCGCCGGGGGAGCGACCAGCCCGAAAGGGGCGTCCCGGTCGACGACTTCGTCGCCCACCTCGCGGGCGAGGTCGTCGAGCGCCGATGACCCTCGAGCGGCTCTGGGCCGGCTGGCGCGGCGACTACGTCTCGGGTGTCGCCGAGTCCCCCGCCGATGCCGGGAGCGATGACGAGACCGCCGGCGAGGGGGCTGCGTGCGTTCTCTGCAGGATCGTCGCGGCCGAGGACGCGGTGGCCGCCCTGGTCCTCGAGCGCACCGCGACGACCTTCACCGTGATGAACCTGTACCCGTACGCCTCGGGTCACCTCATGGTCGCTCCGCTGCGCCACGAGCCCGACCTCGACGGCCTCGCCGACGACGAGGCGGCGGAGATGACCTCGGCGACTCGCCGGGCGCTGCGGGCGGTCCGGTCGGCCTATGGCCCGGATGGCGTGAACGTGGGGGGCGAACCTGGGGCGCGCTGCCGGCGCCGGGGTCCCCGGGCACCTGCACGTGCACGTCGTCCCCCGGTGGTTCGGTGACACGAACTTCATGACGGCCGTCTCCGGGGTCAGAGTGATGCCCGAAGACCTCTCGACGGGCTATCAGCGACTCGGCGAGGCCTGGCCGCCCCGCTGACCGGTCGGGGCGACGGGTGGCGGTAGGGTCGCGCCGTGAACGGGGGGCCGGAGCACGACGAGCCTGAGCGGGTCGGCGCGTCCGCGACGGCCGACGCGCTCCCAGCCGATCTCGACGTCACCCGCGCAGCATCGTCGGCGTACTCGATCCCCGACACGCGCCGCCGGCTCATCCCCGCTGCCGCCTACCTGGTCGTCTCCGCCGGCTGTGTCGTGGCCTCGGCGCTGGGCGGGAGCCCGGGGCTGTTGGCGGCCGCGGGACTCATCGGCGTGTTGGCCGTGTACCACTTCGTCTCCGCCTGGCCGCGCCGGATCGACGAGACGGAGGCTCTCGCGGCAGCGGGTCGCTCTGTCGGCTTCCCGATCGGGCACGCCTCTGCTCAGCTCTCGTGGACGGGACTCCGGAGCCGTCCGGTCTGGAGAGTCCTCGTCTACTCCGCAGAGGACCGTCCTGCGAAACGAGGTCTTGTGGAGGTCGACGGGGTGGATGGTAGGACGCTCGGGCAGTACGTCGAGGAGAACCCCGAAGACTGGTAGCGGGGCAGGACGCCGTCGCGAGCGCCGGTCCGGTCGAGGGCCGGGTCAGGCCCTGGCGGGCTTCTCCGCGGCGGTTGTGATCCGGTCGACGAGGTGGGTCGGCACGGGTTCGTAGCTCGCGTGCGTCGCGGAGAAGCGTCCGCGACCGTGGGTCATCGAGCGGAGGTCGATCGCGTACCGGAGGATCTCCGACGTCGGCACGAAGGCGACCACCTCCACCTCGCCCCGCCCGACCGACGCGGAGCCCTGGATCCTGCCGCGCTTCGAGTTGAGGTCACCCATCACATCGCCCTGGTTCGTCTCGGGAACGGTCACGACCAGCTCGCTGACCGGCTCCAGCAGGATCGGACCGGCCTTGGCCATGGCGTCCTTGAAGCCGATGGATGCGGCCATCTTGAAGCTCATCTCCGATGAGTCGACCGCGTGGTGCTTGCCGTCGTAGCAGGTGACCTGCACGTCGACGACGGGGTATCCGAAGTGGCCACCGTGTTCCATTGTCTCGGCGACGCCCTTCTCGACAGCGGGAATGAACTGACGCGGGATCGCGCCGCCGACGATCGCGCCGACGAACTCGAATCCCTCGCCGCGCTGGCGCGGCTCGATGCGGAGCCAAGCCACCCCGAACTGGCCGTGTCCGCCTGTCTGCTTCTTGTACTTCCCCTCAGCCTCGGCCATCGTCGTGATCGTCTCGCGATACGCGACGCGCACCTCCTCTGTCTCTACCTCGACTCCGAACTTGCGGGAGAGCCTCTCGATCGCGATCGAGAGATGTGTCTCGCCCATGCCCCAGAGGAGTGTCTGGTGGGTCTCGGGGTTGCGTTCGATGATCAACGCCGGGTCCTCGTCGAGCAGGCGGTGCAGCGCGTTGGCGAGCTTGTCCTCGTCACCCTTCGACTTGGCGTTCACCGCGACGGCGAGCACCGGACGCGGCCTCTCGAAGGGCTCGATCTCCACTGTCGCACCCTTGGCCGCCAGCAGGTCACCGGTCGTCGTGTCGCTCAGCTTCGCGACTGCTGCGATGTCGCCGGTGGGCACTTCCGAGACCGGCTCCTGCTCCTTTCCCCGCAGCGTGACCATCTGGTGCATACGTTCGTCGTGCTTGGTCCGGGCGTTGGTCAGGGAGTCGTCGGTCTTGACGGTCCCGGAGAGCACCTTGAAGAGGTTGACGCGACCCACGTAGGGATCCGCGATCGTCTTGAAGACGGCGGCGGCCGTGGGGCCTTCGCCGTCGCCTCCGGGCGGCGGGCCCTCCGTAGCGACGAAGTGGGCGAGCCTGTCGATTCCGACGAGCTTGGCAGCCGAGCCGCACAGCACCGGGAAGACCTCGCCGGAGGCGATTCCGAGAGCGAGTGCGCCCGCGAGCTCTGCGGGCTCGATCTGCTCGTCGCCGAGGTACCGCTCCATCAGGTCGTCGTCGGCGACGACGATGCCCTCGACGAGCGCGTCGTGGACGGTGCGCTCCTCCGCGGCGAGCTCGGCGGGGACCTCCGACTCCGTTGCCTCACCGGCCACGTCGTACGTGAACGCGACGTCACCGAGGAGCTCGATGACTCCTCGGAGGTCGGCCTCCTCGCCGATCGGGAGCTGGAGCGGTGCTACGCCGGATCCGAACTTCGACTTGAGGTCGTCGAGAGTGCGGGAGAAGGACGCACGCTCGCGGTCCAGCTTGTTCACGAAGATCGCGCGCGGCAGGCCTCGAGCCTCGGCGAGCCTCCATGCGATCTCCGTCTGCACCTCGACACCCTCGATGGCCGAGACCACGAAGAGCGCCAGGTCCGCGGCGTCGAGGGCCGCCGCGACGTCGCCTATGAAGTCGGCGTAGCCGGGCGCGTCGAGAAGGTTGATCTTGTGGTCATCCCACTCGAAAGGGGCGAGCGCCAGCGAGACGGAGATCCCCGCCGCTGCTCCTCGGGGTCGAAGTCGCAGACGGTGTTGCCGTCCTCGACGCGGCCCTGGCGGGGTACGGCCCCTGATCGGAAGAGCAGCGCCTCGGCGAGAGTCGTCTTGCCGGAGCCTCCGTGGCCCACCAGGGCGACGTTGCGGACTCGTGACGTCGGGAAGGTCTTCACCCGTGCTCCCAGGGTCGGCGTGGCGTTGTGGCGAGTCTACGGAGCGGGGTGGCGGGACCACCAGGCTCGGGTGGCCGTCGAGATCGGCGGGGTGGGGGGACGGGGTTGCGCGAATCGCGCCAAACGGCCGGTGTCTCTCTGGGAAATCGCGAATACGCGCTTCACCCCGGTGCGACAGGGTGCCGATCAAGGGATGGGGCAGGCGCAGGATCGAAAGAGAGTCGCCGTGCCCCGCTCGACGCACCGAACCCTGCGGACGGCTCTGTCCGCCGGACTAGTGGTCCCCCTGGTCGTAGTGCTCTCGGGCATCACTCCCGGCGGGCAGGCACCCGCCTACGCGGCGCCGGCGACCGGGACGGAGGTCGGTTTCTCGCAGTCGCACCGGATCCTCTGGGAGTCCGACGCCGACCTCGCAGCCGACCTCGACGCGATGAAGGCGGTCGGCGCAGGGTGGGTGCGGGTCGACTTCGACTGGCCTTCCGTCCAGCCGACCTCGCCGACCAAGTGGAACTGGGCGCCCACCGACCGGGTCGTGAACGCTGCGCGTGCGCGCGGCCTCGATGTGCTCGCCATGCCCGCATACACCCCCCCTTGGGCGCGTGCAGCCGGGACCACCGACAAGTACCCGCCGACGAACCCCGACTACTACGCGGCATTCGTGGCCGCAGCCGTGGCGCGCTACGCGCCGTTGGGCGTGCGCCACTGGGAGATATGGAACGAGCCGAACATCTCGATGTTCTGGGCACCGAAGCCGAACGCCGCGGCCTACACCACGTTGCTCGCGAAGGCGGCGGCTGCGATACGCGGAGTCGATCCGGACGCCATGGTCGTCTCGGCGGGCCTGTCGCCGGCACCCGATGCATCGGACGGGACCCTCGTCTCGCCCCTGACCTTCCTGCGGCGCATGTACGACAACGGTGCAGGGCCGAGCCTCGACGCGGTCGGGCATCACCCCTACTCGTTCCCGTACGAACCGATGTACCCGGGATCGTGGAACGCCTTCTACACCGCCTCCGACATGCACTCCCTGATGCAGCAGCGAGGCGACGGGGCGAAGAAGATCTGGGCCACCGAGGTCGGCTTCCCCACGGGGACGGTGAGCGGCCGCTCCGTCGACGAGGCGACGCAGGCGACGAGGGTGCGTCAGCTGATGTCGGCCTGGTTCGACTGGTCCTTCCACGGACCGATCTTCTGGTTCTCGATGAGGGACTTCTCGAACGGCCAGAGCGACTACACGTCGATGTTCGGCCTCCTCCGCAAGGACTTCTCGCCGAAGCCCGCCTACGGTGCGATGGCCGATGTGCTCAGCGCGCCCGCCGCGACTACGACGACGACGGCTGCGCCGGTGACTACGACGACGACGGCGGCTCCGGTGACTACGACGACGACGGCGGCTCCGGTGACTACGACGACGACGGCGGCTCCGGTGACTACGACGACGACGGTCAAGCCGGCGACGACCACGACGACGCAGCCGCCCTCCGCCAAGAAGAAGAGCGACCGGCGGAGGAGGCTGCACTACAAGTCGATGCGGGCCTCGCTGAAGTGGAGACTCCTCTTCTGAAGCGCGGCCGGGGATCCGCGGGGCCGGTGCCGGCAGACGGGTAGCGCCTCGGCGGCGGTAGGGTCCGCGCCGGTATCGGGGCTCCACGGGGCAGGGACCGGGTGCTACCCTCGGGGAAGTGCTCGCGGACGCGAGCGCGTAGCCGGGGGCCGAGGCCCGCGGCCAGGAAGGAGCCCACCCGATGCTCGACGGACGCTGGCGCGCCGGGGTCGAGAGAGGCCTCGGTCCGGTGGGCGACCGCCTGCGCAGGCTGGGGGTCAGCGCCGACGCCCTCACGATCTTCGGCTTCTCGGCCTCCATCGCGACGGCCTTCCTGATAGCGACCGGGCATCTCGGCTGGGCCGTTCTCGGGATCACGCTGGCGGGTCTCGGCGACCTCCTCGACGGCGCGGTAGCCCGCGGCGGAGGGGAGACTGGGCCGCGCGGTGCCTTCTTCGACTCGGTGGCCGACCGGTTCTCCGACGCCGTGATCCTCCTCGGCGCGGCCTGGCATCTCTCGACCGTCGGCCCGCGCCTCCCCGTCCTCGCGTTCGGTGTTGCCGTGTGCTCGATGCTCATCTCATACGAGAGGGCGAAGGCCGAGAGCCTGGGCCTCTCGGCGCGCGGGGGCCTCATGGAGCGCGCCGAGCGATTCGTCATGCTCGGGTTCGGCCTCGCATTCGGCCTGCTGGTACCGGTGCTGTGGTTGATGCTCGCGCTGACAGGGATCACCGCCGCCGATCGATTCAGGCGGGTCTGGCGGGAGGCGGCCAAGCCCGCGCGCCTGTCCGTGACCCACTCCCCCCGCACCCCTCGAAGCTCGCGGAGGCGGGAGGCCTCCGGCCGCGACGCGGCGGGGGCGGGAGGCGAGCTGCGTGCATGGTGGGAGCGGCACCGGATCGCCGAACGGCGCCGAGGACGTCCCGCAGCGGCCCGACGCACGCGGCCCTGAAGCAGTGGCGCCCGACCCGGGGGCCCGCGCCACCTACCTCGCCTACCGCGCCGGCTCCGTTGCGGCGCGTGCGCTCCCCGGCCCGATGGCAGGGGCGCTGGCGGTGGCACTCGGACGCGTCGCCCCCGTCGTGCTGCCCGGGAGGCGACGCATGGCCGCCCGTCACCAGCGCCGCGCCGCTCCCGGGGGTGACGCGGACGGGAGCGTCGACGCCGCAGTGCGCGGGGCCTTCGAGTCGTACGCCCGCTACTGGTTGGAGATCTTCAGGCTCCCTGGCGCTACGCCGGACTCGCTCGACGAGCGCTTCTCGATCGAGGGGTACGAGCATCTCGAGGCCGCCCTCGCCGCGGGGCGAGGGGTCGTCTGCGCGCTGCCGCATCTGGGTGGCTGGGAGTGGGGCGGCGCATGGATCGCTTCGCGCGGCCACACGCCGCTTGCGGTCGTCGAGCCGGTCGAGCCGCCCGCTCTCTTCGAGTGGTTCGTACGCCAGCGGGCCGCCCTCGGCATGGAGGTGGTCGCCCTGGGGGCGACACGGCGACGGTGTTGCTCAAGGCTCTGCGGGACAACAGGATCGTCGCCCTGGTCAGTGATCGCGACCTGACCGGCGACGGTGTCGAGGTCGAGTTCTTCGGCGAATCGACGACGCTCCCCGCCGGTCCGGCGATGCTCGCGTTGCGCTCGGGTGCGCCGCTGCTCGCGCTGGCCGTGTACTTCCTTCCGGGGGAGGCACCACGCCGTGATCCGACCACCGCTCCCGGTCGACCGCTCGGGGCGTCTGCGCGACGACATTGCCCGGATCACGCAGGCGCTCGCGAAGGAGTTCGAGGTCCTGATCAGGCAGGCTCCGGAGCAGTGGCACCTGCTACAACCCAACTGGCCGAGCGACAGCGACGGAGGCGACGGGTCGTGAGGATCGCGATGGTCTCCCCGTACTCGCTGACGAGGCCGGGTGGTGTGCAGGGCCAGGCGATGGGACTGGCGCGCGAGCTCCGGACGCTCGGCGTCGACGTGCGGGTCATCGGACCGTGCGACGGGCCGCCCCCCTCACCTGGAGTCGTCTCCGTCGGGGCGAGCGTGAACTGGGATTCGAACGGGTCGGTCGCGCCCATCGCCACCGGCAAGGTCGTCGCCCGGCGCACCATCGAGGCGCTGCGGAGCATCAGACCGGATGTCGTGCACCTGCACGAGCCCGCCGTGCCCGGACCGACGATCACTGCTCTCATCGGGTTCCAGGGGCCGATGGTCGGGACGTTCCACATATCGGGCGAGATGTCGCGCGCCTATCTGAAGCCGGCTCTGCGGGGGGCCATGAGCAGGCTACGGATGCGCGTGGCCGTGTCGGAAGCCGCGCGCGACACCGCCGTTGCGTACTACGGGGGCGAGTACCGCGTGCTCTGGAACGGCATCGAGGTGGGGAAGCACCGATCTGCGGAGCCGTTCCCGTCGGAGCGCCCTGCGGTGCTCTTCGTCGGTCGTCACGAGCCGCGCAAGGGGCTCGGCGTGCTGCTCGACGCGTGGCGCGGCATCGGGCGCGACGCCACGCTGTGGGTGGTCGGCGAGGGCCCGCAGACCGCGGAGCTGCGCGGCAGAGGTGTCGCGGGCGTCGAGTGGCTGGGGCGTCTCTCCGACGAGGATCTCGCTGCACGGCTGACCGGCGCGGCGGTCTTCTGCGCGCCGTCCACGGGCGGGGAGTCGTTCGGGATCGTGCTGCTGGAGGCGATGGTCGCACGCGTCCCGATCGTCGCGTCCGCGATCGAGGGGTACTCCGACGTCGCCCGCGCCGGGAGGGAGGCCCTGTTGGTGCCGCCCGATGATCCCGAGGCGCTGCGCGATGCGCTGCGACGGATCCTCGACGATGCGCCGCTGCGCACTCGGTTGGTCGACGCGGGCGTCGAGAGGGCCGAGGAGTTCTCCATGTCGCGGCTCGCGGAGGCGTACCTCGCCTGCTACGAGGAGTGCCTGGAGCGCCCCTCAGCGAGGCGACGGGCGCGGTGACGCCCCGACGAGACGCGTGCCTGAGGGAATGCCCGGACCGGAGCACCGGTTGGCCGCAACGAGTGTTCGTAGCGGCACGAGTGTTCGGAGCGGGACGACCCGCGGAAGGTGAGGCGCGACGATGGCCGGCATGAGCGAGAAGGCGAAGGAGATACTGAGGTCGAAGACGTTCGCGCACGTCGCCGTGGTCGATGAGAGCGAGACGCCCCACGTGACCCCGGTCTGGGTCGACGTCGACGGCGACCGCGTAGTCGTGAACACGGCCCGAGGACGTGTCAAGGACCGCCTCATGCCCGTCGGGGCCCGGGTGGCGCTCTCGGCCACGAACGTGGAGAACCCCTACGAGTACGTGCAGGTCAGGGGCCGGGTGGCCGAGCGGCGCCTCGAGGGCGCCGACGCCGTAATCGACGGCCTCGCGAAGAAGTACCTCGGCGCAGACGAGTACCCGTTCCGGCAGCCGGGCGAGGTCAGGGTGACCATCCTCCTCGACGTGGACGAGACCACGGGGGCGTGACTCCGCCCGCCCCTCCGGTGCCGGTACCGGGATGGCGGGTGAGTGCACCCCTACAATGGCCGGCGAAGCAGCAGAGGATCCGGAGGATCTCAAGTGGCCGTAGTCGTGATCATCGTGTTGGTGGTGCTCCTCGTCCTCGTCTTCGTCGTGATCTACAACGGCCTGGTCAGGCTCCGCAATCGCATCGACAACGCGTGGTCGCAGATCGACGTCCAGCTGAAGCGCCGCTACGACCTCATCCCGAACCTCGTCGAGACGGTGAAGGGCTACGCGTCGCACGAGAAGGAGACTCTCGAGCGGGTCGTGCAGGCGCGCAACATGGCCATCGGCGCGCAGGGCGCCCACGACCAGGCCGAGGCCGAGAACATGCTCACCGGAGCGCTGAAGTCGGTCTTCGCCCTAGCCGAGCAGTACCCCGACCTGAAGGCCAACCAGAACTTCCTGAACCTGCAGGAGGAGCTGACCTCCACGGAGGACCGCATCGCCTACGCGCGGCAGTTCTACAACGACACCGTCCTCAAGTACAACAACAAGATCCAGACCGTCCCGTCGAACATCGTCGCCGGGATGTTCAAGTTCTCCGAACGCGAGTACTTCGAGGGCGACGACGAGTCGCGCGGTCCTGTGAAGGTCCAGTTCTAGGCCCCTCGACCCCGACGACCGGAACCGACCCCCAGACGTGTACGAGCAGATCAGCGCGAACAAGCGTCGCACCGCGGTGATGATCCTGCTCTTCGCGCTCCTGATCGCAGGAGTGGTCGTCGTGATCAACTACGTGGCCGGCTACGGCACCGTCGGAGTAGTCGTGGCGGTGATCGTCGCAGGTACGGCGTCGTTGGTCTCCTACTACAACTCCGACAAGGTCGCCCTGGCGATGAGCCGCGCCCGTCCGGCCGACCCCAAGGAGTACGCGCGCTATCACAACCTCGTGGAGGGGCTCTGCATCTCGGGGGTCTTCCCAAGCCGCGTCTCTACATCGTCGACGACCCGGCGCCGAACGCGTTCGCCACAGGCCGCGACCCGAAGCACGCCGCGGTCGCCGTGACGACCGGACTCCTGGAGAAGATGAACCGCGTGGAGCTCGAGGGCGTGCTCGCGCACGAGCTGAGTCACGTCAAGAACTACGACATCCTGGTGATGACGCTGGCGGTCACGATGGTCGGAGTCGTGGCGCTCCTCTCCGACTTCTTCCTGCGGTTCATGTTCTGGGGAGGTCGTCGCAGCCGGCGCGACAGCATCGGCGCCGGGCCGGTCGGGGCGGTGCTGGCGATCCTCGGGGTCGTGCTGCTGATCCTCTCGCCGATTGTCGCCCGCTTGATGCAGCTCGCGATCAGCCGCCGGCGTGAGCTGCTCGCCGACGCCTCCGGGGCACAGCTCACGCGCTACCCGCCGGGCCTCATCTCGGCCCTCCAGAAGCTGGGCGCCGACACGACCGTCGTCCACACCTCCTCCAAGGCGACGGCCCACCTCTGGATCGAGTCACCGCTCGACACCGAGCCCGGCCACTCGGGCGCGAGATTGAATCGCCTCTTCGCGACGCACCCCCCGCTCGACGAGCGGATCAGGGCCTTGCAGGAGATGTAGTCGCCGTGTCCCCCGGAGTGTCCCGCTGTGGCGGCAACGTCGGATCCAGGTCATCGCGGGCGCCGTCGCCGCGGTCGTCGTCGCCGGCGGAGTCTTGGCCGTCCTCGCAGGAGGGTCCGGCGACGGCGGGTCGAACGCTCCCGGCCGTGCCACGACCACCAGCGGCGCGGAGTCGCCGACCACGACGACCGAGGCGCCACCCATCGCCCCACTGACCGGCCTCCCCCGACCCGAGCCTGGCGACCCTCGTGCGGCCGTCGCTCGCGGTGAAGATCGACAACGTCGCGCTGGCGATCCGCCCCGACCAGACCGGCCTCGACGTGGCCGACGTCGTCTACGAGGAGCCCGTCGAGGGTGCGACCCGGTTCGTCGCGATCTTCCACTCGCAGGCGCCGGAGCGGGCCGGGCCGGTGCGCTCCACGCGGATGATCGACCCCGGGATCATGTGGTCGATCCGCGGCCTCTACGTGTACTCGGGCGGTACACCCCCCAAGGTCGCGGCCATCGAGGACTCGCCCGTCCAGACGCTCGACGAGACCGACCTGGCGGCCGCCGGGGCGAACGACCGAGATCCGGGCATACCGGCGCCGCACAACCTCTTCGTCACCACCGACAACGCGTGGGCCACCGCGCAGGACCGGACGCCGCCGGCGCCGCTCTTCGTGTACCGGGCCGAGGGCAGGGCCTTCAGAGGAGAGCCGGCCGCGAGCGTCGAGATCCCCTCGTACTCGCAGGCCCGCTACACCTGGGACGCCGACTCGGGCACGTGGCTGCGCGAGGAGGTACGCCGCTCGGGCGCTGGGCGCGAGCCCCACCTCGCCGCTTCGGGAGAGCAGATCGCGCCGGCGAACCTGATCGTCCAGAAGATCGCGAGCACCGAGGACAAGTCGTACATGGTCGGCGAGGGCGACGCCTGGGTCTTCTCCGACGGTGATTTCGTCCGGGGTCGATGGGTGCGCGCCTCGCTCGAGGAGCGCACCGTCTTCGTCGACGCCGCCGGTGCCGAGGTGAAGCTCACACCGGGCACCACCTGGGTGCACCTGATCACGTCCGACGAGCCGGTGATCGCCGCAGGTTGATCGGGCCGGCGCCGGCACCGGTAGGAGTGGCTCGGGCCGGTAGACTCGGCGCGTTCCCCGAGCCGCTGAGGAAGTGACCGCGATGGCCGAAGAGCGCACGACCGGTACCGCCAGGGTCAAGCGCGGGCTGGCCGAGATGCTGCGCGGCGGCGTCATCATGGACGTCGTCGATGCCGACCAGGCCAGGATCGCCGAGGACTCCGGCGCCGTGGCGGTCATGGCACTCGAGCGCGTCCCCGCCGACATCCGCCGCGACGGCGGCGTCGCCCGCATGAGCGACCCTCGATGGTCGAGGGCATCCAAGCTGCCGTCACCATCCCGTCATGGCGAAGTGCCGGATCGGGCACTTCGCCGAGGCGCAGGTCCTGCAGGCGCTCGGCGTCGACTACGTCGACGAGTCGGAGGTGCTCACGCCCGCCGACGAGGCCCACCACGTCGACAAGTGGGCCTTCACCGTCCCCTTCGTCTGCGGAGCCACCAACCTCGGTGAGGCCCTCCGCCGGATCTCCGAGGGGGCCTGCCTCATCCGCTCGAAGGGCGAGGCGGGCACAGGCAACATCGTCGAGGCCGTGCGTCACCTGCGCTCGATCCTGGGCGACATCCGAAAGCTCACGCAGGCGACACCCGAGGAGCTCTTCGGCTGGGCGAAGACGCTCCAGGCCCCACTCGAGCTCGTGCAGGAGGTCGCCGGGCGCGGAGAGCTCCCGGTGCCGATGTTCTGCGCCGGCGGGATCGCCACACCCGCCGATGCGTCTCTCGTGATGCAGCTCGGAGCCCAGTCGGTCTTCGTCGGCAGCGGCATATTCAAGTCGTCCGACCCGCCCGGCCGCGCGAAGGCGATCGTCGAGGCCACCACCCACTTCCGCGACGCCGACATCCTCGTGAAGGTGTCGCGCGGCCTCGGCGAGGCGATGCCGGGCGACGAGATCGAGACGCTCGACGTGAAGCTCGCCGAGCGGGGCTGGTGAGGGAGCCGCAGTGACGGCGCCGCAGAGTCCGAGGCCCCCAGGTGAACCCCTTCGCGAGGCCGATCTCCACCACCGTCGCCGGAGGCGCGCTGCCGTGTCACTCGTCTGAGAGCCGGGGAGGCCTCGCGTGAAGGCCGGAATCCTCGCGCTCCAGGGTGCCTTCCGAGAGCACCGGGAGGTGCTCGACGCGCTCGGCGCCGAGGTGGTGGAGGTGCGTCTACCCCAGCACCTGGCGGGCATCGACGCAATCGTGCTTCCCGGGGGCGAGTCGACGACGATCGAGCGACTCCTGGGAACCTCGGGTCTGAGGGGGCCCCTGTCGGGAGTCCTGGCCGAAGGTCTGCCGGCCCTCGCGACCTGCGCCGGGTTGATCCTGCTCGCGACCGAGGTGCGCGACGGCCGGCCCGACCAGGATCCGCTGGCCGTCATCGACTGCGCGGTGCGTCGCAACGGCTACGGGCGCCAGCGCGAGTCCTTCGAGGTTCCCCTCGACGTCCGGGGGTTGCACGGGGGTCCGTTCCCCGGTGTGTTCATCCGCGCCCCGGTGATCGAGCGCACGGGCCCGGCGGTCGAGGTGCTGGCCGAGCACGCCGGCGATCCCGTGCTCGCGCGGCAGGGTGCGCTCGTGGTCGCGACGTTCCATCCGGAGCTGGCGGGCGACATGCGCCTGCACCAGTGGTTCCTCAACGAGGTGAGCTGATGTCAGGTCATTCCAAGTGGCACTCCATCAAGCACAAGAAGGGCGCTGCCGACAAGGCACGCGGCAAGCTCTTCGCGGTGCTGATCCGCCAGATCGAGGTGGCCGCACGCTCGGGGGGTGGTGACCCGGAGTCGAACGCGACGCTGCGGACGATGATCCAGAAGGCGCGCGACAACTCCGTGCCGATGGACACCATCCAGAGGGCCGTCAGGCGGGGGACGGGTGAGGAGGAGGGCGTCACCTACGAGTCGATCTCCTACGAGGGCTACGCGGCCCACGGAGTCGCCGTGATCGTCCAGTGCCTGACCGACAACCGCAACCGCACAGGTGCGGAGATCAAGAACATCTTCTCGCGCAACGGCGGGTCGTTCGCCGAGCCGGGCGCGGTGGCGTGGCAGTTCGAGCGCAAGGGCGTCGTGATCGTCGACCGGGCGGCTGCCGACGAGGACGACCTGATGCTCGCCGCGGCCGACGCCGGTGCCGAGGACCTCGCCGACCTCGGCGACTCGTGGCAGGTGACGACGCCGCCCGCGGAGCTGCACGCCGTCCGCACAGCCGTCGAGGCGGCCGGGATCGTTGTGGACAGCAGCGATCTCACGATGATCTCCACGACCGCGGTCGCCCTCGACGACGAGGGCGCCGCCAAGTCGGTCCTCCGCCTCGTCGACGCCCTCGAGGACCACGACGACGTCGAGGCGGTCTACGCCAACTTCGACATCCCCGAGAACGTGCTCGAGGCGATCACCGCGTGAGCGGGGCGGGTCTGACGAAGCGGTGTGCCGGGACGGCACGTGGTCCGACCGGCCGCGGGTAGCGTGCGGGCGCCCAAGTAGTGAGACTCGTCCCGGAGAAGGAGTCGCGCAGTGATGCGGATGCTGCGAACAAGGGAGCGGGCGTGCTGGTAGCGATGACCGTGAACGGGGTGCGCGTCGCGCACGATGTGGAGCCGCGCACGTTGTTGGTCCAGTACCTGCGCGAGGCCTGTGGGCTCACCGGCACCAAGATCGGCTGCGATACGACGTCGTGCGGCGCCTGCACCGTCCTGGTCGGCGGGGAGTCGGTCAAGTCGTGCACGATGCTCGCCGCTCAGGCAGACGGGGCCGACGTGACGACGATCGAGGGACTCGCGGGTCCGGATGGCTTCCACCCCGTGCAGCAGGCGTTCCACGAGCAGCACGGGCTCCAGTGCGGCTTCTGCACCGCCGGGATGGTGATGGCGACCGTCTCGCTGCTGCGCGAGAACCCCGACCCCGACGAGTCGGAGGTCCGGATCGGCCTGGAGGGCAACCTCTGCCGCTGCACCGGCTACCACAACATCGTGCAGTCGGTGCTCGCCGCCGCGCCGGGCACCTCGGCGTGAGAGACAGGGCGTCGCGATGATCCCGGCCGAGTTCGAGTACGTGCGCGCCGAGTCGGTCGACGCGGCGGTCGCGCTCGTGGCCGAGCACGGCGACGAGGCGAAGCTGCTGGCCGGCGGGATGTCGCTGCTGCCACTGATGAAGCTGAGGCTCGCGACCCCCGACCGTCGTGATCGACGTCGGTCGTCTCCGTGAGCTCTCCTATGTGCGCGACGGTGGCGACCACGTGGCCATCGGGGCGTTGACGCGCCACCGCGACCTCGAGGTCAGCGAGACGCTCGCGCAGGAGTGCGCGGTGCTGCAGGCCGTCGCCGCGCAGATCGGCGATCCGCAGGTCCGCCACCGGGGCACGCTGGGGGCTCGGCGGCCCACGGCGACCCGGCGGCCGATCTGCCGGCCGCTCTCCTGGCACTCGGAGCAGTCTTCGTCGCGAGAGGTCCGGGGGGCGAGCGCACCATCGCCGCCGCCGACCTCTTCGAAGGGTTCCTGGAGACGACGCTCGCTCCCGAGGAGATGCTCACCGAGGTGCGCGTCCCCAAGTCCGGCTCCTCGGGGTACTCGTTCCGGAAGTTCAACCGGCGCGCGCAGGGACTACGCGATCGTCGGTGCCGTGACTGCCCGGGTCGACGGAACCGCCCGGGTCGCGCTCGTCAACATGGGCGCTACCCCGGTGCGTGCCACGGCGGTCGAGGAGGCTCTGGCGGCGGGGGTGCCGATCGCCGAGGCCGCGCTGCTCGCGGCCGAGGGGGCGAGCCCACCCGCAGATGCGAATGCGTCGGTCGAGTTCCGGGAGCACCTGGCGCGCGTCCTGGTGCGCCGCGCTCTCGAGGACGCTTCGGGGTGAGCCCCGCGGGCCCACCGTCCACGGAGCCCCCGGGGCGGCGGCTCAGCGCCGATGCCGGCGTGGCGGTGGCGGTCCTGGCCGCAGGCGGGGGATCGCGGCTCGGCGGGGATCGCCCCAAGGCGCTCGCGTCGTTCGCCGGTCGGGCCCTCGTGTCCTACGCGCTCGAGGCCGCTGTCGCGTCGGGCCAGGGGCCGGTCCTGCTGGTCGTGGGCAGCGCGGGCGACGATGTTGCAGCGGTAGCACCCGACGGGGTCGAGATCGTCCGGAACGACGAGTGGGAGACGGGGATCGCGTCGAGTGCCGCCGCCGCCCTAGGCCGGCTCGAGGATCGGGGCGAGATCGGCGCGGTCCTGATCGGCCTCGCCGACGAGCCGCTGGTCGGGCCCGAGGCCTACGTCCGCCTCGGCGGGGCGTACAGTCGGGGTGAGCGCCTGGCAGTCGCCACCTACGATGGCCACCGTGGGCACCCGGTGCTGGTGGCGCGCGAGCACTGGGGAGAGGCCCGCTCGCTCGCCGGCGACGAAGGAGCACGGGCGCTGATGCGGTCGCACCCCGTGACCGAGGTGCCGTGCGACGGCACCGGTGAGCCCGACGACGTGGACACCCCCGAAGACCTGGTCGCCCTGGAGGCACGATGGAGATCAAAGACACGTTCAGCGTGAGCACGGCGATCGACGACACGTGGAAGGTGCTCCTCGACGTCGAGCGGATCGCCCCGTGCCTCCCAGGGGCGCAGCTCCAAGAGGCCGAGGGCGACGAGTACAGGGGCGTGGTCAAGGTCAAGGTCGGCCCCATCACCTCCCAGTACAAGGGCTCGGCGCGACTCGCCGAGATCGACGAGCCGAACAGGCGCATCGTCATCGATGCCAAGGGACGCGACACCCGCGGCGCGGGCGACGCGAAGGCCACGATCGTCGTCTCCATGCGTGAAGAGGGCTCGGGCACCGCGGTCGACGTGGCCACCGAGCTGCACGTGACCGGGAAGGTCGCGGCGCTGGGGCGCGGCATGCTCGAGGACGTGTCGGCGAAGCTGCTCGGGCAGTTCGTCGAGAACCTCGAGAGCGACGTCCTCGGCGGGCATGCGGGTGGCTCCGCTGTGCAGGCCCCCGAGTCGGAGTCGGAGCCGGAGCCGGTGGCAGAGCCGGTCGTCCGGCGCATCGATGCTCCGGAGCCCGAGCCGGTCGACCTGCTCGCGACTGCCGGTCAGCCGCTCCTGCGCAGGGTTCTGCCCGCTGCAGCGGCCGTGGTCGTGCTCCTGGTGCTCTGGCGCCTGCTCAGGAAGAGCGACTGACGCCGGGCGACGCTGAGCATGTCTCCACAGCACCGCGAGCATCCCCGCGTGCGCGCCCCGGCGCGCTTAGGATCGAACCCGTGTTCGACTCGCCCGCGACACGCGACACGCCCCCGGGTGCCGCCTCCCCACATGAGACCGTGCCCGACGAGGCCGTGCTCGACGAGACTGTCCTCGGCATAGACCCCGGGCTCTCCGCCTGCGGGTTCGGTGCCGTCCGGCGAGCGGGCGACTCCTTCGAGGCAGTCGCATCGGGCGCCATCCGCACCGAGCGGACCCTGCCGCTCGCGACAAGGCTCGCAGCCCTCCAGGATGCCCTCGCCGACCTCGTCGCCGATCTCGACCCGATCGCGGTGGTGGTGGAGCGCGTGCTCTTCCAGACGAATGCGCGCACGGCGATCTCGGTGGGCCAGGCGAGCGGACTCGCGCTGGTCGTCGCGGCACGCCAGGGGTCCCGGTCGTGCAGTACAGCCCCAACGAGGTGAAGCTCGCGGTGGCGGGCGACGGCGGTGCTGGAAAGCGGGAGGTGCAGGAGATGGTCGCTCGGCTCCTCGGCCTCGAGTCGGTGCCGAAGCCCGCCGACGCCGCCGATGCGCTCGCTCTCGCGCTCTGTCACGCGTGGAAGGCCCGTCTCGACCGCGCGGTGGCAGCGGGGGCCGGCGCTCGTGGCACGCGTGCGCCCGAGGTGGGCACGGCCCCGCCGGGGCTCTCCGCGAGGATCGAGGCGGCACTCGCTCGCGACTCGGCCGCAGGAGGGAGGGCAAGGTGATCGGCTCGCTGCGCGGCGTCGTCCTGGAGCGGAGCGTCTCGGGTGAGGTGCTGGTGGAGGTCGGAGGCGTCGGCTACAGGGCGCACGTCCCCATCGGCGCGCTCGCCACGCTCGAGCCCGGAGCCCCGGCGTTCCTCTTCACGCACCTCCACGTGCGCGAGGACGCCATGGTCCTCTACGGGTTCCCAACCCGCGACGAACGTGAGACCTTCGAGTCGCTGATCGGGGCGAACGGTGTAGGCCCGAAGCTCGCACTCTCGGTGTTGAGCGTCCACTCGCCCGGGGCGCTGCGTCGCGCGCTGGCAGAGGATGACCTCGACGCGCTCACCCTCGTCCCCGGGGTCGGCAAGCGCACCGCGCAGCGGCTACTGGTCGATCTCAAGGCCCGTCTCTCGCTGCCGGAGGTCGATCTGGGCGGGACCTCGAGGGTCACCTCGGCGAGGGCCGAGGTCCGCGAGGCGCTGACCGGACTCGGCTACGGGCCCGAAGAGGTGCGTGACGCGCTCGCCCGGATCACCGAGGAGGCGCCCGTCGAGGCGCTCCTGCGCGATGCACTGCGTCTCCTGGCCGTGGCGCGGTGAGCGAGCCCGGCCGCGACCCGGCCGCCGGGAGCGAGGCCCTGCGCGACCACCTGCTCCGGGCCGCCGCCGACCCGGTCGAGGCGGCCGAGGAGACGACGCTCCGCCCGAGACAGCTAGAGGAGTTCGTCGGCCAGCCGGCACTGAAGGAGCACCTCGAGATCATGCTCGGAGCCGCCCGCCGGCGCGGCCAGGCGGTCGATCACATTCTCTTTGCCGGCCCGCCCGGGCTCGGCAAGACCTCCCTCGCGGGGATCGTCGCCTCCGAGATGGGGAGCCGCCTGCAGCCGACCTCGGGCCCGGCGCTCGAGCGCGCCGGCGACCTGGCCGCGATCCTCACCAACCTCGACGACGGCGACATCCTCTTCGTCGACGAGGTCCACCGGCTCCCCAGGGCGGTCGAGGAGGTGCTCTACCCCGCGATGGAGGACTTCCAGCTCGACATCGTGATCGGGAAGGGGCCGACGGCCCGCTCGATCCGCCTCGACCTGCCGCGCTTCACGCTCGTCGGCGCCACCACGCGGACGGGGCTGATCACGGGTCCTCTGCGAGACCGGTTCGGCTTCGTCGCCCGCCTCGACTACTACGACGCCGGAGACCTCGCGGCGATACTGAAGCGCTCGGCGGAGATCCTCGGAGTGCCCTTGGAGGAGAGCAGCGCCGCGGAGATCGCGGGGCGCTCCAGGGGCACGCCGCATAGCGAACCGGCTCCCTCAAGCGCGTGCGCGACTACGCGGAGGTGAGGGCGACGGCCGGGTCACGCCCGAGACCGCCCGGACCGCGCTGACGCTCTTCGAGGTCGACGAGCTGGGGCTCGACAAGGTCGACAGGGCCGTCCTGGGTGCGCTCTGCCGGACCTTCGCCGGCCAGCCCGTGGGGCTCTCCACGCTCGCCGTGGCGGTGGGGAGCAGCCCGACACCGTGGAAGACGTGTACGAGCCGTTCCTGCTCCAGTGCGGCCTGATCCAGCGGACGCCGCGCGGCCGGATCGCGACTGCGGGCGCCTACGCGCACCTCGGCTTGAGCGCGCCGGGCCCGGGCGGGGAGACTCCGGGCCTCTTCGAGCCCGACGGCGACTGAGCGCGCCGCTACCCGCACCGGAGGCCCGGTCATGAACGGCGAAGCGGAATCGAGCAGTGTGGTCACCTACGAGGTGCGGGAGCGGATAGCGACAGCGCGCATCTCCAACGGGAAGGCGAACGTCATCTCGCCCGAAGTCGTCGGCCTCCTCGACGACTGCCTCTCCCGCGCAGAGGGAGCGGGTGACGACGTCGGCGCCCTCGTCGTTACCGGAACCCCGGGCTTCCTCTCGGGCGGCTTCGACCTCGGGGTGATGATGTCGAGCCCGGAGGCCGCGGGGCGGCTCGTCAGCGCCGGGGGGAGCCTCTTCGCGAGGATCTACGCCTCGCCGGTACCGGTGATCGTGGCCTGCACAGGTCACGCCGTGGCTGCGGGCGCTCTGCTCCTCCTGGCCGCCGACGCGCGGATCGGCGCCGACGGCGCCTACAAGATCGGCCTGATCGAGACCGCGAAGGGGATGGTCCTGCCGCGCTGGGCGGTCGAGCTCGCAGAGGAGCGCCTCTGCACCGGGCACCGGCAGGCGGCGACGGTCGGCGCCCGGATGTACGACCCGCGCGGAGCCGCCGAGGCCGGCTTCCTCGACAGCGTCGTCCCCGCCGAGGAGTGCCTGCAGGCCGCCGTGGAGGAGGCCGGCCGGTGGGCGGCCCTGCCGCGGAACGCCTACGCCGGCCAGGTCGTGGTGAACAGGGGCGCACGTCTGGCACGCCTGGAGGAGGCCCTCGCAGCCGACAGGACGAGGGAGTTCCGCACAGAGGCCTGAGCCTGCGGGTCGCGGGACGCGCCGGGCGAAGCGGTAGAGTCTCCGGGTTCTCGAACCAGTGGAGACAGCGTGGCCGCACTCATCTACCTGGGAATCCTCGTCGTGGCGTTCTACGCGCTCGTCGTGCTCCCTCAGCGGCGTCGCATGATGGCGATGCGCGCGCTCCAGTCGGCGCTGCGCGAGGGTGACGAGATAGTCACGACGAGTGGCATCTACGGTCGAGTCGTCCGGCTCGACGACGCGGTGGCCGATGTGGAGGTGGCCCCCGCGACGGTCCTGCGGATGGCCCGGGGCGCGATCGCCCAGCGGATCGGCGCGGAGCCCGAGAGCTCCGGCGGCGGGGCGGACGAGGACTGATCTGATGCGCCGCAGTCATTGGAAGCTCTGGGCGACCGTGGTCCTCGTCGTCGGCACCTTCGTGGCGACCATCTTCTCCGACAACCGTCCCGAGCTCGGCCTCGACTTGCAGGGTGGCATCTCCGTCGTGCTCTTCCCGGTAGACGGCTCCGATCTCTCGACCCTCGACACGGCCGTCGAGATAATCAGCAGCAGGGTCAACGCCCTCGGCGTGAACGAGCCGGAGGTGAACCGGCAGGGCGACACGATCGTGATCGATCTCCCGGGAGCGAAGGACCGCGAGGAGGCCCTCGCCCTGGTGGGGGAGGACCGCCGAGCTGAGGTTCAGGCCGGTGCTCGGCTTCGTCGCCGACGAGAGCGTCATCGAGGAGGCATCGACCACGACGGCGGAGGGTGGATCCACGACGTCCGGCGCGCCGGGCGAGACGACCACGACGGCGGAAGGTGCGACCACGACGGCCGCGCCGGGTGACACCACCACGACCGCGTCGGGCGAGACGACCACGACGGTGGAAGGTGCGACCACGACGGCCGCGCCGGGTGACACCACCACGACCGCGCCGGGCGAGACGACCACGACGGTGGAAGGCGCGACCACGACGGCCGCGCCGGGCGACACCACCACGACGACAGTCGAGCCCCCTGTCTGCTCCGAGTTGATCACTCCTCGCGAGGAGGATATTGCGAACCAGCAGGTCATCCTCCCCACGAAACCCGGCGAGTCGGCCGACCGCGCGGGGTGCTACGAGCTCGGACCGGCAGTGCTCACGGGCAAGTCGGTGCGCGGAGCGAAGGCTCGCTACGACGGTGCCCAGGGAGGGTGGCTGGTCGAGGTCGAGTTCAAGGGGAACGACTTCGTCGAGAAGGTCGCCGTGCCCTACGCGGAGCAGCTCGTGGCCATCGTCCTCGACGGTGCCGTCTACTCGGCTCCGAACATCCAACCCGGGATCACCGGCAGCGACGTGCAGATCACCGGGAGCTTCAGCGAGCGGGAGGCCAAGGACCTCGCGCTGGTGCTGCGCTACGGCGCACTCCCGGTTCAGTTCGACAAGGAGCAGGAGACCGTGCAGAGCGTCTCGCCGACGCTGGGCAAGGATCAGCTGCGCGCCGGCATCGTCGCAGGACTCATCGGTCTCGCCCTCGTCGCGCTCTACATGATCCTGTACTACAGGATCCTCGGCCTGGTCGTCTGGCTCGGTCTCGCACTCACGGGGCTCTTCTTCTTCACGCTCGTCTCGTTCCTGAGCGCGCAGATCGGCTTGGCGATGACCCTCGCGGGAGTCACGGGGCTGATCGTCTCGGTGGGTGTCACCGTCGACTCCTACGTCGTGTACTTCGAGCGCCTGAAGGACGAGGTGCGCACGGGCAAGACGATCCGATCCTCGGTCGACGTCGGTTTCACGCGGGCATTCAGGACGATCCTCGCCGCCGACCTCGTCTCGCTGCTGGGCGCGGGGGTGCTGTACATGCTCGCGATCGGATCCGTCAGGGGCTTCGCGTTCTTCCTGGGGGTCTCCACCGTGATCGACCTCGTCATCGCCTACTTCTTCATGCATCCGCTGGTGTCGATGATGGCGCGCAGGCCCTCGCTGGTACGGATGCGGGGCCTGGGGATCGCAGTGGGGCTCGACGTCCCCGAGGCGCGGGCATGAGCGGCGAGCTGGAGCAGGGCGCGCCCGTGAAGCGTCGGCACACCTTCGCCGACCTTTACCACGAGCGGACGCGGTTCGCCTTCATCGCGCGCTCGTGGCGTTGGGCGGTCGCGTCGGGTGTGATGCTCCTCATAGGAGGAGGCGCGTTCGCGCTGAACGGCCTGAACCTGGGGATCGACTTCGAGGGTGGTACCTCGTGGCAGGTCAAGGTCGAGGACAAGAGCCCGTCGGTCGCCGACGTGCGCGACATGCTCGAGCCGATCGGGCTGGCCGATGCGAAGATCACGATCCTCGAGCCGACGTCGGGGGTGAGGCACCGAGCGTGCGGGTGAACGCGGAGGTCCTGCAAGACGCTATCGGCGAGGTCCGCTCGGCACTGGCCGAGGCTACGGGGCGCGAGCCTGCCGACGTCTCGGTGAGTGAGGCGCAGGGCGGTGCGGTGTGGCGGGTGCGTGCCAAGGGCGAGGTCACCGAGGAGACTGTCAGCGCCGCCCTCGCAGAGCTCGAAGGCATCGATTCGACCGTCAAGGTGAAGGGGAATCGGGTCACCGTGACCGTCGATGACCTCCCCGCCAGCCCACGCGATGCGGTCACCGAGGCCCTCGCCGGCTACGCGTCGGTGGACGCCGAGGACGTGACCGTCAACTCGGTCGGTCCCACCTGGGGTGCTCAGGTGAGCCGGAAGGCCGTACAGGCGCTCATGTTCTTCTTCATCCTCCTCATCATCTACCTGTCGCTGCGCTTCGAGTGGAAGATGGCCATCGCGGCGATTATCGCCGTCGTACACGACATCGCCGTCACCGCCGGCGTCTATGCCGTGGCGCGGTTCCAGGTGACGCCGGCGACGGTGACGGCGTTCCTCACGATCCTCGGCTTCTCGCTCTACGACACCGTCGTCGTCTTCGACAAGGTGAGGGAGAACACCGCGTCTCTGGCCACCATCGGGAAGACCACCTACTCCGAGATGGTGAACCGCTCCCTCAACCAGGTCCTGATGCGCTCCCTCTCGACGACCCTCGTCGCCCTGCTCCCGGTCGTCTCGCTGCTCGTCGTCGGGTCGGTGATCCTCGGGGCGGTGACGTTGGAGGACTTCGCCCTGGCCCTCCTTGTGGGTCTACTGATCGGCTCCTACTCGTCCCTCTTCGTCGCCGCGCCGGTGCTCGCATGGTGGAAGGAGCGCGAGCCGCAGTACGCGGCCCTGCGAGCCCGATACGCCCGGGCAGCGGCCGCAGCCGCAGGCGGAGCGATGACGGGTTCGCCGACCCCGATGGGCACCGCTGCAGCCGGGGCCGCCGCTGCTCCCGGGGGTCCGGCCCCGCCTGGCGGAGGCGTCGTCGCGCGCGCCAGGAATCCGCGCCGGCGCAAGCGCGGCTGACCGCCCCTCGCGGATCGAGGCGGGCGCTGCGGTGCCCCAAGCCGGGGACAGAGCCTTCTCGTCATGCCGGTACACTCGAGGGCGATGGCAGTCGAGGCAGGGACCTTGCGTGCGTACGTACGCGACATCCCGGATCACCCCAAGCCGGGCGTCGTGTTCAAGGACATCACCCCGCTCCTCGCAGATCCCCGCGCCTTCTCCGAGAGCGTCGAAGCCCTGGCCGGTCCCTTCGACTCCGAGAGACTCGACAAGGTGGTCGGGGTGGAGGCGAGGGGATTCGTCTTCGCCGGACCTGTAGCTCACCGACACGGCGCGGGATTCGTGCCGGTCCGCAAGCCGGGCAAGCTCCCGTGGGACATCGAGAGCGAGGAGTACGAGCTCGAGTACGGGAGCGATCTCCTCGAGATCCACCGCGACGCGGTACATCCCGGGGAGCGGGTCCTCATCATCGACGACGTGCTCGCCACCGGCGGCACGGCGGGGGCGACCGTACGCCTGGTGGAGCGACTCGGTGGCGAGGTGGTGGGTCTGGGATTCCTGATCGAGCTGCGATTCCTAGGCGGACGGCGGAGGCTCGACGGCTACCCCGTGCACTCCGTGATCTCCTACGACTGAGCGACCGGCAAGAGGGGGCCATGACCGAGGTACGGCCGAGATCCGAGCGGAGGACCGATCGGCGGTCGATGCTGGCGCGCCGCCGGCACCAGCACGTCGATACGGCTCTGGCGCCGCTCCTGCGGTCGTTCCGCGCCCGGAACCCCCGGGCGTCCACTCAGCTGATCGAGGACGCCTACGTCGTCGCACGAGATGCACATCGCGATCAAGTGCGGCGATCGGGTGACCCCTACATCGCCCACCCACTCGGCGTCGCGATGATCCTGGCCGAGCTGGGTCTCGACGACGTCACGGTGGCTTCGGCGCTGTTGCACGACGCGGTCGAAGACACCGATGTCACCCTCACCGACCTGGCCGAGACGTTCGGCCAGGACGTCACCGCGATCGTCGACGGAGTAACCAAGCTCGATCGTCTGCAGTTCGACTCCAAGGAGGAGCAGCAGGCGGCGACGATGCGCAAGATGCTCGTCGCCATGGCGAAGGATCTGCGCGTCCTTCTCATCAAGCTCGCCGATCGGCTGCACAATCTGAGGACGATCGCCTCGCTTCCGGAGACGAAGCAGCAGCGGATCGCCCAGGAGACCCTCGACGTCTACGCGCCACTGGCCCACCGTCTCGGGATCCAGGACGTCAAGTGGCAGCTGGAGGACCTCGCGTTCGCGGTGCTTCACCCGAAGCGGTACGCCGAGATCGAGCAGATGGTCGCCTATCGCGCTCCCGCGCGGGCCGAGTACCTGCGCGGGGTCGTAGCCGAGGTTCGGGAACGTCTCTCCGACCTGCACATCGACGCCGAGGTGAGCGGTCGCCCCAAGCACTACTGGTCCATCTACGAGAAGATGGTCGTACGCGGCAAGGACTTCTGCGGAGATCAACGATCTCGTGGGAGTGCGCGTGATCGTCGAGTCGGTCAAAGACTGCTACGGCGCCCTCGGCTCGATCCACGCGCTCTGGCGGCCTGTTCAGGGCCGCTTCAGGGACTACGTCGCCATGCCCAAGTTCAACCTGTACCAGTCGTTGCACACCACGGTGGTCGGACCACAGGGCAAGCCGGTCGAGTTTCAGATCCGGTCGCGGGAGATGCACAGCCGGGCGGAGTTCGGTGTCGCCGCGCACTGGGGCTACAAGGAGGCGCGCAGCCCGGTCGAAGACCTCTTGTGGCTGCAGCGGCTGGTCGACTGGCAGCAGGAGACGAGTGATCCCGCCGAGTTCATGGCGAGCCTCAAGGGTGATCTCGAGGAGGACGAGGTCTTCGTCTTCACGCCGAAGGGAAAGGTGATCACGCTCCCGGCAGGGGCGAGGACGGTCGACTTCGCCTACGCGATTCACACCGAGGTGGGTCACCGCTGCATCGGAGCGCGGGTCAACGGGCGCCTGGTTCCTCTCGACTCGACGCTTGCGTCGGGCGACTCGGTGGAGATCTTCACCAGCAAGGTGGAGGGAGCGGGCCCGAGCCGCGACTGGCTCCAGTACGTTCAGGCGCCCCGCTCCCGCACCAAGATCCGTCAGTGGTTCTCGCGGGAGCGACGGACCGATGCGATCGACGCCGGTCGCGAGGAGCTGGCGAAGGCGCTCAGGCGCGAGGCCCTTCCCGTCTACACGCTTGCGTCTTCGGCGGCACTTCGCGACGTAGCCGAACAGATGAACTACAGCGACCTCGACGCGCTGCACGCGGCGATAGGCGAGGGACACGTCTCCGGTAAGGCGGTCGCCCAGAGGATCCAGCGCGATCTCCGGGGCGGCGAGGAACAGCTCCCGGTCACCGTGTCGCGGCCGCCACTCGCTCCCCGCGGTAGGCGGAGCGCCGTCGGTGTGCACGTCGAGGGCCTCGACGACGTGATGGTCCGCCTATCGAGGTGCTGCACGCCGGTTCCGGGTGACGAGATAATGGGCTTCGTCACGCGCGGGCGCGGGATCTCGGTGCATCGCACCGACTGCGCCAATGCCCTGAGCCTCCGGGACCAGGCCGACCGCGTGATCGAGGTGGAGTGGGACCACGACGCTCCGGCCGCCTACGTCGTCTCCGTCGAGGTCGAGGCTCTCGACCGACCGAAGCTGCTGCGCGACCTCGCCGACACCCTCTCGGAGCACCACGTGAGCATCCTCACATCGTCGTCGCAGGTCCGGCCCGACCGTGTCGCGAGGCTCCGGTTCGAGTTCGAGCTGGCTGATCCGGGGCACCTCGACTCGATCGTCTCGGCGCTCCAGCGGGTCGACTCGGTGTACG
This sequence comes from Acidimicrobiia bacterium, assembly GCA_027494135.1. Classification (GTDB taxonomy): domain Bacteria; phylum Actinomycetota; class Acidimicrobiia; order IMCC26256; family PALSA-610; genus JAOSJK01. The sequence goes on along the minus strand of JAOSJK010000012.1, from coordinate 88,024 downwards.
AGGCGTGGCGGGCGCTGCCGGGCCAGAAGGGGCGCTGAGCCCGGGCCCGGCCGGCCCGTAGCTGCGAGACTAAGGACTTTCGGTCGTCATGCCGATACTCGGTGCGGTGGTGCGCGCAGCTGCATGGGGCGAGAGGCCTTGGCGACGATGCGATGTAGGCAAGTGGCAGGCGGATGGCCCTCTCACCGGACGGCGGTGAAGTCGGCGGCGAGTCGCGCCCGCTCCGCCGACGCCCGCGGCTTCACGATCCTGGAGATGGTGATGGCCCTCTCGCTCTTCGGGATCATCATGCTGGGCATCGCGACGACCGTGGACAGCGGGCTGAACCTGACCCGCAACAACCGGAACCGCAGCGTCGCCGCCAACCTGGCGGCACAGGAGATGGACCTGGTGCGGACCAGCAACTTCGTGACCCTCGCCCCCGCGTCAACGGTTCAGGAGGTCGGCGACGTTCCCTACACAGTCAACCGTGAGCTCACCTGGGTTCCCAAGAGCGCGAGCAATGGGCCGTGCGACGGCAGCGGCGGCAGTCCCCAGCTCCTGCGGGTGCGGGTCTCGGTTACGTGGCCATCGATGCGCGGCGTGACGCCCGTGGTGAGTGACTCGGCGATGACGCCCCCGGTGGGGGCCTACGATCCGAATACGGGGCACATTGCGGTGAAGGTCCTCGATCGCGACGCGGCCCCGTCCTTCGGCAGCAGCGTCACGGCCACCGGGCCGGAGACGCGCACTCTGCCGACCAACTCCGACGGTTGCGCGTTCTTCGCGTATCTCACTCCGGGCACATACACGGTCTCGTTGAACACGACCGGATACGTGGATCGTCAGGGAAGCCCGGTACCGAATCAGGTGGTTGGCGTCAGCGTCGGAGTGACCTCCAGCGCGCAGTTCGACTACGACCAGTCATCGTCGCTCGCTCTGACGCTTGTACCGGACGCCGGCGGTGTGGTTCCGGCGGACATCCCGGTGACCTTGGGGAACACCATCTTCCTGCCCGTCGGTACGAAGCTCGTGCCCGGCTCGGGAGACAATCGCACGCTCTCGGACCTCTTCCCGGCGGCCGACGGGTACGAAGCGTGGACGGGCGGTTGCGCCGATGCGGACCCGCAGGGGGAGAGGCCCGGTGGTGAGGGCCCATACTGGCCCGGGGCACTCCGCACGGCGCCGTTTGCGATGACCCCCGGAGGGACCGAGACCGGGAGCGTCACCCTCCGCTCGATCGAGATCGAGGTCGACGACGGATTCGGGGCGCCGGTGACGGGGGCGACCGTCGTGGCCACGCACGACGCCGACGAGGTCTGCGCCTCCGGAGCCACCCACACGCTCGGGGTCACGGATCTCGACGGCGAGCTCACCGCCGGTCTTCCGTACGGGGCTTGGGAGCTGAGCGTGAACGGTAGGACTGCGCTGCCGCAGTGGCCTACCGTCGCGCTCGATCCGACCGAGTCCACCACGCCCGCGGCACAGGTGGTAGTCGAGTGAGGATCTTCTTGCGTGCGTGGCAGACGGCCACGACAGGGCTCCGCTCGGTGACTCCGTCCCGGTCCGAGAAGGGGTCGTCGGTCGTAGAGGTGGTCGCGACGCTCTCGATCATGACGATCGTCATGGCGACCGTCTACCAGGGATTCGCCTCGACTCAGAATGCGATAGTGGGTAGCGAGGAGCGACTCCGCAACCTCGATGAGGCCCGCGTCCTCATGGCGGCGACCAGCAAGGACATCCGCACGGCGGTGCGGTTGAGCGCCGGCTCGTCGCCGTTCTTGTACGCCTCCGGGAACGAGACGACGTTCTACGCGAACCTCGACACCGTCGATGCCCCCAAGAAGGTCAGCATCCACATCGACTCGGAGGATCGTCTGATCGAGGAAGTGTGGACGGCAGACGAGTCGAGCGTCGCTCCCGACTACACGTACACGGACACTCCCAGAGTTCGTTTCGTCGGACGATACGTTGACAACTCGGAGGCCGAGCCGCTCTTCACCTACCTCGATGCGAACGGCGCCGTGCTCTCGGCGACACCGTTGTCGCCCACAGACCTGCTGGCGGTCAGGGCGGTGCGAATAGGTCTTGTCGTCAAGAAGGAGTCCGGTTGGTCGATGCGTTCGACGAGCTTGGTCAACCGAGTGCGGCTCCCAAACCTCGACTACAACGTCGTGGCCGGGTGAAGGTCATGCGCCGGCGTTCCGTGGCATCCAGGGCAGGCATCGGTCCTGACGGGGCCCCGCGCTCGGAACGCGGGTTCGCCCTGGTCGCGGTCATGACGACGACGTCGGTCCTGATGCTCCTCGCCATCGCGGTGGTCGGGTATGGCGTCGGATCGCAGAACATCTCGCGACACGACCAGAACTGGAATGCGGCACTGGCGGCGGCCGAAGCGGGCATCGACGAGTACGTGTTCCGACTGAACGAGAACGCGAACTACTGGCAGTACAACGCGGCGAATCCACCTCCCGACGACAACACCGCGTTCACCGACTGGACTCCCGTGCCGGGAGGGAACACCCCGGCGCTCTTCCGATACGACGTCGATGCATCGACGATCGCGACAGACGGTCGAGTTCGCCTCTCGGCGACGGGGCGTGTGGGCGACGCGGAACGCAACGTCTACGCGACGCTCCGACGCCGCAGCTTCCTCGATTACCTCTACTTCACCGACTTCGAGACACTGGACCCGGCCTCGTACACGGGCAGTCCGTTCACGGCTGCCCAGGCCCAGACCCGGTGCTCGAAGCACTACCTGGGCGGCGTCAACCTCCAGCGCGACGTCGACGATCGATACGACTACACCGGCGACAGCGACTCGTCTGGGGCCTACTGCATCGAGATCAACTTCGTCTCCGCCGACGCGATCAACGGTCCGCTTCACACGAACGACTCGTTTCTCGTGTGTGGCAGCCCCCACTTCAATGGCGAGACCTCCTCCTCCCAGACGGCGGGGAACGGGCAGCCGTATCGGACGAATAGCGGATGCAGCCCGAACTCACCCGTCTTCGCGAATGCAGGTGACCCGAGGACGCTCCCGCCGCTCACGATGCCGCCGAGCAACTCCGCGCTCAAGGCGGAGACGAACGCCGGCGTCGGCGGCTGCCTGTACACCGGTCCGACGCGAATCAAGCTCAACTCGAACGGCACCATGACCGTGAAGAGCCCGTTCTCGAAGCAGACCAACAACGCGCCCTGCCCGACTGACGGAACGGGAGCGCTTCCGTCGAACGGTGTCATATTCGTGCAGAACGTCCCGTCTTCGAGCTCCGACGCGAACTACACGAGTGGCTGTCCCTACTATGTCAGTGGGCGCAACCATCCGCTCGGACTGCCTCGCAGCAGCGACCTGAACTCCTACGGGTGTCGCGACGGCGACGTGTTCCTCGAGGGGACGCTCGACGGTCAGTTGACGATCGCAGCCGACAACAACATCGATGTGACGTGGCACGTGACCTACGCGGGCGGACTCGGCGGCGACGACCTCCTGGGCCTGATCGCGAACAACCATGTGGAGATCTATCACCCAGTGTCCTGCACGAGTGGCGGTACATCCTCGAGCTGCAACCTCAATGCCAACTTCCCGACGGAGCCGAATAGGAACGCGAAGTTCACGAACGCGACGGTGCAGGCGGCAATCCTCTCGGTCAACCACTCCTTCGCCGTGCAGCAGTACGGAGCCGGCGCACCACTCGGCACGCTCAACGTCGATGGGGCGATTGCCCAGCGTTATCGGGGCCCGGTAGGCACTACGAGCAGTGGCTCGATCCGCAGTGGTTACGCCAAGGACTACGTCTACGACCAACGGCTCAAGTATCTCTCACCACCGAAGTTCCTCGACCCCGTCGCTTCACAGTGGGGGATCGCCACCTGGGCGGAGAACGAGGTGCCCACCGCCTACCGGTAGCATGCGACCGTGGCCGCCGACCGAGACCTCTACCGCTCGCCGGTCGGCACGCACGACGTCCTGCCTCCCGAATCGGAGCGCTGGCAGGCCCTGATCGGCCTGTTCGCCGATCGTGCGCGCCGGTTCGGGTACGGCCTCTGCGTTACGCCGGTATACGAGCACGTGGAGGTGTTCCGGCGCGTCGGCGAGACGACCGACGTGGTCAGCAAAGAGATGTACGAGTTCGAGGACAAGGGCGGCCGGCGCCTGGCACTGCGCCCCGAGGGGACGGCTCCGATCGTGCGCGCGTTCGTGCAGCACCGTCCGCTCCTGCCGTGGAAGACCTGGTACGTGGCGCCGAACTTCCGCCACGAGAAGCCTCAGAAGGGACGGTACCGGCAGCACTGGCAGATCGGGGTCGAGGCGCTCGGCGTCGACGACCCCGACATCGACATCGAGGTGGTGGCGCTGGCGGCCGGGTTCTTCCGAGATCTGGGGCTGCGCCGGGCGCGCCTCTTCCTCAACAGCATGGGTGATGAATCGACGCGCTCCCGATACAGGGAGGTGCTGCTCGGGCACTACCGGGATCATGCCGAGGTGATCGGCGACGACATGCCACGTGCCGAGGCAAACCCGCTGCGCATCCTCGACTCGAAGCGCGACGACTGGCGGGCGATGCTCGACAGTGCCCCCAGGTTGGGCGACTACCTCAGCACAGAGTCGGCCGCGCACTTCGAGCGCGTGCAGGAGGGATTGCGTGCTCTCGGCATCGAGTACGAGATTGCGCCGCGTCTGGTGCGTGGCTTCGACTACTACACGGGCACGACCTTCGAGTTCCAGAGCGATGCCCTAGACGCCGCGCAGAACGCGATCGGGGGAGGAGGTCGCTACGATCGCCTCGCACAAGACATGGGCGGCCCGGCCGTCTCGGGCATCGGCTTCGGCATCGGGATCGAGCGGGTCCTGATCGCGTGCGACTCCGAGGAGTCCTGCCGGCTGGAGGCGGCGGAGTCGACGTCTACATCGTCGATGCTCTCGGCGGCAGCGCGGCGACGGTGCTCGCCGGCGAGCTGCGAGAGGCGGGTCTGGCCACGGACCGGGCATTCGGTGGTAGGTCGGTGAAGAAGCAGTGGGGGGCAGCCGGCAAGTCGGGTGCGCTCCACGGAGTCATGCTCGCTTCCCGGGAGTGGGAACGAGGCCACGTGCTCGTGAAGAACATGAGCACTGGGGTGCAGGAAGAGGTCCGCCGAGACGAGGTAGTGGCCTGGCTTCTGGCGAGGCAGGAGAGCGAAGGACGATGATGCGCACCGATCGATGCGGAGATCTGAGGGCCGGTGAGGCCGGTCGACGCGTCGCCCTGTGTGGTTGGGTAGCGAGGCGCCGGGATCACGGTGGAATCGTCTTCCTCGACCTGCGCGATGCGGCCGGAACGGTGCAGGTGGTCGTCGACCCCGAGAAGGACGCGCTCGGAGACGCCCATCGCGTACGCGCGGAGTGGGTTCTGCGTGTCGAGGGCGAGATCCGACCCCGTCCCGAGGGCACGGTCAACGCGGATATGGCCACTGGCGACATCGAGGTCGTGGCTACGGCGCTGGAGATCCTGTCGGAGTCGGAGGCGACACCGTTCCCTCTCGACGAGCGGATCGACGTCGACGAGGGCCTGCGGCTCCGCCACAGGTACCTCGATCTGCGGCGCGAGCGCATGCAGCGCAACCTGCGGCTCCGTGCACTGGTCAACGGCGCCCTGCGACGCGCCATGGACGATCAGGAGTTCGTCGAGGTCGAGACCCCGATGCTGATCGCCTCGACGCCCGAAGGTGCGCGCGACTTCGTCGTTCCTTCGAGGATGCGTCCCGGGTCGTTCTACGCGCTCCCGCAGAGCCCGCAGCTCTTCAAGCAGCTGCTGATGGTCGGTGGACTCGACCGCTACTACCAGATCGCGCGCTGCCTGCGAGACGAGGATCTCCGCGCCGACCGACAGTTCGAGTTCATGCAGCTCGACGTCGAGATGACCTTCGCGGGTCAGGACGACGTCCTCGACGCAGTGGGTCGCGCTGTCGTCGCCGCAACCGAGGCTGCGACCGGGGTACCGCCCGGTCCGATCGCTCGTCTCACCTGGCTCGAGGCGATGGAGCGGTTCGGGTCCGACAAGCCCGATACCCGCTTCGGCCTGGAGCTGGTGGAGCTGACGGAGATCTTCGCGTCGACCGGCTTCCGGGCGTTCCAGGGCGCCGAGGCTGTCAAGGGGATCTGTGTCCCGGGGGAGGGCGACCTGTCGCGGTCGCGCGTCGACGGCCTCGTCGACCGGGCGAAGGCGCTGGGGGCGGCCGGTCTCGTGTGGATGCGGGTCAGGGACGGGGGCGTGATCGAGTCGCCGGTCGCGAAGTTCATCGACGAGGGAGAGCAGGCCGGTCTCGTCGAGGGCTCGGAGCCGCGCCCGGTGATCTGCTGCTGATCTGCGCCGGCGACCGCGCGACAGTCCGCTCCGTGCTCGGGCAGCTGCGCATCGACCTCGGCCGTCCGCCGGTGACGGAGGGCGGGCTCGAGTTCCTCTGGGTCGTCGACTTCCCGCTCTTCGAGGGGCTCGGCGACGACGGCCGGCCCCAACCCGCTCACCATCCGTTCACGAGCCCTCACCCCGACGATATCGACCGGCTCGAGTCGGACCCGCTCTCGGTGAGGTCGCAGTCTTACGACCTGGTTCTCAACGGCTGGGAGCTGGGCTCCGGGAGCGTCAGGATCCACCGCTCCGACGTGCAGCAGCGCATCTTCTCGCTCCTCGGCATCGCACCCGAGGAGGCGCAGGCCCGCTTCGGCTTCCTGCTGGAGGCCTTCCGCTACGGCGCACCTCCGCACGCGGGGTTCGCCGTCGGCATCGACCGGCTGGTGGCGATCCTCGCGGGCGAGGAGAACATCCGCGAGGTCATCGCGTTCCCGAAGACGCAGTCGGGTGGCGATCCGCTCACCAACGCCCCGACGCCGATCGACGAGTCGCACCTGCGCGACCTCGGCCTCCGCCTCATCCGCCCCGCGCCTGACCCCCGCTCCCGCCGCTGTTTCCGAGATGGGTCGTTTGTGCGGTGGGGTGTGCGCGCTTCTGTCCCATCTCGGTGGTGCGGCGGCCCCTGGTTCCCGAGATGGGTCGTTTGTGCGGTGGGGGTGTGCGCTTCTGTCCCATCTCGGTGGTGCGGCGGCCCCTGGTTCCCGAGATGGGTCGTTTGTGCGGTGGGGGTGTGCGCTTCTGTCCCATCTCCCGGGTTGGGGGCGGCGCGGGCGGAGAGACGGGTCGGTGTCGCAGGGTGGTGGCAGGCTGCGGCACATGACGCCGATGCAGAGGATCAACCGAGTTGCCGAGCGACAGCATGCGCTGATCACGAGCGCGCAGGCCCGAAGGGAAGGCATAGCCCGTCACCATCTGGAGCGCATGCACGCGCGGGGCTACCTGGTGACCGTCCGGCGCGGCGTGCATGCGATAGCCGGGGCTCCGGCGACCCGGGAGCAGGCGATTCTCGCCGCTGTACTCGCGGCCGGTCCCGGCGCACTGGCATCGCACGCGACGGCGGCGTGGTTGCACGGCTTCGAGGGCTTTCGGCAGCCGCCGCTCGAGGTCACGACTCCCAGGGCCGTGAGAGCGCGCCACCCCGGCGTGAAGGTCCATCGGGGCGCGGAGCTCGGGCCCGACGCGACCAGGGCTCTCCTCATACCCGCAACGTCGACGGCGCGGCTCGTCGTCGACATGTCGGCCCGATTCGATGCCGATGGCCTCGGCCGCTTCGTCGACGACGGGTTGCGCCGTCGACTGCTCAGAATCGGTGCTCTGAAGGTCTGCGTCGCGAGGCTGTACCGGGGGCCGGGCCGGCGTCCCTCGATCGTGCACGAAGTGCTGCGCAAGCGGCTCCCCGGCTACGAGCCCGGCGACAGCGACTTCGAGGCGCACGTTCACGAGCTGCTGGAGTCCGCGGGCATGGGCGGGTTCGTCCGGCAGCACAGGGTCCGCCTCGGGGGCCGCCGGTACTCGCTCGACCTGGCGCACCCGGCACTGCAGATCGATGTCGAGACCGACGGCTGGGACGCGCACAAGACCCGGACCGCGTTCGAGGGCGACCGAGCGAGGGCCAACGCATTGGTCGCAGCCGGCTGGACGGTGCTCCGTTTCACGTGGGCGATGTCCGACGACGACATCGTCGCCGCGGTACGAGCGACGCAGACCCGCCTGGCCGCCTGACAAGGATTCTCCTCCCCGGCACCGCCCGCCCCGTCGCGGCCCGCCTCCGCCCACCGCCATTCACGAGATGGGTCGTTTGTGCGGTGGGGGTGCGCGCTTCTGTCCCATCTCGGTGGTGCGGCGGCTCCTGGTTCCCGAGATGGGTCGTTTGTGCGGTGGGGGTGTGCACTTCTGTCCCATCTCCCGGGTTGGGGGCGGCGCGGGTGGCGAGATGGGTCGTTTCGGCGGTGGGGGTGTGCGGTTCTGTCCCATCTCGGTGGTGCGGCGGCTCCTGGTTCCCGAGATGGGTCGTTTGTGCGGTGGGGGTGTGCACTTCTGTCCCATCTCGTGAAGGGAGGGACGCAGGCGGACGGCGGGCCGGTGGCGGGGCGACGGGTCGGGCGTGGCGGTCGTACGCTGACGCCGTGGCCGACGCCAGTCTCTTCACCGCCGCCCTCGAGGACCGCCTCGCCCGCCGGGCGCCCCTGGCCGCGCGGCTGAGGCCCCGCAAGCTCGACGAGGTGGTCGGGCAGCGGCACCTCCTCGGCCGTGGGAAGCCGTTGAGGGTCCTGATCGAGTCGGACCGGCTCTCCTCCCTGATCCTCTGGGGGCCACCCGGCACCGGCAAGACGACCATCGCCCGCCTGGTCGCCGGCGCGACCTCCAAGTCGTTCGAGCCGCTCTCGGCCGTGACCGCCGGAGTGAAGGACGTTCGGGAGGTCGCAGAGCGGGCGCGGGTGCGATTGGCGGAGCGAGGGCAGGGAACGATCCTCTTCCTCGACGAGGTGCACCGGTTCAGCCGGACGCAGCAGGATGCTCTCCTGCCTCACGTCGAGGAGGGCCTGCTGGTCCTCGTGGGGGCGACCACCGAGAACCCGTTCTTCTCGCTCACCGGTCCGCTGCTCTCGCGGTCGACTCTCTTCCGCCTGGAGCCGCTCACCGCGGCCGAGGTCGTGGAGCTGCTCGGGCGCGCCCTGGCCGACGCCGAGCGTGGACTCGGCGAGGATCCGGTCGGGATCGACAGTGACGCCCTCGATCACCTGGCGGACCGTTCGGAGGGCGATGCCCGCCACGCGCTCACGTGTCTGGAGATGGCGCACGCTCTCGCCGTCGAGTCGGAGCGCGACACGATCACGCTCGCCGACGCCGAGGCGGCGCTCGCGATGAGGGCGGTGCGCTACGGCGCCGACGAGCACTACGACGTGGTGAGCGCCTTCATCAAGAGCATCCGCGGCAGCGATCCCGACGCCGGCATCTACTGGCTGGCGCGCATGATCGAGGCGGGCGAGGACCCGCGCTTCATCGCCAGGCGACTCGTGATCCTCGCATCCGAGGACATCGGCCTCGCCGACCCCATGAGCCTCCTCGTCGCCGAGGCAGCGGCCCGCGCCGTCGAGTACGTCGGGCTTCCCGAGGCGCGCTACAACCTGGCCCAGGCGGTGATCCACCTCTCGCTCGCACCCAAGTCCAACAGCGCGGCGCGCGCGATCTCCGCTGCTACCGCTGCCGTGCGCGACCGCCCGGTGGGCGCAGTGCCCGTACATCTGCGCGACTCCAGCTACGCGGGGGCGAGAGTCCTGGGTCACGGGCACGGCTACGCGTATCCTCACGACGCTCCGGAGGGTTGGGTGCCTCAGCAGCACCTTCCCCCGGAGGTTGCCTCGGAGCGGTTCTACGAGCCGACTCCGCACGGATCGGAGCCGGCACGCGCGGCGTCGTGGCGGGCGCGCCGCGGCGGAGCGGAGAGGAGCGACGATGAGCGCCGGTGACGTTGTCGCGATCGTCGCGGCCGTGTGTGTCGCCATGCTCGTCGGCGCGCTTCGCGGTTGCGATCTCAGCGCTGGTAGCGGCGCTTCGCGACCTGCGCGCCGCGACGACGGCCCTGACCGCCGAGGCCGTCCCCCTTCTGGAGGAGATGCGCGCAGCAGTCCGCGACGCCGGGCGCGAAGTAGACCGAGTCGAGCGGCTCGTCACCGCGGCCGGCGAAGTAACCGAGGCGGTCGACAGCGCGCAGCGCTTGGCGTACAAGACGTTGGCGAGCCCGGTCATCAAGGCGATGGCTCTCAAGGCCGGCGTGTCGCGAGGCGCGCGGCGGCTGCGCGAGGGCGAGATCTCGGACGCCCCGCCGGACGTCGCCGCGCACGGTGGCTCACCGGGCGCGGCTCCCGGCGAGCCGCCGGCGTCAAACGGCCCCGGAGCCCCGCGAGACGGGGACGCCGGCCGGCCGCCGTCGTGGATCCGTGCGAGGCGCTCCAGGCGGTCCAGGCGCGCACGCCGAGGCAGGGGAGCGGCGTAGGTGTTCAAGCGGCTCTTCTGGCTCGTCGCGGGGTTCCTCCCTCGGCGTGGGCTCGTCGCTCGCCATCGTCCGCAGGGTGCGCCGGGTCGCGGCACGCTACGCACCACCGGAGGTTGCGCAGCGCTGGGGGAGCGGGCCACGTCGACCGGGCGCGACCTGCGTGCGGCCGTGCGCGAAGGCCGGAACGAGATGCACCGGCGTGAGGCCGAGATGCAGACCCGCCTGGGCGTGCGCGACCCGGCCGGCTGACACCTGGGAGCCCCCGACGCGGTTGATCGGGGCCGGGTCGAGACTGGGCCGCGCAGTACCCTGTCGCCGATGCCGAACACGCCACCGAGGACAGCCGACGACCTGCGTCAGGCCTTCGTCCGCTTCTTCACAGGCCGCGGGCACACCCACGTCCCGTCGGCGAGCGTCATCCCCGTCGACCGCACGGTGCTCTTCACCGTTGCGGGAATGGTTCCCTTCAAGCCCTACTTCACCGGCGACGAGGTACCGCCGTTCAAGCGGGCCGTGAGCGTGCAGAAGTGCGTCCGCGCCGGCGGCAAGCACAACGACCTCGACGACATCGGGCGCACGAACCGGCACTTCTCGTTCTTTGAGATGCTCGGCAACTTCTCCTTCGGCGACTACTTCAAGTCCGATGCGATCCCTTGGGCGTGGGAGTTCGTCACCGCGACGCTCGGGCTCCCGGCCGAGCGCCTCTGGGTGACGGTCCATCTAGACGACGACGAGGCCGCCGACCTCTGGCACGAGCGGGTCGGGGTACCAAGCGATCGGATCCAGCGCCTCGACGACGACAACTTCTGGAAGATGGGCGACACGGGGCCGTGCGGTCCGTGCTCCGAGATCTTCTGGGACCTCGGCCCCGAGCACGGTCCCGACGGCGGGCCGGCGACGGGCCACGACCGCTACATCGAGATCTGGAACCTGGTCTTCATGCAGTTCGACCAGCAGGCCGACGGCACGAGGACGCCTCTGCCGCGGCCGAGCATCGACACCGGCGCCGGCCTGGAGCGCATACTCGCGGTCGTGCAGGGCAGGCAGTCGATCTGGGAGATCGACGTCTTCGGCCCCCTGATCGCCGCGGCCGAGGCGGCTACCGGCGCCGCGATCGGCACCACAGCCGAGATCGACGTCTCGCTCCGGATCATGGCCGAGCACGCCCGCACCATGACCTTCATGATCAGCGACGGGGGTGGTCCCGTCGAACGAGGAGCGCGGCTACGTGCTCCGGATGATCATCAGGCGAGCGGTGCGCCATGCGTATCTGCTCGGCGCACGCGACCTCGTGACGCCGGCGCTCGTCGAGGCGACGATCGGCGTCATGGGGGGTGCCTACCCTGCGCTCGTGGCCGACCGCGACCTCGTGGTCAACGTCGTGCGGCGTGAGGAGGAGAGGTTCCGTGCGACGCTGCAACGCGGGTTGGAGCATCTCGACAGTCTCCTCGCAGCGGGCGACGTGAGCGGCGACGAGGCGTTCTACCTTCACGACACGCTCGGGTTCCCGGTCGACCTGACGCGCGAGATCGCTACCGAGCGGGGTCATGGGGTCGACCTCGACGGCTTCCGGGACCGCATGGAGCAGCAGCGACAGCGGGCGCAGCAGGCGCACAAGGAAGCAGGAGGTGCGGCCGCTGCACCGATCGACCTCTATCGGGAGCTGGTCGACGAGCTCGGCGCGACCGAGTTCACCGGCAGGCGGGAGTCGACGTCGAAGGCATCGTTGGGGGCGCTGATCGTCGGTGGCGAGCGAGTCGTCCGGGCGGGAGAGGGGACCGAGGTCGATGCAGTGCTGGACTGCACCCCTTCTACGCCGAGTCGGGCGGCCAGGTGGGCGATACCGGCACGATCACGACTACGAACGGCGCCCAGATCACCGTCACCGACACTCAGTACGGCCTCCCCGGATCGATCGTCGTGCATCGAGGCGTCGTGGTGGCGGGCGAGGTCGCAGAAGGCGACGAGGTCGAGGCGTCGATCGACGCCGTGCGTCGCGACCGCATCCGGCGGAACCACACGGCTACCCACGTTCTGCACTGGGCGCTCAGAGAGGTGCTCGGCGATCACGTCAAGCAGGCCGGGTCGCACGTCGGGCCCGAGCGGCTGAGGTTCGACTTCAGTCACTTCGAGGCGGTGACGCGCGAGCAGCTCTCCGAGGTGGAGCGTCTCGCGAACGCAGAGGTGATCACCGACGCTCCCGTCCGGCACTACGAGACGACCAAGGCGGAGGCGGAGGCGCTGGGCGCGATCGCGTTCTTCGGCGAGAAGTACGGCGACGTGGTCCGGGTGCTCGAGGCCGGCGACAAGTCGACAGAGCTCTGCGGGGGCACACACGTGCACGCACTGGGCTTCATCGGTCCGATCAAGATATCGAGCGAGAGCTCGATCGGATCGAACCTCCGTCGCATCGAGGCGGTGACGGGCGATGTCGCCCTCGCGCGGATCGAGGAGGAGGAGGATCTCCTGAGACGGGTCGGCGACGCGCTGCGCGCGACGCCTTCCGGAGGTAGTGGAGAAGGCCCAACGCCTCGTCGAGCAGGTCAAGGACCTCGAGCGGACGATCGCGGGCATCCGCTCGAGCGAGGCCGATGCGAAGGCGGCTGACCTCGCGGATCGAGCGGAGGGGGCGTCGTCGTGGCCAGGTGCGACGGCGTCGGATCAGACGACCTTCGCCGACTCACCCAGTCGACTCTGCGCCGCATCGGCGAGGGTGTGGTGGCGCTCCTCGGGAACGGTCCTGACGGCACGAAGGCCGGGATAGCGGTGGCCGTGAGTCAGGGGCTCGTCTCCGACGGTGCATCGGCCGCCGAGATCGCTGCGCCTGCTGCCCGGGCTCTCGGAGGCGGCACGGCGCGCAGTGCGGAGTTCGTCGTCGGTGGCGGCCCGAACGTGGGAGAGCTCGATGCTGCAGAGGCGATCCTGCAGGAGCAGGTCGCCGCGTGGCGGCGGTGAACGAGCCCGGTGCGGGCGGCAGGGCGCTGGGAGTCGACCTCGGCGAGCGGAGAATCGGGCTGGCGCTGTCGGATCCCGGCGGAGTCATCGCGAGCCCGCACTCCGTGTTGAGGAGAGGGCGGGACCGGGCTGGGGATCACCGGGCGATACTGGCCGTGGCGCGCGATGAAGGAGTCGTTGCCATCGTCGTGGGGCTGCCGCGCTCGCTCTCGGGGGGCCTCGGTCCCGCCGCGCGAGCGGCTCTCGCCGAGATCGACGAGCTTCGTGCCTCGGCGGGCGCCTGCATGACCGTGGAGGCGTGCGACGAGCGGTTCACGACGGTCGTGGCGGAGCGCGCCCTCGTCGAGGGAGGCGTGCGGCGGCAGGACCGGCGGGCCGTCGTCGACAAGGTCGCCGCGGCGGTGATGCTGCAGTCGTGGTTGGACGCACGCCGGCGCGCAGTCCCGTGAGCGACTCGGTGCCCGGGCCGGTGGTCGACCCGTCGGCCGGGCCGGTGGATGCCTTGCCCGAGCCGGTTGGGGAGCGCGGTGACGGCGATGGGAGCGGTTCCCTGCCGCATGTCGTGTCGTCGCGGAGGCGGGCCGAGCGGCCCCGCCGGCGGCGCGGTCGTGTGATGTGGATCGTCGCCCTGGTCGGCGTGCCGGTGCTGATCCTGGGCGGAGCCGCCCGATGGCTCCAGGTGCAGCTCGATCCTCCGGGCGCACCGGGAGAGGAGCTGTCGGTCACGGTCGAGGATGGTTGGGGGTGGCCGACATCGCCGACGAGCTCGATCGAAGCGGCGTCATCGGCTCTTCGCTGGTGTTCCAGGCGTACGTCCGCCTGTCGGGCTCGGGCCCCTTCCAAGCCGGCGACTACGAGCTGCGTCGCGGTCTCGGGGTCAAGGACTCGATCGCCGTCCTCGAGGACGGGCCGGTGATCACCTATGAGGAGCTGCGCGTCCCGCCCGGTCTGTGGCTGAGCGAGATAGCGGAGCGCGTCGAGGAGCAGCTTCCGGGGCGCAGCGCCGCGCGCTTCCTAGAGGTGGCCGCCTCCGGGAGGGTGCGTTCCAGGTATCAGCCCGACGGCGAGCAGGGCCTCGAGGGTCTCCTGTGGCCCGATACCTACCGGTTCGTGGAGACCGACGACGAGACCGCCGTGCTGCGCACCATGGTGCGGGAGTTCGACCGGCGCGCAGGGCGACTCGGGCTCGATGCACCGGCTGGTGGTCTCTCCGCATACCAGACGCTCATCGTCGCCTCGCTCGTCCAGAGCGAGGCGAAGGTCGATTCCGACAGGTCGCTGATCGCCTCGGTGATCATGAACCGACTGGAGCAGGACATGCCGCTGCAGATCGACGCGACCGTCCTCTACGCGATCGGCGAGCGCAAGATCTCGAACACCGCCGACGACCGGGCGACAGAATCGCCGTACAACACGTACTTGGTCCGGGGTCTGCCGCCGACACCGATCTCGAGCGTCGCCGAGGTCTCGATCGAGGCGGCCCTGAACCCCGCGGAGTCGGAGTATCTGTTCTACGTCGTAGCCGACGCCGAGGGCAGGCACGCCTTCGCCGAGACCTACGACGAGCACCTGGTGAACGTCGAGGCTGCCAGAGAGAAGGGTCTTCTCGGATGATCTCCCCCATAGGGCCCTCGACGCGGGTCGCGGGGGTGATCGGCGATCCGGTCCGGCACTCGCTCTCGCCGGTCCTCCTGAACGCCGCATTCCGGGCCCTGGATCTCGACTGGGTGTACGTCGCGTTCGAGGTGCGCGAGGGTGCGGCGCAGGCGGCGCTGGATGCGATGCGCACGCTCGATCTGGCCGGGCTCAACGCGACGATGCCCCACAAGACAGCCGTGGCCGCCTGCTGCGACGACCTCACCCCCGATGCCGAGGTGCTCCGCAGCGTCAACACGGTCGTCCCGGTCGGAGGCGGCCGCCTTCTCGGCGACTCGACCGACGGTGAGGGCTTCGTCCAGTCGCTACGCGACGCCGGGCACGACCCGGGTGGGCGTCGAGTCCTGCTGCTCGGGGCGGGCGGAGCGGCGCGGGCTGTCGCACTCGCGCTGGGTCGCGAGGGTAGCGCCGTGACCGTTGCGGCGCGACGCCTCGACGCCGCAGCGGCCGCCGCTGCACTGGCTCCTGCGGGCGAGCCGATCGCCTGGGCGGACGCCGCAGCGGTGGCCCGCGAGGCTGATCTCGTCGTGAACGCCACGCCGCTCGGGATGTCGGGCGACGGCCTCCCGCTCGATCCGGGGTCTTCCGGTCGGGCCATGTGGTGGCCGACCTCGTCTACCACCCGGTCGACACCCCTCTCCCTCGTCGCTGCGCGGAGAGCGGGCGCCTCGACGGTCGACGGACTCGGCATGCTGGTGCGCCAGGCGGCGCTCTCCCTGGAGCGATGGACAGGGGAGCGCGCTCCCGTAGGCGTGATGCGCGCCGCGGCCGAGGCAGCCGTCGTTCCCCGCTGATCCGATCGTTCCGGGCGGCGCCCTTGCGGGGCGGCATGCCGGGCCCGAAACGCGCTCAACATCCCCCCGCGGCGCCGATCACTCATTCTGGAGGGACTGACGTGTCTCTACAGGGAACATTCGACACGCTGCCGGTGACGGAGCTGCTGGGGCTCCTGGCCCGGTCGCGCAAGACGGGGCTCTTGCACGTCGAGACGCGCTCCTCCGAGGGACGGCTCTGGCTCCTCGAAGGACGCTGCCGGGCAGTGGAGGCCGGCGCCGAGTCGGGCCCCGCCGCGACTCCCGGCGACCTCCAGGAGCGTCTCGTCGGCGCCTGCTTCGACGTCGCCCGCCAGGACGGGGGATCCTTCAGGTTCGCCGACGGCGGCGAGCCGCCGTGGCCGACCGCCTACGACGTCGGCGTGGACGATGCGCTCGACGAGGTGTGCCGGCTCCTCGAGGAGTGGCAGGAGATCCGCAGCGTCATCCCGTCGCTCGGAGCGCGCCCCCGACTCAGCCCCGACCTCCGATGCCAGTCGATGACGATCGACGCGGCGCAGTGGCGAGTCCTCGCTGCCCTCGACGGCGAGAGCAGCGTCGACGACGTGATCAGCCGGACTCAGCGTTCGGTGATGGACGTGTGCAACGTGCTGCGCGAGATGGTCGAGCGCGGGGCGGTCGAGCTGATCGCAGCTCCCGAGGAAGCCCAGCCCGATGAAGCCCAGCCCGATGAAGCCCCGCCCGAGGAAGCCCAGCCCGCGGAGGCAGCGCCCGGGGGAGCAGCGTCCGAGGAGGCAGCGCCGGCACGGGAGGCTCCGGTGCCGCCGTCCGGCTCCGACGGTGCGCTGGCGGACCTGGCCGACCTCGCGGCCCTTGCCGACCTGGCCAGCAGCGCGGCGAGCCCCGATCCGCCGCGGGAGCGCCCCGGGAAGGAGCCCGGGAGCCCCCCAGAACCGGGCGCGGAGGCGGTCGTTAGCCCGGTCGAGCCGTACGGCCCCGGTGTGGATCCATCGGAGCCGCCCGAGGTGCCCCACCCGGCCACCCACCGCCCCGTGACGGGCTCCGCGCCGGCCGGGAGGCGCAAGGCGCGCGGCGCCACGCCGGAGGAGCTGAGCGAGCGGGCAGTCGAGGCCGAGCAGCCCCCGAGGGCGACTCCGATGTGAGTGAAGGGGCCGAGGGCGGAGACGAGGACGAAGGGTCGAAGCGCGACCGCGGGGCGATGCTCAGGCTCTTCTCGACGATCCGCGACCTCTAGCCGAATCACCCCGAAAAGGACTTCTGCCGCCGGCGCTCAGTCGCGGCGCAGTTCGGGACGATAACCGGACGACGGTACAGGGAGGCACTGTTCTGTCCGACACCAAGCCGCTCGGCGCGCTCATGCTGGAGGAGGGCCTCCTGACGGAGGTCCAGCTCGACGCGGCGCTCGCCGAGCAGGCCCGCACGGGGCGGTCACTGGGCCGCATCCTCATCGAGACCGTCGGCATCTCCGAGAGCGACCTCGTGCGTGCGCTCGCCCGCCAGGTGGGCCTGGACTTCGTGGATCTCGGCGAGCAGACGATCGACCCATCGGCCGTCTCGCTGGTCACGGAGTCGATCGCGCGCCGCTACCAGGCGATCCCGATCGGAAGGGACGAAGACGGCAGCCTCGTCGTGGCGATGGCAGACCCGTCGAACGTCTTCGCCCTCGACGACATCAGGGCGGTGACCGGCCACGAGGCGAGGACGGTCGTAGCCACGGCCGCCCAGATATCTGAGACGATCGATCGCTACTTCAGGCTAGAGACCGAGGTCGACACGGTCGCCCAGGCGGCCGCAGACGAGGCGGAGGTCACCGAGGACCTGAGCGGCGTCCGCGAGATCGTCGAGGACGCCCCGATCGTCAAGTTCGTCAACCTGCTCATCACCCAGGCAGTGGCGGATCGTGCCTCCGACATCCACGTCGAGCCGACCGAGCACGACCTGCGCATCAGGTTCCGGATCGACGGCGTCCTGCACGAGGTGATGCGCTCGCCCAGGTCGATCCAGGGCGGGGTCATCAGTCGCCTGAAGGTCATGGCAGAGATAAACATCGCCGAGCGGCGCATCCCGCAGGACGGTCGCATCTCGATGAAGGTGGGAGGCCGGCCCATCGACCTACGAGTGGCGACCCTGCCCACCGTGTACGGCGAGAAGGTCGTGATGCGCATCCTCGACAAGGGGCAGGCACTGCTGCGCCTCGAGGAGCTCGGCTTCCTGCCCGAGACTCTGGGGCGCTTCTCGGAGTCGTACCGAAAGCCGTACGGAACGATCCTCGTCACCGGTCCGACGGGGTCCGGAAAGTCGACGACGCTGTACGCGACGCTCAACATCCTCAATGAGCCGCACCGCAACGTGATCACCGTCGAGGATCCCGTCGAGTACCGGCTGCCCGGCATCAACCAGATCCAGATCCATCCCAAGGCGGGCCTCACCTTCGCCCTGGCGCTGCGATCGATCCTGCGCGCCGACCCCGACGTGCTCCTGGTGGGCGAGATCCGCGACCGGGAGACGGCGGTCATCGCAGTAGAGGCGGCGTTGACCGGCCACCTCGTGCTCTCGACGCTTCACACCAACGACGCCGCCTCGACCCCCATGCGCCTCGTCGAGATGGGCGTCGAGCCCTTCCTGGTCACTAGCTCGCTCGACTGCGTCACCGCGCAGCGCCTGGCGCGCCGTCTCTGCGAGAGGTGCAAGGAGGCGTACCAGCCGAGCGAGGCGGAGCTGGTCGAGGCCGGATGGCCCGATCCGGGTCTGGAGTCGGGCGAGTGGCCGGTCCTCCACCGCCCGGTCGGCTGCTCGTCGTGCGGGCGCACCGGCTATCGGGGGCGGTTCGGCATCCACGAGGTGATGCTGATGACCGAGGAGATCAAGCGGTTGATCATCGAGCGCCGATCCACCGAGGAGATCCAGAAGGCGGCGGTGATGCAGGGGATGCTGACGCTGCGCGACGACGGGCTGCGAAAGGTCGCGACGGGCCTCACCTCGTTGGAAGAGGTCTTCCGGGTGGTCGCGTAGGGGCGCCGCCGGCGATCGCCGAAGCCCCTTCAGTGGGGTCCTGGCGGCGTCGATACCGGTCTCGTGGTATCCGGGGGCCGGCGATACGGGAAGGGCCGTTGCTGACGATCCAGGCGAGACGGTTCGGTGAGAGCCTCGTGGCGCGGCACGTGCTGTCGCGCGATGCACTGGAGGCAGCTCTCGTGGAGGCGGACTCCAGCGGCCAACCGCTGCCCGCTGTCCTTCTCCGGGCGGGGCTCGTGGGGTCGAAGGACCTGACGGCGGCCCTGGCCGAGAGCCTCGGGATGCGATTCGTGGATCTCCAGGAGGCGCCACTGCATCAGGCCGCCTCCACCACGGTGCCCGAAGATGTGGCGCGCCGGCACTCGGCGATCGGCGTCGACTTCGAGGACAACAAGCTGGTGGTCGCCTTCGCCGAGCCGTCGGACGACGACGCGGTCGCCGCCGTCGGGGCGGCGACGGGCTACGAGATAGTCCCGGCCGTCGCTGATCGTGCCGAGCTGCACCGCGCTGTCGATGCGGTCTACGGGGAGGTCGACGGCCTGCTCGAAGGAGCGCCGGCGGGTCGCATGTCCGTGGGTGCTCCAGGAGAGGCGAACGTCGACGACCTGGGGGTCAACGACCTGCTCGACCGGGTGCTCCAGGCCCGGGGATCCGACCTGCACCTCGCGGCGGGCCAGCACCCGACGATCCGGATCCATGGTGAGCTGGTGCCTCTCGCAGATCTGCCGGTGCTCAACGGGTCACAGGTGCGCCAGATGGTCTACTCGTTGATCACGCAGAAGCAGAGGGAGAAGTTCGAGAACGACCTCGAGCTCGACACCTCGTACTCCCTCCCCGGCAAGAGCCGCTTCCGCGTGAACGTCTTTCTCCAGCGTGACGCCGTCGGCGCGGTAATGCGCGTGATCCCCTACGAGATCGTCGACTTCGACGATCTCGGCATTCCGGAGTCGGTGAAGTGGTTCGCCGGCCTCCCGCGGGGTCTCGTGCTCGTCACGGGCCCGACCGGTAGCGGCAAGTCGACCACTCTGGCGTCGCTCATCGACATCGTCAACCGCGAGAAGCCCCTGCACATCATGACCGTCGAGGACCCGATCGAGTTCCTCCACAGTCACAAGCGGTCGCTCGTGAACCAGCGCGAGGTGGGGGAGGACACCCACTCCTTCGCCTCGGCGCTGAAGCACGTGCTGCGTCAGGACCCCGACGTGATCCTCGTCGGGGAGATGCGTGACCTGGAGACGATATCCACCGCGCTGACCGCGGCGGAGACGGGTCACCTGGTCTTCGCGACCCTTCACACCCAGGACGCCCCGCAGTCGATCGACCGGGTGATCGACGTCTTTCCCGCTCATCAGCAGCAGCAGATACGCGTGCAGCTCGCATCGTCGCTGCAGGGCATCGTCACGCAGCAGCTACTGCCGACTCCCGGCGGTGCCGGTCGCGTCGCTGCCTGCGAGGTCCTGGTAGCGACCCCCGCCATCAGGAACCTGATCCGCGAGGGCAAGGTCCACCAGATCTACTCGATGCTCCAGGCCGGCGGGAAGCACGGAATGCTCACGATGGACCAGTCGCTCGCGTCCCTGGTGCGGGCCGGGAAGATCACCGTGGAAACGGCGGCCGAGCGCTGCGCCAACGAGTCCGACCTGCGCAGGCTCGTGGCGGGGGGCTGAGACGGATGGCCGAGACCTTCGCGTACAAGGTCAAGGACCGCGCTGGACGCCTCGTCGAGGGCAAGCTCGAGGCCGACAGCCAGCAGCTCGTCGTGGGGAAGCTCCGGTCGATGGGCTACGTGCCCATAGAGATCGAGCAGCAGGGGTCGGCGTCGCTGGGCCGCGACGTCACCATCCCGTTCCTCGCGAACCGCGTGAAGCTGAAGGACGTCGCCGTCTTCTCACGCCAGTTCGCGACGATGATCAACTCGGGCCTCACGCTGCTGCGCGCTCTCGCGATTCTCGCGGAGCAGAGCGAGAGCCGCGCGCTGGCCGACATCGCCGGGCAGGTGCGCGCCGATGTCGAGCGGGGAGCATCGCTCTCCGCGGCGCTGGCCAAGCACCCCAAGGTGTTCAACCGTCTCTATGTGTCGATGGTCAAGTCGGGTGAGATCGGGGGTGTCCTCGACTCGGTGCTCCTGCGCCTCGCCGACACGATCGAGAAGCAGGTGGAGCTGCGGCGGAAGATCAAGTCGGCGATGACCTACCCGGCCGTCGTCGGGGCCCTGGTGCTCCTGATCGTCACCGCGATGCTCCTGTTCATCATCCCGATGTTCGAGAACCTGTACAACGAGCTCGGGGGGACTCTGCCGCCGCCGACCCGAGTGCTGCTGGCGATCTCTTCGGTCTTCCGGAGCCTCTGGTACGTGGTCCTCGGCGTCGAGATCGGCGGGGTATTCGCATTCCGCAAGTGGATCTCGACCGACGAGGGTCGCCGCACCTGGGACTCGATGAAGCTGAAGGCACCGGTCTTCGGCAAGCTCGTGCAGAAAGCCGCGCTGGCACGGTTCTCGCGGACCCTCTCGGCGCTGGTGCGCTCCGGAGTCCCGATCCTGGAGGCGCTCGACATCGTCGCCGATACGGCCGGGAACCACGTAGTCGCGACCGCTGTCCGCGACACTCAGGAGGGCGTCAAGCAGGGTGAGCCGATCGCGGCGCGGCTCGAGAACCACGACGTCTTCCCGCCGATGGTCGTCCAGATGATGGCGGTCGGCGAGGAGACGGGCGCCCTCGACGAGATGCTCGACAGGATCGCCGACTTCTACGACCAGGAGGTCGAGGCGACGGTCAACGCCCTGACCTCGCTCATCGAGCCTCTGCTCATCGTCGTCATGGGCATCGCGGTCGGCGGCATGGTCATCGCGCTCTACCTGCCGATGTTCAACATCATCAAGCTCATCCAGTAGCGCGGCGAGCGGTGGCAGCCGAGATGGGTCACTTCCGCAGACCTGCTGCGCGCAAGTGACCCATCTCGAGGACGGGGAGGGTCACGCGGGGTGCGCGCCGGGATCGGAGTCGCAGGGATGGCACTCGACCTCGAGGGTGGCGTGCTCGATCCCGAACCGGCCGGCGAGCATCGCCTTCACCGTGTCTGTGGCGACCTGGGCCTCGTGCAGCGTGGGCTCGCCGTCGAGGAGGAGGTGGGCGGAGAGAGCGGGGACATCGGAGCCGAGCGACCACACGTGAACGTGGTGCACGGCGTCGATGCCCGGCACATCCGCCATCTCGGCCACGAGATCCTCGACGGAGATCCCGGCGGGTACCGCCTCGAGGAGCACGCTGGTCGCGTCGCGAAGTAGGCGCAGACCCGCGACGACGACGAGCGCGGCGACGAGGAGCGACGCGTACACGTCGACATCTCGTGCGTCCCACCAGGCTGCGGCGACTCCCGCGGCGAGGGCCCCGACGGAGCCGAGGGCATCAGACGCGAGATGCCAGGAGGCACCGCGCACGTTGAGGCTCCGGCCGGAGGCGCGCGCAGACCGACGGCGCTGACGACATTCACCGCGAGGCCGATCGCGGCGACTATCGCGACACCGACGCCGTCGATCTCCGGGGCGTCGCCGATCCGCCCGGCTGCGGTGACCGCGATCCACGACGCCGCACCGAGGAGCAGGAGGGCGTTCGCCTGAGCGCCGATGACCTCGGAGCGCTGGAGCCCATAGGTGTGCCGTGAGGACGCGGGTCGCTCGGAGAGGCTCTGGGCGATGAGGGCGATGGTGAGAGCTGCGACATCGGAGAGCATGTGGACGCCGTCCGCGAGCAGCGCGAGGGAGCCGAACGCGAAGGCACCGACCACCTCGACGACGAGGTAGGCGGCGTTGGCCCCGAGCGCCCACCGCAGAGCACGCCTCGGCGAGACCCCGGCGCCGGCGTGGTGGTGCCCGTGGTGGTGCCCGTGCCCGCGGTGCTGCCCGGGTCGGTGGTCGGGTCCTGCCCACTCCTCGCGGCCGGTCACCGGGTGATCGTACCGACGAGCCCCGCAGGTCCGGGCCGGGTGGGCCCGGAGAAGGGGCGCTCAAGGCTTCGGACTCGGGGGCCGATACCACGGACAGCGAGATCCTCCGGATCAAGGCATACCCGTCGAGAGGCGGGGGCGCAAAGCCACGGAGCCCAACCCGGCGACGGGGAGGCCCGCCGGGCTGCCCGGAGTCCCGTCCCTGCATGCGGGGCGCGGGCCCGAAGGGGGAGGAGGGCCTCGCGTAGGACACCCATAGGAAAGGGGTCACCCCAAAGTGCAGACACTGACCAACCTCAAGGCCCGCGAGGACCGGGAGGACGGGTTCACGCTCATCGAGCTAATGGTTGTGGTGCTGATCATTGCCATCCTCATCGCCATCGCCATCCCGACCTTCCTCGGTGCCCGTAGCCGAGCACAGGACAAGGCAGCACAGTCGAACGTGCGTAACGGAGTCTCGGCGGCGAAGACGATCTTCACCGACGGCCAGGACTACGCCGACGCCACGGTCGCCGCGCTGCTCGTGGTCGAGCCGAGCCTGACGTTCCAGGCGGCCGACGCACCTTCCACCCAGCCGAAGCAAGTCTCCGTACACGTCGTCGACTCAGACGCCGCGACCGCTGGCTCCGAGACCGTCTACCTGGTCTCGAAGTCGAAGTCCGGCAAGTGCTGGGCCGTCAAGGACGTGCAGCAGGCGTCCGGAGCCGGTACGGGGTATGCAGAGGTGCCGAGCGGCACAGCCTGTCAGGGCGACGCCGTGACTGGCCTCACATACGCCGACAGCTTCTAGCAGCGACCGGCGCACTGAGAGACACGTGGGAGCCCGGGCCGAGTGCCCGGGCTCCTTCGCGCCCGCCTCCGGGGCGTCTAGCCTGCGCCCGTGACCGCCGGCCTCATCGCACTCTGCGCGCTGCTCGGTCTCCTCGTCGGCTCCTTCCTCAACGTCGTCATCTGGCGTATACCGCGCGGCGAGTCGGTCGTCTCCCCCACGATCGAGGTGCCCCGGTTGCGGAGCAACCCTGGGGGCGCTCGAGAACGTGCCGCTCATCTCGTGGGTGGCGCTGCGTGGTCGTTGTCGCCACTGCAGTGCACGCATCTCCGCGCGCTACCCGATCGTCGAGGCGGCGACGGCTGCGCTCTTCGCCGTCACGGCGGCGAGGTTCTCCGAGTCGTGGGTGCTCCCCGCGTACCTCGTCCTTGTCGCGGCGCTCGTCGCCATCTCGGTCATCGACTTCGAGCACATGCTGATACCGAACCGGATCGTCTACCCCGCCGGAGCGGCATCGATAGTGCTCCTCGCGGCGGCGTCGCTGGGGGAGGGCGACTGGCCGGCGCTGGGGAGGGCGGCGATCGGCGCCGCCATCGACTTCGCGGTCTTCTACGGGCTCTGGTCGCTCTGGCCGCAGGCGATGGGCTTCGGCGACGTCCGCCTCGCCGCGCTGCTCGGTGGGCACCTCGGATGGCTCGGCTGGGGGACGCTCGGCACCGGGATGTTCCTCCCGTTCCTCATCGGGTCCATCGGCGGCATCGTCGTGGTGGTCCCCGTGCTGCTCGCCCCGATGACCGCCGCCGGAGTTGTCGGGTGGCTCGTCGGAGTCGACTTCATGGAGTCGTGGTCCGGAGAGCCTCCTTCGGACCCCATCAGGGCGCGCGTCACCACGGCATTCGTCCTGTCCGTGCTCGCAGGGTCGTTCCTATACCTGCTCGGCTCCTTCCTGCGCCGCATCCCGCGCGGCCGCGCTCTGCCCTTCGGCCCCTCGATGGCGCTGGGCGCGGTGGCGGCGATCCTCCTCGCGGGCCCCGGCACCTGACCCGCCCGGACCTCCCGCCGCGATCCGCAGTCTCTTCTCGGGGCTCGGGGCTCGGCTCGGGGTCAGGGAGGCAGCCGGCGCTGGAAGACCACATCTGTGTGATTCGACCGGCCCGGGTCGCGGCCCCGCCCCGCCCGCGGCAGACCCTCAGCCTGATGTTCAGATAGACACTTGTCTCAAGATGAGGTTCCGGTTGACGATTGTTGCTAGTGATGCCTACTGTGATCCGAGTGGACGATGGACGCGAACGTGGCCGCTGAGCACCGACTACTCACGGTTCGTGAGGTCGCCGACGCAATTCGAGTCTCCACGATGACTGTGTACCGGCTCATCAAGGGGGGCGATCTCCAGGCGATACGCGTCGGCAAGCACTTCCGGATCAGGGAGACCGACCTCGGGAGCTACCTCGACGCGAGAGTCGTAAACGGGAGCGAGTCGTGGCCCGGCGCCTGATCGGACTCGACGTCGGCACGCACGCCGTCACCGTCGCGGAGGTCACGCCGGGCGACCCGCCCACGCTGCGCGCCTTCGGTCAGGTCGCGCTCCCCGAGGGCGCGATGCGCGACGGCGAGGTCGTAGACGCCGACGCGGTGACGCAGGCGTTGCGCCGGCTGCGCGAAGAGGTCGGGCTCCGGAAGCCATCGGTGCGCGTCGGAGTGGCCAGCCCGCGCGTGATCGTCCGGCAGGTCGAGATGCCCGTCATGACACGTTCGGAGCTCTCGGGGGCACTCGAGTTCCAGGCAGCTGACCTCATACCGATACCGCTCGACGAGGCGGTCCTCGACTTCGCGATCCTCGACAGCCACGACGGCGGCGACGTCGGCGACGGCGACGACAGCCGCGAGGGCGGCGACGGCGACGAGAGCGTCATGCGTGTGCTGCTCGCCGCGGCCCAGCGGACGACGATCGATCGCCTCACCGGAGCTGTTGCCGCTGCGGGCTACTCGGTGGAGTCCGTCGACCTGGTCCCACTGGCGTTGATACGCGCGCTGGCGAGGCCGGTCGCCGACAACGGGCCGGGGGCCGAGGGGATCGTCTCCTTCGGGGGTGGCGTCACCTGCGTCGCTGTGCACGAGGGCGGCATGCCGCGGTTCGTGAGGGTGCTGGGGACCGGTGGGCGGCGGCTGACCGAGGCGATCTCGGGCAGCCTCGACATCGCCCCCGACGCGGCCGAGGCGCTCAAGCGGAGGCTCGACGACACCGGCGACGACGCGGTCGCGGCGGCGCGCAGCGCGGTCGACCGTCCGGTCGCCGCACTCCTGGACGAGGTGCGCTCGTCGCTCGACTACTACCGGAACCAGGCCGACGCGGTCCGCCTGCTGCGGGTCGTCACGACGGGCGGGGGCGCTCGACTCGCAGGCATCGACGACCGCCTGGCAGCGCTCGTCGGCGTCCCCGTGATCCCTGCGTCACCGCGCTCTCAGCTTGCGATCGGCGACATCGGGTTCGACGACGACGACGTGACGCGCCTCGACCCGTATCTCCCGGCCCCCGTCGGGCTCGCCCTCGGCGGGATCGCTGCAGGACCCGTCCTGGACCTCGCGCCGCGCAAGCGGAAGGCGGCCACCTCCAACCGCCGCTACGTCGCCGGCGGTGTCGTTGCAGCCCTGCTCCTCGGAGCGCTGCTCGCCTATCCGACGATGCAACGACAGCAGCAGATCGACGACGAGCGCGACGTGCTCGCGCAGCGCCTGCAGGAGAACCAGGAGGTACAGGCCGAGATCGCTTCGCTCTCCGACGCGCAGGCGAAGCAGGGCCAGCTCGAGTCGATAACCGCACAGCTGACCACCCTCCTGGCGTCGGACGTATCTTGGAGTCGCCTCCTTCAGGAGATGGCGAAGGAGATCCCCAACGACGTCTGGCTGACGTCGCTCCAGGCGAGCGTCACGCCGCCCCTCGCAGTGGCCAGCCCCGCACCCACCACCGCGACGACGGCACCAGCGGGGTCGCCGACCACCGCTACGACGGTGCCTGCCGCACCGCCCGTCGCGGCTGTGGGAGTCATCGGCGGGGCGGTGCAGATCCAGGGAACCGCCCTCGACTACCCCTCGGTCGCACAGTGGCTGAACCGGATCGCGCGGTTGCAGTCGCTCTCGGGCATCTGGGTGCCGAGCGCGGCCAAGCACGCCCTCACGACGAGAGATGTCGTCGACTTCCGGTCGACCGCCGAGCTGACGCCGTCGGCGCGCTCCGATCGGCTCGAAGCCTTCCTGGAGGGGGAGCGATGAGGAGCCGTGTCGTGGCGCTGCTCGCCGTCGCAGCGGTCGGCGTCGTCGCACTGTGGTGGGTCTTCGTCTACTCCCCGCGCGGCGGCGAGCTCTCCGACGTGCGCGACGAGGTCGGCGCCGCCGAGCAGGAGAGGGTCGGGCTCGACTCGACGCTCCGGCGCCTGCAGCAGATCGACGCGGACGGTCCCGCGACCGACGCGCGCCTGCTGGAGCTGTCGCAGGCACTGCCGGCCGAGCCGGACCTCGCGGGCTTCATCAACGGCGCCCACGAGATCGCGCTCGACGCGGGGATCGACTGGATCTCGGTCGCTCCCGCCGAGCCGGCAGAGGCGCCCGGCGCGCCACCGACGATCAACCTCACCATCCAGATCGAGGGCGGCTTCTTCCAGGTGCTCGACTACATGAACCGGTTGGAGGATCTCGGCCGCCTGGTGATCGTCGACTCGGTCAACATCACCACGGGCGCCGCGGATGGCGGCGACGACACCACGGCCACGACGGCACCGTCGACGGTTGCGGGAGCGCCGAGCCTCTCGGCGACGCTGACGGCCCGGATGTTCACGCAGACGACGCTCTCGGCGGTGCCCGGCACCGCTCCTGCCACTCCGCCCGGTGTCACTCCGACCACGGTGCCTGCCACGTCCCCGGCCGCGTCCCCGACCACGCAGGTGCTGAACTGATGGCCACCGCGAGCGAGAGCCGGCGGCAGAAGATCCTCTTGGCGATCCTCGGTGTCCTCGTGGTCGCCTTCGTCGCGGGATGGTTCTCGCCGGCGACGACGGCTCGTCCGATGGTGCCGCGGCCACCTCCGTGCCGCCGACGGTCGCGGGTGCCACGACCTCCACCTCGGCGACGACGACGACCGAGCCGGGTAGGTCGCTGCCGCCCGACAGCTTCGACGTCTACTCCACGAGGAACCCCTTCGAGCCTGCGTTCCAGGAGACACCGGTCACCACGGCGTACACGACTTCCACCACCGGGTACTTCGGCACCACCTCCACTTCGGGCTACGCCGGTACCACTACGACCGTATTCGGAGCGACGACCACGACCGGCGTCGGTGGCACCACCACCACGACGCAGCCGTCGTACAACCCCCCGCAGGGGACGACGGTCGCTCTGCTCGACGTCTTCTTCGACGGGCCGACTGCGATCGCGCGCGTCCAGGTCGGCTCGACGGTCTACACGGTCGCGGCCGGCGACGTCTTCGGTCCGGGCAACAGCTACCGGGTGGTGAGCCTCGACGAGCCGTGTGGCCAGTTCCTCTACGGGGACTCTCCCTTCGAGCTCTGCGAGGGCCAGCAGGTCATCAAATGAGGGCTTGCCGTATCCTGACGTGACCCACCCGTGGAGGTCGTCGTGCTGCGCTTCCTGACGGCGGGCGAGTCGCACGGCCCGGCCCTGGTGGTCGTCGTCGAGGGGCTCCCTGCCGGACTGCCGATACTGATCGACGACCTCGCAGCGGAGCTCGCGCGACGCCGTCTCGGGTACGGGCGCGGCCCGCGCATGAAGCTCGAGCGCGACGACGTCGAGTTTACGGGCGGTGTGCGTCACGGTTTGACCCTGGGCTCGCCTGTGTCGGTGATGATCCGCAACACGGAGTGGCCGAAGTGGCAGGAGGAGATGTCCCCGGCGCCCGGGTCGACCGAGGAGCCGCTGCGGCGCCCCCGCCCCGGCCACGCCGACCTCGCAGGCATGCAGAAGTACGGCTTCGACGACGCCCGAAACGTCCTGGAGCGGGCGAGCGCCCGCGAGACGGCGGCGCGGTAGCCGCAGGGGCGCTGGCGAAGGCGCTCCTCACCGGCCTGGGGATCTCCGTGGTCAGCCACGTGGTCCAGCTCGGAGCGGCGCGGTGCGCAGCGGGGCGAGGCGTCCCGAGCCGGCCGACCTCGAGGCGGTGGACGCCTCGCCCGTCCGCTGCCTCGACCCCGAGACGCAGGCCGAGATGGTCGCCGAGATCGAGGCGGCATCGAAGGCGGGCGACTCCCTCGGCGGGGTCGTCGAGGTGCTCGCCTACGGACTCCCGCCGGGCCTCGGCTCACACGTCCACTGGGACCGGCGCATCGATGCCCTCCTCGCGCAGGCGCTGATGAGCATCCAGGCGATGAAGGCAGTCGAGATCGGCGACGCATTCGAGGTCGCCGGTCGTCGCGGCAGCGAGGCGCACGACGCGATCTCGTGGGATGCCGAGTCGGGCGGCTACGCACGCGACACCGATCGCGCGGGTGGTGTCGAGGGGGGGATGACCACCGGGGCGCTGCTGGTCGCGCGAGCCGTGATGAAGCCGTTGGCGACTCTGAACCGCCCGGTGCTGAAGACCGTCGATGTCGCCACCAAGGAGGAGACGGTCTCGTTCAAGGAGCGCACCGACGTGACCGCTGTGCCTGCGGCGGGCGTGGTCGCCGAGACCATGGTCGCCCTCGTGATCGCGTCGGAGTGCCTCAGGAAGTTCGGCGGCGATTCCGTTACCGAGATGGCTCGGAACCACGCCGCGTACATCGACGCGCTGCGGTGAGGCACCTAGTGCTCATCGGCCTCATGGGTGCGGGCAAGACGACGGTCGGCCGGATCTGCGCGGAGAGGTTGGGTCGCCCCTTCGTAGACACCGACGACGTGGTCGAGTCGTTGGCGCACTCGACGGTCGCCGAGGTGTTCGCTACCGACGGCGAGGGGCGGTTCCGTGCGCTCGAGCGGCAGGTCGTCGCCGACATCGCGGCCTCGCCCGAGGCGTTGGTTGTCGCGTGCGGTGGTGGGGCAGTCGTCGACCCGGAGAACCGCCGGCTCCTACGCGCCTCCGGGCATGTGGTGTGGCTGCGTGCGCGACCGGCAGTGCTGCACGAGCGGGTCGGCGACGGCGCAGGACGGCCGCTGCTCGAGTCGGGGCCGCTGCCCACCCTCGAGCGTCTGGCGACACAGCGTGAGGCCGCCTACACCGACGCGGCGCACGCGAGGGTCGACACCGAGGGCGTCGACCCTCAGGGAGTCGCCGACGCGGTGCTCGCCGAGTGGGCCGAGCGGGCCGAGCGGGAGTCATGAGCGTGCGGTGCATCCGAGTCGACCTCGGCGCGGAGGGTACGACGTCGTCGTGGGGGACTCGGCGGCGGAGCGGATCGAGACGCTGCTCTCGGGACGACGGCGCGTCGCCGTCGTGAGCCAGTCGGGGGTGGCGGCCGTCCACGCGCGGCCGTTGACGGGTGCGCTCGATCGGGCGGGCATCGCTCACGAGATGTTCCTCGTCGGCGACGGCGAGGAGCACAAGACGCTCGCCACGGTCGAGGACCTGGCGCGGCGGTTCGCCCGCAGTGGACTGCTGCGGGGTGACGCGGTGGTGGCTCTCGGCGGAGGGCTCGTCGGCGACGTGGCCGGCTTCGCCGCCGCCACGTACCACCGGGGCATCGACGTCGTCCAGGTGCCGACGACGCTACTCGCCATGGTCGACGCCGCGATCGGGGGAAAGACCGGAGTCAACCTGCCCGAGGGCAAGAACCTGGTGGGCGCCTTCCACCAGCCGCTCGGAGTGCTGGCGGATCCTGCGGTCCTGGCGACGCTGCCCGACCGGGAGTTCCGCTGTGGGCTCGGCGAGGTCGCGAAGTACGCCCTCCTCGGAGACGACGTCCTGGTGGATCTCCTGAGAGAGCGCTGCGGAAGCCTGCTCGCGCGCGACCGGGAGGTCCTGACCGAGGTCGTCGCGCTCTGTGCCGCCGACAAGGCGCGGATCGTGGAGGCCGACGAGGGGGAGACGTCCGGACTCAGAGCGCGCCTGAACTACGGCCACACGCTCGCGCACGCGATCGAGACGGTCGCGGGCTACGCCCTCGCGCACGGCGAGGCCGTCGGCGTCGGACTCGTCTTCGCCGCGAACCTGGCGGCGGCTCTGGAACGGGTCGGTCTCGCGGAGGTCGACAGGCACCACGGCATGGTCGCCGCCCTCGGCCTGCCGGTGGAGGCGCCCCCGGGGCTCCGCGCCGACGACCTGATCGCCGTCATGGCCCGCGACAAGAAGTCGACGGGTGACCTCACCTTCGTCCTCGACGGTCCCGGCGGGATTGAGACGGTGGAGGGGGCAGACGAGAGAGCGGTCCGCACGGCGCTCGCCGCGATCGGTGTCGACGCCTAGGGCTCTGCGCGGAGGCGACGCGCCGGTGTGCTCCGCCGGCCGGTGCCAGGTGGGAGACTGAAGGCCGTGGCGACGATCCTGCTGATCTCCGGACCGAACCTGAACCTCCTCGGCGAGCGTGAGCCCGAGATCTACGGGCGGACGACCCTCGAAGACCTGGTGGAGGTCGCATCCGCGACCGCCCGGGCCCACGGGCACGAGATCGAGCACTTCCAGTCGAACCACGAGGGCGCCATCGTCGAGGCGATCCACTCCGCCCGCGGACGGTGCCCCGCGATCGTGATCAATCCCGGGGCGTTCACCCACTACGCATACGCCATCACCGACGCCCTCGCCTCCCACGACGGTGTCAAGGTCGAGCTGCACATCTCGAACCCGAGCGCTCGCGAGAGCTGGCGGCACACCTCGGTCGTCGCGGCGGTCGTGACGGGGACCATCGCCGGGTTCGGAGCGCACGGGTACCGACTCGCGATCGAGGCGGTCGTCGCGAAGCTGGGGGAGGGTTCGTGACCTCGCTGCCCCCCATGGAGGTCCCCCGGCGTCTCGAGCGGCTCACGGCAGTGTTGGAGGAGGCGGGCCTCGACGCCCTGGTCGTGAGCCACCTGCCCAATGTCCGCTACCTGACCGGCTTCACGGGTTCCGCGGGGATGCTCCTCGTGCATGCCGGCGGTTCCGTGCTGGTCACCGACGGCCGCTACCGCGACCAGGCTGGAGAGCAGGTAGCGGCCTCCGGAGCAGTCGTCGATGTTGCCATCGGGGCGACCGCGGCGGATCAGCGTGAGATCCTCGCGGCGAGCGCATCGGGAGCCGCTCGGGTGGGGCTGGAGGACCACGTCGTCACCTGGGCCGAGCAGCGCGCACTGTCCGAGAGGCTCGCGCCGGCAGAGCTGGTCGCGGCCGGCGCACTCGTCGAGGACCTGAGGAGGTCCAAGGACCCCGGCGAGGTCGCCCGCATCCGGCTGGCATGCTCGATCGCCGACGCCGCCCTCGACGCCGTTCGATCGAGGCTCGCGTCGAGCCCGACCGAGAGCGAGTTCGCTCTCGGGCTCGAGGTCGAGATGCGTACGAGGGGCGCCTCCGGTGTGTCCTTCGACGCGATCGTCGCGTCGGGGCCGAACGCCGCCATGCCGCACGCACGTCCGACCGACAGGCGCATAGAGCGTGGCGAGCTGGTGGTGATCGACTTCGGCTGCATCGTCGACGGCTACTGCTCCGACATGACTCGGACCCTCTCCGTAGGTGACCCGGGCCCCGACGCCCGCCGCCTCTTCGAGACCGTGATGACCGCGAACGCGGCGGGCCGTGAGGCGGTGACGGTGGGCGTCGAGTGCAGGGCGGTCGACGCGGCGGCGCGCGCCGTGGTCGATGCCGAGGGTCTGGGTGACGCCTTCGTCCACGGCACCGGGCACGGTGTCGGAGTCGAGATCCACGAGGCCCCGCGATTGGCCGCCACATCCCGTGATACCTTGATCGAAGGTGATGTCGTCACCGTCGAGCCGGGCGTCTACGTCACAGGCGTCGGTGGAGTCCGCATAGAGGACACGGTGGTGGTTACCGCGTCCGGCGCCGAACCGCTGACCTGCAGCCCCAAGGATCTTCTTCTGTGAGCATCTCCACGAACGACCTCAAGAACGGCATGTCCCTGGACCTACCCGAGGGTCTCATGTCGGTCGTCGAGTTCCAGCACGTCAAGCCGGGCAAGGGCGGTGCCTTCGTCCGGACGCGGCTCAAGAACCTCCGCACGGGCGCTGTCGTCGACAAGACCTTCCGTGCAGACGAGAAGGTTTCCCAGGCGGTCATCGACAAGCGGGAGATGCAGTTCCTGTACCGCGAAGGCGACGACTACGTCTTCATGGACACCGAGAGCTACGAGCAGCTGCAAGTACCGGCTGCGACGCTCGGCAGCGCGGTCGGCTATCTCAAGGAGGGCGACAGCGCCGTCCTCCCCCATGTACGGGACCGAGGTCATCGCGGTCGACCTTCCGGCGGCGGTCGAGCTCGCGATTGCCGAGACCGAGCCGGGAGTCCAGGGCGATCGGGTCTCGGGGGCGCGGAAGCCGGCCACACTCGAGACGGGTCTGGTGATCCAGGTGCCGCTCTTCGTCGAGGTCGGCGAGCGGGTCAAGGTCGACACCCGTTCGGGCGAGTACCTGACCCGGGCCTGAGTCGTGCCGACGCGACGCGAAGCTCGCGAGCGCGCGCTGGCGCTCGCGTACGAGCGCGAGCAACGCGTGATCGGGGTCGATGAGCTGCTCGGTGAGATGCCGGTGCAACCCGACGCGTACGCAATGCAGCTCGTGGTGGGCGTCGAGGAGCATCAGGATGAGATCGACGCGATCATCCGGAAGTTCTCGGAGCACTGGGCGCTCGAGCGAATGCCGGCGGTAGACCGTGCGCTGCTGCGCATCGGGGTGTTCGAGCTGGGATGGGTCGCCGAGGCCTCTGTCGCGGTCGTGATCAACGAAGCGGTCGAGCTGGCGAAGCAGTACTCGACGAAGGACTCGGGCAGGTTCGTGAACGGCCTGCTCGGCCGCATTGCAGAGCATCTGCGCGGCGCGGTGTGATGAGGTCGGGAACGGTCGCTCCCGAACGGGTCGACGAGCGGGTGCCCGACGACGTCGTCGCGCCCGACACGCCCTGGATCGTGATCGTCTGGAACGACCCGGTGAACCTCATGTCGTACGTCGTCTACGTGCTCCAGAAGCTCTTCGGCTACCCACGCGAGAAGGCGACGCGCCTCATGCTGCAGGTGCACGAGGAGGGGCGGGCGGTGGTGTCGAGCGGCGCGCGTGAGAAGGCCGAGGTCGACGTCGCCAGGCTCCACGCCCACGGGCTCTGGGCGACACTGCAGCGGGATCGCTGAGCGTGCCCTCGATCTTCGAGAGGGGGCCGACGGGACGATCTGGTGCCGGCTCCACGGGGACGACGCGGAGGCTGTCGCGATGCTCGCGGAAGTGCTCGCTGATCGCCTCTCGCACGACCCACCGGCGAGCGATGCGTCCTTCGATCGGCTCTTCCCTCGCGCCTACCTCGATCCGACCGAGGAGGACTCGGCGCTCGAGTGGGAGTCGTCTGTGCGCCCGGATCTCGCGAGGGAGAAGGCCGGCTCACTCACTCTCCTGGCGGCTTGCCTCCGCTCGGCGTCCCCCGAAGGAGCGACAGAGCAACCGGTCGTCGCCCGTATCGGGCCCGACGAGGTCGATGCCTGGCTCATGGCGCTGAACGACCTGAGGCTGGATCTGGGGACCCGGCTCGGCGTCGACGAGGAGCGCGATCCGACCACCGCCGCACCGGCGGATCCCGACGCCGACTGGTGGTCGGTGTACGACTTCCTGACCTGGTGCCAGGGGATGCTGGTGGAAGTGATCCTGGGCGACTCGGACACCGCCGACGGTACAGGCGACGAGCGCACCTGACCACGCGGCTCCGAGGAACGCGCGAGTAGGGCGGGAGGCGGCGATCCGGCCCCGGCGGCGTGCTACCGTGCTAGTGAACCGTCAAGGGGATCCAGTGAGGTCCCTACGGAGGTAGAGGTGCCTGCTGAGATGCCCACTCGAGGCGCGACGCCGCACGACGACCACGGCATCGTCGGCAGCAGCGTCGACAGGAGCGTCGGCGCAGCAGGGAATTCCGCAGTACCCGAACCGGCGGCCCCCGAAGGGGGCCGCTTCGCCGTCACCCCCGACGTCGGGCGCGACCTCGTGCTGAGGGCCGGCGTCTTCGACGGTACCGACCTGCGCCGTGCGGTCACCCGCATCGCACACGAGATCGTCGAGCGCAACCACGGTGCCGGCGGAGTGGTGCTCGTCGGCCTGTACACGAGGGGGTCGCACTCGCCGGGCGGATCGCGGCGGCGATCTCGTCCTTCGAGGGGGTCGAAGTGCCGGTCGGCACCCTCGACGTGGCGTTCTTCCGCGACGACATCGGGATCCGCGCAGTGGCCCCGGTCGGGCCCACCGAGGTGCCCGACGTGACCGGTCGGGTCGTCGTACTCGTCGACGATGTCCTCTACACGGGGCGCACGGTCCGGGCCGCGCTCGACGCGCTGGGCGAGCTCGGCAGGCCGCGCTCCGTGCAGCTGGCGGTCCTCGTCGACCGCGGACACCGCGAGCTGCCCATTCGCGCCGACTTCGTGGGCAAGAACCTCCCGACCAAGACGGTCGAAGACGTCAGGGTCCGCCTCTCCGACGTCGACGGTGGCGTCGACTGCGTGGAGATCTGGGGGCCGCCACCCGGCGGCGGGGGAGGCGAGGTCATGAAGCATCTCCTGTCCGTGGACGACCTAGGCGGCCGCGCAGGGGCGGAGGAGATCCTGGATCGGTCCGAGTCGTTCCTGGAGGTGACGCGGCGCGACATCCCGAAGGTGCCGGCACTGAGGGGTCGCACCGTCGCCTCCCTCTTCTACGAGGACTCCACGAGGACCCGCCTCTCCTTCGAGACCGCGGCCAAGCGCCTCTCGGCCGACACCATGACGTTCGCCGTCTCCACGTCGTCGGTGAAGAAGGGCGAGAGTCTTCGCGACACGGCTCGGACCATCGAGGCGCTGGGTGTCGACGCGATCGTCGTGCGGCACTCCTCGGCCGGAGCGCCGCACCGGATCTGCTCATGGACCGGGGCCTCGGTCGTAAACGCCGGCGACGGCCGCCACGAGCACCCCACGCAGGCCCTCCTCGACGCCTTCACGCTCCGCCGTCATCGAGGGCCGTCACTCGACGGCTGCCGGATCACGATCGTCGGCGACGTGCGCAACTCGCGAGTGGCGCGCAGCAATGTCGGCCTCTTCGATCTCCTCGGCTGCGACCTGACGCTCTGCGGACCACCGACCCTGATGCCGGAGTGCCTCGACGGGTGGCCCGTACGCGTGTCGTACGACCTCGATGACGCCCTCTCCGAGGCAGACGTCGTCTACCTGCTGAGGATCCAGCGCGAGCGGATCGGTCAGTCACTGCTTCCGTCGATCCGGGAGTACGCGTCGCGCTGGGGGCTCACCGCCGACAGGGCGGCGCGTCTGAAGCCCGACACCCTCGTGATGCATCCGGGACCGATGAACCGCGGCGTCGAGATCGCCGACGAGGTCGCCGACTCCGCGGCGTCGCTCGTGACGGAGCAGGTCGCGAACGGCGTGGCGGTGCGGATGGCAGTCCTGTACTCCCTGCTCGGCTCTGGAGGCCCGGTTGTCTGAGCGGCAGGAGATCCGGAGGCCGTCGGTGCTGGTGATCCAGGGCGGCAGCGTGATCGATGAGACCGGCGAACGGCGGGCCGACGTCCTCGTGCGCGACGGCGTCGTGTCCGAGGTGGCTCCCGGCATCGCGGCACCGGCGGGCGCGGTGGTCCTCGATGCGAGCGACGCAGTGGTCGCGCCGGGCCTGGTCGATCTGCACACGCACCTCCGGGAGCCCGGGGGCGAAGACAGCGAGACGATAGAGACCGGCGCAAGGGGCGCGGCGCTCGGTGGCTTCACGGCCGTGGTCGCGATGCCCAACACCCATCCACCCCTCGACGACGCAGCCGTCGTCCAGTCGGTCCTCGAGCGCGGGCGCGGAAGCGTCTGCGACGTGCACGCGGCGGGCTGCATAACGCTGGCGCGTGCAGGGGCGGTGCTCGCGCCCATCGGGGAGATGTACGACCTCGGCGTGCGCCTCTTCACCGACGACGGCGAGTGCCTCTCCGACGCCGCCGTGATGCGCCACGCACTCGAGTACTCGACGGCGCTCCCCGGCGCGGTGATCTGCCAGCACGCCGAGGATCCGGCGCTCACAGCGGGAGGTCACCTCCACGAGGGCGAGTGGTCGAGCAGGCTCGGCATGACCGGGCGCCCCGCCGAGGCCGAGGTGACGATCGTGGCGCGCGACATCGCTCTGGCGCGGCGCACGGGCGCGCACTACCACGTTCAGCACATCTCGACGTCCGGCGCCGTCGACCTGGTGCGTCGTGCGAGGGCGGAGGGCGTGAGGGTCACCGCCGAGTGCACACCGCACCACCTCGTGCTGACCGACGCGGAGTGCAGGACCTTCGACCCCGCCTTCAAGGTGAACCCGCCGCTGCGGCAGGCTGCAGACGTCTCGGCGGTGATCGAGGGACTCGTCGAGGGAGTCATCGACGCCATCGCGACCGATCATGCACCTCACGCGGCCGAGTCGAAGGCCGTGCCGTTCGAGGACGCACCGCCGGGCGTCCTGGGCCTGGAGACGGCCCTGGCCGTCGCGATGACGCACCTCGTGACTCCGCAGCGGTCGAGGCTGGCCGGCGTCCTCGGTGCGCTGTCGTGGCGCCCCGCCCGCCTCGCCGGCCTCGAACGGCATGGTGGTCCGGTAGCGCCGGGTCGTCCGGCCAATCTGTGCGTGGTAGCGCCGAGCGAGAAGTGGGTCGTCGACTCGGGTGCGATGGCGAGCCGATCCCGGAACTCCGCGTTTCACGGGCAGACCCTCGACGGACGCGTCAGGCACACCGTGCTGGAGGGCGAGCCTGTGGTGATGGAAGGAGTGGCTCAGCGATGAGGCGGCCCCAACCAGCCGTTCTCGTTCTCGCCGACGGCGAGGTCTTCGAGGGCGAGGCGATCGGACACCTGCCCGACGGCGGGATCGCCGCCGGCGAGGTGGTCTTCAACACCTCGCTCACCGGCTATCAGGAGATCGTCACCGACCCGTCGTATGCGGGGCAGATCATCACGTTCACCTGTCCGCACATCGGCAACTACGGCGTCAACCCCGACGACGACGAGAGCACCTCCCCTGCGTGCCGCGGGGTGATCGTCCGCGACCTCGCCAGGCGGTCCTCCAACTGGCGCGCGACCGACGATCTCGATGGATTCCTGCGCCGTCATCGAGTGCCCGGCATCACCGGGATCGACACGCGGCGGCTCACGCGCCACATACGGGAGTCGGGGTCGATGCCCGGCGCCTTCGGCGTGAGCGAGGAGGCCGCACTGCTCGACGCCGCACGCGGTGAGGGAGGTACCGAAGGGCGCGACCTCGTCTCCGAGGTGACGACCGAGAGCCCGTACACGGTAGGGCGCGCCGACGCCGCCTTCTATGTCGTCGCCTACGACTTCGGCATCAAGGCCTCGATCGTCCGGCACCTGAACGAGGCCGGCTGCCTCGTGGAGGTCGTACCCGCGGACACGCCGTCGCACGAGGTCATCGCGCGTGCGCCGGACGGCGTCTTCCT
This sequence comes from Acidimicrobiia bacterium, assembly GCA_027494135.1. Classification (GTDB taxonomy): domain Bacteria; phylum Actinomycetota; class Acidimicrobiia; order IMCC26256; family PALSA-610; genus JAOSJK01. Next base: position 49,968 of record JAOSJK010000012.1, on the reverse strand, counting down.
CTCGAACGGGCCCGGCGACCCGCGGGCAGTCGAGGGCGCATTCGAGAGCGTGAGGAGCTGCTCGGGGTGCTGCCGGTCTTCGGCATCTGCCTGGGTCACCAGATGATGGGACTCGCCCTCGGCGCAGAGATCTTCAAGCTGCCGTTCGGTCACCACGGAGGGAACCACCCCGTCAGGCACGTCGAGTCCGGGAGGGTCGAGATAACCAGCCAGAACCACAACTACGCGGTCGTCGGCGAGACGTTGCCCGAGGGCTCGGTGGTGACGCACGTGAACCTGAACGACGGCGATGTCGAAGGGGTGAGGGAGCCGTGCACTGCGGGCCTTCTCGGTCCAGTACCACCCGGAGGCCGGGCCAGGGCCGCACGACGCCCGCTACCACTTCCAGGAGTTCACGACCTTGATGCGTGAGGCAGGCTGATGCCCCGACGCTCCGACATCAGCTCGATCCTTCTGATCGGAAGCGGGCCGATCGTGATCGGCCAGGCGTGCGAGTTCGACTACTCCGGTACGCAGGCCTGTCGCGTGCTGCGCGAAGAGGGATATCGCGTGATCCTCGTCAACTCCAACCCGGCGACGATCATGACAGACCCCGAGTTCGCCGATGCCACCTACATCGAGCCGCTCGATCTCGAGACCCTGACCCGGATCATCGAGAAGGAGCGTCCGGATGCTCTTCTCCCTACCGTCGGTGGGCAGACCGCGCTGAATCTCGCAGTAGCGCTTCACGAGTCCGGGGCCATCGAGGCCTTCGGCGTCGAGCTCATCGGTGCGAACATAGAGGCGATCCGAACCGCGGAAGATCGCCAGGCCTTCAAGGCGGCGATGCAGGAGATCGGCCTGGCGGTCCCGGCGTCGGGGATCGCCTACTCGCTCGACGAGGCGATGACCGTCGCCGAAGCGGTGGGGTATCCGCTGATCGTCCGACCGTCGTTCATCCTCGGTGGAGGCGGAACCGGGATCGCTCACAACGCCGAAGAGATGCGCGAGGTGGCAGCTCGTGGGATCGCAGCCAGTCCGATCTCCGAGATACTCATCGAACGATCGGTGGTGGGTTGGAAGGAGTACGAGCTCGAGCTGATGCGTGACCATGCCGACAACGTCGTCGTCGTCTGCTCGATAGAGAACCTCGACCCGATGGGCGTGCACACCGGCGAGTCGATCACGGTCGCTCCCGCGCAGACCCTCACCGATGTCGAGTACCAGTCCATGCGCGACGCCGCGTTCGCGTGCATCAGGAGGATCGGGGTCGACACGGGTGGATCGAACATCCAGTTCGCCGTCGACCCGTCGAACGGCGACATGGTCGTCATCGAGATGAATCCGCGCGTCTCTCGCTCGTCGGCCCTGGCGAGCAAGGCAACCGGGTTCCCGATCGCGAAGATCGCGTCGAAGCTGGCGGTCGGCTACACGCTCGACGAAGTCCGCAACGACATCACTCGCGAGACCCCGGCGTCGTTCGAGCCGACCATCGACTACGTGGTCACGAAGGTGCCGCGCTGGGCCTTCGAGAAGCTGCCGGGCGCCACGCCCGTTCTCGGCACTCAGATGCAGTCGGTGGGCGAGGTGATGGCGATCGGGCGCACCTTCCCGGAGTCGCTGCAGAAGGCGCTCCGGTCCCTGGAGTCCGGTCGGCACGGCCTCAACTGCGACCCCGCCGAGAGCCGGTACGACCTCCTCGACCCCGACGACCTGGTCCGGGCGGCGGCGATCCCGACACCCGAGCGAATCTTCCAGCTGGAGGCCGCGCTACGGGGGTTCGTCTCCGTGGAACGACTCCACCAGGCAACGGGGAGTCGACCCCTGGTTCTGCGATCAGATCCTGAGCATCGTCGAGGAGCGAGACCGCCTGGGAGGTCTCGCGCTCGCGACGATGAAGCGTTCCGACTGGCGTCGTGCCAAGCGCCTCGGGTTCTCGGATGCGCAGCTCGCCTACCTCTGGGGTGACGACGAGAAGGCCGTGCGAGCGGCGAGGCTCGCGGCGGGCGTCCGAGTGACGTACAAGACGGTCGACACGTGCGCAGCGGAGTTCGCAGCGCGCACGCCGTACCACTACGGCACCTACGAAGACGAAGACGAAGTGATGCCGTTGACGAAGCCCGCCGTGGTGATCCTCGGCAGCGGACCCAACAGGATCGGCCAGGGCGTCGAGTTCGACTACTGCTGCGTGCATGCCGCATACGCGCTCTCCGACGCCGGCTACGAGACCGTCATGGTCAACTGCAACCCGGAGACCGTCTCCACCGACTACGACACGGCCGACCGCCTCTTCTTCGAGCCGCTCACCAGCGAGGACGTCCTGAACGTATGCGAGGTCCTGACAGCGGCCGGGACGCTCGTAGGCGTCATCGTGGGCCTCGGGGGTCAGACCCCGCTGAAGCTCTCGCACGCGCTCGAGGAGGCCGGCTATGCGGTGTTGGGTACCAGCCCCGAGTCGATCGACCTCGCAGAGGATCGGGAGCGCTTCAACGAGCTCTGCGAACGCGTCGGCGTGCCACAGCCCCCCGGCGGCATCGCGTCGACTGCGGACGCAGCGATCGAAGTCGCGTCCAAGGTCGGCTATCCAGTGCTCGTCCGACCGTCGTACGTGCTCGGCGGGCGCGCGATGCAGATCGTCTACGACGACGCCGATCTTGGCCGTGCCATGGGTGAGCTCGCCTCGCACGGAAGCCTCGGACGGGAGGGGGGCTCTCCGCCGAACGCCCCGCGCTCATAGACCGATTCCTCGAAGACGCAATCGAGGTCGACGTCGACGCGATTCGTGACGGTGCCGGCGAGGTCCTGGTCGGTGGTGTTCTCGAGCACATCGAGGAGGCCGGAGTCCACTCCGGCGACTCCGCCTGCGCGATTCCGCCCCCCACTCTGACGCACGAGGTCTGCAGCCTGATCGAAGGCCACACTCGTGAGCTCGCCGGGGAGCTGAACGTCATCGGATTGCTGAACGTGCAGTACGCGGTGAAGGACGGTCGCGTCTGGGTCATCGAGGCGAACCCGCGTGCGAGTCGTACCGTGCCCTTCGTGAGCAAGGCGACGGGAGTAGCACTCGCCAAGGTCGCTGCCAGGGTCATGCTCGGAGCCACTCTGGCCGAGCTGCGCGAGGAGGGGCTGCTCCACCCCCGGCCGGGGAGGGACACGTCTCGGTGAAGGAGGCGGTGCTCCCCTTCAATCGCTTTCCTTCGGTCGACACGCTCCTCGGGCCCGAGATGCGCTCGACCGGGGAGGTCATGGGGATCGACCGATCGTTCGGCCTCGCGTTCGCGAAGAGCCAGGCAGGCGCCGGCAACCGACTCCCCGAGAAGGGGACCGTATTCCTGTCGCTGGCCGATCGCGACAAGGGGCCCGGCCTGGAGGCGGCGCGCCGGTTCGCGGCGCTCGGGTTCTCGTTGGCTGCGACGGCCGGAACGGCGGCGTTGATCGAGAAGAGCGGCATTCCGGTGCGCACGGTGGTCGCGAAGGTGGGGGAGCACGTCGGTGCCGACGCGGTCGACCTCATCGCGTCGGGCGAGGTGGAGCTGGTGCTCAACACACCGCGAGGTCGCGGGCCGCGCGCCGACGGCGCGCATATACGGCGAGCGGCGCTCGCCAACGGCGTCGCGTGCGTCACCACGGTCGCGGCGGGGCTCGCCGCCGCGGCGGGAATCGCGGAGGTCGCGCGGCGCGACCCCGTCGTCCGCTCGCTGCAGGAGTACCACCGTGACGGCCAGATGAGGCTCGAGGTGTGAGGCCCGCCGCTCACCCGCCGGGGACCGCGTCGACCTCACGGTCGATCTGGGCCCGCTCACCCTGACGAATCCGGTCATCGCCGCCGCCGGCACGTTCGGGCACGGCGACGAGGTTGCCGGAGTCTGCGACCCCAGGGGTCTGGGTGCCGTCACCGTGAAGTCCCTCGCAGCGTTCGCGTGGCCGGGCAACCCGGCACCGCGGGTCTGTCCCACTTCGGGGGGCGGGATGCTGAACTCCGTGGGTCTCGCGGGCCCCGGTGTCGAGCGATGGATCATCGAGGATCTGCCGGCGCTGAAGGATCGCGGCGCGAGGATCATCGTCTCGGTGTGGGGTAGGTCGATCGAGGAGTTCGCGGCAGCCGCAGAACCACTCGGGCGCGTCGCGGGTGACCTGACGGCGGTGGAGGTGAACGTCTCCTGCCCGAACATCGAGGACCGCTCGCGCATGTTCGCGCATGCACCCGCGATGACCGGCGCAGCGATACGCGCGGTCCGGAATGCTCTGGAGTCCGGGGGCGGCGACGCCCTACCGGTGTTCGCGAAGCTCTCCCCCAACACCTCCGAGCTCGTCGAGGTAGCCGGCGCGGCCCTCGAGGCCGGTGCCGCCGGGCTCACGCTCGTCAACACGCTCCTCGGCCTGGCGATCGATGCCGAGCGGCGCAGCCCCGCCCTCGGCGCCGGTGGCGGCGGTCTGTCGGGGCCACCGATGAAGGCGGTCGCACTCAGGGCGGTGTGGGAGGTCGCACGCGCACACCCGGGCACAGCGATCATCGGCACCGGCGGCGTCGGAAGCGGCCTCGATGCCGTGGAGATGCTCCTCGCCGGCGCGGTCCGCGGTGGGGGTGGGGACTGCGACCTTTGCAGAGCCACGGGCCGCACTCCGGGTGGTCGACGAGCTGAGGGAGTGGTGCGCACCACGGGGTCGAGCGCGTAGCCGACCTGGTGGGCGCAATGGAGGAGAGATGAGGGTGAGGATGGACAGCCGAGGGACCGAGGGCACCGCACGTGAGCCGGCCACGCAAGACGTCCGCGCGCGGCTCGCCGTCGCCCTGGATGTCGCCGATCTCGATGCCGCTCTGGAGATGGCGCGCCTCGTCGCACCGTGGTTCGGGGTGGCCAAGATCGGCCTGGAGCTCTGGGCCGCTGCCGGCCCGCGATCCGTCGAGCCGATCAGGGGGCTCGGGTTGGAGGTCTTCTGCGATCTCAAGCTCCACGACATCCCGACCACTGTGGGAAGGGCGTCGCGCGTGATCGGCGGACTCGGGGTCGCCTACGTGACCCTTCACGCGTCGGGTGGCACCGCGATGCTGCGCGCCGGAGTGGAAGGTCTTGCGGCCGGCGCGTCCGCCGCGGGGTTGCAGGCGCCGTGCGCGCTCGGTGTGACCGTGCTCACCAGCGAGCCCGACGCGTCGCACTTCGACGAGCGCCTCGATACCGCCGTCGCCTCCGGGTGCGGTGGAGTCGTCTGCTCGGTGCGCGAGCTCGACCGAGTGAGATCGGGCAATCACGATCTCGTCACGGTCGTGCCGGGAATTCGGCCGGCGGGAGCAGGCGCCGACGATCAGGCGCGGGTCGGCACGCCGGGAGAGGTCGCGAGAGCCGGCGGCGACGTGCTGGTGGTCGGACGCCCCCGTCACCGCTGCAGGGGACCCGGCCGATGCCGCGAGGAGGATCCACGCCGAGGTCGCCGACGCGCTGGCCGGCGCTTAGCCGAACGCCGCGGCGGAGCGCAAGCAGCCGCCGGGTTGCCGCTCGGAGATCGCTGTGTATGCTGACCTGCGCGCCGCGTCCGGCGACCGTGAAGCGGCCCATATCGCTGTTCATCGCTGTACTACGTGAGATCCCGCGTGTGATCCCGACCGCAAAGGACTGCCATGCCGAGACCTCCCGAGCTGACGCCTGAGGCACGCGCCGCGGCCCTCGAGAAGGCCACTCGGGCACGCCGCACGCGCGCCGAGGCCAAGGAGAAGCTCAAGATGGGCGCCATGAACCTGAGCGAGCTCCTCGAGCAAGCGGGTGGCGAGGGCGATGAGGCACGCGCGCTGGCGAGCCTCAAGGTGCTGAGCGCGATCGAGTCGATGCCCGGCCTCGGGAAGGTGCGTGCACGGCGTCTGGTCGAGGAGCTCAAGATCAGCCCGGAGCGCAGGCTCCAGGGCCTCGGCCGCAACCAGCGCAGCGCGCTTCTCGACTACTTCGAACGGGGGTGAGCCGGCGCGGCATCCTGCTGGTGCTCTCGGGGCCCTCCGGCACCGGCAAGGGGACGGTCGGCAGGCGGCTCCGCGAGATGGAGCCCGAGATGCGGTGGTCTGTGTCATGGGCGACCCGGCCCGCGCGCCCCGGTGAGATCGACGGGGTCGACTACCACTTCGTCGAGCGCGAGGAGTTCGAGCGCGCGAGGGACGATGGCGGCTTCCTCGAGTGGTTCGAGGTCTTCGGCGACCTGAAGGGGACGCCGGCCGGTCCGGTCCGCGAGCACCTCGCGGCGGGTCGCGACGTGCTCCTGGAGGTCGATGTCCAGGGGGCGCTCGCGATCAGGGACTCCTGCCCGGAAGCGCTGCTCGTGTTCCTCCGGCCGCCTTCGCGAGAGGTGCAGAGAGCGCGAATCGTCGGCCGTGGACAGGACTCGCCGGAGGCGGTGGAGCGGCGCCTGGCCGAGGCTTCGGCCGAGGAGGCCCAGGCGGGCCGCTTCGACGCCGTGGTCGTGAACGACGACCTGGAGACGGCCGTGAGTGACGTTGCTGCTATTCTGAGGGCCCGCCGGGAGGGCGACCACGACGGACCGGCCGACTGACCGGCCGACCGCCACGTGCCCGAGTTGGCAGCAGATCCGCTGCTCTGGCAACGCCCCGCCCGCAACGCCCCGCCCGCAACGCCCCGCCCACGACGCTGGAGAACAGCCGATGCCCGACACACGCGTCTCTGACGGAGCCCCGGATCGAGGATCTCCTCGATCGCGTCGACTGCAAGTTCACGCTGGTGACGCTCTCGTCGAAGCGGGCCCGCGAGATCAACGACTACTACAACCAGCTCGGTGAGGGGCTCGGGCGCATAGTTCCGCCCCAGGTCACGTCCGTCTCGCGCAAGCCGCTCTCGATCGCCCTGGAGGAGGTCGTTGAGGGGAAGATCGTCTACGAGCGGATCGTGCCGGGCGAGTCTCCCGAAGGGGAAGAGATCGCAGACGCCGCCGAGGGCGCCGAGGGCGACGCGTCGACCGGCGACACCGTCGCCGAGGAGTCGACGGAACCCGCAGGCTGAGCGACGCCCCGACGATGAGCCGTCGCGTGGTGCTCGGGGTCTGCGGTGGCATCGCCGCGTACAAGGCGGTCGAGGTCTGTCGCCTCCTGGTCGAGTCCGGCATGCACGTGGCGCCGGTGCTCACCGAGGGCGCCACGCACTTCGTGGGCCCGCTCACCTTCTCCGCGCTCGCCTCGGAGCCTGCGCGCACCACCCTTCTCGGCGCGCCCGAGCCCGTCCCGCACACGACGCTGGGGCAGTCGGCCGATCTGGTGATCGTGGCTCCGGCCACCGCGAAGCTGCTCGGCAAGTACGCAGCCGGCATCTCCGACGATCTGCTCACGGCGACCCTGCTGGCCACGCGGGCACCCGTGCTCCTCGCTCCGGCGATGCACACCGAGATGTGGGAGCACCCTGCGGTGAGGGCGAACGTGGAGACCCTCCTCGCGCGTGGCGTGCACCTGGTCGGCCCCGACGCCGGCCCCTTGGCGGGTGGTGACGTCGGCGTCGGGCGGCTCGCCGACCCCGCCCGCATCGTCGATGCGGCTCTCGGTCTGGTGGGTGGAGGGTCCGGGCCCCTCACCGGTCGCAGGGTGCTTGTGACCTCGGGAGGTACCCGCGAGGCGATCGATCCGGTCCGCTACATCGGGAATCGGTCGTCCGGGAAGATGGGCGACGCGGTCGCAGCAGCCGCGGCGCGTCGCGGTGCCGAGGTCGTGCTCGTCACGACGACATCGCGTCCGACCCGTGAGGGGATCGAGGTCGTACGCGTCGAGTCGGCGCAGGAGATGGCCGATGTGGTCCTCGACAGGTTCGATCGGAGTGACGCCGTCGTCATGGCCGCCGCCGTCGCCGACTTCCGACCGAAGACCGCGGCCCCGACCAAGATCAAGAAGGGCGGCGGCGTTCCGGAGATCCTCCTGGAGCCGACCCCCGACATCCTGGCGATGCTCGGCGAGCGCAAGGCCGCCGGTCAGATGCTCGTCGGCTTCGCCGCCGAGACGGGGAACCTACGGGCGAACGCGGCGGCCAAGCTGACTGCCAAGCGCCTCGACCTCATAGTCGCCAACGATGTGACGGAGCCCGGCTCGGGGTTCGAGGTCGACACGAACAGGGCGACCCTGCTCGACTCCGCAGGCGGGGTCGACGAGCTACCGCTCATGTCCAAGGCGGCCCTCGCCGAGGTCGTGGTCGACCGCATCGAGGGCGGACTCGCAGCGAGGGACGGCGGCGGCGCCGGTCCCTGAGAGGTCGGAGCGGCGGCCCCGGCTAGCCTCCTCGGGTCCGGAGGCCGAGCCCACCGCACCCGAGATCACGGCAGGAGCAGGAGTTCCAGTGAGCAACCGCCACACCTTCACATCGGAGTCGGTCACCGAGGGCCACCCCGACAAGATGGCCGACCAGATCAGTGACAGCGTCCTCGACGCCGTCCTGGCCGACGACCCCTACGCTCGGGTCGCCTGCGAGACGATGGTCACGACCGGGCTGGTGGTCGTCGCGGGCGAGATAAGCACATCCGCCCATCCCGACATCTCGCGAATCGCGCGGGATGCCGTCTGCGAGATCGGCTACACCGATGCGCGCTACGGCATCGACGGCCGCACCTGCGGCGTCATGGTCTCGGTCGACGAGCAGTCACCCGACATCGCCCAGGGTGTCGACAAGGCGCTGGAGCAACGTGCCGGCGGCGGCGACCACTACGACGAGGTCGGCGCCGGCGATCAGGGGATGATGTTCGGCTACGCGTGCGACGACACCCCCCGACCTGCTCCCGATGCCCATCTGGCTCGCGCACAGACTGGCCGCGAGGTTGGCGCAGGTCCGCAAGGAGAAGATCGTCGACTTCCTGCGCCCCGACGGCAAGACACAGGTGAGCGTCGAGTACGAAGACGGTGTCCCGAAGCGCCTGCAGACCGTCCTCATCTCGACGCAGCACGACCCGGGGGTCACGATCGACGGAGACATCCGACCCGCCCTGATCGAGCACGTGATCCGCCCCTCGCTGCCCGAGCAGTTCGCCGGTGACGGCTACGAGACCTTCGTGAACCCGACCGGCGCCTTCGAGCTCGGGGGCCCGCACGCAGACTGCGGGCTCACGGGCCGCAAGATCATCGTCGACACCTACGGTGGGATGGCGCGACACGGTGGCGGTGCGTTCTCGGGCAAGGATCCGACGAAGGTGGACCGCTCAGCCGCGTACGCGGTGCGGCAGATCGCCAAGTCGGTGGTGGCGGCCGGAATCGCGAGCCGGTGCGAGGCGCAGGTCGCCTACGCGATCGGGGTCGCCCACCCCGTCTCGATCATGGTCGAGACCTTCGGTACTTCCGAGATCGCTCCGGAGAAGCTCGAGGCGATGGTGCGCGACCACTTCGACATGCGACCGGCGGCTCTGATCGAACGTCTCGACCTCAGGCGGCCGATCTATCGGCGAACAGCCGCTTACGGCCACTTCGGCCGGACTGACGACGACGGGTTCACCTGGGAGCAGACGGAACCGTTCGCGGGCGAGCTCCGGCGCGCGGCCGAGAGCCTCGCGTAGCCGCGGTGGCGGCGCGGGTCTGCCGTGTCGTCCCCGATGTCGTCGCGATTGATCGCGCTTTCGACTACGCGGTACCGGACGACCTTGCGCAACTGGTGAGGGTGGGCACGATCGTGCGCGTCTCGCTGCACGGCCGGCGGGTACGTGGTTGGGTCGTCGCTGAAGGGGTGGAGTCGTTCGCCCCACCCGAGACGTTGCTACCGGTGATCGCCGCCGTCTCGGAGGGCCCCCCGATGAGGTGATCGACCTGACGGCGTGGGCGGCGCACCGGTACGCGGGGTCGCGTGTCGCGCTGCTCCGTTCGGCGTCGCCTCCGAACAACGTCGCTGCGGGCGGAGCCGCCGCGGCGGCGCGACCGCGTCCCACGGCGACGCCCGCCGGCGGCCCCGCACCGACCGGAGGGCCGGACGCGACGGCGGACTCGGCCGCCGACGCTGCGACAAGGGCCGCGCGCGAGGAGAGCGGTCGCTGATCCGCTGGCCACCGCTGCTCGACCGGCGACGTCTCGTGGCGGGGCTCATGGCGGAGGATGGATCGACCATCGTCACCATCGCCGACGGGGCGAAGGCCGGCGCACTGGTGAGATGGCTGGTCGGGATCGGGCGTGACGCCGTCCTGCTCCGCGGCGACGACTCGGCGGCCGTCCGCACGGCCGCCTGGCGGAGAGCGCGGTCGGGAGGGGTGGTCGTCGCGGGCGGGCGGCTCGCGGCGCTCGCCCCCGTCCCGGACCTGCGGGCGGCGATCGTCGTCGACGACGCCGACGAGGCGCTCAAGGAGGAGCGTGTGCCCGCGTGGCACGCGCGCGATCTGCTCGACGAGAGGGCTCGGCGGGCCGGTGCGCGATACGTGATCCTGTCGGCAGCGCCGACACTCGACTCCATCGCCTCAGTGGGTGAGCCGGTCACGATTCCCCGCGCGGTCGAGGCGGCGGGATGGCCGCGCGTCGATGTCGTCGACCGGCGCGCAGACCCGCCCGGCTCGGGGCTCTTCTCCGAGCATCTGGCCGCGGCGATCCGTCACTGCCTCGCGCAGGGACAGATCACCGTCTGCGTCCTGAACCGCCGCGGGAGAGCGAGGCTTCTCGCCTGCGGCGAGTGCGGGAAGCTGGTCCGGCGGGACCGGTCGGGGGCGCCGCTGTGGAGCACCGCGGCAGACGCAGTCTCTTCGGATCGTGCCCCCGACGGCAGGGAGCCCGCGGCGGAGTCGCGCGCTGGTACGGGAGGGAGTCCAGCGGTCGGGTCTGTCCGCACTGCGGAGCGATCGCGCTCCGGACGCTGCGATCGGGCGTGACGCGCGTGCGCGAGGAGCTCGCAGCGCTGCTGCCCCGCACCGAGGTCGGTGAGGTTGACGCGTCGACGGTCGAGGTTCCGGCGGCCCCCGTACTGGTGGGCACCGAGGCGGTGCTCCACAGGAGCGAGGTGCGGCGCCGCCGGCCGGCCGTCGTCGCGTACCTCGACTTCGACCAGGAGCTGCTCGCGCCCCGCTTCCGTGCCGCCGAGCAGGCCATGTGGCTCCTGGTACGCGGCGCTCACCTGCTCGCCGGCCGTCCCCGCTCCGAGACGCGTCTACTCGTCCAGACGCGGCTCCCGGAGCACAGCGTCCTGCAGGCCGCTGTCCGCGCCGACCCGGGCCTGCTGGCCGGAGCGGAGCGGAGCGTGAGGCAGATGGTCGATCTGCCGCCCGTCGTCGCGATGGCGGAGCTGAGCGGCGACGAGGCCGCCGTGGAATCCGCGGTTGCGCGGTTGCGGGAGGTGCCCGGCGGGGCAGGAGCCGTGTCGGTGGTCGGTCCGACCGTCTTCGGCGGTGCTGTTCGCGCCCTCGTGAAGGCGCCCGACGCAGGATCGCTAGCAGATGCCCTGGAGAGCGCGCTCCCTGCTGCGAGGGCGTTGGGGCGACTCCGGTGTGAGGTGGACCCGCTGCGCGGTGAAAGGACGACGGGGGCGGTCGGTACACTGACGGGGTGACGACCTACTCGATCCGGACTTTCGGCGACCCCGTGCTCCGACGCCCAACCGCAGAGGTGACGGAGATCGACGGCGCGTTCGCAAAGATCGTCGGCGCGATGTACGAGACGATGTACGAAGCTCCGGGCGTCGGCCTCGCCGCTCCTCAGGTGGGTGTGCAGCAGCAGTTCTTCGTCTACGACATCGGCGAGGGCCCGTCGGTGCTGGTCAACCCCGTGATCGTCTCCGGTGAGGGGGAGTGGGTGTACGAGGAGGGATGCCTCTCGCTGCCCGGTCTCGCCTTCGAGATCTCCAGGCCGAAGCTGGTCACTGTGAAGGCGATCGATCTCGACGGCAACGAGGTGATCGTCGAGGGCGACGAGATGCTCGGTCGCGTCTTCCTGCACGAGATCGACCACCTGCAGGGCGTGCTGATGCTCGACCACCTGGACCCCGACGAGCGGAAGCTGGCGATGAAGATGCTGCGCGAGCAGGCCTTCGCGGGGAGCGTTCCGGGCGCCGCCGTTCCCCGCAGCGATCACGCGCTCTGATCGGCCCGGGAGTCCCGGTGCGACTCGTCTATCTGGGGACTCCGACCGACGCGGTGGCGCCGTTGCACGCACTCGTGCACGCCGGCCACGAGGTGGCCCTGGTCGTCACGCAGCCCGACCGTCGTAGGGCCCGCGGGGGTGGCGTCCGTCAGAGCCCGGTGAAGGCCGCGGCCGTCGACCTCGGTCTACCGGTCGTGACACCGGAGCGTGCCGCCGATGCCGTCGAGCCGGTGAGGGAGAGCGGGGCGACGCTCGGGGTCGTGGTGGCGTTCGGGCAGATTCTCCCCGAGGCCCTGCTCGCCACCCCCGAGCACGGGTTCGTCAACCTCCACTTCTCGCTGCTGCCGCGATGGCGCGGGGCCGCGCCCGTGGAGCGCGCGATCCTCGCCGGAGACACCGAGACCGGTGTCTGCGTGATGCGCATGGAGCGCGGGCTCGACACGGGTCCCGTCTACGCGTAGCGAGAGGGTCCCCATCGACTCCGAGGCGACGGCCGGCGAGCTGCGGCACCTCCTCGTGTCCGAGGGAACGCGGCTGCTCGTCGAAGTCGTCCCCCGCGTCCCCGACATGGTCCCGACCCGCCAGAACGGTGAGCCGACCTACGCGTCGAAGCTCGAAGTGGCGGAGTTCCGGATCGACCCGGCGCTGCCCGCCGAGCATCTCGGGCGGGTAGTGCGAGCGGGCAGCCCACGCCCGGGCGCGTGGTTCGAGGTGGGTGGTGGGCGCGTGAAGGTGCCGCGCGCCCGGGTCGTGCCCGACGGTCCCGGCGCCGGCGAGGTCGTCCGCTCCGGTGACGGGGCGTTGCTGGGCACGCGGTCCGGAGCGCTCCTGCTGCTGGAGGTGCAGCCGGAGGGGCGCCGGCCGATGAGCGGCGCCGCCTGGCTCGCTGGTCGGCGCGGTCCGACCGTGCTGGACCCTCTCGTCGGCGGTGCGGGGGCTTGACCTCGGCACGAGGTATCGCACGCGAGGTGCTCGAGCGCGTCGAGCAGGGCGCCCACGCCAATGCGCTGCTCCCCGAGGCCCTGCGGCGTACTCGTCTCACCGATCGCGACCGGGCCTTCGCCACCGACCTCGTCTACGGGACGGTGCGGTTGCAGCGCGCGCTCGATCATCTCCTCGCCACCGTGTCGTCGCGTCAACTCGACACGCTCGACCCGCCGGTGCGCGCCGCACTCCGGCTGGGTGCCTACCAGCTGGTCAAGGGCGTTCCCCCGCACGCGGCCGTCGGCGAGACCGTCACCGTCACGCCGCGGAGCGGCGCCGGCTTCGTGAACGCGGTGCTCCGCTCGCTGAGCACGGTCGGGCCGCCGTGGCCCTGGCCGGAGGGAGACGACCCGGAGGCGATCGGCGTGCGGACCTCGCACCCCGACTGGATCGTCGAGGCGCTCGTGAGGGATCTCGGGACGGCGGACGCGCTCAGGGTGCTCGACCGCGACAACTCCGCGCCGGCCGTGACGCTCCGGATCAACCCGCGCCGCACCACGGTCGAGGCGCTGGCCGCCGAGCTGGAGGGCGGCGGAGCCCACGTCGAACGCGGGTTGCTCGTCGCGGATTCGCTGGTCGTGCGGGGAATCGGCGACCCCCGGGCGCTGCCCGCCGTCGCGCAGGGCCGGGCCACCCCGCAAGATCAGGGGAGCCAGGCGGTGGTGGCGATGCTCGCCCCGCTCGCGGGGGAGCGGGTGCTCGACGTCGCGGCGGCGCCCGGCGGGAAGGCCATCGCCGCGGCGGAGCTGATGGACGATCGGGGACTCGTCGTCGCGGTCGACGTGCACGCCGGGCGCGCCGGGCTCGTGCGCGACGCGGCGCGTCGAGTCGGGGTCCGCTCGGTCGTCGTTGCGGTCGCCGACGGCCGCGCGCTGCCCGCCGTCGACTCGTCGTTCGACCGCGTCCTCGTCGACGCGCCCTGCTCCGGGCTGGGGGTGCTCCGCCGTCGCCCCGATGCTCGCTGGCGCGTGCAGCCCGGCGACGTCGAGGACCTCGCGATCCTGCAGCGAGAGCTCCTCGCCGCAGCGGCGCGCGCGGTCAAGCCCGGTGGCCGCCTCACGTTCGCGGTCTGCACTCTCACGCGCGCCGAGACCCTGGAAGTCGACGCGTGGGCCGCCGAGCACCTGCCGGATTTCACAGCCCTCGCGCCGCCGGGCGCGCCGTGGCGCCCTCATGGCCGGGGCGCGCTGATCCTCCCGCACGACGCCGGGAGCGACGGCATGTTCGTGCTCTCGCTGGAGCGACGGGCTTGAACCGGTCGCTCCGGCCGCCGGAGTCCGGAAGGCGCTCGGCAGCGCGGGGCCGCGGATACCCTCGGCGGTCATGAAGGTCGCACCGTCGATCCTGGCAGCCGACTTCGCTCACCTCGCGGCCGAGGTCGAGCGCGTGTCGGGCGAGGTAGACCTCCTCCACGTCGACTGCATGGACGGCCACTACGTGCCGAACCTCTCGATCGGCCCGCCGGTCGTGGCGTCGCTGCGCAAGTGCACGGACCTGTACCTCGACTGTCACCTCATGTGCTCCGAACCGGCCACCCTGCTGGCGGCGTTCGCCGACGCCGGCGCCGACGGCGTCACCGTCCACGTCGAGCTGGGCGACCCGCGTCCGCTGCTCGACGCGATCCGCGGCCTCGGCATGCGCACCGGCCTCACCTTCGAGCCCGAGACGCCGTTCGCTGCGGTGGAGCCGTACCTGCGGGAGATCGACACCCTGCTGGTGATGAGCGTGCGGACCGGCTTCGGCGGCCAGGCGTTCATCCCCGAGGTGCTCGACAAGGTCCGCGAGGCCCGCCGGGTGATCGACGAGGGGCGCTCTCCGTGGAGATCGAGATCGACGGTGGCATCAAGGTCGCGAACGCGCGGCTCGCCGCCGACGCCGGCGCCGACGTGCTGGTCGCCGGTACGGCGATCTTCGGCGCAGCCGACCAGGCGGCGGCTGCCCGGGCGATCCGCGAGGCGGCGTGCGGAGCGTGAGCGCGGCGAAGGTGCTGACGGTCTCCGACGGCGCGTCGGAGGGCTCGCGGGAGGATCGGTCGGGGCCGGCGATAGCGCAGCGACTCCGGGAGGCGGGCTGGGAGGTCGCAGAGACCCGGGTGGTGCCCGACGGAGTCGAGTCGGTCGCAGCGGCGCTGACCGATCTCTGCGCGGGGTTCCGTGGCCTCGTGGTCACCACCGGCGGCACCGGGTTCGGGCCACGCGACCAGACCCCGGAGGGCACGCGATCGGTCCTCGAACGCGAGGCACCGGGGATCGCAGAGGCGATCCGCCGCTCGGCCGACGCCGGCGGGCGGGGATTCGGGATGCTGGGGCGCGGCGCCTGCGGGACGCTGGGGGAGGCGCTCGTCTGCAACCTCCCCCGGCAGCGCCGGCGGCGCGGTCGAGGGCGTCGAGGTGCTGCTGGTGGTCGCGGAGCACGCGCTCGACCTCATGGCGGGTGGCCGGCCCCACTAGGAGGGATCTGCGCAGCCTGCCCCCTTGAAGCAACCTCCGGATTGCTTTGCTACTCGAGTACTACTCGGAGTAGCATCTGAGTATGAAGGTCAGCGTGAGCCTCCCGGACGAAGACGTCGAGTTCCTCGACGCCTACGCCAGGTCGAGAGGCATCGAGTCCCGATCCGCAGCCGTCCACAAGGCTGTGCGGTTGCTGCGGGCCTCCGAGCTGGGCGCGGCGTACGAGGATGCCTGGCAGGAGTGGACCGACTCGGGCGCAGCGGGCGAGTGGGATGCAGTCGTCGGAGACGGGTCTACGGATGCTCCGCGGTGAGATCCGGCTGGTCGACCTCGGACAGGTCCTCGGTTCCGAGGCGGACAAGCGGCGGCCGGCGGTCGTCGTCAGCAACGACGGTGCCAACGCGGCCGCCGGGCGCCTCGGACGCGGTGTCGTTACCGTCGTTCCGGTGACGTCGAACGTCGCGCGCGGTATCCGTTCCAGGTGGTGCTGCTCGCGTCGGAGACCGGGCTCCAGGTCGACTCGAAGGCTCAGGCCGAGGAGATCCGTTCGGTCGCCGTCGAGCGCATCGGGCCGCGGGTGGGAGTCGTTCCGCCGGCCGCGATGGACGCCCTAGGCGACGCGCTGCGCCTGCACCTCTCCCTGTAGCTCACGGCGCGCGCACGGGAGCAGATCCGTAGGTCTGGAGAACGCGTCGAGCGCGTCTCTCGAGCCCCTGCGCTCCGAAGGACGTTGGCGCGCGCCGGCGCGGATGTTTAGCCTGGCTCATGCGCATGTGAGGCCTCATGGGTGAGGCAGCACGTGGGAGGTCGCGATGGGGGTCGCCGGTGGTGTGGGTTCGCCCTGGGTCTCGCGTAGAACCCGGCGCGCACCACTCGGTTCATCGGATTCCAGCCGGCGGTTCGGTATCGGGGTCGGTGATGTCCGAGACCGAGAGTCGGGTAGGGCCGTGGGACGAGGGCGGGGCAAACACGCTGCAGGGCGCCACTGGCTCTTGGGCGACCGACGGAGCGATCTCCCGGCGGAGGTTCGTCGGCCGGGCCGCGGCGCTCGCTGCCGGTGCGCTCGGCGTTGCTGGAGCCTCTGGGCTCATGGCGGCGTGCGGCCGGCGCAGCCCGACGGCAGGTACGCAGCGCCGGGAAGATGGCTGGGCTGTGGACGGAGCGAAGGCGATGCCGGAGGTGATCGTCACGACGCGCAAGGACGGCGGCGAGGAGATCGTCTCGGTGTACGACGCGGGGTTCGAGCTGTTGCGCCGGGGGCGCCTGCGCGCCGAGGCTCACGTCACGGCGGGGGTGAGTGGCAGGCGTCCACCCTGTCGTTCCCGTATCTGGTCAGGGAAGGCGGGAACAACCCCGTCGGCCCGGGGGGTGCTTCGTCGGGTCGACCTCGAATCAGGGGCCGACGAGCTCGTGTTCACCGGCGACACCGGCCGCGGCCCCAACGGCGTTGTTGCCCATCCGGCGGTTGGGGGCTACTTCTTCGCGTACAACCAGCGGATCGGCCCTGGAGGAAGCGAGGGCAGCGCGGTCACCGAGCTCTGGAGCGCCTCGCCGGACGCGGCGGAGCGGATCCGGTTCGAGGACTCCTACCTCGCGGTGATGAGTGACGCGGAGACAGATGAGCGGGAGAACCCCGACGGCTTCTCGCCGCTTGCCGGGGTTCGGCCACTCGCGGTCACGCCCGACGGCCGCTACCTGCTCTTCGCACGCAATCGCCTCTACGTCTTGGAGCTCGCGTCGGGCAAGGTCGAACAGATCGGTTCCCGCTACCGGGCCACCCACGCCCGGGTCTCTCCCGACGGCACTCGGGTCGCGGTGACGTTCCAGGACCCCCGCGGCCCGGACCCGATACCAGGCCGTCTGCTACCAGGCCATCTCGCGGTCGTGGAGCTCGGCTCGGGCCGGGCCAGCGAGGTGGAGCTCCCCGCCCCCCTGGCGGTGGTTGGCGGGGATTGGTACCCCACCAGCCCGGTGTGGCACCCCCGACGGGAAGCATTTGGCGTGCACCGCCTGGGTGGAGCTGTACCTTCCCACGCCTGAGGGGGGTCCCCACGGTGCGTTGGCCGGCAGGTACGACGCGGCATTCATCGCGGATCCGGATACCGGCGAGACCCGCGCGATCGCGTGACCCGAGCGTGCCCAGTACCCCACCCCCGGCGGAGGACTTCCGCATCCCCAGGACTACCGAAGCCACCGACCGGTCGGCTTCTCGCGCGACGGGCGCACGCTCTTCCTGAGAGAGAGCTACGCGGTGCTGAACCCGGCGCCGACGACCCCGACGAGCGAGGTGTTGGAGGAGGACCCGCAGCCGACGCCCCAGTACGTCCTCGCCGGAGAGGTCGTCGCCGTCGACGTCGACGCGAACCGGCGGGAAGGCGTCCTGACCGGCGCGGACGAGGCCCTTCTCCTTCACCGCTGAAGAGCCCGACGGGAGCACCACGTGAGCATGGTGAGCATGGACTGCCGACCGCGACAGGATCCGCCTCGTCGCGGAGCCGACCACGCATGAACGACGGGGCGACCGATTCCCACGGTCTTCGCGATGGGTGTGCTCATCCGATCTGGCCCCACCGGTGGTGTATCGACACGTACCCTGGGGATGTGGAGGCGTCAACCCGACTCGGCCACACCGTCGCGCTGTGCCTCGTGGCGCTCCTGACCGCGTCCGGCTGCGGGGGTGACTCGGGCTCCGGCAAGTCCGGGGAGGTCGACGGGGGGATGCCTGGGAGCTGCCCGCCGAGCTCGACGGCTTCCTGCGCGAATCGGTGGAGGCGCTCGATCTCGACCCGTCGGACGCGCGTCGCGAGGAGCGGCCGGCACCGTGCCCCGGAGCGACCGACGACGGGGTCGCCTTGCGCTTCTACTTCGACGAGCCCTCGGCCGACCGCGGTGCCGAGTTGCTCGCCGACCTGCGGGCGTTCTGGGCCGAGCAGAAGACGGTCACCGGCGTCGGTCCCGTCGAGGTAGGCGAGGGCAAGCCCGGCTCAGAGCCCCTGGGGAGCGTCTCAGGAACGGCCGCCGGGGGCCTCCTCCTCGAGGGCTGGTGGTACCCGGCCTCGCTGCAGCTCGTGGTCGGGGGCAGCACCACCTGCGCCGGGTAGGCGAACGCAACCGTGGGGAGCGGCGCGACTGCCGCGCGGTGGCCCTCTGCCACGTGCGCCGTCCGCAGTGGTAGCGCTCAGAGACGCCTCTGCAGCTACCCGTCGGTCCGGACGCCGGGCTCGTGCCTGCGGACCCGCGGGAATCGGCCGAAGTCGCCGTCGTAGGTGACGATCTCGGCTCCGTGCTCGATTGCGAGCGCCGCCAGGTGAGCGTCGCTCGTGAGGTTCCCGGCCGTGCCCAGGGGCGCCAGCAGCTCGTCCATGATCTCGAGGTGGCGGTCTGTCGGGTCTACCGCCACCGAGCAGGGCTGCGCCAGCCAGCCGCGGGCGATCTCCAGTGCGCGGCCGGAGTCGAGCGGCGCGGCGAACACGCGCGGGTTGGTCGCCAGGCGAACGAAACCCACGAGAACTGCCCAGGCGAAGCCGGTGGTCTCGCTGCCCGACAGCTGCTCCTCGAGCCAGGCGCGCGCCTGCGCATGTCGTGCCGAGGTGTCGTCGACGGCGTAGAGCAGGACGTTGAGATCTGGGATCTTCACTTGCGGCGCTCGAGCTCGCGCATGGTCTCCGCGTCCTCGAGCTCGGCGGCCAGCGCCAGTGCCCGGTCGAGATCCACGCCGGGGCGCAGGCGCATCGGCTGGTGGGGGACCTCGTAGGCGCGGGCGCCCCGGGTGGAGGCCAGACCGGCGCGCACCGCGCTGTTGAGGGCTTCCTTGAACGAGATGTCGCGCTCCCGGGCGATGGCGCGCAGTCGCATGGCGACATCGGTGTCGAGCGTCACCGTGGTCCGCATACGAGCATCATAGCATCATGCTCATTGCTGTCATGATGCTCGCCTGAGCCCGCGGGCGCGTGCGGTCAGCCTCGGTTCTCGGGCTGGGGCCTCCTTGGGGTGCCTGCTAGCCTTGACCCAACGGTCAAGAACAACCGAATGCCCTCGGGGTCGGGTGGAATTCCCGACCGGCGGTGATCACCGGGCCGGAAGTCCCGGTGGAAGTCCGCGAAGCCACGGCAGCCCGTCGTGGCCCGATCAGGTGAGAGTCCTGAGCCGACGGTCAGAGTCCGGATGGGAGAGGGTGCGAGCGGTTCTCCGACTCGCGACGTGTCGTGCGGCGATCTCTGCCGCGCCGGGCGGCTACCGCCGCCCACGACGGGTCGCGTCGCGGGCAGCCGGTCGTCGCCGTCGCCATCTGACCCTCACGCCCCGGGTGCGCGGGAGGTGGCGTGCGCGACGACGAGGCGATGCGGCGAGCGGTGGCACTTGCCGAGACGGTGCGGCGTTCGACCGCGCCCAATCCGTGGGTCGGCTGCCTGATCCTGAGCGACGGTGAGGTCGTCGGCGAGGGAGCCACACAGCCGCCCGGCGGCGACCACGCCGAGGTCGTGGCGCTCCGCCGCGCCGGCGGGCGCTCACGCGGGGCGACCGCGGTCGTCTCCCTCGAGCCGTGCGCCCACCACGGCCGTACCGCTCCGTGCGCCGATGCGTTGATCGAGGCCGGAGTCACGCGCGTTGCGATCGCGCTGCTCGACCCCGACAGCAGGGTCGCCGGTGAGGGTGCGGCACGACTGCGCGCTGCGGGGGTGGAGGTCAGCGTCGGCGCCATGGAGCGCGAGGCGAGGCACTCTCTCGCCCCCTACCTGCACCACCGCCGCACCGGACGCGCTTCTGCGTGGTCAAGGCAGCAACGAGCCTCGACGGGCGCGTAGCCGCGGCAGACGGCACCTCCAGATGGATCACGGGACCGGAGGCCCGGGCCGACGCTCACGGCCTGCGCGCCGACTCCCAGGCGGTGGTCGTCGGGGCGGGGACGGCACTCGCCGACCGGCCGGCCCTGACCGTCCGCGACGCCGAGATCATTCCCTCGCAACAGCCGCTGCGCGTCCTGCTCGACGCGTCCGGGCGGGTGCCCGCCGAGGGGCCGCTCTTCGACACCGGGGAGTCGCCGACGCTGGTGGTCACCACCGAACGCGCGCCGGCTCCGGCAGTCGAGGGGTGGCGGCGCACGGGCGCCGGCGTCGTCGTCGTCCCGGAGGCAGCCGGGGGAGTGGACCTATCGGCGGCACTCGCCGTCCTGGGTGACCGCGGCGTGCTCCAGGCGCTGGTCGAGGGTGGACCGACGCTCCACGGAGCGATCCTCGATGCCGGCCTCGCCGGCAGGGTCGTCGCGTATGTGGCTGCGACGGTCCTGGGGAGCCGGGGCATGGCCGCCTACGGAGTCGCGGGGCCGGAGACGATCGCCGAGGCGGCACGCCTGCGACTGCTCGACGTGAGGCGGCTCGGCGACGACGTCAGGCTCGACTACGAGCCCCCGGCGACGGAGAAGCGACGACCGCCGCACCGGCTCGGCAAGCGGAGAAGGCCGCGTCGGGCCGAGAGGCGGAGATGACAGTGTCGGAAGGGGAGGCCTGATGTTCACCGGGATCGTGGAGGAGCTGGGGCGAGTGCGCGCCGTGACACCGAACGAGGGGGAGCACGCATCGAGATCGAGGCGTCGACCGTCCTCGACGACGCAGAGATCGGCGCGTCCATCGCGGTCAACGGGTGCTGTCTCACGGTCGTGGAGCTCGCGGATAGGTGGTGGGCCGCCGACGCGGTCACCGAGACGCTCAGCCGGACGTGCCTAGGGGCGCTCGCCGCCGGCGACCCCGTGAACCTCGAGCGTCCGGTCCGCCTCGCCGACCGCCTCGGTGGGCACCTGGTGCAAGGTCACGTGGATGCGGTGGGCACGATCCGCACGAAGGAGCTGCTCTCCGACGGCTCGGCGACGGTGTGGATCGATCCGCCCCCTGCGCTGAGCCGGTACGTGGTCGAGAAGGGCTCGATCACCGTCGACGGAGTCAGCCTGACAGTCGCGTCCGTCGACGACTGGGGGTTCGCAGTCGCGCTGATACCCCACACGCAGGATGTGACGACGCTCGGACCGAAAGGCCCGGGAGATCCGGTGAACCTCGAGGCCGACGTCGTCGCGAAGTACGTGGAGAGGCTCCTCGCCGTCTCCTCCGACGAAGGGAGCTGGAAGTGCCTTTCACGCACATAGAGCGCGCCATCGAGGCGATCGGTCGCGGGGAGTTCGTCGTGGTGGTAGACGACGAAGACCGCGAGAACGAGGGCGACCTCATCATGGCCGCGGAGAAGGCGACCCCGGAGGCGATGGGGTTCATGATCCGCTACACGAGCGGTGTGATCTGCCTGCCACTCGAGGGGGAGCGCCTCGACGAGCTGCACCTACCTCTCATGGTCCAGGGAGGGAGAACACCGAGATCCAGAGAACGGCGTTCACCGTCTCGGTCGACTACCTGCACGGCACGACCACGGGCATCTCGGCGGCCGACCGGGCGACGACCGTCCGAGCCCTGATCGACCCGGCGACCACGCCGGCCGACGTCGGCAGGCCCGGCCACATCTTCCCGCTGCGCTACCGGGAGGGCGGCGTATTGAAGCGGGCAGGCCACACCGAGGCGTCCGTCGACCTCGCCCGCCTGG
The DNA here is from genome assembly GCA_027494135.1 of Acidimicrobiia bacterium. Taxonomy (GTDB): domain Bacteria; phylum Actinomycetota; class Acidimicrobiia; order IMCC26256; family PALSA-610; genus JAOSJK01. The sequence goes on along the minus strand of JAOSJK010000012.1, from coordinate 27,963 downwards.
CCGGCTGCTACCCCGCCGGCGTGCTGTCGGAGATCGTCAACGACAACGGCGAGCCGATGAGGCTGCCCGACCTGGAGAAGTTCGCCGCGCACCATGGTCTCGAGCTGATCAGCATCGCCGATCTCATCCGCTTCCGGCGTCACAGGGAGAAGCTCGTGCGGAGGGTCTCCGAGGCGCGCATACCGACGCGCCACGGGGATTTCACCGCCCACGTCTTCGAGTCCCTCCTCGACGGAACCGAGCACCTGGCGCTCGTGCGCGGCGACGTTGCGGGTCAGCAGGACACCCTCGTCCGGGTCCACTCCGAATGCCTCACCGGCGACGCGTTCCGGCTCGCTGCGCTGCGACTGCGGCAGCCAGCTCGATCTGGCCCTGGAGCGGATCGCCGCGGAGGGACGAGGCGTCCTCGTCTACTTGCGGGGCCACGAGGGGCGGGGGCATCGGCCTCGGCCACAAGCTGCGTGCGTATGCGCTGCAGGAGCAGGGGCGCGACACGGTGGAGGCGAATCTCGAGCTCGGCTTCCCTGCCGACTCCCGCGAGTACGGCATCGGAGCGCAGATACTCGTCGATCTGGGCGTCACGACCATGCGCCTCATGACGAACAATCCCTCCAAGTACGGCGGCATCGAGGGCTACGGTCTCGAGGTCGTCGATCGCGTCTCGCTCGCGACCGAGCCGAACCACGAGAACATCGCGTACCTTCGTGCCAAGCAGAGAAAGCTCGGGCACCTGCTCGAGATCGACGACGAGGGTCTCGGCGGGAGCTGACGGGTAGCCACTCGGAAGGCGGTGAGGAGGGCAATGGGCACGTACGCGTCCGATGGGTCGGATGCAGACGCGACGGGGATGCGGTTCGGGATCGTGGCCGGACGGTTCAACCGCGCGGTCTCCGAGCGCCTCCTCGAGGGCGTCGAGAGGGTCCTCTCCGAGCGGGGCGTGGCCGAGGCGAACGTCACCGTCGCCTGGGTGCCCGGGGCATTCGAGATCCCGCTCGTCGCGCAGCGCCTCGCCGCATCCGGAACGGTCGACGCCGTCATCTGCGTCGGCGCGGTCATCCGCGGCGACACGGCGCACTTCGAGTATGTGGCCGGCCCCTGCGCCGACGGTGTCCTGCGCGTCGCGCTCGACACCGGGATCCCTGTCGTGTTCGGTGTCCTGACCACGGAGAACCTCGAGCAGGCGACCGACCGCACTGGTGGCCGGGAGGGCCACAAGGGAGAAGAGGCGGCACTCACGGCGATCGAGATGGTGAGCCTTCTCGGGAGCCTGCCCGGAGAAGGAGAGTAGATGCTTCGCGTCGTCCTGCCGAAGGGGTCGCTCGAACGCGCGACCCTGCAGCTGTTCGAGGATGCCGACCTCGCGGTCCTGCGCTCCTCCGACGTCGACTACAAGGCGACGATCGATGATCCCCGTGTCATCGACGTCATGATCCTGCGTCCGCAGGAGATCCCGCGATACGTCGCGCAGGGGATCTTCGACGTGGGGATCACGGGGCGCGACTGGATAGAGGAGACCGGCGTCGAGGTGGTCACCCTCTCCGAGCTGCACTACTCGAAGGCGACGGCCCGGCCGATCCGGATGGTGCTCGGCGTCGGGGCCGACTCCGCGTTCACGTCGATCGGCGACCTCCCTGCCGGCGTGCGCGTCCACACCGAGTACCCGGAGCTGACGCGCCGATTCCTGGAGTCGCACGGGGTCGACGCCGAGATCACCCTCTCCTACGGGGCGACCGAGGCGAAGATCCCCGAGATCGCCGACGCAGTGGTCGAGATCACCGAGACGGGTAGGGCCCTGCGGGCCGCGGGCCTGCGGATCCTCGACACGGTCCTCGTCTCCTACACGGAGCTGATCGCGCACCCGGCGTCGTACGCCGACGCCGAGAAGCGCAAGGCGATGGAGCAGCTGCAGACCCTGCTCTCGGGCGCCCTCGAGGCGCGGGGTCGAGTTCTCGTGAAGCTCAACGTCGACGAGGCGAACCTGCAGAAGGCCGTCTCGCTCCTGCCGGCGCTGAAGTCGCCGACCGTCTCGAAGCTCTACGGGGAGGACGGCTTCGCGGTCGAGACCGTGGTCGCCAAGTCCGACATCAACACGCTGATCCCCGCGCTGAAGGAGGCCGGGGCGACCGGGATCATCGAGCTCCCGATAGCGAAGATCGTGCCGTGACGGCCGGCGACCGTCCCTCGCCGAGCGATGCGGATGCGTCGCGCGTGGGTGTCGTCGCGGAGTTCGACGAGCGGCGCGGACTGGGCCTCGTGGTCGGCGACGACGGCGCCCGGCACGGCTTCCACTGCACAGCGATCGTCGACGGCTCCCGCAGCATCGCGATCGGGGTGCCCGTCCGCTACGGGCTGCGGATCGGGCCTCTGGGGATCGAGGAGGCGACCGCCGTAAGCCCCGCGTGAGGTGGCGACCCGCCGGCGCTACGGGGTCTCGTGGCCCCCGGCGGCGTCGGCCACGCGGACGAAGAGCATCTGGATCTCCGTCAGGCCGTCTCGCAGGGGTGTCTCGTGGTCGCCGAGGCGGGGCCCGAGGCCGTCGATCAGGGCAGCCATCGCGTCGATGGCGATGCCGGCGTTGGCGAGGTCGGCGAGTGGGGGCCTCCCCGACTCGTCGGGCGGCGTCGCGACACCGAGGTACACGAGGGCGAGCTGGAAGATCTGGATGGCGTGGTTCGCCAGCACATCGACCGCGGGCGTCGCCCGGAGCTCCTCGTGGAGTCGGCGGATCGCCGCGACCTCCTCGGGGCTGAGGTCGCCGGGTGCTTCCGGCTCTCCGGGATGCCCCGCTGCGGGGGTCGCGGCGGCGGGAGGCGCCCCTGCTGCTGCGGGGTCCTCGCGTGGGGTGTGCTCCCCCGACGGTGTCCAGATCGTGCTCACGCTGTTATCCTGTCAGGAAACCGAGATGGGAAGTGGGACGCCTCGTCCCCACCCGGCCGCCGTCCGCCGCCGAGAGGCAACGGACCCGAGCCCGGGTCCGTTGCACAAGTGGCCCGATCCGGGCCGGCCGCGACGGTGGACGCTTCCCGTGTCCGCCGTCGCTTCGCGTCGGCGGTTAGTGCAGAGAGGTGATGCCGCAATCGCTACGGACGACACCCGGATCAACGACCGGATCCGCGCCCGCCAGGTGCTCCTGATAGGGGCCGATGGCACGCAGTACGGAGTGAGGCCCCTTCCGGAGGCACTCACGATGGCCAGTGAAGCCGAGCTCGACCTGGTCGAGGTCGCAGCCGCGGCAGACCCGCCGGTCTGCCGGATCATGGACTACGGCAAGTGGAAGTACGAGCAGGATCAGCGGCGCAAGGAGTCGAGGCGCAAGACCTCGAACGTCGTCATCAAGGAGATGAAGTTCCGGCCCAAGATCAGTGGGCACGACTACGAGACCAAGATGAAGCACGTCGAGCGCTTCCTCGCAGAGGGCTCGAAGGTCAAGCTGACGATCATGTTCCGGGGCCGTGAGATGGCCCACCCGGAGCAGGGACGCAGGATCCTCGAGCGTGTGGCCGAGCAGGTGAGCGACTTCGCGGTCGTCGAGTCGGCTCCGAAGCAGGACGGCCGGAACATGACCATGGTGCTGAACGCGAGCAAGAAGCCGCCGGTCAAGGCGAGATCGTCGTCGGCTGCTGCGGCACCCGCCGCCGCACCCGCCGCCACACCCGAACGCGTGGAGCAGGTCGAGATCGAGGTCGAAGCCAGGGATGCGCAGGAGACGCCGGTCGAGGCCGCCGGCGGCTGAGGGGCGCAGCACGGCGTCAGGCAAGCATTCACACCGAGAAGCACGCAGAGAGACGAGCGAAGAGACCGACGATGGCGAAGATGAAGACGAGCAGGAGCGCCGCGAAGCGCTTCATTGTCACCGGGACGGGTCGGATACGACGTCGCAAGGCGTTCCGGTCCCACCTTCTCGAGAAGAAGTCCAGCCGGCGCACGCGGCGACTGGGGCGCATCGAAGACGTTGCCCCCGCCGACCGGCGCCGGGTCACACGGATGCTCGGCCGGTAGGAGGACGACATGGCAAGGGTCAAGCGCGCCGTCGGCGGGCACAAGAGTCGCCGGGCCGTTCTCGAGCAGGCGCAGGGGTACACGGGTGCGCGCAGCCGCCACCTGAAGACCGCGAACGAGCAGGTGATGCACTCGCTGCGGTACGCGTACCGCGACCGTCGGGCGCGCAAGGGCGAGTTCCGGCGCCTCTGGATCGTGCGCATCAACGCGGCGTGCCGGGAGCACGACATCTCGTACTCCCGTTTCATCGCCGGGCTGAAGGCCGCCGAGGTCGACGTGGATCGCAAGCTCCTGGCGGACCTGGCGGTCCGTGAGCCTGCAACGTTCGGCGCTCTGGTCGCCACGGCTCGCGAGGCGCTCAGCGCAGCGTGATCTCGGCGCGGGTGTGAGCGAGCTGCTCGGCCCGCGCCATCCGGATGTGCGGGCGCTGCGCGACATCCTGCGCGATCGCGGCGCGCGCGACGAGGCTCGGCGCTTCGCACTGGAGGGACCGCGCCTCCTCGCGGCGGCGCTCGATCGCGACACAGACGACCTCGTGTGCTTCTTCGACCCGCGCGCCGAGGATCGATGGCCGGATCTCCTGGCCCGCGCCCGGGCACGTGGTGCCCGCATGCGGGGGCTCGCCGACGGTGTCGCGGGTCGCGTCGGCGACACCGTCACGTCGCAGGGCGTCATCACGACCGCGCCGCTCGTCAGGCGCGGCGGCGAGGTGATCGCGGAGCTGGCGCCCGATTCCCTCATGGTGGTCTGCGTCGCCGTATCCGACCCCGGGAACGCCGGCACCCTCGTCCGCTCCGCCGAGGCGGCCGGGTTCGACGCGGTTCTCTTCGGGGAGGGATCGGTCGACGCGTACAATCCCAAGACCGTGCGCGCCTCGGCGGGTGCGGTGCTCGGTGTCCCGATTGCAGAGGGCGTGAACGCGGTGGAGATCCTCGAGGCCCTCGGCGAGAGGGGAGTGCGACGCATCGGTACCGTCGCGACGGGCGGCGACCCCTACGACAGCATCGACCTCCGCGGCCCCGCCGCCGTCGTGCTCGGACACGAGGCCCGGGGTCTCGGGGCCGGCATGCCCCTCGACGCGCTCGTGACCATCCCCATGTCCGGGCGCGCCGAGTCGTTGAACCTCGCGACCGCCGCCGGCGTGCTCTTCTTCGAGGCGGCGCGTGCCCGCCGGACGCGGGAGGCGAGACCGTGAGCGGGGAGGCGGGCGATCTTGTAGCGCGCGCCGAAGAGGCCGCCCGAGCGGGTTGCAGCGCCGCAGCGGAGGCGGCGACCGTGGCCGACCTCGATGATCTGGAGCGCACCTACCTGAAGAAGGGCGACCTCGTAGCGGTCAGGGAGGCGATCAAGGCAGTCGCGGCCGAGGATCGGGCGGTAGTCGGCCGCGCGGTCTCCGAGGCACAGGGGCTCCTCCGGGACGCGATCGACGCCCGTCGGGGCGATCTCGCAGAGGCGGAGCGTGCAGCCGGCCTCGAGCGGGAGCGCGCCGACCTGACCATCGGGGGCAGCGGCTACCGCCGCGGCCATCTCCACCTGGTCACCCAGATCTGGCGCGAGCTCGAAGACGTCTTCGTCGGACTCGGCTACAAGGTCGCCGAGGGCCCCGAGGTCGAAGACGACTGGCACAACTTCGAGGCACTGAACTTCCCGCCGGGCCACCCCGCCAGGGCGATGCAGGACACGCTCTACGTGCGCCTCGGGGAGCCCGAGCAGGTGCTCCTGCGAACCCACACGTCGCCGGTGCAGATTCGGGTGATGGAGGAGCACCGGCCGCCCATCTACTTCATCGCGCCGGGCCGCGTCTACCGGCGCGACACCCTCGATGCCAGGCACTCGCCCGTGTTCCACCAGATCGAGGGCTCGTCGTCGACGACGGGATCACGATGGGCGACCTGATGGGGACGATCGAGACCTTCGTGCACGCGCTCTTCGGGCCGGGCATCAGCGCCCGGTTCCTGCCGTCGTTCTTCCCTTTCACCGAGCCGTCGATCGAGTTCTCGATGACCTGCATCTTCTGCGAGGGGACCGGCTGCAGCGTCTGCTCGAAGACGGGTTGGATCGAGCTCGGGGGCGCAGGCATGGTCGACCCGAACGTCTTCCTGGCCGTGGGGATCGACCCGGAGCGCTACAGCGGATTCGCGTTCGGCTTCGGCATCGACCGTCTCGCTCAGATGCGCTACGGAGTCGACCATGTGAAGACGCTGTGGGACGGCGACGTCCGTTTTCTCGAGCAGTTCTGAGGTAGCCGTGCGCGCTCCGCTCTCCTGGATCCGTGACTTCACACCCCTGACCGGTACGACCGGCGAGATCGCCGACGCGCTGAACCAGCTCGGCCTCGAGGTCGAGGAGATCGACGAGCCGGGTCGCGACGTGCGTGGCGTCGTGGTGTGCCGCATCCTCGACGTCGTCGCGCACCCCGACGCCGACAAGATCCGTCTCGCCGACGTCGACTTCGGCGACGGCACCACGCGGGTCGTCTGCGGCGCCGCGAACATCCACGCCGGAATGGTTGCGCCGCTGGCGCGGATCGGTGCGACGCTGCCCGGCGGCTTCGAGATCGAGCGGCGCAAGATCCGAGGAGTCGTATCCGAGGGCATGCTCTGCTCACCCAGAGAGCTCGGCCTCGGAGACGACCACGCCGGCATCCTCGCGCTCCCCGACGACGCTCCGCTGGGTACCGACGTACGTGAGGTGCTCGGCCTCGACGACGTCGTGTTCGACCTGGCGATAACCCCCGACCGCCCCGACGCGATGGGCATCGTCGGCATCGCAAGGGATCTCGCCGCGCACTTCGGCCTGCCGTTCGACGCTCCCACTCCCGAAGAGTCCGCAGCTGCCGAGTCGATCGACGGCGCGACCGTCGTCGTCGAGGCGCCCGACCGATGCCCGCGCCTCGTCGCGCGGATCGCCCGGGTCCGGCTCGCAGCATCGCCCGACTGGATGCAGCGCCGGCTGACCCTCGCGGGGATGCGCCCGATCAGCAACGTCGTCGACGTGACCAACTACGTGATGCTCGAGCGCTCGCGGCCGCTCCACGCGTTCGATCTCGATCGGATGGCGGGTCGCGGGATCGTCGTCCGGACGGCGCGCGACGGTGAGCGGATGGTCACCCTCGACGGCGTCGAGAGATCTCTCACCTCCGAGGATCTCCTGATCTGCGACGCGGAGCGCACTCCCCGGGCGATTGCAGGCATCATGGGCGGTGCGTCGGCGGAGGTCTCCGGCGAGACGCGCGAGATCATCTTGGAGTCGGCCCACTTCGCTCCCCACGGGATCGCGAGAACGTCGAAGCGCCTCGGCCTGCGCTCGGAGGCGAGCGCCCGCTTCGAGCGCGGCGTCGATCCCGACGGGGCCGGCTCCGGCGCCGACCTGGCGATGCGTCTGCTCGCCGAGGTGGCCGGAGCAGACGTGGTAGCGGGTCGCATCGATGCGTACCCGGAGCCCGTCGCGGAAGGTGGTCAAGGTGCGGACCCGGCGGGTCAACGCCGTCCTCGGGACCGATCTGGATTCGGAGCAAGTGAGCTCGCTGCTGCTGCCACTGGGCATGGAGGTGGAGCAGGCTCGCGACGGCGCCGAGGAGTGCGCGTCGGTGTCGGTCCCGACCTTCCGGCCCGACATAGAGCGTGAGATAGACGTCATAGAGGAGGTCGCCCGCAGGTACGGGCTGAACCGGATCGAGCGGACGGTCCCGGCGGGGGCGGGGCGGATAGGTGGTCTCACCTCCACGCAGCGGGAGCGGCGCCTGGTGGCCGACGTGCTCGTCGGCGCGGGATGCGACGAGGTCTTCACCCTGCCCCTGGTCTCGCCGGTGGCGGCGTCGCGGTTCTGTGGCGACTCCACCCGCACGGTCGAGGTCGAGAACCCTCTCCGGGCGGAGGAGTCGATGCTGAGAACGGCGATCCTCCCGGGGCTCCTCGACTCCGCGCACTTCAACGCCTCGCACGGCAACCCCGACGTGACGCTCTTCGAGATGGGTCACGTCTTCGCCTCCCCCTCCGGAGGGGTCGCTGCTGCCGGCCGAGAGCGACCACCTCGCGGCGCTCTGCGCCGGGCGGGTGCTGAGGCGCCCGCACGAGGCAGACCGCCCCGTGTCGTGGGCCGACGCGGTCGCCCTGATCGAGGCGGTGGGTGAGGCGCTGCACGTCGCCGACCTGCGGCTGGAGAGCGCCTCGGATGTCCCGGGCTTCCACCCTGCGCGCTGCGCCGCGGTGGTCGTCGACGGCGCTGTCGCGGGACACGTGGGCGAGGTGGACCCTGCGCTCCTCGACTCCCTCGAGCTTCCCGGCCCGGTGGCCGCGCTGGAGTTGGACCTCGGAGCCCTACTCGGCGCCGGGCGCCGGGCGCGCACCTACACGCCGCTGTCGCGGTTCCCGTCCTCCACAGTCGACCTGGCCTTCGCGCTTCCCGAGGGCGTCGCAGCCGCCGTCGTGGGGGCCACCCTGCGACGGACCGGCGGCGACCTGCTGGAGGAGGTCCGTCTTTTCGACGTCTTCCGCTCCGAGCAGATCGGCGCCGGGAAGGTCAGCCTCGCCTACGCCCTCCGCTTCCGGTCGCCCGACCGGACCCTCACCGACGACGAGGTGGCCGGCCTCCGCCGGGCCTGCATCGACGCCGTCGTCGCCGCCCACGGTGCCGAGCTCAGGGGCTGACGACCGGCAGAGATGTGGCATGCGTAACGTCGGGGCCCGGAAGAGATACGGGCCGGGGCGACTCGTTTCAGCAGGGCGCCCAGAGTGCCGAACCCCGGGGGATGGAGAACGCTGACCCGGTCTGCGGAGGCCCTGGAGGGCTGGGCGAGGGCCGTGCTGCTGGCCTTCGCCGCGATCTCCGTGGTGGTCTTCTTGTGGAAGGCTCCCGGCAAGCTCTCGATGGCCGCATTCCTCGTCTTCGGGCCGATGATCGCGGTGGGCCACGACGACCTGCGCGACCCGACCGCGCAGGTCTCGGCGGCGCTGGAGACGTGGGTCGACGACCTCACGAGCGGCCTCGACTAGCAGGGCGTCGTCGAACCGAGGCAGTGCCCACGACGGCGGTCCGGCCGGAGTCGGTGTTGACCACCTCGATGGACGCCTCGCCGGGGGCCTCAGCCGAGAGCTCGACCTCCGCGGCGACTGTCTGCCCTGCCAGCACGATGCCCACGAAGCGCACGTCGATCTCGCCCTCGGCGAGGAACGCCTCGCCCCACTCGTCGAGCAGGAGCCCGTAAGCGGGCCCCATCGCCTGCGTGCCCTGCGCGACCAGGCCGGGGAGGCCGAGCCGGGCCGCCTCCGACGCGTCGGAGTGGTAGTTGCCGCGCCGCGAGTAGGCGCGGACGAGGTCCTCGGTGATGGTGAGGGTCCTGCTCCGCGTGCTCACTGCGACGCACCCAGGGTAGAGGTGGGCGTGAAGGTGGCCACCGAGGTCCAGATCGGCTCCTGCGGCCGCGCCTCGGCGGCCACGACCGCCTCCACCTCGACGTAGGCGCGACCCCGCTTCTCGAAGAGGTCGAGCACGCGACCGGTGACCACGAGCGGCGTGCCGGCGGCCTCCGTGCGGTGGCACCGGAGCCGCTGGCGGGTCTGGATCATCGCCGCCGGGCAGGCCTGCGCGAAGAGCAGGACGGTGAGGTTCGCGGCGATCGGCGGGTAGAGCGCCCCGGCCTCGAGGAGGGGGTGCCGGGCCGCCGCGGCGCTCCAGTACCGCTCGTTGGCGGCCGCGGAGACCGTCACCGACCAGGGGCCGAGGGGTGTGCCCGGGGAGAGGTCCCCGAACGGGGGTCCGACGGGGTGCTTGCAGGACTATGCATACGTCTGTATCCTATTCTGCATGACGTATCGAGTCGGTGTGGTCGGCGCGTCCGGCTACACCGGGGCAGAGCTGCTCCGCCTTCTGGCCGCGCACCCCGAGATCGAGGTCGGCTGGGTCACGGCCGAGTCGAACGCCGGGGCAGCCGTCGCCGACCTCTACCCGTCACTCGGGCCCGCGTACGGAACCCTACGGTACGAGGCGGTCGACACAAGCGCGTTCGCCGGGGCCGACGCCGTGTTCCTGGCGCTCCCGCACGGGGAGTCGCAGCGCCTCGTGCCGGCGCTGATCGGCACCGTCGAGCACGTGGTCGACCTCGGCGCCGACTTCAGGCTCCCCGCCGCCGAGTACGAGAAGTGGTACGGCGAGCCTCACGGCGCGCCGGATCTGCTGGAGCACTTCGCATTCGGCCTCGTCGAGATCTACCGCGACGAGATCCACAGCCGGCCGCACGTGGCCAACCCCGGCTGCTACCCGACCGCCGCGAGCCTCGCGCTCGCGCCCCTCCTCGCAGCCGGGGTCGTCGAGCGCACCGGCATCGTGGTCGACGCGTGCTCGGGCGTGTCGGGGGCGGGGCGGTCGCCGAAGCCCATGAGCCTCTTCTCCGAGGCGAACGAGCAGGTGAGCGCCTACGGACTGCTGAGCCACCGGCACACCGCGGAGATGGAGCAGGCGCTGGGGCGCGTCGCCGGAGCGCCGGTGCAGGTGCTCTTCACGCCGCACCTGGTGCCCATGACGCGCGGCATCCTCGCCACCTGCTACGCGAAGCCGTCGGTCGACGGCTTGACGACCGCCTCCCTCCTCGACCTGTACCGCGATCAGTACGACGGCGAGGCGTTCGTCGTCGTGGTCGACGAGCCATCGGGCACGAAGGCGACCACCGGCTCCAACGCCGTGCACGTCACCGTCCGCTACGACGGGCGTACCGGGACCGTCCTCGCCATCGCCGCGGAGGACAACCTCGTGAAGGGTGCCGCCGGACAGGCGATCCAGAATGCGAACCTGCTGCTGGGCCTGCCCGAGGCCCACGGTCTCACCGCGGTCGGGCTGGCCCCGTGACCGGCGACAGGGGAGGGACGGCATTGAGCGAGGTCGGTGTGCAGGAGCGGGAGGCATGAGCGTCACAGCGGCGACCGGGTTCGTGGCAGGAGGTCTCGCGTGCGGGATCAAGGACTCGGGCGATCCCGACCTGGCGCTCGTCGCCACCGACGACGGGCGCGCTGTACCGGCGGCGGGGGTCTTCACGACCAACCTCGCGACGGCGGCCCCGGTCCAGGTGAGCAAGGCCCACCTGGCCGGCGGGCGAGCCGCCGCAGTCGTGCTCAACAGCGGCAATGCGAACGCGGCGACGGGCGAGGCGGGGCGCCGCGACGCGCACCGCATGTGTGCCCTCGCCGGGGCCGGCCTCGGGGTCGACCCCACCGACGTCCTCGTCTGCTCCACCGGCCTTATCGGCATCCCACTGGAGATGCAGCCGATCGAGTCGGGCCTGCCGTTGCTGGCTTCGCGGCTGGCGGCGGGGGGGCCTGCCGGTGCCGCGGCCGCCGACGCGATCCTGACCACCGACACGGTTCGCAAGGAGTCGGTCGCGACGTTCGAAGCCTTCGGCGCCACGCACACGGTAGGGGGCATGGCCAAGGGCGCCGCGATGCTCGCCCCGGCGATGGCCACGATGCTGGCCGTCATCACCACCGACGCGAACGTCGAACGGCCGGCGCTTCAGGCCGCGCTCACGTCGGCAGTCGCCGCGACGTTCGACACTCTCATAGTCGACGGGTGCAGGAGCACGAACGACACGGTGCTCGTTCTGGCGAGTGGGAGGGCCGGGGGGACCCGATCGCGCTGGGGTCGGGCTCGGCGTACGCCGCTCTCGCCGCGTCCCTGACGGCTGTCTGCGGGAGCCTCACCGAGCAGATGGCGCGCGACGCTGAGGGCGCGACGAAGCTCGCCCGGGTCCGGGTGGTCGGCGCCCGCTCGACAGCCGACGCACGGGCTGCGGCCAGGGGTGTGGCCGGCAGCCGGCTCGTGCAGTGCTCGCTCTACGGGCAGGATCCCTACTGGGGCAGGGTCATCTCCGAGCTGGGGGCGAGCGGCGCCTTCCTCGACGCGGAGCGCGTCGACATCTCCTACAACGGCGTGACGGTCTGCCGCGACGGCGTGGCCTGCGATCACGATGTCGATGCGGTGGCCGCCGCGATGGCGGGGCGGGAGATCGAGATCCACTGCGACCTGCGCATGGGGCACGGCGAGGCGACCGTGCTCTTCACCGATCTCACGCATGCCTACATCGACGAGAACATGGGGACGTCGTGACGGGCCAGTCGCGCGACCCGAGGATCGTCGACGCGGGAGCCAAGGCGGCGATCCTGGCGGAGGCGCTTCCGTACATACGCGAAGTTCAGCGGCAAGACGGTGGTCGTGAAGTACGGGGGCCACGCAATGGACGAGGCGTCCTTGGCGGACCTCTTCGCTACCGACGTCGTCCTGATGCGACTCGTCGGCATGAACCCGGTGGTCGTTCACGGCGGCGGTCCTCACATCACGGACCTGATGCGCCGCCTCGGCAAGGAACCGGCGTTCGTCGACGGCCGCCGCGTCACCGACGCCGAGACTGTCGACATCGTCCGGATGGCGCTCTCGGGCAAGGTGAACCGCGAGGTGACGGCGTCGATCAACCGCCACGGCTCCTACGCAGTCGGCCTCTCGGGAGAGGACGCCGGGCTCATCCAGGTGTCGCAACGTGATCCGGCGCTCGGCTACGTCGGCGACGTCAAGTCGATCGATCCGACGATCGTGCAGCGCATGCTGCGCGAAGAGCTGATCCCTGTCATAGCGACCGTCGGCGTCGACGAGACCGGCCAGGCCTACAACGTGAACGCAGACACCGTGGCCGGCGCCATAGCCGAGTCGCTACGCGCGGAGAAGCTCGTATACCTGACCGACGTCGCCGGCATCTACCGGAGCTGGCCCGACGAGTCGAGCCTCGTGGCGCGCATCGACATCGCCGGTCTCGAGGAGCTGCTGGTCACCGGTGCCGTCTCGGAGGGGATGATCCCCAAGGTCGAGTCGTGCATATCCGCACTGCTCAACGGTGTCGCGCGGGCCCACGTGCTCGACGGTCGCATCCCGCACGCGCTGCTCCTGGAGTTCTTCACCCGCGAAGGCGTCGGAACGATGGTGCAGCCGTGAGCGGGGAGCTGTGAGCGCGCTCGACGACCTCGTCGAGGTCGACTCCGAGCACGTCATGCAGACCTACGGCCGCCTGCCCGTGGCGTTCACGCGGGGCCAGGGGACCCTGCTGTGGGACTCCGATGGCGGGCGATACCTCGACTTCCTCTCGGGCCTGGCCGTCACGTCGCTCGGACACGCGCACCCGGCCGTCGCCGAGGCGCTCGCCGACCAGGCGCGCACCCTCTTGCACGTCTCCAACCTCTACTACAACGAGCATCAGCCGAGGCTCGCCGCCCGCCTCGACTCTCTCCTCGGTGGGGGAGGGCGCTGCTTCTTCGCGAACTCGGGTGCCGAGGCGAACGAAGGGGCGATCAAGCTGGCGAGGCGGTACGGGCAGTCTCGCTCCGGCGCGGAGCGCTACCACGTCGTCTCGGCCTACGGCTCCTTTCACGGACGCACCCTCGCGACACTCGCCGCGACGGGGCAGCCGCAGAAGCAGGAGACGTTCCAGCCGCTCCCCGAGGGGTTCCGCCAGGTCGCCTATGCCGACGTCGATGCCCTCGAGGCCGCCGTCGACGAGCGCGTGGCCGCCGTTCTGATGGAGGCCGTCCAGGGGGAGGGCGGAGTGGTGCCGGCGCCACCCGAGTACCTGCGCGAGGTGCGCCGGATCTGCGACGAGCGAGAGGCTCTGCTGATCCTCGACGAGGTGCAGACCGGCCTCGGCCGTACCGGGCGCTGGTTCGGGTTCGAGCACTCCGGCATCCGGCCCGACGTGGTGACGATGGCGAAGGCGCTGGGCAACGGGGTCCCGATCGGCGCGATGTGGGCGCGCCACGAGGTCGCCGGCGCTCTGCGCCCGGGCGATCACGCCACCACCTTCGGCGGTCAGCCGCTGGCCGCCCGGGCGGCGCTCGCGGTGCTCGACGTGATGGAGGCCGAGAACGTCCCGCTGCGCGCCGAGAGGGCGGGCGCACGTCTTGCGACCGCGCTCGTCGCGTTACCTCGTGTCGCGAGCGTGCGTGGGCTCGGCCTCCTGCTGGCCGCCGAGCTTGCACCGGGCATCGAAGCTGCCGCGGTCGCGGGCCACTGCCTCGCGGAGGGGCTCATCGTCAATGCCGTCACGCCCCGCGCCCTCAGATTCGCTCCGTCGCTGCTCGTCTCCGACGACGAGATCGACGAGGCCGTCGCGATCCTCGCCGGCGTCCTCGAAGCAACGCCGCTAACGGACCCGGGCGAGGTGACCCCGTGACCCGACACTGCCTGGAGATCGACGACCTCGACGCGCCGCGCCTGCGCCGCATGCTCGAGAACGCGCGCGCGTGGAAGGCCGACCCGTCGGCGATCCCGCAGGTGCTCTCGGGGCGCGGCGTCGCCGCCCTCTTCGAGAAGCCGTCGGCCCGGACCCGATCGTCGACGGAGATGGCCGTCGTGACCCTCGGCGGCCATCCGATCTACATCCGCCCCGAGGAGGTCGACCTCGATCGTCGTGAGACAGTCGAGGACGTCGCCCGGACGTTGGCGTCGTACTGCGCGGTCATCGCAGCACGCGTCTTCTCGCACAGCACGCTCGACCGCATGAGAGACGCCGTCTCGGTACCCGTGGTGAACCTGCTCTCGGACGCGGCACACCCTTGCCAGGCGTTAGCCGACCTCCTCACCGTAGAAGAGCAGCTCGGCGACCTCGAAGGGCGGCGCGTCGCGTTCGTGGGCGACGGCAACAACGTCGTGTCGTCGCTGGCCTTCGCTGCGGCGATGTCGGGCGTCGAGCTGGTCGTCGCGTCGCCGCCCGGCTTCGAGGTGGACCCCGACGTGGTCGAGCGGGCGCGCAACCTCGGCGGCACAATCGAGCTGACCGGTGACCCCTACGAGGCGGTTCACGGCGCCGACGCCGTCTACACCGACGTGTGGACATCGATGGGGCAGGAGGGCGAGGCCGAGGCGAGGAGGGCCGCGTTCGACGGCTACTGCGTCGACGACGCACTCATGGCCGAGGCGAGTGACGGTGCGATCTTCCTCCACTGCCTTCCGGCCCACCGGGGCGAGGAGGTCGCCGCGTCGGTGATCGACGGTCCTGCATCGCGCGTGTGGCCGCAGGCGGAGAACCGCATGCACGCCACGCGCTCCCTGCTGGTCGACCTTCTGGAGGAGACCTGATCCATGGCGACTCTCGGCAAGCCCCAGCGCCAGCACCGGATACTCCGCATCATCGAGGAGCAGCCGCTGTCGAGCCAGGCGCAGATCGTGCAGCTACTGGAGGCGGATGGCGTCGTGGCCACCCAGGCGACGGTGAGCCGCGATCTCGAGGAGCTCGGCGCGGTCAAGGTCCGCATACCGGGCGGCACCATGGCGTACGCGATACCCGAGCACTCGCGGGAGCGCTCCGACGCCGGTGACGATCACCTGCGGCGCCTCATGGGCGAGTTCGTCGTGGAGGTCGCGCACTCCGGCAACCTCGTGCTGCTGCGAACCTTGCCTGGGAGCGCTCACGTGGTCGGTTCCGCCGTCGATCGAGCAGGGATCCCGGGGGTCCTCGGAAACGTTGCGGGCGACGACACGCTCGTCCTCATCTGCGCGGAGACGCACGCCTCGTCCGAAGTCGCGGCCGGCCTTGCCGACCTCGCCGGACTGTGAGGTTCGCTCTGCACCCCTCGGGCGACCGTGGGCCGGCGGCCGGCGCCCTAGTGTCGAGCGCCGATGACGAAGGAGGGAAGTAGTGGCGAAGCGGGTTGTGCTGGCCTACTCGGGAGGTCTCGACACCTCCATCGCCGTGCGATGGATGAGGGAGCACTGGGGAGTCGAAGTCGTCTGCTGCGCCGTCGATGTCGGGCAGATGCGCGAAGGCGAGTCGGATGTGATCCACCGCCGCGCGGAGGCCGCGGGGGCGGTGGAGGTCGAGGTGATCGACGCGCGCGACGAGTTCGCCGCCGGGTTCCTGGTGCCCGCCCTCAGGGCCAATGCCATGTACGAGGGGAAGTACCCGCTCGTCTCGGCGCTCTCGCGACCTGTGATCGTCGAGCACCTGGTCGCCTCGGCCCGCCGGCACGGCGCCGACGCCGTAGGTCACGGATGCACCGGCAAGGGGAACGACCAGGTGCGATTCGAGGTCTCGACACGCGCACTGGCACCCGACCTCGAGGTGCTCGCACCCGTGCGCACATGGGGCCTGACACGCGCCGACTGCATCGACCTCGCCCATCAGTGGGGCATACCCATCGAGGCGACGAAGGAGAAGCTGTACTCGATCGACGAGAACATGTGGGGGCGCGCCATCGAGTGCGGCGTCCTCGAGAACCCGTGGAGCGCCCCGCCGTCGGATCCGTTCACGCTCACCCGAGATCCGGGTGATGCTCCGTCGGAGCCGCGCGAGATCATCGTCGGCTTCGAGGCCGGCGCGCCGGTGAGTCTCGACGGCGAGGCCGTGAGCCTCGTCGAGATGATCGACGCCCTCGGTACGACCGTAGGCGCCTACGGCTTCGGACGGATCGACATGGTCGAGAACCGCCGCGTCGGCATCAAGAGCCGCGAGGTGTACGAGTGCCCGGCATCTCTCGCGCTCATCCTCGCCCATCAAGACCTCGAGGGCGTGACGCTCGAGCGCGACGTCGCGCGAGAGAAGCAGCGCCTCGAGATCAGGGTCGCCGAGCTGATCTACGACGGCCTCTGGCACTCGCCTCTGATGCGTGCCCTCGACGCGTTCATGGTCTCGACCCAGGAGCACGTGACGGGGGAGGTGCGCCTGCGCCTCGAGCCGGGACGCTGCTACGCGGCGGGACGTCGGGCCCCGCGAGGGCTCTACGACCACGACCTCGCGACGTACGACGCGTCCGATGCCTTCCGCCACGAGGACTCCGACGGGTTCGTCCGTCTCTGGGGGCTCTCGGTCGAGACCTGGTCGCGCCGGCAGGGGCCGGGGGCGACATCGTGATCGCCGGACCCGGAGAGCAGGGCGGGCAGGACGAGGGGGACGAGCAGGGCGGACACGGCGGACAGGACGAGCAGGGTGGGCAGCGAAGCGCCTCATCGGAGGAGAGCGGCGACCGCGCGGCGAAGAAGCCCGCCGAGGGCCGGCCTCTGTGGCACGGCCGCTTCCGCGAGGGCCCGTCGGAGGACCTGCTCGCGTTCACCGTGAGCCTCCCGTACGACCGGCGCCTCGCGGTCGACGACCTCGCGGGCTCGCGGGCGCACGTCGCGATGCTGGCCCGCGTCGGGCTGCTCACCGAGGAGGAGCACGCCCTGGTCGCGGCGGCGCTCACCCAGGTCGGAGATGAGCTCGGCTCGGGTGCGTTCGCGTTCGCTCCCACCGACGAGGACATCCACACCGCGATCGAGCGGCGCGTCACCGAGCTGGCGGGCCCTCCCGGGGCGAAGCTCCACACGGGTCGGAGTCGCAACGACCAGGTCGCGCTCGACCTGAGGCTCTATCTGCGACGTGAGGGACGGGATCAGATCGAGCGACTCGTCGCCCTTCAGGAGGTCCTCGTGCGCAGGGCCGAGGAGGCCGGCGACGCCTATCTGCCCGGATACACGCACCTCCAGCGGGCACAGCCGGTGTTGCTGGCACACCACCTGCTCGCACACTTCTGGGCGCTCGCGCGCACATCGATCGCTGGCACGACGCGCTCGCGCGCGCCGACGTCTCACCGCTCGGCGCAGGGGCGCTCGCGGGGTCGAGCCTGCCCCTGGACCCCGAGTCGGTCAGAGCAGATCTCGGCTTCGCGCACCTCTTCGAGAACTCCCTCGACGCCGTCTCCGATCGTGACTTCGTAGCCGAGGTCCTCTTCGTCACGTCGCTGGTCCAGGTGCACATATCGAGGATCGGCGAGGAGATCGCGCTGTGGGCGTCCGACGAGTTCGGATTCGTGCGGCTGGCCGACGCGTACGCGACCGGCTCGTCGATGATGCCTCAGAAGAAGAACCCCGACATCGCGGAGCTTGCACGCGGCAAGGCAGGTCGCCTCATCGGCAGCCTCGCAGGCTTCCTCGCGACCCTGAAGGGGCTCCCGCTCGCCTACAACCGCGATCTGCAGGAGGACAAGGAGCCTCTCTTCGACGCGCTCGACACCTGCAGGCTGACCCTCTCCGCGATGGCCGGGATGCTCGACACGGTCGGCTTCGTCTACGAGCGGATGGCGGAGGCCGCCGACTCGGCGACGACGGCGGCGACCGACCTGGCAGAGCATCTCGTCCTGCAGGGCACGCCGTTTCGCGATGCGCACGCGATCGTCGGAGCGCTGGTCCGCCAGGCGGTAGAGCGTGGAGTCCCGCTCGAGGAGCTGGTCAGCAACGATCCGCGCCTCGGTCCCTCCGTCGTCCCGGTACTGGCTCCGGGCGCGGCGGTACGGCGTCGTACGTCACCCGGCGGCGGCGGGCCGGCGCCGGTGGCTCGGCAGCTCGAGCGCGCACGCGCCCGGCTCGCCGACGAGCGCGCGCGGCTGGATTGACCGGCCGCGCTCGCGGGACCACGCTGCCGCGCAGCTTCTACGACCGGGACGCCCGTGAGGTCGCGCCGGAGCTGTTGAACAAGCTGCTGGTGAGCGTCGACGGTGAGACGGGGGCCCGCCTCGTCGCCCGCCTCGTCGAGGTCGAGGCCTACGCCGGCGCCGACGACGCCGGGAGTCATGCGTACCGCGGCCGAACGCAGCGCAATGCGACGATGTTCGGCCGCCCGGGCTCTCTCTACGTCTACTTCACCTACGGCATGCACTGGTGCGCCAACGCCGTCTGCGGGCCGGGCGCGGTGCCCCACGCGGTGCTGCTGCGCGCCGCGGCACCCGTCGAAGGTCTCGACGCGATGCGGGCCCGGCGCCCGAAGGCCCGCCGCGACACCGAGCTCTGCGCCGGCCCGGCCCGCCTCACCGCCGCTTTCGGGCTCGACGGGCGAGCCGACGGCACCGACTTGGTGCGCGGTCCGGTGCGCGGTCCGGTGCGCATCGTCGACGACGGCGTCGACCCGCCGGAGCGACCGGGTGTCTCGGTGCGGATCGGGATCTCCTCCGGCCGCGGGGATGAGCACCCGTGGCGCTACTACGTGACGGGCGATCCGCACGTGAGCCGGAGCCCACGCTGACGATCCGACCGCTACGGGTTCGTCCAGACGGTTATCTCCGAGCTCTCGTCGACCCGAGTGCCCGAGACGATCGACTGCCGCCACACCCGCCCGTCGCGTTCGGCGGCGCCGGGGGGAGGCTCGGCCTCCACGACGATCCGGATGTCGAGACCCACGAAGTGCGCCGTCGTCTCGGCATCCTCCGCGGTCATGCCGAGTAGGAGCGGCACCGTGAGCGAGCGCGGCTCGCGGGCCACGACCAGCGTCACCTCCGCGCCGGGCGTTACGGGGGCGTGAGCCTCGGGGCGCTGCGCGAGGACCGTCCCCGGCGGGAACTCCACGTCGCCGCGCTCCTCGAGAGCGACCACGTACCCGGCATCGCCGAGGAGGTCGGCGGCCCGCTCACCCGGCATGCCGACCGTGTCGATCAGCGGCACCGGCTTGGCCGCGACCCCTCCGACTCCGATGGCGACGGGAACTCGCCCGCCGGCGTCTCGGCGAGGGCTCCGGAGGCGAATAGCGCCCAGATCTGTGCCGGCCAGAGTCCACCGGTCACCAGCGCGCGCCGCAGGTGGGACCATCGGGCGCTCGGCGTCGGGGAAGCCGACCCAGACAGCGGCTGTCAGCTCGGGCGTCGACCCCACGAACCACGCATCCCGCCACTCCTGTCCCGTACCGGTCTTGCCGGCGACCGGCCGGCCTATCCGGGCGTTCACCCCGGTCCCGCGGGTGACCACCTGCTCCAGGATGGCGTTCACCTGGCGTGCGGTCTCGGCGGGCAGGACGCGCTCCCGGGTAGGCGCGTGCTCGTAGAGGATCGTGCCGTCCGGGGCGACGACGCGCGAGACGAAAGCCGGCTGCGAGTGCAGGCCGTCGGCTGCGAGCGACGCGTAGGCCGAGGCCAGGTCGAGGGCGCTGACACCGTTCGTGCCGAGCGCCGCCGACGGGTACGCGTCGAGCTCCGACGCCACGCCGAGGCGGGTCGCCAGATCGACGACTGCCTGTGCGCCCACGTCCATGACCAGCTGCGCGTACACGGTGTTGACCGAGGCGACCGTGGCGTCGACGAGGCTCATCGTGCCGCCCCCCTCGCCGTCGTAGTTCGCGACCTTCCAGGGCTCCTGCCCCGGAATCGGGATCTCGATCTCGGCCGGGGCCTCGTAGGTGCGGTCGATCGGGATCCCCGACTCGATCGCGGCCGCGAGCACGAAGGGCTTGAATGCCGACCCCGCCTGACGCCGCGCCTGGGAGGCGAGGTCGAACTTGGCGTAGCCCGTGTCGCCGAAGAAGTCGCGCCCGCCCACGTACGCGACGACCCGGCCCGTGGCGGGGTCGAGCGCGACGAGCGATGCCGCCGGGTCGTTCGCCGGATCGACCAGGACCCTCGCCACTGCGTCCTCGGCGAGCATCTGCATCCGCATGTCGATCGTCGTCTCGATCCGGAGGCCGCCCTGGAAGAGGAGGCGCCGGCGCTCGTCGCGCGTCTCGCCGAAGTCGTCGTTGTCGAGGATGAACTGCTTGACCTGCTCGATGAAGTGCCCGGCCGGGTAGTCGCGCTGCCAGTGCTCGTCGGAGAGGACGACCGGTTCCGCCCTGGCCGCACCGGTCTCGCTGCCGGGTGCGAAGCCGTGCTCGGTCATCTTCGACAGGACGAGATTCCGCCGCTCGAGGGCGATGTCGGGGGCCACGAAGGGGTTGTATCGCTCCGGCGCGCGGATCAGCGCGGCGAGGAGCGCCGCCTCCGCCAGCGACACGTCGGCGGCGTGCTTGGCGAAGTAGCGGTCGGCTGCGGCTTCGACGCCGTAGGCCCCGTTGCCGAAGTAGATGGTGTTGAGGTACCGCTCGAGGATCTCGTCCTTGTCGAGGCGACGCTCGACCTGGAGAGCGAGGACCGCCTCGCGCAGCTTGCGGCTGATCGTCTGCTCCCGGCCGAGGAGGATCATGCGCACGTACTGCTGGGTGATCGTGGAACCCCCTGAGCGATCTCGCCGCGCTCGAGGTCCTCCTTGAGCGCCCGCGCGATCGCGCGGGCATCTACCCCGGTGTGCTCGTAGAAGCGGTTGTCCTCGATGGCGACGACCGCATCGCGCAGCACCGGAGCGATCCTCTCCAGCGGGACGGGGGTACGGTCCTCACCGGCGTCGAGTCGGGCGAGGATCTCGCCCCCGGCGGCGAGGATCTGCGACGACTCGGCGGCGTCCTCCAGCGGCTCCAGGTCGACCGAGTACCGGCACCCTGTGAGCGTCGCCGCAACCGCGGTGAGTGAGGCGATCGCGACGACAAGCGATCGGGGCGCGCTGGACCGCCTCGGCACCGTCACACTCTCCTCATCGACAACATTGTTGCTCATTGGCAACACCGGTCCGTACCTCTGCGGGTGTTACCGTCGGCGCCACGCACCCCACGGGCAGCGGGCCCGTCCGGATCCGGCTTGCCGGAGCGGATCCGGCCAGGGGCGGGGCGTCACGGGGCTCCGAGGGCGGCCACGGGCACCCGGGCACGGACCCGACTCAGACGACACGGACGGCACGGATCGACATGGACATCGACGAGCAGATGCGCAACCTCACCGCCGGGGCCGTCCACGTCATCTCCGAGGACGACCTCCGGCGGAGGCTCTCGCGCGGAGCCCCGCTCCGGGTGAAGCTGGGGATCGACCCCACTGCGTCCGATATCCACCTCGGATTCGCCGTGGTGCTCCGCCGTCTGAGGCTCTTCCAGGACTCCGGCCACGTCGCCGTCCTCATCGTGGGCGACTTCACCGCCCGGGTCGGCGACCCGTCGGGGCGCTCGGCTACCAGGCCACGGCTCTCGAAGGAGCAGGTCGACGCCCACTCGGAGACCTACGTCGAGCAGGTGAAGGAGATCCTCGACCCCGACCCGGCACGACTCGAGATCCGTCGCAACTCGGAGTGGCTCGGAGCGATGGGGATCGAGGAGGTCCTGCGCCTCGCTGCGCGCACCACGGTCGCCAGGATGCTGGAGCGCGACGACTTCGCCAAGCGCTACGCGGCCGGCGCTCCGATCTCGGTCATGGAGCTGCTGTACCCGCTCCTGCAGGGCTGGGACTCAGTGGTGGTGCGGGCCGATGTCGAGCTGGGGGGACCGATCAGCTCTTCAACCTCCTCGTCGGCCGCCAGCTCCAGGGGCAGGAGGGGCAGGCGGCGCAGGTGGTCCTGACCACGCCGCTCCTCGAAGGGCTGTCGGGCGGCGAGAAGATGTCGAAGTCGCTCGACAACTACGTCGGGATCTCGGAGCCGGCCGCCGACCAGTTCGGCAAGCTGATGAGCATCCCCGACGATCTCCTGCCCGCGTATCTGCGCCACACGACCGGCTGGGGCCCCGAGAGGGTCGATGCAACGATCGCCGACCTCGACTCGGGCGGCCTGCACCCCGCCGCGGCGAAGCGTCTGCTGGGTAGGACGGTCGCCGATCTCTACCACGGACCGGGCGCAGGGGAGGCGGCCGAGGCCGAGTTCGACCGCGTGTTCAGGGAGCACCGGCCCCCCGACGAGGTGCCCGAGATCAGGATTGAGGCGGGGGAGGCCCCGGACGGGCGCATCAGGCTCTCGAGGGCATTGGCGCTCGCCGGCCTCGTGGCGTCCAACCGCGAAGGGAGACGCAAGATCGCGGAGGGGGCGTGCGCGTCGACGGCGAGATCGTCACCGATCCGGAGGCCGAGTTCGCGATCACCGAGCTCTCGGGTCGCCTCCTGCAGGTGGGCCGGCGAGCGTGGGCGAAAGTCACTGCGTGAGGCGCCGGTGGCGTCCGGCGGAGATCCGCCCCCCATTTGACACGGGTCGCCTCCTGTCGTAGATTTACCTGCCGCCTCACAGACGGTCGCGACCACGGTCGAGACAAGGTGTGAAGCGCTTGACACGGACGCCTCGAGGTTCGGTGGCCCTTGGGCCACATCACTCGGAGCACGAGGTGAGTGTCCACCCGGAACCAGCGCGGCGACGC